>CAVWMN010000001.1:0-381854 GCA_963756115.1 uncultured Flavobacteriaceae bacterium
CCAGGTAGACCTGAATGGGTTAACCGGTACGGGTACGGACGACCAGACCCTAAGCCTTGATGGCAATGAGATTACGATTGAAAATGGCAATACCATTGACCTGACACCTATCTTGGGTGCAGGACACGGGGCAGTACCGAACTGGCGGACCAGGTCACAATAACGGGAACGGGTGCTGCACGAGACGAATTCCAGGTTGCTGATGGCGGAATCACACCGGTTAAAATTCAGCCTTCTCTTACTAACGGACAGTATTTAAATACTGATGCGGCCGGTAATGTGGTTTGGGCGGACCTTCCACCGGCAGGGGGCTCTGCAGATTTTTGACCCTTCAACAATTTCTGGGACGGGGGTTGGCGGAGATCCTTATACGGTAGCAGATGCCGGGATCACCCCGGTTAAAATTCAGCCCTCCGCAACCAACGGGCAGCTTCTCGGCACTGATGCCACTGGTGCTGTAGCTTGGGTGGATGCCCCCACTGGTAGCGGGGGAAGTACCGAACTTGCGGATCAGATAACGATCCAGGGCGATGGTACCGCAGGAAATGAATTCAGTGTAGCTGACGGATCAATCTCTTCAACAAAGATAACGGATGGGACTATCAGCCCTATTGATATTGGCAATGATGCGGTGGAGACGGATAAAATACTGAATGCTGCCGTTACCCCCCTTAAAATTGAACCCTCCACTCAAACGGAACAATTCCTCAGCACAGATGCGACGGGAACAGTAGTATGGGCGGATTTACCGCCGGCAGCTTCCAACCCTGCTGCGGTGGATGTCACTTTTGAGCCTACTGGTAATACGACAAGTGAGGATGTCCAGGCAGCGATCGAGGAACTGCAGACGGAGATCGATGGAATCTCGCTCGGAGGTGCGTCCAATCCCAATGATGAGCTGATCACCAGCTTTACATTGTCGGGGACCTCCCTGAACATAGCGGAAGGGGCAACGTTACAGCCCCCATTGGATCTTGATCGGTTTTGCAACTGACGCCGAGGTGGCGGCCCTGTCAGTTGATGATGCGGATGCAGATCCTGCTAATGAAATTCAGGATATTACATCAGGTGATGGATCAGTCACGATAACACCCACAGGTAATGATTTTGACCTCTCTGTTCCAGCAGGTACAGATAACCAGAACCTAACAAGCGCTGTCCTTTCCGGTTCAAATCTTACCATAGCCATTGAAAGTGGGAATCCAGCTATAGCAAACCTGAGTGCTTTGGCTACCGATGCCGAGCTGGCCGCTTTGAACGTTGATGATGCAGACGCTGATCCTGCCAATGAAATTCAGGATATTACATCAGGAGATGGCTCGGTAACGATAACACCAAACGGTAATGATTTTGACCTCTCTGTTGCAGCAGGTACTGATAACCAGAACCTAACAAGCGCAGTACTTTCCGGTTCAAATCTTACCATAGCCATTGAAAATGGGAATCCAGCTATAGCAAACCTGAGTGCTTTGGCTACCGATGCCGAGCTGGCCGCTTTGAACGTTGATGATGCAGACGCTGATCCTGCAAATGAAATTCAGGATATTACATCAGGAGATGGCTCGGTAACGATAACACCAAACGGTAATGATTTTGACCTCTCTGTTGCAGCAGGTACAGATAACCAGAACCTAACAAGCGCAGTACTTTCCGGTTCAAATCTTACCATAGCCATTGAAAATGGGAATCCAGCTATAGCAAACCTGAGTGCCTTGGCTACCGATGCCGAGCTGGCCGCTTTGAATGTTGATGATGCAGACGCTGATCCTGCCAATGAAATTCAGGATATTACATCAGGAGATGGCTCGGTAACGATAACGCCAAACGGTAATGATTTTGACCTCTCTGTTGCAGCAGGTACTGATAACCAGAACCTAACAAGCGCAGTACTTTCCGGTTCAAATCTTACCATAGCCATTGAAAATGGGAATCCAGCTATAGCAAACCTGAGTGCTTTGGCTACCGATGCCGAGCTGGCCGCTTTGAACGTTGATGATGCAGACGCTGATCCTGCAAATGAAATTCAGGATATTACATCAGGAGATGGCTCGGTAACGATAACACCAAACGGTAATGATTTTGACCTCTCTGTTGCAGCGGGTGACAGATAACCAGAACCTAACAAGCGCAGTACTTTCCGGTTCAAATCTTACCATAGCCATTGAAAATGGGAATCCAGCTATAGCAAACCTGAGTGCCTTGGCTACCGATGCCGAGCTGGCCGCTTTGAATGTTGATGATGCAGACGCTGATCCTGCCAATGAAATTCAGGATATTACATCAGGAGATGGCTCGGTAACGATAACACCAAACGGTAATGATTTTGACCTCTCTGTTGCAGCAGGTACTGATAACCAGAACCTAACAAGCGCAATACTTTCCGGTTCAAATCTTACCATAGCCATTGAAAATGGGAATCCAGCTATAGCAAACCTGAGTGCCTTGGCCACCGATGCCGAGCTGGCCGCTTTGAATGTTGATGATGCAGACGCTGATCCTGCGAATGAAATTCAGGATATTACATCAGGAGATGGCTCGGTAACGATAACACCAAACGGTAATGATTTTGACCTCTCTGTTGCAAGCACTAGCCTTAGCACTACAAGTCTATTTGCAGGTAACGGAACGCCAGGTAGCCGACTTGATATAACTAATAATGCGATAACTGCCGCTAAAATAGCAGATGGAACTATTACCGCTGCAAAGATAGCCGACGGCGCCATTTCAGGTTCAAAAATCGCGGTTGGTGGTATTACAGGTGGCCCCGCAGGTCAGATCTTTGATAATTCTATTACCCAGGGGGATATTGGATTAGACGCCATAGGCTCAGGGGAATTACAAGCGGATTCCGTTGGTGAATCGAACTAAAAGACGCCGCGGTAACACCAACAAAAATTGAACCCGGCGGTGAGGGTGAAATATTAAGGACAATTGGAGGTGTTGTTCAATGGTATACATCAACAACACCGTTGAAATCCAGTTCAGGTAGCTTATCAATTCAACCCATCCGCCGCGAATCTGCAGGTACGGTAACGCTGACTGATTCTGATTATACGCTGATATTGGATGCCGGGGTGAGCCAGGTGAACCTGCCGGCTGCCAGTGCCGGGAACCAGGGCCGGATCTATGTGATAAAAGACTTCTCGGTCAGGGGTACCCAACTGAACCGGCCCTACCGGGATATGGCGAATAACGCGGTACAAACCACCCGGGGCCGGGAAGTGCTCTGGCTGCAAAGTGACGGGACTGAATGGCAACTAATCCGGTAACATGAAAAAATTATACTGCATCCTGCTACTGCTTACTGCCGGCTGGACAAATGCCCAGACCGCGCTGTATAACAGCGGCAACTTCCGCATCCATGGGGAGGGGCAGATCGGGTTCCATACCAACCTGATCAATGACGGGCCTTTTGACGAGAACCTGGGGCTGGCCGGTTTTTACGGGGAGGCGGCACTGTCCGTTTCGGGGGCCTTCCCCCCTGCCCTTTTTGATACAGAGGTAGCAAACGACGCGGGGGTGGACCTCAGCACCCCGCTGACCACGGCCAACAACCTCAACTTTATCAGCGGTGATTTCCGGGCACCCCGGGCAACTCCGGCCATCGCCTTTAATTTCGGGGCGGATGCCTTCTATGTGGGGGATGGCGACGGGTCCAAGATCAACGGCTATGCCACGGTAGCCGGCCAGTCCGAATTTATCTTCCCGGTGGGGGATGCGGCCCAGCTCCGCCCGCTGATCCTGCGATCCGAAGGGATCAATACCGTGGCCCGCTGCGCGTATTTCCGGGAAAACCCGGACAACCCCTCCACTTTTCAGCCGTTTAATACCGCCATAAAGCCCCGGGATATCGGCAGTATCAGCACCGTTGAATTCTGGCGCCTGGAGGGCAGTGTCCCGGCCACAATAACGCTGACCTGGAACGGCAACAGCAACCTGGGGGCGATCGCTACGGATGTCGGCCAGGTCACCATCATGGGCTGGAGCAAATCGGCGGAGAGCTGGCTGGAGCTTGGCAATGAACCGGTGGCGGGCGACCTGGGGATGGGGATGGTCAGCAGCACAGTATTTACACCGGATGACTACGAGATCATTACGTTTGGCAGCCGGGCGGAAGCGACCGATATCCTTACCCTGAGCAATTACCTGCTTACTCCCAACGGGGACGGGTTCAATGACGTGCTGATCATCCCGGAGCTGGAGCTGTCACCCAACAACAGCGTACGGATCTTTGACCGGACCGGGTTAAAAGTGTTTGAAATGGTCAATTATACAGATGAATTCGGGGGGGTGTCCAACCTGAACAATAGGGTCATCAACCGCGAAAAAGGACTGCCGGAAGGGGTCTATTTTTACCTGGTGACCCTGGACGACCTGGGGTACGAATACCAGGGATTCCTGTATTTAGACAGGTAATTCCTACCTCGCATCCTATCGATTAAGTACCTGTTTTGGCGGTGTTCCGACCGGAAATTGCTGCACACAACACGCCATTTGCATTTGACAACAATTTATTAGCAGTCAGCTGTTTGTATTGTAGATTTGGAACAATTAAGCATTTGCCCAAATCTTAATACCATGAACCTGACCAAATTTTATTGTATACTGCTTGTCCTGGCCGGGGGTGTTGTATCCGCCCAGGTTAAGATAGGGGAAAACCCGAACCGCATAGACGCTGCCTCCATCATAGAGCTGGAAAGCAGCCAGAAGGCCTTTGTACTCACAAGGGTCACGGAATACCAGATGCAGCAGATCCAACCGCTCCGCGGTGCGCTGGTCTATAACACCGAAGCAAAGTGTGTTTACTACTATAACGGGTCTGCATGGTCCAACCTCTGCAATGGGGCCGCCCCCGGGAAATTTACCTTTACCAGCAACAGCAACGGAACCATTACCATCCGGTATTCGGATGGATCCACGTTTACCACTTCCAGCCTCCGCGGCCCGGCGGGGGCAGATGGCGCAGATGGCGTCGATGGTGCACAGGGACCAAAAGGAGATAAAGGTGACACGGGAGCAATAGGCTCCGTAGGTCCGCAAGGACCGCAAGGGGCTAAAGGAGACACAGGTGCTGATGGTCCACAAGGACCTGCATGGGATGGCATGAAGGACTGAGGTGCAGATGGCGCTCAAGGACCTAAAGGAGACACAGGTGCCGATGGTGCGCAAGGTCCCCAGGTGCAGACGGCACAAGGAGCCTAAAGGAGACACAGGTGCCGATGGACCGCAAGGACCTAGAGGGACCAGCATAGGACCTGCGGGTACGGATGGTGCCGATGGTGCCCAGGGACCAAAAGGAGATAAGGGTGACCAGGGTGATGCAGGTCCCTCGGGCCCGCAGGGCCCTCGGGATCCACAGGCTCCGTAGGTCCGCAAGGGGCTAAAGGAGATACAGGTGCTGATGGTCCCCAAGGACCTGCAGGTGCAGACGGACCACAAGGACCCAAAGGAGACACAGGTGCCGATGGTGCCCAGGGACCAAAAGGAGATACAGGAGCCGATGGTCCCCAAGGACCTGCAGGGTAGGAGCAGGACGGACCACAAGGAGCCCAAAGGAGACACAGGTGCCGATGGCGCTGATGGTGCGCAGGGACCAAAAGGAGATAAAGGTGACCAGGTGCAGACGGACCACAAGGGCCTAAAGGAGACACAGGTGCCGATGGTGCGCAGGACTCAGGTGCCACAAGGACCTAAAGGAGACACAGGTGCCGATGGCGCTGAGGTCCGCAGGGGCCAAAAGGAGATAAAGGGACCGATGGTGTAGATGGTAATGATGGTGCAGACGGCGCTCAAGGTCCGCAAGGGCCCAAAGGTGACACAGGTGCTGATGGTCCACAAGGACCTGCAGGTGCAGACGGCGCTCAAGGACCGCAGGGGGCTAAAGGAGATACAGGTGCTGATGGTGCCCAAGGACCTGCAGGTGCAGACGGACCACAAGGGCCTAAAGGAGACACAGGTGCCGATGGTGCTGATGGTGCCGCAAGGACCTAAAGGCAGAAGGCGACAGGGTGATACAGGTGGCCCACAAGGACCTAAAGGAGACACAGGTGCTGATGGTCCACAAGGACCTGGAGGTGGCAGATGGCGCTGATGGTGCGCAGGGCCCTAAAGGAGACACAGGTGACAATGGTGACACGGGAGCTACCGGTGCGGACGGTCCCCAAGGACCTGCAGGTGCAGGACGGACCACAAGGACCTAAAGGAGATCCCGGTGTAGATGGTACCGATGGTATAGATGGTAATGATGGTGCAGATGGCGTCGACGGTGCCCAGGGACCAAAAGGCGATAAAGGAGACACAGGTGCCGATGGTGTCGATGGTGCCCAGGGACCAAAAGGAGATACAGGAGCCGATGGTGCCCAAGGACCTAAAGGCGATAAAGGAGACGATGGCCCACAGGGACCGCAGGGGCCCAAAGGTGATACAGGTGACGAGGGACCTAAAGGTTATAAAGGGGATAAAGGGGACGATGGACCGCAAGGACCTAAGGGCGATCCCGGCACAAATGGTACCGACGGCGTAGATGGTAATGATGGTGCTGATGGCGCTGATGGTGCGCAAGGACCAAAAGGAGATAAGGGTGACCAGGGTGATGACAGGTCCCCAAGGACCTGCAGGTGCAGACGGACCACAAGGGCCTAAAGGAGACACAGGTGCCGATGGTCCACAAGGACCTAAAGGCGATACAGGTGTAGATGGTGTAGACGGTGCGCAAGGACCTAGGTGCAAGGGCGACCAGGGTGACAGGAGCCGACGGGCCGCAAGGACCTAAAGGAGATACTGGTGCCGATGGCGCTCAAGGACCTGCAGGGGTAAGGGTGACAGGGTGATCAGGTCCCTCGGGCCCGCAGGGCCCTTCGGGATCCACAGGCTCCGTAGGTCCGCAAGGACCGCAGGGAGCTAAAGGAGATACAGGTGCTGATGGCGCCGATGGTGCGCACGGACCACAAGGGCCTAAAGGAGACACAGGTGCTGATGGTCCGCAAGGACCTAAGGGCAGATCCCGGCATAAATGGTACAGATGGCATAATGGAGATGGTGCAGATGGCGCTCAAGGACGCTGCAGTGGTATGATGGTGCAGACGGCGCTCAAGGACCGCAGGGGCCTAAAGGAGACCCGGATACAGGTGCAGATGGTCCCAAAGGACCTGCAGGTGCAGACGGACCACAAGGGCCTCAAAGGAGACACAGGTGCCGATGGTGCGAGGCGCCGCAAGGACCAAAAGGCGATAAAGGAGACCAGGGTGATGAAGGTCCTCGGGCCCACAGGGACCTCAGGATCACAGGCGCCGTAGGTCGACGCAAGGACCAAAGGGCTAAAGGAGATACAGGTGCCGATGGTCCGCAAGGACCTCAGGGATTGACGGACCACAAGGACCTAAGGGAGTATGGTGCAGATGGCGCTGATGGTGCGCAAGGACCAAAAGGAGATAAGGGTGACCAGGGTGATGACAGGTCCCTCGGGCCCGCAGGGCCCTTCGGGATCCACAGGCTCCGTAGGTCCGCAAGGACCGCAGGGAGCTAAAGGAGATACAGGTGCTGATGGTCCCCAAGGACCTGCAGGTGCAGATGGCGGAGGCCACAAGGGCCTAAAGGAGATCACGGGTAGACCGAGGTGGATGACGGTCATAGGACCTAAGGGCTCAGATCCGCAGGGTCCATAAGGATCCGCAAGGTACCGATGGCGTAGATGGTAATGATGGTGCAGATGGTCCCCAAGGACCTGCAGGTGCAGACGGACCACAAGGGCCTAAGGGAGACACAGGTGCAGATGGTGCGCAAGGTCCCCAAGGACCACAAGGCATGAAGGGAGACGGACCGGGGATACAGGTCCACAGGGACCACAAGGTATTGACGGACCTCAAGGACCTGCAGGTGCAGACGCAAGGACCGCAGGGGGCTAAAGGAGATACAGGTGCTGATGGTCCCCAAGGACCTGCAGGTGCAGACGGACCACAGGGACCTAAAGGTGACACAGGTGCCGATGGTGCGCAAGGACCTAAGGGCGATCCCGGCATAAATGGTATAGATGGTAATGATGGTGCAGATGGCGCTCAAGGACCTCAGGGTATTGACGGTCCACAAGGACCTGCAGGTGCAGACGGCGCTCAAGGACCGCAGGGGCCTAAAGGAGACACAGGTGCTGATGGTCCGCAAGGACCTGCAGGGTGCACACGGACCACAAGGTACTGACGGACCTCAAGGACCTGCGGAGGTCGAAGGTGCAGATGGCGCTGATGGTGCGCAAGGACCAAAAGGAGATAAGGGTGACCAGGGTGATGAAGGTCCCTCGGGACCGCAGGGGGCTAAAGGAGATACAGGTGCTGATGGTCCCCAAGGACCTGCAGGTGCAGACGGACCACAAGGGCCTAAAGGAGACACAGGTGCCGATGGACCGCAAGGACCTGCGGGAGTTGATGGTGCTGATGGCGCTGATGGTGCGCAAGGACCACAAGGACCGCAGGGGCCTAAAGGAGATCCTGGTGTAGATGGTGCCGATGGTATAGATGGTAATGATGGTGCAGACGGCGCTCAAGGACCGCAGGGGGCTAAAGGAGATACAGGTGCCGATGGTCCACAAGGACCTAAAGGAGATAAAGGAGATGCAGGTGCCGATGGCGTCGATGGTGCTCAGGGACCCGCAGGACCTATGGGACCCGCAGGACCACAAGGTGCCACCGGGCCGCAAGGGCCGGCCGGACCCGATACCGTCACAAATCTGAGCCAGAACACTTCCACGGGCGTCATAACCTATACCAATGAGGCAAGCACCTCCCAAACAGCCCGGGTGGTCTCTGCCAATGCCAATAATTCCGTTACGGTTGGCTCGGATGGTGGTGCCTATATAAATGTCTATGAAAAATTGGTGATCTGGGCGGAGAATAAGGGCAAACTGGGCAATGATAAGCTGGAATGGTCATTTGGAGCAGAAAGTGATGGCCAGATAGGGATACCGATGCCGGAAGCCTGGGAAATCTACGCCGTGAGTTTTAATGCCGATGAAAGCAATTTCGGGGACAGCGTGGTGATGGCCGTCACCAACTCCCAGACCAATACAAACCTGTACACCTTCGTGGCCAGCGGTACCGCGGACAATATTGTATATACCCAATTACTCGCCGCCCCGGTAGCAGTCCCGGCCGGGACCAGCATCGGATTCAGGACCGTCCTGGAAAATGGGGATATTAAAAATGCCCGGGTGGCCGTATGGCTGCGCAGGAGGCCTTAAGCCGTACTGAAACGATATTCTATGAAGTCGAGCCTTTCATATCTGATATTTATCCCCCTGTTGTGCCCGTTGCAGGGCATGGCACAGGATGCCGTCCGTAATTATGGCAACATGCAGCTCCATGAAACGGCACAGGTAGGTTTCCACCTCAACCTGATCAATACCGCTGCATTTGACCAGAACCGGGGGTTGGTAGGTTTTTATACAGATACCGGCCGCCTGACTATATCCGGCACCTATTCCCCTGTTTTTTACGATGCGGAAGTAGCGGTCGAGGATTGCCTGGTACTGGAAACATCTATCGGGGTCAACAACAACGGGAACCTGATCACCGGGGATATCCGCACGCCACGGAGCGGAACCCTGATCTCTTCAAACTTTTACGATAACTCATTCTATACCGGGGAGAGCAGTGTTTCCAAAGTCGACGGGTATGCGGCCATGACCCTTAAACCCGAGTTTGTTTTCCCGGTGGGGGATGCAGATCGCTTGCGGCCTTTGACCATCGCCTCCGTTGCCATCAATTCCATGGCAAAATGTGCCTATTTCTTTGAAGACCCCAACAATTCCAAAAGCCTGGACGCCATTTTCAATACCCAAAAACGGGCAGCAGACCATATGTCCGTCAGCACTAAGGAATTCTGGCGACTCGAAAGTAATGTGCCTTCCTTTGTTACGCTGAGCTGGGACGGATACAGCGACATCCCCGCATTGGGGGATTACCTGAGCGACCTGAAAGTGGCTGGCTGGAACAAGGAAACACAGCAATGGGTCAACCTCGGCAATACAGCAGTCACAGGCGGACTGGCGTATGGGACCGTGACGTCAGCCCTGTTTGTCCCGGACGAATATGAGATCCTTACCATCGGGGGGAATGATGATGCGCTGGAAAGCTACGAGACCGTTGAACTGGCCAATTATTTTATGACACCCAACGGGGACGGTGCCAATGATCTGCTGGTCCTGGACGGGATTGAGAAATCGCCCGGCAATTCCCTGCAGATATTCAACCGGTACGGGGTCCTGGTTTTTTCCCAGGATAATTACCGGAATGACTTTGACGGGCAATCCAACCGAAATGGGGTGATACAACAACCAGCCGGTCTGGCGTCTGGGATCTATTTCTATATCATTACGCTGCACGACCTCCGGCAGAAACACCAGGGCTACCTGTATATATCCAATTAGCAGTCAACCACGCCATAGAGAGGCTCCCCGCTGTATAACAACAACTCCCTCAAACGATTATCCTTACTCAATCCATCCGATTCGTAGCGCAATCCATCTGTGGCACGCTTAATTCCTAAAATACTTCATACCTTAGCTTTGTCTGTGAACAGTGAACAGTGAACAGTGAACAGTGAACAGTGAACAGTGAACAGTAAATAGTGTCTGCCATCCGAGGCCGCAGGCGCAGGAGGGGCAGGATGTCTGGCTGAGCGCAGTCGAAGCCCTTGCAGGTAAGCAGTGAACAGCACTTGCCCTCCGAAACCACAGGCGTAGGAGGGGCAGGATGTCTGGCTGAGCGCAGTCGAAGCCCTTGCAGGTAAGCAGTAAGCAGTACACGCCCTCCAAAGCCTTGAAGCAAAGGAGTGGCGGTAAGCGGTTCTGGGGCAGGGATTGAAATATTTGCAAAACTTTTATTTCGACTGCGCTCAATATGACAGTTTTGCAAATTGGTTAGTTGGTTCAAAATCCATGATTAATAGTTTACAGGACAACATTGAACCCTATGTCAGGCCGAGCGCCGCCTGTCGGACGGCAGGCAGTCGAAGCCCTTTGTCATTGAGCAGTGAACAGCACTTGTCCTCCGAAACCACAGGCGTAGGAGGGGCAGGATGTCTGGCTGAGCGCAGTCGAAGCCCTTGCAGGTAAGCAGTAAGCAGTACACGCCCTCCAAAGCCTTTAAGCAAAGGAGTGGCGGTAAGCGGTTCTGGGGCAGGGATGGAAATATTTGCAAAACTTTTATTTCGACTGCGCTCAATATGACAGTTTTGCAAATTGGTTAGTTGGTTCAAAAATTGATGATTAATAGTTTACAGGACAACATTGAACCCTATGTCAGGCTGAGCGCCCGCCTTTCGGACGGCAGGCAGTCGAAGCCCTTTGTCATTGAGCAGTGAACAGCACTTGTCCTCCGAAGCATTTAAGCGAAGGAGGGAACTTTGAATATCCAACATGCAGAGAAGATCATTTATCAAAAAAAGCAGTATATCAGGTCTGGCATTATCCGTGGTCCCCGGGACTGTATGGACGCAGGAGAAGGAGTACACTGTTGCTGAGCTCATGGGAAAGGAAAACATCAAATTGTATGGCAAAGGGATCAACCTGCAAAAACAAGCCCATGATGCCTTCGTGGAGATGCGAAAATTAGCCAAGGCAGACGGAATCGATATTCAGATTGTATCCTCCTATCGAAGCTTTGCGCAACAGGAGGCTATTTTTGAAAAGAAATACCAAAATTACACGGATGAAGGCATGGAACCCATGGCGGCCATTGACAAGATCATCGAGTATTCCACCATCCCCGGTACCAGCAGGCATCACTGGGGGACGGACATCGACATCATCGATGGCCCGCCAAAACCCAATGTTGACGTACTGGTTCCCCAAAAGTTCAGGCCCGGCGGACCGTATGTAGCCCTGAAGGAATGGATGGATGCGCATTCAGAAGCCTGCGGGTTTTACCTGGTATATACCGATAATCCCAAACGCAAAGGGTTTAAATACGAACCATGGCATTTCAGTTATGCCCCGGTCTCCATCCCCATGCTCACCGCTTTCCGGAAAAAAAATATCCTGCAACTTTTGGAAAAAGAGCAATTTATGGGCAGTGAACATTTCACAACGGGATTTGTAAATAGTTATATACGGGATAACATCCTGGATATAAACCCGGATCTTTTATAGGCATTTTAATAATTATTATCAATAGGAATACAGTAAGATCATGAGGAGAGTGAGTTGGAAAATCCGGATATTCATAGGTTTGGCCATTGTTGCCTTTGCCTTCGTCCAGCGGTGCAGCAGCAAAGAGGAAAACCCGTATACCGGCAGGACGCAAACCATTGATATGACACCCGAACAGGAGATCGCTATCGGGTTACAAGCTGCCCCTGAAATAGCGCAGCAATTCGGCGGGTTATACCCGGACGAACGCATGCAGTCCCAGGTGGATGCTATAGGAAAGAAATTGGTAGCTAACAGCGTCGCCCGTGAAACCCCCTATCAATATGAGTTCCACCTGCTGGCTGATGATCAGACCCTCAATGCCTTCGCACTTCCGGGGGGGCCGGTTTTCATTACCTATGCCCTGTTCTCCCGATTGAACGAGGCACAGTTGGCAGGCGTCCTCGGCCATGAAATAGGCCATGTGATCGGTCGGCATTCAGCCGAACGGATCGCGGAAAGTAATTTTTGGAAGACCGTATCCATGGGAGCCAGCGTGGGGGCCGATGCCGGGGGTATTGTTGGGAGCATCGGACAGAATACCTTGCTTAAAAACGGGCGGGGCGATGAATTGGAAAGCGATGACCTGGGGGTGCTATTTATGATACAGGCGGGCTATAACCCGGAAGAAATGATCCGGGTCATGGAGATACTCCAGGAAGCAGCCGGACCAAACAGGCAACCGGAATTCCAAAGCACCCATCCCGATCCAGGAAACCGGATCGAGAAGATTCAGGAAGCCATCATCAAATACAGGAGTCAGACCTGACCTTAAAATGGTGGTCGCCTAGGATATATCAATTTTATTTGTATATTTGATCACCTCCAAATCTTTAATCAATCCCGCTGATTTAACCTTTATAGCTTTAATTTTTATTAAAATAAGACTATATGGGAACGCTTACACATTTTAAAGAACTTTATCTGGAGGCTTTCGATGATTGCAAACCGGCATTTGTAGTATTCCTTTTGAAGGTATATTCTTTTTTCTGTGTGCTGATGTTATTTATGGCCGTCTATGCATTTTTTTACAGAGCATTTACAGGATTTGAATTTTAAGTTTAGTGTGTTTATTTACTCTTTTACCTGAACACTATTTGAAGTAAATAGATGAAAAATAAAAACCCTGATCCCACTTCCCTGGGACAGGGTTTTTTGATTGATGAGTAAACCCCCGCTTAACTCTTCATAGCATTTTCGATAACTTCCAGCGCAGCCTGCGCATTTGAAAGGGTGGCATGCTTCCTGGCTGTAAATCCTTTTTCACAGGTTTTACTAAGATCAGCCCCGTTATCAATTAGCAATTGAAGGATGTCTGCCCGGTTATATCGGGCCGCAAAAATCGCCGGGGTCTTCCCCAATGATTTTTGATTGACATCCTCACCTAATTCAATCATACGCTGCACTGTGTCCAGGTCCCCCTGCATGATTGCCTTGCAGAATGGGTTAATCCCTGCAATTTCAGTTGACAACCGGACGTCTGTAACATCATCTTTGTTCATGGCATAAATGCCTGCAACTGCCATGCAACACATGGCAGTTACCATTAGGATCGTTTTTCTCATGATGAATTGATTTAATTGATGAATAGATATTGATTATATAAATATAGACTACCGTTATACCGATTTGTTTCATTATTAACACTTAAATAACGTAAGTTTAACATCCTGGGAGGCGGAGTGTCTATTTCTTAACACTTGTTAAGAAACTATAGATTTCCCTGAAATTCTGCCGGCCTTTAGTGGCATTCCTTCTTATTTCGCACTATTTTTGGGTTAAACCAAATATCATGAATTCCAAGGTTATCCTGATGATACTGGATGGATGGGGCATCGCCCCGGATCCATCTGTTTCCGCTATTGATCATGCCGAAACGCCTTTTATCGATTCACTTTATAAGCTTTACCCACATACCACCCTGCGGACGGATGGGATGAATGTGGGATTGCCGGAAGGCCAAATGGGCAATAGTGAAGTAGGACATATGAACCTGGGGGCAGGGCGGATCGTGTACCAGGACCTTGCAAAGATCAACCTGGCAGTGCGGGACAATACCCTGAAAGATGAACCGGTGCTCCGGCAAGCATTTAACTATGCCCGGGACAATGGTAAACCGGTCCATTTCCTGGGATTGCTGAGCAATGGAGGGGTCCATAGCCACATTGACCACCTTAAAGGCCTGATCACAGTCAGTGAACAGCTCGGGGTGCAGAAATCCTTTGTACATGCCTTTACCGATGGCCGGGATGTAGACCCTAAAAGCGGTAAATTTTTCCTGGAAGACCTCCAGGCCTACTGTGCGGACAAAAAAACCCGGTTGGCCTCGGTCATCGGACGGTATTATGCCATGGACCGGGACAATCGCTGGGAGCGTATAAAATTGGCCTATGACCTCCTCGTGGAGGGCGAAGGGGAAAAATCGGCTGATATCGCGGCCACCATACAAAAGAGCTATGATGAAGGCATTACCGATGAGTTTATCAAACCGATTGTACTGACCGACGCTGCATACAATCCGCGGACTACCATCAAAGACGGGGATGTTGTGATATTTTTCAATTTCAGGACCGATCGGGGCCGGGAACTCACGCAGGCACTAAGCCAGATGGACTACCATGAATTCAATATGCATCAACTCAACCTTTATTATGTAACCCTCACCAATTACGATGATTCGTATAAGGATATAAAAGTGGTTTATGACAAGGATAATCTGCAGAACACGCTTGGGGAAGTGCTGGCCAGGGAAGGGAAAAAACAGATCCGCATCGCGGAAACTGAAAAATACCCGCATGTGACATTTTTCTTCAACGGAGGGCGGGAAGTGCCATTTGAGGGGGAACAAAGAATATTATGCCCTTCACCAAAAGTGGCCACCTATGACCTCCAACCCGAAATGAGTGCCTATGATATCCGGGACGCTATCCTTCCGGAACTGGAAAATGAGACGGCTGATTTTATCTGCCTCAATTTTGCCAACCCGGATATGGTCGGCCATACGGGCAGCATGCCAGCGGCAATAAAAGCCTGTGAAACGGTAGATGCCTGTGCCCGGGACGTAATTACCACTGCATTGAAACATGGCTATATCACCCTGGTGATCGCAGATCACGGGAATTGTGAAACGATGATCAACCCGGATGGCTCCCCCAATACAGCACATACGACCAATCCGGTCCCGCTTATAGTGGTGGGTGGTGACAACACAACTGTACGCCCCGGCGTACTCGGGGATATTGCACCAACTATCTTGCACCTCATGGGGATACCCCAACCGGAGGTCATGACTCAAAAGAGCCTGGTGTAACATGCTTCCCTTATAATAGTAGTTGGCGTAACCTGGCCGCTGGCTTTCCTTTAAGTGGGAGCCGACCTGGGGAAAACCTAATTCCTTCACTTTTGAACTGATAACTATGAAACAGTATGATGTCATTGTCATCGGTGCCGGAGCTGCCGGCCTTGGCAGCAGCGGGGTTTCCAACTTTTTAAAGCTCAAAACCCTGCTCATAGAAAAGGATGCTGACCACTTCGGTGGCGATTGTACAAATTATGGTTGTGTTCCAAGCAAAGCCCTCATCCACATTGCATCGCATTTCCATCATGCACGGGAAGCGGCCCGGTTTGGCCTGAAACCGGAAGGAAAGGCTGATATGAAAAAGGTATTGGACTATATCCACAGCAAACAGGAAATCATAAAAGCAACTGAAGACGCAGATGCCCTTCGAAAAAAAGGCATTGATGTAGAGATTGGCGAAGCGCGGTTCGCATCCGAAGACAGTGTAACAGCCAATGGTGAAACCTATACCGCAAAAATCTTCTTCCTCTGTACCGGCTCCCGGCCTGAAAAAGTTGAGATCGAGGGGATGGAAACCCTGCCGGTTTATACCAATGAAACCATTTTTTTTGATTGTGACAGCTTACCCGAAAACCTGTTGGTCATTGGCGGGGGGCCTATAGGATGTGAGCTGGGACAGGCATTTTCCCGGCTTGGGAGTAAAGTAACCATTGTCAACCGGGGCAGCAGGCTACTCAGGAAAGAACAGGAATCAGACTCCCGGATCCTGCAGGATCGCTTGGAAACCGAAGGGGTCAGGGTCTTGAATAATGCCACCGTTGTTAAATTCAGGGATGGAACGGCACATATTGATGTGAAAGGCGAATCCTTAAAAACCGTCCAGTGTGATGCGGTCCTTGTTGCCGCCGGGCGGAAGGTTACCACGGCCGGACTGCAGCTTGAAAAAGCCGGAATAGCCCTGGGCGAAGCAGGAAAAATAAAGGTGAATGAATACCTGCAAAGCACCAATAAAAAAGTCTATGTCCTGGGGGATGCAGCCGGAAGCTACCAATTTTCACATGGTGCCGAAAAAATGGTTCGCCAGGTATGGCGCAACCTGTTGATCCCGTTTTTCAGGAAGAAAAATACGCTCGATGATCTGAGCTGGGTTACATTCACCGATCCCCAGGTGGCCCACTTCGGACTAACCGAAGATCAATTGAATAAAGCAGGCACCGCATTTATCAGGCAGGATCAGGGTATGGAAGAAGATGACCGGGCGATCATACAGGAATACGGCTATGGCCATGTATCCATTTGGCTGGAAGCGGGTAAAAATACAGCAGATAAAAAATTGCTGGCTGGAAGCATGATCGCGCCCCTGGCGGGGGAACTCATACAGGAATTGCAGTTCGCCAAACACGCGGGAGTCCCAATTGGGAAATTTGGTGACAGGGTCTACCCTTATCCGGTTTCGGCACGTATCAACCAGAAAACAGCACGGGGCTTACTGGAAAAGACCTATACTGAATTCAAGATCAGGATGGCAAGGACAGCTTTCAATATGTTCCATTGAGCTGGATTAACTATTTTGAGTATCCTGCAAAGACTTAACCACAGGCTTTCGGGCTAATTTAAAGTAATGTTTTACCTTTGCCCTTATGGTTAAAATAAAATCCTCCGAAGAAATAGAATTGATGCGGGAAAGTGCCCTGGTGGTATCAAAGACCCTGGGGATGTTGGCCCCTGAGATCAAACCAGGCGTAACAGCATTATACCTCGACAAACTCGCCGAAGAATTTATACGGGAACAAGGTGCCACCCCAGGATTTTTGGGGATGTACGATTTCCCCAACACCCTGAATATGAGTCCGAATGCCCAGGTAGTCCATGGAATTCCCACTAATGAACCGCTACAGGAGGGCGATATCATTTCGGTGGACTGCGGGGCCCTGAAAAATGGATATTACGGGGATCATGCCTATACGTTCGAGGTAGGCGAAGTTGCACCGGAAACCAAAAAATTGCTGCAGGTTACCAAGGAAGCACTGTACGTTGGTATTCGTGAATTTAAAGTTGGGAATCGCGTCGGGGATGTGGGCTTTGCCATACAGAATTATTGTGAGAGCCACGGGTATAGTGTGGTCCGGGAACTGGTAGGGCACGGGCTTGGAAAAAAATTGCATGAAAGTCCCGAAATGCCCAACTATGGTAAAAGGGGCCGGGGAAAACGTTTTTTGGAAGGGATGGTGGTTGCTATTGAACCCATGATCAACATGGGGACCCGGCACATCAGGCAGTTAAAGGACGGCTGGACCATCCTGACTGCCGATGGAAATCCCAGTGCGCATTTTGAACACAATGTGGCGATCGTGAATGGCAGACCCGAATTGTTGTCTACTTTCAAATATATCTATGATGCCCTTGGCATCGAAAGCGATGAGGAAAGCGAATTCCGTCAGAAAAAAGCTGGCGGTCTGCCCATAAATGGATACTGATTTTCTGCCTCAGCGGGTGAAGGCAATGCTTAATTCCGTATTTTGCAGCCTTCTATAAACATGGGATACATGTCCCCGCTTTCCGAATTACCACCATTCAATTCCATGCTGACCAACAATTTTAACAGTACTGCCCCGCCACATGAAGCGTCTCTTTAAATTCCTACTGAACCTGATTCCCAGGCCCTGGCTCATACAATTAAGCTATCCGGTAAGGCCGGTGCTGGCCTTCTTTATGCGGGGGGACAGGTATGTTGACCCAATAGACGGGCGGAGGTTCAGGAGTTTCCTGCCCTATGGTTATGAAAACCCGCGGGAAAATGTCCTTTCCCCTTCAACCCTGTCCCTCGAAAGGCACCGGTTGCTATGGCTATACCTGTGCAGGGAAACCGACTTTTTCACGGCACGCTACAAGGTGCTGCATTTTGCACCGGAACAAGCCTTCTACAAACGGTTCCGGAATTTAAAGAACCTCGAGTACATCACCACAGACCTTAATTCCCCCCTGGCAGATGTAAAAGCTGATATCTGTGCGCTCCCCTTTGAAGACCAGTCCATCGATGTCATCCTGTGCAACCACGTACTGGAACACATCCCCGATGATACCAGGGCGATGCAGGAATTGTACAGGGTTCTGAAAAAAGGAGGCTGGGGCATCCTGCAGATCCCCCAGGATTTGAACAGGGAACAGACATTCGAGGATGATTCCATAACAGGTGTAAAAGAACGGGCACGGGTCTTCGGCCAGTATGACCATGTGCGAATCTATGGCAGGGACTACTTTGATAAATTAGAAGCTATTGGCTTTACTGTAAAGGCAGTGGATTATACAGCGGGCTGGCCGGCAGGTGAAGTGGATAAATACCGGCTCGCAAAAGGTGAGATCATCCCGGTAGTGACCAAAGTATAATCCATGGTTCCCTGAAAGGTTCCGCCATTATCAAAAAAGGCAGCCCTTACAGCATTGAAATCACTCTGATTGCAATGATCTGAAACCCGGGGTCATAAAGACACTTTCTTCCCCCGTATCATCCAGGTATACGATATAGGCATCCAGGTCATTCCTGGTTTCCAGGAATTTACGGGAATCTTCCAGGTCCATCACCATGAAGGCAGTTGCATAGGCATCGGCGATTGCACATTCGTCGGCAATGACACTAGCTCCCAAAACCCTGGCGTCCTTGGTGTAGCCTGTTCTCGGGTCTATGGTATGTACAAATTTTTTACCGGTGACCGGATCAATACGGAATTTCCGGTAATTACCGGAGGACGCCAGTGCGCGGTCCTGTAACCGCAACGAAGTTCTCATTTCCCTTCCCTCCGGATTGCTATCGGATTCAGCCAACGGTTCCTCCACCCCCACTAACCAGGGCTTTTTCTTACTCTTATTTGTGCCTTTTGCGATGATCTCCCCCCCCACCTCCACCAGGTAATCCGAAATTCCATGTTGGGCAAGCATGATCCCGAGCCGATCTATGGCATATCCCTTTGCAATTGCATTAAAATCAAATTCTATATGGGGGTCCTGTTTCACCACTTTGTTATCGGCGGTCAACATCACTTTGTGGAATCCTACAAAGTTCAGCAGGCTGTCCACTTTTGCGCTGTCCAGTTCAACGGCCTTCCCGGGGCCGAAGCCCCAGGCATTCACCAGGACACCGACAGTTGGGTCAAAAGCCCCGTCCGTGGCCCGGTTCACTTCCCTTGAAAGTTCAAAGACTTCCCGGAACATCTGGTCTACCACAACCGTGGTATCCCCCGAATTTATTCGGGATATGTCGGATTGAGGGATATAGGTGGACATGGATTGGTTTATAGCAGCAAAAACAGAATCGATCTCCTCCTGCAGGTCAACTTCCCCGGGGCACAGATAGGTGATATTATAGGTAGTCCCAAGAGCTGCCCCATTGATGAAATTGCGTACCGGATGTCTATTTCCATCCCCGCATGACACAATAACCAAACTACAAATACCAACCAGGATGCTTCTCATTTCCAACTTCAGATTTCAATTAATCCCTCGTAATCGACCAGGTACGGTTCGTTGAGCATCACGGGCAGGCTCCTGTCTTTCGCATTGTACAGGCCAACACCTGCATAGTGGGTGGTAGCCTCATATTTAAGCTGCGTGCTCCTTGACCTTCTCCAGTATTTTTTCATCATAGATCCTGGGGTTGGCCGGGTGCGCAATACACCGAACCACTATAAAGTGTACCACGGTATCCTTCAGGCAAACAAACTGAGGGTTCCGCTTTGGTTTGCTGTTCACACCCAGGAATTCGTACCCTGCAGCTTCCAGCTCCCTTCCCACGATATTCATTGCCAGGTTATGTAACTCCTGTTCGGATAATGCCTTCATGACACGTTTATTACAGCAAAAAACCGACACGTAAGATATCGGTTTTTACTTTTCCTATTGCTCCCGGAGCAACCTATCCGCCGAAATCATCGAACCTGATGTGTTCATCCGGAATTCCAAAGTCTTCTCCCATTTTCTGCACCGCTTTGTTCATCAGCGGGGGTCCGCAAAAATAAAGTTCAATATCTTCGGGCGACTCGTGTTTCGACAAATAATTATCGATCACGCAGTTGTGGATAAACCCGACAAATCCATCTCCTGGTGCATCAAGGCTTTCCTTAACCTTCCAGTTATCTTCTTCAAGCGGTTCCGAAAGCGCCATATAAAACTTAAAGTTAGGGAATTCAGCTTCCAGGTTTTTAAAGTGGTCTATGTAGAACAACTCCCGTTTGGATCGTCCGCCGTACCAGTAGGAAACCTTCCTGTTGGTCTGCAGGGTTTTGAAAAGATGGTATAAATGGGAACGCATGGGCGCCATGCCGGCACCTCCGCCCACATATAGCATTTCGGAGTCGGATTCATTGATGAAAAATTCCCCGTAAGGTCCTGATATCACTACTTTATCCCCTTCTTTCTGGGCAAAGATATACGAGGATGCAATCCCCGGATTCACTGCCATCCAACCGTTTTTGGATCGGTCCCAGGGAGGGGTTGCGATCCGGACATTCAACATGATCTCCCGGCCTTCTGCCGGAAAAGAAGCCATTGAATAAGCCCGCTCAACCGTTTCCTGGTTCTTCATAACCAGCGGCCAAAGGTTGAATTTATCCCATTCAGCCTGGAATTTATCCGGGGTTTCGTGTTCCTTCGGATGTGCCGTGATATCCATGTCTGCGTACTTTATTTCGCAGGGGGGGATCTCGATCTGAATATAACCGCCGGCCTTGTAATTCATATCCTCGGGGATTTCAATCACGAATTCCTTGATAAAAGAGGCCACATTGTAATTCCTTACAACAGTACCTTCCCATTTCTTGATTCCGAAGACTTCCTCCGGGATGGTTATTTCCATATCCTGCTTCACCTTGACCTGGCAGGCGAGCCTGGCTCCTTCATTCAATTCCCTTTTGGAAAAATGAGGGGTCTCTGTTGGCAAAGCCTCACCACCACCAGACAGCACGTGGCATTCGCACTGGATACAGGTTCCCCCGCCGCCACAGGCGGATGGCAGGAATATTTTCTGGTTTCCCAGGGTAGACAGCAGGGAATTACCCGATCCTACCTGGATTTCCTTTTCCCCGTTGATGGTGATGGTAACAGGGCCGGAAGGGGATAGTTTTTCCTTGGTAAACAGCAGCAGTGCCACCAGAAGCAACAATAAAATTAGGAAGGCAATTACCGTAATAACAATCGTTCCCAGGGTGCTTGCAGCTAATATCATTTGTGATCGTTTAATGCGTTGTGATACGAAACGGTTTCCGAATCAATATCTTTTTTGAGTTCCTTCTCTTTTTTATCTTTTGCCTCTTTCTGGGCTGTAGTGACCTCTACCGGGGCCGGGGCCGGGGCGTCATCCCCTCCCGTGAGCATCCCCCCAAAACTCTGAAAGCCGATCCCCATCAAACCGGTGATAATAAAGGTTATACCAAGACCCCTCAATGGTGGGGGGACATTGGAATACCTGATCTTTTCCCGGATGGCTGCTATCGCAAGGATAGCCAGGAACCAGCCGATACCGGAACTAACCCCATAATTGAAGGCAAGTCCCAGTGTGGGTATTTCGCGTGCCTGCATAAAAAGCGAACCCCCCAGGATCGCACAGTTCACTGCGATCAGCGGCAGGAAGATGCCCAGGGAATTATACAGGGCAGGCGAAAACTTTTCAACCACAATTTCCACCAGCTGTACCATAGTGGCTATCGTGGCTATAAACAATATGAATGACAAAAAGCTAAGGTTGTAATCGGCATATTCCGGACCCAGCCAGGCCAGTGCCCCATCCTGAAGCAAATACGTGTCGAGTAACCAGTTCAGGGGAACGGTAACGGCCAGTACGAAGATAACTGCCGCACCGAGGCCCACGGCGGTTGCAACTTTCTTTGAAACAGCCAGATACGAACACATACCAAGGAATACGGCGAAAACCATATTGTCGATAAAGATCGATTTAAAGAATAATTCTACATGCTCTAACATAAGTCAAGTATTACGGCAAAATTAATTTTCCTCAATCAACGCAGGGTTACGGATCGTTGAACCAGATGATTACCCCACTACTATAAGCGCAGCCGGGGGTATTATCATAAACCCGTTGTTTTCATAGCCTGTGGAATATAGGCCTGTCTTTTCAATGGGATTCCCCAATACCGGGAACCCAAATAAAGTACCGGAACCCAGCAATTCCCTGAAAAAGCCAACTATTACCAGGATGATTCCATATCCCATTGAGTTTCCAACACCGTCGAGGAACGACCGCCAGGGGCCATTTCCCAGCGCAAATGCTTCAAACCGCCCCATGATGATACAGTTTGTGATGATCAAACCAACAAAAACCGCAAGGGTCTTACTGAGTTCATAGGCAAATGCCTTTAATACCTGATCCACGATGATCACGAGGGTCGCCACAACGATCAGCTGAACGATGATCCGGATCTTGGAAGGGATAATGTTCCGCAGCAGTGAGATCGCCACGTTTCCCATACCAAGTACGAACATAACTGAGAAGGCCATCACCACAGACGCCTTCAATTCTGCGGTAATAGCCAGGGCCGAACAAATTCCCAGTACCTGGATGGTAATGGGGTTGTTGTCTGCCAGGGGGTCGAGTATGAGGTTCGCGTCTTTTTTTGTAAGTAGTGCCATATTATTTAGCTCTGATGGTTTCCAAATATCCTTTATAGAGGTTTACGCTTTCCTTGATCATTGCGGATACCCCGTTACCTGTTATGGTGGCGCCCGCCAGGGCATCCACTTCATTATCGTCCTTTATCTTGTTCAGCGGATCATTATTACCCTTGGCGACATTTATCCCCGCATAGCGGGTGCCTTCAAGGATGTATTCCCCGGAAAAATCATCCATGAAATAACGCTGTTTGATATTGGCCCCAAGACCGGGGGTTTCCCCTTTATGGTCAAAATAAACACCTTGCACAACGAGTTGGTCATCCAGGGCTATAAATCCCCAGATAGCATCCCATAACCCTTTTCCATACATGGGGATGATATAGTATTTTTTTCCATCCTTCTGCCCGATAAATAGGGGCAATTTCGGGGTAATCCCCGCTTTGGCGAGCGATTGCTGCTTTTTGAGGTCGATCAGGTAGGCTTCATCATCATTGGTGATCTTATCCCCTTCGATGATGAGTTGTTCGGTAATGTATTTTGAAAATTCCTGTTCCACTTTGTCTGCCGGCACGAAATTGACATTGCCTTCGTCCACATTTTCATTCACACCCATGGCGTACAGGATATTCTGCTGCTTTTCAAACCGCTGGTTCTCCTTTATCCTTTCATTGAGGCCCGAAGCCACAAATGCAAGGATGGAACCAACGACCACTACCATAAGGGCCGCAAAGACCACAGTGTACACGTTTTTATCTGTATTTATTGCCATGATTAAACCCTTTCAACTTTTAGTTCTTCTGCTTTTCCCCCGGTTGTCTTAGGCACAACGGTGGCATGCTTCAATCGTTTCATCCTTCGCTTGATATTGCCGCGGATGACATAATGGTCAATGGTAGGAGCAAAGACATTCATCAGTAAAATGGCAAGGAATACACCTTCCGGATAGGCAGGGTTAAACACCCGTATCATCACGGAAATGAACCCGATAAGAAAGCCATAGATCCATTTGCCCCTGTTTGTCTGGGATCCCGTCACCGGATCGGTGGCCATGTATACGATGCCAAAGGCAAGTACCGCCAACTATGAGGTGTTTCCAGAAGTCAAAACTCATCAGGCCGTAAAATTTACTGCCCTGCTGTATCCAGCCCTGGTCTACGATACCGTTAAAGATCAGTCCCATTGCAAGTGCCCCGAGGACCGCACTGACCATGATCCGCCAGCTTGCTATTTTGCTGAAAACCAGGAACAGGCCTCCAAGCAGTATCAGGAAGGCAGATGTTTCCCCGACCGAGCCCGGGATAAACCCGAAGAACATATCGGATACCGAGTATCCATAATCCCCGTTTTGTGCCAGGTAACCAAGGACGGTTTCACCGGAAATGGCATCCGGGGTGCCAGCCCGTTCCACAGCGCCGTGTACCCAAACCTTATCCCCGCTCATCCAGGTTGGATACGCGAAGAACAGAAATGCACGAATGGTAAGGGCCGGGATTCAGGATGTTCATTCCCGTACCGCCAAATACCTCTTTTCCGATCACTACCCCGAATACCACGGCAACAGCCAACATCCAAAGCGGGGTATCAACCGGCAGGATGAGGGGTACGAGCATACCTGTTACGAGGTACCCTTCTTCCACTTCATGTCCTTTGATGACAGCAAAAATAAATTCCACCAGCAGGCCTACGCCATAGGAGACGATGACCAGTGGCATTACCTGCTTAAATCCCAACCAGAAATTTTCCCATGTCAGGAAATGTTCCCAGACCGAAAAATCCTGCGGGAAGCCATTGACGGCGGAATAATACTGATATCCGGTATTGAAAAACGAGAATATGAGGACAGGGATCAGCGCCATGATCACGGTATTCATGGTCCGTTTCAGGTCATCCGCCGCTCGTATATGAGATCCGGAATGTGTGGTTTCATTGGGAGAATACAAAAAGGTATGCAGCGCATTGAAAGCAGGTGCCAGTTTTTTATCCCTGTAGTGGTGCTTCAGAATATGCAGTCTCTTCTTAAATGTCAGTCTCTTGTCACTCATCTCTATCCTATTTCTTTATGAAGCAGATCCAGGCCTTCACGGATGATCTGTTGATGGGGTTGTTTGGATATACATATAAATTCAGTCAATGAAAAATCTTCCGGGATCACCTCATAGAGCCCCAATTGTTCCATTTCATCCAAGTCCTTTACCATGCATGCCTTGAGCAGTTGCAAAGGATAAATATCCATGGGGAATACTTCCTCGTACATCCCGGTTACCACAAAGGCCCGGTGCTCGCCATTGGTATTGGTGGTAAGGTCGTACTTCTTATTTGGGGTTCATCCAGGAAAATGTCAATGCCCGGGTAGCAGATATCTTGTTAAAGACAGGTTTGTTCCACCCGAAAAATTCGTAGTCGTCCCCTTCGGGAATGGCCGTAACAGTAACATTGTAAAACCCGAGATGGCCATTTTGGTTTGTTTTCGAACCCGTCAGGACATCGCCGTTTATCACCCTGAATTTATCAAGGTTTACACCGCTTGCATACAGGAATGTTGCGATTTCCGCCCCTATCCTTGTGGTATAATATTTTGGTGTTTTTATCACAGACCCAACCAGTGCAATAGTCCGCTGGGGATTAAATTTACCGGTCAGCAAAGTCTCCCCGATGATCACCAGGTCCTGCGGGGTTATGGTCCACACACGTTCGCCTTTGTTTATAGGATCAATTTTGTTGATCTGTGTTCCTACCAGTCCGGCGGGATGGGGCCCTGAAATTTTATGCAATTCCACCCCCTGCATGGCGGCCAGCGGGGAATTACCCGTCTTGCCGATGGAAACATGGACTTTCCCGGGCGTGAGTTTACCCAGGGCAGTAAGTGCTGCCTGTAGTGCTGCCTCTTTTCCCTGAAGGATATAATCAAGATCTGCTGCCAGCGGGGCTGTTGTATACCCTGAGACAAAGATCGCCTTGGGGGCGGTATCCGGATCCGCGATAATATCATAGGGCCGTTGCATGATAAAAGGCCAACAGCCTGACTGCAGTAAAAATTCCCGGATTTCCTGTTCGGTAACACTTTTTGGATCGAGAATGGGGTGAGGAAGGTCTTCCTGAGATTTATCAGCAAGGATCTTGATGCTCAGGATGCGGCGCCTCGCCCCCCTTTCAATTTCGATCAGTTCCCCGCTAACCGGGGAAACAAACATCATTTTGGTATGGGTTTTGTCGTGGAAAAGCGGCTCCCCGGTTTTAACCTCGGCTCCCTGCTTTACCAACATTTTTGGGGTGATGCCATGAAAATCCCGAAGATCTATAGCGTAAACATTGCTTAAAACGGCTTTGGAAGTGCTATGTTCCGCGGCTCCGACAAGGTTAATGTTCAAGCCTTTTTTAATTCGGATGTCTTTGGACATATAATGTAGACCTTAATTTGTAAAATACGCGTCAAAAGTACCACTTAATCAAAAGTTTTCATAATTATTAACCAGAAATTTAGGCATTGTAACGAGTGGAATTTGTACGGTATGCTTTTTGTTTACCTTTGCCTGAAAATTAACACAAAAAATGCGCCTGTACCTTCAACAGTTTTTGATATTTGTGTTTGCCATCCCTTTATTTTCACAGGTTCAGGAGGAGGTTGCACCCCCATCGAATATTAAGTCGGTCCTATTTAAAGGACCCACGGAAGACCAATTCCCTATTGTTCAGCTCGGGGATCCGGTATACCTGGAATTTGACGATATCCTTGCCAATGAACAGGACTATTATTATAAGGTCCTGCATTGCGATTATGACTGGACCCCCTCGGAACTTTTAAAATCGCAGTACCTCAACGGAATGGACAACCAGCGTATTACGGATTATGAAAACAGTTACAATACGCTGCAGCCCTATTCCAATTACCGACTCACCATCCCGAATGAAAACCTGGGACTGAAGGTTAGCGGTAATTTCATCCTGGAAATATATGACAGCAACTACGAATTGCAATTCAGCAGGCGGTTTGTAGTCTACAAAGACCTGGTACGGGTTTCGGCTGCCGTCAAGCGTTCCAGGGACTTCGAATTCCTCAATGAAAAGCAAGTGGTACAATTTTCCATTTTCTCGCCTGATGTTCAGCTGGTAAACCCCAAGAAGGAAGTTAAGGTGGCTATTTTACAGAATTACTTCTGGCCTACAGCGATAAACAATGTGAAACCACAGTTTACCCTGGGCAATGAACTCGTTTATAAATACGACAAGGAAACCAGTTTCTTTGGGGGAAACGAATTCCTGAATTTTGATACCAAAGACCTAAGGGCGCCAAGTTCGGCTATTTCACATATAGAATTTGAGGAATTATACCATACCTACCTTTTTACAGACCGGTACCGCAATGAGGGGCCCTATACCTATTTCCCGGATATTAACGGCGATTTTGTGGTGCGCACACTGCAGGGCGATGAAGTATCCCGGGAAGCAGAATATACCGAGGTCCACTTCAGCCTGCCCTATACTGCCGCCCTGGGCCTTGATGAGGTATATGTTTTCGGGAAATTCAACAATTACGCCCTGGAAGAAGGAAATAAAATGGCCTATAATTCCGAGACGGGCAATATGGAAGCGGTTATCCTGCTGAAACAAGGCTTTTACAATTACAAATACGTCCTTAAAAAAGAGGACGGTACCATTGAGTTAAATACCGTCTGTGGTAATTTCCACTTTACAGAAAACACCTATATCATCCTGGTGTATTACAGGAACTTCGGGGATATCTATGATAGTATTATCGGGATTGGCTCTGCCAATTCACGGGATATTACCAATTGACACGCCCCTGGACGCTATGGCATGCTGAATTCCTTATACGCGTCCCGTTATGACGGCATTATAGCGGACCCCGGTTCCCTGAAGGTTTTAAGACGCCAATAAAACGGGGAATAAGCCATGGGAAAGAGCGCATTAAACAGCAAAAATCATCCCTTTACCGATAAAATCCCGATACGTTTTCACAATAAAGCCATATTCATTAACTTAGTCAGGATTATGCGCCGGAAAATGATGGCTTTTTAAGGTATCATTGCGGGCGTATTTTTATCGGGAACACAACGCGGGGGACCTATCAGTCCCCACAGGTAATCACACAGCGCGGAAAGGCTTAAATCTATATTAAATTATTAACCAGGGTAACACTATTTTCAGTAATTTAGCGCGCGCGCTCAAGGCAGTGCAGACGACCCGGGATTTGCATATTACCATTAAGACGGAACCATGATCACTCAAGTTACCAAAGGCATTAAAATATCTGTTGACACCAGTTTTGAAGGTACATTCTTCAAGAACTACAAGATGCATTTTGCATTTGGTTACACCATCACCATCGAAAATCAAAGCAAGGATTCGGTACAATTGACTTCCAGGCATTGGGAAATATTTGATTCCCTCAATGATTTCGAGGTATTGGACGGGGAGGGCGTGATCGGGAAAAAGCCCGTCATAAAACCGGGCGAATCGCATACCTATAGTTCCGGCTGCCTGCTCGCTTCCCCGATTGGCGCCATGAAGGGACATTACAACATGGTGAATTTCAGCTCTACAGAGAAATTCAGGGTATATGTTCCAACCTTTAAGTTCAGCGCTCCTTTTGCGCTGAATTAATCAAACTCCATGATACCGAATGCTGTTCCTGTGAACCGGGGTTCCACCCGAATTCCAGCTTTTTGGTGCACTCAATGAGGCTCAACCCTGCTTCAGTGATCGCTCACGACGTTTGAATTTGCGACCTCTCCGCGCTGCAATCGCTACCTGGATTTTACTTTATTCTTACCGTGAAGCGTGCTTCTTTTAGGCTAACATTTAGTACCTTTGTCCGGATTTTTTAAATTTAAATGACAGACATGGGTAAAGGATTTTTTCAGGTGCCATCGGCCATTAATGAACCAATAAAAAGTTATGCTCCGGGCAGCCCGGAAAGGAAGGAAGTCCTCAAACAATACAAGGACTATTATAAGGGAAAAGTGGATGTGCCCATGTATATCGGCGGGGAAGAAATTACCTCCGGCACAACCAAACCGATGTCGCCCCCGCATGATCATAAACATATCGTCGGGCAGTACCACCTGGCAGAAAAAAAACACGTAACCTCGGCGATCAATGCTGCTTTAAAAGCGCGCACTGCCTGGGCTGATCTAAGCTGGGAACAGCGTGCAGCGGTATTCCTGAAGGCTGCAGATCTGCTGGCAGGGCCTTACCGTGCGAAGATCAATGCCGCTACCATGATCGCCCAGTCAAAGAACATACACCAGGCTGAAATTGATGCGGCCTGTGAACTGATTGATTTCCTCCGGTTTAATGTGGAATTCATGGCCGGGATCTACGAAGAACAACCGGAATCTTCCGAAGGTGTCTGGAACCGGGTGGAGTATCGCCCTCTCGAAGGATTTGTATATGCCATAACACCGTTTAACTTTACGGCAATAGCAGGGAATCTGCCGGCCAGTGCGGCCATGATGGGTAATGTAGTGGTCTGGAAACCCAGTGACAGCCAGATTTTCTCCGCGAAAGTCATAGTTGATGTATTCCGGGAAGCCGGGGTCCCGGATGGCGTTATCAATGTGGTTTACGGAGACCCTGTGATGATCACCGACACCGTATTGGCAAGCCCTGATTTTGCCGGGATCCATTTTACGGGTTCAACCCAGGTTTTCCAGAACCTGTGGAAGCAGATCGGAAACAATATACACAAGTATAAAACCTATCCCCGGATCGTGGGGGAAACGGGCGGGAAAGATTTTATCATCGCCCACCCTTCTGCAAATCCCGGCCAGGTGGCCACGGCAATTACCCGGGGTGCTTTCGAATTCCAGGGACAAAAATGCAGTGCGGCCTCCCGGGTGTACCTCCCCAAATCCACGTCGTCCGAAATATTGAAGTTGGTCAAAAATGATATAAAATCGTTCAACGCCCCCGGGTCCCCTGAAGACATGGGTAACTTTATCACGGCTGTTATCCATGAGGGATCTTTCGACAAATTGGCCAAATATATCGAGGGTGCCAAAAAGGACAGCGATGCTAAAATCTATGCTGGTGGCGGTTATGACAAATCAAAGGGCTATTTTATTGAACCCACCGTTATTGTCACCACCAACCCACATTACGTTACCATGGAAACCGAGCTGTTCGGACCTGTGGTAACGGTGTATGTATATGACGACAAGGATTGGTCCAAAACATTGAAACTTGTAGACAGCACTTCTGTGTATGCCCTCACCGGTGCGGTCCTGGCCACGGACCGCTATGCGCTGGACGAAGCCACCAAAACGCTGGTCAATTGTGCCGGGAATTTTTATATCAATGACAAGCCCACAGGCGCCGTTGTAGGACAACAGCCATTTGGCGGGGCGCGTGCTTCAGGTACAAACGATAAAGCGGGGTCTGCCCAAAACCTTATGCGCTGGGTTTCGCCCAGGCTGATAAAGGAAACCTTCGTCACCCCCGAAGATTACCGGTACCCTTTCCTGGAAAAGTAGGGATATACCGGATATCCGTACCCCGGGAACCCATTGTTTTGTAAAAAATGGTGGAATACCTCCCCGCACCACAATAGTATGGGTGTTCTCCCCGTTGAAATAATATACCCTGACCTACCAATAATTTTAACGTGGAAAACTTGACTTTGGAGCAATATTAATGTAAATTTAACGTTAAGAAATTGTAAACAAAATGTAAAGTAAAACCCTTTAATATTCACACTAAATGCGAGTTGAAAGTAAGAAAGTTGCAGAAAGAAAGAAAGGTCGCTATTCCTTTAAGAAAGTACAGGATTATATAAAAAGGTATGCCGCAAACTGCCGGTATTCATACAAACAGATGCTAAGTTTGTAACCCTAACCCTTGAACTTCAAAGGCAGGTAAACCAATTTTTTGGTTTCGAAGAAATCTTCGGTAAAATAATCGCTCAGATCAAAAATCCGGGCCGAGCTGTAATCCCTTAGCTCTTCTGTTAAATCCCCCCCTTTCAGGTACAATATCCCGTTTTTTAATTCATGGTCCGATCTTTTTTTGATCCGGCCCTTAACCCAGCGCACAAAGGTAGGCATGGCTGCCACTGCCCTGCTTATGATAAAATCATAGTGCCCTGTGATATTTTCCACCCGGTCCTGCCTGGTCTGGACATTCCGGAGTCCCAGTCCCGCAACCACCTCTTCCACTACCCTGATCTTTTTCCCAATGGCATCCACCAGCGTGAATTCTGCTTCCGGGAATAAAATGGCCAGGGGAATCCCCGGAAACCCGCCACCGGTTCCCACATCCAGGATTTTAGCACCCGGTAAAAACTGCACGAGTCGCGCTATCCCCAGGGAATGGAGTACATGCCGAAGGTACAATTCATCTATGTCCTTCCTGGAAACAACATTTATTTTAAGGTTCCAATCCTGGTACAGGCTTTCCAGCATTTGAAACTGCTCCTGCTGGATCCGGGATAAATTGGGAAAATATTTGAATATTATGTCGGCCTTCATGTGTACCTTTGTGTTTTGGCCAAAAATACTACTTTAGCCGCATAGTATTAAATAGCAACATCTTGCGTTATAGTTATAGCGCTTTTAAAATATTCTCCAAACTATGGAAACAACTGTTATAAAATTTTCCAGGAAGGATCCTGCCCAATTTTTCCGGACCGTCAACAAACGGGTCAATGACTATTTCAAAGAAAACAAATTGAAAAAGACAGGAAACTGGAAGTTATACCTGAAAACGGCCGTTATGTTCACGCTTTTCCTGGCCCCCTATTTCCTGATCCTAACCCTTAACCTGCCAACCTGGGCGAATCTGTTACTGACTGTCATCATGGGAGTTGGAATGGCCGGAGTTGGGATGAATGTAATGCACGATGGCAACCATGGGTCCTATTCCAACAAAAACTGGGTCAACAAATTTATGGGTGGCACCATCTATATCCTGGCAGGCAATGTCTACAACTGGCAGGTGCAGCACAATGTGCTGCACCATACGTATACCAATATCCACAACCACGACGAGGATCTGGAAGCCGGGCGGGTACTCCGGTTTTCAAAGCATGCCAAATGGCACAAATTCCATAAGTTCCAGCATTATTATTCCCTTCTCCTGTATGGCCTCCTCACCTTCAACTGGGCCATCACAACTGATTTTATGCAGATGTACCGGTATACCAAACGCAAATTATCCTATGGCAAGTTCCCCAAACCATTCCTGAACTGGAGCGTACTGGTGGCCACAAAGCTTATCTATATCACCATTTGGATAGTCCTGCCAATGCTGTTGCTTGACATTGCCTGGTGGAAGATCCTCATAGGCTTCTTTATCATGCATTATGTAGCCGGGGTCATCCTGAGTGTCGTATTCCAGCTCGCGCATGTTGTTGATGAAGCAGACACCCCACTACCGGAACATGACGGATCCATGAAGAATACATGGGCGATACACCAGCTGGCAACAACCGTAAACTTCGGTACACGCAACAGGATCGTGAACTGGTTTACCGGTGGGTTGAACCACCAGGTGGAACATCATATCTTTCCCAACATCAGCCATATCCATTACACAAAAATTGCTAAAATTGTGAAACAAACGGCCACCGAATTTAATTTGCCCTACAACGAATATAAAACTACCAGAAAAGCTATAATTTCGCACTTCAAACATTTGAAGGAACTGGGAAAAAAACCAGTCCTGCAATACCAATAAACGCTATTCAGGAATGAAAAATTACCTATCTGACCGGATCAACGCAATGTCAACTTCGGCCACCCTTGCTATGGCCGCAAAAACCCGCGAACTGCGGAATGAGGGCAAAGATATTATCGGCCTCAGCCTGGGGGAACCCGATTTTAATATCCCCGAATTTGTAAAGGAATCTGCCCATAAGGCAATTGACGATAACTATAGCAGTTATTCCCCGGTAGATGGTTACGCAGACCTCAAACAGGCGATAGCGAATAAATTCAAGCGGGATAATAACCTGGAGTATAAGCCGAGTCAGATCGTGGTTTCCACGGGGGCCAAACAGTCACTGGCGAATATTGCCATGGTGATGCTGAACAAGGGCGACGAAGTGATCTTACCAGCACCCTATTGGGTGAGTTACAGCGATATCGTAAAGCTTGCCGAAGGCGTCCCGGTAGAAGTTCCAACCTCCATAGAAACTGACTTTAAGATGACCCCGTCCCAGCTGGAAGGGGCAATAACCCCTAACACCAAAATGATGTGGTTCAGCTCCCCCTGTAACCCCAGCGGTTCAGTTTACAGCCAGGAAGAGTTGGAAGGACTGGCGGAAGTCCTTAGGAAACACCCTGATATTTTTATAGTGTCCGATGAGATATATGAACATATAAACTTTGTCGGAGGACATGTAAGCATTGCAGGTATAGCGGGTATGTATGACCGCACCATTACGGTCAACGGTGTCTCAAAAGCATTTGCAATGACCGGGTGGCGTATCGGTTACCTGGGGGCAGCAGAATGGATCGCCAAGGCCTGTACCAAGTTCCAGGGACAGATAACCAGTGGGGCTAACGCCATCGCACAAAGGGCGACCATTACCGCCCTAGAAGCCCCGGTGAGCAAGATCCGCTTCATGATCGATGAATTCCACAAACGGCGCGATATCATCCTGGAGCTTTTCGGTGATATAGAAGGCTTTAAGCTCAATATACCTGAAGGCGCCTTTTATATTTTCCCGGATGTTTCTTCCTTTTTTGGCAAAACCCTGAAGGGGTCTACCATCGAGACCGCGTCTGATTTTGCCATGTATTTATTGGAGCATGCCAATGTGGCGACCGTTTCGGGGGAGTCATTCGGCAACCCCAATTGTATACGGATATCCTATGCTGCTTCAGAAAATGAATTGAGGGAGGCCGCAGAGCGGATCAAATCGGTGGTCTGAAAATAGGGAGGTCTACCCTGTTTATGACCGGACCGTTGCAAATTATCCTTCCTGCCCCTGCAGCCTATATCTTTTTCCAGAAATAGGGGCTTAGCAGGATCAGTACGGTAAATAGTTCCAGCCTGCCCGCCAGCATCAGGAATCCACACCACCATTTTCCGGGATCCGGGAGGCTGTTGAAGTTATTCAGGGGGCCCAGCGTCCCCAAAGCCGGTCCCACATTTCCGAGGGAGGAAGCCGCACCCCCAATGGCTGAAGCATAATCGAGCCCCATAAAACTCAGTACCAGGGCGCCAATTATAAACAACAACATATACAGAACAAAGAACCCGATGATATTGTAAACTATGTGTTCCCGTACTGTCTTGTTGTTGAACCGTACCGGGATAATAGCATTGGGATGCAAGGTGCGCTTAAATTCCAGCAGCCCGTTCTTGATGATCAGGATATGGCGCATAATTTTGATCCCCCCTGCGGTAGACCCCGCGGAACCTCCGGAAAACATCAGGCCAAAAAAGAAAACGGTCAAAAAGGGCGTCCAGTTGGTGAAATCCGCAGACACAAAGCCTGTAGTGGTGATAATGGATACAACCTGGAACAGTGCATGGCGGAAAGAACTTTCGCCGACGCCATATAGCATCGGATGGTAATCCGTAACGGGTACATTGGTGCGGGTATATATCACCAGGGTACTGATCAGGGTAAACAACCCGATAAAAATTGCATACATCCGGAATTCCTCATCCTTCAGGACCCTTCGTAATTTTCCCTTGAATGCGAAATAACTAAGCACAAAATTAGATCCAGCCAGGAACATGAACACGATCACGATATACTGGATCATCGGCTGATCATTCCAATAGGCAAGGCTGGCATTCTTTGTGGAAAACCCACCGGTGGATAAGGTTGCCATAGAGTGGTTAATGGCATCAAAAAAAGACATGCCGGCAAAGTTTAACAACAGGGTCTCCGCTACGGTGTACCCAAAATAGATCAACCACAGCCTTTTTGCCGTATCGGTGATCCGGGGGTGTAATTTATCCCCGCTTGGGCCGGGTGCCTCGGCCGCAAATAGCTGCATCCCCCCGATCCCCAGCAGCGGCAGGATCGCCACGGCAAGGACAATGATCCCCATCCCCCCGATCCAATGGGTAAGGCTCCGCCAGAACAGTATCCCTTCCGGCAGGGCTTCAATATCATCCACTATGGAAGCCCCTGTTGTGGTATAGCCGGACATGGTTTCAAAAAAGGCATTCGTGATGCCGGGAATGGCACCGGAAAATACAAAGGGCAATAACCCGGAAGCAGACATCACCAACCAGCCGAAGGTAACAATGATATAACCCTCCTTCCTTTTGAGTTCTTTTCTGTGGCCCCGGGTGTAATACATGGCAACAACCCCCACAAATATTGTTGTAATAGCCGCAAGTGTGATCTCCAAAGTTACCCCGTCATCATAGAGCCCGCTTACCAAAGCAGCCAGCAACATGAAGGAACCGTTGCAAAGCAGCAATAGTCCCATGAGGTGGAATATGATTTTGAAGTTAAACCCCATGGCTAAAGGAACATCTTTTCAATCTTTCGAATGGCTTGCGGAAGGCAACAGACCACCACCCTGTCACCCTGTAATATCTTAAAATCCCCCAGGGCTATCAATCCCTTTCCATCTCGGATAACCCCTCCGATGACTGCGGTCCGGGGAAAATCTATCTCCGAAATATATTGGCCGTTCACGAGCGAGGTTGGTTTAACTATGAACTCCAGGATCTCTGCATTCAGGTTGTTGAGTCGCGTCAATGCTACCACCTCTCCCCTCCTGATATGCCGGAAAATATTATTGGCAGCCAGCAGCTTTTTATTGATAAGGGTATCTACCCCAATAGATTGCGATAACTGGAAATAATCCATGTTCTCAACCATTGCTATGGTCTTTTTGATGTTTTTAGACCGTGCCACCAGGCACGACATGATATTGGTTTCCGAATTCCCGGTAACGGCGATAAAGGCATCCATGGATTCAAGGCTTTCCTCTTCGAGCAGCTCCACATTCCGGCAATCCCCGTTGATCACCAACACATTCGGGTAGTGCATCGGCAATTTCAAACGACTTGGATTTATCTTTTTCCACAAGTTTTACCGTGAAATTGTCCTCAGCCAGGTCGCGTGCTGCTTTAAACCCAACCTTGCTACCCCCCAGGATCATCACATTATGGATTACCTCCCGTTTCTTCCCGGTTAGTTTGTAGAGTTCATCGACCCCTTTCTTATCGGTCACGAAATAAACCTGGTCCTCTTCCTTGAAGATGGTATCCCCCCTGGGGATCAGCGTGAACTGGGTGCCGCTTCTTTGCAACGCAATGGGCATAAAATGAAGTTCCGGGAATATCCTGGCCGCCTCCTTTACATTTTTTCCGATAAAAGGTGCGGTTTTTGGCAGGGAGACGCCTACCATGATCAGTACCCCCTTTTCAAACTCATACGTATCGTTAAAAGCCGATTGGTTGAGCAGTAATTTTATTTCCGTTGCTGCCAGTTCTTCCGGGGAGATGAGTTCATCAATCCCGAGTGCCGCGAAATTGATCTTCTCCTTGTTCTCTATAAATTCCGTATTGGATATCCTGGCAATGGTCCTTTTACAGCCCAGTTGCTTGGCCAGCATGCAAAGGGTTATATTGGTGGTTTCACTGGAAGTAACTCCTATGACCAGATCGGAGTCGCCAACCTGGGCGTCCCGGAGGACGGATATGGAAGTGGCATCGCCGATCAAAACCCGGATATCCAGATGGCTGTCTGCATAGGCCAGACTTTCTTTATTGCTGTCTATCAGGGTAATATCCTGTGATTCATAGGATAAAAGTTTCGCCAAATGAAAACCAACTTCACCAGCACCTGCTATTAAAATCTTCATCGGGCGAATGTATTAAAAGTCCTTTCAGGATCGGGTAACATCGGGTATGTGCAAATTGATGCTTTAAAGCCAGTACAGCTCATCATGAAGGGTTTGCAATGATTGCGGGAGCAAAATTACATAAATTTATGAAGTATGGCCCATATTTCACTGGAACTATTTGTCTGGCGATATGCTACTTCCTCGCCGGGGGAATCCGGTTTATGCTATATTTGCACATGTCTAAAAAAGTCACTCCCTATAAGGATTCGGATCTCGGCAAAAAAGAGCAGGTCACCCGGATGTTTGATGCTATTTCGGGCAACTATGACGGCCTCAATCGGGTCATTTCCTTTGGTACAGATAGTACATGGCGGAAGCGCGTGGTTGCCATCCTGAAGAAAAAACACCCCGAAAACATCCTGGATATAGCAACCGGTACCGGGGACCTTGCCATTAATTTACTCGATACCGGTGCACGGGAAGTAATCGGTCTCGATATTTCCAGGGGCATGCTTGAAGTTGGCCGGAAGAAGGTAGCCGAACGGCACCTGGAGGACAGGATACAAATGGTGCTGGGAGATAGCGAAAACCTGCAGTTTGAAGACGATCATTTTGATGCCGTAACCGTGGCATTCGGGGTTCGAAATTTTGAAAACCTAGAGCAGGGACTCGCTGAAATTTACAGGGTACTGAAACCCGGTGGTACGTTGGTGATCCTTGAGACCGCTGTTCCTACAAAGTCCCCATACAGGCAGGGTTATACATGGTATACCCGCTTTATCCTGCCAGCCATCGGGAAATATTTTTCACGGGACAAGACTGCCTATGCCTATCTCAGTGAATCCGCCGCGGCGTTCCCGCATGGGGAGGCCTTCAACAATATTTTAGGTAAAACCGGGTTTATAGCTATAGAGAACAGACCCCAGACATTTGGGGTGGCTTCAATCTATGTAGCTACAAAATAATAGGATGAAAAAAATTTTGGTTCCCCTGCTGGGTTTCGTGCTGCTGATAAGTTTCCCGCTTCAGGCACAATTCAATGAAAAACCCATTCTAAACCTGGAAAATGAGGATAAAGACCTGCTGAACTGGGGCTATTTCCTGGGATTTAACCAATATGATTTCCAGTTCAATTTCAAGAATGACCTGCCGGATGTCCTGGTGAATAAATCTTTTGGCTTCAATGTGGGGCTTATCGGTGAGATGCGGCTCAACGAATTTCTGGACCTTCGGTTTGAACCGGGGCTTTTCTATACGCAGCGCGATCTTGGTTTTCCCGGTTTTAGTACAGAAAATGAAGCGATACGACAGGTGAAATCCACCTATATAAATTTTCCGCTCCTACTCAAGGTAAGCACGCGGAGGCTCGGTAACTGGAAGCCCTTTATAATAGGAGGGGGATCTGCCTCCCTGAACCTGGGGAGCAATGAAATGGCCCTGGATGACAACAGGAGTGGTACCTTCCGGATGAAGCATAACCTTTTTAACTATGAAATTGGATTTGGGATCGACTTCTATACGGAATACTTTAAGTTTTCGCCTTCCATCCGGGGGATTTTTGCCCTTACGGATGAACTGGTCCCGGACAATGACCCCAACAGCCCCTGGACCGGTAATATTGAAGCCATGCGTACCCGCGGCATTTTTGTGAATTTTACATTTGAATAAAGACTGCCGGGCCAGGTGGCAGTACCCATTACCAGGTTAAGGCCTCCTTATTTCATGCAATAAAATGGCGGCCGCCGTAGCAACATTGAGGCTCTCCGTACTTTTTTCCCCGAATTGGGGAATCCCTATTTTGGTTGGTATCGCCCCCCCTACCCCTTCGGAGATGCCATTGGCTTCATTGCCCAACACCAGGAGACCGGCTTTCGGGAAGTTGGTGCTGTACACGCTTTGACCTTCCATATAAGCCCCGTATACCGGGAGTGCGGAAGCGGATAAAGTTTGTGGGATATCCTGGTATACCACGTTGACCCGGGCTACCGACCCCATCGTGGCCTGCAAAACTTTTGGGTTATAGCAATCCACTGAGTCCGGGGAACAGAGCATATGCGCAATCCCGAACCAATCACAAAGCCGGATGATCGTACCCAGATTGCCCGGGTCCCTGATCCCATCCAGTACAACGATCCAGTCAGAAAAGGTAAGCTGCTTTGGTGGGGGAATATAAAATACCCCCAAAACCTTATTCGGCGTTTTTAAACTGCTCATGTTCCGGAGTTCGGATTCGGAAACCGGCACTGCCTCCCCGCTGCTGACCCGTAATAAATCCGGTTCGGTAGCATAGATGCCATGGGCTTTAAAACCGGCATCCAAAAGCTCTCGCACAGTCTTAAACCCTTCTGCTACAAACAATCCGTTCCGGCTTCGGTACTTTTTTTGCTGTAAGCTTTTTATAAATTTTATTTGACTTTTAACAACCATTCAAATAATGTATTTTTGGCGAATATGAGGACTTTGGGGCGATTTAAAAGGTACCATGCAAAAATAGCTTTATTATTTCTTGCTGTCGCAATCAGTTCCTGCAATGCGCTCAGAAGGGTTGATGACGACGAATTGCTGCTTACCAAAAACCATATTGAGGCTGATAGTATAAAAGTAAAGGATGCCGCCATCCAAAGCCTTATCGTGCAGAAACCAAACAGCACCTTACTGGGCTATCCGCTCCGGTTAAACCTGTACAACCTTGCCAAGGTAGACCCGGATTCCTCTTACCAGGCATGGTTGCATAAAAGCCCCAAAAGGGAAGAGCGACTGGCCAGCCTCTTATCACAAAAACAGGTATACCGGCTGGGTGAATCTTTTATGGTTAAAGGGTACAGTGAATGGCTCAAAAAGATAGGAGAACCCCCCGTGATCATTGACACGGCAAAAACACGAAAATCCCTGCAGCGCTTAAGCGCTTATTATGGAAGTAAAGGATACTTCAACAATTCTACAACTTTTGAAGTGGACAGTACCAAAAACTCACAACGCGCAGCAATACTGTACAGAATAGACCTTGGCCGGCCATACCGGATAGACTCCCTTTCCAGAAACATCGAGTCCCCCGCAATTGATTCCATTTATGCATTGCACCAGGACGACTCCTTTATCAAAGCGGACACCCAATTTGACCTGGATGACTTCAACAACGAGCGGAAACGCTTAACTGCCCTGTTCAGGAACACAGGGGTGCACAACTTCCAGGAAAGTTCCATCACGTATGACATCGCAAGGGATACGTCCAGGCTGGGCGGTGACCAGGATATGGCTGTGGAATTGAACATCGAGAACCTCAGACGAAGGGGTGACAGTACCGTAACCACCTCGGAATACCGGGTACACAGGGTTGACCAGGTGAATATATATACAGATTTTACATTTGATGATGACAAGGATTCCCTTGAATCCATGGACTTTGAAAATTACACCATCTATTTTAAAGGCAAATTGCGCTATAAACCAAAAGCGCTGACCGATGCCATTTTTATTACCAAAGACAGTGTTTACCGAGACCTGGACAGGTTGCGGACATACCGGCAATTGACCAATTTAAATACCTTTAAATATCCGAACATCGAATTTATTGAAGACAGTACGCTAACCAGGCTTACATCCAACATCTACCTCTCCCCCCGGCCCCAATATTCCCTGGGGCTCGACTTTGATATAACGCATTCCAACATACAACGCCTCGGGATTGGATTCAGTTCTTCCCTTGTCACCAGGAATGTATTCGGAGGTGCAGAGACGCTCAGCATTTCGGCAGGGGGCACTTTTGGTTTGCTGAGTGATGAAAAACTGACTGATAATTTCTTTTCCGAAATTGGCGGGGATATCAACCTTACCTTCCCGAGGATCTGGTTTCCCTTTATCAGTACCAAAAAGATCATCCCATATTATATGCTGCCGAACACCAGGGTCTCTGCCGGTACCAGTTTTCAGAAAAATATAGGGCTGGACAAACAGACCTTTAATACGATTCTGGGGTATAACTGGTCGCCGGATGATTTTATCAAAAATACACTGGAACTCCTCACCGTTCAATTTATCCGGAATGTGAACCCCGAGAATTTTTTCAATGTATATGGCAGTTCCTATAGCCGGTTAGACAATATTGCCAATACCTATGAGGGCAATACCGCCCTGGATCCCTTCTTTGAGGATACCGGCAACCCGGATGATCCCAGGCGGTTGGTGATCCCCGAAGGGACATCGGGTTTTACAGATGCTGTCCTGAGCAGGAGCATTACATCCGATCCGGTTGATTTCCGGGATGTCAGCAGGATTGAAGAACGCCGTGTGCGGCTTACCGAGAACAACCTCATTGTTGCCAGTAACTATTCCTTTACGAAGAACAACAGGAGCGGCATTACCGATGATGACTTTTACCAGTTCCGGCTAAAAGTTGAAAGCGCGGGCAACCTGCTTTCCGGTATCTCCAATATCATACCCTTCAATAAAAATACAGATAGCAACCTGCTCGTATTTGGTGTTCCCTTTTCCCAATACCTGAAAACCGAATTTGATTATATCAAACATTGGTCTGTATCCCGTACCGATGTTCTCGCTTTCCGGAGCTTTTTTGGTATCGCCGTCCCTTATGGCAATTCAAATAGTATCCCCTTTACAAGGAGTTACTTTGCCGGGGGTTCCAATGACAACCGTGCCTGGAACCCCTATTCCCTGGGGCCAGGGAAAACACAGAATATCAATGATTTTAACGAGGCCAATTTAAAGATAGCCCTTAACCTGGAATATCGTTTTCCGATCGTAGGGGATATTAAAGGAGCCCTTTTTGCCGATGCAGGGAACATATGGAACGTCTGGGACAGCGAAGAGGATCCGGACGCCATTTTCAGCGGATTTGATTCCCTGGCCGATATCGCATTGGGTACCGGGTTTGGCCTCCGGTATGATTTCACTTTTTTCGTATTTCGGGTAGATTATGGATTTAAGACGTATAACCCGGCAGAAGAACCTTCTAAGAGATGGTTCCGGGACTATAATTTTGCCAACGGGGAACTTCAAATTGGCATTAATTATCCATTTTAACCTAATAATTTTAGTACTTTTGACCCATTCAAAATTCAAACCTTTAGACTTTATATACTATGTCTCATACAATTAAGCCCGGAGTTGCCACCGGGGATCAGGTCCAGGAAATCTTCAGTTATGCCAAAAAAAAGGGGTTTGCACTTCCCGCAGTCAACGTGATTGGATCAAATACCATCAACGGGGTACTGGAAACGGCAGCAAGCCTGAATGCGCCGGTCATCATCCAATTCTCCAATGGGGGCGCCCAGTTCAACGCCGGGAAGGGATTGTCCAATGAAGGTGAAAAGGCAGCCATCCTTGGGGGTATTGCTGGTGCCAAACATATCCACCAGCTCGCGGAAGCCTATGGTGCTACTGTTATCCTCCATACGGATCACTGCGCAAAAAAATTACTTCCCTGGCTTGACGGCCTGCTGGATGCCAGTGAAAAGCAGTATGCCTCAACAGGTAAATCGCTCTACAGTTCACATATGATAGACCTTTCTGAAGAACCGATCGAAGAAAACATAGCGATCTGTAAAGAATACCTGGCCCGGATGAGCAAAATGAATATGACCCTGGAAATTGAACTGGGGATCACCGGCGGGGAAGAAGATGGGGTTGACAATACCGATGTGGACGATTCCAAACTCTATACCCAACCGGAGGAGGTTGCTTATGCGTATGAAGAATTATCCAAGGTGAGCCACCGTTTTACCATCGCTGCGGCATTTGGAAATGTCCATGGGGTCTATAAACCGGGCAATGTAAAACTCACTCCCAAGATCCTTAAGAATTCCCAGGAATACCTCAGTAAAAAGCACGGGGTGGAAGCCAACCACATCAATTTCGTTTTCCACGGGGGATCCGGATCTACCGTAGAAGAAATTCGGGAAGCCATCGGTTACGGGGTAATCAAAATGAATATTGACACGGATATGCAATATGCTTATATGGCTGGTGTGCGGGATTATTTTCAAAGCAAAAAGGACTACCTTCAGAGCCAGATAGGCAACCCGGAAGGCAGTGACCGGCCCAATAAGAAAGCCTACGATCCGCGGGTCTGGCTTCGGGAAGGTGAAAAGTCCTTCGTGGCACGGTTAAAGAAAGCATTTGAAGATCTGAACAACGTGAATACCTTATAAACCGTTTGGAAACTATATTTGAAGATAAAATTCTACCTATGTCGTTGTGGTTTAAAAGAAAGGAAAAAGGGATACAGACCTCTACCGAACAAAAAAAGGATACCCCGCGCGGGCTTTGGTATAAATCCCCTACCGGAAAGATTGTGGAATCGGAGGAACTGGCACGGAATTTTTATGTCAGTCCGGAAGACGATTACCATGTCCGCATCGGTAGCAAGGAATATTTTGAAATTTTGTTCGATGACAACAAGTTCAAAGAACTGGATACCAAATTAACCGCGAAGGACCCCCTGAAATTCGTGGACACCAAGAAATATTCAGACAGGCTGAAGGCTGCACAAAAGAAAACGGGCCTCAAGGACGCCGTACGTACTGCCGTAGGGAAATCCCTGGGCAGGGACCTCGTGGTTGCCTGCATGGACTTTAGCTTTATCGGTGGCTCAATGGGGAGTGTTGTCGGGGAAAAAATAGCCCGTGCCATAGACTATTCCATCAAAAACAAAATCCCCTTCCTGATGATATCAAAGTCGGGCGGAGCCCGGATGATGGAGGCAGCACTATCCCTCATGCAACTGGCCAAGACAGCTGCCAAACTCGCCCAGCTGGCGGAAGTTAAGGTACCCTATATATCCCTTTGTACAGACCCCACCACCGGGGGGACCACAGCATCCTATGCCATGTTGGGGGATATCAACATATCGGAACCAGGAGCGCTCATAGGATTTGCAGGGCCGAGGGTAGTGAAAGAGGCTACCGGAAAGGAGCTTCCCGAAGGCTTCCAGACTGCAGAGTTTGTATTGGAACATGGATTCCTTGATTTTATCATCCATCGCAAGGACCTTAAAACCCGGGTCAACCTTTATATAGACCTAATAGAGAACAACCCCATCCGGAAATAGGGAATAGCATTCCCCTGGCCTGGTAGCTGGGCGGGGGCAAAAACAGGGACCAGGTCCAAGCCTGTGATTGCGGGAGGCAGCAACACTAAAAAATTTACGGGAGTCCCAATTATACACAGGAAAAAATACTATCTTTGCGCCTCGATTGAAAATCAATCAGATACATAAAAATCATTAAAATTAATATTGGAATGTATTTAACAAATGAAGTTAAGTCCGAAATCTTTAAGAAACACGGCGGATCTGAAAAGAACACTGGTTCCACGGAGGGTCAGATTGCACTTTTTACACACCGGATCAACCACCTGAGCGGACACCTCAAACGAAACCATAAGGACTATAATACCGAACGCTCCCTTGTAAGGCTGGTAGGTAAACGCAGAAGCCTGTTGGATTACCTGAAGAAAAAAGATATTGAAAAATATCGTCTGCTTATCAAAGAATTGAATATCAGAAAGTAATTTTATGTTGGAAGGGAAGCGCTGCTTCCCTTTTTTTACTATTTCAAGGTCCCGTTTCGGGGCCAATACAAAAAGCTTACACTTAGTTTTTCATTGGTCAACAACACACAACAACACAACCCTGACCGTCCGGAAAGACGGTAGACCATTGTTTAACAGGTCCATAGAAGATGGACCGTAATAAAAATTTATGATTCCAAAGACATTCAGAGAGGTCATTGACCTTGGTGACGGTAGGGAGATCTCTATCGAAACCGGAAAATTGGCGAAACAGGCCCATGGTTCTGTAGTAGTCCAATCAGGGAAATGCATGCTGTTATGCACAGTCGTTTCCAATTACAGTGCCAGTGATGTAGACTTTCTGCCACTGACAGTAGATTATCGTGAAAAATTTGCAGCTTCCGGGCGGTATCCCGGTGGCTTTTTTAAGCGGGAAGCCAGGCCAAGTGACGGGGAAGTCCTTACAATGCGACTGGTAGACAGGGTTTTACGACCCCTTTTCCCCAAAGATTACCATGCTGAAACACAGGTCATGATCCAGTTGATGTCTCATGATGAAGACGTTATGCCGGATGCCATGGCCGGACTTGCTGCATCGGCTGCCATCCAGCTATCTGATTTCCCGTTTGAATGTGCCATATCTGAAACCAGGGTTGGACGTGTTGATGGAAAATTTATAATCAATCCCACCAGGGCTCAGCTTCTGGAATCGGACATAGACATGGTCATCGGCGCATCTGCTGACTCCGTGATGATGGTGGAAGGGGAATTGAGCGAGATATCCGAGGAAGAGATGGTAGAGGCCATCAAATTCGGTCATGAAGCCATAAAAGAGCAGATTGCCGCTCAAATGAGGCTGGCAGATGCTGCTGGCCGGAAGGAAGTTCGGGAATACGATACGGAAGCACAGGACGAATCATTGGAAAAAAAGATCCATGAACTCGCCTATGACAAAGTATACGCCGTTGCGAAAGGCGGTTCTGCAAAACAGGAACGCAGCGCGGCATTTTCGGAGATCAAAGAGGAAATTAAAGCCGGATTTTCCGAAGAAGAATTAGCGGAAAAAGGTGATCTGATCTCTAAATATTACTACAAAGCGGAAAAGGCAGCCGTACGGGACCTGACCCTGAATGAAGGTTTGAGACTCGATGGCCGGAAAACCGATGAGATCCGTCCTATTTGGTGCGAAGTGGATTACCTTCCGTCAACCCATGGCTCTGCCATTTTTACAAGGGGCGAAACACAGGCACTGGCAACGGTTACCCTGGGAACCTCCCGGGAAGCAAACCAGATAGATATGCCCTCCTTTGAAGGGGAAGAGACATTCTACCTGCATTATAACTTCCCCCCCTTCTCTACCGGGGAGGCAAGGCCTATCAGGGGCACATCGCGGCGGGAAGTAGGACATGGGAATTTGGCACAACGGGCATTAAAAGGAATGATCCCTGCTGATTGCCCCTATACTGTACGAGTGGTGTCGGAGGTATTGGAAAGCAACGGGTCATCCTCCATGGCAACGGTTTGTTCCGGGACCATGGCATTGATGGATGCCGGTGTTCAATTGAAAAAGCCCGTATCGGGCATCGCAATGGGACTTATTACCAATTTGGAAAATGGTAAATATGCTGTCCTTTCAGATATCCTGGGAGATGAGGATCACCTTGGGGATATGGATTTTAAAGTGACCGGGACAGCTGATGGGATCACCGCCTGCCAGATGGATATAAAAGTGAAAGGATTGTCCTATGAAATATTGGTCAATGCATTGAAACAGGCCAGGAATGGCCGGTTGCATATACTGGAAAAACTGGTTGAGGCCATAGCCGAACCAAATCCGGAAGTGAAAGCACATGCGCCTAAAATGGTTACCACCACCATCCCAGGTGAATTCATCGGAGCCCTTATCGGCCCCGGAGGAAAAGTCATACAGGAACTTCAGAAAGCCACTAAAACTACCATTGTCATCAACGAAGACCCTGTTACAGAGGAAGGACTTGTTGAAATATTGGGAACAGACCAGGCCGGTATCGATGCCGTGCTTGCCAAGATAGATTCCATCACCTTTAAACCTGTACTGGGTAGTATCTATGAGGTGAAGGTGATAAAGATGCTCGATTTTGGTGCCGTTGTGGAATACAAAGAGGCCCCGGGCAATGAAGTATTGCTGCACGTGTCTGAATTGGCATGGGAACGGACCGAAAATGTAAGCGACGTGGTCAATATGGGTGACGTTTTTGACGTGAAGTACCTGGGGATCGACCCAAGGACACGAAAAGAAAAGGTTTCCCGGAAAGCGCTCCTTCCCAAACCGGAAGGGTACAGGGAAAGGCCGCCACGAAGCAGTGACAGCCGGGATCGCGATCGCGGAAGGAACGACAGGGGCCGTGACAGGGACAGAAAACCCAGGAGAGACTAGTTAGTTAATAACAGCATTTACAGATAGCAAGGCCCCGGTGAAAACCGGGGCTTTTTTTGTCCGGTTACCGGAAACAATGGCTTCCAGGGGAAAACAGGGATGTATTTCAGCTAAAAAGTGAAAGTATTTATGGGCTTTTGTAACATTTACAGCTTTTTTACGTATAAGTATATATGCAGTCTATACACTGTGAACTTAACTGAAAGGAAATTTAGATGAGACAACTCAAAATTACAAAGCAGGTCACCAACAGGGAAACTGCGTCTTTAGACAAGTACTTGCAGGAAATTGGAAAAGTGGATCTTATTACAGCAGATGAGGAAGTAGAATTAGCACAACGTATCAAGGCCGGCGATCAGACAGCCCTTGAAAAATTGACCAAAGCCAACCTCCGTTTCGTGGTTTCCGTGGCAAAACAATACCAAAATCAGGGGTTTACCCTTCCCGATCTCATCAATGAAGGCAATTTGGGGTTGATCAAAGCAGCACAACGTTTTGACGAAACCCGGGGATTTAAATTTATCTCCTATGCCGTATGGTGGATCCGCCAATCTATTCTGCAGGCCCTGGCCGAACAATCCCGTATTGTACGTCTGCCGTTGAATAAAATTGGATCTATCAATAAGATCAACAAAATGTACGCCTTGCTGGAGCAAGCCAATGAAAGCGTGCCATCCGCAGAAGAAATAGCGAAAGAATTGGATATGACAGTGAAGGATGTTAAAGAATCCATGAAAAATTCCGGCCGACACGTATCAATGGATGCGCCCTTGATCGACGGGGAAGATTCCAACTTATATGATGTATTGCGTTCAGGGGGAATCTCCAAACCCGGATCAGGAACTGATTGCACGAATCACTGCGTACGGAAATCGAAAGGGCGCTCTGGAAACACTGACACCACGGGAGGCAGATGTAGTTCGTCTGTACTTCGGATTGGGCGACCAACATCCATGACACTGGAAGAAATTGGTGAAACTTTTGACCTGACACGTGAACGGGTGCGCCAGATCAAGGAAAAAGCAATCCGAAGGTTGAAACATACTTCAAGAAGTAAGATTTTAAAGACCTATCTCGGGTAAAATCTGTCGGGACACAATTTTTTGCATGTTAAATATTCCATAAATTGGATTTATGGTATAAAAATTGTAAATTGTGATACGTAACAACAGTTTATATAACTGTTCGTTTTTTGATTGATGAATGAAACTCCGGCTGATTACCGGAGTTTTTTCATTTATATATCCCCTGATCCAGGGACCTGCCAGCGTTTGATAGCAGAATTCCGTAGAAGACAGGACCCGGATGACGATTGCCTCCCGTGTCAAAAAAGATATGCTGGAAACAACTGCCCGACCGCGAAAATCCGCCGGTAAAGACACTATGGCGGGTTTGGTAATTTACAGGAACCGGCAGTACCGTCATGCCCTGTCGGATAAAGGAAAAATCCGACCGGAAATTACCCCGGTCCGGATAAGAATCCAGGAATTAAACAAACCGCAACCGCAAAAGTCTATAATTCGTGATAAAATGAATTCCGCAGGATTTCAAGGCTTTTGGGAATGGCATGGTCCGGTGACTCGATACCTTCAAATTCCAGGGAGATATAGCCTTTATAGTTGTGTCTGCGCATCATCTCCCCTATTTGCGGATAATTTATATTAAGCGTATACCATTTTCCGCCACCATAATAAGTTTTCGCCTGCACCAGGCATGTTTTGGGGGCCAGCATTTCCATTTGGGCCTCCCGGTCTTCCAAAAAATTCCCGGTGTCGAGCGTTACCTGCAGCCACGGGCTGTTGATTGCCTCCACGATCCTCATGACACCGGCAGCCGTCAGGCCAAGGCCCCAATGGTTCTCCAGGCCCAAAACCACCCCGCAGCGTTCAGCGGCAGGGATGCATTTTTCAATTGAGTCGATGACCCATTTATAGCCGTCTTCGTCTGTGTACCCTTCGAGGGTGGGCTCGATGCCCTTGTTGGCCATCAACTCATCAAAAGATGCCGAGGTGCCCCAGCGGCCCGTATTCAGGCGCATAGTGGGAATCCCCAGTTTATAGGCTAGTTCTATCTGGTGGATGGTTTTATCGATATTTTCCTGCCGATACCGTTCCTCGGGAAAAAGGAACCCCTGGTGCGTGGAGAATCCCATCAGGTCCAGGCCGGCATGGAATGCCATTTTCTTTAGGGATTGTAAATACGCGTTATCCTCGGAGGCCATCTGTATCAATAACAGTTCAATACCGTCAAACCCCATCGCTGCGGCCTTTTCGATACATAACTCCATCGGTACCTGTTCCTTCGGGCCATTGAATTGCCAGAAAGAATAGGTAGAAACCCCGATTGGATTGTGCTTTACTTTTCCGGGAGTCCCCGCCCCCATAGGGTACGAAGAAATCGGTTTCGGCCCCTGGCCCAGGAGGGCGGTTCCTGCACCCAGGGCAGCTGTCGCCCCGATAAATTTACGCCTGTCCATAGGCTGCCTGTTTTTCGGATTATTACTAAATATAGCCTTTCTTTTTGTAACAGAAAACAGCCCATCCTGGATTTACATGATGCTACCATAGGCTTTTGCTACTGATTCCCACAGCCTACAGGACCTTTCATCACTGTGAAAAACCGGGTAAAGTTGGGTAAGACGGTCCGTTATTACCCACTTTCTTATTTACAGATTCATTGGTACCTTCGTAAGGGTAACGTTCAAAAAAAAAACCAGCAGTCATGGGTATCTATCGTATTCCGGCCAGCACGCAAATAGGTCATGTACATTTAAAAGTATCCGACATGGATCGCGCCCTGGAATTTTATTGTGGCCTCCTGGGATTTGAGATCACAACCAGGTATGGGAAGGAAGCAGTTTTTATTTCTGCAGGCGGGTATCACCACCATATAGGCCTCAACACCTGGTTCAGCAGGAATGCACCACCACCCCCAAAACATGCAACAGGACTGTTCCATACGGCAATCAGGTATCCCGAAAGGAAAGATCTGGCACGTATTTACGATCGGATAACCAGCGCCAAATATCCCCTGACGGGCTCCGCAGACCATGGGGTTTCGGAAGCACTGTACCTGGATGATCCGGACAGCAACGGGGTGGAATTATACTGGGACAGGCCGGTGGAGAACTGGCCACGAAAATCAGACGGGTCACTGGATATGTATACCAGGCCCCTGAGGCTCGAAAATTTGCTGAGCCTTCTGAAGTAACCCCTTCTTTCCCTATATTTATAATAATTAACCCGACAACCTATATGTACAAATCCAATTTTGCCTGCCTGCTACTTTCCGTTACATTACTGCTGTTTTCCTGTAAAAATGAAGCACCCGAGAGTTTGGGTTCCGATAAAGAAACGCCCATAGCTTTTAACTTGCCGGAAGGATTCGTCCTGGAAACCCTCTACCACCCCAGCCAGCACGAACAGGGTTCCTGGGTGGCCCTGGCAGAAGGGCCCGGTAATCTGTTCTATGCGTGTGACCAGCACGGTAAAATTTACAGCTTTAAAAGGCCTGAAATCGATCAGCCCTTGAAGGAAGGGGACGTTACACCCCTGGATTTGGAAATTGGGGAAGCCCATGGACTTCTTTGGGCTTTTGATGCCCTGTACGTGGCGGTAAATAAGAGATGGGATGATGAAATCCCGGATTCAGAAGAAAGGGCAAGCGGTGTATACCGCGTCACAGATTCTTCGGGCGATGGCACACTGGACCAAATTGATATGCTGCTTAAACTCGAAGGGGAGGGAGAGCACGGGCCGCATAGTTTTGTAATTGCCCCTGATGGCAAAAACCTTTATTTTATTGCAGGCAATCATACGCTGCTGCCTGAAAGCGTTAAGAAGAATAGTCGGGTCCCCAATAACTGGGGCGAGGATAATCTATTCACTCCCTACCTGGACGCCCGGGGACATGCCAACGATATAAAGGCACCTGGGGGGTGGATTGCCAAATTTGATCCGCAAGGTGATGCATGGGAACTGATCTCCTCAGGATATCGCAACCCCTTTGACATGGCTTTTAACCAGGACGGGGAATTATTTGCATATGATGCCGATATGGAATGGGATATTGGGATGCCATGGTACCGTCCCACCAGGATCTGCCATGTGACCAGCGGCAGCGAATATGGCTGGCGCACCGGATCCGGTAAATGGCCTGCCTACTATCCGGACAACCTTCCTGCCGTCATCAACCTGGAACAGGGATCACCCACCGCAGTACTCAGCGGGGCAAAACTGAATTTTCCGGCACGGTACCGGAATGGGCTCCTCGTAATGGACTGGAGTTTTGGTACCGTTTATTTTATCGATTTAAAGGAACAGGGAAGCAGTTATACTGCGGAACGGGAAGAATTCCTGTCCGGTACCCCCCTGCCGCTAACCGACATGATCGCGGGATCCGACGGCCACCTCTATTTTGCAACCGGGGGACGGGGCCTCGATTCACATTTCTACCGGTTGCGTTATTCAGGGGAACCTGCTGCCGTATCAGAGCAACCGGGAGATGCGGCAGCCCGTGATCTCCGGGCGCTGCGAAAAGAAATTGAACAATACCATGCCCTGGTTGACGAAAAGGCTGTTCCGCTGGCATGGGATAACCTCAGCCACACAGACAGGTTTATACGATACGCATCCCGCGTTGCCCTGGAGCATCAACCTGTTACAGTGTGGGAATCGAGATATTTTGATGAAGAAGACCCTGTAAAACTAATTGAGGGCGGAATTGCCATGGCACACCAGGGGGATCAGAAGCTGCAGGGAAGGATCATTGAAAAACTGGACAAAATCGTGTGGAATTCCTTATCAGAACCCCAGCAAATTGACCTGTTGCGCACCTATTCCCTCCTGGGCATCAGGATGGGCAATCCGGATGAATCACACCGGAAAATGGTTATCCGGAAATTAACCCCGAACTTTCCCAATCCCAGCAACGACCTTACCAGGGAAATAGGGCAGTTACTGCTCTTTCTGCGGGCAGATGGTATTACGGAAAAGCTGGTTGAACTGCTCCTGAAACACACGCGCGAAAAAACAGTGATCAACGACCAGATGCTTTCGGAGGAAACATCCCTCAGAAGCGAACAGTACGGGCCGCTGATCCGGGAGGTCATTGAAAAGATGCCTCCCAGTGAAGCCATCTATTACGGCGTTTTGCTGAGTCATGCTGATTTCGGATGGACCCCGGCCCAGAGGGAAGAATATTTTCAATGGTTCTTTGATGTGCTCAGTGCAAAAGGCGGCATGAGCTTTAAGGCGGGTATGGAAAATGTACGGCTCACTGCGATGACCCATGTTCCCGAAAACATGAAGGAAAAATTTCAGGAATTATCGGGGGTCTACTCCCCGGAAACATCCGTTGCCGAACTACCCGAGCCCATTGGGCCGGGCGGATCGTATTCCGGCAGTGAAATGGGGGATATCGTCTGGGGCGGCCTGGATACCTACAACGGGACCCTTGCAGACGGGGAGCGGGCATACCAGGCTGGTATGTGCGTCCTCTGCCACAGGTTCCGTGGGGAAGGGGGAGCTGCGGGCCCCGACCTGACCCAGATCCATACCAAGTTCAATAATTATGACCTGTTGTTCGCCATTTATAGCCCCAATGATGAAATATCGGATCAGTATGCATTTACACTCCTGCATCTCGATAATGAAAAGAAGATCGCAGGCAAGATCCTTTCAGAAGCCGGCGATTCCATTACCCTGTCACCCAACCCCTTCAATACCACCTACACGGTAAAGGTTGCCAAGAACCAGGTAGTAAAGCGGGAATTGTCCCCGGTATCCCCCATGCCTCCCGGACTCCTCAACCGGCTCAACAGACAGGAGATCGCCGATCTGTTTGCCTACCTCATTTCGGGGGGTGATGAAAAGCATGAATTATATACCAAAAAAGCAGAAAAGGAGAATTAACAAATGACAAAACCCCTGTTCATGTGGTCGGAATCCTGCTTACCATCGTGCCTTTTGATTTGTATACTGGTTGTTTTCGGTGGGTGTCGTGATAAGAAAGAAGCAGCACTACAGGAAGGCACTATGGATTCCTTTTTGACACCATTAGGGAAAAAGTATACCATTGCCGAACCAGCGGAAGAAATGCTGGCCCAATTCAATGAAGCTGAAGAACGGTATCGGTTACATCCTGACAAGGCTGAGAATACTATTTGGTATGGTCGAAGGGCGGCTTACCTGGGTCAATATGAGGAGGCCATCCGGATATTTTCAGAAGGGATAGAAAAATTCCCAACCGATGCGCGGTTCTATCGGCACAGGGGCCACCGGTATATCACGCTCCGTAAATTCGGGCAAGCCGTTAAAGACCTTGAAAAAGCAGCGAAACTTATCGAAGGAACAGCGGATAGCATTGAGCCGGACGGGATACCTAACGCCCAAAATATTCCGGTAAGCACCCTCCACAGCAATATTTGGTATCACCTCGGACTCGCCTACTACGTTCAGCACAACTACCCGGCTGCTTACAAAGCTTTTATCAGGTGTCGTGCTGCCGTGTCCAACGCGGACAACCTGGTTTCCAGTACCCACTGGTTATATATGATTCAGCGGCGGATGGGCAATGCGGAAGAAGCCGCAAATGTACTGGGTCTCATCCCGCCTCCTACCCCCGTCATTGAAAACCAGTCCTACGAAAAACTCTGTGAATTTTATAAAGGCCTTATCCCGATAGATTCACTCCTTCCCGGGGAAATGGCTGCTGCTGCCTCGGATGCCGTGAGCTATGGGATAGCCAATTGGTATTTTTACTCAGAGGACAAGGAAACCTCGGAAACCCTGCTCCGGGAGATCGTTGCAGGAGATGCCTGGAATTCATTCGGGTATATCGCTGCTGAAAGTGATCTGATACGCTATTTTAACCCTTTGTAACCGGCTGAAGGCTTGTAAGGGTATACCTGAGGGCCACGGCAGGGCTTCATTTCCGGATCGTTACGGCCGTGCCGGAAGAATACCCATTCCATTTCATTACTTTTGCATATAATTTTTAGTTTAATTGCCCGATGAGTAGTATAAAAATAGCCCCGTCCCTGCTTGCAGCCGATTTCGGCAATCTGCAGCGCGACGTGGAAATGGTTAACAAAAGCGCTGCCGACTGGCATCATATCGATGTGATGGATGGGGTCTTTGTCCCTAATATCTCCTATGGTATGCCGGTTGTCAAAGCGATAGCCCGTTATGCCACCAAGCCGCTGGATGTACATTTGATGATAGTGGACCCGGACAGGTACATACAGACTTTTGCGGATCTGGGGGCTGCCAACCTGACCGTCCATTATGAAGCGTGCACGCATCTTCACAGGACCCTCCAGGCCATCAGGGATGCTGGTATGAAGGCCGGGGTAGCCCTGAACCCGCATACAAATATAAGCCTGCTGGAAGATACGATCGGGATGATTGACCTGGTGCTGGTGATGAGCGTCAACCCGGGCTTTGGGGGACAATCCTTTATCGAAAATACCTATGAAAAGGTCAGATCACTGAATGCCCTGATCGAACGTAAAGGTTCACACGCACTGATAGAAGTGGATGGGGGAGTGACATCCCAGAATGCACGGGCACTCCGGGAAGCCGGTGCCGATATTTTAGTGGCTGGCAGCTTTGTTTTTAAAAGTGAAGACCCTGCGCAGACAATAATGGATCTAAAAGAAGTGGCCGGCTGATGGAACATTTTGATGTGCTGATCGTGGGAGGCGGCCCTATAGGGATCGCCTGCGGCCTGGAGGCCAAAAAAAAGGGGCTTTCCTATGCCATCCTTGAAAAAGGCCCCATTGTCAATTCCCTGTTTAATTATCCTGTAAACATGCAGTTCTTCTCCTCCTCGGAACGGCTGGAGATCGATGAAATCCCGTTTATCAGCAAGGAAGCCAAACCCAGGCGGAATGAGGCTCTTGAATATTACAGGCGGATCGTGACCTCCAATAAACTGAATATCCGCCTCTTTGAAAAAGTAACCGGGATTGAGCCTATCAGGGCTGGTTTTAACGTCACCTCTGATAAAAATTCATATGAATGCGACAATGTCATCGTGGCAACGGGTTTTTATGATATTCCCAATACCCTGGGGGTCCCGGGGGAAGACCTCCCCAAAGTTTCGCATTATTATAAGGATCCGCATTTCTATGCCAGCCAGAAACTTGCCGTCATCGGGGCCAGCAATTCAGCGGTCGATGCAGCCCTGGAATGCTGGCGGAAAGGAGCGGAGGTAACGCTGGTAATCCGGGGGGAAGAGGTAGGGCAGCGTGTTAAATACTGGGTACGCCCGGATATCATCAACCGCATACATGAGGGGAGCATAACAGCCTATTTCAATTCGCAGGTCCGTGAAATAACCCCCGCAGGCATAATCCTGGACAGCCCGGATGGAGTTGTGGAACTCGAAAACGATTTTGTCCTTGCCCTGACGGGCTATAAACCCAATTTCGAGTTCCTGGAACGGCTGGGGATCACCTTGTCGACAGACCAAAAACGCCTGCCCCAATATGATCCGGAAACAATGGAAACCAATGTAAGCGGACTATATCTTGCCGGGGTTATCTGCGGGGGGATGGAGACCCATAAATGGTTTATCGAAAATTCAAGGATACATGCACCGATGATCATCAAGGCCATCCTCCGGAAAAAAAACGCCCAGAAACAACTGCGATAAATGGATCGGAAATTTGGTTTAGCAATACATGGGGGTGCCGGCACACTGGTGAAAGGTATGATGACCCCTGAAAAGGAGGCGGACTATAAAAAAGCGCTTCAAAATGCAGTCGATAAAGGTTTTGAAGTACTGCAGGCAAAAGGGAGTGCCGTCTCAGCCGTACAGGTTGCCGTTATGGTCCTGGAAGATTCTCCCTTGTTCAATGCCGGAAAGGGCAGTGTTTTCACGGCAGAAGGTACCCATGAAATGGATGCGGCCATCATGGATGGCAGTACGCTGAATGCCGGTGCCGTATCGCTGGTTACAGGTATCAGAAACCCTGTTTCCCTGGCGCGGGACGTCATGGAAAAAAGCGGGCATGTCTTCCTTGCGGGGGAGGGGGCATTACAATTTGCCAAAAAAATGGGGTATAAGCTGGAGGACCCATCTTATTTTTATGACGAATTCCGGTACAACCAATGGCAGGAGATCCGGAATTCCGATAGCTTCCAGTTGGACCATAGCAGCCCAAAAGATCCTAAATTCGGAACAGTTGGGGCAGTGGCCTGTGATGCAGCCGGAAACATAGCGGCCGCTACCTCAACTGGCGGGATGACCAACAAACAATATGGCCGCGTGGGGGATAGTCCCATGATCGGATCAGGCACGTACGCCAATAACCGTACGTGTGCCATTTCCTGTACCGGGAGCGGGGAATTCTTTATACGGGGCGTCATTGCCTATGATGTGGCCTGCCTGGTGGAATTTAAGGGAATGTCGCTGGAAGAGGCAGCCAGCCTGGTAGTTCATAACAGGCTTCTGAAACTGGGTGGCGATGGGGGTTTGATCGCAATTGATTCCAGCGCAACTATCACCATGCCCTTCAATACGGAAGGGATGTACAGGGCCTACAGGACCTCGGCCAACCGGAAAGGGGTCTCTATATACGGAGATTAAGTTGTAATAAAGGGGGCATCCAGTGGCAGCACTTTGACCTGCCTTTTGGTGATATTGAACTTATCCCCGTTGGTGAGCACATGGGCCTTTAGGTTTACCAGGGACATGGGGGTTCCTTCCTCCAGTATTTGCACATTGTTGTGCTTCAGGTTCCGGGGATCGAAGAGGATGACCATCCCAGACCCTATAATTTCAAAAGTATCCGAGTTCTTGATCACCAGCCCGGTATCTTCAGCGAGGCCCACCCCCAGCAAATCCGGAAACCTGGCAACGGCTTCGGCGAGCCTTCCGAAACGGCCTCGTTGAATAAAATGGGAATCGATGATAAGGTTGGGTATAAAGCCCATGCCCCTGCCCATTTTTACGGCGCCCTTTAAAAGGGATTCCTTCCCGCTTCCCCCTGTGATCATTTCATAAGACATGCACATGGCCCCAGCGCTGGTGCCGGCAATGACTATTTCTTCATTTTTAAAGCGGTCCATCAGGATGGTATGAATGCTCGTATTACCGATCATCCGGATAATATTGGATTGATTTCCCCCGGAAAACATGATACAATCGGCTTTTTTAATCATTTCGATATGTGTCGGGTCCTCGGATTGTTCCCGTTTGCGGATATCCAGGACCTTCACATTGGTACATCCCAGCTTGCCGAAGGCATTCATATAATTGAGACCAACTTCCGCAGGGATTCTGGATGCGGTGGGAATAATAATGATTGAAGCATCCGTCCCCCCGCTTTCCCGGACCACCCTGGACAGGATGCCTGTTTCAATATATTCCAGGTGATATTGTTCCCCGGTTTCCGTTCCTTTATCTTCATTTCCACCTATCGGTATCAGGGTGCCTTTTATATCCATTAACGCGTTACTTTAAGGGCAAAAATAGGGTTAATGTCCGAAAAAATATCATATATTTAGGAAATTCGGGTTCCCCGGAGTAATCCTCAACTTTATGAAGATCCTTAAGATAAATGCCATGAGAGGACCCAATTATTGGTCTGTTCGGCGTGAGAATTTAATTGTGATGGTCCTGGACCTGGAAGCTATGGAGGATTATCCGACCAATAAAATCCCGGGGTTCACAGACCGCCTGAAGGAAAAATTCCCTTCTATGTATTCCCACAGGTGTTCAGAGGGTTGTGAGGGAGGGTTTTTTATGAGGGTGGTTGAAGGAACCTGGATGGGCCATGTGGTTGAACATATCGCCCTGGAGATCCAGACCCTGGCAGGGATGGACACCGGTTTTGGACGTACCAGGGGTTATGGGGAAAAAGGCGTGTATCATGTTGTCTTTTCCTATATCGAAGAAGATGCGGGCCGGTATGCTGCGAAAGCGGCCGTCCGGATCTGCGAGGCGCTGATCGCAGCACAGGATTATGACCTGGATGAAGATATCCAAAAAATGCGGGAACTCCGGGAGGCACAACGCCTGGGGCCCAGTACCGGCTCCATTGTAGAGGAGGCGGAAAGCAGGGGTATCCCCTGGATACGCCTCAACCAGTATTCCCTTTGCCAATTGGGATACGGTGCCAACCAGAAAAGGATACAGGCCACAGTAACCAGCGAAACCAGCAGCATCGGGGTGGAACTGGCCTGCGACAAGGAGGATACCAAATACCTGCTGGAACAGGCACAGGTTGAAGTACCGCGCGGTACTATCATAACAACAGAAAGCAAACTGGAAGAAGCCTGCAAATATGTAGGATACCCGCTGGTCATCAAACCGATTGACGGTAACCACGGCCGGGGTATTACGGTGGATATCAATACATATGAACATGCCCTGGAGGCCTTTCATGCAGCCGGGGAGATATCCAGAAGGGTAATTGTGGAAAAGTTTGTGACAGGGGAAGATTACCGGCTGTTGGTCATCAACAATAAATTGGTGGCAGCTGCCAAACGTACCCCGGCACATGTTATCGGAGATGGCAAATCTACCATCGAGGAACTGGTGCGTATCGTCAACCGGGATCCGCGAAGGGGGTATGGCCATGAGAAAGAGCTTACCGAGATCACCATCAATGACCTTACAAAAACAATTATAGCGGATGCTGGTTATTCAGTAAATTCAGTGCTGGCCGCCGGTGAAAAACTGATCCTGAAAGACACGGCCAATTTAAGCACCGGGGGTACTGCCGAAGATGTAACAGATATCGTACATCCGGCCAATGTTTCCATGGCGGAAAGGATTTCAAAGATCATCGACCTCGATATCTGCGGTATCGATATCATGACGAGCGATATCAGCCAGCCGCTTTCCGATACCGGGGGTGCTGTACTTGAGGTTAACGCCGGACCCGGGTTCAGGATGCACCTTGCCCCTACAAAAGGATTGCCCCGGAATGTGGCAGCACCTGTAGTTGATAAACTTTTTCCGGGGGGGACTACCGGGAGGATCCCCATCGTAGCGATTACCGGCACCAATGGTAAGACCACAACCAGCAGGCTGATCGCCCACATTGCCAAAATGAATGGCCACCGGGTTGGCTATACGACCAGTGACGGGGTTTATATACAAAACCGCCTTTTGATGAAAGGGGATTGTACCGGCCCTGCCAGTTCTGAGTTTGTACTAAAGGATCCCACGGTCAATTTTGCTGTCCTGGAATGCGCCCGCGGCGGGATGTTACGGGCCGGCCTGGGGTTTAAAAATTGCGATGTTGCCATTGTGACGAATATAGCCTCAGATCATTTAGGTTTAAAGGGGATCCATACCATCGAACAACTGGCAAAAGTAAAAGCGGTAGTCCCGGAAACGGTATTACCCAACGGTTATGCCATCCTGAACGCGGATGATGACCTTGTTTATGAAATGAGGAGGAACCTGGAATGCAAGATAGCCCTGTTTTCCATGGATGAACATAATCCCAGGATACAGGCTTTACAACGGAAAGGCGGTATTACGGCTGTTTTCGAAAATGGTTATGTCACCCTCTGCAAGGGTGCATGGAAAATGCGCATCATGAAAGCCGAGCATATCCCCCTTACACACGGGGGCAAAGCCACCTTTATGATACAGAACATATTGCCTGCAGTCATTACGGCAAATGTACAGGGCATCAGTATTGAAGATACCAAAGCCGCCCTGGAAACTTTTATCCCTTCTGCCACTCAGACCCCGGGCCGCCTGAACCTTTTCAATTTCAATCACTTTGACGTGCTGCTGGATTATGCCCATAACCCTGCAGGTATGCGTGCCTTACAAAAATTCATCAATAATCTGGAGTGCAACTATAAGGTGGGGATCATTGCCGGTATCGGGGACCGGCGCGAAGAAGACAATAACGAAATGGGCAGTATAGCCGCCGAAATGTTTGATGAGATCATCATACGGCAGGATAAACACCTCCGAGGGAAATCTGAGGAAGAACTTATCAAAATGTTGGACGATGGCATTAAAATGAAGGATCCGGATAAGAAAACCACCGTCATACCATCGGAAAGTGAAGCCATCCGGTATGCCATCCGGAACGCACGTAAAGGCTGCCTTATCGTTCTCTGCAGTGACGTGGTCCCCGATGCACTGGAACTGGTAAAAACATTAAAGGAAGAGGAAGCAGTTGGCAAACTCGCCGAAGCAGCGCCCTGATACCTTTAGTGACCACCGTACCCGCCACCCGCAACCCAGCCGAATAAAAACCTTAATCGCCTGATGCTTTATGGATCATTCTGAAAATGCCTATTGGGAATTATTCAGTGCCCAGCGGGAAAATCGGTTCCGCACAGGTAATGCCGCCTTAAAAGTACGCCGGCAAAAACTAAAAGCTTTACAGCATGCCCTGGTTTATACGTATCGCGATAAAATCAGGGATGCGTTGTATGCCGATTTCAAAAAGCCCTTCCTGGAAACAGACCTTACGGAGATTTACCAGGTAGCCGGAGAGATCAGGCTGGCCAACAAAAAATTACGGACCTGGATGAGTCCGTTCAGCGTGCCCACCCCCCTCGCACTTTTGGGAACCTCCTCCTCCTACCTGTATGAACCCAAAGGTGTCTGCCTGATCCTGTCACCCTGGAACTTCCCGGTGAATCTAACATTCGGGCCCCTGGTATCCGCTATTGCTGCCGGCAATACAGCCGTGCTGAAACCATCTGAAAAGACGCCCAATTCGTCCGCCGTCATGGCAGAAATTGTGACAGCATTATTCCCGAGGGATGAAGTGGCCCTGGTTGAAGGGCGTGCCGAAGTGGCAGAGGAACTTTTAAAGCTACCCTTTAACCATATTTTTTTTACCGGGTCACCTCAGGTGGGCAAACTGGTGATGAAAGCGGCGGCTGAAAACCTCGCTTCCGTTACGCTGGAACTTGGAGGGAAATCGCCCACCATCGTGGATAACACGGCTAACCTGAAAACAGCTGCGAAACGCATTGCATGGGGAAAATTTATAAACGGCGGGCAGGTTTGTGTATCCCCGGATTATCTTCTGGTCCATGAAGATTCCATGGCAGAACTGGTCCATGAACTCAAACACCAGATCCGGAATTTTTATGGTATGGATGCCACCACATCCGGATCCTATCCTGCCATTGTAGATACGAGCCACCACAGGCGACTCGTCGACCATCTGGAAGATGCACGTGCCAAAGGGGCCCGGGTGGAATGGGGAGGCAATTATAAAGAAGAGGTGAGGTATCTGGAACCAACTCTTATCAGCGGCATACCTGATAATGCCACACTCCTGCGGGAAGAAATTTTCGGTCCCATTCTTCCCATCCTCGGGTACCGCAAAATTGAAGAAGCCATCGACTATATCAATTCAGGTGAAAAACCCCTGGCATTGTATCTCTACAGTAATAACCGGCCAACCATCAGGCAGGTCCTCCAACAGACCCGGGCAGGCAGCACGGCCATCAATACGAATGTCCTGCAATACACCAATCCATACCTGCCATTTGGAGGTTCCAACAACAGTGGAATCGGGAAGAGCCATGGGTTCTTTGGGTTCCAGGCATTCTCCAACCAGCGTTCTGTCATCCGGCAGCACACAGTGAGTGGACTGGAGTTACTATTCCCACCTTATACCACCTTTAAACAAAAACTGGCCAACCTGGTGGTGAAATGGCTATAAAACTGATATAAAAGTTTGCCTTCCGGCCTCAAAAAACATGGAACTATGCAAAATATGACCTACCTCGCCGCACAGTATCTCGCCGCTGCCGGCATCAGCTTTTTAAAACCAAAAGAGGATGACAGCCATACCAACCTGGAATTTGTTCCTGCGAGTGGTTTGCTTCGGACCCGAATTCTGGCGAAAGACGGGGATATTCCTATCCTTCAGTTATGCAAATTTTAGCCTGGGCTGGCATACTTCCAACGGGTTGACCTCACTGTACCTGGAGGATAGGGAACATCGGGAGGTGCTTTCCTGGCTGCAGCAGATAAGCGCAGGGACCCATCCCAACCGTTCCTATGAATTTAACTTTCATTATGACCTGCTCTACCCCATAAAAGAGGCGTTTCGTTTCCATGCAGCCAATACCGGGGAGCTTAGGGAGTTGATGCAGTTGAGGTCACTGGCTCAGGTGGCGCTATCCGGATTTTTAAAAAGGCAGCATCTGCAATCCGAGATAAGGGTCTGGCCCCACCATTTTGATACCGGGGCGTATGCAACACTTGATTCTGACCCGGGCAAGGCTATAGGGTTGGGTCTTGCAATCCCTGATACCCTTTGTGAGACCCACTATTTTTACATCAGTGGTTACCAGGATTCAAAGGCGATTGAGGTTTCCCGTTTCAGTGCTTTGCAGCAGGGTAAATGGCACTCGGATAGTTTTACAGGCGCCATACTGCCGGCACGGGGAATGGATGAGGCATCAGTTATAGCGTTCTTAGAAGGGGCTTTGGCTTACTACAGGAACTGAAATTCCTCCGGGGAAAAGGACCTTCGGTTAATAAGTCCGTCCCGGCCGCTGCCGGCGTTCTACAATACCCGCTTAACCGGACTTTGACCGTAACCCCTGGAAGGCATACAAAGCCCTGCCGCGCAACCCCGCTTTAACGATGTGGTTGTAGGTGCTAACGGGCAATTTGTGAATGATCTCCTTCGCCAGACTGGTTTTTTTGCCCGGTCCACGTAACCGGAACTGGGTAGCCTGGGTAGGGCCATACATCAGGTGCAACCATAGCCGCGGATTTATAAGGAAATAGCGGCGCAGGGGTGGGTAACATCCAATGATACGGGCCATATCGTTCATATACTTGTGGTAATCCACGAGGCTTGGGATATGATCAGCGTTACCTTCAAATTGTTTCCTGTAAATTGCCAGGTCATCTGCTGCAATCTGCTCCATTTTTTCCTTTGGGGGCAACTCCAGCTCGCCGTTGAAAACAAGTGCACAATAGCGGGATTGCATTTCCATGACCGGAAACTGGCTCCCAAATCCCGGCCTGGCCCATCCTATCCATGCCAGCCGGTCCCCATACCGGGGATGGAACATGTTCTTATACAAGTACCGGGGATTGCATTCCCGGAGGCCTTCGGGCATAAAATCGACCCTATTGAGGTATCCCGTACTGAACACAACAGCATCCACATTTTCCAGTATTTCGCCTTTTGCCGTAATTAGTCTCCTGCCCCCGTCCTGAACTTCTGTAATATCACCCACCACTTCACAACCATTATAGGCAATGGCCTTAGGCAATGCGAGGGTCTTGGTACCAAAAATGCCCCATATCCCGTAAGGGGCACTTACTTTCTCATTGAGATCTGCCAGCGCATCAAAAACGGGATCTTTGCGCGCCCGTTCAAGTTTCAGCACAAAAGGGCTCAACCGTTTCCCATAATCCCTGGGCAGGTCCCAGATACCGCGATGGGTAGAGATATCTGCAGCATGGCCGCCGCGGCGCCGGGGAACCACCCAGCCGGTAGATTCCCGAAGGCTCACCCAGGAACGTTCGGCAACACCTGAGATTTCAAAAGCGACATCAGATCCGGATTCGCCGCCCCCCACCATGAGGACGCGTTTACCGGCAAAACCGGTTGCATTTTTATAATCGCGAGAATGCAGAACAGGCACATCCCTTACTAGTTTGTACCATTCGGGAAACCTGGGGATGCTATTGTTGCCGGTTGCCAGGATGAGCCTTTTACAATCCAGGGTTTTACCACCGGAGACCTGCACCTGCCAGTTCCCGTCACTGCTTTGAGTTATGCGATCTACCCGGGAATCAAATCGTATATGCGAGGTGACCCCAAAATGGTTAGCATAGGCTGTCCAGTAGGCAACTGCTTCTGATTTGGTCCAAAAATCATTATCCCTGCCGTCCCCAACCCAAAAATCGGAGAACATGCTGAAGGTAACCGATGAAGTCAGCAAGAGGTTATCATAACTCCCCGCAAAAACACCACCCAGGGTTTTGGATTGCTCCAGGCAAATAACATCCTCAAACCCCTTTTCCAGTAACTCCTTGGTAGCTACAAGGCCCCCTGGCCCCGCTCCTATCACTATGCAGCTAATCATATTTTTAAAGCGATAATCATATTTTCGTCGCAGGGTTTACCAGTAACCCTGCGTCTTCCAGTAACCCTAGCATATTCTCGTCAATCTCGTTCAATTCCCTGGTCTTGCTACGAAACGTATCCGACAGATACGGCGGTACAATTTCAATTATTTCAGCATACAGGCTTTGCCCAGACAACGCGGAAGCATCCTCGACATAAATCGTTGAAAACATGGCCAATCCTTTCAATTCCCTTGTTCTAAATTCCTTCATGAGCCAGGAAGGCAACCGGATGCTATGGTTGCCGGTGTAGTGCTTGTTAAAAGGAATGTCTGAATCATATAAGGTCTGACCCAATAGTCCACCATGGATGATCGTCTCGTGCGCCTTTTTCAGGGACTTTGTCCGGTTATTCCCAAACCGGACGATCGCCAGTGTCCTTGAAATCCCGTTTCCATCCCGCAATTGAACGATCCTGACCTTTTCATCCTGTCTGATGATCTGCCCTTTTACGGAGCCATACATTTTAATCAGGGCAGTGGTGTGCAAGTTCCTGTAATCCATTAAGACGGTTTAAAAAGTTTTGATTAAAATGGACAAGACAGGGGGAGTGTGCATCTTACCCGGGTTGGTCAATCTAAAATTAGGGAAAAAAAGTTATGGACAATACGCGTAACCCATTTATAAAGTGATCTGAATATAAATCGTACAGCCCGGGATCGAAATGGAGGATCAATTGTAACTTAAGAATTACAAAGCTGCAGCAATTTTCTGTCAACCGGCAGGTTCTCACCCCTCACATTTGTTTATACATGTCTTAAAAATAGTTCGAAGGCTATAAAATTTCCGATGATTCAGATACCATCGTTTGCTAAATTATCCCGAAAATTTCATAAAAAGGTGGGGAGGAGAACTGCCTGATGAACCAACTATGCGGGAACAGTTAAGATTTATTATATTGGTTTAAACGTAAACAGGTATAAGCAATACGTAAATACTATCGGTGTGGCAAATTCAGCTGAAGCTTAACGATGTTGCCACAGGAAATTTGACTTAGCACCCCGCTAAACCAAATTGCCCAGGAGCCCAACTACAAACAGCTATGCTGCTGCCAGTTCAATCCGTGCACATTACAATACAATCGCTATATGCAATTTGGCAACGGCCTTACTGACTTTTAAATCTTATATGTATATTCGAAAGAAGTCGTTTTAGAACCCAGGACGTCACAACTTTTGTTAATTTAAGCCAGAATGGTATCAAATTAATATCTAACGATACTTTGAGAAAGCAAATATCAGAGCTTGATGGGAATCAGTTTGAATCTTTTCGAGTCTTCGAAAGCACCTATTTTGTTGAGCATTACAGTAATTACATAAAACCCATGTTTATAAAGGAATTTAAAATTTTTGAAGTGTTTTAATCTTAAAGCCAACAAAATATGACCAGTTTATTCTTAATCAGGAGTACAAGCAGATCTTGAATTACACAGTGAATAATAGTCACATGTTTATAGCATTGCAACGTAGTTTCATTGAAATTGTAGAAAGCTTGATCATCACTATTGACAATGAAATTGGAGATTAGGGCTTCTAAAAATTGAAAACGAAAGGCTAACAATGTTTTTTCTGAGATAGCTAAACGATAGCCTGCATTTTAAGTAAAAAATGTGATGACCAAAATATCTGGAAAAATTAGGAAGGAATTTCTTGAAAATGGAAAAATCATAAAGTATACTAAATATGCTTTAGGTGAAATATTTCTGGTTATGATCGGAATATTATTGGCCTTACAAGTCAATAATTGGAATGAGCGAAGATTACAAAGAGATCTTGAAATAAATCTGCTCAGGGAGATGAAGGAAAATTTACTCGCTGATCGAAATGACATTAGTAACAATGTTGAAGAAGATTCGGAAACATTAAAGTCAAATCAAATAATATTGAAAAACTTAGAAAGCGACATTCCTTATCATGATTCCCTTTCGAAGCATTTTGGCAGATTACAGAGATCTTCAGTATTGGTCTCAAATAATTCAGCCTTTGAGAACTTAAAATCGCTTGGAATAAACATAATAAGTAATGATTCCTTGAGAAGAAGCATAACAGATCTTTATTCAGCACGTTACGAGTATATTAAAACTGTGCATGAAGGAACTGGAAGTCGAATAATTTGGGAGAATTTAAATCCTATACTCCTGGAAAATTTTAAATCGAAGGTTGTTCTTTCAGATTCCAGGCCACATAATTATACTAATCTAAAGGATAATAAAGAATTTATGGAAGCTCTTAGGTGGCACATTTCAATCAAAGAATTCATAATCAACCTTAATTCTGAAACTTTGAAGCGAATTACAACCATAATTGAATTAATTGATACTGAGATGGAAGATAATAGCTAAAAACGTAGGCTAACCCCATGTCCTATGAAAAGCTCTAGTCCAGTTCATTTAAGATACTAATTCTATTTTTTCCTTAGTCCACTTTTTCCTTATTTAATTTAACTAGCCCCACATCCCTGCCTCGCCGGCAGACAGGCTATATGTGATATAGACACCTGAGGTATTCCTTCACCGGCATCTCTATAATTCTATGTTTCAATAGGCCCTGCCAATTGCTACAGACACGATACATTCCAGGCGGCCATCTTGAAGTAATCAAGTCAGGCAACAAACACATATCTGGATGGAGGATTATAACAATTACTGACCCCATAATTCTTTGGGTACTATTTCTACTGTAAAGTATGCTAAAATGAAATCTCTTGATAAGACAGATCCGGAAAATTATATGATTAAATTAGACAATTAAGCAGTTATAACAGGAATAGTTTACAACAAAACAAGCACGAAAAGGTGCATACCCCGGGCCGTTGGGAACAAGCAAAGGCAAAATCATATGAAAGAAGAAATACTAGGCATACTAATATTATTGATCCTATCCTGTTCCGAAAAACCAAAAGCGGAATTTTCTTTAAGTGGAAAGACTGGCAATATTGAAAATGGAACAGTCCTATATATGGCTTACGATGAAGATTTAATCGATTCTGTAGTAGTTGAAAATAATTCTTTCCGTTTTAATACCAAATTGCCAAAAACACCACAACTGGTAATTTTGAGAACAAAAAACTTTTCGCACTACCGTTTCTTGTGGTTAGAAAACAAACCGATGACATTTGATGCGACCCACTCAGATCTTAGAAGTGCAATTGTAACGGGATCCAATGAAGAAATTTTGAGTCAGACTTTAATCCAACAGACCGAATTACTTTCGGGAGATGATCGGATAAAAAAGGAAATGGAATTTGTGAAAAAACATCCTAACAGTCTTCATAGTGCCTATGTACTCTCAGTATATTCATCATCTTGGGGAAAAGAAAAAACCAAAGAACTTTTTGAACTGTTTTCAGCAGAAAACAGGAATTCTGAATACGGGAAGAGAATTGCAAAATTTATTGAGCTTAATAAAAACCCTCAGATTGGCGAGAAATATGTTGACTTTGAAATGGAAGACACAAACGGAGAAGTAAGAAGACTATCTGATTTCCATGGCCACGTGATTTTACTGGAATTTTGGGGTTCTACCTGTGGCCCTTGCAGGAAAGAGAATCCAAACCTGGTTAAAACATATGAAAAATACCAAACCAAAGGTTTTGAAATATTTGCCGTATCTGACGACATTAAAAAGGAAAGTTGGTTAAAAGCCATTGAAAATGACAAATTGCCTTGGGTACAAGTAAGTGATTTAAGCAGAAACAATTCAGCTTATTTAATTTATGGTATAAAAAGTATTCCTGATAATTTTCTGATTGACAGGGATGGAATAATCATCGGAAGAAATTTAAGAGGAGAGGAACTGAATAAAAAACTTGCTGAGTTAACAGGACTATCTCCAGATAGCGCTAAACAGCGTCCCCGTTACCACCAGAATGCGGGTGGTGTTAACAGGACAGTAAAACCCCCGCTACCGCCAGTTGCAAACTGACGGTAGCGGTTGGCATTATAAAGTAACCAATATCTTAATGGAGAATAAACCTAAAAATGATTGAGGTAGCACCAAATTTGAAGGTAATTTATTCGTTTCGGAAAATTCTTTTTGCGTAAATTTGCACTCGCAAGTCAAAGGCCCCGTGGCGCAACTGAATAGCGCATCAGATTTCGGCTCTGAGGGTTGGGGGTTTGAATCCCTCCGGGGTCACTACAAGCAGAAAACCACGCCTTTGGCGTGGTTCTTTATTTTATGGGAATAAGGAAGCGCCAGCTTCAGGTATTCCAATAAAACGAAGAACACCGGCTCTCTGAGCCGGTAGTTTTCTATTTGCGCAGGGGAGCATACAGGGATCAGCGACCTGAGCGGCAGCTAAGGTGTACCTAATAGATCATCCTTGATTTTCTTTGGGAGTAATACGTAAGCCCCCTGATTCCAGTATATCAGTAAAATATGAGATATCGGTAAGTCGGGGAAAGATGGAGGAATTTACTAATCCACCAATCATTATCAGGTAATATTATCAAGCTAATTTCCTGCGCACAACCCCGGAGATGGTCTTCCCGTCTGCCTGTCCGGCGAGTTCTTTGGAGACGATCCCCATTACTTTCCCCATATCCTGCATCCCGCTGGCTCCAGTTGCCTTAATTGTCCGATTCACAACCTCCTCTATTTCCGCCTCGCTCAATTGGACAGGCAAATACTTTTCTATAATTTCCGCCTGGGCCAATTCGGGTCCGGCCAGGTCTTCCCTTCCCTGTTGCTGGTATATTGCTGCGCTGTCCCGGCGCTGTTTAACCAGTTTTTGTACCAGTTTTATTTCCTCTGTTTCGGAAAGCGTATTTCCCGAACCCTGCTCCGTCCTGGCCAGCAAAAAAGCCGACTTCATAGCCCGCAGTGACTCCAGGGCTACCGTGTCCTTAGCTTTCATAGCCGTTTTCATTGCTTCCATTACCTGCTCCTGTAAGCCCATATTCTGCTCTGTTTTAATAAAACGAAGATAAAAAATAAACCCGAAAACATAGTGTATTTCCGGGTTTTACTACCGTTAGGGAAACCTGAATTCTATACGGACAGTCAGTCTACATTGCCATGCAAATAAGAATTATTGGACCGCAACTGGATATCACCATTGCTATCCTCCCCCAGGCTCGTTTTGGAAACCTTTCCTTCCCTGGGATTGGATTCCAACCGTACACCCTGACGTTTATAGGCGGGTTCCTTTTCGATCTCATCGATATTGCTGACATTGTTCTGGAATTTATAGTTGAAATCCTTTAATTTCCTCCTGCGCTCATCGGCCCGTTCCTTTAACATCTCCTCGATGGGGCTGTTCATAGGGTCGATATCCACGATTTCGCGGGGTTTCTCTGAAGAAGGGCTCACTGTCTTTTTCTCAAATATAAGTTCATCCTCCACAATCTTGGGATCATACTCTTCCGCCATTGACTTGGCGCCGGTAAGTTTTTGCTCCAGTTCCATGTAGTCATCCAGGCTGTAGCGCTTTTCGCCATCCTTGCTGTATTCCAACACCGGGACAACTTCAATATGATCGCGCACCTCCAATTCCTTCACATCATCATCCAGGCTAAAATTGATCACATTTTCCACGGGTGCCTCTTCCTGCTCGTCCTGTTTGGCAAGCGGGAGATCAAAACTAAAAGCGATCTGGTCCTTTTCACCGCTTACGACTTCCGGCTCTACCACATCGATCATGTTTACTACGTCCTTGGAATCTATGATGATAAATCGCTCGTCCCATTGTTCCTCGGAGATCACTTCCTCATAAAAGACATTGAAGTTCCTTATAAAATTGGTAGTTGGGATCAGCTCCATCTCGTCTGTTACTTTGGGCTGGCTTTTCAGGACCGGTGCAATAGCATGCTCTTCTTCCTCCAGCTGATATACAATGGTATTATCCGTAAGGTTCTGTTCTGCTTTCTGCTCTTCTTCCAAAGTATGGATAATCTTTTTGGTTTCTGTATTTACAATATCATCCTGCTGGTCGATATTAAACCCGGTGGCAATAACCGTTACGGCAATTGCTTCCCCGAGTTCCTCGTCTTCCCCAACCCCCATAATGATATTGGCTCCGTGCCCGGCTTCTATCTGGATATGGTCATTGATCTCCCCGATCTCATCAATGGTGATTTCCCGGGAACCGGAAACTATTAGCAGTAATACATTCTTCGCTCCTGTGATCTTATTGTCATTGAGCAAGGGGGAATCCAACGCTTTGGTAATAGCCTCCTGAGCCCTGGAGGAACCCGAGGCCAGTGAGGATCCCATGATAGCCGTACCGCTGTTTGCCAGTACTGTTTTGGCATCCCTAAGGTCAATATTTTGCGTATAATGATGGGTAATAACCTCTGCTATACCCCTGGCAGCCGTGGCGAGCACCTCATCTGCCTTTGAAAAACCTGCCTTAAATCCAAGGTTTCCATAAACCTCCCGTAACTTGTTGTTATTGATCACGATAAGCGAATCGACATTGGCGCGCAATTTTTCGATCCCGATCTGGGCTTGTTTACATCGGTTCTTGCCCTCGAACAGGAAGGGCATCGTAACGATCCCAACGGTCAGGACATCGAGTTCTTTTGCGAGTCGGGCAATGACAGGTGCTGCTCCCGTACCGGTTCCGCCACCCATCCCCGCTGTAATAAAGATCATTTTGGTGGTGGTGTCCAGCATTTGCTTTATTTCCTGCATGCTTTCCACTGCAGCCTGTTCCCCGACCTCCGGATTGGCACCTGCACCCAAGCCTTCTGTAAGGGACACACCCAATTGAATTTTGTTTGGTACCGGGCTATTCTGTAAGGCCTGGGAGTCTGTGTTGCAGATTATAAAATCCACACCGTTGATCCCCGCCTGGAACATATGGTTGATGGCGTTGCTACCGCCACCCCCTACGCCGATAACTTTTATTACGTTGCTCTGATTTTTAGGTAAATCAAAGGCGATGGCATCGAATTCCGTGTTTTTGCTCATATCATTAAGATTTCAGGTTTCTAAGTATTTTTACTATTTAATTCTACTCTGCATTATCCAAAAAGTCCTTTAGCTTTTCAGACCATTTATCAAATACAGATTTCCGTTCCCTTTTTATGGTTGCCCGGGTTGCTTCCTGCTGGGGTCCCCCCTCCAATACCATTTCCTTTTCCCGGAAACGCGTTTCCTTTTCACTGATCTTGCCGCGTGTCTGGTTCTGGACGGCATTCATCAGGAGCCCTACAGCCGTAGCATATAGCGGGCTTGCAATTTCCGCATCCGAGTCGCCCGCCAGGTGCTCATTTGGGTAGCCTATCCGCGTGTCCATCCCGGTAATATACTCCACCAGCTGTTTCAGGTGTTTCAGCTGGCTCCCTCCCCCGGTGAGGACAATCCCGGCAATCAGCTTTTTCTTTTGTTCCTCATGGCCGTAATTTTTGATCTCCACATATACCTGTTCAACGATCTCCACCACCCGCGCATGAATGATTTTGGAAAGGTTCTTCAGGGTAATCTCCTTCGGCTCCCGTCCGCGTAACCCGGGAATGGAAACGATCTCATTGTCCTTGTTTTCCCCCGGCCATGCCGAACCGAATTTTATTTTCAGCAATTCTGCCTGCTTTTCGATAATGGAACACCCTTCCTTGATATCCTCTGTGATCACATTACCACCAAAGGGGATAACCGCCGTATGCCGGATGATCCCATCCTTGAAAATGGCAAGGTCTGTTGTACCACCACCTATATCGATCAGGGCCACCCCGGCCTCTTTTTCTTCCTGGCTTAAAACCGCATCGGAAGAGGCAAGTGGTTCCAGGGTAATGTTGTCCAGATCCAGCCCGGCACTTTTGATACACCTTCCTACATTCTTGATGGATGAAACCTGGCCCACAACCACATGGAAATTCGCTTCGAGCCTCCCGCCATACATCCCTATAGGCTGCTTTATCTCCGCCTGTCCGTCGACCTTGTATTCCTGGGGTAATACATGGATGATCTCCTCTCCGGGGAGCATGACCAGTTTATAAACCTGGTTACAGAGTTTGTCAAGGTCATCCTCGTTGATAACTTCCTCAGAATTAACCCGGGTGATGTAATCACTGTGCTGCAGGCTCCTGATGTGCTGTCCTGCAATCCCTACCACAACAGATCCTATCTTTAATCCTGAATTGGTTTCAGCCTGTTCCACAGCCTGCTGTATGGATTTGATCGTCTGGGTTATATTATTGACCACCCCCCTGTGAACACCCAGGCTTTTGGATCTTCCTATCCCCATCACTTCAATTTTTCCATATTCGTTCTTCTTCCCGATGATGGCCACGATCTTTGTGGTCCCGATATCTAATCCAACTGAATAATTACCCTGTTCCATTCTTTTTATATTTTGGTGCACACTACCTGATTATTAAATTCCAAGCTTACGATTTGATAGTCCATGAGCGTCTTATCACGCATTGCCTTGACATAAAATGCCTTGAAATTGCTAAACTTTATATCCAGGTCTTTTATACTGCCCAGGTTTACTACAAAATTTTCTATCCGAAATTTTAATTGATACTTCCCTTCATCTTCAATATGGATCCCAATCACATTTTTTCGCAAAAAACTGTCCTTGTTGATATATTCCAGGATGACATATGCGTCTTCCAGGCTTTTACCGGTAATCTTTCCCGTAATAATTGGAACCCTGGCAGAGTGATTCCGGGAAAATGGCATTTTCTTCCCTTCATCATCCAGGTAAAATTTAGAAATCCCCTCTATACGTCCGATTGGTTGCCTTTGTATAATTTTCGTTGTAAGTTCACCATTAACAGTTAGGTAAACCTGGGCTTTCTTCACCATTTCATTGGTCTCGATAACCTTTTCTATAGTATTCAAAACTAATTTTTCTTTAGGGACGTTGAGGAGTGACCCGTATTTTTGTATTAACAATTTATTAACCATTGCCTGCGTCACGTAGAGGTTGTCGTTTCCCACAAATTCTATAGTGATCCCATTGACCGTTTTTTCGGCACTCCTTTCGTTTGAAAATGAATACAGTGCCGTAACACCCAGGATCAAACCTGTCAGCTTAAAATAATTCCAATTAATTCGCATGTTGCAACTCCTTTTTAATTTTTGAGATCTCCAATCCTATATCCCCTGCTCCCATGGTGACCAGCACCGCAGGCGATTGTTGTTTTATCTCCCGGACCAGGCCCGATTTCTGAACCAGTTTCTTATGGGGATTCGTAATCTTCCCCAGCAACCATTCAGAATCGATCCCTTCCACGGGCTGTTCCCGTGCCGGGTAAATATCAAGCAGCAAGACGCTGTCAAACCGGGAAAGGCTTGCTGCAAAATCATCCGCAAAATCCCGGGTCCTGGAGAAAAGGTGGGGCTGAAAAACAGCCAGTACCTTCCTGTTGGGATGCATTTCAGATATGGCTTCGAAAACGGCATCTATTTCTGCCGGATGATGGGCATAATCATCAATAAAAACAAAATCGGCCTCCCGTATCTTATATGAAAACCGCCGCTGAACCCCTTTGAAAGTCTGAAGGGCTTCGGCCAGGCGGTACGGGGGGGAACCAATCTGTACCGCCATCGCGAATGCCACTAACCCGTTCAGCAAATTGTGCCTGCCGGGTTTGTTGAAACGAACCCCTTCCAGTGTAATTTCCGGGGTTCCCAAGTCAAAAATGTAGGTGCCATGTTCTATTTTAATATTCCGGATACAATAGTCCGAATTGTCGTCAATCCCATAGGTAATCCCTTCTATCGGGAGCCCGTTCCGGACAAACAACTTGCCGTTGGGCTTTAACCTGCCCGCAAATTCCATGAAGGATTTCCTGAGTTCCTCAGGGTTGCCGTAAATATCGAGATGGTCAGCGTCCATGGAAGTGATACAGGCTATATCCGGAGACAACCGCAGGAAGGAGCGATCGTATTCATCTGCTTCTACCACCGAGTACCCGGAGCCCTCAAAAAGAAAATTACTGTTGAAATCTTCTGAAATGCCGCCGAGGAATGCTGTTAAGGGGGTGCCGGTCTCCTTTAATAAATGTGCCAGGATACAGGATGTGGTGGTTTTACCATGGGTGCCGGCCACGGCAAAACAAAACGTATCCCGGGTAATGGCACCCAATACTTCCGAACGTTTCCTGACTTCGAAAGCATGAGACAAAAAGTAGTTCAGCTCGTTGTGTTGGGCTGGTACAGCAGGTGTATAAACAATTAGCGTATCCCCGGGGTTTTTGAATTCCCCCGGTACAAGCTCCATGCTATCTTCATAATGTACGGGCATACCCATTTCCTCCAGTTCGATTGTCAGGGGGGTCCGGGTTTTATCATACCCCCCCACCTGCTTGCGGATCAATTTGAAATAGCGGGCAAGGGCGGACATCCCGATCCCTCCGATACCTATAAAATAGACGTTATGTATTTTTTTCAGATCCATTGTTGTTACATGGCATGCACCTTGTTTTTTTATTTTTTTAAAAGTTTTTCAATCTCATCCACAATTGTTTTAGTAGCCTCCGGCATGGCAAGCGATTTGATATTATTCCCCAGTTTCCGCCGTAGGGCGGGCGATTGAAACAGTTCGCTGAACAGGGTATCGAAACCTCCATCCAGGTCCTTTTCCCGGATCATAAGGGCCGCTTGCTGTTCTACAAGGGCCGCTGCATTTTTCGTCTGGTGGTCCTCTGCTACATTGGGCGAAGGGATAAACAGCACCGGTTTCCCTGCGATACAGAGTTCTGATACCGAGCCTGCACCCGCCCGGGAGATGATAACATCCGCAATCGCATACGCGAGGTCCATCCGGTTTAAAAACGCAAACACCCTGACGGAATCCGAATTGTATTTCCTGTACCGCTCCTCATACAATTTCCCGCACTGCCAGATCAGCTGGATCCCCATGCCTTCAAAATATTCAAGCCTGCCGGCGATTAGTTCATTGATCCTGCCGGCTCCCAGGCTACCCCCTAGTATAAAAAGAGTGGGTTTTGAAGGGTCCAGTTCAAAAAATGCAAACGCCTCCTCCGGATTATCTACCTGCCCTATCAGATCTGCCCGCACCGGGTTACCGGTTTTGATAATTTTTTCGGCCGGGAAAAACTGTTCCATGCCATCATAGGCCACACATATCCTGGCTGCCTTTTTGGCCAGCAGTTTATTGGTGATCCCCGCAAAGGAATTTTGTTCCTGCAGTACGTAGGGTACCCCACGCACGGAAGCCATTTTCAATACCGGCCCGCTGGCGAATCCGCCTGTACCAATTACCACATGGGGTTTAAAATTTGACATTATTTTTCCCGATTTTATCAAACTACTGATCACTTTTAACGGAAACATGGCATTCTTAAGGGTTAGTCTCCTTTGCAACCCACTTATCCATAGTCCCTTTATCTCATATCCTGCCTGTGGCACTTTTTCCATTTCCATTTTATCACGCGCCCCTACAAAGAGGAAACCTGCATCCGGAAACCGTTTTTTCAATTCGTCCGCTATGGCGATAGCCGGATAAATATGTCCTCCTGTGCCCCCTCCTGAGAGTATAAACCTATAATTGCCCACTCAAGATTTCTAAAGGGTTTATTTCTTCTTCTCCCTGGTCCTTTTTCTCGGGCACGCCATGATTATGGCTTGCACTCAAAACAATGCCAATCGCCAGGCAGGTCATCCATATAGAGGTACCCCCGCTGCTTATCAGGGGGAGCGTTTGCCCGGTCACCGGGAACAGTTCCACGGCTACCGCCATATTGATCAATGCCTGGAATACGATCGGCAATCCCACACCCACTACCAGCAATTTTCCAAATATGGTAGCATTGCTGTTGGCAACGACTACTATCCTGAACAACAATAACAAGTAAAAGAACATCAGTGCCATCCCCCCGATCAACCCGTATTCTTCAATAATGATCGCATATATAAAATCGGATGAACTCTGTGGCAAAAAGTTCTTCATGACACTTTTGCCTGCTCCGTTTCCCACAATTCCCCCGCTGGCAATGGCGATCTTGGCTTTTTCAATCTGGTAATCAGCCTCTGTATCCGCCGGATCCCAGAAACTTTCCACCCTGCTTATCCAGGTATCCAGCCGGTTGGGGAACAGGTCTGGCGCGGCCTTTACGAGCAGCACAAACAACACCAGGCCAAGGATACCCATCCCCAGGATTCCCAACAGGTATTTCAGGGGATAGCCACCGAGAAAGCAAAGCACCAGCACCATAAAAAAAATGATAGCCGCCGTGGAAAAGTTAGCCGGCAATATGAGGGACACCATTAAAAATACCGGGAGCCACAAAGGCAGGATACTTTCCTTAAAAGTGATCGTCTTGTCCTTTATTTTAGTCAGGTAACGGGCTATATAGATCATGAGTACCACAGCTGCAAGGTTCGAGGTCTGGAAGGTAATCCCCACCAGCGGTAACTGTATCCACCTGCTGGCATTGGCACCTTCTATGGTTGTCCCCTGTGCCAGTGTATAGATCAACAGTAGTACCACAACCGGCATGGCTATCAGAGAAAGGCCCTTGAAAAAATGGGTGGGGATCTTATGCACCCCATAGATGATGGCAAAACCCAGGAACAACAGCATCCCGTGTTTTACCAGGTGTCCTATGGTGGTACCATTCCCAACCACGTATACCAGGTTACTGCTGGCACTGTAGACCGGTAAAAAAGAAAATAACGCCAACAGGGCAACTACGCCCCAGATCGCCTTATCTCCCCTGATATGTTTAAAATATACCGCCACTTATTATAGGTTTTTGATCGCTTCTTTAAACTGATTTCCCCTGTCTTCGTAATTCTCAAAAAGGTCAAAGCTTGCACATGCCGGGGAAAGTAAAACCGTATCCCCCCGCTCTGCAATTTTATAGGCAACTTTTACCGCTTCACTCATCGCAAAGGTTTCGACGATCAGGTCCACTACATTGCCAAAAGCGTCTTTTATCCTGGCATTGTCCAGCCCCAGGCAGACGATCGCTTTTACCTTTTCACGGACCAACGGCATCAGTTCCCTGTAATCGTTGCCCTTATCGATCCCCCCTACTATCCATACCGTAGGGGTATGCATACTGTCCAGCGCATAATAGGTTGCGTTGACATTGGTTGCTTTGGAATCATTGATATACTGTACATGGTGTATTTTCAATACTTTCTCCAGCCGGTGCGGTGCCCCCTGGAAATTTTGAATGCTGTCCCGGATTGTTTCCTTCCGGATCCCGATTAATTTAGCCACGGTGGATGCGGCCATGGTGTTCTTTAAATTGTGTTTGCCTTCCAAAGCCAAATTGTCTGTAGTCATTAGTATATGTTTAGTATCCGTTTTAATTTCTATTTTATTTCCTTTCATGCTCGCCCCTTGCCCTACCTGCCTCTCCAGGGAAAAAGGCATTAAGCTGGATTGAACAGGGTATTTTGTAAGCCAGGATTCCAGTACGTCATCATCCCCGTCATAAATGAGGTAGTCTTCCGGCCCCTGATTTTCCGCTATCCTGAATTTAGACCTCACATAGCGATCGAATTCATAGTCATAGCGGTCCAAATGGTCTGGCGTTATATTCGTAATGATGGCGATATGAGGCCTGAAATCCACGATCCCATCCAACTGGAAACTGCTGATCTCCAGGACATATACCATATGCTCCTGCTCTGCTACCATCCGTGCGAAACTATCCCCGATATTCCCTGCCATCCCCACCTGCATACCCCCGTTTTTCAGGATATGGTATGTTAGCATAGTGGTTGTAGTCTTCCCGTTGCTTCCCGTGATTCCTATGATGGTTGCATCGGTAAAGGCGGCTGCAAACTCAATTTCGGAAATCACCGGAATGCCCTTGGCCACCAACTGCGTTACGAGCGGTACGGTTTCCGGTATCCCGGGGCTTTTCATGACCAGGTCTGCATTGAGGATAGCAGCATCCGTATGCTGCCCTTCTTCCCATTCAATCCCATTATGTTCCAGAACGTCCTTATATTTTTGTTTGATCCGGCCTTTATCCGAGACAAAAACCTTGTATCCCTTCTTGCTTCCGAGGAGGGCGGTACCTACCCCGCTTTCTCCCCCTCCCAGGATCACCAGCCTGCCGCCGTGTCCGCCTGCCCATCGGGGTAATTTATTTTCTTTTTTTCCTGTTCTTTCCTGCATCATAGCTTTCCCCCTTATCCCAGGCCCGAACAGCCTGTTAACCCGCTATCTTACTTTTAAGGTCACGATGGTCAGGATGGCCAGCAGGATCCCGATGATCCAGAAACGCGTAACTATCTTGCTTTCGTGATATCCTTTTTTCTGATAATGATGATGTAATGGGGACATCAGGAAAATACGTTTCCCTTCCCCCAGTTTCCTTTTGGTATATTTAAAATAGCTTACCTGTACCATTACAGAGATGGACTCCGCAAAGAAGATCCCGCACAATAAGGGAATCAGTAATTCCTTCCTGACAATGATCGCAATAACCGCAATTACCCCCCCGATGGTCAGGCTTCCCGTATCCCCCATAAATACCTGTGCCGGGAAGGCGTTATACCATAGGAACCCTACCAGCGCACCTACGAATGCGGCTATGAAAACCACCAGTTCCTCTGCCCTGGGAATAAAAAATATATCGAGGTAATCTGAGAATATGATATTGCCGGAAACCCATGCGAATATGCCGAGGGTAAGTACGATGATGGCAGAAGTGCCCGCTGCCAGCCCATCGATCCCATCGGTAAGGTTGGCGCCGTTGGACACTGCCGTGATGATAAAGATCACAATGGGGATAAACAGCAACCAGGCATATTTATCGGCACCCTCTCCTATCCAGGAAATCAGGCTGGTATAATCCAGGTCATTGTTCTTAAAAAAAGGAACGTTGGTCTTTATGGCCTTTACTTCCTGCCCTTCCACCTCGGCAACCCTGTATTGTTCTGTTATAATGGTGGTATTCTTTTCCTTCATCGTTACATCCGGGTGGAAATAGATGACCGCCCCCACCATCAATCCAAGCATTACCTGCCCCAACACTTTAAACCGGGCCTTCAGTCCCTGCTTGTTCTTTTTAAATACCTTGATGTAATCATCAAAAAATCCAATCATTCCCATCCACAGGGTGGTACCGATCAGCAGCAGGACATAAATGTTGTCCAGCCTTGCGAAAAGGAGCACCGGTATCAGGGTAGACATGATGATGATCAGTCCGCCCATCGTGGGAGTCCCCTTTTTCTGCTCCTGCCCGTCAAGCCCAAGGTCCCGTATCGTTTCACCAATTTGCTTTTTTTGCAGGAAAATGATGATTCGTTTACCGAATGCTGTCGCCAGGATCAGGGAAAACAAAACAGCCATGGCCGCCCTAAAGGTCAGGAACCGGAACAGGGTTGCCCCGGGGAACTGGTATTGTTTTTCTAGATAGTCGAACAGGTAGTACAGCATCGTGTCTGGTGGGTTAAGGTTACAGTTGGGGGTATGGTTTTCTGTTTTTTACTTTCATAATTCTATTTACCGAGGTTGATCAATACCTCCTTTACTATTTTATAATCATCAAAATCGATCCGCTTCCCTTTGGTTTCCTGGTAGGTCTCATGGCCCTTTCCTGCGACCAGGATAATATCGTTCTTCAGGGCAAGCTGACAAGCAGTTTTAATGGCCTGTTCCCTGTTTTCAATCGAAAGGACCTTATTGGCATTCTGGGGTTGCACGCCTGCTTCCATCTCTGCTATGATAAGGTCGGGCTGTTCGCTGCGTGGGTTATCGGAGGTGAAAATGGCCTTGGTGCTCATCTCAGAAGCGATATGTCCCATAACCGGACGCTTAGACTTGTCACGATCACCACCACACCCCACTACGGTGATGATGTTTTCATTTCCAGTCCTCAATGCATTGATAGTATCAAGTACATTCTTTAATGCATCCGGCGTATGGGCATAATCAACAATAGCCGTTATTCTGTTTTTTGATATAAAATACTGGAACCTCCCATCCACATTTTCAAGCGTGCTGAGCAGTCTCAGTATCTCCAGTTTTTTCAGTCCCAAAAGGTCACCCGTTGCGTAGATCGCCAGGATATTGTAGGCATTGAAATGTCCTATTAATTTGGTCCACAATTCATTGTCATCAATTTTCAGCAATTGGCCGTTAAATTGGTTTTCCAGGATCAGGGCCCTGTAATCTGCATAGCTCTTCAGGGCATAGGTATACTTATGCGCTTTGGTATTCTGGAGCATTACCAGGCCGTTCTTATCATCGATATTGGCCAGTGCAAAAGCATTTTTAGGCAAGTCATCAAACAATTTCTTTTTGGTATCCCGGTATTCAGCAAACGATTTATGGTAATCCAGATGGTCATGGCTTAGGTTCGTAAAAATGGCTCCTTCAAACCGGAGGCCTTCCGTTCTTTTTTGGTGTATCCCGTGCGAACTCACTTCCATAAAACAAAATTCCACCCCCGCATCATTCATCAGTTTCAGGTGTTTGTTGATCGTCATGGCGTCCGGGGTGGTATGGCTCGTGGGGTATTCTGTATCGTCTACCATGATCCTGATAGTGGACAACAGGCCAACTTTATAGCCCGATTTTTTAAACAATTGATATAACAGGCTGCACACTGTTGTTTTACCATTCGTACCGGTGACCCCAACCAGTTTCAGATTTTTGCTTGGATTCCCATAAAAGTTCGAAGCCATGATAGCCAGTGCTTTGTGTGCATCCCCAACTTCCACATAGGTGATGTTGTCTTTCATTTTTTCCGGCAAGACCTCACTTACGATAGTACCGGCTCCTGAATCAATGGCTTTATCAATGTACTGATGCCCGTCTGTAACGGTACCCCTGATAGCTACAAAGACATCGCCCGGGCCCACTTTCCTGGAATCGAAGGAAATGGAATGGACCTGTATCGCGGTTGAACCGCTTACTGCTGTAAGACCTACCCCATATAATATGTCCTTTAGCGATTTCACGATAGTTCCAGTACAATTTTTTTAACTTTCTTCAGATCCGTTCCTTTGGAGATTGATTGTTTCCGCACCTTGCCGTTCCCCTTTACCTCAACGGTCAGTCCAAGGTTTTCCAGGATGGATATGGCATCCATTCCGCTCATCCCTTTCACGTCTGGTACCTGGTTGTATTTTTTCCGGGCTTCGGCAAAGAATTGCTTGTAATCCGTGTCCGAAACCGGGTTTTCAACATTGATGGACTCAACCTCTTCGATCAGCGGGTTATTGGCATATATTTTTTGTGCCACCGATTTAAATACAGGGCCCGAAACATCGGCACCATAGTATCCCACGCTCTTATCAGGTTCATGGATGACCACGATACAGGAGTACTTGGGATCGTCTGCCGGGAAATAACCGGCAAAGGTTGAGATATACCTGAGTTTGTCAGGATCCTTGGAAACATAGTTTTTCTGGGCAGTACCCGTTTTCCCTGCCATGGAAAAATTGGGGGAATACAACCGGTGACCTGTTCCGTGCTTTTGGTCTATGACATTCCGCAGCAATTGTTTTACCTGTTTGGCTGTTTCCCTGGAGCATATCGCAGGGTTGATCACCTCTTTATCGAACTTCCGGATGGTCTTATTCCATTCCCGTACCTCTTTGATCAGCCGGGGCCGGACCAATTCCCCGTCGTTGGCAATGGCATTGTAGAAGGCCAATGTCTGGAGGGGCGTCAAAGAAACTTCATAACCGTGTGACATCCAGGCCAATGAAATCCCGGACCACCCTTTATCCCCAGGGTAACGCAGTACAGGCTTCCCTTCCCCTTTTATTGGCATCCCCAGCTCCCTGTGCAACCCCATGCTCATTAGCCGGTTGACAAAGACTGCGGGTTTGGATTTGTATCCATTGTGGATCATCTTGGCAAAGGCGGTATTGGAGGATACTTCAAAAGCTTTTGCTGCCGTAATTACACCATAGCCACCCTGTTTGGAATCCCGGACAATACGGTCATATACCCGCCACATACCCTTTTCCGTATCGATTATGGAACTGGTGTCGACTATTTTGTCTTCCAGGGCAGCAACCATGGACATCAATTTGAAGGTGGAACCGGGCTCGTTGGACTCCCCTATAGCGTAGTTCAACCTTTCGTAATATTTCCCATCCACCGTCCTGCCAAGGTTGGAGATCGCTTTGATTTCACCTGTCTTTGTTTCCATGACGATGACACAACCGTGGTCGGCTTTATATTTTTCAAGCTGGGTCAGCAAGCCATGGTGCGCAATATCCTGGATATTGATATCAATGGTAGAAATGACATCATAGCCATCTTTGGGTTCAATGATATTGTCAAGCCCAATGGGTTTCCATTGCCCCTTGGCGATCTTCTGTTTTAACCGTTTCCCTTCCGTACCCCTCAGGTATTCTCCGAAAGCACCTTCCAGCCCTACCCGGGTAACATAACCGTTTTCATCAAAGCGCTCATACCCCACGCTTCTTTCTGCGATTTTTCCCAGGGGATGCTCCCGTACGGTTTTCTGTTCTACGATCAGCCCGCCCTGGTAAGGTCCCATGCGGAAAAGTGGAAATTCCCTTAGCTGCATATAACCCGAATAGTCAACGTCCCGGGCGATCAGGGCATACCTGTTTTTATTGACCTTTGCTTTTCTGAGCAGTTTTTCGTAATGTGAAGCAGGCTTGCCCAATAAGTCGCCAAGTTCCCCAGCCAGTTGCGATACCTGTTCTTCAAAATCACTTGCTTTTACAGTTACCGCATCAAAACGGATGGTATACCGGGAAACAGAGGTGGCCAGCAGGCTACCATCCTCAGAGTATAGGTTCCCCCTGTTCGGTGCTATGGTAAACATCTTTTCGGTTCGTTTCATGGCAAGGGCCTTATACTCTTCCCCGTGGACCATCTGTATGCTCACGAGTTTTCCCATTACACCAATGGCAAACAGGAAGAGGCATCCTGCCACTACATATAACCGGGTCAATATGTTTTTTTCAGAGACAGCCACTTATTCTTCAGATGATTTTACTTTAATTTTCTTTGGCGGGGTTTCAGAAGGATACAAGGATTTTTTCTCAAGGATCTCTGTAATTTTCGATTCCAGTTTCATGCGTTGTACATCTGAACGCATATCTACAAATTCACTCCGGAGCTCCTTCACTTCCTCATTAAGGGCTGCCAGGGTGTGAACCTTCCGATCGGCACTGTGTGAACTGGCTATCATAACAGTCGCCAGGAAAGATGTGAAAATGATAAAAAGCCAATTTTTAGGGGCATCCCCGCTTACGAGGAATTTCCCTTTTAAAATGTCTAAAAATCCTTTTCTCATAAAAAATGCATTATTGGTTATTTATTACTATGTCTTATACAAGCCGTTCTGCGATCCTCAGTTTGGCGCTGCGGGCCCTTGAATTCACAGCGATCTCCGCTGCGGGCGGAACAACCAGGTTGCCAACTTTTTTAAACGGAACAATCACATTCCCATAAAAGTCCCTTTCAGGTTCATCATCAAAAGTGCCGGATCGGATAAACCGTTTGACGAGTCTGTCCTCCAGGGAATGGTAGCTGATAATGCTCAATCTCCCACCTTTGTCCAGCAACTCAGGCGTTTGCAACAGGAATTCCTCAATCGCACGGATCTCCTCATTCACTTCTATTCGGATTGCCTGATATATCTGTGCCAGTATTTTATGTTCCCTGTGCTTCGGCAAAAACGGCTGAAGTACCACCTTCAACTCATCTGTGGTCTTAATGGGATGCTTTTCCCGTGTTGCCACAATGGCCTTTGCGATGGCATCCGCATTCCGCAATTCCCCGTAATCAAACAAAACCTTTCGCAACGCATCATAGGTGTAGGTATTTACCACCTGGTAGGCAGAATTGCTGTTTTTTTTACTCATCCGCATATCGAGCACCGAATCAAAACGCGTGGAAAATCCACGTTGCGGGACATCAAACTGGTGAGAAGAAACCCCAAAATCTGCCAGGATCCCATCAACTTTCCGTATGCCATAGAACTTTAAAAACTGGATGATATATCTGAAATTATCATTGATCAATATGAACCGTTCATCTTTGATCGTATTCTCCAGTGCATCTTCATCCTGATCAAATGCAAAAAGCTTCCCTTGCTTTCCCAGCCTTTTCAATATTTCCCTTGAATGTCCTCCTCCCCCGAAGGTGACGTCCACATACACCCCATCCTCCTTTATATTGAGTCCTTCAACGGATGCATGCAACAACACGGGATTATGGTAGCTCATCGCCGTCATCTCCCATTACTTCTTCTGCCAGTTCAGCAAAATTTTCAGCTGATTCATCCAACACCTTTTCATAATTCTCATTATCCCAGATCTCTATGATATTGATGGCAGAACTCAGTACAACGTCTTTTTGGATCCCTGCAATGGATGCCAGGTTTTTAGGGATCAACAACCGGCCGGTAGCATCGATTTCCACAGGTTTCACCCCAGCGGAAAACCTCCTAATAAAATCGTTGTTCTTCTTTTTAAACCTGTTTTTCTTGTTCATTTTTTCCATCAACAGGTTCCATTCCTCCATGGGATACAATTCCAGGCAGGGCTGGAATACCGAACGCTTGATGACAAAGCCTTTATTCAGGACAGGGGCCATCTGATTCTTAAGGGTCACAGGTATCATAACCCGACCCTTGGCATCTGCCTTGCATTCGTATGTTCCGATAAAGCTTATCACCTAAAGCTGGTTAGTTTTGATTATATAAACTCAAATATAGATAATTTATTACCACAATTTACCACAATTTACCACTTTGTTTATAAAAAGTGCCTTCGAAAGGAGGTTCTACTCCCGTTGAAATTAAGGGTTCCGGGTTCATTAAAAGCGGGTTCGGGCGCAGAAGGGGGTTCTAATTCCCGTGCAATGAAAATCAGCAATTAAGCCCGAAATGTATATATTTGCCCTCTGACATCTGAAGCTGTCACAAATGGAACAAAAAATAATCACCGACGGAAAGTACCGGTATATCGAAGTTGGCGAAGGAACCCCCATGATCATCCTGCATGGGCTGATGGGCGGCCTCAGCAATTTTGAAGGGGTAACTTCCTATTTTCCCGAGAAAGGATATCAGGTTTTGGTTCCTGAATTGCCGATCTATGGGTTGCCTATGTTGCGCACCAATGTGAAGAATTTTGCAAAATTCCTCGAAAAATTCATTGAATTCAAAGGCCTCAAGGATGTCATCCTGCTTGGAAATTCCTTAGGGGGGCATATCGGTCTGCTTCATACTAAACTCTATCCCGAAATGGTACGTGCCCTGGTAATAACAGGCAGTTCCGGACTCTATGAAAGTGCGATGGGTGATGGGTACCCCAAACGTGGGGACTACGAATTCATAAAAAAAAAGGCGCAGGATGTTTTTTATAACCCGGACATAGCCACTAAGGAAATTGTTGATGAAGTATTTGCCACTGTAAATGACCGCAGGAAGCTGGTGAAAACCCTGGCAATTGCCAAAAGCGCCATCCGTCACAATATGTCTAATGACCTGCCCAAAATGAAAACCCCTACCTGTATTATTTGGGGCAAAAATGATACAGTGACCCCACCCAATGTCGCCCGGGAGTTCCATGAGTTATTGCCCGATTCAGATTTATTCTGGATAGATGAATGCGGGCACGCTCCAATGATGGAACATCCTAAGGAATTCAACGCGATCCTGGGAGCCTGGCTGGAAAAACGAAAATTTTAAGCGGAAGGGGCTATCCCTTTTATTAGCACATAACCCGAAAGCCCCCGGGAGGCAAACGGGCTTCTGATCTCAATCCAGCGGACCCGCCCTATAAAAGATGATCCCATGAAAATTAAGTCGGCCGACTTCCAGATAAGCAATTCCAGCGTTGACAAATGTCCAAAGGAGCCGCTTCCGGAATATGCCTTTATCGGACGGTCAAATGTGGGGAAATCGTCCCTGATCAACATGCTGACCGAACGGAAAAACCTGGCCAAAACATCCGGAAGGCCCGGAAAAACGCAGCTTATCAATCATTTTAAAATAAACGGCAACTGGTTTTTAGTGGATCTCCCGGGTTACGGGTATGCCAACGTATCCAAGCGGGATAAAAAGACCTTTCAGAAATATATCACAGATTATTTTTTACAACGCAGCCAGCTCCTGAGCGCTTTTGTACTGGTAGACATACGCCATGAACCTCAGAAAATTGACCTCGAATTTATGGAATGGATGGGGGAAAACGGTATCCCGTTCTCCATACTTTTTACCAAGTCAGACAAACTCAAACCATCGCAGATCCAGGAAAAAGTGGCCGATTACCTGACTGTCCTGACCGAAGGGGTACTGGGAAGAAGCCCCCAACCACTTTGTCACCTCTTCCTCCAATTTTACGGGGAGGGAAGAACTTCTCACATACATCGATGGGATCAATAAGGAATTTTATGCAGAAACACAGGGTGGTTAGCCCCTGCCCTGAATCCAGCCCCCTGCATCCTTTCAAAATGGTTGCACCCCGGATCAGGGAAACCCAGAATTACTAGTGCAGGCAGGAGGCATGCGTATCTGTTTATAATTCAATACTTTTAAAAAACAGATATCTTAATGCTGAAATATTCCAAACATTGTATCTTTCCGCTGTGTTGAAACGGTATTTTTCCTGCAATCTTAAGAGGTCCCTGTATGTCCTGGGGCTGATCGCTTTATTCGCCTCCGGATGCAATCAACGCAACCCAATTCCCCAGCCCCCCGTGATAGCTCCGTTTGTGGACCTTGATACGCTGGCGACCAATGATTGGTGGAACCGGGACGATAATCCGATTATCAACCTGAAAGTCTCCAGGGACAGTACGGTGGCATTTGGCTTGTACACCCACCATGGGGGCGTCCTCAAACTTTCCGCCCAGTTGTATCCCCTTTATCCTGACGAAACCAGGGAAGTCCGGCTCGCCCTGATGCGAAATGGCGCCTGGGAGGAGGTCCAGACCCAAGCGGTGAATGACCTGGGATGGTCCGCCGTATTCCGTCTGGAAGACTGGGATAATTCCAAGGATGTTCCTTACCGGATCCTCCATGGGGAACAGGCCTATTTTGAAGGGTTGATACGGAAGGATCCGGGGCAGAAAAATGAAATTATACTGGCGGCGCTGTCCTGTAATTCGAATAAGGACCGTGGTATGCGGGAAAGCTTTGTAACGAATATCAACTACCAAGACCCCGACCTGATATTCTTTGCGGGGGACCAGTCTTATGACCATACGGAACACACGGCAGCCTGGCTGAAATTTGGCTTGCAGTTCCGGGAAACCTTTCGCAACCGCCCCTGTATCACGATCCCTGATGACCATGATATTGGGCAAGGCAACCTCTGGGGTGAAAACGGAAAAGTATCCGTTACCGAAGGGAGTCCGGATGGAGGCTACCGGTACCACCCCGAATATGTAAAAATGGTGGAACGCTGCCAGACAAGCCATTTACCGGATCCCTATGATCCCACACCTATCGGCCAGGGGATCGGGGTATATTATACCAGCCTGATCGTAGGGGGGATCGACTTTGCGATCCTGGAGGACCGGAAGTTCAAATCCGGGCCGGAAGGCAAAATACCTCAACAGGGGCCCAGGCCAGACCACATCCGGAACCCGGATTACGATCCCCGTTCCATAGACCTCCCCGGCTTATCCTTATTGGGGGACCGGCAACATGAATTCTTAAAGGACTGGGGATCAAGGCATACCGATATGCCCAAAGTCGTATTGTCGCAAACGGGATTTTGCGGGGGTGCCCATATCCACGGTACAAAAGACAACAGGTTGCATGCCGACCTGGATTCCAACGGCTGGCCCCAGGCTGGTCGCAGGAAGGCATTGGAACTCATACAACAGGCAGGGGCACTTCATATAGCCGGGGACCAGCATTTGGCAACTGTCATCCAACACGGCATTACCGAATTTGGGGATGGGCCCTGGGCTTTTGTGGTCCCGGCCATCGTAAATGATTATTACAGCCGGTGGTGGTGGCCGGAAGATGAAAAGGCAGGTTCCAATCCGAATGGGAATACATCCCTGCCCTGGACAGGCGATTACCTGGACGGCTTCGGGAATAAGATCAGCATGATAGCCTATGTAAACCCCGAAAACCCATCCCATGGCAGTGGCTATGGACTGATAAAATTATATAAGGATAGTCGGGAAGCCGTCTTTGAATGCTGGCCCAGGTTTGGTGATATCTCCAAAGGGGAATCCTCACAGTTTGAGGGCTGGCCCGTCCGGGTTCCGATGGAATAATACGAAGTACAAATACGGGGTACAAGGTACGAAATGTGTACGTCCCTGATACGGGTTGACCACTTTGAATGCTTAACGTAGAATTTTGAGTAGTATGAAAACAGTATTGCATAAGGCAGCAAGCCGGGGCCATGCAGACCATGGGTGGCTGAAAACGTACCATTCCTTCAGTTTTGCCGGGTACCACAACCCCCAAAGGATGGGCTTCGGGGTACTGAGGGTCCTGAATGATGATGAAGTGGCACCAGGCATGGGATTCAGCACCCATTCCCATAGCAACATGGAGATTATATCCCTACCGCTTGAAGGGGATCTGGAACATAAAGACAGCATGGGCAATACCACCGTGATCCGGGAAGGAGACATACAGGTAATGAGTGCAGGAACCGGGGTACAGCATAGTGAAAAGAATAAAAACCGGGATAAAACAGTAAAATTCCTGCAGATCTGGATCCTGCCCGACAAAGCAAATGTAACCCCCAGGTATGATCAGCGCAGCCTGGACAGGAACGATGGATCGAACCAGTTTCAGAACATCATCGCACCCTACCCGGCCGCATCAGCCGTAGGCATCCATCAGAATGCCTGGTGTTACCTCGGGGAATTCGATGCCAAAAAGGAGGTTTCCTATTCGATGAATCAGCAGGAAAACGGGGTTTATATCTTTGTATTGGAAGGAAACTGTACCGTCAACGGGGAAATGCTGGAAAGAAGGGATGGGTTGGGCATTACCGGGACCGAAGCCGTGGATTTTAAAATGGAAACCGGCTGCCGAGTCCTGCTGTTGGAAGTCCCCATGGCTAATTGAACAAGGTCAGTTTTCGTACTACAAACTTTTTCAGGAACTAATGATACCCCCTGTGGAAGTGCTATTTGTTAAGCTCCAGCTTTTCGGCAAAGTAGTCACAGAATTCCTTCATGGTAGCGGTCATTTTTTCATCCTGGGTGGCCTTCATAAAAGTATCGGAGAGGGATACCAGGGTCTGGTGGAAGAAGATCTTCATCTCATCTACGGGCATATCTTTGGTCCAAAGGTCGATCTTAAGGGATTCCCTGTTATTACTGTCCCATACGGAAAGCAACATGGCCTTTGCCTCCTCCTGATCTATTCCACCATCCTGGGCAGACCAGGTAAGTTTTTCCGGTATCCTGTTTTCATCCAGGGCAACCCGAAGGATTATTTCTGATGTGTGGAGTTCAGCCATGATTTATTTTTTGGGTTTATAATTCGATTCTTTAAACAGGTCCTGCGCGGGTAGGGCCAGCATTTGGGTAATGGAAAGGCTGTTTTGATCCATAAATGCCCGGACAATCTGCAGGCCCATATACCTGCCCAGCATCCCCGGGGATTCATTGTCGAGTTCCAGCTGGAATTTGGAAAACGGTGCAGGGTCCAAAAATCGGGGACCCAGTTTATTGTCTGTACTGTAGAGTAACTGCCGTTCAATAAAATAGCGCCATATCTGTTCTTCGTTCGCTTTAGCCCAGGTCAACTCTTCCTCATCATATCCCATTCTTTCCGCCTCAGTTTTTGCAGGTAACACTATGTCCTTCAAGAACCCGATCTTCCCATAATAGATCATCTGCGCCAGGAAGGAGCGGTCATCCGGCGGAGGCACTACTTTCCGTGCGAAGGCACCCGCCACGTCAACGGCCAGGAATTTCCGGTCCAGGCCTTTGGCGATATACCGTTCGATCCCTTTATAAAATTTATGGTCTTCCCCGAGGTAGTTGTCCAGGCCAATCAACAGCAGGGAATCGGTGAGGATAACCCGGTTGTGGTAGTCTACATCTGATGGCACCGTAATAACCCTGGGTACCTTATAGCTTGGGAAATAATACCGGATATGTTTAAAGAGCTGCGATAGATCTTCTGCTTCCTGTTCAAAATCAGGAAAGGTTTTGTTGATTTCTCCCCGGAGTTCCACCTGCAGGGTATCCTGAAGTTTGGCAACCCAGACACTGTCTGCATATTGTTTCGGGAAGAGGTACGGGTAACGGCTTTTGAGTTCTGCCAGGCCCTGCGGCCCGGCATTGGCAAATTCCCTGTCGAACCGGTTGACCTTCAGATCCATTTCCATTTTTGCGATCTCCGCGGCCGCCTTGTCTTCCTGCTTACACCCAGCTAGCAGCAAAAAGACCATAAAAACCAGACAACCCAACCTATACATATGAAGTATGTTATATTCTATTTTATTATTCGACCGTTGCGCTTTATTTTTACGGGGGCAAAGTTAATAGTTTTCCTTATAAAAACAGATGTAAATGCAAACGGATAAAGTTGTTGACCATATCGTACGGTGGCTAAAGGAGTACGCAGAGAAAGCAGGCATGAAGGGATTTGTGATCGGGGTATCAGGCGGAATCGACTCTGCCGTAACCTCAACCCTCTGCGCCCAAACAGGGCTGGAACTGCTCTGCGTTGAAATGCCCATCCACCAGGGGCCTCAACAGGTGGACCGTGCATCAAACCATATCGGGTGGCTGATGCAACGCTACCCAAATGTTTCCCGGCAGGATGTAAACCTCACTCCGGTATTCGATGCCCTGGTCGCTTCCTTTCCGAAAATAAAAGATGAGGAAGCCCGGTTTATGTCCCTGGCCAATACCCGGGCCAGGTTACGGATGACCAGTCTTTATTACTTTGCCGCACTTAATAAATACCTGGTGGCCGGAACCGGTAACAAGGTGGAGGACTTTGGCATTGGTTTCTATACCAAATACGGGGATGGCGGGGTGGACCTAAGCCCTATTGCAGACTTGTTAAAAACGGAGGTATACGACCTGGCCCGGTTTCTGGGAATCGCAGATGAGATCATTCAGGCACCTCCTACTGATGGACTTTGGGGGGATGACCGTACGGATGAGGACCAGATTGGGGCCTCCTACCCAGAACTGGAATGGGCTATGGAAATGGATGAAAGCGGAAAAACCGAAAAAGATTTTTCCGGCAGGCATAGGAAAGTTTTTGCTATCTTTAAGAAATTCAACACATCCAACAAGCATAAGATGATTCCTATACCAATTTGCGAAATCCCAATTGGCCTAAAAGAACCTCTTAACTAGGAATCAGGTATTTAAGTCGAATAAAGTGACAAAAATGGCTCATATTTAGGAAAAAAAGTACATTTTTGTTTCAGAAATTAGATATTTTAACCTTACATTGCATGTCAGTATTTCCAGACGTGCCTAGCGTTAAATCTAGAAAAACAACCATAATGATCAAAGTTTTAATTGCGGACAACCATCCAATAGTACGAATGGGGATCAAGCAGGTTTTAGAGACAGCCTCAGGATTTGAAGTTATTGACGACGTCCCTACCACTTCTGAACTCTTTCGAAAATTAGAAAAAACCAACCCCGATGTTGTTATGCTTGAAATGGATATTCCGGAAATCAACGGGATAGCAACACTGAGAAAAATCAAACAGGAATATCCAAATGTAAAAGTTTTGATTTATAGTGGCCAGTCTGAAGATGTATATGCACTGAGCACAATCAGGGCAGGTGCCTATGGGTACCTTTCCAAGACAGCAGACATCGATTATATCCTTTCTGCGGTTCAAAAAGTCAGTGAAGGAAGTATGTTCATAACAAATGAACTGGCACAACGCCTCGCATTTGATGAAGGAACCCAAAAGCCAAGGAGGTTCTTCCGCAAACTTTCCACCCGTGAAGTGGAAGTTTTGAAATTGCTGGCCAGCGGCAAACGCAACAAGGATGTGGCCATGGGCCTCAATCTGAATGAGAAGACAGTAAGTACCTACAAAGCGCGTTTGATGAAAAAATTAAATGTAGACAACCTGGTAGACCTTTTGCAACAGGCAAAGGCTTTGGAATTGTATTAAACTTTCCTGCCCTGCTACAGACTATAAGCCCCGGTACATGTGTACGGGGTTTTTTTTATCCCTCACGCAGGCAATAAAGGCTTGCAAAACCAAATATACCGGTATCCGGAATCCACCACCTCGTTTTAGCCGGGACAGCATATTTAGGATATCACCCGGTTCAGTTTTTTGTTAAGGAGTTTGTTGAGATGGAGGTAATTCATGATCTCTTCGAGGATTTCCCGATGGTCCCCTGCAGATTCCTCGGTATCCTTTTGCAGGGATGCAATCCTTTTCTGTATCAGGAAACAACGGAGTGTCAAAATGGTTTCACTTACCAGTTGGGCTACTGAGGCTTCCTTGACCTTGGGATAAATGTCCTTCCGCTCCCAGTTGTGGAGCGCGTATTTTTCCTCTTCCATCAAAATGGAGGAAATTTCATTGATCAGTTCCTGATCAAGATCTGTCAGGAAGGTATTGATCGAAAAATTTTCAAGTTCATGCAGGCTTTCAATAAGCTTGTAGTAAATTTTGCGAAAGTGTTCATGTGTTAATTCTATCTCGTCTTCCTGCAGGTCGAGATATATTTTTTCATAGACCTTGGAAGCCATTTTTTCCGGTTCCAGGACCAGGTCGCCGCGTTCGTTTTCTTTCAGGATGAGGTCTTCAAACTCCTGCTCTTCATCCCCGTATAGCAACAGCATTTCAATGATCCTCCTCTCGAGCTCGTACTGTACATCCACTTTATCAGGTGCGACGTCATGTTTCAGGACTTCAAATGCCTTATTATCCGTTGCCGGCCTTTTGGCTGCATCCGCGAGTTCCTTTTTCCCCATTTGGGCCAGCGTATTGAACAGCACTTCTTCCGGCATATCCATGATCCGGGCACATTCCTGGATGTAGACCACCCTTTGTATCCTGTCTGGTATCCTGGAAATGCTGTAGACAATATCGCGGATGGTATCCGCTTTTTTTATAGGATCATTGCCTGATTCCTTTGCGAGCAGGGAGGTTTTAAACTGTATAAAATCCTGGGAATGCTCCTTCAGGTATGAAATAACCGCTTCGTAGCTGTGGCTCCGGGCAAAACTATCCGGATCCTCCCCTTCCGGAAAGGAGCAGACTTTTACATTCATCCCCTGTTCCAGGATCAGGTCTATCCCCCTCAGGGAAGCCCGCAATCCGGCGGCATCCCCGTCAAAAAGCACCGTAATATTTTTTGTAAGTCGGTTGATAAGCCTTATCTGCTCAGGCGTCAGCGCCGTACCGCTCGATGCAACCACATTATGTATGCCCCTTTGGTATAATTGGATAACATCTGTATAACCTTCTACCAGGTAACAGGTATCTTCTTTTGCAATCGCCTGTTTAGCCAGATATATGCCATACAACACCTTGCTCTTATGGTAGATCCCGCTTTCCGGGGAATTCAGGTATTTCGCTCCTTTTTTCTCACTTCCCAGGATCCTGCCCCCAAACCCCAGCACCCTACCGCTCATGGAGTGGATGGGGAATATCACCCGTCCCTTGAACCGGTCAAATTTCCGGGATTCCCCGTTCTCCGCGCTTCCTTCCTTTACAATGGTGAGTCCGGTCTTCTGAAGGAACTCGAGCTGGTATCCTTTCCCGAGCGCCGTTTTTGTAAATTCATCCCACATGTCCAGACAATATCCTAAACCAAATCGCCGGATCGTTTCTTCCGTAAAACCCCGCTCCTTAAAGTAACTCAGGCCTATGGCTTTGCCGGGTTCGGTATCCCACAGGGTTTCCTCAAAATACTGCCGGGCATATTCAGAGACGAGGTACATGCTCTCCTGTTCATTGAGCTGTTCCTTCTCCTCATCGGTCCGCTCGGTTTCCTCCAGTTCGATATTATATTTCCTGGCAAGGTACCGGATAGCCTCCGGATATGTAAAATGCTCATGTTCCATTAAGAAAGCTACCACATTCCCTCCTTTGCCGCTGCTAAAGTCCTTCCATATCTGTTTTACGGGGGAAACCATAAAACTGGGTGTCCGTTCATCCGTAAACGGGCTGAGGCCTTTAAAGTTGGATCCTGATTTTTTCAATTGTACAAAATCCCCGATCACCTCTTCCAATCTGGCTGTCTCATATACCTGGTCTATGGTGCTTTTTGATATCATGGTTGCATCGGTGGTAATTGGGTAAAAATAAATAAAAGTTAACGATCAGGGGCTATCCCTCCCTGCGTATATTTTGTTTTGAAAGATTGCTTACTTTAGGAATGCAGATTAATTTAAGAAAGTGCCATGATATTATTTTTTGGGATCAGGCCCGGTAAAACACATTCCAGGATACTTTTGGGACCAGAATGCCCTTACTGTAAACAATCCAACACTCTTACCGCTTTTTCCACACCGAGCTATTTCCATCTTTTCTGGTTGCCGGTCTTCAGGATCTCTACGGATCTGTTCGCAGAGTGTTCCCATTGCAAAAGGGCCTTTTACAAGGATGAATTTACTGCGGAAATGGAAAGGGCCATGGAAAAGCAATAAGTCCTTGAACACCACTTAAAACAGCCTTCACGCGTGTCTTACAGGTCGAACCGGAGGCCCAAGGAAATATTGTGCTGTTCCACGGCCGCATCCCGGAAGACTGGATTCAGGTCGTACTTCACATACAGCAATACCCCGTCAAACCCTGCATAGGCACTCAGGCCATAGATTAGGTCACTGGTGTTGTAGCTGCGTTTCAATTTATCCTTTACACTATCCCCGCCCCGGTCATATTTTAATTTTTGACGGGTGCCCAGGTTGAATCCGCCGTATCCTCCTACTCCAATTCTGAACTGGTTTTCAATCGAATAACGGATCCGGTCATCCGATTTGGTAAATCGGGATGGCCCGAACTCAAAATGCAGCGGGAACACGAGATTATCCATCCGTAATTTGGATTTATCCAGGTCCAGTTCAAAATCCCGCAAGACTGTTTGATCACCTTCATCGACAAAATACTGGTTTTCTTTTGGCTTTAAGCCGTTGAACTGGAAGGAAAATCCATAGTTGAACCTCATAAAATTGGAATGTTCAAATACCCTGGTGCGCCATGCCCAGCCTATTTCAAAGAACCGGCTACCTCCTATTTTATAAGGCGAATCATTCAAAGATTGTCCCTCGATAAGGGCATTATTCAAACCCAGGGCCATTACAAAATCCGAATATGTCCTACGATCATATTTCGGGATTTTGTTTCTCCTTTCAAATACCGTCCAGGGTTTGTCATTAACCATAATACTTACGCCAACCTCGTCTTCAAACACCTTGAACCCGCGGTTATCCTCCAGTACCTGCCCTCTATTCCTTTCGAGCAGTTCTATTTTATTATCGATGATCGCCAGGCGATTATCAATATTCATCGCCCTTTTCCGTGCAGCTTCCTCCTTGAGAGCTGCTCCCCTTTCTTTCGTCAGCTCCCCCCTGGAAACCCTCTCATTGATCAATTCCACTTCCTGTTTTAAAACTTCCTTTTCCTGTTCGGGGACCTTATCCCGGACCACCTTTAAAATTGTTATCTGATCTTTGTAATTTTCCTGTGCCTGCGAGGAATGGCCAATCAGAAAAAGCAGAAATAGTAGTGAGTACGTGCTTATTGCTTTCATAGTAGTTGTATTAATGGCCCGCCATGCCCCTCCCTTTTGGGAGGGAATGGAAAAAGCCTGATTTTGATTGATGAATTACTGTTGCCGGGTTCGTAAGGTGATACGGTAAGCCTGGTATTAATTGTTTCGGTCTGCCACGGCGGTCCGTACCTTTTGGAAGCCCTCCTGGAGTTTATTGAAAAGCTTCTCCCTGAAACTCTCATCGAGTTCATCTTCCACTTCCCTCAAGAGTGCCGTGGCATTTACGGAGGAACTAACATCGGATTGACTGGCAAGCAATTCTTCCTGTGCCTGCCGTAAAAGGGAATCTACCTCAAGGTCTGAAATTGTTTGTCCTCCCTGCTCCATCTGCCGGATGTCTGCCACCACTTCCTCCAATTTTGTCTCAATGAGCCGTTCTGGTATCCTGTTTTCAACAGCTGCTCCGGAAGTATCCGGTACGCGCACTGCAAGGGCTTTTTGGGGCTGCGAAGGTTGCGGTGAAGGCTGATCCGAATTGTGTCCTGCCGATATGGGCAAACCCCCCGAATCCGTGACGGTGGCATCCCGTTCTCTTTCCAGTAGCTCCATCTGATCCTCTTTTTCACGGAGCGTCGGGGTTTTTTCCACAGGATCCCCTACAATTTTAAGATCCCCTGCAGGAATATCCTTTTCCTGGAAATAAAGGACGGATAGGAAGAGAAAACCGATGAAACCTGCAGCAACCGCATACCGGAAATAGGGAAACCGTTTTGGTTTACCGGCCGCATCAAGGCTTGCCGAGATCTTATCCCAGGCATCCCCTGAGGGCTTGATTTCCCGGCCCTGCAATTTTTCCCGTATCTCTTTTTCAAATTTATTCAGCGTCATCAGAATTATTTTTAGTGGGGCCGCGACTGTGGGCGGGCCGTTTTTTCCATATGGGTGATTTGTTCCTGTAAAACCTTTCGTGCTTTATACAATTGCGATTTTGAGGTGCCTTCCGTAATTCCCAGGAGTTCCGATACCTGCAGGTGATTATACCCTTCCACCGCATATAGCATGAACACCATCCTGTATCCTTCCGGCAGGCGATCTATGATCTTTTGGATTTGCTCCACATCCAGGACGGACGATGCTTCCACACCGGTGTCAAGCGATTCCGGAAACCGATCTTCATCATAGACCACGAACTGTCGTTTCCTTAAATATGTAATGGAATCCCGGACCATGATCCTTCTGATCCACCCTTCGAAACTGCCTTCATGCCGGAAACTCTTAAGATGTTGGAAAACTTTTACAAATGAGGAGATCATCACATCTTCGGCAAATTGAAGATCCTTTATGTAGCATCTGCAGACGCCCAGCATTTTAGGAGCAAAATGATCATAAATACACCGCTGGGAAAGCCTGTGCCCGGCGATTGCTTTTTTTATCAGGGCTTTTTCGTTGGTGTAAAAGGATATGATCTTCAAGGCTCTTGATCTTTTCATTTGGTCTTCTATTAATAAAGACGACCTGCAGCTTAAAAAGGTTGCCTGGGGCTAAGATATTTTGGAAGAAGCCCAGGGAAGTGACATGGACGGCGTGTCCGGCTATTTCTTCCGGTCCACCACATAACTGACCATCAGCCGCAAGGCATCTTTATAGTCCGAAGGCGGATAAGCGTCCAGGACAGCCATGGCTTGCTCCTTGAATTCGTGCATTTTTGCCTCTGCATAGGAAAGGCCGCCATGATACTTTACAAATGCGATTACCTCGCGGATCCTTTTCTTATCCTTGTTGTGGTTCTTTACGGAATTGATAAGCCATTTCTTTTCCTTCGGGGAGCAGTTGTTCAGGACGTAGATTAATGGCAGGGTCATTTTTTGTTCTTTTATGTCTATTCCGACAGGTTTCCCGATCTCCTTATCGCCATAATCAAACAGATCATCTTTTATCTGGAAGGCCATCCCACACAGTTCCCCGAATTTCCGGAATGTTTCCACATGCGGGCTATCGGGCCGTACGGAACAGGCACCCAGGCTACAGCATGCCGCGATGAGGGTTGCCGTTTTCTGACAAATTATTTCATAATAGATAGCTTCCGTAATATCCAACCTCCGGGCTTTCTCAATTTGAAGCAATTCCCCTTCGCTCATTTCACGGACGGCAACCGAAATGATCCGTAACAGGTCAAAATCCCCGTGATCAATGGATAGCAGCAATCCTTTGGACAGTAAATAATCCCCGACCAGAACGGCGATCTTATTTTTCCAGAGGGCGTTGATGGAAAAGAAACCCCGGCGTTTATAACTGTCATCCACAACATCATCATGTACCAGGGTGGCCGTATGGATCAGTTCAATAACAGATGCCCCCCTGTATGTCCGTTCGTTAACCTGGCCATCATTCAGAAGTTTGGCAGTAAGGAAAACGAACATGGGCCGCATCTGCTTGCCTTTTCGGTTGACTATATAATAGGTTATCCGGTTGAGAAGGGCCACTTTTGAAGACATGGATTCATAGAACTTTTCCTCGAAGAGTTCCATTTCAGCATTGACCGGTTCCTTAATCTGGGCTACAATTTTCAATAGATGGTGGTTGTATCTGGATTGTATTCAATTCCTAAAATTAGGGAAAATTAAGGGGAATAAACGTATGAAGTGCAATTTTGGAACCCTTAAATCCTGCTGTTTTTCCTATCCCGGGATAGTATTGCGAACGGGGGTATCCCAAAATTACGGTTACTAGGATTTATTGGCCAGCTGCCCGCATGCCGCATCGATATCCTTCCCTCTGGACCGTCTTACAGTTACCGTAATCCCGTTGCGTTCGAGCGTGCTGACATACAGGTCCACGGCCGTGGCTGAAGCCTGTTTAAAGGTGCCATCGTCAATAGGGTTATATTCAATGATATTTACCTTGGAAGGGGAGAACTTACAAAACTCCACCAGGGCATCTGCATCTTTCTGGGTATCGTTGATACCATCCCAGACCACATATTCATAGGAAATACGGCTTTTGGTCTTTTGGTACCAGTATTGGAGTGACTCCCGCAGGTCTGCCAGGGTAAACGCTGCATTAAATGGCATGATGGACGTGCGGATCTCCTGATCAGCTACATGGAGGGAAACAGCCAGGTTGAACTTAACCCCGTCATCCGCCAGTTTCCGGATCATTTTAGGGACACCCGAAGTGGATAGCGTGATCCTCCTGGGAGACATGCCGAGTCCTTCCGGGGAGGTGATCTTATCAATGGCCTTCAGCACATTGTTATAATTCATAAGTGGTTCTCCCATACCCATAAAAACGATGTTGCTAAGCGGCCGGTTATAATACAGCCTGCTTTGCCGGTCAATGGCCACTACCTGGTCATAGATCTCATCCGGATTCAGGTTCCGCATCCGCTTTAGCCGGGCGGTTGCACAGAATTTACAATCGAGGCTGCATCCAACCTGGCTCGATACACAGGCCGTGGTTCTTGTGGAGGTCGGGATAAGAACAGATTCAACCACCAGGTCATCATGCAGGCGGACCGCATTTTTGATCGTGCCGTCCTTACTGCGCTGCATCTTGTCTACCTGGATGTGGTTGATCACAAAATTATCCTCCAGGATTTGCCGGGTTTCCAGGGAAAGATTGGTCATGGCCTCAAATGTATGGGCCCCTTTTTGCCATAACCATTCATACACCTGGTTACCCCTGTAGGCTTTATCCCCCTGGTGGAGGAAAAATTCCCGGAGCGCGTCCCTGCTGAGTGCCCGTATGTCCTTCTTTTTGGTTTCCACAATGCAGGGTTTAAATTATGAATTAATCTGGTAAAAAAGGGGTGCAATTTACCGCTCCTGTAAGCCAGTTGTTTATAGCCGGATACACGTTCCCCCGGGTTCTGCCCGGGAACAGAAACCACAACCGGATTTCCTCCCGGGTACCCATAAAGCACAGGGCAGGTTGCACAGCCTATAAAATCAGCATGGCATCCCCGTAGGAGTAAAACCTGTACCCCTCAATTATCGCTTCTTTATAGGCCCTCTTCATCAGGTCATGGCCCAGAAATGCAGAGACCATCATCAGGAGTGTGGATTTTGGCAAATGAAAATTCGTGACCATGGCGTTGGCAATGCTGAATTCATATGGCGGGAAAATAAATTTATTGGTCCAGCCATTAAAGGTATTGAGTGTATGTTCAGAGGAAACAGCACTTTCGAGTCCCCGCATGGCGGTTGTACCTACAGCACAGACCCTTCTTTTATTCTTTTTGGCATTGTTGACCACCTCAACCGCCTTTTCTTCGATAACCAGTTCCTCACTGTCCATTTTATGTTTGGACAGATCTTCCACCTCCACGGGATTGAAGGTCCCCAATCCTACATGCAGGGTGATCTCTGCAAAATCAATGCCTTTTATTTCCATCCGTTTCAGCAGGTGCTTGGAAAAATGGAGTCCGGCCGTGGGGGCAGCAACGGCCCCTTCGTGTTTGGCATAGATAGTCTGGTAGCGCTCCTCATCCTCGGGTTCCACATTCCTCTTGATGTATTTTGGCAAAGGGGTTTCTCCTAATTCCCGTAATTTCCTTCTGAAATCGGTATACGACCCGTCATACAAAAAGCGCAGTGTCCGGCCCCTGGAGGTGGTATTGTCAATAACTTCCGCCACAAGGCTTTCATCCTCGCCGAAATACAATTTATTGCCAATCCTTATTTTACGTGCCGGATCAACCAGAACATCCCATAAGCGTTGTTCCTCATTGAGTTCCCGCAACAGGAATACTTCTATCCTGGCACCTGTTTTTTCCTTGTTGCCATACAGGCGTGCGGGAAAAACCTTGGTATTGTTGAGTACCATCACATCGCCTTCAGAGAAATAATCTATAAGGTTTTTAAAATGCTTATGCTCTATTTTGCCCGTATCCCGGTGCACCACCATCAGCTTGGACTCGTCCCTGTTTTCGGACGGATATTCTGCCAGTAATTCTTTTGGAAGTTCAAAACTGAAGTGCGATAATTTCATATAGGTGTCATTTAGTTATAATAAAAGCAAATGCGGGGATCATGGACCCCCAGCCCCCGGTAAGGAAAGGCTTACAGACCGCTGTATTTTGTGCTGAATTTTAGGCCTGTGGTTATAAGGCTGCAAATATACAATCCTGTGATAGCGGAAGTCAAGTAAAAGCCTTATTAAATACCGGCTATAACCCTTTTATTTGAAAATGGAGCGATTTGAGGTCTTCCCAGAAATCAGGATATGATTTGGTAACAACATCTGCATCATTGATACAGATCCTTGTGCGAAGTGCAAGGGGGGCAAAGGCCATGGCCATCCGGTGGTCATTATAGGTATCGATGCAGGTATCAGGGTTGATGCTATCCCCTTCCCTCAGGGTGAGTGATGCATCCGTTACGGCAAGTTGTGCCCCTAACTTGGTGAGTTCGGTTTGCAGGGCCTCCAGCCTGTCGGTTTCTTTTATTTTCAACGTATGGAGCCCGGTGAGATGGCAGCCCACACCCAGTCCAAAACAGGTAACCGCAATGGTCTGGGCCAGGTCCGGAGCATTGGCAAGATCAAAATGGATATTCTGCGGTATGAGGTCCTCCGTTTTTTGCAGTAGGATCGTATCGTTCCGGAATAAGGTGCTTACCCCGAAATGGCGGTAGAGGTCAGACAATATACTGTCTCCCTGCAGGCTGTCCTTTTTGTAAGCGGACAGCGTTATTTCACTTCCTACCGAAGCCAGGGCGGTAATGCTGTAAAAATAGGAAGCAGAACTCCAGTCCGATTCCACCACCAGGGTGGTATCCGGGACGGAAGTTTTTGGCCACACCCGGATACGGTTGCCTTCAAAACTATTTTTGATACCCAGCTGGGACAACAGTGCGAGCGTCATTTTAATGTAAGGAATGGACGTGATCTTGCCGGTAAGTTCCATTTCAAGGCCGTTCTCCAGGCGTGGTGCCACAAGCAATAAGGCGGAGATATATTGGCTGCTGATATTCGCGGGCAAACTGACCTGCTGCCGCGGTAATGGCTTTCCCGTTATTTTTAAAGGCGGATACCCTTCATTCACGGGGTAACTGATGTCTGCCCCGAGATGCTGTAACGCATCTACCAGCACTTTTACAGGCCTTTCCTGCATTCGTGGGGATCCTGTCAGTATAACGGATCTGCCGCGCTGAGTGGCAAAGTACGCGGTTAGGAACCGCATGGCTGTCCCGGCATGGTGTATGTCTACCGTACCTTCCCTGACTTCCAGTCCGGCTTGCATAGCCCCGGTATCATCTGAATTGGATAGGTTATCTATTGCGATATTCGGATACTGGGCCTGCAGCAACAGCATCCGGTTGGATTCACTTTTGGAACCTGTTACCTGGATACTGCCTTTAAGAAGATGCTGCGGGGGGCCAGAGAGCTGTAACTTCACTGAAAATGGTTTTAACTATAACCCGCAAATATAAACTATTTGAGCTTTTTATTGCGCTGGTGCCTGTCATGGTCCCGCCGGGCTTTGTGCTCCAATTTTTTCTCGAAGGCCAGCTGGAGGTCAATCCCTGTCTGGTTGGCAAGGCAGAGCACTACAAATAGCACATCGGCGAGTTCTTCCCCCAGGTCCATTTCCCTATCGGATTCCTTTTCGCTTTGTTCCCCATACCGCCGGGCAATGATACGTGCCACTTCGCCAACTTCTTCCGTGAGCTGGGCCATATTTGTCAGTTCGTTGAAATAGCGCACCCCATGCGCTTTTATCCATTTATCTACCTCCTGCTGTGCGTTCTGTATATTCATCCGCTGATATTTTGGATAAAACTACCTTTTCTGTTTCTTTTTCAACCAACTGCCGGTAAAATTCTTTCAGGGCAGCATATTGGTCCGTTGGTATAACCGGGACCTCAAAGCTCACCGTTGCCCGTACATTGATATGCTTACCATTATGGGAGACCAAATACTTAAAAGATCCGATTTCTCCCGGAAGGGACATGGCGAACGATTCGGGGACAGAGCTCACCGTATAGCCTTCGGGGATTGCGATGGCAACTATTACATCTTCCTCCCAGGCATGTCCGAAATCAACCGGGAATTCCCTCTTTTCGGATTTAAATGGATTTTCTGTTTCCCCCAGGTGGAACAACGGATTGAAATATATATTTCCAGAGATTTCCTCTATCATATCTTCCTTGTAATAATCAAAGTTATGAGTCACCGGCTTGGCCAGCGCTTTTCCATTATTTACCACATAATTGGAAACTTCAACACCCTGCAGGTCCTTTTCCAACTGGAGGATATGGGCCGCTTCATCCACTTTGAAAAAATTATTTCTGAAAGCCAGGGCATTGTGTTTCGTAAATTGCTGCCTCATTTTTCCCGATATGGAGCCATCGTCCAGAATAGTGACGGAGATCCTCGACGATTCCTTTGATTTCATTTTTGGGCTCAGGGCAACCATTTCCGAAGCTCCTGAACCTGAAATTTTTCTGCCGAACCAGTTTAATGTACGGACCGGCAAGACGTCAATCATGGCATATTGATCTGAGGCGTCTATCAAACATTCTTCCCCGTTGAGCATTGCGGCGGCGATCACATAATTAAATCCCCGCAACGTTGGGAAAAGCGGGATTCCATGGTCCCGGGTACTCAAAAGCACGGGATAGGTTTTGATCCCGGCATGGCGCAACATGGATATCAGCATAAGATTGATATCCCCGACATTACCGGTGCCCTCTTCATAGGATTTTTTAACACCTTCATCAGCAGTATACCCGAAGTAGGAATTCCATTTTACCTTATCCTTGACGAAGGCAAGGATCTTACGGGCCTTATCCTTTTCGTCACTGGACCCCATAAGTATCGCTGCCAGGTCATCCTCAAAATACCCGGTTCTATCGATCTCGTTGCCGAAACTGCTGCTTTTAAATATAGTTTCTGCCACGTCTTCCCAGGTTTTGGAAAAAGAAACATATTTGGACCCGGGGACCTCAAAGGAAACCACTTCGAATTTGACACCAGACCTGTAATTGTCCATGTTTGCAACAAACTTCTCTTTTTTTAATGCCGGGATATTTTGTAAGGTGAACGTTATAACGTCCTGCTTGATCTTGAGGAGGGGATTCATCGTCCTTTCCACTTTGGGGGTCAGTGGAAGCGAGCCTTTATGGTTTTGGTTGTATTTAAAATATTCCAGGATCTGGAGTTTTGCATCGAGCGATTTTATGGGAATGCTTTCCTGAAATACGAAGAAATCTATATCCTGGATAAAGGGGGATGTCACTTTGTACTCATATTCCAGTACAGACCCTTCCTTTACATTGGGCATACTGATTTTGACCTGGTCAATATGCTTATTTAATTCCGTCTTAAATATTCCATCTTTTCCCAGTTTATGCTTTACAATCTCACCGTCTTCCAAGTTAAAGGTAAACCCTTTGACACCGCTTATGATTTCATCATCAGAGGATTTGTACAGGTCGATTTCCTGGGTGCCATATGGGAACCCCTCTTTATCATAGATTTTAATGCGTTCATGGATCTCTGTGATCAGGACTACTCCGGATCCCTTGTAATATTGATAGTAGGAGTTCCTGTATTTATATAAATAGGCGGCATGTGCGGTAGCGTCAGGTTTGTAAACCTTCTCTTCCAATTCCTTTTTGGATACTTTTCCAAATTTAACGCCCTGGGAAAAGAGCGGGCCTACACAGAATAGGGCAATGACAATGCTGGCACATCTTGACATATCTTTATTGTTTACTGATTACTAATTTTAAATTGTCGTTTTTGGCTGTTGCCCGGCGGAAATCACGATAGCCTTCATAATCTTCGCAGGGATATTCCCCCTGTTGTATAAAGAGGCGCCTTTTATATAGAATCTCACCATCCGTAGTGTATTTCATTTCCATAGTGTATTCCCCATAATTCGAATTTAAGCTTACCTTTTCCGGCAGGGATTTTACGGTATAGCCGGCGGGGAGATCGATGGTAAATACAGCCTCAGAAAGAAATCCCCTGGGTATGTGAAAAGGATGTTTTCGTTTCCTGTAGCGGTCCGGTACGTAATCGTTAACGTCGAACATATTGATCCTGAATAACAGCTCATCCCCTATACTGCTGGCGTAATCCTGTATCTCTACAGAAACGGTCTCCCTGAATTCGACAACCTCTTTCTTATTTTCATATTCCATCGCTTTTATGCTTATCCCGTTAAGGTCATCCCAGTATTCCTTATAATATTCTTCCTGTTTAGTGGGTGTCAGTTTGGTAAATGGCGATCGGTTATCGTATTCAATTCCTGTAGAAATGATCTGTACCTCCCCTTCCAGGAAGCCATCCTCTTTCAGGATACAGCTGGCCTTTGTCACCTTCTTGTTACCGGCATCCAGGTAGGAGGGGGTATGTTTGATCTGGCCTCCGTCAGCAGTGATCACCAAAACATCCCTGTCATCCGTAAAATCTCCCAAAAACCCAAATGGGATTACCTGGCTGGTACATTCGAGCCAAAGATCTTTTCCATCAACCGGAACATTCAGGATCACATGGTTGCCTTGCATGGAGGCAAAGTCGGGTTCCATTCCCCGTTTGGAGTTTCCGGCCCAGACCACACTGTAATTGGAAGCTATTCCCTGTGATTTCAAAAGGGCTTTGGTATAATTGGTGAGGCCTTTGCAATCCCCGTATTTAACTTTGTCCACCTCCGATGCGGTTATCGGCATCCACCCCCCTATACCCAGTTGCACACTGATGTAGCGGGTATTTTCCTGTACATATTGATAGATCATCCTTGTTTTCTCTATCGGGTCCTCGATACCCCTCAACATATAACCTATCTTGTCAATCGTGGCCTGGGGCAGTTCATCCCGGTCCCGTAACAGGTTGTCATATTGCCATTTACCGAAGCTGTTCCAGTCAGTGCCGTAACCATCCACCCCTTCCAGGTGGAATTTATCAAGGGCCAGTAGTACCCGCGGGGCCATGGTTGCAAATTCCGGGGATAAAGCTTCCCTGACTATGGCGCTGACATGTTCCATTTCATACGTAACATGCCTGCCTGCAGTCCCGTTTTTAACAGGATACGCCTCCAGGTTCTTTTCCTTAATCCGCAACTCAAATCCCGGTGGATATATAAGGGAATACCTGCTTTGTATTACACTGACCCCAAATTCATCCACCGGGGTCCAGGGCGGTATAAAGGCTGTGTTTCCTGTTTCATACGTATATGTAAAGGCAACGGTATAGGGATAGCTCAGGGGGGTATAGCTGAAGTATTTCAGCCTTGAATCAGTGTACAGGCTAAAGCCATCCACGGCAGAGGCATCTTTAAAGTCCTTCTTTTTAATTTTTTCAATCAGGGCTCCCTTCGCATCATAAATTTCCGCGCTCAGGTCTTTAATCCGGGTGATCCCGTCATAAAAAGCAAAATTTCGTACCGCTTTATCACCGGATTTATTGAAAACGGTCACTACCCGTTCCACCTGGATGTTCATTCGGTCCCTGGACTTTATCTCGATGTCCATATAGTCCTTAAGGACCGATGCAGAAGCCCCCTCACGAAGGTCGTCAGGCATTTTAGAGATATTAAAGGTATTTTCCTGGGGATAAAAAAGGAAGGGTAATAACAAGGTTATACAAAAAGCAATGCCTTTCATACGAATGGGTTTTGGTTGGTTGAATTGGTAAAGATGGATTACCAGAAACGGCAATATGGGACTATTCTTACAAACCCATTAAAAAAAATCGATGAAAGGTATTATTCTTTGTTTTTTGTGTCAATAATGATCGTCACCGGGCCGTCATTGAGAAGTTCCACCTGCATATCTGCCCCAAAGATCCCCGTCCCCACCTTTTTTCCAAGGTCGGACTCCATTTGGGAAATAAAATGCTCATAGAGGGGAATGGCAATTTCCGGTGGTGATGCTTTGATATAGGAAGGCCGGTTTCCTTTTTTCGTAGAGGCCTGCAGGGTGAACTGGCTTACGACGATGGCATCACCCCCTGAGTCCAGGAGTGACCTGTTCATCACCCCGTCCGCATCATCGAATATTCTGAGGTTGATAATTTTTCTGGACAGCCATTCAATGTCTTCAAAACCATCGCCTTCCCCTATGCCCAGCAGCACCAGCAGGCCTTTTCCAATCTTACTAACCTCGGAACCATCTACTGTAACGGATGCCTTCCGGGTGCGTTGTATCACTGCTTTCATGCCCCTTCAAATTGATCCAACCGATAGGTATCCTGTTCTCCTGACACCATCTGGACATAGCTCCTGTACCGGCTCCAGGAAACCTTGTTTTCCTCAAGGGCCTCCTTTACGGCACACTGCGGCTCATCCAGGTGCAGGCAATTATTGAACTTGCAATCGGCCTTCAGCAGAAAGAATTCCGGAAAATAATCCCCGATCTCCTCCTTTTCCATGTCCACGATCCCAAATCCCTTGATCCCGGGGGTATCTATTATCCTGGCATCAAAATCCAGGTCGAACATTTCTGCAAAGGTGGTTGTGTGCTGTCCCTGCAGGTGTTGTTCAGAAATTTCCTCGGTCTTCAGGTTTAGATGGGGGGCAATGCTGTTGATCAGGGTAGATTTACCAACACCGGAATGGCCTGCGAACATGCTCGTCTTGCCCTTCATCAGTTCCTTAACCTGCTCTATGTTTTTACCGGTTGTGGCCGAGATGCCGATACAGGTATATCCTATTTCCCGGTACATAGCCGCCAGGTATTTTATTTCGTCCAGTTCTTCGTCGGTATAAGTATCTGTTTTATTGAATAAAAGGACAGCCGGAATATCATACGCTACGGATGTAGCCAGGAACCGGTCAATAAAAAGGGTGTAGGTTTTTGGGTTGTTCAGGGTGATCATTAAAAAAACCAGGTCAATATTGGCTGCAATGATATGGGTTTGTTTGGAAAGATTGACCGACTTGCGGATGATGTAGTTTTTTCTATCCTTGATTTCTGTAATGATACCCAGCGATTCATCTTTATGTTCCAATTCAAATACCACCACGTCTCCTACCGCGATAGGATTGGTACTTTTGATCCCCTGCATGCGGAATTTCCCCTTGATCCTGCACTCATAGGTTTCACCCTCAGCTGTTTTCACCGTGTACCAGCTGCCGGTGGACTTATAAACAATTCCCTTCATCGCTGTTGGTATTTCTATACAAAGAAACAATATTCCTGTAAGAGTAACTGCTATCTTTGGGAAACCCCCTCACAAATAGTCACCAACTAAAAACTTAAATCATGAAAAATTACATCCTTGCTGCAGTGCTTGCTTTGTCTTTTGTCCCGGTAGTCCATTCACAACAATTCAAGGTCATTACCAGCGTGGAATCCATCATCCCGAGTGGCCTCGGCAGGTCCAGGATAATCAACGCCCAGGAGGATAAAGACTATAAGGAATACACCAGTGTACAAACCGAAGAAGACAATACCCGGAATAAATCTGACAGGAGTGAGATCCGCGTAAAAAACTTTGAAGAAACCAAGCTGCTGAACTTCTTTAATCTTGGGGGCATCCGGTTTCAGAATATAGCGGCCAACGATGCACTGCTAAGTTCCATGATCAACACTATGGTAGCTGATGGATGGGAACTGGCCTTTGTGACCAGCGCTGTTGAAAGCGATGGGGGGAAAGATGACGGGCAGGGGATTTTTATTACCCGGTATATCTTTAAAAAATAGCAGGTTCAACCGTTACCGGGAGGCTCGCAGTGCCTAAAATATTATAGCGGGCAGTACTTTTGCAGCACGGCCCGCTCTTGCAATACGGTATGGGCTTTATGCAGATCAGAAATCATTGATGACGATTCTCCCGCCAACCAGGGTATTCTTGTTGACCTCCCTGGGATTGCCATAAACAAAGACATCTCCCCCGGCCCTGATGTTGATATCTACTTTTTCAGAAACATACATTTCGGCTTCTCCCCCGGCAGAGACCCTGATACTGGCCACCGCTGTCTTCAGACCACGGCCTTCAAAGATGCCGCCTGTATTCAATACGACAACCTGATTTTCAGCAATACCCGATGCTTCAATGATACCACCGGTTACGGCGCGCATGTCTGCATCCCTGACATCCATCCCTATCTTTATTTTAGCCCCTTCCTGGGCTTTCAGGACTATACGGTCTTGTTTGACCAATTCATTACAGACAATACGGGCCCCTTCGTTTGCATCAATAATACCCAGGTCTGTATAATATACTTCAATAAATGTATCCTCTCCCTGGAATTTTTTTTCGAGTTGCATGCGGAGTTTGAGCTTTCCGTCCTTGTTCACCCAAACAATATCGTCCACATGGTCACCTTTTATCAGAATCCTGTTTTCATCCGATTTTATAAGGTTTACCTCTATAAGGTCAAAAACCTTGATCTCTTTAAATTCACCTACTTCCCGGTCGATGATCCGCTGGGAAAAGGTATTGAAGGCTGTTAAAGCCAGGCAAAGGGCAAGCAGTTGTTTCATAATAGCTGTTTTATCGTTTCTCTAAAAGACACTGTTTCAGCCCGATTGTTACACTTTCTGTGCCGGATTTGAAAAGTTTCAGGAATTGATGATCTTTTCCTGATGGTTGATGGATTCCTGGTGGATAGCCTTAAACATCTTTAATACAAATTCCTCGCTCAGCCCCTTGGCTTCCCCTTCCAGGATCATTTTACCCAAAATCTCGTTCCATCGGTTCGTTTGCAGGACAGCAACATTCTTCTGTTTTTTCAGGATACCGATGGAATCAGCGACTTTCATCCTTTTACCCATGGTATCTATCAACTGGTTGTCAATAATATCGATCTGTGCCCTCAGGTTGCTGAGTTTCGTATTATATTCCGCCTCTTCATTTGTTTCCTTCCTGATCTTCAAATCATTCATAATCTGTACCAGTCTTTTCGGGGTTACCTGTTGTGCCGCATCACTCCAGGCCTTATCCGGGTCATGGTGTGTCTCAATCATCAATCCGTCAAAATTCAAATCGAGTGCCGTTTGTGAAACGTCAAAGATCATATCCCTTTTTCCGGTGATATGAGACGGATCGTTAATCAGGGGCAGGTCCGGGAACTTGGTTTGCAATTCTATGGCCAGTTGCCATTCCGGGATATTACGGTATTTGGTTTTTTCATACGTTGAGAATCCCCTGTGAATGACCCCGAGTTTATGGATATTTGCTGAATAAAGGCGCTCAACGGCCCCCAGCCATAGGGAAAGGTCAGGGTTTACAGGGTTTTTTACCAGGACAATTTTGTCCGTACCTTTCAGGGCATCTGCTATTTCCTGAACGATGAAAGGGCTAACTGTTGACCTGGCCCCTATCCAAAGCAAGTCCACATCGTATTCCAGTGCCAGGTCTACATGTGCCCTGTTGGCAACTTCCGTTGCCGTTTTCAGTCCGGTTTCCTCCCGTACCCGTTGCAGCCATTTCAGGCCGATGGCACCAACCCCTTCAAAATTACCCGGACGCGTCCGGGGTTTCCATATCCCCGCACGGTAAAAATTTACATCAGTGTCCTTCAGCTCATGGGCGATACTCAATACCTGTTCTTCCGTTTCCGCACTGCACGGACCTGCGATCACCAAAGGGTGGGACAAATTCATTTCATCCAACCATGATCTCAATTCTTTTGAATTTTCCATTGTATTTTCTATTGTTTGTTTAGGGGTATACCTTTTAATATTTCTTTTATTTTATTCGTGTTGTCCATCTCTGAATAAATGGCCTTGTAATCGTTGTCAAGCAGCATTTGTTTGAATGCCTCTAAATTTTGGATGTATTCGTCCAGGGTTTCCACAACATTTTCCCTGTTCTGCTCAAATATGGGAGTCCACATTTCGGGGGAACTTTTGGCGAGTCGGACGGTACTTTCAAATCCACTGCCTGCCATATCGAAGATATCCCGTTCATTTTTTTCCTTTTCGATGACCGTTTTCCCAAGCATAAAGGAACTGATATGGGATAAGTGTGATACATACGCGATATGCCTGTCATGTGCCTCAGGGTTCATATAGCGTATCCGCATCCCTAATTGCAGAAACAGTTCCATGGCCCTCTCCTGCAACTTGAAGGCTGTCTTTTCCACTTCGCAAATTATATTTGTTTTCCCTATGAACAAGCCTTCGATCGCTGCAGCCGGACCTGAAAATTCCGTCCCTGCTATTGGATGGCAGGCCAGGAAATTACGCCGTCGGGGATGCTCCGCTACACTGCGGCAAATGAGTGATTTGGTGGAGCCGGCATCGAATACCAGTGTATTGTCCCCTATGGCATCCAAAACGCGGGGTATTTCCAGCACCAGCATATCGACCGGGATCCCCACTATGACGATTTCCGCTTCTCCCAGATCGCTGTAGGTTGCCTCGGCATGAACGAGGCCCAGTTCCACAGCACGCTGTGCGTGCTCCGGGTTGCTGTCAATGCCATAGATTCTGCTTCCGGGGTACCATTTTTTGATATCCCTTGCCATGGAACCCCCAATAAGTCCGGTACCGATTATAAATACGTTCATTTAGCTATCTAATGCGCAGGGAATGAAAATCACTGCATTTTATATCTTAAAACCTTTTGATCGCTTCTGTAATTTTATCGGCGCTCACACAAAGTGAAAACCGTATATACCCTTCTCCATTACTACCGAAGATAGTGCCGGGTGCAATGAAAATATCTTTTTCATACAATACCTGATCCACAAATTCCTCGGAAGATACTGAACCTTCCGGAAGTTTCGCCCATACAAACATCCCTGCGGCATTCCGGTCATAGGTGCACGCCATTTTGTCTGCCAGTTCAAATACCAGTTCCCTTCGAGAACCATAGACCCTGTCTAATTCATCAAACCAGGCTTTACCACTTTTCAATGCAGCGACAGCACCCTTTTGGATACCGTAGAACATTCCGGAATCCATATTACTCTTTACTTTTAATACAGCATTGATATGGTCTGAATTACCAAGCACCATCCCTACCCGCCAGCCTGCCATGTTGAATGTTTTGCTCAGGGAATTCAATTCAAGCATATGTTCCATGGCTCCGGGAATAGACAATATACTCACCGGATCTTTTCCCAGCACGAAACTGTAAGGGTTGTCATTGACCACCAAAATGTCATGTTCAGCAGCAAAGTCAAGCAGCTCCCGGAATTTTGAAGCATTCGCAGTGGCACCGGTGGGCATATGCGGATAGCTTACCCACATTAATTTTACCCGTGACAGTTCCTTTTTTGCAAGTGCATCCAGATCAGGGAACCAGTTGTTGTGAGCGCTAAGGTCATAAAATTTCGGGACACCGCCTACCAGCTGGGTCACAGATGTATAGGTAGGATAACCCGGATTGGGGATGAGCACTTCATCCCCTGCATTAAGAAATGCCATACTGATATGCATAATACCTTCCTTGGAACCCATCAGGGGGAGGATCTCATGAGCAGGATCAACTGCCACATCAAATTTTTCCTTATAAAAATCTGAAATGGCTTCCCGTAATTCCGGCAATCCCTGATAGCTCTGATACTGGTGTGCACCGGGATCTTCCACCGATTTCCGGATCGCCTCGATCACCTCTTCAGAGGGAGCGAGATCCGGGCTTCCGACCCCCATATTGATGATTGGTTTTCCTTTGGCTGCGAGTGCCCGTACTTCCCGCAATTTTCTTGAGAAGTAATATTCTTCTACTGTATTGAGCCGATCAGCGGTCCTTTTCATAAGCGCGCATTTTTATATTCGCCCAAAACCTGAAATTCCTCCAACATGATGTTCAACAAGGACTTCGCCTTTTCAAAGTTGCCGAACTTTTCAAAGGTTACATCCACAAAAAATGCATATTTCCAGGGGACATCAATTATAGGCAGGGACTGGATTTTTGTGAGGTTCAGATTGCAGTCGCTCATCACATTCAACACGGTTGCGAGGCTGCCCCTTTTGTGATCTGTGATAAAACGAACGGAAGCCTTGTTGATCTCTTCCCGGGGAAGCTCTTTGTTCTTCGTTTTTATGATGATAAACCGGGTTGCATTGTTTTTAATGGTTTGAATCTCGGGTGCAATGATCGTAAGGTTGTATAATTCAGCTGCTATTTTAGGGGCAATGGCGGCAATGTTCGTCAATTTACCCTCCTGGATACGCCTGGCAGTCTCGGCAGTATCCACGTCTTCAACGAGTTTTATGTGGGGGTAATCCCGGAAGAACTCCTTACATTGAAGCAAGGCCATTGGATGCGAATGGACTTCGGCAATATCGTCTATTTGCCGGCCGTTCAATACCATCAGGTTGTGGTGGATATTCAGGTAATATTCCCCGATAATATGCAGCTGGTTGTGGTATACGAGCGCATAGTTCGGGATGATGGATCCGGCAATGGAATTCTCTATCGCCATGATCCCGATGTCCGCTTCCTTCCGGAGCAACTTGTCCACCAGGCTGTCAAATGACAGGCATTCCACCAATTCAATGCCATTCCCATAGTATTCCCTTGCCACCTGGTAGTGGTTCGATCCTTTAATGCCCTGTATTGCGATCCGTAATTCCATAATCAACTATTCTCACTGTGGTCCATAGACCTGTATAGCCTGCATTTTGTTATTTAATACCCCTTGCTGCCGGTAACAAAAAAAGTCCCGGTTTTAGCGGGACTTTCTAAGATATATTGTTAGCAACAATCTATAACGGTCCCATGCTCCCTTTAAAAAAGAAGTAAAAATAGGATTCGTTCCAGAAATAGTTGCGTGTCATTTTGCTTTAACTGACCGCTAAGGTAATTATTAAATCCAAAAATTGCGATTTACCGATCTCTTTTTTTGAATCCGGGATAAAACCTTTAATCCTTTACAGATTTGTGCTCGTTTCGGGCAGAAAATTGCGGATAATGAAAATTAGGTCGGTTCACACCATTTCTAAATCCATTGATTATTTTTACCCAAAATTGCAACATGTCCATCGTAGTTAAAAACATCAGCAAATCCTTTGGCATGCAGAAGGCGCTGAATACGCTTTCTTTCAGTCTTAAAAAAGGGGAAATTACAGGATTCCTTGGCCCCAACGGGGCTGGAAAATCTACGTTGATGAAAATCCTGACGACCTATTACCTGGCTGATGAGGGTGAGGCTTATATCAATGATTTTAATGTAGCGACCCAGCCAAGGGAAGTACAGAAAATAATTGGGTACCTCCCCGAACACAACCCCCTGTACCCGGAAATGTATGTCCGGGAATACCTCTCATTTAATGCCTCCATTTACAAGGTAAAAAAATATAGGATACCGCTGGTAGTGGAACAAACCGGCCTGGGACCCGAAGCCCATAAAAAAATCAGCCAGCTTTCCAAAGGCTACCGGCAGCGTGTTGGCCTGGCCGCTGCCCTGTTGCATGACCCCGAAGTTCTCATCCTGGATGAACCCACCACAGGCCTTGATCCCAACCAGCTACTGGAGATCCGTAAACTTATTCGAAAGATAGGAAGGGAAAAAACCATCCTGTTGTCAACCCATATCATGAAAGAAGTGGAAGCGGTCTGTGACCGGGTCCTGATCATCAATAATGGGGAACTGGTAGCGGACAAGAAACTTGCGGAACTCCGCAAGGATGGGGAACAGGTTATTGAAGTGGAATTCGATTACCGGGTGGAGGAGCAGTTGCTGCAGCAGCTTCCACATGTTTCCCTTGTCCGCAACACGGGTGGTTTTGTCTATGAGCTCTCTTTTAGGACGAGTAAAGATATGCGGCCTGTGGTATTTGATTTTGCACATGACAACCAATTAAAAACCCTGCAATTAAGCCGCAAGAACAAAAACCTGGAAAATTTATTTGCAGAATTGACCTCCTGAGTATTCCAGGCTCGCCATCTGCCCATCAGACAAATTGTTGTTGCCCAGGTCCTGAGGTGAGACTTATATACAGTTCATAGGCACTCCGTTCTACCCAACAGGCAGATAACCTACCGTTTCGGACTGTCCACACAGCGATTCCGGTAAAGGAAACCGACTGCTGATCCGGACTGGTCCCGAACAAACCGTTATTCGTACCGCTGCACACCCAGCGCGATACGATCTTTTCCCCGGAACTATCGGAAAAGAGGTCCACACTTTCGGTTTTGGCATCCAGGAGCACTTTTTGGAAATCCCGCACCCAGGTTTTGAATGCTTCCCTCCCGGAAATTGTCTTCCCTGCAGTGGTAATCGTGTAATCTTCCGTCATCAATTCATGAATGGCTTCCAGCTCATGGGGAGCGTGCCATACCCTGTCGAAAAACTCCAGAACCAGCATTTCAGGAGTCATATCCGGGTTTGCGTGCGATGGTGTATTCATTCTGATATTATTTTTGAAGGTCCGGGTGCATGCAGCATTAGCGATACTATAAAATTACGCAACATACTACAATCTCCGAAACCGGAAGCAGGTGTTTTTCAATTCTGTATTAAACCGCTTGCCCAGGTTTGGTTGCGGGTTCTAAAAAAACCTCTGCCACTGCATCTAGCTGGTCCTGGACACGTGGATTGGTGCAATTGATCAGGATGGCAAAAACCAACCGTGTTTCCGGAAATACAAAGAAGTTGCTGTACCCCCCCACCCCGTTACCGGTATGGCCGAAATAAGGCCTTTCCTGTTTATCATAACCCACCTCCCATCCCAGGCCATAATGGGTTGGTTTTCCGTTTACCAATTGAGAGGAAAGGAAGTCTGTATATAAAAGTTCTTTCTTTTCGTACTGTTCCAGCGTCCACTGTCCCAATTTAGCCAGGTCCGGAGCGGTGGCTATATACCCTCCCCCCGCCAGCTTATACCGGTTGTTTACAGGGACTGCCCTGCGAAATCCTTTCGCTGACTTTGTATAAAATGTCGCAGGTTCCCCCATTCCCGGGCGGGTGGTTTCCGGGAAAGTATACTGTAATCCCACGGGCCATAAAACCTTTTTCGCCACATAGCTGTCAAAGGGCATACCGCCGGCCTCCTCCATCGCAAGAGAGACCAATACCCACCCGAAACTGTTATAATGAAAGCCCTTGCCGGGTTCGAACAGCAACGGATCATCCCGGAATAGTTGTGTTCCGTCGCGAATACCATAGGGTTTGTTCAGGGCGTATTCTTTGCCTTTGTATCCCCGGATCCCCGCCGTATGCCCTGCCAGCTGGCGAATAGTGAAATTGAATTCCTTCCGGGGATAGTCCGGTACATAGTCATAAAATGACGCATCCAGTGCAATTTGGCCTTCCGAAACCATGCGGGCAAGGGCAAGAGCAGCAATGGGCTTGGAGGCGCTGGCTATACGGAACAATGTGTTTTCAGGCTGAACCGGGGTTTTGGTGTCCAGATCGGCATACCCATATCCTTTCCGGAAAATTTCCCTTCCATTTTTTAAAACAGTAATGGCAAGTCCCGGGACTTTCTTATGATCAATGAGTTCGGCAAGCAGTGCATCGGCCTTTTGCCATTGCTCCGTGTGCATGGCTGAAGCAATCCGGCGATCCGATACGAAGAATTTCTGAAGGTAGGATAGAAAGTGTTTCATAAATACCTGATTGCTACACGAATTCCCAAACGATTCAAATTAAAACATTTTAACCTTCCTATGGTGTTGTAACCATGCATATGGCAGACCTTAAATTCCCTTAATCCACGTACAGCAACTTTCCTTTGTACAGTATTTCTACGGCAACGCTGGGCGGCCGGTTATAGCTTATAACGTCCCCGGTACCCCTGATTACCCCCCTCAGGGATTGCCGGGGGTTTATAAGGATGTCATTGCTTCCCCGGTGGTTGACCTCCACGGCGCCGGCGACCAGTCCATTTGCTTCTATCCTGGAGTCGCCTGCTGCGATGATTATATTCAGGGTTTCAGTTGTACCTTTCAATTTAAAATAGGCGATCCCATTCACCACAATTACCACCCGTTCGGAATCGAGTTCAAGGTCAAATGACCCGTCTGTGGTTTCGGTAGCCGGGTTTAAAAAGCTTTCAGAATATAGTGTAAGTTCCTGATAATTCAATATCCCCTCGCTGCTGACAGGTAAACCGGAACTGCTCCTGATCTCTGTAATATCAGGTGCCGTTACATATACAGTTGTAAGCCCGTAATCCCTGAATAAATTGCAGTCGTTGGTATCGGAGACCAACAGCGTACCATCCTGTACTTCCGCGTGCACTTCCGGTTTCAGGTTGGCCCCAGTTTCTATCGCTACCCGGTGTTCCGGGCCCTGCTTCAGGACCAATCGCACGTTTTCCATGACGGTGATCTTGCTGAAAGGAGGCACCGTAACTGTTTCCCGGCTGATATCACCTGCCGTCTGCAAACAATCCGGGGCCTGTTCGCGGTCGCAGGAGACATGCATAAAAAAAATGAACATCACCCCGGAAATGATGCGCCCGACAGTACCAGCAGGGGTGCACCCCAGGTTGAAAAGGGCCCTCCAGCCCTTTAAATCCATCCCGTTTAAATAAGATCCCATCTATGGTAATTAGCTGTACTACGTTTTATTCAATTCTGTCTACCTGCAACTGCAAAAGCGCCTGTGGCCTGTTTAAAGACGGATTCCCATCCCGAATTCAACGGCTTCCGCCTTGGCCGCATGCGATTTCAGGGTAACGGACCCAAACCATTTCTTTCCCAGATAATATTTAAGGCCTACCCTGTTATAAACTTTCCCTTCAAAATCAAAAGGATAATAAAGGTAATACCCCAGTTGGGTAATGATGCTCATCCTGTTGATAAACAATTCATGTCCTACAAATGCCCCTATCCTTTTATAATCATCCGTTGGGCTGACCTGCAGTTCCGGAAATGAAATGGACTGGAAACGTATCAATTCTTTAAGGAATTCAGAGAAAAACAGGTCACCGCCCAGCTGCACTGCACTCCTGGCCCCCAGCCTTTTATCTGCATAGGCAGAAAAGATATAAAATGGATATTGCCCTGAATTGATCACATCACTTTCGTTAACACCTGCCCTGAAAACCAGGTTAACACGGACCGGTTCGGTAACTGCCTGCTGTTGCTCCTGTACGATATAATCAATGGGTCCCTGATCATGGAGGTTATAAACGATCCCGGCATTCAATGCCAATGTATTGGTAGAGGTGTTAGGCGCCTTCACATTGGCATTGGAATAATGTACGATGGATATCCCTGCTTTCAATCCGATATGGTCCCATAGTTTTTCCTTCTGGAAATTGAGCATCAGGTAGGTGGAACTCAGGATAGCCGAACCATAGGCGTTGTTGCGGAAATTCGAATATTTATCATAAGGGTTGGTATTATATGCAATCCCCTGCCCTATCCGGAACTGCATCTGCCGCTTGATAAAATAAAAATTATAATGTGCGTACAGCGAATAATTGGAACCCAGCGTAGGGTTGTCCATATCCTGGATGATAAACGAAAAACCGGTATCGGGATAATTATATCGCTGTTCCCAGTCCCGGTAGCCAAAGGTTTTTTTGTTCCAGGCCAGGATAAGGCCCTGGGGGTGCGCATCGATCAGGTGGGAGATATCCGGGTTATGGAGGATAACAGAGCCGTAAAATGTGTTCGCTTCCCAGGTGGAGCTCCGGAGGTTTTCCCCTTGCTGGGGATAGCAAGCTGTAACAGCCAGGAAGCAGGCGATCAGGATACTGTATTTCATTGGATGCAAAAGTAGAAAATTAATCCGGTTGCCGGGATCAGCCCCTTCATATTAAGCCATCCTGTTAGGCGTATTTTTACATAACACCTGCACCCCTTCCTGCTTACTGTCCCTGGAGTATCGGTTACCAGGTGTAATTACGTATCAGAATACCTCCCTGGCAATCGCCTTGATATTATCCGATTTACCCATTGAATAATAATGCAGTACCGGGACGCCGGCAGCTTTTAATTCTTTTGACTGTTGGATCGCCCATTCTATCCCTACCTTTCGTACTTCTGCATTGTTATTGCAGGCATCTACCGCATCGATCAGGTCCTGGGGTATATCTATCCTAAAAACCTGGGGCAACAGTTGCAAATGCCGTTTTACGGCTATGGGTTTAATCCCCGGGATGATGGGTACGGTTATGCCCATTTCCCGGGCCGCTTCTACGAATGAGAAAAACTTTTCATTGTCGAAAAACATTTGGGTGACGACGTAATCCGCCCCCATATCTACTTTTTTCTTCAACCATTTCAGATCGGTTTTCAGGGAAGGTGCTTCCATATGTTTTTCAGGGTAGCCAGCAACCCCGATACAAAAATCGGCACAAGAATCGGTCTCAATCACGTCATGCAAATAGGTGCCCCTATTGAGGTCCTGTATCTGTTTCACCAGATCGCAGGCATACGGGTGGCCTCCTTTGGTAACTTCGAAATATTTCTCCTCCTTCATCGCATCCCCCCGAAGGGCCATAATGTTATCCAGTCCGAGGTAATGGCAATCCACCAGCAGGTATTCGGTCTCTTCACGTGTAAAACCGCCACACAGTACATGGGGGATGGAATCCACATTGTATTTGTGCATGATAGAGGCACAAATACCTACGGTACCGGGCCTCATACGGGTGAGCTTTTTATCGAGCAGGCCTTCGCGATCAATATAAACGTATTCTTCCCGAGAGGTGGTGACGTCCACAAAAGGTGGCTTGAATTCCATCAGCGGATCAATATTGTCATATAATTCCTGGATACTGCGGCCCTTCACAGGAGGAATGATCTCAAAGGAAAACAGTGTATTTCCCCCTGCATTCTTGATGTGATCTGTTACTTTCATGAATTATTCTTATCTCATTGTTTTGATTCCTGGCGGCTTTATCGAACCATGCCCCTACACATCCCGAAAGCCAAAAATTTAATATTGGTTACTGCTTTATCAACTTTCAACTATATTGGGTGCCAGCCATTTCAGCGCCGCTTCCCTGTCTATCCCTTTCCGACCTGCGAAGTCAAAAACCTGTTCCTCTGTTATTTTTCCCACCCCGAAATAACGAGCCTGCGGATGCGCGAAATAATATCCGCTGACACTGGCAGCCGGCCACATGGCCAGGCTATCGGTAAGGGCTACACCTATCTTTTGCTCTATCCCCATCAGTTTCCAAAGGGTCAGTTTTTCCAGATGGTCCGGACAGGCCGGATAGCCGGGGGCCGGCCGAATGCCTTTGTATACTTCATTGATCAGTTCCTGGTTATCCAGGTTTTCATCTGCTGCATAACCCCAGTGGCTGGTCCTTACTTCCTTGTGCAGGTATTCTGCAAAAGCCTCTGCCAAACGATCGGCAAGGGCTTTTACCAAAATGGAATTATAATCGTCCAGGTCCTGCCTGTATTTTTCCGCCAGTTCCTCAGTACCAAATCCCGCACTCACACAAAAACACCCCAGGTAATCCTGTAAACCGGAATCTTTCGGGGCTATAAAGTCAGCCAATGCCATGTTGGGCACCCCGGGGCGCTTTTTGAGCTGTTGCCGGAGCGTCCTGAAAAGATAGGTTTCCCCGTCGTGGACAACCTCAATATCATCATCCCCCACCGCATTGGCGGGGAACAGGCCATATACCGCCCGGGCCTGCAGTAATTTTTCATCGATCAATTTTCTCAGCATATTTTGGGCATCCGCAAATAACTCGCGGGCCTGGCTGCCTATAACCTCATCTTCGAGGATAGCCGGGTATTTTCCGTGAAGTTCCCAGGTCCTGAAAAAGGGTGTCCAGTCGATGAACGGTTCCAATATGGTCAGATCAAGCTGGCGGATGACCTGTATCCCCGTCTGTTTCGGCGGGACTATATCTTCCGGATCCCATTGGATCGCCAATTTATTGGCCCTGGCATCCTTCAGTGACAGGTAATCCTTTTGTTTGCCGCGCTTGGCAAATTGTACCCGGAAGGTTTCATAATTGTCCTTTATCTGTTTTTTATAGTGTACTGAACTGTCTTTTTGCAGCAGGTCTCCCACAACTGTGACCGCGCGGGATGCATCGTTTACATGTACTACCGCCTGGGAATACTGAGGATCTATTTTAACGGCCGTGTGTGCCTTACTGGTAGTTGCCCCACCTATCAGCAAGGGGACCCTGAATTTCTGTCGTTCCATCTCTTTGGCCAGGAATACCATCTCATCAAGGGATGGCGTGATCAACCCGCTAAGGCCAATAATATCCACATTCTCTTCCCGGGCTCTGCTGATAATTTTTTCGGGTGGCACCATGACTCCCATGTCGATGATCTCATAATTATTGCATGCAAGGACCACCCCCACAATATTTTTACCGATATCATGGACATCCCCTTTGACGGTAGCCATCAAAATTTTCCCGTTGGAACCATTGGATCCGTGCTCGCCGGGGATTAACTCCACCGGGGCATTCTTCTTTTCTTCTTCAATGTACGGTAGCAGGTAGGCTACCGCTTTTTTCATCACCCTTGCCGATTTCACCACCTGTGGCAGGAACATCTTGCCGCTCCCGAAAAGGTCCCCAACGACATTCATACCGATCATCAGGTGACCTTCAATAACTTCGATGGTTTTTACGGCTTCCTTTCTTGCCTCTTCCACATCCTGCTCAATGAACTGATCTATGCCTTTAACCAGGGCACGGGTTATCCTGTCCTGAAGGGGTTCTTCACGCCACGACATGTCAACCTTGCTTTCCCTTGCTTTTCCAATGACCGTTTCGGCAAAATCGAGCAGCCGTTCCGTCGCATCTTCCCTCCTGTTGAGGATAACGTCTTCCACACGTTCCAACAGATCGGCAGGAATGTCGTCGTACACTTCCAGCAGGGCAGGGTTTACAATCCCCATATTCATCCCTGCCTGTATGGCATGATACAGGAAAACCGAATGCATGGCCTCGCGTACCGGGTTATTCCCCCTGAAGCTGAAGGAGACATTGCTCACACCCCCGCTTACGCTGCAATGTGGCAAATTTTTACGCACCCAGGCCGTAGCCTCGATAAAGTCGAGGGCATTGCGCCTGTGTTCTTCCATGCCGGTTGCCACCGGAAAAATATTCAGGTCGAATATAATGTCTTCGGGGGGGAAACCCACCTTATTAACCAGTATGTCATAAGACCGACTGGCAATTTCAATCCGTCTTTCCAGGTTATCTGCCTGTCCCACCTCATCAAAAGCCATTACAATGACAGCTGCCCCATATCTGCGGATCAGCCTTGCATGCTTAATAAATTCGGCTTCGCCTTCCTTGAGGCTGATGGAATTGACAATGCATTTTCCCTGCACCACCTGTAAACCCGCTTCAATAATTTCCCATTTGGAACTGTCAATCATTATGGGTACCCGGGCAATATCCGGCTCTGCCACAACCAGGTTAAGGAACTTCACCATAGCTTCCTTACCGTCAATAAGACCGTCGTCCATATTGATATCGATGATCTGGGCCCCACCTTCAACCTGATGCCTTGCAATCTCGAGGGCTTCTTCAAAGTTATCCTCCTTGATTAGCCGGAGGAACTTTTTGGAACCTGCTACATTGGTTCGTTCCCCTATATTAACAAAATTACTGTCGGAGGTGATCACAAGGGGTTCCAACCCTGATAATTGCAAAGGCCTTGGGGCTGAACCCCTATTATTGTTTGCCGCAATGTCTGACATATCCCTGGTCAATTTTTTTTATTCTTCAACTCGTTATAGTGATCCCCTCCCCATGGCGGTGGCTCCTGCTCCAGATGAAGTACGGAGGAATCTTTGCAGGACATTTCTGTTTTAATGGGCCAACGCCATCAAGGGGCGGGGCGCATATTTATTGGCCATTTCAGCGATAGCCTTAATATGTTTCGGGGTAGAACCGCAACAACCTCCCACGATATTGACCAACCCTTTCTCCAGGTATTCACGGACCTCCTCGGCCATCTGCTGCGGGGTTTGATCATACGCGCCAAACGCATTGGGAAGCCCTGCATTGGGGTGGGCTGAAACAGCATGGCCCGACCTTGACGCCAGGACTTGCAAATGGGGTACCAGCTGACTGGCACCCATGGCACAATTAAATCCCACGGAGAGAATGGGTATATGTGACACTGAAATAAGGAAGGCCTCTGCCGTTTGGCCTGAAAGGGTACGTCCGGAGGCATCCGTAATGGTACCACTCACCATGACTGGGGTTGTAACCCCTCTTTCCTCCCGGATTTCCTCAATAGCAAAAAGGGCAGCTTTGGCATTGAGGGTATCAAATACCGTTTCCACCAAAAGGATATCCACCCCCCCATCCAGGAGGGCAGTTACCTGCTGCTTATACGCAATCCGTAGTTCTTCAAATGAAATAGCCCGGAATCCCGGATCATTGACTACGGGAGACATACTCGCTGTTTTATTGGTAGGGCCGATACTTCCTGCTACAAAGCGGGGCTTATCGGGCTCCAGTTCTGTAAATTCAAGCGCTACCCTCTTGGCGATCTTTGCAGATTCAAAATTGAGCTCATACACCAGGTCTTCCATATGGTAATCTGCCATGGCGATGGTGGTACCGGAAAACGTATTGGTTTCCACTATGTCTGCTCCCGCTTCAAAATATTTCCTGTGGATGGTGGCTATTGCATCTGGCTGGGTAAGGGACAGCAGGTCGTTGTTTCCTTGCAGCGGATGGGGCCAGTCCGCAAACCGTTTGCCCCGGAAATCCGCTTCGGTAAATTTATAGCGCTGCAGCATGGTGCCCATTGCACCATCCAGTACCAGTATCCGCTTTTGTAATATTTCTTCGATTAAAGTCATATCAATTTGATGTATCCATTGGATTCATTTATATGTATGCTATCAAGTATGGAAGGAGGATTGTGAGATACCCTGTTTTGTGTTATCTGCCACGCACCCGGGCGTGATAGAATGTAGCACCTTCATTTTCCACAGCACAGATTGCCGAATAGGAAAAGGGTTGCTAAGGTTTCACAGGGTCCATTCCCTCCACCTTTCTTGATAACGATTCAGTTTAGTTAAGAACTGCTGCAAAGTAACGCTACAGCAGCATCAAATGCAAGAAAAGTGGGGATTTTTATGGTTTCAATATTCTATGATCCCTACTTGGCCGAAGTAGTTCGACTACAAAGGCTCAAAAAATTCGACAGGCAGGCAGTATTCGGGTTCAATGATCCATATTCAACGTTCACTGTTAGTTTCATTACTATACAGGTCCGTGAACCTTAAATTTAAACCTGGAATGTAAAGCTACTGCCCCTCCTTCGCTCATGGCTTTGGAGGGCAAGCACCGCAGATTCCACCTGTCAGCTTAAATGGGAATATTTTCAAATACTGGTTTCGGTCCTGGGGTCTCAACCCCACCCCGCTCCAAAGTTAGCAGGAACACGCTGCAAAGAACAAGCGGGTTAGGCCCTTGCTTCGCCAGCACGCCCGGGCGTGACGGTACCATCAAATCTTTCTTCGCTTATACTTCGGATAAGGGTAGCCTTGCCCTCAGCTATGTCCGGTAAGGCCATTTCCTATTTAATTTGAAAAATTGAAATTTCCAGGGCTCTCCTCCTGCGCCAATGGCTTCCTGGGGCAAGCACTGCAGACTGTTACTGCCCCTCCTTCGCAGGCTTTGGAGGGAAACCGCAGATTCCACCTGTCAGCTTAAATGGGAATATTTTCAAATACTGGTTTCGGTCCTGGGGTCTCAACCCCACCCCTTACTAAAGTTAGCGTGATTTACTGTAATGTCCATGCAGCGTAATTCCGGGTATTTAAATTTATCGGAGTTTTATGGCTGCCCGGAATTTCCTCTCAAGGGGTACCGGGACGTAGTTAGGATTTCAGACCCACCCCTAACCCCTCCAGGGAGGGGAATTGCTCTAAAACTGTGATCAATTAAAAAGAAGATCCTGCCAACTTTAATAAACGGGATGGCTTTCCCTGCTGCCACCGGAAAAAAGTTAAAGACATCCCTAAGTTTCCTTTTTATCCCTTTTTGCTTGTCCAAAAAGGAATGCAAAAAAGAAACCTTCTCCGCAGTCTATTCAAGGTTCAATGTTTAAATTTCCCTCCTACGCCAGCCTTCTTCGCCAAGGCTACGAAGGCCGTAGTGCTTCGGAGGACAGGCAAAGTTTTGCCCTGTTAAAGAAGTTGGCAGTATATAGTGGCAGTTCGCAGTATTACAGGTTCAATGTTTCAAAGGATCAAATTTGTTAATCAGAAAGTTTTCGGCCTATTTTTATTTTTGTAGTAAATCGAGCGGTTTTAACGCTGGGGGAAGGAAGCCGTCCATAGCGCATTTCGCGGAGCGAAAGCGTTCTGGGTGGTGCAGGGTGGAAAGCGCGTAGATTTCAAGAAAATAAAAATCAGCCAGGGAGTTTTTTGGTTCTTTTTTACTCCGTTAAAAAAGATCATAACGGATTACTACCACAAAAACAAAAACCTTCCGAACCGCAGGGAACGAAAGGTTTTTCGACTAATTCAAATAATAAACCCAACACTAATATAGTATGCTCTGTACAACTTCTTTCCTGGCTTCTTTTTTAGATCCATCAAATCCCTCAACCCCACCGACCGTGGTATATTTCATTACATACCGTTTCCCCGGGTTCACCAGCTGGTAGGCACTCTGGCACATAACCGCTGCCTCATGGAAACCGGATAAGATGAGTTTTAGTTTCCCGGGGTAGGTATTTACATCCCCTACAGCATACACACCGGGAATATTGGTTTGGTAATCATATGCATTGTTTACTTTGATGGCATTCTTCTCGATCTCCAGCCCCCAGTCCCCCATGGGGCCTAATTTGGGCGACAACCCGAAAAGCGGGATAAAATAGTCTGTTTCCACATAGGTTTCCCCTTTGTTGATATCATTATGCCGGACGATCACTGCCTCCAGGTGTTCATCGCCATACAGTTTACGCACTTCGGCCTCGGTAAAGAGCTTGATTTTACCCAGTTTGGCCAATGCCGATGCCTTTTCCACTGAATCCAGGGCCCCGCGGAATTCATTCCTGCGGTGTACAAGGGTTACCGATGAGGCGATCCCCGTTAGGTGGATGGCCCAGTCGAGCGCAGAGTCGCCACCTCCTGAAATAACAACTTTCTTATTCCGGTACACTTCAGGATCCCGGATGATATAAGATACACCGATGTCTTCAAAATCCTGGATGTTCTCAATGGGAGGTTTCCGGGGCTCAAAAGACCCCAGACCACCAGCAATCACGACAACAGGCGCATGATGCCGAGTGCCTTTGGTGGTCGTAACCACAAAGGAACCATCCTCCAGTTTCGTGAGGGTTTCTGCCCTTTCCCCTAAAGTAAATCCGGGCTCGAAAGGTTTAATTTGTTCCAGCAGCTTGTCTACGAGATCGCCGGCGAGAATCTCCGGATAGGCCGGAATGTCGTAAATCGGTTTTTTCGGATAAATTTCGGAACACTGGCCTCCAGGTTGGGGTAATGCATCAATAAGATGCGTCTTCATTTTCAACAACCCGGCTTCAAATACTGTAAATAACCCGGTGGGGCCTGCTCCTATAATAATAATGTCCGTTTTAATCATATCTATTCTGTTTTAAACCTGTATGGGATCCAAATTTCCCCTATTTCAATAAACTTTCCGTTACCTTGTTCATGTGGTCCACTTTGGATTCAAAATCCCCTTTAAGCTTTTTTCTATATACATTGAGGTTCCGGACCATCTGATCAATATCCTCCGGAATAACCTCTTCAAAAAATTGTCTGAGCCGCTTGGCAGTAGTAGGCGATTTGCCATTGGTGGATATGGCGACCTTTACATGGCCCTTAGTCACGATCCCACCCATATAAAAATCGCAATACGGCGGATTATCAGCCACATTGACCAATTTATCGAGCTGCCTGCAGTCATTATATACTTTCCTGTTCACCTCCGGATTATCCGTAGTGGCTATGACAAGATGCTTGCCTTTTAAATATTTTTCCGAATAGGTATCCTGTACGATTTCAACTTCAAAACCCTCCGAAAGTTCCAGCGTATCCTTCCGGAAATGGGGTGCCACCATCGTAATCCTGGCATCAGGGCTCGACTTGGTCAGGAAATTTAGCTTCTCTGCTGCAACATTCCCGCCCCCCACTATCAATATGTGGAGTTGTGATGTTTTCAGGAAAATTGGATATAGGTTATTTCGTTCCATTACACCTCAGATAAAGCTTGTTGTTGTCCTGTGATACTTTCCCCTGACACCAGCTGCCCCTCCCGGGAATGCTGCAGGTCCAGGACGTGTTGCCGGTGCTGCACCACCTCCCCGATGATGATAATTGCCGGATTGGATAATTCCTTTTCTTCCACATCTTTCAAAATGGTGTCCACGGTACCGACGGCTGTTTTTTCATCGGCAGTGGTACCACTTTGGATAACGGCAACGGGTATTCCTGATTTACCTTCATTCCGGAATATGTCTAAGATGGCCGGCAGTTTGGACATGCCCATCAGAATAATGACTGTTGCGTTGGAGCGGGCTGCAATCGCTACATCAGCAGATAAGGAATGGTCCCTGGTAGTCCCTGTAATGACCCAGAAACTTTCTGAGGAACCCCTTTTTGTTACGGGGATATTCTGTAAGGCCGGAACAGCTATTGCCGAGGATATTCCCGGTACCATAGCTACTTCCAGGCCATGAACTGCAGCATATTCCATTTCCTCTGCCCCGCGCCCGAATACAAAAGGGTCGCCGCCCTTCAATCGGACCACGTGCTTGCCTTCCAATGCCCGCTGCACGATAAGCTCATTGATCTGTTCCTGCTGATAGTTATAACAGCCCTTGCGCTTGCCTACAAAGACGTGCTCGGCCGCCGTTGCATATTCCAGTAATACCGGATCTACCAGCGCATCATACAGAACTACATCTGCAGCTTGCAGGGCTTTGATTCCCTTTAAGGTGATCAGTTCCGCATCCCCGGGTCCGGCACCGACAAGGGTCAACCGCCCGATAGTCCCCTTTTGGGAAGGCAAGGCCTTGATTATATTCCTTATTGTATGATCTGATCGTTGCATGTTTTATTGTATTACCGCCAATTGCTGCTCCCTGAATGCTTCTATGGACTTCAATATGTTTTTGGCATCGTTCAGGTAGTGCTCCGCGAAGGCCTGTGTTGGCTCATTATTTGTCAGGCTCAATACTTTTACTTCAAATGAAAAGCCTAAATTAACTTTATTGTTCGTTACATACAAAGCATCAAAATCCTTGATGATGCTGGCATGGGTATTTGTTTTGGTATCCTCAAGGGTAAGCAGCGCCTTGGCTGCGTTAACAAGGGCTGAATAAGCATGGTAAATACCAGCAGCCCATTTCCCCTCCTCCAACGCGATCTCGGCATTCCTGATTTTTTCCTCGCTTTCCAGCAACAGGGTAGCGATAAGGTCTATCACAACCCCTGCACACTCCCCGATACCGATCGCCTGCTCGTATCGTTCCGAATTGCCCCAATCCACAAAATCATCAGCGACCAGGTCATCAACGCCCGACAGCGGTTTTAGCAGGTCATAAAAATACAATTGCCCTTTTTCCTGATAATAGACTTCATAAGGTGCCCCTCCACCATTTGCTTCAAAATCGTCCAGGATGATCCTCAGGGCCTGAGGGCCTCTTTTGCTTGGTATCTTTATGACCTTGTCAGCAAAACGGCCATTGCCATTTCCAAAATTCCCGCCACCCAGTAAAACCTGTAGCGCTGGGGCTACCAATTTCTCTTTGGTCCTGACAGACATACCCTGAAAACCAATATGGGCCATGGTATGTTGCCCGCAGGCATTCATACACCCGCTGATCTTGATCACTACATCGGGATTGCTGATGTACCGCGGGTATTCCTCCCGTATGACTTTTTCCAAAACTTCCGCAATTCCGGTGCTGCTGGCGATCCCCAAATTACAGGTATCGGTACCAGGGCAGGCGGTGATATCGAGAGCCTTATTATAGCCTGCTTCTGCAAATCCCAGTTTACGGAGTTCGTTATAGAAAAAAGCTACGGCAGATTCCTTTACATAGGGTATCAGGATATTCTGGCGTAATGTCAGCCTGATCTCCCCGGCGGCATAATTTTCCACAAGCTCTGCCAGTTGACGGGCTTTATCAGTATAAAAATCCCCCAGCAATACTTTGATACCAATCGCTACAAAGCCGGCCTGCTTTTGTGGCACCAGATTGGTTGCCTTCCATTGTTCAAACGCCGCAATATCGGCGACTTCCACTTCCGGAATTGCTTTGTCCGATACCTTCGTTTGGGGATATTTACTGATATCAACAGGGAAGGATTGATAGGGTATGGCCGGACGCTCTGCGTCCAATAGTTCTTTGAAGCCTTCCAGTCCCAGGTCTTTAAGCAGGAACTTCATCCGGGCCTTGGCCCTGCTTTTGCGTTCGCCGTAGCGGTCAAATACGCGGATCACCGTTTCCATCAAGGGGATGATCTGTGCCGTTGGCAAAAAATCATAAAGCACATCAGCGTGTCGGGGCTGAGATCCCAGACCGCCTCCCAGCATTACTTTAAAGCCACGGTTGACGCCTTGTTTTTTAGCGATAAAACCGAGATCGTGCATATAGGAGAGTCCCGTATCTGTATCACTCGCGGAAAAGGAAACCTTGAATTTCCTGCCCATTTCCTGTCCGATGGGGTTGCGCAGGAAGTATTCAAAAAGGGCCTGGGCATAAGGCGATACGTCAAATGGCTCCTGCGGATCTATCCCTGCTGTTTCACTTGCTGTAACGTTTCGCACGGTATTGCCGCATGCCTCCCGTAGGGTGACGTTATCCTGTTCCAATTCTGCCCACAATTCAGGGGTTCGCTCCAGGTCTACATAATGGATCTGAATATCCTGCCGGGTGGTGATGTGCAGCCTGCCGGTGGAATATTCATCGGAAACATCTGCAATCCTTTGAAGTTGTTGTGAAGTGACCTTGCCATACGGGATCTTTATCCGGATCATCTGAACCCCTGGTTGGCGCTGCCCATAAACCCCCCTTGCCAATCGGAGGCTCCGGAACTTTTCCTCATCCAGATGGCCATCACGGAAAGCCCGTATCTTTTTCTCGAGTTCTATGATGTCCTTCTGGACGACAGGATTTTCTATTTCGGTTCTAAAACTTTCCATGCAACATGTTTTCTTTGGGCAACACTTAAACTACTTATCCTATAGGTTTGATAGATATAATTCACAACTATCCCCATCATTTTTCTTTCTTCCCGGGGCTGTCCACTGTTATTGCAACATCAGGCAGTTCGTAAACCCTATCTCCCGGGGGTGGTTCAGGAATGCAATCCGCATTCCCTGTTTTCAAGCACTTTTGTCGGGTCAAAATAGGTATGTTCATTGGGCAGGTTCCGCTCCCGGAGATACACATCCAAGTGTGCATCATTCCAATGGTAGAAAGGGCTAACCTTTAACACCCCATCCTTGCTGACGCTTAAAATATCCAGCGTATCGCGCAGGGCAGTCTGCCCTTTCCGGAGATTGGTAAACCAAACATCGGGGGCATGTTCCTTCATCGCCCTCCTGAATGGTTCCAGTTTAACCTGCTCTGTAAACTCGGTATGCCGGGGGTCATCAATGTCCGGGATACCCATTACCGCATCCCTGTGCGCAGCTGTTTGCCGGGGTACATACAATTTTATATTAAGCCCCAGGCGATAAATCAATTCCTCCGCATGCAGGTAGGTATTCGGGGTATTATAGCCTGTATCACACCATATTACAGGGACATTCCGCATCACATCGGTGACAGCATGCAGTATGGCCACCTCGTAAGGCCTGAAATTGGTGGTGACTACGGGATTGCGGGCATACTGTATAGCCCAGGATATAATTTCTTCCGGGGGGATACCTTTAAATTGGGCATTCAGTCCGTTCAACTGTTCGTTCGTTAGCAACATATCTTCTACCAAATTTATATTCTCTATAGGTTTACTAGACTATGTCAAATTTATGACTATTTTCTAATTTAGTACGTTAAAAATGTCCGAATATTATTTTTACCCTATAGTTTTAATAGATTACTAAGAAAAAGAAGGGTAATTTACGAATATGGCAGTTCGGGCACTGATTTTTTGAGATTATCCAAGGTTTCCGCCCGACGCTGAAATTTTCAGGTGATCAGGTCGGCAAGGGTAGTCGTCCGGTAGACTTCCAGGGTGCTATCCCTCACCTGCAGCATCAGCCTATGCACGGAGCAACCTGCCTCATCCGGGCAATCGGAACATTTTTCATAGAAGTTAAGGCTTACACAGGGAACCATGGCTATGGGCCCTTCCAGGACCCTCATAACAGCTGTCATCGGAATTTCTGAAGGGTCTTTTATAAGGTAATACCCCCCGCCTTTTCCTTTTTTGGATCCCAGGAAGCCTGTTTTGCGAAGTGAAAGCAAAATACTTTCCAGAAATTTCTGTGAAATATTTTCGTGTTGTGCTATCTCAGCAATCTGAACAGGTTGGCCATCGCGTTGTACGGCCAGATACGCCATGGCCTTCAGCCCGTATTTTGTCTTTTTGGATAGCATTGAACGAAGATAGTAAAAATTAACATTCTCGTTCGGGTCCGGTTGTGGAAACCCTGCCTGGTACGGCAGGTAAAACCCGGAAGCCATTCTGCCATCTGACAAAACGGAAACAGGTTTTATTCCCCAGTAGTCTGCTGCAGGGCCTGTTCCACTTCCTCAATGATATCATCTATATGTTCAAGGCCTACTGAGATCCGGATCATACCCGGTTTTATACCTGTTTCCAGGCGCTCTTCCTCAGATAATTTACTATGGGTAGTGGAGGCCGGATGGGTAACGATGCTCCTGGTGTCCCCCAGGTTGGCTGATAGTGACAACCATTTGACCGCATCAAAAAACCGCCTCCCGGCATTCAGACCGCCATTCACTTCAAAAGCAACTACACTCCCCCCTGCTTTCATTTGTTTTCTGGCGAGACCGTATTGTGGGTGCGACCTCAAAAAAGGATATTTCACCCAATTTACCCTGGAGTGGTCTTCCAGGTACTGTGCGAGTTTCAGGGCGTTTTCACAATGCCTGTCTACCCGTACACCCAGGGTTTCCAGGCTCTTGGACAGGATCCAGGCGTTGAAAGGGGAAAGGGAGGGCCCGGTAATCCGGGAAAATCGGTATATCTTGTCAATCAGGGTTTTACTGCCCACAGTAATCCCTGCCAGCACGCGTCCCTGTCCATCCATCAATTTGGTCCCCGAATGTATCACAAGATCGGCCCCGAATTGGATGGGTTGCTGCAAATAGGGTGTGGCGAAGCAGTTGTCAACCACCAGCATAAGGTTATGCTTTTTGGCAATTTTACCCAGTATTTCCAGGTCCAGGATATCAACCCCGGGATTGGTAGGCGATTCTGCATAAAGTATCCTGGTCTTTGGGGTTATCAGTTTTTCAATGCTATCCGGTTGATCAAACTGAAAATAGCTATGGGTAATCTGCCATTTCGGGAAAAATTGGGTCAACAGGCTATGGGTGGAACCAAAAACACTTCGGCATGATATAATATGATCCCCGCTTTCCAACAGGGCGGCGAAGGTAGAAAATACCGCAGCCATCCCGGACGCAAAGGCAAACCCGTCCTCCGCCCCTTCCATAATGCACACCTTCTCTATAAACTCTGAAGTGTTCGGATTGGAGTAACGGGAATATATATTCCCTTCCTTCTCCTCTGCAAAGGATGCACGCATATCTTCCGCATCCTCAAAGACAAAGCTGGAAGTTAGGTAGATGGGATTGGAATGTTCCCGGAATTCTGATCTTTCCAATTGGGCCCTGATAGCCGCTGTCTCAAATTTATACTTCTTCATATCTCTTTCACGACCTTCCATACCTCTCACTGATTTCCCATTTAAATTTTATCTACATTCCAACGGCTATCCCTTTTTTCACGGCGGGCAACTATCCTTTCTCGGCGATCCTGAGGATGTCACCAAATACCCCCCGGGCAGTAACGGAGGCACCGGCACCCGCACCCTGGATGACCAGAGGTTGTTCCCCGTAAGATTCCGTATAGATCTCAATAATAGAATCTGAGCCCTTCACCTGTCCCAAGGCACTTTCCCGTGGCACGGATATCAATTGTACATCCAGCGTACCTTTTTCCTGCTGAAGATCACCATGCAGATCCCCTACATAGCGCAACACATGGTCCTTTTTCTGATTCTTCTTGATCTCAGTAAAGGTACCATCCAGCAGCTTCATTTTATTCAGGAATTGGGCCACATCTCCGTTGCGCAATGATTCCGGGATCAGGTTCTGGATATGGATATCGCTAAATTCATTTTCAAGGTCCAGCTCCCGCGCCAGGATGAGGAGTTTTCTCCCGACATCATTCCCGGAAAGATCTTCCCTTGGGTCCGGTTCCGTAAAGCCTTTTTGAATCGCTTCCTCCAGGATACTCGAAAATGAGGCATCTACCTCAGAAAAAGTATTGAAAATATAGCTTAGGGATCCCGAGAAGACACCTTTTATACGGGTGATGTTTTCCCCTGAAAGATGTAACAATTTAATGGTGTCTATAAGCGGGAGGCCAGCCCCTACATTGGTCTCATACAAATAGCTTTTCTGCCTCCTTGCCAGTTCTTCCCGCAGGAGCTGGTAATAATCAAACCCCAGCGTATTTGCTATTTTGTTGGAAGATACCAGGTCGAACCCGTTATCCACAAAATCGAAATAATGGGCCACAAAATCCTCGCTTGCCGTGTTGTCTACAGCTATAAGGTTTTCAAGATGGTGCCTTTTTGCAAAATCGAAGACATCGGTAAGGGTATAACGTTTCCCGTTGGTGGCAAGGGAGGATTTCCAGTTCCTGGGAATTCCATTTTTGTTTAAAAGCAAATTCCTGGAATTGGCCAGGGCAAATACATTCAGATGAATTCCCTTACGGTCTTCAATGGTTTTTGCACTGCTTATGATCTGGTCTACCAGGGTACCACCAACATTACCATGGCCAAAGATCGCAAGGTTAATTTTTTTGCTGATCCCGAATATCTGCCCGTGCATCACATTGAGGGCTTTGTGCAGATCTGATTTTTTCAACACGAGGCTCACATTTTTGCCGGATATCGTATTGTTGAATAAAAGCGGTACTATCTGGTTCTTTATCAGGGCATTATATGGTTTATGGAAGGTGCTCAGGTCCTGCCCTACAATCGAAATCACGGAAACATCGTTGATGATGGAGATAGCCGTAATATCCTGGGATTTGAAATCCTCTTCAAATTCCAATTCCAGGGCAAGTTTTGCCTTCTGTGCCCTGGCTGAATCCACAACGAGGCCGATCCCCCTTTCAGAAGAACCCTGGGAAATGATACCTACGTTGATATCATTTTGGCTCAGGACCTTAAATATACGTGCATCTATCCCTACTTTGCCAAGCAATCCGCGGCCTTCCAGGTTGATGAGTGCTTCGTTTTCAATGACCGACAAGGATTTGATACCTTCCTTGCTGGTTTTTGCGCTGATAAGCGTCCCGGTATTATCTTCATTAAATGTATTGAGGATACGCAGCGGGATATTCTTCTCAATGAGAGGGATAATTGTCTTGGCGTGTAAGATGGTCGCACCGAAATTGGCCAATTCATTGGCTTCCCCATAAGACAGGTTGGAAATCCGTTGTGCCTCGGGCACCAATTCCGGATTGGCCGTATAGATGCCATCTACATGCGTGAAATTCTGGAGCTCCGCAGCATCGAGGTAATTGGCCAGCAGGGAGGCGGAATAGTTGCTGCCGTTCCTTCCCAGGGTAGTGGTTTCATCTGCCATATTGGAAGCGATATATCCGGTAAATACCGGAACCATATCCGCTGAAAGTATTCCGAAGGCCCGGAGTACATTCTCCCTCGATTCTGCTTCTAATACCTTGGCATTCCCAAAGTTGGAATCCGTTTTTATAAGGGGGCGCGTATCCATGAGTACTGCCTTAAGACCCTTTCCGATCAATAGTTTGGTGACCAGCTTAGCTGAGATCAGTTCACCATACGCCACCACCTGATCCCTGATCTTGGGACTGTAATCGCCCAGCAGTGCAACCCCTTCAAACAATTTTACAAGTTCCCGGAACTCGGACGACAACTTTACATTTTTAAAGGTATGTTTCTGGTATTTTTCAAATTCCTCAAATTCCTTTTTATACACCTTTCCGGCGGCAGCCAAGTCCAGGATGTTAAGTAACTTGTCCGTACCCTGTTCCCTCGCAGACACTACAACCGCAATGTTTTCCCCTGCTTTTGCCCTGCCGGCAATGATCTCCAATACCCTTCCTATCCCTTCGCCATTGGCCAGGGACCGGCCGCCGAATTTAAGGATCTTTAACCGCTCCGTCCGGCCGTTCTGGTCAAAGACGGCTTTCAGCAATTGCCGCATTTGCTCAAATTCTATCAAAAAGGAATCATGGCCATGCATGGAATGTATTTCGCCATAGGTAACATTATTGTTTACCAATGCCAGCTGTTTAAAGGTTTCCTTGTTCTCCTTTGCCGTAAAAAACAGATCAGAATCCACGCCGATAATATGGATATTGGTGTCGCTGTTCTGAAGGGCCTGGAACGCCTCCTCCCCATTTCTTGTAATATCGATTGTCTTCAATAACTGATTCGTAAGCTTATATGCAGATAATTGAAACCGCTCCTGTAATTTTTTACCATGGTGTGTCAGCCAGCTCTCCACATTGAATACCTGTAATTCGGTATTGGTACTGCGCTGAAATCGCTCCTTGAAGGATTCCGGGGTACGATAGCACAACATGGCATGCATGCGGGCATCGTGTACCGGGTTTTTGGAATTTACCAGAAACTGCTCCTGTATCTGGCAGTTGGCTATCAGCCAGTCCGTGGATTTCCAGTCAGATGCCACCGGGATCAAATGCTTGATGAGCCCGGGATCCAGGGCAGCCATTTCCCAGGCTATCCCTCCGCCAAGGGATCCCCCGATAACAGCAAATAATGAGTCTATTTTCAGCATGCGTATGCCTGAGAGGAATATCCGGGCGATATCCCCGGCCACAAAATCCTTATAATTTTCGATCACAAACCCGTCATAGCCGTTCCCTGGTATATTAAAAGCCAGGATGGTGTATTTGCGTGTATCGATACACAACCCTTCCCCGATCAGGGAAGACCACCAGCCTCCTGGCCCGGTTACCCCAGAATTCCCAGTCAGTGCGTGGTTGACCACCACCACTGGCGCGGTGTGAAGTTCGCGGCCAAATAGTTCGTAGGAAAGTTGAATATCCTGCGATACCCCGCTGTAGGTTGTGTAGTTCGGTATTTGAAGGTACTGTAACATGTTCTCGGTAAACGGTGCGGCAGCTCCCCCTTTGCCCGTAACAGTTTGTTGAATGGGCGGGGGAGTTGCAGTACCTCTATGGTTAGGCAAGGACGGATGCATCGATTGTTGCAAAGGCTTGTTCAAGGTCTGATTTAAGGTCTTCAAGGTCTTCCAGTCCCACCGAAAGACGGATGAGGTCTTTGGTTACCCCTGTGGCTTCCTGAGCTGCATCATCCAGTTGTTGGTGTGTGGTGCTGGCCGGATGAATGATCAGGGATTTGGTGTCACCAATATTGGCAAGTAGCGAGAATATCTTGGTCTCATCTGCAATTTTCTTTGCAGATTCATACCCTCCTTTAACCCCGAATGTCACCAAACTGCTTTGGCCATGGGGCAGGTATGCTTCGGCCTGGGCATAATATTTGCTTGATTGTAAACCGGGATAATTTACCCAGGTTACTTCTTTTCGTTTTTCCAGCCATTTGGCAAGGTCCAGCGCATTTTCACTGTGTTTTTTCATTCGTATGGCAAGGGTTTCGAGCCCCTGGATTATTTGAAATGCATTGAACGGGCTCAGGCAGGCACCATGATCCCTAAGGCCTTCGATACGGGTTTTGGCAATAAAGGCTGCGGGACCTAATGCATCATGGTAGACGAGGCCATGATACCCGGGGGAAGGCTCCGTAAATTCCGGGAATTTGCCATTGGCCCAATCAAAGTTACCGGCATCCACAATGGCACCCCCAAGTGCTGTACCGTTTCCGTTGATAAATTTGGTAAGCGAATGGATCACGATATTGGCGCCGTGTTCAATGGGCTTTAACAATGCTGGTGTTGTCACTGTATTATCAACAATAAAGGGTATTTTGGCTGCACGTGCTTCAGCTGAAATGGCTTTTAGGTCCAGCACGTCCAGTTTCGGGTTGCCCAGGGTCTCCACAAAGATGGCCCTGGTATTTTCACGTACCGCCTTTCCAAAATTTGACGGATCCGAGGGATCAACAAATGTTGTAGTGATGCCCAGTCTCGGCAGGGTGACGCTGAAGAGGTTATAGGTACCGCCATACAGACTATTGCTCGATACAATGTGGTCCCCGGATTTTAACAGTACCAGCAGCGCTGTATTCAACGCAGCCGTCCCTGATGCAAATACCACGGAAGCTATTCCGCCTTCCAAAGCCGCCAGGCGTTGTTCGAGAATATCATTGGTCGGGTTATTTATCCGGCTGTAGATGTTTCCAAACTCAGCCAGTGAGAAGAGGTTGGCCGCATGATCGGAATTATTGAAGACATAGGCGGTACTTTGATAAATGGGTACGGCTCGCGTACCACCATTCACTTTAGGATCATGCCCCGCATGAAGCGCGTTGGTAGAAAATTTGAATTCACTCATGATACATGTATTTATGTAACCGGCGAACCGGTTACCGGTTTAATTGTTTTAAATTTACTGCCCCGCAGGGCTATTGGCTGCCATCCAGACAGGAATATAGCAAATCCTGATCATACAAGGTTGTAATCCCGGAAAGCATTGGCAATCCGGTTGTATCAATAAGTTATTAAGAAAGAAATTACATCGGTAATTTAGTGTTATCTGTCACGCGGCATGCATGATAGAACGTAGCACCTTCTTTGCTCTGGAAACAAAGGGTTGCTAAGGCTTCACAGGGTCTATTCCCTCCGCCTTTCTTGATAACTTGTCAATAAGAGTTTGAACTTTAGCACTGCAAATATAGGTACGGAAAATTTTAAATACCTAATATTTTAGGGAAAATTATAAATTGAACGCTGCCCTGACGTCCTCGACCTTATCCAGTTTTTCCCAGGTAAAAAGCTCCACCTCTTTTTCGATCCGCCCGTTATAAGGCGATTCAAACACCTTGGTTACAGTCACGGGTTGTTTGCCCATATGACCGTATGCCGCGGATTCCAGGTATATGGGATTGCGAAGTTTCAACCTTTCCTCAATCGCAAATGGCCGCATATCAAACAACTCGGTAATTTTTTTCGCAATTTCATTATCCGGCATATCCACCTTGGAAGAGCCAAAGGTATCCACAAAAATGGAAGTAGGTTCTACAACACCGATCGCATAGCTCAATTGCACAAGGATCTCGTCTGCCACGCCAGCCGCCACCAGGTTTTTGGCTGCATGCCGTGCAGCATAGGCAGCGCTCCGGTCTACCTTACTGGGGTCTTTGCCGCTGAAGGCACCACCACCATGGGCTCCCTTGCCTCCATAGGTATCCACAATGATCTTCCGCCCGGTCAGCCCGGTATCCCCATGGGGCCCGCCAATAACAAATTTACCGGTAGGGTTAATATGGTATTTGATCTGTCCGTTGAACAACTGCTGAATGGCTGGTGGTAATTGTTCCTTAACCTTCGGCATCAGTATCGTCAGGACATCATTTTTAATCCTGGCCAACATAACAGCGTCATCCGGGTCGAAATCATCATGCTGAGTGGATACTACTATCGTATCAATTCGTTGCGGGACATTGTCGTCTGAGTATTCAATGGTGACCTGTGCTTTCCCATCCGGCCTGAGGTAGCTCATTTCACTGCCATTCCTCCGGAGATGTGCGAGGCCCTGAAGAATCTTGTTGGAAATATCCAGTGCAAGGGGCATATAATTTTCCGTTTCCCTGGTGGCATACCCGAACATCATGCCCTGGTCGCCGGCTCCCTGCTCTTCCTTGGATCCCCTGTCCACGCCCTGGTTGATATCCCTGGACTGCTCATGGATCAGGGAAATGATGCCGCATGAATCCCCGCTGAACTGGTATTCCCCTTTGGTATATCCAATGGCATTTATGACTTCCCGGGTGATCTGCTGGAGGTCCACGTAGGTCTGACTTTTAACTTCCCCGGCGAGGATCACCTGCCCGGTAGTCACCATTGTTTCACAGGCCACCTTGCTTTCGGGGTCGAATGCCAGAAAATTATCCAGCAGTGCATCGCTTATCTGGTCCGCGATTTTATCCGGATGGCCTTCACTAACTGATTCTGAAGTAAACAAATATGCCATTGTATTCTATGTTATGTACGTAATGGGAAAATCTGGTGATCGCGGAATGCTTACAGACTCCGGAGGAAAACCGGAAAGAACTGCTTTAGCATTTTTTATGCCTGTCGTTTTCTGTGCACGACCGGGATCCCGGGGCATGTCTCCAAACGAAATGGCACAAGAGGTTGCAATCAGTCAAATCCTTCCTCTCAATTTGCAGGGACAAAAGTACATATTTGAATGTGAAATAAAAATTTTGGATGCCTCTAATTATATATATCTTGTATTTCAACAACTATTTTTTACCATCCTCAAGATACTTCGTATATTGTGATTCTTTTTGTAATTCGGACACCAACCATTAATTCAAATACTTATGCATGTTGCGGTTGCAGGCAATATAGGGGCCGGTAAAACGACCCTGACCAAACTTTTATCCCGGCATTATTCCTGGGAGGCGCATTATGAGGATGTTGTGGATAATCCTTATCTGGACGATTTTTATACCCAGATGGAACGATGGAGCTTTAATCTGCAGATCTATTTCCTCAACAGCAGGTACCGCCAGATCCTGAAGATCCGCGAAAGTGGAAAAAATGTGATCCAGGACCGGACCATTTATGAAGATGCCCATATCTTCGCTCCCAATTTACATGCCATGGGTTTGATGACGAACCGGGACTTCAGCAACTACTCCGGGCTGTTCGAGTTGATGGAAAGCCTTGTACAGCCGCCCGATCTGCTGATCTACCTGCGCAGTTCTATCCCTAATCTGGTAAAGCAGATCCACAAGCGGGGGCGGGAATATGAAAATTCTATTTCCATTGATTACCTAAGTCGGCTTAACGAACGTTATGAGGCATGGGCGCATAGCTATGACAAGGGAAACCTGCTGATAGTGGATGTGGATAAGATCGATTTTGTAGACATTCCGGAGCACCTGGGGCAAGTGATCCAGAAAATCGATGCAGAAATCAACGGACTGTTCTGATGTCAGCAGCTATTATAAAATAAACCCACTTTCCCGGGCATGGGCGATGGCCTGGTCACTGTCGTCTACCAGAAGCACCGGGGTAGTCTTGTAATTCTCAAACAATCCTTTCACCCGAAGCATCCGCTTCTTGTGCCGGACGCTCCTTAGGTAGATCGCAAGAATATTGTCCGGATATGCTTCAGCAATTTCTATATAAATATCCGCGTCGTGTTCCCCGCTGTCCCCGATAAGTATAAACTTCAGTTCAGGGTAGGTTTTCAGGATATTCAATATCTCTCTCTGTTTCTGTGGTTTTTCGGAAACCGCTTTCCTGCTTTTAAAACTGGATAAACTCCTCAGCAATATAGGCCCTTTCGGGAAGTTATTGTTCTTCAGGAAAAATTCCAGATACAGGTAAAGGTTCCAGGGACTATGGCTGACATAGAAAATGGGATTGGCATCCTTTCCGGACCTGCCCAAATGAAGCATGTGATAGAACCGGGCTGCCCCTTCGAGGGGTATGCGTTTTTCTGGCCTTTTTAAAAGGGTATTTTTTAGTACCTGCCATTTTAAGGAACTTACCATCCCGGTATGGAGTATGGTATCATCGATATCGCTGATCACACCAAAGGTTGCATCCCCCGAGGGGATGAGGATTTCTCCCGGGAACCGGTTCTCTTTGCGGATCTCCCGCTGAATGGCAGCTTCGTCATAGGATGTCTCGTATGCAAGCCATCCTTCCTCATTGGCCATTTCCCGGAGGCCTTCTGACGCCGTTTCAAATAAATAATACCCCTCCCCGTCCGTTTCCGTATAATAGACAGAATTGTCGGGTAGTTTAATAGATAACCGGGTATGCCGGATCTCATCCGCATCAAAACGTTTCCAGCTGTTCCATAACAACATGAGGAACCCTTTTTTGGTCAGGTCGATATTTTCGTCCTCCAGTGCCCTGCCGCGGGCATAGAGGTGGTTATCCGTTCCGTAGCTCTGAAAGGAAATTACCTGTAACGGGTCTTTTTTAGAGAATAGCTTCATCACTTACAAATGCCAGGTTTCGGGCCACAACCAGATAAGCAACAACCCGGTGACCACGGATACCCCAAACGATATCCCGATCAGTTTTGCCAGTTTCCGGGTCCCCAGGACTGCTGCCATGATCCCTTTGAACACCAAATTGGAAAGGGCAGCCAGTAAGATAAGTTTCCATCCTGTGGCAGCTTCAAGGCTGTCTTGTTTCATGAGATTGGAAAGGGAGAGCGTAATCGCATCCACATCGGTTAACCCGCTGATAATGGAGACGATATAAAGCGCGTTATTCCCGAATTCCTTTTTTGCAAAGGCGACCGCCAGCAAGATGATACCATATAGCAGGCCAAAGATGAGGGCGCTCTTAAATTGAGCTGGGTTTTTTGGCTCGGGCATTTCATTTTCCGAATCCTCCTTTTGGATGGCATAAAACAGGATGCCGCATATGATTGCCATAAAGACAAATTCAATCAGTATGGGCAATATAATTACCGGAATTTTTTCAGGGATGATCACGCCAACTTCTATCAGTACCCGCAGGAGTGAAACTGCGGAAGCCGCAGTGATCACAAAGGCCGCAATTTTTTCAATATTACCGCTATCGGCCGTTTTGCGCGCATAGCTTACCGTGGTGGCCGTACTGCTGATCAACCCTCCCAGGATGCCATTGGAAAGGATTCCGGTCTTTTTTCCCAGGAATTTGTATATGAAATAGCCTATTACACTGATGCCCACGATCAGTGTGATCATCAGCCAGATATTGCGCGGGTTTAATACATCGAGGGGGCCATACGTTTCATCGGGCAGGATGGGCAAAATGATCAGGGAGATACCGGCGAAGGTCATGATGGCCGACATGTCCTTCTCCTCCAGCCCTTTGATGAAATTATGCATATGGTCCTTCAGGTACAGCAACATGGCAACGCTCCCTCCTGTTACCACGGCTATTACCTGATCTCCGACGACCAGGAAAGCACCTGTGGCAAACATCAGCAATGCGGCAACCTCTGTAGTTTGGCCAAAATCTTTATCGTGTTCCGACCGTACCTTGAGGACATTGGCCGTCACCAGCAGGGCTGTCATCGCCAGGCCCAAAATGGGCAATACATAGGGGTTTTCAAAATCCCGTGTCAGGAATCCGGAAATGACCCCCAAAAGGGTTATCAGCGTAAAGGTCCGCACACCGGCCATTTTGTTGCCCGAGGCCTGGCGTTGCAGCCCCACGAGCAATCCTAATCCAAAGGCGATCCCCAATGTAAGTATATCCTTGTAATCCATCGTTTCTCAAGGTAACAAACCAAAAAAAAACCCACGAACTATGTTGTGGGTTTTTTTATCTCATTTAATTTGATCAGGGGTTGTTAACCTCTTTTTTGGTCTCAACTTCTTTTATTATCTTATTTTTCGTTACCTGAATGTCTTTTCCTTCTTTATCCAAAGCGTCCAACCTCGCTTTCACCTCATCCCTGGTACCTTCAAAAACTTGTTCGTTCGTAGAAGTTACCCCATCCTCAGTAGTTGTTGTGGTTACGACGGCCCTTGACATATCGCCTGTAGTATCATTCATCTCCACACGGACTTCCTTTCGGGTCTCCTGTCCTGTTTTATCAGCGGAATAGGCCGTAAGGGAATCGGATGAAAGCGCGATACTTGGAGCAATTACCAGTGCCACGACCGACATCAGTTTTAAAAGGATGTTGAGGGATGGCCCTGATGTATCCTTAAAAGGATCTCCCACGGTATCTCCAACAACGGCGGCCTTATGGGCATCTGTTCCTTTCCTACCCTGCTCCTCAATCATTTTTTTGGCATTATCCCATGCCCCTCCGGCATTCGATTGAAATATGGCCATCAACACGCCGCAGGTTGTTACCCCGGCTAGTAGTCCGCCCAACATCTCGGCCCCGCCAATAAACCCGACGGCTACCGGTACAACGATCGCCATCAATCCAGGCAATACCATCTCTTTGATAGATGCTTTTGTCGAAATGGCCACACACTTATCGTATTCCGCATACCCGTCGGCTGCATCAAATATTTTCCGGTCCTCCACGGTAGCCTTGGACATGTCGGAATCATAGCGCCGCATTACTTCCAGTGCTGCCTTTAATTGGGGAATGTCCCTGAACTGCCGTCGCACTTCTTCTATCATCGCCATGGCAGCCCGGCCTACGGCATTCATTGCCATGGCAGAAAATACGAATGGCAGCATGCCCCCAACGAGCAACCCGGCCATGATGTCGGGTTGAGAAACGTCAATGGCGGTAATATGAGCGGTTTTCATAAAAGCTGCAAAAAGGGCCAGGGCGGTTAATGCAGCGGAAGCAATGGCAAAGCCTTTTCCAATGGCTGCTGTTGTATTTCCTACCGCATCCAGTTTGTCAGTTCGCTGCCTTACTTCCTTGGGCAGTTCTGCCATCTCGGCGATGCCGCCCGCGTTATCAGAAATCGGGCCATAGGCATCCACTGCCAGCTGAATCCCGGTATTGGCCAGCATACCAACCGCCGCAATGGCGATTCCGTAAAGACCGGCAAAATAGTGAGATACAAGGATGGCGGTAGCAATCAATAGGATCGGAATAGCTGTAGACATCATCCCCACGCCGAGTCCGGCTATAATATTGGTTGCGGATCCGGTTTCAGACTGCCGAACAATGGCATTTACTGGCTTTTTCCCGGTTCCGGTATAATATTCTGTGACTTTACCGACCAACAGGCCGGCAACGAGTCCGGCTATGGTAGCCCAGAAAACCCCCAAAGAGGTATACTGGAATTCATTTCCGCCTATAACTTCCACCCAGGTCTCCGGCAACATCGCTTCGATGATAAAATAGGAGGCGATCAACATCAGGAATGCTGATCCAAATTCTCCCATATTCAGCGCCTTGTGAGGTGAACCGCCATCTTTAACACGAACCAGGAAGGTTCCGATGATAGACATTACGATCCCCACCGCAGCAAGGGCAAGGGGTAAAAATACTGCGCCCAGGCCGTCAAAAGAGCCGGTAAATTCCGGCAAGGTGACAAATGCAGCCCCCAGTACCATGGTCCCGATAATGGAACCTACATAAGATTCAAAGAGGTCAGCTCCCATACCGGCCACATCCCCCACGTTATCCCCTACGTTATCCGCAATGGTGGCAGGGTTTAAAGGGTGGTCTTCAGGAATACCTGCTTCCACCTTTCCTACCAGGTCAGCCCCAACGTCAGCGGCTTTGGTATAGATACCACCACCAACACGGGCGAAGAGGGCGATAGAAGATGCCCCGAGGGAAAATCCGGAAAGTACATTCAGTACTTCACCTATTACCCATCCCTGGCCACTATATATTGTAAAAAGGCCGCTAAGCCCCAATACTCCAAGTCCAACCACTCCAAGTCCCATTACGGAACCACCTGCAAAGGCCACTTCCAGGGCTTTCCCCAAAGAGGTCCTCGCGGCCTGTGTTGTCCTTACGTTCGCCTTTGTGGCTACCCGCATTCCGATAAATCCTGCCAGGGCCGAACATATGGCTCCCACGATAAAGGAAACCGCAACCATCCCATTGGAACCGCTTTCAGAAACACCTTTAAAGTACAGGAGAACAGCCACAGCTGTTACAAATATGGCCAATATCCTGTATTCTGCTTTCAGAAAGGACATGGCGCCATCGGCAATATTTTTGGCTATCCGCGCCATTTTCTCATTACCCACTTCTTGTTTGGTAACCCAGATGTTTTTCACAAGGACAAAAAGAAGGCCCAAAATACCAAAAGCCCACAGATAGTTTACGATCAGTTCCATATTGATTAGTTAATTAGCATATTTAAACGGGGGCAAAAGTAGTAAAATGGTTTAGAATAAAAAAAGATAATCAGAAGCTAAAACCGAATGAACCGGTTACACTGAAAGGCCTGGCATTTGGGTTGTCCAAATAGTTGCCCCGAAAGTTAAAATCGATCCGGAAGATCCTGAAAATGTTTCCTATCCCGAAGGAGTATTCCCAGTAAATTTGATCATCGGGCGCTATGAGCGGGATATTCGTGGGACTGCTTAGCGCAATATTCTCGTCAGAAAGCTGTCCCCAGGCACCCCGCACGCCGACTATTTCCCGCAGGTCAAATTTTCGCATGAAGGGGATGCGGGAAAACAAACGGCCGTTGAAATTGTGTTCCAGGTGGACAGAGGCGTAGGTATCTGTCACGAATTCGTAAAAGTCCAGATTGGGGAAGGTGTTATAGAGGGAAAATACTGTCTGGTTGCCCGGGATCACATTCAGCAGGCCCAGCGGGACCTCGCCGAAGGTCTTGCCCGCTTCCACCGTACTGATCAACCTGCCGACACCTCCTATCTGCCAGGGTTGTGTATAGGAAAACTGCAGTTTGCCGTAGTTAAAATCACTTTCGAGGAACCCCTGCATTCCTTTGGTATAATTCAGCAACAGCGTGCTGTAATCCTCGTTGATATCGCGTAATTCCACGCCGTAGCCAATTGTCCTTCTCCCCGGGGTAAAGACCAGGGTTGTATTGAGGTCGAACTGTTTGATTTCCGAAGCGATCCCGCCCGGGGATTCCGGATCGATATAATCAAGGCTGAAGGCGTCAGGCAGGGCGGAGCGCAGCGTACGGAAGGAGGCGCCGAACCGGATCCTGAAATTGGACAGGGGTTCCATCTCCATGTTGAAGGTACTCAGGTTGATATTCGTAAGCCTGTCATTGGAACCTACCGAGACCAGTGAAGAGGAGGCGATGCTCCTGCCCAGGACATCATTGGTGGAGGTAAGGCTTAAACCCAGTTGTTCCACATCGCGGCGGTTTCCCCCCGAAACGATGAGCCGGATATCTTTGTCGAGCAGCCATTTGGCAGAAAACCCATGTTTGAATTTCTGGTCCATAAAACCATAGGCCATATACCCTTCGAGCCTCCAGGGGTCATTTTGGTCAAAATAGGTACGGGCACCGGCCCGGACCCGGACCCCTTCCGCATCATTGTAACCAAAGACGTCATAGATGGAGCCGATATCCATGTTCCATTTATCGATCTCCACGTACCCGGAACCCAGGATGCTGACCACATCATAATAGGTACGGAATTTGGGCACCGTTTTAAGCGTATCCAGCAAAGCATACACCCCTTTCTCATCCTTATTAAGCGATTCCAGCCGGTTGTTCTTCCAGAAAATACTATCCCTGTTCAGTATACTGGGGTCAAACGGGTCGCTTTCCGATTTGTAATAGGATTCGGGCATGGGTTTATCAAACACATAATTGCCGTAGACGGTAGTACGTTTCCCATAGACTCCCCTGGATTGTTCCTTTTTGTTCAAACTGAAATCACTGAGCATATAATCCCGCCGGATCAGAAAGACCGAATCGTTCAGCACCTCAAATTCCTGTTCGATATAAATATCCTTAACCCAGTTGATATTGGCGCTTTTGGTAACTGCAAGGTTTATCTTCTTGATGGCGAAGGTGGTATCATTCACCCAAAAGTCGCCCTTAAACGTTAATTCATTCTTGCGGCGCGGGTAGTATATAATGTTATAACACCATTTGTTGTCGATGAAGGCGCTGTCTGACAGCACGTAATTATAGGTATCGATCCCCGTCCTGGACAACGGGCTGGTAAAGCTTTTATCAAAGAATTTGAGGTAATTGTTGTAAACGTCATAATCTGAATACAGGTCCTTTACAAATGCAAGGATAGCCTGGTTGTTTTCAAATCCCGAATTCTTATTACCCATAACATCCTCCCTTTCTTCGGCGATCACATTATTGCCATATACTTTGGAGGCGGTTTCGTTGAGGAATATGGGCAGGTAGGTTTTGCCGGTAATACTGGAGGTATCGAGATCCGCGAACATAAATTCGAGCCCTTTGAACAACTTGCTTTGCATCAGCGGGCTATCTATGGTATTGAGGTCAAATTCTATTTTCTCGTATTTATCATACTGGTATTGCTTGAATTTACGCAACCCATTGATCCTTTTCTTGGCCCAGATCTTCCGGAGGATGTCAATTGCCGGGTTATTCTTTTTTGATTGCTTCCCAACATAGACCACTACCTCATCCAGTTGTTCACTGGCTTCAGACAGGACCACTTTCATATTATAGGTAACTTTTGATGTCAGGGGAATTTCCATGGGTTCGTAACCGATGAAAGAAACCACCAGCGTTTTCTGGTCGCTGTCTGATTCCATATAAAACCTCCCGTTATCATTGGTGATGGTCCCTTCGCTCGTATTTTTAAAAATGACATTGGCAAAGGCAACAGGATCGCCGGCATCATCGACAACAATACCGCCGACTTTCGTCTGGGACATAGCACTAAAGGATGTAAAGAAAAGGAAGAAGAGCAGGAGGTACTTCATAGTCTTGCAGCTACAATATGGCCGGATGGCTGATTCCTTTCAGAACCGGGGGGAACTGCATGCCGGTATTGGGTATAGTTTACTATATTCCGTACTGCCATTCTTACTGAAAATGTCCGTTTACGAATGGACGCGGCTAATATACCTTTACGGTATGATTTTGCTTATTTATATAACACTTTCTTAACAGCCTTTACGACATCCTGGGCATTGGGCAACCATTCTTCCAATAAAACGGGAGAATAGGGTGCCGGGGTATCGGCCGTATTGATCTTGATCACAGGGGCATCCAGGTAATCAAATGCCTTGGATTGTACCAGGTAGGTAATCTCTGTTGCCACGTTGCCAAAAGGCCAGGCCTCTTCGAGAATGACCAGCCTGTTGGTCTTTTTAACCGAGGTAAGGATTGCTTCCTGGTCCAGCGGGCGAACAGTACGCAGGTCGATTATCTCACAACTAATTCCGTCCTTTTGCAGCTCGTCGGCTGCGGCGTAGGCTTCCTTGATGATCTTCCCAAAAGATACGATGGTGACATCGCTGCCCTCCCGTTTTACCTCTGCCACCCCCAGGGGGATTGTGAATTCACCCTCTGTAACTTCCCCTTTATCACCGTACATCTGTTCCGATTCCATAAAGATAACAGGGTCATCATCGCGGATGGCGGATTTCAGCAGGCCTTTGGCATCATTCGGATTGGAGGGCACCACAACTTTGAGCCCGGGACAGTTGGCAAACCAGCTTTCAAAAGCCTGGCTGTGGGTAGCCGCCAATTGGCCGGCAGACCCCGTAGGGCCCCTGAAAACAATCGGGCAATTGAATTGCCCGCCGGACATCTGCCGTATTTTTGCTGCGTTGTTAACAATCTGGTCTATTCCCACCAGGCAAAAATTAAAGGTCATGTATTCAATGATGGGTCGGTTCCCGATCATGGCGGAACCCACACCTACCCCCGCAAAACCCAGTTCTGAAATGGGGGTATCGATCACACGCTCGGGTCCAAATTCATCAAGCATCCCTTTGGAAGCCTTATACGCCCCGTTATATTCAGCCACTTCCTCCCCCATTAAATAGATGGTATCATCCCGCCTCATTTCCTCCGACATTGCTTCGGCTATTGCTTCCCTGAATTGTAATGTCTTCATGTAGTCTTTTGTTAAGTAATGCGCTCGCTTAAGTATAAAATGCGAACAAAAATAGGAAAATATCTACCAAATACACCTCCCGCCGGTTTAAAATAATCGGTAAATATTACTATGCGTGCATAGTATTTCTGAAAATTATTAGCTATCTTAGCTGCCCTATTAAGTACACCATTTTAAGAAGCTCCATATGAAGATTTTAGTTTGTATCAGCAATGTTCCTGACACTACTTCCAGGATAAATTTTACAGCAGATAACACCCAATTTGACACTTCGGGGGTACAATTTGTTATTAACCCCAATGATGAATTCGGGTTAACCCGGGCCATGTGGTTCAAGGAGAAACAGGGAGCCACCCTCCACGTTGCAACGGTTGGCGGTGCGGCTACGGAATCCACTATCCGGAAAGCCCTGGCAATAGGCGCTGACGAGGCCATCCGTATTGATGCGGAGCCCACGGATGGGTTTTTTGTAGCACGGCAGTTGGCGGAAGTTGTAAAGAACGGCGGTTATGACCTCGTAATTGCAGGCAGGGAATCCATCGATTACAATGGGGCTATGGTCCCCGGGATCATGGCGGAGCTCCTGGACATGAATTTTGTAAATACCTGTATCAGCCTGGAAGTAGAAGGCAATAAGGCAACGGCCATCCGTGAAATCGACGGGGGCAAGGAAAAGATCGTCACTGCGCTGCCCCTGGTCATCGGGGGCCAGAAAGGCCTGGTGGAAGAAAGCGATCTAAGGATCCCCAATATGAGGGGCATCATGATGGCCCGGCAGAAAAAACTCAATGTGGTAGCCCCGATAGACGCTCCCGTGGCAACAAAGGATATAAAATTTGATAAACCTGCCCCTAAGGGTCCCATTAAAATGATCGATGCGGACAATGTCGGGGAACTGGTAAACCTGTTACACACCGAAGCAAAGGTCATTTAAAACAGGCACTGCCCATACAATTTTGCAAAGGATATTCATTGAAACTTAAGAAAGAGATATGTCAGTTTTAGTATATACAGAATCAGAGAACGGCAAATTCAAAAAGAATGCTTTTGAAGTGGCCTCGTACGCCTTTGAAGTTGCCAGGCAGATGGGAACAAGCGTAACCGCTATAGCCTTTAATAACCCCGCTGCAGATGAGCTTGCGTCCTATGGTGTTTCCAGGGTACTTCAGGTCTCCGATGAAAAACTCGAAACATTCAATGCCGCTGCGTATGCTTCGGTACTGGAACAGGCCGCGGAAAAAGAAGGGGCCCGGGTGATCATACTCGGCACCAGTACGGATTCTAAATACATGGCTTCCCTCCTGGCAGGCAAACTAAAGGCAGGCTATGTGCCCAATGCGGTGGAAGCGCCCGAAAGCACCGAACCTATGGTGGTCAGAAGGACTGTTTTCAGCAATAAAGGATTTGCCCATACCCAAATCGATTCTGATATCAAGATTATTGGGGTATCGGGGAATTCATATGGCGTGAAGGAAAATAAGGCTACCCTTTCGGCAGAATCCTTCTCCCCTACCTTGAAGGATGCTGATTTCACCACAAAATCCGTTGAAGTGGATAAGGTGACCGGCAAAGCCACCATCGCAGATGCAGATATTGTCGTGTCTGGCGGCAGGGGGATGAAAGGACCTGAAAATTGGGCCATGCTCGAAGAACTTGCCACAGTTCTTGGGGCTGCCACAGCCTGTTCCAAGCCTGTATCAGACATGGGATGGAGGCCCCACAGTGAGCATGTTGGACAAACCGGGAAGCCGGTGGCCAGCAATTTATATATTGCGATTGGCATTTCGGGGGCTATTCAGCACCTGGCCGGAGTAAGTGCTTCCAAAGTTAAAGTGGTCATCAATTCAGATCCGGAGGCCCCCTTTTTCAAGGCAGCCGATTACGGAATCGTGGGGGACGCTTTTGAAGTCGTACCGAAACTCACCGAAAAATTAAAGGAATTTAAAGCGCAAAACGCCTAATTTTTGTTAATTTGTGCCCCTAAAAGGACTGTTGAAATGTGGGCCTCCCCCACTATTTAAACAGCCCTGTATGGTATTTATAGAACTATGAGTTTAGTCCGATTAAAAATAAAGGGTATCTCCTACAGCCAAACACAAAATGGTGCCTATGCCCTTATATTGAATGAGGTTGACGGGGACAGGAAATTACCTATTGTAATAGGTGCTTTTGAAGCACAGTCTATAGCCATAGCCCTGGAAAAGGAAATAAAACCGCCCAGGCCACTTACCCATGATCTATTTAAGAATTTTGCTGACAGGTTCGATATAGTGGTCAAACAGGTGATCATCCACAAGCTGGTTGACGGGGTTTTTTATTCGAGCATCATCTGCGAACGCGATAAGATAGAGGAAATTATCGATGCCCGAACCAGCGATGCCATCGCCCTGGCGCTTCGTTTCAATGCGCCTATATTTACGTATAAAACCATCTTGGACAAGGCCGGGATTTTCCTGAAGTTTTCTTCAAAAGATAAGGAAAAGGAAGCGGGTGACGATAGTATCGTTGTAGATGAGATCCTCCAGGAAGGCGAAACTGTAGAGATCGATTCCAGTGCGGCGACCCCCTATAAGGAATTGAGCCTGGATGAACTCAACCAGGAGTTAGACAAGGCAGTTGCCAGTGAAGATTACGAAAAAGCAGCCAAACTCAGGGACGAAATATCCAAACGCAATTGATATTGGATCCTTCCCATACAGCTTTAAGCCCTGTTCATTCAGGTAAACCATACCAAAGGTTCTGTGGGAGCCACACGGTTCGCTGTACAATATCCTTCCCTGACCAACTCCAAACACAACCTACATGAAATACGGGTTCTGGGCACTTCTTATTGTATTGTGCATTCCCTTTTCGCTCCATCCCCAGGAAATCCTGGAAACAGATACCCTAACCCATATATCGCAGGCAGCTGCAACCCCCCAGATCATCGCCCAGGCTCCAAACACCATAGTCCCTAACCAGGGCTTTTCTGTTAATACCTTATGGCGCGGACTATTGGGGATGGCGGTTCTTATACTGATTTCCTATATTTTCAGCTCCAACAGGAGGGCGATCAACTGGAAAACAGCCGGGATCGGACTTGCCATGCAATTGCTGCTCGCCATCGGCATCCTTAAAATCCCTGTTATCCAGGCGATTTTCAGGGCGGCCGGACAGTTCTTTGTGAATATACTGGATTACACGCTGGCGGGGAGCCAGTTTTTACTCGGGAACCTCCTGAACGTGGACAACCCGAATATCGGTTATGTATTTGCCTTCCAGATCCTGCCAACCATTATTTTCTTCTCGGCGCTTACCTCGGTATTGTTTTACCTGGGGATCATACAAAAAATTGTAAAAGGCCTCGCGTGGCTGCTGACCAAATCGCTCCGGATATCGGGTGCTGAAAGCCTATCCGTCGCCGGCAATATATTCCTGGGGCAAACCGAATCGCCCCTCCTGATCAAAGCCTACCTGGAAAAAATGACCCGTTCCGAGATCCTCCTGGTGATGATTGGAGGAATGGCCACGGTTGCCGGGGGTGTCCTGGCTGCCTATATCGGGTTTCTGGGAGGTACGGATGAAGCGTTGCGACTCGAATTTGCCAGGCACCTGCTGGCAGCTTCTGTCATGGCAGCACCGGGGGCCATTGTGGTCTCTAAAATATTATATCCCCAGACGGAACCCATTGATATGGAGGTACAGGTCTCGACGGAAAAAATAGGGTCCAATATCCTGGACGCCATCGCAAACGGCACTACGGAAGGACTAAAACTTGCCGTGAATGTAGGGGCTATGTTGCTGGTTTTTGTAGCCTTCATCGCCATGATCAATGGCATACTGGGATGGTTCGGGGATGTCACCGCACTGAATGGATGGATAGCCGCGAATTCAGCCTTCGATACATTCTCTCTTGAAGCGGTCCTTGGTGTCCTGTTTGCACCGCTGATGTGGCTGATCGGCGTGAATTCAGAAGATGTCATGCTGATGGGCCAGTTGCTCGGGATTAAACTGGCTGCCAGTGAATTTATAGGGTATATCCAATTGGCCGAATTAAAGGATGTCGTAAGCCTCCCCCATTTTGCCTACAACAAGTCAATCATCATGGCAACCTATATGCTATGCGGGTTTGCTAATTTTGCTTCCATTGGTATCCAGATAGGCGGCATCGGGTCGCTTGCACCGGGGCAACGCAAAACCTTATCCGAATTCGGGTTGAAAGCTGTTCTGGGGGGCACACTCGCTTCCCTGCTTTCGGCTACCATGGCAGGGATGATCCTGGGGTAGGCTGCCAGCTGTTACGCGATACATTTACCGTTGATAATTGGTGATAATTTGTAATTTATTCCTTGGGGAATAAACCTGGCTTTCCTTATTTTCGCCATGGCAGGTGCCCATAGCACCCCACAGGAGAGCAGACAAAACCTTACCCGGCAAAACACCATGAAGCAATACCACGACTTACTACAACACGTACTGACCAACGGACACGCCAAAAATGACCGCACCGGCACAGGAACGCGCAGTGTGTTTGGTTATCAGATGCGGTTTGATCTCTCTGAAGGGTTCCCCATGGTTACAACCAAAAAATTACACCTCAAATCCATCATCCATGAACTGTTGTGGTTTTTAAAAGGGGAAACAAATATCGCCTACCTCCAGGATAACGGCGTCAGGATCTGGAATGACTGGGCTGATGAAAATGGGGAACTGGGACCGGTGTATGGTTATCAGTGGCGCAATTGGAACGGTGAGGAAATAGACCAGATAAAAGGTATTATTCATACCCTGAAACATAACCCGGACAGCCGGCGCATGCTGGTATCCGCATGGAATCCCAGTGTATTGCCTGATACTTCCATATCCTTTGCTGGAAATGTAGCCAATGGCAAGGCCGCTTTACCCCCCTGCCACGCATTCTTTCAGTTCTACGTGGCAGATGGCAAATTGTCCTGCCAGTTGTACCAGCGAAGTGCCGATGTTTTCCTTGGGGTACCCTTCAATATAGCTTCTTATGCGCTATTTACCATGATGATGGCGCAGGTCTGCGGATTCCTCCCCGGGGATTTCATCCATACCTTCGGGGACGTACATATATACAACAACCACCTCGAACAGATCCAGCTTCAGCTCGGCCGGGAGCCAAGGCCGCTGCCGAAAATGATCCTGAATCCTGCCGCCAGGGATATTTTTGATTTTAAGTTCGAAGACTTCACATTGGTGGACTATGATCCACATCCGCACATTAAGGGGGCTGTAGCGGTATAGGGATAGTACAAAATCCTAAAAAGCCCAAAAAAGGCATTCAAAGCTTTATCTTTATGGTAAAATTGATGCTATGCCTTTAACAGACACTTTGCTGGATTTTTTCCTGGAAACCCGCAAATATTCCGAAGTTATCTGCGAACCCCTCGAAGTGGAAGATTACGTAGTACAACCTGTAGTCGATGTATCGCCACCTAAATGGCACCTGGGGCATACGACCTGGTTTTTTGAAGAATTTATGCTCAAACCATATGCCGAAAACTATCAGGTATTCGATGCCGATTTTTCCTTTGTTTTCAACAGTTATTACGAAACGATCGGGAAGCGCGTCGTCCGGGCTGACCGCGGAAATTTGTCCAGGCCTTCCGTTCAAAAGGTCTATGAATACAGGCGTTATGTTACCAATGCAATTGCCTCCCTTTTTGAGCATGCTTCAGATCATATGCTAACCGGACTCCTGGAGGTCGGGATCCACCATGAAAAACAACATCAGGAATTACTGCTGACGGATATTAAATATATACTGGGCAATAATCCTCTCCTTCCCCCCTATTCCGGTGATTTTAGAGAACATGCTGCCGAAAAGTACCAGCAGGAATGGATCCCGATGGACGCGGGCATTTATGAAATTGGCCATAATTCCCAGGATTTCTGTTATGACAATGAACTGGGAAGGCATAAGGTCTATCTGCATCCCTATGAGATATCCAATAAATTGGTGACCAACAAGGATTATATGGATTTTATTGCAGACGGCGGGTATTCTAATTTTCAATTTTGGCACGCAGAAGGATTGGATTGGGTTAAACAAAACAATATCTCATCGCCATTATACTGGCATCTCATTTCCGGGCAGTGGCACCATTACACCATGGATGGCCTGCAACGGGTGCCGGCGGAGACACCCGTCACCCACCTGTCCTATTACGAAGCCTTTGCCTTTGCCCAATGGAAGGACAGCAGGCTGCCTACAGAATTTGAGTGGGAAGCCGCCCAGCAGTATATCCCCTGGGGAAAACGGTGGGAGTGGACGGAAAGCGCCTATTTACCTTATCCCGGATATACCAAACCGGCCGGTGCACTGGGAGAATACAATGGCAAATTTATGGTAAACCAAAAAGTCTTAAGGGGGGGGTCTGTGGCAACTCCCATAAACCATACAAGGCCTTCATACCGCAATTTCTTCCATCCCAGCCTGCGGTGGCAATTTACAGGGTTAAGGTTAGCCCGCTAATTACGACAGAATAAGCATGGAACAGAACACTACTACATTGCGCAGGACCAGATTCGAGGAAGATGTCCTTACCGGACTTACCGATTTTCCGAAACACCTGTCTTCTCAATATTTTTATGACGCTGCCGGTGACAGGCTTTTTCAGGATATCATGGACATGCCGGAATATTACCTGACGGGCTCTGAATATACTATCCTGGATACGTTTAAGGAAGAAATCTCCAATTTATTTACGGGTGGATCTGAAGGATTCAACCTGATAGAACTCGGGGCGGGTGATGGTAAAAAGACCAAGATCCTCCTGAAACACTTCCTGGGAAAGCATATCCCTTTCAAATATATCCCGGTCGACATCAGCCAGAATGCCCTGGATCAGCTCGGGAGTTCCCTTTACAGGGAATTTCCTGCGATGCAGGTGGAACCGTTGCAAGCCACCTATTTTGAAGCTTTGGAACAATTCAACGCCAGGGAATACCATAAAAAAGTCATTCTTTTTTTGGGTTCCAATATCGGCAACCTGCTGCATTCCCAGGCTATAACATTTTTAAGGAGCATCGGGGAGCAAATGACTGACGGGGACCTGTTGTTTATAGGATTCGACCAAAAGAAAAATCCGCAGACCATCCTGGATGCCTATAACGATCATGCCGGGATTACGGAAGCATTTAATAAGAATGTATTGAAACGGATCAACCGGGAATTACAGGCTAATTTCAAGCCGAATCAGTTCCAGCACTGGGAAACATATGATCCGGAGACGGGCATGGCAAAAAGCTTTTTGGTATCCCGGGAGGAACAGCATGTATTCATCAAGGCGCTGGACCTTGAGGTATCCTTTAAAAAATGGGAGACTATCCATACCGAAATTTCCCAGAAATATGATGACCAGATCGTAAACTGGCTCGCAGAAAAATCCGGTTTAGAGGTGGTAAAAACTTTCAGCGACCCCAGGAATTATTATAAAAACTATGTGTTTAAAATTTAATGCTATGAAAGCAATTTGGAACAACGCTGTACTGGCGGAAAGCGATGACACGGTGGTAGTAGAGGGCAATCATTATTTTCCCGAAAGAAGCATCAGCAAAAAATACTTTATACCCAGTGATACACATTCAACCTGCCCCTGGAAAGGGGTTGCCTCCTATTATTCAGTGGAGGTTGATGGAAAGAAGAACAAGGATGCGGCCTGGTATTATCCGGAACCCAGGCAGGCAGCACATCAAATAAAAGGCAGGCTGGCTTTCTGGAAAGGGGTGGAGATCAAAGACCATTAGGCAAAAAAAAACCGGGACATGTAGAACATCCCGGTCTTCGTTTCTTTGTGCTGTAACCTATACGACTACAACGGCATTTTCTGCACCTGCAAAATCGTTCCACTGGTAACGATCAGCCTCTGCTTCGTTTACATACGTACCATCTACCAAATACTTGAACTCATAAGCTTGTTCCTTTGGCAGTTCGAACGTTCCTTTGAAAGTCCCGTTCTTTAATTTTTTCAAAAGGCTTCCTTTGGGATTCCAATCATTGAAATCTCCAACTACTGCTACTTTTTGTGCTTCTTCGGCCGGAACGGTAAAAGTTACCTTACATACCGGTTTTGATTTTAAATACTGTTTTGTTATTGCCATGATTAATTGTTTTTTAATTTGAAGTTGCAAAATTAGCATAAAACCGTTAAGAGACAAGTAGTTACCCAAGATTTATGAATTTGATAACAATCCCACTTCCTACGAGGTAAATCATCAAAATACCTTCCCCTTATTTTCTATAATCCGCAGGTCACAGCTTTCTTTTGAGGATTTCAACAATTCTATCCACGTCATTTTCAGTATTGTATCCATGAAATGCGAGCCGTATTCCCCCTCCGCGTTGGGAACATGCGACCTTATTTGCCAGAAGGTGATTAAATAGCAACTCGTCTCCCTTAATATTAAAAATGGTACTGTGTACTTTCCTTCGGGCCACGCTTTCTGCCAAAAGCCCCAATTCCTGAAAATGAGCCATTGCCAGCTGCCCTAAATTCCGGTTGTGAGCAGCTATCCTGTCCATCCCGGTTTTCCGTAACATTTCCAGGGCAAAATGGAGGCTGCCAAAACACAGGCTGTCCAGATGTCCCGGTTCAAAATATTTAGCAAAGCGGATGCTGTCCCTTGCAGTGAGGTCAGTATTGGCAGAATTGAATCCGATATGCCTTACCGATAGACGCCCCGTGATGCCTTCATCAAAAAGCATAAACCCATTCCCTGATCCGGCCAACAGCCATTTGTAGCCGCTTGCACCCAGGATGTCAATACCTGAATCCTTGAAGCAGAATTCAGTAGCTCCACAAAATTGCGTGCCATCGGCAATGATGATAAGGTCCGGATAGGACCGTTTTAGCCCTTGGAGCCATTCAAGGTCTATTTGTATCCCGGTAAGCCATTGTACCAGGCTTATCGCCAGGACAGATACCCCTCCCTCCCTGATCTTATTACTGATATGCTCCTCCAGGTTTTCATCTGCATCAATATAGGATATAGTAAATCCCCTATGTTCAAAAGGCCAGTTCAGGGATGGGTAATCATCCTTCAGCAAGAGAATATGATGTGATTTATCGAGGCTTTCAGCCAGGATATTGAGGCCAAGCGAAAAATTGGGCAGCAGGGCTACCCGTTCCCGTTCGCACCCGAAGAATTCAGCAACGGAATTGCGGGCATCGGAGATAAGCCCCATGCTTTCCATTTTCATGGCACCTCCCCCAATAAGGTAGTCCATGTCATGCTCCTGCCTCCATTCCAGAAGGTCCTCATGCAATAATCCAAAGGCCGCAGTATTGGCATAGACGGTGTGTGTGAATACCGGGAAATGCTTTCTGAACTTTAACATAATTAATTATTTTATCTTTGTGAATAAAGATAGTCCATAGCATGTTTTCCAAACAGAAACCCGCCGCGAATATAGATAAGGAACAACATGAGCAATTGGAATATGCCCATAAAAGGATGCGGCAGAAAAAACGGCTTTTTGCACATTTTGTTATCTTTTTGATCGGTAGTTTATTTTTGGTTGCGATCAACAAGATCCTGAAATACGGGGAGGCCTACAATTGGTTTGTCTGGGCGATTTTGTTCTGGGCCTTCCTGTTCGCCGTCCATTTCTTCAATGTCTTTGTGACGCATAAATTTATGGGGATTGAATGGGAAAGGCTCCAGCGGGAAAAATTGGTCCGGAAACAACGGGAAAGGATAGCCGCCATCCAAAAGGAGATAGAAACCGAATTTCCATTAACGAACATCAATAAAAAAAAGGATTAATGGGCAAACTTACCCTGATCGCTGCAATTGGTGAAGGCAATGCGCTGGGGAAGGACAACGAACTCCTGTGGCACCTGCCGGATGATTTCCGGCGCTTTAAACGGCTTACCTCCGGGCATCCGATCATTATGGGCCGGAAAACCTTTGAGAGTTTCCCGAAACCCCTTCCAGACAGGCGGCATATTGTGATCACCAGGAACAGGAATTACAGGACCAAATTTAAGGATATACGTATTGTCCATAACCTGGAAGATGCCCTCGCCCTTGTTGCCGATGAGGCACTTTCATATATTATTGGGGGCGGGGAGATCTATACCCTGGCGATGGCGTATGCCGATACACTGGAGATCACACGCGTGCATGGTACCTTTGAGGGTGATGCCTATTTTCCAACTATTGATGAAAGCATGTGGGAGATTGAACGAACGGATTATCATGCTGCAGATGAAAAGCACCCGTATGCCTTTACCTATATAACCTATAGCCGGCGGCCGGAACGCCCCTTTCCAAAAAGCCTCCATGCCCCGTCTTAAAAATCGAGATATGCCGTGCTGACCGCTTCACTGGAATCCTTCAGAAAATCCCGGAGTATTTCCGGATCCGCATTGGTATAGAACTGGTGCACACCTGGTGTACCAGTTGTATTTAACAGCTTATGATCCATCAGGATCTTTTGGGTCTGCCTCGCTACCGCTTCCCCACAGTCGATAATCCGGACATGGGCAGGAAGCAAATCTTTCAATACGGGGATCAGGTACGGATAATGGGTACAACCCAGCACCAGGTGATCCATACCTGCAAGGAGCATGGGCTGCAGGTACTTCCGTAATAATTTTCGGGTCTCGGGGGTGTTTGTTTTTCCGGCTTCAATAAGGGAAACCAATCCGGTACCTTCCTGCTCCACTATATTTATCGCGCCAGCATGGTTTCGGGATGTATTGGAAAACAAAGCGCTGGAAAGTGTCCCCCGGGTTGCCAGGACTCCTATTGTCCCGGATTGGGAATTCAATGCGGCTGGTTTGATAGCGGGCTCTATTCCGATAAAAGGGACCTGAAAACCGGCCCTTAAATGCGCAATGGCGTTGGTGGTGGCCGTATTGCAGGCAACCACGATAAGTTTGCATCCCCTGGCCAACAACAATTCCGTGTTCTTTCTACTCAGTTCCAGGATGGTCCCGGCTGATTTTTCACCGTAAGGTGCATTTTTGCTGTCTGCCAGGTACAGGGTGTTTTCCTGCGGGAGCAACCGTACAATTTCCTTCCATATGGAGGTGCCCCCTACTCCAGAATCGAAGATGCCAATGGGCTTGAAGTTCATAGAGCCATTCGTGTTTGCGCAGTACAATGGTAGAAATAAAAAAACCGTCTACCAATTGGCAAACGGTTTTTACAAGACTTTATTTTGGGATCAGAAACCCAGTTCCTGTTTTACTTCCGGCAACAGGTCTTTGCCTTTGGCTACAATAAGGCCTCCCCCCTGGGTGGCATCGATCACATAATCATATCCCTGTGCAGCAGCTACTTTTTCGATGGCGGCCAGGGCTTTTTTGGAAATTGGTTCAAACAATTCTGCCTGCTTCTTGGCCAATTCCTGCTGTGCAGCCTGTTGAGCTTCTCCTATATTTTTTTCAAACCCCTGCAATTCCTGTGCGCGTTTTTGATTTTCCTCTTCAGACTTGGCGGTTGCCTCGCTGGAATACTGGGTATATTTATTTTTGAGTTCCGTCATGGAACTTTCAATATCTGCCTTATAGGTTTCCTGTAATTTTTTAAGTTCAGCCTGTGCAGTTTTCATCTCCGGCATGTCGGCCAAAAGGTCTGTAACATTAATATGGGCAATTTTGTTCTGTGCATTGACAAAACTTGTAGCGGCTAAAATCAATACGAACGCTATGGCTGCTTTTTTAATCTGTTTCATGATTTGTGAATTTACTATTTGAGTGTTAATTTTTTAAATTCGTGATTCTTAATTAATGGTATCGTTCTCTATTTCCTTCCCTTTTTTTAACTCTTCTTCCCGGGCTTTTTTCTTTGCATCCCGTTCTTCGAGTAATTTTTGCCTCCGGGCCTCATACGCTTTTTTGCGTTCCTCCCTTATCTTCAATTGCTCTGCCCGTCGTTCTTCTGCAGTTTTGATCCGTGTTTCTTCAGCTTCCTGCGCCCTATCCTGTCTTTCCTGCAGGGCCTCACTTATTTCTTCCTCGGTTGTTTCTTCACCCTCAAATTCCTCCAGCACCGTTGTGGCGGCCTCCTTCCTGTTGGGCTTGCTTACTTTTCGGGTCCTGGCGATGCCTCTCAGGACTAACTCGCTTATATCATGTCTTTTTTCGGAGTACAACATTACGACATCCGCAGATTTATCAAAAATAAAATCATATTTTTTATTAGCCCCAATCTGCTGTACTTCATTGAAAACCTGATCCTGTATTGGCTGTATCAGTAACCTTTTCTGCATAACCAGATCACCCTGCGGGCCAAACCTGTCCTGTTGGTATTCCAACATGTCCTTTTCCAGGATCTGTATTTCCTCTTCCCTTTCTGCTATCAGCTCATCCGTCAGCAAAACCTTTTCTGCCATCAGGTCTTTTTTCATCTGATCTACGGCACTTTGCTTCTGTTCAATTTCCACCTTCCATTTCTGGACCTTATTGGCCAGCTGTTCATTGGCATCCCTGTACTCTTCAACATTTTCCAGGATGTATTCCATGTCCACATACCCAATCCGTACGCCCCGCTGTGAAAACGCATACCCCGAAAGCAAAAGGCCTGCCAGGACCAGAACTATTTTTGTCTTCATTTTAATTTCGTTTTATACATAGAAAATATCGTGCCAAATTTACTAAGAATTTTAAAATGAGTGGTTTAGCTTAGTATGGCTTCTGAGTATTTCCTATGGTTAGAACTGTTGACCAATAATGAAGTGCGTTTGCCAACCGCTGGGTCCGTTTCCGGCAGATTGCGGTCTTAGGTCTTCATCAAACCCATAACCAAAGTCGATTCCCAAAAGACCAAATGCCGGCATAAAAATTCGCAGTCCCACTCCGGCCGATCGTTTTATCTGAAACGGATTAAATTCCTGAAAATTGTTGAAGGAATTACCGGCTTCGGTAAATATCAGCCCGTAAATAGACGCGGAGGGTTTCAGGGTAAGCGGATACCGAAGCTCCAGAGAATATTTGTTGTACACAATACCACCTTCCTGTTGTCCTGTCAGGGGGTCCACCGGGGTCAGTGAATTATTCTCATAACCCCTTAATTGTATGGTTTCCCGGCCATCAAGGGTGAAATTCCTCCCAAGGCCGTCCCCCCCGAGGAAGAACCTTTCAAAAGGCACTTTTCCAACATCGCTGTTATAGTTGCCCAAAAAGCCAAATTCCATGTTTGTACGCAGTACCAGTTTATCTACAATCCGCGTATACCAGTCCCCGTTGAACTTAACCTTATAGTATTCCAGCCAGTTAAACCGTTCCTGGTCCACACTTTCCAGTTCATTCCGTTCTGCAGTGGTTAGTGTCTGCCCGGCCAGGCCGCGATCGCGTTGCAATTGGTTAAGTTCCTCGCTCCTTTCCTTCAATGCCGCAAAATCTTTACTGCTGAACATGGAATAGGGCGGGGTAAATTTTGCCGTTACCTCAAAGATGGATCCCGAGATCGGAAAGATCCTGCCGGGCCCGGCTGAACTTCGGGAAATCCCAAAAGTATAGGCAAGGGAGTTCGATTTACCGTTGCCGAAATTGAACAGCCCTGTGCGGTAGTTCTTAAAGCTGTACAACTGGTAGCTCAGAGAGTGTGAGATGGTGAAAAAATCATCCGGCCACTGAACCCTTTTGGCAAGGCCGGCTGAAATACCTGTAATGGAGAACTGCTGGTCTTTATCCACTTCAATCCGGCCGCTGTTGCTATAGGATGCAAGGAATTGTTGGGTACGGGAGAGTGAAAGATTGAACCGCACCGGTTTTTTACCACCAAGCCAGGGTTCCGAAAAATTCAGGCTGTAGACCCGGAAAGTTCTGCTCGCCTGCAACCGGAGCGCAAAGGTCTGCCCGTCGCCCATGGGTACCGGTTTATAGGATTCCCCCTTAAACAGGTTCTGGATCGAAAAATTACTAAAGGATAAGCCCAGGGTACCGATGAAGCCTCCACCGCCATACCCGCCCTGGAGCTCAATCTGGCTCGATCCGGACTCTACCAGGCTGTAGCCCAGGTCTACTGTTCCCTCATTGGGGTTGGGGTTCTGGATGTCTGGTTTGATTTGTTCTGCATCAAAAAATCCAAGCTGTCCCAGTTCGCGGACGCTCCGGATGATATTGTCCTTGCTGTATCGTTGTCCCGGCCTGGTCCTGAGTTCCCGGAAAATAACGTGGTCATTGGTTTTGTCGTTTCCGGTAACTGTAATATGGTTCAGGAAGGTCTCCTTGCCTTCAATGATCCTGATCTCAAAATTGATGGTGTCTTTCTCGGCTGAAACTTCAACCGGGTTGATCTGGGAGAACAAATAGCCGTTGTTCTGGTATTCGTTGGTTAGGTCTATAGCATCCGGTTTGGAATCGTCTGCAATCCGTTTGCGGAGCAAAACCCCATTGTACACAGATCCTTTTTTTATACCCAGGATACTGCTTAGATAGGCATCTGTGTAAACAGAATTACCCACAAAATCGATGTCGCCAAAATAGTATTGGTTTCCCTCCTCAACTTTGATTTTGATGTCAATATTATTTTCATCTACCTCGATGATGGAATCGGAAAGAACCCGTGCATCACGGTAACCGTTTTCTGCATATTTGTCAATGAGGGACGCCAGGTCTTCCGTATAATCATCCTGTATAAATTTTGATTTCTTCCAGAACCGCCCCAGTTTCCGTTTCTTGGTATTCTTCAGTGATTTCCGGAGTTTTTTATCAGACAGTTTCTCGTTTCCCTCAAATACAATATCGCGTATTTTTACCTTTTCGCCCTTTTTGACGTTGATCACCATGTTCTGGGTATTGGTATCCGCGGTATCCTTGGCCGTGGCAATAGCGACTTTGGCATTCAGGTATCCCTGTTTTTTGTATTTGTTCTGCAAATAGTTTTTGGTATTTGCGATAAGGCTCTCGGTTATCTTTTTGCCTTTTTTCAGATCTGTATCCTTAATGATATCGGCTACCTTTCTTTTCTTGACGCCATATACCGTTACATCGGCAAGTGTGGGGCGTTCCACGATGTTCAGTTCCAGGAAGATATTCTCCCCTTCAATCCGGGAAATATAAAAGGAGATATCGCTGAATAGTTCCAGACCCCAGAGTTTTTTCAGGACTTCGCTGATCTGATCCCCGGGCACTGTGATGGGCTGCCCCTCCCGAAGGCCGGTATAGGTTTTGACGGTCTGTTCATTATAGCTTTGCAGCCCGGTAACCTCAAGTCCTCCCAGGATATATTTTTTCCCATTCTCATAGGAGGGTTCCTGAGAGTAGCTTATGGCAGTAAAAAAAAGTAGTAGTAGAAGGGTAAGTACAGGTTCAAGGGATATGAACCTCTTCATATCTCTAGTTGAGTTGTTCGCTTGTTTTTCCAAATCTTCGTTCTCTGTGCTGGTAATTTTCAATGGCCTCCACTAAATGTTGTTCACTAAAATCGGGCCAAAAGACATCGATAAAATATAATTCCGCGTAGGCGATCTGCCAAAGTAAAAAATTGCTGATCCGATGTTCTCCACTGGTACGGATGAGCAAGTCTACGTCTGGCAAATTGTGCGTGTAAAGATGGTTATTAATAATGGTTTCGTCAATCTTTTCAGGAGAAATTATATTATTTTTAACTTTGATACTTATTTGCTGAATAGCCGTCTTTAGCTCCTCCCTGGCACCATAGCTAAGGGCCAGTGTCAGCGTCATCGCGGTATTCCCCTGCGTTTTTTCCATCACCTCCAGGAGCTCGTTCCGGGCCTTGTCGGGCAAGGAGGCTATGTTGCCTATTGCATTGAGTTTGATATTGTTTTTGTGGAGGGTTTTAAGTTCTTTTTTAAGGGAGGCCACCAGGAGTTTCATCAGCGTATCAACCTCGATCTTTGGCCTGTTCCAGTTTTCAGTGGAGAAGGCATAGAGTGTAAGGTAGGCAATACCCGTCCTGGCACAATTCTCTACGGTCTGCCGCACTGCAGTTACGCCATTCTCGTGTCCAAAGATCCGCAATTTTCCTTGCTGCCTTGCCCATCTCCCGTTTCCATCCATTATGATGGCAAGGTGCCGGGGAAGTTTACCGTCTTTTATCTCCTCAATGGTTTTTGTCATAGCTCTTACTCAAAACAATCAGCGCAGGGTTTTCTACCAAAGGTATAAGTTAAGGTTATTCCAGAGAAAACATACCAGTCGTCACTAAAAATATTCCCAAACCGGAATTGCTGAAAATTGGATCCTTCCGGGTTGCTGCCGTCCAGGTTATCCGTAAAGGTATACCGGGCACCGATCTCCGCACCCAGGATCAGGAATTGGTTGATCCGGGCTTTGGCACCCACGGTCATGGGGATGGCAAGGGACCCGTCTTTCTGATTGATATCCTGTACGACCCCTGCATCAAAATAATCATATCCATATCTGAAATACGTCAACCCGGTATACAGGTAGGGGGTAAATGCCGGGCCGAGTTTGTGGAGGTTATATTCTACAAAATTGAATTCAAGCCCCAGGGAGGTTTCCAAAACAGAATTTTTGATAACGAACCCCCTTTGCTGCCGGGACGCCTGATCCGATTTGGAATCGTCAGCGGTAAAATTTCCATACAGCACGGTGGCACGCCAGGCATAGCGCTTGCTTTTGTTCCATTTGAAAATACCACCGAAGGCCGGGCCGGAAGGAGAAATATAATTAGTCTTTCCTACATCCCCGATATTGTTGGTTCCGCCTGCGAACATTCCTATTTCATAGGTCTGAGCATTGAGTTTCCCCAGGATACACAAAAGAATTACCAGCACAAATGTCCTCATGTATTTCAAAAGTTTGCAAATATAACAATTCGGCGATTAGAGCCCGCGAATATTATAGTGCCGTTCTCCCCTGATTAAACAGCGTTTACGCTTATTTATTGTTTGCTGCAACTCAATTGCGCCTGTCCTGGCCCCACAGTAGTTTATTGCGGAGGGTAGTCAGGAAACTCTCGGAATTATATTCGATCATTTTAATGGTGAAGGCGGCTTTTTTTACGATGATTTCCCTCCCATTCTCTACACTGGCCAGCCTGGAATCCAATGAAACCAGGTGATTCTCCTCCCTTCCCGATACCTTCAACCGGATCAGGGTATCATCGGCAATCACCAGGGGCCGGGCATTGAGGTTGTGAGGGGCAATGGGGGTAATGACGAGCGATTTGGCAGTGGGCGTTATTACGGGTCCCCCGCAACTGAGGGAATAACCGGTGGAGCCGGTCGGGGTAGATACAATAAGGCCATCGGCCCAATAGGAGGTCAGGTATTCATCATTCAAATAGGTTTCCACGGTGATCATGGAAGTGGTGTCCTTTCTGCTTACAGTCACTTCGTTTAAGGCATAATTCATGGTACCAAACTCCGGGATCTCCCTGTCTGAATAAATTTCCACCAGGCTGCGCTCCACTATGGTATAGGCCCCCGATACAAATTCCCGGATCACCTTCCGGACATCCTCTTTTTTAAAGGTCGACAAAAATCCCAGCCTTCCAGTATTGACCCCGACTATCGGGATCCCGAGTTCCCCGATATAGGTAATGGCCCTGAGGATGGTACCATCACCCCCGAAACTGACAAACATATCAAAGGAGCTGTCCAGCCCCGAGGCCAGGGTGAATGTTGGAAAAGGGTCTCTTTTATGGCTTGCTGTGAGGAGGTTGTAGAATTTTTTTTCGATATAAATCTCGGCGTTTTCCGATTTTAACTCATCGATAAGTTCATCCACATAATCCAGTGCATTCTCGTGATATCTCTGACCATAGATCGCGACCTTCATAACCCGCTAAACGTTTAGGTATCTGTCCAGGTAATTGGATCGTTCCTTTAGGTTTTCCAGGAACTGGTCGTCGTTATTACCAAACAGGATAGAGTAGTTATACCTGCGGAAGGTCTGTACCACCTCATTGACATGCACTGTTCCTATCTTGATGGTGATCTGTATGACGTCATTCCGGGCATCGGTGATAAAAGCACCCAGTAATTTGGTGTTATTACTCTCTACAATCTGGGCTATTTCACTGAAGGAATAATCCTTTAGGGCCTTGGCAATGACAAGGATACCACCGGGTTCTTTAAAAAATGGCGTATCGATAAAAATCCGGATAATCTGGGAAAGGTCATAATATCCGATAACCCTGTTGGCTTTATCCAATACAGGCATAATATTCGACTCATTCCGCGCGAAAGCTTCCAGGACATCAAGCCACCCCGTATCATCCCGTACATAGAACGATTCGATAGTATCCCTGTACGCTTTGATCTGTTTACCTTTTTCGAAAATCTCCAAATCATTTTCGGCAAGCAACCCGGCAAATACACGCTTTTCAATAAGGGCCACATGGGTATACGTGGTCCCCTTGAAAAATGCAATAGCATCGTCCACCTTGTCTCTCACTTTGAAGACCGGCACGGAACTGATTAATTGGGATTGAATATCCATGGGCTAACTATATTAACGCAAATTAGTAATTTAAAATATCAAAAGGTATGCCTTATTTGTATTTTTGTGACGCTAACACCAGAATTCTGTAAATGACCAAACTTAGTGTTAATGTTAACAAAATTGCCACTTTGCGAAATGCCCGGGGCGGCAATATGCCCGACCTTCTGAAGGCGGCGACCGATATACAAAGCTACGGGGCTCAAGGTATCACTATACATCCACGGCCCGATGAGCGGCATATCCGGTATCAGGATGCACACGACCTAAAAAGCATCGTTCATACGGAATTTAATATTGAAGGCAATCCAATCCCCGTGTTCATAGACCTGGTGCTGAAACTAAAACCGGATCAGGTAACACTGGTCCCGGATTCCGTTGAGGCCATTACGTCCAATGCCGGGTGGGATACCGTCACACACCGGGATTACTTAAAGGATGTGATCCAAACCTTCCGTGCCGCAGGGATCCGAACCTCTATTTTTGTGGACCCCGATGTGGAAATCGTGGAAGGGGCCGCGCTAACCGGAACGGACCGTATCGAGCTCTATACAGAAAAATATGCACAGGAATTCGCGGCGGGCAACAAAGGTGGGATTGAGCCTTTTGTGAAGGCCGCCGCCAGGGCCGGGGAACTGGGTCTGGGCATCAACGCCGGACACGACCTCAATTTGGATAATATCCGGTATTTCAAAGAAAATATTCCGGGATTGCTTGAAGTTTCTATTGGCCATGCCCTGATTTGCGAAGCGATTTACCTGGGACTGGAAAATGTGGTTAACATGTATTTACACCGCTTAAAATGAATCCACTGCTCTTTTCCAACATACTCGGTAAAGGCGATCCCCTGGTGATCCTGCATGGTTTCCTGGGTATGTCCGACAACTGGAAAACCCTGGGAACCCACTATGCTGAAAACGGCCTGGAAGTCCATTTGCTGGACCAGCGGAATCATGGGAGGAGTTTCTGGTCCCCCACGTTTAACTTTGATGTAATGGCGGAGGACCTCAAGGGATACCTGGACCATCATTCCCTTACGAATATACTGCTTATAGGGCATTCGATGGGCGGGAAAACCGCGATGCAGTTTGCCTGTAATTATCCGGAACAGGTTAAAAAATTGCTGGTAGCCGATATAGCTCCCAAGTACTATCCCCCGCACCATGATGAAATCATAGAGGCCCTCAACGCCCTCGACCTCCCTGCGATCAAAAGCAGGAAAGAGGCAGATGACGCGCTGGCCCTGCATATCCGTGATGCCGGTGTAAGGCAGTTCCTGCTAAAGAATCTTTACCGGCAAAACAAGGAACAGCTGGCGTTTCGCTTCAACCTGGCAGTGCTTAGCTCTAAAATGGAAGAGATAGGGGACAACCTCGGGGTCTCGGATAGCTATCCGGGCCCTACCCTATTCCTCCGGGGTGACCGGTCTGAATATATTACCCCAGCTGATCTACCCCTCATCAAGAGTCATTTCCCGGCGGCTTCCCTGGACACCGTTTCCGAAGCCGGCCACTGGCTGCATGCGGAGAACCCGGTGGAGTTCCTGGAAAAATCCATGCGGTTTTTCAGGGATTGACTTCAATGTACCGTCAATACCCACAATTCGTCGCATATCATTGGCAACCCGCCTTTTTTTATATATTTTTAATGGTATTGCACAATCCAACGATCTAACCATACTATTGATGAAACTCATTATAAGAATCCTGCTGAGTGCCCTGGCCGTTGTAATCCTTGCCAACGTATTGCCCGGGGTAGGGGTCGACTCCTTTACCACGGCTATCATTGTGGCCATCGTACTCAGCCTGCTCAACTTTATCGTAAAACCCATTCTGATCATCCTTACCCTGCCGGTTACCATATTGACTTTCGGTCTTTTTTTACTCTTTATCAATGCCATTATCATAGTCCTGGCAGACCGATTGATCGACGGGTTCCATGTAAACAACATCTGGTGGGCGCTCCTTTTCAGCTTGTTGTTATCATTTCTGCAGTCGCTGCTTTTTTCGCTCCTGAAAGAAAGAGGCAAGGAGTGATTACAGGAGGTGCAAAAACTTGCCGGACTACATAAAATGTGCTATTTTTGCATCCCATTTTAGTGCATAGCAGGGTGTTATAATGGCGGGTCCGGGTTAATGTAAAGGGCTTATGACAGGACACACCGGTTTATTTTCCCCTCAATTAATGTCATACGTCCGGAGGGTCATCTCAAAAAAAAATAGCATACATGAATATAACAAAAGAACAGATTGACAACTTAAATGCCGTAGTAAAAGTTGCCATCACCAAAGAAGATTACGAAGACAAGGTTTCCAAAATCCTGAAAGATTACCGGAAACAGGCAAATATACCCGGATTCAGGAAAGGGCAGGTTCCTATGGGGCTTATCAAAAAACAATACGGTAAAGCCGTACTGGTCGATGAGGTGAACAAATTGCTTCAGGATAACCTCAATAAATACCTCACAGAGGAAAAACTGGATGTACTGGGGAATCCGCTGCCGAAACAACAGGACAACTTCAATTGGGATGCTGAGGAATTTGCATTTGAATTTGAATTGGGACTTGCACCTGATTTTGAAGTGCCGCTGCAGACTAAAAAGTCTGTCACTTATTACCAGATAGTTGCGGATAAGAAAATGGTGGATGAGCAGGTAGACCGCATCCGGAAACAATATGGAAAACTGAAAAGCAAGACCGAAGCAGGAAAAGGCGATGAATTAACGGGCACCTTTTCCAATGAAGCGGAAGGAATTGACCATAAGACAACGCTGGAACTGGACAAGGTAAAAAACAAGAAAGCGATCGAAGCATTGCTGGGCCAAAAACCAGGTGCAACCGTACAATTGCCGACCAAAGGACTTTTTAAAGAGGATTACCTGCTGTCCAGTGCGTTGGGAATAGCGCGTGAAAAAGCGGATGAGCTCGACACCAACGTTGATTTCACGATCGCAGAAATCAATGAACGCGAACTGGCAACCCTGGATCAGGAATTGTTTGACAAACTGTTTGGAGAAGGTAACATCACCTCTGAAAAGGAACTGAAGGAACGCATTAAAAAAGATACCGAAAAACAATTTGAACAGCAGGCAGACCAGCAATTGCTCAATGACGTAACGGAAAGGCTTATAGAAAGCGTCAAGTTTGAACTCCCGTCGGAATTCCTTAAAAAATGGATCCGTATGACCGGGGAAAACCCGTTGACCCCTGAAGAAGCCAATGATGAATATGAAAAGTCGGAAAAAGGACTGCGCTATCAGTTGATCGAAGGGAGGATCATGAAAGACAACAACATCGAGATCCAATTTGACGAATTAAAGGATTTTGCGAAGGGTTTTATCAAGACCCAGATGGCACAGTACGGGCAGCTGAACCCCGCAGAGGAGGAACTGGATGCCATTGCCATGCGGGTTATGAGCAACAAGGATGAAGTAAAACGGATGTCTGAACAACTCATGAGTCAGAAATTGTTGAACCTCTATAAGGAAAAGGCCAATCTCAAACGAAAAGAGGTAACGTATGAAAACTTTGTGAAAGAGGTTTACGGCTGAGATTCACAAATAAAATAAGTATCTTTACCGTGCCGAAAGCGTATGTTTCGGCACCTTTTTTTTGATAAAAATACTGTACACAACCCTATGGATTACGGAAAAGAGTTTAAAGATTTTGCTATAAAGGACCAGGGCATTAATAGTATGTATTATGAGCGTATCGTAAGCAGCATGTACCCGGTTGGCATGACCCCCAATATCATTGAGGAAAGGCAATTGAATGCCATTGCCATGGACGTGTTCTCCCGGCTTATGATGGACCGGATTATTTTCCTGGGGACCGGGATCAGTGACCAGGTGGCCAACATTGTACAGGCACAGCTCCTGTTCCTGGCCAGCGCAGATTCCTCCAAGGATATACAGATCTATATCAATTCCCCGGGCGGGAGTGTTTATGCAGGATTGGGGATTTATGACACCATGCAGTTTATTAAACCCGATGTTGCCACCATCTGTACCGGGATGGCCGCTTCCATGGCGGCCGTATTGTTATGCGCAGGGGAAAAAGGCAAACGCAGCGGGTTGACCCACTGCAGGGTAATGATCCACCAACCCATGTCCGGTGCACAAGGCCAGGCAAGTGACATTGAGATAGCAGCCAGAGAAATCTTAAAGGTAAAGGATGAGCTGTATCATATCATAGCCAAACATACGGGGAAAAAGTTCGACCAGGTATATGAAGACAGTGACCGGGATTACTGGATGAAGGCCGAAGAAGCCAAAAAATATGGGATGATTGATGAAATTCTGGAAAGGGATAAAGATTAACCCCGATAAACCACATCCCAACAAGGCAGTTATCCTTTTAGGGGAGAAACAAAAATAACAGCATACCTGTTAGTGTAATTGAAAGATATCACTCGAAATGGCTAAGGAAAATTTGGAATGCTCTTTTTGCGGACGGAAAAAACCCGAGACCAATCTATTGATCGCCGGGCTTGATGCCCATATATGTGACCGCTGTATAGAACAGGCCCACGGAATTGTCGCGGAGGAATCCAGGCAATCCCGCAATGATGACTTGTCTTCGGAACTGATCCTGAAAAAACCCAGGGAGATCAAAGAGTTTCTGGACACGTATGTCATCGGGCAGGAACGAACCAAAAAGGTACTTTCAGTTGCGGTATACAACCACTATAAACGCTTGTTGCAGCCTTCTTCCAAGGAGGATGACGTGGAGATACAGAAGAGCAATATCATCATGGTGGGGCAAACCGGTACCGGAAAGACCCTCATGGCCAAAACCATTGCCCGGATGCTCAATGTTCCGCTGGCTATCGTAGATGCCACCGTTTTAACAGAGGCGGGATATGTAGGGGAAGATGTGGAAAGTATCCTCACGCGGCTGTTACAGGCCGCCGACTACAATTTGGAAAAGGCAGAACGCGGTATTGTTTTTATAGATGAGATCGATAAAATAGCCCGTAAAAGCGACAATCCTTCCATTACGCGCGATGTTTCGGGGGAAGGCGTTCAACAGGGTTTGCTGAAACTCCTGGAAGGCACTGTGGTAAATGTACCGCCCAAGGGCGGCCGGAAACACCCGGATCAAAAGTTTATTGAAGTCAACACCGAAAATATCCTGTTCATAGCCGGAGGTGCATTTGATAGCATTGAGCGCATCATAACCAAAAGGTTGAATATGCAGGCAATCGGCTATAGTGCCTCCAAAATAGAAGACCGGTTAGACCACGAAAACGTTTTGCAGTATATTATCCCAAAGGATCTCAAAGAATTCGGGCTAATCCCCGAAATAATCGGCAGGCTTCCCGTACTTACCCATATGAACCCGTTGGACAAGAAAACGTTGCGGGCAATCCTTACAGAACCCAAAAACGCTATCATCAAGCAATATGAAAAATTGTTTGCAATGGACGGCATCAGTTTTAGCATCACCGAACAGGCGTTGGATTACCTGGTTGATAAAGCCATAGAATATAAACTGGGGGCCAGGGGTCTCCGGTCTCTGTGTGAAGCCGTCTTTACGGACGCTATGTTCGAAATGCCCAGTTCCGACGATAAGGAATTTAAGGTTACCAAGCCGTATGCAGAGGAAAAGCTGTCTTACGAAACCGTCAAGAAGTTAAAGGCAGTATCTTAATGCTGGTATTGTTTTTTGGTCACGGAATCCAATAACCTCAGACATATCATCTGGATGATCTTCTCATCTGAATAAAGTTCCCTCCCGAATTGAGGAACAGTTTCAACAGGGATATCATGCAAAGCAGACCATTCCACGGCGGGAATTTGTCCGTCATGTTCACCGTATAGCAGGAGTACCGGGCAGTTTGGCCGGTTGTGTTCCATCTCAATGGCACTGGGTGATGCTGCATAGATTGATTTCACAGGCAACCCCCTAAGTGCACCCCGCCAGGCAATAGTACCGCCGGAACCGAATGTCAGGTAATGACTTGCTATGGATTCTTTTTTAAGAATTTGTGCAACTGCCGTATCCAAACCGCCGTTCAGGAATGCTTCATGGAGGTTCTCCTTGGAATGTATCAGGACTTCTATATCCGATAATTGCTGGATGTCATAATAAACAATGTCATAGTATTGTTGTAAATAGCCCAGGTACGAAGTTATCCAAAGGCCTTTCTTAGAACCCCAAATGTCTGAAAGTATTACGAGTCGCTCTGCCATAAAGTTTTAGTTACGCATTAGAGGTTAAGGTAAGGTTGGCAAGATGGATAATAAACGTTCAAAATCAGCATTTATTTGTTTAGCGGAAAGATTTACTCGACATAGAAGCCTTTTTTTATTTTTAACCCAGCGAAATATTTAGGAATCAACAGCTTAGAAAATCTGAAGACCAGTACACGGATCAATTCTTATTTTCGATAGTTGGTAGGGGTTTGCCCGGTAAATTTTTTGAAGGCAGCATAAAATGTTGATTTGGAATTAAACCCGCACTCCAATCCGATGGCTGCAATAGTATAGTCTGAAAACTCCGCATTCTTCAATAGTTTTTTAGATTCTTCCACCCGGAAAGAATTGATATAATCCGAAAAGTTGTGTTCCGAGAACCGGTTCACCAACCTGGACAGGTTACCGGTACTCATGGATAATTCATCGGCCATCCATTCCATACTTAATTGGGGATTCAGGTATTTCTGGTCGCGTTGAATGGCCTGATGGATATTCCGGAAAATAGCCTCTTCCTTTATCCCGTCTGTCGGCCTTACCGATAGACTTTTTGGCGGTTGAGCCTTTTGGGTGTTATCCTTCCGTATCTCAGCCCGCAATACAATACGGTCTTTCAGGAGCACATACCGGAAAAAGGCCTGGTAACCTACCCAGTAAATGAGGATGGACGATCCGAGGCGCAGTGGGTAATAGCTGTAGGGTAACCGGAAGGTGTCGGCAAAGAGGTTCAATATCACTGCAGCGAACCAAAGCAGGATCACAACGCCACCGAGTTTCAGGAAGACTTTGATCCAGTTGAGGTTGTCATATTCCAGGATATCCTGGTAGAGTCCTTCGTACTTATAGAGGATCCGGATTGCCTTGGTATAGAGAAACAGGGAATAAGCCAGGGTTACAGCATCTTCTAAAGCGTTATAGAGTGCTACACTTTCAACCGGCCAGATCCCATTCCCTACTAATGTAAGGACAAGGGTTCGGGATGCTATCTCGCTAATGAAGATCAAAGCCGTTACCGCCAAAAAGGGGTATTTGGTTTTTTCTATACCGAGGAAATAAACCAGAAATGCATAAAACATGGGTACAATCAACACATACCACGGGATGGTAAAGTGCGATAAGAAGAAGCCTGCAGGCACATAACCTTCTTCAATAAACCAGGTCTGAAGGTTGTTGAGGGATAGGAAGAGAACGAACATATTCAGGAAGAGGACCGGTTTTTCTATCTTCCTTCTGGAAAGCAGGGTGGCAATATTGAATACAAATCCCTGCACTGCACCGGCTATCAGGAAGAAATTGAAAACAGTTGCCAGGTTCATCTAAGTCCTATTTATTGCCAGCCATGGATCCATTTTTTATTCGTTCATCCTTAAAAGTTCATCTACGTAGCCGCGTTCATTGGACAATCTTGGGATCTTATGCTGCCCGCCCAGTTTATCTTTGGATTTGAGCCAGTCATAGAATAAATTCTCACGGGCTATATGGACCTTGGGCATCTTCAGGGTCATATTGTTATACCGTTTTGCTTCATAATCCGAATTGAGGGCTTTAAGTGCCGAATCCAGGACTTTTGTAAAATAAGCGAGCTCCTCCGGGGCTTTGCGGAATTCAATTATCCATTCATGGGCACCCTTTTCCCGGCCACTCATAAAGATGGGAGCCACCGTATAATCCTTTATCTCAGCCCCGGTTTTTGCACAGATATCCCGCAGGGCTGCTTCTGTATTTTCAATAATCAGTTCTTCCCCGAACACGTTGATGTGGTGCTTTGTGCGGCCCGTTATTTTGATCCTGTACGGATCCGTGGATGTAAACCGGACCGTATCCCCAATTTTATAGCGCCAAAGCCCGGCATTGGTTGTTATAATGATAGCATAATTTATACCCACCTCCACTTCCCACAGTGGAATTGTCTTCTGGTCCGCGGAGCCATAGGAATCCATGGGTATGAATTCATAAAAAATGCCGTAATCGAGCATCAGCAGCAAATCATCCGCATCATTCCGGTCCTGTATTGCAAAAAAACCTTCCGATGCATTGTAGATTTCGTAATACTTAAATTTAGTGTTGGGCAAAAGCCTGGCAAATTGCTCCTTATAGGGATTAAAGCTCACGCCCCCATGGAAATAGACTTCCAGGTTTTCCCAGACCTCGAACAGGTTATTTTTACCCGTCTCTTCCAATACATTGTTCAAAAGCACCAGCATCCAGGAAGGTACACCTGCCAGGCTGGTGACGTTTTCCTGTATGCTCTCTTTTATAATGGCACCCATTTTGGTTTCCCATTCGCTCATCAGGGATACCCTGTTGCTGGGCGTACTGCTCAATTCTGCCCAAAAGGGCATATTGTCTATCAGGATAGCGGAGAGGTCCCCGAAAAATGAACCATTATCTTCGTATAATTCCTTGCTTCCTCCAAGCCTGAGGCTTTTCCCTGTAAATAATTGCGAATTTTCATTGTTATTGAGATACAGGCATAGCAGGTCCTTCCCGGATTTATAATGGCAGTCCTCCAGTGCTTCGGCACTTACCGGGATAAATTTGCTTTTGGCATTGGTGGTGCCACTGCTTTTGGCAAACCATTTGATGGCGGTTGGCCAGAAAATATTTTGTTCCCCCCTGCGGGTCCTTTCTATCATCGGTTCCACCTCTTCATAGGACATGACAGGAAGCCTTTCCGAAAAGGTTTTATAATTAATGATGGTGTCAAAATCATAGTTCCTGCCAATTTCCGTGTCTTCCGCGATTTCCAATAGCTGGTGCAATACCTCCTGCTGTACCTCGCCGGGATATTTAATAAAAAGTTCTATCTGGTGATAGCGCTTTTTTAGCAGCCATGAAGCTATGGAATTGAATAAGGGTATGGGCATCTTTTGATAGCTTTAATGCGCTAAATTTACCTTTAAAGTTAGTATATTCAAACCGAATTCTAACTATAAAGGGTTTCATGCAATTCGAAGGGGTTTTACGCAAAATGAGAACGGAAATAGGGAAACCCATTCAATACTACCTGGTTTTTGAATCCGATTTTTTGAACCTCAACCAGGTTTTGCAGAAAGAAGTGAACCTGGCATTCATCAGGTACCAGTGCCTCCATTGCGGGGAAGACCGGCAGATATACCGGCAGGGCTATTGCCGCAGTTGTTTTTTCGAGATCCCCTCGGCCGGGGACTGGATCATCCGACCGGAACTGAGTAAAGCCCATTTGGATGAAGAGGACCGGGATCTCGGGTTTGAAAAGCAGGTACAATTACAGCCACATATCGTATATCTCGCCAATTCCAGTACTATAAAAGTGGGGGTGACCCGGAAATCGCAAATTCCTACCCGTTGGATAGACCAGGGAGCCCATGAAGCAATATCCGTAGTGGAAGTCCCCAACCGGTATCTGGCGGGGATCACAGAAGTTGCCCTGAAATCACATTTGAGCGACAAGACCAATTGGCGCAAGATGCTGACCAATACCATTGTAGATGAGGACCTTGTGGCCTGGAGTTTGAAATTACGGGAATTTATCCCGGAAGAAGCCGGTCAGTACTTCCTGGAAAATGTGTCGGAAACCCACCTGGAATTTCCGGTGCTACTCTATCCCAAAAAGGTTCGCAGCCTTAGCCTGGAGAAGACCCCTTTTTATAAAGGGATATTAAAGGGCATAAAGGGCCAGTACCTCATCTTTGAGGATGGAACGGTATTCAATGTCCGCGGCAGCGAAGGATATTATGTTACGCTGTGGGTTAGTTAAGGGAATCCTTTTTAACCGGAACGGTATCCTTCTTCTTTTTCCCCAACAAATTCCCGAGCACTGATTTGGCCGTTTCCTTTGCCTGCTCCTTCTGTTTCGAGGCTGGATCCGATTTCGGGGCTGTGCTGTCTTTTTTCTTTGTATTGCCTGCCAATACCCCGCCCAAAACCTCCTTAATACCGACCTCTGTTGAATCTTTTTTGCTGACCGTATCCTTTTTACTGCCATTGCCGGAGAGTATCCCCCCGATCAGTTCCCCGGCTTTGTCTGTACCTTTCCGGATCAATTTTTGTTTTTCGATCTCCACCAACCTGGAAGTCAAATCTTTAATACCCGATGTGAAGTCGGTGCTGACCACCGGATCCGAGTATTCACCGCCGATGGTCGCTGTAACCGGCAACGTAAGGGAATCGAGTTCCCGGGCATCAATTTGAGCGATCAGGGCATTTACATCCTTTCCGAGATATTTTGAAGGCACCTGCAGGGTAGCCTTGTAATTCAATTTCTTATCAAAACTATGACTGCCGTCTACATCGATGGCAATATCCTGGTACTTGATGGTAAAGGGCTTAACCCTGACCATTCCATCCTCAAATGAAAGGGCTGTCTTTAAACCTTTCAGGTTTATTTTATCGAGTTTGATAAACTCGAGTTTACTGGTTAGCACGGACAGGAGCCTGGCTTTTTCCGGGTTGATATCGGCCGCGAGCAATTCGGCCAAAACATTCCCGGAAATGGTCTGAAGGTCTACAGTCAGGTCATTTGTCAGGTTACCCGAGAGATCCACCCGGGATTTTAGTTTGCCTTCGAGCACATCCGCGATAGGGGCCAGGACCTTAAACAGATCGAGGGACTTGAAGGTCTCCCCTATCTGCAAATTATCCATCCCAAGATCCATTTTAAAGACAGGCTTTTCCGGTTTGGTGGAAACTTCCCCGTTGAAGGTCATCCTGCCATCAAAAATAGAAGAGGTCATATTGGAGAGTGTAGCTGTCTCGTTATTGATGCGGAGGGTTCCTTTTACATCCTTGAGAACGAGGTTGTCATATAGTACCTGCTGTGCCGATGCCGTAAAGGAACAATCCAGGAACGCTGGTATTTTAATGCGGTCATCCCCCGGGTTGGGTTCAGGATCTTCCTTCTTTTCAGGTTGCTTCCCGGAACCATCGGGGGTATCTGCAACCATAAAGTCATTTAAGGAGAAGGTGTTTGAATTCAGATCAAAATTTCCCTTGACGTTTTCATCGTTGAACAAAAATCCAAGGAGGTTGGAGATGGTGCCGGTTGCGCTAAAATCAGTCTTCCCGGTAACACCATTTAATTCCTTCAGCTGCACGGTCTGCGGATTAAAACCCATCGAGACGGTGCTTATCTTAACCGGATTCGCCAAGGTTGGCGTGCTGTATTCAAAATCCCGAACCTGCAGTTGCCCGGAGGTCCTGGTGTTTTCATACCTTTTGGCTTCAATAGTTGCCATATCAAAGGCAGTGGACACATCTGCATTCAAAATCCCTTTCAGATGGAAGTCCTCCGGCATCGGATAGGCCTTTGAGAGATTGGCCAGGTTCATCCTGCCCACTAAATGTGCATTCACCCTGGTATTGCCCATGAGCTCAGTAACTTTTGATTCCATACTGAATTTATCCTCATCAATCACAAAGGACAGCTTCCGCAGGTCCACATACGTGTCTTCAGCGATCCCTGTCGTATTTTTAATATCTGCATCTATATGGATCTGGGTTACTGACTTGGGCAGATCGGGATATTTAAAGGAGGCATTCTCCGAGTTTATGGCGATCAGGAATTTTGGGATATGGTCCTCATCCACAATCCCTTCAAAATTACCGGCCACAGTGAAATCTCCGGTAGTCTTTACATCCTTGATGTTTTTGGAATACTGCTCTGGGAAGACAGCCAGGAAATTCCGGAAATCCGAGGAAGGTGTTTTAAAGCGGATATCCACTTCCTGGTTATTCTCATTGATCTTTACAAAGCCATCAAACACCAATGGCAGCTGGTTCACTACCGCCTCGTTTTTAAGGAAGGTGTATTTGTTCTCCTTCAGGTCGATTCCCAGGAGGGCATCCAGTTTTACCGGGTTCCGGTTCAGGTAGTTGGTACTGTCCATGGTAAAAGATACCAGGGCATTGGTTTCTGTCTGCAACTCAGATTTTTCCAGGGACAGGTCCCCTTTCCCCCTATGCTCGATGTCGGCTACTTCCAATGCTATTCCGGCAGCCCTGTCATGATAGGATACCTCTGAATCTGTAATCTTATAGGATTCCAGGGCCAGGTTAAAGCTTTCATCCGCCGCAGCGGGGTCGGTACCGGTATCCCGGGTAATATCGTAATTCGCATTTTCTGCTTCATCGATCAGGATATTCAACCGGGCCCCATCTATGGAAAGGTTACGGATGCCTATGGCCTCATCTTTTCCTTTGAAGAGTTCCGAAATACCCATCGTCAGGGATACCTCCTTCGATCGGAAGAGTGTGTCGCCCTCAAAGGGTGCTTTGTTCACAAGATAGATATCCTTCAGGCTCACCTCGGCATTGGGAAAACTGCTGAGCAGGCTCAGGTCCGCTTTGGCAAAATCAAATGTTCCTTCAATGTTGTTGTTTACATTGTTCCGGATGATATCCCCAATTTTCGCTTCAAGGAAAAAGGGGAGGGCAATCAGGATGGCGATTACCACTAAAACAACAACACCTATGATTTTAATTAACTTCTTTCCCATACAACAGATTTTGGATTGAATAGAACTTTAAAAAGTCCTATTTATTTTACACTTCCAGTGCTATTTCCTGCCCCATACCCAGCCGGAACCGTTTTCTGAATATATATACGAAGAAATACAGCAGGGGGGTGTCTAAAAGTGCTATAAATATCTTAAAAATAAAGCCGCTGATCACCAGTCCCGAAAACATGCTCCAGGGCAGGACACCGAAAATGCACAGGAGGCTTACCACGGTAAAGGTGTCAATAAACTGGGAGGTGAATGTGGAAAAATTATTGCGGAACCACAAATGCCGCCCCCCCGTCATCCGTTTCCAGAAGTGGTACAGGGCAACGTCAACATATTGGGCAGCAAGATATGCCAGCATGGATGCAAGGACCGCTATGGGCGACAGGGCAAATACACTGCTGAAGCGCTCGTCATCTACGGGGGAGGATGCAATAGCCGGCACATGATTCGCCAGCAAAACGATGCCCATGGAAAAGAAGGATGCAAAGATACCTGCGGTAACAATGCGATTGGCTTTGTGCTTTCCATAGATCTCTGATATGAGGTCTGTGATCAGGAACGTGATAGGATACGGCAATATGCCCACTGACAATTCAAAAAGCGGGGCACCAAAAACCTCAAAGTCCCCGAAAGGTTTCCAGTAAAAGAATTTTTGAAAGATGAGATTCGAAACAACAAGGGAGGTAATAAACAATGCGCCAAGGTACAGGTAGACCTTATATGCCAATTTTCTGTCACTGTTGTTCATAGGCCTATTTGATGGTTAGCATGAAAGGCAGCCTTGCCTGAACACCTTTCTGCCCCATGGCCAATTTCAACTGACTGAGAATCCCGTAGGCTTCCTCCCCTATTTCCCGGCGCCAGAAAGAGGTTTTTTCCTGGCTGCCGACACTTCCCGGATCATTTAACAGGCGTTCCAGGCCCGATTTGTATTTGGGGAATTTTTTAATGCTGTAACTGTCTGTATCTGCCAGGGATGCTGCTTCATCGATCGCATCCTGTAAGCCCCCCAACTCATCCACCAGGCCCAGCCTTTGTGCATCCGTTCCACTCCAAACCCTTCCCTGAGCAAGGCTGTCTGCTTCAGCTATGGTAATGTTACGCCCATCTGAAACCCGCTGGAGGAAGGTCTTATAGGTTTGTTCGATACCTTCTTGTACCACTTTCCGGAAATCTTCACTCATGGGTTCAAATAGCGAATAATCTACAGAATTTTTGTTGGTCCCCACCTGTTCTGCGTTGATGCCAATGTCCCCGGCCAATTCGCTTATGTTCGGGATGGTGCCAAAAACCCCGATAGAGCCGGTTATGGTGGTGGGCTCCGCATAAATCTTGTCTGCACCAACCGCAATATAATACCCGCCGGAAGCCGCCACATCCCCCATGGACACCACCACAGGTTTTACTTTTTTGGCCATCATCACCTCGCGCCAGATTATATCGGAAGTCAGTGCGCTGCCACCTGGAGAGTTGACCCGCAGTACGATTGCCTTTACATTTTCGTCGTCCCGGGCTTCCACCAGCGCCTTGTTGATGATCCCCTGTCCAATGATATTGGGACCGCCTTCTCCATATAATATTTCCCCCTGGGCAAAGATCACGGCAATTTTATCAGTCCCTTTGTGTATTTTTTTTCCATTGGCCAATTTGATATAATCATAGAGCGCAACGTAGTTCTGCTCTTCTTCCGCATCAGTACCGGAGGCTGCTTTGAGTCGGGCCTCATATTCATCGTAGTATACCAGTTCATCGACCAGGCCATTTGCCACAGCATATTCCGGGGTCCTGCCGCCAAGAGTATCGGCGATCCTGTTCATGGCAACGGCACTCATCCCCCTGCTTTCTGACATTTCATTCACAATGGTGGCCCACAGGGAACCAATGAGTTCCTGTATCTGTTCACGGTTAGAACTGCTCATTTCATCTGCCAGGAATGGTTCTACGGCACTTTTGTATTTGCCGTGTCGGATCACTTCTACCTTGATCCCCGTCTTTTCCTGCAACTCCTTAAAATAAAGGACTTCCGCTGAAAGACCTTTAAAATCCATCGATCCGGCAGGATTCAGGAAAACACTGTCGGCCACCGTAGCCAGGTAATAATCCTTCTGGAAGAAAAAATCCCCGAAGGCATAGACAAATTTGCCCTTTTCCTTAAAAGCTTCGAGGGCCTTCCGGATCGCCTGGGTCTGTGACATACCTGCCAGGATATAATTGCTGTTGATACTGATCCCACTGATGTCTTTATCATCCCCGGCGACCTCAATTGCATGCAGGATCTCATCGAGCCCCTGTGTCCTTGCGAAAAGCAATGCAAGGGGATCGGTATCATTCTGCCCTGTATAGTCATTTACCGGGTATGGCATCTGGAGATCCAGAACCGTGTGCTTCTTAACCGATACGGCCTCGTCAGAATTGACAAGGCTTATGAAGAGCACCAACATTATAAAGAGGGTGCCCATAGCAATAAAGCAGCCTATGATAGCTGCCAGCAAGTTTCGCAAAAAATTCACCTGAACTGATTTTATTTATTCAATCGCAAAGATAACCAATGTCACATTCTTTTGTTTACTTTGTTTTTACATTATGCAAGACACGGTTACCTCATATCTTTCCCTCGGCAGCAACCTGGGTAACAGGCCCAACAACCTGCAACAGGCACTTTTCCTGATACAGAAAAAGGCGGGCGATATCACCCGGATCTCCAACGTGTACGAATCCGAATCCTGGGGGTTTGATTCGGGCAGTTTCCTCAATGCCTGCATCGAACTGAAGACAGCCCTGAAGCCAGAGGAACTACTGCAGGCGATTTTACAGGTTGAAAAGGCGCTGGGGCGGGATCGCAAAGGATCATCAGGTTATGAGGACCGGAATATCGACATCGATATTTTGTATTACGATTTTGAGATCCTCGAATCAGCCACATTGACCCTGCCCCACCCCGGATTGCAGGCCCGCCGGTTTGTTTTAAAGCCTCTAGCAGATATTGCGCCGCAGTTTTATCATCCCATCCTGATCAAGGACACCCGGAACCTGCTGCAGGAATGCCGGGATAAGAGCAGCGTGGAGAAGTCAGGCTACCGTATCTTCAAGGATCTGGAATCGCTTTTTGCCGGACTCAACTTTGTGGCGATAGAAGGAAACATCGGGGCAGGCAAGACCACCCTTGCCAGAAGGATAGCAGCGGATTTCAGTGCGAAACTGGTATTGGAACGGTTTGCAGATAATCCCTTCCTCCCCAAGTTCTACGAGGACCAGAACCGGTATGCCTTTCCTTTGGAAATGTCCTTTTTGGCAGACCGCTACCAGCAGTTTACAGATGATACTTCCCAATTCGACCTCTTTAAAAAGTTTATGGTGAGTGATTACGACATTTACAAATCGCTCATATTTGCCAGGATTACACTTCAGCAGGAAGAATTTGAACTGTACCGGAAGGTCTTCAATTTTATGTACCGGGAAGTGAAGAAACCAAAAATTTACGTTTACCTCTTCCAGCCAACGGACCAATTGTTGAAAAACATTCAAAAAAGGGGCAGGGATTACGAAAAAAATATTTCGGCTGATTATCTTGAAAAAATAAACCGCGGGTATTTCGATTTCCTCAAAAGTTACCCGGAACAGAACAACCTGGTAATAGATTTGACGGGGCTCGACTTTGTGGAAGACCAAAGCGATTACAAGTTGGTCATAGATAAAATACAGCATTTTGCCGCCAACCTGATATATTGAGCCTGATGTTGGGGATTATTTGCAGGTATGTGGAGAATTCACTTACTTCGCGGAGCTAACTAATTCAAATAATACATCTGCCCTGAGGTTCTGTCTCAGGGTTTTTTTATGCCCTACAGAAAGAAGTAGCCGCTATCAGGACTTCAGGGCATTCCATTTGGCCCACAGATCCCAGATTACCACCCCAACACTGACTGCAATGTTGAGCGAGTGTTTGGTGCCCAGTTGCGGGATCTCCAAAACGGCATCACAGGCATCCACCACATCCTGGGAGACACCTTTCACCTCATTGCCAAATACAAGGGTATATTGTCTGTCGGGAGCAACGGCCAGGGTATTGAGCTTGATGCTGTTTTCCGCCTGCTCCACGGCCAGGCAGTAGTGCTCTTTTTTTAGTTCCCGGATCAGCTGCAATGTATCCTTACGGTATTCCCAGGCCACGCTTTCGGTGGCACCCAGCGCCGTTTTATGGATATCCTTGTGTGGGGGGGTCCCGGTAATCCCACAGAGGTAGATCCTGGAAATCAGGAAGGCATCAGCCGTGCGAAAGACCGACCCGATATTGTTAAGGCTTCGAACATTATCGAGCACGATTACAAGCGGGGTTTTCCTGGAATCCTTGAATTCAGACAGGTTAAGCCGCTCCAGTTCACTGTTCTTTAATTTACGCATCTATCCGTCCTCTGAAATATCCAATGGCAAATACCAATTGCCCGATACTGCTTTTGCGGCGGCCCGGGGTGCTTTGCAACTTATCCCTAAATATCAACAATGGTTGAGATTCCAAAGGGAAAACAGTATTTTCGTCACTGCAGTATGCAGGCAAAAATAACGCAATAAAATCGCTTTGGCCAAATCCTCACATACAAAGAAGGTAACCCCGCTGATGAAGCAGTACAATACCATCAAGACCAAATATCCTGATGCGCTGTTATTGTTTCGGGTAGGGGATTTTTACGAGACATTCGGGGAAGATGCGGTGAAGGCTTCCGGCATACTGGGGATCATCCTTACGCATCGCAACAATGGCGGTGACAGGACGGAACTGGCCGGTTTTCCGCACCATTCGCTCAACACATACCTTCCTAAACTGGTAAAGGCCGGCCATAGGGTGGCCATCTGCGATCAGCTGGAAGATCCGAAACTCACAAAGACCATAGTGAAGAGGGGGGTAACGGAACTGATCACTCCGGGGGTGGCCCTGAATGATGATATCCTCCATTCCAAAAAGAATAATTTTTTGTGTTCCCTCCACTTTGGGCGCGCCCTGATCGGGGTTTCCTTCCTGGATATTTCCACGGGGGAATTCCTTACTTCGGAAGGGAATGAGGAACAGATAGATAAACTGCTCCAGAATTTTTCGCCCAGTGAGGTCCTTGTTTCAAAAGCCCATAAAGCGGAATTTAAGGAAGCATTCGGAAACCACCTGCACACTTTTTTTCTCGAGGACTGGATCTACCAGGAAGACTATGCACTGGAGATCCTCACAAACCACTTTAAAACTTCAACGCTCAAAGGATTCGGGGTAGGTCACCTTAGCCATGGGATCATCGCTTCGGGAGCCGTGTTGCATTACCTTTCGGAAACCCAGCACAGGCAGTTGCAGCACATCAGCAGCCTGCAGCGCGTAGCGGATGAAGACTATATCTGGATGGACCGGTTCACGGTCAACAACCTGGAATTGTATCAGTCGGCCAATCCCAATGCGGTTACATTGTTAGACATCATAGATAGGACCGTTTCTCCCATGGGGGGCCGCATGCTGAAAAGGTGGCTTGCTTTTCCGCTTAAAAACATGGAAAAGATCCGGCGCCGGCACCAGGTAATCAGCTACCTGTCTGAACAGGAGGCAATCTTTCAGAAATTAAAACACTGGATCAAGCAGATAGGCGATCTCGAAAGGTTGATATCAAAGGTTGCCACTGGCAAAATAAACCCCCGTGAGGCGATCCTACTCAAGAATTCCCTGGAGGCTTTGGTCCCCATCAAACAATTGATTTCGCAAAGTGATAATGAATCACTTCGGTTGCTCGGAGACCAGATCCATTGCTGCGACCTGCTCCGCGCCAAGATAAAGGAGATGGTCAATGAGGACGCGCCGGTTAACCTGTTGAAAGGCAATACAATTGCTGAGGGCTATTCTGATCAACTGGATGAATTAAAAGGACTGGCGTATTCCGGGAAAGAGCATCTGGATAACATGCTGCAGCGGGAAACCGAACGGACGGGCATCAGTTCGCTCAAAATAGCGTCCAATAATGTCTTCGGCTACTACATTGAAGTACGCAATGCCCATAAAGATAAAGTCCCGTCGGAATGGATCCGGAAGCAGACGCTTGTCAATGCAGAACGCTATATTACGGAAGAGTTAAAAGAATACGAAACCAAAATCCTGGGGGCCGAGGAACGCATCCTGGAACTGGAGCAGCACCTTTTTTCGCAGCTGGTTGTTTATATGCAGGAATATATTGCACCCGTTCAGAACAATGCCCGGCAGATCGGGCAATTGGATTGCCTGTGCGGCTTTACCCAGCTCGCTATGGAAAATAACTATGTAGCCCCGGTACTGAATGACAGCACGGAGATTGAGATCCGGAACGGGCGCCATCCGGTCATCGAACGCCAGCTCCCCCCGGGGCAGGTGTATGTCCCGAACGATGTGGTCCTCAACAGGGATACCCAGCAGATTATCATGATTACAGGGCCTAACATGACTGGTAAATCGGCCATACTGCGGCAGACTGCCCTTATAGTGCTATTGGCACAAATGGGAAGTTTTGTGCCTGCCGATTCGGCACAGATCGGGATTGTGGACAAAATATTCACCCGTGTGGGTGCCAGTGACAATATTTCCATGGGGGAATCCACATTTATGGTAGAGATGAACGAGACAGCGGCCATCCTGAACAACCTGTCGGACCGGAGCCTGGTACTCCTCGATGAGATAGGCAGGGGCACCAGCACCTATGACGGGATCTCCATTGCCTGGTCCATTTCAGAATACCTGCATGAGCACCCTGCCCGGGCCAAGACCTTGTTTGCCACGCACTACCATGAATTGAATGAAATGGCAGTGACCTTTGAACGGATCAAAAATTACAATGTTTCTGTAAAGGAATTAAAGGATTCCGTTTTGTTTTTACGGAAGCTCACCCCGGGGGGAAGTGCCCACAGTTTTGGGATCCATGTAGCGAAGATGGCGGGGATGCCGCAGCAGGTGATACACAAGGCCAACAAAATCCTTAATAAACTGGAGAAATCGCATTCGAGTGAAGAGCTTACAGACAAGCTGCAGGCTGTACAGAACGAGATGCAACTGAGTTTCTTCAACCTGGACGACCCGCTGCTGGAACAGATCAAGGATGAGATCGTCAACCTGGATATCGATACGCTGACACCGGTGGAAGCGCTTATGAAACTCAATGAGATCAAGCGGTTGCTGACCAAAAAGAAGAAGGCTATTTCCTGAACCCAGTGGCTGGGGGTATTTACTGCTTTTACCGACAAATTTTCTTTGCCTTTTACAGAATTATATTAAATTTGCATCCGCATCGGTTAAAGATGTGCTGTTCTTTAAATAATGCGAAAATAGCTCAGTTGGTAGAGCGCCACCTTGCCAAGGTGGAGGTCGCGGGTTCGAATCCCGTTTTTCGCTCTCAGTAAGATCCACGTTCTGCCAGGGGTAGAAACGTCTGCTCGAGTGGTGGTTCCGTCCCGATAGCTATCGGGATCGGGAGGCAGACACGTTGAAATGGCGTGTAAGGACCCTTGTATACTATAATATTTTTGCTCGAGTGGTGGAACTGGTAGACACGTTGGACTTAAAATCCAATGGCCATTAGGCCGTGCGGGTTCAAGTCCCGCCTCGAGTACGAATAAGTGGAAAAGCCAAAGCGAAAGCTTTGGTTTTTTTGTTTGGTGCGCTGAGCCAAATGGAATTTGAGCGATAGCGCGAAGACAAAAAGCCAGACTGGAAGGATGGCTTTTCCACTTTCAACAACTTCGCGTGGGACTCGCCAACAGGGAATATTGACGTAGTGGAAAAATAAGATCCATATCAATTCGATCGGGAATTCAGAACACTCTATCATACTATATAACGGCGGGGGATATACCATCCCCTCCCCAATCTCAATCTAACCTGTTCCAGTGTAATTAGCCAGCAGTCCGGCGCAATTCCCGCTCTCCGCGTGGATATTTAAGATATCATTGAATTCGCTTTAAAAGGATCAGGAGAGAAAGGGGTGTACTGTTATTATAGCCCGATTTGTTTGCCTGACTGCAGCATTTCCATATACAAAACTCTCTAAGGATAATATATCTGCCAACCCATTCAATTTATAAAGGTCGGGGCTATACCATCCCCTCCCCAACCACAAGCTAACCTATTCCAGCGTAATAATCCAGCAGTTTAGGACAATACGCGGAACTTATACCGAACATTTTAGGGAATCTTGTATCTGGTTTGCATTTCAGGGAGACATAAAGAATATCATAAAGGGTTCTAGTAGTACCTGCATAAATGAAGCACTATAGATTCCCTATTACCCAGCTTATGGGATTATCTTAAACATACCAGCATAATTAAAAATTTTATGATATAAGCAAAATTGCCATCATATGGAACCATGCCATCTTGTATCTTTATCCTATGCTTTCAGTTTATTATATCGTATCAGCCGTAATCATAACAGCAAGTCTGTTGCCCTTTATAACCCATCAGCACTGGATATTCCGCGTTTGGGAGATCGGAAGGATCCAGGTCATGATACTTCAAATCATCATACTCATCCTGGGCATCCTATTCGTAGATGACAAAAACCTTTATTTCTGGGCACTCGCCTTTTTGCATATGTCTCTGATCCTGTATCATGTCATCATCTTAATTCCCTATACCTCGTTATATAAGAAGACAACGCCAAAAGATATACCGGAACATTCCACGACAATTTCAATCGTATCAGTGAATGTGTATCAGTTTAATGAACAGTATGACGAATTAATAAAACTGGTCAGGGATTTCCAACCCGATATCCTGCTTACCATGGAATCCAACAAGGCCTGGGAGGATGCTATGACCGTAATTGAAGGAGAATATCCCAACTTTAAAAAAGTTGCTTTGGAAAATACATACGGGATTCATTTTTATACCAAATTGCCAGCGAATGCCATACGGGTTAATTACTTTATTGCAGATGACCTGCCGAGTATCGAAGCTTCCCTGGTCACCGAAGATGGCATTCCATTTACATTTTTTGGGGTTCACCCACCCCCACCAAGCCCTACCGAAGAAGATAATTCCCGGGAACGGGATGGAGAATTGCTTTCGGTTGCAAAGAAAGTTAAAGAAACGAAGGGTCCCGTGATCGTCGTTGGCGACTTTAACAATGTGGCCTGGGCAAAATCCTCCATTCTATTCAGAAAGACTTCCGAATTGCTGGATCCCAGGATCGGCCGTGGACTGGTATCTACATTTCATGCCAGGTACCGGTTGCTTAGGTTTCCTATTGATCTCTTTTTCCATTCCCCGGATATATTTATTAAAGACTTTAATACATTACGAAATATCGGAAGTGACCACCTACCCCTTTTCTGCAGGTTTTTTATAAATCACACGGAAGATATACAGGAGGAGGAAGTGGAACTTCTTGAGGCAGGAGAAGAGGAAGAAGTAGCTGAAATGATAGAAGATGGCATTAAGGAAGAAGGGGACCGATCCAAAGTTGCCTCTGAATAGGATAATGAATTTTTTGGTTACAAGATTTACGGAGGTTAAAAAGTGATTTTTCGAAAATGGGATAAACTATTTAAATTCAGCGACGGGGGATGTACCATCCCCACCCCAATCGCAATCTAACTTATTCCAGTGCAAAAAACCAGCAGTCCAGGTTCTCATAGCGGATATTTGAAAATATCATTGATATAGCTATGACAATAGGGCAAAAAAAGGATTAAAAAAGACTTTGTCCATGCCTAGGAAAAACTACAGCTACAATTTTCAAAGTCCTACTGCGATTTGGGGCGATACGCCAACTCGGTAAAGTCATCAGGATTAAGGGAAAGGAACTCACACAATTTGACCTTTGAACGTACGCTAAGCGAATCATTGAGGCCTTTCATATACAGGGAAATTTCTTCCTGGGTAGCACCCGATACCCGGGCCAATACTTCAAGCTCCTGCATCATATTTTGCCAGTCCCCGTTATAACATTTAAAAATTGCTCTTTTAAGTTGCACTTCAACTATGTTAGAAAATCTACTAAATGTAAGGCTTATATTACATTGTGCGACATTTTCCGCAATTATTCGAATCCCCGTCTTAAAATTTTACTTTTTTTTAATACCCCAATAAAATTATGTAAATGGCCGATCATAGTTTCAGGGTGCCTGCCAGGTAGTCCCGAGGTGCGGTTGCACATAAATTTGTTACATTTACCATATATGAGATATACCGGGGGAAGATCAATCCCCGGCTTTGACAATCTTCAATCATTGCCGATGGATCCGATTCCTTACATTCTTGTTGCCGACGATGATCCGGACGATTGCAGGTTTTTCAGGGAAGCTTTGGAAGAATTGCCCATCAATGCAAATCAAAAATATGTCAATGATGGTGAAGAGCTCATGCGCTTCCTTGGAATGAATTACGCAAAACTGCCCGAAATCCTGTTCCTGGATCTTAATATGCCCCGCAGAAGCGGATTTCAATGCCTTACAGAAATAAAAAACAACAACAAACTTAAAAAGATCCCGGTCGTTATCATTTCCACTTATTTTGACAACCGCATAGCTGATGTCCTATACAAGATGGGTGCGTCTTATTATATAAAGAAGCCCATTGGGTTTTCACAATTACAGGAATTGATTTCCCGTGCGGTTCAGCTCGTAACTCAGAAGCATATCCATCGTCCGGCAAAAGACGATTTTTTACTTAGCATTTAAGTCTCCAGTGAAAAATAACTACCAAGGCCAGCATCAAAATCCTGATACCATGAAATATTACCTCATCTTTCTTCTGCTTATATGCGGAATACATGCCCTGAATGCTCAGGATAAAAATAGTGCTGTTACGCAACAGGAAAACCACTTCTTATCATCCGGCCAATGGGCCAATTACGGGAACGATCCCGGGGGGATGCGGTATTCGCCCCTGGCCCAGATCCATGCGGGAAATATTGTAAATCTCAAACCCGCCTGGACCTTTCAAACGGGGGAACTGGATACATATTCCGGAACAGAGGTCGCATCCAAGGCCGCCTTTGAGGCTACCCCTATCATGGTCAACGGTGTGCTCTACCTGAGTACCCCCACCAACCGTACCATCGCCATTGACGCGGTTACCGGAGAAGAACGCTGGATGTATGATCCCGGAGTGGACCTGAAAGCCGGGTATTCGGAAATGGCCTCCCGCGGGGTTTCCAAGTGGATCGATGGCACGTTGCAGCCCGGTGATCCCGGGTATATGCGGATCCTTGTCGCTACGATCGACGGCCGACTCATCGCGCTGGATTACAATACCGGGCAACCGGTTCGATCATTCGGGAAAAAAGGGACCATAGACCTTACCAGAGGGTTGGGAAGCATACAGGTTACCTCTCCGCCAGCAGTGATCAACGACCTTATAATCATCGGTTCAACCATGGGGGACAACCAGCGGTTCGATTATCCCAAAGGCGTGGTACGTGCTTTTGATGCCAAGACGGGGGATTTGGTCTGGTCCTGGGATCCCATCCCAAGGAAGCTTACCGATACGGGGGCAGATACCTGGAAAGGTGAAAAGGCGTTCAGGACCGGTGCTGCAAATGCCTGGGCGCCCTTATCCGTGGATCAGGAGCTCGGCCTTGTTTTTGTACCTACTTCCTGCCCCAGTCCGGATTATTACGGGGGCGAACGCCTGGGTGATAACCTTTTTGCCAATTCCCTGGTTGCCATCAAGGCAGCCACCGGGGAAATAGCCTGGCATTTTCAGACCGTACACCATGATATCTGGGATTATGACCTCCCTGCACAACCGGTGCTGTTCAATCTTGAAAAGGAGGGGAAGAAAATACCGGCAGTTGTTATTGTCACCAAAATGGGGCACATTTTTGCTTTTGACCGTCGGACCGGGAAGCTCTATTCCCCAATGAGGAACGTGTAGTCCCACCATCAGATGTTCCCGGGGAGGAAGCCGCTGCCACCCAGCCATTCCCCAAGGTACTTCCTGTCTTCGGCATCCGGAATGTTACGGTGGAGGATGCCTGGGGGCCCACCCCGGAACTCCTGCAACAAGCCAGGGAAAGAATCAGCGGCCTGGTCAACCAGGGGATCTTCACCCCGCCCGGTCTGCAGGGTACTATTGTAAGCCCAAGCAATGTAGGGGGTATGAACTGGAGCGGCGCCAGTTTCGATCCGGAACGCCACCTGCTTGTGACCAACATCAACATGCTTGCGGCCGTGATACAGCTGCATCCCAGGACAGAGGATAATCCGGAAACGATCAATGAAAAGAAACCCCGTGCAGAAATCGGGCGGCAGGAAGGGACCCCCTATCTGATGTCCAGGGATTACCTTTTTACCCTGGGGCCGTCCAATGAATTTGTAATGCAGACCAAACCTCCCTGGGGCACGCTGGCTGCTGTGGACATGACCAGCGGAACCCTTAAATGGGAGGTACCACTGGGGGTGATGATGGACACCGAAAAATATCCGGATGCCACAAAATGGGGCTCCCTAAGCCTCGGGGGTGCCATTACCACCGCCGGGGGGCTGGTCTTTATAGCTGGCACCCTGGACGGATACCTCAGGGCATTCCTTACAGATAACGGGGAAATGGTATGGGCTGCAGCGCTTCCTGCCGGCGGTCAGGCCACCCCAATGACCTACCAGGTGGAGGGCAAACAGTATGTGGTCATTGCTGCCGGCGGCCATGGCAAGCTGGGCACCAAACTTGGGGATTATGTGGTGGCGTTTGCACTAGATTAAAGCTATCCCTTCATTTCCAGCAAATGCCCAATAAAATTGGCCACTTGTTGCCAGAATTGTGCCGGAGGTATGTAAGATTTTGCCTTAAAGCCTTATTCTATTTCAATACATATCCTTCAAATCCCCCCTTATTAGGGCTTAATTCAGGTTCTTGTTCCCGAATTTTAAAAATTATTGCTAAATTCAACTCCTAGTAAGGATTTTTGGCCTTTTTGGTAACTAACCGTTTGTTTTCGATCCCCCATCCTGTTACACCCCTGGGCACCCTGTAATCAACGGACCGGAATACATGCAAAAAACAACTTCAGAATTATCAATAGAAAATGAATTCCTTAAACGCCAGCTTCTTGAAACACAATCGTTATCACGTATTGGAAGTTGGAACTGGAACGTGGCAACAGGCGAAGTACACTGGTCTGATATGATGTTCCTGTTGCTCGGCTACCAACCAAACTCAGTGGTCCCGTCCTATCACGCAGCACTCCGGCACGTATACGAAGAAGACCAGCCCCTGTATGAAGAGACATTGGAAAAGTGCTTAACTGAAAAATCTGGCTACTACCTTGAAAACAGGATCGTTCAGGTTGACAACACCGTTATCCGGGTTATTTCCCGTGGCACCTGTTATTTGGATGAAAGCGGTGAAGTCCTACGGATGATAGGAACGGTGCAGGATATCACCGAACAACTACAAGCGGAAGAACTACTGCGCATAAAAGAAAAAGCTGAGGAAAACGACAGACTGAAATCAAAATTGCTGGCCAATATATCCCACGAAATCCGGACACCGCTGAATGCTATCCTGGGTTTTTCCCAATTGTTAAAAAATCCCGACCTTTCCCGGGAGAGCCTGGAAACCTATATCGATATAATCAATTCCTCCGGAACACAATTAAAGGCCATCATATCAAACATCCTCGAATTATCCAAGATTGAAGCCAACCAGGTCTCCATTACCTACAGCAGGTGCAACCTGAATAAAATTATGGATGAACTGCGCATCCAGTTTAATAATTCCCTCCCTGACAAATCCATTGCGTTAAACCTCCGGAAATCGCTGCCCGATGACATGAGCATCATCCACACAGATGGCAACCGCCTGATCCAGATATTGTCTAACCTGCTGGAAAATGCCCAAAAATTTACACAAAAGGGAAGTATTGATTTTGGGTATGAAATCCACGGGGAATTTATATTTTTTACTGTAACGGATACAGGAATAGGCATCCCCGCCGAAGATCACCAGAATATCTTCAAAAGATTCTCTAAGCTCAATAATCCTGCCCACATTCAGGGCACCGGCCTGGGCCTTTCTATTGTAAAGGAATTGGTCACACTACTTGGGGGTGAGGTTTCTGTATCGTCAGCCCCTGGGCAGGGAGCTTCCTTTACTTTTTCAATCCCCTATCATCCCCTCAGGATAAAGGAAATCGAGCAACACCCCAACCCGCAACTCCGGTTTAACCTAAACTCCACAATTTTAATTGTGGAAGACAATACCCTGAATTTTAAATATCTTAATATCATATTGAAAGAAAAAGGATATGAAACACTCCGCGCCAGGAATGGAAAGGAGGCGGTGCATTTTTTCAACAAAGGCAGATCCATAGACTTGGTAATCATGGATTTAAGGATGCCCGTTATGGATGGGATCGAAGCTACGCAGCTCATCCGGAAGATCAATCCATCCATACCCATAATCATGCAATCCGGCGATGTCCTGGACCCCATTGTAGGCAGGGCATTTGCAGTAGGGTGCAATGCCTTTGTCCCCAAACCTTTTTCAGAAGAGGAACTTTTTGGGATCATTGAGAAACAACTGAAATTAACCTCATCCAACAAATAATGGCCGGATAGATAGCCACAAATCCCACCAGGGGCAACAATTCGGTCAGCAGGATATAAACTACCTTCAGAGCATGTCAATACCACGCATTTGTATATTTTTTCTGGCAAATTTTTCAGCATTTTCAGCCCTTGCGCAGATCATGACGGTCAACGGACCCACGGACCCCAAAGAAATGGGGGTTGTATTGATCCATGAACATGTGATGGTCGACTGGATCGGTGCGGATAGTACGGGCTACTACCGCTGGGACCGGGATGACATCGTAAACCGGGCAATACCTTTCCTGGAAAAAGCAAAAAAACACGGGGTCACTACTTTCCTGGATTGCACGCCCGCCTACCTGGGCAGGGATCCCCTGGTCCTGAAACGCCTGTCCGATTCAACGGGAATCCATATCCTCACCAATACAGGATACTATGGGGCGGCCGACAATAAATATATTCCCCCATATGCCTTTGACAGCCCGGCTGAAGCCCTGGCAGCCGATTGGATCAGGGAATTCAAACAGGGCATCGACGGAACACAGATCAAACCCGGATTTATCAAGATCTCCGTCAGCAGTGACCCCCAGCTGTCCCCAATCCATGAAAAGCTGGTACGGGCGGCAGCCCTCACCCACCTGGCAACCGGACTCACCATAGTTTCCCACACCGGCCCGGATACCCCGGCAATGGCACAGCTGAAGGTCCTTGAATCGATGGGGGTCTCCCCTGCTGCGTTTGTCTGGACCCATGCCCAAAGTGGTACCCTTGAAGGCTATTTGAAAGCAGCAGCACAAGGTGCCTGGATCTCCCTGGATAATGTAAAAGACGTTCCTCCGGAAACCACAGGCCAACCAGGGAGGATTGCCTGGTATGTTGAGACCCTTTCAAAACTAAAGGAGAGCGGGGTGCTGGACCAGGTCCTGATCTCACACGATTCCGGCTGGTATAACGTAGGTTCCCACAATGGCGGAGAATATAACGGTTACACGGATATCTTCACCAAACTCATCCCGGAACTCCGAAAGAATGGTTTTTCACAGGATGATATTGACCTGTTGCTCCTGAGGAACCCTATGGAAGCATATACCCTTCAGATCAGAAGATTCAATTCAAAAAAATAGAACAAATGTAGTGTATAATGAAAGTTGCTTACCTTGATTCTTCCCCGTCCACTACAGGAACGGCAACAGAATCCCGGGCTATTTCCAACCCGGTTTCCATCCGTAGGTCAGGACGGGATTTGTGCAGGCCTTCCAATGCTTTTTCCGAGACATTGGTTTCCCATAGGTACAAATTTTCCAGCGCCACCAGCTGCTCCAGTACGGGGATACTCCTGTCCCCGAGTTCCGTTTGATATACTTTCAGCAACTGCAGATTACCCAGTTTCGGGAGCAGGGCAAAGTCTGAATCGGTTACCGTGGTACCGTCCAGCTCCAGGCGCTCCAGGTTTTCGCATTGCGCCACCATTTTTATTTCTGCTGTCCCCAGAGGCAGGCCACTTAGATCCAGGTATACAATGTTGCCGGCAATACGTTGCAGGGCTTCCACCTTTTTTGAATTGTATTCAGGAGGCAAATACGCATTGATGGCGATAGCATCCGACCCGTTTGCCACCCGCTGTACCGTGAGGTAATCCGAAGCCAGGTTTTGAAGGGTACTGTCTGCCACCGGGGGCAGCCCAGCCCACTTTTCCATAGGATCCGGTTCCATCAGTTCCCGAACGAGGGTGACCAGGCTCTCTGTCTTATCCAGTTGCTCCAACCGAAGGGTGTCTGAAGCCCCCAGGGCAATCCAGCGCTCAATGATCCCTATTTCTGTTTCCGAAAGAGGCTTTTTCCCTTCGGGTGGCATGTGTTCTTCATCCTCCTCAGGAAGTTGCAATCGCCTGATCAACTCGCTTTTGCCCGGGTCCCGGGGAATAACTGTATGCCCGCTTTCGCCCCCTTTCAGCAAGTCCGCCCGGCTGGTCATCAGCAGTTCGCCTTTCTTTTTGTTTGGATTATGACACGAAACACAATTTTTTTTCAAAATCCGACCCACCACATCCTGGTAGATCAACGGGTTTTCAGGGATCTTTTCCTCCTCCCCACTGCCCGGGAAAGCCAAAAAATCCTCCCCATGGGTTACCATTCCCCCATAATGCCCGGCAAAACCTATAAAACCAACCAGGACCACCTGGACGAACCGGGTAAGCAGGCTGGTTTTCCACTTCGTTTGCTCCAGGCCGTACCAAATGGCAGCCAGTAATGCCACTCCCCCACCCAGCCATTGATGCCAGTATAAGAGGTCACCCTTTGGATCGTGATCCTTCCCCAGGAAAAACCCGGATATCGCTGTAACCAGCGCAAATATAACAGCGGTCAGCAGGAGGTTGCGGGGTACCCCTTTCCGGGTAAATTCCAGTAATAAAGCAACTACCAGCAAGACGATGGGAAAATGCAGTAGCGCAGGATGCCACCTGCCCAGCCAGGAAACCCAAACAGGAAGTTCAATGTACCCCTCAAATATCAGGCAGAATACTAAAAATACAGACAAACCAAAGATGAGGTAATCCCACCCCCGGTTTTTAAATGTTTTCGCCATACGTTATGTTAATAGGTCTTTGACGACGTTCCCGGCCACATCCGTCAGGCGAAATCGTCTGCCCTGGTATTTATAGACCAGTTTTTCGTGGTCCAGTCCCAGGGTATGCAACAGCGTGGCATGAAAATCATTGATATGGACCGGGTTCTTTATAATGTTATATCCAAATTCATCGGTCTCCCCGTAGGTGATGCCATTTTTGATACCCCCGCCCGCCATCCAGATACTGAACGCCCGGGGATGGTGGTCCCTGCCAAAGTTCTTGGGATCAAATTTTCCCTGGCAATAGTTGGTCCGCCCGAATTCACCTCCCCAGATGACCAGGGTGTCTTCCAGCATCCCTCGCTGTTTCAGGTCCATTACAAGGGCTGCCGAAGCCTGGTCCACATCCTTGGCCTGCCCGGCCATCTCGTTGGGCAGGTTGCCATGCTGGTCCCATCCCTGGTGGTACAACTGAATAAATCGGACCCCGTTTTCCGCCAGTCGCCTTGCCTGCAAGGCATTGGCAGCATAGGTGCCGGGAACCTGGCAATCCTCCCCGTACAGTTTAATGATGTCTTCCGGTTCCTTTGAAATATCCATTACATCGGGGACGGACATCTGCATCCGGTACGCCATCTCATACTGTGCGATCCGGGATTCAATCTCGTCATCCCCGGTCTCTATGTGGTGTATCTTGTTCAGGGACGAAACATGGTCCAGCAAATGCCTTTTATCCGACCGTGAAATCCCTTCGGGGTCATTCAGGTAAAGCACCGGATCCTTGCCGGAACGTAACAGTACGCCCTGGTGTTTGGAATCCAGGAAGCCGCTCGACCATAATTTAGAGTAAAGGCCCTGGCTGTTACCTTTGCCGCGGGAAGTAAGAACCACAAAGGACGGGAGGTTCTTATTTTCACTTCCCAGGCCATAACTCATCCAGGAACCCATACTGGGCCGTCCGGAGATCTGGCTTCCTGTCTGGAAGAAGGTGATGGCCGGGTCGTGGTTGATAGCTTCGGTATGCATACTCCGAATGATACAGAGCTCATCCGAAATTTTTGCCATATGGGGAAACAGATCGCTAACCCAGGCCCCGCTATTCCCATATTGATTAAACTTCACTGCTGAGGGCATCAATGGGAAACTTTCCTGCTCGGAGGTCATGCCTGTAAGGCGTTGCCCGTTACGGATCGATTCGGGCAGGTCTTCCCCCATCCTTTTTAACAGGGTGGGCTTGTAATCAAAGGTTTCCAGTTGAGATGGAGCACCCGCCTGGAAAAGGTAGATCACCCGTTTGGCTTTAGGTGCAAAATGGGGAATTCCAAGGACTTCCCCCGTGGTCTCCGCGGAACTGCCTTTAAACAGGTCAGGGATTAATAAGGAACCCAGTGCCAGAGAACCTATTCCAACACTCATCTGGGAAAAAAAATGCCTGCGATTGACTTTTAATGGGTGTTCATCTTGTGGTTTTTCCGCGTCCATGATATTATTCTTTTGTGATTGTTTCATCCAGGTTATAAATAACCTGGGCCGTAAGCATCAGGGCAGCCGTTTTGGCCGGGTCTGTGTCCGCTCGCTTGTAGTCACCCACCGCCAGGAGTTTGTTTGCTGATGCAGGATCTTTCCCGAATTGCTCCTTTGTGGTATAATAATATTCTTCCAATACCTGTAGTTCTTCATCATCTGGTTGCCGGACGAGGATGCGCCGGAAGATATCCCGCACGCCGGTTGCCGTACCGGGGATTTCAGCTACAGTGGATTCTGCCAGTACACGCGCGGCTTCCAGCATTTGTATGTCATTTTGAAGGGCCAGGGCCTGCAGCGGTGTATTGGTTTTTTGCCTTCTTACCTCACAGAAATCACGGGTGGGCGCATCAAATATGGTCATGCTGGCCGGAGGGAGCGTGCGTTTCCAAAATGTATAGAGTGAACGGCGGTAAAGCTTATCACCAACATCCGGGATATAGGTCGTAAGGATGCCCCTGTCCCCCCCTGCATTGGTTTCCTCCCAGAGCCCGGGAGGCTGGTAGGGTTTTACACTCGGTCCGCCGATCTCCCGGTTGAGCAGCCCGCTGGTGGCCAGCATATAGTCCCGGATCATCTCCCCGCTCATCCTGAACCGAGGTGCCCTTGCCAGGTATTTATTCTCGGGGTCCGCTTTTTTCAGTGGCTCATTTAATTCTGAACGTTGCTGATAGGTAGCCGATTGTATTATTTTCCTTAGCAGGTATTTGATGTCCCAATCGTGTTCCATAAAATCTGCGGCCAGCCAGTCCAGCAATTCAGGATGTGTTGGAAGGCTTCCCTGTACCCCGAAATCCTCAGCCGTTTCCACCAGGCCCTTGCCGAACAACATCCCCCATACCCTGTTTACAAATACCCGGGCAGTCAGCGGGTTTTCTTTGGAAGTTACCCATTTGGCCAGCCCCAGCCGGTTCTTTGCCAGATCTTCCGCGAAGGGAAAGATCTTAGACGGTGTACCGGCTGTTACGGTATCTGCAGGTTCATCATAGTTCCCCCGGTTGAGCAAAAATGTTGGCCTGGGGGCAGCATCATTCATGACCATCACATTGATGTCCTTCCCATTTTCAAGGTTGACAAACGAAAGAACGCCACGTGATTCCGCTTCTGTAATAGTCATATAGGGCGGATCCGCATAAAATTTTTGTTTGGCGGCCTGCACGGCATCCATCTGCAGCCCTTTTTCATCAACCTGGTTGAAGAATGAAAACATCTGATAATATTCTTTCTGGGAAATGGCATCATACTTATGATCGTGGCAGCGGGCACATTCCAGTGTTATTCCGAGGATCCCCTTTCCCAGCGTATTGGTTCGGTCTATCACGTAGGTAGTGCGGTATTCCTCCTGTATCACCCCCCCTTCCTGGGTAATAGGGTGGTTTCGGTTAAATCCGGTTGCAAGGACCTGTTCTTTGGTTGCATTTGGCTGGAGGTCTCCTGCCAGCTGCCAGGTTAGAAATTCATCATACGGCAGGTTTTCATTGAAAGCATGGATCACCCAGTCGCGCCAGGGCCACATGGTCCGGTAACTGTCATCCTGATACCCATGGGAATCCGCATATCGTGATACATCCAGCCAGGACTGGGTCATTCGTTCCCCATAGGCCGGTGAGGAGAGCAGATCCTCCACAATTGAATCCAGGGAAACAGTCTCCAGATCAGCCCATTTCTGCATTTGTTCCTGGCCCGGGGGAAGTCCAGTCAGATCGAGACTTATCCTCCGTACCAGGGTCTCCCTTTTGGCCCGCGGGGAAGGGGTAAGGTTTTGTTCCTCTAATTTATAAAGTACAAAACGGTCTATTTCATTTTGTACCCAGGCGGTATCGGTGACCTTTGGTAAGGCCGACTTTTCAGGTGTCTGGAAAGCCCAGTGTTTCTGAAATTTACCCCCTTGCGAAATCCACTTTTTAATCAGTTCCTTTTCGTATGGTTTCAGGGACCGTTTTGAATCGGGGGGTGGCATCACTATATCCGGATCATCAGAAGTTATACGCTTAAAAATGGCACTTTTATAGGGTTTCCCGGCAATAACAGCATACTGCCCGGGGGTTTCCGGCAATTCTCCAAATACCACCTCTTCCAGATCCAGCCGCAAGCCGGCTTTGCGTTTATTGGCATCCGGGCCATGGCAGGTATAACAATTATCGGACAGGATAGGTTTAATATGGAAATTATAATCAACTACCTCCGGCATCCGGATATCCACCATTTCATCCGTATTGGACTGGAACATCCCTGTTCTTACTCCATACAGAAGGAGGGTAAGAACGGAGAGTATGGCTGTTATGGCAAAAAACTGCTTCATAGTTATTCAATCTTCAGTTTGGGTATGAAACCTGGTTTCCCTTTTGACCCTGCATCCCGAATATACAGGTTAAGGCCGAAATTTTTGATAGTATCCTGAGAAAAAGTCACAGATTTCCCAATCAACAAACACCATAAATTTACTGAGATTGTTTTTTCCAATAGCAATTAATCCTAACTTTAGCATCAAAATTTAAGTACCATGGCTAAGAGTCAAGATGCAAAGAAGAATGTAAAAAAAGAACCTCTATTATCGGCTAAGGAAAAAAAAGCTGCCAAACGGGATAAGAAGGCCAAAAAGAAATAACGGTTTAACCACGGCCTGGTCCTCCCTAGATTGTGGTTAGTTGCAATAGGAGTCGGCTACGGACATCGCCTGCGATAGAATTTCCAACCCTTCATCCACTTCGGCTTTGCTGACATTCAGGGGCGGTGCTATAAATATCCAGCTCCAGCGGACAAAAGTAAACATTCCTGATTCCCGGATTTTGGAGGCCAGTCTATGTGTAGCTTCCATTTGGTCCGGCCTGGCATTCCAGGGGGTTAAGGGTTCTTTTGTTTCCCTGTTCCGTACCAGCTCAATACAACCCAGTAAACCTGTATTCCGGAAATCCCCCAGGGAAGGGTGCCGGTTTTTCAATTTTTCCACTTCCGATTCAATATAGGTCCCCGTTGCGGCGGCCTTATCAACCAGGCCTTCAGTTTCTATGATCTTCAGGTTTTCCAAAGCCGCGGCACAGGAAACTGCATGTGCGGAATAGGTTAAACCCAGCGGCAATGGCCGTTCATCAAAATGCCTGGCCAGGGTATCCGTAACGATCATAGCACCCAGTGGCAGGTAACCGGACGTAAGTCCTTTTGCCATACACATAATATCGGGGGTTATACCATGGTGGTCTACCCCAAACATTTTACCTGTTCTCCCAAAGCCGCTCATAACCTCATCAACAATCATCAGGATACCATAGCGGTCACAGATTTCCCTTACTTTTTTCAGATAATTGGATGGGTACTTTATACAGCCGGAAGATCCGGATTCCCCTTCGAACAAAATAGCCGCAATGGCATCAGGGTTTTCGAACATCACTACCCGCTCCAGGTGGGAAGCAGCCCGCTCCCCACATTCCTCCATGCTGGCTGAATGCCATGGGCATCTGTAGTAATAGGGATTTTCAACATGGATGAAATTATTCAGGCCCTGTGCATCAACAGCGAATTTGCGGGGATCCCCTCCTGCGGAGATCGCACCATACGTAGCCCCATGGTACGAACGGTAATGGGTGATGATTTTATGCCTCCCTGTATAAACCCGGGCAATTTTTATCGAATTTTCAATAGCCTCTGCCCCACCCAGTGTAAAAAATGTCTTGCAGAGGTTGCCGGGGGTTAATCCGGCCAGTTTTTTTCCCAATAGCCCGCGCGGTTCGGTTGCCATCCCCGGGTAGACGTAACTGAGGGCTTCCATTTGCTTCATTACCGCCCGGGTTATGCGCTGATCCCCATGGCCGATATTCACATTCATGAGCTGGGAAGAAAAATCGAGGTACTTTTTGCCTGCCCTGTCATAAATATAAGAGCCCATACCCCTCACGGCATCAATGGGATCCAGTCCCTTTTGTTTTCCCCATGAAAACAATGTATACTCCAGATTGTCCTGTATTACCTGATCTCCCATATGTATTTTCTTGCTAAAAGAGTTGCGGGTAGTGGGGTGCTTCAACTCATCCAATTGGTCCTGGATTCCGGGTTCCATTTAATGGTGGTCTTTTTGAGCTGGGTCCAGAATTCAATGGAACTCCTTCCGGTAATATCCCCTGTCCCGAATTTGGATTCATTCCACCCGCCAAAAGAAAAAGGTTCCCTCGGGACCGGGACGCCTATATTGACTCCGACCATCCCGGAAGCAGCCCGCTCTATAACCTGTTTGGCCAGGCCCCCGCTCTGGGTAAATACCGCCGCTGCATTCCCATAGGGGGATCCATTTTCAATAGCCAACGCTTCCTCAAGGTCCCGGGCTCTGATAATTGACAGGACGGGACCAAATATCTCCTCCCGGGCAACGGCCATTTCCGGTGTCACTTCATCCAGTATGGTTGGCCCTACATAATATCCTCCTTCCTTGCCCGCAACTATGGTATGCCTGCCATCAACAAGGACTTTTGCACCATCCTTTTCCGCTTCGGTGATGTAATTTTCAATCCTTGACCGGGCTTCAGCACTGATAACGGTGCCCAGGTTTTCACCGGGTACAATGTGCCCGGCTCCAGCCACCATCAGGTCGATGATATGTTGAACATTGTCAATTCCAACCATGACTGAAGCGGCCATACAGCGTTGACCCGCACAGCCCGTAACGGAAGCCAGAATATTGGTGGCGGTCATCTCAGGATTGGCGTCCGGCAGGACGAGCAGATGGTTCTTAGCCCCACCGAGGGCCAGGCATCTTTTAAGGTTGGAAGTGGCGCGTCGGTATACCAATTTTGCAACCTTCGTGGATCCCACAAAGGAAATCGCTTCGATATGGGGATGGTCACAAATGGCCTCCACCACTTCCCTGCTGCCATTGACCACATTAAAAACCCCCGGCGGCAAACCGGCCTCTTTCAGCAATTCTGCAATGCGCATGGCACTCAAAGGCACCAATTCCGAAGGTTTGAGGATCATGGTGTTCCCCAATACCAATGCATTTGGTATGGTCCAATGGGGTACCATGCTGGGAAAATTGAAGGGTGTGACAGAAGCTACCACTCCAAGCGGTTTTCGTTCAGACCTGCATTCAACCCCGGCACTGACTTCCTGTACTTCATTATAAATTACCTGTGGCAGTGAAATCGCAAATTCACACAATTCAACTGCTTTTTCAATTTCAGCCTGTGCCTCCGAAATGGTTTTCCCGTTTTCCTGCTGAATCAGAAGACTCAGACCTTGCATATTTTCCTGGAGCAGGGCCCTGTATCTAAAAATGACCTGTACCCGCTCCTTCAGGGTCAGCCCGGACCAGGCAGGATAGGCAGCCCTCGCAGCCGCTACCGCCCTATGGAGTTCTGTGCCGGAGGATAACGGTACGGAGGATATAATCTTACCGTTTAGCGGGCTCACTACATCCTTGCGGGACGAAATCACCTCATCACTGAAATTACCATCAATGAAATTCTTTACAGTCGGATGAGCTTCCATTGTTTCCATAATCTATATTTTCCTGTGATGCCCACTATCCCGAAAGGCATGACCGTGCCTTATGAGCTATTCTATCAAATTTATTCAATTTGCCCCAAAAGACCGGTAGTTCTCCCAGAATATATTCCCGATGTGCTTTAGTAAAAACCCTTTCAGACTTAGGACTAAACAGCTTTAAATGATTCATGTTAATTAAATTTCCGTATGTAGTAATTCAAAAGTGGCATTAACGGCTATTTTTAATTAACTTTAATTTCTGTAACGACACAGGTGTTTCTTAAAACGTTTAGTACCTGTTATATCACAATTTGAATTCTATGAATGTTACCTATCAGGATTATATACATCAGTACGGCTTCGGTCAACTTCCCATTTCATGATACATCCTAAAACAGAACTTAAATTTATCAGCAAAGAGGTAGGTTATGGAGTGGTTGCCACAGAATTTATCCCTGCCGGGACCATCACCTGGGTTTTAGACAAATTAGACCGGGAGTTCAGCCCCAAAGAAATAGAATCCATGGATCCGGTCTACCAGGACATACTGGACTTCTATTCGTACCGTAATAAAGAAGGGAATTTTGTACTATGTTGGGATAACGGCAGGTTTGTAAACCATAGCTTTAACTCCAATTGCGTCACAACTGCCTACGACTTTGAAGTGGCAATCCGCGACATACAGGCAGGAGAACAACTTACGGATGACTACGGATACCTGAATATACCGGAACCCTTCCGGGGCATCGACGAAGGTACCCGTAGAAAGGTGGTATATCCGGATGACCTATTGCGCTATGCGCCCGTCTGGGACAATCAATTGCGCAAAGTATTCTGGAAAATACCGGGATTATCACAACCGCTCCGGGAATTGGTTGAAGATGATTTGTGGGAGGAAATACTGGCCGTTGCGACCAAAAAAAAGGAAATGGAATCCATAGCAAAAATTTACTATTCGGATTCGAGTACCAACCACACGCAGAATCGGGATTAATACATTCGAGGTTCGACCCAAAAAGCTATGGCAGGACAATCAGATATCCCTGTATAGCATGAAGTCTAATCAAAGCTGCAGTGAACAATGGCAACAATCTCATGGGCGAAAGACAGGAAACTTTATAAAATAGCATTCGGACTTGCTATCTTCACCATTATTTATAATATCGGAGAAGTAATAATATCTACATTTTTTGGAGTTGAGGATGAAAGCCTTGCCTTGTTCGGGTTCGCGGCCGATAGTTTTATTGAAGTGATATCCGGACTTGGGATAGCCCATATGATCCTGCGTATACAACGGCGCGCCCAAAGCCAGCGGGATCATTTCGAACGCAGGGCATTGAGGATCACCGGATTTGCATTCTACACGTTGGTCGCCGGACTTTTGACGACCAGCATTTACAATATTTGGGCCGGACACCAGCCGGTTACTGCCCTGCTGGGAGTAATCATAGCCCTGGTCTCCATTGCAGTCATGTGGTTCCTGGTAGCCTGGAAGCGGAATATTGGTAATAAACTGCATTCAGAACCCATACCGGCAGATGCCAACTGCACTATGGTATGTGTTTATGTCTGTCATATTATTGCTAAGCAGTGGTATCTATCAGCTTACTGCCATTCCATACGTGGATAGTATCGGGACTATGGCCTTGCTTTTTTTGCGTTCCGGGAGGGGAGGGAATGTTTTGAAAAAGCCAAAAATGACAGCTGTTGTTCCTGCAGTTGAAAATTTATTTTAATAATATTGGCTAACCTACATCGTTGAATCATATGATAACAAAACCACCGGGAATACCCCCTCAGAGAGCCAGGGACATCGGTATCCCTTTAGACGGGAATCCAGGGCCATTCAATGCGATTACCGATGTATCGGGTGTTACTGTCGGGCATACGACCTTAATTTCCGGAAACGGGAAGCTGGTTGTGGGCAAAGGCCCCGTCCGAACTGGTGTCACGGCTATACTCCCAAGGGGACACGCGTATGATCCCGTATTTGCAGGGTGGTTTAGCCTGAATGGCAACGGGGAAATGACCGGAACAGCCTGGGTGGAGGAATCCGGTTTTTTGGAAGGCCCTATACTGATCACCAATACGCATAGTGTAGGAGTGGTACGGGATGCGGTGATTGAATGGCAATACAAAAACAAGTTTTTCTTTGGCCTGCCAGGGGAACAAGATGCCTTCTGGGGCCTGCCGGTAGTAGCCGAAACCTATGACGGCAACCTCAACGATATCAATGGGTTTCATGTTTCAAAAGAAGATGCTTTCGCCGCGTTGGACAATGCAACTGGGGGGAAGGTTGCAGAAGGTAGTGTGGGTGGCGGTACCGGTATGATCTGCCATGATTTCAAAGGAGGCATAGGAACAGCTTCCCGGGTGGTCTCAGGCTCAGCAGAATATACCGTTGGTGTCCTTCTGCAGGCCAACTACGGCGCCCGCAAGGACCTTACTGTTGCCGGCGTGGCGGTAGGGAAGGAAATACCGGATCTCATGCCCGAATGGGATCCTGTCAAAAACAACAGGGACCAGGGCTCAATCATCATCATTGTTGCAACGGATGCCCCCTTATTGCCACACCAGTTAAAACGCCTTGCAAGGAGGGTGCCTATGGGATTGGCACGGATGGGCAGTTATGCAAGCAATAGCTCCGGGGATATTTTCCTTGCATTTTCCACTGCCAACCCCGGCGCAGCCAAACGGGATACCATGCCCTCCCTGGAGATGATCCCCAATGACCAACTTTCCCCATTTTTTGAAGCAACTGTGCAGGCCACGGAAGAGGCTATCCTGAACGCCCTCCTGGCAGGGCAGGATATGACCGGGAAAAACAACACCAAAGTATATGGCCTGCCCGGGCAACGACTTGTTTCTATCCTAAAAAAACATAACAGGATCGAAAACATCTGAAATAAAATAAGGTCAGCGTAACGCAAGAATTGAAGGTCCCCCCAAGTTAGTAATTTATCGTATTTTGTTGATTTACACTATTTAAACGTTACCAAAAAAGGAAGGTTTTAATAAATGCCTGAAGATTTCCTACCTTTAGGTAGCTATGATCATATGAAAAAGAAAGTCTTCATTATCCTGTCATCCCTGATCCTATTCCCCATTCTCCTGCTTTTCACCTGCGACCTGCTGATCCAGCAAGACTCAAAAGGTAAAACGTATTCGGACATCAGCCTCATACCAAAAAACAAAGTCGGGTTGGTACTGGGTACTTCCAGAAAATCTGCCCTGGGTGGGTTAAATCCCTATTATACCAACCGGATAGAAGCCACAGTCCGACTTTTCGAAGCAGGGAAGATCGATTTTGTGCTGGTAAGTGGCGATAACAGCACCCGGTACTACAATGAACCCTATACCATTAAAAAGGACCTGGTAAAAGGGGGTATTCCCGAAGACCGGATATACCTTGATTATGCCGGTTTCAGGACACTGGATTCCATGGTTCGCGCCAAGTTTATCTTTGGATTGGACAGTGTAACCATCATTTCGCAAAAATTCCATAATGAGAGGGCTATTTACCTGGCAGAAAAAAAAGGCCTGAAAGCCATCGGATTCAATGCTGTGGACTTATCGGGGAGTCCGGGATACAAGGTCAGGGTGCGGGAATATTTTGCACGAGTCAAAGTTTTCATTGACCTTGCACTCAACACGCAGCCCAGGTTTTACGGGGATCATATAGACATTCACTGAAATCCTCCATCGAATCCCGGTCGGGGAAAACTATTCCGACTATTACATCCCGATACCTTCCACAGGCTGTATTTCTTTTCACATCCCAGCGAAACCAGATAGCCTTAAAAAATGTATTTTAGTGGGGATTTCCCAACCAACTATGACAAAACTAAAAACCTTCCTGAAGAACCTGGGGCCAGGGTTATTGTTTGCCAGTATGGCCATTGGCACCTCCCATCTTGTCTTATCAACCAAAGCCGGTGCCCAATTCGGATGGATCATGGTAATCCCCATTATCCTGGCCAATGTGCTGAAATATCCCTTTTTTGAATTTGGTATCCGCTACACCAATGTTACCGGGAAGAGCCTAATTGAAGGATATCTTAACCGGGGAAAAGGATACCTGTGGTTATACGCACTCATTACACTGGTGACCACTTTTACCATCCTCGCGGCGCTCTATGTGGTAACCGCCGGGCTGTTCATTAACCTCTTTAGCGTTACAGACCTAAGCGTAAGTACCACAGCCCTGCTGTTGTTCGCCTTCATATCCACCATCCTAATCGTGGGACGCTATAAATTCCTGGAAATATCCCTGAAATTTGTGGTTTCTATTTTATTTATTGCCCTCCTGGTTACAACAGCCCTGGTACTATTCAAAGGACCTGTTGCCGCAGAACCAGGTTTTACAAGGCCTCCTATTTTTAATGAAATGGGTATATTGTTCCTGATAGGGTTAATAGGCTGGATGCCCACTGCAGTAGAAGCCAGCAGCTGGTTAAGCCTCTGGAGTATTGAAAAATACAAATCGGGCGGGAAACCATCCCTCCGGGAATCCCTCCAGGAATTTAATTCAGGCTATTTTATGACCGCACTCCTGGCGGTATTCTTCCTGACCATCGGTTGTATGACACTGTACGGTACCCAGACAGAACTCAGTGATAATGCTGTCACTTTTGCCGACCAGGTAGTTCAGTTATTCACCACGCATATTGGCAACTGGGCCTATCTCTTTATTGCTGTCTCTGCATTTGCAACTATGTTCAGTACCTGCATGACCGCCCACGATGCCATCGCACGGGTCAGTATTGATATACTGGGCCTGTTGCCACCTGTACGGAAACACTATGACAAAAAATGGCATTTTGCAGCCGGGGTACTGATCCTGGCAGTGGTAAACTATTTAGTACTATCTGCATTCAGTGCCAATATGGGCACCCTGGTTGCGCTGGCTACGTTCATTTCTTTTGTATTGGCCCCGGTTGTTGGATATATGAACCTCAGGAATGTCATGAGCCCGGATATCCCGCCGGCACAACGCCCTAAAATGGGGCTTCAGCTGCTGACCTATACCGGAATCCTGTTCCTGTCACTTTTCGCGGCTTATTATTGCTGGATCGTATTGTTCTAGTTTGCGCATCCCTGAAGTACGTTCGGAATGCGGAAGCAAATGGTCCCGAGGATGGTTTCAAGCAGGCAACATATTTTTAAAGCGCATCATCCATAATCTCCCGGACAACTTCCGGGTTGAGCAGCGTGCTGATATCACCCATATTATCTGTATCGTTTCCGGCAATTTTACGAAGTATCCGCCTCATGATCTTCCCGCTCCGGGTTTTGGGCAATCCGGGTACAAACTGAATTTTATCGAGCCTCGCAATAGGACCGATCTGCTCGGTGATTTGCTGGTTGATCTCTTTTTTAAGATTTTCCCTGTCCCGGCCCGTTCCTGTTTCCTTCAAAATTACAAAGCCATACAGGGCATTGCCTTTTATATCATGGGGGAAACCAACGATGGCAGATTCAGCAACTGCAGGATGTTCATTGATCGCATCCTCAATAGGTGCCGTACCCAGGTTGTGGCCTGAGACGATAATCACATCATCCACCCTGCCGGTTATTCGATAGAATCCAACGGCATCCCGCAAAGCCCCGTCCCCTGTAAAATACATGCCTTTATATGCCTTGAAATAGGTGTCCCGGTACCTGTCATGATTACCCCAGATGGTCCTGGCTATGGAAGGCCAGGGAAATTTAATGCACAACCGGCCGCTTACCTGGTTTCCCCTGATCTCTTTGCCTTCATCATCCATCAATGCCGGCTGCACCCCTATAAAAGGCAGCGTTGCATAGGTGGGGGTTGTTGGTGTCACATAGGGTATGGGTGAGATCATTATCCCCCCTGTTTCGGTTTGCCACCAGGTGTCCACAATGGGGCTATTTCCTTTCCCTACATTGTTGTTATACCAGTGCCACGCCTCTTCATTTATGGGCTCCCCTACGGTTCCAAGGATCTTAAGGGAAGAAAGGTCGTGCTGTTCCACGAATTGCAGGCCTTCTTTGGCCAGTGCCCTGATAGCCGTTGGCGCTGTATAAAACTGATTCACCTTGTGCTTGTCAACCACCTCCCAGAACCTTCCGTAATCTGGATAAGAGGGTACCCCTTCAAACAGTACCGATGTTGCGCCATTGGCCAGCGGCCCGTATACAATATATGAATGCCCCGTAATCCAGCCAATGTCGGCCGTACACCAGTACACATCCTTATCCCGGTACTGAAATATGTTTTTAAATGTGTAGGCAGTATAAACCATATAGCCGGCACAGCTGTGAACCATCCCCTTCGGTTTCCCGGTAGACCCTGAGGTATACAGTATAAACAAGGGATCTTCGGCATCCATGATCTCTGCGGCACAGTCCGAATACGCTTTATCCAATAAGGGTTGTATCCACAGGTCGCGGCCTTCCTTCATCCTGACCTTACCCCCGGTGCGCTTTACAACCAGCACCTTTTCCACACCAGGGCAATCCTTCATGGCTTCATCCACAATGGTTTTCAGATCGATTGTTTTACTTCCGCGATAGGACCCATCTGCGGTCAGAACCAGTTTACAGTCACAATCATTGATCCTGGTAGCCAGGGCATGGGAAGAGAAGCCGGCAAATACTACGGAATGGATGGCTCCGATCCGTGCACACGCCAACAGGGAAACGGCCAGTTCAGGGATCATGGGGAGATAAATGCAGACGCGGTCTCCCTTGCCGATACCATATTCCTTGAGCACGTTCGCCATCCTGCATACCCTTTCATGCAATTGCCGGTAGGTGATATGCTCAGGTTCTTCGTTGGGGTCGTTGGGTTCAAACAGCAATGCGGTCTGGTTGCCCCTGGTAGGCAAATGCCGGTCCAGGCAATTCTCTGTTATATTCAAAGAAGCCCCTTCAAACCATTTTACTTCGGGTTTGGAAAAATCCCAACTCAGGACTTTATCCCACTTTTTGCGCCATACAAAATGTTCTTCGGCGATTTCTTCCCAGAAACCTTCCGGATCCCGTACGGATTTCCGGTAAACCTGGAAGTATTCCTCCAAATGTTTTATGTGATAATTGCTCATACCTTTAATTTCAATTGGCTAAATTCCTTTCAATGACCGCCAGGAAGCCCGGCCCCGCCAGGTATCCGGATGTGTTCCACGATTTCCTGCACTTCCTCGGGCGGATCGGGTGTAAATCCGGAAACCAGTAGCGATACCATAAAGTTAAGCAACATGGCAACTGTTCCAAAACCTTCAGGAGAAATTCCAAACCACCAATCCTTTTCCGAACCCCCTCCAAACATATCAAATTTAAACTTCAGCATATAGAATAACATCGTCAGGATCCCAACAACCATTCCGGATATGGCCCCTTCCTTATTCATTTTTTTATAAAATATCCCCATGATGATGGCTGGAAAAAAGGAGGCAGCAGCCAGGCCAAAGGCCAATGCAACCGTCGCAGCCACAAAATCCGGGGGATTGATACCAAAGTAACCGGCAACCCCTACAGCCACTACGGCAGACAACCTGGCAGCGATCAATTCCCCCTTATCTGAAATATCCGGTTTTATCTGTTTTTTAATGAGGTCATGTGAAATGGATGTGGATATTACCAGCAGCAGTCCTGCCGCCGTCGACAACGCTGCAGCCAGGCCACCGGCGGCCACCAGAGCGATCACCCAATTGGGCAGGCCGGCAATCTCCGGATTGGCGAGAACCATAATATCTGCATCCACGGTGAGTTCATTGGCGTTGTTATCCGCGACATACTGAATAATGCCATCCCCGTTCTTATCATCAAATTTAATAAGTCCGGTTGTTTCCCACTTGGAAAACCAGGCCGGCATGTTGGCATAGGTCTGGTTGCTTACAGTTTCGATAAGGTTTGTCCGTGCAAACACGGCAATTGCCGGGGCCGTGGTGTAGAGAATGGCGATAAACAGCAATGCATAGCCTGCTGATTTTCGGGCATCCCGCACCCTTGGGACAGTAAAAAACCGAACTATCACGTGAGGTAATCCGGCGGTACCTACCATCAGGGCGGCCGTTATGAAGAAGATATCGATCATGGGTTTGGATCCATCGGTATACCGGTCGAATCCAAGGTCCGTTGAAAGACCATCCAGTTTATCGAGCAGGGAGATCCCCTCCCCCAGTACATTGCTGCCCATGCCCAGTTGCGGGACCGGGTTACCGGTCATTTGAATGGAGATGAAGATGGCAGGGACCATAAAGGCGAAGATCAATACACAATACTGTGCTACCTGAGTATAGGTTATCCCTTTCATACCCCCGAGCACTGCATAAAAAAGTACGATGACCATTCCTATAAGCACCCCGGTATTGATCGGTACTTCCAGGAACCTGGAAAACACCAGGCCAACCCCCCGCATTTGCCCCGCCACATAGGTAAAGGAGACAAGCAGGGCACATATGACGGCAACCGTCCGGGCCACGTTGGAATAATACCGGTCGCCAATAAAATCAGGCACCGTGAATTTTCCGAATTTCCGGAGGTAAGGTGCGAGTAACAGGGCGAGCAATACATAACCCCCGGTCCAACCCATCAGGTATACAGAACCGTCATAACCGCTGAAGGATATTAAACCGGCCATCCCCAGGAAGGAGGCTGCTGACATCCAGTCTGCCGCTGTCGCAAGCCCGTTTGCAAGGGGTGACACCCCTCCTCCTGCAATATAGAATTCGTTGGTTGATCCGGCACGGGACAGGATGGCAATCCCGATATACAAGGCAAAAGTGAGGCCTACGATAATATAGGTCCAGGTTTGAACATCCATAATTTAGTGGCTGATTGATTGGGTTTTCCTATTCGTCATAACCATATTTACTATCCAGTTTGTTCATCAATCGGACGTATATGAAAATCAGGATAACGAATGCATAGATAGCCCCTTGCTGGGCAAACCAAAAACCAAGTTTAAAACCTCCCAGAGGAATCGAATCCAGGGCATCCTTGAGAAGTATCCCGAATCCATAGGAAACCACAAACCAAATGGCCAGCAGGATGCTGAGATATTGCAGATTTTTCCGCCAATATAATTGTGAGCCGTTTGGTCTATCCATGCCCTATTCTTTCCCTAAATATAGGTATTATGTGTTTGTTATCTAAAGGGTGTCCCGAAAAAGTTTCCGCTCCGTTTACCCGATGGGAAAGTGGCTAACAGGTAAATTGGACTAACTTATTGTTTACGAGGATGCTATGCAAGTGCTCTGCGAAAAGCCTGATTTATTGGTTTAAAAGATCGTAATTAACGACTACTATCCATTGCCTTTCGTTCTGTTTGTGCAATATCTCAAGGCAATAAACGCCATCCAGGCAATTATTGGTAATCTTTTCTTCGCCATACCCTACGGCAAAGGGAATATTGTCTGCGGGGACCCCTTTATCCAAAAGGTATTTTTTCATGGCATCGGCCCTGCGCTGGGACAGCTTTAAATTGGATGAGCTGCTTCCCCGGCTGTCGGTATGGGCCTCAATGCGTAATTGCAACCTGGGAAATTTTGCGACCGCATCTACTGCCTTGTCCAACTCTTCCGCAATTTCAGGGGTAACCGTATACCCGCCGGTATCAAAAAAGAATTTATTCAATTTTAAGACTATCTGTTCCTCCTTCTCCTGGACCAGGTCTTCCAGTAAGGCGAGGTTGATATTCAGTGTATTGTTATTGTTTTGTACTTCCTGCAAAGCGGTACTATCCAGCAACTGATTATATATGGAATAGCGATTTTTTGAAACCTGCAGATTGACCTGATCCCTCCAGGGTATCTCTGCCCAATACGTGCCGTCAATATTGGTGTAAACTTCCTTGATCTGTTTATTTTCTGCATCCAGGAGTTTTACCGATACTTTTGGAAGCACTTCAACCGAATTTAGCCTGGTGATCTCCCCCCGTATCACCAAGGTCTTAATGCCTGGTTTCTCATTTGCCAGAAAACCGTAGATGTCATCATCCCCCTTGCCCCCTATTCGGTTGGAGGAAAAATAGCCAAGCAATCCTTCATTGATGTTTTTCTTGATTATCAACCCGAAATCATCTTCTTCGGAATTAACCGATTTCCCAAGGTTAACGGGGATACTGAAAAAGTCGTCCTCTCCCATTTCCGATTTATAGATATCCATACCACCCAGGCCAAAGAAAATATCGGATGAAAAATATAAACTGTTCTCAAAGATATAAGGGGCTATCTCATTTCCGGGGGTATTGATACGGGGGCCCAGATTGACAGGTGAGGACATGATCAACCCGTTATTAGTATGAACATAATAGATATCAGTTCCTCCATAGCTGTCCTCAAAATTGGCAGCAAAGTACAGCTTGCCGTTATCAACATCATAAAAAGGATAGTAAAAGGATGTGCTTAAATCGCGCAGGAGGTATCGGAAAGTTCCGTTCCCCTCGGCCATCCCCAGGGCAAGCGCATTTTTTCCATTGTCATTGAAGGTGAGTTTCCCGTTGTTGGCATTGGAGAGGATATAGAAAATGGTATTGAGTTCCTGTGAATAATAGGGAGTAGCTTCATGAAAAGGGGAATCGGGTATCCCGGTGAAGGTGTTGGGATTTATAATTTGCCCTCCTAAACCTACTTTTGCCACATAGATATCCAGGTACCCATCCAGGGAGGCGTCCTTTTTATTTTTATGTGTCCGGGGCCTGCCGCTGCTAAAGAGAAATTTATCCCCATAGAATGCAGGCGAAAAATCAGCCTGCGCACTATTGGCATTTAAATTGAAAATCCGGACATCCGGATTATCTGAATGCCCTGCCTGGAACAACTCATAATTAAAGTCGGCATTCTCCAGCAATTCGGGGGTCAAAGCTTTCGAACGGGTAGCCATGAAAGCCCTGGCACGGCGGATACCGGATATTTTAACCATTGCCTGGAGCATTTTGTTGAAATGGTGGTTAGACATGGTAGAGTCTGCCTTATATACTTCCAGGTACCGTTCAGATGCCTCTTTATAATTTCCGATTTTCAAAAATGAGTCGGCCAGGTTCAGCTGTTGCTGGTTGGTCAGCGGGGCCTGGTTCATCTCTTTGTAATATTCGTTGATGGCATCCCTGTAGTCATAGGCAAAGAACAATTCATCAGCCTTCGATTTCGTATCCTGTCCATATGCCATTGCTGCTGCCAGCAGGAAGATGATAACGTATTTTTTTCTGTTGCTATGCCTCATGCCCTGGTCTTTTAGAAAAATCGTGGGGTATCAATTTGCTTCGGTTTCCCTTTCCGGCTCTTCCCATCGTCTTTAGCGCCCTCCCCACCTTTTCCAAGATAGAATTTAAGAATTATTTCATGGGTTCCACTATTATAGGCGCCCAATCCGTTGGTATTGTAATCATAGGAATATCCTATAAATGTATTGCTTGATATCTGAAATCCGGCCAGGCCACTGATGGCATTATTACTTCGGTAAGACGCCCCCACGGTGAATACGTCATTGATGAGGAAATTGGCCGATCCGTTGATTGTTACCGGTGCCCCTTTGATATAGTTTACCAAAAATGCGGGTTTGAATTTAAGGCCATCAGACATGTCAAATACATACCCGCCAATAAAATTGAACTGCATTTTGTCTTCCACTATTGTGGCCACATCTTCGTTATAGATACCGTCTGTCAGAAAATTCGGGATCGATGATCCGAGGTACCAATTTTCCTGGTACAGGAATAAGCCTGCCCCAACTGTAGGATAGAACTTTTTAATGATCTCCCTGTCCAGGATGGGCTCTCCCGGGTTTTCAAAAGTGCCTTTGGAGAAATCCACATTGAGAAAGGAACCCCCGGCATTGACCCCGAAGGACAATTTGGTAGTCGTTGCCACCTGGACCTCGAAAGAATAGGCCAGGTTTACGTAGGTATTGGTTGTGGGTCCGAGCTGGTCGCTGATTGCATTAAACCCGAGGCCGTTTTTTTCATTGGACAACGGTATATTAGCCCCAAACCGGATGGTCCTGGGTGCCCCGGGGATACTGATCCACTGCGCCCTGTACAAGGCGGATATATCGGGGGATTCCACGCTGCCGACGTAGGCCGGGTTAAAACTGCCGATATTATACATATACTGTGTATACTGTGGCTCTCTTTGCGCCTGAATATCATTGACCATGAATGCACAGAAGGCCAGGGATAAAAGGCGGATGCTATATAAAAATCTACTTGATTTACAAGTCATTATGGTGATCATCTTATGAGCTGAATCCAGCCTTTTCTAATTTCCGAGCCATCGCCCAGATCCAAAATATAATAGTAGGTGCCATCGGGCGCTGTTTCATTTTTATAGTTTCCATCCCATACGTTGTCTTCTGGCATATTGGCGATATCGAGCATCAGGTTACCATACCGGTTGAAAATTTTTAGTTTTGAGTTTGTGAATAAACCTATATCCTTGATCTTTAAAAAATCATTGGTGCCGTCACCGTTGGGGGAGAACTGGTTGAATACAAATCCGGGGTCAGCAACTGTGGGCACGCTTACCCTGACCTCTGCAGAGGCCACGTTATTCTCAGGGTTTCCATCGCCGGGCGAAGAACGGATGATCCGGGCTGTATTCACGAAGGTACCTTCGCGGGGTACAAAAACAGTAATGTCCAGCACTGCCTCCTGGCCTATCTCCAGCCTCGGTATCTGCCAGATACCGTCATCTGGGTTATATGCCTCATGATCGCTATCGTCAATATAAATAAATCCTAATTCTGAATTCACTATATCCTCTACCTGTATATTGGTAACGACATCTGAAATGGATTGATTGGTTACCTTGATGGTAAATACTACCCTCTCACCCACAAGCGGCCTGGAACTCAAAGCGGTTTTTTCAATTAACAGGTCTACCCCTTCCGGCAGGTCGATCACCAGGGTGACGGTAGCGCTGTTATTGGCTGCATTGTTATCATCCGGGAAGGATTCCAGCAATTCGGCCGTATTGGAATAGGTACCCCCTTCCAGGACATCTGCTGTAACCGACAGGGTAGCCGATCCCATGGGTTGCAATTCAAAAATATCCCATTCCCCCAACACTTCATCATAGGTACCCACGGAAGTTACGTGTGAAACGTATTGGAAACCGGTTTCGAGCAGGTCGCCAACCTTGATGTTCAGTGCCCGGCGATCGGTGGAATTGGTCAGCGTAATAGTAAAAACCACCCGATCCCCTATGACCGCATTTTCATTATCGATCACCTTGGTAATCGCCAGGTCTATAGGATCCGGCTCACAATCCGGGGTTAGGTTAGGATCACAGGCGTCGAAAGGATCAGACCCGTTGGCAATCTCCTCCCCATCTGTAATACCATCCCCGTCAGAATCGCATAGCATGTTTGTATTATCCGGCACACAGGGATTGGTATTCCCGGGGTCTTGCTGGTCGTTAACGCCATCATTATCAGAATCTATAATATTGGAATCCAGGGCATCGATTATCCCGTCTGCATCTTCATCCAGGGGATTGGCAGTATCGCTGCCTACTTCCGTGCCATCATCTGTTCCGTCATCATCCGTATCCGTATCATTGGGATCTGTTCCCAGGGAAGCTTCATCACCATCGAACAGGCCGTCGCCATCGGTATCCACGTCACAGTCGTTTACAGAGATGGTAACCTGGGAGGATACATTGTTACACGGCGCCTGTGCTCCCGTAGTGCTGAAGGTAAAGACATAATTCCCGTCCGGACGGCCTTCAAAACTGACGACATTATCAGCCCCGATTGTCAGGCTGCCGGACGGATCTGTGGTGATGGTCCAGATCCCGGTATCTTCCCCTGCCAGCCTCTCATCGAGATCCACGGTTGTGGGTCCGTTGGCCGCAACACTGCAGGAGGATGCATTTGTCGGTGTACCGGCGGAAGGTTGCTGCACCACGGTTGCAATAACGGCTTCCCTTTCGGAAGTACAGCTATTTGCTGTAGCTTCCACGTAAAAGGTGGAAGTGGTGGTCACATTCGGGGCATAACTTGCCAGATTGGACAATATCACTGTGCTGGTAGGTGATGAATACCATCGGAAATTGGGGGTTTCTGTACTGTTTGGAATTGAACCAGCCGCGGATAACGTAACCTGTCCGGGACCACACCGTGTGGCGCCTGTGGTGGAAGTGATTTCCGGGGTCCTGTTGAGAGTAAGTGTAACTTGTAAGGTAGGGCTGGCGCAGGTATTGACAGCATCATAGAAAAACCCGTAATAGGTACCGGCTGCCGGGTTGGCAATCTGGTCTGCCGTCCTGTGGGCACTCACCACCAGCGGATCCGGGTTTGTACTCCAGCGGAGGGTAGTTCCGGATGGGGGGTTGCTGTTCGTATAATTGTTCAGGCTTTGGCTGATCACATCACAGAAAACTGTGGGAGTGGCTGAATTAAGGACCGGGGGCAGATTCCCTGCCAGGCAGGGATCACAATCCACTACGGTGACTGTTACACTTGCAGAATCTTCTGTACAGCCACCTTCTGCCGTGTCGGTCGTGTAGGTGAAAACATAATTGCCAAGCGGCCGTCCTTCAAAATCGAGCTCGTTGTTCCCTTCCATAGGTACATTCTGTGGCCCGGAGGTAAATGCCCAATCTCCGTTATCTTCTCCTGCCAGCAGATCATCCAGGTCTACTTCTGATTCCCCGAAATCAGAATCAGAACAGGCATTTGCATTGGAGGGTGTCCCTGCCGTCGGGGACGTATTGAATGTTATGTCACGCCCGGCACTGGGCGGACTGGTACAAAAGGAGACAGGGTCGTAAAAGAAGGCATAATAAGTATCCTCATCGGTAACTGTGCTGCCATTGGCGGAGGGCACCCAGTCCCCCGTATTTTCCAGGGTCGTCGTTGGTAGACCATCTCAATTCACTGCCGGTGGGCGGGGTGCCGCTAAAAAAGGAATTGAGCTGAAACTGGTTTCATCACAGCGGTCACCGGGGTGGCGTTTAGCACGGGCGCCGTATTACCTGCAGCACAATCGTTTGCAGCGATGGTAACCGTCGCAGTATTCGGGTGATCCGATTGAAAACAAGGCCGGGTTGTCCGTGCCCGTCAGGGTAAGGACAACCGTCTCATCAGGCTCAAAAAGCGGGTCATCGACGGGTATGATGTCCAACACCCGGTTAATCTGTGCCCCGTCGTTGGTAAAGCTTAAAGTTGCTGCACCGGAAAGGTTGTAATCCGGCTGTCCGGAGGTAGGGTTCCCTGCGGTTCCGCTTAAGGTATACGTGACAGTGACCACGTTATTGGTGCCGTTGGGTTTGCTCAGGTCAATGCTGAACCGGCCATTATCCGGACCCACCTCGGAAGCATTTGGGTCAAAGGGCGGGACTGAAAGGTTTAGGGATATGACACCGGTATCATTATCGGCCAAAGTTGCCTCGGCACTTGCCGGTGCCACCACATTGCCGAAGGTTGAAGTCTCCAGGGTTATAATGATGCTCTCAGGCCCTTCAACCAAATTATCATCGATAATCCCTGAGATATTGATAAAGGCCTGGCTTGCAAATGGTCCAATGGAAACCTGGCCGGTAAACGGTGTATAATCTGAACTTTGGACAGCGGTCCCTGAGACGGTATACGTAATATCTGTCTGGGGATAAAACGAATCATTGTCACGATAAACCCTAAAGCTTCCCGGTTGTGAACCTTGTTCGTCAGGATCGTTAAATAATTCGATACTTACATCCTGTGCCTGTAAAGCAAGGGAAATACCAAAAAACCAGCTGAACAGGATGACCTTTATAATAGCAAAGCCAGGAAACCGGCTGGCCGTATTGTTTATTTTCATTTTCATAGACTGCCTTTAGAATCAATTCAGAGATCAATTCACAACATGGTCGGTTGGTCTGGCAAAACTAGGGCCTCAATATTACTAAAAAAACGGCCATAACCCCAATTATGCGGGTGAAATATGCCATTATCGGGTAAAATGCCAGGCTGCCCATGTAATGCATTTACGTAATTATTGCCGATGTGGTTTCCACGGTCCCGTCTATTTTCAGGACCAACCCCTGTAATACTTTCCCCGGTGCCAGTTCGGTAAACCTTCCTGCCCCGTCCTGTATCATATGCCGGACACTTTGCGTCCATTTAACGGGGGCCGTAAGTTGCAGGATCAGGTTTTGTTTTATGGCGTCCGCTTTCAGGACTGCAGTGGTTGGTACATTTTGGTAAATGGGACAGATGGGGTTCCCGAATTTTGTCTGTTCTATCGCTGCTGCCAGTTCTTCACGGGCCGGTTCCATAAGCGGTGAGTGGAAAGCACCCCCCACCGGGAGTACAAGTGCCCTTTTAGCCCCTGCTTCCTTCATTTTTTCACAGGCCCGGCCTATTGCTTCCACTTCGCCGGAAATCACCAGCTGCCCTGGGCAATTATAGTTTGCCGGTACGACGACGCCCTCCGTTTCCCCGCATAAACGTTCTACTGCCGCATCCTCTAACCCCAGGATTGCAGCCATGGTCCCCGGCTGCAGCTCACAGGCTTTCTGCATCGCCATAGCCCGTTTATAAACCAGTTGCAAACCATCCTCAAAGGAAAGGGTGCCGTTGGCAACCAGGGCAGAAAGCTCGCCCAAAGAATGCCCTGCCACCATATCCGGGCGGAAGGCTTCCCCCATCACCCTGCTGAGTATCACAGAATGAAGGAAAATAGCAGGCTGGGTTACGTTGGTCTGCTGCAACTCCTCCCGGGACCCTTTGAACATGATGTCAGTTATCCGAAAGGAAAGAATATCATTGGCAAGCTCAAAAAGCTCCTTTGCCAGCGGGTATCGTTCGTACAGATCGAGGCCCATACCGGTAAATTGAGCGCCCTGACCCGGGAATATATATGCGTTCATCCGTTGCTGTTTTAATGCGGCAAAAATAGGGAAATAAACTTAATCCGGCTTGTTTTCCGTTTAGGGCATATACCATCCCGTTTGTGTGCCAACATACACATCAGGCACTGCTCCGGAGTCCCGGGATACCGGAGCAGGGACCCGAAAAATTTTTACTTAAACCAACCGGAATAGAATACGTAATTGTTGGCGATCCTGTCTATCTCGCCTGAAATCAGTTCCGGGCTGATATCCTTCAGTTTCCGCGCGGGCATGCCTGCAAATATGGAGCCCGAGGGTACATGGGTACCTGCCGTTACCACCGCCCCGGCGGCAATAATGCAGTTGCTTTCAACAATGCAATCATCCATTAAAATGCTGCCCATCCCTATCAGTACATTATCCTTCACGGTACAACCATGAACGATGGCGTTGTGGCCGATGGAAACATTATTCCCAATCACCGTAGCCGCCTTCTGATAGGTACAGTGGATTACAGCCCCGTCCTGGACATTCACCTTGTTCCCCATTTTAATGGAATTTACATCCCCGCGAATCACCGCATTGAACCAGATACTGCATTGATTCCCCATGTTTACCTCCCCGACAATCGTGGCGTTTTCAGCGATATAACAATCCTCCCCTATCTTGGGGGTATGTCCTCTTACAGATACTATCATATATTCATGATCAATACGGTCAAAAAGTTCACTATTCCTTCCTGCGGGTCCCAGGGTTTCGGAGGGCAGGCAAAGGAATTCGACATCCAAGGTTCAAAGCTACATCTTTTATACATAATGTTTACTGCTTTTAAGACGCACCGCTAATTCCTCCAGAGAGGGGAATAATTATAAATTGTGACAAATAGATCTGTATCACTACGACGGGCGCTCAGCCTGACATTGGGTTCCCTCCTTCGCTTGAGCTTCGGAGGACAGGCAAAGTTTATGGTCCAGTTCAATGCTTCACTGCGTTCAGCATGACAACGTTCAGGTAAGAAGTATGGATCAGAGAAGTCCCCTCCCGGGAGGGGATGAAGGGGTGGGTAAGGTAGGAGGTGCGAAAGAACGGTCAACTCAATTCAGGGACGTACATTCTTTGAACTTTAAACCTTGAACCTTAAAGGCAAAGCTACTGCGACTGAAGACTGCCTTCAGAAAAACGTTTATTCAAAATACAGCAGCAACTGCCGTTTTTTGGAAGCTGAAACCAGGAGTTCTTTGCCATTGGAGATGACCACGCTCCCACCTTTGCCTTTTCTGTATTTCACCACCTCATTGACATTGACAAGGTAAGATTTGTGAATCCGGGCGAAGGAAAACGCAGCCAGGGCCTCCTCAAAATACTTTAAGGTTTTGCTGACTAAAATCTTTTTGTTCACCAGATGTATCTCTGTGTAGTTGTCATCTGCCTTGCAATAAAGGATATCGGACACATTCAGCACCTGAAAACCATCCTGTTGCGGCAGGGTGATCTTCCCTTCCACCCTGTTTAATTTTGGGACCAGGATTCGGTCTGCCAACGCCACTTCCCGTTCTTTAATCTCTGCAACATACCGCACAGCCTTTACCAGTTCGTCAATATTGATGGGTTTCATAAGATAGTAGGCAGCATGGTTGTTGAGGGCATCCATGGCATATTGGTTATAGGCAGTCACAAAAACCGTTTCGAAACTTCGATCCGGCACACGGTCCAAAAGGTCAAAGGCATTCCCGAATGGCATTTCAACGTCGAGGAATACCAGATCCGGCTGTTCCCTGTGTATCAGCTCCAGGCCTTCATCGATCGTCGCAGCCTCTCCCAGAAGCGAAACCTCCCCGCAATATTTGTCAAGGTAATTCCGAAGGATTTCCCGACTGTTGGCTTCGTCTTCAATGATCAGTGCTTTTAATATCATCAGCTTTTCTTTAGAGTCAGCGTAACACGGGTTCCGGTTTGGTCTGTATTCAAGTCTTCCACTGAAACATGTATCGTATCCCTGTACATATTGTTCAAAATGGCGATCCGCCTGGTTATCATCCCCATCCCCTTCGATTTTTGCTGTTTTTGATGAGCTGTCTTAAGCTCACCCGATAGTTTCCTTCCTATGCCATCATCCGTGATCGTGATGGTTATGAGCCGTGAATCCGTTTTGACAACCCGGATCCATAGATTCCCTTTTTCTTCCTTATAGCGAAGCCCGTGCCAAATAGCATTTTCAATATAGGGCTGCAACAGCATGGGAGGTATCAAAAAGGCGTCCGTGTCCAGGCCGTCATCAATATCGATCTTATAATCAAATTTTTCCGGGAATCTTGAATGTTCCAGCCTTACATAAAGTGTCAAAAGCTCCAGTTCCCTCGATAACGGAATAAAATCCTCTTCTGAGTTTTCAAGCACGGCCCGCATCAGGGTGGAAAAATCACTCAAAAACCGGTTGGCACTCCTTTCATCGCTTTTAGCAATGTAATTGTTCACAGAATTCAAAGCATTAAAGATAAAATGCGGATTCATCTGGGAGCGCAATGATTTCAAAGCGAGCAAATTATTTGCCAATTTTTGTTGCTGCATACTACGGTACAGGAAAAAGGCTGCCAGGCCCGTAAGCAACATACCCACGATCAAAGAATAGATGAGCCATTTTTGCCTTTTATTGGCCTCCTGTGCAAGTTGCTGCTCCGTTAATGCCAGGTCATATTTGCTTTGGGAAAGCTCCCGCTCCTGCTCCAACCCTGAGATACGGCTTTGTTTAGCGGCAATTTCACGGTTGAACCTCGCAGCGCGGGCAATTTCCTGTTCCTTACGGATATAGAGTGTATCCACCACCGCTACATATTTTTGATAGGTTTCGAGGGCCCTGCTGAAATTTCCCTGTTGTTTGTAAACTTCAGACAATTTACGGGTAGCGTCTTTCTGGACTATCAAATCGTCCTCCTGATCTGCCTCCGAGATACTTTCCATCAAATAAGGTATAGCCTCTCCCAGTTTGTCCTGTGCTATATAAGCATTCGCAATCTTATAATTGATACGTTGGGCGGAGATAGAATCATTTACACCATCTTCACTTCCCTTAGCAATCTTGGATCGGGCCATCCCTTTTAGTTCCTGCAGGCTTTTTTTGCGAAGGGTGATCTCATCGTCGAACTGGCTTCGTTTATTATAGAAATCAGCAACCTTTTCTTTCTCCTGGACGGCCCGCTGTGGTGCCATTGTACTGGCCTGGCTCAGGGAATTGTTGTAGAAACCTTCGGCTTCCTGCAAACGGTTATCCCCCGCCAGGGCATCGGCAATTTTCGAATTCAGGTCTGGTAGCTTTGGGGCAATTTGATTCTGATCTGCAATGGCCAGCCCCTGTCGGTAAAAAGCAACTGCAGTATCTATTCTACCCAACCCCCGGTTTGCATCCCCGAGTCCTTCGAGGACCTCAATGCGCTGATAAGGCACCAATTCCCTGATCGCCAGCAAGGGTTCCAGGACCCTGACAGCATCAGCATGATCTCCGTTCAGAATATAAGCCCTTCCCAGTAAAACGGCCGTTGCGGATGACTTGTAGGACTCCTGTGCATCCACATAATTTGCTATGGCCAGGTCATATTGTTTGTAATACTGGTAAATTTCGCCCAGCGCTGTGAGGGATTGTGCCAATTCCTTTTTATTTCCGCTATTCCCCAACACCGCTATGGACTGTGCCACAAAGTCGATGCTTTTGGCTATGTCGCTTTTTCTATAGAACCGGGCAGAATCAAGGTTGGACTGATGCTGGCCGGCAGCGGATAGTAAGGGTGCAGCCCGGCTTTGCCTCCCGTTGTTTTCGCTATAATCCTTTACCAGCACCTCGATGTCCTCATCGTTTAAAACACGGTAACGTATGGTTTCGATCTCAGGACTTTCAATGACCAGCTCATCCCCAACAGCCACACGTATAGAGAATTCCCCCAGGGAATTCGTTACCGCATAAGCACCCTTCCGGGTTGATATTTCAACCCCGTTTATGGGTGTGTTGCTTTCCATGGTTTTTACGGACCCCTTAATGCGGATGCCTGCGGCCTCATCCTGCTCTTGAGCCGCAATGGGGAGTACGCTCAGTAGCGCAAGCCAAACTATGTGACAATGCTTATACATTTCCAGGTTTATTGGGATAAACTTACTCGATTTATGCCGTTATAAAAAATACATAAAGCTTAAAAACAACTGTAAAACAAGGCTTTTTGAGCAGTTTGCTCACCGGTGATGCCCGCCCACTCATTCAAAGCCCCCCTTCCCTCATTGCCCGTTTTTTATCAAAAACTTCAGATTTACTTTTAGTACCAAGAAATAATCGAACCCATGCTGTATACCATACTGGTATTGTTCCTTTCGTTTGTCGCCTTTTCCTGTAACGGGCCCTGTTCCGCCGAACCCTTTCCTGTTCCCTCGGGCAGCTATACTGTAGCGGTGGCATACAGGTCATATGTCAGGCCCGCATCATTACGGACAGCAGCAGACCGGCCATTGGGGATCAGCATATGGTATCCGATAGCCGGGGAGAGCAACTCCCCCCCGGCATCCTATTGCAACGACGCCAATTTGATTAAGGCCCTCCGGCAGGAACAGTATCTCAATTTAAGTGATTCCATCCTGCATGACTGGAAAAAACTGAAGACAGCGGCGATCCCCGCATCCATGGAATACCTTCCGTTGACCAACATCCCAACCCTTTTGTTCTCCCCGGGGCTGGGCATGACCCGGATCAACTATACCACCATAGCAATAGAAATTGCAAGTCACGGTTACCTGGTAGCCGCTATAGACCACCCCGGAAGTGGTATTACAGTGCTACCTGACGGGAAGGCCATGGGGGTCATTCCGAATTCCGGTGGGCCTGATGGGAAAGTGGAGGAATTATGCCGGGATGCCTCCTTTATTGTGAAAGAACTGTTGACAGACGACCTGTTTAAGAACAGCATAGCTCCCAATGCCCTGGCTATGGCAGGGCATTCCCTTGGGGGAGCAGCAGCACTGAATGTAGCGGCTTATGACCATGGATTTAAGGCAGCCATCAATCTGGATGGCTATCTGTTTGGAAAAGCGATGCATGAAGGGATAGCCATCCCTTTTTTGGGTATCCTACAAAGACCCCAATTTCCGGAAGGCAATACTATACCCGATTCATTAAAAATGGAAAGGAGCGGATTATGGAGGGAGATCGCACGGAAGTCAAAACCCGGATCAACTGTGGTAAGAATAGATGGGATGATGCACTTTGATTTTACAGACCTGCCCTTTATAATCCCGGATAGTTTGAGGGTTAAAAACGGGGGAACCCTGCCAGCCGATAGGGGTCATCAATTAGTCAGCGGGCTGATGCTGGCCTTCCTGGAACAATATCTCAAAAACAAGGACCCGGAAGCGCTTGGGGAGTTTATTGCAGCCAATAAGGAACTGGAAAATGAAATTGATGCCTGCAAATAGCTTTGGATAGGGCTACCGGGATCAACATACTTATAATTTAAAACATGACAACATGAAAAAGGCAAGACAAACAATTGCAATCGGACTGATAACCTTACTGGTGGGTGTTACCTCTGGAAATGAAGGACTCCCCGAATATTCAGGATCAGATCCCATTGGAGCCGGGATTATGGAAACGGTTTCAAAAGCGTCCAATAACAAAGTGCAGATCGCATTGCTGCTGGACACCAGTAACAGTATGGACGGACTCATCAATCAGGCCAAAGCCCAGTTATGGGATATCGTAAATAAATTTACCTATGCGCGATGTGGAAATTCGGAACGGCCGGAACTACAGATTGCCTTGTACCAATACGGGAATGATAACCTATCCCCCCGGGAAGGTTACATCCAGCAGGTATTAGGGTTCAGCAGCGACCTGGATGAGATCTCCGCCAAATTGTTCTCCCTTACCACTAATGGGGGAGAGGAATATTGTGGGCAGGTAATCCAGACCTCCCTGAGCCGGCTCGAATGGGGCAAAAACCCGGACCACCTTAAAATGATCTTTATCGCAGGGAATGAACCCTTTACCCAGGGGAAACTCAATTACCGGGATGCCATTGAAAATGCAACTGAAAAGGACATTGTGGTAAACACCATTTTTTGCGGGAATTATGAAGATGGGGTCCGTACCGACTGGAAGAACGGTGCCATCCTTACCGGTGGGGAATATATGGCCATTGACCATGACCGGCAGGTGGTCCACGTCCGGACTCCCTATGATGAGATCATTATCCGGCTGAATGCGCGTTTGAATAAAACCTATATCTCCTATGGCGCCCTGGGTGCTTCCAGAATGGAACAGCAATCCGTCCAGGATGACAATGCCAGGGAATTAGAGGAAGTTGTTGCCGTAAAAAGGGCCGTAAGCAAAAGCTCTCGGATGTACCGGAATTCATCCTGGGACCTGGTGGATGCTTCGGAAAAAGAAGGTTTTGATATCGCCCGGATAGCGAAAGAGCAACTGCCTGCTGAACTTAAAGGGAAGTCCAGTGCCGAAATTGCACACTTTATCGATCAGAAAAAGGAAGAGCGCCTCTCCATACAGCAAAAGATCCGGGAAGCAAATGCGAAACGCGAAGCCTATATTGCCACACAACAGAAGGATGAAACAGGGGAATTGGAAAACGCCATGATCAAAGCGATCCAAAAACAGGCTTCCAGTAAAAATTATTCCTGGGATAACTAAGGAGTTTTTGACGGGGTATATCCCCCGGGATGGCTCGCGAAAAAATGATCCATATTCCAGCGGGTTTGCAAAATATCGTAAACCCGTTGGTCTTAGTAGTTGGCGGCAGGACAGAAACAATCGAACCGGTTTTCCCGTTCCGGCCCAAAGTCATATCCCAGGGTGATCTGGTGAAAGCCGCCGTTATCCAGTCGGATATCCCCAGACTGGTAGGAATAATTATAGGAGACCAGGAAGCGGTTGATATTCACGCCGATTATAGGAGTAAAAAGTTGCAGCCTTTGTTCGCCAAACGTTCCGTTGGTACGGAACTGGGCCCCGTCAAAACTGCGCCTGTAAGATAATCCGCCCCAAACCGTTCCGAAACTGACATCCTTGTACACCTTGGCATTGAAATCAACGGTCTTTTCTTTTGTAAATTCGGTGAGTTGCAGTAATGCGGAGGGTTCCAAACGCCATTCGCTCCGCCCGAATATATATCCGGCAGACAGGAGGTACCTGCGAAGGTTATCAAACTCGATGGCCGTATACAGATCCCGACCACTCCCGATGGCATTCAGCACAGAGACATGGGCATAGAATTCCATAAGGCTGTATGACATCCCGAAATCCACGTTAAAGTAGCCAACGCTGTTCCTGGTGCCGGTAATAATAGGATCGGGGATGACGGAACGAAATTCTGTCTCATCCAGGCTGCTCTGGATAAAACCCGCGCTCAGCCCGAAAGATAACTGGTTCAGTATCCGTATATCACCTCCAAAGGGCAAATGGTGCGCATACGTAATTTTACCCCCTGTCTGGCTATGGTATCCATTGGCATCGTTAAAGATGATGGCACCCACGCCACTGTTGCTGTCTCCTATCCGGGCATGGGCATTTAACGTCTGGAGGCTGGGTGCCTCTTCCACGCTGAACCACTGCTTCCGCGCTGTCAACCGCACTTTTCCCCCAAGACCGATGCCAGCCATGGACGGGTGTACCAAATAATAGTTATCTGACAAATAATCAAAATAAACCGGGATCCCTTCCTGCGCTGTCGATACGGTACAATAGGTCAAGAGCGAAACTAAAATTAACAGGCATTTTTTCATCAGGGGTGTGGGAAGGTTTATAGCTCTTTTTACCAAATATAAAGTATAACGGCTTAAATACAACATTATTATATAGGCTCAAACCAGCAAAATGGTTGTATTTTTGTATAAAATAAGAACGATGAAGGAGTATGTAATCACAGTCCGCCCTACCGATAATCCTGCTATCCTAAAATTTGAATCGAACCATTTTATCACGCGGGGAAACCATGAATTCCGCAATATCGATGAGGCGGGGAAATCCCCGTTGGCAAGGCAACTTTTTTACCTGCCATTTATTAAGACCGTTTATATATCCGGGAATTTTATCGCCCTGGAACGATTTGATATCGTGGCATGGGAAGATGTTAAAGATGAACTTGCCCAGCAGCTTGTAGAGTACCTCAATTCCGGGGAAACGGTGGTGGTTGAGGAAACCCCGGTCAAATCTGCCGTTACGATCTATGCGGAGGTTACACCCAACCCGGCGGTTTTAAAATTTGTGGCCAACAAGAGGATCGTGCCTGCTGCCTTCGAATTCAAAAATATAGATGAGGCCGTGGGTTCCGAACTCGCCAAAAAATTATTCCTGCTGCCTTTTGTAAAGGAGGTTTTTATGGATGAGAACTACGTCTCTGTCATGAAATATGATGTAACAGAATGGGAGGAGGTCAATACTGAACTGCGGGATTTGATCCGGGAGTTTATAGCAAGCGGGAAACCCGCAGTCTCCGAAGACAGTATTGCCCTTCAAAAGGCACCGGCAGCATCGGCAGCAGGAGCTGTCCCAATGGATGAAACTTCAAGGGAGATTGTGGCCATCCTGGAAGAATATGTAAAACCGGCTGTTGCCAGTGACGGTGGAAATATCCTATTCCAATCCTATGAGGCAGAAAGCAAAACTGTGAACGTTATCCTTCAGGGGGCATGCAGCGGATGTCCTTCTTCCACCTATACCCTGAAGAATGGCATTGAAAATATGCTCAAAGAAATGATGGGAGACAGGGTGCAGGAGGTAGTTGCAATTAATGGCTGATCCCCGTCATTTTTTTTGGATGGCCGGCATTATTTCGCTACCTTAAACAGAATCTAAAAATATATAAATATGTCAGTTTTAAAAGTAATAGAAGTATTGGCAAATTCCGACAAAGGTTGGGAAGATGCCGCTAAAAATGCAGTGGCACATGCATCCAAATCCGTAAAAAATATCCGGTCCGTGTATATAAAAGAACAAAGTGCAACTGTTAAAAGCGGGAAACTCGATAATTACAGGGTGAATGTAAAAATTACATTCGAAGTAGATTAATCCCCGCATCACATGGATCATAAAGCGCCTTCCGGGCGTTTTTTTTATGCCCCTTAGGACGTATCTTTACATATGTTTAAATCATTCCATACTTTTTTACTGGTATTCATTGCCTTAGGTGGGTGCGCACAAAATTCCAAAACCATGTCACACAGATATACCAATGCCTTAATAGACGAAACCAGTCCTTACCTGCTCCAACATGCCCACAATCCGGTCAATTGGGTAGCCTGGGGACCGGAAGTACTGCAACGCGCCAAATCGGAAAATAAATTGCTGCTGATCAGTATAGGCTATGCCGCCTGCCATTGGTGCCACGTGATGGAAAAAGAATGTTTTGAGGATGAGGAAGTCGCCAAGGTGATGAACACACACTTTATCCCGGTAAAAATAGACCGGGAAGAAAGGCCGGACATAGATCATATCTATATGGATGCGGTACAAATGATGACCGGCAGCGGCGGGTGGCCGCTCAATGTAGTGGCTTTACCTGATGGCAGGCCGTTCTGGGGAGCTACCTATGTCCAGAAACCCGAATGGATCCGAATCCTCGGGCAGCTTAGCGACCTGTATGAAAGCAATCCGGAAAAGGTGCTCGAATATGCTAAAAACCTGGAGGAAGGAATAAAATCGGTAAATCTGGTGGAGACCAAGCCGGAGACCGACCTGCTTCCACTGGATGAACTGGAACGCATCATGGGCAGTTGGTCAACATATTTTGACAATAAATACGGTGGCTATAACCGGGCCCCGAAATTCATGATGCCGGTTAACCTGGATTACCTGTTGCATTATGCCACGGTACAAAAAGATGCCGGATTGCTGGACTATGTAAATACAACACTGACCAAAATGGCATATGGGGGTGTTTATGACCAACTCGGAGGGGGATTTTCGCGCTATTCCGTAGATAACAAATGGCATGTCCCGCATTTCGAAAAAATGCTTTATGACAACGGGCAGCTGGTGAGCCTCTATGCCATGGCCTATGCAGCCACAGGGAATAAGCTGTACCGTGATGTTGTTGAAGAGAGCATCTCATTTGTAATGGAAGATCTGATGGACAGCAGTTCCGGATTCTATTCATCCCTGGATGCCGATAGCCAGAATGAAACGGGACAACTGGAAGAAGGGGCATATTATGTGTGGAAAAAGGATGAGCTGCAGCAATTATTGGGTGAGAAGTTTGAGGTCTTCCAGGACTATTATAATATTAATTCTTTTGGCCTCTGGGAAGATGGCAACTATGTCCTTATCCGCGATAAAACTGATACCGAAATTGCCCGCAAACATGATCTTTCCGCCCTGGAACTTGAGACCCTGCTGGAGGGTGCCAGAAAAACACTCCTTGATGCAAGGAACCAGAAGGAAAAGCCCCGGTTGGATGACAAAATTCTGGCTTCCTGGAACGGCCTGATGCTTTCCGGGCTGGCAGATGCCTACCGTTACCTGGGAAATGCGGAGTACCTGGACCTGGCCCTTAAAAATGCAGCTTTTTTAAAGGAACATATGATCCGGGAAGATGGCAGCATGTACCGTAATTACAAAAATGGCAGCAGTACTATCAGTGCCTACCTTGAGGATTATGCCTCCGTAGCAGGAGCATTTCATAAACTGTATGAAGTGACGCTGGATGAAAGATGGTTAATGGAGTCCAAAGCCCTCCTGGATTATTGCATTGCTAATTTTTGGGATGCAGACAGCAAGCTTTTCTATTTTACCTCCAAACAGGAAGATTTCATTATTCGCAGAACCCTGGAGACCACGGATAATGTGATCCCCTCCTCGAACTCTGTCATGGCCAACAACCTATTTAAAATGTCCCGGTATTTTCCCTCTGAAGGATATGACAAGATCTCACGGAGCATGCTGAATACCATCCAGGGGAATTTTTACGAGAACGCATCCAACCATGCCAATTGGCTGCACCTAGTGCTGTACCAAACCCAGCCATTTTATGAGGTTGCCACCGTTGGGAAGGATTATAGGGAAAAAAACATGCAAATACAGCAAAATTACCTGCCCAATGTAGTGTTTGCAGGCTCGGCAGGGAAAAGCGACCTGTCCTTGCTGGAGGACCGGTACGTGGAGGAAAGTACCCTTATCTATGTCTGCCAGCATGGATCCTGTAAACTTCCCGTAACGGAAACAGGAACGGTAATCACCCAGCTCAGGGAATTCATTGGAGGTTAACATTAGTTTAATGCTACGGATTTGAAATAAAGAGGAATTTTCCTTTGTTTTGCAAACCCAAGAATGTATGTAAGGAATGGAAGAATTTACCAATTATCAGGAACATTTGGATTATGCGATAGGATGGATCTGGGAAGTGCTACCCAGTATGGTCATGGCAGTAATCATCCTTTTTGCCGGACTTTGGATCATCCGGCTGATCAACAGGTTGGTGCGGAAATTTTTTCTCCGAAAGGATTACGACCTCGCTTTGGAGAGCTTTCTCCAAAGTTTTATCAACATTGCCCTGAAGATATTGTTGTTTGTGCTGGTTATTACGCAGCTGGGGGTTCAATCCTCCTCGCTGGTAGCGATGATCGGTGCAGCCGGTCTTGCCATTGGTCTTGCACTCCAGGGTTCCCTTGCCAATTTTGCCGGGGGTATCCTTATCCTTTTATTCAAACCTTTTAAAGTAGGGGATTTCATTTCGGCACAGGGCGTGGATGGAACTGTAAAGGAAATCACGATCTTTACGACCAAACTAAATACCTTCGGCAACCAGATCGCCATCGTTCCGAATGGGCAATTATCCAACAATACCATTATTAATTACAATGCGGAAAGCACCCGTAGGGATAAAATTGATGTTGGGATTGGGTATGGATCCAACATCAAACAGGCTAAGGACATTTTACTGCAAATATGCGCCGAAAATGACAAAATACTCAAGGAGCCCATGCCGGAAGTGTATGTCGGGGAACTGGCAGACAGTTCCGTAAACCTCACCCTCCGTTTCTGGGCACTAAATGAAAATTTCTGGGCAGCGCATTTCTTTGTGATGGAAGAACTGAAAAGCAGGTTTGATGCAGCGAACATCGAGATCCCCTTCCCGCAACGGGTGCTGCACAAGCCTTCCAATGCTTGATTCCCGCCTCAATTTTTTGTACCTTATTCGTATCAAAAACCCAGATGATGCGAAAGATAGTCTATATGGTACTGCTGGTTTCCGGCCTGGCTTATGCCCAGGACCCGGATAAGGGAGGTCCCGGGTACCTCGCCCAGGTAGGGACGGTTTTCCGTGACATCCCCATTGAAGGATCTCCTTATTTTAATGAACAATACAGGGTGGGAAATACCCAGGTAAACGGAAAGACAGTCCGGCTCCTTATGCGCCACAACGCCCTCACGGACCAGATAGAACTCAAGGATGTTAAACAGAAGGAATTTAACATGCTCCAGCGTTCGGACCTGACAGCGGAATTTGGTGGCAGGAACTATATTTACAAGGAGTACAGGGAATCCGGCAAAAAATCCGGAGGGTATTTTATCCCCCTGAACGAGGGGAGGGCAGTGCTCTTTTTTAAACCTAAAAAAGTTTTTGTCCAGGCTGTAAAGCCAGATAATGGTTATGATACCTTTAAACCCCCGGTCTACAAGGATGTTTCATCTTATTTTCTCAAAATCGGGGATCAACCGATGGAGGAATTAACACTGAACAGGGGGAATATACTGAAGGCTTTCAAGGATAAAGCGGGTATACTCAAAACTTATGTTTCCCGCAATAACCTGAATCTAAGAAACGAAGTGGAGGTCCTCCAACTACTGGAATATTATAACTCCCTTTGAACTCATCCTTTCTTTTTTGACTGCAGTATAAAATCTTTTAAATAATATGGTTCAAAATAGGCCAGGTCCTCAAATGCACCTTTCCTGAATTTGGTATCGGACAGCAGGCACATTTCCCTGGCAGAGGGGACAATGGTATCCTTAAAAATGAAATTGGGATGCGTAAGTAGTGTCCTGCACTTATCAGCCCCGTTCCCCAGGATATATACCCTGCCGTTATCCGTATATTCTGAAAATGAGTGTATATCTATGACCTCAGCCCGGGTCTCACGCACCTGCCGGTACGCTCCATCAAATACCGCCGAATAGACCTCCATCCGCCGGGCGTCCAATGCCGGTATGATAACCCCCTGTTCAACCTGTACCTGTCGGGCCATACTTTCAAGTGTGGCAACCGAAATCAAGGGTATATCCAATGAAAAACATAAGCCTTTAGCGGCTGAAACACCAATCCGGAGGCCGGTATAGGACCCCGGGCCTTTACTGACTGCGATGGCTTCCAGTTCACTAACTGCCAGGCTGGCTTCAGAAAGCACTTCCCGGATGTATTCATGTAACTTTTCGGAATGTGAGTAATTACCAGTATCCTGCTCTTTCAAGGCAAGTAACTCTCCATCCCTGGCGACGCTGACAGAGCAATTGGTAGTGGCGCTCTCCACATTTAGTATAACGGCCATAGCATATAAAATTAAAAAAAAAGACCTGCATGCCTGCAGGCCTGTTCAGGATTAGTACCGAATCGGGGCCTAGTTTAATACAATCGGCAACCCGAAATAGAATTCCAGTACCTTCAGCCTGAAAATATAGTCGTATTTCGTCCGCACCAGTTCCGCTGCCGCATTGTCCACCCTGGCCTGGGCCTGGCTATAGTCAAAGGCATTCATCAGTCCCACATCAAATCGTTCCTTGGAATAGTCGAAGGCCAGCTGGCGGGCCTCCAGGGTCTTTTGGGCGGCCTCATATGCTTTCGAAAAACTCTTTACATCCACGTAGGCCTGGTTTACGGTAGATTCCAGGTCCAGCTTATCCTGTTCCAACTGCAAATGGGCCTTTTGAACATCGATCCGGGATCGTTTAATTGAATTACGGGTGTTAAAGCCATTGAATACAGGGATATTGAGCTGGGCACCATAGGAAATACCATCATTGATCCATAACTGGTCCTGGAAACCGATCTTTGTACCTGTCACCGGATCCCGGGTTTGGTCCGAGTATCTGGTGTTATAGTTAAAAAACGCCCCCAGGGTAGGGTACACCGCACCCCTGGCAATTTCCAGGTCCTTCTCCGCCAGCTCCACCAGGGATTCTGAGAATTTAATGTCATTCCGGAAGGTCAGTGCTTTTGCATAAATGGATTTTGCAGAATTATTCAGGATATCTGAAGGAGGTACGTTGAATTCCTCATCGGCAATATCAAAATTTTCATATTCGGTTATCTGCAGCAACTGTGCCAGGTTGATCCTTGAGATCAGGACCATGTTCTCACCATTTACGATCTGTTGTTCCTGGTTTGCTGCAGTAGCCTCGATTTCCAAAAGGTCACCCTTTGCCACAACCCCTGATTCCACCAACTGCCGGGTCCGCTTCAGGTCCTGTTCCGTAACGGCGTATTGCGCCCTGAAAACCTTCAGGGATTCTTTATTGGATAGTATCTGCAGATAGGCATTTGCCACATTGAGCCGAATGTCATCCACGAGGTCGTTGAGGCGGTACTGGTTGGCAATGGCATTGAGTTTCGCCCTTCGCAACTGGTTGAGGTTCCGCAATCCGTCAAACAGCGTAACAGAAGAAGTCAGGTCATTGGAAGCTGAAAATATGGTTGCAGATAACAGGTTGTTTGTGGTAGGGTCTAAGACGAGTCCGGTACTGGCTGAAGTCCTCATTTGCACATTCAGGTTGGGCAGCATGTTCCCAACGGCATCGGAATGGTCAATTTTGGCATTCTCCAGGTCCAGTTCATACTGGGCAATGCTAAGGTTGTTGTCAACCGCATACATTACACATTCCTCTAGCGTCCACTTTTTTTGCTGGGCAGAAAGGACCCCTATGGAAAACAGGGCCAAAAATAGTATGGTTTTTAAATTCATGGGTAGTTTTTTGATTGTTTTGATGATTGCTTCTTCAATGGTTGGCCTAATTCGCGGTTTCCTCGTCCCCATCTTCTTCTTCATCACCTATCTTGATCGGTTCGGTTTTATTCCAGATCTTAATTTCATCCTTTTCCGTAACCCCTGATACGACCTCAACATTGACCCCATCCGAGATCCCTATTTCCACATCCTTCCGTTCAAACGTCTGATCCCCCGTGGATACTTCAACATACGGTTTATCGGTTTTCTTATCAAATTGGAGCAGGGCTTCCGGGATGACCAGGATGCTGTCCTTTTTCTCCAATACAAGGGAAGCATTGGCACTGTAGCCGGCCCGTACCATAAAGGTGGAATCTACTGTGACATCACCCTCTATCCGGAATTGAACGGCTCCGGTCTCTTCCACGCCTTTGGGTGCGATAAATTTCAGTATGGCATCGAATTCCTTCCCTTCGATAGCCCCCAGGCTTATTTTCAGCGGCATCCCTACTTTCAGCTTCCCTACTTCACCTTCATCCACTTTCCCTTCAAAGATCATCTGGTTGAGGTCTGCAATGGAAGCAATTGTAGTTCCATCATTGAAATTGTTGCTTTGTATCACCTGGTCCCCTTCTTCCACCGGGATTTCCAGGATTGTCCCTGTAACGGTAGCCCGGATATTGGTGTTGGCGCTGGAGGAGCCCCCGGCGGAACCCTGCCGGATGATCTGGTAATCTGCCTGGGAATTTTGCAGTTCCTGCTGAGCCTGATCATACTGCAATTGCAGCGTATTAAAATCCTGGCTCGAGATTACCCCCTTATCAAAAAGTTCCTTGTTCCTGTTATATTCGATCTTGGTATTGTTCAGGGATATCTCTGCATTCCGCACGCGCCCCCTTGCCTGGTTGAGCGCCTGCTCATTCGGCACAACTTTAATGCGGGCAATGAGGTCGCCTGCCTTCACTTTTACCCCTTCTTCCACGAATATTTTTTCAATGATCCCGGAGATCTGTGGTTTGATCTCCACCTCATCTTCCGGAACAACTTTACCGGTGGCAACGGTTTTCATTTCTATATTGGAAATAAAGGGATTTTTGGTTTCATAGGTTATTGCCCCTTTGCTATTCGATTTGATAAAGAAAACAGCGGCCCACAAGGCTCCCAATACGAGGACCCCGATCAGGCTATACTTTACAATTTTGTTCATTGGATTGTTGTTGAATTAGTCTTATATGGTTGTATTTATTCTTCTCTCAGTGCGTCTATCGGTTTGATACTTACTGCCCGCTGAGCAGGGATCAGGCCGATCAGGGTCCCCAGGATCACCATAACAGCCAATGCGCCCAGAACATAGGGGATGGGCACAGTTGGGTTGGCATAAGGGAAATCGATATCCTGGGTGAAACTATTGATGAGGCTGAGGACGCCGGCACCCAGGATGATCCCGATAACACCGGCAATCATGGTAAGGAATACGGATTCCAGGATGATCTGTGAGCGAACTTCCCTTGGGGTGGCCCCCAAAGCCCTGCGGATCCCCAGTTCTTTGGTACGTTCCTTTACGGAGATCAGCAGCACGTTCCCGATACCAATAACACCTGCCAGGATGGTTGCCAGCCCTACAATCAAGGACAAAAAAGTGATCCCCTTTGCAAAACCCATCACCCGGTTGAATATTTCACCCAGGTTAAAGGAACCAAAGGCCCTTTCATCGTCAGGATGTACCCTGTGTATACTTTTAAGCACGGATTTCACATCTTTTTCAACCTGTACCACATCTGCGTCATTGTAGGCCGCTATGGAAAACCACCCCACATCTTCCCCGGTATTGTATAATTTCCGATACGTGGTAAAAGGAATAAAGATATCCCCATCGGTTTCAAACCCGCCGCCGGGGACAAACTTATGCACCCCGACAACCTGGAAGTATACATTGTCTATCCGGATGTATCCCCCGATCGGGTCTTCATCTTTATCAAACAGTTCCTTCTGTGTCCGTTCCCCGATGACACATACCTTCCTGGCCTGCTCAATATCCTCGTCATTGATGAACCTGCCGTTGTCATAGATCTTTTTGGTTGAAATCTGGGTAAATACAGGAAAATCTCCGTATACCGTGTAGTTACCCGACTTGTCCCCGCGTACGATAGCCCCCGGAGCATCCCCGAAAACACCCCTCACATTCCTGGGTGCGATATATTGTATCTCAGGGATCCTGTTTTCCAGGACCGTGGCATCACCCAACTTTAATTGCAACTGCCGGCCCGTCTTAAACCCTTCATAGGGCATGCTGGTACTTTGGGCCCAGGCGAACATACTGTTCATGGCTACCGTTTCAAAGGCCTTTTCAAACCCATTATCCATTCCCTTGGCTGCCCCGGCAAGTGCTATATAAATAAAGATTCCCCAAAGCACACCTACCACCGTAATGATGGTCCGGACCTTGTTCTTTCCAATGGATCCAAAAATTTCCTGCCAGGTATTGCTGTCAAATATAAATCGCATCCTATTCGTCTCTTAAAGCCACTATGGGTTTGATGCTTGCGGCCCGTTGCGCGGGTACATAGCCGGCAATAGCGCCAAAAATTATCAGTAAAACCGTTGCAAAAATGGCGGTTCCTGTATTGATATAGGGGTTGGTTATAAAATAATCCTTCAATTTCTCGCCTAATGAATTCAGGAGAAGTATCCCTATCATCATTCCCAAAAAACCCGAAACCGTGGTGATAAAAACCGATTCGAGCAAGATGGTGCTGATGACTGATTTTGGGGTAGCTCCAAGTGCTTTCCGGATCCCGAGTTCCTTGGTCCGTTCCTTAACGGTAAATACCATGATGTTGCTGATGCCGATTATCCCGGCAATGATGGTCCCGAAAGCAACAAAAGCCACGATCATCTGCAATACGCGGGCAAAGCCCTGATTCTGCTTTAGCTGATCGGCAATATTGCGGATAAAAATACCATTCTGGTCCTGCGGGCTTATAAACTTTTTCGCCCGTAAAAAACGATCCAGGCTCTTTTGAAAAGCCATCGCACCGGTATATCCCAGTTCTTCCTTAAAAGCAACGATGATCTGGTCTACCTTGTCATTGTTCTTTTCAACTAGCTGCCGGGTTGTATAGGGGATATAGATCAGCCGTTCCTGGTTATCGCCCCCCTCATCCTGAAATACGCCTACCACCTTGTACGAACTCCCTGCCACATCGATGAATTCCCCTATGGCATTTTGCTGGCCAAACAGGTCCTGTTCCACCAACCTTCCAATGACGGCATTCTTGGTCGTGTTCTTTATATCTGCGACATTCAGGAACCTTCCCTTCATGATAATGGTCTTCTCCGCAAACTGATGGCCCCAATCCACACCCTGCGTCGTGTAGTTATTGGATTCCTCCCCGTATTTAACCAATCCACTCCTCGAGATCCGCGGGGTTACGTAGTCGAGGAACATGGGAAAATTCTTTTTGATATCTGCCAGGTCGCTGTTATCAAATTCGATCTGCCGGGCCGATTTATATCCCTTATACGGGATGGTGGTCCTTCCCGGGAACAAGAACATTACATTGGTGGCATCATCCGCAAAGAACTCGTCAAAGGTATTGATAAGGCCATTGCCAAGCCCGTAAAGTGAGACGAAAATCAGGATCCCCAGGGCCACCGTAAACCCGGACAAAAACGTCCTCAGTTTGTTTTTACGAATGGTTTGAAAAATCTCTTTCCAGGTGTCCCTACTGAACATATGATGAGGCTCTGACTTGTTTAATTTTTTTATCCTCCACGATCACGCCATCTTTTAAATGGATGATACGTTTGCACATATCCGCAATATCCTTTTCGTGGGTGACAATAAGGATGGTATTCCCTTGGTCGTTTATCTTCTGTATGAGGTCCATGACTTCATACGAGGTGGTACTGTCCAGGGCACCCGTAGGTTCATCGGCCAGTAATACCTTTGGCTCTGAGGCCATCGCACGTGCAATGGCCACCCGTTGCTTTTGCCCCCCGGATAATTCACTGGGCAGGTGGGAGGCCCATTCCCTGAGCCCTACCTGTTCAAGGTATTTCATGGCTTTCTCCTGTCTTTCCTTACGGGGCATCCGTTGGTAATACAGCGGTAAAGCCACATTTTCAATGGCACTCTTATAATTGATAAGGTTGAAGGATTGGAATACGAACCCCAAAAATTTATTCCGGTATTTGGCCGCCTTGGTTTCACTTAAATTTTTGATGGGAACCCCATCCAGCGTATATTCCCCTGAATCTGCTTCATCTAGCATCCCGAGGATATTGAGCAGGGTTGATTTCCCCGATCCCGAAGAGCCCATAATAGCTACCAATTCGCCTTCTGCAGCCGAAAAATTGATCCCCTTGAGGACATGCAGGGAATTACTCCCCATTTTATAGGATTTATGAAGTTCCTTGATTTCGATCATGGTTGGTAGGGTTTCTGTTTTAGTCAAATCCAGTCATAAGACAGGGAAGTTGCTGCAATGTTACAATTTAGACCTTAAAAAAAATGTTAAAATCCCTTATCCCTGGAATTCCCCGGGTTTGATCTGGTTCCATACTTTGATAGCATCGTCTTTTTGAACCCCGGATTTGATCTCCACAAAGATGCCGTCACTCAATCCAAGCTCCACATCCCTGCGTTCAAATTGCTGATCCCCGGTTGCAACTTCCACGAATGGTTTTTTGGTTTCCTGGTCAAATTGTATCAAAGCCTCCTTAAGGGCCAGGACACTATCTGCCCTTCCCAGTATAATGGAAGCATTCGCACTGAGCCCTGCCCTGATAAATACACTGTCCTGTCTTTTAAGCGTCCCTTTGATCTCAAACTGTATGGCCCCGTTTTCAGCATTCCCTTTGGGTGCGATATAATCCAGTACGGCATCGAAGGTCTTGTTTTCTATTGCCCCAACTGTTATCTCCAGCGGCAGGTCCTCAGTGATCTTCCCTACCTCGGATTCATCGACCTTCCCTTCAAAGATCATTTTGTCCACGTCGGCTATAGAAGCAATGGTGGTGCCTTCATTGAAATTATTGCTCTCGATGACCTGGTTCCCCACCTCTACAGGTACTTCGAGCACCATGCCCGTAACAGTTGAACGGATCAGCGTATTGGCTGCATTCCCGAATCCCGTGGTAGTACCGGTCTTTATAATGTCGTAGCGTTTGTTGGCTGCCCCAAAGGCCTGTCTGGCCTGGTCATAACTCAAGGTGGCACGCTCCAGGTCTACCTGGGAGATAACTCCCTTATCAAACAGGTTTTTCTGGCGGAGGAAATTCCGTTGCTGGTCATCCAGTGCGATCTTGGCTTCATCTATGGCATTGCGGGCGTCATTCAGCGCATTCATATTCGGGACCACTTTTATTTTCGCCAAAAGGTCGCCCGATTTTACAAAATCGCCCCCTATGACATAGATCTCTTCTATGACCCCTGAAATATTGGGTTTGATCAATACCTCTTCCAGTGGGAGGATGCTCCCCGTTGCAACGGTTTTCCTGATGATGGTCTGGGTGGAGGGTTTTTCGGTCTCATAGACCACCGGATCTTCGGCATTTTTCTGATAGAGATAGTACATAGCGCCTCCAAAGGCCAGCACTATAAAAAATAAGAGGATGATGGTTACGGATTTTTTCATTTGGTGACGGATCTTATTGTTGTTTCTGCTGATTTGATTCTGATATGTCTCGTGGTAATTGCCGGTATTCACCAGGTTTATTCTGTCCTGAGAGCATCTATTGGTCTTATTTTTATGGCACTCTGGGCAGGAATAAAACCCGCCAGCAACCCTGAGATCATCAGGATTGCGAGAGCTGCTGTTATTACACCCAGGTTTACACTGGGATTTATGAACATGTCCACCGGGCCATTGGCATCGAGCAGAGCATTTACGCCATATATAAACAATGCCCCAAAGATGATCCCGGTCATTCCGGAGATCAGGGTAAGAAATATGGATTCCATCAGAATCTGCTTCCGGATAGACCAGGGATCTTCCCCCAGGGCCCGCCTGATTCCAATTTCCTTGGTTCGCTCCTTAACTACGATTAACATAATGTTGCTCACACCAATGATACCGGATAACAATACCAAAATACCCACGAAATAGGCTATCCACCGCATAGCCCCGAACAGGCTTTCCACACGGTTATATTGTTCATACAGGTCAAAATACCCCACCGCCCGATCATCATCCGGGTGGACCTTCCCGTTTTCCTTGACCACCGAGATGATCCTTTCCTTCATACTGGTAATGGAATACCCGTCCCGGGCCGTTATGGCCATCCATCCCACATCATTTCCCGTATTGAAAGCCTGTGAAAAGGCAGTGAACGGTATAAATATTTCTTTCTGTCCTTCTTCCCCATTTCCATCGTTGCTCTTCTTTTTGTAGACGCCTATCACCATAAAGCTTACACCATTGATCTTAATATAGGTACCCAATACAGCTTCCCCCAGATCATACAGCGTGTTCTGGACACCCTGGCCTATTACCGCAACCTTGCGTTTGTCGTTGATATCATTTTGGTTTATAAATCGGCCCTGCAGTATATTCAGTGGGTCCTGGTTGATTATTTCAGGGAAATCCCCATATACATTAAAGGCTCCGGTCCGTATCCCCCTGATGACGTTGTTGGCACCCATAAACCCGCCCAGCTGGTTCCTTGGTGAAATATACCTCAGCCCTGGCACGGCGTCCCGGATAGCCTCTACATCCCCTGTTTTAAAAGTATAGCTCCGGCCCTTTGGCAACCCCTTGTATTCCCTGGTGGTATTCCTGGACCACATAAACATGGTATTGGTTGCAATATCCCCGAAATCTGCATTTATGCCATTTTCTAGGCCTTTCCCGGCTGCCAGCAATATAATGAGAATCAGGATCCCCCAGAAAACCCCGAATGCGGTCAATATGGTGCGGAACCAGTTCGTAGTTAAGACCTCTATTATTTCTTTCCAACGATCCCTGCTAAACATACCTTACTCCTTCTCGTATTCTAAAATTAGATAACACTGTTTTTATGGGTTTTTTTATATCACCCTTCAAAACCATACCATATTTGTTGCCAGCACTACTCATCCCTTAATGCTTCTATGGTAGGAATATTGGCGGCCCGCCATGCGGGGAAAAAACCGGCTACCGCACCCGCGAATATCAGGACAAATACCGTTGTGAGGGCCACATTGAAATTGACCGAGGGGTTCAGGATGTAGTCTACCTCGATATGCGGCCCTGCCAGTTCCAGCAGTCCCATGCTAAATATGAGGCCCGTAAAACCCGAAACGGCTGTGATGAAAATGGATTCATGCAGGATCATCCAGATGATGGCCCAGGGTTTCGCACCCAGCGCTTTCCGTATCCCGATTTCCCGGGTCCTTTCCTTGACGACGATGAGCATGATGTTGCTGACCCCAACCACCCCGGCAATGATGGTACAGATACCTACGAACCAAAAGAAGAATTTGATGTTCCCTGTAAGGCTAAAAAATCTTTTGGCTTCCTCGAGGGTATTAAAAACATTAATGGCACTGGTGTCATCCGGAGCCACGGAATGTGCTTCCTGAAGGTATTGTTTCAGTCGGGCTGAAAATTGCATGGATTCAGCAACGGCCTGCTCAAAGTTTTCAGCGGGTTTCATGGTATAATACATATTATCCACCATATCTGCCCCGTTGAAAACCCGTTGTGCCGTACTCAGGGGAACATAGATACGCTCTTCTTCCCGGTCTCCGCCCACATCCCCAAAAACACCTATGATCCTGAATTGAATACCCGAAATATCAAGGTATTCTTCCAGGGGATCCTCCCCGGCCCTGAACAATTCCCTTTTTATTTTATTGCTGATAACCGCAACCTTAGCTACACGCTGCTGATCGCTGTAATTGATAAACCTGCCATGGGACATGTATTCGTTCTCAATGAACTGATACCCGGGAGCAATGCCCTGTACGCTATATCCGAGGGTTTCTTTCTTGTAATTTACCTGGGCATCCCTGATCCGGTACAGGGAAGATCGGTGGTCAATATCATCCGCAAATTTCACTTCAGCGAAATCATAATTTGCATTGCGCAACTGTATGGGCCGCCCCGGATTCAGTCCTTTGTACTCCTTGCTGGTGACTTGTGTCCAAACCACAATGCGGCTACTGGCATCTTCGGCAAATTCCTGGGCGATCCCATTTTGCATGCCCTGGCCAAATCCCAATAAAATAACAAGGATAAAAATACCGGATGCCACCGAGAGGCCGGTAAGGAACGTCCTTAACTTATTCTTGCGGATGGCTTCAAAGACTTCCTGCCACCTTTCAATGTCGAACATCGGATTGGGTGTTTGATTGATGATACAGACTGTATAGCAATAAGACTACCGGAATCCGGAATTGTTACAGTTTCCCAGAAAAAAGAGTATAATAACGGGTAAAGGCGGATCAGACTTTCATCTTTCGGTAGATAACATAAAAGATACCCCCTACGAGTATATATGGTACGGCCATAAGGTAAATGATGCCATTATTGATACCTTCTGCCACTGCAGTATTTTCCCCGCTTTCCAGCACGGCCCTGCACATTGCGCACTGGGCTTGCGAAAGGGAGGGGGCAAGAAGGGCCAGCGCAGCCAGGATGGTATATTTAATTTTCATCGTTCCTTTTTAAGAATTTTTTATGCGGCATAATAGGGAGAAATCATCAAATAAACAACAACGCCTGTGACGGCCACATACAGCCAGATCGGGAATGTGATCCGTGCCAGTTTCCGATGGCTTGCAAAATTTTTCAGGTAGGCCCTCGCATACGTTTTAAGGACCAGGGGGATAATCGCCACAGAAAGAAGGATATGCGTTATCAAAATAAAATAGTATACATATCGGATCATACCCTCTCCCCCATAAGGGGTGGAATCAGAGGTCATATGATACGCTACATATAAAACCAGGAAAATGAGGGATAACACGATACACGTTGTCATCAGGGTTTGGTGCATTTGCCTTTTGCCGTTCTTTATGGCCCATACCGCGACTATCAATATCAGGGCCGTTAGCCCGTTGATGGATGCGTAAACCGGGGGCAGGAAAGAAAGGGGTTCCACGTCCGGGAGCTTTACACCAAATAACACCGCTACTATTACCGGGATCACTATGGACACCCCGGTGATATACCTGTTAAACCTCTTTTCCCTGATCCTCGCTATATCCATCTATTCTGCCAGTAATTTAGTAATGTCCTCCTTTAATATACTGATCTGTTCCGTTTCGCCGGATGAATTACTTCCCTGTTTTTCGGTGATGGTGCCCCGGTAATAGATCAGCGGATTTCCGAATTCATCCAACCTGGATCGTAAAAACCCTTTTTTATCAACAAGGGCAAATAAGCCGGAATGCTCAAAGCCTCCCGGAATATCAGGAGCCTGGGCGGCAAAGATATTAAACCCGACATTGGCAAGGTTAAAAATGACATCCCGGTCACCCGTCAGCAAATGCCAGTCCATATCTTTTATGCCATACTTCTCTGCATAGGATTTTAAAACCATCGGTGTATCGTATTCCGGATTGATACTGATAGAGGCTACCCCAAAATCCTCAAACTCCTGCAATTCGTTTTGCAGTTCAACCAGGTTCTGGCTCATTACCGGGCAGATGGAAGGACAGCTTGTAAAAAAGAAATCGACTACATAGACCTTCCCCAGATAATCTTTGTTGGTGATCAACAGGCTATCCTGGTCTATCAATGCAAACTCGGGGACTTTTCTTTTTTCGCCATCCATGGTAATGTAGGCGAGTGGTCCCTCCTTGTCCCGGACATTCATCCGGTCATTTTCCACCACTGATCCACTTTGGACACGGCTTACGATCCTGGGAACAAAAATAATCCCAAAGACCAGTATGACCAGCGATACCCATACGTATGTATATTTGTTGCGTTTCATGTATCTATGTTTTCCCCGTTAGCCTTCCTAACATCTGAACCGACAGATCACTTTTGACGGGGAGCAGTATTCTTTTTGAGGGCCAACCGGTATTCTGCCAATATTATTTTTACGTCATCTACCATCTTGTTGTTCAGGTCGGCCACGGATTCGGAATTAAAACCAAATTTAACCTGCTCCCCCTCATCCCGGTCTCTGCCCCTGAGATTTCCTTCCTTGTCTATAATGAAAACATATGGGGTACCCAGATTGGTATCCAGTCCCAGGTCAGTATCCAGGGAATTGAACAGGGATCGTATCTCCTCATCCCCGGCAAATACAAATTTCCATTTGCGGATATCTGTAAATCCTCCCAATTCCTTTTTAAGGTCTTCCACACTTTCGTTGGTTCCCTCAGGCATTAACATCAGAAATTGAAAATCCTCAAATTCGTAGAACCGCTTGTATATTTTCTGGTTCAGGTTGAACGCGTCTCCCTTTTTTATATCTAGATCCCTGCCGGGGAAACCCAGGATGGTGATCTTACCTATAAAGGTTTCGGAGGGTTCTATTAGCTGCACATCCATAACATGTTCCTCCAGCGTAGGAAGTTTGCCAAAATTATTGACCCCCGAAGCAAAGAAAAGATACGCCACAATAGGGAGTATGAATAAAATCACTAAAACAAATGCCTTTTTCATTTACTAGTGCAAAAATAAAAAAGACGGCTGTTATACCGTCTTTTGATTCTGTTAATTCGTTCTTAGAAATTCCATTGAACGAAGCCATCCTTAAAGACGTTGTAGATATAATCCGCCTCGAACAGGAGTATAAAGACCAGATAGGCGACCAGGAAAATCGGGGTCCAGACCACGGCCCTTCGCAAAGAGCTTTTTTCATCACGAAGGTGCATAAAATCCCATGAGATGTAATAGGCCTTCACCAGTGTCAGGATGATGAAAATCCAATTCAGGATCTTCATTCCCAGGAATGTATTATGGGTCAGGACCCGGGGTTTAGTGATACCGAATACTACTTCAATGGCGGTAACAATTGTTAGGAAAATCAGAACACCCCATATTTTTTGGGTATTCGACCTGAACTTGATAAGTCCCCTGAAAATTTGCAGTTTATGTGCGTGTGCCATTCTTGATACTTTAATTTTTTTAGTATGCTTTCTGATGTTGCCGGGGTCTTTCCTTTATACCAGGTAAAAGAAGGTAAAGACAAATACCCACACCAAATCAACAAAGTGCCAGTACAACCCGACTTTTTCAACCATTTCGTAATGCCCCCTTCGTTCATAGGTACCCAGGATAACATTGAAGAAAATGATCATATTGATCAAAACTCCTGAAAAAACGTGGAATCCGTGAAACCCTGTAATAAAGAAGAAGAAATCAGCGAAAAGGCGGCTCCCATACTCATTACGCACAAGATTGGCCCCTTCCACAACCATTACTCCATCTTTGATCTTCTGAAGTGATTCCTCCCTTGTCAGCAAGGTCTTTGTATGGTCATCCGTTATTGTCTCGGTCCTGATCAGGATATTGGGGTTGGCCATGAAACCTTCTTTTACTTCATTAATAGAGAAGGAAGTCAGCGATTGGTCTCCGTAGAACCATACCCCATTGGCTTGATCATGGACAACCCGTTCATCCGGGATTGTCTTTGCGAAGTCGGCCAATGCAGCCCGCTCCCCGGTATCCGCCTTTACAAATTGGAGAATCCTCCCCCCTTTCGTTTCCACGGCACCATAATCCCCACGGATAAATGTGGCCCATTCCCAGGCCTGGGATCCTACGAAAATTGCCCCTCCTATGATAGTAAGGAACATATACCAGATTACCCTCGTTTTCTGCATTTTATGACCGGCGTCAACAGCGAGTACCATCGTAACGGAAGACATGATAAGGATGAAGGTCATAAAGGCCACGTAATACATGGGATAATTTCCATGGAAAAAAGGCACGTGGGTAAAAACCTGGTCAGCTATCGGCCAGGTTTCAATAAACTTAAATCGCGAAAAACCGTACGAGGCCAGAAATCCCGAAAAGGTCAGCGCATCCGATACCAGGAAAAACCACATCATGAGTTTTCCATAACTTGCACCTAATGGCCTGTTTCCGCCACCCCACACGTTTTCTTCCGTACCTGTTGTTACCGTAGCATCCATATAAAAATTATAGCTTTAATATAATATTGGCAAATTTACATTTTTTTAGACTACAGGGAAATCAAATAACTTACAAAACCACCATTAATCTTAATAATTATCGAAAGAAATAGAAAAATAACATCAGGTAGACCCAAAGAAGGTCTAAAAAGTGCCAGAAAGTTGCGCCCAATTCAAATCCCAGCATATTGTCTGATGTATACCTGCCTTTTATCGTATTGTACAATACCACAAGTAATGATATAAGTCCGGCTACTACATGGAGGATATGTACCACAGCGATCAGGAATATATAGGACATCGTAATGCTGCTGGTTGGGCCGGTGAAATAATATCCCTGCCCTATCATCTGGGAAAAGCCCTGGAACTGCAATGTGATAAATGCCAGACCTAAAACGGTTGTTAAGGCCAGCCAGCGGGTAGTAACCCGGAGGTTGTCCTTTAAAAGGGTATTTTTAGCCAGTATAAAAGAAAGGCTGCTCAGTATGATCACCCCTGTACTGATAAAGAAAGAAGAAGGTAAAACAAAATCGGCAAGCCAGTCTTCCCGGGAGCTACTCACGATATAAGCACTTGTCCATCCGGCAAAAGCCATTAGCAGGCTCACAATGCCGAACCACAGCATCATCTTTTTGGCCCTGTCCTTCTTCTCACGATCACTACCTTGTGTCAAATCCATAGTTCCTAGATATATTTATCCGCTACATATACAAGCTGCATCAATGTAATGTAGCTTACACTGGCCAGCATCAGTTTTCGGGCCGAGGCATTATCGCGTTTCTTGAATAACTGGATCGCAAACCATAGCATCACGGCGCCCATTAAAAAAATAATCACCGCTGCTGATACGGACAAATGCAGGTTACCCGTGATCCCGAATACAGGAACCACTGAGATCAGCATCATCCAGATGGTATACAAAATAATCTGGCTTGCAGTTCCCCTGTCCTTTTTACCGGTTGGCAACATTTTAAACCCGCCTTTTTTATAATCCTCATCCAGCATCCACCCAAGGGCCCAAAAATGAGGAAACTGCCAAAAAAACTGTATCATAAACAGTGTGCCTGGTTCTATACCAAAATCATTGGTTGCTGCCACCCAACCCAGCATGAACGGAATGGCACCCGGAAAAGCGCCAACAAAAACGGACAGTGGGGTCTTTGTTTTTAACGGGGTATAGACACTGGTATATAAAAATATGGATATGGCACCAAACATGGCTGTTTTGGGATTCAGGATATATAAGGCAACTACTCCCAACAGGGTCATTACCACAGCGATGGCCATGGCGGTCTGGACGCTCATCCTGCCCGCCGGGATAGGTCTGTTCCGGGTACGGCTCATAAGGGCGTCGAGGTCTTTTTCGATGACCTGATTAAAAGCATTGGAAGCACCAACCATACAATACCCTCCAAATGAGAGAAGGGCCAGTGCATCCCATTGTACGACATCTGCCCCCAGGAAATATCCGGCAATCGCGGAAAATACCACACTGACTGCCAGCCTTGCTTTCGTGATTTCCTTAAAATCAGCAAAAATAAATGCCAGGGTGGTACTTTTTGCTGAGCCGACTGCAGTCTTCATGCTTTTGTTTGGTAAGGGCGCAAAGATACGCCCCATCCTTTTTTTTTGCAACGAATTAGGCGTGTTTGTGCTATCTTTAAATAGATAACCTTTTCCATTTAAACCAATTCATAAAAAATGAGGCAGCTACCACTTTTTTTGACGATCCTTATCCTGATGAGCAGCGGAAACACAAAGGCTCAGGACGAAGCAGTAAACATCCAGGTAGATACCCTTTCGCCAGGTGTGTTCATGCTGACGGGGGAGGGTGGTAACATCGGTCTTTATATCGGGGAAGAATATGCCTTTATGGTCGATGACCAATTCGAGAGGCTAAGCGATCGAATCAAGGCAACCATAGCCGGGATGACAGCTAAACCCCTGGCCTTTCTATTCAATACCCATATGCACGGTGACCATACGGGTGGCAATGCAAATTTCAATTCAGGGCAGACCACCATTGTAGCCCATGATAATGTCCGGGAAAGGGTTAAAGAGAACCAGCAAAAGGCATTGGAGGAAAACAAAATAACCCCGGAATACCTTACCAGAATGCTCCCGGAAGTTACCTTCTCCGAGGATATCACTTTCTATGACGGAGCGGAGACCATCATGGCTTTCCACGTCCACAATGCCCATACCGATGGTGATGCCATGGTCTATTTCGTTTCCAGCAATGTTCTGCACATGGGAGACACCTATTTTGCGGGGCGGTATCCCTATATCGACCTGAACAGCGGGGGAAGCGTGGAAGGATATATCAATGCACAAAAAAAGGCCTTGCTGGTCATCAATGAGGATACCCGGATCATCCCAGGCCATGGCAGGCCTTCAGAGAAGCAGGAGCTTGAAACGTATGTGGCAATGCTGGAAGATATCCGGAACAATGTACTTAAGGCAATTGCAGCGGGGAAAAGCCTGGAGGAAATACAGGCAGATCCTTCCATTTCCGGGGAATATGATGAAGCCAATGGTTCCGGGTTTATCAACCCAGACAGGCTGCGGGAGACTTTTTACAACGGTTTGCAAAAGGAATGAGGGGCTGTGGCCCAGTACCGGCCGGGTTACAGAAATAAAAAAAATCCCGGCAATTAGCCGGGATCCTATAGAATTTGGTATCGCTGGTTTACTGTAATTTAAATGTAATGGGAATACTGAAAGGTACCCTTACCGGGCGGCCCCTTTGTTTTCCCGGCGTCATTTTAGGAAGTTTTTCAATGATCCTTAACGCTTCAGCTTCGAGGTTTTTATCTGGTCCCCTGTACCGTATGTTTCCGATGCTGCCATCTTTCTGAATGGTGAACATCACGTTAACTTTACCCTGAACTCCCATTTCCTGTGCAATTTCAGGATACCTGAAGTTCTTGCGGATATGTTTTTGCATCATTTCATTAAAGCAATCCCTTTTGTTGGCAGCCCCTTCACAACCCGGAAATATCGGCACATCCTCGATTACGGCAAAAGGAACATCAATATCTTCCATCTCTTCATCAACCTCCACATCTGCTACTTCTATGATTTCTTCTTCCTGGCTGGTCTCGGTAGATTCAATAACTGTCTCTTCAACCTCTTCTTCATCTTCCACAACCTCGATCACCTCAGGGGCGGCCGGTGGCGGTGGGGGTGGTGGGGTCTTTATCTGTTCGGTCATGGGGACTTCCTCATCCAAATCATCTTCAACATTGAGTGAGATGTCATAATCATTGCCTTTGTCGTACGTCTTCCATTCAAACGCACCCCAAACCAACGCCATTACAACTGCCAATCCAAGGACGAAATAAAGACCGCTATTTCTTCCGAGGTCAGCTTTTGGATTTTTTTTCGGGTCCATAATTTTTTAATTTAGTGTTCGCTAATTTAACTATTAATTTACGAAAAAAACAAGTATTTCTACCATTTTAAGCGCCTTTTTCCGTAAAGAAGAAATTTCAACAGGGCCCCTGCGGTGATGGCCCCCACGGAGTTGGCCAAAACATCGTACAAATCCCCGTGCCGGGTCTTGGTAAATGCCCATTGAAATACCTCAATAAGTATACCATACCCTATCACAATTAAAATTAATTGCAGGAGAGCTTTGTTAAAAGGAATTCTTGCCAGGGTTTGTTCCCGTATAAAAAAGATTCCCAGGAGTGTAGCTACCGCGTAAAAAGTAAAATGAACAGCCTTGTCAAAGTTTGGGATATCTATATCCCGGCCAGCTCCCGCCGGGAAGGTGGACAAACTCATGACGGTGATCATCACCATCCAGCTCAAAAATGCAATGGTAAATATATGATTCTTAAGCACCCACCAGATCCTTGTAGGAATCAGCGCTCAGCAAAGCTTCAATTTCACTGTTGTTGCTGATCTTTATCCTGATCATCCATCCATCGCCATAGGGATCCGAGTTTACCTTTTCCGGTTCGTCTTCCAGCATCGTATTGAATTCCACGATTTCCCCGCTTAGTGGCAGGAAGAGATCAGACACGGTTTTAACGGCCTCTACCGTCCCGAAAACCGCTTCCTTCTCAAGGGTCTCATCAAGGGTTTCTACCTCCACATATACGATATCACCCAATTCGCTTTGAGCAAAATCCGTTATACCCACTGTAGCGATGTCCCCGTCAATTCGGATCCATTCATGGTCTTTGGTATATTTCAAATCGGATGGAATGTTCATACGCTTATTTTTAAGTTACGGCAGCAAATGTAAACGATTCTGGGAAGGATTTCAAAAAAAGTCAGGTTCAAAGGTTTTGTCATTGGAACTGGGATAATCCCTGGCCATTAAAACAGGTCAGTCCGATCTGAAAGTTAGGGTATGTCCCGGTTAGTTTCCGAAATTATACCGAAGGGTAAAACCGGTATTGATCGTTGTCTGGGGGAATGCTGTTGAGACTGCGAACTGGGAGAAGGAGTGGTCATAAAAGAACAACGCGTTCAGGCTTTTGCTCAGGGCATAGTCTACAGTAAATTTAAGGGAAAGCAGGTTCTGCCCGGAAGTGATCTGGTTGTTGTCGATATCCAGGTTGCGGATAATCGTGATATTATCACGAAGTGTCATATCAGCTTTCAGGTTGAGATCCCCTTTCAGGCGTTGTTTTTCCCCCCCGATATTGGTGACGAAATTCACATCTTTAAAGCGGTATCCAAGACCCAGGGTATACTCCTTCCCATTGATCTCAGTTAACAGGTTATTGTCGAAACTCAGGGACAATGTCCTGTCTGTCCGTACTTCCGCCAGCACACTCATGGAGCTTTTCATTTCAAAATCGACGCGCATCAAAGGGTTGAACTGGTCCGTCAGGACAACATTATTGATGATGTCAAGGGGGCGGAAATCCTGGGTCTCAGGGTCAATCGGTGTATTCTGAAGCTCCAGGTTCGTCTGGAAGGAATTGATACTGTAAGCAGCCCGGTAACCATGGCTTAGTGAGAATCGCTGGAATTTCTTTTTAAACCATTTATTGCGCATCAGGCCCGTATATTTGATATTCCAGTTGGGGATCGGTATATCCCGGAAATTGTCCAGGTTCACCCGGTTGGCATCCTGTCCTGTATAGGCCGCAAAAAAGGCAGGCAGCAGTACATTCTGATTCGTCTTCCCATACCGTATCGGAAAACCATCCTCATCCAGTCCGATATCCGGCGTGGCCCGGTCTGACTGTACCCGGTTGGCAATGATGATCCGGTTCTCTTTAAAGGTGTCAAAATTGGGGGAACCATTTTCATCGCTTTTCCCGAAAACGGTACTGATCATCAGGGTAGAAATGCTGAAATTCCCAAAGGTATTCGGTGTTTGGGGGATATATTCACCGGATTCTACCTTAAAGTTTTCCTGCAGGCTGCTGGAATACTGCCGGTCTGCTACCAGGTCTATGGTTACATCCTGCACCGGTTGTGCCGTGGCGGTTATGTTCAGTTGCTTATTGGTAAGCCGGATAAATTGTTCGTTGAATTCCGGGAAGGTGGTCAGCCAGCCATTCCGGGCCGCATCAAAACGAACATCTGCCTGGCTCCCGAACACGAATCCAACCGTTGGCCTGGTGGTACCGATAAAACCGATGGACTGGGTATACCCCGGCAATACGGTCCCGTTGTTTTCACTATAATTGACATTGAGTCTTTTTACCATAGTCACAATATCAACAACCGTATTGAACAGACCCCCTGATTTTTTTGCAGGTTTTACAGGTCCGCCTGCCGGGTTGCCGGCCTTGTCCAAACGCTCCGGCTCCGCCGCGGCACCTTTACCGTCTCTTTTCGTAAGGCCTATCTGGTCATAGAGCCGCTGGAGGCTGAATGCAGCCGAAATCGTATGGGTGTTCGCATTCTGAATGGTATTGATATCCTCGTTGGTTACTTCCCGGATCGCATCACCCCCCCGTTGCCAGTCAAAATTACTGGTATAGGTATACTGTGCGTTGATAAAATCGAGCGCGGGAACCAGGCTGAATGGCAATTCATAATTCAGCTGCATTTCCTGTGCATGGCGGTTGGGTTCCCCAATATCGAAAAAGCCGTCCCAGAGGTTCAGGTCCTGGTTTATCCTGATAAATTCCGTACCCTGGTCATCGGTTGTACTTTCGAAATAATTCCTGACGATATTATTGTTCGAAGCTGTCAGGTTTAACCGGAGGGATTTGGTGAGGCTGTAATTCAGTGCGTACTGCCAGTTAAAAAGGTAATTTCGCTGTTGTAGCAGCGGCAGTTCGAGCCGTTCCACCCCCGGTTCCAATACATCCCGGAACCGTTGCTGGTTGAACTGCCTGTCAAAATCGGATTGCACGGAGACGCTGGTGGGCAACAGATTGAAATTAAGCTCCTTAAGCCATCGCCAGTATTTGCCGTTCAACAGGGAATCCTGTTTGGCAAAAGGGGCTACCGGGAGGGGTTTGAAATTATGGTTATATAAAAATCCTGTTTTTACATTCTGGTCCCTCAGACTGGCGATCTCAAAATCCCGGTGGTCCGTTTCATTATAGGAATAATTAAAGGTGAAATTCTCTATATCATAAAAATTGGCTTCCGCCTCTTCCCCCCTGTCCTTCCGGACTCCGATAAGGTTGATACTGGTCCTTTTGGTATAATCCTCTGCCTGCTCCCGGATGATATCGGCATCTGCCTGGGTATCTGCTGCCTGGATCCGGTCCGCCAGTTTAAGGTCATCATAGACCGGGTCGAATTCCGGGGTGATGAGTTGTTCGGAGATGCCGTAATTGAAGGGGATCTGTATGTTCCATTTTGGGGGCAGCAACTGTCCGACCTCCACATTGGTCACCACATCGTAGGCTACGGCATCTTCCCGAGCCCGTTCGTTGGGCATCTGGTCGATGGCTCCAAAACCTGATGTTGTCTTGCTTCCGGTTGCAGAGACGTTGGCAAAGTCGGCCAGGTTTGCATCGATGGCGGCAATGGCGGCCCATCCGCCGTTGTTATCCAACCCCGCCAAACGCAGTTCATTGAACCAAACCTCTCCCCGTGCCGGCAGGTTGTCTATATTCTTGATCCCCACCATCATGCTCCGGATACTGCCAAGGGACGGGTTACCCCGGATCCCAATGCGTATCTGCCCCAGTGTCCTGGGCGCAAATTCATCAACCTGAGTCACCACCCCATCTATGACTTCATAAAAGTTAAGTGAATTCAGGGACTGGCTTGAAATACCTTCGGATTTTACTTTGTTCAGGTCGGCGATGGAGATGTTGAGTTCGTTGATATCGGGCCATATTTCCGAGGGGGAACCCGCCCCAAAGGAGGTAAATTGCAACGGAACTTCTATCTGGTAAAAGTTTTCCGAGAAATCCGTGCCTATCCGGAGGAAACCCACCAGGGGGGTATCACTGTCGAGGTAATCCGAGTTTATTATTTTTTCTGCGTGCATGAACATTTTTATCCGCTCATATTGCCGCACGTCTATGTTCACGTTTTTAAATACGCCCCTGGAATCCTGGGACTCCAGGTTGTCCACCACGAAGGAAAGCGACTGTTCGTTCTGCCGGATGATGGTATTGTTATTGTTGAGTTGTTCCCGGATTACGCCGGGGGGAAGGACATATGGGATGGGTATGCGGGAATTGTTCTCTTCAATATTCACCGTATTCACGTCCACGACCGTACCGTCATCCTGCGGGTCATCCTGGTCTGCTTCCAGGGTTTTGGAATAATTTCGCCAGTCGCCCCGTACCAGATCCAGGGTAGCAAAACGGAGTACAACATCATTTGTGAATCCTGTAAGGTACATCCGCATAAAACTGATGGAACGGAAATCGGAGATGCCGCCCACGGCATTCGTAAAATCGCTGAGCGGGATCTTGTATTGTATCCACCTCCTGTTTAATTGGCTGCCGTTAGCCAGGTTGGGCGTGAGCCCTTCCTTGATATCGGTCACATATTTATCATCAATAGTTGTATTGGGTTTGATCTGTATGCGATACTCATAATAGCTGTTGATCGTATTCATGGTAAGGTCGCGGTCTATATCCTCTACATCCGGGAGGGTGGTGGAACCCCTGTTGGTGTTGGTGACAGCAACAGGTGAATTCCCGTCCGGGTTGTTAAAGTCGAGGTATCGTTCCAAAACACCACCATCCCGGTTAAGGTAATACTGGTAATTATCCAGGGCAGGGTCAGGGCCGCTTCCATAGATTGTTCCTTCTGCCGCATCATTCAACCCGTCAAGGCCGAGATCCTGCAGCGCCCTGTTGCTTTCGGCAGCATCAAAGGCGTATACAAGGGCCTGGGTTGCGGGGACCTTTCCCCATACCGTATTGGTGGTAAGGTCATTGCTGTTGACACCCGGCAGGCCGTTCTCATATTGTTTCCTCCCATCCTCCAGGATATCCTCCGAAATATTCCCCAGATTAAGGACAAGTTCTCCCGGCCCGGTGGCTATCCCATCCACATAGGGGTCCATTACCCAGAACTGTACGAATTCAACGTTCGATTGTTCAAAGTTGGTACTGCTGAGGGAACGCATGATCCCGGCCCATTTTTCAGTTGGCTGTGCCACGCTGAAATTGGGATTGGCATTATACGGGCCTTTCTGGTTTGGATAATAGGCAAGGTCCAGCGAGTTCTGTACGGTGGTCTGCCCCTGAGCGATGTCTATCTGCGGGAAAACCTCATCGATAAAGATCCGGCGGGTTTCGTTGGTGGAGATATCATTATCGCTTATCCCGGAAGGGCGCTGGTTTGTATAAAAAATGGGATCTATGGTATACCATGCAAGTTTTGCACGGTCAAAACCCGTTTCCAGGTCCGGTTCCCCGCTGGTCTTGAATTCCAGAGGCGTACTGGCCAGGGCCCAGCCCAGGGAGGAGCGAATATCGATAAGGGCCTGAGCCCCTTCAAAGTCATCGAGATAAGTAGTGGTTTCCCCCTGGAAATCTGCATTTTTAGGGGAATTGGGTTTCAGGAAAGCCACTTCACCCCGTACGGAAACATTGGAGGGCGCATCGGTGTCTATATTGGGCAGTTTATTGACCAACCTGGTCAATAAAGGCACCTCAGTGGAAAAATTCCCATTAAGTCCAAAAATGGTATTGTTTACGGGTTCCACCCCAAAATTGGATTTTTGCGTGAGGGGCCGCTCATTCAGGTTGAGAAGTGTTCCCCCAAGCACAAACTTTTTATTGAACTGATGCTCTATATTTACCCCGGTAAACCGGCGGGTCTGTTGCCCAAATACCGCGTTATTCTCCACGGAAATATTGATGGGTGTATTGGAGGCTTCCAGGCTGGGATCCAAAATCTGTACGGTTCCTGCCTGGTAGTTTACCGTATAATCGATTCCTTCCTGCAATTGCCTGCCTCCGGCTGTAACCCGTACAGAGCCCCGGGGCACATTGAAGGCACCTATAGGAATCCCGTTGGTCCCCTCGGATTTATACCGGCCCTTGAGCCGGAACCTGTTCTTTTCGGCATCTTCAAGGGAGGCTGCCTTTGTCTGGGCGTACATGTCCCTGAAAACATACTTCTGTTGGTTTTGATTATACCCCTGCCCGTCCGGCACATCATAGGTGCCGCCGCCCAATACATCAAAAAGATATTCCCCAAAAGGTTCCACCTTGGTGAAGATGATCTGTCCTCCCAGTGTATTTACGGTAATGCCCGGGACGAAATCAAAAAACCCGTCTCCCCCCGGCTGAATATCGTTATAGACATTCAGGCGGTCCAGGTTAAATACATTGAGCAATATCCTGTCCTGCAACCCCGAGGGCCAGCCGCTTCCCGGGCCTTCAGCAACCGGGGTAATATAATTCCTGGGGGTGGATTCCGAGTAAAGGATGTTGAGTTTGAAATCGTCCTGACTTAACTGAAAGGCTCCGGTGGCATAGATATTCTTCATCATCAGGTCCCAGATGGGATCGTTGACATTGGTAATATTGCTTTTAAGCAGTTTCAATACCAGTGTATTGTTATTGATTTCAGGATTAACACCGCTTCCGGGGGTGATGGTCGTAGCATCGAGCCCGCCGTTGGCAAATTCCCCCACCTGGAAAACTTCACCGTTGTAGGTGTATTGGAAGGCTACTGCCAAAACTTCATCATTACTGAGACGCTGGTTCAGGGAGATATACCCCAGTTGGGAATTTAACTGGAAGTCGCGGCCCTGTTCCAGTTTCCTGGCATTTTCCAGGATGGCATAATCGAACCCCTGGTTGATCTGATACCCGGTGGCAATGGTAAATCCGTCATCTACGGTCGCTATATCCCTGATCTGCGTAGTAAGCACCCCACCGGCGCCGATAAGGGCGGGGTCATAATCGTTTGCGTTGTTCCTCGGCAGGTTTGGCAATGGCCCGGAAATATTAAAAAACCCACCGGGTTCCCCATTCGTTTTCCCGATACGTGTATCGTCCTTCAGTGCCTCCCCCAAATCCTGTATTGCGACTACATTCCGCACATTGAGCGTTTGCTGGCTCCGGTTCGTGGTCCAGACTTCCAGCCGGGTGATCTGCACCTGGCTGCGTATGTAAGGGTAGTTGGCCAGGGCCTCATCGTACTGGTCCCTGAAATACTGGGCCAGGAAAAAGTGCCTGTCCTCATCATAATCCAGGGCCGTGAGTTCAAAATCACTCAAGGTTCCGCCCCCCTGTGCCACAACGGTATTGTTTTGGGAGCGTTGCTCAGAAAAAACTGCGGTCACCGTTGTCTTGCCAAACTGCAATTGGGTTTTCACCCCAAAAAGGCTTTGGGCGCCCGTTATAAGGGAGCTGTTGAGGGGCATGTTCACATTACCCACCTCAATTTTCTGGATGATATCATCTTCCGTTGGGGTGTAATCAAGTTTTACAAGGTTTTGGAAATCGAAGGTGGCTTCCGTGTCATAATTGGCTGTTACCTGCAACCGTTCCCCTATTTTCCCCAGCATACTAAGGCTGATGCGCTGGTCAAAATCAAAAGACAGGTTGGTACGGTTCCGTGGCGAAAGCGCGGGATTGTCGTTTTTTTGCCAGATGACGCCCAGGTCCATGGCAACGGAACCCTGCGGAATGACCTCTATGGAATTTCCGCCGAAAACAGATTCAAAAAAGTTATTGTTTACATAAAAATTGGGCAGGAGGTTTTTCCGTGCGGCTTCGCTACCTTCCTTTTTCCCCGAGTATGCATCGATCTTTTCCTTGAAATAGGATTTCATGTTTTCCCGCTGTACCAGGTCCAGGTATTGTTCAGGGGTAAGGATGACGGGATAACTGATATCATAATCCCCTACACTTTCCGTGTAGATATAGCGGTCTAAGTTGGGATCGTAGGTATATTTGGAAACAATGCTTTCGGGGTTTTTGAGGACCATTCTCCCCAGGGAGAAACCCGTTTGGACAGAATCTGTTTCCTGCTCATCAATATCCTGGCCCAGGGTTAGCTGACATGTTCCTAGGAAAATAATGCATGAGAAAAAAAGCTTAAATAAATGTGATTTAAGTAATGGTTTTGCCCCTGTTTTCAAACTTGCTACAAATTTTTAAGCGAAAGTTTTATGATGTCCTCTACGCTTAGTGCGGGATCCTGGCTTAAAACCTTGTTCACAGCCTGTTCAGCCTGTTTCCGAACGAATCCAAGAACCTCTAATGCAGATAACGCTTCATCCTTTGTTGTATTGTTCAGCTTAGCCGAAACTTCGTCAATATCATAAACTTTTAAAATCTTGTCGCGAAGGTCCAAAATTACCCGTTGTGCGGTTTTGGCTCCGATCCCCTTGATCGCCTGAATAGAAGGCACATCCCCGGATGCAATAGCGTCCCGCACCTGTGCCGGGCTAAGGGATGACAACATGGTCCTGGCGGTACTGGATCCTATCCCGGAAACAGACAGCAGCAGCCTGAAAATCTCCCGTTCCGATTTCTCGGCAAAACCAAAGAGGGTATGGGAGTCTTCCTTGATTTGCAGGTGGGTATACAACTGGATGTTTTCGGTGGGTCCTATTTTGGAAAAGGTATGCAGGGAAATATTCACAAAATAGCCTACCCCGGCACATTCAATTACCACATGGGTGGGGTTCTTTTCTACTAATTTCCCTTTAAGGTGGGTGATCATAGTTTGGTTGATTTATTTCCTCCTTCGCACGGGCTACGAAGGCCAAAGGGCTTTGGAGGACGTGGCACTGATTACTGCTTATTGTTCACTAGTAACCGACCTCGCTTTCTTCCGTTTTTCCCTTTCCTGTGCATCGATGACGGCTACCGCTGTCATGTTTACCATTTCCTCCACGCTGGCGCCCAGTTGCAGGATGTGTACCGGTTTCCGCAGCCCCAGCATGATGGGGCCAATGGAATCCGCATTATTCAATTCCTTCAGGAGCTTATAGGTGATGTTGGCTGCTTCCAGGTTCGGGAATATCAGCGTATTCACTTTTTTGCCCGCCAGTTTCGAAAAGGGGAACTGGCTTTCGTGAAGGGTTTTGTTCAGTGCAAAATCGGTCTGAATTTCACCATCCACTATAAGTTCAGGGTTTTCCTTATGGAGGATTTCCACCGCCTGCCGGACCTTTCTGGCATGGGGGTGATCGGAGGATCCAAAATTGGCGTACGACAGGAACGCCATTACCGGATCAAACCCAAAGGTAGTAGCTACATTTGCGGTCATCCGTGCTATCTCTGCCAGCTGTTCTGCTGTTGGATCAATATTGATGGAGGTATCTGCCAGGAACATGGGACCCCGTTTGGTGATCATGATATGGACCGTAGCAGCGCGACTCACATTGGTAGCCCGGCCGATGACCTCAAAGACCGGCTTTACTACCCTGGGATACGCCCTGGAATGGCCGGATATCATCCCGTCAGCATCCCCAAGCAGAACCATCATGGCACCAAAATAATTGCGTTCCCTCATCTTGGATTGCGCATTATACAGGGTTGAGCCACTCCTTCGCCGGTTCTCCCAGTATTTAAGAGCATATTGATTTCTATGTTCTACGGCACTGTCTGAATTTGGATCGATTATGGGGATATCCGCATCAAATTCCAGTTCTTTTTTAAGCGCAACGATGGTCTCTTTCTTGCCCAGAAGGATAGGCCTTGCAATCCCTTCTTCATGCACGATCTGAGCCGCTTTCAACACGTCAATATGGTCGGCTTCCGCAAATACGATAGTCTTGGGATCCGTTTTGGCCCTGTTCATCAGGAGCCGCATTACCTTGTTGTCATCGCCGGAGCGCTGCAGCAGCTCTTCCCGGTACACCTCCCAATCGAGTATGGGTTCCCGGGCTACCCCGCTTTCCATAGCTGCCCTGGCCACAGCCGGGGGTATCTCTGCTATCAGTCGTGGGTCAAAGGGTTTCGGAATGATATAATCCTTTCCAAAAGCCAGCCTGGTTTCCCCATAAGCTATATTGACCTGCTCCGGTACCGGGGCTTTGGCAAGATTGGCGAGCGCCTTGACGGCAGCCATTTTCATCGGCTCATTGATCGCCTTTGCCCTTACATCCAGGGCTCCCCGGAATATGAAGGGAAACCCCAGCACATTGTTCACCTGGTTTGGATGGTCAGACCGGCCGGTTGCCATTATAATATCATCGCGTGTCGCACGCGCGAGGTCATAACTAATCTCAGGGTCCGGATTTGCCATGGCAAAAACAATAGGCCTGAGAGCCATTGACTTGAGCATTTTGGGGCTCAGGATATTTGCTATGGACAACCCGATAAAAACATCAGCGTCGGCTATGGCTTCTTCAAGGGTATCGATCTTCCGGTCCGTGGCAAATTCCAGCTTGGAGGGCGCCAGCTGTGCAGCATCCTTTCGGATAACCCCCTTGCTGTCCAGCATCACAATATTTTCGGATTTTGCGCCGAATGCTTTGTACAGTTTGGTACAGGAAACAGCAGCAGCACCTGCGCCACTGATAACGATTCGCACCTCCCCGATTTTTTTGCCGGCTATTTCCAGGGCATTTAACAGGGCTGCAGCAGATATTATGGCTGTTCCATGCTGATCGTCATGCATCACGGGGATATCCAGTTCCTCCTTTAGCCTCCGTTCTATTTCAAAAGCTTCCGGTGCCTTGATATCCTCCAGGTTGATCCCCCCGAAGGTGGGCGCGATTATTTTTACCGTTTCTACGAATTTATCGATATCCTTTGTGTCCAGCTCAATATCCATTGCATCGATGTCTGCAAAGATCTTGAACAGCAGGCTCTTTCCCTCCATTACGGGTTTGGAGGCTTCAGGCCCTATATCGCCTAATCCCAGTACGGCCGTGCCATTGGTGATAATGGCCACCAGGTTGCCTTTCGCAGTGTACTTATATACATTTTCCTTATTCTTCTTTATTTCCAGACAGGGCTCCGCAACCCCCGGGGAATAGGCTAATGCCAGGTCGCGCTGTGTAGCATATGGTTTTGTAGGGACGATCTTTATTTTTCCCGGTTGTGGCTTTGCATGGTAGATAAGCGCTTCCCTCCGCTGCTTCTGTTTGCTCATAAAGTCTGATTTTGCACAAATTTAAGGGTATTCTTTTGATAAGCGCTATAAGGGCCGGGGTTAAATAGTGGTGGTTCGGCAAAAGCTGCCGGGTTCAATGCGATTTAGGAGTGGTCTCTGCCAAGGGGCAAAAAAAACCTTTCCATCCCACGGCCACTGAGGTGACCCTGATTCGTCCGCGCATGTCGAAAGGTATAGGCCCTGCTATTTACAGGAGCATGCTAGCTGGTAGTACTAAATGCCCAGAGGAGCTCCCGAACGTCCCGGTTGTTGTCTACATAGTATTTTGCCAATGTTTTTTGCCTGCCTACTTTGACAGTTACAGCACTTTCCGGGAGGTCCTGGAACATGAATTCGTCCGTCCAGTCGTCCCCGATGGCAAATATAAAATCAAAATCCTCCTCTCCCACTACCCTTACAGCAGCCCTGCCTTTATTCACATTACTGCTTTTCACTTCCATCACCTTGTTACCGTTTAGCACGCTCAGGTCATCCGTCCCGATCAAACTGGTGAGTACCGTAGAAAGTTCCATAGCTCTCCTGCTCCCAAAATCAGGGTCGGTCTTGCGGTAATGCCAGGCCAGGGAATAGCCTTTCTCTTCGATGAAGCTGCCGGGGGTCCTGTCTACAAAGGATTCCAGCACGGGTCTTATCTTCTCCATCCAATCATTTTTTAAATTCTCCAGCAACCGGAATTTTTCACCATGCCGGGAGATCCAGACACCGTGCTCAACGATCATGTTATATTTCTTATGCAGGAACCACCTTGTAAATGTTTCCGTATCCCGGCCACTGATAAGGTACACCTCCGTGTTGGGCAGTGCACTCAGGGAATCCAGCAATGTATACAAGCCCTCATCCGGGCCTGCCTTCTGCGGATCATTGTGAAATCCGGACAACGTTCCGTCATAATCCAGGAACAGCACCCTTTTATTGGCATTGGTGAAGTCCTCTAAAATGCTGTTCACACGGTGTTCTGTAAGTTTTTTTGAAACGTTGACGGCGTCCATATCTTTTTGTGCCTGGAGGGAGTTCATAAAATCATTGGCCCACTTTTCCACATTATAGCGTTCCAGGCGTTTCTGTAATTGTTCATTACGGGTTACCTGTTCTTCCCTGGGCATATTGATGGCCTGGTGGATGGAGTCCGCAACCTGTTCAAAGTTATTGGGGTTGATCAGCAGTGATTCGTACATTTCGTTGGCTGCCCCTGCCATTTCGCTCAGGATCAAAACACCGGTCTTGTCGGTACGGGTGGCAATGTATTCTTTTGCGACCAGGTTCATGCCATCCCGCAGCGGGGTCAGCCAGGCAATATCACAGGACGTATACAGGTCGATGAGGTTCTCAAAAGGCATGGACCGGTAGAAGTACCAGATGGGCGTCCAGCTGACCGTGGAGAAGGCGCCGTTTATACGGCCCACCAGTTCATCCACTTCCCGCTTAAGCAATTGGTATTGGGGGACATTGGAACGCGAGGGTACCGCAAGGATGATCAATCTTACTTTCTCCTTGTACTGCGGGTACTTGTTTAAAAAATATTCGAAGGCATATAAACGTTTGGCGATGCCTTTGGTATAATCCAGGCGGTCAATGGACAATAAGAATTTGGCCTCCGGATCAGCTTTTTTATGGACATTCAGGCGTTGCTGCAATTCAGATTGCTCTTTTTCCTTCCGCCCTTCGTGTTTTTTTGCCGCTGTGCTGAACTTCTTGTAATCGATTCCCATGGGAAAGGAATCAACCTTGATCACCCGGTTATTCAGGGAGATATCATTAAAGCTTACCTCCAACCCCAATATTCTTTTCACGGAACTTAAAAAATGCCGTTCGTAATCATAGGTATGGAAACCAATCAGGTCGGATCCCAATAATCCCTCTAAAATCTCTTCCCGCCAGGGCAGCGTCCGGAATATTTCAAAGGAAGGAAATGGAATATGCAAAAAGAATCCAATGGATATATTCGGGCGTTTTTCCCGGACCATCTGCGGAACCAGCATCAACTGATAGTCGTGTACCCATATGGTATCCTCCTCTTCTGCCTTTTCCAGGACAGCATCCGCAAATTTCTGGTTTACAGCTTGATATGTCTTCCAATTATCAAGTTCAAATTCGGAGTACTCCAGGAAGTAATGGAATAAGGGCCAGACGGTCCTGTTGCTGAATCCGTAATAATACCCATCGATATCTGCTGAGGTCAGCTTTACCTTTGATGCACCATGGGCGGCAAGGGCCTTATCGATTTTAGGCGCGAGTGCTTCCGGGATTTCCTCGTCTGTAAGTCCGCTCCAGCCGATCCAGAGGCTATCCCCGCCTGAATGGACAGATTTCATCCCGGTAGCAAGGCCACCGACACTGGGTACGGCAGTAATTGAACCCCCGCTGATCTGTAATTGAACGGGCAGTCTGTTTGAGATTATGATAGTTTTACTCATAATTTGATGGTTTCTGGCCTGCTTTTGAATATTATTTTTCTAAATTTCGACAAAAAGCAAGGCAAATCCAATTGATTGGCCGGATTGCATCAATATTTTTAAGGAATGGATAATTTAGATTACGGAATAATAGGGAATTGCCGGAGTGCTGCATTGATATCGAAGACGGGGTCAATCGACTGGTGTTGTCTGCCGGAATTCGATTCCCCTTCAGTTTTTGCGAAAATCCTGGACACGGATATAGGGGGAAGTTTCGAATTTCTGGTAGACGATTCCTATGAGATTACCCAGCGGTACAAGAAACATACCGCCATGTTGATCACCAAATTTACCGACGGTAAAAATGCGTTTGAAGTACGGGATTTTATGCCCCGTTACCGTAAGGAAAACGGGCACTATCACAACCCCCCGGAAATCATCCGGTATATCAGGCATCTGTCGGGCAAACCCAGCTTCAGGGTATTGTATAACCCACAGCTGGAATATGCCATCGGGGAGACCAAAACCTTTGTAAAACACAATTTTGTGGCAAGCCTGACCCATGCCGAAAAGTTCGACACGGTTTTCCTGTACACCTCCTATAATAAAAATGCCGTAGTAGAAGGCAGGGAGATAGAGATCAATAAAGACGGCTATTTCCTATTCGGTTATAACGAAAAAATGTTGCCTCAGAATACCCCTCAGATCTACCTGGAAATGGAGCGGACCAAGGTATACTGGCTCAACTGGAGCAACAAGACCACCACCTATAAAAAGTATAATACGATCATTAAGCGAAGTGCGGTTACGCTGAAGTTGTTGAGTTATGACAAATCAGGAGCCGTCCTCGCCGCAGCCACTACTTCCCTGCCGGAGACCATAGGGGAGGTACGAAACTGGGACTACCGGTTCTGCTGGATCCGTGATGCTTCCATGGTCGTAAAAGTGGTATCGGAACTCGGCCACAAGAACGTGGCAAAACGCTACCTGAAATTCATCATTGACATCATCCCGGATAAGGCCGAAAAGCTGCAGATCATGTATGGTATCAATAAGGAAAAAGAACTCCGGGAGGAAACTTTGCCCCATTTAAGCGGATACATGGGGTCTAAGCCCGTACGTATCGGTAACGCGGCTTATACCCAAAAACAAAACGATATTTATGGGATCCTTATGGATGTCATCTATCAGCAACTGGTACAGTTCAGTACGGATATCGAAAACAGTGAGGACCTGTGGTCTATCACAAAAGGCATCGTCTGGATCGTAAGCAATTCCTGGCAGGAGCGAGATAAAGGAATTTGGGAATTCCGGACGGAAAGCCGGCATTTTACCTTTTCGAAAGTCCTGTGCTGGACCGCGGTAGACCGTGCCATTAAAGTGGCCCAGATGTTTAACAAGTCGCATAAGGTTGAAAAATGGAAGCCCCTCCGGGACATGATCCGGGAAGACATCTACGAAAATGCCTGGGACGAGGAGGTAGGAGCCTTTACCCAGTCCTATGGTTCCAAACACCTGGATGCTTCCGTGCTGCTGATGGAGTCTTATGGTTGTATCGATGCAAAGGACAAAAGATTTGTCAGTACGGTCCGGGCCATTGAAAGAGACCTGAGTAATGATGGTTTGTTGTACCGCTATAAGAACGAAGATGATTTCGGGCTTCCCTCTTCTTCCTTTACCATCTGTACTTTTTGGTTCATCAATAGTTTGTTTAAAATCGGGGATGAGGAAAAGGCGATGGCCCATTTTGATAAATTGCTTGGGTACAGCAACCATTTAGGGCTATTCAGTGAAGATATCGATTTTAAGACCAAGCGGCTCCTGGGAAATTTCCCCCAGGCCTATTCCCACCTGGCCCTCATTGAATGTGCCCTCAATTTTTCCAGGAAGCATACACAGGAAAAAGTATTGGAGACCATGCGGGACCAAAAGTCATAAAAGATACGGCACTTTCCGCTGTATCCGGATTGCCCGCTCCGGGATGGAGATCCGCTGTTCCAGAATATGTATCAGGATTATCTTTTAAATTGTGATCTTTTCATCTTCCTTAGGCAATTTAAGCCGTAGGGCCAGGAAGCCGGCGATCATAAAGAATACACCCCCGAACAAAATGGCATTCACCGCATTGTTGCCGAGGCCGTTCTTGATAATAAACCCGAAGGAGACCGTCTGTATCAGCATAGGGATGACGATCATCATATTGACAATTCCCATATATACACCCCTGCGGTCTTCGGGTATTACCTGGGATACCATCGCATACGGGATCCCCATCATTGCCGCCCAGCCTATCCCGAACAAAAACATGGGGAGCAACAAAGCGTACTGGTCCTTAATGTAAGGCATGCTCAACATGGCTATTCCCGTGAGCATCAAACTGATCACATAGACATTCCTGGAACTGTACTTTTTGGCAATGGGTACCAAGGCCAGCGCCATGACCATAGTTACCATATTATAGGTGCCGTTCATAAGTCCCGTTTGCGCAAGGGCCTGTTCAGACAAGGATTGGATCTCATGGGCGAAGGTGGTATCGGCGGAACTGATCTCCACCCCGGAACGGCAAGCCACCATGATACTGTCGAACTTGTCTGAATCTTCATTGGAGATTCCGAACAAGCTGGTACGCAGCATTGGGGGTAAAAATTGCCAGTAAACAAATAGGGCGTACCATTGGAAAAAGTAAACCGCGGCCAGTTTCCACATCATTTTTGGCATAGCACCTATTGCATGGTAAATCTCGACCAGGGGATCAAAAGCCAGCTTGATCAGGGATTTGTCCTTTCTGTCCGACTTCATATGTTCCAGTTCCTCGGGCGATGGTGGATACTCAGGGGTTTTCAGTACGGACCACAGGATTGTCCCCATAGAGGCGACGGCCCCCAGGAAAAAGGAATAATATACCCATGTGGGAATGGCTGAAATGGTTTCCGTGGCGGTGGAACAAAGCCCCGCCCCGTCAACCGGACTGCTGAACCAGTCCTGGAACAGGAACAGGGAAAAATTGGCCAGGGTGATCCCGGCCCCAACGAACAGGCTCTGCATTTGAAAGCCATATGTCAGCTGCCGGTCGGGAAGCTGGTCCCCGATAAAAGCCCTGTAGGGCTCCATGGCGGTATTGTTGGCAGCATCCAGGATCCATAAGAGTCCGACTGCAAACCAAAGTTCCGAACTAAAGGGAAAAGCGAAGAGGCATAAACTTGCAACGATGGCACCGATCAGGAAGAAGGGCTTCCTCGCGACCCCACCGGGGTGACCATGTCTTATCGGAAATGGCGCCGATCAGGGGCTGGATCAACAGACCGGTAACCGGGCCCTGCAAGGTTTAATAGTGGCAACTCCTCATGATGCGCGCCCAGGAAGGAAAAAATGGGGTTAATGGCGGTTTGCTGCAGACCAAAACTGAACTGGATCCCAAAGAATCCAACGTTCATGTTCCAGATTTGCCAAAAATTTAATTCGGGTTTTCTAAATTTCATTCTGGAAGATCGGTTTGGTTGGCTTAAGCCCTACTCCCCGGGCCATAAGCCAAAGCGTAGCAGGACTCTTCTGATTTCCTCCGCCAATATACTATATTTAATGGCTGCCCTGCCATCCCCAAATGTTAAAAGCAGGTCGGTCCCGTATGAAATTGTCACATAGTTCAGCTACCGTGTTTGACAAAGTTGACATTCCGTTTAAGTCCGGAATATTTAGTGCGTTTAACGGCCGATTTTTGAAAAACTTTTTTAAAAACATCCTCCGTGATCTCCTCCCAGTCCTTTTTGGTCATGGAAAGCAGTTCCGGATCCGGGTTAAAAAGCGGTTCGGAATGCGGTTTGGAAAAACGGTTCCAGGGACATACCTCCTGGCAGATATCACAGCCAAAGACCCAGTCATCAAATTGGCCTTTCACCTCATTCGGGATCTCATTTTTGAGTTCTATCGTAAAATAGGAAATACATTTACTGCCGTCGACTACGTAAGGTGCAATAATGGCATCAGTTGGGCAGGCATCAATACAGGCGGTACAGGTACCGCAATGGTCTGTAACCGGGGTGTCATACTCCAGTTCCAGGTCTACGATCAACTCTGCGATAAAATAATAGGAGCCCACCTGTTGTGTCAGGAGGTTGCTATGTTTGCCCATCCACCCCAGCCCGCTCCTGGCTGCCCAGGCCTTATCCATAACGGGGGCAGAATCCACAAAGGCACGGCCATTCACCTCCCCCACCGCCTCGGCAATAAATTCCTGCAGCTGTTTTAATTTGGTTTTGATAACATGGTGATAATCCTTGCCGTAGGCATATTTTGAGATCTTATAGGTCCCTTCCGCCTGGGAAGCCTCCGGATAATAGTTGAGCAGCAGGGAGATCACCGATTTCGCGCCGTCTACCAGTAACCTGGGGTCCAGGCGTTTGTCAAAATGGTTCTCCATATAGGCCATTTCACCGTGCCTGTTGTTTTTTAGCCAGGCTTCCAGCCGGGGTGCCTCTTCTTCCAGAAATTCGGCTTTTGAAATACCGCATGACATAAAGCCAAGGCGTTTGGCTTCGGCTTTGATCTGATCGGTATGAGTGGCTTTAACATTCATTTTTGTGATCCCGGAATTGGATAAGCATGTTATCCAAAGCGAAGGTACAAAACAGTTGCAAGTAGCTTGCGCTTTCCGGCAACCTCGAAAAAAACAATCGCCCAATGTGAACTGGGCGATTTTGAGATAAGTAACCGAAGCGTAAGGTTTCAAAGCATATTACCCTCTTCATCAAATTTGATACGGAGTTGTTGATCCTGCTTCGCCAGGTCAATTTTATAGATCTTTTTCACATCCCCCTGGCGGATGTACCGAACGATATACATATTGCCCACTACATTCCAATCCGGGTATTCTCTATATATGGAATTTTGCACCTGTTCCGGAAACGCAATGTCTTCAAACTTTTCATAGGTATAAAGGATACCCCCGTCCGCATCATAGGTGGCAAGGATGAACCCATCCAGTTGCTTAAACCGTAGCTTGTAGCGCCCCGGTTGCCCTGTAAAAACAGATGCGTTTTCTAAATTATAACGGGCAACCCGTTCTTCCAGTGCCAGGACCCGTTTTGATGAGGTATTTTCTTTGACCTGTTTGAGATATTCCATGTTCTCAGGGGAGATGATCACCTCATCGAGCTGAACTTCCTCAATTTCCGGACAGGGTTCCTGTGCATCCCCCGGGATGGCCAGTCCCAGGAACATAAGGCCAACTAACAGCTTTTTCATGATGCTTTGCTTTAAGGATTACTAATGACCTAAAGATGCCATAAAAGGCCAGGCACATCATAACAAGCATCGCGCAAAAGCATAAAAATTTCTTTTAAAGGTTTCCGATTATGGTTTAAAAACTATTGTTTTTCTGGTATAAACAACTATTCTTCCATTAACCCGGAGAAGGCGTTGGTTTGATCCCAGTGGATTACTTTTGAAAATCCCATCTTTTGAAACAGGTCCCTGAAGCGAGGGTCTGCGCGTAACCGCTCCAATAGTGGTTCTGCATTCAGCCAGGTGATCTCCGGTTCGTGCCGGTCATAAGATCTTTGTAACCAGGTGAATGCATTTTCGTCATCATTCACTGCACTATAATACAGGGCCGTATACCAGGCAGGGCTACCGGGCAGTTCCTTATTGTAATTTTGCATCAATTTTTTCAGATACATATTTTTGTTGACCAGGTTTCCTTCCATTTGACTATAAATGGCCTTTAACATGATGATCTCATTTGCCGGAAAATCACTGGCCCCTACCTCTAACTCAGTCAACAGATTTTGAGATTTATTAAATTCCCCCAGATAGAAGTATATCCTGGCTTTTTCCTTTTTGAACCACCAGCTATCCTGAAATAAGGGGGTGGCATTTTCAATCGCATGAAGTGCTTTAGTTCCTTCGGACAGACGAAATAAGATGTTGGCTTTTTGCCAATATAGCGATCCATCGGTAGGATTTTCCATAATGGCCTTTTCCACGCTTTTATAAGCTTCCTTAAGCCGCCCCGTTTTGTTGGAATAATCAATCATCATGGGCCATTTGTAAAGTGTGTTTTCGGTCAAGAGGCGTTGGTAGTATGGCTCTATCCGTTCAAAATCCCAATCATAGATAAAGTGGCAGGCATATAATTGGTCAGCGACCTTTTCATTATCAGGATCAATTGCCAGGGCCTTATGCAAATAATCCCGACCCATCATGATGGCTTCTCTTTCATTATAATACCCCCACCATCCCCTTGCATCCCATGTATTTCCCAGGCCAATGTAGGCTTCCGTAAAGGTTGAATCTAAGGCTATCGCTTTTTCGTATAACAGAATGGCATTTTCCAGCGCAGTCCGGTTGAATTTGCTACTTTGATATTCTGCCTGCAGGAACAAGTTATAGGCTTCTTTACTGGTAGTGGGCATTGCGTGGATAGATTCCAATTCCACACCTGATACTGCCACGTCCATGTTCCGGGCTACCTGCTCCGCAACATTCGCCTGCATCTCGAAAAGCGCGCTGATGTCCCATTCGGCCTTATAATCTTCAGACCAGTCATAGGTATCCGCCTCTCCGTCGATCAGGCGGAGGATTATCTTCACGGAGTCCCCCGATTTCTGAACATGGCCTTCCAGAAGATGGGTAACCCCCAGTTCAGCTGCAATCCCCGAACTGCTTTTTTCCGATTCCCTGTAGGCCTCCATAGTCGTAAAGGGGACCACCCTGTCAATAGACCCAATTTTAGTCAGCCTGGAAATGATGGCATTTGTCATCCCATCACTGATGTATGCATCATCCGGGTTCCCGCTCCCATTCCTAAAGGGGAGGACGGCAATCGATTTTTCACCTGCTTCGACCGGGGGATTTTCTGAGCGTAAATTTTTTTGGGAACCCAGGAATAAAATTGAGGAAGCCACTCCCAATAACAGGAGCCCTGTAAAGGAATAGGTTAAAATTCTCCATTCTTAATTTTGAATTTTCACGTTTGGAATTACCCTCCCGATGCAGGTCTACCCCATTGCCTGCGTTTTTCCTGATCTTCACTTCCCCGGGCGGGTAACCGAAATATTCGTGAAAACAAGTACTGAAATAGGTGGGACTGCCAAATCCAACCCTATATGAAATCTCAGAGGCTGTACCTGCCTGTTTCTCAAGAAGTTCCATCGCTTTTTGTAGTCTGAATTCACGGATGAACTGGGAAGTGGATTTATTCTTAAGGGCCTGGAGTTTGCGCAGTAGCTGGGATTTGCTGAGGCCAGCCTCCCGGGCCAGTTCCTTTACGCCAAAACGTTCATCCTCCAGGGCGGCCTCCAGGATCTGGGTCAGCCTGAATAAAAATTTTTCATCCATGGAATACTCCGAAACCATGATACTGGACTTTTGACGGGGGAAGCGAATGGATACTAGGGTTATCTTCAATATACGAAAAATCCAGGTTTCCTCAATGTTAAAAAACCAAGGCTTCCGGCTTCCTCCTGGATCTGAGTGATATAAGTGTATTTAACGTTCATATTTGATATCCGGGTATTTGATAAACCAGTTATAAAAAGCCAAGGCAAAAAAAGGTTGCACCTGGCATAAACTTTCCGGCAACCTTAAAAAAAAGAATCGCCCAATGTGAATTGGGCGATTTTTTCATGGAACTACCTTTAATTTCCAGGCAATGCGGTCTATGCCTTAATCTTTAGAACCTTTTTAAAATGGTCCTTTTCCAGCCTGACCTTATAGAATTTCTCAGCCATTGTACCCCGGTTATATACTACTTTGTAGGTATCCGCTTCAATTTTCCATCCGGGATATGTTTTATAAATGGAGTTCCGGACCGTCAATGGCAGCATCAGGTCTTTGTACTCCTCATACGTTTTCAACAGGTTCCCGCGCCGGTCAAAAACCGCCTCGATAAAGTCGTTGTTCCGCCGGAATGTTATGCCCGCCTGCAGGGATCGGGCATCATAAAAGGGAGATTCCAGGTACTTGAATCCGGAGACCTTTTGTTCCATGGCTTTTACCCTCAGAGACTTCGATCCATCAGCTACTTTTTGCAGGTAGTCATTGTTTATGGGTTCCCATTTAAATTCCAGGTAATTGAATCCCTGGAAATCAATTTCCGATCTTTGCGCATATCCAAAGCTTACAAGTCCTGATAAAAGTGCGCCTATTAGTATTTTTTTCATGATAGTATATCTTAATTTAATTATAGTTCCTGAAGGGTTTCCCTACCCTCTTTCGTACTCAGTAAAACCCTTGACCATTCAGCGAATCCCCCAGATAAATTTCGTACTGCTGCCAGTCCCATTTCCATTGCCACCTGTGATGCCAGGGCAGACCTGCTGCCGCTTTTGCAATAAAAAATAAAGGTGTTGCCTTTGCTGAAAATTGGATTGTAGTAGGGACTTTCCGGGTCTAGTGTGAACTCCAGCATCCCTCTGGGGATATGGATAGCCCCGGGAATCTGCCCATCGGCGTCCAACTCGGAACTCTCGCGTACATCGATAAATACTGCATCCTCATTTTTATGTAAAGCAAGGGCTTCCGCTACGGTACAAGATTGCGTATGTGCAGTTGCATACGCCACCATCGATTTTAAATTTGTTTTCATACAGCACTATTTAATTAAAATTATAATGCCGTAAAATTACAGGACAGGTTGACCGGAAGTTTTGCCTACAAGTTCAATCAATTGTCTGTGGCGTTCAATTCGTGCCCGGTGCGCTCCCGGTAGGATCTGGGCGGAATGGCAAAATGGTGCCGGAATCGCCTGCTGAAGTGAGAGAGGTTTTCAAAACCGCATTCAAAGGCGATTTGTGTGACCGGGAGATCGGTATGCGTCAATAATGCGGCTGCCTTTTTTAACCTGCTCTCATTGAGCCATTTTCCCGGCGTAGTCTGAAAACATTTCAGAAAGTCCCTTTTAAAGGAAGATACGCTCCTGTTGCAAAGGGTTGCATACGCCTCAAGTGAAAGGTTATAGGTAAAATTCTGATACATGATATTTTTTAAGGTATGGATCCCATCCGGATCTACCCGGATCATGTTGCCAATAGCCTGATGGTTTGCCGGTTCAGCAGCCAGGACATGAATGAGTTCGATGAATTTTAATTTAAGGATAGTGTCTGTGGGAGGTATATGCATTTGAAAATAGGACATCAATGATTGGAAGTAGCCTCGCAGGGATGGATTGCTTCTTAATCCAAAGATAACGGCATCATCAGGGACGGCTTTCCTTCCAATACTTTTAATAGGATCATCCAGGCCCAGTAATTTTTTAAAATCATCATTGATGAAAATGATCAGCAGGCAAAACCCGTCCTCAAAATGCTGGTGTACTATATGCCCCCCTTTTTTAACATACGCCGTTTCCCCTTTCGTAAGGGTTAGCGTCCCCGAAGAGGTTTGCCAGGTCTTTGTACCGTTGAGAACATGGATAATATAATCGTACGGGGTCCACACGGAAACCGAATCCTCATCAATAGGACAATTGTATTCCGCAAAAGTGAGGTCATTCAGGTGCATTTTATTGAATTTCCCCTGGTATACGATGTAATCATAAAAATTTTCCATGGTATTCAGTCCTAATTTTCAATAAATAACCAGGGAGTAATGCCGGTTAGCTACAAATCGTTGAAGCATGCAGGCAGCTTAAGGATATCCCTGAGGATAGAGGTAAACCTTTGTCACCTCCATACCAGTCAATGACCGGATGCGGGGGGAGGTACGCGGTAAACGCATCCTGGGATAAAAATACAAAACCGGGGCAACTTAATGTTTGTTTATAGCTCAATTTAAGATCAGGAAGTAACTATATGGAGGCGACTAACTATACGTCTGTGTGACCAAACGCAGGGGCCCTTCTTTGGGTTTTAAAGAGATCAGCAGATTCAGTTCGATTGATTCCCTGCCGGGTTCTATCCGGAACCGGCGGAGGACTTAGCCCACAGCGAGGATCAATTCGTACATGGCAAAATTAGTGCCCACACACATGTGGGGTCCGGCACCAAAGGGGTAGTAAAAATCCGAGAGGTCATTTTTGCGGTCCTCCTGAAAACTTAAAAAAGGAAACCAACGGATTGGTTTCCTTTCACAAAGTAAATATGCCCGTTAGCAGTTCTGAGGAAGCCTCAAGTGCCTTTTCGGCATGCTACCGGAGGATGGATTGCAAACTCTATTTCACCGCATTCCCCTGGCTCATCGGGGATTTCGCTGAATGGGGGAAATGCGAAGGGATCGGTACAACCCCCGTCAAAACTACTGATCTGATCTTTTACCTGCCCGGGGATCTTGGGGCCATGGCTTCGCAGGAGGAGATGCACCTCGGCACTATAGGACTTTCCTTTCTGCAGCCCTAATCCGGGGGGCAATCCAAATAGATCGTTTATGTTTCCGGAGAGATCCCCTGTTTTGAGATGTGCAGCAAAATTTCTCTTCCCGCTAGGGCCGGCAACACCTCCGGTGGCGATAGAGAGCCTGAGCCCCTACCGCTTCGGCATTTACTAAATCCGGATCCGGCATGCCCCTGGAACCGCGCAATTTTCAGGATTGTTCCAGATGAGCCACCAGATGGTATAGGTATGCCCGGGCGTTAAGCCGGAGGTATTGTAGGTCATGGTTATCCCGTTTTTATTGCGGATAAGGGTCGACTTCCCGGTAACCTGGTTTAGGATCGGGTTAACAACATCTACTCTGGACCTGATGGCGGCTTTAAGGGATGTACTTTCAAGGGCTGCCACAGAATCGGCAGGAATCTGATCTGATACCGGCTCCTTACTGCAGGACAAGGCCAACAGGACCGGAATCATAACAAAAAGCATTAAGAATCTTTTCATAATGAAACATTTAAAATTAAGTGGACATAAGGTGTGGCAAGAAACGGCAGTTTCAGGCAGGATATCCGAAAGGATAAAGGACAGATTTAGGGGGAATTCAATAGCAAATCAATTATCTGATGCAGGGGGAAGAATGTAGGATTGCATCCAACTTAAAAGTACAAAATTTCACATAAATACTATCAGGTAATCGCAGAAATATATCGCGGTAAAAGGAACGGCTAATCCTGTTGACCGTGTCGTGGAATAAATCGAAGGAGGACCTCTTTAGGTTTTAAAGAGATCAGCGGGTTCAGTTCGATTGATTCCCTGACAGGTTCTATCCGGAACCGGCGCAGGACCTCGCCCACAGCGAGGATCATTTCGTACATGGCAAAATTATTGCCCACACACATGCGGGGTCCGGCACCAAAGGGGTAGTAAAAATTCGAGAGGTCATTTTTGCGGTCTGCTCCAAAACGTCCCGGCCTGAATTCTTCCGGTGAATCCCAGAATGCAGCGTACCGGTGCAACTCAAAGATGGACATCAGCACAAGGGTATCCCTTGGGAACGCTATCCCTTTGATGGTATCCGCTTCAATAGCCACACGGTCTATGACATAGGCCGGGGGATACAGCCGTAGCGCTTCTTCTATACATTGCTGAATAAAAGGCAATTTCGCAAGGCTTTCCATGGGTTCCTCCGCATTGAAAGAAAAACCGGCTGCTTCGCGATAGGCCTTTTCCTGTATTTCAGGGTGTTTGCCAAGGAGGAACAAGGTAAATCCCAGGGCATTGGCAGTGGTTTCGTGGCCTGCTGTAAACAACACCATCACTTCATCTATCAGTTCTTCCCGGGTCATGGGGGTACCGTCCTCATATCGTGCCTGCAAGAGCATGTCGAGCAGGTCATCCTGGTTTACCCCGGAGTTAACACGCTCCGTAATAATACGGTCCAGGATGGCCCTGCCCGCTGCTGAATAGGCCAGGTGGCGGCGGATCTGTCCGCTGAGGTGAAACCACCATTTGAAATAAGGCTGCCGCATTTCCCGGATGAGCATTTTCTGGTTGCGTTCCGTAAACCGCTGCAACTGCTGCATGGGTTCGCGGATATCGGCCCGGCTGAAAAGGGATTTTGCGACTACCTGGAAAGCCAGATCGCCCAGCAGGGGTGCCACATCAACCACCTTATCCGATGGGAACCGGTCTATTTCCTCCCCGATTGCCCTTTTCATGGTAAGCATGAGGCCCTGTAACTTTTTCTTATGAAATGCAGGTTGTACCATGCGCCGGTGTGTCCTCCAATGTTCCCCATTGGAAGTCAGGATCCCATGGCCGATATATTTGGCAAGGTCCACAGTTTGCAGGGTGGACTTCTGGTAGCGTTTGTGCTGTTTTTGGAGAATGTGTTTAATAATAAGGGGATCCCGGGTGAATACGACTCCTTTGGCGCGGCCTATATTAACCCTGAAAATATCCCCGAACCTGTCAAAATTCTCCCTGTGGAAGGGAAGGGGGTTTTTAAGGATCCGTTTCCGGTTCCTGAATACTTCCCATCTGGAAATAGTAGACAGGTGTTGCATCTAGAATAAGCCGGGTTGGGAGCCGCCTTTGGTCCTTCCCAAATGTTCATAGGCAAGCTGGGTAACTTCCCTTCCGCGGGGGGTCCGCATAATGAAGCCCTGCTGGATCAAAAAGGGTTCATAGACTTCTTCGATGGTTTCTGCATTTTCAGATACCGCTGTTGCCAGGGTAGTAATCCCTACGGGGCCCCCTTTAAATTTATCAATGATAGTTGTAAGTATTTTATTATCCATTTCATCCAACCCATGCACATCTACATGCAATGCATCAAGTCCGTAGCGGGATATTTCCATATCTATTTTTCCACTCCCCTTGATCTGGGCAAAGTCGCGCACTCGCCGTAGCAACGCATTGCAAATCCTTGGGGTTCCCCTGCTCCTGCCTGCGATTTCTATGGCAGCATCATTGGAGATAGGCACCTTTAATATATCAGCACTCCGGGTGACGATGGTCGACAAAAGTTCCGTACTGTAGTATTCAAGTCGACTTGTGATCCCGAACCTGGCCCGCATAGGGGCGGTAAGCAAACCGGACCGGGTAGTTGCACCAATCAGGGTAAACGGCTGCAGATTTATTTGTACCGAGCGGGCATTGGGGCCCGTCTCGATCATAATATCGATACGGTAATCCTCCATGGCCGAATAGAGGTACTCTTCCACTACCGGACTCAGGCGATGTATCTCATCGATAAACAACACGTCCCTTTCCTCCAGGTTGGTAAGCAATCCGGCGAGGTCCCCTGGTTTGTCCAGTACCGGGCCTGATGTGATCTTGATCCCTACCCCCAGTTCATTGGCAAGTATATGCGCCAGGGTGGTCTTCCCCAGGCCGGGAGGGCCATGGAACAAGGTATGGTCCAGCGCTTCACGGCGCAGATTGGCTGCCTGTACAAAGATCTTCAGGTTTTCCAATACCTGTTCCTGCCCGGTAAAGTCGTCAAAGGAAACAGGCCTGAGCACCCTTTCAATTTCTATTTCTTCAGGGGAAAAATGTGCTGATGTGGGATCCAGGTTATCGTTCATATAAAAACAAAGATAGGGGAAATTGCACTTATCTTTTAGGCTTCAACCATTCTCCGGAGGATTATTTACAGGTTTCAATTAAAACAAATTTGTCGTATTTTCCGTCCATGCATGAAACCGGGTATTCTTCAGGGATCCTACAATATATCCCAATTTTCTATGTAATCTGGTCAGATGACCTGCTTTCCCATTCAGAAATAGCGGTGATTACCACGGCTATTGATGAAGATCCGAACCTGGCAGCGGAGGAGCGGAATATCCTGAAGAATTGGTTAGACCGGGACAACCCCCCACCCAATGCCGAAATGAAAAAATGGAAAAGGACCATCACCAATTCAGGGGTGACCCTGATAGAAAGTGATCCCTTTCCCCTGGCAGCTTTCAGTCAGCGGCTAGTTTGCCATTACCGCAATGCATGCCCTTTCAATGATTCCCTGAAAGGTATAGAGGTTAACCTGGGGGTCCAACCCAACCATTACCACCATCTCTTTGAGGTATCCGTTGTGCAGGAAAACACCTCTCATTATTACAACGCCGCGGTTATAGATGCCCTGCTTAAAGGTGAAAATGCCCCGGTAATAGATGCAATCCGGGAAACCCTTGCCCGCCCTAAGTTTCAATGGGCGATCCACCGCGAAAAGGATGCGTTCCGCACAATAGTACTCGAACAGCTGAAACAGCTCGCGCAAAAGGGATATGGTGCGCTGGCCTATCCCAGCGAATATGGGGGGAAGGCAGATATGACGGGCTATGCTTCGGTATTTGAAAACCTGGTATATGCAGACGGCAGTTTGTCGGTCAAATTCGGGGTACAGTTTGGTCTTTTTGGGGGAAGCATCCAGAAATTGGGGACAAAAAAACACCACGACCTCTATTTAAAAGCTGCCGGCGAGGCAAAATTGCTGGGGTGTTTTGCCATGACCGAGACAGCGCACGGCTCCAACGTCCGGGGTATAAAGACTACCGCCACCTATGATCACGCAACCGGCAGCCTGGTTATCAACACCCCTGGTAAAAATGACAATAAAGAATACATAGGCAATGCCCTTCATGCCACTATGGCTTCCGTTTTTGCCCAACTGATCGTCAATGGTATCAACCGGGGAGTACATGCTATCCTGGTGCCGCTTCGGGATAAGAACCTTGGATTGATGGAGGGGATAGAAGTAAGCGACAATGGATATAAACTCGGGCTCAATGGGGTTGATAACGGAAAAATCTGGTTCCACCAGGTCAGGGTTCCCAAACAGAACCTCCTCGATAAATTCGGGGAGATCCGGGAAGATGGGAGCTATTACTCCAAAATCAAAGATCCGAACAAGCGATTTTTTACGATGCTCGGGACCCTGGTCGGCGGACGGATCTGCGTTGCCAAAGGCGCCCTGAGCGGTGCCAAAATGTCGCTGGCCATCGCTGTGCAATACGCACTGCACCGAAGGCAATTCAATGATAATGAGAAGGTACAGGAAGACCTTATCATGGACTACCCTTCCCACCAACTCCGATTGACCCCGCCAATTGCCGCCTCCTATGTTTACCATATTGCACTGAACCGGATGATGGAAGAATACTGTGATGACCGTATTACAGACAAAAGGAAAATAGAAACCCAGGTAGCCGGACTCAAGTCCACCATAACCTGGTTTGCCAATGAATCCATTCAGGAATGCCGGGAAGCCTGCGGCGGAAAAGGGTATTTACTGGAGAACCGCATTGCCGACCTGAAGGCAGATCTGGATATCTTTACAACATTTGAAGGTGATAATACGGTGTTGATGCAGCTGGCGGCGAAGGGGGTTTTATCCGACTTTAAATCGGAATTCAACAGCGCAGGGTTTACTTCGGTCCTGAAGTTGATCGGAAACCAGCTCAGGGACAAGATCACCGCAATAAACCCCCTCTACACCAACAAGGTAGACAAGGCTCACCTCTATAACCCGAAATTTCACATGCATGCATTCCGGTACCGCACCAAAAGGCTCACCTATACCCTTGCCATGCGTATCCGTGACTACATCAAAAAAGGCGTGCCTGCATACCAGGCCTTCCTTAAGGTACAGACACACTTACTGGCACTTGGACGGGCATACAGCTGTGAATTGGCATACACTATATTTGTTGAGTTTACGGGGACGATCGATGATGAAAAGCACCGGTTACTATTCGAGCAAATGGGAACGCTATATGCCCTGAATGAAATTCGGAATGATGCTTCCTGGTACCTGGAGCAAGGCTATCTCGGGAGCGCAAAATCGAAGGCTATCCGGCAACGGGTGGAACGGCTCTGTACAGAATTCCGGCCACACATAGGGATACTGGCAGCAGGATTCGGGATCCCTGAACATTGCCTTACTGCCCCTATTGCCAACTAATCTTTTTCCTTGTGGAGTTCCGAGGTATCCAGGAATTCGTTTATCGTTATTTTTGGATTTCCGGACAGGTAGGTTTTGGACGAGCCCCGGGAAGAAAGGGTCAGGTCTTTAAAGGCATAGACCCTTGCGGCGGGGCTGTCTTCGAGTGTAGCCAGGACCGTAGCGGCTTCGAATATATCTGCCCTCAAATCCGAATTTTCATACATGTGCAATGTCAGGATATCCGTTGTCCCTTCGACGCGTGCGGAGGCATTTTTAAACATGTTGAGGGTAGTATTCCCGCCGGCTGCGTAAATTTTTGAACTGCTCCTGTCCCTGAGGGTTATATTGAGGGAATCACTGTCCAGGTTGAAGTCTCCTGAACTGTTCGCTTCCATATTGATGTGCATCACCGGTGCCGAGGCGTTCAGCTGTAACTTGGAGGAACCAAAAAGGTCCACGCGGAGTTCATCGGTACGTAGCATATCCTCCATCTCAATCCGGCCATCCTGCATGGTTATCGATCGCAAATCGTCAAAATTCACGGTGATCTCCAGCTTTTTTTTACCGGTGATCTTATAAAATGAACTGATGACCAGCGTACTGTCTTCCACCGTTAATTTCAACACGTCGATCAGGTTGTCGTCAGCCGTGATACGATACCCCGTATTCGTAGACTGTTGCAGCATAATAGTAAGGTCATCATCCAATTCAATGGCATGGTACGGGGGCAGGTCCTCCCGCACATCGGTAACGTCCTTATTGCCCTTTATTTTAGGTTTTCGCTGGGAATATACCATCGCTGTGGTTAGACATAAAAGTAATACTATAATTTTTTTCATCTTTTAATCCGCTGTTTAGATACGAAACCGTAGCCGGCCCCTGCTCTCATTCCCTCAGGCCCGGCCGCAGGTATCTCCCCTGGTAAGCCGTAAAGGGTAATACTAATATATCACAAATAATCCGATCCGGGCAGACTGTTGAGCAGCGGGAATAAAAAAAGCCCGTCTTCCGACGGGCCGATATAGTAGTCTGGCAATTGTTTTAATGCTGCAATTCCTCTTCCCCTTCCCGTATCGGGACGTCCTGTGGAATAAAATCCTGCCCCGGGATGGTATACTCACCGAGCTCATCCACTTTACTGTAATCATAGGGCCACCTGTGAACATGCGGTATTTCTCCATGCCAGTTACCGTGGAAATGTTCCTGCGGGGCAGTCCATTCCAGGGTAGTGGCTTTCCAGGGGTTTTGAGGCCCTTTTTTACCATAAAAAATACTGCTGACAAAGTTATAGGCAAAGACCAATTGTGCCGCTGCGGTGATCAGTGCGAAAACCGTCATGAGCACTTGTATATCTGTTAACTCATCGAACATGGGGAACGCCGTATTTTCATAGTACCTCCTGGGAACCCCGGCCATCCCTACAAAATGCATCGGGAAAAATATCCCATAGGATCCCACGGCTGTAATCCAGAAATGGACATAGCCTAGATTTTTGTTCATCATCCTGCCCTGGAACATTTTCGGGAACCAATGGTAAACACCTGCGAACAGCCCGTATAAAGCAGAGATACCCATCACAAGGTGAAAGTGGGCTACCACAAAATAAGTGTCGTGAACATTGATATCCAGCGTACTGTCGCCCAGGATGATACCCGTTAACCCGCCGGTAATGAACGTAGACACCATCCCTATGGAGAACATCATCCCTGCATTAAGCTGCAGGTTTCCTTTCCATAAGGTAGTGATCCAGTTAAAAGCTTTTACCGCGGATGGTATGGCGATCAATAGGGTCGTAAATGTAAATACGGAGCCCAGGAATGGATTCATTCCCGAAATGAACATATGGTGACCCCAAACGATTGTCGACAAAAATGCGATAGCCAGGATGGAGGCAATCATCGCCCTGTATCCAAAGATCGGTTTCCTGGCATTCACCGACATCACTTCGGATACAATACCCATGGCAGGCAAAATTACAATATAGACTTCAGGGTGGCCCAGAAACCAGAAAAGGTGTTCATACAATACCGGGGAACCTCCCTGGTAATGGAGTACTTCCCCCTGAATAAAGATATCGGATAAGAAGAAGGATGTGCCGAAACTCCTGTCCATGATCAGCAGTAGCGCGGCAGACAATAATACCGGGAAGGAGATAACCCCAATGATCGCAGTTACCAAAAAGGCCCAGATAGTCAACGGGAGTCGGGTCATCGACATCCCTTTTGTCCGGAGGTTGATGACGGTTACGATATAGTTCAGGGAACCCAGCAATGAGGAAGCGATAAAGATGGCCATTGAAACAAGCCATAGTGTCATTCCCATTCCCGAACCCGGTTGTGCCATAGGCAGCGCACTAAGGGGTGGATATACCGTCCATCCTGCGGCTGCAGGCCCTGCTTCCACGAAAAGTGAAAGCAACATGATGACGCTCGATGTAAAGAACATCCAGTACGATAACATATTCAAAAACCCGGAGGCCATATCCCTTGCTCCGCATTGCAGTGGGATCAGGAGGTTGCTAAAAGTACCACTCAAACCTGCGGTCAGGACAAAAAATACCATGATGGTCCCATGGATGGTGATCAGTGCAAGGTAAATATTTGCATCCATTACCCCATCCGGGGCCCACTTGCCCAACAAAGTTTCAAAAACCGGAATAGGCTGTCCGGGCCATGCCAGCTGCATCCTGAAAATAAGGGACATGGCAATACCGATAAAGCCCATGATCAAACCTGTAATCAAATATTGCTTGGAGATCATTTTATGATCCTGGCTGAATATATATTTGGTTACGAAGGTCTCTTTATGATGATGTCCATGATCGTCTGCGTGATCATCTACATGTGCGTGTCCTGTTCCTGACATAATCAATAATTTGTATTTTATTTAGAATAAATTATTTGCGGTCTTTCTTATTGTGAAGCTGCCATGCTTTTTCCAAAAGTAGGCTGGCTTGCCATCCATTGTTCATATTCCTCCTGTGTCTCCACAATGATCTTCATTTGCATATTATAATGTGATCTTCCACATATTTTATTACAGAGCAACAAATAATCGTATTCCCACGGTTCGGAATTTGGCTCCCCGTTCGCGGCCCGTTCAGCCCGAATTTTATTGATCCGTTTTACTTTATCTATAACATCAGGGTTTTGCCTGATCTCTTCCGTTGTAGTGATGGGCGTGAATGAAAACTCTGTGATCATCCCCGGAACACAGTTCATCTGTGCCCTGAAATGGGGCATATAGGCAGAGTGCAGCACATCCTGGGAACGGAACCTGAAATTGACCTTCCTGCCCACAGGCAAATGCAATTCCTTTACAATGACATCATCCGTAGCATTCGGGTCGGCCTCGTCCAGTCCGAGGACATTGGCCCGGTCAATATCGATCCGACGCACGTTGGCACCCCCAAGGACATTGTCGGCACCGCCATACCTGGCCGTCCAGTTAAACTGCTGGGCATAGAGTTCCACAATTAAAGGGTCATCTTCATCATTTACGTCCATGATGTTCGTCCAGGTATACAATCCCCACAGGATCAAACCGGCAAGGACTATTACCGGGATGATGGTCCAGATAAATTCCAGGCGGTCATTATCGGCATAAAAAAGCGCTTTCTTACCCTTTTCCCCCCGGTATTGGAAGGCAAAATAATGCAGCAGTGCCTGGGTGATGGTCTGCACTATAAAGATGATCACAAAGGAGATGAGCATCAGGTAATCATATTCCGCGCCGTGCGCCGAGGAGGCTTCGGGCAGCAGGAATTTACCGTATTTATAAAAACTGAAGATGGTAATCCCGTAGATGAAAACCAAAAAGGCAAACATAAGATAACCATTATACTTGTTATCCCTTTCACTGGCTACGCCGGTTGCTGCCGGGGCTGTCTTTATTTGCGACAATTCAAATATTTTGGTCATTTGCCAAATCGCAATTGCCACTAATACTAAAACAGATATGGTTAATAATGTAGTCATCGTATGAACTGATATTATACTTTAAACTTACTAATAATGAAATTGCCTGCTTTCCTCAATAAACGGATTCCGGGTGGGTTGCAGCGGTGCAGTGGCCAAAGCCCTGAACACCCAAAAAATAAACAACCCTGTAAAAAACAGGATGGCCCCTATTTCCGGTATCCCGATATACCATTGGTCTCCCACGGTAGCTGGCATGATCATATTAAAAACATCCAGGTAATGTCCGGCAAGAATCACAATCCCGGACATGATCACAAACCAGTTGATCCTTTTGTAATCGCTGTTCATCAACATCAGCACAGGGAACACAAAATTCATTACCACCATTCCGAAGAACGGCAAATTGTAATCTTCTATCCGGGTCACAAAATAGGTTACCTCTTCCGGGATGTTGGCATACCATATCAGCATAAATTGCCCGAACCACAGATAGGTCCAGAATATACTGATCCCGAACATAAATTTAGCAAGGTCATGAATATGGCTGTCATTTACATCGGGTAGATATCCCCTGGATTTCAGGTAGATAGTTACCATGGAAATCACGGTAATACCTGATACGAACATACTGGCAAATAAATACCAGCCAAAAAGGGTACTGAACCAATGCGGGTCAACACTCATCACCCAGTCCCAGGACATGATAGATTCCGATATGAGGTAAAATACCAGAAAGGCGGCTGAGATCCGGAAGTTCTTTTTAAAGTTACTGTTGTCATCGGAATTGTCCTGCGCCAGGGAAAATTTCCTGGAATATTCCCGGTACAATATCCAGCCCCCCAGAAAGATGACAGCCCGGATTAAAAAGAAGGTGGGGTTCAGGTACCCAGATTTATTCTGGAGCAACTCATCATGTGCCACCACCTCCGGATCCATCCACGGGAACATATGGTTCATATGCAGGACAGACAATACCAATATAACGAAGATTATAATACCACCGGGGACCAGATAGGCTGTAATACCCTCCATTACCCTGAAAAGAAGCGGGGACCATCCGGCCTGCGCCGCACGCTGTACAGCGTAAAATGCAAGGACACCCAGGGCTACCATAAAGAAAAAGAAGGCGGCCACATACAGGGCTGCCCAGGGCCTGTTCTGCAATTGGTGCAAAAGGTGCTCATCATGGGCGGCATCATGTGCGCCTCCTTGTTCCACGGCATTGCCATGTTCCACTTCTGCACCCATTCCCACCCCGGCATCTCCTTCATGGGAAGAACCGTGACCCTCATCATGTGAGGCTACCATAGCCTTTGCCTCCGCTACAGATTCCGGCATTGTTAAAAAACCGGAAACCATTCCAAGAAAGCCCACTGCCATCAGGATGATGGATGCTATTTTAAGTCTGTTTGAAAACGTGTACATATGATTGGTCTATGTATTATTTTGTTAAGTCCTGCTTCAGTTTCATTACATATTCCGATACCTCCCATCGCTCCATATGGTTCAATTGCCCGGCATAGGATCCCATGGCATTCTGGCCATAGTAAATGGTATGGTAGGTACTGCCTACGGTAATATTCCTTCCCGGATCGGCATAACTGGGTACTCCCAATATCTTTTCCCGTTTTACCAGGTTTCCCTGCCCATCGCCCTTGTCCCCATGGCATATGGCGCAGTAAATCGTGTACAGTTGCATCCCGGAAGCCAGGTTATTCTCCATTTGCAATGAATCCAGCGGGGAACTTTGCTGTCGGGCTAACTCCTTACCCTCGGGATCATTGGCTATCCCATACGGAACCTTACCACGGGCAATCGTATTATCTGCCGGCTGCATTGCCTCCATACTATAGGGAAGGAAATCAACTTTTCCGTAGGTCTCGTATCCGACAGGCTCATACATATTGGGCATATACTGGTAATTGGGACTATTGTCGTTCTTACAGGATGCCAATAGCAGGACCAACCCACATACAAATCCAAATTTGCTTATATCATTCATAGTTAATAGGACTACTTTTCTGTAATATTAATTTCCACCGCTCCGGTATCCAGCAACAATTCCCTGAGTTCGTTTTCATTAGCATGAAGTTCTATTTCCATCACAAAATGATCATCCGTGGTCCTGATATCCGGGTTTTCAGCTTTTTTAAAAGGCCAGAGCCTGCTCCTCAGGTAAAAGGTGATCACCATTAAATGGGCTGCGAAGAATACCGTCATTTCAAACATGATAGGCACGAAAGCCGGCATGTTCTGAATATAGGTAAAGCTGGGTTTTCCCCCGATATCCTGTGGCCAGTCGACATTCATGATATAATTCATCATTACGATAGACACGATCAGCCCGAGGCACCCGTACATAAACGAAGTGATGGCTATACGGGTAGGTGCCAGCCCCATTGCCTTGTCCAGGCCGTGGACCGGAAAAGGACAATATACCTCCTCAATATGGTGTCGGGCAGCTTTTACCTTTTTAACTGCATGCATCAACACATCGTCATCATTGTAATATGCCTGAATAACTTTAGATGCCATTATTTTCGATTATTATTGATATGAACCGCACTGTTTCAGCATGCGGTACTTTTTATTTTTTGTCCAATCTTTGTGCCTGCCCGGCCCAGTCATCGCGCCTGGCCCGGCCCGGGAAGGAACCTGTGATGGAATCCAGGAGGTCGTATTCCCGTTCCGTCATCCTTCCAACCTGTGCAAATGTGAAAATGCCCAATTGGTTCAGTGTCTGTTCCATCTGGGGGCCAATTCCTTTAACCCGCTTCAGGTTATCCGGCGTATCCCGACTGGCATCAAACACCCCAATGGTTTCCAGTAAGGCTGCAACTTCTGCTTTTTCAGCAGTTACCGGGAGCGATTTCTCCTCTACTACGGTTTCCCGTATCCCGGTGGCACGATGTATCTGATATAAGGGTTGCCCTGCAGCCCTCAATTTTTTATAGCGTTCCCCGGACGATTTCAAAATGGTCTTTACTTCAGCCTGCGCAATAACCGGGAAGGTTCTTGCATACAGCAAAAAGAGTACAAAAAAGAATCCGATCGTACCGATAAAGATACCGATATCCACAAACGTGGGCGAGAACATGGTCCAGGAAGATGGCAGGTAATCCCTGTGGAGTGATGTAACAATAATCACAAACCGTTCAAACCACATCCCAACATTCACCACAATGGAGATAATAAAAGAGACTAAGATACTGGTACGGATCCTTTTGAACCACATTACCTGCGGTGAGACCACGTTGCAGCTCATCATGAACAAATAGGCCCACCAATAAGGACCGGTTGCCCGGTTTAAGAATGCGTATTGTTCATATTCAACCCCTGAATACCAAGCGATAAAGAGCTCGGTGATATAAGCACAACCCACTATGGAACCGGTGATCATGATGATGATATTCATCAATTCTATATGTTGTACCGTGATGTACGCCTCCAGGTTGCAGACCTTCCTCATGATGATCAGCAGGGTCTGCACCATCGCGAAACCCGAGAAGATAGCCCCTGCAACGAAATAGGGAGGGAATATGGTGGTATGCCACCCCGGGATAACGGAAGTAGCAAAGTCAAATGATACAATGGTATGGACAGATAGTACCAGCGGTGTTGCAAGTCCGGCCAGGACTAGCGAAACTTCTTCAAAGCGCTGCCAGTCCTTAGCGCGCCCAGTCCAGCCAAAACTAACGATACTGTATATCTTCTTCTGGAAGGGTTTAACGGCCCGGTCACGTATCATGGCAAAATCGGGCAGCAGACCTGTCCACCAAAATACAAGGGAAACCGATAAATAGGTCGATATCGCAAAAACATCCCACAGCAGGGGGGAATTGAAGTTAGGCCATACAGACCCCAACTGGTTTGGAATAGGCAAAACCCAGTATCCTACCCATGGGCGACCCATGTGGATGATCGGGAACAAACCTGCCTGTATAACGGAAAAGATGGTCATGGCTTCTGCGGACCGGTTGATACCCATACGCCACTTTTGCCTGAAGAGCAGCAGAACCGCTGAGATCAGGGTCCCGGCATGACCAATACCCACCCACCATACAAAGTTGGTAATGTCCCAGGCCCATCCTACGGTTTTATTCAGTCCCCAGGTTCCGATGCCCGTGCTGATGGTATAAATGATACAACCGATACCCCAAAGAAATGCCGCAAGCGCAATGGAAAAGACAATCCACCACTGCTTATTGGCCCTTCCTTCTACTGGAGCCGCAATGTCTACCGACACATCATGGTAGCCTTTGTCTCCTAGAATTAAGGGTTTACGTATAGGTGCTTCGTAATGCGACGCCATATATTTTTATTATAGTTGGTTCTTTATATACTATTATGCCTGGTCCGTATTCCTCACTTTAACATGGTAGAATACATTGGGTTTGGTCCCCACACTTTCCAGCAAGTGGTACATGCGGTTGCTTTCCTTTAACCCGGCAACCTTGCTATTATCGTCATTGATATCCCCAAAAACAATTGCACCCGTATTACAGGCGTTTGAGCAGGCCGTCTGAAATTCACCATCTTTGATGACCCTTCCGTCCCTTTTGGCGTCCAATATGGTCTTTTGGGTCATTTGGATACACATGGAACATTTTTCCATAACCCCACGTGACCGGACGTTTACATCCGGATTGATCACCATTTTACCAAGGTCATTGTTCATATGGTAATCAAACTCCTCGTTGTTGTTGTACAAGAACCAGTTGAACCGACTCACTTTATACGGACAGTTGTTAGCACAATACCGTGTACCGACACAGCGGTTATAGGCCATGTGGTTCTGTCCCTGCCGACTGTGGGATGTGGCCGCAACCGGACAAACCGTTTCACAGGGGGCATGGTTACAATGCTGGCACATGACAGGCTGGAAAGCTACCTGCGGATTTGTCGCCGGGGCTTCCATTTCCTCAAATCCCAGTTTGGACTCAAAGGCACCTGATAATTCATCTTTTTTGGCATTGTCCCCGTCAAAAGTATCTTCCGAAGAATAATACCTGTCTATCCGCAACCAGTGCATGTCCCTGGATTTCCGTACTTCAGCTTTTCCTACTACAGGAACATTGTTCTCGGCATGGCAGGCAATTACACAGGCACCGCAACCGGTACAGGCATTGAGGTCAATGGACATATTGAAATGATGCCCTATAGAACGGTCAAACCCGTCCCAGAGATCAACAGTGGTAGCCGGCACTTCCTGGTGGTTCAGGGATACCTGGGGAACATGGTTCCATTCCGCATGATCCCTTGTGTTGAATATCTCAAGGGTAGTTTCCTTGATGATATCGTTCCTGCCCATTAATGTATTGTGAAGCTGTATGCAGGCAAATTCATGCATCCCGCCTTCTTTTTCGACAGTAACCTGCTGCAGGCCGGAAAAATCCTGGTAGAGCGGGTAGGCATTCACCCCCGTTTTCATCGCTTCCTTCATTCCGGTGTTCCGGCCGTAGCCCAGCGCCAGGCCAACGGTACCCTGGGCTTGCCCGGGCTGGATGATAACAGGAACGTTATTTATGGAAACCCCATTCACCGTAACTTTTGCATAACTCCCGTCAAGGCCGCCGTTTGCAACATGTTCATTGACAAAGCCAAGGCTATCAGCATCGGCCCGGGAAATGGTAAGATAATTATCCCATGAAACCCTGGTAATTGGATCGGGGAATTCCTGCAACCAGGGGTTGCCGGCTTGCTGGCCGTCTCCCATACTTGTTTTGGAATACAGGTTAAGTTCCATTCCGGAAGCAGTTGTTCCTGCCAGGCTCCTTATAGCAGATGCTATAGGTATCACCGCCACTTCTTCCGAAGCCTCAGCATTGGCATTGGCCGGGTTCTCCTTATCATTGGCTACCGGCACTGCCACTGCAGGGTCTGATGAGTTATCCGGGGAAGCCGTCATGGCCTGCTGCCCTGCGACAAAGACACCGTCATGGAGCGCCTTGTTCCAGTCCCCTCCGGTGAGTATACCGGTATCCCAGGTTTCCCTTATATATTCATAGTATGTCAGCTCACTGCCAATCCATTGCAGCATTGCATCCTGAAATTGCTTTGTATCAAAGAGCTGTTTGATCGTGGGTTGCATAAGGCTGTAATGGCCTTTTTGGAATTGCGCATCGCCCCATGATTCAAGGTAATGACTGGCAGCTGCCGTATAATTGGTCACCGCCGTAGTCTCGTTCCAATTGGTGGAAAAGGCAACGGAAAGGTCAACTTTTTCAATGCCCTTTAGGAATTCTTCAGCATTCGGCAGGGAATACATAGGGTTTACACCATCCATAATAAGTGCCCCTACCTTCCCGGCATTCATATCCGAAATCAACTGCACCACAGCCTGAACGTTCCCCTGCCGCACGTACCGCGGGGTAGCAGCATCGAATGCCTTACTACCCAATAATTCGTTCATGGCGAGTACCACAGCCTGTGCATTGGGATCGTCGAGCCCGGTAACGACGACAGCGCCATTCCTGTTACTGCCGATTTCCGCTACGATAGCATCCAGCGTCCTTTCAACAACTTCCGGCAGGTCGCCTCCTGTAGAAGTACCGTTTAATTTGCTGTATAATTTTGCAAGCGCAATCTTTTGCAGGGAGGCACTTAAGGGAATACGTTTATCTGCATTGGCCCCTGTAAGGGACATGTTAGCCTCGAACTGGTAGTGCCGTGACATTTTACCAGCTGTCGGGACCCGCCCTTTTGCATAGCCGCTGTCAAATCCTCCTCCATTCCAATCCCCCAGAAAATCAGCTCCGAAGGAAATTATGATTTCCGCGTTTTCGAAGTCATAGGCAGGAAGTGCCCTTTCGCCATACCGCGCTTCAAAAGCGGATAAGGCTGCGTCTTCCGATATGGCATCATAAACAACGTGTTGCACGTTGCCAAAAGCCTGCCGGAAATCTGAGATCAACCTCTCCGTTGACGGGCTGGCATATGTTTGGGTGAGCAGGGCAATTTGCTTTCCGGAATTCCGGAGTGTTGTGAGTTTTGCCTGAACGGCAGCATCAAGAGCAGCCCACTCTACCGGTTCCCCGTTCCCCAGCGGGCCCTGGAGCCGTGTGCTGTCATAAAGAGAGAGTACGGAAGCATGCACCCTGGCATTGGTCCCGCCCCCGGCTTTGGCATCTGTATTGTTTTCTACCTTGATGGGCCTTCCTTCCCGGGTCTTGATCAGGATGCTGGCAAAATCAAAGCCGTTTGCTATCGTGGTGGCATAATAATTGGCAATCCCGGGAATGATACTTTCCGGCTGCACAACATAGGGAATGGATTTGTGAACAGGGCCTTCACAGGCTGCCAATGTAGCGGCAGCAGTACTAAATCCCACGTACTTTAAAAAATCCCGCCTGTTGGTAGAACTTGATGAGAGCGTATTTTTGTCACCCAAAAATTCATCGACCGGGATATCCTCCGGGAATTCATTCTGTCTCAGCGCCTCAATAATGGAATCGCCCGGTTTGAGTTCCGCCTCGCTTTTCCAATATTTTTTAGTTGATGCCATACGATATATCTGAAATTATCTTAAAATTAATAGTGACACTTGCCACATTCCAATCCCCCCATTTGTGCGGCAGTGAGTTTATCAACCCCGTATTTCATGGAAAGCTCCTCATGGATCTTGGTATAATACTCATTGCCTTCCATCTTCACATTCGTCTCGCGGTGGCAAGTGATACACCAGCCCATGGTAAGCGGACTGTACTGGTACATAATTTCCATCTCTTCTACCGGACCATGACAGGTCTGACATTCGATGCCTGCAACGGATACATGCTGGGAATGGTTAAAGTAGGCAAAATCGGGTAGATTATGGATACGGACCCACTCTACGGGTTGTGTCTTCCCTGTATACTTCTGGTCCGTTTCATCCCAGCCGACGGCCTTGTATAATTTTTTGATCTCCCCTGTATAAAATTCATTGGTATACCCGTTGGCAAGATCTTCCTGTGAAGGACCTTCGGGGTTTCCTTTGTATTCATAAATGGATTTGTGGCAATTCATACAGACATTCAGTGCAGGGATGCCGGAATGTTTGGAAACCCGTGCTGAGGAGTGGCAGTATTTACACTCTATTTTGTTGTCCCCGGCGTGTATCTTATGGGAATAATGGATGGGCTGTATGGGCTGGTATCCCTGGTCGAGGCCAATCTGCATCATCCAGCCATAGGCATAGTAACCACTGGCCAAAATCAGGAATATGACGGTTACCAGGACCAAAAACTGGTTCTGCGCAAAGGCCTTCCAGATCGGGGTCCTTTTGGCAGCTTTTTCCCTTTCAATGACAATGCCGCTGGCTTCGGCAATACGGTTTAAGGTTTTGTTTACCAGGATCAGCATGATCACCAATAAACCAAATACCAGTGCGAGCGCGGCGAGAATGATCTCATTGGAAATCCCTGAATCCTTCTGGGTACCGCCTACAGCTCCGCCGCCTGCTTCAACAGGGGGTTTGGGGGAGGTAGTAGGGGCAACAGTATAGGCCAGGATGTTGTCGATATCTTCATCGGATAAGGTAGGGAACGGCGTCATGGCCGCCTGGTTGTATTCGGCGTAGATCTTGTTGGCGTAAGCGTCCCCGGAAGCTATCATCCCGGGACTGTTTTTTATCCAGGTATAGATCCATTCCTTGTCCTGGCCTAATTCCGCCAGTCGCGCTTCCACATTAGCCAATGCAGGTCCGGTCATTTTCCTGTCCAGCGCATGGCATGCGGCACAATTTTGATTGAATAATTGCTTTCCTTTTACTGCGTCACCGGCAACAGCATCCCCGGCAGCAGCATCCGCGGCTGCAGGATCCGCGACAGCAGCAGTTGTTTCCTGTGGCTGGTCTTGTGCCTCTTGTGCAGATACGGAGTTGGAAAGGAGTAGGAAGACTACTATACAAATACCAAAATATTTAGAAATTTGATCGCGGTACGGAACCTTTTTCATACTTAATGTATTTCTATCGAAATTCTGGCACGATAATTCCTTTAGACACGGTGGAAATTGAGTGGTTATCGTAGCTCAAATTGAGGACAAAAATACGACATAGTCTTTATTTTGGAAATGTTAACGGTTTGATAATTTCTAATTTATATCAATTCTAAATAATGCAATTTTATTTTGTTTAACCATATAAAATCTACCTTTGTTGCGACTCTGTAATATTAAATCAATGGCAGGTATGAAAGTGCTTATAACAGCAATGTTCCTTGTGGGTTGCAACTTTTTGTCTACCGCTCAAAGCGGTAGGATCAACATTCAACAGGACGATAAAATAACCGCCCTGTTGGAATTGTATAAACAAGTAAACAGCAGTATGGACTTTTATACTATCCAGATTGGTTTCGGATCGTATTCCCAGGCAGAAAATCTGAAATCGGATGCAGACCGGGATTTTCCCGGCTGGTATTCCAAAATAATTTTTGATTCCCCTACTTACAGGGTGCATATAGGGCGATTCAAATCCAAACTGGAAGCGGAACGGGAGTTTCTCGACGTCAGGAAAAAGTACCCTGCTGCCCTTATCCTGAAGCCTGGTAAACAGTAACCTGCAGGTGTTTGCAGTACCTCTTATCCTTTACTTCAGCCCATGTAAGTTGCGCCAAAAAATGCCAGGGCCATTACCTAACCATCCCCTGTTCCTTCCCCTATCCTTTACCATGCGACTAAACCCGGTGTAAATCTCCCGGCAGAAACCCATAAAAAAACCCCCGTAAAGGGGGCTGATTCAGTTTTTAAACAGGCATATATTACAGTGTTTTCTTCACCGCCACTTCCTGGAATGCCTCAACAATATCATTCTCACGGATATCGTTGTAATTCTTAATCTGCAATCCGCAATCATATCCTTTGGCAACTTCCTTCACATCATCCTTAAACCTTTTAAGGGAAGACAATTCCCCGGTATAAATGACCACCCCGTCACGGATCAGCCGGATGTTGGAATTCCGGAATATTTTGCCGCTGGTTACCATACAACCTGCGATCGTTCCAATCTTGGAAATTTTGAAGGTTTCCCGTATTTCGGCCGTACCGCTAATTTCTTCCTTCATCACCGGTGAAAGCATACCTTCCATGGCATCTTTCAGGTCGTTGATGGCATCGTATATAATGGAATACATCCGGATATCGATCTCTTCCTTGTCGGCTATATCCCTTGCGTTGCCCATCGGCCTTACATTAAAACCTATTACAATGGCATCAGACGCAGAGGCAAGCAATACATCCGACTCGGTGATGGCACCCACCCCTTTGTGAATGATATTCACCTGGATCTCGTCGGTTGAAAGTTTTTGGAAGGAATCTGTAAGCGCTTCCACGGATCCGTCCACATCCCCTTTAAGGATAATGTTCAACTCCTTGAAGTCTCCCAGTGCTATCCGCCTTCCGATCTCATCCAGCGTGATATGTCGTTGTGTCCTGACGGATTGTTCCCGCAGCAACTGGCTTCTTTTGGCCGCGATCTGCTTGGCTTCCTTTTCATCTTCCAGGACGTGGAATTTATCCCCTGCCTGCGGGGCACCGTCCAGTCCGAGAATGGAGATGGGCGTAGCCGGGCCAGCTGCTTTGACAATCTTCCCGCGTTCATCGTGCATGGCCTTTATCTTACCGCTACAGGTTCCTGCCAGAACATAGTCCCCGATTTTCAGGGTACCTCCCTGTACCAGGATGGTTGAGACATAGCCCCTCCCCTTGTCCAGGAAAGCCTCGACTACGGTACCGGAAGCCAGCTTGTCCGGGTTTGCCTTCAGTTCGAGCAGTTCTGCTTCCAGCAATATTTTTTCCAGGAGTTCCTTGACCCCGTTCCCTGTTTTCGCAGAAATGTCGTGAGACTGGATTTTTCCGCCCCAGTCCTCCACCAGTAAATTCATGTTGGCAAGTCCTTCCTTGATCTTTTCGGGATTGGCGGTTGGCCTGTCTATCTTATTGATCGCAAATACAAGGGGGACACTTGCTGCCTGGGCATGGCTGATCGCTTCCTTGGTTTGTGGCATGATATCATCATCCGCCGCAATTACAATGATGGCAATATCCGTCACCTGGGCACCCCTGGCACGCATAGCTGTAAAAGCTTCGTGGCCCGGTGTATCCAGGAACGTTATTTTTTGGCCTCCGTCCAATTCAACGGCATAGGCTCCAATGTGCTGGGTGATACCACCGCTTTCCCCGGCTATGACATTTTCCTTCCGGATATAATCCAGCAGGGATGTTTTCCCGTGATCCACATGGCCCATCACCGTCACAATAGGTGCACGGGGTTCCAGATCTTCGGGGGCATCTGCCTCTTCCTCGATGGAGTCGTCGATCTCTGCGGTCACAAATTCAACCTCATAGCCAAATTCTTCAGCTACTATAGTCAGGGTTTCGGCATCAAGTCGCTGGTTCATGGTTACCATGATCCCAAGGGACATACAGGCCGATATTATATTGGTTGTAGGCACATCCATCATGGTGGCTACTTCCCCGGCTGTAACAAATTCTGTTACCTTCAGGATCTTGCTTTCCAATTCCTGTTGTTCCAGGTCTTTCTCGGTCTGCTGGCGATGCTGGTCGCGCTTATCCCGCCTGTATTTGGCGCCTTTCCCTTTTTTGGATTTCCCCTGTAATTTTTCCAGGGTTTCCCGTACCTGTTTTTGTACTTCTTCTTCGGTAGGCTCTACCTTGGGTGCAGAAGACGAAAACCTTTGCCCTTTTTTTGCGATGGTCCTGGAACGGCCACTGCCGGTCCCGGTTCCTTCACTGATAATCCGTTTTCTCCTTTTGCGTTTATCCGCTTCAGCATCCCTGGCCCTGGATTTGGCAGGATCGGGTTTCTTTTTCGGCTTATTGAATTGGGAAAGATCAATCTTGTCTCCCATGATCTTCGGCCCTGAAAGCTTCTGATACTGGGTTTCTATAGCCTGGGGTTCTTCTGTGGCATCTTTTGTGGGTTCTTCCTTGGCCACCGGCTTTTCCTTGACCGGTTCTGCCTTTACCGCTTCTTTTGGTGTTTCCGCCACGGGGGCCTCCTGAGCTTGAGCCTCTTCAACCGGAGTTTCTTTTTCAGGGGTTTTCTTGTCAACAGGCTTCGCCTTTTTCTTGGGTGTCAGGTCTATTTTACCAACCTGCTTGGGCCCTGCAATTTCTGCTTTGGCTTTTACCACTTCTCGTGACGCCGCCCTTTTTTCACGTTCCTGCCGCCGTTCTTCCTGTTCCTGTTCGAGCTGAATCCTCAAAGCCTCCTTCTCCTTGCGCTTCTCTTCGCCTACCTCTTTGGATGCAACCTTTTTGCTCATATCGGTCTGGAACTCATCCAAAAGAACCTGATATACTGCATTGGAAATTTTGGTCGTGGGACGGGAATCCACCTTGTGCCCTTTGGACGCAAGGAAGTCCACTGCCCTATCCAGTGAAATATTAAGTTCTCTCAAGACCTTGTTGAGCCTTATTGTTGCATTATCTGCCATAAATATGTATTCCTAAACCTTATTTTCGCTGCTAATATATAGCTTAATCTTCAAATTCTTCTTTTAGTATCCGCACAACCTCCAAAATCGTCTCCTCTTCCAAATCGGTTCGTTTAATGAGGTCATTTACATCCTGTTCCAATACGCTTCGGGCCGTATCCATCCCTATTTTCTTCAATTCATCAATGATCCATCCTTCTATTTCATCGGAGAATTCGGTGAGTTCCACATCCTCTTCAACACCTTCCCGGAAGACATCGATCTCATAACCGGTAAGCTGCCCTGCCAACCGGATATTGTGGCCTCCCCTTCCAATTGCTTTTGAAACTTCCTCCGGCCTCAGGTAAACCTGGGCGGTCTTTTTTTCATCATTTAATTTAACCGATGAAACCCTGGCCGGACTCAATGCCCGGGTTACCATTAACTGCGGGTTGTTCGTCCAGTTGATCACGTCAATATTTTCATTGCCCAATTCCCGTACGATACCGTGGATCCTGGATCCTTTCATCCCTACGCAAGCCCCAACCGGGTCGATCCTGTCATCATAGGAATCCACCGCAACTTTTGCTTTTTCACCGGGGATCCGGACGGCCTTCTTGATGGTGATAAGTCCGTCAAAAACCTCCGGGATCTCCTGGAAGAACAATTGTTCCAGGAATTTTGGGGAAGTCCGGGACATGATGATCATGGGCTTGTTCCCTTTCAGTTCAACGCTTTCAATGATCCCCCTGACATTATCGCCTTTCCGGAAAAAATCGGACGGGATCTGCTTGTCCTTCGGAAGGATGATCTCATTGCCTTCATCATCCAGTAAAATAATGGCCTTATGACGGATGTGGTGAACTTCTGCAGTGTATATCTCCCCTTCCAGGTCTTTGAACTGCTTATAAATGGTCGTATTGTCGTGTTCGTGGATCTTGGAGATCAGGTTCTGCCGCAAGGCCAGGATAGCCCTTCTTCCCAGGTCGATCAGTTTCACTTCCTCCGACACATCTTCCCCAACTTCAAAATCGGGCTCGATCTTCCGGGCCGCCGAAAGGGAAATTTCCTCATTTGGGATCCTCAACCTTGCCATCTTCCACTACGGTCCGGTTCCTCCAGATCTCGAGATCCCCTTTATCCGGGTTGATGATGATATCAAAATTATCATCGGAACCGAATTTCCTCTTCAGGGCACTGCGAAATACCTCTTCCAATATCGCCATCAGTGTTACCCTGTCAATGAACTTATCGTCTTTAAATTCCGAAAAAGATTCGATCAACGCAATATTTTCCATTTTGATCTACAATTAAAATTTTAGTACAACTTTTGCTTCTTCAATTTCAGAAATAGCGATTTCCTGCTTTTTCTGAACTGTCATTTTTCCCTTTCCGACGGGCTTGGGTTCCCTGCTTTTCCAGACCAGGGTAATGGTATCATCCGTAGCTTGCAGCAACGTACCCTCAAAGGTATGCCCGGCCGCTGAAACCGTAAGGGTTCTGCCAATATTTTTTTTATACTGCCTGGGCATCACGATCGGTGCTGTTGCCCCGGCAGATGCCACCTCCAGCGAAAAATCTTCCGCTTCCCTGTCCAAATTATGTTCGATGGCGCGGCTGATATTCATACAATCCTGTAAGGTGACCCCTTCATCCCCGTCCAGAACGATCCGGATCGCATGGTCTGGTCCTATGGAAAAATCGACCAAAAAAAGTGCCTGGTTTTCCTCCAGGGCCTGATCTAATAGTTCCGTTACCTTTTCTTTAAACATCCCTGACCTAATAGTACCTTGATCTACTCCCGGGTGGCCTGAGAAGCCGGCCCGCGTTTTACGACAATCCGGTAAAACACCTGCAGCTTTCCCTGCCTTCCGGACATCAAAATTTAAGTTTTAGTAATAAAAGAGGGGACATATTGTCCCCTCATGAATACTTCGATATCCTTTCAGTGGCGCAAATATACAAAAATTTTTAATTATCACCATAATCAAAATCAGGAGAAAAGGGTAAGATTTGACCTGGGTGTAATCCATATTTAATGATTAAATAGTACATTTAGGAAATCATCCCAAACGGGGTTTTATCCAACAACAACCAATAACCAATGGAATTATTAACATCCTATAACCTTATTATTGCCGCTTCCCTTATCCTTATATTATCCTTCTGGTTTAACGGGATCGCCAAAAAAACCAATATCCCTTCGGTACTAATGCTGATAGCGCTGGGCGTTATCCTGCAATACGTCCTCCGGTATTTTGTAAAGGTACCCCTTGATTTTTTCCCTTTGCTGGAGGTGTTGGGCATCATCGGTCTGATCATGATCGTGCTGGAGGCTGCCCTGGAACTGGAACTGAAGCGCGAAAAACTCTGGCCCATTCTGAAGTCCATGGCCATTGCCCTGATTGGGTTGCTGGGTTCGGCATATGTGGCTGCCCAGATCCTGTATAATTTTATCCCGGAAATGAGCATGCACTCTGCCTGGCTCTATGCCACCCCGTTATCCATCCTGTCCAGTGCCATCATCATCCCGAGTGTCGGGGGATTAGCCCCTAACAAGAAAGAGTTCCATATATATGAAAGCACTTTTTCGGATATTATGGGCATCATTATGTTCTACTACCTGGTGGGCCAGCTTGATCCCCTGGAAAATTCCGGGGCCATTGGGTTCGCAGGCAATATCCTGCTCACCATTGTACTCTCTGTTGTGGCCAGTTACGCCATCATCCTCATATTCCAGGAAATAAAGAGCCAGGCCAAACAGTTCCTGCTGATAGCCGTTTTGCTGCTGCTTTATGCCCTTGGTAAAAAAATGCATCTGTCGTCCCTGATCATCATCCTCATCTTCGGGTTGGTCATTGCCAATATGAAATTGTTCTTCGGCGGTAAGATGGTGCACTTTCTGAAAGCGGAAAGGGCGCACCAGATCTACCATGAATTACATATCATCACGCTGGAAACCGCCTTTGTTGTGCGGACGTTCTTCTTTGTGGTATTCGGGATCACGATTGCCCTTGCTTCTCTTTTCAACACTACGGTTGCCCTGGTCAGCCTGCTGATACTGTTATCCATCTATGCTATTCGGTTTATCCTGCTGCGGCTTTTTTTGGGCGCCGATATCCTGCCGCAGTTATTTGTCGCCCCCAGGGGACTGATAACCGTCCTGTTATTCTATGCAATCCCCGTCGAAGCCGAAGTTGCGGCCTTTGAACCTGGGATATTGTTGTTCATCATCATTGGCACCAGCCTTATCATGACCTGGGCCATGATACGGGATAAAAAGAAAATAGGCACGCTAATCGAGGAACTCGATGAGGAATACGAGGCCCGCGATGAGTCCTATGAAGGTATTGCACACGAAGGACATGCTGCCCTGGCAGCCCCGGGCGCAGAATTGTTAGAGGAAGAGCCGATACGAAATAACCCGGGTCCGGAAGAGCCGATAAAAAAGAAACCGGATCCGGAAGATCCGATAACAAAAAAACCGGATCCGGAAGAACCCGGGGAGCGGCAGTTTGAAGGCTGAAAAGGACCTTGGTCCATAACTGCAAAAGCACGCTGTTTGATCCTGACGGGGATGTAAACCCGACCTCAAAAAATGCTTATATCCTATGGATAAAAAAGAACTCCCCCGGCGAAATGCCATTAGTGCCCTCCTTAAAAGTCCAGTGATCGACTGGCAGCAGGTGCTGTCAGCGGTGATCTCGGGTTTTGACTGCACCACGGGCACCCTCCATTTCCTGGACAGGGAAACACAACTCCTGAAATTACAGGCTGCACAGGGTATCCCCGATTTTTTACTGCCAAAACTGGCCGAAATTCCCATTGGAAAAGGGATGGCAGGGATCGCTGCCGAACGCCGTGAGCCGGTTGAAATGTGCAACCTGCAAACAGACAGCTCCGGCGTGGCCCGCCCTGCTGCTAAAGAAACCAGGGTAGCCGGCTCCATTGCGGCCCCCCTGCTCCTTCACGGTGACTTGTATGGCACCCTGGGGGTTGCCAAACCTGTGCCCTACGATTTTACAAAGGAGGAAGCACATATGCTCCTGGAGATCGGGGCGGAAATAAGCGGGTATATCATTGATCAATAGGCGTAAAACCGAAATGCCAACAATCCAGGACAGGATACCATACATTCCCTGAACAACAAATACGTCCCAAAGTTCAAAACCTGTCAGGAAATAAAATCGGCACCGGGTTTTTCTCTACGGGAGGTGAAGGGCAGCACATAACAATTTATGGAAAATAACTAAATCAGAATGCCATGAAAAAACGAAGAACATTTGTAAAACAATTGGGTCTTGGTACACTAGGCGCCGGATTCATGGCCTCTTTGCCACAATCACTTCTGGCCAAAACGGCCGGGAGGTTTACCTACGATATTTCATTGGCGCAATTTTCGTTAGCTTCTGAATTTTTTATGGGAAAACACAATACGTTGGAATTTCCCGCAAGGGCACAAAAGGAATTTGGGATCAATATAGTAGAATATGTTTCCATGTTCTTCGCTGATAAGGCACGTGATGCTTCTTTTTTCAAAGAATTAAAATTGCGAACCGATGACTTAGGCGTACGGAATCATTTAATTATGGTGGACGACGAAAATATCGCAGATCTTGACAAGGCAAAGAGAGACCATGCAGTAGAGAGTCATTACAAATTTGTCGATGCTGCTACACTATTGGGATGCAGTTCAATACGCGTTAACCTCGGAAGCATTGAGCAGACAGGCACAGCAGAAGAAGTGGCGGATGCAGCACTGGAAGGCTACAGCAAACTCCTGGAATACGGGGATCAACATGAAATGAACATTATTGTGGAAAACCACGTAGGCCATTCCTGCAATGGCAAATGGTTGTCCGGGATCATGAAAAAGGTAAACCATAAACGTGCCGGTGTACTCCCCGATTTCGGAAATTTTTGCGTAAATCGCACAAAACCCGAAACCTTGGATCTTGCCGGGTATATGAACACTACATGCCTGGAAGAATATGATATGTATCTCGGCATAGAAGAGTTGATGCCCTACGCAAAAGGCGTCAGTGCCAAGACCCACAAATTTGACGAAAACGGCAACGAATCTGAAATGGATTACAGGCGTATTTTCAACATCATCGAAAAATCAGGTTTTAAAGGTATCATTGGCATAGAATACGAGGGAGGATTGATGCACGCACAGGGGATAGATGGGTATATAAGCAATGAGGAAGGGATTATAGCCACCAAAAAACTGATCGGGAAATCTATAGGGTAGTCCCCGGAAAAAGAAGGTATCAACCTTCCGGGATTTGGAGCAATAGAAAGCCATGTTTTACCTATAAAACAAAAAACCCCTGATTCTAAAATCAAAGGGTTGTTTCGTTGGCCTACTAGGACTCGAACCTAGAACGACTGGACCAAAACCAGCTGTGTTGCCAATTACACCATAGGCCAGTACCGCTAAAGAGCCCGCAAATTTAAGACAAACTTTTGTTTGCGCAAACATTTTTAGGGACAATCCCATAATTATTGGCATGCCTGTTCCGGTCTTCCGGTTTCGAGGGTGCTTAGGATGCGCGTTAGTCAGGGACTCCCCGGGGGAAGAAGGAGCTGGAGCCGGCAGGTTTGCTGCATGACATGAAACATTGTCAAAACTGCCTCAAACAGCCCTGCATGCAAAGGTTCCGGCTGTTAAACCTTTATCAAAAATTAGTACCCATATCTATTTAAATTACTAAATTCGCGACTACTGCTAAATTAGGTACTGCATGTTTTCAAAGAATTTCGAGAAATGGGACACCATCATAGGATGGGTCATTTTTTTTATAGCCCTGATAACCTACGGCATTACGGTAGAGCCAACCGGGAGTTTCTGGGATGCAGGGGAATACATTACCACCTCGGCCAAATTGCAGGTGGCGCACCCCCCCGGAGCACCACTGCTCCAGATGATCGGTGCATTTTTTGCCATGTTTGCCTTTGCGGATGACCAGATCGCCCGGATGGTGAACTACATGGCAGGGGTGTCCAGTGCCTTTACCGTGCTCTTTATGTTCTGGACCATTACCAACCTAACCCGTAAACTCGTGACCAAAGGGGCGGAACTCAGTAACAGCAAGAGCCTTGCGATCCTTGGGAGCGGGGCGATAGGCGCCCTTGCCTTTACGTATTCAGACAGCTTTTGGTTCAATGCAGTGGAGACCGAAGTCTATGCCATGGCCAGCTTTATCATGGCGCTGTTGTTGTGGATGGGTCTGAAATGGACAGACGACCTTGATAACCCAAGGGGGAACAAATGGCTTATACTGATGAGTTTTGTCGTGGGGCTAACATTTGGGATCCAATTCATGGGGTTCCTGGCTATCCCTTCCATTGGCCTGTTATACTATTTCCAGAAATACAAGACCACTACCGTAAAGAATTTCCTGCTGGCCAACCTGGCGGTTGTCGTACTGCTGATGCTGGTGTATAAATTTTCACTTACCTATGTCCTGAAACTTTTTGGATGGAGCGAGGTATTCTTTATCAACAGCATCGGGCTGCCCTTCAATTCGGGGACCATCATTATGGGTTTGCTCTTCACAGCTGCATTCTATTTTGGGTTGCGATATACCAGAAGAAACAACTATACCACCGCCAATACTTTGGTATTATGCGGCATGTTCCTGATACTCGGTTTTTCATCCTGGCTTATGCTGCCCATCCGGGCCAATGCCAATGTGGTGATCAATGAAAACAACCCCTCTGATGCACGGTCCCTCTTGGCCTACTACAACCGGGAACAGTATCCCGGCGTTGACAGCCCCATTTTTGGCACTTATTATTCTGATCTTTTTGCCCCCCCGGGCGAAGAAGTGGATGACAAGCCCAAATATGAAAAGGACGAGGCTTTGGGAAAATATATCATCGTAAACAAATATAAGAACGCTGTCCAGGGGCCCAATCCTGACCACCGGGGAATCCTGCCAAGGATGTGGAGCGATCAGAATGCGGAAAATTATATGACGTATTTCGGGCCGCTCGACTTTAAGATGAAGTCTTCCAACGAGGAACTGCGCAAGGCGGTCTCACAGATAAAAACGGGTTATGCCAATGGGGAGATAGATGCGGAACAATATATCAGCTTCCTGAAGCAATTTGGTGAATACCTGGAAGTACAGCCCCCCACGGTATGGCAAAATATAAAGTATATGTTTGAATTCCAGTTCGGATACATGTACTGGCGGTATTTTATGTGGAATTTTGTGGGGAAGCAGGATGACCTTCAAGGTCGTTACAACGGAAACGGGGAGTGGCTCAGCGGGATAGGGTTTATTGACAGCCTCAGGCTCGGGAGCCAGAAGAACCTCCCGGCCGATGTGCTCGATAACAAAGGGAGGAATACCTATTTCTTCCTGCCGCTGCTCCTGGGGATCGTGGGGCTGGTTTTTCAGATCTCAAAAGACCCCAAACAGTTTTGGGTATTATTCGTGTTCTTCCTTTTTACAGGACTCGCCATACAATTCTACACCAATCCCTCTATTTTTCAGCCACGGGAACGGGATTACTCCCTGGTGGGTTCATTTTATATTTTTGCCCTCTGGATTGGAATGGGAGTCTACGGGCTCTTTGAAGAGTTCCGGAAGTGGGTAAAACCCAGGATCCTGGCGCCGCTGGTAATCGGTACCTGCCTCCTCGCCGTACCCGGCTTAATGGCTTTTCAGAACTGGGATGACCATGATCGTTCCAACCGGTATACCGCAAGGGCCAGTGCACTGGCATACCTTACCTCCTGCCAGGAGGATACCGATGCCATGTTGTTTACCATTGGCGATAACGATACGTTCCCGCTCTGGTATGCCCAGGAAATCGAAGGCCAGCGTACGGATGTCCGGGTAATTTGTACCAGCCTGTTTGCCACGGATTGGTATGTGGACCAGATGAAGCGAAAAGCCTATGAAAGCAGCCCCATACCTTCGCAACTGACCCACGAACTGTACCGGTACGGGAACCGGGATGTGATCTATTACCAGGCCCTCCCCGGAATTGCCGAAAAGCGATGGGATATAAAGGATTTTATGAACTGGATAGGCAGCGACAAACCGCAGACCAAACTTCGGTACATCCTGGAAAAACAGGGGGCAGACCTCAGCGAATATTCAGAGAACACCCTGGACCTGGTGTATTATCCCACCAACCAGATCCGGATCCCTGTCAATAAACAGAACGTCCTGGACACCGGGCTGGTCAAGGCTAAGGACAGTGCGCTTATCGTTGATTATATCGATGTGGACCTCCCCAAAAGTGCCCTGCCCAAAAACAGGATCATGATGCTGGACATCATGGCCAACAATGACTGGAAACGCCCTATCTATTTCTCCGGCGGCAGTTTTGACAAGGCAGAATATATCTGGATGAAAGACTATCTGCAGCTTGATGGCCTGGCCTACAAACTGGTGCCTATTAAAACCCAGAACAAAAGTCCCTATGAGATGGGCCGGATAGACAGCGACCTGATGTATGATATCGTGATGAAGTGGGATTGGGGCAATTCGGGGAGCCCGGATATCTACCACGATCCGCAAACCCGTACCCAGGGCCTCTCTTTCCGTGGGAACCTGGCCCGTTTAACCGAAACCCTGATCGCTGAAAACAAGATCGATAAGGCCAAGGACATTATCAACCTGGCTATGAAAAATATGCCGGTGGAATACTTTTCCTTTTACACCTTCGTGGAACCTTTTGTTGACGGGTATTACAAGGTTGGGGAGACCAAAAAAGCCCGGGAGCTCTACGAAAAGCTAAAAAATATCTACCAGAGCCGGTTGGAGTATTATGCCGGAATCCCGCTGGATGAACAGTATGACAATATAGAGGATATCATTGCGGATATGGAAGGTTACAGGAGGAATATTGATATACTCATAACCAATGATGACCGGGAAATGGCAGAAAAGGAAACAGTGGTTTTCAATGAATATATAGACCAGTTCAGCCACTTCTACAAGGATGACCTTTTGAATGAAGAACCCCTTTCAGACCCGGACATCCTTGACACCATGCCCATATCGGATACCACCGCCATAGACAATACCAATACGGAGGTGGAAACCGACAGCCTCCCGGATGACAGATAGCCATGCCTTTAAAAATTATGGAAATTCCTGCCTGATGGGAACAGGGTACTTGGCAGCAGTTAATCCTAAGCTGTTCTTTGATTGCGCGTCCAAACAGTTTTGGCGCGGTAAAGAAAAGTTATGATGGCGGAATCTTGTGCCTAGAGGTATTCGTTCAGGATCCCGATCAGTGTATTGGCATCCTGTTCCCCGCTCTGCCGCCATACCATTTCGCCTTTTTTATAGATCATCAGGGTAGGCAGGCCTTTTACGCGCAAAGCCTGGGAAAGTTCCTTGTTCTTGTCAACATCGATCTTTATAACCTTCCCCTTGTCACCAAGTGCAGCAGCCACATCCCTGAGAACCGGGTGCATGGAAGTAGATTGTTCATTCCACTCGGCATAGAAATCCAGCAATACCGGGATGTTCAAATCTATAAGTTCACCGAATTTAGACATAAGTAATTCATTGGGTTATAGGCCAAATGTAAGAAAAAATGTTAAAAAACCGGGGTTGCCGGTAATTTTGTGGGACCCAGCGGAGTTAAATTCACGTTAAAGATTTCCTTTTCAGGGTGATAACCGTGATTTCCGGCCATATCCCAACCCTTCCGGGATATCCCAGAAACCCAAAACCCCGGTTCACATTGATCAGTTGCCCCATCTCTTCATACACTCCTGCCCAATATTTATAGCGCCATTTTACCGGGCTCCATTTTACGATGCCCGGGATCTCTATCCCGAATTGCATTCCATGAGTATGGCCGCTTAAGGTCAGGTGAAAATGATAATCATGGGGCAGCACAATGTCTTCCCAGTGAGACGGGTCGTGACTCATCAGGATCTTAAAATCGTCGCTGGTTACGTTCGCGGATGCGATGTCAATATCACCGGCCTTTTTAAATCCTCCCCTCCCCCAGTTTTCGACTCCGATAAGGGCCAGCCGCTCCGAGCCCCGGGTAAGGTACCTGCTTTCATTGAGCAACAGGTCAAAACCCATTTCCTTCTGCAACCTTTTAAGGTCTTCCAGGTTTTCCCACTTCGCTTCCTGGCTTTCCCAATCCACATAATCACCGTAGTCATGGTTTCCCAGGATGGAAAATACCCCGTCCGGCGCGTTCAGGGTTGAAAAAAGTTCGGTCCAGGGTTTCATTTCCTCCGCTTTATTGTTTACGAGATCCCCGGTGAATAGTATAACATCGCTTTTTTGCTGGTTTACCAGGTCTACTGCATAGGCAATCTTCTTCCGGTTGTCAAAGCTCCCGCTGTGTATATCAGATATCTGGGTGATCTGATACCCGTCAAAACCAGCTGGCAGGTCATCAAATTCAAGGTTGTATTTCAATACCTTAAAATTGTATTTGCCGCGGTACATCCCATAAAGCAGCGCACTAAAAGGCAGCGCTGCCAGGCCCAATGCGATAATGCTCAGGAAACGCCGCCGGGCTGGCAGGCTGAATTCCGTAGCGGAACCAAAGTATTTCTGATAGCCCCCGGTCATATACCGAAAGATATCCTCCGAAAAAAGAAATAGGATGGTGATGACTTTAAATGTAAGGATGGCGAGCAGCAGCCCGAAAGCATAACTTTTAGGCCGGCTCAGTACCCGCCCGGGGTAGTCCCCCCAGTTAAACTGGTAGATAAAATTGCCCAGGACGATCAGGGAGACGATCGTAGTGGCATAGTACACCCAGGGGAACCTTGTAACGGTTTTCAGGGCCTGTAGGGTATAAAAGCCCATGATAAAGTAAATAATGACAAAAAGGATCCAACGAAGCATAGCTGCTTTTCTGCAAATATATTTCTTTACAATCCCAACAGTTAACTCATTTGAACTTTATTTAACTATTTCCACGATTTCTTTTATCGTTCCCGGATCGCTCAATGCAAGGGCATTGTCCGACAAAAAAGAAGGGGCAAACATGGATACTGCCGGGGGGAAATCCAGGGTTTTATGAAAACGGGTAGCCGAAAAGTGGATGGCCCTGAACCCTGCTTCCCTGAAGCGTGCTGCATTGGATTTTCGGATTCCGCCACCGGGAATCAGGGTACATCCTGAAGCCCTGGCCTGTAATTCCTTTAACAAAGGCATTCCTTCCGGCGCGGTTTGCTGCTGCCCGGAGCTAAGAATATACTCCACGCCCAGCCCTTCGAGTATCCCCAATGCCGCCACGGGGTCCCGTAACCAGTCGAACGCCCGGTGGAATGTAAATGCCATTTCGCCGGCATGCTCCTTTAATTGCCGGGTGCGGTCCGTATCCAGGCTAAAGTCCCGGTGCAGGACTCCTGAGACTACGCCGGCAAAACCCATATCCCTGCATACCGTGATATCCTCCAACATTATTTTGAATTCGGAATCTGAATAACTGAAATCCCCGCTCCTGGGACGGATCAGGACATGCACCGGAATGCGCATCAATTCCTTTACCTGTTTCAGCATGCCCCAGGATGGGGTAATCCCGCCAACCCCCAACTCGGCGCAGAGTTCAATCCTGTCTGCCCCGGCGCTTTGCGCATTCAGGGCAGATTGAAGGGAATTGGCGCAAACTTCTATGATCATTATTCTTATATTTAGTGCCATAAAAATAATCATCTGATAACCATGAAACGCAGAAATTTCCTCAAAAATACCACCCTTGGCACGGCCGGGGTCTTTTCCGTCCCGTTGATACCGGCGAGCCACGGAGCCCCAGCAAATGACCTGCCGGACAGCACGCCATCCCTGCCTGTCGTCATTGCCACCTGGGATGTCCCCAATGCAACACAAACAGCGTGGGAAATACTTGCCAAAGGTGGTACCGCCCTGGATGCCGTGGAGCAAGGGGTCATGGTGGAGGAAGCGGATGAAAAGAATCAATCCGTGGGAAAAGGAGGGCGCCCGGACCGGGATGGAAATGTTACCCTGGATGCTTGTATCATGGACAAGGACAGTCGCTGCGGGGCAGTGGTCTACCTGCAGAATATAGTACACCCCGTAGCCGTTGCCCGGAAAGTAATGGAGGAGACCCCCCATGTCATCCTTGCCGGCAAGGGAGCTGAACAATTTGCATACGAACAAGGTTTCAAAAAAGAAAACCTGTTGACCGAAAAATCAAGGAGGGAATGGCTGGAATGGAAAAAAACCTCCAAATACGAGCCTGTGATCAATATAGAAAACCATGACACCATTGGGATGCTGGCAATCGACAAGAACGGGGACCTGGGCGGGGCCTGCACTACCAGTGGCATGGCCTATAAGATGGCCGGCCGGGTTGGCGACTCCCCTATCATTGGTGCCGGACTCTTTATCGACAACGAAGTTGGTGGTGCCACAGCAACCGGCGTGGGGGAAGAAGTACTTCGTATGGTAGGTAGTTTTCTGATAGTGGAACTGATGCGGCAGGGAAAATCCCCGCAGCAGGCTTGTGAAGAAGGCGTCAAACGGATCATCGCCCGGAATAAGGACCAACTCGATTTCCAGATCGGATTTATTGCGATCAACAAAAAAGGTGAGACAGGAGCCTATTGCATCCAGCCAGGGTTTACCTACCGGAGTTTTACGGGTGACGGGCACATAAACTACCCCTCACGAAGTTATATTACCTCCTGATTTTTTCAATAAAGCACTTAATCTTTGTAGTTTTAGGAGCGCAGACAGACAACTAAAAATGGCAGAACAAAAACGACTTTTTCTACTGGATGCTTATGCATTGATCTTCAGGGGATATTTCGCCCTGATCAAAAATCCAAGGATCAATTCCAAAGGCATGGACACATCCGCTATCCTGGGTTTTATGAATTCACTTTTTGATGTGATCAAAAGGGAACAGCCGGACCATCTTGCGGTTTGCTTTGACAAAGGGGGTAGCACGGACCGGTCCGAGTTATTCGCTGATTACAAGGCAAACCGGGATGAAACCCCGGATGCCATCAGGGTGGCGATCCCTTATATCCAGGCAATCCTGACCGCCATGCACATCCCGGTGGTTGAACTGGAGGGCTGGGAAGCGGATGACATTATAGGAACGCTTTCCAAACAAGCCGAAAAAGAGGGCTACAAGGTCTTTATGGTAACCCCTGACAAAGATTTCGGCCAGTTGGTCTCTGAGAACATATTTATGTACCGCCCCTCCAGATTGGGGAATGGGATAGAAATATGGGGGATACCGGAGGTACAGAAACGGTTCGGTGTAGAACGTCCCGAGCAGGTTATCGATTACCTCGGAATGATGGGTGATGCCAGTGACAATATACCCGGGCTCCCCGGGGTTGGGGATATGACTGCCAAAAAGTTCATCAAGCAATTCGGTTCCATGGAGGCATTGCTCGCCAATACGGATAAACTGAAAGGCAAGATGCGGGAAAAGGTGGAGGCCAATGCCGAACTGGGGCTCCTCTCCAAAAAACTGGCTACTATTTGCATCGATTGTGATGTCACCTTCCATGCGGAAGACTATGAGCTTTCCATCCCGGACGGGGACAAAGTACAGGAGATCTTCGAAGAACTTGAATTCCGGCGGCTGAGGGATCAGTTTATAAAGATCTTCACCGGCGAGGTAGCGCAAGTACCTACCCAGGTTTCCGGCACGGCTACTGCCGTTCAGAACCTCCAGACAGCGGGCAGCGGGCAATTTTCTTTATTCGGGAATGGCAGCGAATCCGCAGGGGTCACCATCAGGGAAACCACCGGGAGGAAGACGATAAAGGAGGTACCCCATGTGTACCAAACCATCCACCCGGGGATGGCCCTGGAACTCCTCATGCAAAAAATGCTGCAACAACCGTCGGTTTGCTTTGATACGGAAACCACCTCCCTTAACCCGCTTGTGGCTGAATTGGTTGGTATCGCATTCTCCTGGGAGGCCGGGAAGGGTTTTTATATACCATTCCCGGAGGAGCGTCCCCAGGCACATGAGCTGATTGAGGTACTGCGCCCCTTTTTCGAATCGGAGAAAATCGAAAAAATCGGCCAGAACCTGAAATACGATATCAAGGTGCTGCACAAGTACCGGATCCAGGTCAAAGGCCCGCTTTTTGATACGATGCTGGCACACTACCTCATCAACCCGGACATGCGGCACAACATGGATGTGCTGGCCGAAACCTACCTGAACTACACCCCGGTTTCCATCACCGAACTGATCGGCAAAAAAGGGAAGAACCAGCTGAACATGCGGGAGGTTCCGCTCGACCTGCAGACGGAGTATGCAGCAGAGGATGCAGACATCACATACCAGCTGGCCCAGCATTTCAGGCCCGAACTGGCTGAAGCCAAAACGGAAAAGTTGTTCACTGAAATCGAAGTGCCCCTGTTGCGGGTGCTCGCCGATATGGAGTTGGAAGGGATCAACCTCGATGAACAATTTCTCGGCTCCCTCTCTGCCCAGCTCGATACCGATATTCAGGACCTGGAAGAAAAGATCTATAATAGCGCAGGGGAAAAATTCAATATATCCTCCCCCAAACAGTTGGGCGAAATCCTGTTCGACAAGTTAAACCTGATCGATAAGCCCAAAAAAACCAAGACAGGGCAGTATTCAACGGCCGAGGATGTTTTATCCTTCCTTGCCAAGGACCACCAGATCATTAAGGATGTACTGGATTACCGGGGACTTTCCAAACTAAAAAGCACCTATGTAGATGCATTACCGCTGCAGGTAGAGCAGGCAACAGGCAGGGTCCACACCGATTATATGCAAACCGTGGCGGCTACCGGCAGGTTGAGCAGCAATAACCCCAACCTCCAAAATATCCCGATACGGACGGAACGGGGCAGGCAGGTGCGGAAGGCCTTTATCCCGAGGGACGAAAACCATGTGCTGCTGTCTGCGGATTATTCACAGATCGAACTGAGGATCATAGCTGCCCTGAGCGAAGAAACCACGATGATCGAAGCTTTTAAAAACGGGGAGGATATCCATGCCTCCACCGCTTCAAAGGTTTTTAATGTAGCCCTGGGCGACGTGACACGGGACCATCGCAGCACTGCCAAAACCGTTAATTTTGGGATTATTTACGGCGTTTCAGCCTTTGGGCTCAGCAACCAGACAGACCTTTCCCGTGCCGAATCAAAAGAGCTGATAGACACCTATTACAAGACCTATCCAAAGCTCCGGAATTATATCAGTGAGCAGATCGACTTTGCCAGGGAGCATGGGTACGTGCAAACAGTATTGGGCAGGAGGCGGTACCTGAAAGACATTAATGGATCCAACCAGGTTGTCCGTGGGGCAGCTGAACGGAATGCCATCAATGCCCCCATACAGGGGAGTGCTGCGGATATTATCAAGATAGCCATGATCCGGATCCATCAAAAACTGGAAGCAGGCAATTACAAATCAAAAATGCTGCTGCAGGTGCATGATGAATTGGTATTTGATATCTATAAGCCCGAATTGGAAGAATTACAAAAAATGATCAAATCGGAAATGGAAAATGCCTATAAACTGGAGGTCCCCCTTGATGTGGAAATGGGTGTGGGCAAAGACTGGCTCGAGGCACACTAGGAAAGGCTACTGAAAAACAAAATTATAGGTAACCGCGAACAAAGGGCTGTTGAGTACGGAGAGTTCATAGGTTCCCAGGGGACTTCCGAGGAATACTTCCGAATTTTCCGCCCCGGTGCGCTGCGAATAATACAGGTTAAAGGGATTCCGCCTGGAATAGACATTGTAAATAGTAAACGTCCAGTCCCCCATCCATCGCTTGTTTTCCTTTTTGCTATAGGCGAGCCTCCAGGAGAAATCGAGCCTGTGATAGGGGCGTAAGCGCACATTATTCCGTTCTATAAATATAGGAACATCAATTTCTTCGAGTTTAAAGATGCTGTTAGCAACGGTATAGGGCCTCCCGGATTGGGCCGTAAAGTTAAAACTCCAGGTATTGTACTTATCGCCCTCAAAGTTGATGGTTCCATTGAACACATGGGGCCTGTCAAAATCCGAGGGATACCATTTGTTGTTGTTCACCCGGTCACCCAACTTTTCGTTTTGGGACCGTAGGAAGGTCCTGGACCAGGTATAGTTGAACCACCCATTGAATTTGCCCTTCGACTTTTTAAAGCTTAGTTCCAGCCCATAAGCCTCCCCCTGGCCCTGCACCACATCCCGTTCCAGAAATTCCTCGAGGAAGAAATCGGCTCCGGGTTTATAGGTCAGGTTATTGTCCGATTCTCGGTAATAGCCTTCCAGTACCATCTCAATGCTGTTGTCTGCCAGATTCTGATAAAGGCCAAGCCCATACGTATTGCTCTTTTGGGGAAGGATATGGGGATCGGCCGTCTTCCATCGGGAGGTAGGCAGGGGGGTAGTGGTATTGTAAATGTTCTGCAGATACTGGTTTAGCCTGGCATAGCTTGCCTTGAAAGAGGTGGTCTCTCCCAGTTTAACAGTTGCACCCAATCTGGGCTCCAAACCGTTATAGGTTTTCACCCCATCACCTTTCCCAAATATTCTGGTGCCCAGCAAGATGCCACTATTGTCATCAAATGTGGCCTGCACATAGGGCCCGACGAAAACAAAATGGTTGAACCGGAGCCCTCCTGAAAGCGTCAGTATATCAGAGGCCTTCCAGTTGAAATTCCCGAAACCTGCGAACTCATAACTGGTTTCCGAAGCCAGGTCAACAGGGTTTACGCTGGATGCGGTCCCGGGGTCCAGGGTACCCGGGTTTATCTTGTATCGCGTTGCCTGGGTTCCGAGGTAATAGTCCAGTGAGTTATCTATCACATTGGAATATTCGGAAACAAACCCCAAATAGGCAATGTCAGATTCAAATGTGATCGTATTGTTGTTCGCCCTTTCCGGGAAAAGGGTTTTCGGTGTATAATCACTGGCAATGAGCAGGGTCCGTAAATTCGCCTGGTTCGGGAAAGTATGCGTCCAGTTCAGCGTTCCGTTGAGGGTTTGAAAATCATATTGGTTATTCTCGGCATTGATATCCTGAATTTTGGTGATCAGGTCGAGCTGGTAAAAATCCTTGCTGAAAAAACCCGTAAAGGAGATCTGGTCATCCTTCGTAGGCAGGTACAACAGCTTCATGGTGGCATCATAGAACCGGGCTTTGGTATTATCGAGGCGATCCGAAACCAGGGGTAGCAGGAAATCCGTAAATCCGGCCCTACCCCCTGCAAGCAAAAGTAGCTTATCCTTAATAACCGGTGTTTCTATTGCAAGCCGACTTGAAACGAGGCCCACACCACCGGATATTTTGGTTTTTTCCACAAAGGGATTTTTGACCTTAACGTCCAGGACAGAGGTGGTCCTCCCCCCGTATCTGGCAGGAATATTGGCCCTGTACAGGTCTACTGTCGCCAGCACATCGGGCGTGAATACGGAAAACAGCCCAAATAGATGGGTTGGATTAAAAACAGGGGCATAATCGAGCAGGATCAGGTTCTGGTCCAGGGAACCGCCCCTTACCGATAGCCCGTTGCTGATTTCTCCTGCATTGTTGACGCCGGCCAGCAGGGTCATTCCCCGGAGCACATCGAATTCCCCGATGGCTGCGGGTATTTTTTTAAGGTCTTGTGCGGTTAGTTGCAATGCGCCCATCTGAGGGCTTTCCAAATTCTCAATGATCCGCTTTGCCCTTACCACAACTTCAGATAGTTGCTCCTCTGCTTCAGACATGACCACTTTGATCATCCTGTCACTGGACAGTTCAAGGGTTTGCGAATATTCCGTATAGCCAATATACGTTATGGTTACCTGATAAGTTCCCCTTGCCAATACCATGGAAAACCTGCCGGCATCTGAGGTAACCCCTCCACATGCACAGGGTGTTATGGCAACCTGTGCGTCTTCCATAGGTAATCCCGACCCTTCAACCAGTACCTCAAAGGACATCGTGAATTCCTGGGCCTTCAAACAGGACCAATGTCCCACCATAAGGAACAACAGGATACAACTGGCTTGTCTGGTCATATTATCGGTTTAAAATTACTGGTCTATCCAATCCTGTGGCCTTATTGCGGTTCTGAACCGTGTTTCACTGCAGGGGGCGGAGGTTGTTTGAGGCGGCGGAGTTTCCCCAAACCCTTCGGTTACAATTGGCTCATATTTTTCAATTGGTTCATCTGCGATAGCACTCCGCCCGATGAACAATGTTGCAACAGATGCAGCAGCAGCTGTAAACCGCCCGAAAACAAAATCCTCCGGGTTTTCCACATTCCTCATATTGCCGACCAGTGCTGCCGGAGGTGGCGCATTAAACCCTTTGCTGTCATCCAGGATATCCTGTAAGACCTTATAATACGAAAAAGCGGCCGGGGAGAGAGAAAATTGCTGAATCTGTACGACCATGTCCTCCCGTGTATAGAGCGGCAGGTCTGCAACGCGAAACTGCTGTAATTCTCTACCATTTGTAAAGGAATCATCAAGGATGGTAATGGATTCCGGAAAGCGGATACGCCAGCACTCAGTTTCACATTTATAATCGTAATAGGGCTTTAAATTGGAATTTGGCGGGTACGCAATACATTCCCCGTCCCGGAAAAGGCTGAACCTGCATTTTTCACAAAAATCCAGGTTTTCGAAAGTACGAAAGGTCCAGTAATAATAATTTTTATCTTCTGCCGGGTCGGTGTAATCAATATAGACCGCATGGCCGGGGACGAAGGTGCCGGAAGCCTCCCGGAAGAGAAGCTTGGGATCATAACTGGCTTCAATGGCCGCTATGCCCACCTCCTCCAGTACTGTTTCCGGCTGGGATTTGTAATGGGTCCCGTCTGCCAGGAGGATATCCAGTTCCCAGGTCTCCCCGGGGGCTACCGCAAAATCGGGTGGCGGAACATAGGCATCCAACAATTCCGTAAATATTACCTGTTCCCCGGTGACCGTGTTGGACAAGGTTACCTGTGCACCTGCAACAAAGTTTACAACATATACCGTGAATTCAATGGCGGACTTACGGATCGATACAAAAGTTGCACCGGGGGTGGTGGAAGCGATGCCTTCGACAAAAACAAGCCCTTCCTGGATGGCGAACTCAGGTTCCACCGGGTCAATACAACTGAAGGCCGTCAACAGGGAGAGGCATGCCAAAAGCCGGGAACCTGAAAATTGCATGGAGTCTGGTCGTTATCTGCCCCTAATATAACAGCTTAATCCTGATCTGCAACCTATTTTCCATAGATATGGCTTATTGCTCCAGTTTCCTGAACCTGCGCCCAAGTCCCGGAACTGGCGTACAGCCCAAACCGATATGCAATAAAAAACCCCCGGAAGGCCGGGGGTTCAGAAATGTTAATTGCAGGGGGCTTACCGCTTCTGGAAGATCAGCTGTCCGCCGGAATTCAATTCGGCAATGTCCAGATCTGCAGCCTCTACCGCCATTGTGTCACCGGTTACGGTAACGTTCAAAGTAACGGTCTGGGAATCCTCATCGACGAAAGTGAGCACCTTCCCGTCATAGGTATAGGCACTGACATCCGTATCCTTTTCGGTAGGACAGGGAATGTCATACCCCGAACCATCCATGTTAATTTCCAGATAATTCAGTGAGTTTTCTGTTATAAGGCTAAGGTCCTCATTAAAAGTAAGCACAAGGATATAACAATCTTTGGCTGTCAGGTAGTTCAGGAGGTCCCTGCCGTTTTTTTCATCATCACTTGCCGTGTCATCATTGATCTTTAGTTCCCGGGCCTCCCAGGTACCGGCTATACTATCAGGCTCCTGAGGGCTTTTATCCTTGTCTGAAGAACAGGACCAGCTGAAAACCGCAGCAATTAGTAATACTATGTACGTATGTTTCATCATCAGTTTTTTACATTGGGTTATCCTGGGCTAAACGAAAAAAGTGATTTAAAAGTATGTATGCTATCCAATTTATTACATTACAAACCTGTAAGTAGCCTTCAGCAGGAAGGTATTGTCCGGTGTTTGCCCGAATATCTGGCGGTCCAGACTAGCCCCAAGGGAATCGAGAGGATCCCCGAAGCCGGTAACCCCCTGGGACCACACCAGGAAGATTTCAGAACCCGGGATGTATTCCCAGCGCAATACCAGGTTGGACCTGAATTGTACAAAAGCAAAATCAGGATCCCCTATCAGGTAATCCGTTGTGCCATCGGTATCCTCGTCTACTGTATATACCCCGGGATCATAGCTGATCTGGTCCGGCGCCAATACTGTGACGCGGTTAAACAGGTCCGGTGCCGTAGGGTTGTTCACATAATTAAAATCCGTGTAGACCCCTCTTGAAATAAAGGGCTGCCCATAATATTGGAGGCTGAGGTTGGGGTTAAGGCTGTAATTAAACCGCAGGGAGGTATCAAAGGTCTTCTGGTCTATATGGGCCGTGATATATCTTGGGATGCCTTTAAAGCTGGTTTCTGTTACATACTGGGTTTTATTGGGTGCTTCCTCATAGCCGAGTTCAACGGAAATGTTCAATCCATCAAAAGGCTGGTACTGGAAGCGGGTGACATACCGGATAAAAGCAAAATTATCCTGGCGTGCCTGACTATTTACATACCCAAGCGTAAAAAAGAATTTTTTGGTGCGGTCCGAGCCCAGGAAAATATACCCGAAATTCTCCTGTGACCACCGCCACCGGGGACCTCCTCTTAAAACGGTATTGGAGAAGATACGGGGTTTGTGTGCTGCTCCCACCTCTGTCCACCAATTGTTCTGGTAGGTAATATCTCCCCCGAACTCGTATTGAACCCTATTGTAGTTCCCTTCAAAATCAAAAGTGGTGAATTGTTCTAGGCCCAGTTGCAACCTCCTGTAAAAACCGGTAGGCTTTAACCATAAACGCTGTATTTCGGCATTTTGCGTAATGAAATCCGCCTGCCTGAGGAAACCAACATCATTCAGTTCCAACCCGGGGGAATTCCAGGTCAAACCCCCGTTATACCGCCAGTTACCACCTCCGGCCTTTCCTGCCTCGAGCTTTCCCCCTGTGCCGGAGAGCGAGGTTTGGCCGGGATCTACCTCCACATGACCCGCGTCTACGCGCTGAAAAAGGTGGACGATGCTCTGCTGGGTTGCAGTGATGGCTTCAGGACTTCCTTCCACCCTGCTGGCGACCATGCTTCCCGCTACATAATAATTACGGTCTTTCCAGCTGTGCCTGAAATCAATCCCGCCCGAGTAGGCAGCTTCATGGAGGAACTGCAATTGGTTGCCCAGGCTTCTGTTGGTAGCCGTAAAAATACCCCCAACGTACGAATTTCGGTTATTCAGGTCCTTTTGTACCCGTCCTACCAGGTAATTTGTCAGGGGTTCCACAACTTCATTTCGCCGGTTTCCACCGGTGTCAATTTCCGCATACATCCTGGAGGTCACACTTTCGAGCAATCCTACAGACCATCCATCTTTCGTTTTCCCTGAAAATTTGGCAGCTCCCAGTATGGTGGTATTGTTAGGAAGGTCCACGTATTCCCCTTCAGCCAGGACTACGGCTCCCTGTGGCTCCCTCCCTATCCTCCGGCTATAGAAAAGGTTGTCATTCTGGTTGCCGAACTCATAGTCGAATATATTTTTGTTCTCCACGAAAAAAGGCCTCCTCTCTTCAAAGAAAATCTGAAACCCATCCAGGGCTATTGCCCCTGGATCGGCATCAACCTGTCCAAAATCAGGGTTAACAGTAAGGTCGAGGGTGAGGTCGTTTGTAATGCCGATCTTGGCGTCTATTCCACCATTAAACCCAAAATCGGATCCGTCGCGGAATGGATTACCCGCTTCCGGGGGATAGGTATCAAACTGGTTGACCATAAAAGGCTGGATCTCCAATTGGTTTTGCGGCCTGATATTCAGCAATCCGTGCAATTCACCCATCTCACTGACCCACCCGGGAGCATCCTGCCGCATCCGTTGCCAGGCAGACCACTCGTTATCCCGGAACAGCATCCGCAGGCAATTGATTCCCCAGAGTTGTTCATCTGCCCTGCCAAACTTCAACTGGCTGAAGGGGATCTTCATTTCGGCTGTCCATCCTTCGGAATCGGTCCTGGCGGCCGTATACCAGATAGGGTTCCAGCTGTCATCGATACTATTCCCGTTATCAGCCACAAATTCGTCGCCCTTTACCCCTGCAGAGGTAACCACAAAGGTGTAGGCGGTGCGCAGGTCATGATTGCCATCGATGATGAGGGCAACGCGGTCTCCCACAAAACTATCCCTCCTCGCCATCCGCCTTACCATCTTTCCGGGAACGGAATCATAACAGCGGAAGGCGGCATACAGGTATTTCTGGTCATACGTGATTTTAAAAGTGGTTCGCTGGCCCGGTGGGCTGTTCTCATCGGGCATCCATTCAACAAAATCACCTTCCCAGGGGACCCCTTCCCAGGCCTCGTCATCCAGTATCCCATCGATATTCGGTGGTGCTTCCGCAGTGATCTCTGCGGTGGTATAGACACGCTTTGGCGTCGTGGCAACCATATCCTGGGCCTCTACATGTCCGACAAAAATTATAAGAAAAGGTAAAACAAAGTGTATACGCATGGGGGGGTTGGTCAGTTGGCTTATTATTTGAAGGCCCTAAAATAAGTGTATCTCCGGGAAGGGTTTTGGGTTTATCATTTTTTTAACTAAATGACTGAGCCAGGAGCTATAATACAAAACGGTATGTAGCTTTGACCAGGAAGATATTAAGTGGCTTTTCACCCCCGAATACGGTATCGTTCAGACTCCTGATAAGGCCCTGTTGCGGATCCCCGCTACGGGACAGGTCTTGTGACCAGACGAGGAATATCTCGGAGCCCGGGATATACTCCCAGCGAACCACCAGATTGGAACGGAACTGAATAAATGAAAAATCGGGGTTCCCGAAATTAAAATCCGGAGTGCCGTCTCGGTTCAGATCAACCTCGTAGCTGTCGTTAACAAGGGTAACCTGGTCAGCTGAGTAAGACAGGATCCGGTCATCAAAATTTTTAGCCAGCGGATCTGTGACCTGTTTAAAATTCGAATAGCGCCCGCGGGAGATAAATGGCTGCCCCCAATACTGGATGGATAAATTGGGATTTATGGTGTAATTCAGCCTCAGGGACATACTCAGTGTTCGCTGTGCTATTTCCCCGTTCAGGTAGATGGCTTCCCCGTTGACATCGAGATTGTTGATAAATTGTAATTTATCAGTGTTGATACTGTACTGCGGAAAGGCGGAGATCCGCAGCGCATTGAATGGCTGGTAGGTAAGCCCGAATTCGATGTCATACTGTGAATAGGAATTATCCAGGCCTTTGCGACCGTTGTGGAATATTGAGAAGCTTATCTTTTTCCGGCTATCGGTTTCAATCCCATTGAAAAATCCGACATCGGGCGACTGCCGGAGCCGGGGGCCTCCCCGCAATGCAAAATTGGAATATTGTACCGGCAGGTAGTTGAACCCGATATTGGAAAACCAGTTATTCTTCCAGTTTTGCCAGCTGTTGGTATTGAACTGCAACAGGTTGTGGTTGCCCCCAAAATCCCAGACCGTCCAGTGGTTATAATTGATCCCAACCTTCCTGAACGTGCTATCGGGTTTCAGGGTTTGATAGCCGACCCAGGTATAATGCCGTATGTCATCTGCCCGGCGCTGAAAACCAATATCGTTCAATTCCAGTTCCGGCGACCGCCAGGTCCCCCCTGTTTCGAACTTCCAGTGCCCATTCCCTATTTTGCCCAGTTGGAGGTTACCCCCGGTCCCTGTGAGCGATGTCCGGGTAGTATCTACCGAGACATAATCCGCATCCCCCCGCTGGAAGAGGTGAACGATAGCCTGCTGCGTATTGGTAATAGCTTCCGTACTGCCTTTTACGTGGCTCCAGTTTATATTTCCCCCCAGGTACCAGTCGCGCTCATTCCACTGATGTTTGAAATCAACCCCGCCCGAATAGGCAGCCTGGTGCAGAAAATCGAGGCCCCCGCTCAGTTCATCCCGGTTGGTTGCGGTAAATATTCCCCCGATGAATGTATTTTTGTTGTTAAAATCCTTCTGCAGCCTTCCAACGAAGTAATTGGTAAGGGGTTCCACCAATTCTTTCCTTCGGCTGCCCGCATGGTCGATGTTAGCAAACCTTTTTGCGGTAAGGCTCTCCAACACCCCGATTGACCATCCGTCTTTTGTTTTCCCACTGAATTTCGCAGCGCCGAGGATGGGAGTGTTCTCGGGCAGCTCTATGTATTCACCGGCGGCAGCATCCGGAAAACCCTGTGGACTCCTCCCGATCCTGCGGGAATAGAAAACATTGTCTGAACCAAAGGTATTTCCGGCCTGGGAACTGGATAAACTAAAATTAAAAATGTTTTTGTTTTCGACAAAAAAAGGCCGCCGCTCTTCAAAAAAGATCTGGAACCCGTCAAGGGCAATGGCCGAGGGATCAGCTTCTACCTGCCCAAAATCAGGGTTTACGGTCAGGTCTAAAGTAAGGTCGTTGGTCACTCCAATTTTGGCATCCAGCCCTCCGGTGATCTTTCCGTCACTACCGTCGCGAAACGGGTTGCCGGCTTCGGCTTCAAAGGATTCCAGGCGGGCTAAGGTATAGGGTTGTATCTCCAGTTGTTTCTGGGGCTCCAGGTCTACCAATCCCTTCAGCAATCCAAATTCGCTTACAAAACCCGGGGTATCTGCCGGCAACCGTTGCCAGACAGAGCGTTCCTCTTCCCGGAAGAGCCTGCGCATAAATTCCATACCCCATACCTGTTCCGGGGCCTTCCCAAATTTTAACTGGCTAAGGGGGATGCGCAGCTCTGCTGTCCATCCTTCCGCATCAATATTTGTTTTGGTGTACCAAATGGGATTCCAGCTTTCATCTTCATTTCCCCCATTATCAGACTCCAGGAGATCTGCCTTCACCCCTGCCGCGGTTACAATAAACCCGAAGGCGGTACGCTTGTCGTGATAGCTGTCAATAAATACACCCACCCAGTCCCCTTCGAAACCCATCCCGCCGGGAAAGCCTCCGGACAATCTTATCAGGTTCCGCATCAAAACAACGGATAGCTATATAAAGGGATTTCTGGTCGTATAGGATTTTAAACCTGGTCTGATGATCGGGTGCCGTATTTTCATCCGGCCTTTGCTCAATAAAGTCCCCGCCCCACTCAATGGTATTCCAGACTGTGTCATCCAGGAGCCCGTCTATGACAGGTGGTTGTTCATTTCCTATAGGCTTGGTGCTGTATTCACGTTTTGGAACGACGCTGGCAGAATCCTGGGCAGTCAAATTAAACAGTACCAAAAAAAAGGCGGCTAGTGCAAATAGGCTGGTTCTCATAATTGATATTATGATGTTTTACCTAAAGACTATTATATTTGAATGTCGTTACAGGCAGCGTCGAAAATTTAGATAACTTTAACAAAAATTCCGGCTGTTAAGACCATGGGCTCTTTTTACAGAAAATAATGACATTTCAGGATTTGGAATTCAAGTTAATAATTGTACATTTGCAGCCCGCTAATCGGGATTATAGTGTTTAATCATTAAATATATAGGTAGTGGATACATTGAGCTACAAGACCATTTCAGCCAATAAAAAGACCGTTGACAAACAGTGGTTATTGGTGAATGCAGAAGGTCAAACCTTAGGTCGGATTGCTTCGGAAGTGGCAAGATTGCTGCGGGGAAAGCATAAAACGAATTTTACCCCTCATGTGGATTGTGGCGATAATGTAATTGTCATCAACGCAGAGAAGGTGCATCTTTCGGGCAACAAATGGGAAAAGAAGACATACATCCGCCATACCGGATACCCAGGCGGGCAACGCTCGTTGACAGCCAGTGAATTGTTGGTTAAGAAGCCGGAGAGCATAGTGGAAAAAGCGGTAAAAGGGATGCTTCCCAAGAACAAGCTCGGATCTGAACTTTTCAGGAACCTTCGGGTCTATGTAGGTGCCGATCACGGGCAGGAGGCTCAAAAACCAACCGAAGTTAATTTAAACGAGCTTAAGTAAATATGGATACGATTCATAAAATTGGCAGGAGAAAAACCGCAGTAGCCCGGGTATATGTAACCGATGGAAAGGGCACTATCACCATCAACAAAAGGGATCTGACAGAGTATTTCCCTACTGCGACATTACAATACAAAGTAAAACAACCCTTCACGCTAACCAACAACCAGGAAAATTTTGATGTAAAGGTCAATGTTTATGGGGGTGGGATAACCGGACAGGCCGAGGCAATCCGTCTGGCACTTTCCAGGGCGTTGTGTGAAATGGATGCAGATCACCGGATCGTATTAAAACCGGAAGGTCTTTTAACAAGGGATCCGCGGATGGTGGAGCGTAAGAAATTCGGTCAGAAAAAAGCACGGAAGAAATTCCAGTTCTCCAAACGTTAATCAGTATTGCATGGTTTTCCGGTTCCTTCGGGATCCGGTTGACCCCATTATATAAAAGGGTCCCCACAATAGTAAAAAGGGGGAAAGTATCAATCTAAAGTTCATTGAAAATCTCCGTAGCCGGAGATCCCTAAAAACCTGAGACAGCCGGAATTATTATTTCATTCCGACCTACGCAGGACCAATTTAGTTTAGCATCTAAATAGTAAAGGCACGTCCGGGCGACCGGGAATACCACTTTATTATTGCTAATTCAAAGGAACGTAAACTAAGTATCACAAATGGCAAAAAAAGTCGAAGTAAAAGAATTATTGGAAGCAGGTGTCCATTTTGGCCACCTAACCCGGAAATGGAATCCGAATATGGCGCCCTATATCTACATGGAGCGCAACGGGATCCACGTTATCAACCTCTATAAAACAGTTGCAAAATTGGAAGAAGCCAATGAGGCCCTTTCAAAAATTGCAGCATCCGGAAGAAAGATCCTTTTTGTAGCTACCAAAAAACAGGCAAAGGATATTGTGGCTGAAAAAGTTGCAAAAGTGAACATGCCCTATATCACCGAAAGGTGGCCGGGCGGTATGCTTACCAATTTTGTGACCATCCGGAAGGCAGTCAAGAAAATGGCTTCCATCGACCGGATGAAAAAAGATGGTACCTTTAATACGCTTTCCAAAAAAGAACGGCTGCAGGTAGACCGGCTTCGTGCCAAACTGGAAAAAAACCTTGGCTCGATCTCCGAGATGAGTCGTTTGCCGGGAGCACTTTTCGTTGTGGACACCATGCGGGAGCACATTGCGGTAAAAGAGGCACAGAAACTGAACATCCCCATCTTTGCCATGGTTGATACCAATTCTGACCCAAGGCCAATTGATTATGTCATCCCATCCAATGATGATGCCTCCAAGTCCATCGATGTGATCATGACACAGGTTACCAATGCGGTTGCCGAAGGCCTGGCAGAAAGAAAATCTGAAAAACAACCGGATTCGGATGATAGTGACACTTTCACTGATGAAGCTCCGAAGCGAAAAATGAGGGCGCGGGTAGACGAAGAGAAATCCGGCCAAAAGGCTGAAGTGACTTCCAAAGCTGAAAAAACCGAACCCGCTGCAGAAAGCAGCCCGGAAAAACCGGAAGCCGGGAAACAGGAGGAAGCAGAAACCACGACCGCTGCTTCCGAAACCACTACCCAGGATGATGACCAGCAGACAGACGACCTGACAAAAATTGAAGGTATGGGCCCAAAGGCTGCTGAAGCCCTTGTGAACAGTGGAATGGAAACGTTTGCAAAACTGGCAAAGGCCAAACCGGAAAAGATCAAGGAGATTTTGACGGAAGCCAATTCCAGGATGTCCCACCTCGATACCAATTCCTGGCCCAAGCAGGCTAAAATGGCTGCTGATGGGAAATGGGAGGAATTAAAGGAATGGCAGGATAATGCAAAAGCCGGAATTGAATAACGTTACGTGAATTGAGAACAGGATACGCCAGGCGTATCCCATTAAATACAATAAAAATGATGGTAAAAGTTACCGCAGCGGATGTAAACAACTTACGAAAAACCACAGGCGCAGGGATGATGGACTGCAAAAATGCCCTCGTAGAAGCCGAAGGGGATTTTGACCTGGCTATTGAGATCCTGCGTAAAAAAGGACAGAAAGTAGCAGCAAAAAGGGCAGACCGGGATTCTTCGGAAGGAGCTGCTATTGCCAAGGTAAATGAGGAAAACACCAGTGGTGTGATCATCTCGCTGAACTGTGAAACTGATTTTGTTGCCAAAAACGAAAGCTTTGTTTCCCTGGCGAATGACCTTGCCCAGGTAGCCCTTGGATTTGAAGACAAGGAGGCCTTTTTGAATGCTCCTTACGAGGGTCACACCGTGCAGGAAAAATTAACGGAACAGACCGGTGTTATCGGTGAGAAGATCGAGATAGGCGCTTTCAGGAAACTGACTGCCCCTTTTGTCGGGTCCTATATCCATGCCGGTAACAAGATAGCTACCCTAACAGGGCTTTCTGCTGCGGTGGAAGGTGCCTCGGAAGTGGCCAAGGATGTTGCCATGCAGGCGGCTGCCATGAACCCTGTTGCGCTTAATGAAGCGGGTGTGGATCAATCCATAATTGATAAAGAAATTGAGATCGCAAAGGAACAGTTGCGGCAGGAAGGCAAACCCGAAGCAATGCTCGACAACATCGCAAAAGGTAAACTCAATCGCTTCTTTAAGGACAATACCCTGGTCAACCAGGATTTTATAAAGGACAGCAAATTAAGCGTTGCCCAGTATGTAAAATCGATTGACCCGAAACTGGAAGTTACCGGATTTGAAAGGGTAGCCCTCGGTTAAGGTTTCATTTATCCTATATACGATAAGACCGCGTATCCTTTTTGGAACGCGGTCTTTTTTTGATGGTGGTTTCCGCATTTGAGGAAAGCGCGGACAGGGTTATTAAGTATACTGCTTAACGCTATTGTTTCTTCAAAAAGGTTACAGATATGGTTACCTACAGGATACCGGATATTACAAAAAAGCATCACAACAAGGGTGATGGCTTATTTGAGTTGAACTTCCAGCGCCCTTATCCCTTCATCCAGGCTTCCCGCAATTTGAGCTGTTGAGCAGTGGCCCCTTCCTCGGGTACAATGGTTTCCACGGTTACAACCGGTTTTCCCACTTTCCCGGATAAGGTGAGTTCCTTTCCGCTGCGGTCCACTTCCATGGTGATCTCGGTGTCAGGTGTCCATCCAAAACTCTGGCCTATGATGGGCCTGATGGCATCCAGGTCGATAGTTGTACCATTGATGCTGCTGATCACATCGCCACCCTGCAAGCCTAAATCAGTCATAAAGCTGTTAAGTTCTATCCCTTTCCTTACAAAAATAGCATTGTTATTTGCCTGGTCCACATCAATGTATGGCATCTCCCCCTGCAGGAAATAACCGCTCGCCTGTTCTTCTGAGGTTGTGGTAAGGCCCACCTTATCCAGGTAGACGGTATAATCAATCGGGGTATCACCAATAACATAGGTATCAAAAAATGACCTGATCTCCGGGTAGGTCATCGCTACGATTTCATCGATGAGCTTATCATCTTCAAAAGGGGTGTTGTTATCATACTTTTTGGATAACTCCTTCATAAGCCACAGTACACCTTTTTCCCCTCCGCTGAGTTCCCGGAGGGTAATGTCCAGGGCCATATTGATCAACGCACCCTTTTCATACACATTGGCATAGTTTTTCTTATACGGTTCATCCAGGATATTTTTACTCATTACCGTAAAAGACATGGCATCATCGAATGAATGGGAATTATTGATTTTCTGCATGATGCGCTCATAGAATTCCGTGGCATCGATCAATCCCTGCTGGATCTGGAAGAGGTTGGCAAAATATTCGGTGGTTCCTTCATACATCCAAAGGTGCGCGGACATTTTCGGGTTATTGAAATCGAAATACTGGATTTCCCTGGAATGCACGCTGAGCGGCGTTACAATATGGAAAAACTCATGGGAAACCACATCCACCATAGCCTCCTCCAACTGATCTTTGGGCATTTGTTCCGGAAGGACCACTACTGTAGATGTATGGTGTTCCAGCGCTCCAAACCCGCCGGCATCGGTATCACCCAGTGTTGAAAGATAGAGGAGGATATTGTATTTTTTTGTGCCGTCAATATCACCCAAAAATGCTTTTTGAGCCCCCATCATCTTCTCCATCCGCGGCTTCAGGTCTGATGCTGTGTACACCCCGTTCGGTGAATATACACTCAATGTCACGGTTATATCATTGATCGTAAACGTTTCTGTATTGGGTTTGGAATACAGGATCGGATTGTCGATTACCTCGAAATACCTGGCAGCGATAAACCTGTCTGCCGCTGTACTGTCTGCGCTCACCATTCGATCCATGGAAGTTGAAGCAACCAGGCCTTTTGGTGCCTCAACGGTCAATTCATAGGGGATTTCCTTAAGTCCCGCAAAGTATCCGACAAAACCATGGAGGTTGAGCATATAATTGTCTCCTTTGAGGATATTGGTACCGGCCGGGGAAAAAACAGCGTGTTCCTGTTCCCGTTCGGAATCGTATGTATCATTCACATAATATGATACCTTGTCCAGGTTTTTACCACTGGAAATGGTCCAGGTATTTTCATCTCCCTTAGCGAAAGGCAGATCTTTTCCATCGTAATCCAGCGCCTTGAACCCTTCAATGTACTTGCCATAGTTATCGGCACTATAAGTGCCCGGAACAGTTTTAGGGATATAGAAGGAAACCTCATCTGTCTTAAATGCACCCGGGTCTACCGTGACCAGGACCTTATCGTCTACCACGTTGACGAGATCAATATTAGCCCTTACCGGTGCTTTTTCTGCCGATACCAAAGCTTTTCCGGACCCGCACGCATTTAATACCATTCCTGCAAGGAAGAGATACACTACTTTTTTCATGAACTTTAGATTATATAAATTCCGCACAAGATTATTAAAATTAATTAAGCTACCGGCACATATTTGCAAATAATTGGCATGCGATAGAACTGGCTGCTACCCCAAATGCAATATTTGTGCCACAGCTGAAAAACCGGAGGAAGCAGCGCAGTTCCAAAATGCCTTCCCACAATATTCCCGGTAACGGAAAGGAAGTTATCAAACCTTATTAATTTTGATTATTTTTGTCCCCAAATAATAAAAAAGCCATGTCATATAAACGGATACTTTTAAAGTTGAGCGGTGAAGCCCTGATGGGCGAAAAGCAGTATGGGATTGATCCCATCCGACTCTCAGAGTATGCCGATGAAATCAAGGGCGTGGTTGACAAAGGGATTGAAGTAGCGATTGTTATTGGCGGGGGCAACATTTACAGGGGGCTTGCAGGGGAAAGCAATGGTATTGACCGGGTCCAGGGAGACCATATGGGGATGCTGGCCACTGTTATCAATGGCCTGGCGCTGCAAAGTGCGCTGGAGGATAAAGGCGTCCAGACCCGGCTGCAATCAGCCATAAAGATCAATGAAGTTGCCGAGCCATTTATCCGCAGGAGGGCGATGCGCCACCTGGAAAAAGGCAGGGTCGTGATATTCGGGGGCGGTACCGGGAATCCCTATTTTACCACGGATTCAGCCGCCGTACTCAGGGCAATAGAAATTGAGGCAGATGTGATCCTGAAAGGGACCCGCGTTGACGGGATCTATACCAGTGACCCGGAAAAGGATAAGACCGCCACAAAATTCGATACCATATCCTTTAAGGAAGTACTGATCAAAGGTTTAAAAGTAATGGATACGACGGCTTTCACCCTGAGCCAGGAAAATAAGCTGCCAATAGTCGTTTTCGATATCAACAAGAAAGGAAACCTTATGAAACTGGTATCAGGAGAAAATATTGGCACCGTTGTAAATTTATAAATTTGGTATAGTTTTAGCAGTTTTACCTTAAATAATTTTTAGCATATGAACGAAGATGTTCAACTGATTCTCGATACAACTTCAGAAGGTATGGAACAGGCCATATCACACCTGGAAAAGGCTTTTGTTAAAATCCGGGCGGGAAAGGCCAGCCCTGCGATGCTCTCTTCTGTTATGGTGAATTATTACGGGTCACAAACCCCCTTGTCCCAGGTTTCCAATATCAATACCCCGGATGCGCGTACGCTTACGGTTCAGCCCTGGGAAAAGAACCTGCTCCAGGAAATCGAAACTGCCATCACGAATGCCAACCTTGGCTTCAATCCCATGAACAACGGGGAGGTAGTGATCATCAATGTCCCCCCGCTGACGGAAGAGCGAAGGGTGCAATTGGTAAAGCAGGCAAAAGCAGAAGCGGAAGAAGCAAAAATCAGCGTGCGCAGTGCCCGGCAGGAAGCCAACAAAGAGATCAAAGACCTCGATGTATCGGAAGACCTCCAGAAAAACGCCGTAATAGATGTTCAGGAACTGACAGATAAGTTTACCCGCACCATTGACAACCTTTTGGAAAGCAAGGAAGCGGAAATAATGAAGGTCTGACGCCTGCACGGGGATCCGCGACGGTATAAAGACCTCAGGGTTTCAACACGTACCAATCCACATCCTTCAGGTTCTCCCGGCGACCTTTTTCTTCCACCGGGTAATTCCGGACGAGGTAATTTACAATGATCTCCTCATTGTCACCCAGGTCCCACAGGTTCTGGGTTTCCTGCATCCATCGTATATTGGCGATCCACCCGTCCCTGTCCAGCCGGTTCTGAATGATAAGGTCTGCAGAATGACAGGAAGTGCAATTGTTCACGGTTTCCTTCAGGCCTTCCGCCGCAATAAGTCCGGTGCGTACATGGACGCCGTTTTCTATCCGGTCCGGATCATCTGCAGGGACTGCTGTATATCCGGGATCTGCTGTCCTGTCCTGATCCGCTATATCCTCTCCCCTAAAGTAAAGTGCAGCAATAGCCACGATAAGCACAAGGGCGCAGATCACAATAAGGATACGGAATACCCCCCGTTCCAGTTTCCAGAAGTTGTTATTTTTTGCCATCTATTCCACTTTGATTGCAATACGGTGGCAGGCGTTATTCAGGTAGCCCTTGGGATTCCAGGCAGGCAATACCATGGGCTGTCCCCTGCCCTCGGCGTCGGTAGCCCGGGCCCAGATCTCATAATATCCAGATCGCGTAAAAGGGATGGTTGCAGAAAAGTGCTGCCAGGCAAGCCGGTTGACAGGTTTTTCAAGGGAGCATTCCTTCCAGGTTGAACCATAATCCACCGAGTATGCCACTTTTTTAACTTCCAGTTCACCAGCCCAGGCATGGCCATTGACCTTTAAGGAATCCCCCTTGCGGATGACAGCACCTGATCTTGGATAGGTTATCAGCGATTTTACCGGCATGGATTCAATGATACACATGGCATCATCTGCCACCTGTTCCCCGGGTGCAACTGGTTCGCAGGGGATGCGATACGAATCGCCGAGCATTTTCTCGCCGTCATGGACCTTGTCACGGATACTGATCCTGTTGAGCCATTTTCCCGAGGCAGAAGCAGGCCAACCCCCGGCAACCAGCCGCAAAGGATAACCATGTACCATGGGGATGTCCTGGTCATTCATCTGAAAGGCCAGCAATGTTTCATCGAGCAGGGCTTTGGAAACCGGGATACCACGGGATATGGGCTCCTTTCCGGGGTCCCGGCTCAGATGGAGGTCGCTGCCGTGGTATCCGATATAGACCGCATTGTCCTTCATACCCGCATCCAGGAGCACATCTTTTAACCGTACCCCGGTCCACCTGGCACAGGAAACAGCTCCAATGGTCCATTGGTTCCCCTTGGCAGGCGGACTGAATTCGCTCCGGCCATTCCCCCCACATTCCAGGGTAAGGTTGTAGGAATAGGGTTTGAAGCGTGATTTCAGTTCAGAAAGTGTATAGGTCTTCTCCTGTTCTGCCGCCTCCCCATCAATTTTTAATGTCCAGTTTGCGGCATCGATTTCGTCCGGGAGCAGCCCGTTGTTCCGTATGAACATATATTTATTGGGGGTTACCCTGTCATTCAACAGGTGTGCCTGGGCCTCCATATTCCAGGGTTTATCGCCCAGTACGACCATGCGCCTGTCCTTGCTGAACATCTTGAAAGGATCATCCCCCTGCAACGCCAAGGGGGTATACCCGAAAGGCATTACAGCGCCATGGACAATATCTGCACCAAGGGTTGTTGCCATGGCACCCCATACGGTCTTCGTAATGAATTTTCTTCTTTTCAATGCTATTCGATTAAATCACGATCTAAATTACGGATTTTTTACCGGCACAAAACCGTAGCAGAACTAATTAAATAACTCTAATTACGCAAGGCTTTCTAGGAACAGAACTTCTCATTTTCTACCTTTGCTCCCGACAAAAACAAAGCATGGCAGGTAAGCTTATGGACGGTTTCTGGGCCAAAACGGCCAGGATCATCCTGAGAAACAGAATCGGGATCCTGGTTGGAATCGTGGCGATGACCATATTTCTGGCCTTCCAATGGGATAAAATGCGGTTCTCCAATTCGGAGGCAAACCTGCTTCCGGATGACCACCCTACCAACCAGGAATACCGCACATTCCTGGATCTCTTCGGGGAAGAAGGCAACGCAGTGGTCCTGGCTGTCCGCGACAGCGCCTTTTTCCGCCCTGAAAATTTTAACCGCTGGAACCGTTTGAGCAAGCAGCTGGATGCTTTCCCCGAAGTGGATTTTGTACTGTCTACAGACAACCTAAAGGAATTGGTAAAAGACACCACCGGGCAGCGCTTTGTCCTGCAGACATTTATAAAGTCGGTACCCTCCACCCAACGCGAAATAGACAGCCTTACCCAACACCTTTTCAACCAGCTTCCCTTTTACGACAATGTCATCTACAATGCCAGGAGCAGGACCATCCGTACCATCGTGTACCTGGACCAGGATATTGTGAATACCTCCGTGCGGAAGGATTTTATTTTACAGGACCTCCGGACCCTGGTCAATACCTTTGAAGCCGAAACCAACATGGATGTCCGCATCTCCGGCATGCCGTATGTCCGCACCATGAACTCCCAGAATATCATCGATGAAATTGGAAGGTTTATCCTGGCGGCGCTGGGTGTTACCTCCCTGTTGTTCTTCTTTTTCTTCCGGAGCTTGCGGGCAACCCTGATCACCATGCTGGTAGTGATCATAGGGGTGATGTGGGCCTTCGGTATTCTTGGCCTGCTGCAATATGAAATCACGGTGCTTACAGCACTCATCCCCCCGCTTATCATTGTAATAGGAGTGCCCAACTGTATCTTCCTGATCAATAAATACCAGCAGGAAGTCCAAAAACACGGGAACCAGGCCCTCTCGCTGCAGCGGGTAATATCGAAGATAGGCAACGCCACCCTGATGACCAACGTTACAACCGCTTCCGGGTTTGCAACCTTTATTATTACAGACAGTAAGTTGCTGACCGAATTCGGGATCGTAGCCTCCATCAATATCATCGGGATCTTTCTGCTGTCGCTGATGATCATCCCGATCATCTACAGTTTTATGCCACTGCCCAACACCAAACACCTCAAACACCTCAATACCAAGTGGATAGATGCTTTTGTAAACTGGATGGAACGGATTGTCCGGGACCGGAGGATAACGGTATACATCGTCTCCGTGGCGCTGTTGGTAATCAGTATCATCGGGATCTACCAGATCGATATTTCAGGGAGCCCCATTGAGGATATGCCTAAAAAAGCGGGTTTTTTCAAGGATATTCGATTTTTCGAAGAGGAGTTCGATGGCATCATGCCCATTGAGATCGTCATCGATACAAAACGGGAAAAGGGGGTCTTAAAGCCGGCAACGCTGAAACGTATTGATGAATTGGGCACACTGATTGAGGAGATCCCGGAACTTTCCAAGCCCATCTCCATCGTTAACCTGGTTAAATACTCCAAGCAGGCCTATTACAGCGGGATCCCAAAATACTACCAGTTGCCCACAGCTCAGGAGAACACCTTTATTATGGAGGTGGCCCGGAACTCCGGGGGCAATGGTGACCTCCTTAAGAGTTTTGTAGACAGCACCGGTCAGATAGCACGGATGACCACGTTCATGCAGGATGTAAAAACGGAACGCATGGAGGAGATAGAACAAAGGTTACGGGAGAGCATTGCCAAGATCTTCCCTGCCGACCGCTATACCGTAACCCTGACAGGGAAGGCGTTATTATTCCTGAAGGGTACCAAATACCTGGTAAAAAACCTGATACTTTCCCTGGCATTTGCCATATTCCTGATCGCATTGTTTATGGCTTACCTCTTCCGGTCCTTCCGGATGATCGTCATATCACTCATCCCCAATTTGCTGCCCCTGGTCATCACGGCGGGGGTAATGGGGTATTTCGGGGTTCCGATAAAACCTTCCACAATCCTCGTTTTCAGTATTGCATTCGGGATTTCTGTTGATGATACCATCCACTTCCTGGCCAAATACAGGCAGGAACTCACTGCCAACAACTGGCGCATACGGAAATCGGTTTATGCCGCCTTGCGGGAAACCGGGGTTAGCATGTTCTATACCTCTATCGTATTATTCTTTGGCTTTTCGGTATTCGTGATATCCGATTTTGGCGGAACGGTGGCGTTGGGATCCCTGGTTTCCGCCACACTGCTTTTTGCCATGCTCGCCAACCTGATATTATTGCCCTCCCTGCTGCTTTCCCTGGAAAGGAGCATAGCGAATAAACAGGTGCTGAAAGAACCACAGATTGATATCCTTCCCCATGATGAGGAGCCTACTACCCCCGGGACGGAGTAGCTACCTGAAATCTAGTATTTATGACCCGCATTGATAACATAGTTTTTATCAAAAAGTTATCTTTGCGACTCATGTTAAGAATAGCCTTTAAATGAACGCACACAGTATCAAAAATTTGCTGCAGGAACCGCCACTGACCGAAGAGGTGGTGGTCAACGGTTGGGTTAGAACATTCAGGAGCAATCGGTTTATTGCCCTAAATGACGGGTCTACCATCCATAATATCCAGTGTGTGGTAGATTTTGAAGAATTTGATGACTCCCTATTGAAGCAAATAGCAAGCGGGGCGGCCATCCGGGTAACCGGCAGACTGGTAGAAAGCCAGGGGAAAGGGCAGCAGGTGGAGATACAGGCGCGGGACATCTATATCCACGGGGCAGCTGATCCTGAAACCTATCCCATACAGCCCAAAAAACATTCCATGGAATTCCTGAGGGAGCAGGCCCATTTAAGGATCCGTACCAATACATTTGCGGCGGTAATGCGTGTAAGGTCTGCTTTGTCATTTGGCATACACCAGTACTTTCAAAAGAATGGATTTTATTATTTCCATGCCCCGATTATAACAGGATCTGATGCGGAAGGAGCCGGGGAGATGTTCCGGGTCACCACACTCAATGCCCTCAACCCGCCTGTAACAGAGGAGGGCAGCGTGGATTACCGAGCCGATTTTTTTGGCAAAGAGACCAACCTGACGGTTTCGGGTCAGCTGGAAGCAGAAGCCTATGCGATGGGCCTCGGGAAAGTCTATACGTTCGGGCCCACCTTCCGGGCTGAGAATTCCAACACATCCCGGCACCTCGCCGAGTTTTGGATGATAGAGCCTGAAATGGCATTTTATGACCTGGATGATAATATGGACCTGGCAGAGGACTTTATCAAAAGCGTACTGGGATATATCCTGGAAAATTGTTCTGAAGATCTCCGTTTTTTGGAACAACGGCTGTTGGATGAAGAAAAAACCAAACCACAGGCTGAGCGCAGTGAGCGGAGCCTTATGGAAAAGCTGCGGTTTGTAAAGGATACCCCTTTTAAAAGAGTAACCTATACGGAGGCCATAGATATCCTGCGTCAAAGCGCCCCCAACAAAAAGAAAAAATTCACATACCCCATAGAGGAGTGGGGAACGGATCTGCAAAGTGAACACGAACGATTCCTTGTGGAAAAGCATTTTAAATGTCCGGTAGTCCTATTTGATTATCCTGCGAAAATAAAGGCATTCTATATGCGTTTAAATGATGACGGGAAGACCGTACGGGCCATGGATATCCTGTTCCCGGGAATCGGGGAGATCGTCGGGGGTTCACAGCGGGAAGAACGCCTGGAGGTACTCCGGGAGAAGATCAAGGCGCTGGGTATCGACGAAAAAGAACTCTGGTGGTACCTGGACCTACGAAAATTTGGTTCTGCTGTTCACAGCGGTTTCGGCCTGGGCTTTGAACGGCTTGTGCAGTTCGCTACCGGTATGGGGAATATCAGGGATGTTATCCCCTTCCCCCGTACCCCGCAAAATGCCGAGTTTTAATTTGAAATCTTTAACTTTATAAGGCACCTAGTATCAAACCCTAATGCTAAAACAACATTTACAGTTTAAATTATCGCAGAAACTTTCTCCGCAGCAGATCCAGTTGATGAAACTGATACAATTGCCTACCCAGGCATTTGAACAACGGCTGAAACAGGAATTGGAAGAAAACCCGGCTCTTGAGACCGGAAAGGAAGATTTGGATATTCTGGAAGATGATTACGAGGAAAACACCTATGAAACTGAAAATGACAGTGAAGCCATCAACGCGGATGACATCAATATTGATGATTATCTGAGCGATGACGAGATCCCGGATTACCGCACAAAAAGCAATAATTACAGTTCGGACGATGAGGAAAAGAGTGTTCCCTATGCAGCGGGCATATCCTTTAATCAATATCTTATCAGCCAGCTGAATACAGAATACCTGGATGACCAGGAATGGGCAATTGCGGAATTTATAGTAGGCAGTGTTGATGAAAGTGGGTATTTGAGAAGGCCAATATCCGATATAATGGATGACCTTGCCTTCACCCAAAATATTTATACGGAAGAAGCAGAAATTGAAAAGATCCTGAAACTTGTACAGGATCTGGATCCTCCCGGGGTGGCAGCCAGATCGCTTGGGGAATGCCTTATCATCCAGCTTAAGCGAAAGGAACAGCAGCCGGCAGTTGAGCTGGCTATCGCTATCCTGGAAAAGTCATTTGACCAGTTTACAAAGAAACACTATAAAAAACTGATCCAGAAACACAATGTCAGTGAGGCCCAGCTGAAGGATGCCATCCATGAGATTGAGAAATTAAACCCCAAGCCGGGAGGCTCCTATTCCGGGAGCAACAAGGTGATAGAACAAATCGTTCCTGATTTTGCCATTCGCATCGTGGAGGGAGAACTGGAATTAACCCTCAATGGCCGGAACGCACCTGAATTACATGTTTCCAGGGAATACAATAATATGCTGGAGGGGTATAAAAATGCAAAGGACAAATCGAGGACCCAAAAGGATGCCGTCCTCTTTATCAAACAAAAACTCGATGCGGCGAAATGGTTTATAGACGCCATCAAGCAACGGCAGCAAACCCTCTATATTACCATGAATGCCATCATGCAGTACCAGAAAGAATATTTCCTTACGGGTGATGAGCGCAAATTACGGCCCATGATCCTGAAGGACATCGCGGATTCGATAGACATGGATGTTTCCACTGTATCACGGGTTGCGAACAGCAAATATGTGGATACCCCGTATGGCACGAAACTGATCAAGGAATATTTTTCGGAATCCATGAAGAATGAACAGGGAGAAGATGTGTCGACCCGGGAAATCAAAAAAATACTCGAAACGGTGATCGCCGATGAAGAAAAGCGAAGGCCCCTTACAGACGATCGCCTGGCCGCCATCCTGAAGGAAAAAGGCTATCCTATTGCGCGGCGAACAATTGCCAAATATCGGGAACAGCTGGGTATCTCAGTGGCACGGCTGAGAAAGCAGATATAATGAAACTGTTCCTTACCATTGTCTCCTATATATTTCATCCCCTTTATATCCCGTTCGCCGGCACCCTAATCTACTTTGTGGTGACCCCACGGTACAGCCCTTTAGAGATGCAGAGTGCCAACATCCTCCCCATCTTTATCCTGACGGTCATTATCCCGGTCATATGTTTTCTGATCCTCAAAAACCTTGGATTGGTACGATCCGGTTTGTTTCCCCGGATGCCGGAGCGCAAGTACCCGCTGATCATTAGCTTACTCCTCCTTTTCATGGTACTGTTCAAGGTAATCCCCGATAATTACAATATAGAGATCTATTTTTTCTTTGTAGGCCTTATCATTGCCAACGCCAGTTCCCTGCTGCTCGTACTGGTGAAATATAAAAGCAGCCTGCACCTTACCGGGATTGGCAGCCTCCTGATGTTCCTCACCGCACTGAGCATCCATTTTGAGATCAACATTACGCTGGCGATCAGCCTGTGCACCCTGGCAGCAGGATTGACAGCTACGGCCGGACTTTACCTCCGCCTGTACAGCAGGGCAGAATTACTTGTTGGCTTCCTGTTGGGTTTTGTATCACAATTGCTGATGATACAATTCTGGCTGTGATAGGTCTGATGTGTACAGGATCACTTGCATGATGTAAAAATACAAGCGCAGGTTTGCAGAATTACAAAATATAGAAAATGATCCCGATCCTCAGCGGGGTAATGCCAATGCTTTCCCCTGTAGTTGTTACCGTACCGTTTTGAAACAGATCGTTCAATGCATAGTACGCATGGATATTAAAAGTATTGTAACCAAAGTTCAGCATCAGGCCATACTGGAAGTTATTGGTATCGGTGTTATAGAAAGACTGTTTGCCCGAGTCGCCTACGAATTTGGAGCGGCTCCCCAGGACATAGGCAAATTTGAGTCCCGTATAGATACGCCAGAATTTGAAAGTTTGCGCGGTTGAATTCCGCCATCGGAACTCCAGTGGGAATTCAATGAGATGGGTTTCTATTTTGTTCCTCTTAAAGCTACTGCCATCCATGACGGAGTATTGATAGCCGTCACCGGACTCAACCACCAGCAGGTTGGAATTATAGGAGGTAACCGAGTAGCCAATCCCCACACCCAGACCCATATTTCTCCTGCGGTTCAGGGGTAAGTCCTTAATAAAACCCGCCATCAGGCCATAGGACAAATTCCGTTGTGTAACCCCCTGAGGTTTGTTCAACAGGAAATTATAGGTAAGCCCCAGATAGAACTGATCTTCCAGGTATAAGGGATCAACAGCGACCGAATCTGTTTCAGCCTGTGCGGAAAGGTTTATGGATACTGTTAGAAAGAGGATAATCAAAAGGAGCTTCATACCGGAATAAAGGTAAAATAATTAACAGGGCAGCTACAAATAAAAAGCACTTCAAACCAATATCTGAAGTGCTCTGTGGTATTATTTAAGTTTGAAATGATCTATTCTAAATTCCTGAAGGCGTCACCTTCATATGTTGTATAGTTAACCTTTAAAGCATTTACCTTTCTAAGCTCCTGTTTGATATCAGACAGCAGGCCCATATTTGCATCCTTGTCTACTTTTAGGGCAGTGGTCAATACATTTTGCAATTCCTGGGGTTTTTTAGCCCGTTCCTGTAAAATGAAATCCCCAACTTCAGATACACTTGCATATTTGTCATTCAACTGTATCTTCGGTTCTGTCCCGTATACCTTCTGGTACTCGGGCGTTGGCTTGCCCACATAAATATACAATACCCTGTCCTTTTTTTCCAGTTTCTTGGTTTCACTGGCGTATGGCAGCGTATTTTCCACCTTTATGGTACTGTCTTTCATCACGGTTACCGTCATAAAGAAAAACAAGAGCATAAAGACTATATCCGGCAAAGACGCGGTGTTTACCGGGGGTAAAGCAGCGCTTTTTTTCTTGGTGAATTTTGACATATTCTATTGTTTAGCTCCTTGTTAATTACTGGCGGCAGTTTCCGCTTCTGATAATTTCTGTGGAAACAGATCCTGAACTTTCTTCACCTTATCCTTTAATTCATCCCGCACGCTGGAGGGGGTTTCCGGGTTAAGGTACAGTGCTTCCATTTCTGTAAAATCCCTGTTAAAAAGCCTTTGGGCCTCCCGGTTCCTTAAATCATTATAGGCACCGACCAGTTCATTCTGCACGGTGATATAAGTGGAATATTTGGTCTCCCGGTCATTTTTCAGGGAAATGATGGCTTTATCCGGGTTATCGGATGAATTGGGATCCCGTTTGCCTTTGCAATAATTGCAATATAAAGGATCTCCTGTAGGTGCACCCCCGTTGTCCAGGAATGCAACAGCCCTGGCCCGGAGGTCCTTCAGGTTTGTCAATTCTTCCTCAACCAACAACTGTCCGTTCTTGTTGATGTTTACCGTAAAGATGTTCTTCTGTTTGATAACAACATTTTCATCGGGCGGTTCCATCGGTGGCAACATCCTGTCCAATCCTGCATCTGTTTCTATCGTGGTGGTCACCAGGAAAAAAATGAGTAACAGGAAAGCGATGTCTGCCATAGAACCGGCATTTACCTCTGGTGGTGCTCCTCTTCTTGGCATAGCTTTATCTTTTAATTATTTACTGGTCATTTTTTTAACGCCTCCCCATAGCATTGCCCCAACGGCAATAATGGTTAGGATGAAAAATACATTGAGTCCCATCCCGATCTTTTTAACAGTAGACTCGGTGGTATTGATACCTTTGGTAGCCATTGCTTCAACGGTTCCATCCGCACCGTCTGCCAGAACATATGCGACTGCCACGACAATGAGGAATCCAACAACCACCACGAGGGTTCTCTTCAGACTCTGCGGTTTTGAGAATAAACCGATGATGGAGTACAGGAGACTTGCGATAACGGCAATCCCCAAAAGGATATAGGTAATGATAAACATAAAGTTCATCGCCCCGTTATCGATTGCTTGTCCCACCGGGACGTTTTTATTCGGAAGCTGGAACCATAACACGGCTCCAATAAGTCCCAATACAACCAGAATTATTTTAACTATTTTGTGCATAATGCTTTTGTATTAAGTGTCCGAATTACTTTTTGTGGTCTACCAGCATATCGATCAATATGATGGAGGAATCTTCCATGTCATTAACTATACTATCTATTTTTGCAATGATATAATTATAGAAAATCTGCAGGATAATAGCCACAATAAGTCCGAATACTGTAGTCAGTAACGCCACCTGAATATCCCCGGCGATCAGGGAAGCACTTAAGTTACCAACCGCACTGATCTTCTGGAAGGCCTGTATCATACCGATTACCGTACCCATGAACCCGAGCATCGGTGCTACGGCAATAAACAGTGTAAGCCAGGACACGTTCTTTTCGAGTTGTCCCATTTGAACACCACCGTATGCGATTACCGCTTTTTCGGCAGATTCGATGCTTTCACCGGCCCTGTCCAGACCCTGGTAATAAATAGAGGCTACCGGGCCTTTTGTGTTCCGGCAAACTTCCTTGGCTGCTTCCACGCCTCCGGAGGCAAGTGCATCCTCAACCTGTTGCCTTAATTTGGTGGTATTGGTACTGGCCAGGTTCAAATAGATGATCCTTTCAATAGCAACCGCGAGGCCCAGGATCAAACACAGCAAAACGATCCCCATGAAGCCTGCGCCTCCCTGGATGAATTGCTCCTTTAGTACTTGGGTAAAGCCCTTATCCGGTTCTGCCGCAGCTTCATCCTGAAGCATAACCGTAGCAGCAGCCACTGTGGAAGACAAATTTGAAACCAGTACGTTTGCTTTTGCGCTAACTGTATTTGTGCTTAAGACAAATAGCCCAGCCATGGCCAGGATTGAGAATAATTTTTTCATTTCTTTCAAACTTAAATTTAGTTAGTTAATAGGGTTAAAGATAAAAAAAAAATGCAATTAAAAAATTAAAACTTTCCGTATTTACAAAGGTTCTGGAAGTATGTCTTCCGATTCAATTCCGACTACTGACTATTGCATATTCTACTTTTTAACTTGGTTAGATTCCAAGAAAGGTAAGCAAAAGGATCTTGCCATCAAACTTTAGTTATCACTTTGCGGAGACAGAACCGCACGGATGTGTTTCAAATGAATCCAAAAACGAAACTACTAAAAAAGATGGAAATAAGACCTTTGCCGGAAGTCTGCCCGGTAATTTTATTTCCCCGGTTGACCATATATATAATGTATACTATTAAACTTACCGCATCCTGGTCTACATGCCATATGAATTCCAATGTAACAGTGCCGGTATGTTAATTTCAATGTCAGATCAAAAAACTATATGCCCATCTGCTCATTCCAATAATCACCAAAATAACCCCTTCCGCCCTGGAAATCCGCCAGCGTGTCCGCATAAAAATAAGTGCCAGCAGCACCATTAATATAAGCATCACCAGATCTATCCGGGCACCCGGTTCAACCTGTAAATTCCGAATCATGGATGCAACGCCCAGGACACCAAACATATTAAAAATATCGCTTCCAACGAGATTGCCTACCGAAATACCAAATTTTCCACGGAGTGCGGCAACTACGGAAGTAGCCAACTCAGGGGCCGAGGTCCCCGCAGCAACAATGGTTACGCCAATGATCCAATCCGAAACACCCATGATCCGTGCAATGGAGCTTGCCGAATCAACCAAAAAATGGGAACTTCCAACCACCAAAACCAAAGCAAACAGTAAGATGAAAGGATCATACCATTTGTATTCCCCCACACTTTCGTCATGTTCAATGGTTTCTTTTTTTAAAAATAATGCCCCAATATAAATTATCAACAATACAATCAGAATTATTCCTTCAAACTTACTCAGCATCAGATCCCATAAGAAAACTATCAGGATTATGGTCCCTGACAATAAAACGAGACCATCCCTGTACACAATCTTTTTACTGGTTGCAAGACTTTGAATAATCGCGGTTCCACCCAAAATGAAACCAAGGTTGAAGATGTTAGACCCTACAATATTACCGACGGAAATATCACTCTGACCATTGATTGCGGATAGTACTGATACTGCAAATTCAGGCGCAGATGTACCAATCGCCACTATTGTCAACCCTATGACCAGCTCGGATATCCCAATTTTATGGGCAATCCGTACCGCCGAATCTACCAGAAGCATGGCACCTTTGGATATCAGCAGGATACTTACAATAACAATAACTATATCAATGGCTACTTCCATATTCCATATGTTTTAATCCGCCTGTGCTACGGTTCATTCGGGTCCTGCAGATTGGAATCACACCCCCGGCTGGAATACCCTAACTACCATTATATTCCGAGCCTGCCGGTACCTTCCTTTCGGAAAGGCCTTAACAAAAAATGACGCGCTTTATTAAATTACCACGTCAAAAACTGAGCGATGCAACCCCTGCATTTGCCTGCCCTAAGGTATTCATTGGCAACCAAATTCCTATATACCACGTACTTATTTTTTTTTGCCCGGAAAAACCTTGCCAGGGCATCCTGAATGCGTTAGCTTCCCGAACCATCCAGGCCGTCCCGCATACATACACAATAAAGGTTCACAAGGGGTTTAACGCTGCCCGGCATCTGGAATTTCAACTAATTAACTCCCGGCAGGGCGCAATTATTAAAGCGTTGATTGCTGCCTTTGAGAAAGCGGGCAGTACCGATGTAACCTAAATTGGCCATACTGAAATACGGTACCTTTATCAGAATTCAAATTCCTAAAGGCAGCCACTTGACAGCATTACTTCTTTAAATTAGAATCAGTTCGTTTGATTTCATACATTTATAGAACATGTAGTGGACTTACGATAGCTGATGCTATGTTTATTAACCTTCATTGCTCCCTCGCAAAAGCTTGTGTACAGACACCACGAACAACCACTGACCAATGATCCAATTCTTCAGAAAAATTCGCCAACACCTTCTCGCGGAAAACAAGTTCAGCAAATACATCCTGTACGCTTTAGGTGAGATTTTCCTGGTTGTTGTAGGGATTTTAATTGCTTTACAGATAAATAATTGGAACGAAGACAGGAAACAAGTTCTCAAAAGCCTTGATATTATGCGGGAAATAAGGGAAAACTTAGCATATAACAATGAACGGTTTAAACAGGAAATCAAGGAGGAAGAATCAGTGATTAATTCAATAGATATTGTAATGGCAAATCTTAGGCTGAATAAGGGATATGATAATAGCCTTGATTTCCATTTTTTTAATGTCGCGTACTGGCCTGGTTCCGTTAAGAAATCTTCGGGATATGAAACACTGAAGACACAGGGGGTGGAAATAATCCGATCTGATACGCTAAGAAAAGCAATTATCGATTTGTATGAAGGCATGTACGAGCAAATTGCTGAAATAGGCAGAATTTCTGAAAACAATGTAGCCAGCACAATGTGGCCATTGATGACTGCGCTGTTTGAGACGCAACCTACGCTACCAAATCAGGCTTTTGAGGACATTAGGGTCTCTCCCTTTGATTACGATGCCGTAGTCAAATCACAAAACTATCAGGGGTTTTTAAGCTGGTGGCGCCATTCACGGGTGGTGTCGGTTGAACTGAGATTAAATGCAATCGAACAAAATACGAAGGTCTTAGAGATGCTATCAAGAGAATTTGACTAACACCTGCAATTACAACATTTGCAAGATCAAGGGATAAACTTCCTGAGTAATGGTAAAACTACCTGTTTAAAACAAAGTTTTTTATACAAACCATAACCAACAACATTAGAACTATAGGATAAAATAGTATAAAATGATTGAACTATGGTAACACTGAGAATTGAACACAAAATCGCAAACTTTGACGCATGGAAAAAGGCATTTACCAGCGACCCCATAAACAGAAAACAATCCGGTGTAAAGCATTATCGAATCTATCAGCCGACTGATGACATTCATTTTGTAATCATTGAACTAGACTTTGACAATCTTCAGGAAGCAATATCCGCTGAGACGGCACTGAAAGGCATTTTTCCAAAAATTGAAGGAACCTTAATTTTTGGAGTTCAACTTAAAATCATGAATCTTATCGAATCAAAATCACTTTAAACCGGTATACCATGCCAACTTCAATGATTCGTTTTACCAACATAATACTTGCTGCATTACTTGCAGGGACCAGTTTTGGAATCTGGATTGGATTCAATCCGATGGATTACTCCGCCTCCACTTATATTGAGCAACAACAAAACCTTGTTCATTCTCTAAATTCATTAATGGTATCGCTGGTTATTACAGCAACTATCGTGACAATCGTTTCAGCATATCGTCAGCGAAAAAATAAAAGAGCGTATGTTGCGCTGCTTATAGCTGCTGCCTGTTTTGCTTCCTGCATTTTGATTTCGCGACTGGGTAATTCGCCCATTCAAAATGAAATCCTGACATGGGATTCAAACGCGTTCCCCGATAATTGGGCAACGTTTCGTGACAGGTGGTGGTCATTCCACATCATGAGGACGATCGCGGAACTCACTGCATTGGTCCTTGTGGTTTGGGCAAGTGTTTCAGGCAGGAATGAGCATCTGTATGACAAGACTGTTTAAAGACAAATGGACTGTGGCCAATAAAGAGTTATTTGAATGGTGGGATGCTCGTTGAGCCAATCATCAGAAGTGTATCCTCCCGCTTGAAAAAGGGATGCTGCTCCACAGTATTTCTAAACCTCTGCTTTTGATCCTATAGTTATGTTCAGTTCCGGGTGAACAGGTATGCCATTCCCAATCTGCAAAAAGCCCCGAAGGTTAGAAGGCATAAAATAGTCGATACCACAACAGCCCAAAACACTACAGCATAACCAGACTACAAGTAACCGCAAATCGGTCATGATAAATTTGAATTCTAGTGTATTTCAATAAATATTTTTTGTAATTAGACTTATTTTTATTGTTTATCAATAAATATAGTTATCTTTACGAACTAATTTTAACCGTTAACATCATGTCAAAAACACACAACTTCGTATTTATTGGTCTAAAGATTGTTGCCTGGATCATTTTCGTTGGTTTAGGTATTGAAGCCGGAGGCTTGCTTGTGAATTTCTTTTTCAGTCTGTACAACCCTGAATTCATTCCAAACCTGTATCAAAAGTTGGACTTGAGTGAAATGTATGAACTTAGTAAATGGGCTTTTTTCAGTATGTATAGTTTTATCCTGATCATCTCTATTTTAAAAGCAATTCTATTCTATGCTGTCATTGTTCTGGTGACCAAAATTGATCTGTCAAAACCATTCAGCAGTTTTGTTTCGAGGCAGATTTCACTTATCAGCTACTTCACTCTTTCAATCGGACTTCTGAGCGTCATAGCTCAGCAAACTGCAGAAAATTTACAACATCGTGGCTATGTTATTGACACCCTCGACCAGTTTTGGGTAGACAGTGATGCTTTTATTTTGATGGCGGCTATCGTATATGTTATTGCGATTATATTCAAAAAAGGTATTGAAATCCAAAACGAAAACGACCTAACCGTATAAGCTATGCCAATCATTGTAAATTTAGACGTCATGATGGCAAAGCGAAAAATGTCGCTCAATGAGCTGTCAGAAAAAGTTGGGCTGACACTTTCTAACCTTTCCATTTTGAAAACGGGAAAAGCAAAAGCCGTTCGTTTTAGCACGTTAGAAGCAATTTGTATAGCCCTGGACTGCCAGCCTGCTGATATCCTTGAGTATGTGGAAACAGCCGAAAATTAAATTCTTGATGAATGCAATAATTGTTTGGTCCGTTTTATTTTTGTTCATCCTTTGTATATCATTCTAAATGACGCGAGTACCCGGGTAAGGAACTATTAGTTCCTATATGTCTTATGGGCCAGTTTATTGTAAATCGGATGTAATGGTGCGTTATATACTACAAAATTAACTGCGTTGATCAAAACAAGGTGCGGGACAAGCATAATGAAAACCAAATTGGCCCAGCGGCCAATTTGCATTCCAAAAAACTGAAAACACTTCAGGGATTAACTGCGTTGATCGAAACAAGGTGCGGGACAAGCATACTAAAACCAAATTGGTCCAGCGGCCAATTTGCATTCCAAAAAACTGAAAACACTTCAGGGATTAACTGCGTTGATCGAAACAAGGTGCGGGACAAGCATACTAAAACCAAATTGGCCCAGCGGCCAATTTGCATTCCAAAAAACTGAAAACACTTCAGGGATTAACTGCGTTGATCCGAAACAAGGTGCGGGACAAGCATACTAAAACCAAATTGGCCCAGCGGCCAATTTGCATTCCAAAAACTGAAAACACTCCAGGGATTAACTGCGTTGATCGAAACAAGGTGCGGGACAAGCATACTGAAACCAAATTGGCCCAGCGGCCAATTTGCATTCCAAAAACTGAAAACACTTCAGGGATTAACTGCGTTGATCGAAACAAGGTGCGGGACAAGCATACTAAAACCAAATTGGCCCAGCGGCCAATTTGCATTCCAAAAAACTGAAATCACTTCAGGGATTAACTGCGTTGATCGAAACAGGGTGCGGGACAAGCATACTAAAACCAAATTGGCCCAGCGGCCAATTTGCATTCCAAAAAACTGAAATCACTTCAGGGATTAACTGCGTTGATCCCTGAACCTCGAACAGGATGCGGGACAAGCATACTAAAACCAAATTGGCCCAGCGGCCAATTTGCATTCCAAAAAACTGAAATCACTTCAGGGATTAACTGCGTTGATCCCTGAACCTCGAACAGGATGCGGGACAAGCATACTAAAACCAAATTGGCCCAGCGGCCAATTTGCATTCCAAAAAACTGAAAACACTTCAGGGATTAACTGCGTTGATCCCTGAACCTCGAACAGGATGCGGGACAAGCATACTAAAACCAAATTGGCCCAGCGGCCAATTTGCATTCCAAAAACTGAAAACACTTCAGGGATTAACTGCGTTGATCCCTGAACCTCGAACAGGATGCGGGACAAGCATACTAAAACCAAATTGGCCCAGCGGCCAATTTGCATTCCAAAAACTGAAAACACTTCAGGGATTAACTGCGTTGATCCCTGAACCTCGAACAGGATGCGGGACAAGCATAATGAAACCAAATTGGCCCAGCGGCCAATTTGCATTCCAAAATCCAAGCAGGTTTACAAAAGCAAGCTTTTGACACCTGCGCGGATTTTGGAATACTCCTGCGGAGTGGTTTCATCTTTTGAGCAGAGAGGAAGGGATTCGAACCCTCGATACACTTGTGGTGTATACACACTTTCCAGGCGTGCGCCTTCGACCACTCGGCCACCTCTCTATATTCCCCTTTTAAGGGCGAGCAATAAACAAAAAAAAAATTAGTTCCCGAAATTTTTTGAAGGGTTAATTTAATTCATTTCACCCCTGAGCGGCGTTTCAAAAACCGTTTTAAACGATTTATCGGTAACACCGCTGCCGAGAAGGTACATCAGTTTGGTGATCGCCGCCTCCGTGGTGATATCCCGTCCATTGATAACCTCCATCTGCTGCAGGGCCTCACTGGTTTCATACTGCCCCATGATCACACTGCCGCCTGCACATTGGGTTACGTTGACAATATGCAGCCCGCGCTTTATCGCCGCCTGAAGATCTTCCAGCAGCCAACTGTCCGTAGGGGCGTTACCGGCACCATAGGTTTCCAGGATGAGTGCCTTCAGGTCCGGGCATTCCAGGATGCGTTGCACTACAGCCCGGTTGAGGCCGGGGTATAATTTCAGGATGGCCACCCGGTTGTCCAGCCTGGTATGCACCACCAAATCCCGGCCCCTATTATCCCTCCACAAGTGTTCGGGGTGGACTTTCAAATGCACGCCTGACTCTGCGAGTGCCGGATAGTTCAGCGAGGCAAAGGCCTGGAAATGTTCCGCATTCAGTTTGGTGGTCCGGTTGCCCCTGTATAATTTGTATTCGAAATAGAGGCACACCTCCCGGATCACCGGCTCTCCATTCTCCTGTAATGACGCAATCTGTATGGAGGTGATCAGGTTTTCCTTGGCATCGGTGCGCAGGTCCCCGATGGGCAGTTGCGACCCGGTGAGTATGACGGGCTTGGCAAGGTTTTCCAGCATATAGCTGAGGGCAGAGCAGGTATAACTCATAGTATCACTGCCATGCAATACCACGAATCCGTCATATTTGTCATAGTTATCCCCTATGATGGTTGCCATGGAGGCCCAATGGTCCGTATTCATATTGGAGGAGTCTATAGGCTTTTCAAATGATATGCTTTCTATAGCGCATTCCAGCAAGTTTAATTCCGGGATGTTGGATACCAGTTTTTTAAAGTCGAACGCCCTTAAAACCCCGGATTTATAATCCTTTACCATCCCGATGGTACCCCCGGAGTAAATCAGGAGGATCTTAGTTTTTTTCTTCAAGTCGTACTATTTTGATCCAGCAATACCTTGCCGGTAGCTTTTGGATATCTTTATATTTTAGCCCAAAAATTCCGGGTGGCCGGTTAGGTTGCTGCGCACGGTTCAAACCCCGAATACCTCCTTTGAGTTGGCTGTCGTGATAGCGGCAATGCGTTCCCTGTCAACCCCATAAATTTCCGACAGCCTGTCCAGAACATGGACCAGGTAGCTACTTTCGTTGCGCTTGCCACGGAACGGCACGGGTGCAAGGTAAGGCGAATCCGTTTCCAGCACAATATGTTCCAGCGGTATCTGCCGTAAAAAGGTATCGATCTTTCCATTTTTAAATGTCACTACCCCCCCTATCCCCAGTTTCATCTGGTATCCAATAGCCCTATGCGCCTGCTCCGGCGTCCCGGTAAAACAATGGAAGATCCCGAACAGGTCGGGTCCCTTTTCGGCCTCCAGCACTTCAAATATTTCATCAAATGATTCCCTGCAATGGATCACGATCGGCAGTTGATATTTTTTTGCCAGCCGGATCTGATGCTTAAACGCTGCCACCTGTTGCTCCAGGAAGGATTTGTCCCAATACAGGTCAATCCCTATTTCCCCAATAGCGAAGAACTTCCTCCTGGCCAGCAGGCCCTCCACGTGTTCCAGCTCCGTTTTATAATTTTCGGCAACACTTGTGGGGTGAAGCCCTGTCATCAGGAATACCCTGTCCGGATACGCTGCCTCCAACCGGAACATGGCCTCCGTATGGGAAGAATCTATGGCAGGGATAAAGAACCGTTCAATACCCTTTTCAATGGCATTCCGGATAACCTGATCCCTGTCGTTGTCAAATTTGTCACTGTAAAGGTGTGTGTGCGTATCCGTCAGAACCATGTGACAAAAATAGTACTATAAACGAATTGACAGGGATAAAAAGGTCTGTCGGTACCTGTTAAAATCAGGCCATACAGCAAATACAGCTGCCAGGCCATTCCCCAAGAGTTTCCGTATCCATCCATACTGACATAAGAAGTATCTTTGTACCCGCAACCGAAACAGCAACAGGAAATGAAACTTAAATCCTATCTGAGGAAAAAACAGTACATAAAGATCCCCCTGGTACTGACAGCAACCAACCATATCGAGGTAACCGCCACCCTGAATGGGATCACCGGAAGGTTTATCGTAGATACGGGAGCCTCCAACACCTGTGTTGGATTCGACAAGATCGATTTCTTCAAACTCAATTCCGAGGCTTCGGAAATCAAGGCAGCCGGAGCAGGTGCCACGAATATGGATACGTTGCTTTCCACTAAGAATACGATAGCAATAGGCGGTTGGAAAACAAAAAAACTAAAAATTGTATTATTTGACCTGGGCCATGTGAACGAGGCCCTGATCAGCCACAAGGCGCTGCCAGTGGAAGGGATCATCGGGGCAGATATCCTCCGGAAGTCGAAGGCGATCATAGATTATGGCAAATGCTGTATGTATCTCCGTCCCCGGAGCGCTAAAAAATCTTAAGCACTGTACAAATGGGTACCCTGCCTGGACACCCCTACAACTCCAGGGATCTTTTTACATTCCCATCCATGAGGTGTTCCCCGGGGCTTTCAAGGGCTTCTTTAACAGCTACCAGGAAACCAACGGATTCCTTCCCGTCTATGATACGGTGGTCATAGGAAAGTGCCACGTACATCACGGGGGCAATAACTACTTTTCCATCTTTGGCAATAGGCCGGTCTACAATGTTATGCATTCCCAGGATCGCGCTTTGCGGTGGGTTGATGATGGGGGTGGATAACATGGATCCGAAAACGCCGCCGTTTGAGATGGTAAAAGTACCACCGGTCATTTCATCTACTGTGATCTGCCCGTCCCTGGCCCGTATGGCAAGCCTTTTTACCTCATTTTCGATACCCGGGAAGGAGAGGTTTTCCGCATTCCGGATCACGGGCACCATAAGCCCCTTGGGGCCGGATACCGCGATGCTGATATCATAAAAATCATAGCTGATCATCTCTTTGCCGTCTATCATCGAATTGACAGCAGGATACAGCTGCAATGCCCTGATTACTGCTTTTGTGAAAAAGGACATAAACCCAAGGCTGACCCCGTGTTTTGCCTTAAAGGATTCCTTAAACTCACCCCGCAATTCAAAAACGGCCGACATATCTATTTCATTGAATGTCGTAAGCATGGCGGTCTCATTCTTTGCGGAAACAAGCCGCTCTGCAACTTTCCTGCGCAACATGGAGAGTTTGGTCCGGGTTTCGCCCCGTTTGCCACCATGGGAACTTCCTTTGGAAGGGACCGCATCGACGGCATCGTGTTTGGTGATTCGGCCATCCCTTCCGCTGCCTGTTACCGAAGCCGCATCAACTCCCTTTTCATCCAGGATTTTTCTTGCTGCCGGGGAGGGAGCTCCGGACGCATAGGTTGTAGTGGTACGCTTGGGCTCGGAAGCCTTTTCATCTTTCTTTTCGGTGGTCCCTTCCGGTTTTTTGGGAGACTCCTTGCTTTCCTGGCTTTCCGCTTTATCAGCGGCTTTCGCGTCCGCTTTGCCCCCACCTTCAGGTTTGGTGGCACTGGTATCAATAAGGCAGACAACCTCCCCGACTGCGACGGCATCACCTTCCTGCGCTTTTAACGTAATGGTACCACTTTCTTCAGCCGGCAATTCGAGTGTGGCTTTATCTGAATCCACCTCGGCAATGGCCTGGTCTTTTTCCACATAATCCCCATCGCTAACAAGCCATTCTGCAATTTCTACCTCGGTTATCGATTCGCCCGGTGAGGGAACCTTCATTTCTAAAATCATCCTGTATTCCTTTATATATATTATTTTTTCTGTTGCTTCCGGGTCATGTTATTTTTTTCCTTATCGAATATAAAGTCTATGACCTGCTGATGCCGCATTTTGGAACGGACTGCGCTGCCAGCTGCCGGCGAGGCATAAAATCTTCTGGAGGCAACCCGGAACCGGGCAGCGTCACTGAAATGCATCATCATATGGCTCCAGGCACCCATGTTCCGGGGTTCCTCCTGGGCCCAAACCAGGTCATCTGCCTGCTTGTATTTTTTAATGATCTCCTTCATTTGCTCTGATGGCAATGGAAAAAGCTGTTCCACACGCACCAGGGCAACGTCTTCCCTCCCCAGTTCTTCCCTGGCTGCCAGGAGGTCATAATAAAATTTTCCGGTACAGAACACCAGGCTCTTAACCTTCTGTATATCGGCGGTTGCATCGTCAATGACTTCCTGGAACCGTCCGTTTGCAAATTCCCCTACTTCCGATACCGCTTTCGGGTGCCGGAGCAGGCTTTTTGGCGTGAATACAATCAGGGGCTTCCTGAAATTGACCTTCATCTGCCGCCTCAGCAGGTGGAACATATTGGCCGGGGTGGTGCAATCTGCCACATACATATTATCCCGGGCACATAGCTGGAGGTATCTTTCCATACGGGCCGAGGAATGTTCAGCTCCCTGCCCTTCGTAGCCATGGGGCAATAACATCACCAGCCCGTTCTGTAACTTCCATTTGTCCTCGGCGGCGGAGATATACTGGTCTATCATGATCTGCGCTCCGTTGCTGAAATCCCCGAATTGCGCCTCCCAGATCGTCAGGGTATTGGGGCTGGCCATGGCATAGCCGTAGTCAAACCCGACGACCCCATATTCCGACAGCAATGAATTATAGATTTGAAAATTCCCCTGTTCTTCGGATAACTGGTTCAGCTGTATGATCTCCTCTTCGCTTTCCTCAACCTTTATGACGGCATGCCGGTGGGAAAAGGTTCCCCTTTCCACATCCTGCCCGGACATCCGTACATTATATCCCTCCTCCAAAAGGGTTCCATAGGCCAGGAGTTCCCCCATCGCCCAGTCCAGGGTGTTATTTTCAAAGAACATATTCTTTCGGTCATTCACCAGCTTTTCCACCTTGCGAAGAAATTTCTTCCCTTTGGGGAGTTCCGTGAGGGCTTCTGCAATTTTTGTGAGCTTATCCTGGTCATAGGACGTATCAACAGGATCCATCATTTCCCATTCCCTTGCATTCTGGAAACCGCTCCATTCGTCGGCCATAAAAGGGGTGATCTCGGTCTTGTCCTCTTTCCGTGAATCAACCAGTTCTTCTTCCAGGCTGCTTTTATATTCGTCTTCCAGCTGTTTTACAAAGCCGTTATCTATGATGCCTTCGGAAAGCAACCGCTCCGCATAAATATCGCGGGGATTCTTATGTGCTGCAATCGCCTTGTACAACTTAGGCTGGGTAAACCGGGGTTCATCACCTTCGTTGTGGCCGTATTTCCGGTACCCTAACAGGTCTAAAAACACATCGCCTTTAAACCGCATCCGGTATTCCAGGGCGAACAGGGATGCATGGACCACCGCCTCCGGGTCATCTGCATTGATATGAAGGACGGGGCTCAGGGTTACTTTCGCTACATCCGTGCAGTAGGTAGAGGTCCTGCCATCCAGGTAATTGGTGGTAAAACCAATCTGGTTATTGACAACGATGTGAATGGTACCATTGGTCTTATACCCGTCCAAACCGGCCATCTGCACCACCTCGTAAACAATGCCCTGCCCTGCTATCGCAGCGTCACCATGGACCACAATGGGCAGTACCCGGGAAAAATCTTCGGGATAATGTGCATCCTGCTTGGCCCTTGTGATGCCTTCCACTATCGCACCTACCGTTTCGAGGTGCGACGGGTTGGGGGCGATATTCATATTGATCATCTGCCCGTTTTCCGCCTTCCGTTCAGAGGTCCACCCCAGGTGGTATTTTACATCCCCGTCAAAGATCTCCTGCTCGTAATCCTTACCGTCAAATTCGCTGAAGATATCCTTGGCAGATTTCCCGAAAATATTGGTGAGCACGCTCAGCCTTCCCCGGTGTGCCATCCCCATCACGAATTGTTTTACCCCGAGTTCCGCCGCCCGTTCCACAATGGCATCCACAGCGGGGATAAGGGATTCATTGCCCTCCAGGGAGAAACGCTTTTGCCCGACATACTTGGTGTGTAAAAAAGATTCAAAGGAAACGGCCTGGTTAAGTTTCTTCAGGATGTATTTTTTCCTTTCAGGGCTGAATTGCGGGTGGTTGTCATTGATGTTCAGCCAGTCCTGTATCCACTGTACGCGTTCCGGGCTCCTGATAAACATATACTCCACCCCTATGGAATCACAGTATATGCGCTGAAGGTGCTGGATAATTTCCCGCAGCGTATTCTGCCCGATCCCGATGATCTCCCCCGCACTAAAAGTGTTGTCCAGGTCCTTTTCAGAAAGGCCAAAGTTCTCAATATCCAGGGTTGGCGAGTATTTTCGACGCTCCCGTACCGGGTTGGTTTTCGTAAACAAATGCCCCCTGCTGCGGTAGCCGTCTATCAACCTCACTACCTGGAATTCCTTTTGAAGTGTTTCATGTATGACGGGATCCCGGGCTTCATCCGCTACCGGGCTTCCGTTGGATGAAGCAACACCGGCCTCTTCAAGGCCGCTTTCCATGCCAAAATCGAATCCCTGGAAAAATGCCCGCCAACTGGGTTCAACACTGTCCGGATGAATGAGGTATTGATCGTATAATTCGGCAAAAAAGGAGGTATGTGCCGTATTTAAAAAGGAATATTTATCCATTGAAATGATCGCTGACTTTACTAGAATAATTCATCAAAAATACAACATTTAGAGGTTATTAGGTTTATCTTCGAAACTAATATTTTCAAATTTTGGCCATAATGTTACATATAAAACCGACCCTTTCAAAAAAGATTTTTATATCCCTGGTTTTTGTTCTGGCCTCCTTCCATTCCTATTCTCAGGGAATGGGTACACAAAGCGATTTTTGGGAAAAAGTAAGGTATGGCGGAGGCCTTGGCCTTGGGTTCGGGAATGGCACGTTCAATGCTGCCGTATCTCCCAGCGCCATCTACCAGGCTACTGACAATTTTGCTGTGGGGCTTGGCCTTGGGCTGAACTACGCCAAGTTCAGGGAATCCAGTTTAACGGCCTATGGGACAAGCCTGCTTACTTTCTTCAATCCTGTAAACGTTATACAATTGTCTGCTGAACTGGAACAGCTCCGGGTCAACCGGCGGCTCGATACCCCCACGGGAACCCTGGAAGAAAACTATTGGTCCCCTGCCCTGTTTTTGGGAGTAGGCTACAGCAACCGCAATGTAACGGTCGGGATCCGCTATGATGTATTGTATGACGAGGGTAAAAGCATCTATGCCGATGCCTGGATGCCCTTTGTAAGGGTATATTTTTAGGGTATCAGGGAGTGTAGCGCGCCTTCAGCTTCAATTTCTGCATTTCCCTCCGGAGAATCAGGAAAACCACCTGGTCTGCCACCTCCACCACATCGCTAAAGATCAGTTCCCGGAATGCCTTCTCAGGCACATCCACAAAGTACATCAGGTTCAGGTAATCCGGAAATGCTTCGAGGATAAGGCAGTATACCTTTTCCCGTAAAACAGCATGCAGCTCCCTGGGGGTGAGCTCATCATGGAGGCCTATGGACACATTCGCCCTGCTAAAATCTTTGGAAAGTTGTGCCATAAGGCCGGGATACTGTTTCTCCCGCACCGCAGCATGCAACAGTTCGTGACTGTCAGAAAAATCGGATACCATAGGCTATTTACGTACGTCAGGGGTACTTTGGTTTACGCGAATCCCTTATAAAATGTCCACGGGTATTTTAAAGTAGCCCAAACGATTGCTTGCAGCCTTTTGCCGGCGGCAAACCACCACCAGGGGCTTACTGCTTATAAACCTTGCCGTCTTTCATGACAAAGACTACGTTTTCAAGTGTTTGAACATTCTTTTCAGGATCTTCATCAACCGCGATGATATCGGCAATAAACCCGGCTTTTAGCTGTCCCAGTGACTCGCCCATCCCCAGCAATTCCGCCCCGGTTATGGTAGCTGCCTTCAGCGCTTCCATGACCGGCATCCCGGCTTCCGCCATATACCCGAATTCGATGGCATTCTGCCCGTGGGGGAAGACCCCCGCATCGGTACCGAACACTATGGGAACTCCTTTTTTGTACGCCTTTGCAAAGGTCCCCTGGCTGACGGGACCGATTTCCCGGGCTTTCTGTGCGATCACTTCCGGGAAAAATCCGGGCACCTCCGCTTTTTCCGCCACCTTTTTCCCCGCTGAAATGGTTGGGACCAGGTACACTTCATATTCCTTCATCATTTCCATGGTTGCGTCGCTCATATACGTACCATGCTCTATGGTCTTTATCCCCCCGAGGATAGCGCGTTGCATCCCTTCATCGCCATGGGCATGTGCTGCGGTCAGCATGGCATAATCCTTTGCTGTTTCCGTAATGGCTTTGATCTCCTCCACCGTAAACTGAGGATTCCTGCCGCTTTTTGCAATGCTCAGCACACCGCCGGTTGCCGTTATCTTGATAACATCCGAGCCTTCTTTGTAGCGCTGGCGGACGGCTTTTTTGCCGTCTTCCGGCGAATTGACAACCCCTTCCTTTGGGCCGGGGTCGCCCATCAGGTCCTTGTTGCTCCCATTGGTCGGGTCTGCATGCCCCCCGGTGGTGGCAATAGCCTTCCCGGCTGTAAAGATTCGGGGGCCCTCCACCAACCCTTTATTGATGGCATTCCTGAGGCTGATGTTCACCCCGCTCCCACCCAGGTCGCGAACCGTTGTAAATCCGGCCAGCAACGTACGCTTCGCATACCCAACCGACTCAAATGCAACGTCTCCATCATTCTGTGTATATTGTTTGATATAGGAGTCGGGGCCTGATTCACTTTCAATATGTACGTGCATATCGATCAAGCCAGGCAGGACCGTCTTGTCTTTCAGGTCTATGACCGTAGCCCCATCCGGACCATTGACGAAACCGTCTTCAACCGACCTGATGGTTGTACCCGATACGATAATTGTTTTTTGGGCAAGCGTTTTCCCCGTCCCGGTATCCACCAGGGATCCGCACTGCACATAAAGGTCCTGGGCGGTGAGGGCAAAGCAGCCAAAAATTGCGAGGCAGGTTAACATTCTATTCATATTCCTGTTATTTCTGATTCCTGATTTTTTGTTCCCAATCCCAGGCAGACCGCATGGCATCGTCCAGGGAAGAAGCAGCTTTCCAACCCAGTACCTCAGCAGCTTTTGTAGTGTCTGCATAGGCCTGGATGACATCCCCCGGCCGCCTGTCCACAATACTGTAATTGAGTTTCTTTCCCGAAACCCGCTCAAAACTTGCGATGACCTCCAGGACCGAATTGCCCCTGCCCGTCCCCACATTGAACACTTCGTAATTGTTGTCGTTCTTCGATTCAATAAGCCTGTCCAGGGCCACTACATGGGCTTTCGCCAGGTCCACCACATGGATATAATCGCGGATACAGGTACCATCAGCTGTAGGGTAGTCATCGCCGAAAACAGACAGCTTTTCCCGCAGCCCTATCCCGGTTTGTGTGATAAAAGGAACCAGGTTTTGGGGTACGCCAATGGGAAGTTCCCCGATCTCCGCACTGGGGTGGGCCCCCATCGGATTAAAATAGCGGAGGGAAATGGCATTAAAACCCGGCGTGACCGAACAGGTATCCCGGATGATCTCCTCCCCGATCTGTTTCGTATTCCCATAGGGCGATTCGGCCGGCTTAACCGGGGCATTTTCGGTGATGGGCATGTGATCTGCCTGCCCGTAAACCGTGCAGGAAGAACTGAAGATAAAACTTGCCGTGTCCTTTTGAGTGAGTTCCTGGAGGAGGTAGATGAGCGAATTCAGGTTGTTCTCATAATAGAGCAGCGGTTTTTCAACGCTTTCGCCTACCGCTTTTGATGCGGCAAAATGGATGACCCCCGCCACGTCTCCATGCCTTTTGAAAAAATCCCGGACGTCTGGTTTTATCCGCAGGTCGATTTTCTCAAAAACAGGCCGTTCCCCGGTGATGTTGTGGATCCCTTCCAAAACATTTTCTGAAGAATTGGAGCAATCATCAATGATGACCACTTCATATCCTTTTTGCTGCAATTCCACAACGGTATGGGACCCAATGAATCCAAGACCACCGGTTACAAGTATTTTCATGTTAAGAATTTATGAATTCAATCACGCTTTGGGTGATATATGCAATTTGCTGGTCATCGAGTTCGGTATGCATGGGCAGGGAGATGACCTCTTTTACCAACTGGTTGGTTACGGGAAATTCGGATTCCCGGTACCGTTCATCGGCATAGGCTTTCTGCGAATGCAGCGGGATCGGGTAATAGATACCATGGGGGATCTCTTTGCTGCCCAAATAGGCAGCAAGCTCATCACGCCTGCCGTTTGTGACCTTCAGCGTATATTGATGGAATACATGGCAGTCGCAGGTATCGCAAATTCCGGAACACGCATTTACGGTTTCCGGGGTTACCAGGTGTTGCACCCCTGAAAAAGCCCTGGAATACTTGCGGGCAGCATCCCTCCTTTTTTCGCAATAGATATCCAGTTTGGGTAATTTGGCCCTAAGCACGGCAGCCTGGATAGAGTCCAGCCTGGAATTCACACCAACCACATCATGGTAGTACCGCTGGTACATCCCATGGTTAACAATACCGCGGATGGTATGGGCCAGTTCATCGTCATCCGTAAATACAGCTCCCCCGTCCCCATAGCATCCCAGGTTTTTGGAAGGAAAAAATGAAGTGGCACCAATGGTGCCCATCGTTCCTGCCTTCTGCTTACGCCCGTCTTTAAAAGTATAGTCGGCCCCTATTGCCTGTGCATTGTCTTCAATGACGAACAGGCCATGCCTGTTGGCAATGTCCAGTATCGCCTCCATATCGGCGCATTGCCCGAAAAGATGAACCGGCACGATGGCCTTTGTCTTTGGCGTGATAGCCTTTTCTATGGCCTGGGGTTTGATGTTAAAGTTTTCCGGGTCCACATCCACAAGCACCGGGGTAAGCTGGAGCAGGGCTATAACCTCCACAGTAGCAGCGAAGGTAAAATCGGCCGTGATGACCTCATCCCCGGGTTGTAATCCCAGTCCCATCATGGCTACCTGCAGGGCATCTGTGCCATTTGCACAGGGAATTACATGTTTGATGCCCAGGTAGGCTTCGAGTTCTGCCTGAAATTCATGTACTTCCGGTCCGTTGATAAAGGCAGCAGTTTCCAGGATCCCGGCGATCGAAGCATCAACCTGTCCTTTTATTTCCTGGTACTGACCTACCAGGTCTACCATTTGAATTTTCCTCATAATGTTTTTTGGTTCCTGAACGATTTTGCTGCCGCAGCAATATTACAAAAATACGGAACGGTCACAAATGAATTTACGTAAAGAAGCGTATTTTAGCGCCAAACAACTTGTCCGTGTATTTCTTGTATAACCTGGCCGTACATTTTGCCGCATTTGCCCTTCCAATTATCGCCTTTTTCAACCCTAAAATCCGACTCTTTACAAAGGGCCGGGCCCACAGTTTTCCCTACCTCGAAAAGAATATATCCGCGAAGGATAAGATCATCTGGATGCATGCGGCTTCCCTTGGGGAATTTGAACAGGGGTTGCCGGTAATTGAAAAACTCCGGTTGGGATACCCCGGGTATAAAGTGCTGGTAACCTTCTTTTCGCCATCGGGATATGAGGTGAAAAAGGACAGCAAAGCGGCAGATTTCATCTGTTACCTTCCGCTGGATACCGCCGCCAATGCCCGCCGCTTCGTGGCACTGGTAAAGCCCAAAGTGGCCATTTTTGTAAAATACGAGATATGGCCCAACTACCTGAAGGTATTGGAGGAGAACAGCATTCCGGTCGTCCTGATCTCTGCTATCTTTAAAAAGCGACAGGTTTATTTTAAAGGGTACGGTGGATTTATGCGGCAGGCCCTGCGGAAGGTGTCCTGCATTTTTGTCCAAAATACGGAATCGGAGGAATTGCTGCGCTCCATCGGCATATCAGACATAACGGTCAGCGGTGATACCCGCTTTGACCGGGTGGCGGAGATCCTGCAGCGAAACAATGAATTGGCCTTTATGGAGGAATTCAAAAACGGGCAGCTGTGTTTTGTTGCCGGGAGCACCTGGAAAGAAGACGAACAATTTTTAGCAGCCTATATAAACGAGTGCACGCTGCCCGTTCAATTTGTAATAGCCCCGCATACCATGGACGCAGATCATATGACGACCCTCCTGAAAAGGCTTTCCAAAAAAACGGTTCGCTACTCTGAATTGGATACTACCGCCGCCTTAGGCGATTTCCAGGTGTTGCTTGTGGATACCATCGGGTTGCTTACCAAAATATACAGCTACGCTGATGTCGCCTATGTGGGTGGTGGGTTTGCAACGGGGTTGCACAATACCCTGGAACCGGCTGTTTTTGCCATCCCGGTGATCATAGGCCCAAACTACAGGAGGTTCCGGGAAGCAGAAGACCTGGTACGCCTCGGGGGGATTTTCCCTGTAAAAAACGGAGCGGAATTTGCTGATACAGCCACGGGGTTACTGGGGGATACCGGCCGTGCACGGGAAGCCGGCGGGATCAACGCGGCCTATATCGCGAAAAATAAGGGGGCAAGCCTCCAAATAATTAACCATATAAGGACGTTAGTATAGTATAAATCCCTATTGGATATGAAATTTGCCCTGATTTTATCAGCGTTTCTTTGTGGTCTGGTTTTGTTTTCCTGCGGGGAACAGCAACGGGATCGTATGGATTCGGAACCGCGCAACACGCCGGAGATCCCTTCCCAAAAAAGCAGGCACCAAAAAGGACCACAGCAATCGCCTCCGGAGGCAATCCCGGCAGACGGTAAACCGGCACCAGCGACCAGGGGAAAACGCGTACGAACTGCAATAGATACGCTGCGTCCCATGACAGCCTGATTTAAGTGTACCCCCTAATCCTTTTTTTATTAGATTTACGGAAACCAGCTAAACCTTCCGTATGAATTCCAAAATCCTTCGAATCTCCCTTATTGCGGCCCTTGCCGGCTTCTTATTCGGTTTTGATACCGTTGTTATTTCCGGAGCCGACAAGAAACTGCAGTTTTTATGGGGTTCCTCAGATGGATTCCATGGGGCGATCGTCATGGGGATGGCTTTGTGGGGGACGGTTGTAGGTGCCATTTTCGGTGGGTTTCCCACCAACAGGATGGGCCGGAAAAAAACCCTGATCTGGATCGGTATCCTGTATACCGTTTCAGCCATAGGCTCGGCTTTTGCGAATGACCCTGTCACCTTTGCGGCATTCCGGTTTATCGGCGGTTTGGGAGTAGGGGCCTCCACCATAGCAGCCCCGGCCTATATCTCCGAAGTAGCCCCGGCCAAAGACCGCGGCAGGCTGGTGGGTTTCTACCAGTTTATGCTTGTCTTTGGTATCCTGATCGCATTCCTGTCTAACTATATGCTTAGCGGTATCAGTGAGGACGACTGGCGCTGGATGATGGGCGTGGAAGCAATCCCGGCCCTGATATATACGCTGTTTGTTTTTACAGTCCCGGAAAGCCCCCGGTGGCTGCTTACCAAAAACAGGGCGGAGGAGGCGGGCCGCATCCAAAAGTCCCTGGACCCGGCACTCACCATAGAATCCCTGCAGGCAGACATGGCCTATGAGCTCGAACAAGGCAGTGCATCGGAAACGATCTATATGAAAAAATACCGTTTCCCGCTGACACTGGCATTCCTGATTGCCTTTTTCAACCAGTTTTCCGGGATCAATGCCTTTTTGTATTATGCGCCGCGGATCTTCGGGGAAGCCGGACTCGGGGAAAGCACTGCGCTGCTGAGCAGTATTGGGATAGGGGTGACCAACTTCGTATTTACGTTTGTGGGTATTTTCCTGATTGACCGGCTCGGCAGGAAGCAGCTGATGTATTTTGGTTCTGTGGGTTATATCATTTCCCTTTCCCTGGTTGCTGCCGCTTTCTTTTTCGGATGGGGAGGGCTTTGGGTTCCCATCTTCCTGTTTTTATTTATTGCCTCCCATGCCATTGGACAGGGGGCGGTGATCTGGGTATTTATCTCTGAAATATTCCCAAACCACCTCCGGAGCTCCGGACAGGCTTTTGGCAGTTCCACCCACTGGGTGCTGGCCGCTATCATCCCCTCTGCAGTGCCCTTCTTATTTAGCTGGATCGGGCCCGGCCCCGTATTTGCCTTCTTTGCTTTTATGATGGTCCTGCAACTGTTTTTTGTAATCTTTATGATGCCGGAAACCAAGGGAAGGTCGCTGGAAGAACTGGGAAAAGAGTTGAGTACCGGCCACCATGGGTAGCAGCAAATCCGCAGCTCATCGAATAAATCGCCCGCTCAACCCGGAAATACAATAGGGAGGACCATTTTTGACGAAATATGGCATGACACTGATGACTTTAAGGCATTTATGCTTAAATTGTATCAAATTATTTCAACTATGGAAGAAGAATTAACCCCGGGCACCAGGATCCTGAATGGCTTCCTGAGTGTAATGGTGGTGGTTTTGGTTATTATCCTCATTTCCGTGGTCGTTTGCCTTATCCTGGCAGGCCTTGGATTCTTTTAGATGGGGATCAGGACAATTCCATTCCTTACACCTCTTTCAGAGATACTTCTGCAGATTTTCCATGTATTCCCAACTCCGGATTGAACCCGGGCCATCATCCTTTTCATCTTAACTATCCTTTTTCCTTTCAACCTACTTGCGGTACCGTCCCTTCACCGGTATTCCAATAGCTGCATAAATTACTGTTATTCAATACAATTCGATAAAATAGTGGGCCTAAGAGTTGTTTTATTAACAAGAATTATCTTTTTTTGCACTTCATAGATAAAATCGAACAATTCATCGGAATTCTTGCTTTGCATGTTGGATTCCAATGCGTATCAGTTACCGATCACTCCATGACAATGGAGTGGTTTACAAAAACAGTAACCGAATTCTAAAAAGAAGCTATTTCACAGAACTACTTTCTTCCCTTAATAACCCCACAAACACTAACGTTATGAAGTTAAAAACTACCCTATTCCTTATTTTGACCACCTTGTTTATTTTCCGGGCCACTGCGCAGTGCAATGGCGCGCAGTTTGCAGAAATAAATGGCATCGCAGTGATCGAAGCCGAGTCGCCGAGCCTCCCGGGCAGCTGGAATAAAGAAACGGCAAGCAATCCCTATACAGGAAGTTCCTATATAGCATGGCGGGGGGCTGATTCCTTTAATTCCCCCGGGAATGGCACCATAAACTACAGCGTCAGGATCAATTCTCCGGGGACCTACCGGTTCCAATGGAGGAGCAAGGTTGGCATCATTGCCGCAACAAACCCTTCTACCGAACACAATGATTCCTGGTTAAAGATACAGGGATCGGATTTCTTCGGAATGAAAAATGGCCGGAGGATCTATCCGAAAGGTTCCGGGAAATCCCCTACCCCGGAAGGGGCAGGCGGGGCAGGATGGTTCAAGATCTACTCCAGCGGGACAACCAATTGGACGTGGTCCACAAATACCAGTGACAACCAGGGATACCAGGTATATGCCTCTTTCAACAGCCCGGGGGTTTATACCATCCAGGTCTCCGGCAGGTCCAGGGGTCACTTTATAGACAGGATGGTCCTCTATAAAGAGTCCAGCTACTCCGCTTCACAGGCCCAAAGCCTTTCCAGGGCACAGACCAATTGCGGAGGGGGTACCCCACCCCCAACACCACCGCCGGCAGCCGGGAATCCGGTGGTGAATTCCTTCAGTTATATCAACGCGGGAAATGATAATGTTTTAGGCACATTGAATAACGGGGCACAGATCAATATTGCCAATGTTACCTCCAACCTGAGCTTCAGGGCCAATGCCAATTCTGATACCCAGAGTGTCCGGATGCAACTTACCGGGCCGGTGGGCAATACGCGGAATGATAACAATGCCCCCTATTCCATTTTTGGTGACTCCGGCGGAAATTATGCCGGCAGGAACATGCAGGTGGGGAACTATACCCTTACCGCTACTCCATACGCACAGGACAACCTGGGAGGAACACAGGGGAGTGCAAATTCCATCAGTTTCAGCATCGTGGATAACGGGAATACCCCCCCACCCCAGCCACCCCCACCATCCGGGAATACCGGTGTTACCAGCTTTACGCTTGTAAATGCCAACAGCAATACAGATATAGGTACTATTACCGCAGGCCGAAATTTTACCAACCTGCCCTCCAGCCTTAGTATCAGGGCCAATACGAACCCGAATTCCGTAGGTTCTGTGAGGTTTACCTTATCCGGACCTATCAACACCAGCAAAGGTGAAGGGTCAGCCCCGTATTATCTCTTTGGGGATATCGGTGTAAACCCTATCGGGAGATCCTTCCCGAATGGAAATTATACAGTAACTGCCAGACCCAGAAATGGTGCCGCACTGACGATTAGCTTTACCGTTGGCGGAGGCGGTTCTGCCCCACCGCCGACACCGACACCACCACCCAGCGGCAACAATGTGGTGACCGGCTTTACCCTGGTAAATGCAAACAGCAACAACGATATTGGGGCGATCACCCAGGGAAGAAATTTTAACAACGTTCCCTCCAGCCTTAGTATCCGGGCCAATACCAACCCCAGTTCCGTAGGCAGTGTCAGGTTAACCTTGTCAGGGCCTATAAACGCAAACAAATCGGAAGGCGCAGCCCCCTATTACCTTTTTGGGGATATAGGCGTGAACCCTATCGGGAGATCCTTCCCGAATGGGAACTATACCATCACAGCCAATCCGAGGAATGGCCCTCCGCTGACCATAAGCTTTAGTATCGGAGGCGGTAGCAGCAAAACGGCCGTTGGGCAGGAAGTCTATGTATACCCGAACCCTGTCAAAGACGGAAGGTTCTCGGTTAAGATGCCCGAAGATGTTGTGGGCGAGGTAAATTACAGCCTCATCAGCGGTTCCGGAGCAGCGGTTGAAACCGGAAAGCTGCAAATAGACCGGGCCGGGGAAAATGCAGAATTCAACCTCGATTCCTTCAATCAAAAGAATACGGGGGTATATTACCTCATCCTGCAATCCGGTGAAGCAAGGTATACCCTGCCAATAGTAAAAAAGTAACTTCCTATTGATTATAACAGGAACAGCCTCCGGATCGGGGGCTGTTTTTTTTTGGACACTACCTCTGCAGTATATTTTCCGGGATCAGGTTTCGGACAACGGCCATTATTCTTTAAATTTGAAAAGACTTCCTCCTGCCTGATACCAGCACCTTGCTGCAGGTTGTCGGGAGTAACACGCAAAAACAACGTTAAACCAACTATCATGAAACAGAAAATCCTATTGGTTCTCAGCATCCTTTTTGGGCTGATGTTCATCAACGCCGGACTCAATAAATTCTTTAATTATATGCCGGTTCCGGATGACCTGCCGGAAGGCCTGATAAAGGTAATGGGCGCATTTATGGAAATCGGCTGGTTGTTGCCCCTGATCGGTATCGCTGAAATCGTGGGTGGCATCCTGGTCATGACCAACAAGTTCAGGGCCCTTGGAGCCATCATCATCTTACCGGTCATGGTGGGAATCGTCCTTACACATATCGTAAACGCCCCCTCAGGACTGCCCATGGCATTGGTCCTTTTCGCTGTTCTGCTTTGGATCCTGTATGAAAACCGCGGGAAATACAGGCATTTGATCAGTTGAAGTATGATGCTTCACTTGCCTGACAGCATAGACAAGTTCAAGCAAATATCAGAGCGGTCACCTGCCCGGAAGGGAGTAAGGGGTGGGTAAAGCGTAGTATTACGTAGTAAGTACAGAAAATCGTCAATGCTACTTACGATTATTTCTTTTCTATCCCTTTTTGCTTGTCCAAAAAGGAATGCAAAAAAGACACCTTCTCCGCAGGTATTTTTCCGCACAGCGGAAAACCGGCTCAGAAACTTCGCCACCACGCCAGGGCGTGGCGGTACCCCTCGAAGCTTTCTTCGCCTATACTTCGGAGAAGGGTAATCCCAACCCTGAACTTTTGGGCTGTTTTTAAGGACCTAATACCCAGGCGAAAATACAAACTCTGGTAAATGCATCAAGCCATAAGAAATCTGACCTTGCATAAGCGACATTAAAAGACATCTGCCAACTGCAGACTGCGACTGCCAACTATACCACAACGGGATTGAAATGCGTGTTTCTCATGGAAGAAGAGTACAGACCCCCAGAGGTTTCTTCTTTATCCCTTTTTGCTTGTCCAAAAAGGAATGCAAAAAAGACACCTTCTCCGCAGGTATTTTTCCGCACAGCGGAAAACCGGCTCAGAAACTTCGCCACCACGCCATAGCGTGGCGGTACCGATCGAAGCTTTCTTCGCCTATACTTCGGAGAAGGGTTTCCTGACCCACAACTATTTGTCCGGCCAGGCTATTGCCCACACCCAATTTCATTATACGAAATACCACCTTTCACCATTGAACATATAATGCAAAACCACTGACTACTGGGACTGAAAACTGCCAACTGGGATAGGGCTTCCCCTCCTTCGCCAAATGCTAAGGAGGACTGGTGCGCTCAGCCTGACAGTAGGTTCCCTCCTTCGCTTGAGCTTCGGAGAACAGGCAAGATTTACTTTTTTGTCACGCTGAGCGCCTGCCTGTCCGGCAGGCAGGCAGTCGAAGCGCAGACAAAAAAGCTGGCAGCAGATAGTAATTGGCAGCAATTAAATATTCAAAATTCAATGCTTCACTTGCGCTCAGCCTGACAATGATTGCTAGAACACGTAACTGGGAAGCTCCCTCCACTGGTAAGGTCCTCTCCTTCGCTTAGCTCCGGCGGACGGGCGGGCGCTCAGCCTGACAGCCGAGTGTACATTGAGACCCGGTACAGGTAGGAAGCATCGAAATGCGTTGACGAGGCTTGACTCCTCCTTCGCAAAATGCTACGAAGGACACGTGCGCTCAGCCTGACATAATGCTAAAATAGCCGGGAAATTGCAGCAAAATTGCAGTTTGATTTTTATTGAACCTCACGTGTGCTCAGCCTGACATTGGGTACAAGTTCACACCTTCACTTAAGTTTCGGCAGACGGGCAGACAGTGCTTACTGTACCCTCATACGCTAGCCTAACAATACCGCTTTATCCCTTTTTGCTTGTCCAAAAAGGAATGCAAAAAAGACACCTTCTCCGCAGGTATTTTTCCGCACAGCGGAAAACCGGCTCAGAAACTTCGCCACCACGCCATAGCGTGGCGGTACCGATCGAAGCTTTCTTCGCCTATACTTCGGAGAAGGGTTTCCTAACCCACAACTATTTGTCCGGCCAGGCTATTGCCCACACCCAATTTCATTATACGAAATACCACCTTTCACCATTGAACATATAATGCAAAACCACTGACTACTGGGACTGAAAACTGCCAACTGTTCCCTCCTTCGCCCTTTGGGCTTCGGAGGGCGTGATACTGATCACTGCATCGTGGTAACTTCAAACAGTTCCTTATCCAGCTGGGGTTTTACCTCACAGGTGGTATCCAGATGCATGGTGGCCGTATTGCTGCTGTTATAGGCAGGCCACTCCGGCAACCCCGGGTGGTTGGGGTCCCCGGTTTTGGCAAAACTGATCCAGGCTCCACTTACCTTTTCCGCCAGTTCGTGGGCTTCCGCCCCACCCCCGGTCATGTTCCTGGCCCGTTCCACCGTATCGAATACAAAAGGGAGTTCCATACAGTGGAGCGATTTATATTTTCCGTCGAATACCGGGGACTGCCAGGTGAACAGGTACATATAGACGGGCGCACCTCCCGGGAGGGCCGACTTGGTATTGGCCTGCACTACCGCACCCGGGCGGAACATGGTATCCACATCCAAAAGGTCAGACGGTTTGCTGTCATCCGGGTAGGCCTTTTTTACCGCCGCCAGGTAGGCATCGGATTTATCCTTGTAGGTTTCTTTGATATGGGCCATAACCTCTGCTTCAGTGGCCTTGAAAAACCGGCCGTTGGCAAAGGGGGTGAATTCGTTCTTGGTGGTCCCGATCAACAGCGGCACATTTTTAGAGAGTTCAAACGCTTCGGGAGCAAACAACTGATACGGCAGGTCTTCCCCATCCCTGCTGGGGCCCCAGTTAAGCCCGAAGCCGGTAACCGGTTTCCCTTCTGCCTTCTTCTTATCTGCGATCGTTTGCAGCGCCTTCCTCCCGGCGGCACTCAGGGTTTCGAAGGGAATGTGCTGAATGCTGTCCACTTCATTGGCGTCCAGTCCAAGGTTGGCCATCACTTCAGCAGCTATGGCCTGGGTATCGGTTTTTTCGAGCATGGCCATCCGGAAAGAACCGCTCTGGTTGACGGCTTTATGGAATAATCCCTTTGCTTTTGGCATGGCCATCAGCGTATTCACCTTCGCCCCGCCCCCACTCTGTCCAAAGATGGTGATGTTGTCCGGATCCCCGCCAAAATTGGCGATGTTGGCCTTTACCCACTCCAGGGCCGCGACAATATCCAGGATACTGTTATTGGCAGAATGTTGGTATTTGCTGCCATAGGCCGACAGGTCTAAAAACCCCAGGATGTTCAGCCTGTGGTTGATGGAAACCACCACCACATCCCCGTTTTTGCTCAGGTTTTCACCATCAGTGGAAGGCAGTTCCTGGCTGGAACCAGCCGTAAAGCCGCCCCCATGTATCCAGAACAGCACCGGGCGCTTTTTGCCATCATCGATGGAAGGCGTCCAGACATTAACCCGCATACAATCTTCATTGGGGTAGCCCCAGTCATGGTCAAATACAAATTCGGGTTCATCCTGTACAGAGGTGGTAGGGTTCTCCAGCGGGGCCACCGGCCCATACATCGTTGAACTGCGGACACCTTCCCAGGCATCCGGTTTGGAAGGGGGCATAAAGCGGTCCGCTTTGGCATAGGGGATCCCTTTGTAAATATAGGTCCCCTCATGGATGTATCCCCGGACTTTGCCCGATGCTGTCTGTGTTACCGCCACGTTTTCGCCGGTAATTACTTCCTGCCCCGATACGGAAACGGCCAGGAACAGTGCCATTCCTGCAATGGCTGTGCTGCGTATTTTCATCTTTGCTAGTAGTTGTTTGTGTTATTTTTTAAACCCGATCTTTTCCAGGCCTTCATGGCTGATTTTGATAGCTTCCAACGGTTTCAGGTCGTCAAAGGTCATATCCTGTTCCACCATATAGTACTTCATGCCCGATTTCTTTTTCTGTGCCAGGATCCTGGCAAAATCGATGGTCCCGTTGCCAACCGGGGCAAACCGGCCCTGCTCATCCATATCCTTCACATGCCAGATCTTGAACCGGCCGGGATATTTATCAAAATAGGCCACCGGGTCGGCCCCTGCTTTGGTAACCCAGTACAGGTCCATCTGGAAATTGACATATTTGGGATCCGTATGCTCCAGCAGGTAATCCAGGGTGACATTGCCCTCCGGATCCTTTTTGAATTCAAAATCATGGTTGTGGTAGAGCAGTTTGAGTCCGGCTTTATCCGCCTTTTTCCCCAGCGTGGTCAATATCTCCGCCAGGTTGGCCGCGGTACCGGTCATGTCTGCCGTCCGGGTTGCCTGGTCGTATTTAAAAAGTCCCATGGGGGGAACGGGGATGACGAAATAGTCGAACCCTGCGGCCTTTACATCGGCCATCATGGCATCGGCATTGTCAATGGTAACGCTCCCCTGGTGGGTGCTGACAGGTGTAAGGCCCAGTTCTTTCAGGTAGGCCTTGAAATCGGCGGGGGACATCCCGTAGAACTTGCCGGCATCATACCCGGCTGCCTCGATGTTTTTATAGCCGGCATCCGCCACGGCTTTGAGCGTGGCTTTGGCATCGGTACCCATAGCATCCCGTGACGGTATACAGGGCGAGGCCCCCAAATTTTTCCTGGGCCAGGAGGGTGGCAGACAGGGTAAAAAACAGCGCTGATACAGCGAGTGTAAAAATTGATCTTTTCATACGTATTCCATTTAGTGTACTGTTGTTAAAATTTAGCTTACCGCCACCTGTGCGGTATGTTTATATAGTGAGCTTTATGCATTGGAAGGGGCCTTTTTGATCCCGTTTTGTTTGAAGCTGTACAGGTACGGGGCTTTATGGGCGCCGCCGGTGAATAGCTTTTCATGGCGTACCAGGATATCCATCCCCAGCATTTTCCGCTGGAAGGTGGTCCGACGCAGGTCTTCCCCCAGGATGGCTTCATAGACCTCCTGCAGTTCCTTCATCGTAAACTTTGAAGGCAGCAGGTTGATACCCACCAGTTTTTTTTCCAGGTTGTCCTGCAGCGACTGCAGTGCCCTTTCCACGATCTGCCCGTGGTCCATCATCAGCGGTGGCAAATCCTCCAGGCCATACCAGTTGATGCTGTCCGAAAGTTCATCCGGTTTCGGTTCCACTTCGCTGTAATTGATCAGGGCATAGTAGGCGATCGATATAAACCGGTCCAGCAGCCAATGCCCTTCTTCCACCTCGTAGTCGTTCGCCTCCAGGATCTTCCGCATGACATCCGGCGCGGCACGGGAGGCAGCACCAAAGGTGTGGAACTGTTCCAGGTAAATATTGTCGAGCCCCGTCCGTTCCCGCAAACCCCTTTTAACAGCATCGTCCACATGTTCACCCCGCCGTACAAAGCCCCCTGGGAGCGCAAAATAGCCGGTATTGTGGTATTCCAGCACCAGGATTTTTAACTGCTTCCCGTTAAAACCGAAAATCACCGAATCATACGCTATGTGCGGCATAAACTCCTCACTGGATGGCAATTGACGCTTCATTCCGATCAAAATATTTTGATACTTTTTTCAAATAAAGACTAAAATCCGGTAAAAACAAAGTATTATTGTAACATATTGAGACAATAAATGAAAATTAATATGTTGCACTATGAAAAATCTACTCTTCTTTAGTATGCTGCTGCTCCTGTGCCACCAGCAAAACCAGGCCCAGGCAGAAAATGCCTTCCCCGTACAGGTCCGTACGGTGAACGGCACCATCGAAGGCAACTACGATACCCATTCCGGGATCCAGAAATTTTTTGGGATCCCCTTTGCCCAACCCCCGGTGGGGGAACTCCGGTGGAAGGCTCCCCAGCCCATGGAAAACTGGGATGGCGTTAAACAAACCAAAACGTTTGGGCCCCGGCCGATGCAGACCATGGTCTTCGGGGATATGAAATCGCGTTCCAACGGGGTCAGCGAGGATTGTTTGTACCTCAATGTCTGGACCCCGGCAGACCGGAACACCAACGGCCTGCCGGTCCTTGTTTATTTCTATGGTGGGGGCAATGTGGCCGGTGATGCTTCGGAACCCCGGTATGACGGGGAAAGCATGGCCAAAAAAGGTATTGTGGTCGTAACGCCCAATTACCGGTTGAATGTTTTTGGCTTCCTGGCCCACCCCGAGCTCAGTGCCGAGTCGCCTTATAAAGCGTCCGGCAATTACGGAGTGCTGGACCAGCATGCTGCCCTGCAATGGGTGCAGGATAATATTGAAGCCTTTGGCGGGGATCCTGCCAGGGTTACCATAGCCGGGGAATCTGCCGGGTCTATCGGGGTAAGCCTGCAGATGGCCTCTCCCCTTTCGAAAGGCCTGATCGCCGGAGCCATCGGGGAAAGCGGGGCTGCCATCCACCCCACTATGGCCCCGGTGCCGCTGGAAGAAGCGGAGAAGGTTGGGGCCGACTTTTTAAAGGGTGCCGGTATCGGAAGCCTGGCCGAACTCAGGAAGCTCAGCACCCGCGCTATCTACGAGATCTATAATGAATCCAAACGCTTCGGGTTCCCCGTGGTGATCGACGGGTATTTCCTCCCCAAATCCCTGCCGGAACTATTCAAAAATAAGGAACAGGCCCAGGTACCCCTTTTATTGGGCTGGAATTCCGCCGAGATCCCCGGCGGGGCTTTTATGCAGGGACAACCCTATACCGAAGCCAATTACACGGCAAAGGTGAAGGAAGCCTATCCCGGGAACCATGCCGAAGTGCTCCAACTATATCCTTCGGGGTCTGAAAAGGATATAGAGCGATCCGCCACAGCCCTGGCATCTGACCGCTTTATCGCCTACAGCACCTGGAAATGGTTCGACCTGCACCGGAAGAACAGCGACCAACCCGTATACCGCTACCTGTACAGCAAGCTGCGGCCCCCCCTGGTGGACCAGAACGTGGCATCCGGACTCGCAGGCGGTACGGTGGCCAAAAGCGCGGACCAGCCCGAGGCACCAAAACCCATCGGGGCACCCCATGCCTGTGAGATAGAATACTGTATGGGCAACCTGCACAGGGTCGACGATTACGCGTGGACACCGGAAGACTATATTGTTTCCGATGTGATGCTGAATTATTTCGCCAATTTTATAAAAACCGGGGATCCCAACGGGGAAAACCTCCCGGAATGGCCCAGGGCCGAAGCGGCGGATACGGCCCCCCCGATCATGGTCATCGATACGGAAAGTGGGGCCCGGAAAGCGGAAAACGATGCCCGCTACCGGTTCCTGGACGGCGAATACAAAAACTAAGGTTGGTTATCCCCCACAGGTGGAGCTAAACTTGTGTTATATTTGCCTGTAAACAAGGGACAGCTGAACCAAAGCGAAGGATGAAAAATAAAGGAACTTATGTTACGGCAATTTTTGTGCTGGCATTGCTGACCATTGCCTTTACCTTCCTGAATGCAACCCAGGACGATGATATGCTTGCCGAAGGCATCAGGGATTCCATCCCTACCCGCCGGCAACTGCGGCGCAGCTTCTTTGAGAAACGGGCCGTGCTGGTGGTATATGGGGCCTCCGAGAAGGCCATTTCCGCAAAATACCAGGCATTGCTAACAGACCTTGCCCGTTCACCCGCAGCTGATTCCTGGCGGAACATTTCGGTTTCCTTTAAGGAGGCATCCAGGGTGAAACCCCAGGAACTGACTGAAAATATAGTCTACCTTGTGGGCACTCCCAAGGGCAACCCCCTGCTTACAGCCTATGAGCAAAAACTACCGCTAAGCTTCGGGGAAAAGGGATTTACCTTCCAAAACCAAGCGTATCCCGGGGAGGATATGCTGTTCTCCCTGGGCTTTTACCCGAATCCTGGGAATGATACGCTCCCCCTCAGTGTGCTGAGCGGGAATGATGAAGAAAAGGTATTTGAATTCTTTAGCCGGAAAGTGGCCGAGGGGGGGCGTTCCTTTTTCCGGCAGCCGATGGACTATGAAGTGTACAAAGGCAACCGGCGGATCGTACTGGGGGATTTCAGCGAAGAATGGGGGCCGGACAAATCCACCCATTTTGATTTTTCAACCCGGAACAACCTGGTGCATACCTCGGAGCATTTCGAGTATATTTCCCATAACGGCGACCTGTCCCTGTTCAATATCCTCTCGTTGTCTGAGGACATCGAAGGGACCTTTAAAAAAATTATTGCCTTCACAGGTAGGGACAGCGTACTGCCCAGGATCACCTATCATATCTATCAAAGTGCCGAAGAAAAAGGCCTGATGACGGGGAACACGAACCAGGCCAGTTTTGACAGGTCGGACCATTCCGTTCACACGGTCATCAATGCCGCCTACGAGGATAACTTTATCGAAGCCGAAAATTCCCTGCTCACCCATACACTGCTCGGGGAAGCCGGAACGGAGGCGCTGGACCGGGGCTTGCCAGTCTATTTTACCAAGCAGTGGCAACGGGAGGGGTATCGCTACTGGACAGCGCGACTCTTTGAATCGGGCAACGCACTGACGCTGCAGGACCTGCTGCATACGGAATCGCTGGAGCTGGAATCCCCCCTGATTGCGGATTGCCTCTCCGCTTCCCTGGTTGCCTACCTGGTCCGGACCTGGGGGAAGGAAGCCTTTCTGGACCGGTATGCCAGCTGGAAGCCGGGCCCCAGGGAGATAGCGAAACTTGAAGCGGGCTGGCAAAGTTACCTGGAGCAGCTGTCCGGAGACCATCCCAGGAAGGAGCGGGCCCTTCCCAAACTGCCCTTTCTGAAGGGATTTAATTTTGCCCATGAGGGGTATAGTATCTATAACGGGTACGGATCCGGGAAGGCGGCGGAATCATTGCAAAAACAGCGGGCCATGGGGAGCAATGCGGTGGCCCTTATCCCGTACAGCTTTATCCGGGACAAGAACCGGCCAACCCCGTTCCGCTTCAGCGATGGTGCAGGGTCTGAAAATGATGAGGGCGTGGTGCAGTCGGCCTATGACGCGCAGCAGCTGGGGATGGTAGTTGTTTTAAAGCCGCAGGTATTTGCGGGGGACAGCTGGCCGGGGGCAGTGGAAATGAAGAGCGGGGCAGACTGGAATACATTTTTTGAGCATTACCACCGCTGGATCCGGCACTATGCCCTGCTGGCGGAGATCCACCAGCTGGAGGTGCTGAGTGTGGGGGTGGAATTTGCAAAGGCCACCCTGAGCCACGAAGATGAATGGCGGGAGCTGTTCCGGAATGTAAGGGGGTTATACCAGGGCAACCTGACCTATGCGGCCAACTGGGGGGCGGAGTTTGAGAAGGTGGGGTTCTGGGATGAACTGGATTTTATAGGCCTGAACTGTTACTACCCGCTGAGCAAGGGAGACAACCCGACCAAGGAAGAATTAACGGCTAATTTCGACAGCGTTAAGACCCGGATCACCCGGGTATACGAGAAATTCAACAAACCGATAGTCTTTACGGAGATTGGGTTCCGTAGCATTGACACCCCCTGGAAGAACCCGCATGCGGAGGGGGATGACAGTTTTAACGAGGCCCACCAGCAACTGTGCTATGAAGTGGTGTTTGAGGGCATTGAAGGGGAGCCCTGGTGCGGCGGCATACTCTGGTGGAAATACCCCTCCTACCTGGAATACCGCGGGTTGGAAAACGGCTCTTTTACCCCCAACCACAAACTGGCGGAAGGGACGGTACGGACATGGTTCAGGAAGTTGCCGTGAGCCAGGAGCTATCCTGATACCTACCACCTACCACTATCCGCAAAATTGTAAAAATCCTTTTCCCCGGCCCGTAAAGGGAGTTGAAAATATTCCTTTTCCCGGCGAAAAATCCCTCGGAAGGGAGAGCATAGGATTTTTTCTTCAATATAGTCAGCTTGGACCCGCGGGGATTAAGATGAAAGCGAATGAGGGCTCCCCCTAAATCCTCACTTGCATGGGTATGAATTCAAGTCCAGTTCACCCAATGCTGTCGTGTTCAACAGTGGCTATACTAGCTTAATTTGTATTGTTTGAGCAACCGCTGGCATTTCTCATAGGAATTGAACATCAACACATCGATGATAGAGAGGTCCGGGACAAAAGCATTGTTAAATTGCGTATAGGTGGTGGGCCGCGACCTGAGAAAACTTAATTTTATGCCATGGGTTTTAAAGTATTCCCTGTCATATACAGCCTTGCCACCGGCCGTACTGACCTGGTGTTTGCTGCCTAATTCTTTCGCAATCCGTATTACGCGATCCGATGTGGCCTGTCCGGCGCTATCTTTAAACTTCTTAGAGGACCTACAGAAATTTGTCGGGATCCTTAAATAATGTGAAATTGATTTAACAGAAAAAGATGCCAGGTCTGTTAATTTCTCAAAGTCCTTATCAATAATTGAAACTACCAGGGGGTATATAGCATTAAAGTAGGGCGCATTTTTATAGGCCTCCTGAATGGTTAGCACCAGGTTCGAATAAGCTTTTTTACGATTGTCAACAATCACATCATGTAGCATCCGGTGGGAACCCGTCTCGCTGCAGGGGAACGTGACAAGCTGCGCTTTATGGTTCCGGAGGATCAGGATCCTGTTGGTTCCTCCCCCGTTTATAAAATGGTCATCATCGTAAAATATAAAAAAATCCACCGCTCTGACCACTTGAAAATATTCAAGAGAGGGGAAAACACAGGGTGGGATTACAGCTATCTTCATGGGTAACTATTTTCAGGTTCACAGTGTTTGCGAACACATCCTGGAAGGTGGGGTCATATGGTTTCCACCTGTACAACCCGTGTAAACATACTGCCCTGTTGGAATTTTCCCTTACGGTATTCCGTAATTCCAGGTGATAATTATCTAATTAAATAAGCCGTATGGATGGCAAAAAAGTGGATTGGAAAAGTTTGCGTTGCATGCATCCGAGAGCCCAAAAGTATCCCCCGGAGCAGGTCACGGAACAGACAGGCCTATCAGGCCTGAATCGCGACTAAGAAAGCGAAGGTAAAAAATAGGCAATGGCCCTTTTTGAGAGGAAGTGTACAGCATTTGTAAAGGGTACGGTTCCGGGAAGGCGGGGGGCCGGAGAGCAGAAAGGAAGAACAGGGCAGCCACGTTCGAAAAAATCCTTTTCCCCGGCCCTAAAGGGAGTTATAGTATTCCCTTCCCGGATAGTGAAGGGCAGGATTTTTTCCGGAAAATGGACACCTGAAATAGTCCGAGGTGCGTAAAAAGTAAGCCTTGGCCTCCCGTTCAGGGGTTGGGGGCAGCACGGCCAGAGAAGGCAGCAACGTTTCGAAAAAATCCTTGCCCCGGCCATAAAGGGAGCGGTACAACAATTGCCCTGGACTAACGCGAGGGATTTTTTCTACCTGATTTTTTTGGGAACTATACAGACTCCTTATCCGGTCCATAACCGTAGCCGTAGCCGTAGTTATAAGCATTGGATTTCCCGAATCCGGCCTCGTTGAGTACAAGGGCCATTTTTTCCAGTTTCCCGCTATGGTGAAGTTCTTTGATATATTTCAACAGTTTCTTTTCCGTAAAGCCTACCCGGGTAACCATAAGTGTGAGGTCTGCATATTGGGATATCAGCAGCGTATCTGTTACTACCAGTGTGGGGGCGGTATCTACAATGACATAGTCAAATTCGGTAACCGCTTTCCCGATAAATTCCCCGAACCGTTTCCCCGAAAGGAGCTCGGGGGCATTGGCCGGGATATGCCCGCTGAAACAGATATGGTGGTATTCGCTATGCTCTGCTCCCTCATGGATGCATTCCTTCCAGTCTAATCCGGGTTTCACCAGGTAATCCACCAGGCCATTGTAATTTTTATGATTCTCCACATAGGCATTCAATTCCGGGTTTCGCAGGTCTGCCCCTACCAGCAGTACCCGCTTTTTAAGGCTGGCGTAGGAAAGGGAAAGGTTTAAGGCTACCAGGGTCTTCCCCTCCCCTTTGATGGAGGAAGTCACAAAGACCACTTTTCCTTTTTCAGTAGTTGTGTTTTCGTAGCAGGTAGTCAATATTGGTCCCAAGGATCCGGAAGGATTCTGCCAGGACGGAGCGGTCATCAAAGCCAGAAAAACTTTTGGCGCCCTTAAAAAAGGGAATTTCCGCGAGGACGGGGATTTCATCCTTTAGGGGCTCCAGGTCTTCACGGTCATTGATCTTTGTATCCAAGCGAAAATTTTATAAAAAGGACCGCCAAGGGCAGGAACATACCCAGAGCCAGGGACAAGGGGTAGACCATTAATTTTTTGGGGGCAACTGGTTCCGGGTTGGTGATGGCATAATCAATTACTTTTACGGACGGCACCGTAGCCGCCAGGTTGATGGCCGCTTCTTCCCGTTTTTGCAGGAGGATGAGGAACAATTTTTCCTTGATGCTTTGCTGCCGCTCGATGGCCCGCAGCGTTTTTTCCTTTTCGGGGAGCCGGGAGAACATGGCACCTGCGATATTTTTTTCCCGTACAAGCCGGTTTAAGGAAGTTTGCAGCTGGGTCTGGTAATTGTTGACCGTTTTGATGATGTTTACCTTGCCTCGCTCCAGCTGCTCCGACACGGCCTGCAGGGACGGGGTGGTTGACCCCCATCGTGGGCAGCATTTTAGCGCGCTCCAGGGCAAGTTCATTATAATCGGAAACGAGGTGTATTCAGGCCCGAATTCTGTAGACCGAGGTCTGCTGGAAGGAGGCTGTATTCCGCCTGGTTTACGACGGTTTCCTTTAAGAGGTCCGAGAGGGCTATCTGGTTTTCCAAAGATAAGACTTCCTCCTCTGTGTCGGATTTCCGCTGCATGGTCAGGCTGGCGTCCGCCTCAATATAGGAGAGGTTGTTGGATTGTTTAAAATCCTGTTTCCCGATCTCTATAGAATCCAGTTCCTGGGAAAGGTATACAAACCGTTTGTCGATCACCTCCAGGGTCCGGTCGGGATACCAGTTGCCGGTCAAGAATGCCGTCCTGGTCATAGATGCCAATCAAGTGTATTTAAAATGGCTTCGGAACGTCCTGTACTTTGCCCTTCTAGATGAAAGTGACAAGAATGTCGCTATTCAGTGTCTGTTGGTTCTACTACCAGGGATTCCAGCCAGTTTAACTATAGCTTATTTAGTGGGAAGAATTACCACTTTATAGTTAATATCCTGAAAGGAGCTTATTTCTGTATTTTCAGGTATTCGGATGTTGAAAGGGAGGCCCGTAGGAAGGCTATCTGTTCCGTGAAAGAGGTAATGGTGGTGAGCTTGTTGTTTTCATCTGTAATCCTGATTTCTCCTTGGGCTGCAAGTTGATCCTGTAATCTAAGGGATCGTGTAAGCTATCTTCTTCTAATGGTTTTGGTAATTACAAACGGGACATTCCAGATCATGGTAGTTCTGAACCTTTCCCTCCCAGTATACCTCCATATCCAAGTCCAAGGTTCGAAACCACCTGCTGTAACAAGCGGGAGGATTTTAAAATTTCGATCTCATTGTCCAGGTTTATGTTCGATTTATTGCCGCTGATGGTGATCGCATCGGAGGCGATATTTGATTCCTTGGTGTCATCGATGATCTTGACTTTTGCAATGGTTTCGTAGGTCGTAGGAGTGATCCGTGTATAGGTATAGGCCAATCCACAAACAAAGGAGACCACTCCAATACGAACCAGGGCCAGTAGCGCAGGTATTTAAATAGGATATCTTTAAGGTCGATAGAATCTTCCTCTCTCGTCAAAATCTAGCGCAAATGGGGCTTCTTTCATAATTTGTAATTGATTTTAAGTGCGGATTCGTAAAATTGAGGATACAAATAATTTCTCAAATGGTAATACGTACAAAATTGAAATTTTATTTGTTGATTAATGGACCATCTTATTTATTGTTCAATAAATATTGGTAAGCCAAGATGATACTATCATTATTAGACTAAGTTAATATGTGATAAAAAAGATGATCATTCTGGTTCTTCTGCCAGAATTTTTCCAATAATTGCCTTGTCTTCGTTTTGTTTGGAGGCTTAAAAAGTCGTTTATTGATCCGATTTTTACTACCTCATAATTCATATCCCACCCTCTCCAATTATTCAGACGCCAATAGGTATAACCAAATTTATTTTCCTCCAATACAGTAAGTACATCTTCAAGATACTGATCTTTGCCTTCTGCCCAGCGCACTACACTAAATTCTCCAACGTATATCAATTTATTATGCTCTATTTGCCCAATTAACCACTATCTCCATTTCTTCACGAATAGCCATCAGCGTCCCAATATTTTAATCCAATCAAACCAGGATATTCTGTACCCATTGGCCATGTCACCAATACCTTGATGTGTATATCTATGTAGGAAGATAAAAATGAAAACCATAAATTATTTTTTCATCATCAAATGGGTTCTTAAAATCAGAATAACCTTCGGGCAACCCGCCTGGTCCAGGGGTAAAAACAACGTACTTATTAGAATGTGTTCTAATTGTATTTAACTATTCTATTAAAAAAATTGAACCAAATCTCAGGTCTTTTATGCCCATTATTTCGTACGAAGCTGGTTCAGAAAAAAAATCATACGCCACTACATTCTTATACTTATCAAACCTTAGGACCAGATCATTAATATAGTTTAAGGCCAAGTTCCGCTCACTTTCCGAATCCCAAAATTCCGGAGATCATGTCATCAAAATTTTTCAATGGATCCAGTGGGAAGTCCTTTGAGTGTAAAATAACAACAATATCCTCCTTGGCACACCATTGAATTACTTTCTCTACCCATTTCAAATGTTGTCCATACCCACTTCAAGAGGTACATTATTTTTAATACAAAAACGTCTTACTTCTACAACCAATCTTATTGCATTTATTCCCTGGGTCTTTAATTCTTTTATTATACGCTCATTAATTCGGTTGAATCACTAGGTGAGATAGTTGATGCCACGCCAGGGCCAATTTAATGGTATATTGGCATCCAGATTAATCTCTTGTTCGCTTTTTTCTTATTATAATTTTCCTGAATACTCCATTTCAACTGTATCCATTTCTTCATTGCATTGGAGGACTATAAACCCAAAAAGAAATAAGATCAATGTTTTCATAGATTAATATTTGATCCATATTCCTCTTAACTAAAAGAATTAGAATTATTAAATAAGTCAGTATGATTACTCGTGAATCTTCTAAAATAATCTAAAGCTAAAAATCATTCTTGTCAATTTTCATTTGATTTAATCATTGATAGGAGTCCAAAATGAATTTCTCATATTTCTGGTTGATACGTTGCCAATTAAATTTATTTTGAATTTCTTCCATATTTTTGTGGACCAATTCGAGATGATCTTCCTTTTTTAATCTCATTCTTTGTACAATATCCTTCTACATTTTCAAAATAATAGGCGTTGTTTTTTAAAATACTCCGGTTAAAAATATTATCATGTGCTATTATCAAGCACCCGGAAGCCATAGCTTCCAGTAAGGAGGGATTGGTTCCCCCCGCGGAATGTCCATGAAAATAAAGATTAGACCAGTGTCTTAAGTTATTCAGGTGTTCCAGATTATAAATTCCGCCCAAAAACCGTATGCTGTGATGATCTTTATACTTGTTTTTTAAATAGGTGCCAAATTTAGTTGAGTGCTTTCCTATGACAAGAAACTACCTGATCCGACTTACTTTGAACAACTCCGTCAAGGATAACCTCTATATTATTCTCCGGTTCCAACCTGGCAATGAGCATGTTGTAATTAAATTTAGCTACATCGTATTCAGCTAACAATTGTTCCTTGGAGTATTGAATAAATCAGCGCCATAGGCTATATATTCAGAATCTGCGTTATAGGCGGTTTTAAGATGTTTTTGTATTCCTACTGAATCTGAAATCAGGTAATCACTTGTCTTTATGGCCAATTTTTCGGCAAACTTCAAAAATCTTCGCACGGGTCGGGAATACTTACTTCTTTTCCACTCAAGGCCATCCATATTGGTTATTACTATAGCCTTTTTGGGTAACAACCATCCCCATATGGAGCTGCTGGTGTAACCCAATTGTAATATCACATCAAAACCTCTTTTACGAGAATCCAGAATACAATTTAAATCATAAATAAACTGCCCGGCGGTACCCATCCATTTCTCCGGATCCATTTTATGGATAATGTTCACACCCTTCCAGGTTGGTTGTTGATACGGATGGTCGTGAGAGCTATATACATAAACTTCATGATGTCATTCGGGCTAAATAAAGAGAAAAGTATTCTGCAAACTGTTCAAAGCCACCATGATAATTTGGAATTCCTCTGGTCCCAATAATCACCATTTTTTTTTTCATTCAATATAATTTATTAATCGTTTCATCAAATATGATCTGAATTTCCGGTCGAAAACTTATAACTTTTTTATGGTCATTTGGTTTTAGAATTTCACATCCATATTGAATGAAAGTTTCATCATGTTTAAGTTCACAATATGACTCTATCATATTCAAATTTTCACTGGGAGACAGTACTGAGTTTTTCATAATACAATTTCATTACGTTTTTAGGATATAATTCTGTCATTTTTAATCCAATACGCATTGTTGCAATCCATTCAATGGCTGCCATTTCCAAATGATTGTTTATATCACCTATAAATGGCCATAACTCAGAATAATAAGAATCTGTTAATATAATCTGATCAATTAATAGCTCCCATTTTCTATTATCCCTTCCCCACCAATCATGAATTTCATCTTTATTATTTATTCCAAGTCTTTTAGACCAAAGATCAATTGAAGTGCATATGTCATATCCATTTCTAATTAAAAAAATGAATTTTGCGTTAGGAAATAGGCATAGTACATATGGAATTCTAAAAATTAACTCCGGATACTTGTCTACTATTCTTTTGGAGGAAGTAATATCCAAGAAATAGGAATATATCTTATTAAGCTTCAAATTTTGTTCCTCCTAAGGCATGATTTTCATTTAGTTCATATAATGCATGATTAAGATTATAATTACCTATAATATCTTCATTTTTATTTACATAACTCCAAAGAGCCTTGGGTTCGTTTAAAAAGCCTACTTCACGATGTACCGATAGCAACAATCCTAAATTGTAGTTCCGCTCCTACCCGTTCCAACTATATAAATTGGTTTCATCATTTTCTTTTTCGAAAATAATTGGGCTAATTTAAAGTTTATAAAAACCAAAGGATTTATCCATCTTCCTTTTGTGGTTAATGGCCGGCCTTCAAACATAAAATATGCTACTAATCTTGCTAGGGCCTTTAGAGGATATTTTTTAATATATAATTTACTTAGTTGTGCTATCACTAATAAATTCTTTACTTATGGATTCGTTTAACTACGGGAGATCAATGTTTCAATTTTTTCTTTAAATTTATTTAAACCAAATACCTTATTACTATTACCCAATACCCTTGCCATCTTAGTTGATCATTTCTTCTATTACCCTTAACAACATCATTTATCTACGATTAAATTGGAATAAATATTTAACAATGAATTATAATGAGATTCCGGAGAAAAATTATCCTTGGCAAACCTCATCGCATTTTGTGACATTTTATCATATGATTCTTGTGTAGTTGAAGTTGATTTTTCAATAGCTTCTCGTAAACTATCAACCGAGGACATTTCAAATAAAAAGCCATGATTTTGTACTAATATTTCAGGTATGCCCCCCACTCTGGAACCTATAACAGGTACACCTAGCATTAAACTTTCTATAATAGACATTGGATTATTTTCATACCATTCAGAAGGTACGACGGTAAATCTGGCAGAAGATATATGCTCCCATAACAATGCTCCCTTGCAATACCCCAATAATTCAATATTGAAAAGCTTTTTATCCATTATAAAACGTTTTATATTGGGCTCTTCGGGACCGGTTCCAATTATTTTCAGTTTAATATTTTTTAGACCAACCAAAGCTTTTAATAATGTAATGATTCCCTTTTCCTTAGATAACCTTCCGAAGTAAACCAAATCTACTTCCTTTGACATGGAAGGAAAGGCTTCTCCTATCAACTCCTTAAAGTTATATAGAACCGATGCTTTTTTTTTAAGGACGGGGTAATATTCAGTGTGCTTGTCATAAATAAATTTACTTACCATTACAAAATGGTCAATATATTCTTTCATAATCAAAAAAGTTATCTCTTAGCTTACATTCAAGGGCAACTACCGTACTGTTGATTATACTTCCCTTTGAACATTTTTTTAATATAGCATTCAAATAATTCCCTTTTGCACATTTTTCGCATATATTATTTTTATTATCTAACATAATATAAACTGGACATAGAATTCTGTATTCATGTACGGACATCACCATGGGTATGCCTTCTGCCTTTAAAACCTTCAAAATAGAACTGGAAAAATGCCTATAAAATATATGCAAATGGGCAATATCAGGCTTTTCCTTTGCTATTAATTTTTTTAAATTAGTCACAGCTTCGCGATTATATAAAAATTTCGGTAGAGATCTTATTTTATTGATAGTGGACTTTTCCTCTAAATTATTTTGCGCAATAAAATATTTATTAACTCCAACATCTTCGTTATAATCTGAGAGTGTACTAAAATAAACTACGTCTTGACCTTTACTTTCTAAGAGCCTACCAGTATTAAGATATACTGCATCAGAACCACCTTTATAATAATGGAAATTGTTTATTTGTAAAATTTTCATCTTCATTTAATATTGCTTTAAATATTCTGATATGATGTTTTTTTTATATCAAATTTCTTATAAAGGTGTTCTTGAAATTGTTTTTGTTTATTTGTTCTAGTAATAATAGAATCATTCATTAGATATATAATTTTGGCAGCGCAATCCTTTTCATCACCAACATCAAAATAATGTCCAAATTCTCCATTATTAATTATT
>CAVWMN010000002.1:0-570000 GCA_963756115.1 uncultured Flavobacteriaceae bacterium
TAATCCCGGATTTGCCGGCATTCTTTTTTACAAAGCGGATAATATCCGCTTCCACATTTTTGGTCTTGGGCCGCACTTCGTAGTACAAATTCGGGCGGTTAAAGGAGGCTTTGAATACCGCGGCATCAGCTATCCCAAGGTTTTTGATGATATCTTCCTGTACCTTTGGGGTCGCCGTTGCTGTAAGGGCAATTATAGGGATTCCTTCGCCCAACCGCTCAATGATACTCCTCAGATTTCTGTACTCCGGCCTGAAATCATGGCCCCATTCCGAGATACAGTGGGCTTCGTCAACGGCTACAAAGGAAAGGGGGACGGATTGTAAAAAGTCTACATATTCCTCCTTGGTAAGGGATTCGGGCGCAACATATAGCAATTTGGTGATCCCTTCCAGGATATCGCTTTTTACCTGTCTTATTTCTGTTTTTGTAAGGGAGGAATTCAGCACATGGGCAACACCCGGGTCTGCAGAAACCCCCCGGATGGCATCGACCTGGTTTTTCATCAGGGCGATGAGGGGAGAAACCACTATGGCTGTCCCTTCCTGTATTAATGCCGGGAGTTGGTAGCAAAGTGATTTGCCACCTCCTGTAGGCATAATTACAAAGGTGTTTTTTTTCTGAACAATGTTCTCAATTACGTCTTCCTGAAGTCCAATAAACTCGGTAAACCCGAAATACTGTTTAAGCGCAGCGTGCAGATCAATTTCATTCAAAACCATTCCATATAATTTAAGATCAGCTGTCTCATACCCAGAGTCATTCTCAATCTTTTAATATAAACTAAATTATTCGGTGGGTGGTTGATACAATCAATTTGTTGTAAGTAAAGAATCTCCTGTAAAATAAGTTTACGTATTTTTGTTTTCTTAAATATAAGACATTCTTAGAGAACCTATTCGAATTTTAATACAAATTCTCATAAGCATATCATAAAATTTAATCAATACCTTGAGGGATAGCAAAGCTATACTGGCATTAGCAAAACGGACCATAGAAACAGAGGGAAATGCCATCCTTAATTTGGCGAATCTGGTGGATGAACAATTTGCGGATGCCGTAAATTGCATTCTGCAATCAGAAGGAAGGGTAGTAATTTCCGGGATTGGAAAAAGTGCCATTATCGCCTCCAAAATTGTGGCCACACTGAACTCCACTGGCACGCCGGCAATATTCATGCATGCAGCGGATGCCATCCACGGTGATCTGGGTACCATCCAGAAAAATGATGTGGTCATCTGTATCTCCAAAAGCGGGAGTACCCCTGAAATAAAAATATTGGTACCCCTTATCAAGCAGGGCAACAACAAACTCATCGGCATGACTGGCAAAATGGATTCCTTCCTGGGGGAGCAATCTGATTTTGTGCTCAATACCTATGTCAAGATGGAAGCCTGCCCCAACAACCTCGCCCCCACTACAAGTACCACGGCACAGCTGGTCATTGGGGATGCCCTGGCCATCTGCCTCCTGGAACTCCGGGGCTTTAGCAGCAAGGATTTTGCAAAATACCATCCGGGGGGCACCCTGGGGAAACGGTTGTACCTGCGGGTATGCGATATCACAGCAAACAATATGAAGCCGCAGGTGGATGTAGCCGCGGATGTAAAGAAGGTCATTGTGGAGATCTCCGAAAAGATGTTGGGCGTTACCGCTGTAACCCGGAATAATAAGATCGTGGGAATCATAACCGACGGGGACCTGCGGAGGATGCTAAATAAGTACGACAATATAAGCGGCCTGACGGCCAAAGATATCATGACCACCCACCCGAAAACCATCGAAGCCGATGTTCTCGCCATTAAGGCTCTCAAGGAAATGCAGGATAAGGGTATTTCACAATTACTTGCGGTTAACGGGGAAACCTATGTAGGAGTGGTCCACCTCCATAATTTAATAAACGAAGGAATTCTGTAATGGTTAAAAAACTCAGTGATCCCAATGAGATGTCCTTTCTGGACCATCTGGAGGAACTTAGATGGCATCTTATCCGATCCACAGTTGCTGTGGTGATCATCGGCGTAATTGCCTTCTTAATGAAACGCTTTATATTTGATACTATAATCCTGGGGCCCACCCAGATGGATTTTCCTACGTATCGCATTTTTTGTAATGCCGCTACATCCATGGGATTGGATTCTGCATTTTGTGCCGATAAACTACCTTTTACGATACAGAGCCGTTTGATGTCCGGTCAGTTTTCTGCCCATATCTGGACCTCCATCTGGGCAGGTTTTATTGTAGGTTTCCCCTATATCCTGTATGAACTCTGGAAATTCATAGGCCCGGGCCTTTATGAAAAGGAACGATCCAGTTCCAAGGGATTTATTTTCATCGCTTCCTCCTTGTTTTTCCTGGGGGTACTCTTTGGATATTATGTTGTGGCACCCCTGTCTATCAACTTTCTGGGAACCTATCAGGTCAGCGAGCAGGTACTGAACGAATTTGACCTTGATTCCTATATTTCAACGGTAAGGGCATCCGTAATTGCATGTGGCATTTTGTTTGAATTGCCTATCCTTATTTTCTTTCTGACCAAAGTTGGCCTGGTAACGCCTGAGTTTCTGAAAAAATACAGGAAAATGGCGTTGGTTATCGTCCTGATTCTCTCAGCGGTGATTACCCCGCCCGATGTTGCCAGCCAGATCATTGTTGCCATCCCGGTCCTGATCCTGTATCAGGTAAGTATCCATATTTCAGCATTTGTGGTAAAGCGCGAAGCCAAAAAAGAAAGACGAAATGCCAAATAAAGTCGCAGCATTCAATGCGTATCGTTCAAAAATGAACGCCAAATTACTGGCGGAACCCAATAAGGTGATCAAACGGATTTTTAATCTGGATGCCAATGCGTATACTGAAGGTGCACTTGATGTTAAAACCAAGGAATTCCTGGGCCTGGTAGCTTCGGCAGTATTACGCTGCGATGATTGTGTACAATACCATCTGGAAGGGGCCCATAAGCAGGGAGCTTCAAGGGAAGAAGTCATGGAAGCGCTCAGCATTGCCACCCTGGTCGGGGGCACCATTGTTATTCCACATCTCCGCAGGGCATTTGAATATTGGGAATTGCTTGAACAGCAATCAGAATAATCAATGCAAAAGCTCCAGCCGGTATTAGCTGTCACCAAAATGACAGTTGCTGCCTTCCGGGCAATCTGAATAAATGCGTATTGCCACAGCCATTTTTATGCACCTGCCGGTTGTCCCCGGTTTGCGGTAATATTCCGTTAATTGTACCTGTGATTTAAGATTATATCCTTAGTTTTGGCACCATTCAAAGATGAAGCTCAGAGCAGAAAATATCATGAAGGCCTACCGGGGCCGTAAGGTGGTCAAGGGTATTTCCCTGGAGGTAAACCAGGGGGAGATCGTTGGGCTGTTAGGACCAAATGGCGCCGGGAAAACCACCTCCTTCTATATGATCGTTGGACTGATAAAACCCAATGGCGGTTCCATTTTCCTGGATGATATGGAGATTACACGCTTCCCCATGTACAAAAGGGCGCAAAATGGCATTGGTTACCTTGCCCAGGAAGCGTCTGTTTTCAGAAAATTAAGCGTCGAAAAAAATATATTGAGCGTACTGCAGCTTACAAGCCTTTCCAGGAAGGAGCAAAACATGCGGATGGAATCGCTTTTGGAAGAATTTGGTCTTACCCATATCCGGAAAAACAGGGGTGACCTGCTGTCGGGCGGGGAAAGGCGCCGAACGGAAATAGCCCGGGCACTGGCGACAGATCCTAAATTTATTTTGCTCGATGAACCATTTGCCGGGGTAGACCCGGTTGCTGTGGAGGATATCCAGCGCATTGTAGCACAATTGAAAAACAAGAATATCGGTATCCTGATTACGGACCACAACGTTCAGGAAACCCTGGCCATTACGGAACGGTCCTACCTGATGTTTGAAGGGGGTATCCTTAAATCGGGTATACCGGAAGTGCTGGCTGAAGATGAGATGGTGCGCAAGGTCTACCTGGGCCAGAATTTTGAATTACGGAAGAAAAAGCTCGACTTCAACGAATAGTGCACCACAGGATAAAACTAAGTGTTCTCACATGGCAGGGTCCTCCGCTACACCGGGATCCACAATACCATAAAGACCTGAATGATCGCAAACATCACAAAAGGAAGTACCAGGTAACCCATGACATCTCGTGCCTGCAGGCTGACACCCCGTGTCATGACCGGCAAAACCAGCAGTAGAAAAAAGGGTTGCAACAGGTTTGTAAGCGCTTCCCCATAAGCGATCGCCATGGAAGCCCTGGCTGTCATCTTCGTGAGTTCGGTCACCGGTAACCCTGTACCAATATTATGTACGGCCTCTATGACACTGGGGCCAATAACTGCATATTCGCCCCCTGCCGATGGAATGGCAAAATTCACAACACCACCCAGTATATAAGCAAAGAATGGATAGGTCTCCATGGTGGCAACCGATGCGATCAACCGCCCCAGTTCGGCACCCATCCCGGTATAGGTCATGATGCCCATAATGCCCGCATAAAAAGGAAACTGAAAAAGGATGGCTGATATATTGCCACTGGCCCGTTGCATAGCGACACTGTATCGCATGGGCGTTTTATGGAGTAACAGTCCCAGCATAATGAAAACAAAGATCATGATATTAAGGTTCAGGTCCAGGCCATTCGTACTGAAATGATAGGCAATATATACCAGCCCCATCAGGGCAATGACATATTGCAGCAACATACTGTTATTCAGCTGGTCAGACAAAGCCCGGAAGGGTAGCATTACACCTTCCGCCTCCTCCCTGATTGTGGGCCGGCCCTGCCGGGAGGGGATGTCATCCCGGGAGGCCAAATCCATCTGAATTGCTTTCTTAGGGGCCAATAGCCACAGTAAAACAGGTCCGGCAACCAACATCAGCAGGACCATGGCCATGTTCAAAACGGAACCCAGCGTGTAAGTAGTAGGAATAGTAGCAGATAAAATACCATCTTCGATCAAATAGTTACTTCCTGTATTGAGCAACAAGGGGATGGAACTGGAAAGGCCGGTAACCCAGCTGATCTGGGAAAAATAAACACAGGCTATAAGGTAAGGGTAATTTATACCGCTGATACGCATCGCGAGTTGCCTTGCCAGTACCGCTGTTATGACGACCCAGCCCCAGCTTACCATGGAAAGTAAAACCCCGATCAGGACGACAAAATAATAGACCTGCCCGGGGGTCCTGATTCGGCGGGCCAGTTTATCTATCCCCTTTTCTATCAGGGGTGAGAGTGCTATGCTATAGCCGGTAACGATCAACAACACCATCTGCATCCCGAATTCGAGCAGGTTCCAGAATCCATCATACCAGGAAACCAGGATTTCCATCGGTCCGGCATCTACCCAAAAAAAAGCCATCAGGGATGTAACGAGTGTCAGGATGAGGGCAAAAACAAATGCATCCGGCATGTTTCGCCGGAATATATCGGTAAACCGCTCCCCTAATTTTGAAATCATAGACAAAATTTAAGCCCGCCTATTGCAGTCATTTGGCTTTTTCTGATAGCGTACTCAGAACGGAACTCAGGATATAAAATGCGATGATCGCAGGAATCGCCAAAAATTTAAGGGTCAGCACCATCACCAGGCTTACGGCAATAAAGGAATACCGGATGGCATTGTCCTTAAATCCCCAGTTTTTGAATTTCAGTGCAAATAAGTGGATTCTCGAATTCAAAAGGTATGCACTGACCAGGGTAACGGCGATCAGAAACCAGGGGTTCAGGATCAGCGCATTCAGAAAATCATTGCCGTGATAGAGTAATACGAGCGGGAGCGAAAGGATCAATAAGGCATTGGCAGGTGTTGGAAGACCGATAAAGGAGTCAGATTGGTTTTCATCTATATTGAATTTTGCAAGCCTGTAAGCCGAGGCCAGAGTTATTAAAAACCCGGCAAAGGGCAGCAGGGGCATATCCCATCCGGCCGCATGCAACAAATCCCCTGGTTCCATGGACATATCCATGTTCCATCCGGCATTCATGGACATCCCCAGCAGCCGGAACATTACCACTCCGGGTACCAGGCCACTGGTGATCATATCCGCAAGGGAATCCAGTTGTAATCCCAGTTCCCCTTCCACCTTGAGCGCCCGTGCAGCAAATCCGTCAAAAAAATCGAATAGAATCCCCAAAAAAACGAACAATGCCGCCATCTCAAATTGATTGAGAACCGCAAATACAACCGCGACACAGCCAGAGAATACATTTAGTAAGGTAAGGATATTGGGAATGTGTCGCGTCATAGGAGGTTATTTCAGTAAAAATAAGATAATTTTTAATCTAAAGGTTTGGTACCATATTTTATTCAGATATTTGCCTACCTATAGTAATATCCAATTCCCCGACTACCGGAAATGCAATTAAAACGCTACGTAATCCTATTGATATTGGGCAATTGCCTGGTCGGTTTCTGCCAGTCGCGCCAGCTCACTCCTGCCGCCCGGATCAGTGTGCTTACCTGTGGTCCCGGAGAGGATCTATATTCCGCTTTCGGCCATAGTGCCTTTCGGGTGCAAGACGCCCCCCAGGGCATAGACGTGGTCTACAATTACGGTACTTTTGACTTTGATGCCCCCAACTTTTATTCGAATTTTGCAAGGGGAAAGATGCTTTATTCACTGAGTATTTCCAAATTTACAGACTTCCTGTATACCTACCAGTATGAAAACCGTTGGGTCCGGGAACAGATCCTTGATCTGGACAGTACTCAGGAAAAGGACCTCTATAATTTTTTACTGAATAACAGCAAGCCTGAAAACAGGGACTACCGCTATGATTTCCTGTTTGATAATTGCTCTACAAAAATCCCTGACGTACTAAAAATAGTGCTGGGCAGTAACCTGGAATTCCGGGAAGGTCACCTGAAAACCCAGGCTACCTTCCGCGAACTCATACAACAAAACCTCCACCCCAATACCTGGTCCAGTTTTGGTATCGACCTTGCCTTGGGGTCCGTCATTGACAGACAGGCAACGGTACGGGAACACATGTTCCTTCCCATTTATGTCATGAGGCAATTGAACAATTCTTCCCTGGGAGGAAAACCGCTTGTAAAACGGGAAATGGGGATACTGGACCAGGTAAACGGAAACATCCAGGCGGGTTTTTTTACTACTTCCCCCCTATTTTGGCTGGGGTTGCTTTTGGTTTTTACGCTCGTGATCACTTATATCGATATAAAGAATAATACCCGAAGTAAATGGCTCGACATTTTCATTTTTTGCCTTACCGGGGTACTGGGGTTATTGATATGTTTTCTTTGGTTCCTGACGGACCATAGGGCTACAGTAGCTAACTTCAATATCCTGTGGGCATTTCCGATTAATTTGGTAATAGGCTATTATTTGGTGCAGCACCCGCTTTCTGCATGGTTAAGTGGTTACTTCGCCATACTTTTGCTTTTGCTGCTTTTAAGCGTCATACTCTGGATTATGGGAGTTCAAAGTTTTTCCCCCCTGTTGGGCGTATTGCTGCTTTCCCTTGCCGTACGTTACACATTCTTGTATCACTTTGTTAAAAAGGTCCAGCCAACGATCACATGAACTTTCTCACAGTTGAAAATATTGCGAAATCCTTTGGGGAACTACAGTTGTTTTCCGATATATCTTTTGGAATCAACCAATATCAGAAGATAGCGTTGATCGCCAAAAACGGAACCGGTAAAACGGCAATACTCAAGATCCTCGCAGGAAAGGATAAACCGGACGACGGGCAGGTAAATTACCGGAAGGGGATCCGAATCTCCTTCCTGGAACAGGATCCTGAATTGGATCCGGACCTGACCGTTGAGGAGACTATCCTTGCATCTGACAATGAAGTGCTTACGGTTATCCTGAACTATGAAAAGGCGCTGGCACAGCCCGAACAGGAAAAAAAATACCAGAAGGCGTTTGAAGCCATGGAACGGTACAATGCTTGGGATTTTGAAACACAGTACAAACAGATTTTGTCCAAATTGAAGCTTGAGGACCTCCATGCCCGCGTAGGACAGTTATCCGGGGGACAAAAGAAACGGCTTTCCCTTGCAAATGCCCTTGTGAACAGGCCCGACCTCCTGCTGCTCGATGAACCTACCAACCATCTGGACCTTGAAATGATAGAATGGCTGGAGGATTATTTTGAAAAAGAAAACCTGACCCTGTTCATGGTTACCCATGACCGTTATTTCCTGGAAAGGGTGTGTAATGAGATCATAGAACTGGACAATGGGGCACTGTATTCCTATAAAGGCAATTATGCTTATTACCTGGAAAAAAAGGAAGCCCGCCTTGAACAGGAGGCTGTGGAACAACACAAATCCAAGATCATGTTCAAAAAGGAATTGGAGTGGATGCGAAGACAGCCCAAGGCCCGCACCACCAAATCCAAATCCAGGATCGATGATTTTCACCAGATCCGGGAAAAGGCCCTGCAGCGCAGGAAGGACCATGAAGTGCAACTGGAACTCAACATGGAGCGCCTGGGCAGTAAGATCCTGGAATTGCACAAGGTCTCCAAATCCTTTCCCGGGAAGCGGATCCTGAATAAATTTGATTACAATTTTCTGAAGGGGGAAAGGATTGGAATAATCGGAAAGAACGGTACCGGAAAAACCACATTTCTGAATATCATTACAGGTGTGGAAACAGTAGACGGAGGGAAGGTTGTTATCGGGGATACCATTAAATTCGGATATTACAACCAAAACGGGATAACTGTAAAGGAAGGGCAAAAAGTCATTGATGTGATCCGTGAGTACGGGGATTATATCCCCCTGAAGAAGGGCCGTCAAATATCTGCACAACAATTGCTGGAGCGATTTCTTTTTGATCGGAAAAAGCAATATGATTATGTGGAAAAATTAAGTGGCGGTGAACGCAAACGGCTTTACCTCTGTACTGTGCTCATCCAGAATCCCAACTTCCTGATCCTCGATGAACCGACCAATGACCTGGATATCATAACACTGAATGTACTGGAGAATTTTTTACTCGATTTCCCCGGATGTTTGCTGGTGGTTTCACACGACCGGTATTTTATGGACAAGATCGTAGACCACCTGTTCATTTTCAGGGGCGATGGGATTGTGGAGGACTTTCCGGGCAATTATTCTGATTTCAGAGCTTATGAGGACAGCCAGGAAGCAGTGGAACGCGAATCAAAGGCCAATCAGGATACGGCAACTTCCGATAAAAAAACCTGGCGGAATGAAGGCAGTTCCCAAAAACTTTCCTATGCCGAACAACAGGAATACAATAAGCTTGAACGCGAAATAGAAAAACTGGAAGGGAAAAAGAAAGCCATCCAGAATCAATTTGCGGATACGTCCCTTAGTGGCGAACAAATCGACGCCTTATCCATTGCCCTTCAGGAAGTGGTCGCTGCCATCCAAAAGAAAACGGAGCGCTGGTTTGACTTATCAGCCATCCTTGAAGGAGACTAAAAGGGGGGTGTTGGAACTGAATTACTACATAAAATACCTTAGGTTCCTGTTTTCGGCCACCAATCAACACGGGGTCCATTCCCCTTTTGTTTATGCTTTTATTACCCGGTGTTTGTATATGCCTACACCCCATAAGGGCAATAGCTGCGAGCGACTTATATTAAAAATGATCCCTTATTTTGGTATTGAGCGGGTGAAGACCTGCACACCGGACGTCGGGCCAAGGGTGTTAATCGCCAAAACGTATCCCGATATCGCTTTTGATAATCCTCCCTATGATCTTATTTACACGGAAGCAGGGAACGATCCAACAAGACAGCCAGAGGACCTGGACAGGGAGCAGGTTCATGAAAACTCGATTATTGTTATCAGGGGAATCCATAAGAACAGGCAGGCAGCCACCCGCTGGGAAGGACTGTTACAATCGGGCAGGTTTGCGGTCAGTATAGACCTGTTCCACTGTGGGATATTGTTCTCCAGGACTGGGCAGGCTGCTCAACATTTTAAAATACGGATATAATGGTTTAAATTTAAGAAACTCGAAGCGGATATGGATAATACCATTTATTACATTCTGGGTGGTTTGGCTGTTGCGTACCTGCTGATATCCATGCTCACTAAAAAAAGAGGGGCCCGGCGAAAATCACGCGGCTTCCTTGAAGGGTACGAACGAAAGTCGGGACGGAAGGAAAAGGATTGAAGGAAACGATTCCAACAGGGATTTGAAGTTACGACATATGGCCGGGGATAATTCTGTAGCTTTGCGCATCACAACCATTTTCTGGCAACAGGGGGCTGACGCCAGCTAACATCAAATCAATTCTATACATGAAGATCTATACGAAGACAGGGGATACCGGCACTACTTCCCTTTTTGGGGGTACGCGGGTCCCAAAGCATCATATTCGGATAGAAAGTTACGGCACCCTGGACGAACTGAACTCCTGGCTGGGGTTGGTGCGTGACCAGGAAATCGATGCACATTCCAAAGAAGTTTTGATAGGAATACAGGAAAACTTGTTTACTATCGGCGCCGTACTGGCGACCGATCCTGAGAAAGCCATCCTGAAAAGCGGCAAGGTGCGACTTGCGATCGACAGGATTGCAGAAGCAGATATTGCATTTCTGGAGCATGAAATGGATCAAATGGATCAGGAATTGCCCCCGATGACCCATTTTATATTACCCGGGGGGCATCCAACTGTGTCATATTGTCATATCGCACGAACCATTTGCCGCCGGGCGGAGCGTATGGCAACCCTTTTAAACGGCCAGGAGCCAGTCGATGGCTTTATTTTGGCGTATATCAACAGGCTTTCGGATTATTTGTTTGTACTGGCACGGAAATTGTCCTATGATCTGCAAGCGGCTGAAATAAAGTGGACTCCCCCAAAAAATAGCTAATAATTTCATCTTTTATCCGTTATCCTGGTAATGTATCCGGGGTAAGTTGATAAAAAATGTGAAATAAGTGCGAATTTCCTTGAGTATGTGGGTTAAAAATTTATTTTTGCAAAAAATTAAAATCAAACTATTACAATGTATTGGACATTAGAATTGGCATCCTATTTAAGTGATGCACCGTGGCCAGCCACCAAAGACGAATTGATTGATTATGCAATCAGAACCGGAGCCCCTCTTGAAGTTGTCGAGAACCTCCAATCCATGGAAGAGGAAGGTGGTGAGATATATGAATCCATCGAGGAGATATGGCCGGACTATCCTACTGAGGAAGATTACCTCTGGAATGAGGACGAATATTGATATTCTTAACTTAAATACAACAAAAATGCCTCCATGGAGGCATTTTTTTTATGTAATTTTGACAGCTATTATCATTATTTGATGCTCATACCCAAACTGGAATATATTTTGAGGTACGTACCTGGGTACACAACCAATTGCTACTGACATAATGTGATATCACCACAAGGCACAGCCTGGGTATCATTCATTCAAAAACATATAAAAATGAGTTTATTAAATTCGGTCATAAAGGCATTTGTAGGGGACAAATCCAAAAAAGATGTCAACGAACTTAAGCCTTTACTGAACCAGATTAAATCCTTTGAAGGAGCCCTGGAATCACTTAGCCATGACGAATTGCGGCAGAAGACAATAGAATTTAAAGCTAAAATAGCAGAAGCATGTGCTGCAATCAATACCCAGATACAGGAGATTAAGGAGGAAGTCCAGGCATCGCCAGACATAGATAAGAACGAAGAACTCTATGCGCAAATAGATACCCTGGAGGAAGAAGCCTATACCATCACGGAAAAGACATTAGATGAAATCCTTCCCGAAGCTTTTGCTGTTATGAAGGAAACTGCCAGGCGGTTCGTGAATAATGCAACACTGAACGTTACGGCCCTCGAATATGACCGGATCCTGTCCGGCACCACGGATTATGTTACACTTCAGGATGACCAGGCCATATGGAGCAATTCCTGGGATGCGGCAGGCAAGGAGGTCACCTGGGATATGGTGCATTATGATGTACAATTAATTGGCGGTATTGCGCTGCACAGGGGAAAAATAGCAGAGATGCAGACCGGGGAGGGAAAAACCCTTGTTGCCACCCTGCCCATGTACCTCAATGCGCTGGCAGGGAAAGGATGCCACCTGGTAACCGTGAACGATTACCTTGCCAAGAGGGATAGTGCCTGGATGGGTCCTTTGTTTGAATTTCATGGTATGACCGTGGATTGCATCGATAAACACCAGCCCAATTCAGATGGCCGTCGTGCAGCCTATAATGCCGATATCACCTATGGCACCAACAATGAATTTGGTTTTGACTACCTACGGGATAATATGGCCCATACCCCGGGTGACTTAGTTCAGCGCCCGCATCATTACGCGATTGTAGATGAGGTGGATTCAGTCCTCGTGGATGATGCCAGGACCCCCCTTATCATTTCCGGGCCGGTACCGGAAGGTGACCGTCATGAGTTTAACGAATTAAAACCAAAAGTGGCGGATATCGTCCAAAAACAAAAACAATACCTAACCGGGGTGCTGGCAGAAGCAAAAAAACTGATCAGCGAAGGCAATACCAAGGAAGGCGGGTTCCTCCTGCTACGGGCGCACCGGGGCCTTCCCAAGAACAAAGCGCTTATCAAATACCTGAGCGAAGAGGGGATCAAGCAGTTACTGCAAAAAACGGAGAATTTCTATATGCAGGATAACAACCGGGAAATGCCGCAGGTGGATGCGGAATTATTGTTTGTTATAGATGAAAAGAACAACCAGATTGAATTGTCTGACAAAGGCATCGAATATTTGTCCGGCGACCAAACGCAGAATTTCTTTGTGATGCCCGATATCGGTAGTGAAATAGCCAAAATTGAAAATCAGGATCTCGATATTGAAAAAGAGGCCGAACTGAAAGAAGAGCTTTTCAAGGATTTCGCTATCAAAAGCGAAAGAATCCATACCATGAGCCAGCTGCTCAAGGCATATACGCTCTTTGAAAAAGATGTGGAATATGTGGTAATGGAAAATAAGGTAATGATCGTCGATGAGCAAACAGGACGTATCATGGATGGAAGGCGTTATTCAGATGGGCTGCACCAGGCCATCGAGGCAAAGGAGAATGTAAAAATCGAGGCAATGACCCAGACCTTTGCCACTATAACCTTACAGAATTATTTCAGGATGTATAAAAAGTTGTCCGGGATGACCGGTACGGCCGTAACTGAAGCTGGGGAATTCTGGGAGATCTATAAACTGGATGTTATGGAAATCCCGACCAACAGGCCAATTGCCCGGGATGACAAAAACGATTATATCTATAAGACCAAACGGGAAAAATACAATGCCATCATTGAGGAGGTTACCCAGCTCTCACAGCTGGGCAGGCCCGTGCTAATCGGTACCACATCAGTTGAAATTTCCGAATTGCTATCCCGTATGCTTACCATCCGGAAGATCCCACATAATGTACTGAACGCCAAATTACACAAAAAAGAAGCTGATATTGTAGCGGAAGCAGGTAAATCCGGGATCGTTACCATCGCCACAAACATGGCGGGAAGGGGAACGGATATCAAATTAACCGAAGAAGTGAAAAAGGCAGGCGGACTGGCCATAGTAGGAACAGAACGCCATGACTCCCGCCGGGTTGACCGCCAGCTGCGGGGTCGTTCAGGAAGACAGGGGGATCCGGGGAGTTCACAATTCTACGTTTCTCTGGAGGACAACCTGATGCGGTTATTCGGTTCAGATAGGGTTGCAAAAATGATGGACCGTATGGGACTGGAGGAAGGAGAAGTCATCCAGCATTCCATGATGACGAAGTCTATTGAAAGGGCCCAGAAAAAAGTAGAGGAAAATAACTTTGGGATTCGGAAGAGATTGCTGGAATATGACGATGTTATGAACGCCCAGCGGGAAGTTATTTATAAAAGGCGGAGACACGCATTGCAGGGTGAAAGGCTCCAGGTAGATATCGCCAATATGGTTTATGATACCTGCGAAGTGATCGCAGATACCAACAAGGCGGCCAATGACTTCAAGAATTTTGAATTTGAACTCATTAAATACTTTTCAATAACATCCCCTGTAACGGAAGCAGATTTCTTACGGATGGGATTCCAGGAAATTGCAAATGCTATCTACAAAGTGGCCTACGACCATTACCAGCGAAAAATGGCACGGAGTGCTGCCACAGCCTTTCCGATCATCAGAAAGGTTTATGAGGATAACGCCAATAAATTTGAGCGCATTGTAGTACCCTTTACCGATGGCATCAAAACGTTGAACGTTGTAACCAACCTAAAAAGTGCATACGAAAGCGAAGGGAAACAACTTGTTACCGATTTTGAAAAAAATATCACACTTGCCATTATAGATGATGCCTGGAAAACACACCTGCGCAAAATGGATGAGTTGAAGCAATCCGTCCAGCTGGCCGTTCATGAACAGAAAGACCCACTCCTGATCTACAAATTTGAGGCATTTGAACTCTTCAAAAGTATGATTGACAAGGTTAACAAGGATGTAGTGTCATTCCTCTTCAAAGGTGAATTGCCCTCATCCAATACCAATGAGATACATGAAGCCAGAAATGTCCGCAGGCCAAAAGAAAACCTGCAGGTTTCCAAGGAGGAAATACCGAACAGCGATGAATTGGCTGCCCAGAACCGGGCAGCTGGAAATACCCAGCGCGGCAGGCCCCAGGTAACCGAAACCATTACCCGGGAAAAACCCAAAATTGGAAGAAATGACAGGGTTACCATCAAAAATGTACTCTCAGGAGAAAGCAAAAGGATGAAATATAAACAAGCCGAATCCCTCTTGGATAAAGGTGATTGGGTTTTGCTTGATGATGAGGCATAACTATAACAAAAGTTTAAAAGCTACCGGATCCGGTAGCTTTTTTTTTGGTTGAGAATCAGGTAATTCGCGATGGTTTCCGCTGTTAGGGATAGGATGACTTTTTTTCCTGCCGGTTGTACCTGGCAGCACGCGGGTCGGCGCATCATGGCAAATTCCCTCTATAATCCTTCTAAAATCCATATCTTTAGGTATAGGCAACCTATATATTCCGCTATGGAACCATCCAGGGGAAAATTTCGTACATGCAGCTGCATCCGGGCCACAGATTCTGCAATGGCTTTATTGGGAACTAATTTCAGGATTCAAACAAAACTTATAATCGCCAGTGTACGGATCGGAATGGGTAAAACAACCTTTTATAGGATTCCACTCCGTAAAATCTTTTCGGCCATTACGGCTACCTGGGGTCTATTCCTGGTTGCCGGAATCCCTTTTTTACAAGACCACCTCCCGGGGTTCTTCTGTCCTGTAAACCCTCCTGATTCCATTTCCCCTTATAGAAGAACATGGTCCGTGAGGGAACAAATTTGTGTGTATTGTCCGCGATATGCCACGGCTTTGACTGTATCCTGCAACTTCCCGGTCGTCTTAGCCGTTATAGGATTTTAATAAATTAATTTGATGCTGTATGTTGAGGAAATTAACGGATAAACAGAGATTGAGGGATAAGGTAAATTTAACCCTTCAGGTTAGTTATTTTGCATCCTTATTCGCTATCCTTTTTGGCCTGATCTGCCTTTTCTACCTCGAGATCAAAATCCTGGTACCATATGTTTTCTTTGCGTTCGGGGTAATAAACCTGCTGAATACCCTGGCATATAAAACGCATCAAAACCTTACCCTCACCTATAATGTAATTTCAATCACCGGCCTGGTCTGTTCCCTGCTGATAACCTTGTATACCGAAGGAATCAACAGTCCATTTATCTTTGTGATTGCGGTTGTAGTCTTCGCGGGATATGCAACGACCCAATCCTATGGTAAGATCTACCTGTATATCAGCATCCTCCTCGTTATCCTGATCTATTTACAGGGTAGTTCAGATTTCTCATTTACCCGGAATGTGGTACCTGCCCACTCTCAAAGGATGTTCAGTTTTTTAAGCGTGTTGTTCTCTGTTTATATCCTGGGTGGTGTTTTGGGTAAAAACCTCCTGAAGGCCCACCACAACCTGTATAAGACAAAATTGGAGGTGGAAGAGCGGATACGGGAAAAAGAAACCTTGCTCCGGGAGGTACACCACCGGGTGAAGAATAACCTGCAAACCGTATCAAGCCTCCTGAGCCTCCAATCAAGGAGTATTGACAATCTTCAGGTCAGGGATCTCATTAAAAGTAGCCAGAACAGGGTGATCTCAATGGCTATGGTACATGAGATGCTTTATATGCGGGATGACCTTTCTAAAATTGAATACAAATCCTATGTCAGGGAATTATGTGAATACCTGCTTAAATCCCTGAAAGGCATGAACCATAATGTGAAACTGAACATCGACATCCCGGATATCCAATTGGGGATAGATACCGCTATACCTTTAGGACTCCTCATCAATGAAGCGGTCACCAATTCCCTTAAATATGGCATTATAGATAATAATCAGGGAGAGATAAACATTGCACTCGCAAAAGAAAAGGAAGGCAGCTACCTGCTCTTCATCGGGGATGATGGTGTCGGATTTTCGGATACCATCACGTACAAGAACAGCAAATCGTTGGGGCTTAAACTTATAAATAACCTGGCAAGGCAACTCAGTGGCTCCATCAGCAAAGACATATCAAAAAAAGGGACCAATTATATAATCCGGTTCCGGGAGGTTGGGCCACAACCCCAGTTTGATTATGTTGCCTGACAATTAGCATGGAAATGAACCCTTAACTTTCCGTTGTAGTTTTGGGTATCAGACTTTGTTTTAGTCATTTTATAGCTATATTTAAATCGACTAATTACATAATCGCTTTTCATGCAAAACAAATTTTTACTCTTTCTGCTGCTATGCGGTACTTCACTTTATTGCCAGGACTATTTTCTTAAAAAATTCCAACCCTATAATCCCGATATCCCTTCCCCGGAGCAATTCCTGGGATATGGTATAGGGGAACACCATACCCGGCATGATCTGATCGTTGCATACCTTACAAAGCTGGCTGAGGTATCAGACAGGGCTTCATTACATCAATACGGGCAGACACACGAAGGTCGAAAACTTGTTATCCTTACAGTATCAACCCCTGACAACCTTACCAATCTGGAATCCATCAAACAGGAACACCTGGCTTTTGTGGATCCCGGGAAAGCTCCAACAAACTATGGGGATGTACCTCTGTTTATCAACCTTGCCTATAATGTACATGGCAATGAACCATCCAGTTCAGAAGCGGCATTGCTTACCGCCTATACATTCGTCGCATCTGAAAATCCGGAGATCGCGAAGTACCTTAGAAATGCAGTCATCTTTATCGACCCAACTATAAACCCTGATGGACGGGACCGGCACTCCCAATGGGCCAATGCCTACCAGGGCAATCCCCTGGTTGCTGATCCGCAGGATGCCGAACATAACGAATACTGGCCTGGGGGGCGTACCAACCATTATTGGTTCGACCTTAACCGGGATTGGCTTCTGGCCGTTAATCCGGAAAGCCAGGGGAAATTAAAATGGTACCATGAGTGGTACCCCAATGTGGTTACAGATTTTCATGAAATGGGGTCTCAAAGTTCGTATTTCTTTGAGCCGATGAAGGTAAATGGGTCCCTGGACCCTATTATGCCTAAGGAAAATTATGAAGACCTGAATAACCTTTTCGGGGAATATTTTGCGAAAGCGCTGGATAGCATCGGATCATTATACTTTACAAAAGAAGTGTTTGATGGTACTTACCCCGGCTACGGTTCTTCCTATCCTGACCTGCAGGGCGGACTCGGACTCTTGTTTGAGCAGGCCAGTTCCCGTGGCCACAGGCAAACCACTGCATTTGGCGAAATCACATTCCCATTTACCATCAGGAACCAATATACTTCGAGCATCACTACGGTGCAGGCGGCCGTGGAAAATGCTGCATACCTTCGCAAATACCAGCAGGATTTCTTTAAAAGCGCTATATCACGTGCCTCCAAAAGCAAGGTCAAGGGCTATAGTTTTGGGGATCCCAATGACCGGAACAGGAATAAGGCCTTTATTGAAAAGCTGTTATTGCACAAGATTGAAGTATATAAAGCAGGCGAGAACACCTTTGTAGTGCCTACAGGACAACCGCAGTACCGCATGGTACAAACCATGTTTGAAACCTACTCAAAGTATCGGGACAGCGTCTATTATGATGCCTCCGCCTGGTCCCTGGGAAATTTTTATAACATGAAATATACACCCCTGACTTCCATTCCGGCCGGTGAAAAGATCAGCAACACGGATGATATCTCTTCCGTCACGCCCGTACAGCGGTCAGAATATGCATACCTTATTGACTGGGATGATTATAATGCACCTGCTGTCCTCAATTACCTTCAGGAGAACGGCCTGGTAGTTTCTGCCACATTTAAGCCATTTACCGCCAAAACAACTGCGGGGGACAAAAGGATGTCCTATGGCACACTGATGGTACCGGTAAGCCTCCAGAAAAAAAATAAAGAAGATGTGTATGCATTGCTTCAAAAGGCACAACAGCAATTCCAGGTGCCGATGTATGCTGTAAGTTCAGGCTATAATACATCCGGTATCGATCTGGGAAGCAGGTTTATACAAGCCCTTACCAGGCCCAAGGCAGCAATGGTCATCGGCAATGGGGTCAGTTCTTATGAAGCGGGGGAAGTATGGCATTTGCTGGATACCAGGGTACATATGCCGATCACCAAAATCCCGATTCGCAATTATGACCGGATTGACTGGGATAAATACAATACCCTTGTAATGGTATCGGGCAGGTATGATCTTTCGGAGAAAGAAGTGGGGGAAATCAAAGCATGGGTTGAACGCGGAAACACGCTTATCACCATTGGCACAGCCTCTGAATGGGCCATTGATAAAAAACTGATCAGTGAGAAGTTGACCAAACCCGAAGTAGATTCCACTAAAATTGTAATGCGCAAACCTTATGCAGATGCAGAGGAAAACCTCGGCAAGGAAAGTGTTGGCGGCGTAATCCTTAAAGTGGACCTGGACACTACCCATCCCTTGGCATTTGGCTACCACGATACCTCAATTCCTGTTTATAAAAATAACGAGGTATGGCTTTCACCCAGCAAAAATGAATACGCTACGGTGGCCAAATATGCTGCCAATCCTCATATTGACGGCTTTTTAACCGCAAAGAATACAGAAGAATACCTGAAACCGTCCGCTTCACTGCTTGTCAGCAAACTGGGCAGTGGGAGGGTTGTCCTCTTTGCAGATAACCCCAATTTCAGGGGAGCATGGTATGGAACCAACAGGTTGTTCCTGAATGCCCTGTTCCTGGGTGACAAAATAGAGATTCCCGAGTAGCCTGGTATCCCAATTTAGAAACAGGAACCGCACATCATCGGATTTACAACCCCAAAATATTAACTGATCAACCCCAAAACCGGATATAATGAAATTACTAAACCTGATACTGATTTTTTTGCTTCAAATTAGCACCCTTACTGCCCAAACAACGGGGGATGGACCGTTCCCCCAACTCATCATCAGGGGGGTGACCCTGATCAATGGAAATGGAGCGCCTCCCCAGGGCCCCATGGATATTGTGGTTGAGGATAACATTATTACGCAGGTACAATCTGTTGGCTATCCGGGCGTGGCTATTGATGACAGCAAACGGCCTAAACTGGCGGATGGTGGAAAGGAACTGGACTGCAGCGGGATGTACCTCATGCCCGGTTTTATAGATATGCACACCCATATTGGAGGGGAATCACAAGGAGCTGATCCCGAATATGTTTTCAAGTTATGGATGGCCCATGGGGTTACCACCGTCCGTGAAGTGGGAGGTCCTGGTTTGTCCTGGTCACTGGATCTGAAGCAGAAGAGCAATAAACACCAGATCGCCGCTCCAAGGATATTCACACATACCGTTTTTGGACAGGGAACGGATAACACGATCAATACCCCGGAAATGGCACGTGAATGGGTACGGACAAATGCAAAAAACGGTGCAGACGGGATCAAATTTTTTGGCGCTCCCCCCCAGATCATGTCGGCCGCATTGGATGAAAATAAAAAACTGGGGCTTCGCTCTGCCTGCCACCATGCCCAATTGGATGTGGCCAGATGGAATGTGCTCCATTCAGCCCGTGCCGGACTCACTACGATGGAGCACTGGTATGGTTTGCCCGAAGCACTGTTTGATGACCGTACCGTACAGGATTACCCATTGGATTACAATTACAACAACGAACAAGATCGTTTTGGGGAAGCCGGGAAGCTTTGGCAGCAGGCTGCCAAGCCTTATTCTGAACATTGGAACAAGGTGATGGACGAACTGATCAGCCTGGATTTCACGCTGGACCCCACATTCAATATTTATGAAGCCAGCAGGGACCTCCAGGGAGCCCGGCGTGCGGAATGGCATGAAGATTATACCCTCCCTTCACTTTGGGAATTCTACCAACCCAGCAAAATATCCCACGGTTCGTACTGGCATTACTGGGGTACAGAACAGGAAGTCGCCTGGAGGGAAAATTTCAGGCTCTGGATGACCTTTATCAATGAATATAAAAACCGGGGAGGCAGGGTTACCACCGGATCAGATTCTGGTTTTATTTTCCAGTTATATGGTTTTGCCTATATCCGGGAGCTCGAATTGCTTCGGGAAGCTGGTTTTCACCCGTTGGAAGTTATCCGGGCAGCAACTTTAAATGGTGCTGAGGCATTGGGGATGGCAGATAAATTAGGAACGGTGGAGGTTGGGAAACTGGCCGACTTTGTAATTATCTCTGAGAATCCGCTGGAAAACCTAAAGGTACTGTATGGTACGGGTGCCATCAAACTTACGGATGAAAATGAAGTAGTACGCGTTGGGGGTGTCAGCTATACTATTAAGGACGGGGTAATATATGACGCGAAGCAATTGCTGAAAGAGGTAAAACAAATGGTAGACACGGAAAAAAAGAAAACCGGCTACAAAATCAGGCAGCCCGGCATAAATTAATGGTTGCATATCGAAACCAGAACTATTCCGGAGTTACCGCCACACTTTTAGTTACTGTATTACCGATTCCTCCTGTAGGATGGAATTTTCAATGGACGTAAGGATCCCCGTGTTTTAGGAAAAACAACAACATGGCTGAAGATAAGGATCAATGCGAGTAAAAGGACAGCTAGAATCATAGGGCTATTTGATAAGGATGCCGGTTATATTAAACCCCATTAGGGTAGGGCACTGTTTAAGATAATTTAGCTTTATTGTATTTGGTTGAAAAGGCCAGGGCCTTTTTTACCCGTGAGAACTTAGATCGGTATAACCTCGCAACTTCCATTTCCGTTGCCGGCGTAATTTGCTTATTAGCGATAGCATCAGCAGTGCTATCAACCAGAACAATATCCATTTTAAATGATTCCACTTTAACATCAGCAGGTGTATTATGAGCCAGCGCTGCAGCTCCGAAAAGTAATACTAAGGATAAGGTTATAATAGCTTTCATGCGATTCGTTTGGTTATACTAATTTAACGCCATCGTCTCCGGGACGGGCCTGTAAATCGCTGAACAACAGCTATTTTTCGCTGAGGTGAAAAAAAAGGATAAAGTGGCATCTATGCCGGATATACGGGAACACAACCAAAAACAACCTACCGAAAAAGCTTGCACTTAATCGGTGAAGTTCCGAAGATAATATGTCGTGAACTACTCCAGGTTCACCCGAATACCATGTATGTTTGATCGGTGAACCTAAACTTCGCTGGAAATGCTGCTATCCAGGTAAAGTTGAATGCAGGTTTACCTGGCTTCTTTTCTGAGCACTTCCAGGGGCGGGCTGCTCAGAACCCCCCTGCTATTGAAAAGACCAATCCCCAGCACCAGAAGTGTAATACCAGGCAACAGTATCAGGAATGGTATCCAGGACGGGATAAAGGGCATTTCGAAAACGAGTATCGCCAGCAACTGGCTGCTTATCAGTGACAGCAAAATACCAAAAAGGCTGCCCAGCACACCAAGGTAAAGGTATTCCAGGGCCGTTATCCTGATAATCTGTTTGCTGCGTGCCCCCAGAGTCCTGAGCAAAACACTTTCCCTTATACGCTGGTACTTACTCGTACGGACGGCACCGATCAGTACGATGATCCCTGTAAGGATACTGAAGAATGCCATAAAATTGATCACCCAGGAGACTTTATCCAGTATCCCCTCTATCAGGCTCACCACCTGCCGGAGGTCAATTATGGAAACATTCGGGAAAGCCCGAACTACTTCCCGCTGTAACCTGGCGGAAGAAGCCACGTCCGGGGTCTTGGTACTTAATACATGGAACTGGGGCGCCCGTTCCAGCACCCCGGTGGGGAATACAACGGAAAAATTCAATTGCATCCTGCCCCAATCTACGGCACGGATACTGCCCACCACCGTTTTCATAAGTAATCCCTGGACATTGAAAGTGAGGGAATCCCCTACCTTGACGCGTGCATCACCGGCAACGTTTTCAGCCAGGGAAATGGGGATAATACCGTCACTTCCGGCTGATGAAGTCCATTGACCGGCAGTCAGTTGTTCCGATTCAATCAGGGAATCCCGGTAGGTCACCCTGAATTCATGGTTCAGTACCCATGAGTTGCGTCTTCTGGTAGTATCCTGCCTGATATCGTTAACGGACCTCCCATTGATACTTTGGATCCGCATGGTAATGATCGGGATCCGGTTCAGAACCGGCAGCCCGTTGTTTTGGATTATGCCGGCGACGGCATCCTGTTGTTCTGACTGCACATCCAGGAGAATAAGATTCGGACTGTCAGCACCATTTTCAATGGAGGCCTTGGCCAGCAGGATATCCTTGGTAAAGTATAAGTTGCTGATAAGGAAAGTGCCCACACCCACGGCCAGCAACAGCGTCATAGTTTGATTGTTGGGGCGATACAGGTTGAGCAGGCTTTGGCGGGTAGTAAAACTCCAGTTTACCGGATAATATTTTTTAACGGCCCACATGAGCAATGCTGCCATTCCCGAAAGCAGTGCAAATGTTACTAGGATCCCAGCGACAAAAGCGAGGGCATAGTCCCCATCCTGGAGAATCCAGTAGGAGAATAAATAGATAACCCCCACGATGGCGCCCAGGATACTGAATACAGCCCGTCTTGATTTTTTTACCGGCTGCTCCTGGATCCGCAAAACCTGAAGCGGACTAACATACCAGGTCCCCATCAAGGGAAGCATCGCAAAGAGAACAGACATGACCACACCCAGTATCAGCCCCATAACAATGGGTAGCGGGGCTACTGAAATCTGAACATCAAATGGTAAAAATGATTTTAAGATCAGCGGAAATACCAACTGCAGCAACAAACCTCCAATAGTCCCTATAAATCCGCCCAGCAAGCCCATTCCTGCTATTTGGAGTAAATAAATGTAGAATGTCTGTTTCCGGGTTGCACCAAGGCATTTAAGCACCGCAACGGCACGTAATTTTTCTTTGATATAGATATTCACCGAACTGGCGATCCCCACACAACCCAGCAGCAATGCTATGAAGGCTACCAGATTGAGGAACTTACCGACATTTTCATAGCGTCTTCCAAGCCGCTGGCTTGTAGAGGTATGGGTATCCAGATCAGCATCCTCGGCATCGAGCCGGGGATCAATGGTTTCATCCAACACCTCCAGGTCCATCCCTTTCCGGGCTTCAAAATAATACTTGTATTCCTGCCGGCTCCCAACCTGCAACAGGCCTGTTTTTTCTATAAATGAATAGGGAACGATAACCGCTGGGGCAACAGAACTCCTGAATGCACTGCTCCCAGGTGCGGCCATAAGGCTTCCCGCGATGGGCAATGTCACCAGGCCTACCTTAATACTGTCACCTGGTTTTAAATTGTATTGCAACATAATAGTGGCATCCACCAGGGCAGCTCCGTTAGAGGTATAGTCCCTGGCTGCGGTCACAGGTTTTGTTTCCAGCTCACCATAAACGGGGAAATCTCCTTCAATCCCCCGGACTTCCACAAGCTTTGTTGCGCCGTTTGCGGGAAAACTTGCCATGGATGCAAAATTTACCTCCCTGGCTGCCTGTCCCCCAAGGGAATCGATTATTTGCTGTACCTTTTCATTGGGCAACTGATTGCTGTCAATGATATAATCAGCCCCCATGAGCGCCTTTGACTGCAATACAATATTGTCACTGAGGTTATCACTAAAAGACTGGATTGCCACCACAGCGGCTATTCCCAATATGATAGAGGCCATAAAAAGTACCAGCCTGCGGGCACTGGCCCTGCCATCCCTCCAGGCCATCTTAAACAGCCAGGAAATCCCAGCTTTACCGATAGGTTGTTTTATAATCACGATACGGCGGTGGTTTCGTTTGTCAGGATTCTGCCACCTTTAAGCCTTAGGATATGTCTGGTCCGCTGTGCGAGCTCAGCATCATGTGTGACAATGACAAGGGTGGTACCAGCTTCCTTGTTGAGATCAAAGAGCAATTGAACTACCTTTTCGCCGGTTTCAGCATCAAGGTTCCCTGTAGGTTCATCAGCAAAGAGTATGGAGGGACTGTTGCAGAATGCCCTCGCCATGGCTACCCGTTGCTGCTCCCCGCCAGAAAGCTGGGATGGATAGTGATGGGACCTTTCTGCCAGACCAACCTTTTCCAGCAGGCCCATAGCCACTTTTCGGGCGTTTTTATCCCCTTGTAATTCCAGTGGTACACTTACATTTTCAAGTGCTGTAAGGGTTGGCAACAACTGGAAATCCTGAAAAATGAATCCTACTTCCCGGTTGCGCAACAGGGCCCGCTGATCCTCGTTTAACTCATTCAGCGGTTTTCCACAAAGGGTAATACTTCCGGAATTGGCTTCGTCCAGTCCTGCACAAAGGCCTAACAATGTTGTTTTTCCGCTGCCGGAAGGACCTACAATTGAAAAAGTATCCCCTTGGGATATATCGAATGAAATGTCTTCCAGAACTGTCAGTTTTTTAGAACCACTGCTATAGGTTTTCTTTAGCTGATGAACGTTTAATATATTTGCCATGCTGATCTCTTGATATGCTTTTAACAAGGAGGGCAAAATAAGGAAATGAATTTGATTTATAAGCCGGCTATGGCGCAGAACATCTTAAAGTTTAGTTATTTTTTTGCCCTTTTCCTTCTGTTCTCATGCGGAGGTCAGGAGGCAAAGGAAAAGGACGCGGAAGAAGGGGCAGCTGCCACTACTTCGGTTGACACCATTTCGAATAGCATGGATAAGGTTATCCTATTCTATGGAAACAGCCTAACGGCAGGTTATGGGCTTGATCCCAAAGAGGCCTTCCCGGCGCTCATCCAGGATAAGCTGGATTCGCTCGGATTAAATTATACCGTGATCAATGCCGGGTTGAGCGGGGAAACCACTTCCGGCGGGAGGACCAGGCTGCAATGGATCCTGAACCAACAAACGGATATCTTTATATTGGAATTGGGTGCCAATGATGGATTGCGGGGTATCCCCTTGGAGGAAACACGCAAAAACCTGCAGGAAATTATCGATGCGGTACGTGAAAATAACCCGCAAACAGAAATCATTCTGGCCGGCATGCAGATTCCGCCAAACCTGGGACAGGACTATACAACGGAATTCAGGGATATTTTCCCGGGCCTGGCCTCCAAAAACAACGTCCAGCTCATTTCTTTCCTCCTGGAAGGAGTGGCCGGCAACCCGGAGCTCAATCAACAGGATGGTATCCATCCTACTGCTGAAGGGCATAAAATACTTGCCCGGAATGTCTGGCAGGAACTGGAACCCATACTGGAAAAAGAAAATACGCTTAATTGAGCGCATTCGGGTAATTCTGAACCTATTGTTCCAAGCCAGGCATATGATACTTCTCCTTTTTCTAATGGCTGTCCCTATCACAAATTCCTGTAAAGATACAGGCGACCCCTTATGACCTTACCATTAATAATATAAGGATAGCAGATCCCCTGCATCAAAAAATTATACCCCATCAAACTATATATATCAAAGAAGGGGTACTAACCGAAGTAGCAGGCAGTTCCCGGATCCCGAATTGAAGGGTCCGGCATTTATTAACAGGACAGATAATGTGATAGCCTCGTTTTGGGACTTGCACCGCCCCGTTACCTGGCAAGACATTCTGGATACGGAGCTGTTTCCGGTATTTAGTACGATGGCATCCCGGGGGCAAAGACCAAAGCTACCTTACACCTACCTATTACGTGAACGGGTTACCTATGTTAGTGGGAAGTGACTTCGGAGGTATGGCGTATGTATATCCCGGGTACGGGTTTCGCGAATAAACGGCACTTCTCCGGGAAACCGGAATCAGCAACTATGATAACCTTAAGTATATTTTGCTGTTGCGGAATCGCATGGAACAATTGAAATAGGGAAAATGGCTGGTTTGGCAATCCTGAATAAAAGCCCTGTTGAAGATATCAGCAATTCCTTGCTATAGATGAAGTGATCCGGGCGGGGATAAGTATACGGTTGTCATACCCAGCCATTAACCACCCTGACTGGAAATTTTAAGCTAATTTAGACCGGTTCCTTTTGGTAGTAAATGAAAGGGCTTTCTTTATCGCAGAATTCTTGAATTTGTATAAACGGGCTACCCTGTTTTGATCTTTTTGTACAGTTTTAAATGTGGAAGCAGCAACCACAATTCCCATTTCAATTGTATCAACCTTAGAAACAGCCTGAGGCTTCTGTGCCTGTGCTGAAAATCCTATTAAAAGAACAAAAAGTAAAGTTGCGATTGTTTTCATAACCATGGGTCGTTTATATAATTAAAACGGCCCAGTACATCTCCAGCCGGGTTGTAATTCGTCGAACAACTCTTATTTTTCGGTATTCGGCAAGAGGTTGGATGAAGTGTGAAATACTCCCGATAAAGGAACGTGCATCGTAAAACACCTTACCGGAAGGTTCGGTATTTTATCGACTGCCCCGTCGGATTTACTAAGGTAATTGGAAATGGTTTTTGGGTTTACTGGATACTTTAGTAACTTAGGTTACTCTTGAATCCAACTCAGATCCCGAAATAGGTATGGCACTCAGAAAGATCCGGACACTACTTGATCACAATTGGATGATGCTCATACTTTTTTGTATGAGCGCATACATCCTGGCGGTACTACAGGACCTTGTTTTTTCCAAACTATATAATACGGGCTTTTATTGGTCTGAAACCTTGCTCTATAATGTATACTGGTTCCTGTTCCCACCTTTTTTATATCTGGTGGATCGGTTATCCGTAGCCGGGAAAATAAGGTCCCGGGTATTCAAAGGGGTTTACCATGTCTTTCTGGGATGTATTTTCTCCATCATACACATTTACCTTTTCGCCTTTATATTTGTTGGAATAAGTACCCTTATAAACGACAACCCCCACAGCTTGTCTGTAATTCGTAACGCTGCATTCTCCAATCAACTGTATATAACCGTCCTTGCCTATTCATTCCTGCCCTGGATATATCCCTATATCAAAGATCTGAAAAGGCCTTTACATTCACATGAAGCCAGGTTTCCATCCGGCACCCTTGCCATCAAACAAGGATCCCGTACCAAAATGATCGCCATCCATACTATTACTTCCATCTTAACAGACAAACCCTATAGTGCCCTTTTTGTGAATGGGGAAAAGATTTTGCACAATGAAAGCCTTAAAAAACTGGGAGAATCGCTGGACCCGGAAGTATTTATCAGGGTTCATCGTTCAGCAATTATCAATAAGGCACATATACGGCAGTTCAGATCCCGGGGAAACGGGGATTATGATGTTGACCTCTCGGACGGTATGACCATCAGGCTGAGCCGACATTATCGCAGCAATTGGGAAGGACTCCTACTCCACTCGGCATAAGGATAACTCCACCTGGGATAATGTTCTGACCCGGACTTGATTGGCAGGCTCATGACGGTGTAAATTGCAGTAAAAACCAAAACTATGATCACTTCCCTGCAAAACAGGATCTTGTTACTACTACTAGTATGTGCCATTTCCGGTTGCACCGGTCAAAACAATAGGATGCCCCAAAAAACAGCATCCCCGCAGAAGGATTTAATAGGGGGCGCATTTGAAAACAGGGAATTCATGTATATTGGGATGCCCGAAAAAATCGCTTCAGTAGATACTTCTGCTGCATGGGGGCAGTCCGGGCAGAAACTATTGATTACAGGCACTATTTTTAAGAAAGACGGTATAACCCCGGCGCCGGATGTCATACTCTATTATTATCATACAGACACAAGAGGATTTTACGCAGATGGGCCTGACCTGGACAGCAGGGTTAACCGCCATGGATATATCCGGGGTTGGGTTCAATCCGATAAAGATGGGAAGTATGCAATATATACGGTAAGGCCTGGCGCGTACCCCAATAGTCGCGAACCGGCACACATCCATCCGTCTGTAAAGGAACCTGGGTCTTTAAATGAATACTATCTGGATGAATTTGTCTTCGATGACGATCCCCTGCTGACTTCTCAAAAACGCAAAGCAATGCAAAACCGGGGTGGTAGCGGGGTGTTAAGGGTACTGCAAAAAGGAGACCTTCAAATTGCCGAACACAACATCATCCTCGGCCTCCATATTCCCGATTATCCGGATAGCAATAATGGTAAAACCCTGTCGGGACAAGAGATAGGGGAGGATGTGATGTCATTCACACCTTTTCATGCATGGGGTCCGGATAAAGGGACTAAGACCTGTCCGGTATGCAAATACGGGCGGTATCACGGGATACTTTATTTTGTTGGAAATTCCCCAAATTGGGATGAAATACGAAAATGGCTTGTTTTTTTTGAACAGGAAAGTGCTGCCAGGAACAAATATCTGAAGGCCTATCTGGTGTACGGGAATGAAAAGGATTATGTTAAGGAGAACAGGACCAAGGAACTTGAAGCCTTAGGCAAATCCCTTGGACTTAAATATGTAGCCCTGACTTTTGTCCCTTCACTTGACGATGAAATTTCGGATGTTTATCTGAACAGGATCAACCCGGAAGTAGAAAGCACGTTGATTATTTACAAACACGGGAATATTATTGCGAACTATTCAGGCCTTACAGCAGACAAGAATAATTTTAACCTCATTGCAGGGGTGTTGAACATGACTACCAATGATTTTTTCAATCTTCCGGTACCTCACCGTTAAACCTTTCCGGGTTTAATGCGAACCCTACCGGGTTAATCATAACCCAACGGGTAATGAAAGAACGGGCTTTTGACCCTAGATGGCAGCGATACACTATAGTTTCAGTAATAAATTGGGATCAGGACAAACTTTTGAATAATAGGCAACATCCCCGGCACTACATACCCCTGGAAAATCACCTGAATGGTTTGCCAGGTCCCGGATGAGCTGAAAATGCAGGTGGGGTGCATAATTAACATTGATGTCAGGGGTGCCCAAAGTGGCAAAATAGTGCCCCTTTGGAACCAGCTGTCCCACACCTAAATTTTTTAAGGACTCAAGGGACAGATGTCCGTAAAGGGAGTGAAACCGGACTCCATCCAATTCGTGGGTCAGGATGATGGTAGGCCCATAGTCCCCGGGCATAAAATTATTCATAAAGCTGTGAACCAGCCCGTCCAGGGGGGCACAAACCTTCGTGCCAGCCCTGGACCAAAGATCCAATCCCAGATGAATATTCCGCAGCGGTTGCCCGGCTTCCGTAAAACCTGAGTATCCTTTATACAGATTTCGTTTTTCCATATAACCGCCATAAGCTACAGTAGCATTATGCCGGCTAAGGATAGAATCAATATACCCCTGGCAAACCTCCGGGTCGCTGATATCAAGGTCCCTCAGTTCCACATTGTTGACAGACAGGTCGATAGGTGTATAGTGTAGTAACGGAATGGCCCTGTCAAGCAAAGCAACAGGTTCTTTGATACCTGAAAAAACCGCGGTCTCAAATGATGTCATGGGCTCAAAATTAGCATAAAGTGCCGTTTAACGTTAAAAATATAGTGAAAACAGGTCATGTTTTATGAGATGCTGGTGTACATTACCAAACGAATCGAAGTCCCTGAATTCAGCATCTTCCTGATATTTTATAAAAAAATGGGGGCTTAATTGTAGGAAAGTGTACACGGTATTTCACCGAATAAATCATGAATACATTGGTGAATGGCTGTAATTTGAATAATTTCGTTAAAAAAAAGGGACCTTCGTCCCGTGCTAAATTCCAGATACTTATGAAAAAAATGATTCCCTCAAAATTTGCATTGTATTTTACTGTGCTGGCCTGTGCATGCTTTATGTTTGCCTGTGATTCAGACAGCGTAGAACCTATTGGAGGAACAGGGACAGAACAACCTGAACCGGAACCGGAACCAGAACCGGAACCAGAACCGGAACCAGAGCCAGAGCCAGAGCCCGAGCCAGAACCAGTTCCGGAATCCGAAACCCCGGTAGGCCCTTCAATTTTTAAAATGAATAGTGGTGGAGGGGAAGTGACAATAGGTGCCAACACCTATGTAGCTGACCAATTTTTCGATTCGAATGGTAATGCATTTCTCAATGACATGATCACAGAGGTTGAAAATACAGATGAAGATGAACTTTACTATACCGAGCGTAATTCCAAGCAAGTACGGGGAACTTTTGCGTATGCGATCCCTGTTACTAATGGTTCCTATACCGTGAAGCTTTATTTTGCAGAGATTTACTGGGGTGCCCCCGGGGAAGATAGTGCGCCTGGTGGTGATGGCCTTCGGATATTCGATGTGGAAATGGAAGGAGAGAACAAGATCAATAACATTGACCTCTATAAGGAGGCCGGGGGTGCTTCGAAAGCGATCACAAGGATGTATGATGTTGAAGTAACGGATGGATTTATCAATATCAGTTTTGAAGCTAGTCAGGATAAGCCTAAAGTTGCAGCGATCGAAATATTCGGAAATGGCAGTATAGGCGAGTAAACATACATCCGAATTTTTTGTCATCACATACAATAAAATATGGAACCCCATCCCTTACAGGAGATGGGGTTTTTTTATGGACGACCTCAAAGCAAGAGGTTAAGTCCCAAAATTTTTTGATAGTACTACCTAATTTCATATCGATCCTTTGTAAGTATTGTGTATTTTTTTCAACTAACAAAAAAAAATGAAGATGCGTATTGTTTCTATTGCAGTGCTTGCACTGATCGTTTTATCGGCCTGCCAGACCAAGGCTAAAGAAGGGAAGATCTCCAATGAAGCAGAAAACGATGTTGCTTCTGCCCTTAAGAAGCCGGAGCAGGACCTGAAAGGATTAGAGACGGCCTATTTTGCCAGCGGTTGTTTTTGGTGTGTGGAAGCTATTTTTGAAAGCGTCAAGGGGGTACGTGAGGTTGTTTCCGGTTATGCAGGAGGCACTACCGATAACCCCACCTATGAAGCGATAGGAACGGGTTCCACCGGACATGCTGAGGCGGTGGAGGTCTATTACGATCCCAAGGTAATTACCTATTTCGAGTTGGTCCAGGTTTTCTTTGGGTCCCATGACCCCACCAGCCTTAACCAGCAGGGACCGGACCGGGGCACACAATACCGGTCGATTGCCTTCTATAATACTGCGGAGGAAAAGAATACAATAGAAAGTTACATCCAGGGTTTGGAGGATAACAAGGTCTATGACAGGCCTATCGTTACGGAAGTAATTCCATTCACCAAATTCTATGATGCTGAAGCATATCACCAGGATTACGAAAAGCGAAATCCTGATAATCCGTATATCCGAAACGTATCCGTCCCCCGCATCAACCGATTTAAAAGCAATTTTCCTGGCTATTTAAAGCCGGAAGCGCATTAGGGCATCATCCGGATAATTTGGTTTCAAGCGACTTTTTTCAGGTCGCTTTTTTATTTGGGGTTTAGCGTTTATCTTTAGATACTTTTGACGAGTCGGCGTTCAGCATACACCTTTCGTGAAGCAGTAACCCGCAAATACAGAAACCAATGAATTCCAGGAGATCATTTATTAAAAAGTCAGCCGCCGGTGGGGCAGCCTTGGGCATGGGAAGTGTCCTTTTGCCTAAGGTGAGCTATTCTGCTATTTTAGGCTCCAACGATCAGCTGAACGTCGCAATAATAGGGGTTCGGAGCAGGGCCAAAGCCCATGTTAAAGCCATCCATCAGGACACCAATGCCCGTATCCTCTACAACTGTGATGTGGATAAGGTTATCCTGGACGAACACAACGCCTGGTGTGAAAAAACCATAGGGTATATCCCAAAGAACAGCGCTGATTTCCGGAAGGTCCTGGAGGATAAAGATGTGGATGCCATTTTTATCGCTACCCCGGAACACTGGCATGCACCAATGGCTATTTTGGCCTTACAGGCAGGGAAACATGTATATGTGGAAAAACCTTGCAGCCACAACCCTTATGAAAATGAACTGCTGGTGGCCGCTCAAAAAAAATACAATAAAAAAGTCCAGATGGGCAATCAGCAGCGTTCTGCAAAAACATCTATCCTGGCCGTAAAAGAAATTCAGGATGGCATAATCGGTAAGGTGTATAAAGGGGAAGCCTATTATTCCAATAACCGGGAATCAATCGGTACCGGCAAAAAAACTGAGGTTCCTCCAACGCTGGATTGGGAATTGTGGCAGGGACCCGCACCCCGTGAGGCATACAGGGATAATATACATCCCTATAACTGGCATTGGTTCCGCAATTGGGGCACCGGGGAAGTACACAATAACGGTACCCATGAGATTGATATCTGCCGGTGGGCCCTCGGGGTGGATCTTCCGGAAACAGTTACCTCTTTCGGGGGGAAATACACCTATGATGATGACTGGGAATTTGTTGACAACCAGCAGGTAACCTATACGTTTAAGGATGACAAGTTCCTTACCTGGACAGGGCACAGCAGGGGTATCATGAAACCTGACCGCCCGGGTCGGGGAGCTACCATTTATGGAAGCAGGGGAGCCATTATGCTCAGCCGAAACGATTATCAGCTATTTGACCTCGACGGCAAGCTGATCAAAACTGTGAAGGAAGAATCCCAAAGTGAAACCACCAATACGGTAGGTGAAGGCCAGCTCGACATCGACCATGTGGCCAATTTTTTTGCTGCAATCCGCAAGGATACTGCCCAGAATTCACCTATAACCGATGCATCCATATCCACCATGCTGTGCCACCTGGGCAATATGGCCCAGGATGCTGGTGAAACCCTTACGATAGATAGCAAAACAGGCAGGGTTTTAAACAATGAAAAGGCAATGGCCGCCTGGAAAAGGGATTATGAAACGGGTTGGGAGCCCGACTTATAAGTGGGAGTAAGAGAGCTACTTCCCAAGTCGGATGGATGATTAGCACCTGATCACTGGAGTACCACTTCACTGTATTGGGTATTTATTACGATCGACCTTTCTGAATTCTTAGTAAGGTTATACCCTTTGTGTACGGTATTGTTCTTGTTTTTGGTTACATCCATTACCAAATTCGCCGGACTGCTCAGTTTGGAGGAGGTTCCATTGACATAGATGGTGTATGCCGTAGCAGGGAGGGCACAAAACAATTCGCCATTCTGCATTGAAATATCCATATCCTTAAAGGTCTTTGATATGGAATTGATGTGGAGGGCACCAAGGTTGTTTTTTATAAGCGCACTTTGCAATAACCGATCTATGGTGACATCGGAAGAATTGGCGCTCAGGTCCAGGTATCTGACGTCCTGTAATGCAACATCATCCGAAAAATTGATATTCAGCCTTCCATTGTCCCAATGCTGAACGGTTACAGGAGAATAAGAGGCTATGATATTGGTCTTGTCCCCTTCAATGGTGGCAGCATGCAACCTTGCATAAGACAAGGTTGCATTCATATCCATTGTATTTTCTGCCAATTTAACCTCCCCATGACGGACATTCATCTTGAGCTTTGCCGATTTGGGCATTTTAACCTTAATGCTCTTTTTTATCTTAAATTCTTTATTGCCCTTGTCTGAGGAACCGAAGAAGATATTGGGACCGCTGTGTAAACTGTCCCTCCGACTGCGGATGCGATAAGCCTCCATAGCCTGCCTTTCTTTAATTCTCTCAAGTTTTTGCGCTTCCATTTCCTTTTGACGGTCTGCCTGGACTTCCTCCCTTATTTTTTCACGTTCCTTCATCAATTGCTCCCGTTCCCGCATCATATCTTCCCGGGCCTCTCTCTGTTCTTCCCTCCTTTCCCTCCATTCTTCAGCCCGCTCTTTCATACGCTCACTCCATTCTTCCATGCGTTTTTTATAGTCCTTGTCAAAATTCTGGTCAAATTCTGCCTTCCACTTTTTCAGGTATTTTTCCCCGTCCTTTTCGTATGCCGCATAATCAAAATTGCGCATTTTCATAGGAGGCATAGGAGGCATTTCAATCATTCCGGTCATTTCGGGCATGTCGATCATTTCGGAGATATCCGGAAGTTCCATATCACGAAACAGGGGTTCCAATTCCGGGAATTCGGGTACATCGATCACAAAATCACGGACATTGATATCGCCCACCCCATGCCTGAAAAACCAGGCGTCCTCCGGTTTGGTACTGATTTCAATAGTTTTGCTGTTTCCGAGGATCTTGATGCCGTCTTTTTCAAAATAGGCTTTTGCTTCCTCCGCAGTTGCCCCTTCCACTTCAATGGTCGCTTCAATGACAACCTGGTTCTTATCCCAGGTTTCAAACTCAATATCGGCATAACTGGTGTTGATATCGATGACCGCATCCACGCCTACGTTAAAGGATTCCTTATAGGTTTTACTCTGTTTCTGGCCATAAGCCCCGGCGCACATAACGCAGAGGATCAAGACCCCTTTTCTAAACAATATTTGCAGTAACTTGTTCATTTCCTATTGATTTAAATTCGTTTAATTTGGATTTTAATTTCTGTAATAACTGTAGCCGTAACTGTAAATTTTTGATCAAAGCAGTAATAGTCTGGTCATTCGGGCCTATTTGGTTCAATTCATTGTTCAATCTGGCGTACTCCTTATTCAATTCTCCCAGGCGTTTCATAAAATCATCAACCAGGGATTTGTTCTCGGGCGAAATCTCCAGATCGGCAAGGGCTAAATTGATATTCACAACATAGTAATCCTCAACTTTTTTGAGATCGGGGGACAGGTCCCCCAGGGAAATCCCTTGCTCCTCTTCTGCCGGGCCTTCACTCGTTATAATGGTGGTTGCAGGTATCTCCTCCTGATAGAATTGCCGGTAGGCAAAAATGCCTGCGCTTACCAATATCAGTACGGAGGCCGCTATTTGAAGGGTATAAAAACTGCGTTTTTTGGTCTGTGGAAGTGCCTTGTCCAGCCGATCTGCAAAGCGCTTTTCGTGCCCCGTTTTCATCGGATATTGCTTAGCCCTTTCCTCTTCGAACAATCTTCTAAGGTCCTGTGCCATAACATATGTTCTTTAATGATTCTTTTAACTGTCCCTTTCCACGGAGCAGACGCGTTCTGCAGGTGGTCTCCTCTATTTCCAGTATCTGGGCTATTTCCCCGTGGTCGTACCCTTCCAAGAGGTAAAGTTGTACAACGATCCGGTATTTCCCCGGCAACTTCTCAATAGCATTTTTTACTTCCTCTACCGCTATACCATCTGCAATGGTCCAATCCTCATCCTCTACAATATGCAATGCGTTCTCTTTCAGTTCCATGAATTGTTCTTTCCTTGACCTTATAAAATCGAGGCTTTTATGGATGACGATTTTCTTAAGCCAGGCCCCAAATGTTACTTCCCCCCGAAACTGGTGCAATTTCTGGAACGCTTTTATAAACGACTCCTGCAAGACATCCTCCGCGTCGTCGGGATTCTTCAAAAAACGCATGGCTACAGCATACATCCCGTCACAATATTGACTGTAAAGCTTTAATTGTGCTTTCCGATCGTTTGCCTTACATTGCTCTATAAGCTCAAGTTGAAACATATGGCCAGTTTCCAGGTACGGTATCAGTTGTTGTATCCTTAAGGACGGGGGAATAAACGCAGTGTTGCAAAAATGATGGATTTTATGAAAATTTTATATCCCTCCGCTGAAAACAAGGTACAATTAAATATAATGGGATAGCCCTGCAGGAGGATTGCGGGCCCTGCAGAAACCCGGTGCAGCAAGACTGTTTCTGGAATTGATTTAGTAATTTAGGATAAACATTAAATATAATACTATGAAAGTTTTAAGATGGATCCTGGCCGTTTTCGTCGCTATCGCACTGCTGTTTGTCTTCGTCGGGATGCCATACCTTCGGGAACAGACCAAGAAAAACAGCCCGCAAAAAGTTGTCAGCTATGACAATAACGGAATGGACCTCACCGTGCATTACAGCAGTCCGTTCAAAAAGGGTCGCATTATTTTCGGGGAACTTGTTCCCTTCAATGAGGTATGGCGAACAGGCGCCAATGAACCCACTACCTTTACAACGGCCACAGCTATAAAAATCGGGACCCAGGATTTGGCGGCAGGCACCTATTCCCTTTGGACCCTGCCCGGGGAACAACGCTGGAAGGTCATGTTTAATGATGAAGTACCGGATTGGGGGGTAACCATAAGCAGTGGCGGAAGGGAAACCACCCGGGATGAATCCCGTGATGTGGTGCAGCTGGAGGTGCCCGTAATAGCATTGCCAAGCCCGGAGGAGAGTTTCACAATAAAATTTGAAGATGCCGGCCAGTTATACCTTGATCTCATCTGGGACCAGACAAAAATACAGGTCCCCATTAGCCGGTAATATTGGGTAGGACAAAACATATCGGGGCAGCCAGTGCTGAAAGGATACAGGATGAGCGAAGAATGCAGCCAGCTCCGGAATACCTCATTGAAGGTATCCAAAAGGGAGATACCGCATTATTGGCACGGGCCCTTACATTGGTTGAAAGCACCAAAAAAGCAGACAGGGATAAGGCCCATTCCATTGTGGAATGCTGCCTGTCCAAAGACATTAAAAGTACACGGATAGGTATTACCGGGGCCCCGGGTGTAGGTAAAAGCACCTTTATAGAAGCATTTGGGGAACTGCTCACCAAACAGGGAAAAAAAGTGGCTGTCCTGGCAGTGGATCCTACCAGTTCAATCAGCAAGGGAAGCATCCTGGGCGATAAAACCCGTATGCCGGAACTCGCAAAAAACCCCAGGGCCTTTATCCGGCCTTCACCCTCAGGGGAATCCCTGGGGGGAGTTGCCCGTAAAACACGTGAAAGTATCCTGCTGTGCGAAGCTGCCGGTTTTGATATCATCCTCATCGAGACAGTCGGCGTCGGCCAGAGTGAAATTGCGGTCCATAGTATGGTTGATTTCTTTCTCCTCCTGAAAATTGCAGGGGCCGGTGATGAATTACAGGGGATAAAAAGGGGCATCATTGAAATGGCGGATGCCATTGTGATCAATAAAACGGATGGCACCAATGTAAAACCTGCCACACAGGCACGCTCCCAGTTTGAACAGGCACTTCACCTGTATCCTCCTAAAAAAAACGGATGGGTTCCGAAAGTCCTCAATAGCTCCGCATTAACGGGTGAAGGGATAGCGGAAGTATGGAACCTGATACGTGAGTATATCACGAAAAACAAACGCAACGGACACCTGCAAGGGAACCGGAAAGAACAAAATAAAAATTGGCTGCTTCAGGCGGTGGACGATCTGCTTAAGACCGGCTTCTACAGCCATCCCGGGGTTCAGAAAAGATTGGATAAAATGACCGCAGAGGTGCAGGCAAACTTAAAATCGCCATTCATGGCGGCGGAGGAATTGTTGGCATACTATGTCACCCAAAAAGGGAGCAACCTCTAAAGTACACATAGCTGGTACCCTCCAATATTAAATGTAAAAGCCTAAATTTGTGCCAACCATAAAATATATGGATGACTCCCACAACTGATTCCCTGCTATCCATTGTTATCCCGCTTTATAATGAAGTGGATAATGTAGGGCTCCTGACTGACAAAATAAACCAAAGCCTCCTGGGTTACAATTACCAGATCATTTATGTGGATGACTTTTCCAGTGACGGTACCCGTAAAGCCATTACGGCGCTTCAGGATCCGCATGTTCATTTGCTGGCACTTAAAAAAAATTACGGCCAGAGCCTCGCCCTCGCAGCCGGGATCGATTACGCTGAGGGTGACTATATTATCACCATGGACGGAGACCTTCAGAATGACCCGGCAGATATTACCCAGATGCTGGGATACGCCCTGAATGGCGAATATGATGTGGTTACCGGGATTCGCCAGAAAAGGAAGGATTCCGTTGTAAAAAAGATCCCCTCCAAGATTGCGAATTTCCTGGTGAGGAGGATCACAAAATTAGACATCAAGGACAATGGCTGTGCGTTAAAGGTATTTACCCGTGATATTGCTAAGGATCTCAACTTATATGGGGAAATGCACCGTTTTATAACACTGCTTGCCCATCTGGAAGGAGCGCAGATAAAACAGGTACCGGTTATGCACCATGCGCGTCATGCCGGCGAATCAAAATACGGCCTGGAACGGGTATTCAAGGTTGTGGCAGATATGCTGTTGCTTCTTTTTATCCGGAAATATTTTCAAAGGCCGCTGCACTTGTTTGGTATCTTCGGGGTCCTGCTGATCATCCTGGGAATCTTTATCAATATCTACCTGTTGGTTGTAAAAATCGCATTTGGGGAAGATATCGGTACCCGTCCTTTATTGATGTTTGGGATGATGTTCATTCTGGCCGGTATACAGCTTTTTACCATAGGGATTGTCATGGAACTCCTGATCCGGACGTATTATGAATCACAAAATAAACGTCCCTACCGTATCAAAAATATTACCATCGGTGGCAAATCTGCGTAAAAAGGGGCTGACGCTCCTTAAAATAGTCAGCAGCGCTGTACTTATTTATTTTGTTTTTACCAAAATAGCACTGCAGGATGTTCTGGACATCCTTAAGGAAACGGACCCATGGTATCTTATGTTGGCCACCCTTTTTTTTGTTATCTCCAAATTGCTTTCCGCTTCCAGGCTCAATACCTATTTCCATCAACTGCACATCATGCTGACCACCGTTAGTAACCTAAAACTCTACCTGCTGGGGATGTTCTATAATTTGTTCCTCCCAGGGGGTATCGGCGGGGACGCATATAAAGGGTATCTCATCAAAAAGAAGTTCGGTATTCCCACCCGGAAGATTGTTGGTGTGCTGCTGATCGACCGGTTGAGCGGCCTTTTGCTGCTCGTTATCTATGCCTGTTTACTCGCAATACTGATGTCCAGTGAGCTTGTCAGGGATTATAAAGCTATTTTTGGTGCGGTGGCGTTGACCAGTGGCGTGGCCTTTTGGTGGATACACAAAAGATTCTTTCCGTATCTACTACCGGTTTTCTGGAAATCCTCGGGTTATTCCGCCTTTGTACAACTCACACAGCTGTTCAGTGCCTGGTGCATCCTGGGAGCATTGGGAATTGAAGCCCATACCCTTTTTTATCTGTTTATTTTCCTGCTGTCTTCCATTGTTGCTGTACTTCCCCTTACCATAGGGGGAATCGGAAGTCGGGAAATAGTATTTTTTTACGGGGCATCCTGGCTGGGTCTCGATCAGAACTCGTCCGTAACCATCAGCATGGTTTTCTTCCTGATCACTGCTGTCGTGTCTTTTACAGGTATCCTGTACCATTTTAAAAAGCCTGAGCTTGTCCTAAAGAACAAAGAACCTCAGTAAAGGTGTATGAGGTGCATTTTGTTCAGTACCTTATGGCGGGTGGAAGGATCCAGGAACCTGGCCTGCAGCCTCGTTATCCGGAACTGGTTGACCGAATATTGCTTATCCCAGTCGAATCCATAATTGCGCAGGGATTTAAGATCTGTATCACTGGCATAGATCCAAATATCCCTTTTCCCTCCAATTTCGCTCAAAGGCGAGAAAATAACCGGCTTCTGGTTGTAAAAATCGAGGGCCCATGTATGTTCCGATGACAGTTTATGGATCTTATCTACCGGGATGCCCTTTTCTTCCACCAGTCGGGCCATGGTCAATCCTCCCTGGTATCGTAATAAAGTCGGATAAAAATGCAGATTGAGTACCGCATTCAGCATCACAGCACTGCAGACGGAAACGGTTATAATCTTGAGATAATATGCCTCCTGTTTTAAACTATAATAGATAATAAGTAAAAGTAAGGGCACCGTCCAGACATAATTGTAGGGCTCATCAAATTTAAAAACGTAAAAACAGATCAGTGAAGAGACAATAAACAGCAGGCTCAATATAAAATACTGTATCCCCAGGAAGGTTTTGAGTGACTTCTTCCGCTCCCCGCTGCGCAATTGAAACAGATAGGATGCTGTGAGCACGGCAAATAAGGGGATCACGATATTCAGGTAATGCGGCAGTTTAAACTGGGCAAAACTGATAATTATAAAAATTAAAGTAATACCGCCTACCGTTACCAATTCCTTCCCCTCGGTAAACCTGAAACGGGAACTGACCAAAACCCGCAGCCGGGACCAGTATGCTGCGAGTCCAACGATGGTCCAGGGAAGGAATACCCATAAAAAACTGTGAAAAAAGAAGAAATAATCACTGCTGTTCTTGCCGATCCCTTCCCCGCTCAGGCGTTCAAAACTCTGCTCCCAAAATATGAAAAACAGGCCGCTCCTGTTATTCCTGCCCCTGATCGTCAGTTCCGGATGCATATCAAACTGCAGGTAATAGGCATAGAGCATGGGGGTTATGGCAAGTATAAAGACCAGGATCCCGACCAACACCCGCCAGTTGAGCAGGCGCAGCCATTTCCGGGTAAATGCAAGCTGGCAAAGCAACGGCAAACCAATGACCAGCAGTGCGATCTGCCCTTTGGTTGAAAAAGCCATCCCGGCTCCAAAGGCACCAAGGAGTAAATTGCCAAGGGTATTTCGTTCTATATAGGTGGCAAGCTGCCATATAGCAAAGATGGTAAAGCCCGTGAGCACCGCATCTGTACGAACATCAATGGCTGCAAGTACAATTGTCTGCGCGGTCATAAAAATCAGGGAGGATACCTTTCCCACCTCCCTGTTGTACAGGAGGGAACCCAGCCCGTAACAACTGTAGGCACCTAAAAAGAGGGCCAGTATGGCCGGGATCCGGTAGGCCCAATCGTGGATCCCAAATAATTTAAAGGAGAGGGCCGCCAGCCAAAAATGCAGGTGAGGTTTGTCCAGATAAGCCTCCGGCCCTTTGAACAGGCTAAAAAAGTCGTTTTCCTGGACCATCCTCATAGCCATCACTGCGAATTGTGCCGAATCGTTTTCAAACAAGGGAACGCAAATACCTGTGAGGTATACCAGGAAAATCAAAAGTAAGAGGAACCAATATCGAGTATTAGGAATCATACATGATATTTGTGAATGACAAATATATACAACTTTGCAAATAACCAGCTCAAAATCAACCCAATTAGGGCACCCGTAACCACGTCAAGCGGAAAATGTACCCCGATATAAATCCTGCTGTAAGAAACGAGGGTGGCCCATGCAATTAAGAATATTCCCAGAATGTTCCACCTGGATTTCAACAAGTATGTACAGAAAAAAGCTGCGGCAAAACTATTGGCTGCATGGGCGGAAAAAAAACCAAACCGGCCACCACAGTTACTTTTTACCAGGCGCATCAGAGCCTGTATTTCCGGATCATAACAGGGCCTTAACCGCTGTAACCCATATTTGAAAAAATTGGCCAGTTGATCGGTAGTGGTGATCAGCAATGCCACGACAACCAGCAAGACCCCGGTCTTTTTGGGCCCTAATTGTTTCAGGGATATCAGGAGTAATAGAATATAAAGGGGCACCGCACTCCAGGTACCGGAAAGAAACATCCAGAATGGATCCCAGTACGTTGATCCCAGGTGGTTCAGGTATAGAAACAATTCCTTGTCGAGCCGGACGAGTTCATCAATCATCTTACTCCCCGTATCTAGATACTTCCCGGTCGTAAAATGCATTCGCCTGTTCTATCAGGCGTTCCGCTTCTTCAGCGAGTTCCTTTTCATCCTCAGCTGCAAAATCTTCCAGCCATTCTACCTCATCATTCTCCAGGTTTATTATAAATCTGGGATATTCCGTATGTACAATATATATGGCCGCCGGAAAATCCGTATTATCGCCCAAAAGGAATTTTGGTAGGTTCATAGATACGTTATTTTTAAATTCGATCGAATACCATCTCTCCGCCCCCTCTGGCACGGATCACCAGGGATCCAAAGGAGCCCATCCTGGTACTACGAGCAGCCCGGGATCCTTTGTTCATCACGGGATGGAACCGATCAATTTTTTTGTCAGGTTATTAAATCGAATATACAACATAATTGCCGATGCCGTAAGGCCGGACAGCAGCCCTATCCAGATCCCCATGCTCCCCAGGCTGGTATGGATGCCCAGGTAATAACTGATGGGAAACCCAATGAGCCAGTATGCAATAAGTGTAATATAGGTTGGTATTTTCACGTCCTGGAGTCCCCTGAGTGCCCCAAGGATTACCACCTGCAACCCGTCAGAGATCTGGAAAAATGCCGCGACCAGGAGCAACTGGGCGGCAATAGCGATGACCTCCCAGTTATCTGCCTGGTTCGCAATATCGTCAATATCAAGATACACGGTAGGGAACCAATGCCTGAAGACCAGGAAGAGCACTGCAAAGAAAATTTCAAGCAGGAGGGTCATAAAAAATATAGATTGGGCGATCCGCCGCAGCTCGCGGAAATCCTGCAATCCCTTTTGATTGCCTACCCGTATCATCGCGGCAACGCCCAGGCCCATGCCAAACATGAAGGTCATACTGCTCAGGTTCAATGCGATCTGGTTGGCGGCCTGCGGGTTTTTCCCCAGAACCCCGCTCAGCCAGATTGCAGCCGTAAATATGGCCACTTCAAAAAACATCTGTAGCGCAGAAGGAAAACCAAGATCGATGATCTTCCTCATGACTTTTCGTTCCATTTGCCGAAACCGGAAACCGGTAAGGTATATGTTGAATTTGGACTTCTTTTTAAGCAAAATCCAAAGAAACAATAACATGATTATCCGGGCAATAAGGGTACCGATTGCAGCTCCTATTATACCCATTTTCGGAAACCCGAAGGAACCAAAAATCAACAGGTAATTCAGTATAATATTTACAACATTGGCCACGATTGTGGCATACATGGGGTATTTGGTTTGTGACAGCCCTTCTGAAAATTGTTTGAGTGCCTGAAACATCACCAGCGGTACCAGGGAAAAGGCAACAAGGTCGAGATAAGGCAGCGCCAGGACAACCACTTCTGCAGGTTGGTCCATCAGGTACATGAGGGGTTTTGACAGGAGGATGAGACCAAACAGGGAAATCCCAAGTAAGGTGCATAACAGCAACCCATGTTTCAGGGCGCTTTTTCCGTCTGCCTGGTTCCCGGCCCCGTCGGCTTCCGCAACCAGGGGGGTGATGGCCGTGGAAAAACCGATTCCCAGGGACATGGCAACGAACACAAAACTGTTTCCCAATGAAACGGCAGCGAGTTCTGCCGTTCCCAGTTGGCCTACCATGATGTTATCCGCAAAAATAACAAAAGTATGCCCCAGCATTCCAAGGATCACAGGAACGGCCAGTTTAATATTGTATCGGAATTCCCTGGTATACTGACTGAACAACTTTGCTGGTTTTTTGAAGGTGCAAAGATAATAGCTTGCAGTTGATTAAAACGGCTTTAGCAGCAGCAGTTTTAAGAATACCCTATTGACCGGTATCTTATAAAAATAACAGCCGGCACGGCTTGGCGCGCTATAATTTTTTTGCCTGTTCCCAATAGATGTCCATTTCAGCCAGGGTCATCTCCCTAAGGGTTTTCCCCGATTCCCTGGCCTTATCCTCAAGAAATTGAAATCTCCGGATAAACTTCTTGTTGGTGCGCTCCAGGGCGTTCTCCGGATTGATATCCAGGAAGCGTGCATAATTAACCATGGAAAAAAGGACGTCTCCAAACTCTGCTTCTACCGCTTCCCCCCTGCCCAATTTTAACTCCTCCCGCAGTTCCGCCAGCTCTTCCTGTACTTTTTGAAAGACTTGTTCGGGTTCTTCCCAATCAAATCCTACCCCGGCGACTTTCTCCTGTATCCGATTGGCCTTTACCAGTGCTGGTAGTCCATCCGGGACGCCTTCGAGCACACTGTTTTTGCCTTCCTGTAGCTTTATATTCTCCCAGTTCCGCTTAACCTCCTCTTCATCCGCCACCATGATATCCCCATAAATATGCGGATGCCTGTTGATCAGTTTTTCACAAATATCGTTGCACACATCTGCCACATCGAAATCTTTCGTTTCAGAACCGATCCTTGCATAAAAAACAATATGCAGCAATAAATCCCCCAACTCTTTTTTTACCTCCCCCATGTCATTTTCCAGGATGGCATCCCCCAATTCATACGTTTCCTCAATGGTAAGGTGCCGAAGCGATTGCATGGTCTGTTTTTTATCCCAGGGGCATTGTTCCCGCAATTCATCCATGATGGTCAGCAGCCGGTCAAATGCCTGCAGTTGGGCTTTTCGTGTATTCATTTCCGGTAGTTTGCGTAAAAATACAAAGGAATGGGTTACCAGGCCTGGTTGACCTTTTAAATTGGAGCCTGCCCAATTGTTCCATTGACAAGACCAGGCGGCACGGGCCAGCCGCTACCTTAAAAATCTATCGATTTTTTACCTACCTTACACTTTATAACCAAGAAAGCAGCTATGGTTTTTAACGCTGGTATTTTGCTGTTCTGGGCCGGGACAGTGCTTTTTCCCGTGCATACAGCTCCTGTATTGCCACAAGAACATTTGGTTTCGGTGGATGAGACTGACAGCAGATGGAAATCCATTTTTAATGGCAGGGACCTGCAAGGTTGGACCGTAAAGATTGCAGGATACCCGATGGGTTCCAACTTTGGCAACACGTTTAGGGTTGAAGACAGCTTATTGCTTATCCGGTATGATGCCTATGGTTCTAATTTCGATAACCGCTTTGGTGCATTATACTTCAACCAGGAATTAACGGATTACCGGCTGCGCGTTACCTACCGGTTTACAGGAACAACAGCGCCTGGTGCCCCTGAATGGGGTTATAGGGACAGCGGAATACAGTTCCATTCCCAGCCCCCGGAAAGCATGAGTGAGGACCAGACCTTTCCCATATGCCTTGAGTATAACCTCCATGGTGGAAACGGAACGGATGAAAGGCCGGTAGGGGAAATCTGTGCAAATGGAATGACTGTAGAGATCAATGGTTCAAAGAACAAAACGTATTGTACAGCACCTTTTGTAAAGCGGACATTTCACGGCGACCAATGGGTTACGCTGGAAATTGATGTAAAGGGAAATGAGATATCACATTATGTGAATGGAGAGAAGATACTGTCTTATTCCAACCCCACCTTTGATCCCAAAAATGAGATCGCACGAACATTCATAAAGAATGGGGACCTATCGGTTACGGGCGGATATATTTCAGTGCAATCCAACAGCCATCCTATTGATATCAAGAGTATTGAACTCTTAAAATATTGATCATACACCATGGACAAAACAACATTTTTGGAAGCGGTTGAAAGAATGTATGCTTCTATTGAGAAGCAGATACCGCACTATATGGCAAATCAGGAGGACAGGGAAATCGCAGGAGGGAATGTGGCCATTTGTATGATAGACAATGAGGGACAGGTGTACGGAAAAATGTTTGGCGAGGACAAGGTGCGGCGGAGGGCATTTTACCGGATTGCCTGGATCAAGGCAAGCCAGGTCTGGATTACAAAAGAAAGGACCGGGCAATTTGAGGAAATGGTCTTCGCCGGGAAGCTGGATGACAAGCAGTTTGGTATTGAGCGGCCTGACTTTATTGGATGGGAAGGGGGGCAACCCATTAAAATGGGGGATGTGGACCTCGCAATTGGATTCAGCGGATTCAGGGGCGTAAATGATTTGAAGATCGTTGTGGATGCAATACGGGAAGCGCTCGGGGAATAACCTCAAACTGAAAAATCGAGGGGACCCGAAACAACCAAAATTGTATCCGGAACCAGAAATATTTTAGGGAAGGGAGACCGTTCCATAACCAATTGCATAGCATGAGATGTAATGGTACCCTTCAGGATTAAATAACAGCCAGACCAAAAATGCCCGATACCACAGATCCGTATGTCTTATCACCTGAAAAAACACGGCAACCCCCCACCACTTTCCGGGGGAGGCTGAAATTTCTCGGACCCAGTTTCATCCTCTCTGCCTCCATTGTAGGATCCGGGGAACTGATCGCCACTACGACCCTGGGTGCCAAAGCCGGTTTTATAACTTTTTGGGTAATAATCGTCAGCTGCATCGTGAAGGTCGCTGTGCAACTGGAGTTTGGAAAACATACCATCCTTACGGGGGAAACCGCCATGCAGGCATTTAATAAGCTTCCGGGCCCGCGCTTCGGGAAAGCGAAGTGGGCTGTCTGGACAGTTCTGGGCGTAATGGTGATCAAAATGTTACAGGTTGGAGGCATTGTGGGGGGTGTTGCCATCATCCTGAATATCATCTCCCCGGTTTTGAGTATCCCCTTCTATGCCTTTTTTATAGCTGTCGTGGTAGCATTGATGATCTTCAGGGGCTATTATCAGTTTATAGAGAAGATCTCCCTGGGAATGATTGGCCTTTTTACCCTCTTCACTTTTGCGTCCCTCTATTTCCTGACCTTTACCCCCTTCCGGATAACCTGGGATGAAATCTGGAGCGGTCTGCAATTCAATTTACCCAGGGAAGCAGTGGCAATTGCCTTTGGCGCCTTCGGAATCACAGGCGTAGGCGGGGATGAGATCATCCATTATAATTACTGGTGCCTGGAAAAAGGTTATGCAGCTTATTCCGGGCAAAATGACCAGTCCCCGGAGTGGAAGGCCAGGGCAAACGGCTGGATGAAAGTGATGAAATTGGATGCGCTTTTAGCCATGTGTGTCTATACGGCCGTAACAGCAGCTTTCTATCTCCTGGGAGCAGCAGTACTCCACGCCCGGGGGGAGATGCCCGAAGGATATGCCATGGTGGAAACACTCTCAGCAATGTATACCGAATCCCTGGGGCCCCTGGCCAGGGACGCCTTTCTGGTCGGGGCTTTTATCACGCTGTTTTCAACCCTTTTCGCAGCCCTGGCTGCCTGGACGCGGCAGTTATCCGATATTTTCGGGCAGCTTGGTTGGATAAACTTTGATAATTACAGGATCCGAAAAAGGACCGTGGCAATTTTGGCATGGGCGATCCCCTTGCTGTGGGCTACCCTTTTTGTGTTTATCCAATTGCCGGTGTTGATGATAATTACCGGTGGGATAGTAGGTTCCTTTTTGTTATTCCTAGTGATTTTTGCGGTTTTACATTTCCGGTATATAAGATTGCAACCCCATTTCGTACCCGGATTTTGGTATGACCTGGTATTATGGATCAGTATCCTCAGCATTGCCGGGGTTGGGGTTCTTGGAATCGTTAAACTGGTGAGTTAACTTAGTATCGAAAAAAAAATCCTGGTATATGGCTTTAAATAAATTCAACTATTGTTTCTGTCTTCTTACCCTGTATTGGCTGATCGGAGCTTGTTCCCCTGGAAATAAATATGACATCCTGATAAAAAATGGAAAGATCATTGACGGATCGGGTAACGCATCTTATATCGGGTCCCTGGCGATCAATGGGGATACAATAGCCGCCATTGGCGAATTGAGGGATGCGAAGGGGACTGTCGAAATAGATGCCACAGGTTTGGTGGTAGCCCCGGGTTTTATCAATATGCTGAGCTGGGCTAACGAATCATTGATTGAAGACGGGCGGTCACAGGGTGATCTGCGGCAGGGTGTTACCCTGGAGGTACTGGGAGAAGGTCATTCTATGGGCCCATTAAATGAAGCCATGAAGCAGGACATGAAGGATGGCCAGCAAAACATCCGCTATGATATCCCCTGGACCACCCTTGGCGACTACCTGGAATTCCTGGAAAAGAAAGGGATAAGCCCCAATGTGGCATCGTTTGTCGGCAATGGTACATTACGGGAATATGTTATGGGGTATGAGAACAGGGTTCCCACAGAAAATGAAATGGCGACCATGAAGGAACTTACCCAACAGGCGATGGAGGAAGGGGCTGTGGGACTATCCACATCCTTGATCTATGTGCCCAGCGGCCATGCCGGTACATCGGAAATCATAGAACTGGCAAAAGTTGCCGCAAAATCGAAAGGAATGTACATCTCCCACATCCGTGACGAAGAGGAAAAACTGCTTGAGGCTGTACAGGAATTGATCCGTATCGCCGATAAAGCCGGAATCCGGGCCGAGATCTACCACTTCAAGGCTTCAGGTACTGAAAACTGGGACTTGCTCGACAAGGCTATTACCCTGGTCGACAGCGCACGGGCACTGGGACTGGAGATTACAACGGATATGTACATGTACAATGCCAGTTCAACCGGCCTGAACGTATTGTTGCCGGCATGGGCAAAAGAAGGAGGGCATGCTGCCACAATGCAATTGATAGAGCAACCGGCCCAACGTAAAAAGATGGTCGAAGAAATAAAATTCCATGTGCCCCCGGAGAAAATTCTGCTGGTTGGATTCCGCAACAAGGAACTGCGGGGCCTTATCGGGAAAACGCTGGCGGAAGTTGCTGCTGAACGCAATGCACCTCCTGCAGAAACCGTTGCCGACCTGATCCACGAAGATGACAGCCGGATACAGGTGGTCTATTTTTCAATGTCGGAAGATAATATCCGGAAAAAGCTCGCACTGCCGTATATGTCCATATGCTCCGATGCCGGATCCTATGCTACGGAAGGTGTATTCCTGGAACAAAGTACCCACCCCAGGGCGTACGGATCGTTTGCCCGGCTTCTGGGCCACTATGTGCGGGATGAAAAAGTAATCTCCCTGGAAGAAGCAGTTTATAAATTAACCACGCTCCCGGCCACCAACCTCCGGTTGAAGAAGCGGGGTTCCCTTCAAAAAGGGTACTTCGCAGACGTAGTTTTATTTGATTCGACGGAGATCAGGGACAATGCCACCTTTGAAAAACCACACCAGTATGCCACGGGCATGCAGCATATTTTTGTCAACGGGGTACAGGTCCTGAAGGATGGGGAGCATACCGGCGCACTCCCCGGCAGGGTAGTCAGGGGACCCGGTTGGACCGGAATCCAATCCGTAAAAAAATAGGTTCCGGCTGCTGGTTACAATTCCCCTTCCCTTATTTTTTGCCTCTGTACGCGGCTACTTCTGAAGGGGTGATTTCAGAAGCAGAATTCCCAAAACTATTTCGGATATAGGAAGTAACATGGGCGACATCCGCATCACTCAGCGATGGGAAGGCAGGCATCGCATTGGCATAGGTTGTACCGTTGACAACCAATCCCACGTTGGACCCGTTGAGGATAATCCCCAGCAGGCGATCCGTATCGCCTGTGACATAATCGGTTTGCTTCAGCGGTGGGTTCAATCCCGGAACCCCGCTGCCGGTAACCTGATGGCAAACCAGGCAATTCCGGGTATAGACCTGTTCCCCGGCCACCATGTATTCTGGCAGGGGTGTATCCATTTTCGTTCCCGCTGTATCCGAATCCTGGGCTGATCCTGAATTGCCGGGAGTTTTTTTCCCTTCCCCTGAACCTCCGCAGCCGGTTACCATAGATAGGGCTATACATGAGAGTAGCAGGATATAGAAACGGATTGGTTTTTGGTGTATGGCCACTATTCCTGCTCCTTCTGGTTGTAGACAACACGGTATACCGTGCCGCCGGAATCATCAGATATATAAAGGGAACCATCGGGTCCCTGGGCCAACCCCATGGGGCGGTGTTTCGCCTGGTCCGGGGAAAGGATTTGTCCTGGTCCGGCGAATCCATCGGCAAAAACCTGCCATTCCCCACTGGGCTTTCCATTGGCAAACGGTACAAAGGCTACCATGAATCCCGCCTGTTCTTCCGGGGCCCTGTTCCAGGAACCATGAAATGCAATAAAAGCACCGTTCTTATACGTCTCCGGGAACATATCCCCCGTGTAGAACAGCAATCCATTGGGTGCCATGTGGGCCGGGAAGGCCGCAACCGGGTCAATGGCATCCTCGCCGCCGGTCTTTTGCCCGTCACCTCCATATTCCGGCGACAGTATTTTTTGCTTTTTTTCCTGGTCATAATAGATATAGGGCCAGCCTGCATCATCACCCTGGTTTACAGCGTACAATGTTTCCGCCGGAAGGTTGGCAGATTTTTGCACATCATATAAATCGGGGTACAAGGTGTTCAGTTGGTCCCGGCCGTGCTGCATCACAAAAAGCTGTCCAGCTTCTTCATTCCAGTCCAATCCTACGACATTTCGCAACCCGGTGGCATACCGTTCTCCATCCCCATAGGTTTGCATCGTTTTGTCTGTTTTGAATTGCCAGACCCCACCGGCTGAATCCAGGATCGTACAGGGCATCATACCAGGGGAACCCAGGGTACGGTCCTCTACCTGGCAGTTATTGGAATAGGCACCGATGGTGACATAGATATTGCCCTTACCATCCAAGGTAATTGATTTGGAAGCATGTTGCCTCCTGCTTATCAGATTGTTAACCACTGTATCCGGTTGAGCGGGGTTGCTAACCTTCTGGTTTTCGTCCAGTCCATACCGGAACACAGCTTCATCCGAAGTAGCATACAGGTAATTTCCATCTACAAAGATCCCTGTCCCCCCGTAATCCCCAAACCCTTCTCTGGAATCGGCTTTCCCATCACCATCTGTGTCTTCCAGATAATAGATGCCTTTACCATCCAGTGTTTCACTCAGTTTTAAATAGATCCCCCCTTTGGAGGTTACCGCTATGTGGCGGGGCTTCCCAAGGGAATCGACCACTTTTAACGCCCCGAACCCGGCCGGGAGTTGCAGCCCGGCATTGTCCGTATTAATTGCCAGTGCTGGTTGCACTGCGTTTTCCTTGGTTTCTTCCCCACAGGCTACAGCCAAAAAGGTGGCCGTGAAAAACAGGAAGTAAATAGGGTTCTTTGCCCACCGGTTTATAGATTTCTGCATAGTATGATCCATTTAAATATGTTTATTGATTTTATAAAGGTTTTAGAAAAACTTTTCGAATGTTGGATACCGAATCGGCATAGATCTCCTTGGAATTCATCTTTTTCCATGCGGGGCTTTCGCCAAATGCCTTCCAGCTGGCATTATGCTCGTCCATATCCCTGAAATTAAGCATGTAGGTAAGGCTGGGCCGGTAGGGACCAATTATCATTTCCCCGAAAAATACGGGGTGGAGTGCCACTTTCAAAAACAGGTCGATCTCCTCGTCATTGAACATTTTTATTTTACGCCTTACGGCATCTTCGCTATACCCCTCATAGGTCCTTAGTTCAAACAGCGAAGCCCCGTCTACCGGGGCCATCATTGCAGGCATCCCGTCAAAGGCCAGCAGCAATGAAGATGCATATCGGTTATAAAGCGCCTGCTCCTTGGTAAGCGCGTTATAATCGGAAGCAAGGGTTGTATAGTCCGGATCGGATTGCAGCGTTTGTGCCTTCATAAAGGTTGCTGCATCCGGATAAGCGATAAGGACCCACAGATTGGCAGGATCTGAATTTCCCAATTCCGTAAACACCATATAATTTGTGGCTCCAAGTCTTTTCAGGCTTTTGCCCAGAACCTGGGTGAGATATTCTTTCAGCATATTTTGATTACCTCTGAATTTGGCCTCATAGGTACGGATTTCATACAATTCCCTGCCTGCCATCGGGGAAGTCCCGCCCGCTTGTCCAAAGGTTGCAAATGGCAGGGCCCCGGAAGCAGCTGCGGCGTATAAAAACTTTCGTCTTTTCATACTATTTTCTGTTAGTTTTTAAGGTTCCTTACAATCTCCCGATTGCAGGTAAATAAAAGTAAGGATAAAAGAAGCGCTTTAAAAGAATAGTGCTGCCGTTCGGACAGTTTTTTCAAATCTGTTAGCGTTCCCTATTTCCTTTACACACTTTTATAATTGCGGGTTAGCCTCAAGATAGTCTTCCAGCTCTTTACGTGTCATGGGAAGATTACTGTCCGGATACTCCTTTAACCAGCTTTTAAAATCGGTTATTATATCCGGTGTCCACCGGGTATCGATTTGACCGGGGGTATACTTTTTCTCCCGAAGCCTCTGAAAACCAAACTGATCCCGCAGTCCTACCACTTCTGAGGACAGCACCAGCTGGGCCACGAGGTGGGCAGGAATGAAAACGGTACCATGCCGGTTGGCAAGGACAACATCCCCGGGAAGTACGATTGCCCGTCCAATCCGGATAGGTTTGTTGATACTGGTAAGCATTTCCTGCTGAAGGTAGGATGGATCAGCTCCCCGGTACCACCCGTTGAAGCCTTTGATATCGAGCAGCCCTGCCACATCCCGGACCCCGGCATCAAAGATGACACCATTGCCCGAATTGGCATAGATCGCATTACCGAGGTTAGACCCTATCAGGGTACCATCTATGATGCGGCCATACCCATCGGCCACATAAACATCACCCGGCTTTAAAATCTCAATGGGCCATGAATTGCTGCCCCCAACAGTGTCCCTGTTCTCACGGGCACCTTCCAATTGGATCAGTTGTCTAAAGTCGGGCCTCAGCGGCATGTATTGAGCCGTCACGACCCGCCCGGTCATAACACTGTCCGGGTGGATGATCTCCCAATCCCCCTCGTACTGATTGTGGTAATTCAGCCCCCTCAGGTAGCCCCATGCTTCCTCGATCTGTATTTTTTTAAGCCGGTTTAGAAGCGCTTCAGGAACTTTCGGCCTGCCGTCCGCAGACCGTTCACCTTGCCAGTTGGAAGTAAGCGATTTAATATATTCCGGGGTAGATGCTACACCCTGGGCTTGTCCAATAGCTGCCAGGATCAGGCACATGCCGGTAACAATAAATTTTCTATACATATATTCAAAGTTTAAAGGTTGCGGGTACGATTATTAATTCAAATCTGCCGTTTTATCCCGGTAGCCCCTAACACGGCGCCACCCTTTCCTCTTTAGCTGAAGGACCGGTCATGGGATCGCAGTTCATCCCATTCATTGGTAGGTGCAAAATAGGATTTATCCTTTGGATGTACATGTTTTTTCAATACCTCTTCATTTAATTCTATCCCCAATCCCGGTGCTGAGAGGGGAACCGTAGCAAACCCCTTATCGATCATTTTGAATCCCCCTACGGTGGTTACAAGGTCTTCCCACCAGGGCAAATCCACGGAGTGGTGTTCCAGCGCCAAAAAGTTTTGGGTGGCGGCTGCACAGTGGACGGATGCCATAAAGGAAACAGGTGTTCCCGCCTGGTGCATCGCCATGGCTATTCCAAATTCTTCTGCATAGTCACCGATCCTCTTGGTCTCCAGCAATCCGCCGGAAGATGCCAGGTCCGGGTGGATAATATCCACTGCATGCTCGTGGATCAGCGGTTTGAAATCCTTTAATAAATAGATATCCTCCCCGGTAGTTGTGGGGGTTTCAATAGCGTTGGTTATGGTTTTCCATTGTTCTGTATACTGCCAGGGCACCATATCCTCGAACCAGGCCAGTCTGTATTTTTCCAGCGATCGGGCCAGTCGGATACAGTTATTGAGGTCAAAGTGTCCATAGTGATCCGTGGAGATAGGTATCTCATACCCCACCATATTGCGCACATTTTCCACAATCGCTGCCAGTTCCTCCAATCCCTTCTCCGTGATCTGGACCTGCGTAAAAGGATGCATGGCATTGCTGTAACTCATGAAATTTCGCTGGTCCCCCCACTGCGACAAGTTTCCGTTGGGATCCTCCCAAAATTTTCCGTTTACCACGGTGCCCGGTTTACCCTTGAGCTCTGCAATGGAAACATCCATTTTCAACCAGGTGTACCCCTGCTCTTTAACACGGTATTCGATCAGTTTTTTTTGTTCTTCGGGCGACTGGGCTTCCGGCGTATCTGCATACATACGGATCTTATCCCGGTACCTTCCTCCCAACAACTGCCATGCGGGCACGTTGTACGCTTTGCCGCAGAGGTCCCATAACGCCATTTCAACCGCACATACGCCGCCGGCTTGCCGTGAAGGACCGCCAAACTGCCGGATGCTTTTAAATACCTGTTCAACATTACAGGGGTTTTTTTGAAGGATCCGGCTTTTAAGCATCAGGGCATATCGCACATCAGCAGCATCACGTACCTCCCCCAGGCCGTAAATCCCCTGGTTGGTATCGATCCGGATAATGGCAGTACCCCCCATCACATCGGTTAGCACATACCGCATGTCTGTAATCTTTAGTTCTGATGGGGCTGATGACCTGTTCACTTTGGAGGTTGCATGGGATACCCTTTCCTCAAAAGCATAGCCGGCCATACCTGAAAGGGCGATACCCCCGAGGGCTGTCTTTTTTAAAAAATTCCGGCGGGCAACTGTAGTACGGGGGTTATTTTCTTCCAGTTCCCGCATGGCAACCTGCTCCGCTTCGGTTTTCCTGTGCCTTGCAATCAGGTGTTGTAAATGGTTTTTCATAATACTGGTTTTTAATGGATGTACCGTTGAAACAGGATACAACAGATCAAATGGGGCCATCGGTTACCATCGTTTTCCGCATACATGGCTAGACGGGTATCCTTTCCCTGGCGCCTGTAACATCACAGCATAACTTTCCGGCCGCTTTTTACCGCCTCGAAAATAGCATCAATGATTTTAAGGTCTTTCAGTCCTTCCTCCCCATCGACCGGCACTAATGGCACATCACCATCCAGAATAATACCGGCCATTTTATCCATCTGCAGGGTCTGGTGGGTTACAATCGGTTCGGTCAATTCACCGAGGTGCGTCCTTCCCTTTATGGGTCCGTAACCGGTTGAAGGCTGCATTTCAGCAAATCCCTTTTCCCCGTTGAGGAAGAACCGGTCCAGGTTGTTCATGGAATAGGTCGAAAGACAGGAAGCAACGGCCCCGCCCGGGAATCCCATCTGGAACTGTATCGTTTCGTCTATCCCCTCCTTGAATTTTACAGGGTCTGTTTTGGTTTCCTGCGCAGTTACCCAAGTAGGTTCCTCCCCGATCATATACCGGGCCCCATTGATGGAATAAATACCAATATCCATCATGGCTCCGCCCCCGGACAATTTCTTATTGAGCCGCCATTGACTGGGATCGCCAATCACAAAGCCGGACTGCCCCTGAAAAAATAACGGTTTTCCAAATTCACCCGCTTTTCTCATCTGGATCACTTTTACCGTATTCGGTTCAAAGTGCATGCGGTATCCTACCAGCAGCTGTACGTTGGCTGCGTGGCAGGCAGCCACCATCTCTTCACCCTCTTTTGCATTGATTGCCATCGGTTTTTCACAGATAACGTGCTTCCCGGCCTTAGCCACACGAATGGCCTGCTCCTTATGGAGGCCGTTCGGGGTTATAATATAGACTGCGTCGATATTGGTATTGTCCCGGATAGCATCAAAGTCATTGTAATCATAACAATTTTCTTTTGGGATGTTGTATTTCGCCTGCCATTCGGTCACTTTGGAAGGCGTTCCACTGATCACGCCAACCAGTTTTGCCCGTTTGCTGGTCTTCATTGCTTCGGCAACCCTGGTTCCATAGCTGCCCAGGCCCATGATCGCAACCCGGAGAATTGGCCCTTCCGCAGCAGCGCCTGTTCCGGCAAAGAGGCTTGTGGGATATTGTAAAACAGGTATACTGATAGCGGACACTGCTACGCTCTGTATAAATTTGCGACGTGAATTCATGATTTTATAAATTTAATTAAACGGTATGACCAAAATCGGCTGTAAATTAAAAATACGGTTTATCGGAATTGAAAACAATTTAAAAACATAATTGGCAGTGTTCATGGGTTCTGTCTGAGCCCGCTCCGGTATGGTATCATTTCCTAAACGGGTTATTCTAAATTCCACCCTCTTGCGGGCTAACGCCAAGGATGGGTAGCCGGGATGCTATATTTTAGTTACATTTAATCCATTGTAAATAGTAAGAGCAGTGAGTCTAACATCTTTAATCTAATTTGAAATGAGAACCCAAACCATTTGTTTGCTGTTACTGGCCACCACCTGCGGGATGTGGCCTGCATCCTGCCAGTCCGGAGCCGGAGACATCATTGAAAATGGTGCCACATTGACGCTGGTATCAGCCGGATACGAATTTACGGAAGGCCCCGCTGCCGATAGGGATGGGAATGTATTTTTTACCGATCAGCCCAATAATCGTATCCTGAAATGGGACGCAGGGAGTGGCCAGGTCAGTACGTATATCCAGCCTGCCGGGCGTGCTAACGGCCTCTTTATTGATCGCAACGGGGATCTCCTGGCGGCGGCCGATGAAAAGTTCGAACTCTGGCGGATCGATAGTTCTAAAAAAATAACGGTCCTTCTGGGATCTTACGAAGGGAAAAAACTTAATGGCCCAAACGACCTTTGGATTGCTCCCGGGGGAGGAATCTATTTTACAGATCCTTATTATCAAAGGCCGTATTGGCAAAGAACAAAAGGTGAACTTGAAAAGCAGCAGGTCTATTTTTTAAGACCCGAATCCGGCGAAGTGCGTGCGGTAGCGGAAGATCTAGTTCAGCCCAATGGAATCATAGGTACCCCTGATGGTAAAACTCTGTATGTAGCTGATATTGGTGACGGCAAGACGTATTCCTATGCTATAGCAGATGATGGCAGCCTGGGCCGGAAAACGCTCTTTTGTGAAATGGGATCCGATGGGATGACCCTCGATAACCAGGGAAACCTCTACCTGACGGGGGACGGGGTTACTGTATTTAGCAGCACGGGTAAAAAGATCCTTCATATACCGGTTCCCCAGAAATGGACAGCCAATGTAACGTTTGGAGGTAAAGAGAGGAATATCTTATTCATAACTGCAATGGATTCGGTTTACACCCTGGATATGAATGTGCAGGGGGCGCAATAAGCCCATGTCTGTCATGCGGTTTGATCCCGGGCAGGGGTCGGTTGTAATTTGTCTGTATGCTGAATTTTCCGTAGCTTAATAGGATTCTAAACAGCACTTCTGATGGCTTCCTATAACCTCACTATCAATACGAAACCTTACACTGTAGAAACAACGGAGGGTACGGCCCTATTGTGGGTTCTCAGGGAACACCTGGGCCTTACCGGTACCAAATACGGATGTGGGATTGCCCAATGCGGCGCGTGTACGATCCATATAGACGGAAATCCTTCAAAAGCATGTATGATAGCCATAGAAACTTTACAGGAAACGCAAAAGATCACGACCATTGAAGGCTTGTCAGAAGAAGGAGACCACCCGTTGCAACAAGCCTGGGTGGCAGCTCAAGCCCCCCAATGCGGATACTGCCAATCCGGTCAGATCATGCAGGCAGCAGCGCTTCTGAAGGCCAACCCGAATCCGGATGTGGCGGAGATCAAAGATTATATGAATGGCAATTTATGCCGTTGTGGCACGTATCTGCGGATCGTAAAGGCCATACAGCTGGCATCTGAAAGCAACCTTGCCGTACGCTAGCCCTTTAATTGGCCAAAATGAGTTAACATCCCATTAATACAAATACCCGGAACATAAATTGCAGCCTATGAAACCTATCGATCACCCTATAAACCGAAGGAAATTCCTGAAAACTTCCGGTAGTGTAGCCCTTTTGATTGGTGTTTCGGGCATTATACCCCAACTGATTTCCTGCACAGAAGAAAAGGACTTTCAGGGGTATTTGAAAAAACACAAAATTACTTCCTGGGTCCGGATCTCCAGTGACGGGCAGCTAACAGTCTATAACCCCGCCGCCGAAATGGGACAGGGCTCCATGACCTCCCTCCCGGCTATTTTCGCTGAAGAGATGGATGCGGACTGGAACCTCGTCAATGTTGAATTTTCACCTCAGGAATCCGCTATATATGGCTCGGATGGCTGGGGGCCCAACGGGAAAGTAATGCTTTCTGCGGGAAGCAGGGTAACGAGTGGTTATTATCCCGTGATGAGACAAGCCGGAGCCCAGGCGCGGTACATCCTGATGTTCAGCGCATCCCGGCTTTGGGAAGTGCCCCTGGAAGCGATTACCACCAGGCCCGGAATTGTCCTATATGCAGAAGGGAATAAGGAAATAGGGTTCGGTGATTTAATCCCGTACCTGGTAATTCCGGATACCCTCCCTGTGTTCCGTCAAAGTGAATTAAAAGATCCGGCGGATTACCGCCTGGTCGGCAAAGACCTGGATCGGACCGATATCCCTGCCAAGACCAATGGCAGTGCACAATTTGCAATTGATGTGCGTTTACCTGGTATGCTATATGGGGTACTCGAACGGGGCGCTGTTCACGGTGCCCGGCCAACGCTGGAGAACGAATCCGATATTCTGGCTATGGCGGGCGTTCAAAAAATTGTACCGTTTGATTATGCCGTTGGTATTATTGCAACCACGCTGGAGCAGGCGCTGGCAGCCAAGAATAATTTGAAGATCTCCTGGAGTGATGCCAAAGCAAGTGAGTTTAATACAACGGACGTCTTCGAGAAATATCAAAAAATTGCCGACAAGCCAGAAGGGGGGCAAATCCTTGTGGAAAAAGGCAATTTTAAAGAAAGCCTGCAGACAGCAGCTAAAACCTACCGCATCGATTTTAAAAATGATTATGTCTACCACGCACAAATGGAACCACTCAATGCGGTCATTCAGTTGGCAGAAGACGGACAAAATGCCGAAGTGTGGGTAGGTAGCCAGCAGGGTTTCGATTCTAAACTAGGCATTCCCCAGGCCCTGGGGCTGGAACCCGATAAAGTCAGGATTAAACTGCAATACCTGGGCGGAGGCTTCGGCAGGCGGAGTATGACCGATTTTACCACAGAATGCGCCTTACTGGCCAAACAGGTGCCTGGAAGGCCCCTGAAATTGATCTGGACCCGTGAGGATGACCTGCGGTATGGAGCGTTTCGCCCGCTGACCCTCCAGCGGATTACAGCCGCTACAGACAGGCTCGGGGCGATTACAGGATTCTCGCACCTTGTTGTGGGGGATGGCGGAAATCTCGTTGCCAGTGGCATACGGAATGAATTTTATAAGATCCCCAACCAGTTTGCCGAATGGCGGGAGGTGTCTGAAGGCATCCGGTTAAAGCACTGGCGGGCTGTAGGCCACGGACCCAATAAATTCGCCATTGAATGTATGATCGATGAAATTGCACTGGACCAGGGAAAGGATCCGGTGGATTTAAGAAGGGAATTAATGCAGGAATCCCCCAGGGCACTCGCTACGCTGGAAAAAACTGTTGCTATGGCTGATGCCCACGGTCCTGTTCCCGATGGCCACGCCCGGGGTATGGCATTCCTGGAACGCAGCGGCACATTGAGTACCGGGATCTGTGAAATATCCGTAGACCAGGCAAGCGGGAAAATCCGTGTCCACCATTTCTGGTGCGCGGTTGATGCCGGGATTGTCATCCAGCCCGATAATGTAAAAGCACAAATGGAAGGCGGGATCCTTATGGGGATCAGCAGTGCCCTCACTGAGCAGCTAACCATTGAAAATGGAGCGGTACAGCAATCAAATTTTCATGATTACCAGATCCTCCGCATGCAGGACATTCCGGAAAGTGTGGAAGTTTCCCTGCTGGATTCCAGGGAATTGCCGCAGGGAGTAGGTGAATCCGGGACCCCGTTGGTGGCCTGTGCCATCGCCAATGCCTTTGCAAAATTAACGGGTAAGCGGTTGAGGCACCTGCCATTTACAGCGGACAGGGTTTCAGCGGTTTTACAGGCATAATCCTGTGGGACAGACCAAAAAAACTATTCCACACCGCCGGACCTGAGCGTAACATTGCGGAATTTTACCGTACCATGCTCTGCAGCCTGCAAGGCAATATACCCTTCTGTAAGATCCGTATTTTCGAGGTCGGACATCAGGATTCCATTTATCCACGTTTCAATCCTGTTGTGGCTGCAAACAATCTTATACGTGTTCCACTGGTCCAGGGTTGCCACATTCGCCAGTGGGGAAGCCCGGGTTACGATTGCGCCTGTTCTCGATTTTTGATCCGGGTGAAGGTCCCAGATATTCATCTCGTAGCAATCAATATTGGAAAGCCCCTTGTCACTGCATCGCACAAAGACCCCCGAATTGATGGTGCTATCCGGGAAAAATTCCAGCTCCAGTTTAAAATCGCGGTATCGGTCATTCGTCATCACAAATCCGGAACCGCCGGTAACAGTACCTGTTAGTTCGTTTCCTTCAAAGGACCATTCCGCTTCACCTTCCTGGAACCATTCCCCGGAACCCTCTTCAAAAAGGGAAATGACCGATTCCTGACTGTCCTGGCACCCGGGCAGGATTGCTGTTAACAGAAAAAAAAGATAACTGTAAGTAGCGGGATTCATACCAGCTGTTTTTGTCACTAAAGATAACGGAAAAGTAATAGCCTGAACACGGGCAGTCATTCCACTACGTCTTTTCTGCCACTTAAATTTGTATTTTTATAGAACCCCCGTTGGGGTCCTGGAGGATTCATATTAATCTCAAACACTGAAATACCAATCCATGTGCTATGATATTAAAGCCAATCTGGAAGCACAGCTGCAAAGGGCAAAACGATATGGTGATCGTAATGCCATCCTGGAAATTGAGGAAAAATTAATTCCATTTACCGACCTGCCCCTTTACCATGCTTCCGGTTTCAGCCATCCCAGGTTACTGATCTATACGGATGAATCCCCTGAATTACCTGTAGTTTCCACCTGGGGGTTGGTACCTCCGTGGATCAAGGACTCAGCACAATTGAAAAAATTTTGGAACAATACCCTGAATGCGAGGTGCGAGACTATTTTTGAGAAACCCGCCTTCCGGAATGCCGCCAAAAACAACAGGTGCCTGGTATATGTCAATGGCTTTTATGAACACCACCACTTCAAGGGGCAGACATTCCCCTATTTTATCCATCTGAAAACCGGGGAACCGATGGCCCTTGCCGGATTATGGAGTGAGTGGGTTGACCGGGAAACAGGAGAACTATGGAATACCTTTTCCATAGTTACCACGGAGGGGAATCCCATGATGGCCAAAATCCACAACAACCCGAAACTTGCCGGGCCCAGGATGCCATTGATAATGCCGGAAGAGTTGGCAGACCGGTGGTTAAAACCAATTGAAGACGAGGTGGATATAGCCGGGATCCGCGAATTGATGCAATCTTACCCGGAAGAATCCCTGGAAGCCTATACCGTGCACCGGTTACGGGGAAAGGAATATATCGGGAATGTAGCGGAAATCAGTGAAGCAGTCACCTATGCGGAATTGGAGGAATGACCGCTCCAGGATCCTTGTGCGCATAAGTAGGGGCTACCCTGATAACCAGAACCGAACGGATCAGTATTGAACTAATTTAAATGTAAGCGTATGTTTTATCAGCCAGCTATTTGCTTCCCGCTGCTTGTGATGTTGCTCCTCACCAAACCTCATCCCGATATGACATCCGCTGCGCCTGGTGTCCCGGTGGCAGCCGGATTATGGTATGCGGAATCAAATACTCCCGTTTCCCAAACTTTTGAAACCATTATCGCCAGCCTGGAAGAGAATACACAGATTGGCATTGTTGCGCGCATAGACCATGCCGCCAATGCCCGTAAGGTGGGGTTATCGCTGCGCGAAACACATGTAGTACTTTTTGGCAACCCAAATTTGGGTACGCCTTTAATGCAGGAAAACCAACTGGCCGGGCTCGATCTGCCACAAAAGATTGCAGTATATCAAAGCGATACCGGGAAGAATTATGTGGTCTACAATTCGGCAGACTACCTTGCCGCCCGGTATGGTTTAAAGGCTGAGACTTTACCGCAGATCGCGGCTGCCCTGGAAAAAATCACTATAAAAGCCAGTGGGAATGGCGTTCAGAATTCTGAAGAGCATTTACCGGGACGCCAGGAAGGCATTGTCACCCTTACAAGTTCCAGGAATTATAAGGAGACCCTTGCTGCTTTGGAAAATGCCATCCAGTCCAATCCAAAAGTGAGTATAATGGCACAGCTCGACCACCGGGTAAATGCCCGGAAAGCAGGTTTGGAATTAAATCCGACTTACCTGCTGGTCTTTGGAAACCCGGCCGCTGGAACCCCGCTGATGCAATCTGTGCATTCAACGCAATAGACCTTCCCCAGAAAATGCTGGTTTGGGCAGATGCGGACGGGGAGGTATTCGTTTCCTACAATGCACCGGCTTACCTGGCGCAACGACACCATATTCCCGACAGTGTGGCAGCTATCAAAAAAATGGAGGTTGCATTACACGAACTTGCCATAGTAGCGACCGGGCAGTAACCCCGAAGATTGGGAGATTATTTTACCAGATCGAACATCCTGGAGTATTTGATAATAAAACTATTGTTCAGGGGATCCCCATCCCTGATATTGTGGTTGTATACTACGAACAAACCTGTATTCGCCCGCTGCAGCCATCCGAAGCGTACGTTCACGGCCCATAGCTTATCTACCGTATTGTTCTGTATGAATCCCTGCAAATACATATTGGGTGTAAAGGAATAGGATAACTGGCTGCCGAAAATATTGGCGGTAAACTCCCCGCCCGGAAGGTTGAATTTGTTGTATTGATACGTTAACGCAGCATTGAATTTATCACCCCCGCGAAGCCGCAGGGTGCCGCTGTTGAGGTAACGGTCCCCGCCAAATGAGCCTCCGGCAACGGACCGGATATTGATGGAGACAGCCTTGCTCTGATTGGTAAAAAGGACCAATTGGGCTTCGGTATGATCGTAGGTACCAGGCTGTACCAGTACCCCCTCGGATATGGGAAAGGCTTCCAGGACACCTTCGGAAGTAACATTAAATCCCGTGTGCACCTCCAGGCCACTTTTAAATTCCCAGTGATTGTCTATATGCAAAAAACTGGTTTCCTGAAAACCATCGAAATTCCAGAATCCCCTGTAGGAAACATGAGGCCGCAATTCCAGGATCCGGGAGGCTTCATTCCTGGGGCGCAAATGATAGAGCACAAGTGCTTCCGGCTTTCTGAAAGCAGACCGGAACAAAAAACCAACCTCTGGATTGAACCCCTGGCCAACTTCTGTGTAGGCACCCCGCATCTCCCAGTTATTCCAGACGTAATCCGTTTGGAATTTATAGGAGTGTGCATTGATGGTATCATTCGGGTCGCTGGTCCTGGCGTAGAATCCGGACATCCTAGCTTTCCTGCCCAGGCCCAACTTACCGTCAATGGCATAGGTACGGTTGTAATCGTTGTCGGATTCCAAACCAGCGCGGTTGATAACGATGGCACCCAGGGCGGAACGGCCTTTGAATTCATGGTTCACCCGTGCCACGGTAAAATTGTTTTTTTCGATACCTGCATCCTGTACATCATCTGTAAACATGGAAAGGAATCCAACATTCGTCCGATTGAGTTTTCCTGAGAGTCGGGCTCCCCCGATGATCGGTACGATATTGCCATTGTCACCGATTCCAATCCTGCGACTGAAAAACAGGTCTACTTCCCCCGGGCTCCCGACAGAGAAGAGTCCGGCGTTTTCCAGGAAAAAAGGACGTTTTTCCGGAAAGAATAAATTGAACCGGTCCAGGTTTACCTGTTGTTCATCCACTTCCACCTGGGCAAAGTCCGTATTGTAGGTAGCATCCAGTGTCAGGCTTGGGGTAATGCTGTATTTTATATCTCCGCCTATCTCGGGCGTAAAATCACTTGTAGGGTCTGTTGCCGTAAAATCCTTTTCCAGCTTGCCAAGGACATAGGGTATCAATTTGAGGTTTCCGGGACTCCGGAGGTCCAGCCCCGTAAGCGTACCGGCCAGCGAAAGCCGGTTGAGGTTAAAACCGATAGGCATGGACGCCCAGTACACGATCTCATTGCTCTTCCGGATATTCCTCCTGAAATTGATCCCCCAGTCCTTACCGGCCTGAAATCGAAGGGTGCGCAGGGGAATGGCAAATTCTGCACTCCATCCGATATCAGACACCTGGGTCTCCACTTCCCACGAAGCATCCCAGTTAAGGTTAAAACCCCCGATGGTACCTCCTTGCTGGCGGTTGACATTGTTGTTTCCCTGTCCTTCATTGTCTACCTGTGCATCGTATTCAACTCCCAGGGAATTGGTACCAAAAATAAAGCCATTCTGCCCGTCCTTATAGGTATCCAGTATAAATATAAAGGCATCCGTATTATCCAGGTTGGCATCGCGCCGGGCATCGGAAACCACCAGTTGGCCCGGGCGGGAATCATAGCATACAACAGAAACGTAGAACGTCTCTTCTGTGTAGGCGATACGGATATCGGTTTGCTCAGTGGCCGCCTGCCCGTAATTGGGTTGGGTTTGCACCAGGTCACCAAACGGCACGATCCCTTGCCATACCGGGTCATTCAGCACATCCCCGTCTATGGCAGGGCCGGTTTCCAGGGAAATTGCCTCCGTAGCAGGCCTGATGTTGGTGGTGGTGGTATTATCCTGCCCATTGACCCGGTGTAAACATGCGACCAGAAGGGCAAAAAGGGGGAATGTTAGGTATTTTGGAAAGAACATGAAGGGATTTCAAGTTTTTTGGTTACAGAAATAAATGTACTGTTTTTTTTAAAGGGTAGGTATAGAAACATAGTTTCCATATCCGGTACAATACGAAAAGTGAAAGCATCACCTCCACAGGAGGATTTCTAATTTGTAAGATGGCCCCTGAATATAAAAGTTCAGTGCCTGAATAGGATGGAAAGGCGAAAATAGATACATTCAGGGTTTGAAAATGCAACGATGTGGCGAGCTATTGGCAGAGACGAAATGGATTTCTTTAGGGAAGAAGGTTACCTGGTGCTCAAAAACCTGATATCCCCTAAGGAACTTCAGTATTACGACAGGGTTTACGATGATTTCCTGTTTAACCGCATTGAAACTTCAGGCCACAGGTCCGACCTGTCGGGTGGTACAGACTTTTCCCGTGAAAAAATAACACAGATCATGTTGCCGTCAAAATTCCTGCCGGAATTGAAAGAACTGCCGATCCACGGCAGGACATTACAAATCGCACGGGAACTTTTGGGCACTGATATGGATCTTGATTTCGATATGCTGATCAACAAATCCCCATTGACGAATACCCCCACACCCTGGCACCAGGATGCAGCATACTGGATTGATATGCCGGACAGGCGGGCGGTAAGCTGCTGGGTAGCGATTGACCGGGCTTTTAAGGAGAATGGGTGTATGTGGTATATCCCAAAATCGCACCGCTCCCCTGTTCTGCCCCATGTCCAGACCGGTAACAAGGGAGCCTTACAGTGCGAAGGAAGTGAGGCCCGCGGTGTTTGCATACCCCTGGAACCGGGGTCCTGTGTTTTACATCAGGGCGGCACGCTGCATTACAGCCGTGGGAACAGCACATTGCTGAACCGAAGGGCAGTGATTGTTAATTACAGGCCGTCAGCCATGATCCGGCTGGAACGATCCAGAGGGGTTGACCATTCGGGGGAACGGAAAGCAAAGCTTTGATTGATCATACCTAAAAGTGCAGCGAATAGTTGATGTTATATTATTTTCTGGTTTGACAGGCATAAAGGCCGGATAAAGAATTTGGGTTTGCTGATTATAGGTGATACCTTAGACAAACCGTCCGGATCGAATAGATCTGACGGATAAGAAATAATCGATAACAACTGGTATTTTGCAGCAAAACTATTACCTGATTATGAAACGCTCTTTTTTTGTCGCATTGTTTTTATGTTACAGCATTACCAACGCCCAGGATCCGATCCGGTTTCAGGGGGAAGTTAATGCGATTAGTACCCGCTATGATTCGCTTTGGGACAGTACAAAGGAAACCATTGTCTTTACAGGCAGCTCCAGCATACGTATCTGGGAGAACCTGCCGGATATTTTTCCCGGCTACCAGATCGTGAATTCCGGGTTTGGGGGATCTCAGGCCTCTGATTTGCTCGCATACACAGATGAACTAATCCTGCAATACAATCCGTCGAGGGTTTTTATTTACGAAGGAGATAATGATATCTTTAGTGGAAAAAGCCCCCGGCACGTAATCAGGGATACACGGGAAATCATAAAAAGGATTAAGCAGCGGAATGTGGAAACCGGCATTGTTTTGATTGCAGCCAAACCGAGCATAGTTCGCTGGCACCTTAAAGGAAAGTATAAAAAATTGAACCGGAAATTCCGGCGTTTGAGCAGGAAGGATGAAGCCGTGGAATTTGCAAACATCTGGGATACCATGCTGGCAGGGAGGAAGGTGCGTCCTGATCTGTTTATTGCGGATGGACTGCACATGAATTCCAGGGGTTATGAACTTTGGTATCCTATCATAAAACAGTATGTTGAACATTCAAAATCCTAAATTTACTATCGATGGAAAAAATTAGCGTAAGGTACCTTATGATCAGAATCCTGTTTGTTTTCATGATGTTTGCAGGCATTATGTCCTGTATGGAAAAAAAGAAAAAGGATATCAATTTTCCCCCCACAGATCTCAGCGCAGCAAATATGATCCCCAAGCCCCTGAAAATTACACCCACACATACGGCTTTCGGTCTGGATCAATATACTGCCATTTATACATCGCCCAATACAGCCGGCTACCCTGAAGTAGCCTCTTTTTTCGCGGATAAGGTCCAGGCCAAAACCGGATTGAAACTTTCCGTCAACCAGACGGATGCCGGAATGGTAGACCGGATCATTTATATCGCTCAGGCAGACAGTTCCGGCCTGGAAGGACCGGAAGCCTACCAGTTATATATTACAAAGGACTCCGTAATTCTCAACAGCCTAACGGCAGAAGGAGCATTCCGGGGGATTCAGACCTTACAGCAGATCATCCCGGAAGTCAGCAATGATACTTTGGCGGCACACAGTATCTGGCCCATTCCTTCAGGAAAGGTAGTGGATAACCCAAATTTTGAATACCGGGGATCCATGCTCGACGTTGCCAGGCATTTCTTTAGTGTTGATGATGTCAAACGCTATATCGATCTGCTCTCATACTATAAGATCAATGTATTGCACCTGCATCTGTCAGATGACCAGGGATGGCGCATTGAGATAAAATCCTGGCCCAAACTCACCGAGGTGGGAGGCAGTACCGAAGTCGGGGGGGAATCCGGAGGATTTTACACCCAGGAGGAGTATAAGGATATTGTAGCCTATGCAACAGCACGCTATATGACAATTGTCCCCGAGATAGATATGCCGGGACATACCAATGCTGCATCTGTATCCTATCCCATTTTGAATGGCAACGGGAAAACCCCGGAATTGTATGAGGGGACACAGGTAGGATTCAGCACCCTTGACACCCGTAAGGATACAGTTTATGCTTTTATAGACGATGTGGTACGGGAAATTTCGGCTATAAGCCCCGGTCCTTACTTCCATATCGGGGGAGATGAAAGCCATGTTACACGCAAAAATGATTACATCTATTTTGTCAACCGGGTAGAGAAAATTGTCCGGAAGTACAATAAACGGATGATCGGATGGGACGAAGTTGCTACTGCCGATATTGACAGTTCCTCCATTGCCCAGTTCTGGGCCAGTGAGGAAAATGCAAAGGAAGCCGTAAGCAAAGGGCTGAAGGTCATAATCTCGCCAGCCAGGAAGGCTTATCTCGATATGCAATATGATTCGCTTTCCAAGTTGGGCCTCCACTGGGCCGCCTATATTCCGGTAGATACAGCCTATGTCTGGACACCGGAAAAATATAGCAGTGGTATCCCGCGGGAAAACATCCTGGGGGTTGAGGCCCCCTTATGGTCTGAAACCATCAGCAATATGGAAGAATTGGAATATCTTGCTTTTCCCCGGGTAATAGGGTATTCAGAACTGAGCTGGAGTACAGAGGAAAACCGCGACTGGGAGAGCTACAAAGTAAGACTTGCGAACCAGGCCCCGTTCCTGGACAGGATGAATGTCAAATATTACCCCTCCGATCTGATCGACTGGAAAGAGAGCAAGTATTCCTATAAGGAGATCCCGAAGGATTAATATCGCAGGACGGGAGCGGGAATAAGAAAATAGTACCCTGTGGATTCAGTCATCGTTGAAGAAAAGTACAGTGCTTCGCCGGAAAACGTATGGAAAGCCCTGACGGACAAGGAAGCAATGAAAAAATGGTATTTTGACCTCCCCGAATTCCGGGCTGAAGTTGGATTTGAGTTCAGCTTTACAGGAATTGGCGTCAAAGGGGAGCAGTACCACCATAATTGCATGATTACGGAGGTTATACCCAGTAAAAAGCTACAGTATAGCTGGCAATATGATGCGATTGATGGAAATTCCCTTGTGACTTTTGAACTATTTCCCGAAGCAGCGGGTACGCGTGTCAAACTGACCCATAGCGGGCTGGATTCATTCCCCGGTGATACTAGTGATCTGGCAGCCGGCAATTTCCACAAAGGCTGGAATGATCTCCTCCACACAAACCTGAAGCAGTACCTAACTACTGATTAAGTGGCAACCCGTGTCGTTTATTTATGGATGCCCGGAAGTCCCACAGGCCGTTCAGTCTGCCATTCGTATTTTTCCGCCTTTTTTTCCCTTGGCCACAGTTCGTCCAGGCTGTCAGCAGAATATACCCGTCCATTTTTTATGACCATATCCAGGCTGTTGGTATTCCGGAGGTTTTCGAGCGGATTCTTGTCCAGGACGAGGATATCCGCCAATTTTCCTGGTTCCAGGGAACCAACATCCCCCTCAAGGCCCAGGGCTGTTGCCCCTAAAATGGTAGCAACCTGCAATGCTTTGTGGTTCTCCATTCCGGCACTTGCCACGGACCAGATCTCCCAGTGATATCCAAGTCCCTGCAGCTGGCCATGGCTTCCGATACCTGCCAATCCCCCGGCATCCAACAGATCCTTCATGAACTCGGCGTGCTTTTTGAAAACGTGTTCCGAATCCATAAACCACCCGGGCCTCCTGCGCGATTTCTGGGCAAGTTCCTCATAGGGCGTAAAGTACTGTAGCTTTTTATCGCCCCAAACATCCTCCGTGGAATAATAATAATTTTCCGCCCAGGGCCCGCCATACGCTACCAGTAATGTAGGGGTAACCGCCATTTTGGAATCGGCGATCGTCTTAACCACATCCTGGTAGATAGGGTATATGGGCAGGGAATGTTCATGCCCCGGATAGCCATCCAGCAGTTGTGTCATGTTTAACTTAAAATCGAGTCCCCCTTCTGTGGTTGGCATCAATTCGAGTTCCCTGGCAGCCATGATAACCCATTGCCTTTGTTGCCGGTTACCCACGAGATACATCTTGATGCTTTTTGTATGATAATATTCACTGTATTGACGAAGCACATCCCTGGCATGTTCCAGGCTTTCTATCTGGTAACTCCAGAATCCCACGCCCGGCCCGGTACTATAGACCCTCGGCCCCGCAATCATGCCCGCTTCCACCATATCTGCATACGTGAGGACGTCTGTTGAACCAGTCTGAGGGTCCCGGGTTGTAGTAACACCATAAGCGAGGTTGGCCGAATACATCCACACCTGGCTTTTATGGATTCCCCAGGTAGGCCACATGTGGGCATGCGTATCCACAAACCCCGGGGTGATCGTTTTCCCGCTTACATCCATTATCGTGGTATTGGGAGGTAGGGTCAAACTGCCGGAATTCCCGATGGCCCGGATGCGGTTGTTCACAATCAGGATATCCCCTGTTTCGATGACCTCCTCCCCTTTCATGCTGATGATGCGGCCCCCTTTCAACAGCAACGCGCCCTGGGGGATGTCCCTTTTAAAGGCTACTTTTACCTTGTATTCATCAGCATAAAATTTAGGTGTCTTTTTATCCTCATCCTCCACCAATGTGGTGTCTTTTTCCGTCTCCTTACCTTTTAATTCCTTTTCTTTTTTCTTAGCTTCCACAAGGCTGTCATTGAATTTTCTTCCCGCGGCAAGGTCATATTTGAAGTGGCTTGATCCCAATGACCAATGGACGTACTTGCTGTCTGCAGACCAATCCGGGAATTCTCCCCCGATGACGGTTAGTTTGAGTGCAGGAAACGCGGCATCCTCTACCTTGGCAAGAGAGACCGTTGCGGTTTTTCCATAGCGCGGGATGACAAGGGTGTACAGGTCATTGTTGATTTGCGCCAGCACGGACTTCCCGTCCGGAGCTATCCGGATTTCTGATGGTTTGGACGATTTATCCGTTTCTTCCCTCCCATTGTCGGCGGCCGGCAGGTAGGTATTGTTCCCGGCCTGATGACCCCGGCCAAAAACATCCTGTGAGCCATAGGTTTCTATGCCTTTGATCTTCAAATGTTCTTTTTCATCGGTCCCGTCCCACCGGATGGATACCAGCCCTTTGTCAGGGTTGCTAAGATAGATACGGTCATCGGTTTTTGTGAAGTGTGGCATTTGCCTGCCTTTTGATTTATCGATAAAATGGATATCTCCTCCATCTGCAGCAATCCACACAAGATCCTCCTGGGCCATCGCCGTATACGGTGCGATGGAATTGTCATATGTCTGGGTTGTACCCCTGTGGAATGCGACCCTGTTGCTCGAATAAGACCAGCCGGGATTGCTGTAAATCCCCGCCACTTTTGTCATTTGAACGGCCTGTGACCGGCCATCTGCATTTACTTTATAGAGGTGGCCGCCGCCGTGTTGCCAGGTGGTGAATACCAATTGTTTTCCATCGGGTGACCATGCGGGCTGTGCCTCCGTAAATTCATGGTCGGTAAGCCGCTCCGGCGTTCCCCCGGGCAGGTCCATGACATACAACCGGTTGAGGGCCGTAAAGGCAAGTTGGGAGCCATCCGGGGAAGGCCTGGCATCCCTGATCTGTGTAACCAGTGCCTCGGCGCTGTCCTCAACAGGATAGCTGAATTTCAACCTGGGTCCCAGGTCCAGTTGGACATCCACTGTGAAGGGGACCTCTTCCACGCTCCTATCCGCTATGGAAATGGAATAGATCTTTCCCCCATAAGAGGCAATTAGATGTTTACTATCCGGGGTAAAAGACATACCCGGCAAAACACCCAGGGCCGCAATGGATTCCTGTTCGTCACGTTGCACGGGGTACGCCAGCCAGCGTTCCTCTCCGGATTCCAGGTTCCGGAGCACCAGCCCTGTCTGATCTTCGAAACGGCTGCCGTATACCATCCACCTCCCATCCGCAGACAACGTGGGTGCAAATGCCGAACCATAGCGGGAGGTAATCACAGCCATATCACTATCCTCCATATCGTAGGTACCTATTTGGTATTGTGGTAATTGAGCGTTGTAATTCCACGCACTGGTCCTTTGCGAGAAGTACAGCAATTTTCCATCCGCCCCGAAAGCCGGGTCTATCGCTTTGATCGTTTTGGGTTCCTCAAATAACTGGCTCCCGGAACCCCCGTGTTTATGATACATGTGAATTTTGATGTTCCGCCTCCCTTTGCTCCCCAACAGGAATTCCCCGTCCGGGGTCCATTCCGCGGAGAAAAATGAGTGTTTCTCGTCCTTGCTGACCTGGGTTTCTTTCCCGGTTCTCAGGTCCCTGATCCAGATATTGTCTGATCCGCTTTTGTCCGATATAAAAGCAAGGCTTTTCCCATCCGGACTATACCTGGGATGCACATCATAGGCCATTCCTTCGGTGATGCGGGTGGCTTTCCCCCCGCTGACAGGGATGGAATAGATATCACCCATCAGGTCAAAAACAATGGTTTGGCCATCAGGGCTCACATCTAACGATATCCAGGTACCTTTATCTGTAGTGAAGGCGATAGAGCGTTCCGGTTCAAGTGGCAATTCTTTGGTTGCGCTCGTGGTGGTATCCTTATTGATAGCATCCTGTGCGGTGGCATAAAAAACAGTAAGGAAGCATAACATGACTGTAATCCCGGCAGAAAAAATGCGGTTCATCCAAGTTTGGTTTTACGGGTTAATGCCGCTAAATATAACCAATAAATCTTGGATGAATCCATAAAAAAACCCCGGCAGAATCACCAGGGCCTTTCTATATTTTTATTGGGGAAATTATTCTTCTTCACCCATCGGAGCCGCCTTTTCTTCATCATTTGAAAAGTCAGAAATGCCATGGTCTGTCAGGAGATTGTACCATTGTATTACTTTCTTAATGTCACTTGGATAAACCCTGTCTTCATCATAATTGGGAAGGATTTCGAAGAAATACTCTTCTAATTCGAGTTTATCTGCCTTATGGCTTATAGCAGTTTTGCCACCCCCCTCTTTATCTTTTATTTTTTGGAATACTTCTCGTAACGGCAATTCTTCCTCAAGGGTGTATATTGCGATTTCTGAGAGAACACTCACGTTACTGCTCATCCCCACCGTCACCTTTTTATGATCCAACAGCGATTCCGCCACAAATCCCGCGCGCGTCTGTGTTACTAATTTGAAAAGGCCGGGCCTCCCGCCGATCGCCAATATTTTATCTAATTTCATGTTCGGTTCAAAATTTCCGGCAAAGATTATACTTTTACTTAAGATATGGTAGCCATAGCGGAAAAATCTCCATCAATACCACCCTGAAAACCCACACCCTGCCCGTTATGACAACTATATCCGACCCTAAAGTCGGGAATTGCCTGTAGAAGGTATCCGGATAGACCTACACATGCCGTCCTTTTTTAACCGCAGGGAACCGCATTTTATAATCTACTTTGATCTTCCCTTTGGAAATATTGGAAAGTTTACCCTTTAACAACCTTTTTTTAAGGGTAGAGATCTTATCTGTGAATAAAACCCCTTCAATATGATCATACTCATGTTGTATGACCCGTGCTAAAAGCCCGTCAAAGGATTCCGTAATGGTTTCAAAATTTTCATCCATATACCGGATGGTAATGGTATCCTTCCGGGTAATGTCTTCATGGATGTCGGGAATGCTCAGACAACCTTCATTGAAAGTCCAATCCCGACCGGTTTCTTCCTCCATGCTGGCATTAATAAATACCCTTTTAAAATTCCGTAATTTTTCCTGTTCATCCGGACTCAAGGCATCATCCTCTGCGAAGGGGGTGGTATCAATGACGAAAAGCCGCAGCGGGAGGCCTACCTGTGGGGCTGCCAGACCAAGACCGTTTGCCTTATACATGGTCTCCCACATATCGGTGATTATTTGTGCGAGACGGGGATGATCCTTTTCAATATCGATCCCGGTTTTTCTGAGGACGGGATCGCCATAGGCAACAATAGGTAATATCATGTTATTCAATACTGTTTAAATACGATTGTAATATAAGGGTGGCACTTATTTCATCCACCAGGGCTTTGTTACTTCTCTGCTTTTTTTTCAGGCCTCCTTCCACCATGCTCCTCCTGGCCATTTTGGAAGTAAACCGCTCATCATGGCGTTGCAGGGGAATCGTGGGAAACTGCGTTTTCAACTCCTTCAGGAATGCCTGTATAAATACTTCCGATTCTGACGGGGTATTATCCATTTGTTTGGGTTCCCCGACAAGGAATAGGTCTACCTCCTCCTTTTCGAGGTAAGTCCGGAGAAAAGATAACAACTCCTTTGTTTTGACAGTGGTTAGTCCGGAAGCAATCATTTTCATCTGATCTGTAACTGCTACCCCGGTCCTCACTGTACCATAATCAAAGGCAACTATCCTCCCCACAATAATTTTTTTGCAAAAATAACCGATAATTTGTTATACCTCTAAAAATAGCCGCCTTTATTACAAACCAGCACGTATCTTTGGCGCTATTAAGACCGAGCGATGGAAGAAATCCAAAAAATTATCGAAAAAGCCTGGGATGACCGGGAACTTCTGAAAGAATCGAAAACCCGTGAAACCATACGGCAGGTCATCAATTTCATTGACGAAGGATCCCTTCGATGTGCGGAACCAACCAAGGACGGATGGCAAATCAACGAATGGGTAAAAAAGGCAGTCGTGCTCTACTTTCCCATTCAAAAAATGGAGACATATGAAGTTGGTATCTTTGAATACCATGATAAAATACCCTTAAAAAGGGGGTATGCGGCTAAAGGTATCCGGGTAGTTCCACATGCTGTTGCCCGGCATGGGGCCTACATATCCCACGGAACTATTTTGATGCCATGCTATATCAATATCGGGGCTTATGTAGACGAAGGCACTATGGTTGACACCTGGGCTACCGTTGGCAGTTGCGCACAAATTGGCAAGCATGTACACCTGAGTGGCGGTGTGGGTATCGGCGGCGTCCTGGAACCCTTGCAGGCTGCACCGGTCATCATTGAGGACAATGCCTTTATTGGCAGCAGATGCATAGTGGTGGAAGGGGTTCGGGTGGAAAAAGAGGCTGTGCTGGGTGCCAATGTGGTGCTGACAGGATCAACCCGGATCATCGACGTCACTGGCGATCAGCCGGTGGAACACAAAGGCAGGGTGCCTGCGAGATCTGTCGTTATCCCGGGCAGCTATACCAAAAAATACCCGGCCGGGGAATATCAGGTCCCCTGTGCCCTTATAATCGGGACGCGCAAAGAAAGTACCAATAAAAAAACTTCCCTGAATGATGCTTTACGGGAATACCATGTTTCTGCATAACCGGTATCGATCCACACTGAATTTCGAAACCCGGCAACAAGTGTGAGGTAACTTCACCGGATGGCCAGTATCCTTACCGGAACTAATCGGTACCCGGAAAGCCCTGTTATAGATTTCTTACATTTATAAACATGAAAATACTGCTCATACAACAAAAAATGATCGGTGATGTACTGATCAGTTCCCTCTTATGTGAGCACATGAAATCACATTTACCCGGGGTGGAAGTCCATTATATGGTCTATGAAAGTACTACGGCCGTGGTAGAGAATAACCCCCATATAGACCGGTTGCTGCTGTTTAAACAGGCGTATAAAAAGAATTATCGCCAGTTCTTTGCTTTCCTGAGATCTGTTAACAGGGAACGTTATGACGCCGTGGTTGATGTTTATGGGAAACCCGAGAGCAACCTTACAACCCTCTTTTCCCGGGCCCCCATCCGGATAGCCTATTACAAACCGTATTCAGCTTTCCTGTATAGCCATACGGTAAAATTAAATCCAGGCAAGATCGGGCGGGGGAGCACAACAATAGAGGACCGTTTAAGCCTGCTTCGGCCATTGATCCCGGATACGTTGGGTACAAACCGTAAACCCGCTATCCATTTAACAGAAAGGGAGATTTCAGAATCCCGTAATTTTTTGCTGGAAAAAGGGGTGTCTTTTTCCAACCCCCTCATCATGATCGGGATATTGGGAAGCAACGTCACCAAGACCTATCCCCTGCCCTATATGGCAACACTGATCGAAATCCTTGCGGACCATACGCAGGCTACATTCCTGTTCAATTATATACCTGAACAGGAAAACCATGCCCGGGAGCTATTCCATATGTGCAGGTCTTCCACCCAAAAAAGGATTGCTATCGGGGCTTTTGCCTCCGGCCTGCGACAATTTCTTGGCCTCCTGAAGCAGTGTGCATGTTTCGTTGGAAATGAAGGAGGGATTACCAATATGGCAAAAGCCCTAGGGGTACCAACCTTCTCTATCTTTGCACCCTGGATCGATAAAAAAGGTTGGCATATTTTTGCCGATAGCCACAATATTGCCGTGCATCCGGAAGATTATTTTCCGGAAGTCGTCGAAGGCAAATCCTATCAACAAATCCGAAGCGAATCCCGGGAAATCTATCAATTGATGGAACCCAACACGTTTAAAAAAGAGCTTCTGACCTTTCTGGACTCCGTACTTTAGAGAAATCCCAGCTGCGCAAGCATTTTCACTGGCAATGAAGCATAAAAAGAAAGGGTGGCCTGTATCTTTTTCTTATTTTTGACACCTACAAAATTCAGGTATGCGAGTTGGCTTTGATGCAAAAAGGATATTCCATAATGATACAGGGCTTGGAAATTACGGGCGTGATGTCATAAGGATGCTTCACGAATACACTCCCATCCAAAAATACCTGCTCTACAATACCAAACCAGCATCTGTTACCCGGCTGGAACCCTTACCGCATACCGAAATAAAGTATCCGAAAGGATGGTTCTGGAACCTATTTTCCTCTATATGGAGACTGGGACCCGTAACCCGGCAGGCGGCGGAGGACCAGATCGATATTTTCCATGGGTTGTCAGGGGAAACCCCCATCGGATTGAAAAAAAGGGGCATTGCGTCTATTGTCACCATCCACGACCTCATCTACCTGAGCCATCCCCATTATTACTCCCTGTTTGACCGGATCATCTACAAACGGAAATTTCAGCATGCTACCAGGAATACCGATAAGATTATAGCTATAAGTGAACAAACAAAAAGGGATATCATCAAGTACCTCCATGTAGATGAAGACAAGATTGAGGTGGTATACCAGGGTTGCAACAAGGCATATAAAGCAGCCTACAGCACTTCTGAAAAAAAACAGGTTGCACAAAAATTTGGCCTCCCGGACGAATTTATCCTTAATGTTGGCACGCTTCAGGAACGTAAAAATGCGCTATTAATCGTCCAGGCCATCCGCGGTACAGATATGAACCTTGTACTGATCGGCAATGAAAAATCATATGCCCGGAAGATCCATGCCTATATCGAAGCACATAACCTGAACCAACAGGTTATTTTTTTAAAGAATGTTCCGGTTAAGGAGCTCGCCATAATTTACCAACTTGCCACCGTCTTCTGTTACCCTTCCTTCTGTGAGGGTTTTGGCATTCCTATTATCGAAGCATTATACAGCAACACCCCCGTTATCACTTCTATCGGGAGTTGCTTCCCGGAAGCGGGGGGGCCGGATTCCATCTACACAGATCCTAACGACCTGGAAATGCTGCGGTCCAATCTCAAATTGCTCTTCCGGGATCCCGGAATTCGGAAGCAAATGGCCCAATCCGGACTGGAATTTGTTCAGCGGTTCAGTGACGAGAAGGTGGCCGATAATCTCTATGGCATATATCAATCAGTTTTTGACGTGGAGGAAAAAGAGAGCCTTGCCATTCCAAAAAAACTCTCCGCCCTCATGATTACGTTCAATGAAATTGAACATATTGATGCCGTACTCGAAAACCTCGATTTTGCGGATGAAATCATCATCGTGGATTCCTTCAGTACCGACGGCACGGTGGAAAGAATAAAAGCTCACCCCAAAGCAAAACTCATCCAAAGGGCATTTAAAAATTATACAGACCAGAAATCCTTTGCACTGACCCAGGCTACGCATGACTGGGTACTTTTTATGGATGCCGATGAACGGATAACCGAAGCCCTGAAAAAGGAAATAGAGGATACCCTGAAATACCGGAGTTCGAAAGCCAGTGCCTATTATTTTTACAGGGTCTTTATGTTCAAGGATGAGGTGCTTCGGTTTAGCGGGTGGCAGACCGATAAGAATTACCGCTTATTCAGAAAAAGCAAGGTCCATTTTCTGCAGGAAAGGATTGTTCATGAAACCCTGGTAGTCGATGGAAAATCGGATTATATGGAGAATAAACTCATACATTATTCCTACAATAATTACTATGATTATAAAAACAAGATGATCAAATACGGGCAGATGAAAGCACAGGAAGAAGTGCAGAAAAGCTATAAACCCAACCCGTATCATTTTGTGCTTCGGCCGCTGTATAAATTCTTCAACCAATACATACTTCGACTCGGTATTCTGGATGGAAAAAAAGGCATGATAATCAGTTATTTAAATGCCCTTGGGGTTTATGCCAGGTACCGCGAATTGAGGCGTTTGAAGAAGGAACAAAAGACCACGGCAGTTCGTTGATCAGCCTGCCGGAATTGAAAACCCCGGTTTACAAATCTTCAGAAAGCATTCGGAATTTTTAAATCAGGCATGTATAATTTTTAGGCGATTTTCAAGTTATATACTGTAAATACAGCCCCGATGTCTAAGGAAAAGTTTACCGCCCTTGTTATTACCTACAACGAAATCGGATATATTGAAGAGTGCATAGCTTCCGTAGCTTTCGCAGATGAGATCATTGTCGTGGATTCCTTCAGTGATGACGGCACGTATGAATTCCTGTTGAACCATCCCCGGGTTACCGTAGTACAAAAACCATTTGAAAATTTTACACGCCAGAAATCATATGCCCTTTCCCTGGCATCGAATGACTGGGTACTTTTCCTGGATGCCGATGAGGTGGTAACGACCCCGCTCCGGCAGGAAATTGAGCATTCTTTGCAATCAGGTAATTCTTGCAACGCCTACTGGTTTTACAAAAAATTCATGTTCCGCAGATCCCCGCTTCACTTTTGTGCCTGGAGGACCGACAAAAATTACAGGCTTTTCAGGAAATCAAAGGTCCGGTTCACAAAAGAGAAATTAGTACATGAAACCCTGGAAGTTCAGGGAACCTCCGGTATATTCAAGGAAAAATTAATTCATTACTCCTATAAGAACTATGAGGATTATAAATCCAAAATGCTGCATTATGGGCAATTAAAGGCCAAAGAGGCATTTTCCCAGGGCAAAAAATTCAACTATCTTCAATTGATCCTAAAACCGCTGTGGAAATTCGGCTACCAGTTCATCATACGGCTTGGCATACTGGATGCCCGGAATGGATTCATCATCAGTTACCTGGGCGCCGTTGGGGAGATCGAAAGGTATATGGAACTAAGGCGTTTAACCATCCAAAATAAAGAAGTTATCACATACCAGCACCAGGCTGTGGAAAGTTATAACTAGCCCCCCGCCTGCGAATTGCACTCCCCGGCTGGCCTGATTCCCGGCCAACAATACGGAAATTAACTTACGACTTTTTAGCTACTGTGCGGTGCATCGGCCTTAGCAAACTTATGCTTAACTTTCCAGCCAAATTTCATAATTAACACATCCCTATGGAAAGTGGGCATATGAAGGATACGAAGTGTGACATCTCCGTCATCATCATCAACTATAATTCTTCAGATTATACTATTAAATGCCTGTCCAGTGTCCTGGAAATGACCTCCGCGTCAATTGATTTTGAAATTATTATAATTGACAATGCATCCAGGAGAAAAGAGTTTGAAATCCTGGACAGCTTCGTTCGCGAATTAGGAAATGGCAAGGTGACCCTGATCAGGAGCAGGGTTAATTCCGGCTTTGGAGGTGGCAATATGCACGGTATCCAGTATGCAACCGGGGATTATTACCTGTTTCTGAACAATGATGCCGAATTGCTCAATGATGCGCTTTCTATTTGCTTTGGTTTTATGGAAGGAACTTCCGATGCCGTGGTCTGCGGGGCACAGATCCATGATGAACAACTCATTAAACAACCCAGTTTTGACCACTTCAGCACCATTGGCCGTGAAATATTCGGAAAGGCAATGCTCGAATTCATCAATCCTGCTGCTAAACCCCGGCGCAGAAAAGCCTACTCCACCCCGCTGGCTGTGGACTACGTCAACGGGAGTTTTATGTTTTTCAGGGCAAGAAGTTTTGACAGCGTAGGGGGCTTTGACACCAATATATTCCTTTATTTTGAAGAGAGTGATATCTGTTACCGGCTAAAAAGGAAGGGTGGCAGGTGCTACTTTCTGCCGGGAGCGTCTTACCTCCACCACCACGGCAAAAGCATTCAAAAAAGTGCTGTGCCCATTGAGACCAAAATTGAATTAAAAACCTCTATGTTCTATGTGATCCGAAAAAACCATGGCTATATTCCATACCTGGTGCTGCGGTTGTTATACCTGGTCCGTTATAGCCTGACCTCCCTGGTGAAGCCAGCCTATTTTAAATTGGCATACCGCATTTTGATTGGCCTTCCGATGGGCAAATCATTGAGGCATAAACAAATAATTGTTGATTAAAATAGTAAGAAATTGGAAAAAGAGCTAGCTGAATGCATTCGGGTACTGTCCGAAGGAGGCTTAATCCTCTATCCTACCGATACGATATGGGGAATTGGTTGTGATGCTACCGACGAAAGGGCGGTAGAGAGGATATATGCCCTTAAAAACCGGCCCCCTCAAAAAACCATGATATGTTTGGTTGCAAACGACTTTATGCTTGAAAAATATGTAGAGTCAGTGCCCGACGTGGCCTATGACATCATCGATTTTTCTACCAAGCCCACCACAATCATTTACGACAATCCGAAAGGAGTAGCCCAAAACCTCATTGCTGCAGATAATACCCTGGCTATTCGGGTTGCAACAGACCAATTTTGTCAATTCCTTATCAAACGGTTCAAAAAACCAATCGTGTCCACTTCCGCCAACCTTGCGGGGCTCCCGGCACCTGCCACGTTTTCCGAAATTGGTCCGGATATTTTAAAAGGAGTGGACTATGTAGTAAATTTGGAGCGGGATAAAAAAACAAGCAATCCGTCTGCCATCATTAAATTGGGCAATGACGGCACCGTGAAAGTAATCCGGAAATAGGATGGTTGAATTACATCGCTTCCGGCCACGGGAAGATAACCTCTAACAATGCCAGAACACAATTACAGAGACGCACTTAAAAACCCCGTATTTCGAATAATTTCTGAGAGCGCAATGGAACTTTCCATGGATTGCTATGTAATCGGAGGCTTTGTCCGGGACCACTTGCTGCAAAGGGGTAAACCAAAAGATATTGACATTGTGGCCATCGGCAGCGGCATAGCACTTGCCCGGAAAGTAGCCTCCAAATTAAAGGGGAAACCAAAGGTTGCCATTTTTAAAACCTACGGTACGGCAATGGTACACTACAAAGGATTTGAACTGGAATTTGTAGGGGCACGCAAGGAAAGTTACCGGGAGGATAGCCGGAACCCCATGGTTGAGGATGGAACCCTGGAAGATGATCAGAAACGACGCGACTTCACGATCAACGCACTTGCCTTCTCCCTGAACAAGGACACCTACGGCGACCTGCTGGACCCTTTTAATGGAATGGATGACCTCAGCGGGAAAATGATCCGGACACCCCTGCAACCGGATCTTACCTATTCTGATGATCCTTTGCGCATGATGCGGGCCATACGCTTTGCCACCCAGCTGCATTTCGCCATTGCCCTTCCCTCGCTGCAAGCCATTACAGACAATAAGGAACGCATCAAAATTGTTTCGGAAGAACGTATTGTAGAAGAATTGAATAAGATCCTGGCGACAGAAAGACCCTCTGTAGGCCTGGGCCTGCTTCACAAAACCGGGCTCCTGCACTTTATACTCCCGGAACTTACCGCCCTGGAAGGGATAGAAGAAAAAGAAGGCCAGCGCCATAAGGACAATTTCTGGCATACCCTTGAGGTAGTGGACAATATTGCTGCCACCACAGATAACCTTTGGCTTCGCTGGGCTGCATTACTCCATGATATTGGGAAGGCGCCCACCAAAAGGTTTGACAAAAAAATAGGCTGGACCTTCCACGGTCATGAATATGTGGGTTCAAAAATGGTTTATAAGCTCTTCAAAAGGTTGCATATGCCCCTGAATGAAAAGGTCAAATTTGTGCAGAAGATGGTACTTATGAGCTCAAGGCCTATAGTACTGGCCGAGGATTTTGTTACTGATTCAGCGGTGCGCCGACTGATCTTCGATGCAGGAGACCACGTAGATGACCTGATGACGCTCTGCGAGGCTGATATCACAACCAAAAATCCTAAAAAACAGAAAAAATACACCAACAATTTCACGCTGGTACGGCGAAAAATTACGGAAGTGGAAGAGCGGGACCATATACGGAATTTCCAACCTCCCATTTCCGGGGAGGAGATCATGGCCACTTTTAATCTTAGTCCCTCCAGGGAAATTGGGGTTATCAAAGAAGCGATCAAGGAGGCTATCCTGGAAGGGGAAATCCCCAATGAGTATGAAGCCGCTAAAAAATTCATGCTCCAGGAAGGTAAAAAGATGGGACTCACATCACACCTTCAGGACCCCCATGGTGGTATTAAATAAGTGATTGGGGAAGGCTGTAATACAACAGCATAAAACCCAGCAGCAATCCTGTTTATACATAAAAGATTGGTAATTTTGCATCTCCCTACTAGAGCATATGCAAGTGATTTTCTTACGGACTGCCAAAATTTCCCTGGTATTGGTATACCTGGTAATCGTAGCCGGTGCAGTCGTGCGCATGACCGGCAGTGGAATGGGATGCCCCGACTGGCCCAAATGCTTCGGGCATTTAATACCACCTACCTCCGAATCCGAATTGCAGTGGGAACCGGTTAAATCCTTTAAAAAAGGACAACATATCATACGGAATGAAGCGCTGTGGGTTGCCAAAGAGGATTTAATAACCGGGAACAGCTATGATGCCACACAATGGATGCCGTATACCAGGCATGATTATGCTGTATTTAATGTATACCATACCTGGACAGAGTTCTTAAACAGACTGCTGGGGGCCGTTGCAGGCCTGGCAACACTTGCCCTGGCATTGATTTCCATAACCTGGTGGCGAAAGAACAAAACTGTGACAGGTATATCCTGGCTGGTGGTTGTGGCAATGGCATTTCAGGGATGGCTGGGGGCTACCGTGGTTTTTTCCGTTTTAGAACCCCTGAAGATCACCTTCCATATGGTCACCGCCTTGCTAATCGTAGCGCTGATCCTCTACCTTATACATGCGGCTTCGGACGGTAACAAGGCCGTTCTGTACGACCGCAATACCGCAGTCCTGGTCTTAGCTGCACTCATTTTTACCGTAGCGCAAATAATCCTCGGCACACAGGTGAGGCAGTTCATAGATCACCAGATAGACCTGCTGGGCGAGACAGCTGAAAATCTATGGCTGGCAGACCCCGGTATCCAGTTTTATATCCACCGCTCTTTTTCAATAGGGGTTGTTTTACTGAACCTGTACCTCGGGTATCGGATCTATCGGTTAAATTTGGGATTGTTCAAAATCAAATGGGTTTTGGCAATTATTTTACTGGAGATCATAACCGGAATGGCGATGAATTACCTTGATTTTCCCTGGGGCACCCAACCGCTGCACCTGATCCTGGCATCCCTGCTGTTTGGGGTTCAGTTTTATTTGGTATTGGAGGTCCTAAAACCGGCCCCAAATGCGAAAACTTCGTAACTTTGCCAACTACCGTAAACGGAGATCAATGATTTATAAAATCAGGATTATACTGGATACTGAAGAAGATATCTTCCGTGATATTGAGATCGAAGCGGACAGTACATTGGAAGATTTTCATAATGTGATCACACAATCCTTTGGTTTCCTGGGTAATGAAATGGCCTCTTTCTATACCTGTGACGACCGCTGGAACCAGTTAGACGAAATTTCCCTGTTCGATGTTAGTGAACAAAGTGACGGTGTACGCCTGATGCACCAAACCTCCATCAGGGAAGTCCTGTCTGAGGCCACCCCTAAACTTCTGTATATATATGATTTTTTAAGCATGTGGACCTTTTTTGTAGAACTGGCCAACGTGGAGCAAAAGGAGGATGGGAGGGTATATCCCAACCTGCTTTTCAGCTTTGGTGAAATCCCTGAGACGCCCCCTGAAAAGAGTTTTGAATCGGACCCGGCATTCGATTTTGATGATACCTTTGAAAATTATGATGACCTTGACTTTGATGAGAACTGGAATTGATGGAATTCTCCTGGTGTTCCCCAATCCTTTTTATGGTTGCAATGCTTTCCCTGTGGGCCGTAAATCCCACATGTCCCGGCCCCCGCTGAGGGCCACACTCTAAACGTAAATTAAGGAAAACCGTCCCGGCCTGATAGTTATAAGCCGGCTTTACATATTAAATCTATAATATCCCATATAATGATTAACCTATATGCTACCCAAATCGAAAGTCTGTCCCTGCACAGGGTTGGTAATAAGAACAAGGGTGAAGCCTTATTCCTGTCTGAAGGCCCCTATTTCCTGGATGATGAAACCACCGGGCTGTTGAAGGAATATTTCTTTAAACCCTTTCGGGAAAAGGAAGAAAACTATTATCGGTTCACCCATGAGGCAGACGTTGAATTCAACCCGGTATACCAGGTAACTGCTGAAATTTTCGCTGCCCCTTCACAACTGCATGCCCTCTCAAAAAAACTGGCAACCCATTTGTACGACCAGTCCAAACACCCGCATATCAAAAGTGGAGAGGTATATGTAACCCTTTTGAAAGATGTACTCCTTGATAACACAAAAACTGACGCCATTGGAATATTCAAAAGTGAGCTAAAGCAGGATTTCCTGCAATTCCAGGAAAAAGGGGGCAATCTGGAAATACAGATAGAGCAGGGGATCAATATCAACAAGCTCGATAAAGGATGCCTGATATTCAATGTGGATAAGGAGCATGGCTATAAGGTGTTATCCATTGACAGCAACCGGTATGACGCAAAGTACTGGCTGGAGCAGTTTCTGGACCTGGCTCCGTTGACCGATGAAAATTTCTATACCAAAAACTACCTGAAATTTTGCCAGAATTTTGCCAAGGATGTAGTATTGCCTGCAGAGGACAAACAGCAGGAGGTGCTTTTTATGAACCGGGCCGTCAACCATTTTGCGAAAAACGATGCATTTGAAGAATCTAATTTTTTGAATGAGGTCATGGCAAACCCGGAATTGATCCCGGAATTTAAACATTACAAGGTAGAGAAAGGCCCCAAATACAGTATTGAAGATGTTTCCAATTTCAATATTGCCAATAAGGCAGTTTCCGATACCCGTAAAAAGTTGAAGAATGTGATCCACCTCGATACGAACATCCACATCAGGCTCGATTTTATCAATCATGAATCCGCGGAGAAATTTGTTGAAAAAGGATGGGATGAGGAGCGACAGATGTATTATTACCTGGTGTACTTCAATAAGGAACAAAAAAGCTGATAGTTTAAGGTGGGATTAGCCCCAAGGTATGTCCATCTTAACATGGTCCCCTGTTTCCCTGTGCTTATATCCTGATCTTCTTATCGATGATTTGTTTCATGCTCACATCACGATAATTGCGTTTAACGAATTCCAGCGCAAGGAAGAGGATCTGCCCCATGGTCTTGCATTTCCGGAAGTTAAGGTCAAGCGTAAGAACGTATATCTCTTCCTTTAACTGGTTTATATTAGCCTCCAGTGAAATATCATCTGTCTTACAAATATTCACCAACCGGTTGATGCGACTCCCGGAACTGATGATCCTTTTGGCCACAATGGAGCGTTCCTCTACCTTGTACTGATCCACAGAATCATGTTGCAGCTTGTTGCGGACGAGTTCTACCATGATGTAATTCTCTTTGAAAAATTGCGGCCGGTAAACCTTTAATTTACCTTCATAGCACTGCTGGTCGAAATCAATGGCCCGTATCTTGTAGACGACATGGTCAAAATCATGGGTGGGCACAATGACATAGTTATAGGCCCGCATATCCCCCAGTAACCGGATCATACACCGCTCATTGAACTTTACAAATTCCTTGGCCAGCTGTGATTTTTCAGATTCGGAACAATTGGGCAGCATATCCTTGATGAATACATCTCCAGGGATCCCTGCGATATGCTCTTCAATGAGGGTGTCCTTATACACCAGGAAATTCAGGTTATATGGAGAAAGCATGTGTTCGAGTTCCAGGCCATAGATACGGGAAGCATCGGTTTTCTTCACGTAGAAATAGGTATAGTTGTCATTCAGGATGTTCCGAACCTTTATCCTGAAGGGCTTGGAGTTCCCGAAAGTACAGAAATCCACGGCGTCTATATTGAGGTATTGGAAAATACGGTCACTTCCGTCGGAATGCAGGTTGGAATAGACCCTTTTCAGGCTCTGGTCGATCTCCAGCCGGTCTGAATCCGAATAGTATACGCGTACCCAAAGCGTATCTTCCCCATTGGCATCATAAACCACCACGGATCCCGAAAAACGCAGGAGGTCATCATAGAAGATGGGGATCTCAATCTTCCGGTTGTATTCATCCAGGTAGGCGTCCAATTTGTCATTTACGGGGTAAGCCGGTTTCTTCTTGGACATAAGGCGTTCATCGGTCATGGGCTACTTTATTAATTTAAGTGACGGGATTTGTAACAAAATTAGGATTTCTTCGTCAAGTTACTAGAAACAATCTAAAAACGCCCTACCTATTGGAAACGATTCTTACCGTTACACACCTCACCAAAAAATTCGGTTACCTTACTGCGGTAAAGGATTTGTCCTTTTCCATTGAGAAGGGCAATGTATATGGGATATTAGGACCCAACGGAAGTGGCAAATCCACTACCCTGGGGATTGTACTCAATGTGGTGAATGCCACACAGGGGAGTTTCAACTGGTTTGATGGGAAGGCGACCACGCATCAGGCCCTTAAAAAGGTTGGCGCTATCATTGAACGTCCCAATTTTTATCCCTATATGTCAGCCCTCCAAAACCTGAAGCTGGTCTGTAAGATCAAGGAAGTGGCCGAAGGGAAGATCATGGAGAAATTGGAGCTGGTTGGGCTGGCCGAACGCAAGGACAGTAAGTTCAGCACATATTCGCTTGGGATGAAGCAGCGGCTTGCCATAGCCTCTGCCCTACTCAATGACCCGGAGATCCTCATACTCGATGAACCCACCAATGGCCTTGATCCCCAGGGGATTCACCAGATACGGGAACTGATCAAAAAAATAGCGGGCCAGGGCACTACCATCCTGCTTGCCTCCCACTTGCTGGACGAAGTAGAAAAAGTGTGTACCCATGTCGTGATATTGAGGAAAGGGGAAAAGTTATATTCCGGGCGGGTGGACGGGATGCTGGCAAGCCATGGTTTTTTTGAACTTAAAACGGATAAAGCCGAAGCATTGATCGCATTCCTGGAGGCGCACCCAGGTTTTGGGGCCATAAAATCTGAACAGGGTATTATAACTGCCATCCTTGATGAGGAAATGGATGCCGGGACCCTGAACCGACTTGTATTTGCGGAGGGAATCGTACTCTCCCACCTCGTGAAACGCAAGGAAAGCCTCGAAGAACAATTCCTTACCCTGACCAAAAATCCCATGGTACAGGACGGGCCTAACCCTACCAACTAATTCCGGAACCAATGAAAAGACTGTTGCAGATAGAATTCATTAAGCTATGGAATAACCGGGCCAGCAAAATTCTGATCATTTCCTATTTTATACTGCTTACATCCATTGCACTTGTCGCAGCGATAAAATTTGATATTGGCCCGGTAAAATTTCATTTTGCCGAATTGGGTATTTTCAACTTCCCGTATATCTGGCACTTCAATACCTATGTTACAGCCATCTTCAAACTGTTCCTGGCCATCGTCATCGTGTCCATGATGGCGAATGAATACAGCAATAAAACCATCAAGCAGAACCTAATCGACGGATTATCCAAAAAGGAATTCATCTTGTCCAAATTCCTGACCGTCCTTACCCTGGCTTTTATTTCAACAGTTTTTGTTTTTGGGGTGTCCCTGATCCTGGGCCTCATCTATTCCGACTACAATGAACTATCCATCATATTTTCAGGAATGGAGTTCCTGTTGGCATTTTTTGTCAAACTGGTAGGCTTCTTCTCATTTTGCCTCTTCCTGGGAATGCTGGTGAAGCGATCTGCCTTTGCCTTAGGATTTCTGATCTTATGGGCAGTGTTTGAACAAATGCTGTTTGGCATATTGGGATGGAAATTCGTGAGCTGGGATACGGCCAATACCATAAAGGGATTTCTCCCGCTGCAGTCCATGTCTAATCTTATAGAAGAGCCATTTAGCCGGCTGAACGCAGTACAGTCGGTAGCCAGCCAGATCGGGGAGAAATTTACGTTTGATTACCATGTGCATTGGTACGAATTAGTAATTGTCCTGTGTTGGACCTGCATATTTGTCTATTTATCGTATGTCCTGCTGAAGAAGAGAGATTTATAGTATCTTGTAGTGTTTGAACGAACACTATGAAAAAGATTGCCCTGATAATCCTTATTGGAATACTTTTCCCTATGGCCCTAACCGGGCAGGGGGAAACATCCAACTGGTATTTCGGGCAGGGCGCCGGTATTCACTTTAACAGTGATGGCAGTACAACGCCTTTGTCCGGAGGGCAATTGAATACGTACGAGGGATGTGCCACGATTTCCGATAGATCCGGGAACTTGCTTTTTTATACGGATGGTATAACCGTTTATGACCGCAATCATGACATTATGGTCAATGGGACCGGCTTATACGGGGATCCTTCCAGCACGCAATCAGCGCTGATAGTCCCCAAACCCGGGGATCCTGCTATTTTTTATATTTTCACTGTAGATACTTCCGTTTCAGAGGTCGACCCTGACCATGGTCTTAATTATTCCGTGGTAGACCTGACACTGAACCAGGGTGTGGGGGCGGTATCCCAGAAGAATATAAACCTGTTGGCGGATTGTTCGGAAAAGATCACAGCAGTGATCAGGGATTGTTTTGACCATTCAATATGGGTTTTGACCCTTGCTTCCGAAAGCGGTTACGGGCCTTATTTCAACACTTTCCACGCCTTTGAAGTGAACACAGACGGGGTGCTAAAAACCGCAGTCAAAACCATTATAGGAGGCCATCAGGTAACAGACCCCCGGGGCTACTTAAAACTTTCCTCAGATGGTACCAGACTGGCAAGTGCCAATGCCACAAATGGCTTGTATCTCTATGATTTTGATGCCCAGACCGGACGGGTGGCCAATGGGCAGCCGATCCAACTGACAAGTGCAAACCCCAACCCTTACGGCATTGAATTTTCGCCTGATAATGACTTGTTATATGTTCTGTCATCAAATGATGTACTGACCGATTCGGGGAGTACCGCCGATCTGGTACAACTGGACCTCACTGCACCGAATATTGCAGAATCCCTGTTCCTGCTCCACAGCGGCCCCTTTTTCAGGGGGGCCCTCCAGCAGGCAGAAAATGGCAAGATTTACAGGACCATTGCGAAGAGCTACCGGGAAGGCACACCTTACCTGGGGATCATTCACGATCCGAATACCAGGGGAACCGAAGCAACCTATGAACACAATGCCGTTTATTTGGGAGGTAAAAATGCCACCCAGGGCCTGCCTCCTTTTATTCAATCTTTTTTTGGAAAAACTGATCTGATCCGGAATGAAGATGGAACCAGCAGCAGCAGCCTGGTATTGTGCATCGGGGATCCTTTTATCCTCGAGACAGCGGCTTTTGAAGGGGCTTCCTACCGCTGGCTTAAAGATGGCATACCACTTGTATCGGGGGCTGGAAACCGTTATGATATCCCCTCTGCCACCGAAGACGATTCGGGTCGCTACCGGCTGGAGATCACGTTTGCGGATGACCTGGCGTGCCCCATAATCGGGGAGGCTCAGATTCGGGTTATCCCGGAACCAGATTCCTCCATTGACATGACGCAATGCGATACAGACCCTGTAAATCCAATGGATGGGATCACCGTGCTAAATCTGGAAAAGCTGAATACCAGCCCGGACCTGGTCTTTACTTTCTATGCTTCCGCCATTGACCGTGACAATGGGATGGCTATTGCCAATGCCAGCTCCTATACCAATACAACCGCCTTCAACCAGACTTTATTCTATACCACTGTTAACGGGCTGGGATGCACCTATGAAGGAGAGCTCCATATTCAGATTGTACCCGGTATGGCAGATCAGGCTACTTCCACTGTTTTACAGACATGCGATGAAAATCCGGAAGACGGGGTATTGGAAGGCTTTTTTGACTTACAGGCAATTGCCGTTGAATACCCGGGCATGGATGTCCGTTTTTATACATCTGCTGAAAACGCCGGTCTGCAAAATGATCCTGTCGGGGAACTTTATTATTCCCCCTCAGCCATGGTCTACGCCCGCTTACAGGATGGTAACCATTGCCAGGGGATAGTAGCCATAGAACTGATCGTCAATCCTGTGCCATCCTTTACCATGGAAGGATCCTATATACTGTGCACTGATGGACCGGGGCTGCCCCTGTCGGCGCCGGAGGGCTTTGACACCTATAAATGGTACCGGCAGGCCGGGGATCCCGGTGAGGCCTTTTCAGATGCCCAACGTGTCATACTAACGGCAGCTGGTGATTATATTCTCGAAGCAGGCCTTACATATACAGTAAACGGGGAAGTTACAACATGTAACAGCCGCAAGACCTTTCAGGTACTCCCCTCCGCCAGTGCTGTTATCAAAGAGATTGAAATTAATGATTTTGCGGGCAACAATACTATACAAATCGATGTAACAGGAGGGGGCGACTATGAATATTCCCTTGACGGGGACCGTTACCGGCAGGATCCCTTGTTTGAACAAGTAGCGCCGGGATTGATCAGCGTTTATATCAGGGACCGCAAGGGTTGTGGGATCACCCAAACAGAAGTGGCTGTCATGGGGTACCCAAAATTTTTTACCCCGAACGGGGATGGGGTCAACGACTATTGGCAGGTAACCGGGCTTGACAGCCAATTTCATTCCGGGGCTTCTATTTTAATCTACGACAGGTATGGTGCCTTGGTTTCGCGAATCGGACCCGATGATCCCGGATGGGACGGCACCACTTCCACCGGTTCCCTTCCCGCATCGGATTACTGGTTCAGTATTTTACTGGATGACGGCAGGGAAATAAAAGGTCATTTTGCCCTGAAAAGATAACGCTTTTAACGGGCGAAGGGTGGTTGGCACAGACAGAAGATCTGAAGCATGGTAAAAAAATTGCTATATCTTATTTTGATCTCCCAGGTCTCCCTGGTGGCGGGCCAGCAATGCCCCGGCCTTACTGCCCCCGTTAGCGGGGCCATGGATGTCGCGGTTACAACAGCAATCACCTGGGAAGCTGTGGAAGGGGTTCCGGGTTATATCATTTCCATCGGTACTACCCCTGGGGGGGTTGATATTGTTGAAGAACGCTCGGTCGGCAGCGCTTTAGGCTATATTCCTCCACTTGGGTTACCTGATAATTCCCTGATCTATGTTACCCTTACCCTCTTCTTTTTTGATCAGCCAAATAGTATTTGTCAGAGTTGGTCCTTCCGTACGACGGATGTTACAGAGGCCCCTCCCTGTACCACCTTAAGGAACCCCGTTGACGGGGCTATCAATGTGAATATCGCCAACAATATAGTATGGAATTATGCTGCCACAGCCACCAATTACAGGTTGTCTGTGGGCACCGCACCCGGTGGTACCGACCTGATTGACAACATTATGACTGGAAATGTACTTTCTTATGACCCGCTGTCCGACCTCCCCGCAGATACGGACATTTATGTAAGGGTATTCCCCTCCAATGAAAATGGCAGTGCCACCGGCTGCCAGGAACAGCACTTCCGGACCGGTGCAGTGGCAACATTGCCGGGGTGCAGCAGTTTGATCTCCCCTGTAAATGGGGCCACCAATGTACCCCTGACACCTTTCCTGGAATGGACGACTGTACCGGATGCCACGGGCTATCGGATAACCATTGGAAACTCACCCTTTACAGCTGAAATCCTGGATAATGCAACTTTTATTGCAACGTCGACCCTGGTCATTGATTTTGAAGCTAACAGGACATTTTTTATTACGATTACCCCGTTCAATTCAGCAGGGGATGCCATTGGCTGTACGCAGGAATCGTTCTCTACCATATTGGGATGTGGTCCATATTTTGACGCGGCTACGGGAGAATTGGTAACTCTGAATCCGGAGATCAATCTGCCGGATGTAATATCCTTCTGTCAGCGTGATACCCCTTTTAGCCTTACCTCTCCCGACACGGCTGAAGGATTCCGATGGTTCCGGGTAGGCCAATTCGGCGAGGAGACCCTTCTTTCGGAATCAGCAACTGTTAACATTCCAGAAAATGGGGATTACCGGTATGAAGCTTACAATACGGTACCGCAGTCAAACGGCAGCCAGGAATGTCCCAGTTCCGTGAATTTTAAGGTCGTATCCTCTGGAATTGCAACCATTACCGATGTGCGGGTATCAGGCCAGGGAGAGGCTATTCGGATAGAAATTAGGGTCGAAGGGATTGGGGATTATGAATATGCGTTGGATAATCCCGACGGCCCGTACCAGGAAGAGTCGGTTTTTGAAAATGTAACCAGCGGACCTCACAGGGTTTTTGTACAGGACAAAAACGGCTGTGGAATTGTAAACCGATCCATTGAACAGGACCTTAGCCTGGAAGGCTTTCCTAAGTTTTTTACCCCTAACGGCGATGGTATCAATGACCTGTGGCAATTTATTCCCCCACCCGCCCCCGGCCTGGTTATCCTTGGAAAGATACAGATATTCGACAGGTTCGGGACCTTGCTGGGACAGATTGACCCGGCATCACTTGGCTGGGATGGGAATTACAAGGGTCAGCCCTTACCGGCGTCCGATTATTGGTTCCGGGCCCGGGCGGATTCAAACCAGGAATTAATGGGCCATTTTGCCCTTAAACGATAGACAAATGGTATATTGGTATGTTTGATACACACTATCAAATGCAAAAAAAAGCGCTATATCTGATTTTACTCCTTTGCATCCATATTGCAGGGGGACAGGAATGCCCACGGGTCACCAATCCGGCCAATGGTTCCATTGCTGTGCCCGTAAACACTACTATTACCTGGCCTGCCGTGAACGGCATCACAGGCTACCTGATATCTCTGGGGACTACTCCGGGAGGGGTTGATATCCTCAATCGGAGGTCGGCCGGACTTGTTAATTCCTATACACCTGAGGTAGGGTTACCCGAAAATACCTTGATTTATGTAACCTTGAGCATGTTCCTTGCCAATGGGCCCCTGCTGGACTGCCCGGGAGAAACTTTCCAGACGGAGGATGTTACATCCCCCCCGCTATGTACCTCCCTCGTGAAGCCCTTGGACCTGCAGTTCAATGTCCCTGTTGGCACTCCAATAGAATGGGCTTATGCGTCTAAAGCAACCGGATACAGAATAAGCATAGGAACCGAACCGGGTAGTACTGATATTGCTGACGATGTGGATGTAGGCAATTTGCTTTCATACCGTTTGCCAGTTGAATTACCCGAGGATAGCCAGATCTATGTCAGGGTTACCCCGTATAATGAAAATGGCAGCGCTGCCGGCTGTAAGGAAGAAAGTTTTAATACCGGGTTTGCGGTAGTGGATTGCAGCCCGTATTTTGACGCCGCCCTGGGGACTTTGGTGGAAATCAGCCCCAAAATCGATTTCCCTGCCGTTATCGGTTTATGTCCAAATGCTCTGCCCTTAACCCTTAACGGAGATACGGAAGCAGATGGATTCCGGTGGTATCGCCTGGAAGGTGAAACCGAGGTCCTTATTTCAGAAAGCCCGGAGGTGACCCTTGCGGATGAAGGCAGGTACCGGTATGAAGTCTATAATTTCCTCCCACAGTCTGCCAATGCTGCGGAGTGCATTACTTCCCATGAATTTATTGCCGTGCTGTCTGAAAGTCCCACCATCACATCCGTTGGGGTTTCACGCCAATCCGATGGGGTCGAAATTACGGTGGAGGTCAGCGGGAGGGGGGACTATGAATTCGCTTTGGACCAGGTGGACGGCCCTTATCAGGACAGCAATATCTTCCGGGCAATCCCTCCCGGCGACCACACGGTATATGTCAGGGATAAAAACGGGTGCGGCATAGCCAGCAAGCCGGTTGAACGGGAACTAACCCCTGGTGATTTTCCGAAGTTTTTCACCCCAAATGGTGATGGTATCAATGATTTTTGGCAGCTCCAACCCGCAACGGCCAATAAGATAATCAAACTTGAATATTTACAGGTCTTTGACCGCTATGGAACACTGCTGGCCCAGCTGACACCGAACTCCCCTGGCTGGGACGGGAATTTTAATGGAAGGCCCCTGCCGTCTACCGTTTACTGGTTCAAAGCGGAAGACAATTATAAGAACATCGTAAAAGGCTATTTTATGCTAAAGCGCTAATGCTGGTGCCAGTTTCACCAGATGATGTGGTATCCATGAGCAAACGATTACTTTATATCGGGTTATTCCTGCTAGGGCTGTTAGCCCGAAGCCAGCAATGCCCGGTCATATCCTATCCGCTTAACGGGGATGTGGATATACCGGTTGATGCTACCATTGGCTGGCCGGCTGTTGAAGGCATTAACGGCTATTTACTTTCACTCGGAACGGTCCCCGGGGGCACTGATATTCTTAACAGGGAAACCCTTGGCGTATCCAACTCCTATAGCGCTGCTACCGGTTTTCCTGATAATACCGAGATATTTGTCAGCCTGAGCCTTATATTATTCGACGGGCCTCCACTAAGCTGCGAAATAACCCGGTTCAGGACGGTGGATGTAACCACTGCCCCGCCCTGTACATTCCTGGTGGCACCGGATAACAATGCTACGAATGTTACTATTATTACAGAGATTAGCTGGCAGTACGCCCCGACCGCAACCGGGTATTTCCTATCGATCGGTACAACTCCCGGGGGGGTTGATTTACTGGAAAACCGAGATGTAGCGAATGTTTTGACCTACGAACCCGGACAAGACCTCCCCCAGGACACACGCATCTATGTCAGGATTACCCCATATAACGATAATGGGGCATTGCAAGGCTGTACAGAGGAAAGTTTTTTTACGGGATCCGCCAGGGATTATTGTGAACCATTTATCGATGAAACCACTGGAGAACAAATCACCATAAAGCCCGAATTACATTTTCCGGATATAGTGGGAATATGTACTGATGAGTTGCCGTATTTCATCCAATCGGAAGATACTGCGGATGGATTCAGATGGTATCGGACGAATTCGGGCAGTGCGGAAACACTGATCTCGGAACAACCGGAAGCACCTGTTACAGAACCTGGCCGGTATCGGTACGAGGCCTATAACACACGTATCATAAACGGAAGGGAAGTGACATGTTCCGATTCCAAATTATTCACGGTTGTTGTATCTGAGGAAGCAACGTTCCAGTCCGTTGAAGTACTCAACCTCCCTGATGGAAAACAAATTACCATACGGGTAATCGGTAGCGGTAGCTATGAATACGCCCTTGACAATCGTACTGGTCCCTACCAGGATAACCCTGTTTTCACAAGGGTCGAAGGCGGGCAGCATACCGTTTTTGTCAGGGATAAAAATGGCTGCGGGATCGTCGAAAGGAGTGTGGACCGGGATTTGACCCTGGAAGATTTTCCAAACTTTTTTACCCCCAACGGGGATGGAATCAATGATTTCTGGATGTTCATATCACCGCCGGAAAATTTTGGGTTGAGGGTGGAAACCATTGCCATCTATGACCGCTACGGGGTCCTGTTAGCAATGCTTATACAGGATTCTGACAGGTGGGACGGGGATTTCAACGGCAAACCACTCCCGGCATCTGATTATTGGTTTAAGGCGCATGTCTCCAACGGCCAGGAATTAACAGGGCATTTCAGCCTCAAAAGATAACTGCAAATATTTAACCTCCATTAAATGGGAAACGGGGGGGCTTTTGTATTTTTAAGGAATGAAATTTAAAGTTGTTTCAGAATTCAAACCCACGGGGGACCAGCCCGAAGCCATAAGGCAGCTGGTTGAAGGAATCAGAACAGGCGAAACCTACCAGACCCTGCTGGGGGTAACCGGGTCAGGGAAAACATTTACGGTTGCCAATGTCATAGAACAGGTCCAGAAACCAACCTTGGTACTGGCCCATAACAAAACACTGGCAGCGCAGCTGTACTCCGAATTCAAACAGTTCTTCCCGGAAAATGCAGTGGAATATTTCGTTTCATACTATGATTATTACCAACCCGAAGCCTATATTCCCACAAGTGGGCTTTATATTGAAAAGGATCTCTCCATCAATGAGGATATTGAAAAATTACGGCTGAGCACTACGTCCTCCCTGTTATCCGGCAGGCGGGATGTGCTGGTGGTAGCCTCAGTTTCCTGTCTTTACGGTATCGGAAACCCGGCAGAGTTCCAGAAGAACGTTATCACCATAGCAAAAGACCAGGTGATCTCGCGCACCAAGTTTTTACACCAGTTGGTCCAAAGTCTTTATTCCAGGACAACGGCGGATTTCAAAAATGGAAATTTCAGGGTCAAAGGTGATGTGGTGGATGTATTCCCAAGTTATGCAGACCATGCCTTCAGGATCCATTTCTTCGGGGATGAGGTTGAGGAAATTGAAGCATTTGACCCGTACAAAAATCAACTTGTAGAAGTATACGAGCGGTTAACGATCTATCCTGCCAACATGTTCGTTACTTCCCCCGATGTTCTCCAGAATGCTATCCATCAGATCCAGCATGACCTTGTAAATCAGGTGGATTATTTTAAAGGGATCGGGAAGCCGCTGGAAGCTAAACGCCTGGAGGAACGCACCAATTTCGATCTGGAAATGATACGCGAACTGGGGTATTGTTCGGGGATTGAGAATTACTCCCGTTACCTCGACGGGAGGGAACCGGGGACCCGCCCATTCTGCCTGCTGGATTATTTTCCTGATGATTACCTGATGGTAATCGATGAAAGCCATGTGACCATCCCTCAGGTACATGCCATGTACGGCGGTGACCGGTCGAGGAAGGAAAACCTGGTGGAATATGGGTTCCGGCTACCGGCCGCCATGGACAACAGGCCTTTGAAATTCGAGGAATTTGAAGCGCTGCAGCGACAGGCTATTTTTGTAAGTGCCACCCCGGCGGATTACGAACTGCAGCTAAGCCAGGGGGTTTACGTTGAACAGGTTATCCGGCCCACGGGATTGCTGGATCCGGAAATTGAGGTACGCCCCAGCCTTAACCAGATTGATGATCTGGTGGAGGAGATACAACTGCGGGTTGAGAAGGATCAGCGAACGCTGGTTACCACCCTGACCAAGCGGATGGCAGAAGAACTTGCGAAATACCTGGCACGGATCAATATCCGTTGCCGGTATATCCATAGTGATGTGGATACCCTGGAACGTGTGGAGATCATGCAGGACCTGCGAAAAGGGGTTTTTGATGTACTGATCGGCGTTAATCTGCTCCGGGAAGGGCTGGACCTGCCGGAGGTATCGCTGGTAGCGATTTTGGATGCAGACAAAGAAGGCTTTTTAAGGAGCAACCGGTCCCTGACCCAAACCGTTGGAAGGGCTGCCAGACATCTGGATGGTAAGGCCATTATGTATGCGGACAAAATAACAGCCAGTATGCAAAAAACCATAGATGAAACCACCTACCGGAGGGAAAAGCAGATGAGTTATAATTTTGAACACAATATAGTCCCAACTTCCCTGAACAAAAGCCTTGATAACGCCCTGGCAAAAAATTCGGTTTCCACCTACCATTTCATCAAGGAGGAGATCCGGGCGGCTGAACCTGACATGAATTATCTTACCAAAGATCAAAAGGAAAAAATGATCCGCGATAAAAGGAAAGCAATGGAAAAGGCTGCGAAGGACCTCGATTTTATGCAGGCTGCAAAATTGCGGGACGAGATCAAAATGCTGCAGGCACAGGAATAAACGATCTCAAAACCTGGAAAAATCGGCCATGTTGCCTTCCGCAATAATTCATAAAGCTTTATTGCATATAAATTGATTCAAAATACTGATTTTCAATAAGTAGATACTTATTTTTAGACATGTCTAAATTGTATATTTTCGATAATATGCGCACTTTTCTCCCCGCTTCACCAGGGTGTTGGCAGGCCGGAATAAAAAAAGCGCCCCGGGCCTTAACCGGTACTAAACCGGTGCAGGGGCCAGGACGCTCCAACTAACCAACCAAACAAACAAATCAGTATGGAGAGCCTTTAACTCCAAAACATGGTGTTGGCAAAAGACACCCAAAATTTTTCCTTCTTACTTCCCTACTGATATCATTCTTTTGGGTTTGGGAAGTGCTTCTTCCTTTTTAGGAAGTGTCAGTTTCAAAACACCATCCTTGTAGGCAGCTTTAATTTTATCATCGGCAATTGTTTCCGGAAGGGTAAACGACCTTTTAAAAGAAGAATACGTAAACTCCCTTCGGGTATAATTTTCCCTGGATTCAGTATCCTCATTTTCAATTTCTGCGGAAACGGTCATAATATTATGATCCACCTCTACATTAAAGTCATCCTTGTTCATACCGGGAACAGCCAACTCCAATTCATAATCTTTTTCGTTTTCCTTGATGTTAACGGCTGGCATCTGAGTTGAATAGTTGTCCAGTCCCCCAAACCAGTCGGGTTTAAAGATCTCATTCATCAGGGATGGAAATAGTACATTGTTGTTTCTTTTTATGATACTCATCGCATTTAGTTTTTTGGGTTATACATTCATTTCATTTTCGGTATATACAGGACAAATGTTATACCAAGTGAAAGTATATGCCTTTTTGTCTGCTTGCTGCGGATTTTCCATGCCATTATGTCTGCATCTAAGTAAAATCCCAAATGCGGGAAAGGGAACGGGCCTCTAAAAGATTTAGATAATGGGGATAGGCTCAGTTATAATAGGCCTTGAAGATATTGATCAGTACATCGGGAGGAATGATTTTATCCGGGTATTGATGCATGATGGACAGCACCTGTTCGATGGCGCCGGGGGGCAGCCCCATCCCCAAACCTACATTATGTAGTTTGCTGATTTCCTGTTGGTCAATGACCTGATCCACATTCATAAGCAGAACAAGCCTGTGAAACTGGAGGATGCGGTCTGCCTGGGATTTGGGAATGATCCTTTTGGCCCTGTTATGGAACAGCGAATCGAAAACTTCACGCGCAATACCCAGATGGCTTGCCACCCCCAGCAGGAAATCGTATTCGGCACTATTCATTTCATGATCGGTTGTGGCAAAAGCGATCATTTCCGATAATATGCTTAATTTTTCTGCGTAGGTACTCATAGGTGAAAAAGGTAGGGGCTTTGATAAAGGACATGAATATAACCATAAAAACCAGGCTTTAGTATAAAAATGGCTGAAAAGCAGCAGCTGCTGTTCCCGCTTGTAAAATTTGTAATACCTTGCAAAAAAGTTCACGATGACGAATAACGATATCCTTAAAAAATTGAGGGTTGCCCTGATGTTAAGGGATGACGAGATTGTGGAAATATTAAAACTCGTAGATTTCAGGATCTCCAAAAGTGAAATCGGATCCTTTTGCAGGAGTGAAGGCCATCCCAAGTACAAGGAGTGTGGGGACCAGGTATTGCGGAATTTCCTGAATGCCTTGGTCATACACCTGCGGGGCACCAAAGAAGAGCCTAAGATCCCAATGCAGGTCCTGAAAAAACAGGTTCCGGAAAAAGCCTTCAAAAAACCCGAACCCGTGGCCAGGAAGCCTGCCCTGGGGTATGTGAAATACAAGAACAAAAAAAAATCCTAAAAGCCCGTCCGATTTCTCTCGGAATGGTTTAGGATTTTAATACCACCTATAAATTGATTATCCGGTGATCCGTACTGGAACAGTATACAGCCTTCCTTCTCGGAAATCTGACAAATCCACTTTCTGGTAATTCAACCTTGCTTTCATAAAAGATTCCACAACGGGATCTTTTGTTTGCACATCGAGAATCACAATTTCATGCTTCCCGTTAAGCGTGAATTTGATAGTGGCAACAAGATCGAAACCCTCAACAATAAATGGATTGTCATCCAGAAGTTCACCAATCTGATTGGAAAGGCTCTTGGAAGGGTCTGAGGAATTGACATCGTTTGCAAAAAGGTTCCCCGCAGAAAGTAGCATTACAGCTACCAGAATTAAACTGATTTTTCTCATGACATTGCTTGTTTAATGATTGTTTGATGAATTGATGAATTGATAAATTGATAAATTGACGAATTGATGATTTAATAATAAAGACGCTTATCGGATAGGAATGTTACAAGTAATTGGCTTTTTAACATAAAATTAATCAATGCCCGCCCTGAAATTTTGAAAACTCCATCATTATCAATTCCCCATGGGTCAGGAATACGGGCATTGAACCTTGCTTAGGCTACCACCCTCAGTGGAACCATGTACTTCTTGCCGGCCACCCAGTTGGAAACCGCCATTCTTTTGTCTGTAAGTTTTCTTTTGACAAGGCTAGCCAGCTCCGGATGTTCAGAATGCACTGCGAGGACCACAATTTCATGATCCTGGTTCAGCGTAAATACAATTTTAGCTTTCAGGTCCCGGTCTTTAACAGGTATGGCAGAGCCCCTTAGTATATAGGCTATCTGCTTCGACAGTGGTTTAGTACTCCCAGGGTCCTTTTTGGGCTCCCTTGCCGACAGGTTTCCAACAAGTAGTAGCATTGCAGCTACCATTACAATTTTCAGTGCTTTCATGATGTTCATTTTTAATGTGATTAATTGATGAATTACACAATAGACGATAAGGAATGAACTACTGTTACATCCCAAAATAGGGATTAACGAAAAATTAACGAACGTTCTGGAGAGCCGTTGCATTGTATGTAACGGAAGGTAAAGGCATAAAAAAAGCAGTGAGAGACGCACTGCTTTTTTTACACAAATGGTTAACTATATTACTTATGAAAGGACGGCCTTCACCTTGTCTGCTGCCTCCTGGAACTGCACCGCCGAATGGACTGCCAGGCCGGAATTATCCAATATTTCTTTGGCCAGCTCAGCGTTCGTACCCTGTAACCTAACTATGATAGGGACTTTTATGGCATCGCCCATGTTTTTATATGCATCCACCACCCCCTGGGCGACCCTGTCACAGCGTACGATGCCCCCAAAGATATTGATGAGTATAGCCTTCACAGCAGGGTCTTTTAAAATGATCCTGAAGGCTTCCTCCACCCTTTTGGCATCCGCTGTACCACCCACGTCCAAAAAGTTCGCCGGTTCACCACCGGCCATTTTGATCAGGTCCATGGTAGCCATTGCCAGGCCTGCCCCATTCACCATGCAACCTACATTGCCATCAAGGTCCACATAATTAAGCCCTACTGCCCGTGCCTCCACCTCTATGGCATTCTCCTCCCGCAAGTCGCGCATTTCCGCGTACTGTTTCCTGCGGTACAATGCATTGTCATCTATGGATACCTTGGCATCAACGGCCATTATCTTATCATCTGATGTTTTCAACACCGGGTTGATTTCAAATAAACTGGCATCGCTTTCAACATAGGCCCTGTATAAAGCGGTGACAAAACTTGTCATTTCCTTGAAAGCCAGTCCGGAAAGTCCGAGGTTAAAAGCGATCCTTCTTGCCTGAAATGGCATTAATCCTGTAGCCGGGTTGATCTCTTCAGTAAAGATCAGATGCGGGGTTTTCTCCGCTACCTGTTCGATATCCATGCCCCCTTCCGTGGAATACATGATCATATTCCTGGCTTCGGCCCGGTTGAGCAATACCGACATATAGAACTCGTTGGTTTCACTTTTGCCGGGGTAATAGACATCTTCTGCTACGAGGACCTGGTGGACTTTCTTTCCTTTGGCCGTGGTTTGTGGGGTGACCAGGTTCATACCGATTATAGACCCGGCGATTTCTTCCACTTCCTTTAGGTTTTTGGCCAGCTTTACGCCTCCACCCTTTCCCCGCCCACCGGCATGGACCTGGGCTTTGATCACATACCAGCTGGTTCCGGTTTCCCTTGTGAGCTGCTTGGCGGCATCAACGGCTTCCGAAGCGTTATGGGCAACGATGCCCCGTTGGATGCGGACCCCAAAACTTGCTAAAATTTCTTTACCCTGATATTCGTGAAGATTCATAGATGTTTGATTAGGTTTCCCTACAAAAATAGGAAACAGGTGCCAGTTAGACTAATGATTATAAAGTTCGCCAAAAAAATAATCCGAAGGATAAAAAAAAGCCTTTGGGAATGCGTTTTGGTATGTTGGTTTACGCTTATGTTACTGCGGGTCCTGCATCACAATTTGAAATCCTTAAAATCCAACGGGTCAAAATTCCGGAAATGTCCGTTCATATCAATCAGTTCCTTCGTCCTGTTGACATCCTGCAAAACCTTGATCGTCGCCAGCAGATGTGCTTTTATAAAGTTAAGCCGTTCGCTTTCCCGGGACAGTTGCAACAAGTGGTATTCCTGTTCATAGGACAGTCCCATTTTATGGGCTAAAAGGTAACTATTGAATATTTCGACCGGGATTTGTGTAAAGGGGACATCCATAAGGGCATATAATTCTTCCAGATGGGCCAGCACTTCGATCTTTTCCGCTTTTTCACCATCATTGATATTATCCAGGAACTGGACGACTCCCCCCGCATAGCTCTTGCCCTCCATTTCATTATCAAATGTCAGGATCTTAAAGACCTGCCGGGCCACACAAACGATGTCCATCGCACCATTTTCATAGGTTGTCACCACTTCCATCAACTGTACCTCAATGCCATAGGCGATGTTGTCATGGATATAGACGGGGATGCCAAAAGTAAGGGCATTTGACCTACAATCCTGAATAAGTTCCTTATAGCGTTCCTCAAATATGTGGAGGGGCACCTTTTCCCCGGGAAAGAAAACAGACTGCAACGGGAACAAGGGTAATTTCATAGGTCAATTTTCCATAAAAATACGAAGCACAACAGATTATGGCAAGTACAATGGGAGGTTAGATTGTTATATTTGGCACTTTTTGTTGTATTATTTTAAATTTGGGAGTTTTTTTTGTAGAAAGCGCGGAGGAAGGTTAGCTTTGCGGGAAAGAATTTGCGTATGAATGCTTCGGAGCTGTTATCGATTGCGAAAAAATTTGGGGACCCCGTATATGTTTATGATTCTGAGAAGATAGTATCCCAGTTTAACCGGCTTACGGATGCCTTCCGGGGGGTTAAAAAATTAAAATTGAATTATGCTGCCAAGGCACTGTCAAATGTAACGATCCTCCGCTTGATGAACAGCCTGGGAAGCGGCCTAGACACGGTTTCCATCCAGGAGGTCAAACTGGGCCTGATGGCAGGATTTAAACCTGAAAATATAATATACACCCCCAACGGTGTGTCTCTGGAAGAAATCGAGGCCGCCGCCTCCCTGGGTGTCCGTATCAATATTGACAACCTGTCCATTTTAGAACAATTTGGAAGCAAACACCCGGATATTCCGGTCTGCATCCGCATCAACCCACATGTAATGGCTGGCGGCAATTCCAAAATCTCAGTGGGACATATCGATTCCAAATTTGGGATCAGTATACATCAAATCCCCCACCTATTGCGGATCGTAGAGCTTACCAAAATGAAAATAAACGGTATCCATATGCATACGGGGAGCGATATCCTGGATATTGACGTTTTCCTGTATGCCTCTGAAATACTTTTTGAAACCGCCAAAAACTTCCGTAACCTGGATTTTATTGATTTTGGAAGCGGCTTTAAAGTGCCCTACAAAGCAGGGGATATCCAGACCAATATTGAGGAATTAGGTGAAAAGCTAACCGGAAAATTCAATGAATTTTGTGAGGAATACGGCAGGGAACTGACGCTGGCCTTTGAACCTGGGAAGTTCCTGGTCAGTGAAGCGGGATTTTTCCTGGCAAAGGTCAATGTGGTAAAACAAACGACCTCCACCGTGTTTGCCAGTGTGGATTCCGGATTTAACCATCTGATCAGGCCTATGCTGTATGGCGCTACCCATGATATCGTCAATCTGTCAAATCCGGAAGGGAGGGAACGCTATTATTCCGTGGTAGGTTATATCTGTGAAACGGATACGTTTGGAAGTAACCGGCGGATCAATGAAATTACGGAGGGGGATATCCTATGTTTCCGGAACGCAGGGGCTTATTGCTTTACGATGGCGAGCAATTACAACTCGCGGTACAGGCCGCCGGAGGTATTGTGGCATAAAGGTGAGGCCCATCTTATCCGGGAACGGGAGACTTTTGATGACCTGGTGCGGGGTCAGGTTATGGCAAAAGGGTTGTTCACCCCAAAAAAGGAAAAAGCAACAGCAAAATAAGCATATAACAATTGCCGACTTAAAATATTCTTTTTAAATTTTCGTTAGTTTTGGAACAGTATTTGGACTATTATCCAAAATATAAAACGATTAACTCCGTGAATACAACCTTATATAACTTTATTTTCATAGCCTTTATCGGCCTGGTTAGCCATAGTGCTCTGGCGCAGGAGGTACGCTGGTTGAGCTGGGAGGAGGCCGCTGCCCTGGTAGCAACCGAGAAAAATCCCAAAAAGATATTTGTGGATGTCTATACCGACTGGTGTGGATGGTGCAAGAAAATGGATAAGGATACCTTCCAGAATGCGGAAGTAGCTGCCTATATGAAAGAGAATTTTTACATGGTCAAACTCGACGGGGAGGATAAGGATCCTATTGAATTCAAAGGGAAAACCTATAAGTATGTTCCCTCGGGGAGAAGTGGGTACCATGAATTGGCGGCGGCACTTATGCAGGGCCGGCTCAGTTATCCGACGGTAATCTTTTTAGATTCCGATATGAAAATTTTATCCCCTGTACCGGGTTACCAGAAACCAAAGCCTTTTTTAAACATTGCCAGATATTTCGGGGATGACATCTATAAGGAAAAAGACTGGAAGTCCTACAGCGGGGGAAAATAAAACCGATGAAAATAGGATTACATCCTGAATCGCGTTTTTACCCGAACGAAATTCCTCCTTTCCCAAATATAAAGCCCGTACCTACCCCTGCGTTTTTTCACGTATCTCAAAAGATGCCTCTGTCACATCCTCAGTTTTGACCTGGTTCCCCGAATAACGTCGCCTTCTGCAGCGTAAAAAAATACAGGATCACCACTACCGCACCCACAGCAGTGGTCAGAAATGCAGTAGTTGCTCCGTACCGGATACCAAATAAAACCCGTCAGGGAGCTGGAGAGCAAGGTACAAATACTCTGAAATCCGGAATATGTACCTATAGCGGTCGCCGTGTCCTTATGGTCCGTAATATTCGATATCCATGCCTTGGATACCCCCTCTGTTGCCGATGCGTATAAACCATACATAAAAAAAAGCACAAAAAACACGATCCAATTATCATTCCAGGCCATCCCAAAATACACGACGGCAAACAGGGCCATGCCTGTAATGAATATTTTTTTCAGGCCCAGGGCATCGGCCAGTATCCCTATTGGGAATGCTGCCAGTGCATAAATGAGGTTGTAGAAAATATAGACCCCTATCACTGCTGTATCGGTTAACCCGGATTCCTTGGCTTTCAGCAACAGGAACACATCCGAACTGTTGATCAGGGTAAACAACAGCAACCCGGTGACCAGTTTTCTGTAGGGTGCCGGACTTTCTTTCCAATAGCTCAAAAAGGAGAAGAATTGTAATGTCGGTTTGGGTTTAAAAGAAGGGTGTTTTTTTTCCTTCAGGTAGAAGGTTGCCGCTATGGCACATAATCCGGGGATAAATGCAAGGTAAAATAGCGCCTTGTAATCCTCCGGGTAGAAATAGAGAAAGAGTAACGCCAGGGATGGCCCCAGGACAGCACCAAAGGTATCCATGGCCCTGTGGAATCCAAATACTTTGGCCTTTGTTGCCGGGGTAGCCTCATCCGATAGCAAGGCATCCCTGGCCCCTGTTCTGATGCCCTTTCCGAGTCGGTCTGTTGTTCGGGCGAAAAATATCCATAACGGATACACCAGCATTGCCATCATGGGCTTGGATACGGCACTGAATGCATAGCCGATCTGCACAAAGGGCACCCGCTTCCCCGTGACATCCGAACGCTTCCCAAAGTAGCCTTTGCTCAATCCGGCGGTAGCCTCGGCGATTCCTTCCAGGACCCCGATGAGCACGACGGAAAACCCAATGGTCTTCAGGTAGATGGGCATGATGGGATATAGCATCTCACTGGCGGTATCGGTGAACAGGCTAACCAGTGACAATATCCAGACACTGCGGGTGATGTATTTCAAATTAAATGTGCCAAGTCTTTTTTACCGGCTGTAGTTAGGGGATTCCTTGGTGATGGTCACATCATGCGGATGCCCTTCAGCGATACCACTGGATGTGATTTTTACAAAGCGGCCGATTTCTTTCAGGGCTTCGATGTCTTTTGCCCCACAGTAGCCCATTCCGGCCCGCAGGCCTCCAATGAACTGGTGTATGCTCTCATACAGGTCACCTTTGTAAGGCACCCTCCCGACAATTCCTTCAGGTACCAGTTTTTTTATATCATCCTCAACATCCTGAAAATAGCGATCCTTGCTGCCTTCCTTCATGGCTTCCACGGATCCCATTCCCCGGTATGATTTAAATTTACGGCCTTCATAGATAATCGTTTCCCCGGGGGATTCCCGGGTCCCGGCCAGCAAAGAACCCAGCATCACGCTGTCTGCTCCAGCAGCAATGGCTTTCGGAATATCCCCGGTATACCGGATGCCCCCATCGGCTATCACCGGGATGCCACTGCCCTTGATGGCTGCCGCCACCTCCAGTACTGCAGAAAATTGAGGAAAACCAACCCCTGCAACCACCCGCGTGGTACAGATAGAACCCGGCCCAATCCCAACCTTGACAGCATCAGCCCCGGCGTCCACCAAATATTTTGCCGCTGTTCCGGTTGCTATATTCCCGACAATGACATCGAGCTCCGGATATTTTTCCTTGACCGCCCTCAGTACGCTCAGAACGCCTTTGGTATGGCCATGGGCTGTATCAATGACCACGGCATCCACACCAGCGCCGACAAGGGCATCCACCCGTTCCACGGCATCCGGTGTAACACCGATTGCGGCTGCCACGCGGAGCCTTCCGTAAACATCCTTATTGGCCATGGGCTTCTGGGACAGTTTGGTGATATCCCTGAAGGTAATCAGGCCCACCAGGATATTTTCTTTGTTGACCACCGGCAACTTTTCAATTTTGTTTTCCTGAAGGATGCCTTCTGCCTGTTCCAGGGAAGTGCCTTCCGAAACAGTAACCAGATTTTTGGAAGTCATGACTTCAGCGATCGGCCGGTTGTTGTTCTTCTCGAACCGAAGGTCCCGGTTGGTTACGATCCCAATGAGTTTCTGCTCCTTGTCCACGATAGGGATACCCCCAATGCTGAATTCCTTCATACTGGCCTTGGCATCCTTTACCAGGGCGTTTAACGGGAGCGTTACCGGGTCCAGTATCATACCGCTTTCCGCACGTTTCACTTTCCGGACCTTCGTGGCCTGCTGCTCAATGGTCATATTCTTATGGAGTACCCCTATCCCGCCTTCCTGGGCCATTGCAATGGCCATCTGAGATTCGGTCACCGTATCCATGGCAGCGGAAACTATGGGGACATTGATAGTGATATTGCGGGTAAATTTTGTTTGGATGTTTACATCCCGTGGCAGCACCTCTGAGTAGGCAGGTACCAAAAGGACATCATCATAGGTGAGACCTTCTCCGAGAATTTTGCTTAGGTGGGCTTTCATGGCAATTAAGGATTAATTGCGTGCAAATATACTACTTTAATACTACAGTTGGTAATGCTGTTTACCTGTCCCGGGATTTGAATTCCTTAGGGTTAACTGGTACAGGACAATCAGTGAAGAAGCAACAAATGTGGCGGTCATAAGGATGCCGGAAACGACCACGATATACTTCATCCACAGGAAACCAGCCCATAGGAAATAGATACCCCCGAAGGTTGCTATTACTGAAAAAAAGGGTTCAACTGTTAAGAACAATTTTAGGCCTGTTGGTAAACTGCAGAGCCAGACCAATATCCCCAGAAGGAAAAAGATCATCGACATGGAAAGGATATGGGTATGGATAATGGTGAGCATTTCATGTGCGCTTTTCCGAAATTTCAGAACAGCTGTTTCCTCATCTTCTTCGTTTCCCAGGTAATTTTCTTCTATCCCGTGAGGGTCCATGGTCTCTGTCTCGTTTACAAACAGCAACCCTGTGTAGAATCCTGCTGACAGCACCACCACAAAAGCCGCTATAAAAATCCTGATCTCCCTTGGTAAGGTCTGCAAAAGCCCGTTGTACTTCATTACAGAACCTTCCTTGCGTGCAGTATCCCGAGGGTTTGCAGGAATTTATCCATGGATCGGGTCATGGACCTGACGGATATGGTAGCACCGGCGATGGCATCAATATTGGTATCCGGACTCACCCTGTCCTTGCCTGTTTTCCCCAGGAATTGTTTCAACCATCGGGTACTCCCGATTTCTCCTCCATATTCTTCACGGTATATCAGTACTTTGGAATGAATGACCTTCAAATCCATATCCAGCAACACCAGGTAATCAAAGCTGGCTGTTTTGCTTGGGGCTTTTTCTACAAAGGCATATCCTATTTCAGAGGAACCATCCACCAATTTAAAGAGATTATCGGCAGTGATCTTTACCGGGAGTTCTTTGTTGATTGCTGCCGGAACAGCTATCGCCTCCATTTTGAAATCCTTCACCTCAAATGTTCGTTCCACTTCCCGGATTACTTTTTTTTCAATATTTGCAGGAAGCCCCGATGAAAAAAAATCCGTGTGGAAACAAACGAAAAGCAAGGATATCAAAGTTAATGTCTTCATGGGGCAAAAGTATCAATTTAGAATGAATCTGAATAAGATACCGGGAACTTTTTTTAGCCTTTCCCTGGTATGGGTTCTGAGGGTTACCCGGCCGGGGCCGGAATAACCCCCTTATTCCCCCTCCCCAGCTAGAACCAGACGCCTATCCCGAAATTGAGGCGATCCGGAATATCATCCGACTCCAGGGCATTACTGCGGAACTGGTAGTCTCCTTTCAAGACAACACCTGGTGCAAGATGATAACTTAACCCGGTTGTGATATCGGTCCGGTCATATGCCTGGTTTATAGGCAGGTTTCCAGCTGTATCCGCATGGGTATTGAATTTTTCATACCGGACAAAGGCAAATAATTTTTGCGCTTTATCCATCGGCAGGAGGTTATAGGCACCTTCCGCATACCATCCCTGCAACTCGCTGCCCAGGTCGCGGCCGGTCAGGGCGTTGTACGCTTCCGTATCATCCAGGGAGGTATGTATGAATTGCCCGCGGGCGGTAAATCGCTGATAGGAGTACCGTGCATCCAGGCCAACCATAAAGATCCCGATATTGGCGCCACTGAGATCTTCTACCTCATCAGTAGCCTGTGTCTGTCCAAAATAGGTTGACAATCCCATCCGAAGGCCCGGGAATCCATAATATTCCAGTTTGGTGGAGAAAGTCGGACTGTTAATAGTGGATTGTATGGCTTTTTGTCTACCTCCCCTTAAGCCGTTTGATCCCTGCAAAAACCCGGATACTCCGCCTGCCCCGTCTGCTTCAGTGGATTTAAATCCATTAAATACATAGGCCTGATATCCCAGGGAAAGGCTATTGATCCTTCCGGCCATCCCAACCCCGATCTCCCGCCAGGTGGTAGGAACGATTACATTATCCATCTCAGGCCGTTCGGTACCATTAAAGGTTGTAGGCTCGTGAAATTCATTTATGATCCCCATGGGAACAAGCATCAGCCCTCCCCTAAGGTTTACGCTGTTGGAAATATTGTAATTTACAAATGCCTGCTCAATAAAGACCTCCTCAACATGTTCCAGTTCAACTTCAGTGACGAACTGGGTTTTATCGTTGAAACGATAACCAAAAAGCAAAACGAGGCGCTGTACATCCAGTTCACCGTTCGAGGCTTCGGGCTGGTTATACAGGACTTCCCCATAGGCCCCCACGATCACTGCTGAGCCATAATTCCCCGAAAGGATACGCTGGGCCGCATTCAGCTGTTTTTGGGGTGAGAACACGATGGAATCTGTAGGATTTTGTGCCAGAAGGATACCGGAAAATGCGCAGAATAAGAAGAAAAATATCGATTTCATTATTTTTATTTAGACTGATTATAAATAACTCTCATTTGAGTCGGTAAATTTAAATGCAAATTTTTATTTTGCAAACTTTATTTATATTAAATCTAAATAATATTAAAAAACCGCGATTGTTACCAGCTTTGGAAGGGTACTGACTTTTACTTATCCGGGATCCGATTTATGAATACTGAGAAAACAAGTAGGTGGCTTCATTGTAAGCTGCTTCAAATTTAAGCCAGTTCACATGGGTTTCCACGTTGCATTTCGTGAAGTAGGACAATAATTTTTCAGTTGGCATATTTCCTGTAAGCTCATCCTTCGCCATCGGGCATCCCCCGAAACCCTGAACGGCTCCATCAAACCGCCTGCACCCGGCAGCATATGCTGCGTCAACTTTTTCATGCCATTTGGTCGGTGTGGTGTGCAGATGGGCCCCAAATTCAATGTCAGGATAGCGGGGGATCAGATTGGAAAACAGGTAATCGATTACTTCCGGGGTAGAACTTCCGACAGTGTCCGACAAGGATAATATCTTCACTCCCATTCCGGCCAGTTTTTCCGTCCATTCCCCCACGATTTCAACATTCCAGGGATCACCGTAGGGGTTCCCGAAGCCCATGGATATATACGTAACCACTTCCTTATCCGAGGTGGCAGCAATGGTCAGGATCTCTTGCAGTACATCAATGGATTGGGCTATGGTTTTATGAGTATTCCTCATCTGAAAGTTTTCGGATATGGAAAACGGATATCCCAGATAATCGATGGATGGATGGATGCTGGCTTCTTCGGCGCCCCGGATATTGGCCACAATGGCCAGGAGCTTGCTTTGGGACCGCGACCTGTCTAAGCGGGATAAAACTTCTGCCGTATCCACCATCTGGGGTATGGCCCTGGGGGATACAAAACTGCCGAAATCGATCGTATCAAACCCACAGGACAGCAAAGCTTGTAAATACCTGGCCTTGGCGTCTGAAGGTATAAACTTTTTAATGCCCTGCATGGCATCCCTGGGGCATTCAATAATCTTTACCGATTCGGACATTCCTTAACAATTCGCGGCTTGATGTACATTAGCTGTTGCCAACAAAATTACTATTATTTATCTGATATCAACAGATAGGCACCAATGCCCAGGAAGACAATGAATTGTAACCATTTTAATGTAACAGCGATCGCCGGGTTCTTCTCAATGGAGGCTGATATGGTACCTGCCAGTATAGCAATGGCCGCGAATACCCCAAAGGAAACCACCATAAAAAGCAAGCCCAGCACAAAAAACTGGAGCTCCGGATCCAATTCCCGGCTAAAAAGGAATCCGGGGAAAAAGGCCAGGAAGAAAATGGTGACTTTAGGATTCAGCACATTCATTATAAACCCCTGCCTGAACAATTGGGGCAGGTCCCTGGGGGTTCGCCCCTCATTTGTAAGAATTATGGAAGGTTGTTTCCTCCATACCTTATACGCCAGGTAAAACAAATAACATGCTCCAAATAGCTTGATCAAAAAAAATAATTTTTCGCTCTCACGTAAGATGGCCGAAACCCCAAAAGCCAGCAATGCGGTATGGACCAGGCAGCCGGATATCAAGCCTGCTGTTGTAACAAGTCCTGATACCTTCCCATTGGCGATACTCTGTGTCAGCACATAAATATTGTCGGGGCCCGGGGAAATGGCAAGGGCCGCGGTGGCCATAATGAACGCAATAAGGATGTCGTAATTCAATGCCTGTTTACAGCTTTAAGAATAGTCTAACTGGGTTTAAATTTAGCCTAAATACCATAGGATTCGGATAATTATCGCTGGTAGGGACTATCTTTTTTGTTGATTTAGATAAAAATATAAATTAATTGCTTTTTTTTACTGTTAAATCCAGCTACCATGACACTTTACAAGCTTGCAACGATAGCCATACTGGCTCTCACCTCCATCGGTTTTATATCCCCGAACCCGGACGAACCGGAATTAACCAAAACACCCATACCCGTTGTGAAAGCAGACAGTTTACTTCGCCATGTCGTGCTCTTTAAATTTAAGGAGGGCACACCGGAAGCAAAAATTTCAGAAATAGCCTCGGCCTTCAGTGCCTTACCAGGTAAAATTCCAGAGGTACATGCCTATGAATGGGGCACCAACAATAGTCCCGAAAACCTGGCGAAGGGCTTTACACATTGTTTCTTTGTGACTTTTGAAAGCGAAGCCGACCGGGCGGTGTACCTCCCGCATCCGGAACACCTCAAATTTGTAGAATTACTCAAACCACATCTGGAAGATGTTCTGGTGGTGGATTACTGGTCCAAACTGAACTGATGCCGCAGGATCTCCATTTGGAATGAAGGCCCCATCAAATTCTGGTTAATAGGGCTTCATTGATCTTGCGTACCAGTCCGGGGCCCTCATAGATGAACCCGGTCCATAATTGTACCAGGTCCGCTCCTGCGGCTAATTTTTCGAGCGCATCTTCAGGCGAATGGATCCCCCCCACCCCGATGATCGGGAACGCCTTATTGCTCTTTTCAGAGAGGAAACGGATCACTTCCGTACTCCTTCCGGCCAGGGGTTTTCCACTGAGCCCCCCTTTTTCACGCGCCAGCGCGGCTTTTGATTCCAGGCCCGACCTTGCCAGGGTAGTATTGGTGGCGATCACCCCGTCTATGGAAGTGTCCGATACAATGGCGATAATATCCATTAATTGTTCCTCCGAAAGGTCGGGCGCGATTTTTAAGAGGATCGGTTTCTCCCGTACATTCCTTTCAGTTCCAAATTTGGAATTTTCCCGCTTCAGTCCCTTCAGGAGTTCTGTCAGCGGTTCCTTGTCCTGCAATTCCCTGAGGCCTGGGGTATTGGGGGAACTCACATTGACCACGAAGTAATCCACATGGTCAAAAAGTGCTTCAAAACAGAGAAGATAATCCTTCACAGCTTCAGCGTTGGGAGTATGCTTGTTTTTTCCGATATTCCCGCCGATAAGTACCTTATGGGGTTTGTTTAAACGGGTTGCGGCCTCCTGCGCCCCTTTGTTGTTAAAGCCCATTCGGTTAATGATAGCCTCATCTTGTTTTAACCTGAAAAGCCTGGGCTTTGGATTGCCATTCTGGGGTTTGGGCGTAACCGTCCCTATCTCGATAAACCCAAAACCAAAATCCGATAATTCATTGAACAATAGGGCATCCTTGTCAAAACCAGCAGCCAATCCTACCGGATTTTTAAATTTCAGGCCAAAAACTTCCCGTTCCAACCGGGAGTCAGTTAGGGTATACCATTTTTTGAAAAGGCCTGAAAAACCAATTTTTGAAAGCGTGCGGATGGTGGTAAAAGAGAAGTGATGTACCTTCTCCGGATTGAATAGAAACAGGATGGGCCTGATGAGGAACTTGTACATGCAGCAGCGAAAATTTTGCCAAAAATACAAACTTCAGGAGAGTAACGATTGCTGATACCCGGAATATATTATCTATTCGGGTTCTGTATCTTCTTCTGTATAGGGAGTTAAGGGCTGCCGTAAAGCTTCTGCACAAAGCTCCACATACCGCTGGTATTGCTTTTCATTGAATATCCCCAGCAATTTCCTGTCATAGTTGAGGGAAATCGCCACCAACTGGTCTTTTAAACCCTTGTATTTAGTGGCCATTGCAATCAATTCATCCTGGGTTGACTGTGGGTGGGTGTCAAATAATTCCTTGATTTGGTCTTCAATCACTTTGTTCTGGGATCCAAGTTCCCCAATCCAGAAGTCCATCTGGGAAATTTGCTTATCATTTAACTGAAACACCTGGGTGATGACGCTGGTATCAGGGCCTCCCATACCCAGGGTGCAGTTATCCAGTTGCGCATGGACGGTGACTCCTGAAAAAATAGTGATCAGCAGGAAATAATAAAAATTGCTTTTCATCGGGTATCTGGCTCTGAGGGTTACAATCAATAACATGTATATAAACTGTATTTTTGCCCAAAAATTATACATGCAGCACATTATAGACAGATTCACTTCTTATGTTACGGTGGATACTCAGAGTGACCCCCATTCGGATACTACTCCCAGTACCCAAAAACAGTGGGTTCTTGCCCGAAAGCTCGCACAGGAATTGGAGGATATTGGGATGCAGGATGTTACCCTTGATGAAAATGGCTATATCATGGCAACTTTACCGGCCAATACCGCTTCTGATATTCCCACCATTGGATTTATTTCACATTATGATACCTCCCCGGATTTTTCAGGAACCCATGTTAAGCCCAGGGTAATCCGCGGGTATGACGGGAAGGATATTATGCTGGACAAGGACCGGGGGCTGGTGCTTTCGCCGCAATATTTTAAGGAATTGGCGCTATACAAGGGGCAAACCCTGATTGTCACGGATGGCAGCACCTTATTGGGGGCAGATGACAAGGCAGGGATCACAGAGATCATAACAGCCATGGAGTATTTGCTGCAACACCCGGAGATACAACATGGGAAGGTCAGGGTTGGCTTTACCCCGGATGAAGAAATTGGGAGGGGTGCACACCATTTTGATGTGGAAAAATTCGGGGCACACTGGGCTTATACCATGGATGGCAGTGCCGTTGGGGAGTTGGAATTCGAAAATTTCAATGCTGCCGCGGCACGGATTACGGTTCGGGGTACCGGAGTTCACCCAGGCCACGCCAAAGGTACAATGGTCAATGCCATCCATATCCTGCAGCAATTTATGGCCGCCATGCCGGCTCAGGAGGTCCCGGAACTGACGGAAGGCCGGGAGGGTTTCTTCCATATCCACCATATAAAAGGTGAAATAGAAGATGCAGCGATGGAAATGATCATCCGGGACCATGACATGCAGGGCTTCACAAACCGGAAAGAACTCCTGAAAGAGATCGCAATGCGGTTAAATGAGCAACACGGTGATGTCCTGACCCTCGAAATAAAAGATCAGTATTATAACATGAGGGAAAAGATCGAGCCGGTATTCCATATTGTGGAAATTGCCAGGGAAGCGATGTTATCGCTTGGCATACAGCCTGTCATCAAACCTATCCGGGGTGGTACAGACGGTTCGCAGTTGAGTTATATGGGATTGCCATGTCCCAATATTTTTGCCGGGGGACATAATTTTCATGGCCGCTATGAATTTATTGCTGTGGAAAGCATGCAAAAAGCTGTTGATGTTATCCTAAAAATTTGCGAAATTACAGCTGTTAAATATACGTGATGGATTCATCCGAAAAACTAGAAGCTTTTTTTGCCAGGGAACATCCATTTAAGGAGGGTCTGGAGATATTGCGGGATATTGCCCTGAAAACTGAACTGCAGGAAACGCTCAAATGGGGGGCACCGGTATATACGGTGGAGGGTAAAAATGTGTTGGGCATCATGGCGTTCAAAAATCATTTTGGGATCTGGTTTTTCAATGGGTTTTTTTTGAACGACCCTAAAAATGTCCTCGAAAATGCCCAGGAAGGTAAAACAAAGGCGATGCGGCATTGGAAATTCCACAGCGTGGATGAAGTTGATAAAGCCACGGTTCTTTCCTATATGGAAGAAGCAATAGAAAACCAGAAGAAAGGGAGGGAGATGAAACCGGACCGAAAAGCCGGGAAGGTGGCCTTACCCGATTTGTTGAAGGAAACGCTCATGGAGAATAAAAAACTAAAAGTTGCCTTTGACGCGCTCACCCCTTTTAAACAAAGGGAATTTTGTGAATACCTATCAGAGGCCAAAATGCAGAAGACCAAAGTAGCCCGACTGGATAAGATCATTCCCATGATCGAAAATGGTGTAGGGCTCCATGATAAATACCGGTAACAACACGCAGGCGGGTCCCCGTGAAAATTGGTTGGCCTCAATAACCGGAGTGTTACTACCTAACCACCGATACGTCCGCCATAATCCGGATGGCACAGAAACACAACCCAGGTGTTACACAGGTAGTTCCCATCCGTTGTGGTAGGTTGCATCGAGATATTTGTTGGCTTCCCCATCCGTGAATTTCCCTTTCACGGCATCCCAGTACAAGCGGTTGCCCGACTTATATGCCACATTGCCCATATGGGAGACAAGGGCAGCATCGTAGCCAATTTTGATCGGTGCATTCAGCTGTGAGGAGTCCCTGCTCTTAACTGCCTCAATAAAATTCACCGTATGCAGGTCCAGGCCATTGCCTTGATTTTTCTGTAAGGGTAGCGCTTCCATTTTGGGTACACCATCCTTACCCCAACCCTGGAATTCCTTTTCGGGTATAACCTCCCAGCCATTTCGATCCAATACCAATGTGCCGTTGTTCCCGATAAATGCGACACCATGGTTCCGGCCGTAATTACCACCATCTATTCCTGTAGCGTGTTCCCAAAGGATAGAAAAATCATCAAATTCAAAAACAGTCTGCAGTGTATCCGGTGTTTCAGAGGCATCATTGGGATATGCAAATTTTCCCCCAAGTGCCATAACGGATTTTGGGGTAGCTGCCTGCATCCCGTACAGGGCATAGTCAATCATGTGGACCCCCCAATCGGTCATCAGTCCGCCGGCATAGTCCCAAAACCACCGGAAGTTAAAATGAAAACGATTGGCATTGAAGGGACGTAAGGGTGCCGGGCCCAGCCACATGTTATAATCCACCCCCCGGGGTGCTGTAGTATCGGGTTGTGGGTCAACGGGTTTCATCCAACCCTGGTAGGCCCATGCCTTTGCTAATCGGATCGGTCCCAGTTTACCGGAATGGACGAATTTAATGGCATCTACAAAATGGGGCTGGCTTCGTTGCCACTGCCCAATTTGCACCATTCGGTCACTGGCATTGACCGTTTGGAGCATGATATTGCATTCCTGGATGGAATTGGCAATGGGCTTTTCACAATAGACATCTTTGCCGGCTTTGAGGGCATCTGTCAGGATCAGGCAATGCCAATGGTCCGGGGTGCCAATGACCACAATATCGACATCCTTATTTTCCAATAATTTGCGGTAATCCCCATACCATTGAGGTTTTTTGATACCAGCCTTCTCCAGGTCGGCACTGCGTTGCGCCAAAACATTCTCATCAACGTCGCACAGGGCAACCACATTAACCTCACTGATTTTCAAAAAGGAGAGCAGGTCCGAAAACCCCATCCCGTTACACCCGATCAACCCGGCATTGATACGGTCATTGGGTCCGACGCGTTTCCGCAGACTGCCCAGCATTTCCAGTGGGAATATGGTAGCTGCTCCGGCCCCTAAAAAGGCCCGGGTGCTGTACTTGATAAACTTGCGACGATCTGTATACATGAGGAGATTTTTATTTTATTGGACGCATTAATATACAGATTTTATGGCAACATCCGCCCAAAAAAAAACACCGGCAAAGCCAGTGTTTTCCTATAAGGTTAAAGGATCTGTTATTTTTCTTTCGGGGGGTTTAATTTTTTGGTCATTTCCATGGATATGGCAGACCTGTCGAATTTAAGCCTCCCGGCCATTGTTTCTATGATGCAGGAAAAATCATTGTCATTCAGTTCCACTATTTTCCCATGAAGACCGCTTTTGGTAATGATTTTATCCCCTTTCTTCAACTCCTGCGCAAATCGCTTTTCATCTTTTGACCGTTTCATTTGAGGCCGGATCATAAAAAAGTATGCTACCACAAAAATCAGTAGCATTGGTAAAAACTGGCTTATATCACCCATAATTCTTTAGTGTCTTAATTTTTTACCGGGCCAACAGCGGCGGTACCTGCAGCAGGTTTAGGGTTTACAAATGCCTTGATCCTCAAGATTTCAGTGCCTTTTTCGGTGTTGGCATTCACCGTAATACTTTTGGTTACCTGGTTCTGTCCTGTACCGTTAAACTTTACCAATAGTTCACCGGTTTCACCTGGGGCTATGGGCGTATTTTTTGGGTATTCAGGGATCGTACAACCACATGAACTGGTTGCATTGGTTATGATCAGCGGTGCATTACCCGTATTGGTAAACTTAAAAATAGTTTCCTGCGGAGTTCCCTGGGCAATTGTTCCAAAATCGTGCTCCGATTTATCAAAAGTCATTACCGGCAGGTTCTTTGCAGCTACGTCCCGTTCAGCAGCAACTTCCACATTGGCCGTATCGATCTTGCTGGACGCCTTTTCCTTGCAGGAAACAAACGCGAGAACAGCTACCACACTTAATGCTAATCCTAATCTTTTCATTTTATCAAATTTTAATAATTCGGAGCAAAATTAAACAATAATTTATTATAATAACCCGCGGCCGGTTTTTTTAAGTTTACCATCCGTTTTATACTCCTTTACTAGTTTGTCCAATATCCCATTAATAAAGATGCTGCTTTTGGGTGTTGAATATTCCTTGGCAATTTCGAGATACTCGTTTATGGTTACCCTTTCCGGGATTGATGGAAAATTCAGCAATTCGCAAATAGCCATTTTTAGAAGGATAGCATCTATGTCTGCGATACGGTCCTTATCCCAATTTGGCGTTTTGCCTTCAATTTCGTTCACCAGGGCTGTATTGTTAAGCAGTGTCTTGGTGAGTAGCTTTTTCGCAAAGTCCAGGTCCTCCTGGTCCTTGAGCAATTGAGGCAGGAAGAAAGATTCGGGCTGGCCTTCCTTCAGTTTTCTCAGTTGTTTCAGGATAAAGGTGTTGACCAGTGGGATATCGTCTACCCAGGTAAGCTTATCATCCTCGAAGTATTCATATATCTTGTCATTGGGTGCGATCACCTCCTTAAACAAATCGGCGATCAGGTCCTTATCCTCTTCGTATGTACTGGTGGGCTTGGACATATACCGGTCATAGAGCGTACTCGAAACAATCTCCTTATAGACTATTTTTACATATTCTTCATTGAGGTACCAATTCTTCAATTTCCGTCGGTTCAGTTCATCTCCCAATTGGCTGTTGCCCGCAATTTGACGGAATACCCGGTTATTTAAAAACTTTTCCTGGTCCGGGTAGCTGTCGGAAGCTGTCGCCACATATTTCTGAGAGGAGTGCCTTACATGCTTTTCCGCCATCTGGTGCAACTCGCGTAATAAGCTGAGGATAAGGAGATATAATGTAAAGGTGTTCTCTATGCTTAATTTTAAAAAATTTTCCTGCTTTTCCAGGGAATCATCTGCCGACTGTGTAAGTGCATATATGCACTGCATCACTTTAACCCGGATATGCCTTCTTGTAAGCATTTTAAAAGAACATTAGTTTGATCGAATGAATTTAACTCCGCAAAAATAGTATTATATTTTATATCCGAAAGAGTTTAGGGAGTTCTTTGTGTGCAATTTAACGGGTGGTGCAAACCTGATGAACCTGTCTTTTTAATCGTTCGTTCACAAGCGAAATAGGCGCAATTTCTTAGCAGTATTATATCATTTCATTTGGGTCCAATCCGCTATCTTTGCGCAATCCGGCATAATGCATCCAAACGCTGACGAACTTAATGAAGGAGCTTAAACATCTCAATAAATACTTTAAAAAATATTGGTTTAAACTGCTGATAGGTATCCTCATTACGATAATTGCCAGGATATTTCAGTTGATTATGCCCTCCTATGTGAAAAATTCCATAGAGGTTATTGAAAATTTTGTGGCAAATAAAATTGATGAGCCCACCGCCCGGGAGCTTTTGATGGAATATATCCTGATCATTATCGGGGCAGCCCTGCTCTCAGGGTTTTTTACGTTCCTGATGCGGCAGACTATCATCAATGTTTCCCGCTACATTGAATTTGACCTCAAAAATGAGATCTTTGACCACTACCAGTTCCTCAACCTGAATTTTTATAAAAAGAACCGTACCGGTGACCTGATGAACCGTATCAGTGAAGATGTCAGTCAGGTCCGGCAATATGCGGGTCCGGCGATCATGTACGGGATACAGACACTGACACTGTTCTTTTGCCTTATCCCATTGATGTTCATCAAGGCACCGACCATAGCATTCTATTCCCTGCTACCCCTCCCTATATTATCCGTTTTGATTTATATGATCAGCAGGATAATACACAAAAGGAGTACCCGGGTACAGAAATTCCTCTCCACCCTATCCACTTTTGCGCAGGAATCCTTTTCAGGCATTTCGGTGATCAAAGCATATGGGCTTGAACCCCAGATCAATTTGGAAATGAAGGCGCTTGCCATCGATGGAAGGAACAAAAGCATGGAGCTTGCCAAGGTGGATGCCTGGTTCTTCCCCCTCATGGTATTGCTGATCGGGATTAGTAATATTTTTGTGATCTATGTAGGGGGCAGGCAATACATCAATGGTGAAATTGATTCGGTAGGTACCATCGCCGAATTTATACTCTATGTCAATATGCTGACATGGCCGGTAGCCATAGTGGGCTGGCTTACCTCCCTGGTACAACGTGCAGAGGCTTCCCAGAAAAGGATCAATGAATTTTTAAAGGAAAAGCCCTCTATAGTAAATAACAGGGCAGAGCACACCCCTATCAAAGGGAAAATTGAATTCAAAAACGTCACATTTACCTACGAGGATACCAACATTACAGCATTAAAAAATATTTCTTTTGCAATAAAGGCAGGCGAAACAGTTGCCTTTATCGGCAAAACCGGTTCCGGAAAATCCACTATTCTCGATTTGGTAGCCCGACTATATGACGTAAGTTCCGGGCAGATACTGATCGACGACAACCCGATAGAATCATTAAATTTAAACAGCCTGCGTTCTTCTATCGGAGCGGTCCCGCAGGATGCATTTTTATTTTCGGATACCATCCGGAATAACATCAAATTCGGGAAGGAGAATGCCACCGATGCTGAGATCATTGAAATAGCAAAAGAAGCGGTTGTACATGAGAATATCATGGGATTTGCCAACCAATACGATACCATCCTTGGCGAAAGGGGTATCACACTCAGCGGAGGCCAGAAACAACGGGTATCCATAGCCCGAGCCCTCCTTAAGGATCCTGAAATATATCTGTTTGATGATTGCTTGTCGGCTGTAGACACAGAAACTGAGGAAGCCATCCTCAATAACCTTAAAAAAGCATCGCGAAACAGGACAACACTTATCGTAAGCCACAGGGTTTCCTCTGCCAAAAATGCAGACAAAATAATTGTCCTGGCAGATGGCAGGGTGTTGCAGGAGGGCAGCCATGAGTCACTAATTACCCGGGATGGCTACTATAAAGAGCTTTATTTCAATCAGCTATCTGAGAAAGAAAACTAGAAAAATGTTGTAACATTGGCTTTTTTTTTACATTTTTGGAACTACGATAACAACGAACTAGAACCAGACGAAATGAATGAAAAAGAATTAATGGACCAGGAAGAGATTTTCTCCAAAGTTTTAAGGGCAGGAAGACGGACCTATTTTTTTGACGTAAGGAGCACCAAGGCAGGTGATTATTACCTTACGATTACAGAGAGTAAAAAATTCACCCATGACGATGGTTCATTCCATTATAAAAAGCACAAGATCTACCTCTATAAAGAAGATTTTCAATCCTTTAGGGAGAATATGGAAGAAATGATGGATTACATCATTGATGAAAAAGGACGGGAAGTCATCTCAGAGAGGCACCAAAGTGATTATAAGAAAGAAGAACCATCAGAAAATGGCGAAGTAACCTCAACAGGGAGTTTCACCGATGTTGACTTTGATGATATTTAGCACTGCATAAGTCGGTTAACGAATACAACGACCTTATAAAAAGAGGTCGTTTTTTGTTGCCTATCCTGCCGGGTTTTTAACGATCTCCTGAATTATAAACGTTATACACATACCAAACCTTAGTACCATTTATGAAAAATATCCTGTTACTGCTGCTGTTTTCAGTCTTTCAACCCCTTACTGCCCAGGCTCCCCCTGATCTCAGTTATTATCTTCCGAAAGGGGTCAGTTATGACGAAAATATCCCCAGGCCCGCTGAAATCATTGGTCATGAAGTAGGGGAATGGCATATTACGCATGACAAACTGATGTACTACATGCAGACCCTGGCCGCTGCAAGCGACCGGATCACCCTGGAAAACAGGGGGACCACTTTTGAAGGACGGCCTGTTTTATTGTTAACTGTTACATCCCCCAAAAACCATGGCAACCTGGAACAGATACGGCAGGACCACCTCGCCCTTTCTGAAAAGAACGGGAGTGACCCTGCATTGGAAACAATGCCGATAGTGGTCTACCAGGGTTTTTCAATACATGGTAATGAGCCCAGTGGAGCCAATGCCGGATTGGCTTATGCCTATTACCTGGCAGCTGCACAAGGCCCTGAAATTGAAGAGATGCTGGAAAATATGGTCATCCTAATGGACCCTTCCTTTAATCCGGATGGCCTTCAAAGGTTTGCATACTGGGCGAATACCAATAAAAGTATCCAGTTGAATGCTGACAATAACGAAAGGGAATACCATGAGGTTTGGCCCGGGGGAAGGACCAATCATTACTGGTTTGACATGAACCGGGACTGGCTTCCGGTGCAGCTTCCGGAGAGCCGGGCAAGGATAAAGACCTTCCACAAATGGCTCCCCAATATCCTGACAGATCACCATGAAATGGGTACGAATGCCACCTTCTTTTTCCAACCCGGCGAACCTTCCCGGGTCCATCCGCTTACCCCTAAATTAAATCAGGAACTAACTGCAGAGATCGGGACTTACCACGCCAAAGCACTGGATGATATTGGCTCCCTCTATTATTCGGAGGAAAATTATGACGATTACTACTATGGAAAGGGATCAACTTTCCCGGACGTCAATGGAAGCATCGGCATATTATTTGAACAGGCAAGTTCGCGGGGACATGTACAGGAAAGCGAAAACGGGTTGCTAACCTTTCCGTTTACCATACGGAACCAATTTACAGCAGCACTGTCAACCCTTGAAGCAGCCCGTAATATGCGCACTAAAATATTGGCGTACCAACGCGAATTCTATAAGGGGGTCCGCAGCGATGCACAAAAAAGCAAGACAAAAGCCATTGTTTTCGGGGATAGCAAGGACGCTGCAAAAACATGGCACCTGGCAGAGATCCTGGAACGGCAGCATATCCGGTTCAACGAGCTGGCCGGCGATGCAGTCATCAATGGGAAATCATTTACAAAGGGACATAGTTATGTAGTACCCACGGACCAGAAAAACTACAGCCTCATACAGGCGATGTTTGAAAAAAGGACCACTTTTACAGACAGCCTCTTCTATGACATATCCGGATGGACCTTCCCGCTTGCATTTAATGTGGATTATGCTGAACTGCCATCCATGGCAAATGCCGGGGAAACCATCACCGAATTAAAGTCGCTTACCGGCTCCGTATCAGGACCTTCAGCGTATGCCTACCTTTTTGAATGGCATGAATATTATACGCCTAAAGCCCTAAACAGGATACTCAATAAAGGGATTCGGGCCAAGGTGGCGAAATCCCCTTTTACATTGAATGGCAGGAAGTATGATTATGGAAGCGTTATGATACCGGTCAAAAACCAGGAGCTGGCTGGGGGGGAGCTGCATCAGTTCCTGCAGGAGGTAGCGATGGATAATTATTTGGATATCGTCTCGGTAGGCACTGGTGCGGCGATCGGGATCGATCTGGGCAGCAGTGATTTCGACCCGGTAAATAAACAGAAGGTAGCCCTTTTGGTGGGAAATGGTATCCGGGCCAGTGATGCAGGAGAGATATGGCACTTGTTCGATACACGTTATGATATGCAGATCACAAAGATCGATACGGAGTATTTTAAAAACAGCGATATCAGCAGTTATACCGATATTATCATACCCAACTCCTGGGGAAGTTCTGCCCTTGATAAGAAAGATGCAGAAAAATTGCAGGTATGGATAAAGGCCGGCGGCACTTTAATTGGCTATACCGGGGTGGCCAACTGGGCGGATAAGAACGAGCTGGTAAAACTGCAATTCAAAAAAGATTCCCTGGTTGCCCGGAATATATCGTATGAGCAGCGTCAGGATTTCCTGGGTGCACAGGAGACCGGAGGTGCCATCTTTGAAGCTAAGCTGGATCGTTCGCACCCTATTAACTTTGGTTATAAGAATGACAGGCTCGCCCTTTTCAGAAACTCGAATGTTTACCTGGAACCGGACAAGGACAGCTATAATAATCCAATTCAATATACAGATAACCCATTGCTTAGCGGTTATATTTCCGAAGAGAATGCCCAGCTGATCAAAAACAGCGTCCCTTTTACGGCAAAGCGGGTTGGAAAAGGCCGTGTGATCCTCTTTACGGATAACACCAATTTCAGGGCTTTCTGGTACGGAACCAACAAACTCCTTATGAATGCCATCTTTTTTGGACACATGATGTAGGTTTCAAGTGACCCTGTGCCGGGCTGATCATACGGTTGTCCCTAAAAATACGAGGTGGTTCAGGAAACGTCTGTCTCCTGTGAAAGCCGGAATTGTACGATCCTGGAAATCAGGTCGATGGGCATAGGTTCCCCCAGGGGGAACTGTATGGACCCCTTTCCGGTCTTATAAGCTGCCAGTTCTTTCTTAAAAGCTTCCGCTGCAAGCGGCGTGGGATACAAACCGATATGGTTCTTAAATCCGGCAAAATGTACCAGGTTCCTGCCCAGGTATTTAAAAGTGGGGATACCGTAGCTGATCGTTTCCTCGGCCATTGGGGCCAACTTGCGAATGGTATACCGAACCGTTTCCAGATCATTCCTGACGGGTTCCGGAAATCCGGCGATATAGGCATCAATGGTTACAGGTTTTGAAGTTGCCATCGGTTTATTCCGCGGATTGAAGGAGTTTATCGATTTCAAATTTCTTCATTTTCAGGAAGGCCTGCATTACATCCCCGGCCTTTTTAGGATCGCTCATGAGTTTGGGCAGGATGGCGGGAACTACCTGCCATGAAAATCCAAATTTGTCCTTTAACCACCCGCACCGGCCTTCACTCCCGCCTTGGGATAGTTCAGACCAGTAATAATCGATCTCCTCCTGGGATTCACATGCTATCACGATGGATATGCCCTCCGTAAAGGAAAGATCAGGGAAGTGACCGCTGTCCATCAGAATAAAATTTTGTCCGAGCAGATCGAATTGGGCATGGGCAATTTTGCCGGCTTGCAGGGTATCTGAATCCGGGTATTTGTAAATGAAGGGCTTGCCAGATGATTTAAAAACCTTTGAATAGTATTTCAATGCTTCTCCGCCCTTCCCAAATTCCTCCCCGGCGAACATCAAAGCCGGGATGATATGCTGTCCAAAAGCAGAAGGATCACCCAGGGTCAGTTGCCATGAAACCCCAAAGCGATCCTCAACCCATCCATACCGGGGGCTCCATTCATAGGAATCGATGGGCATCATTATTTTACCCTTTTCGGAAAGTCGTTCCCATGCATTGTCCAATGCCGCTTCAGATCCAAAGATCGCATAAAAGGAAACGGTAGGATTGGGTTTGTAATTCGGGCCCCCGTTCAAACCCATAAACCGGACACCGGCCAGTTCAAAATCAACTACCATCGGCGTATCGGCCGTAATTCTTGAATCCGGCAAGAGCGTAGTGTACAATGACGCTGCATCCGCAGCATTGCCATCAAACCAGATACAGGGATAAATTTTATGTGTCATGTCAGGTGCGCTTTGGGTGGCTGAGCCTTTCCCGGGGATGAAAGAGCAAAACCGGTTACGAACTTTAAAGATAGTGCCAAAACCATAATCCTGAGGTATGTAATTACGACAAGTTAGCGGGCTGATTGCGGCAGGTGATTACCCTAACAGCAGGACTGAAAGTAGGTTCAGGCCAGCTTAACGTAGACCAGGTTAAAAAGGAATAGGCCCATAACAATACCCAGGGCAGTGAGGTACCCCAATAGCGTACCCATCGTGAACAGCAGCAGGAGATAATAAAGCGGAAATGCCATGAACGCATATAAAAACCGGTAGGTACTCCTGAATTCCGGTTCAGGCACCTTTTTTGAAACAAAGGTCCGCCAGGGCCAGAGCAACGGAAAGTTAAGGATGGCAAACACAGATGCCCTCAGGTAGGTGCATTTGTTACGCGATACGCCATCCCTGTTAAATTGCATTTGTGGCATATGGCGGATCCATTCATTGACCTTCTTTGGTTCCAGGTAATTGGCCCCATGCCTGTTCAATTTCTCCAGGATTTCTTCATAATTATCCACATCCCCGATATGGGTTGTCAGTTCTTTCAAGGCTTCAGCCACCTTTTCTTTAGAAGTCCGAATGAAGGCAGATTCGTTACCCGAATCAAAAATTTCCTGTACCGGGATATCGGCTCCGAAATAAAAGGCGGCACTATCCGGGAACGCTGCAGCATCCTGGTAATTGATACCTACCGGGACCAAACGGATATCGAGCTGGGGATGCCGTTCCAGGCTGGTTAGTATGATACGTGTAAATCCCTTGCTCAAAGGCCGGATTCGCCGCGCGAGATTATGGTTACCCTCCGGGAAAACGAGGATTGCCTGGTTATTTTCCAATAAGGCTGCACATTGTCCAAAGGTCAGTGAGTTCTTACTAAGCTCACGGATCCCATCCCGGATGCGATAGATAGGGAGCATCCGTAACAGTTTGAAAAAGGAACGGAGGCCAGCGAAACGGAATACATCGGAGCGTGTCAGGAAATAAGGACTTCGATTGGAGGATACGGCAACCAGCAGGGCATCGAGCAGCGCATTTTGGTGGTTGGCCAGCATCAGTACCGGTTTTTTTTTAGGAATGGCATCTAGTCCATACATGTCAATTTTTTTGAAGTAGCAGAAACACCCCATCCGGATGATCTGTTTTATAAGAAAATAGATCGGGGTTCTCAAGCCAGTTCTTCTTTTTGCCGTGGTTTGAATCCCCAAAAAGCAGCCAGTAAAAGACCGGATATAAGATGCCAGATACCCCAAAAGGCGGCAAGAAGTGCCATTCCGCCCAAGGCATTAAAAAAAGTGAAAATAAGTAACAATCCAAGGCCCGAATTCTGGATCCCGGTCTCGATTGCTATGGTTCGGGTATCGCGCCGGCTGAGCCCCATTAGTTTTGCGATGGAGAACCCGGTGGTGAATGCCAGTAAGTTGTGCAGTACCACGATCCAAAATATGTAATCCAGATAGTCTGCAAATACCTCCCTGTTATCATAAAGAGCCAGAAATACCAGCACTATGAAAAACAGCAGCGAACAGGCTTTGAATACACCCGAAAGACGGATGGCAAGCAGCGGTTTCCAATAATTGACCAACATACCTAAAACAAGAGGGATCCCCAATACCAGGGAAACCAGTTGCACCATTTCCAGGGGAGCAATGGAAACCCGTTGCAGTATTTCAGCGGTAGGCGGATAGAGCGATCCCCATAGCTGAAGGTTCAAAGGGGTCATCAGTACCGCCAGTAAGGTGCACACCCCGGTAAGGCTTACGGAAAGGGCTGTATTGCCTTTTGCCAGTTGCGTGATAAAATTGGAGATAGTACCACCGGGGCAGGCTGCCACCATAAACATCCCAAGAGCAATGCTGGGGATTGGTTTGATCAGCCATACCAGGATAAAGGTCACCAATGGAAGTACTAAAAACTGGCTCAGGATACCTGTGAAAAAAGGTTTGGGTTTTTTAACCAGGTTTTTAAAATCGTGTGCTGAGATCTCCAGCGCCACCCCGAACATCACCAGCGCCAACGCTGAATTGAGTACCCAGAGTGTTTGGGTATCAAATTGAATGGCGATTGTATCGAGGCTATTTTCCAGCAAGGATCAGGAGATTTTTGTTCCGTTGGGTACGGTGGACCGGGGCTCCAGGAGCACCACATCACCTCCCTCAGCAGCTCCCAAGATAAGGCATTCACTCATAAAGTTTGCTATTTGTTTCTTTGGAAAGTTGACTACCGCCACTATCTGCCTTCCTATAAGGTCGTCGCGCATATAACGTTTCGTGATCTGGGCGGAGGATTTCCGGATCCCTAATTCAGGTCCAAAATCAATCTGGAGCTGGTACGCCGGAACCCTTGCCAAGGGAAAATCGGAGACTTCCATGATGGTTCCCACGCGCATATCAACCGCCCGGAACTGATCCCAATCAATTACATTGCTCATCTAAGGATCCTTAGCTTATCGATCATCTCTTTGGGAACGTTACCTGCGTATACACCATAGGCATCAAGGAGCAGGCCCCGGTCCCCGTTAGCCGCCTCAATGACATACAGAATAGTGTTGTCCTCCGGATTGCTCATCCCTTCAAAACGGTAGTAGCGGAGAACCTTCAATTCGGATGCATTATAGGTAATACCTTTTTGTTTGTTTTCCACACCGGCAGCACAAAGATTGAAATCTACAGTAAATCCTTCATCCTGAAGATTATTAATGGCCACGGCCAGAGAGGTATATGAATTTTCCATAGTAAGTCTGTTTATCTTCTTAAATTAACAATTGCTTTACCAAAAAACAAGATTTTTTGGATACTTTTATTTCATCAGTAACCCAGTTAAGAGCAGGTAACATGGCCAATACGCCCAGCAATATGATACCTTTGGGGACCCAGGCTCCCAGTTTTAGCCTGTATGATACAATCAGTGGCAAATCGCGGGACCTGGCCCGACTTAAAGGCAGGAAAGGCACTGTTATCATGTTTATTTGCAACCATTGCCCTTTCGTAAAACATGTCAATCCGCAGATCGTACAGCTGGCACGGGATTATTTCCCACAGGAGGTGAGCTTTATCGCAATCTCAAGCAATGATGTCCTCCGGTACCCGCAGGATGCCCCGGAGTTCATGAAGGAAACTGCAATCCGGGAAAACTATCCTTTTCCTTATTTATATGATAAGACCCAGGAAGTAGCCCGCGCCTATGATGCGGCCTGTACACCTGATTTTTACGTGTTCGATGCAGATCTACGCCTGGTATATCGTGGACAACTGGATGACTCCCGGCCCGGTAATGGCGTTGCAGGGAGTGGGAAAGACCTTCGAAATGCATTGGATGCCCTGTTAAGCGGCAGCCCTGTCGATCCGGAACAAAAGCCTAGCATCGGATGTAATATCAAATGGCGTCGCTTAAGCTGACACTGACTGCCATTGGTTCCCTTACATTAAATTTATTTGATCCACCCTTCCCTGTAGAGGAGGTTTTCAATGTGTGTGCAATGGTGGTTGCCATGCCAGGCATATCTGCCTATGCTTTCTTCAATGGTGGAAACCTTATTCCCAACGGGATGGACAAATGATTTAGAGAAATCCTCATCCGTCAGGCTTTTAAAGAGATAGATCATTTTTGCATGGATGGCACTCAGGTGGTCCAGTGATAATGTTATGGGTCCGGAACGGGAATCATTTAGGGAGGCCCAGGCCTTTTCATCATAGGGTTTTATGACCGGTGCGTCTTCCGTCAGCGCCCATTTAAATCGGGTGTAACTGTGGTGGTGGCTATCGGCCAGGTGGTGGGCAACCTGCCTCACCGTCCATCCGTCCGGGCGGTATGGGGTGTCTAGCTGCTCTTTGGTCAGGCCAATAACCAAATCTGAAAGTTTTACAGGCAGGGCTTCAACTTCTGCTATCCAATCCGTCCGGATAAGGCTGGTAATCGTATCCGGACATACAAAATGGCCGATCGGGTATTTCATTTGTTCCAGCGTACTTTCTCTCATAGTCTGTAATTAAGGTGAAATGATCTTATCCGCAGCTTAAAGTTACACACATTTCTCAAATGATGGCGGCATAAAGTTCCTTAAAATTGATTACCTTAGAATCGGAAATCAGTTCTTGTTTTACCGTTATTTCCAAACAGTACGTATTCCTCCATAGAAACATTCCGATAGCTGGTACCAGGACTTATTGCCCCCCCTGCCCTTCCCGGTGAAATTTTAATACTTTTTTAACTGGGGGCGGCCTGCATACTGAATTTAATCCGATATTTTTATAGTGTAACTGATTTAAAAACATAAAGCAAAAAAAAATGGCAACGATACGACTGGGGGATAAAGCACCCGATTTTACTGCGGAGAGTTCCGAGGGAACATTGAACTTATATGACTACTTAGGTGACAGCTGGGGGATCTTATTTTCCCACCCCGCAGATTTCACCCCTGTATGCACAACAGAACTGGGAACAGCGGCAAAATTCAAAAAGGATTTTGACAAACGAAATGTGAAAATGATCGCATTGAGTGTTGATGGCCTTGTTTCCCACGGAGAATGGATAAAAGACATCAACGATACGCAGCAAACTACGGTTAATTTTCCGATCATTGCCGACGAGAACCGGAAGGTCTCCAACCTGTATGATATGATCCACCCCAATGCGAATGACACCCTGACGGTTCGATCTGTCTATATCATTGCACCGGACAAGACCGTAAAACTGATATTGACCTACCCTGCATCCACCGGGCGGAATTTCCATGAATTGTTGCGCGTCATCGATTCATTGCAGTTAACGGCCTACCATAAGGTTGCGACACCTGCGAACTGGGAAAATGGAGAAGATGTAGTGGTAAGTCCTTCCATACCTACTGAAGAAGCCAGGGGTATGTTTTCAAAAGGGGTCACCGAAATAAGACCGTACCTGCGGATGACGCCCGACCCAACCGCTTAAATGGGTCAGATTAAAGGTCCCGAGAAGCCTGGCCGAAGACAGCCGGGTTTTTTTAATAGCCCGCTTACGGAATACCCATACGGAGGCAGAACGCTTTACACAGCGGGCCAGTCGTCCGGGGGTTAGAATTGCGGGGGTAAACTAAAAATTGCGGACAATAAATGATACTGTTGCGTAAGACCATCAAACCGGAACACCTGCTTGTCATGGGTGCCATTCTCTGCCAAAGTTGTGTAAACCTCAAGGCTGTTGGTAACTTCTCCCATGAAGCGGTTGCCGGGATGGAACAGTTTGAAAGGATACCCTATGGTTTTGAAATGCATTGTGAAGCAAATTGTCTGGATAGGAATATACGGGACCGAAATATCAACCCCGATACCTGTGGCTGTTCCGCCGATAAACGTGCCGACAGTATCAATAGGGTGATCTATTTGGCTGCCCTTGATTATTTTCAGGGCCTGTCTTTGTTGGCCGATAACGAAAGGGCTCAAATCCACACAGCAGGATTAACAAATGCGCTGGCATCCGGGGACTTCGGCCCCGTTACCCTCAGGAAAGAACAGGCAGATGCCTATTCGCTGTTGGGGAATACCCTGATGCGGGCGGTTACGGATAAGTACCGGAGCAACCACCTCAGGACCTATGTAGCACAGGCAGAGGAGCCCCTTGGTATCTTACTCGAATTCCTGGAATTCAACCTGGCCGGAAACCTCTACCAAAAACTGGAGGTACGAAAAAGGAGGCTCAAGGGATTTTATTTTGATATGGCGAGGAGCCCGGAACTCTCCCGGTATGAGCAGACTAAATTTGTAGAAGATTATTACCGGAAGCTGGCGGATCTGTCTGCCAGGCAGGAAAGGTTGCAGCGGTTTTCCGGAATTATTAAGGAATTGCAGGAAGGGCATGCAAAACTGGCTAAACAGCTCGAAAACCCCAAAGATTCAGGGGCCCGCCAAGAACTGGGACAGGCAAGTCGCAAACTTCACGCAACCATTGTAGATTTTAATGCAGTAGGGAAATGGGGCAATTGAACGCACATCAGGCACATGACCTGGCAAACGATTTCCTCGCTATGGCCACGACCGTCGGCGATTACAGGTACCGGGAGATAAGCAGTCTCAGCGAGGGTGAAAACCAGGAATTAAAAGAAGTGCACCAGGCATTGCTCGATATAGCAGATGAATTATATACCCGCTCTGCCAACCTGGTGATGGACGAAGTTGTGGCATCGCTTAACCAGATTAATAGCATTACTGCCAGGATGGAAGATACATTCCGGAACATTGTTGATGTGCAGAAGGCAATAGACCGGGCCACACAGCTTGTAAATCTTGGGACAGCCCTCCTGAAGAAGGATCCACTGGCAATCAAAGACTCCCTGACAACCATCCTTACTACCGAAGACGCCTGACAATTTACTGGTTTAAGATCTGGAGGCTGTAATCATTGGAACTACCCATCAGGGCTTATATTGTAATAGCCTTTCGACATTGGAAAAAGATGATTTTGAAGGGATATTCTGATACTGAAAACTGGCAGGATGTTAAAATTAAATTCCAAAAAGGGAGACTGTTAATTTTTTTAAACGTACTTTTGGTCTTTATTAATTATTTAATTTTTATTATGAGTAAAGGAACAGTAAAATTCTTCAACGATTCCAAAGGTTATGGATTTATTACAGAAGAAGGTTCAGAAGAAGATCACTTTGTACACATTTCCGGCTTAATTGACGAAGTACGAGAAGGTGATGTTGTAGAATTTGAACTACAACAAGGAAAAAAAGGATTGAACGCCGTTAATGTGAAAGTAATTGACTAGGTACGCAACGATTTAATTTTTTTTAGCAGAAACCCTGACAATGTCAGGGTTTTTTTGTGCCTTCCTGTATTTGCGGAGTCAACCAGTTGCTTAACTATCTGTATGTCCCAAAAGCCTATTCGAGGCAGTAGGGTTGTCTGCTGGCTGGTTCTTATCCTGCCAGCTGCAGGCCTGATTTCTGTTTCGGAATACCTCAGCGGAAGCACCTTTTTATACGCCACTTAATGGTACTGACAGCCATTAACCGCATCCACCGTGCAATGTCTTTCACCTATACTTACATTCAAGGCCTGGACATCATTGCCCATGAAATGGGGCCACCGGCCTCTGGTGTTGGGAAGTGGCCCATGATCCGGGTTCCACCGGCAAAATTTATGTCACTTTCAGGAGTTCCACATCAAAAATAAGGGTAGCATTCGGAGGTATGACGCCGCCAGCCCCGGCGCTGCCATAGGCAAGATGGGACGGGATCACAAAACGAGCTTTATCCCCTACCTGCAATAGTCCGATGCCTTCATCCCAACCCGGGATGACCTGGCCAACACCTAACTGGAAATCTATAGGTTCCTTTCTTTTATAAGAGGAATCAAATACCGTCCCCCCTGTGAGAGAACCTTCATAGTGGACGGAAACAGTGGCGCCCTTCCGGGCCTGGTCACCATCCCCTTTTTGAATGATTTTATACCGCAAACCACTTTCCGTATTTTCAAATCCGGCCGCAACCTTATCCAATTCATCGGCTGCCTTTTGTTTTTCTTCTGCAAGTCGCTTTTCGGCAGCACCTTTAAAGGTCTCAAAGGCCTTTGCAGCATCCCATTTTTTGGCCTTTTCCCCAACGCGAATAATTTCCACCGACAAGATCTTATCGCCCTGGGCTATGGTATCCACTACATCCTGCCCCTCTTCTACATAACCAAAAACCGTGTGTTTATTATCGAGCCAGGGAGTCGCCACATGTGTTATAAAAAACTGACTGCCATTGGTTCCCGCGCCGGCATTGGCCATGGACAAAACACCCGGGCCGGAATGTGTCAGGGAAGCATCAAATTCATCGTCAAACTTATACCCAGGGCCTCCGGTGCCTGTTCCCTGTGGACATCCCCCCTGTATCATGAAATCAGGAATAACCCTGTGAAATTTAAGTCCGTCGTAATACGGTTCCCCTTTGCCTTTTGCCGTATTATCCTGTTTTCCTTCAGCTAAAGCCACGAAATTCCCCACTGTACCAGGGGTTTTCTCATAAGTTAGTTTAACCAGTATTTTTCCTTTGGAAGTATTGAAATTAGCGTATATACCGTCTTGCATAGAATTTTAATTTGATGAGGTGCAAAGGTACTGATTTTTACAGGGAATTATAAAGCGGATGTCACGATTGCAAGGGGTTGCATTTTTAAAGCTGGTGTTCGCGGATTGGGAATGTAAAACCTTGTTTATTCGAAGCTATCCATGGCCTTCACCTATACAATGGACAGGAATTATTTCGTGCCTGGTAAATGCCTGAAACTTTAGCCAATCCTGAACAACAAGGGCATCCAGGATAGCCATATCAGGAGGTCAGGAGTCTCCTGTTCTATGGTCGTTATGACGCATCAGGCATAGTAAACCAGCATTCGTACTACTAATCTTTAACCAGATCCTGCGGAAGAAGGCGTTACAGTGATCCTGCCATTCTTCCAAAATTACCGTATTGTCATCCAGTTCCTATATGATGCTGTTGACAGTTATCAAGTTTTCCTTTCCCGGGTTGTAGTTTCAGGCCATCCTGTTGACCAGTACCGCAGCTGTTACACTGAACACGATATTGAGGCCATCGGCGAGATAGTTTTTAAAATTGCCGGGGGACATACTGCATATTGTAAGGGGGTCAGTTCCAAAAAAGGCCAGGTGCGGCTATCAGCCTTTCTTTTTCATGCTTCCGGCAGTTCCGTGTGTATCAAATAAATATACCAGACTGGCCATTGCCGCGGCTCCAAGTTCCAATTCTCTTTTGTTGATATGTTCGAAAGTATCGTTTTCGGAATGATGGTGATCGAAGTAACGCTGGGTATCGGGTCTCAATCCGGCCAGGACCATAGCATTATGTTTCAGGGGTCCGATATCGGCCCCGCTGCCACCCTTTTTAAAGGAATGTATCAGGTACGGTTCGAACAGGTTTTTCCATGCCAACACCTTTTCCATATTCTCATCGGAACAATCAAAGGAAAACCCTCGCGGTGTAAACCCCCCGGAATCACTCTCCAGTGCAAATACATGGTTTTCCTGTTTGGCGTTCGCTTCTTCGGCATATTTCGTGCCACCCCGCAAACCATTTTCTTCGTTCATAAAAAGAACGACCCGTAACGTTCGCTTTGGTTTATACCCTATCAGCTTCAACAATCGAAGGACCTCCATGCTTTGCACACAGCCGGCACCATCATCGTGTGCTCCATCCCCCAGGTCCCATGAGTCCAGGTGACCGCCAACAACCATGATTTCATCGGGGTGGCTGCTACCTTTTACTTCCCCTATAACATTGTACGAAACAACATCTTCGAGTTGCCTGCAATTTTGTTTAAAATAGAATTTCAGGTCGGGGTTTAAGCGAAGTGTAGTACTCAATAATTCAGCCCCTTTGATACTGATAGCAGCAGCCGGGATACGTTGCGATTCCGGCAGATCACCATATGTCATGGATCCGGTATGGGGAAAATCATCAGACCGCAGGTTCATAGAACGGACTATAACCCCAATTGCTCCATACCTTGCTGCTTCCATTGCGCCGGAATGCCGCTGATCAACAGCACCGGAATAGGCCTGGAACGTATTGATCTGAGCAGGATCCATCGGGCGGTTAAAGAAAACAATTTTACCGGCTATTTTGGATTTGCCGAGGGTGGCCAGATCCTCATTGCTTTTAACTTCGATGACGTCTGCTTTTACACCTGTAAGAGGTGTAGCTACCGACCCGCCAAGCGCACATATGGATACATTGCTCGTAATTCCGGGTGCCGTCTCCAGGTAGGCAAATTCCGGGGTTCCTCGGACCCATTTAGGGACCATAACCGGCTGCAGCCACACACGATCCAGCCCTAATAAATCCAATTGCATCTTGGTGTAATCCACCGCCTGCTGGGCCTGCACTGATCCTGAAAGCCTTCCGCCTATTTGGTTGGACAAATAATTAAGCCAATCATAGGCCTTCCCCTGGGTTAGTGCTGTTGTATATATCCTGCTTATCTGTTGCTCGTCTGCCTGTTGCCCATAACCCTGGCAAATCAGCAGCAACAACAATATTCCTAATCTTCTCATTCTTTTTCCTTTTCCAGTTGCGCCCGGTAGGCCTCGATATTCTCCTTGATCTCATCGTCCATTTCAGGCTCCCGTATGTCGGTATATTTTTGTAGTTCCTGCAACAAAACGGATGCAACGATCTTGCGGGCTGCTTTTTTATTATCGGCAGGTACGACATACCAGGGGGCATGGTTTTTCGAAGTGCGTTTAATCGCCTCCTGGTAACAATCCTGATAGGCATTCCAGAGTTCCCTTTCCTTAAGGTCGCCAGGGGAAAATTTCCAGTTTTTATCCTTTAACCGCAACCTCCGTAACAAGCGTTGGCGCTGTTCCTCCTTAGACAGGTGGAGGAAAAACTTAAAGATAATCGTCCCGTTTGCAGCCAGGTGGCGTTCAAAATTATTGATCTCCTCATAGCGCCTTTCCCAAAAATCCTGACCGATATCGGCCACACTGTGAATTCCCGGGATATTTTCACCCAGGATGTATTCCGGATGGACCCTGGTCACCAATACGTTTTCATAATGTGTTCGGTTAAAAACCCCGAATTTGCCCTTGGGCGGCAAAGCAATATAATGCCTCCAAAGGTAATCATGGTCCAGTTCCAATTCAGTAGGAACCTTAAAGCTGTGCACCTCTACCCCACTTGCATTGCAATCCTTAAAAACTTCACGAATCAGGCTGTCCTTTCCGGAGGTATCCATCCCCTGGAGGCAGATCAGCACAGCATATTCCCCATGTGCATACAGGGTGTTCTGAAATTTCCCTAGATCTTTACGTACATCCTCAAGGGCATCCTCCAGTTCGTCCCTGGAGGCATCAAGATCCTCCCGGGTGTCCATTTCCGCTAATTCCAGGCCCGTTTGAGCCTTGTATGTTCTGCTTATCACCTGCTTCATGGGCTGAATATAAAATAAAATGTCGGTGTATGGTAACCGCAGGGTCAAAAATTGTCCTTTAATCCCACTAAGAATGCCCTTTATCCAATTTATGCCACCGGGGCTTCAGTTAGTCGAAAAAATAAGGTGGCAGTGGTGACGGGTCGTATCTTTACCATACCTAAATTTTACCTAATCAGCACGTTACGCTATGAAAAGATATCACCTACTATCTGCCATACTCGCATTTGGGATCTTTAGCTCCTTTACCAAATGGGATTCTTCTGCCTGTGATTATGCAGGCTCCAACATAGATTTTATAAGAAGTCAGACCCAGAATGCACTTGATGCCTCGGATATCAACATTTCACGCTACTTTGCTTATAAAGCATTGAATGCCATTGAAAAGTCGAGCAAGCAGTTTGAGGCCTGCGGTTGTGATTATGCAGTTGAAAGCATTTATGAAGGTCTCAAAAACCTGAAGCTGGCTACCCGGGTTTCTTCGCTGAATGGCACCCGGATCCTGCTTAAAAGGGCCCTTGATAACACAATGGGCAGCCTGGAAGCCCTGGATGAGCATGAAGAAATGCACCACAGTGAATACGCCAGTGACCTGCTGGCTATGAACACCAAGTCAGCAGATGCAGAAAAGATAGGAATGAAACAGCCGGAAGGGGAAAAACTCCATCTGAAAATAGACCAGTTCCTGGTTGATTACCAGAATTCCCTAGCCAAAATGATCAAAACCGTAGAATGTAAAGAAGCACATGCATTTGCGCTGAGGATCTATAACCACTGCGAACAGGAGTTATTGAAACCTGACCTTACAGAACCCAAAAAATATTATAACCTCAAAACAAAAGAGATTACATTCGAGGCGCTGCAGGAACTGAAGGGCTGTGCCACCGATCGTTAGCATTTACCTTTGTGAAAATTGGGTTACGGCTACCGGCAGCATCAAAGCAGGATCATTTACTGGCAAAAAGCGCAACATCCTCTTCCGTTATCTCCTCTCCCCCAAGGATGATAAGCCGTTCCACCACATTTCGGAGTTCCCGTATGTTCCCGGTCCAGTCATAACCCTTTAGCAGGGCAATCGCCTTGGGGGAAAACACCTTTTGGACAGTACCCTGTTCCATAGCAATCTTTTCCGCAAAATAATCGATCAACAGCGGGATATCTTCCCGTCGTTCATTCAGGGAAGGAACACGTATAAGTATAACTGCCAGCCGATGGTACAGGTCTTCGCGGAATTTGCCTGCTGCAATTTCCTTGTTAAGATCTTTATTGGTAGCAGCAATCACCCTGACATCCACCTTGATATCCTTATCCGACCCAACCCTGGAAATGGTATTTTCCTGTAAGGCACGAAGTACTTTTGCCTGTGCCGACAGGCTCATGTCCCCGATCTCATCCAAAAATATGGTGCCCTTATTGGCGGCCTCAAATTTCCCGGCGCGGTCCCTGACCGCAGAAGTGAATGCCCCTTTGACATGGCCAAAAAGTTCACTTTCTATCAATTCGGAAGGAATGGCAGCACAGTTCACTTCTATGAAGGGGGCGTTGCTCCTTTCGCTTTTTTCATGGACCCAGTGGGCAACCAGTTCTTTCCCGGTTCCATTGGATCCGGTGATCAGGACCCGGGCATCGGTGGGCGCCACCTTTTCAATCATTTCCTTGATGGTGGCGATCTCTTTGCTCTCCCCCACCATTTCATAATTCTTGCTCACTTTTTTCTTGAGGATGGTATTTTCAACTACCAGTTCCTTTCGATCCAGGGCGTTGCGGACGGTGGTCAGCAACCTGTTCAGGTCGGGGGGCTTAGAGATGTAATCGAAGGCCCCCAGGCGCATGGTGTTAACCGCTGTGTCCAGATCCCCATGTCCGGAAATCATGATAAATGGAATTTCGGGTTTTAATTTCCGGGCAGCCTCCAGGACCTCCACGCCATCCATCTTGGGCATTTTTATGTCACAAAGGGCGAGGTCATAATCGTTTTTTCGTATCATTTCGATGCCTTTGGAACCATCTTCCGCCTCTTCCACCGTATACGCCTCATTTTCCTCTGTCAATATCTTTACCAAAACCCTGCGGATAGAAGCTTCATCCTCGATAACCAATATTCTTGACATACAATTTAGTTTTTTGAATTTACCTGACCCCGGATACCCCGGGGGATATAGTGCTCAATATAGCAACTATCATGCTATTTTCATGTAAAGGCCAGATTGGGTACATTTAGTACCATCTCCCTGTGACCTTCAGAAAAGGGAATTAAATCATTAAGAACAAACGCGTTGCCCGTGTCGTCACCCACATGGAGGAATTGATCCATTATCATCAATATTCCTGAAAAGATGATCTGGAAGAGGTACTTCAAGGCAAAACCGAGCCCCACGAACCCCGCGGCGGACACGGTGAGCAGGAGGGTAAGATTTACGCCGGCTGAGCTCAGGACAGTAATCACGATCAGGATATACAACAGGCATCTAAGGAAGCCGGAGATGCTAATGAGTTGGTTATTGTCAGCTTCAGACAATTTTAGGGTAATTACCTTCTGTATCCATTTCAGCAGATAGGTTGCCAGAACAAGCGTGATGATTATGGTCAACATACGACCCACGGTACGGTTTATCGTATCGCTGTCAAAGAGGTTGCAGGACATAAAATCCCTGAAGGAACTGTGGATGTTCAGCAACTTTTTCATATCAGTATTTTAGCCATTTAAAAATTTCCCGGTAGGTGGGTTTTTTGCCATACATTAAAATTCCCACCCGGTATACCTTGGCCGCCAGCCAGACAATACCCAGAAATGTCATCACCAAAATAGAAACAGAAACTATCAATTGCCAAATGGGAACACCCCCGTAGCCAATGCCACCGGGGAGGCGCATCATCATCACTATCGGCGAGGTAAGGGGGAAAAGGGAAAATCCTACGGCAATTGGACCATGCGGGTTGCTGAATACCGAAAAGAAGCCAACATAGATAGCAAGCATCAGCGGGAGGATAATGGGAAAAATAAACTGCTGTGTGTCCGTTTCATTGTCAACAGCAGCTCCTATAGCGGCATAAATGGAACTGTATATAAGGTATCCCAGGATAAAATATACCACAAAAAAGACAAGAAGCATAAACCATGGGATATTATAGAGTTCCTGGGCATATAACATCATGGTATCGGAGGCGGAAGGCATGGGTGACAGCTGGGTCATCGTGTTGGCCGATGCTGATCCCTTACCTGTAATTTCGGCAGGGTTGATCCCAAAACTATAACTCACGACCAGTAAAAGCAGCAAGCCTGAAATGATCCAGATAGCAAACTGTGTCAGTCCTGCAAGGGAGGTTCCTATGATCTTTCCGAGCATCAGCTGAAAAGGTTTAACCGAGGAGATGATCACTTCAATGATCCTGCTTGTTTTTTCTTCAATCACGCTCCGCATAACGAACCCACCATAGATGATTATAAACATCATAATAAGGTACCCGAATCCGCCACCAATAATGGCTTTGATCTCATTGATGCCTTTTAAATTCTGTTGCCCTGCAAAGGTGGCAGTCCCTATTTCAAACGTATCATCCAGGGATGCGTATTCTGCTGCTGATACCCCCAGGTCCAGCAGTTTTCGCTGCCTGAGCCTCTCTTCAAATATATTTTCCAATCGCTCCACCACAGAATTGGCGGGGGTTTCCTTGGTATAGAAAAAGGAATTCCGGGCAACCTCGGGTAAGTCGTTTTCAGCCGGTATGTACAGCAGGCCGTAAAAGTCGAGCTCCGCGGTGGAATCCTTGGCTGCTTCCAGGGACAGACCCTTGAATTGTACATAGGACAGGCTGCCGGAGTCGGCAAAATCCGTTTCAAAATAATCGCTCTCGTTTAAGACAGCGATCACCCGGCTCTCGTTATCGTTGATCCGGGTAAGGTATGCAATCAGAACGATCATGCCCACCATGAGAATCGGACTCAGGAAGGTCATGATCACAAAGGATTTATTGCGGACCTTGGCGAGGTATTCCCTTTTTATGATCAGTCCGAGTTTATGCATCGATATCATTTTTTTGGATGGTCCGGATAAAGATATCGCTGGCTGTGGGTATGGTTTCAACAAAGCTGCTGACATTGGCCATCGCAGAGACATGGTTTAGAAAGGCCCTGGTATCATTGGAAGGCAATTGCACCAGGAAATCGAGGCGTTGTTCGGGGGAGTCGAATGCCGCTTCGGAGATACTGAATTTATCCATTAATTCCCGGATGAGGCTCTCCCCGTTTTCGATTTCCAATCCAACTTTATACATATTGTTCCGATACTCTTTTTTGATCTCGGAAAGCTTTCCATCCAGGATTTTCTCCGAATTGTGCAACAGGGCAATATGGTCACATAATTCCTCAACAGATTCCATCCTATGGGTTGAAAAAATGATGGTTGTCCCGCGCTCCCTTAAATTAAGGATCTCTTTTTTGATGACATTGGCATTGATAGGGTCGAAACCCGTGAAGGGTTCGTCGAAGATCAGCAGCTTCGGTTCGTGAAGCACCGTAACGACAAATTGAATCTTCTGGGCCATCCCTTTGGAGAGCTCCTGTATCTTTTTGTTCCACCAATCCCCGATTTCAAGCTTCTCAAACCAGTACCTCAGGCGTTTTTTGGCTTCCGCTTTGCTTAGCCCTTTCAATTGTGCGAGGTACAAAGCCTGTTCACCTACCTTCATGCTTTTATAAAGCCCGCGTTCCTCCGGCAAATAACCGATCATACTGATGTGGTGGGGCATGAGCACGTCCCCGTCAAACAAAACTATCCCGGAATCAGGGTAGGTGATCTGATTGATAATTCTGATAAGGGTGGTTTTCCCGGCACCATTTGGACCTAAAAGGCCGTAGATACTGTTTTTTGGTATTTCGAGTGATACCTTGTTCAGTGCAAAGTGGTTGCCGAACTGTTTGGTAACCTCCTTTGCCACCAAAATATTATCCATTCACGCATTTTTGTCAAAGATATAGAAATGCCCTAAAAGAGTATGTCCGGAGCCTTATTTTGTTCGAATATCTTTTGAATACTGAACGGTCATTCAGGCTCTTGGCTTTGTGTATTATTTAGTACAGGAAATCCGAAGGGAATGTGCGGCAGGCCAGCTTCCGAAACCCAGGGCCACACCAGACGGCGGAGCAAAGTGCGATGACGATCCTTCAAAAACAAAAACCCATCCTCGATCTGAATCGAGGATGGGAAAAAAATTGCTATGAAAAAGAAAATTAATATTGGTCTCCCAATATTATTTCAAATATACGTTTTTTATTTAAAAGGCAAATTTTTATTCGCTAAGTGAACATATCTTTAACCTTTTCGAAGAATGATTTATCAGATTTTTCGGGCTTTGGCTCAAAGTTTTCATCCTTCTGCATCTTCTCAAAAAATTCGCGCTGTTCCTTATTGAGTTCCTTAGGGGTCCACACGTTCACATGTACCAGCAGGTCGCCCGGGCCATAGCCATTGATATTGGAGATCCCTTTGCCTCGCAACCGCAATATTTTACCGGATTGTATACCCGGTTCGAGTTTGATCCGGACCTTTCCGGTAACCGCATCGATTTCACGGGAAGTTCCCAGGACGGCTTCTGAAATGCTGATATATAAGTCATAATGCAGGTTGTCACCTTCCCGTTTCAGCGTATCGTGCTCCGTGGTGTCAATAGCCACCAGAAGGTCGCCGGGGATACCGTTTCCGGGGGCATCATTCCCTTTGCCGGAAACTTTTAACTGCATCCCGTCTTCCACCCCTGCCGGGATTTTGATGGCAACGGTTTCCTCCTGTATTTTAAGCCCGTGAGCATCAGCGTCATGGGGGCGTTTATCCAGGACCTGGCCGCTGCCGCTACAAGTGCCACAGGTAGCCGCTGTTTGCATCCTTCCCAATATGGTATTGGTGATTTTTGTAACCTGGCCGGCTCCGTTGCAGGCAGGGCAGGTAGTATAGGTTACGCCTTCTGCCTGGACTTTCCGCCTTACCTTTACCTTTTTTTCTACCCCATTGGCAATTTCTTCCAGGGTAAGCTGTACGTGGATCCGAAGGTTGCTTCCTTTCATCCTCCGCTGGCCTCCGCCACCAAAACCGCTGAAACCACTGAAACCTCCACCAAAAGCACTTCCGAAAATATCCCCAAACTGACTGAAGATATCTTCCATGTTCATGCCTCCGCCAAATCCGCCACCCTCAAATGCTGCATGGCCAAACTGGTCATAACGGGCCCTTTTATCCGGGTCGCTCAGAACTTCATAGGCCTCGGCTGATTTTTTAAAAAGTTCTTCCGCTTTGACATCACCAGGGTTTTTATCAGGATGATAAGCTATCGCCTTTTTGCGATAGGCTTTTTTAATCTCGGCTGCGGTAGCCTTTTTACCAATGCCTAAAATTTCATAATAATCCTGCTTCATCCTTTAATTTTAATTTCCTACAACAACCTTGGGATGGCGAATAATCTTATCGCCGAGTTTAAAGCCCTTTTCAACCACATCCATCACTTTACCCTTTAATTTCTTAGTGGGTGCAGGAATTTGGGTTATGGCATCATGGACTTCAGCATCAAAAACATCGCCTTCTTTGGTTTGGATCTCTTCCAACCCTTTCGATTTTAAGGTTTCTTTCAACTTATTACCTATAAGTTCAACCCCTTTAACCATTTCCTTATCTTCAGATTTGGAGATTTCCTTCAACGCCCTTTCAAAATCGTCAAGTACCGGCAGTAAGGAAACAATCACCTCCTGTCCGGCTGTCCTGAAAAGTTCAATCCGCTCCCTGGCAGTACGTTTTTTGAAATTTTCAAATTCGGCAAAAAGCCTTAAAAATCGATCCTTTTCCCTGGCAAGTTCATCTTTGAGGTGGTGTTCATCCGAAACTTCACCCTTTTCATCAGCTTCTTCGTAGGACGCTTCCTCCCCTTCCTGGGATTCATCCTGTAATTCCTGTTCTACCTCTTCTCCGGGATATATATCGTCTAATTGTTCTTCGTCGTTATGCTTGTTCATCTAGTATATTTTTAAAATACTCCCCAATTGGATGGCAAAAGTACTGCCAATTCTTTAAAAATGTCAAATTGTCACATAAAAAAACATCCGGCTGAAGGCGGATGGATCAGGAATAAATAATCGGGTGGTTACTGCACAAATTCTTCCGAATAGGGTTTGGCCTTGCTATCAGGGACGGGACCCGACTGATAGAGGTTTTCCAAAGCGGTACAGATGTTGCGAAAGTCGAATTCAAAACCGTGAGCCTCAATTTTCTTACTGCTCACCCGCTGGCTTGCAAAAAGGAGATACGACATTTCACCGAGCATGAGTTTCATGATGGGCCTGGGAATATTAGGCAGCAGGAGGGGCTTGTCCAGTATATCTGCCAATTGGCGGAGCATTTTGTTTTGCGTGACGGGATTCGGGGCAACCCCGTTGAAAACCCCTTCCAGTCCTTCCTGGATCAGGTAGAGGTACAGGCGTCCCAGATCGCTGATATGGATCCAGGATTGCCATTGCTCCCCTGTTCCGAAGGCTGCTCCCAGGTAATTCTTTACCGGTTTGGCCATTTGTGGCAACATTCCCCCTGCGCGGGAAAGTACCAAGCCTGTCCGGACCTTCGACACCTTCAGGTCAAACCTTTTGAAGGTATCGGCTTCCTCCTCCCACAATCGCACTACATTTCCTAAAAAGCTCTCATCAACAGCAGCTTCTCCCTCTTCATAATAGCGGGAGGCTGAATTGGGATAAATTCCAATGGCCGAAGCTGAAATAAAGGAAGTGATACCACTTGTGCCCAGTTTATCAAGTGCAGTTGCAAGTGTCTGCACGGAATCCAGCCTGCTTCGGACGATTTGTTCTTTATTCTTACGGGTCCATCTTTTGGAAATAGTGGCACCTGCCAGGTTCACAATCGCTTGAACGCCTGTAAAACAGGCTGAATCAATTTCATTTTTGGAAGGGTTCCAGTAAAAACCATTGTAATTATCCGATGAAGTTATTTTGTTTTGTTGGGTTGTCAGGTAATTTACGGCTATGTTTTCAGAACGGCATAGTGCAACCAATTCACTCCCAATCAAGCCGGTCGCACCTGTTATCAATACCTTCATCGCTGCATTTTTTGTAAAGGTATTGGATTTAGACGGGGTGGGCCGTAGGTTTAATGTAGGTTTAACACTCCCAATAATTCACGCCCCGGCAGGCTCGCCGGTTGGTTGTGTATGTACGGGCGTCTGTTTAACAGCCCGGAGCATCTCCCGCTTTCCCGGAGGACCGGGTAGCCTTTCAACAGTAAACCCCACTGCCTGCATGGCCCTCCTCACACTTCCTTTCGCAGCATATGTCACCAAAATACCCGGTGTTTTCAATGCCTTGAACATGTTTCCGAAGATCTGTTCTGTCCACAATTCCGGTTGGACCCGGGCCCCGAAGGCATCAAAATAGATGAGGTCATAGCAATTATCCCCATCGACCTGCAGAAAATCAAGCTGCCGTTTGAGCAATGTGAAATAATCTGTGAGTCTGTGATGGGATTCCCAGGAACAGGAATGCATTTTGTTAAAATGATCGGTGTGCTGCTGAGCATCGAGCATATCGATATAATTTAACAATGGTACTTCCTTATCAGGGACCGGAAAAGCATCAATTCCCGTATAGGAGACCTTCAGCTGTCTCCTTTCTGCCTCAAGCAGTGTGATCAATGCATTCAAACCGGTTCCAAAGCCAATCTCCAGGATGTGGGGGGACTCATTCTTACAGGCAGACAAGCCCTTGTCTATAAAGACATGGTAGGCTTCACGGATGGCTCCGTGCCTAGAATGGTAGTGTTCATCCCATTCCACAAGGTGAATTGTAGTGGAACCATCCGAAGTTGTGATGATCTTCCTTTCCACGCTCAGTTTGTTAACAATACGCCGTCCGCTTCAAACCGATATGACATCCGGGACTTTTCTATAGCAGCGATCGCTTCCTCATCCGATCCGCTGTCGCGGGCAAAATGCTGTTGGTCTTCAATGCTCATTTGGGAAACAAAAGCAGACCCATTGACGATGATATGCTTACCGGTTATATCTTTTGGGACAAAAAAAGCATAATCCTTAAAGGTTACCATCACTTCCTGTCCTTCCTGCAATGCTACTTTTATCCAACAGCCTTTGGCCTGGCAAACCTCCGTAACCTCCCCCTCAAACTTTGCGGGAATAGTATCTGAGGCTGCTATTCCCTGGTACAACCCGATCATTTCGGAGGCCGTAATCGTATTTACGGTGTCCAATTTGCTTCCATACGTGCTATATTTCACCGTGTCTGGTACATTCTTCCGGGCTGGGTTTTGTTTATCCTGCTGCCCGCAAGACACGAACCCCAGTAATAACACAAGTAAAATGTTAAAACCTTTCATAATTATCAATACTTAAGAAACACTTACAAAACTGGTGATTTTTAAGCGAAAAAAGAAGGGTGAACAGGTCATAATTGTTTAATTTTAATCCCTGATTAATAGTAAATTCAATGGAAACAACAGTGCATAACATCCCAGTTGAAAAGGTAAAGACATCAAAACTGGACCAGGTAGATTTCAATAACCTGTCCTTTGGGAAGGTTTTTACAGACCATATGGTTGTCTGCGATTATAAAAACGGGTCTTGGGAGGCACCAAAAATTGTACCCTACCAGCCGGTGGTCCTCGACCCGGCAGCCAAGATATTCCACTATGGCCAATCCATTTTTGAAGGGATGAAGGCTTATAAGGATTCGGAAGGCAGGATATGGCTTTTCAGGCCACTCGATAACCATAAGCGATTGAATATTTCCGCAAAGCGAATGGCCATCCCTCAATTTCCGGAATCCAATTTTATGGAGGGGCTTAAGGCTTTACTCCAGGTTGACCAGGCGTGGATACCAAAATCCGCAGGCAGTTCACTGTATATCAGGCCTTTTATCTTTGCATCCGGAAGAGGCTTCCATGCCTCCCCTGCGGATGAGTATAAATTTATAATAGCCTGTGCCCCGTCCGGAGCCTATTTTTCCGGCAAAGTAAAAGTCCTGATCGAAGAGAAATATTCCAGGTCTGCCAACGGAGGTGTAGGATTTGCAAAAGCCGGCGGCAATTATGCCGGACAGTTCTATCCAACACAACTGGCAGCCGAAAAGGGATATAACCAGGTTATCTGGACGGATGACAACAATCATGAATACATTGAAGAGGCCGGTGCTATGAATATATTTGTACGCATAGGTGATACGCTGATCACTGGCCCAATCAGTGACCGGATCCTGGACGGCATCACCCGTAAAAGCATTCTGGAGATCGCCAAAGATGCCGGAATCCCTACTGAAGTTCGCAAAATAACGGTAAGCGAGGTCGTGGAGGCTGCGAATAATGGAACCCTGATGGAAATGTTCGGGGCGGGTACGGCTGCGGTTATCTCCCCGATTGCCACGTTTGGTTTCCGGGGCACCGATTATGACCTGCCCGAATTGGAAGATGACTACGCGGGCATGTTAAAAAAACGTATCACTGATATACAGTACAACCGGGCTGCCGATAAATTTGGGTGGCGTTATCCGGTAGCGCAGTGACCAATCAGGGCGTTTAACGGTCCAGGATACCTTTGATGTCGGGTTTAAAATAATAGGGCCCTTTAAGGACCTTGCCGTCTTCGCGGTATATCGGTTTTCCATCCGGGTCGAGTTTGCTCATATTGCTGCGTTGTATCTCCTCAAAAACTTGTTCAATCTTATACTGCATACCGTGTTCCAGTATGGTCCCGCACAGAATATACAACATATCGCCCAATGCGTCGGCAACTTCCACAAGGTCATTATTCTCAGCGGCTTCAAGGTATTCCTTGTTCTCCTCGTCCATTAGGTTAAATCGCAAGTTATTCTTAGCCTGTCCGAGGCTGGCACGGGGTGAATCGGAAACCCCCAGGCCGAATGCTTCATGGAAAGATGCTACTGCAGCTATTTTGCTTTTCATTTCCTATCTTTTAGATTAGTTTTGCGCAAAAATAATGAATATGTTTACCACTGGACAAATCGTGTTTGCTTCGATTTTTATAGTTGTTTTTGCAGCGGTTATTACCCTGACCTACCGGAATGACCGAAAATTGCACCGCCGTAATTATGGTGGGGTACAGTGGATAGGAATATTCTTTATTGCTTTCATAATAATGCTGTTCTTAATTAAATATTTACTTAAAAATTAAGGACGAAATGCAAATTTTCAACAATTTTCAGGTTGTTGAGAACAATATTCTGATTTGAAACGTATACTATAACAAAAGACGTACTTTTGCGTTGTAAAGTTAATTAATCCGATAAATGGTAACCTTTTTCACCATATTGCTAATACTTGTGGTCCTTAACCTGGCTCTTTTATTATTTAGCTCAGTTGCTTCAGGCCAGAAAGTTTCTCAGCTTACCAAAAAGATTTCGCAAGCCTCCCAGGCCAATATCGATCCGCTGGAATGGATCGCATCCAAGTATAAAAAAGCCATATAGTTTGTACCTTTAAGGTATGAAGTATCAATTATTGCTTGTTTTTTTAGGCGGTGGATTTGGAAGCTGCCTTCGTTATTTTATAAGCAAAACCTACAATCCCTTATCCCAACATTTTTTTTTCGGCACCTTCGTCGTCAATATTGCCGGTTGTTTACTGATCGGATTCCTCTTAGGTCTTAGCCTGCGGCACAATTACCTGAACCAAAGCCAGAGCTTGCTGCTTGCCACGGGGTTTTGCGGTGGCTTTACCACGTTTTCTGCATTTGCTTTCGAAAATCACGGACTTCTGAAGTCGGGCGACCTGTTCCATTTTGCCATATATACTGTAAGCAGTATCGTTATCGGGATCCTCGCCGTTGCACTTGGCCTATGGCTTTCCAAATTGATCTGAGGGCTGCTTTTCATTGCTCCAGCTTTCTGAACTACAGGATTCAAACGCCGTGCCCATATGGAGCGCCAACGGTACTATTCGCCTTCAACTTCGCTAATGACATTCTATTTTAATAAAGTTATTGGAGTTATACCCATAAAATTATAGGGTATAAATTATGTATTTAATAAAAATGACGAATAGACCCCCATATTTTTGAGGGGTCTAATTGATATAATATATATTTGCTGCCATAATTAACAAAATCAAACAAATGAAAAAAATCGAAGCAATCATTCGAAAATCGAAATTCGATGATGTCAAGAAAGCGCTACATGAAATTGAGGTGAATTTTTTCAGTTACTGGGATGTCACCGGTGTAGGCAATGAAAAACAGGGCCACGTCTATAGGGGCATCTCCTACAGTACTGCAGATATCCAGCGCCGGTATCTCGTAATTGTCATTTCCGATGAATTCCTGGAAAGGACCTTGAACGCCATTTTTGATGCCGCCCGCACGGGAAATGTCGGGGATGGAAAAATATTTGTTTCCGATATGCTTACCGCCTATAGGATTCGGACCGGTGAAAATGGACACGCAGGAATCAATTAATTAATCAATTCAACTAACTAATACTTATAACTAATGGACGCAGCATTATTTACAGCAAACAATGTCTGGATGATGATTTGTACAGCCCTGGTATTTTTTATGCATACCGGGTTCGCATTTCTGGAGATTGGGCTTACAAGACAAAAAAATACCATTAACATTCTATTTAAAAATATATTTATAATCACTGTCGGACTCCTTATGTACTACATAGGGGGATTCAATCTCATGTATCCCGGATTTGAAGAGGGATCCATGGGCATATTGGATTTTGCAGGTTTCGGCATTGCTGCCCCGGAGAACGGGATGACAGCCGAATACGCAGGCGGCGGGTACACCTGGTGGACCGATTTCCTGTTCCAGGGCATGTTTGCGGCAACCGCAGCCACCATTGTATCGGGCGCAGTTGCAGAGCGTATCAAACTAGGTCCGTTCATGATCTTTACGATTCTTTATGTTGGCCTGGTATACCCTATCGTTGGATCCTGGCAATGGGGTGGTGGATTCCTGTCCACCCTTGGGGGAGAAAACGGAGGCTTTTATGATTTCGCCGGTTCTACCCTGGTTCATTCCGTGGGTGGATGGGGCGCACTTGTCGCCATATACCTCCTTGGCGCACGTATCGGCAAATTCGGGGAAGGTGGCAAGGCACAGGCCATACCGGGACATAGTATCCCTATGGCAACTGCCGGGGTATTGATCCTTTGGCTGGGATGGTTCGGATTCAACGGGGGCTCCGTTCTGTCTGCAGACCCTGCCACTACATCCCTTGTACTTGTTACCACCAGCCTGGCAGCCGCTGCCGGCGGTATTGGCGCCTTTATACTCTCTTCCCTGTTATATAAGAACTATGACCTAACCATGTTCCTCAATGGGATACTGGGAGGCCTGGTAGGTATTACCGCGGGAGCCGACTTAATGTCTCCGAATGAAGCGGTCGTCATTGGCCTTCTCGCTGGCGTTATTATAGTCCTGGGTGTAGCCCTGATCGACAAATTAAAACTTGATGATCCGGTAGGAGCCGTTGCGGTCCACCTAATTTGTGGAATGTGGGGGACCCTTGCAGTCGGGCTTTTCGGTGCCAAGGCTGGCATGGACCAGTTAATGTATCAATTGGCAGGCATTGGTGCTGCCGCGGCCTTTTGCCTGCTTACAGCCTTCGGTATCCTGTTCACCCTGAAGAAAACAGTTGGTATCCGGGTACCCAAGGAAGAAGAACTCGAAGGGCTGGATATCCACGAACACGGAATGGATGCCTATGCCGATTTCAGGATGAATCAACATTAAATTATTAAATATGAACGGAGCGTTCTGACAAACGCTCCGTTCTATAACCTTTTCAATAAACTGTTTTACATCGTCTAACACCTTCCCATGAGGGAAGCCCTAAACATTGAATTATGAAATCGATTACAACCACAAATTACATAAAATTTCTGCTATTTTCAATACTATTATCGGTATCTGTTTCCCTGTCCGCACAGGAGGAAGCTGAAGATGCAGAGAAGAAATTCACTATCAGCGGTTCAGTGGATGCATACTACCGCGTCAATTTTAATTCCGGTAATTCTGTCGATGACACGAATGGTTACTCAGCTCCCGGAAGCTCCTTTGCCAACCTGCCCGGTTTTGCCCTTGGGATGGCCAATGTTATAGCCAATTACGAAGGGGCAAAGGTTGGGTTTACGGCAGACCTGGTATTCGGTCCCCGGGGGACAGATGCCATTTTCGCATCCCCTATGTATTCCGCAACCGGCAATATAGTCAACCAATTATTTGTGTACTGGAATGTCAGTGATAAAGTAAAACTCACATTTGGCAATTTCAACACCTTCCTGGGATATGAAGTCATATCACCCGTGGCGAATTTTAATTACAGCACATCCTATTTGTTTTCTTATGGGCCTTTCAGCCATACCGGCCTTAGAGCAGATTTCGATCTTGGGAATGACTGGTCCGGTATGCTGGCTGTCATGAACCCTACGGACCTTACCGAGTTTAACCCAACAGGCACCTATGCCTATGGCGCACAACTGGGCTATAGCGGCCAGTATCTGAACCTGCTGGCAGATGACGGAGCCTTTGAGATTGATTATACCGGGGGTTTTGATGTAACGGATACGTTCTATCTGGGAATCAACGCAGCCTATTTTGACGGATCAGACGATACCGGCTTTGCAGGCGGGGCATTGTATCCCCAGCTAAAAGCCTCCGAAAATTTTACCGTCGGGCTGCGGGGGGAATATTTCGTAGAAACAGGCGATTTTGGTGCCATTGGCACCGGGGTTGAGGATTCAAGTGTTTTGGCTCTCACCCTAACCGGAAGCGCTACCATTGGGGACCTAATCATAAAGCCTGAATTACGGTTGGATAATGCATCGGATGATGCCTTCCTGAATTCAGACGGGGAACCCATCAAAAGCCTATCATCTTTCCTCCTTGCAGCGATATACTCCTTTTAGGAAGAACTTTGTTAGTTTGGCTTTTTTAGCTTTTTAAGTAAGGTTCCGATCTCCCGGATTGGTTATGGCATTGCTCCTGGTTATTCTGGCTGTGTCAATCTGGAGAAGGTCGGAACTTTTTACTTGCGAAACGCCTTGACACCGGCCTTTACAGGCGTTTTCAATTCATTTATCGCAGGCACCAAAGGACATGAATATTTTTTATTGTATGCACAGTAAGGATTATAGGCCTTGTTGAAATCAATAATGATCGAATCCCCCAAGGGGATACGCAGGTCAATATAGCGGCCACCGCCATAGGTCTCCTCCCCGTTGGTTGCATCCAAAAATGGCAGGAATAAGTAATCTACATACTCCTCCTGTTTCATCAACTCCCTGTTTTGATACACTTCCAGTTGCTGTTGAACCCCATTAAGGGCAAAGTGTGCAATCCCGTATACCACTTCTTCAGATTTCCGGTCGGTAGTTGTTGGCATCAGGAATGGTATGGCATCCGGTGTCCGCACCAGGGTTGCGACCACCCTGTAATTTGTATCGGGCTCAAAAAACTCCAGTCCGTTAAAATCCTTCCTGAAGCGGTCTGGCAGCGGCGAGGTTTCAGGGTCCCTGAATTCCGAATTCAGATCGGATTGAAATTCGATGATCTCGGCAATAGGATCATCAGGGTCCCCGGATCCCGGTGCCCCGGACATGTCATGGTATTTCTTTTCCTGACATCCGATCACTGCCAACAGTAATAGTAGCGATAAGTTTTTCATACGTTTCCTGATCCTTTTCAAAAGTACAACATAGTGCAATTTTAAGTAGCTTTGGTGGCGATAAATATGACAGTTAACCCCTGCTGGCCTTCCTGTAGACCACAGTGTGCATGCAGGGTACAATTGTTTAAATTGTATACCTAACATGAGGCAATGGCCTGATGACCGAATCAGGTTTCTTTAGATGACAGACCAACATGCGGCAACTCTACCATTCGTATCTCAGCGCTTTTACAGGACTTTCACCCGAAGTATGGTGGCTTGCCCTGATCACACTCATCAACAGGGCCGGAACAATGGTTATTCCGTTCTTATCACTCTATCTCACCCAGGATCGTGGGTTTACCCTGGAAAATGTAGGGTTTATCATGAGTTGTTTCGGGCTCGGTTCTCTTTTAGGTACCTGGTCCGGGGGCAAACTTACTGACCTCTTTGGATATTACAGGGTGATGCTGGGCAGCCTGATGTGTTCCGGGATACTATTTATTATCCTGCAATTTCTGACAGCCTATTGGGCAATTTGCAGCGGTATATTTATCCTTATGGTATTTAGTGATGCATTCCGGCCGGCTTCCTTTGTTGCCCTAAGTGCATACAGTAAACCGCAGAACAAAACACGGTCCATAACCCTTATCCGACTCGCGATTAACCTGGGATTTTCCGCAGGGCCGGCACTGGGAGGCCTTATCATTGCTGCTGTGGGCTATTTCGGGCTTTTTTGGGTGGACGGGATTACCTGCATAATGGCAGGGCTTTTACTGCTCTTTATACTAAATCCGAAAAAAGCCAGGGTACAGGATAATTTTGCCAATTTAAAACCTTTATCAGCCTATACAGACCGGTCATATATGATCTTCATTGCAGCCATGGTGCTGTTCGGGTTCATTTTTGTCCAGTATTTTTCCACCATACCCCTGTACTATAATGTGGTCCATGCGCTTAGTGAACTGCAGATTGGACTGTTGCTGGCCATGAACGGTTTCCTGATCTTTGTCTTTGAAATGCCGCTGATCAAATTCATGGAAAGCAGGGCCTGGTCAAAAGTCACCAATGTATGTGTAGGGCTGTTTCTGGTTGGAATGAGTTTTTTGTTGCTGAACCTAACCGCCTGGAGCGGTGTACTGGTACTAGGCATGCTTTTAATGACACTGGGTGAAATGATCGCCTTCCCATTTTCGAATTCATATGCCATGGAACGGGCACGGCGGGGAAAGGCGGGGGAATATATGGCCTTGTACAGCATGGCATTTTCCGTATCACATATCTTTGCCCATAACCTTGGGATGCGGTCTATTGCCTCCCAGGGTTACGGTACAACCTGGTACGCCGCCGCATTAATAGGCATGCTCGGGATATTACTGCTGTTGCACCTCAATAAAAAGAATAAACACCTTAATGAAGTTGCCCTATGAAAAAGCTCTTATTTGCCTTTACAGTAACCCTCTTGTTACCCTGCTGTGGACCGCAGCAGGAGACCGACATTAAAGTGACTTCAAACAATGCGGATTCAAATTTGGTACCTGGCCGGTACAATGTAGCTTTCCTGATCATGGATGGCACTTATAACACGGAGTTCACGGCGCCCTACGATATTTTTCAGCATACGCAGTACCGGGAGGGGATTAAAGCGATGAATGTGTTCACCGTTGCCAATTCCATGGATCCAGTAACCACTTTTGAAGGTTTGCGTATCCTGCCCGATTTCAATTACACCGGTACCAACCTACCTCCTATAGATATCCTGGTGGTCCCCAGTGCTGAACATCACATGGATACGGATCTACAGGATACCACAATGTTGGAATTTGTTAAAAAGACGGATAAAGAAGCGCTCTTCATCACATCCCATTGTGACGGTGCATTTGTCCTGGCGAAAGCCGGAATCCTCGACCAGGTTGTTTCCACCACTTTTCCAGCGGATATAGAGGCTTATAAGGCCCAATTTCCACAATTACGTGTTGCTGACAGTGTATTTTTTGTACATGACGGGAAATATATCACCTCCGCCGGGGGCGCGAAAAGCTTTGAGGCTGCCCTCTACCTTTGTGAATACCTGTACGGTAGGGAAATTGCACTATCGCTGGCCAGCGGCCTCGTTATAGACTGGGACCTGGACACAGTGCCGCACCTTATTCCTCAATGAGGTCATACCGTGCATCCTTCAGGTAGGTATCCACGATCTTGTTAAACTCAGGAGTTATCCTTAATAATGCTGTATGTTCAAGTGCGTACAATTCATCCTTGTTGGTATACCCGTTTTTTAGCAGTTCCTCAAGATAAAACAAGGCCGTGCCGTAATCCTCGAACCGGGCGCTGTCAGAAATAATTTTTAAATAATAGCTGTAATCCGTCGGATCCGTTATGGTTTTTAACATCCAGAGGAAATGGACAGCATCGACATTAATCTGGTCCTCGGCCATTTCAATGTCCAAATTATCTTCCACCAGTGCATTGATATACCCCAGGAGGCGCTTGCCCATCTGGCGTTCCGATACGGACGGTTTTTCTTCGTATTTTTTTAATTCCCCCATTTGGTAATTCCACCATCCAAGGTTATTGAAGTTCAGGCTCCCGATATCTTCTGAAAGGCTATAATTGTAATCCTCCCTGATAAAGGATTCATTGAACAGGATGCTGTTTTCCTGTCTGCGCCGGGCCCGGAAAAGTTTATTTTTACCAAGGACCTTCCTGCGATCAATCAGGGATTCTACATCCATGTGGGTCCTAAAAACGGCTATCATTTGTTCCAGCATCGCATAGCCACCAGTCAGATCATTTTTGGCAAACAAGGTATTCAGCTCCTCCAGATTCCGCTGGTAAGCAGCCTGAATATACTGTTCATCCCTGGCAACATTTCCCCTGGCCATGGCGGCAAGCGTAAATAGTTCCAATGCCTTTTCCAAATAGGATGGGTTCGGCCAGGTGTGGCCACCATCAAAAACCAACAGGTTATTCGGGAACTTCAACTTGTTCAAAATAGTTTCTGCATCGAGCATATCCGGATAACTGAAATCCTCATTCCCTACAATCCCAATATAGTGAAATGAGTTTTTACTGGTCAGCAGGTCCGTGTTTGGTAAGCTGGCCCCACTGGAGATCACCCCTTCAATATTCTTGATAAAACTGGGCACCAGTGATGCCATCCGGGCACCCGAAGAAAATCCGGCAGTATACACCCTGTTGGCCTGGATCGGGAAAACAGACAGGACTTTGTTGAACATGCGGTTGGCGATCAGGATGTTTTGGGAAATGGAGAGGCTGTCAAAAAGGTTGTTGGAAGCGGCCAGAATATAATGCTGTTTTTCTGCGGCCCCCTTAAACATCCGCAGGGCTTGTTTCCCGCGACCCTGTAGGTCAAAAACAAATAAAACCGGCCATTTATCGGTATTTTCAAAACTGGTGGGAAGGTAGAGAGCAAAGGTTTCAGGAAGTGAATCGTTGACACGGAGCGAATCAATAATCAACCCCTTCTTGAGTTTGAGCTGCTCCTGGGAATGTCCGAAAAAGGCCCATCCAAGAAAGAGCAGGCACAGTATTAATTTTTTCATACAGTTTTTTTCATCAAAAATCCGGCCAAAAATGCTATCCGCACACCCAGAGGCCCTATTTCTTCTGCCTGCTAAAGTTAACCCCTGCAGCTGAATTAAGCAATTATAAAGTGAGCCTTAACTACCGGGTTAAGCGTGGTTTTTCCATTGGGACCGGGTATCTGTACCAGTGCATTTCACTCAGACCAAAGGCAGTTCGAACCTGGCCGCAATGGTATTTATATCCTCCCGGGGAACCGGCTGGTTATGGGACTAATCAATTCGCCTTTTTATTGGTGCATCCGAAATGACATGCGACAGGATGATATGGGTCCGGGTTTCCCCATACTGGATCAGCTTATCGATAAATTTCTCCAGATGGAACTGATCCTTGAGGATAACCTCCATAATGATATTTTCATTCCCTGTGATCCGGTAGCAATTCACAACCTCATTGTAGGTCCTGACGGTTTCCAGGAACGGTTTTAGTTTCCCCATAAACGCCCGCAGGGTTATGATGGCCTGCAACTGGTATCCCACCATATTATGGGCTACTTTGGCCTTATATCCCGTAAGGATTCCAAGGTCCTCCATTTTCTTGACACGCTCTGCCACCGCTGGCGGGGTAAGTCCCACTTTCCGGCCAATACTGGCTATGGAAAGACGGGAATTTTCCTGTAGTAATTTAAGGATGCCCCAGTTCAATTCATCAATCTTAATATTCAAAACTTTTTTGCTAATTTAATTTGTTTATTAAAGTAAATATACCATTTAACTTTTATTTATAAAGACAAATTTTGCGATTTGACTGTAATTTTAGTAGGGTAAATTGCTGATTAAGAAAATGTATTATAAAAACATCAGAACCGTGCCGGTTTACCGGAAAGCATTGGAACTCTGTCACATGAGCAGGGAATTCGCCTCCTATGTTAGTTATAACAAGGACCTGATGCAACTATATCAATCCAACAGCCTCAGGGACAATATTGCTGATTCGCTGCTGACCGATGCCATTCTGATCCCGCAACAGATAGCACAGGCCGAATTTTCACGTTCCCTTTCCGTCCGCATCAAAAGCGCCAAGTTTATCAGTGTAATGATCCGCAACATCCTTTCCTATTGCAATGGCCTGGAACATGATGGCCTTAAGGAGAAGGAATACCTGAATTTGTTAAGGAGGGAGATCCGGAGTTTTCGGAAATCCTTTAAGGTATGGCGGAAATCCATCGGGAAGAGCAGCGGTGATCCCAGCTGGGGTTTTAATGATTATCTGGGATATTAATAATATCTTCCTCAGGGCCACGCAGACCTGGTAATAAGAGCCCTTTTACCATCCATATCCATGAATACCCAATTCGAAAGCTTCGATATCAGCCCCGCTTTGGGATACGTGATTCGCAAAGACTATCCCAGCTATTTGTACCGGAGGTGAGATTCCGCCCCTGGCGGAATACGTGATTCGCAAAGACTATCCCAGCTATTCGTACCGGAGGTGAGATTCCGCCCCTGGCGGAATACGTGATTCGCAAAGACTATCCCAGCTATTTGTACCGGAGGTGATACGGAGGTGAGATTCCGCCCCTGGCGGAATACGTGATTCGCAAAGACTATCCCAGCTATTTGTACCGGAGGTGAGATTCCGCCCCTGGCGGAATACGTGATTCGCAAAGACTATCCCAGCTATTTGTACCGGAGGTGAGATTCCGCCCCTGGCGGAATACGTGATTCGCAAAGACTATCCCAGCTATTTGTACCGGAGGTGAGATTCCGCCCCTGGCGGAATACGTGATTCGCAAAGACTATCCCAGCTATTTGTACCGGAGGTGAGATTCCGCCCCTGGCGGAATACGTGATTCGCAAAGACTATCCCAGCTATTTGTACCGGAGGTGAGATTCCGCCCCTGGCGGAATACGTGATTCGCAAAGACTTCAGCTTCGCTTTGTCTCCGGAGGTGCGATACGCGGAGGTGAAGATCCCGCCTCTGGCGGAATACGTGATTCGCAAGCTTCGACTTCAGCTTCGCTTTGTCTCCGGAGGTGCGATACGCATATAAAGATCCCGCCATTTGGCGGGATAAGTGATTCGCAAGCTTCGACTTCAGCTTCGCTTTGTCTCCGGAGGTGCGATACGCATATAAAGATCCCGCCATTTGGCGGGATAAGTGATTCGCAAGCTTCGACTTCAGCTTCGCTTTGTCTCAGCTGCTCTCTACTTACATGTTGCGGCGGTATTGCCCGCCCACTTCAAAAAGGGCCCGGGTGATCTGCCCCAGGGAACACACTTTGGTGGCTTCCATCAGGTGATGGAACAAATTCTTATTGTGAACCGCCGCCTGCTGTAATATATTCAACTGATCACGGCATTGTTTCTTATTTTTCTTCTGGAGGTGTTCCAGTGTTTTGATCTGGACCTGTTTTTCTTCCTCCGTGGCCCGAATGACCTCATCGGGGAGTATCGTAGGGGATCCTTTGGAGCTCAGAAATGTATTCACACCTATGATAGGATAATCGCCGGAATGCTTCAGGGTTTCGTAATACAGACTCTCCTCCTGTATTTTGGAGCGCTGGTACATGGTCTCCATTGCACCCAACACACCACCCCGTTCCGTAATTCTGTCAAATTCCTTAAGAACAGCCTCTTCCACAAGAAATGTCAGTTCCTCGATTATAAATGATCCCTGTAATGGATTTTCATTTTTTGATAACCCCAATTCCTTATTGATGATCAATTGTATTGCCATAGCCCTGCGAACCGATTCTTCCGTAGGGGTTGTAATGGCCTCATCATAGGCATTTGTGTGGAGCGAATTACAGTTATCATAAATGGCATACAATGCCTGCAGGGTTGTCCGGATGTCATTAAAATCAATTTCCTGTGCATGCAGGCTCCTCCCGGAGGTCTGTATGTGGTATTTCAGCATTTGAGCCCGGGGATCGGCTCCGTATTTTTCCTTCATCGCCTTGGCCCAGATCCTGCGTGCCACCCTGCCTATCACGGCATATTCCGGGTCTATCCCATTTGAAAAGAAAAACGACAGGTTGGGTGCGAATTTATTGATATCCATACCCCTGCTCAGGTAATATTCCACATAGGTAAAACCGTTGGAGAGCGTAAATGCCAGCTGTGTAATAGGATTTGCGCCAGCCTCAGCGATATGGTATCCTGAAATAGATACGGAATAAAAATTACGGATACCGTGGTTAATGAAATATTCCTGAACGTCTCCCATCAGCCGGAGTGCAAATTCCGTGGAAAAAATACAGGTATTTTGCGCCTGGTCTTCCTTTAGGATATCGGCCTGGACCGTCCCCCTGATCTTATGGAGTGTATTTTTTTTGATTTCTTCATATACTTCCGCCGGGAGCACTTCATCCCCGGTAACCCCGAGGAGCATCAGTCCGAGGCCCGAATGACCTTCCGGCAGGTCCCCATGGTATTCCGGCCTTTCCGTGCCAGCCTTCCTGAACAGTTCCTGTATCCTTGCCTCCACTTTTTTTTCGAGGCCTTTCTCCTGTATATACTTCTCGCAGTTCTGGTCTATTGCAGCATTCATAAAAAAGCCAAGCAACATGGGTGCGGGACCATTGATCGTCATACTCACGGAAGTCAGGACATCCGAAAGGTCAAATCCGGAATACAATTTTTTGGCATCATCCAGGCAGCAGATGGAAACGCCGGCATTCCCTATTTTTCCATAGATATCAGGCCGCAGACCCGGATCGTTCCCATAAAGGGTAACCGAATCAAAAGCAGTGGAGAGTCGCTTTGCAGGGGTCTCCCGGCTCACATAATGGAATCGCCGGTTGGTACGCTCGGGGCCTCCTTCCCCGGCAAACATCCGGGTAGGGTCTTCTTCGGTCCTTTTAAAGGGATACAGGCCGGCAGTATAGGGAAATTCGCCCGGTACATTTTCCTGCAGCTTCCATTGAAGCAGGTCGCCCCATGCCGTATAAGCCGGCAACACGACCTTTGGAATCCTGACATGTGAAAGTGATTCGGTATGGGTCTCAATGCTTATTTCCCGTCCCCTGACCTTAAATTTATAGAGTGGATCCTTATACCGCTGTACATCGTCCTTCCAGCTGAGGATCACCTGCCAGTGATGGGGGTCCAGATTTAATTTCACCCGGTTGAATTCTCCGCAAAGCAGTTTTATAAAAGCAGTATCACTTCCTTCTTCCAGCGAGTCGGTCAGGGAGCCTTCCTCAAGGCCGTTTTCAGATAAAAAGGGTAAATCCCCTGCACGATCCCTGTCAATCCCGAGTACCGAAAGAATGGTCTGGTAGATCGCGTACAATCGCTGGGCTATACCTGCCTGGGTTTCTGTACGGGTGTCATAGGCCCGGTTGTTTTCTGAAATCTCCGAGAGATAGCGGATTCGTGCCGGCGGGATGATGAAAATCTTTTCATCCAGTTCATTTCCGGCCTGGAAACCTGATTGCAGTGCCTTATCGGTTTTCGCGGCCAGTTTGTCCATTGCGGTTTTGTAAAGCCGGTTCATCCCGGGATCATTAAACTGGGATGCAATGGTACCATACACCGGGAGGCTGTCCGGGTCTGTTTCCCAAAGGCCATGGTTGCGCTGGTATTGTTTCTTTACATCCCTGAGGGCATCCAGGGCGCCCCTCTTGTCAAACTTATTGATAGCGACCAGGTCGGCAAAATCGAGCATGTCGATTTTTTCCAGTTGGGTTGCCGCTCCGAATTCCGGTGTCATCACATACAATGACAGGTCACTGTGTTCAATGATCTCCGTATCCGACTGCCCAATGCCTGAAGTTTCGAGTATGATAAGGTCGAACTCAGCCGCCTTTAACACCGCTACTGCTTCGGAGATATGTTTGGACAAGGCGAGGTTAGACTGCCGGGTGGCCAGGGAACGCATATACACCCGGTCATTGTCGATTGCATTCATACGGATCCGGTCGCCCAGCAAAGCGCCCCCGGTCTTCCTCTTGGAGGGGTCCACTGAGATCAGTGCAACACTTTTAGCATCAAAATCAGACAGGAATCGCCGGACCAGTTCATCAACAAGGCTCGATTTGCCGGCGCCCCCTGTACCGGTAATACCCAGTACAGGTACCTGTTTTCCATGGCTGCCTGTTGTAGAGAAATATTTTTCAAATTCATCATGCCGGTTCTCGGCCAGGCTTATCAAACGGGCGATGACCGAAACATCCCGCTCCCGAAGCGCTTCTTCGAGCCCCTTTCCATCAGGCAGTTTCAAGGGAGGTACCGGAAAGTCACTCTGCCGGACCAGGTCGTTGATCATTCCCTGCAGGCCCATGGTCCGGCCATCATCAGGGGAATAGATACGTGTGATCCCATAATCCTGCAGCTCTTTGATCTCTTTTGGCAGGATTACACCGCCGCCACCGCCGAATAGCTTAATATGTCCCGCGCCCCGCTGTTTCAGCAAATCATGCATATATTTGAAATACTCCATGTGTCCTCCCTGGTAAGAGGTCATGGCAATGGCATTTACATCTTCCTGTATGGCACAATCCACTACTTCCGATACACTCCGGTCATGGCCGAGGTGGATGACCTCAACCCCCGTTGCCTGTATGATACGGCGCATGATATTGATGGCCGCATCATGGCCGTCGAAGAGGGATGCCGCGGTAACGATGCGAATCTTATTTTTAGGGATATACGGCGTGGATTGTTTCATTGATAATGAATAGTCGATTAGGACGGTGCAATTTACGGGAAATGCAAAAATTTTCCGATAATAATCCGAATTTTATAATAATCCGCTGTGCAGGTACCCCCGCGTAGTGAATACGCTAATTTTGCAACATCAAATATATTGCTTTGAGAACAACCATTCTAATACTTTGTGAAGACCGGTCGGGGATAATTAGTGCCGTCACCGGGTTTATCCATACCCGGGGTGGTAATATAGTTTACCTGGACCAGCATGTTGACAAGGAGGCCGGGATATTTTTTATGCGACTGGAATGTGAATTTGCAGATGGGCAGTCTGTTCCTGATGAATTTGAGGAGGCTTTCACGAAACAACTTGCCATTCCGTATTCTATGAAATTCAGTGTACACCCAGGGGATGAAAAGCCGCGGATGGCCCTCTTTGTTTCCCGATACAACCACTGCCTGTATGATCTTTTAAGCAGGTTCCATTCCGGGGAACTGCATGCCACGATCCCATTTATCCTCAGCAACCACAAGGACCTTGAATATATTTCGGATCAGTTCAATATCCCATTTCACCATGTTCCTGTTGCCCGTGAAAACAAAGCGGAATCGGAAAAAATACAATTGCAACTCCTCCATGAATACCAGGTGGATTGTATCGTCCTGGCACGTTATATGCAAATCATATCCCCTGGAATTATTGAGCGATACCCCAATAAGATAATCAATATCCACCACTCGTTCCTGCCGGCATTTGCAGGGGCCAAACCCTATCATGCCGCCTTCAAGAGGGGGGTCAAGATCATCGGTGCCACCAGCCATTATGTGACACCACAGCTGGATGAAGGCCCCATCATTGATCAGGGAGTAACGGCCGTATCCCATACCCATACTGTAAAGGACCTGATAGCCAAGGGCCGCGATCTGGAAAAGATCGTCCTGGCCAGGGCCGTACAATTACACCTTGATCGCAAGACAATGGTTTACAATAACAAAACCGTTATTTTTTCGTAAAACAAAACCGGGCATGGCATTATTGTTGCCCTTATCCATACAGAAGTATCAAAAACCCCTAAACTATAATTAGATGTTACGAAAACCTTTAGTGTGCCTGCTTATTACTTTAATTGCCGGCTGCGGGGAACTGCAGCAGGTGGTCAATCAGTTGCCGGGCGGAACAGGCATTACCAATGACGAGATCGCAGGTGGCTTGCGGGAAGCTTTGAATCTGGGAATTGAAAAACAGGTTACCAAGCTTACAAGGACGGATGGATTTTATAAGAATGAACTGGTGAAAATCCTGCTCCCACCGGAACTGCAGAAGGTTGACAGGACCCTACGGGATGTCGGACTGGGAGATCTGGCAGACGAGGGTCTCCGGATTCTAAACCGGGCTGCCGAGGACGCCGTTGGGGAGGCCACCCCGATTTTTGTTTCCGCAGTTAAAGGAATTACGTTCAATGATGCCCGGGATATTTTATTGGGTAAAGACAATGCAGCTACTTTATACCTGACCAGGACTACAGAGCAACCCCTCTATGCCAAATTTAATCCCGTTATCCAAAGGTCCTTTGAAAAAGTAGGTGCAGACCGGGTCTGGAGCAACCTGATCAACCGCTATAATAGTTTGCCCCTTACAACGGATGTAAATCCGGATTTGACCGACTATGTAACGCGGGAAGCCCTTGAGGGCGTCTATACGATGATCGCTGTGGAAGAAAAGGAGATACGGGAAAAAGTGGGGTCCAGAACTACAGCATTGTTGCGGAAGGTTTTTGCCTTGCAGGACTGATTGCTGAGGAGCTTATGATAATCGCCTTTCCCAACCCCTTCATAGCTCTTCAACATCTCCAGGAGAGCTGTCCTTTATGGAACCGGAAGCAGGTTTAAAATGGTTTTGTTGAAGGCAGCGGGGAAAAAATCCCTTGTCTGCCTCCACGGAATTGAGCTATTTCAGTGAATCTGGCTCCTATTCCAGGTTGGAAAATAATTTAAACTTTTATAGCCAAACTGGGCGTCTCCTGACGATCCGGTAGGGTAATTTATTATCGGGGCTTACTATTTTTAAGATTTTTTTAAGATTGGTGATTTAATTAATGGCTAACTTCAACAAAGCTAATTCATCAATCAATAATCAAACATGGGACGGACAAGTATAGTTCTGCTGCTTCTTTGTTGCCTCTTTTATCCTATTCATTCTATAGGGATAACAGACAGCGAACTGCGACCCTACCCGTTACCTTTTCAATATTCCATTTCCAGTGCAGATGACTTCTTTCAAAAAGGCAATTATTACAGTGCCATGGAAGCGTACGGTGCAGCCCTGGGAAGTACAGAGGCGGATAGTGCTTATGTATTCCGTAAGTTAGCGCTCTGTGCTGCTGCTTTGGGAAAATCTTCGGAAGCGGCTACCCATCTGGAAGCCTATTTATTGAACGATTTTGACACTACCTTCCTGTTGGATGATGGCCTGGATACGATCCGTAATTCGAAGGAATTCCAAAAAGTACTGGAGACTTATACACCACGGCACAAATATTGGTCCTTTGCCTATCTGTACGTTTCCTTAATAGGATTTTATATTGCATTCATTATAAACTTTAACAGGAAGATTGACAGGGTAGCCCGGCTGCTGATCAGTGCATTTGTTATTATGCACTCCTTTTTCATTTTGCACATTTGGCTGACACTGACCAATTACCAATTTGAATTCCCCCACTCCTATCTGATGTCTACCTGCTTTTCGTTTCTGTACGGGCCGCTGCTTTTTTTCTACTTTAAACGGATTACCCAACAATATAAATTTAAATGGCAGGACCTGGCACACCTGATCCCTTCAGTGCTCTTCCTTATTTATTTAATCCCTATTTATGCATTGCCGGCTGCAGCAAAACTGGAATTGATGCTTAACAGGGCAAGTGCGGGGTTAAATCCTTCAGATTCGGCATTTATTTCCCTTATAGTAGGCCTAAAACTGGCATCCCTGATTGTCTATGCTTTTTTTATCTACAAGTTATACCGGAATAGCAGGGAACGTGATGTACTGAGCCATCAGAACAAAGTCTGGCAAAAGAATATTTTTGGGATACACCTTTTTTATATTGGCTGTTACTCCATCTATGGTTTCCTGATCAGCAATGATATCAATTTTGGGGTTTTATACCATCTGCAGGTACTGTGCATGGCGTTGATGGTACTTTTTATAGGGTATTCCGCCAATGTGCAGCCCCACTTGTTCAGCGGTATTTTTTCTTATGATAATCAGCATTTTTACAAGTATAAGAAATCAGGTTTAACGGATAGCTTATCCGCGGAATTAAAGGAGAGCCTGATCAGGCTGTTTGACGAGGAAAAAATATATAAGGAAAATGACATCAGTTTGGACATGCTTGCTGTGAAAATGAATACAACACGCCACAATGCCTCGCAGGTCATCAATGAGCATTTTAACCTTAGTTTCCATGAACTGATCAATCAGTACAGGATACGAGAAGCCACGTACATCCTAAATACGGATTATCAAAAGAACCTCAATATCATCGATATAGCCTATGAAGTTGGCTATAACAACAAAGTCACGTTTAATAAGGCTTTCAAAAAAAACACCCGGCTTACCCCGAGTGAATATCAAAAGACCTTTGTCCGTTCCGAAGCGTAAACCAAGCGTAAACTTTCATCGGAAAAGTAAACGTTTATAAGTCTTTCCCACACTTATTGCCATAGCCTGTTACTTTGATTCCATAACTAGCTAATGTAAATAATGCAGCTCTGAAATTAACTCCTGAAGCAGACACACTTTCGGTCTCATTTTATTGGGTATTTCTTTGAATTAGTCATCAATAAATTTCAGGGCTGCGATTTACATCCAGACACAAACGGCAATACTATGAAAAAAAAATGCATATGGCTGTGCACGCTCTGTTTCCTGGGTATATCAGTGGCATTCTCACAGCAGGAAAAAACCATATCCGGCCTGGTCACGGATCAGGATAATATCCCCCTGCCAGGAGTTAATATCCTTGTAAAAGGCACTACCACCGGAACGCAATCCGATTTTGACGGGAATTACCTTATCAATGCGAGTGTAGGCGATGTTCTGGTTTATTCCTATCTGGGCCAGAAAACAACCGAAAGGACTATAGGCTCCTCCGATACCATTGATGTACAAATGGATTTGGACACCCAGGAACTGCAGGAAGTTGTGGTGACCGCATTTGGTATAGAACGGAATTCGCGCGACCTGGGTTATGCGGTGAGCAAAGTGGAATCAGAAGAAATCACGGATAATTCCGAACCCGATCTTATCCGGTCACTGGCCGGGAAGGTTCCCGGGGTTAATGTGAATTTCTCCACGGGGGTGGCAGGAGCTTCGAACCAGATCAATATACGGGGGGCAACAACAATAGGCTCCTCTTCCCAGCCGCTTATCATTGTGGATGGTATAGCCTATGATAATTCCCAGATCACAACATCTAGTCAGACCACAGGCGGTGGAGGCTACGGGTCGGGCCTTTCCTCTCTTGATCCAAACGATATCGCCTCTGTCAATATCCTTAAAAGTACGGCAGCTGCCGCATTATACGGTTCGCGTGCAGCAGATGGCGTGATCGTGATCACAACAAAGTCCGGGGCCGGGGCTAGTACCGCAGAGAAGGTGAACATAAATTTCAGTACAGGTACCTATTTTGAAACCATCGCTAACCTTCCCGAATATCAGAACAGGTACGGTGCAGGGGTAAATTACGGATACGTGAATGCCAATGGTTCCTGGGGTCCCAGTTTTGAATCCCTTTCAACAATCCCAACATGGCCGAATGTTTTAGCGGCCTTTCCGGATTTGTTCGGACCCACCATTCCCTATTCGGCAAAGCCTAAAAATGTAGAGAACCTCTTTAAAACGGGTACGGTCTTTGACAATTCTGTCAGCCTTGCCTATGGCGACGAAACCGGTAGTTTCAATATCACGGTCTCTGACCTCAACCAGGAGGGCTATATCCCTTATAATTCATTCGACCGTACCTCTGTATCCATGGGCGGAAACTACACCTTGGATAACGGTATAACTATCGGCGGAACGATGAGCTTTTCAGATACCAAGCAAGTTGGCGGGTTCTTCGGGGAAAACCAGTTTGCCGGTTCGGCATCTTCCTTTGCACGGACACTGTGGATGGCACGTGACTGGGATACCAGTCTTCCTTTCGAAAATCCTGTAACGGGGGCTTCCGTTACCCCCAACAACGGCTGGGACCACCCTTTATGGTCCTGGAAGCACGACCAGATCATAACCAATACAGACCGTACGGTAGCCAATGTAAATGTAGGTTATGCTTTCGATGAACACATTTCCGCGTCCCTGCGGGTGGGCATCAACCGGTTCGGCCTGGACCGAAAGGAGATCAGGGATATCGGTTCCAGGGCCAATAACGGCCTCGGGGCAGTGACCACGGATGAGTTTACAAATGAGGATATTGAGTCCACCTTCCTGGTGAACTTTGATTATGATCTTACAGAGGATATAGGCTTTACTGCGATCATTGGCAACAACGTACTTCAAAATACCTCCGATCGCTCTGCAATTATTGCCAACACTTTTATTTCCCCTGGTATATTTACAGTAGAGAACAACCTGAATGTCACCCTGGTAAACCCTACACCTATCAATGGTATAGGGTATGCCCGCAAACGCAACATCGGGGTATTTGGGGAAGTAGGCCTTTCCTTTAAGCAATTCTTTTTTATAAATGCTACGGGAAGGAACGACTGGAGTTCGTCATTACCAAAAGACAACAATTCTTACTTCTACCCGTCTGTATCCACATCTTTTATCTTTACAGATGCTTTTGATATAGGCGGGGATGTCCTCACCTTCGGTAAGTTGAGGGCCGGTTATGCCTCGGTAGGCCGGGATGCGCAGGCGGAGTTCCTCAACAGGACATTTGCCGTTGGCAACGCCTTTTCCGGCGCTCCTGTTATTGCGAACCGTTCGGCTCTCGGGGATACTCAGCTCACACCGGAGTTCACGGATGAGATTGAAGCGGGGATCGACCTGGAATTTTTTACCCGGCGCATAATCCTCGATCTCAGCTGGTATAAAAAAACAACCACCGACCTGATCTCACCTGTAAGCGTACCTTCTTCAAGCGGTTTTTCAACCTTTAATACCAATATCGGGGAAATCCAGAATGAAGGGGTGGAAATCGGGTTAACCCTCGTACCATTTCAAACGGAAAACTTTAAATGGACTGCATTTACCACCTTTACCAAAAACATGAATGAGGTCACCCAATTGGTGGAGGGCCTGGAAAGGATACAGCTCGATGCCAACCAAATCGCCTACGCAATTGTCGGGGAACCTTTCGGGGTATTCTTCGGGTCCCGCTTCGCCAGGGATGCCAATGGTAATTACCTGATCAACCAGGCAGGGGGTGGTATTGTGCAGGACCTGGAGAACGGCGTCATCGGGGATCCGAACCCGGATTTCAAAATGGGGTTTATCAATACGTTTTCCTTCAAAAACCTTTCCCTGCGGGCCCAATTTGACTGGAAGGAAGGGGGGGATATCCATTCCTCAAGTATCCAGGCCCTCCTGGGCCGGGGTGTAACCCGCGATACGGAAGACCGGGAACGCACCTTTATCATTCCCGGATTTTACGGGGACAATGCCGGAAATCCGATCCTTGATGCCAATGGCAACCAGATACCCAATACCACCCAGATTGATATGAATGAACTGTATTTCTCGCCGGCTGGTGGCAATACCTTTGGCCTCAATAGCCTGAATGAAGCAGAAATTTACGACGGCACAGTGTACAGATTAAGAGAATTGAGTTTATCCTATGACCTCCCTTCCAAATGGCTCGATAAAACACCCTTCGGAAAAGTGAGTTTCAGCGTTCAGGGGAACAACCTGTGGTACTTCGCCCCCAACGTCCCCAGGTACACCAATTTTGATCCGGAGGTCACCAGTTTTGGTTCTACCAGGCTACAGGGGATTGAGGTTTCAGCGGCACCTACTTCCAAACGGTACGGGTTTAAACTTAATCTAACTTTCTAAATGAAAAATAGCATGAAAAATAGAAGCTATAGACACTACTTAAAGTTATGTGTGGTCTGGTTATCCCTGTCTTTGCCTTTCCTGGGATGTGAAAAATACCTGGACGTGGATACCGATACGGATAGCCCCACCACCGCCCCGCTAGGTCAGTTACTGACCAATATAGAGGTAGGCGTAAGCACTACTACTGACTTTCGATTGTGGAGCGGCGACATACTGCAGGTGTATACCCACCAGTTTACAGCGCGGGAAGAGCAGGACCAGTACGGAACAAAAGCGGACAATATAAACGTCAACAATGATTGGGACATTATATACCTGACGCTGACCGATATTGAAACATTGATTGACCAGGCTACTGAGAGCGGAAATATAGTGTATGTGGGGATCGCCGAAATTTTAAAGGCGTATCTCATGTCTGTAGCTGTTGACCTCTGGGGCGATGTTCCCTATTCAGAAGCTACTTCCCTGGAAGATGGGATCGTTAGCCCTAAATTCGATGATCAGCAGGCTATTTACGAGGACCTCCTTGACCTTTTAGAAAGGGGCAAAGCGAATGTAAGCAGTGGCGAGGGTTTGAGCCTTCCTGCTTCGGATGACTTATATTATGGTGGTTCCGGAACCCAGTGGGTGAAATTCGCCAATACCTTAAAACTGAAATTATACAATCAGATCCGCTTATCATCGCTTTTTAATCAGGCCGACTTAAATGCCCTGGTTGCGGAAAACAATTTCTTTACATCCAATGCCGATGATTTCCAGTTTGACCATACCATAGCCCAGGCCCCTTCCGATGAACGGAACCAGCTTTTCCAGGATGCCTATGGAGGGGCCCAGGTCACAAAATATATCAGCCCCTGGTTTTACGAGATCCTTATGGGCATGAACCCTGACATCCACACCGGCAACAGGGATCCGCGGATCCCATATTACTGGGCCAACCAATTGGTTGCGGGACAATTTCCAAGGGACCAGGGCGATGTTGCAACCGGGGATCCCAACGCAGATTATTGGGATGCGTCCACAGGCTTTTTTTCGATTCGCTTTGGCAGTATAGGACCGGACAGGGACCATGCTGTGCAATCAGATGCCACTTTCCCGGGTATTTTCCCCTGTGGAGGCAGATATGATGACGGCCAGGGTTTTGCCAGGACCATTGCAAGCGGTACGGGTGTTGCCCCGAGGCGGATGCTTACCTTTGACGAATTCCTCTATATCCGGGCTGAACTTATACAGGTTGGGCTGATAAGCGGGGATGCAGGGGCTACGCTCCGGCAGGCCATGGAGTCCAGTTTTGCAAAAGTAGACCAGGTGGTTGCCGGGTCTGGTACCTCACAGGAGGTGCCCATACTTAGTGGTTCTGTCGAGGTTCTCGATTTTATGGATTCCATAGATGCGGAATTTGCAGCGGCAAGTGCAGATAAACAACTGGAAATAATCATGACCCAAAAATGGGTTGCAACCTTTGCAGACCCAATGGACCAGTACAATGATTACCGGCGAACAGGCTATCCCATCCTGGCTGATCCCAACGGACCTTCCCCTGAATACCAACTCGACAATATGGACGGGTGGCCCCTTTTGGATAACCTGACGGTGTTAAACAATGGTTTTCAGCTTTCATTTTTCTGGCCACAGCCCGAGCTGAACCTGAATGAAAATGCACCACCACAAAAAGACCCTACCGCCTATAAAATATTCTGGGACAACTAAAAAAATAAAATTATGAAAAGAACTCAAATCCTGATACCGGCGATTGCCGTCCTCTTCTTTGCAGCTTCCTGTGAAAAAGACGGAGGCACATCGGTGATCCCGCTCGATGAAGGGGCCGCCCCCAATTTTGTGGTAGCGGCTGACAGTGATCAGTTTATTGACCTCACAGATATCAACAACGGCCAGCCCATCAATTTGAGCTTCAAGGCAGAAATTGCACAAGGGAATCCTGCACAGACCGATATCGTGGGGATCTATACCAAACTAACGGGAGAGGTCTATTACGGTACTATTCTGAGCGATGTTGTCCTGCCACAGGATATCGCGCTGGACGTGGATGATATCATCGCAGCCTTTGCTGAAATTACAGGACCTTCAGATATTGATGTTGGGGATACCCTTAGCATAACCGCCCGGTTTACCATGCCTGATGGTACAGTGTTGACTATTATAAGCACGGATGGCGTTTCCGGGGGTACGGGCACCAATATTGCCACCACGGTATTATTTACCACCGTGATCAATTATCCCGTTTCCTGCCCTTCAGACCTGGGCGGGACCCATTCCTTTGTAAGCACCGAACTTGTGGCAGGCAATAATCCCGGGGCATGCCCTTCGGGAAGTGTCAGCGGCACGGTGACCTGGACAGACCTTGGCGGAGGGACCTACCTGGCATCGGACCTGGGTTTTGGGCAATATGAGTCATCTTGCTGGAATGATACCCCAGCGACCAGTGGTGGGGCAACATTTACGGAAATCTGCGGGGAGATTATTTCCGGGGGTGCAGACCAGTATGGCTTGATCTATACCTGGGTGATAACCGATGTATCCGGCCCGGAACTGACCATGACCTGGTCCAATGACTATGCTGACTCCGGAACGGTTGTAATTACCCGGGAAGGAGGGGCCGACTGGCCCGCTTTATTTACCCAGTAATAAAATGTTATTCGGCAGGGCAGAAAAATTATCAAACTTGCTGCCTGGTTTCGAAGAGATCAGGACTATTGAATCGTCCGCCCGTGTAAATCGGACGTAAACTTTAATCGGTCTGGTAAATGTTGATAAGCATTTCCCAATCCTAACAAAGGAGGGTGTTACTTTGGGGATAGAACTTAATAATATGTAAAGCAGCCCTGAAAATTTACTTCTAAAAAAACTTCTGTCTCATTTTTTAGACTGTAATTATTTGAATTAGCTATCAATACATTCAGGGCTGCAATTTACTGGATACCCATAAAGTTTTTATACTCAATAGGTAAGGGAAGGGTTTTTTAGTTTTTGCCAACCTTTCTATACAATCCGTCGAATGCCACATTCAACACAGAATCATTCTGTATAACTTCCCAGACCTGGCGAACGGTCCCATCCTCATTCAGGGTCCAGGTGATCCGATTCCTGTTTTCCTTGCCATCGGGTTGTGTCACAGGGTCTGAAGATAATATCATCTGGTTGCCTTTTCTGTTACCGTATAATTTCAAATGGTTGCCCGTATTATCAATCCATAATTGCTCCCATTGATTTTTTTGCGAATTATAAAAATTGGTGCTTGTACCTGTAAACTGCGGATTTGAACTGGTCCAGCTTTCCTTTACAATACAACTGTCCAGGACTTTTTCTATGGTATTTATACCCGCCGCCTGTCCATTGGGGTTTGTAACCTCCCAATTCCCGATCCAAAAATCGAATGCCTTATGGTCTGCAGTACAACACGGGCAAACTTCACTTTGAGCATTGGAAAAAGAGTATAGCAACAGGAGAAGGGCCGTGACCATTAATTTTTTCATTCCGAATCCATTTTAAGAAACCTAAACATACAAAATATTCAGGGAAGCGGTTATTTCTTTAAAAGTATGCCACTATCAACAGCGCGATAATTTGGTAAGCCAACCCTGTTTAAATTACACGATACATTAAGTTTTCGTTAAAAAATAGACAAATCACCGTGATATTAGCTGTATGGACCTAACGGGCAACATCCAAAACAGCTTTTCACGCGTATATTTGTAAGAACAAAATATGAAGAAGATGGAAAATCAATATTGCAAAGTTGGAGCCGTGACGCCTATAACCGCCGGAAGCAAAGCCATAACCATTTTGGAGTACCAATATCAGAATTTCATGGAGAAAGCCTCGGACATGAGATATGCGGATGCTGCACTAAAGGAATTTTTTGAGCACAAGGCTATAAAGATCCGAAAAACCCTGGAAAAGCTGGTTTCCTAATCAATCATTTTAGCATCCTGAAGTTTAATGGCCATACGGCCCTGTAAAGCTTTGGCCTTTGCTGCAGCAGCGGCTGCAAATTCAGTAGTGTGGTCTGCATACAGTATTCCCCGGGATGAATTGATCAGTAACCCCACATTACCGTTCAGTCCATAACGGCAAACCTCATCGAGATCCCCCCCCTGGGCACCTACCCCGGGTACCAACAGAAAACTCTCCGGAACTATCTTTCGAACTTCCCTCAGGTGAACGGCCTTTGTAGCGCCGATGACGTACATCAGATTTTCTGAATTGACATATTTCTTTGAAGTTTTCAGGACTACCTGATATAACTCCCCTTCCCCTGATGCTTGCGTCTGGAAATCAGCGGCCCCTTCATTGGAAGTGAGCGCCAGCAATATAGTGTGTTTACCTTCAAATGCCAGGAAGGGCTCTACGGAATCCCGGCCCATATAAGGTGAAACCGTTAGCGCATCAAATGCCAGGTTTTCAAAAAAAGCCTTGGCATACCGGGTGGCAGTATTGCCGATATCCCCGCGCTTTGCGTCTGCGATTGTAAATATATCGGGGTACCTGGTGTTCAGATACGCCATAGTCTTTTCAAGCGATGCCCATCCTTGCAGGCCATATGCTTCATAGAATGCAATGTTGGGCTTATATGCAACGCAGAGATGGTTGGTGGCCTCTATGATCGCCTTGTTGAATTCGAAAATCGGATCTTCTGTTTCGAGAAGGAATTTAGGGATTTTTTCGAGGTCAGTATCGAGGCCTATGCATAAAAATGACTGCTTGGTATAGATCTGTCTGACAAGGTCTGTTGTGGTCATGAAAAATATTAAAATATCTCAGAGGCCTCCCTCAGTTTCTCGGTGTTATCTACCAGCATCAATTCATCCAGTATCCGTTGGATATCACCGTTGATGATATTCTGCAAATCATAGAGTGTAAGGCCTATGCGGTGATCGGTAACCCTGCCCTGCGGGTAATTATAGGTCCGGATCTTCGCCGACCTGTCGCCGCTGCTGACCTGGGAGTTGCGTTTTGCTGCGTCCTCTTCCTGCCGTTTCGCCAATTCCATATCGTAAAGCCTGGAACGCAGTACCTTGAATGCCTTATCCTTATTCTTATGCTGGGATTTCTCATCCTGGCATTGTGCCACCAGCCCGGTGGGAATGTGGGTTAGCCGAACTGCTGAATAGGTGGTATTGACAGACTGCCCGCCTGGACCGGAGGAACAGAAATAATCGATCCGTACATCTTTTGGATCAATATGCACATCAAAATCCTCGGCTTCGGGCAAGACCATTACCGTTGCGGCACTTGTATGCACCCTTCCCTGTGTTTCGGTTTGCGGTACCCGTTGTACACGATGCACCCCGGCTTCAAATTTCAGCGTTCCATACACTTCCTCCCCGGTAATTTCAAATTGAATTTCCTTATATCCTCCACTGGTACCCTCACTCAGATCGATTATATTGGTTCTCCATCCTTTGGACTCACAATATTTGCTGTACATCCGAAAAAGATCTCCCGCAAAGATACTGGCTTCATCCCCCCCGGTCCCGGCACGGATCTCCATCACCACATCTTTGGAATCTTCAGGGTCCTTCGGTATCAACAGTAACTTTATTTCATCTTCCAGGCCCGGCAGTTCGTTTTTGGCCTCTTCCAGCTGTAATTTGGCCATTTCCAACATTTCGGTATCGCTGCCTGCAGCCAGGATCTCCTCAGCCTCGGAAATATTGCTGACCAGTCCGAGGTAGCGTTCCCTTTTATCCATCAGTAATTTCAGATCCTTATATTCCTTATTGAGCTCTATATACCGCTTTTGATCAGCGATGATCCCCGGCTGGATTATAAGATCTGAAACCTCATCAAAACGTTGCTTGATTATCTTCAGTTTATCGATCATGTTCCTTCATGCATTTGGCTGCGAATTTACAATTTTTTTGATGCTAAATCAGCATATTCCAGGAGGATGATAATCGAATCAGGAGGATCTGTAGATCAGGTTCAGGGCTTAATCATTCAGGAGAACACCATCGCTTTTATAAACCTGGTTATAGTTGTCCACAATGATGACTTCCGTACCATCCAGCTGGTTGATCATGGCAAGGGCTTTGTCCTTGCCCATCACATAAACGGCTGTGGCCAAGGCATCACAGATTTCAGCGCTTCTTGAAAGTACGGTAACCTTACTGATCCCAAAGGTGGGATAGCCGGTAGTTGGGTTGATGATATTGGAATACCGTTTTCCGTTAAAGGTAATATACTGATCCTGGTTAGCAGTAATGGAAACCGATGACTCCACCAATGGGATCCAGGAAAAAAAAATCCCTTTGCCCTGTGGATTATCGATCCCGATCAACCACTTCTCCCCTGTGGCTTTGGTTCCCCAGGTTGTGATATCACCCCCGGCATTGATCATGCCGGCCGGAACCTGCTTGGACACCAGTAAATTCTTTGTTTTGTCAGCTGCAAAACCCTTTCCAATACCTCCAAAGCCAATTTTCATGCCTTTTTCTTTAAGGAATACCGTACTTTCTGCGGCATTGAGGACTATCTTCTGATGGCCTGTTTTGGACACGGCCTCGTGGATCTCTTCCGCTGTCGGGGGAAACTGCATGGAACCATCAAATTTCCATATCTTATCCATCGCGGCGGCGGTAATATCAAATGCACCCTCGGTAAGGGCTGAGATATAAAGTGACCTTTCGATCAATTGAAATAGTTCAAAACTAACTTTAACAGGTTTTATCCCCGCATTGAAGTTGATTTGGGAGGTTTCGGATTCCGGCAGCCAGGATGATATCATCTGTTCGAGCCGGGTGATCTCTGCAATGGCTTCTTCAATATTGATATACCCAATCTCCTCGCTCCTGGCTACAACAGTGATCTCGAAGTTACTGCCCATCAACTTAACGGCACGTTTCACTGTAACCAATTTCTGTTCCTGTCCATACCCAAGGGTAATGGTCATACAAACCAGAAATAATGTTATCATTTTTAACACGTATCCTCAAAGTTTTAAAAATCGCCAACACCCGTTCCATAGGTCTGACATAACTGTTACTTCCGTCACCTTCTCGCAAAATGCCATAAACAGGAACTTCCAACCAATTATTGACCGGAAAGGAACACCATTATTCAAAAACCCTCAGGAGATCACCCGAAAGTTCAGTTTTGAATATTTTAAGGGGGTTGCTTGTTATCGTATTCAGGGGAGTGCCATCCTGGGAAAATTCCGAACCATGTGTATAACAATGGAAAATACCGCCATTATCCGAAACAAACCGAACCTGGTCTGTCTGCTGGTGGCTGCAGATCTGACTGGCTGCAATAAAATTCCCTTCCAGGTTTTTTACAACCACTACCTCCTGCTTCAGGATAAAATCCCCATTGTTTTGGAGCTGGGATCCTTCCGCCGATCCCAGATCGATAGTGAAATCCACGCCGGTTGGGATTGGATTCATAGTGGCATCCATCCCGTCACCGGAACATCCCTGTAAACAGGGAAAAGTAATGGCGAATGCTGCGCCGGCCCCTAAACTCCTTAAAAATTGCTTCCTTTCCATGGCATTTTCTTTTTCATTCAAAACCTCTACAGAGCTTATATATTCACATTTTAGTGTATACCATTCCTGTAACTGCCTAAGGCATATAAAAATAACGTGCCAAAAAAGGTATTCGTATACATTAATACGTAAACGTACCATATGAACCCGAAATGGTGAGTTTTTTACCGGTAAAGGGCGCTACCCGCCCTATTATTTGGGCCGCGACCCCAAAACTTTGTGAAATTTCAATCAGGTCCGCTGCTATTTTTTCCGGTACGTACAATTCCATCCGGTGGCCACAGTTGAACACCTGGTACATTTCGCGCCAGGATGTGGCAGATTGTTCCTGGATCAGCCGGAAAAGGGGAGGTACTTCGAACATATTATCCTTTATAATATGCAGGTCCTCTACAAAATGCAGGATTTTTGTCTGGGCACCCCCGCTGCAATGAACCATTCCATGAAGCTCGGAAGCGTTATATTTTCCGAGGATTTTTTTAAGAATCGGGGCATAGGTCCGCGTGGGTGACAGCACCAGCTTTCCCGCATCGAGAGGAGTTCCGGGCACCGGATCCGTAAGCTGGACCGATCCGGAGTATACCAAATCTTCCGGAAGTAAGGGATCAAAACTTTCCGGGTATTTATTTTTTAACGCTTTTGAAAAAACATCATGGCGGGCAGAGGTTAGTCCGTTACTCCCCATTCCCCCGTTATATTCTTTTTCATAGGTTGCCTGTCCAAAGGATTCCATTCCTATGATCACATCCCCGGCTTTAATATTGGCATTATCTATTACCCTGTTTCGTTCCATTCTGGCGGTAACCGTTGAATCAACGATCAATGTGCGCACGAGGTCACCCACGTCTGCCGTTTCGCCACCCGTAGAAAAAATATTTATCCCAAATCGAGCAAGGTCGGCTATCAGTTCTTCGGTACCCTGAATGATCGCGGAGATCACTTCCCCCGGAATCAGCTGCCTGTTACGGCCTATGGTGGAAGAAAGCAAAATATGGTCTGTGGCACCCACACAGAGCAGGTCATCCAGATTCATAATCAGGGCATCCTGTGCGATGCCTTTCCACACAGACATGTCCCCTGTCTCCCGCCAGTACATATATGCCAGGGACGATTTGGTGCCCGCCCCGTCTGCGTGCATGACCAGGCAATAGTCTTCGTCCCCCGTGAGGTGATCCGGTACAATCTTGCAAAATGCCTTGGGATAGAGACCCTTATCTATATTCCTGATGGCCTTATGCACATCTTCCTTGGAAGCGGAAACCCCTCGTTTGTTATATCGGTCACTGGCTGTAGTACCCATTTATATACGTTTGGGGCAAAAATAGCGGAATCCAAAAAAAGGTCCGCAATTCAACCCGAATTTAATTGAATAATCTGTTTAGAACAGCGCGCGAGGATTCTGCAACCATTTTCACATCCAAAAGCAACGGCTTACCGGATGAACAACAACTCCCTGTACTTGGCAAGCGGCCAGGTTTGGTCAGCCACCAGCTGTTCGAGTTTATCGCAATGGTACCGGATCTGGTCGAAATAGGGCCGGATGGTGTCGCAGTACATAAATGCTTTTTTGGTAACATCCGATATCCCGTTGGCCGTCTTTCGGGCCTCAGTCATGGCATCGGTCTTTGCCTTCGCTTCCCTGATATGGTTCGCAATTTCTTCAATCAGGGCCATTTGTGCTTCGGACAGGGGCTTGTGTCCCTTCCCGTAGATTTCCTGCATGCCCTTCACATTTTCCAACAATCCATTCTGGTACTGGATGGCAGCCGGAATAACATGGTTGTACACCAGCTCATTGTACACCCGGCCTTCAATCTGTGTCTGCAGGATATAGGTTTCCAATTCCACTTCCTGCCGGGCCCTCACCTCTGTTTCGCTCATAACATCGAGTCGGGCAAGCAGGTCCAGGCTTTCCCTGGAGGTCATGATCTTGACAGCGGAGGGGGTGGTCTTATTATTGCTTAATTTTCTGCTTTTAGCTTCTTTCTCCCATGCCTTGCTATAACCATCCCCGTCAAAACGGATCCGTTTTGAAGATTGGATATATTCCCGGAGCACATTGAAAACGGCTTCATCTTTTTTAAGGTTCTTTTGGTTTATCAATGCATCCACTTCTTTTTTAAAGGCGATGAGCTGGTTGGCCACTATGGCATTTAGGATTGTCATGGGTTTGGCACAATTGGCTTTGGAGCCGACGCCCCGCATTTCAAATTTATTTCCTGTAAAAGCAAAGGGGGAAGTACGGTTGCGGTCTGTATTGTCGAGCAGAATTTCCGGTATCTTGCCCACCACGTTCAATTTTAGTTCCGTTTTTTCTTCCGGCGACAATTTGCCTTTTGAAACCCCTTCCAGTTCATCGAGCACCTCGCTGAGTTGCGTGCCTATAAAGATCGAAAAGATGGCCGGTGGGGCCTCATTGGCACCTAACCTGTGGTCATTACTGGCGGAAGCTATGGAAGACCGCAACAATTCTTCAAACGTGTTCACTGCCTTGATAGTATTGACAAAGAAGGTAAGGAATTGCAGGTTCTTCATCGGCGTGGAGCCCGGGCTTAACAGATTCACCCCGGTGTCTGTAGCCAGGGACCAGTTGTTGTGTTTGCCAGAACCGTTGATCCCTGCAAAGGGTTTTTCATGGAAAAGCACCTTAAAGCTATGTTTATCTGCTATCCTTTCCATCACATCCATCAGTAAAAGGTTGTGATCAACCGCCAGGTTGGCCTCTTCAAAGACAGGGGCCAGCTCAAACTGGTTTGGCGCCACTTCATTATGCCGGGTTTTAACAGGGATCCCAAGCCGGGTGCATTCCATCTCAAGTTCCTTCATAAAACTGATGGCACGAATGGGAATGACCCCGAAATAATGGTCATCCAGCTGTTGTCCTTTGGCCGCTGAATGCCCCATGAGTGTCCGGCCCGTAAGGACAATGTCCGGACGGGAATTGGCCAGGGCCTTGTCGACCAGGAAATATTCCTGTTCCCATCCCAGGGTGGCATTGACCTTTGAAACATTCTTATCAAAGTATTTCGCCACTGCGGTGGCTGCCGTATCTACAGCCTGCAATGCACGCAGCAGTGGCGCCTTATTATCCAGGGCTTCGCCGGTATAGGAAACAAAAATTGTAGGGATACAGAGCGTGGCGCCATAAATAAATGCGGGCGATGTGGGGTCCCAGGCAGTATACCCCCGGGCTTCAAATGTATTTCGAATGCCCCCGCTGGGGAAACTGGAGGCGTCCGGTTCCTGCTGTACCAGCTGGCCACCGCCAAATTTCTCCAGTGCCCTGCCATCGGGAAGCAGGTCAAAAAAGGCGTCGTGCTTCTCTGCCGTTGCACCTGTCAGGGGCTGGAACCAATGGGTGTAATGGGTGGCGCCCATGGAGATGGCCCAGGCCTTCATGGCCTCGGCGATCTGATCCGCTATTTTCCGGTTGATCTTGGAACCTGAACTGATGGCACCCTGTACGCTGTCCAAGGCGTCCCGGGTAAGGTATTGCAGCATGCGCTGTTGATTGAACACATGTGATCCAAAAAATTCGGACCTCCGTCCCGATTCGGTTACAGGTTCATATTTTCTCCTACGGCTCTCGGCAATGGCACTGAATCTTATTCCTGGCATTTCTGTGGATGGTTTAAAATGAAAAAGCGTAAAATTAAACAATCCCCAGAATAATCCATGTATATTATAATATTTACAAATAACCCCCTAAATTTTAGGGGTGTTAATAAATATAACGGTTTTTTTGACAATTACCCCCGTATTATATACGGTAATAGCAATAAAAATAATATTTTTGACGGTCTTTAAAACGAATTAAACTTTGGAGTTATGAGTAAATCTAAATTAGAGTACATATGGCTGGATGGCTATACCCCCACCCAGAATATGCGGAGCAAAACTAAAATTGAAGATAATTTCAGTGGTAAACTGGAAGATTGTGCGGTATGGTCTTTTGACGGAAGTTCAACCAAGCAAGCCCTGGGGGGTTCCTCAGATTGCCTGCTAAAACCTGTTGCGATATTTCCGGATCCCGCCAAGAACAATGGTTATCTGGTCATGAATGAGGTATTGAATGCTGATGGAACTGCCCATGAAAGCAATTTCAGGGCCAAAATTGATGATGATGACAATGATTTCTGGTTCGGTTTTGAACAGGAATATTTTATCATGGACAGAAATACCCAGTTGCCACTCGGATTCCCTGTTGGTGGGTACCCCGGCCCCCAAGGGATGTATTATTGTTCTGTAGGAGGTAAAAATACACATGGAAGGGATTTCGTAGACGAGCATGCAGATCTTTGCCTGGCTGCCGGAATCAATTTTGAAGGGATCAACCAGGAAGTTGCCAGCGGGCAATGGGAATTCCAGGTATTTGCCAAGGGTGCAAAAAATGCAGGTGACCAGGTATGGATAGCGCGGTATTTGCTGGACAGGCTGACCGAACAATATGGTTATTACATAGAATACCACCCAAAACCGATCAAAGGTGACTGGAACGGATCCGGGATGCATGCCAATTTTTCCAATTCGGTGTTGCGTACCTGTGGCTCTCAGGAAGTCTATGAACAAATTTGTGAGTCCTTCAGGCCGGTTGCCAAAGAACATATCGCCGTCTATGGGGAGTTTAATGACCAAAGGCTTACCGGGTTGCATGAAACCGCTTCAATCAACGACTTCAGCTATGGGGTTTCAGACAGGGGTGCTTCGATCCGTATCCCTATTGCAACTGTGGAAAAAGGATGGAAAGGATGGCTGGAAGACAGGAGGCCCGCCTCTAATGGCGATCCATACAAGATTGCAGGCAGGATTGTAAAAACCGTGAAATCGGCCAATATAAAAGCAGAAGCTCTTTCGAATTAATTGTTGTTATATGATACCTGCCAACCGCCCTGTTTGAAACAGGGCGGTTTTTTTATTGGTCCTTTTCAGGAAGCGGTGTATTCATCCAATAATCGCTGAAGTTAAGAGGTTTTATGATGGGCTGGTCCTTAAAGATAGGCTTGTCTTTATCCATAAAAATAGTGTCACCCGGTATGGCTATACGTGTTTTTACCTCCTGCACAAAAAACTCCCGGTACTGCTGATAATCCTTTGTTGTCCATTCATTGATAAGGTTGCCAGCGATATCATGTATCCCCTGCACTTCCACAGTGAGCAAATCCTTTAGATCCCCGTCTTCTTTGGCCGCGGCCCGTATGGCATTGAACATTTCGGCGGATTGGGTCTCCGCTGCCTGGGGAAACAACAAAATTTTGCCATTGCGCATTTCAGCCCGTCGGAATTTCAACTTCTGTCCCTGGTATTTAATGGTGTAATTTGAAAGTTCCCTGGCCTGATCCATTTGGTAAACCTGGTTGAATGTGATAGCGAAATAACCCTCGAAGGGGTCAATAGAGATATCTTCCACCCGGAATACAGGGGTTACCCAGATCTTGAAATTGTTATGGAAAGAGATATAATTCAGAAACATGTTGCCTGCTTCCCTTTTATAGGCGGTTTTTACCTCAAATATCAATGGTTGGCGGGTTCCCCGGCTGTTTCTTGCAGAACCTGGCAGGCGGTTGCGATCATCATATAGCGCATAATCCATCTGATGGATAGCGAAATCCGTTTTGGATATATAGAGCTTTCCATATGCATCGTAATTGGGGAAATTACTCTGAAACCGGATCACGAACAGTTGTTCCCCGTCAAAAAAGGAATCCGGATCCTTATAAAAAACGTGGTTCGCCAGGAGATCAGTATCCAGTTTATCCACGAAGGAATAAGACGCTACCTGATGGTTCCTGAGCGCGTTATGGACCTGGAGGATGGTAAACTCATTGCCGCCATAATCGGATAGGTAGGCATTGTCAATTACCTTTCCAAAATGTTCATAGTCATACGGTTTCAAGGCCAGGGTATCCCTTTCAAAATCCGGATTTTGCTTATAGTCATAGATGCGCACTTTGGTGGTTTCGTAATTAAGGGCGTCAAAGCCCTGGTCGAAAACTTCGAAGATGGCTTCATTCAGGTTGAGATATTGTTCCTTGTTTAATTGGTAATCGCGATAATACCCAATGGTGGAAAAGGGTTCCAGCGGATAGTTTGCAGGGATGGATTCTATGGCCTTTTGTACAATTTGCCTGGGTGTAAGAGGTTTTTTCCTGCTGGCTTTAAGAATGGCTTCCTGTAAGGCCACGACCCCCGGGCTCAGTTTGAGGACATTTATTTCACGGGGTGAGAGCGATAATAACGGCACAACCATCGAATTGTATCCCATGGAGGAAATTAGTAGCGTATCGCCGAGTCCCCTGAATTTTTCCGGTATCTGAAAACCACCGTCCATATTGGAAATCACCCCTGTTGCTTTCCCCTGGATCCGAATCGTGGCGAAGGGAACTGCTTCCCGGGTTATGGAATCCAGCAGGATGCCCCTGGTATATTCCTGCTGGGCCCACAGGGGTGGTATAACGATCAGGCAATAGAAAAATATGGCATGGTGGATGCGCATGATTTTAGTGGCCGGCTTTAGGTAACAGTAAGATATACAAATAGTACATAGAGCGCAAGCAGGACAATACCATCGCGCCATCCAAGTCTCAGCCCTTTTGGGAAGAAGACCAGTGGGAGGATAAGGAATGAAATACCCAGCATCCAGAAGATATCACTCGACAGCAGTCCCTGATCGATAACCCGGATCGGGGTGACCATGGAGGTAATGCCCAGGACGGCCAGCAGGTTAAAAATATTGGACCCGATCAGGTTCCCGATGGAAATGGCTTTTTCTTTTTTCAGGATAGCAATTATGGAGGCCGCAAGTTCCGGGATACTCGTCCCAATAGACACAACAGTAACCCCTATGATCCTGTCACTTACCCCAAAATAGCTGGCCAGCCCTACCGCACCACTGACCAACAGTTCAGAGCCGCCCCACAGGGCCACCCCCCCAAGCCCGAAAAACATTACGGCTTTATAAAGGGGTAGCGGTACTATCGGTGTTTCGAGTTCTTCTTCAATAGCCGTTTTCTGAAAGCGCAGCAAATACACCAGGAAAAGAAAGAGCGCTACAAACATGATTAAACCTTCTGTCCTTTGCAATTCCCCGTCAAAATAAATGAACCCGCAGAATAATAGGGTTGAAGCCATCATCACGGGCCAGTCCGTCGTGTAAAAACTTTTTTTTATTTCCATGGAACCAAGTACCAGCACAATGCCCAGGACCAGGCCCAGGTTTGCGATATTGGATCCCACCACATTACCGAGGGCCAGGTCGGGGAACCCATCAAGAGCTGCATTCACGCTCACGATAAGTTCAGGGGCAGAGGTGGCAAAGGAAACTACCGTCATCCCAATGACAATCTTCGGGATAGAAAGCCGGAGCGATAGTGCAACGGCCGATTTAAGCAACCAGTTCCCCCCTAAAATCAATAGCGCTAACCCGGAAACAATAAGCAGGAGGTGTTGCATAGATGACACTTTGGGCAAATATATACCAAGATTTCCTTAGTGGATCCCCTACAGGATTTTAGTTGGCGTCGCAGGATGAAAAATGTTAAATAACTATAAATATAGTTGTTTAACTAAAAATTTAGTAATAAGTTTAGATCACCTAATTTATTCAGATGCAAAAATTAACAAACAAGGAAGAGGAGGTGATGAAAGTCATCTGGAAATTGCAGAAAGCTTTTGTAAAGGATATCCGGAGTCAGATCAAAGGGGTAAAACCCCACTACAATACGCTGTCTACTATTGTGCGCAATTTGGAGGACAAGAAATATGTAGCGCATGAAGCATTCGGCAATACCCACCGGTATTACCCCCTAGTAAGCAGGGAAGCCTACCGCAAGCAATTTGTCAATGCCAGCATTGCAGATTTTTATGATAATTCTTACAAGAACATGGTTTCTTTTTTTGCCCGGGAGGAAAAGATCTCTGTGGAAGAGTTGAAGGAGATCATAGCACTTATTGAAAACAGTAAATAAATGGAAGCATTCTTTTTATACCTTCTGAAAGTTTCGGGGATACTGCTCCTGTTTTTCACGGTTTATCATGCATTGCTAAAAAAAGAAACCTTGTTTTCAGGCAACCGCTATTTCCTGCTGGGCGGAATGGTTGCTGCCTTCGCACTGCCTTTTATGTATATCAACCGGTACATAGACCTGTCAGGGCACACCACAGAAGCAGGAAAACCTGCCAGCTTGCAGTTTATAAAGGATACGGCAGCTATAGGTACTGACTGGCATGCAATCCTTTTCATGGTATATACGGCGGGCGTATTCGTGTTATTTTCAAGGTTTATCATTCAATTGATGTCACTCGCACGGCTGATCAGGGACAGCAGCGTACGGAACGGAGAGGGATTTACCTATGTGGAATGCAGCGAACCTGTAGCCCCGTTTTCCTTTTTCAACTATATTGTATATAACCCTGCGCAATACAAACCCTATGAATTAGCGGCGATCCTGGACCATGAACGGGCCCATTGTTCACAATGGCATTCCCTGGATATTTTGTTCTCCCATCTGGTGACGATCCTGCTGTGGGTCAACCCCGTCGCCTGGCTGTACCGTCAAAACATACAGCAGAACCTGGAATTCCTCGCCGATGCCAGGGCCACAAGAAATATGGAATCCCTTAAAACTTACCAGTACATGTTGCTGAAGGTCTCGGGAATTCCAATGTACAGACCGATCACAAATAATTTTTATAACTCATTAATCAAAAAACGAATAATCATGTTACAAAAATCAAAATCACATCAGCACAACTCCTGGAAATACGCAATGGTCCTACCCCTTCTCCTGGGCTTTCTGGTTATTTTCAATACCCGGGTCGTTGCGCAACACGCCGAACATAACATCCATGAAACCCAGGATGACACCCAGATGAACGTACGCAGGGATATGTCCGATTCCGATTTGAATGCCTTAAAAAAAGAGGTTAAGGAAAAGGTGGGTGGCACCTTCAGTTACAGTGGTTTAAAAAGGAATTCAGCCGGTGAGATCTCCCGGATAAAAATTGAATACAAGGACAGCAACGGCAATGCTGCGAATGCCACCTATGACGAAAGCGAAGGCATACCTACCATTTATTTTGGCAGCCATGACAATGGCGGCATCTATATCACAAGTAATGAAAACAGGGCGCATTGGCAAAACGAACGGTCGAATGTATTTATCCTGGAGGAGGATCTGGGCGGCAGGAACAAAGGTACCAGCGTCACCAGGATCAAAAAATTAGGGGATGAGAAGAATCAGATGGTGTGGATGGATTCCGGGGAAGGGGAGCAGAAAAAAGTGGAAATTAAAGAGGTGGATGGTAAAAAAACGATCAAGGTCAACGGCAAAGAGGTGTCGGAATCGGAATGGGAAGCCATGCAAAAAGAAGATAAGGACCATAAAAAGGTTTTACGCATCAAGAAACTGGGTGAGGGTGACAGCAATGTCATGATCATCAGGGACCGTGAGGATGTGGATGAGGATTCTTTCGAGGTTTTGAGCGATAAGGGCCCGGGCTATTTCTTTATCGATACGGAAGGGGATGAAAATACCATATTTACGATCGATGGAAAGGAAGCGACCAGGGAGGAGGTTTCTGCCCTCGACCCGGACAAGATCGAAAAAATTGAAGTGACCAAAGGGGAAAAGGCGGTAGGCCGATTTGGTGAGAAAGCGAAGGACGGGGTTGTGGAGATCACCACTAAAAAACAGTGAACAGTAAACAGTGAACACAAGTCCTCCATAGCCTCTGGCGAAGGAGGAGTACATGCCCTTCGTAGCCAAGGGCGAAGAAGGAAACACTGCTGTTTTAGTGACTTTCTGTTAGCTTCTTTTTTAACGGAGTAAAAAAGAACCAAAAAACTCCCTGGCTGATTTCGATTTTTTGAAATCTACGCGCTTTCCACCGCCGCACCGCCGTCATTGGCTACAGCAGGCAGTGTCCCCTACTGTTAACCTTGATCATTGAACAGTATATATTCACCGAAACGTAGCGAAGGTGGATTGTCCTCCGTAGCAAAGCGTAGGAGGAATCCAGGCCCCATTTCTCAACCGAAGCCCAGTGTAGGCGGGCCCTCTACATCCACCGAAACGTAGTGAAGGTGGAAGAACGCTTTCGCTCCGCGAAATGCTCTTTGGACGGCTTCCTTAGGCCTGCGTGAAAACCGCTTGATTTCCTGCAAAAATAAAAATAGGCAGATGAAATACGAGTCAGCAGTAAACAGGGTGAGCTTGCCCGCCGGAGCAGCGTAGCGTAGGTTGGAAACTTGAATAACTATCAATGCTTACTTCAACTGTATACTGCCAACTTCTTTAATAGGGCAAAACTTTGCCTGTCCTCTGAAGCACAACGGCCTTCGTAGCCTTGGCGAAGAAGGCTGGCGTAGGACGGAACATTAAACATTGAGCCTTGAACAAACTGCGGAGAAGGTTTCTTTTTTGCATTACTTTTTGGACAAGCATAAAGGGATAAAAAGTTAATCTATGGATGTCTTTGATCTTTCCCGGGGGCAGCAGTGAAAGCAATCCCGTTTTTTAAAGTTGGCAGTAGCAGTTTCAGTAAGCAATGGTCTTTTTGTAGCTCTACAGCAAACAGGAGAGCCACTTTTTGCCCGGCGGGGCAGGTCTGAGACAGAACTACGTCCGGGTCCGTCCAGAACAAACTCGAGACCGCAATAAAATTCCAATATTGAAAGCCCAGGAATCACTCCGCATGTACTTTGCAGTAAATAACACTAACTTAAGAGCGGGGTGGGGTTGAGACCCCATGATCGTAAGGTATTAGAAATATCCCTGTAAGTTGACAGTAGCAGTCGCAGTGCTTGCCCTGGAAAGCCAGGGGAGGAGCTACGCGGAAATTTTGCTTTTTCAAATTCAGTGAGTAATGGCCTGACCGGACAAATAGTTAAGGTTTAGGTTGCCCTTCTCCGAAGTATAGGCGAAGAAACTTGAAGGGTCCGCCATGCTTTGGCGTGGGGGCGAAGTTTCTGAGCGGTTTTCCGCTGTGCGGAAAAATACCTGCGGAGAAGGTGTTTTTTGCATTCCTTTTTGGACAAGCAAAAAGGAATAAAAAGAAACTTAGGGATGCACTTTTTTCCTGTGGCAGCAGGGAACGCAAGCAGGCTGGCGTAGGAAGGACCTACTCCGCTTGTTCTTTGCAGTAGGTCCCGCTAACTTGAGAACGGGGTGGGGTTGAAACCCCATGATCGTATATGGTATTAGAAATATCCACTTGTAAGTTGCAGTAGCAGTCAGCAGTGCTTGCCCTGGAAAGCCAGGGGAGGAGCTACGCGGAAATTTTGCTTTTTCAAATTCAGTATGAGTAATGGCCTGACCGGACAAATAGTTAAGGTTTAGGTTGCCCTTCTCCGAAGTATAGGCGAAGAAAGCTTCGAAGGGTACCGCCACGCTTTGGCGTGGGGGCGAAGTTTCTGAGCCGGTTTTCCGCTGTGCGGAAAAATACCTGCGGAGAAGGTGTCTTTTTTGCATTCCTTTTTGGACAAGCAAAAAGGAATAAAAAAGAAACTTAGGGATGTCTTTAACTTTTTTCCTGTGGCAGCAGGGAACGCAAGCAGGCTGGCGTAGGAAGGACCTACTCCGCTTGTTCTTTGCAGTAGGTCCCGCTAACTTGAGAACGGGGTGGGGTTGAAACCCCATGATCGTATATGGTATTAGAAATATCCACTTGTAAGTTGGCAGTAGCAGTCTGCAGTGCTTGCCCTGGAAAGCCAGGGGAGGAGCTACGCGGAAATTTTGCTTTTTCAAATTCAGTATGAGCAATGGCCTGACCGGACAAATAGTTAAGGTTTAGGTTGCCCTTCTCCGAAGTATAGGCGAAGAACGCTTCGAAGGGTACCGCCACGCTTTGGCGTGGGGGCGAAGTTTCTGAGCCGGTTTTCCGCTGTGCGGAAAAATACCTGCGGAGAAAGGTGTCTTTTTTGCATTCCTTTTTGGACAAGCAAAAAGGAATAAAAAAGAAACTTAGGGATGTCTTTAACTTTTTTCCTGTGGCAGCAGGGAACGCAAGCAGGCTGGCGTAGGAAGGACCTATTCCGCTTGTTCTTTGCAGTAGGTCCCGCTAACTTGAGAGCGGGGTGGGGTTGAAACCCCATGATCGTAACGGGTAGTTAGAAATATTCCCTAGTAAGTTGACAGTAGCAGTCAGCAGTGCTTGCCCTGGGAAGCCTTTTGAGCAGAGGGGAGCAGTTTCCTGGAAATGTTGCTTTTTCAAATTGAATATGACTAATGACGTGGCCGGAAAAATAAGTAAGGATTGGGATACACTTCTCCGAAGTATGGGCGAAGGAGGGACAGTCGAAATATAAACTTGGGACCCCTCATTTGATTCAAATTTCAGGGTTCCCGTTAAAGGAGGCTTCCTGGCCGGGTTTCGCTTTTTGTTTTTTGTTTTTTTATACTTCGTGCTTCCTTACCGCATGCTTCCATATTGAACAGATCTTCACCTATTCGTGTTAAACAAGGAATCAATTTTGAAAAGTATAAAGGGTACAGTGAATTCAAAATTTGTTGCCATAAAAGATGAAAACACCAAAAATGTGGCATTTTAGCAAAATTTTTGCCTAGGAAATCCAAAACAGGCGCAAAACCCCCCTACAATTCTAACATATTTAACCTTAAATGTTCTTTTTAGCCAACAATATTCAATCAATGTACAAGGATAGAATCTTATAATTTACAATATAAACCGTCTTTTTACTTACAATACTGTATTCAATCTTATAACTTTTAGGCATTCTGCTTGTCAGGCTCTGGACCCTATAGTATATTGGGCTCATAATCGATTATAAAGGACCATTCTTGTCTTCCGGCCCTGTTGCGCGACGGGTGAAGAAGCTGTAACCATAAAACCAACTGCTATGATCACTTTAGCCAAGATCCTGCTCACTTTGTTATTATCAATCATTTTGATATTAACGTAGGTATCTTTATAGTATCTATTTAAGAGTATTCTTCAGCGGCTGCCTCTGGTAGCCGTTTTTTTTTGATGATTCCTGTATATTTGTAAAAAAGGCAGCCATGCGGAAAGCGCTTTTTAAAGTACTGGCCCGATTGAACAAGGCCCTCCTTCCCTCCTATTCTAAAAAGCAACTGGACCTGTCCAAAGCTTCCAAATTGCAATTGGCCATTATCGGGTGGCGGTATTACGTGACCATGAATGCCCTGAACGCTTGAGAAACAAGTATGCTTCTGGTATTACCGCTACTTAAAACTGTATCACTACAGTTGCGGTTTGCATAGGCGCTAATTAGAAAAAGCAAGCTTTATGATTTTGCTTGCTTTTTGATTTATTCGTGACCACGGCAGGATTGGCTGTCGCCCATCCGGACAAAGCTCCGCTTTGAAAATCAAAAAGCTGCAAAATCAAAAAAGCAAGCTTTATGATTTTGCTTGCTTTTTGATTTATTCGTGACCACGGCAGGATTCAAACCTGCAACCTTCTGAGCCGTAATCAGATGCGCTATTCAATTGCGCCACGTGGCCATATTATTATTTGCTTCATACAAGAAGAATTTCCCTGTATAAGGGATTGTGATCCTTCACCGTAGGAGGGCTGCAAATATATTTCTTTTTTAAACTTAAGACAACATAACCCTGCTATAAATAATCTGCCACACCATGGCATGCCCCGATAAACTTTAGTGACTGATCCCAAAAACAAAACCTTGTCAGGTCATTGAACCTTGTATCCCCCATTTTGTGGTGATGATCTGCTCCGTCTGCGCTCAGCATGACATAAATCAACGTATGGTATCCTTGCTATTCTTAATTTGTGATTATAACCTTAAAACAGCATTTGCCTGAATCCTGCGGGACCACGGCAGAGCAGGTTCTTATCTATATTGCTACCTACAAACGGATCGGGAAACTACCAATCAGAGGCTGGCGGTAGCGTGCGATAGCCAATCCTGCATTATTTCATGGCAAAGGTTTTCATCAGGAGCGCCCATGTAAACCGGAACTTTAGTGAAGGTTTAGAGCATGGTCAGGATCACCGAACAACGAAACGATAGCTAAGGTGTAAGGTAATCCTGAGTGACCACGGCAGAGCAGGTTTTCAGTCACAGACCGATGTTAGCGGAGTCATGGAACCACCAGTCGCAGACTGGTAGCAGCAGAGGGTGTTACCATAATTTTGCCCATCAAACTTCTTCATTCATGCTAGTGGCTATAACTTCCTCCGGATCGTTCGGCAAAAATGAATATTTTAAAATTTGTTTGCTTATTTCATGAATCGGTACGGTATAAACCTTTCTCCCATTAAGATACCCAATGATAAAATATGTTGAATCCATCTTATCCAGGCTCATTTTCAATCCATCACTCAAATTGCTATCCGAGAGCTTTTTATTGTCCCTGAGCTGCTGATCAAAAGAAATAACAAAATTACTTTTATCCTTTACCGGCACTTTCCAACTCAAACCTTCAATTTCCGCTTGTTGCAAATCAGTTTTGGTAGGCAGAATTCGAACATAGTCGAACTCAATGATAACATCCTTTACGATACCATCTTCCTCCAAAACACCAGACCCAAAGAGCCTCAACGAATGTGAATCGATAAGCTCGAAATTAGCGTACTTCGTACCGTTATCCTGAAAGAAAGCACCCTCTTTAATGTTAAAATGAATCTTAGCATCGGTTAACTTAAAATTGTCATATACGCTGGCTTTATTGTGTGAAATAACCAAGATTAGTAGCCCTGGACTCTTTCTGAAATGCTTATGGCCAGCCTCTTTCAGTATCCACTTACCGTTTAACTTTTGGAATTTAGTATTCTTAAAATCCATATGAGAAAAAAATTATTAATTATATCTTTTGCGTGTTTGCGTTGATTCATGAAAATAAACCAAGTTGCCCTTCAAATAATGCTAGCCTGAATTCCACAGTATTTTCCCTCAGGTTTGGCCATTGGCCTTTATTTACAAGCTGAAATCAAGGTTGGCCTTTTTCTATCTCAATATATAATTGGTAAGATTTGTTGCTAAAGTTATATGTCTTTACACATATTTTTTGGTTGCTATTCCTTTACCGCTGTTATAAAGATAATAGATAGTAACTCTATTTATAAAGCCCGTAGCAATCCATATCCTTTAACTGCTACTATTGGCGCATGGAAATATAATATATAGAAAGCTTGCTTTTTTGATTTTGCAGCTTTTTGATTTTCAAAGCGGAGCTTTGTCAGGATCACCGACCGATCAAGGGAGGTAATCCTGAGTAATTTGAAGTGAAACTTTTTGATTTTGCGGCTTTTTGATTTGCAAAGCGGAGCTTTGTCAGGATCACCGACCGATCAAGGGAGGTAATCCTGAGTAATTTGAAGTGAAATTTTTTGATTTTGCGGCTTTTTGATTTGCAAAGCGGAGCTTTGTCAGGATCACCGACCGATCAAGGGAGGTAATCCTGAGTAATTTGAAGTGAAACTTTTTGATTTGCGGCTTTTTGATTTGCAAAGCGGAGCTTTGTCAGGATCACCGCTACCGCCAGTTACAAACTGGCGGTAGCGGGGAGTTTGATTGTTCTACCACCAGTTGCAAACTGGCGGTAGCGGGGAGTTTGATTGTTTTACCACCAGTTGCAAACTGGCGGTAGCGGGGAGCTTGATTGTTTTACCACCAGTTACAAACTGGCGGTAGCGGGGAGCTTGATTGTTTTACCACCAGTTACAAACTGGCGGTAGCGGGGAGCTTGATTGTTTTACCACCAGTTACAAACTGGCGGTAGCGGGGAGCTTGATTGTTTTACCACCAGTTACAAACTGGCGGTAGCGGGGAGCCTGATTGTTTTACCACCAGTTGCAAACTGGCGGTAGCGGAGATCTAATTGCATTCATACTTTAATTTCATGTACCTGAAGGTTTCCTCCATTAAAGCAATTAATTTAGTTTCATTTAAGTCGGAAAGTTTCTTGACATAAATACACGCTCTGCCCATTTTAAATTTCCCCAGATCCCGGAGTAAATGTTCGTGTTCCTTCCGCCCTGTATAGGCATACAGTGATATGGCCGCTTTTCGTGGCGAAAAACCCAATATCGGAGCATCGCCTTCATGCCCGCTGGCGTATTTATAATGATACATGCCAAAGCCAATAATACCTGGCCCCCACATCCGGGGTTCATACCCTGAAACCTTCTGCATCAGCTTCACTAACTCAAAACTATCGTTGCGCTTTTGCTGCGTGTCTGCGAACCCGTTGATAAACTTTGTAACATCCTTACCGGTTTCCTCTGTCTTAATTTTTGCCATCGCCGTAGTTTTGTTCTGCTTCCTATACCTCCTATTCGTCCGTGTCGCTATTCCTTTATAATTTGGTGCGCAATCTTTATACTACCATGTAAAATCAACATACACCGTATGTCTATAGGGAAACGGTTGAGAATGATGCGTGCTATTTTTTATACCTAAAGGGCACTTATCCCGAGCATAATTTTGCCACCTTACGAAACAGCTGTATTTTACAGATAGCGTCCAGATGGCGATTTTAAGATAGTAATTATTTCAAAAATGAACATATGATCAGAAAAGGCACAAAGGTGAAATGGAAATGGGGCAATGGGATTGCCCAAGTGAAAGTCATTGAGACATATCATCAGGAGGTTACCAAAACGATATCCGGTAACAAAGTCACGAGGAAGGGCTCAAAGAGCAATAAAGCACTCTATATTGAACAGGAGGATGGTACCAATGTATTAAAAAGTGCATCGGAAGTGGAGCGCGTGGACTAAGTATTCCGGATCGTTATAGGCGTCGTCCTGCATAATCCCGGCAAAAATTGAATTTTCGCTATTTTGAAGCTGATACACCATGTGCCTTAAAATTAGAGTGTATCACCTGGTAGCAGGAATACACTTACTCATACACCATACTAAAATTATATTTACCATGTCAAAATCAAAAGATGCCATTTATACAGAATTTTACAATGCCGTCAACCTGCAACCGGCAGAACTGGAAGCCTGGTTGGATACTGATGAATCGAAAAACGTGGGACAGGACAGCGGGGATGGAGAAGCCATAGGCCATAAAAGCGGTGAACGGATAGTGAAGATAAAGCGAAAAAAGAAAGCCGATCTTACTGAAGCCGATTATGACCATATGCGGAAGGTTGTAGGTTACATTAACCGGCACAGGGCACAACAACCGGATGGTGATGTGAAAGAATCCAATTGGAGATATAGCCTGAAGAACTGGGGCCATGATCCCTGTAAAGAGGTCGATTGCAAATAACAATCCAGCTTGCAACTGGTTTAATGAGGTATTCTTTATCCGGCTGCCTGCTTAAAATCGCCAACGCAAAACGTCCGCCTTGGATGGCATCGTTACCTCCATTATGGTATTCCTCAGCCCCCTGAATATTTTCGCACCTACATGCGTTTTCCATGTATACATTCGCTCAAAATTTATATATTTGAGTATGCATTTTGATGGCAACCTTTATGTCAGTCACGCATCTCGGGGAACCCCTAACTACTGTTTATTCCATTCCCGGCGGCCAGGCACGTCTCTTTGAACGTGGCTTGACAATCAACGCCGATTCGGGCGAAGTAATCGTGTCGTTCGCCTTTCCCATGATTGGCCGCCCCAGCATCCCTACAGGTAATACGGGCTCAATAGAGGTCTTTGAGATCCATGCAATCCGTTTCGCCTTGGGCCTGTGGCAACCCGAACAACTTACCCCTCTTATCAAGGATGCGCTGGCCGGACGATTGAGTATGCTGGGGACCGGAAGATCCGACCTGAGGGTTCCCTTGATTTTGGGGCAGCCCATCATGTTGAACCCGGAAGATTACGCTATACCTGTGACAGCCGATATCCTTCAGGAACGACAGCTCTACGATGTAGCCTTACGCGCTGAGGGTGATCAGTGGCACGTTGTTGCTCCTCATGCCGTATACTACCGGAAGGAGTGGACTGATTTTGGGATTGCCCACATTACCGACCTGCATGTCGCCCGTCGGATAGATAGTTTCCGCGGGCTGCTGGTGCAGGCCGGGCGAATGGATGGGGCCAGGCGACTCTACAACTGGAATGACCGCTTTCGGGGGTTTATTAGGTATGCCAATTTCCTGCATTCCATCGATAAGCTCGATGTCATCATTTCGACCGGCGACCAGTATGACTATATCTATGAAGACGATGATGACAAGGTCGGTGGAGGCAATGCCACATTTATTCGACAGCTCATCCAGGGTACTGCACCAGGGCCCGATTTTCCGGATGTAGAGGAGTTACGGGTCCCTATCTTTATGATCCCGGGTAACCACGACTACAGAAAGCATCCCTATAAGCTAATTTTCGATCTCCATATCGGCAAGTTGGGAATAGGAAAAGATATTGAGCGGATCAAGAATTTTACGGGCTATAACCTTCCGCAGAAAGATGCCCAGGTGCTGGAAAGCCTCCTCGATAAGTTGCCGGACATCTTCGGAACAGGCCAGGTGGTTAATGTCAGCCCCGAAGGAGCTGCGAGGATGGTTGAAGTGGACCGGGAGATCAAAGCTTACAAGGAAGTTTTATCGGACCGTGAATCCTATATCATACAGCTGGGAAGCCATCGTATTGCCATGCTCAACAGCGGACCCGATGAAGGTATGATGACCGGTTACATGGACGGTTTGCGGAAAATCCTCGGATCCACAAGTGAGGATGAAGATACCTTCCTGGATGGTTCCCCCAATAGTGAGGGCATTTCCGACGAAGAATACAACATGGTTTCCGAGGCCCTTGCAGGTACGCCGGAAGATGGACTTTTTATCATTGGGCTCCATGCGCCACTGGTCAACCCGGATCAGGAGGAATATCCTTATTTCCTCCGCCAAACCCAGCGTCCGGAACACCCGGAACAGGTCCTGGCATTCCTGGCCCGTCATGATGGGGCAGTTAATGATCCTGAAAAGGTGGAGCAGGAAGAAAAGTCCCGTCACCCATCCTGGTTTCCCACTGAAGGAGACCACCGCGATCCTACTTTTATCAAACGCCAGGATAACCAGGATATGCTCGACTTCGCTGTCTCAAGGGGGCGGGCCGGGGGTTTGATCCAACTCCTTGCGCGGGGAAGTGCGATTATTGGATGGGGTGCATGGCAGAACGTTTCTGAAGGCATGTGTACCCCTGGAGGCCATGTTGCGGCAATAGCAACCAATGATGAAAAGGTAACACTATTCCTGGCCGATCCCAATGGCGGGGTATATGCCAACTCGGGAAATTTTAAGGACGGATGGGGTACATGGCAAAGTGTTTCCGAAGGGAGCACCACCCCAGGGGCTCCGGTTGCTGCAGTATGGAACGAGGAACGAGTAACCCTGGTACTGGCCGACCCCAATGGCGGTATCTACGCCAACGAGGGCACTTACCAATCGGGTTGGGGCGGCTGGCAATCGGTGTCAGAAGGCAGTACCACCCCGGGGGGACATGTCTCCGCCGTATCCATGGGCAGTAGGATTTCCCTTTCCTGGCCGATCCCAATGGGGGTATCTACACTACTTCAGGGACCTGCCGGTCCGGATGGGGGCCATGGAAAAGCGTGTCTGAAGGAAGCAGCACCCCCGGGGCACCGGTTACCGCCGTGATGCATGGGGAGCAGATTACGCTCTTCCTGGCAGATCCCGGTGGGGGGATCTACACGACCGCCGGGGCCCATGAGACCGGATGGGGTCCCTGGCAAAGCGTATCACAAGGCAGTACCAAACCGGGGACACCTATAGCCGCAGTATGGAACGGGGAAAACATTACCCTGGTCGTGGCCGATCCCAATGGGGGTATCTACACCACTGCAGGCACCTACCAGGAGGGATGGGCGGCCTGGCAACCCGTCTCGGAGGGCAGTACCATACCGGGCGGACGCGTTACGGCGATAGTGGCCGGGGGTGGGCAGATCTCCCTCTTTTTGACCGATCCCAATGGGGGCATCTACACCAACTCGGGCACCTATACATCCGGGTGGGGGGCATGGCATAGTGTTTCAGAGGGTAGCAGTACCCCGGGTGCACCCGTGGCAGCAGCGGTGCAAAAAGACCGGATTACCCTGGTCCTGGCCGATAAAGATGGTGGTGTCTTTGCCAACTCCGATAAACAGGAGGGCAGAACAAATCGTCCAGTAGACGTGGTTCTTTCGGGGCACACCCACTATCAGAATGAATTCCGGGTCAGCGTATCGGACAGTGGGGAACTGGAATTCCATATGGACTTTTACACCCAAAATCCAACCAATTATTACCCAACCCGTTTTTTCACCGGAGGGTGGAAACGCATCCTGTCCTTCGACCTTTACGTTCCGGAAACCGACAAAACATACATAGAGGTGGCAACTGATGCTTCGCCTGATGGTGCTCCCGTGCCAATTGAAGAGGCACCCTTATCATACGACCTGAAAGTCCCGCCATACCCCAATCCTCTTGAATCGACACCCGATCCAGGCTCCTGGTGGGCGGAACATCGCCCATTACTCCTGCAAACGCCAGCCCTTGGCCCTTACAAAATTCTCCATTTCCTTTCCGGATTCAGGATGCTCTCCATTAAGGACAACCTCATCGACAAAATCCAGTTCATTTCAACCGCCAAATTGGAAGCAAACGATTTTCAATTACCTTGGGATGAGGCCATATTACCGGATTTACCCGGTCCACCAGGGTATTCATGGCAGAACGTATCGGAAGGCATGTGTACCCCTGGAGGCCATGTTACGGCAATAGCAACCAATGATGAAAAGGTAACACTATTCCTGGCCGACCCTAATGGCGGGGTATATGCCAACTCGGGAAATTTTAAGGACGGATGGGGTACATGGCAAAGTGTTTCCGAAGGGAGCACCACCCCAGGGGCTCCGGTTGCTGCAGTATGGAACGAGGAACGAGTAACCCTGGTACTGGCCGACCCCAATGGCGGTATCTACGCCAACGAGGGCACTTACCAATCGGGTTGGGGCGGCTGGCAATCGGTGTCAGAAGGCAGTACCACCCCGGGGGGACATGTCTCCGCCGTATCCATGGGCAGTAGGATTTCCCTTTTCCTGGCCGATCCCAATGGGGGTATCTACACTACTTCAGGGACCTGCCGGTCCGGATGGGGGCCATGGAAAAGCGTGTCTGAAGGAAGCAGCACCCCCGGGGCAACGGTTACCGCCGTGATGCATGGGGAGCAGATTACGCTCTTCCTGGCCGATCCCGGTGGGGGGATCTACACGACCGCCGGGGCCTATGAGACCGGATGGGGTCCCTGGCAAAGCGTATCACAAGGCAGTACCAAACCGGGGACACCTATAGCCGCAGTATGGAACGGGGAAAACATTACCCTGGTCGTGGCCGATCCCAATGGGGGTATCTACACCACTGCAGGCACCTACCAGGAGGGATGGGCGGCCTGGCAACCCGTCTCGGAGGGCAGTACCATACCGGGCGGATACGTTACGGCGATAGTGGCCGGGGGTGGGCAGATCTCCCTCTTTGTAGCCGATCCCAATGGGGGCATCTACACCAACTCGGGCACCTATACATCCGGATGGGGGGCGTGGCATAGTGTATCAGAAGGTGGCAGTACCCCGGGTGCACCCGTCGCAGCAGCGGTGCAAAAAGACCGGATTACCCTGGTCATGGCCGATTCCGCCGGGGGTATCTATGCAAGATCAAAACCACTTTCATAATTGCCAGTTACCCGTTTGGCCGCACTGCCGATCGCTATTAGCCATTAGCACCTCAACAGGAATATCCGTTCTTTAGATTCCGGATTGATCAATCCTTATCATGCCGTTTTCGAGCTTTGATGGTCTTCATCATGGGCTCATTCAATATACCTTACCCCTGGGCTTTGTAGGACCGTTATGGAATCGTCAGCTCCCAGTGCTAATAGATATTCAGGTCGAGGTAGGTATTCCTGAATTTCCCTTCCGGGTCGTACGTATTGGCAAGCGCCCTGAAATCTGCGAATTTGGTACACCTTTCATGGAGGATTTCGGGGGCTCCTGAAACAATTTGCCCCAATGCGGTCTTACACCATAAGGCGCCAGCGCAGCTTCGATCTGTGGCAATACATTCAGCACCTCCCTGGTCTTAGGCTTCCAGGTAAAGTGGATAGAAACACTATCCTGCTCATAACAGGGGCTCATCCAAAAAGAATCCGCCGCAATGGTCCGGATCTCGGAAATCAGCAAATGGGGGAATATTACCTCCCGCATTTTTTCAATCGCCAGGATTGCGTCTATTGCCTGTTCCCGGGGGACAAAATATTCCGATTGCAATTCTTCTCCGGCACTGGGGGTAAAATCCATTTTAAAATGAGGAAGCCGTTCATACCAGGGTCCCGGGATGCCCATTTGTTCCGAGCAACTCTCAGCTGACAACTCAATGATAGGATGTATGTTATGGGTGGCTGCCCGGGCCCCGTAAAAATTGTCCCCAAGCTCCACAGGCTCCCGGTCCATCCGTCGTTTGATCCAGACCTCACTCACTTTCTGGTCCATCCAGTTGGTGAAGAGGCTCACACTATACCCGCCTGACATGATCTTATCAAAGTCCTTTTCCAGCCTGGAAAGTGGAAGTTCCAGGAATACATCCTGCCGTACATCAAAAGCTGGTTCCACCTCCAGTGCAACCTTGGTGATGATCCCGAACGCCCCGAGGCCTACAACTATCGCGTAAAAATCCGGATGGCTGCGGTCTATCTGCCGTAGTTCTCCACCCGGGATGATCACTTCCACGGAGCGTACCGGGGTCGCCAGGTTGCCATTCGTTACACCGGAGCCATGCGTGGCAGTTGAACAGGCCCCCGCTACTGTAATGTGCGGGAGGGAGGCAAGGTTGTGCAGGGCATACCCTTTATGGTATAATTCTTTTGAGAAATCACCGTAGCGGGCGCCTGCTTCCACGGTCAGGGTATTCTCTCCTTCATTGAGACTGATGACCTTGTTTAATTTCCGGGTTGAGATCTGGTTCCCCGGGCTGTCAGCGATATCATTGAAACAATGCCGGGAGCCCAGCGCCTTCTGTTTTTCAGGTTTTCTCAGGAGTTCCTGTACCTCCTCCACCGTTGTCGGTTCATGCAGGTTCTGCGCCTGGTACGTATAGTTCCCAGCCCAGTTCTTCCGGTTGGAAGCAGCCTCTTCTCCATTCCCCCCTTTTTTTTTGGGAGAACAGGATATATAGGGGTTTACCAGGCCGCCAACAACGGCCAGGGAGGAGTTCTGAATAAAGCGTTTTCTGTTCAAAAAGGATAGTTTTTAGGACCCGGAATTCGAATCAACGCTGGGCAGTCCGGTATTTGTTACGTCCGGCGTTGGGATCAACTTATTCCCTAAGATAGGAAACATCGAGATAATTATAGCCGTTTCCAGTAGGTTTCTGCCAGGTCCAAACCGGAGGTAACCTTAGATTCCTGTGGGATCATTCCAATTGAGCGTGTACTCATTGTATTATACATTTTAACGACCAATTTAAAAGTTGTTCGTATTTTGCGTGCAAATTTTTTAAATGCGTCGCAAATTCATCCTGATCTTATCCTTCCTAATTTCCATTACCGGATGCCGTGAAGAAAAAAAGGCCGAAACAGCTGCCGTTGTAAAAGAAGAAAAAACCAACGGCGGACTTTTTTTGCCGGATGGGTTCCAGGCCCTGGTGGTAGCGGACAGCATTGGCCCCACCCGCCACCTGGCTGTCAATGATAATGGGGACATCTACGCAAAACTAAGTGTTGCAGAAGGTACCAACGGCAATATGGCGCTGCGCGATACCACGGGCGATGGGCGTGCCGACATCCTGGAACGGTTCGGGGATTACCCTAATGACGGGGCATTTGCAACCGAAATGCGGATCCATAAAGGATATCTGTATTTTAGTTCGGAACTTGTGGTGTACCGTCAAAAATTAACCCCGGGCAAACTGATCCCCGAAGGTAAACCGGAAATCATTGTCACAGACCCCTACCCTATCCGGTGGCACAATGCCAAGTCCCTGGCTTTCGACAATGAGGGAGGAATGTACGTGACCTTCAGCGCACCTACCAACGCCTGTGAGGATGCCATAGCAACGCAGAAAGATCCGGAAGGCATCGTACGGGGGGAAAATCCCTGTACCCAACTGAATATCCTGGGGGGCATCTGGAAATTCGATGCAGACAAACCCGGTCAATCCCAATTCGATGGCCAGCGGTTTGCCACCGGGCTCCGGAGTGTAGTGGCCCTGTCCTGGAACCAGGAAGACAATAGCCTGTATGCCGTGATCCATGGCAGGGATTACCTGCACAACCATGCCCCTCAATATTTCCGGCCATGGCATGATGCTGTTCTGCCGGCTGAAGAATTTGTAAAGATCCGGGAAGGGGACGATTATGGCTGGCCTTATACCTATTATGACCCCTTTAAAAACAAAAGGATGCTGGCCCCGGAATATGGAGGGGACGGACAACAGGAAGCAACAGGCTATACCGACCCTCTTGTGGGGCTACCCGCGCATTGGGCACCAAATGATTTGCTGTTCTACAAAGGCAGCAACTTCCCGGAACGGTACAAAAGGGGGGCTTTCATAGCCTTCCATGGATCCACCAACCGGACACCCTATCCACAGGCAGGGTATATTGTGGCGTTCGTTCCGTTTGAGGACGGGAAGCCCACCGATACGTGGGAGGTATTCGCAGACGGATTTGCCGGGGTTGACCTCATCACCACAAAAGATGATGCGCAATACCGTCCCATGGGGCTTTCTGAAGGCCCCGATGGTTCCCTGTATGTATCCGATTCCAAAAAAGGTAAAATCTGGTGTATCCGGTATACCGGCGATACGTCCCTATTCGGGGAAGCGCAACTCGCCAGGATGGAAGACAGGAAAGGCAGCGCCTACCTCAAAACCCCGGATGAGCAAACCGATAACTTATCCCTGCAATAGCCCTCCATATGAGTTCCTGTCCAAAAAATAAAAGCACTACTCAGGGATATGCATTTTGAAGAGCCCGTCATCTGTGATCACCAATACCGAATCAGAGAATGGGCTTTTGGTATGTAATTCCCAACCAAAGGCACCGGGTTCAAACAACACTTTTGCATGTCTCCCTTCTATTTCAACCGGAAACACAGGGTCCGTTCGGGCTGCATCCAAGGCCGTATCGGAACTGATCAGGGTACGATAAATTGCATACATTCGCCTTTTGACAGCCTCCTCCGGGGGAATCGGAAAATCACACGGTTTATCCGGATGAGCAGTAGAAAAATACACATATCCCCAACGCTCTGGTTCGTGCATATTAACCACCTCCTGTTGGGACCAGACCCAATTGTATTCCGGCAGGTACTTACCAGTAAGGTCTTTAGCACGCTCATACCGGCCTTCCGCAATCTTATAATCCCAGTTCACCCTGGAAAAGTTAATGCGCCAGTAACTATTTCCCGGAATGCGCGACGGCCTGGCGGCCTCTGTAATCACTACCCACGGAATGGCAATTTCAAGCGTCCAGCCCAAATCCTGGTCCGAAGGGTCATTCAATGTTCCATCGATCTGTATGGCCGATTTTAACCCTTGTATGTCCCAGCTATCGAGTACTGTGCCTCCATTTCTGTAAGGCTTGGTCAAAAACAGGTCCCATACCGTATTCAGGGCATTGACCTCCAGTTCGTAATAATTATGAGTGTCTCCGTCGGGATCCAGGAAGATCTCAAAATCGTTGTTGTAAAAAATTACGGTATCCCTTTGTTTCAGTGTCGCCCATACATCTTTTTCTTCCAACTGCGCTAAACAATACAGGTAGGAATCATCCCATATAAGTTTCACGCGGGTTTGGTATTTCGGTTTGTTCAGGTTCGCGATGTCCACAAAATCCTCACTCCATGGTACCCCGGCCCAAGCAGACTCTTCACCGTTGCCGTCTATGGTGACCGGTTCCGAAACCTTGTGGGCACAATATTTCCGGGGCACCTCCTGCGCCATAACAGGAGGGGATACTAGTAAGAACAGCCACAGAAGGCAGATTTTTGATTTGGATGCAGCTAACATAAGTGAACTTTTAGGGATGAAAGTTTCAGATTGATCATTGGTGTCCTCCTGATAATTGCAATCCGGATTTACGGATTATGAATAATTCGCTGCCTTTTTATCTGAACATAAAGGAGACCGGCATTGGGCACCATAAACCTTTTAATTTAACCCCAAATTTAGTATCATTGGTAAAAAAATTGCGGGAAATGAAAATTTTTCGGTTGCAAATCGTATCCCTACTGCTTGGTGCTGCCCTGGCGTCCTGTTCAAAGGATACTGGCCCGGCAGACAATACGCAGGTCAATCCGGCTGTGGGCTCCTGGAAGCTGGTTGAACTGAATATCAACCCCCCACAGGACATTGACGGAGATGGAAATACAACCACCAATATCCTCAGCGAACTCAGCTGTGTTTCAGGAACCCTCATCATAAAGGAGGATCAAACATGGAGCTCGGTATTTACGGGGGTTAACATTACGACCCTTACCAATGGCCAATATTTTATCTCCTGTACCGATGCGTCGCAGACCAACTCCGGAACCTGGCAGCTCCAGAACAATCAAGTAACGCTATTCAGGGGTACCACGAGTACCTTTTTTATGCTCAATGGTATCCGGTTAACCAATAGCGTAGGGGAAGACCTGCCTGGTTTCAGGAGCGAGATTTACGAGAAACAATAGTTCACATCCGGCATCAATGCCTTACCTCCCGACTCCCGTTACCGCCTTTATTGCCTTCCTGTTGTAACATTTATCACCTTGACGGGACATTAATTGTAGTATTTTTGGGCAAACATAAGTATATGGATATGTTATTACAACCATGGCCCTGGTATGTTTCCGGCCCCCTGATCTCCCTGATCATGTTACTCCTGATCTACTTCGGAAAAACCTTTGGGATGTCTTCCAATCTTCGAACGCTCTGCAGTATTGCCGGAGCAGGCCGGTATGCCGACTTTTTTAAGTTCAACTGGAAGTCCCAGCGGTGGAACCTGACTGTAGTACTGGGCGCCATTATCGGTGGGTTTATTGCGGTTGTCTTTCTGTCTGACGGATCCCAGATGGCACTCAACCCAGAAACTGTATCGGACCTGCAGGATCTTGGATTCGCCGATGCCGGGCGTACCTTACTCCCTCCGGAATTATACAGTTGGGAAGCAGTGCTTACCTTTAAAAATTTAGCGATACTGGTTATTGCGGGACTGCTGGTAGGCTTCGGAACACGCTATGCCGGGGGATGCACATCAGGTCATGCCATCACGGGATTGAGTAACCTGCAGCTACCATCCCTGATTGCCGTCGTCGGATTTTTTATAGGCGGCCTTATCATGACCCATCTTCTTTTTCCCTTAATTTTTAAATGATATTATTCATGCGATTTTTAAAGTTCCTTTTAGTTGGCATTGTTTTCGGGATTGTTCTGGTAAAATCAGAAGCAGTTTCCTGGTACCGTATTTTTGAAATGTTCAAGTTCCAATCCTTCCATATGTACGGCATTATTTTTTCAGCTGTACTCCTTGGGGTACTATATATCCGACTGCTCAAAAGGTATAAAGTCAAAGCCGCGGGTGGCCATGAATTACATTTTCCGGACAAGGACCGTAGCATCTACCGCTACTTAATAGGGGGCACCATTTTCGGATTGGGATGGGCATTGGCAGGCGCCTGTCCGGGACCTATGTATGTTTTACTGGGAACGGGGGTTTTCACCATGCTGATCGTCATCCTTTCAGCCATGATGGGTACATTCCTCTATGGTGTTCTAAGGAACCGCCTGCCACACTGATCGCATTTTCCATTATGCCGGATCGTTTTTCCGGGATAAGGAATACACGCGCATATCCGATGCCATAGCTTTGTAATTTCAGGAAAATAAGGAAGTCGGGGTATGTAGCGCTTCCGCGCTGATGAAGTTGATTTAAGTTCCTGCCCGGGGTGATGTTCCGAACCGGTTAAAGGATAGCATCCCTTTTCTTAGGAAACTTAAACGATTTCCGCATTCAGGCCAGCCCCCAGGAGGCTGCTGCATCGGGGTTTCAAATCCGTGTATTCCCCGGTCTTTACCGTACATTTCCCATTGTAATGTACAATGAGCGCGCATTGTTCAGCTTGTTCGGCTGTATGGTCACATACTTTGATCAGCGTCTCAATTACGAAATCGAACGTGTTGACATCGTCGTTGAACAATACAATTTCATGTTGTTTTACGGTAACTTCTTCCAAAAATAGTTGTTCTAAATTTTTTTCTTTAGCACCCATGTATCATGAATTTTTACTAATATACTAATTTTTATAATTAAGCCCTTTTTGCAGCCTGCAACTTTTTACAACCATAAAAAGCACCGTCTCCGGCGCTTTTACAAGGTTTGCAAAACTATATCTTAAAATTGTATCAGTAAAGATAGTTCAATGCAGTGATGTCATTGGAATTGAATTCACCGTTTTCATCCGGGCTAAAGCAGGCCAGCATCAGCGATGTAGCGTCATAGCCCGCGGGGGTACCGGGAATGGGTATGGCACCTAGGGTTCCCCTGCCTTCATTATCACTACTGCCACAACTCTGGCGAGTGGACCAATCTGAATGCCGCAGTCCGATACAATGGCCGATTTCATGGGTAATAACATGTTCATTCACATTGAGTGAATAAGAATCAAGCCCGTAGATCTGTATGAATTTATTGGGGTCACCGTTAGTCGGAAAACCGGCTGACCCGCCGCTTGCGGAGATTCCGGGATTATTATATACCACAATATCCTTATTCTGGTAATTGGAGCCAAAAGATAAGTTAAAACGGATCCCGAGGTTTAAATTATTGTAATTGGCAACGGCCATTTGCAGGGCGTTGCGTTGTTTATTGTTTAAGGCAGTGTTGCCTACTGTATAGCCAATGATTGTCAGGGTACGGGGGTTGACCAAATTTGTCGTATGGTAATTTTTTGAAGTGGAGTTATCCAGGCTTTTCAGGTTTTCGATCTGTTCCTTCGAAAAAGTGATATCCCCTTCCAGCCGGTATCGCTGTTCGGTTGTACCGTCTGGCAGGAGGAAATCGGTGATGCTGACATCCCCGACATTGTAATAATTCGACTTAAGGAGTCTGACCAGCGCATCATCAACCTGCAGGGGCTCGTTTGCTGCTACCGTCTCCGGCTGGCTGCTTTCCGATAACTGCTTTTCAGGCAGGGGTTCCTTCTGACAGGAGATCAGGACAGTAAATATAAGTATGGCAAAGGGGGGGAATTTAATTTTTTCCATATCGCAAATAATGAAGATAGGTTCATAAGTGTATGGGAATATATACGGACCATATACCTCTCAGGGATGATATCCTTTTGATTCTTTATTGAAAAATATGACCCTATGGGAGTTTGAACACCGCTGCGACCCAGTTGTTCTGCTCCAGTTCTTCCTGAAGGAGAAGTCCGTTTTGGGCACATTTTTCGCTGATAAGGGGCAAATCCTTCAGGTAGAAGCCACTTAAAATGAGGGTCCCCGCGGGATTCAGGTGTTGGGCGTATACCGGTATATCCTCCAGCAGGATATTCCTGTTTATATTGGCCAGTATTATAGTGTAGGTTTGGTCTGGCAGGATGCTGGAATCCCCTTCCAAAACCCGGATATGGTCCTGGGCATTCCGAAGTACATTTTCCCTGGCATTCACGTAGGACCAGGGGTCAATATCGATGGCATCCACCGGGGAAGCACCCTTCATCGCGGCAAGAATTGCAAGAACGCCGGTTCCGCAGCCCATATCCAGGACCGACTTACCTGCTACATCCCGGTTCAGTACATGCTGTAACATCATCTGGGTGGTCTCATGGTGCCCTGTTCCGAAACTCATTTTAGGGGCAATGACAATATCGTAGGCTACCTGTGCTTGTGGATGGAACGGGGCCCGCACAACGCATTGTGAACCAATTTGTATGGGCATAAAATCCTGCTCCCAGGTGGCGTTCCAATTCCGGGGTTCCACCTCTTTGATCGAAAATTTGATTTCAAATTCGGGATTGCTGAGGATCCTGACCTTTTTAATAATGTCCGGGTTCCAGTATTCCTTTTTTATATAGGCTTGTAACCCTGAGTCATCCTCTACAAAGCTTTCAAATTCCAATTCCCCCAATTCTGCCATAAGGATTTCACTCCCCGGCTGTAATGGTGCAATGGTAAAATCATATTCTATATAGTCGGTATCGGACATCTTCAGTAAAAACACCAGGGGTTAAAATTTACGAAATTGCTTTGACGATGGCTACAAAATCGTCAGCTAAGAGGGACGCTCCTCCAATCAGACCACCGTCGACATCGGGTTTGGAAAAGATCTCCCCTGCGTTACCAGGTTTTACGCTGCCTCCATAAAGTATGGAAACGGAACCCGCTGTCGCGGCATCGCATTCCTTCGAAATGGTCTGGCGAATATATTCATGCATCTCCTGTGCCTGCTCGGGGGAGGCGGTCTCCCCGGTCCCAATAGCCCATACGGGTTCATAGGCCAGCACTATACGTTGCCAGGCCTCCCCGGGCAGGGAGAACAGGGCATTCTTCAGCTGACCTTCCACTACCTTAAAGTGATTCCCGGCCTTCCGGTCAGCGAGTTCCTCGCCAAAACAAAACACTACCCGCATATTACGGGCAACGGCCGCACTGACCTTTTTCCTCAGCAACTCATCGGTTTCCCCAAATAATGCTCTCCGTTCGGAATGTCCGATTATCACCGTGGATACGCCAATGTCGAGGAGCATACCAGCTGAAATTTCACCGGTATATGCCCCGCTTTCTTCGAAGTGCATATTCTGGGCGATCACCTCAATCATAGAATCTTCCAGTTCGTGAACGGCAGCTTCCAGGTTTACAAAGGCAGGCGCCACCATTACCTCAGCTGAGGTATCTGGTATCCTGGCTGCCAACTCCGCCAGCAGTTTTTTGGTTTCCTCCCTGTTTTTATTCATCTTCCAGTTACCGGCTACTATTTTACTTCTCATAAGAACAGTATTTACTTAATTTTTGATTTATGAATTGGTTTATATATTAATCCAGTTTCAAATCCCCCACGTCATTGTAATGCAACTTTTGGACAATGGTTCCGGAATGTAATTTCAGGATCCCGGGATTGGAACGGATAATGGTCTTCAGGGTTGTTTCATCCGTAAAATAGAACTTGAAATCGAGCTGGTTATCAGAAATGACCTTGGCAGAAATGGCGTCACTGGAAGCGGATAAGCCGGCAACTTTATAACCTTGACCGAGGGCTTTGTCCGTCACCTTCTTGATGGCGGGAAAGCAACTATTAGCAGATTTAGCCAGGTCATATGCGATAATCAGTATTAATTTCTTTTCCTGCAAAAGGGCAGCGGATATATCCTCCCCGTCCTTTTCTATGGTAAAATCATGTATGGGAGGCTCATAACCCTTCTGGATCTCCTTGGTGTCCACTGCGATAAACTCCCCTGTAACCGTGGGATAATCCCCGTTCGTAACAATGACCTTTTCTTCCCCATCCACATCAAATTTCCAGGCATATTCAAAAATAGCTTTAGGAGCATCTGCGGGTACCTTCATTCCGTCGGGGATATTGACCCCAATTTTATACGGTCTGAAATCGATCACCGGGAGGTGGTTGAGTACGTAATACACATACCCGATACTGGCCAAAAGGGTAGCCAGCAGGATACTCCTGTTGGCGGCCGGTTCGAAGACAGGTGTTATATATCGTTTACCAACGAAAAGGAGAACGATGAAAACCAGCAGTACCAGATCTTTGGTAAAAGATTCCCACGGGGTCAGTTTGATGGCATCCCCAAAACAGCCACAATCTGTAACTTTATTAAAGTATGCCGAATAAAAGGTGAGGAAGGTAAAAAAGATAATCATCAACAACAGGCTCCATACGGTAAATTTCCTTTGGAATCCAACCAATAAAAAGAATCCCAGAATCACCTCAAAAATTACCACCCCAATTGCAATTACCAGGGCATAGGGCATCAAAAAAGGGAGGTCAAGGACACCCTGACTGAAATATTCCTCCAGTTTAAAGGAAAAACCTACCGGGTCATTGAGTTTAATTAACCCACTGATAATAAATAAAATGCCAACGATGATCCTCGCGAATCCTATTAAATACCTCATATTGTTTTACATACTATTGAATTCCGGGTGTGTATCCCGTCGCCTGCATTGTTCCATTTGCTGTGACCTTGTTCTATGCACCGGCATGTGACTGTTTTTCTCCGCCGTGCTCTTGCAGGTGTATCATGGCAAATACGGCATAATTGATCATATCCTGATAATTGGCGCCTATACCTTCGCTTACCAGGGTCTTTCCTTTGTTATCTTCGATTTGTTTCACGCGCAGCAGTTTCTGGATGATCAGGTCGGTGAGGGAACTCACGCGCATATCACGCCAAGCCTCCCCATAATCATGGTTTTTGTCTTCCATCAGGGCCTTGGTTGCATGGATGTGCTGGTCATACAACCTGTCCGCTTCCTGCGGCCCGAGATCGGGTTCTTCGGCAATACCTTCTTCGAGCTGTATCAGCGCCATTATAGCATAATTGATAATGCCCATAAACTCGGATTCCTCACCTTCGGCAACTTTTTGTATTTCATTTTCCTGTAAACCCCTGATCCTTTGAGCCTTTATGTATATTTGGTCGGTCAGGGAGGGAAGCCTCAAAATGCGCCAGGCGCTCCCGTAATCTTTCATTTTTTTCTTAAAAAGGTCCTTACACCCCGCTATGACGGCATCGTATTGTTCTGAAGTATGCTGCATGTAAATCGCTGTAATTTGCGTAAATTTCGCTTAAAATTCGGTAACCATCAAAGTTTGCTGTTTAAACTTACCCTGCCCGTTCTTTTCCGGGCCCGATACACACCGCTAACTGTATGACCATCAATTGCAAGGGAAATCTGATCGACCTTACCACACCAAAGGTAATGGGCATATTGAACATCACACCCGATTCCTTTTATGATGGGGGAAAGTTCAGGGATAAGGCAAGCATCCTCCGGCATACAGAAACCATGCTGGAGGAAGGTGCTTCCTTTATTGATGTGGGTGCATACAGCTCCAGGCCAGGGGCGGAGGATATCCCTTTGGAAACAGAACTGAATCGTATCCTGCCGGTGATAACAGCCTTGCTCGATGCTTTCCCTGGCATACTTCTATCGGTAGATACCTTCCGTAGCGATGTTGCCCGGCATTGCCTGGAACACGGTGCTGCTATTATAAATGATATTTCAGCCGGGGAACTGGATCAGCATATGATGTCGACAGTAGCAGAATTTAAAGTACCGTATTGCCTGATGCACCTCAGGGGGACGCCGCAGACTATGGCAAAACAAAACACCTATACCGACCTGGTAACGGAAGTGCTGTATTATTTTTCTGAAAAAGTGGCTCGGGCAAGGACCCTTGGAATCAGTGACCTGCTGATAGATCCTGGTTTCGGTTTTGCAAAAATCGGGATCCAGAATTATGAACTTTTGCGAAACCTGGATCGCTTACGCACGCTGGGCCTGCCCATCCTTGTGGGACTCAGCAGAAAGTCGATGATCTCCAAAATAGTAGGGACGGATTCCGCCAATTCCCTTAACGGTACTACTGCCCTCAATATGTACGCATTACAGAAGGGTGCTAATATTTTAAGGGTGCATGACGTTAAAGAGGCTATGGAATGTATTACTTTGCTGGGTCATTTAAGCGGGCAAAATGACTGATTTTTAGTTCACCTATTTTTTATAATTTTACAAAAACGCCAAGGATTGGATTTTTTAGACTTTCTGAAATTCGGGATAACAGACGTAATTGACATTGTCCTGGTAGCCATTCTCCTTTATTATATTTATAAACTCGTCCGGGGCACTGTTGCCATCAATATTTTTATAGGTATTGTGATCGTTTGGGGATTCTGGAAACTGACGCAGTTACTGGACATGAAGATGATCAGCAGCATGGTGGGCGGATTTATGCAGGTAGGGCTGATTGCATTGATCATCGTCTTTCAACAGGAGATCCGGAAATTCCTGTTGATGATAGGGTCTACCAATTTTGCCACCAAGCGTAAATTTGTGAAGCATTTTAAGTTTTTAAAGCAGGAGGGGCTTGTTTCGGAACTTGACATCGACAGCGTTCTTGGTGCCTGTGACAGGATGGGCAAGACCCGTACCGGGGCAATCCTGGTCTTAAAGCGGAACAATTCCCTGGATTTTGTAAAATCATCCGGTGACCCGATGAACATTGAGGTAAATAAGCCCATTATCGAAAGTATCTTTTATAAGAACAGCCCGTTACATGACGGTGCCGCCATTATCGCCGAAAACCATATTGTTGCCACTCGTGTGATCCTCCCGGTTTCAAAGGACCGCAGTATGCCCCAGCGTTTTGGATTGCGGCACAGAGCGGCCGTGGGAATCACTGAACGGACCGATGCAGTGGCGTTGGTGGTAAGCGAAGAAACGGGGCAGATCTCCTATATCAAAAATGGAGAATTCATTTTTTTCAAGGATTTGGCCGAATTGGCCGGCCTTATCAAGGAAGACCTTCTCTAGGATATGGAATGTATAAACTATATGATCTCCCGCCTGGATTTTGTTCCAGGTAAAGTCTATGCGACTTCTTCGGCCATAAACTGGGCTTCGTAAAGGCTGTTGTAGTACCCGCCCTTTTTAAGCAATTCCTTATGGGTTCCCATCTCCACGATTTTCCCCGAATCCATTACCAGTATGTTGTCGGCTTTTTTAATGGTTGCCAGTCGGTGCGCTATGATGATAGATGTCCGCCCTTCGGTTATCTTTTCTGTTGCTTTCTGTATCAATTGTTCCGAATAGGTATCCACAGATGAGGTGGCTTCGTCCAGGACCAGGATTCGGGGGTTGCTTACATAGGCCCTTAGAAATGCGATGAGCTGCCGCTGCCCGCTTGAAAGCATGGTCCCCCTTTCCTTCACATTGTACTGATAGCCGCCTGGCAGGCTGCTGATAAATTCATGAACTCCGATCTGTCTGGCAGCATCCTCGATCATTTCTACAGTTATATCAGGATTTTTCAGTGAAATATTGTTGGCGATGGTATCGGCAAACAGGAATACATCCTGAAGCACTACTGCGATCTTTTTCCGAAGGCTGGCTAATTTATAGTCCTTGATTTCTATATCATCAATAAATATGGCGCCGGAATTGATCTCATAAAACCTGTTCAGCAAATTGATGATCGTGGATTTCCCCGCACCGGTTGCCCCCACAATGGCAATTGTCTGGCCGGCTTTTACATCAAAGGAGATTCCATGGAGTACTTCCTCATTTTTAAGGTAACCAAAATGTACTTCACTGAAGCGGATATCCCCGCTTACATCCTCCCGGACGATCGTGCCCAGGTCCGGGATATGGCTGTCAGTATCGAGCACCTTAAACACCCTGTTGGCGGCGACCATGCCCATTTGCAGTGTATTAAACTTATCGGCTATTTGCCTCAGGGGCTGAAAAAGCATACCTGACAGTAAGATAAAAGAAAAAATGGTCCCGTATTCATTCACATCTATGTTAGTGACGTTTTGCAGTCCGCCATACCAAACGATCAATCCTACGGTTATGGAAGATACAATATCGGCAATGGGGAAAAAGAAGGAATTGTACCAGACCGTTTTTAACCAGGCTTTCTGGTGCTTGTCATTGATCACACGGAATTTATCGCTTTCGATCTGTTCCCGGTTGAAAAGCTGTACAATTTTCATTCCTGTGATCCTTTCCTGAACAAAGGAATTGAGGTTGGCCACCTGCGCCCTGACATCGATGAAGGCCTTTTTCATAGCTTTCTGGAAAACCCGGGTTGCATAAAGTATCAGGGGAAGTACAACAAAAACAATAAGGGCCAGTTTCCAATTCAGTACCAGCATAACCACCCCTACCACTACCATCTTTAGAAGGTCGGCCACGATAAGGAAAAAACCCTGGCTGAAAATCTCGCCAATCCGTTGCAGATCTGCTACTGCCCGGGTCACCAGGACCCCGATGGATGAGTTGTTGAAATACTGCATCCTGAAACCGATCATCCGCCCGAACAACTTTATCCGGATATCCTTGATAACCGACTCCCCCAGCCAGTTGGCGTAATAATTGAACCCCAGTTGGCTGACCACCTGCCCTATCAATACTCCGGCCATGGCCAGGGTAAGCATCAACAATTTCTCCGCATCGCTTTTCTTGATGGCTTCATCCACGATATTCCCGACAATTAGTGGGGATATTACAGCAAATCCGGAAAGTAAAATAGCCGCAAAGGCCACCCCGATAAAGGTGATCCTGTACGGACGCGTATGCGCCATTAACCTCCTGAAAAGCCTGTGATCAAATGCTTTACCGCCTTCTTGCTCCATTATCTGTTTACCCATTTATCCGGGTATTCAATCCGGGTTAAATATAATCCTTTTGCCGGTACGGAAACACCCGCCTGCCCGCGATCCCTGCTTTTTATTATAGTCTTAACATCCTCAACCCCAATCTTTCCCTGGCCGACCTCGATCAGAGTTCCCACGATGGCCCGAACCATATTCCTGAGGAACCGGTCTGCAGTAATGGTAAAAACCATTTTATGGTTCTTATTGCTCCAGTAGGCTTCTTTGATCCGGCAATTAAAAGTCTTTACATCGGTTTTGGATTTTGAAAAGCTTTCAAAATCCTCAAATTCAGACAGCAGCGACGCCGCTTCATTCATCGCTTTCAGGTTGAGCGGTTTGTTCAGGTACCAGGCAGCATCCTTATAAAAAGGATCCTTTTGGCTGACGATCCAATATTCGTAAGTACGTTCTGTGGCATGAAACCTTGCATGCGCACCGGGGTGCACTTCAAAAATTTGCCGTACTGCAATATCTTCGGGAAGATAGCTGTTCAGGCGGTGTACCAATTGTCGGGTATCTTCCAGGTTATTGGCGTCAAAATGCGCAAACATTTTCCGGGCATGCACCCCGGTGTCTGTCCTGCCGGCAGCGACCAGTGCTGTTTTTTGACGGAGAATCGTAGTAAAAACGGCCTCCATTACCTGCTGTACACTAACCGCATTGGGCTGCATCTGCCACCCGTGGTAAGCTGTTCCAAGGAATGAAAATTCAACAAAATATCTCAATTGATTGCCGTAGTTTTGTGGTCCTCAAAGATACTGGTTATCGTGGAAATACTATGCGCATCTACCGTAACAAGTTCAGGGTAATTCAGGAAACGATAAATAGTTCCATCCAGGCATCTGAAGGCGGTTGCATGCAGCACGAAGCTAAAATCCATAAGTCCCCGAGAACGTAACATGACACGAATATTACTTTTGTCTGACACCCATGGCCATCTGGATTCCTCTATTTTAAAATATGCCGGGGCGGCGGATGAAATCTGGCATGCCGGGGATATAGGCTCCCTGGAAGTGGCCTTCTCGCTCGCTGCTGTAAAGCCTCTCAGGGCGGTATATGGAAACATAGACAATGCCCGGATACGGCAGGAATATCCAAAAGACCAGCGCTTTTTGTGTGAGCATGTGGATGTCTGGCTAACCCATATCGGTGGTTATCCCAATAAATATGATCCACTGGTGCGGACGGCGCTGACGGAGAATCCTCCTAAATTGTTCATTTGCGGGCATTCCCATATTCTCAAGGTAATATGGGATAAGAAATTGGGCTTATTGCACATGAACCCAGGGGCTTGCGGCAAGTACGGCTTCCATAAGGTACGGACCATGCTGCGTTTCCTTATTGACGGGGACGAAATCAAGGACCTGGAAATAATTGAACTTGGAAACCGCTAGTTCGATAACTGCAAAAAACCCTGATGTTTCCATCAGGGTCTCTTCGCACTAATACTACTAAGATGTTAGGTTTAACGCAGACGATCAACAGATTTTACGAGATCTTCATCCTTTTTGATAGCCTTGTTGGCCAAGACCAGAAAAACGATAGAAAATACAGGAATCAGCATCCCAATACCCTTCTCTGAGACCTGGGCCTCTCCGGATAAGTTTAGCGATCGGTAAACGAAAAATCCCAGTAAAAAGAGATGTAAAACTATATTCAGCCTATTCAGTATAAATTGATTTTTCCTTTTTTTATAGAGCAGTATCGAAATGATGGACAGGAATGCAGATATATAAAAAGCCAGGGATATCATTATTTCATTCCTTGCAAAAATTTCATTTCCGCCTGCTTCTGACCATAAATTCAGCCAAAAAGGCATCACCCCGGCAAGGAACGCCACCATTAGCAAATATATTGTCTGAATTCTCTGGATCATGGATCAGATTGGTTTACGGCCCCAAAAATACATGTCTTTTTAAAATTTATCTATCGTTTGTAGAAAATAATTCGTAATATTGCTAGGTTATTAGTTATAGCACTTACCAAAATGGGATTTCATTCCCGAGTAATACCCACATAACAGAACACTTCATATTTTTTGAAATACGTATAATTTATTCCATACTTAATGTTTGAGATTTCAGATTTAAAAGCCATGAAGCTTCCCGAGCTTCAGGAGATTGCAAAGGGTTTAAATGTACCCAAGCACAAAACCCTTAAAAAACTTGATCTTGTGTACCAGATACTTGACGTACAGGCAAGTAATCCGGATACCGTGAAGGAAAAAGCTAAAATTGCTGTGGAAACAGCCAGTGCCCCGGAGGAAAAACCCCGTCATGCCAGAAAGGAAAGGATCCTGCGCAGGAAACCTAATAAAAAATCGGATAATAGCGAGGGGGAAGATTTCAACAAGGTGGAATCCAAAGCAGACACTACTGACTCCAAAGCTAATGAAAACGGTCAGTCCAGGCAAGCTAAGGTCAATACCAAAGACCACCAGAAAAACAGCAATACACATAAGAACCCCAACCCCAAAAAAGTTTCACACCACAAAAATGTTCAGGATAAGAACAACAATAACTTTGACAAGGACCTGAAGAACAAATACAAGCAACCCGAATTTGAGTTTGATAGTATTATCGAGAGTGAAGGGGTGCTGGATATTATGCAGGACGGTTATGGGTTTTTGAGGTCATCGGACTACAACTACCTTTCTTCTCCGGATGATATCTATGTTTCCCAGTCACAAATCCGTTTGTTTGGATTGAAGACCGGTGACACCGTTTTGGGAAATGTACGCCCCCCGAAAGAAGGAGAAAAATATTTCCCTCTTATCAAGGTCAATAAGATCAATGGTTTAGATCCCCAGGTGGTCAGGGACAGGGTTTCTTTTGAGCACCTTACCCCATTGTTCCCCACTGAAAAATTTAAGCTGGCAGAACGGCAGAGCAATATTTCCACCCGGATCATGGACCTCTTTTGCCCCATTGGAAAAGGACAAAGGGGTATGATCGTTTCCCAACCGAAAACCGGTAAAACGATGCTGCTGAAGGACATCGCGAATGCTATTGCCGCCAACCATCCCGAGGTTTATCAAATCATTTTGCTGATAGACGAGCGCCCTGAAGAAGTTACTGACATGCAACGCAATGTTCGCGGGGAAGTTGTAGCGTCGACCTTTGACAAAGAAGCTACTGAACACGTTCGGGTAGCGAATATTGTACTGGAGAAAGCCAAACGCCTTGTTGAATGTGGCCATGACGTCGTGATACTGCTCGATTCTATCACCCGGTTGGCACGCGCCTACAATACCGTGCAACCAGCTTCCGGAAAAGTACTGAGCGGCGGTGTGGACGCCAATGCCCTTCACAAGCCGAAACGATTCTTTGGGGCGGCCCGGAATATTGAAAATGGCGGATCCCTTTCCATCATTGCCACTGCCCTGACCGAAACAGGTTCTAAAATGGATGAAGTGATCTTTGAGGAATTCAAAGGAACCGGAAATATGGAATTGCAACTGGACAGGCGCATAAGCAACCGGAGGATTTTCCCTGCGATCGACCTTATTTCCTCCTCAACAAGAAGGGACGACCTTTTGCTGGACGAGAATACCATACAGCGCATGTGGATCATGCGGAAATACCTTGCGGATATGAACCCGGTTGAAGCTATGGAATTTATGGAACAACGCATCAAACAAACCAAGAATAATGAAGAATTTTTATTGACAATGAGCCAGTAAAAACCAATTCATCAAATGATAAATCCCAGTGACATCCCGTCATTGGGATTTTTTTTGTGGTTGTAATAGGACGAATACTTTTACCATTATGTACAACTATTCAGAATAAATACTACTTTTATTTACTGAAAAACCGTTCCCCCCACCGTTTGGATTAGATTATTAGCAAAACCCTTTAAAATTTCGGAACATGTTTTACGCAAAAAAACAATTTCTATCAGTCTTCGCCATGGCCATAATTGCCGTTTTCTTCACCAATTGTAAACCAGATGGAAAGGATCAGGATGGGGAAGGATCCACCACAGAGGTAAAAGCCCCGGACCAGATAGTTTCGGTTGAACAAGCCAGATCAATGTATACCAACTATTCTGAACGCAGGGTCCCCTTGATCCAACAGTATGAAGATTCTATCAATAAAAGCAGGGGCAACAACAAGATCCAACAGGATAACCCCCCAGCCGGGGCCGATTCTGCCGCGTTTGACGTGGCACGCTTTACCTATTACGACCTGGAGACAATCAAACAATACATCCAATATATTGAACAGGAAGCTAAAGCAGCCAATGTAGAAATTTCCAGCCTTCGCCTGTACTTCTCAAATTACCCTGACGAGGAAAAATTTGAAAGCGGGAAACCGGTGGTACATCCAAGGCAAAATTCTTTGTTCATGATACCTACATTAAAGAAGGGCGACCGGGAATATGGATTCTATCTCATGCCTGATGACAAGGGGGGTTGGAATCCCGCTTTATTGGGAGACCAACTTCAGCCTGTTGAAAACCAGGGTATAGGCAAGACCATCGGGAAGGGTGATAAATCATTCGCCTCTTTTGTACCACTGCCCTCCGAGCCCAATTACGTAACCCCTGCCAACCCGTTCGCGGGGGGCAAAAGTCTGATATTGAACGAAGGAAACATGGTTCCGCCACCCTATCACAATAATTAGGATTAGTTAAGTTAATTTTTTTTTACACCCCCTGCCCAATGGATTTAGATTTTCTAAATACCATCCTGGAAAACGTGTTCACACCCCTGTATGGATTGGCGCTGGGTTTTGCGTTATGGCAGTATCCCCGTTATTTTGATACCCCCCTGAAATACTTCCCCATCCTGCTGATGTATACTTTTTTGAATGAGCTGCTGGGCTATGTGATCAAATACAGTGAAAAATACAGTTTTGTCTGGAGTGACCTCTATTCGGACTACAACGTTGTTATTTACAACATTTACAATATCATTTTCTTCCTGTATTTCTTCTATGTTTTCCATTCCAGCCTGAAACATAAAAAGTTCAGGAATTTTATCGCAGTCGGGACAATCATCTTCGTTTTTATCGCTTTCCTGAATCCATTTATTCAAAATTTCATATTGGAATCCCAATTCTATACCTATCTGGCGGGGACCCTGCTTTTGATTTGCGCTATACTGTTTTACTTTAAAGAGTTACGGGAGGTCTATACGACAAAATTCCCCAGGCGTAACCTGCTTTTCTGGATCGGGACCGGGATGTTTATTTTTTATCTGTGCTACCTGCCCATAAAAGTGCTCCGTTATTACAACAGCCTTACAGGAACTGATGAAGCGCCCTTTATACGAAAGATCCATTTGATACTGATCCTGGTCATGTACAGCTGTTTTATAGTCGGATTCTTCTATACACGGAAAAGAAAATACGCCTAGTTTTTTAAATACGTATATTATGAACCGTATAGCGAGGGAATCCATTTATGAAAATACTAATCATTGGAGGTGAAGGGACCATAGGACGCAGGGTGACTGCCTATTTTAAACAAAAAAACCAGGTTATAGTGGCCGGGCGCAGCAGCGGATCTCAGCATGTAGATATCGGCAGCAGTGAATCTCTGGAAGCACTCTTTCAAAAAACAGGAAAGCTCGATGCCATAATATGCACCGCCGGTGAAGCCAAATGGGCACCTTTCCGGGAGTTAACGGAGGAGGATTATTATATCGGCATCAAAAGCAAGCTGATGGGGCAGGTCAATATAGTACGGATAGGTGCCGCCAGCCTGAACAAGGGCGGGTCCATTACGCTTACCACGGGTATACTTGCAGATGACCCTGTCCCCAGGACGGCCAGTGCTGCCATGGTAAACGGGGCCATCCATAGTTTTGTTAAAGCTGTGGCGCTCGAACTGGAACAAGGCATTCGCCTGAATGTAGTGTCATCCGGGTTGGTGGAGGATGCAGTCGCAAAATACCGGGATTACTTCCCGGGGCACCATCCCATACCGATGGATAAAATGATCCGGGGTTATATCAGAAGTGTGGAAGGAAAAGGGAATGGGGAAGTTATCAGGATCTATCAATAAAAAATAAAAAGCCCGGACCAGGGGTCCAGGGCCAGCCTACACTAATTTACCGGAAGCTGTTATTTCTGAAGGGTTGCTACCTGCTTCATCAGTTTGCTTTTCAGGTTGGCAGCTTTATTATCATGGATAATATTGCGTTTGGCCAACTTGTCGATCATTCCAACAATGGTCGGCAACAGGGCTTCCGCCTTCTCATGGCTGGTTTCCTCACGCAATTTTTTTATTGCATTCCGGGTGGTCTTGTGCTGGTACCTATTGCGAAGGCGTACTTCCTCGTTCCTTCTGATTCTCTTTAATGCCGACTTATGATTTGCCATTTTATCTGAATTATTTCTTGCGAAAAATGCTTTAATTATTTTTTAACTTACCAGGTGTTGTAGTCCGTAGGGGAATCGAACCCCTGTTACCAGGATGAAAACCTGGCGTCCTAACCCCTAGACGAACGGACCATTATTCTTCTAGGTTTGTAACTTTTCAATAAAACATGGAACTTGTAGCCCGTAGGGGAATCGAACCCCTCTTACCAGGATGAAAACCTGGCGTCCTAACCGATAGACGAACGGGCCATGCTTCTGTATAAATGCGGATGCAAAAATACAACTATTTTTTATTCATCACAATAGCCAATATCATATTTTTTGTTTTTTTCTAATATGCCTTGGCAAACAATACCATTTGTTCAGAGTGCAGGCCACTCACCATACACTTTCCGGCGTTTTATCCATATCAAAAGGGATGCACCGGATTGTTGCTTTGGTTTCATCTTTGATTTTTTCTTCGGTTTCGGCAGTTCCATCCCAATGTGCAGCAATAAATCCGCCTTTTTCCTCGAGGACCTGCTTAAATTCTTCAAAGGTATCTACCTGCGTGTGATATGGGTTTCCCTGTAATCGAGCGCCCTGTTAATAGATTGTTTCCTGAATTTCCACCATCAGGGCTTCAATCCGTTCAACCACCTCATCAGCAGCTACAGTCTTCTTTTGCCAGGGTATCCCGGCGGGCAAGTTCAAAGGTACCATTCTCAAGGTCCTGGGGCCTATTGCAATCCGGACAGGAACACCTTTCAGTTCGTATTCATTGAACTTGAATCCCGGTTTATGCGTATCCCTGTTGTCGTATTTTACCGAGATTCCCCTGGCGCGAAGTGCGACGATCAAGTGGTGCCACTTTTTCCGAAAGTGGCATCAAGTGTCATCCAGGCCTTTATAAATAGGGACAATAACCACCTGAATAGGCGCCAGCTTAGGCGGCAAAACCAAGCCATTGTCATCGCTGAATGCGTCATCACCAGCGCTCCCATCAGTCGGGTTGAAACACCCCAGGAGGTTGCCCATACATATTCCTGTTTTCCTTCTCGGTTGGTAAATTTTACATCAAATGCCTTGGCAAAATTTTGTCCCAAAAAGTGCGAGGTTCCGGCCTGCAACGCTTTTCCATCCTGCATCAATGCTTCGATACAATAGGTTTCAACCGCACCTGCAAAACGTTCACTTGCTGTTTTTATACCTTTTATCACCGGTATCAGCCATAAAGTTTTCTGCAAAATCCGCATAGACTTTCAGCATTTGTTCTGCTTCCTCAATAGCCTCCTGCTTGCGTGGCATGCGCAGTATGGCCTTCCTGCCAAAGAAATTCCGCAGTTCGCAGAAACAGGCGCGTCCGCATTTCCCATCGCACCACATTGGCCCATTGGTTGATCAGCAGGGGCAGGTCGCGGTAAGATTGTATCCACCTCTTGTAAGTATTCCAGATAATGGTTTCAGATGTAGGCCGTACGATCAGTTCTTCTTCCAGTTTGGCATCCTCGATCCACCACTATGCCACTGCCATTTTCCGGTCATTTTTCAGCCTGTAATGGGTAACTACTGCACATTCCTTGGCAAAGCCCTCTACGTGGCTTGCCTCTTTGCTGAAGAAGGATTTGGGAATAAACAACGGAAAATAGGCATTTTCATGGCCGGTTTCCTTAAACATCCTGTCCAGTGCGGCCTGCATTTTTTCCCATATTGCATATCCGTATGGTTTGATCACCATACAGCCCCTGACAGCGCTGAGTTTTCGGCCAGATCCGCTTTTACTACGAGTTCGTTATACCATTTGGAATAATCTTCGCTTCGTTTCGTCAAATTTTTACTCATCTACCGTACTTTGGCACAAAACTTGTGTCTTAATTAACAAAATAGTTCGGCAAAACTAACTATTTTTAGTATGTTCAACAATATAAATCTACAACGATGATACATTCCCATATTCAACCAAAAACCGTCATGGCGCCCCTCGTATTACTTATGGCCCTCATGCTGGTTTCCTGCGGTTCTTACCAGCAGGCATCCTATTATGATAATGATGGCATCTATACAGAAGGTACTGAGAGGGTTACTGTGAACAGGACTCCGGAACAACGGCCTCCTGCCCGGGTTAGAGATAATGATGGCATTTACGGGGATTATTTTGGGCGAAAGGCGGAGGAGATCGATGAGATTATGGAGGATGAAGTCTTCACGGATGTTGACAGTTACTACAGCGATGATGACCAGGAAGGGCAGGATGGTGTTGAACAGGATACGTATTTCGATTCAAATAATAATTATGAAGGCTATGCTGGATGGGGTGATAACGCTACCAGTGTTAACATCAATATCTATGATGGCATGGGCTACGGGTTTTACGATTATGGCTGGGCTTATCCCTGGCTATATTCCGGTTACTATGGTTATGGATGGGGATTCAATAATCCCTGGAGATATAATTATTATAGCCCCTGGTGGGGTGGTAACTTTGGATGGGGATATGCAGGCTACTACGGATATGGATGGGGAGGTTTTTACGGAAATGGATGGGGAGGCTTTTATAACTCCTATTATTGCCCACCGTACTTTTATTCCAACCGCATCTATTCCAACAGCAACTATGCCTATAACAGGAGCAGGAGGGGCTATTACGACAGGAATACACTTGCTTCCAACTCGCTCAGGGGAAGATCCAATCTGGGAACCCGATCCGGCGGGGAGGCAAACAGGTACAGAACGAATAGCGGCAGGTCCAATATCAGCAACCGGAATGGTGTCTCTAACCGAAGTTCGGTAAGTAGCCGGAATGGCCTGGCTTCCAGGAACTCAGGCACATATCGAAGTGGTACAACAGCCAGGCGTTCGGTGAGTGCGGATGCAATTGCGCGTAACCGTGCATACCGCAGCAGCCGGAGTACGCGGTCAGTTCCCAATTATAGCAGCAATTCACGGTCCGGTCAGACCTACAGGGGTACTGTGCCCAGAAGCAGTACCTACAGCAGGGGAAATTCTTCAGCTGTCCGATCCGGAAATGGGGCATACAGGACTTCTACGCCACGGAGTTCCGGCAATTACAGGAGCTCGGGAAGCAGCAGCAGTCCGCGCAGCTCAGGGTATCGAAGTTCAGGAAGTACTTCGAGGTCTTCGGGCGGAAGTTACAGGAGTTCCGGTTCCAGCAGTTCCCGGTCTTCCGGGGGAAGCTACAGGAGTTCCGGTAGCAGCTCATCCCGGAGTTCATCAGGAAGTGTGAGAAGTTCCGGTGGGAGTTCCAGGTCCTCAGGGAGTGTGAGAAGTTCCGGTGGCAGTTCCAGGTCTTCCGGAGGCAGAAGCGGCCGCTCTAATTAATTCTATCCACTGTTTAATCAGTTTTACTTAAAAATCAGATCCGATGAAAAGATATTATATTTTCATAATGGCAATGGTATGCGTTGCAGGAAGTGCCCAGAATATCAACGATGTAGTCCGGTATAGTACGGAAAACCTTCAGGGTACCGCACGCTTCCAGGCAATGAGCGGGGCTTTCGGGGCTTTGGGCGGGGACCTGAGTGCCCTGAATGTAAATCCGGCAGGTTCCGCTGTTTTCAACAACAGCCTGTTCTCTGTCTCCGGGTCCAATTACAAAAGCACTGCTGATGCCGTGTTTTCGAATAGTACCAACAGCCGGGAACTCAATTCCCTGGAGCTCAACCAGGTGGGCGGGGTATTTGTTTTTAATTCCACCCAGGAGGCATCTGACTGGAAAAAACTGGCCCTTGCCATCAATTACGACCTGATCCAGAATTTTGACGGGGAATTCCGCGTTTCGGGAAACAGCAACCAGGGGATCGATACGTATTTTCTGAATTTTGCCCAGGGGGTTCCATTCGGTTCGTTGCTATTGCGGGATGGTGAATTCATAGAAGAAGCGTACCTCGATGTGGGTTCCAGCCTTGGTTTTGGCGCCCAGCAGGCTTTCCTTGGTTATTTCGGTGGGGTGATCGATCCGGTGGATGATACGGATGATAACAACACCCAATACGTTTCCAATGCCGAATATACAACCGTAAACCAGGATTTTTTCCAGAACACTTCCGGGTATAACAGCAAGTTTACAGTAAACCTTGCCTCCCAGTACAGGGATGACTTGTACCTTGGTGCATCCCTTAATTTTCATTCCGTACTCTATAATAAATTGACACAATTCAGTGAGAGCGGGTATGCACCGGCATCGGCCATACAATTTATTGATTTTGATAACCTGCTGCATACTGAGGGTTCCGGCTTTTCATTTAGCCTCGGGGCCATTGCCCGCCTCAATGATAATATCCGGGTTGGCGGAAGTTACCAGTCGCCCACATGGTACAGGCTGACGGATGACACCTCGCAGCGGATCAATTCGGATCTGGCGGATGACGATATAGGATTTATAGATTTCAATATTGTCAACCTCTTCGAAGCTTATACCATAAAAACCCCGGGCAAATTAACAGGAAGTATGGCGATTATATTTGGCAGGGATGGGTTGTTGAGTTTTGATTATGGGTACCAGGATATGTCCCAGGCAGAACTACGGCCCTCCTCTGATCCCAGTTTCGCATCTGAAAATGAGTATATCGCCAATCAACTCGGTGCTGTTTCTTCTTTCCGCTTAGGTGGGGAATACCGCATAGAAGCTGTAAGCCTCCGGGGGGGATATCGCTTTGAACAAAGCCCCTATGCTGATGGCATTACTATTGGGGACCTCACCGGCTTTTCAGCAGGGATAGGATATAATTTTGGGGGCAGCAGGTTAGACCTTGCCTATAGCAGGTCTGAGCAGGATGTCAATGAAAAATTATTCGATGCAGGATTGGCTACTCCTGCCCTTGTAAAATATACCAACAGCAATATTACCCTGGGGTATACGTTAAATTTTTAAGCGTACGTAAAAGTGTAGGAAGCCGGGTATCCCCGGCTTTTTTTTATCGCACCAGGCTGAAATGGGTACGCAACCTGTTGGCTACCAGGATCCCTGAGTCGTCCCGCGCATAATCAAGCCGAAACCAGTAATCGGAAGAAGGCATGGGCCTGCCGTTAAAAGTCCCGTCCCAGCCAATGGTAGTCTCGTCCAGTTGCTTCAGCAATTTTCCATAGCGGTCAAATATGAAGACCAGCGGGTCGGACAATGTTTCGATTCCCAGGACATTCCAGGCATCATGTATCCCATCGCCATTGGGGGTAAAGAACTTAGGGTAGCCCACCACCAAAAAAGGGATGGGATTGGTAATGCCGCAGCCGTTCTTATCATTGATGACCACACTGTTGATGCCCGGCGGTACATCTACAAAGATACTTGAATCCTGAAAGTCGCCACCATTGATGGCATATTCGTACACGCCATCACTTGCCGTAAAGATCTCTATGATATTGGCATCGGAAAGGTCATCCAATACATCAACCCGGTCCAGCTCCGGTATCCCGAAATATGTGATCAGGATGTCATCCGTGATAGTTGTTCCCATGGAAGTTTCAATTTCAACAAAATAACGCCCGGAATTGGGGCTGGTAACAGTATATTCTATGGAGGCAGGACCGGATGCCAGAACCTGATCGGGCACGCCGTCATCGTCTAAATCCACAGACCAGGTAACATTTACAATATCAGGGCCTGCAGGGGAGTTCAATGCCGTCAATATGATCTCCGGGTCACCTTCGCAGGCTACGATATCCAGGCCCAGGAATTCGTCCCTTAGCGAACAATCCAGCGCATTGTTCTGATCCGCTTCAACAGAGCTGCCGGTGAAGGTCAGGGAAAAGGGTTCAGGGTTGCCGTCAAAATTGGTGTTGAAATTATTGATAAGGAGATAGTAGATCTCCCCGGGGTTCACATCGATCCATTCATCATACGTATTCTGGCTTCCCTTTACAAAAGGTGCACCTTCCTGCCCGTTTACAGGGTTAACCCCTACCCCTGTAAAATTTGTGGTGTTTACTTCATAATTGCATCGAATGGGCTGCGCAGATCCGTTACTGATGCTGGCACAGTCTGTATCCGGGCCGTACAGGGCAAAATCATATTCCCCTGTTACGGTGCCGCCCCCTCCTGCGGGCAAGGCTTCTATATTAAAGCCGACTTCCCCGCCCGTACCGGCCCGGAAAACATACCAGGAGGTGTTGTGCTCAATATTGGCAGAGCTGATACTTCCCTTTTCAAGGCATCCCGACTGCCGTATAAAATCCGGATCGAAATCATCGATATCACCACTGCCATCTGTCATGGAAAAGATCGGGGCATCCGCACAAACAGGAATTGCACTTCTGCAATCGGGGGAGTTTTGTGCTTCTGCCACAAAAACAAAAAGGAGCATGCAACACAAAAGACACTGTTGTACAGGCATATTAGAGTGGGGCTAACAATTTATAATCAATCATAACTATAACTCAAACCACGTGGATTTAGTATATTCCGGGGGTTTTTATGGCAGGGTATACCCTCCCCCAAAGACCCCATGACCTAGCGTTTGAGTGTAAAGTGGTTCTGTACGTATCTGGCTTCCACCTCCTGTCCCATACTGTCTGTATAGGTAAGGTTGAACCAATAGTCGGATGACGGCAAAAGCTGCCCGTTAAATGTCCCGTCCCATCCAGGGTAGTCCGATTCCATTTGTTTGAGGAGTTTTCCGTAGCGATCATAAACTTTAACCACGGCATCCCGGAGCGTAGTAACCCCGATGACATGCCAGAGGTCATTTACGCCATCCCCGTTTGGGGTAAAGAATTTGGGGAAGCCAACAACTGTGATCGTCTCTGTGACCATCCCGCATCCCATAAGATCATTGACCGTAACGGTATGTGTCCCCGGTGCTACATTTGCTAAAAATACCGGAGCTTTGAAAGGCTCCCGTATCCAGAGCAAATTCATAATCTCCATCCCCGGCGGTCACCACTTCAACAGTATTATTGCGTTGCAGGTCACCAAGTATGACTTCTGAGATGGCGGGTGATATAGAAACCGTCACTGTAATGGTTGCGGTTTCACTGCAGTTTAACTGGCCGGGTTGTGCATTGGTGGCAGTCAGTGTATAAACCCCGCCCTGGGAAACCGTCAGCGAAGGGGTATTCTCTCCGGAATCCCAGCTATACAGAAACCGGGGATCCGGGGAAGGTTCACCAATGGTCATTCCGCTGTTTTCTTCGCAGATAAAGATTTCTGTTGGAAAATCGAAAGTTGGGGTTTCCACTACCTTCAATATAAATTGTTCTGATGCATCAAAACACCTACTGTTCTGAACGGATGTGGCCCGGATATAAATGGTTTCAGACCCCGATACAAGCGGATAGATCTTAGGCAAGGGGCTCGTCCCTGTCTGCGCATCCGCCATGTTGCTATGATAACTTACCGTGACATCCCCAGGGTTTTGTGAGCCCAGTGCTTCCGGGTCTTTTTGGGAGAGGTCAAATTCCAGCATCCCCGAACAAAGGATTTCATCCTGTACTGCCGCGGTAACCGGTGCCGGTGTAAACCCAACCTGTACATCGCTTATAATATTTCCGGTGGCCGTTGTAACCACCACACGGTAGGTTGCCGATGCCGGGACCGTAAAAAACGCGGCTGTTTCCCCCGGGATAAGCACAAACCCCGACCCGGTATCCTGATACCAGGCATAATTGAGACCAGCTTCGGGCGTATTGGAGGCATCCAGCTGGATGTTTTCATTGGTACAGGCCGCAATGGGCGGGCCTAAAAGATTATTGATAATGGAACAATCCAGTGCATCATAGGGATTGGTCACAAAAATTTCCCCGGAAAATTGAATAGAAAAACCGGAATTGTTATTGGAGAAGTTGTTGATAAGCAGATAGTAGTCTTCGCCTGGCTGCACCTGCAGCCAATCTTCATACAATACTGATCCGGTATTGCCGGAAGGATCTTCCCCCACCCCCATATAGGCTTCCTCGTCCTGGTTATCAAAAAAATTACAGCGGACCGGATCTCCCAGATCACTACAGTCCGTGGCTCTGTACAGGGCGAAGTCCCAATCTTCGGCGGTGTCAAACCCGATGTTGAATCCCAATTGCCCGGAGGCTGCCGTGCGGAACCTGTACCAGGCCGAATTGGATTCTATAGCCCCGGTGACAGTCTGTTCCAGGCATCCGCTGCTGAAAGCACCGTTAAAATCATCAGCCCCATAACCCTGGGTTCCGGCATTGACCGGTGTACTGTTACAGATGGGAATCGCAGTATCACAATTGGGCGATACCTGTGCTTGTAGCAATAGGTTGCCCCACACCATAAAAATCAATAAACAAATGGCAGGGGACCTCATGAAAAGTTATACTATTAGGAAAGTATAAAAATAAGGGGCGGCCTTCCTTAACACTAATTTATGTTGTGTAACGCCCTAAACAGGCTATAAAGTTGCATATAATGTATATCTTTGCACTTCGTTTAAGAATGGCGGATATGAAATTAGACAGCACATTGGAAGAGCAGTTTGAGGCCCTGGGAAACGACCATGTTTCCTCGGGAGAGGAAACTCCATTACGGGAAGATGCCTTTGTCTTGTCAATTGAGGAAAAAATAGCCCTGATCCGGGATAATATCCGGGACATCATGTACACCCTTGGGCTTGATCTTACAGATGACAGCCTGAAGGGAACCCCGGACCGGGTAGCCAAGATGTACGTAACCGAAGTCTTTGGCGGGTTACACCCCGATAAGAAGCCCAAATCCTCCACCTTCAGCAATAAATACAAGTACGGGGAAATGTTGGTGGAAAAAAATATAGTAGTGTACTCCACCTGCGAGCACCATCTGCTTCCCATTGTGGGCAAGGCTCATATCGCTTATATCTCCAGTGGCACAGTGGTAGGCCTCTCCAAAATGAACCGCATCGTTGATTATTTTGCCAAGCGTCCGCAGGTGCAGGAACGCATGAATATCCAGATCGTCAGGGAACTCCAAAAAGTTTTGGGTACCCAGGATGTGGCCTGCGTTATTGATGCAAAGCACCTGTGTGTCAATTCAAGGGGCATTCGGGATGTGGAAAGCAGCACCGTTACAGCCGAGTACGGTGGCAAGTTCAAGGAGGAAGCGGTACGCAGGGAATTTCTGGATTATATCAATTTGGATACTAATTTTTAATGTACCATAGCACCTATGCAATTGTACAACGGCCAACCCCTGAAAATCTATAATTCCTTATCCGGCACCAAAGAAAAATTTGAACCCATCAGTGAAGGCCATGTGGGGATGTACGTCTGCGGGCCTACTGTATATAGCAATGTCCATCTGGGAAACTGCCGTACATTTATGTCCTTCGACATGATCTTCCGGTATCTGAAACATTTGGGGTTCAAGGTACGTTACGTTCGGAATATCACGGATGCAGGGCATCTGGAGGATGATGCGGAGACCGGGGAGGACAAGATCTCCAAAAAAGCCCGTGTGGAACAGATTGAACCGATGGAAGTAGTGCAACGGTATACCACAGACTTCCACAATATCCTTCAAAAGTTTAATTTTTTACCCCCCAGCATTGAACCTACTGCAACGGGACATATCATTGAGCAGATCGAGATCATAAAAGATATCCTTGAAAAAGGATATGCCTATGAACGGAACGGATCGGTCTATTTCGATGTCCAAAAGTTCAATAAAACCTATAAGTACGGGAAACTAAGTGGCAGGAAACTGGAGGATATGATTAGCAATACCCGCATCCTTGCCGCACAGGACGAAAAAAACAGTCCCCAGGATTTTGCCCTCTGGAAAAAGGCGGAGCCACAGCATATAATGCGCTGGCCATCACCCTGGGGAGATGGTTTTCCGGGATGGCACCTGGAATGTACCGCCATGAGTATTAAGTACCTTGGGGAAAGTTTTGACATCCATGGCGGGGGAATGGACCTTAAATTTCCGCATCACGAATGTGAGATAGCGCAGGCCGAAGCCATGAACGGCCATGCCCCGGTAAAGTATTGGATGCATGCCAATATGCTTACGCTGAATGGAAAAAAAATGGCCAAATCCACAGGCAATAATATCCTGCCAGGGGAAATGTTTACCGGGGAGAATGAAATCCTAAGCAAGCCTTTCTCGCCTTCAGTGGTCCGTTTTTTTATGATGCAGGCGCACTACACCAGTATCCTTGACCTGAGTGATGATGCACTCCTGGCATCGGAAAAAGGCTTTTACCGGCTTATGGAAGCAATCAATTCCCTTGAGGGTATTGAAAGTGAGGCGAAAACTTCGGATTTTGATGTTCCGGGATGGCGACAGAAATGTTATGATGCCATGAACGATGATTTTAATACCCCTGTCCTGATCGCCCATCTCTTTGATGCTGTCAAACAGATCAACCAGTGTAAGGAAGGCAGCCAAAGCATAACCCCGGAGGATAAAAAACTGTTGCTGGAAACGCTGAATAATTTTGTTTTTGATGTCCTGGGGCTTGAAAATACCCAGAACAATGGCTCTGATTCCGATACCCTTGCGGGGGTGGTGGGATTGTTGATACAATTGCGCAATGATGCCCGTGCCAATAAGGATTTTGCAACTTCAGACAAGATCCGCGACCAGCTTTTTGAAATGGGAATCCAACTAAAGGATGGCAAAGAGGGTACCACCTTCAGCCGGGCGTAGTACGGCAGTGTAGGGTTTGGGAATGCAGACCGACTTTTAAGACAACATGAAAAAAATCCTTATCGCCCCTTTTGTCTTTCTGGTGCGTGCGTACCAGGTACTGATATCGTCATGGACCCCTGCCTCATGCCGCTATTCCCCAACCTGTTCCAACTACACGCTCCAGGCTCTTAAAAAACATGGCCTCTTTAAAGGGGGTTGGTTATCTCTAAAACGGATTTTTAGCTGTCACCCCTGGGGGGGTAAAGGTTATGATCCGGTGCCATAGTGGTATCTAGCAGACGGATCCTATAGGTTCAAAGTACAGGTTTTGACCGTACCCCGTTACCATGATGAGTGGACGGCAGCCTACTCAGTTAGGTCACCAACTATGGCCCTGGTCTTGTTTCTATTTTTTATCTTAGCCGCACTAAATAATCATTATGCACTTCTTAGGTATTACCTGGAATCCCAACGAAACTTTGTTTCACATCGGCTTTATTCAGATCAAATACTACAACCTCCTGTGGATCGTGGCTTTTGCCCTGGGATGGTTTATCATGAAAAAGATTTTCATGAACGAAAAAAAATCCATGGAGCAACTGGACTCCCTGTTTATCTATACAGTGCTGGCGACCATGTTGGGCGCGCGGTTGGGCCATGTTATATTTTATGACTGGGCCTATTACCAAGACCACCTGCTTGAAATATTATTACCCATACGGGAGAGTGGTACAGGTTCCCTCTTCGGATTCATCAATGGCTATGAATTTACAGGATTCACCGGGCTGGCTAGTCATGGAGCGGCTATAGGGATTATCATCGGAATGTATCTCTATACCCGAAAATACAAGGAATTCAAAATGCTGTGGATCCTGGACAGGGTTGTCATCCCCGTTGCCATCGGGGCCTTTTGCGTACGGCTCGGCAATTTCTTTAATTCTGAGATCAATGGGAAGGTCACCGACAAATCCTTTGTGTTCGCCACGCGTTTTATCCGGGATTCCGATGATATGCCTGCTTCCTCGGCTCTGGCCATCACCAAAGAACAAACGGTAAATGCAGCATATGCCGCAATAGAAAATAATCCCAAATTTTCCGAATACCTGGAGAGTATCCCATACCGTCATCCGGCACAACTCTATGAAGGGGTTTGTTACATCTTTGTTTTCCTCATATTATATTACCTCTATTGGAAAACCTCCAGGAAAAACAAACCGGGATATTTATTCGGAATGTTCCTGGTATTGTTATGGACCATAAGATTCTTTGTGGAATACGTCAAGAAAAGTCAGGGTGGATTTGAAAAATCCCTGGGCATACTGTCTACCGGTCAGTGGCTGAGTATTCCCTTTATTCTGATTGGATTGTACTTTATATTCCGCAAGACCCCGGAAACCTCCGTGAAATAAGTACTACTGGTACGCAAGTGGTTTTCAGGGTATCAGATACGTTTGCACAGACTATGTACATGAACATAACAAGAAATATATACCGGTTTATTGCAGTGGTAATCATCTTTGTGGTTTCACTGCCCCTGGTTATATCCTGTAAAGGAGATCCCAAAAGCGTTGTTAAGACTGAAGCCGTAAGCTTTGCTAAAGAAGGGGAACTAAAACTTTTTAAGGGGGCATCAGACTCCCTTATAACCACCCTGGATATTGAGATTGCCGATACAGAATACGAGACCCAGACCGGATTGATGTATCGGGATGAGCTGGGAGAGGACGAGGGGATGCTCTTTATATTCCCGGAAACAGCCATGCACTCCTTCTACATGAAAAATACCAAAATAGCATTGGACCTTCTTTTTATTGATGAGAACCTACGGATCGCACACATTGTCCAAAATGCACAGCCCATGGATGAAACAGGCTTATCTTCACAGGTTCCGGTAGATCATGTCCTGGAGGTAAATGGAGGCTATGCTGCGAGGTGGAAGCTGCAAACAGGGGACCGCATACGCTTCCAAAAGATTGAAAGATAACAGGATAGTGACCACCAGGGAGTTGCACATACAGACCAGCAGCGGATACGATATTGCGGTAACCCGGTTTGAGCCCCCCATTGCTATACGAAAAACTCTTATCATATCATCAGCTACCGGGGTATTACAGGGATTTTACAGCAAGTTTGCAACCTATTTTGCCTCCCTGGGGTATACGGTATATACTTTTGATTATTCCGGCATAGGAAAATCCGGATCGGGTATCGGGGCATTAAAAGAGAACGATAGCAGCCTAAGGAGCTGGGGCCGGGTAGACCAGGCCGCCGTGGTTGACTATGCCCGGCATCAGCATCCGATCGATAGTCTCGTTATGGTGACCCATAGTGTTGGCGGGCAGGTGGTGGGTTTTAACCCACACTATGCGTCCCTTGATAAGATCATTATGGTAGCTTCCCAAAGTGGGTATTGGAAATACTACAAAGGAATTCACTTACCAAAAATGTGGTTGTTCTGGTATATTTTGATCCCGGTTGCCACATCCATGGCTGGATATTTTCCGGCAAAGCGTATCGGTTTGTTTGAAAACCTGCCCAAAAAGATGGTGCTGGAATGGCGGAAATGGGGAAAGGAAAAGCACTATATGATGGCATTCAGGGACTCTGCAGAGTATTTCTTTGATAAGATCAGGGCTCCCTTGCTTTCCCTGAGTTTTCCAAACGATCCCTATGCACCGCCCAGGGCTGTGGACTGGCTTGCAGAGCAGTACAGCAATGCGCAACGGGAGCGGATTCACTATGTGCCCGATGAAAAGGATATCCCGCATTTGCGGCATTTCGGGTTTTTCCGGGCTCGCTTCAAAGAGACCCTGTGGAAGATGATTGATGAATGGATCAAAAAATAGCTGAGAATGGAAAAGTACCTGCTCGACGGCACGGAAACCCCTAGGTTGTATTTCCGAAAAATTACGACCGCCGATTATGACCATTGGTTGCCCTTTCATCAGGACCCCAGGAGTTCGAGGTACTGGCAGGGACTCCCCCCTGATCCCAACGACGCCTGCAAACAACAATTTGACCGGATTTTTGAACGGTATGATAACGATTTGGGTGGCATGAATGGCCTGGCACTGCGTTCAAATGACAAACTAATTGGAATGTGCGGCCTCCTGGTGCAATATGTAGACGAAGCGGAAGAACTTGAAATAGGCTATTCCATATTACCCGAATTCTGGCAGCAGGGATATGCAACGGAAGCGGCACGGCACTGTAAGGAACTGGCCTTCAGCCGAGCCTACGCCGCATCCCTGATCTCCATAATTCACATCTCCAACGTCCCGTCCCGGAAGGTGGCACTAAAGAATGGGATGTTACTGGACAAGACCACCCTGTACAGGGATAACCCGGTGGATATTTTCAGGGTGCATGCCTATGGGAAACAGGCGAGCCCCGGCTATTAATGCATCAATAATTTTGCCCCTGAACTTCCAAAGCATAATTTAGTGCGATCAATACCGATTAATGGGCCAGCTTCAGCATTGGGCAGTTTACATAGACAATAATTCTGACAAGGAGGGGTTTATTGAAAAATTCCTGAGGGGGTGCCCCCCACCGGAATTTGAAATTCTCAGCGGCAAAAAGGGAGCACTTTTCTCGACGCTGGCCCTCGATCGTTATATTGAGGAAGAAGCACGGCACGATGCAAAGTTGTTAACAGGAGATACTACCCAAAGCCTCTTATCCTTAAGTAGCGGGGAACGAAAAAAAGCCTTGCTCCGGAATGTGTTGGAAAGCCAACCTGATTTCATCATACTGGATAATCCCTGGGATAACCTTGACAGTGACTACCAAAAGGCGTTACGCAAAATCCTTAATTCAGTTGCAATCGATACCCATTTGTTGTTGCTGATCGGCAGAAAGAAGGATATATTGCCCTATATAAAGACCTGCTACCGGCTCCAGGGAAGCGAATTGTTACGTGACCGCGGCAGACTTACCTCCGACCCCTCTCAATTTATGTGGGGAGACCAGCCAGTTCCAATGCCAATTGAAAACATTCCCTGCGAACGGGATCTTTTGGTACGGTTCAGGAATATCAATATCAGTTATGGGAACAGGCCCATACTCCATTCCATCAACTGGGATATCCGCAAAAATGAATTCTGGCAGTTGACCGGGCCGAATGGAAGCGGGAAATCCACGCTGCTTACAATGATTACCGGTGATAACCCCAAAGCCTTTGGGCAGGAACTTATAATTTTCGGACAAAAAAAAGGCAGCGGGGAAAGTGTCTGGGACATTAAACGGAAGATCGGTTACTTTACCCCGGCAATGACCGACCGCTTCAGCGGATATCACAGCCTGCAAAACATGCTCCTTTCAGGTCTTCTGGATTCTGTGGGGCTTTATGTTCAGCCATCCGAAGTACAACTCCGGGTAGCAGCGGAATGGCTGCGGCTTATTGGACTATATGACCAACGGGATCATAACTTCCATGAGCTGTCCAGAGGGAACCAGCGCCTGGTGATGTGCGCACGCGCTATGATCAAACATCCCCCGCTTCTCATCCTGGATGAACCTACAGCAGGTCTAGATGATGCAAGTGCTTCCCTTTTTGTATCCCTGGTGAATAAAATCGCTGCGGAAAGCCGGTCTGCCATAATATTCGTCTCACATCGTAAGGAACCCGGGTTAACCCCACAGTATGAATTCCGACTTGAAATGTCAGGTGAGGGGTCCACCGGAAAAGTCATCCCGCATATATGAGTATGCCAATAAGGTGTTGGAATTCCATTTCTTCCCTATTTCTATAATTTTGGTTACCTTACCTTGAATCCCTATTCCTGAAGGTCTGCTTTTTACAACATCCCCCATGGAGGACCGTCCACATTAAATAGTACCAATATGAAAAGAATACTGATACTTGGGACACTCCTGGCCTGCCTGGCGGGCATGTCACAACAACAACCCCCTATTATTGATATGCACCTGCATGCTTTACCCGTAGATTTTAACGGACCCCCACCCGTATCGATCTGTGCTGCGCCGGCCGAATTGCCGGTTCATGACAACGGCGGTCCCTGGGCGGAATCTTTTGCCAAATGGCTAAATGAGCCTTCTTGTGAAAGTCCGCTTATAAGTCCTCACACAGACGAGGAGCTACGGAAGCAAACCCTGTCCATGCTAGCCAAATACAATATTATCGGCATGACCAGTGGACCAATGCTGGAAAGCTACATGATGGAAGGGGGCGAACGCATCCTCCCGGGCTTATCCTTTAATTTTTGGCGTGCCGACCTGACGGTTGAAAAAGTACGCGAACTCCTGAGTTCCGGAAAATACAGGGTGTTTGGGGAGGTTGGCATTCAATATATGGGCTATTCCCCAAGTGATCCCAAATTTGAACCGTATGCAGCTTTGGCTGAGGAACTGGATATTCCGGTTGCCATCCACGTGGGGACCGGGCCACCAGGTTCTCCCTATTTGCCGGGATTGAACGCGTATCGCGCCAGGTTGCACAGCCCGTTGGAAATGGAAGAATTATTGGTACGTCATCCAAAATTAAGAATATATCTCATGCATGCGGGCTGGCCTATGCTCGATGACCTCCTCGCAGTTTTATATACCCATCCACAGGTTTATGTAGACATTGGGGTAATATGCTACGTGCTGCCGCAAAAAGCTTTTTACACCTACCTTCAACGTATAGTAGAAGCCGGATTTGGTAAGCGGGTCATGTTCGGGTCTGACCAAATGACATGGCCCGGGGCAATAGAGGTGGGAATAAAGGCAATTGAATCTGCTGACTTCCTGACTGAAACCCAGAAAAGGGACATATTATACAACAATGCCGCCCGGTTCCTTCGTTTAAGCAAGGAAGAAATCGCCAGGCACCATGGTACTGAATAACACCAGAATATGCGGGAGCACGGTACCCTTCAGACGATCAGGTTCGGGCAACCTTCTTTTTATGGGTTTCCGGTTTAAGTTTCCCGGGTAATTTTCCGGCCTCGATCTTTTTGCGCAACGTATCAAATAGTATAGGGGTGGCGATAAACAGGGAGGAATATGTTCCCACTATGATCCCGACTATCATCGCGAACATAAAGCCCCGTAAGGATTCACCTCCGAAAATAAAGATGGCCAGCAATACCACAATAGTGGTCATGGACGTATTCAGCGTCCGGCTAAGGGTACTGTTCAACGCCTGGTTGATATTCTCCCCGGCCTTCATCCCCCGTTCATTCCATATTTCCCGGATACGGTCAAATACCACCACCGTATCATTGAGGGAATACCCGATTACCGTCAATATAGCCGCGATGAACGCCTGGTCAATCTCCATACTGAACGGCATGATCTTGCTCGTCAAAGAAAAGATCCCCAGAACAATCAGTACATCGTGGAAAACGGCCGCAACGGCGCCCAGGGAGAACTGCCATTTCCTGAAACGCAGCAGGATATAAAGAAATACTACGGCAAGGGAACCTATGACAGCCCATAATGCGTTCTTTTTAATGTCGTCCGCAATGGTTGGACCCACCTTTCGGTATTTCAGGACCCCAACTTCCACATTGCTGCTACCCGGGACAAAGTCCTCATATCTTGTCCCGTCCGGTAAATATTTTTGCAGGGTAGTAAAAAGTATTCCCAGGATCTCATCATCCACTTCAGTGCCCTGTACATCGACTTTGTATTTGGTGGTCACCATGATCTGATTGGCATCCCCGAATGTCTTTGCACTTGCGCTCCCTAAAACAGCGGTTAGTTCACTCGCTATTTCTGATGGGTTAACCGGGTTTACAAAACGTATCTGGTAATTTCGGCCCCCTACAAAATCCACTCCCTGATCCAGCCCCTGTGTAAAGAGCGAGAACAGACCGATGGCAACGAGAACGGAGGAGAAAATATAGGAGATCTTCCGCTTATTAAGAAAATTAATATTGGAATTCCGGAACAGGTTCTTGGTAAGTGCGGTAGTAAAGTCAAGTCGTCTGCTTTTACCCGAAAGATACCAGTCAACCAATAACCGGGTGACGAAAATGGCAGTGAACAGGGAGGTCAGGATACCGATGATAAGGGTAGTTGCAAAACCTTTTATCGGCCCGGTTCCAAATACAAGAAGGATCAGGGCGGTAAGCCCTGTGGTGATATTGGCATCCAGGATGGACGAAAGAGCATTGTTGAAACCGTCCTGAATAGCCAGGCCTTTGCCTTTCCCTTTGGCCAGTTCTTCCTTGATCCGTTCAAAGATTAGCACGTTCGCATCCACGGACATCCCGATTGTAAGCACAATACCAGCGATCCCCGGCAGTGTAAGTACAGCTCCAAGGCTGGCCAATACCCCGAAAATGAGGACAATGTTGAAAATAAGTGCAATATCCGCGAATATCCCCGCCTTTCCGTAATAGAATACCATCCACACCAAAACGATACTCATAGCGATCAGGAAAGACATAAACCCACTGTCTATGGCTTCCTGTCCAAGAGATGGACCAACAACGAAGGAATCGATTATTTCCGCTGAGGCAGGAAGTTTCCCTGCCCTCAGGACGTTGGCAATATCTTTGGTCTCATTGATTGTGAATGTCCCGGTTATTTCCGAGCTTCCCCCGGAGATACCTCCCACCTGGGAAACCCCCGGCGCGGTGTAAACCTTATTGTCCAATACGATGGCAATACCGGTATTGTTCAGGTTTGCCTCACTGGTAAGTTTCTCCCATAGCTTGGCACCCCTGACATTCATATCCATTCCCACAGCCGGCCTGCTGAATTGATCAAACTGATCCCGTGCATCACTGACAACATCCCCACTTATCCGGGGTTCATTTTCCCGGTTCGATTTCAGGGCAAACAGGCCCGCGACTTCAGAATCCTTGGATGGGCGTTCCCATAGGAACTTGGTAAACTGTACATCAGCCGGTAATAACCGCCGGATCTCTGGCATCCTCAGGTATGAGCCTATTGTTGCAGTATCCTTTATAGCGGCAACCCCTATGGCATAACCCGGGCCGTTGAGCTGCAATTTGTCGAATAACGGGTTTTTTTCGGCAGACAGGTCCAGGGAATCCTTTGTAACATCAGACAGGAGTGAATCGATCTCAGATTCTTCCTTTACCGGGGTCTCTTCGGTATCTTCCACCAGGGTCTTAAGCTTGTCATTGGCCTGGATAAAGAAGTTGATCAGGCTTTGGTTCCCGGGTTCATAGGTTTCCCAGAACTCGAGTTGGGCTGTGCTTGACAGCAGGTCCTGTGCCCTGGCGATATCGCGTGCGCCCGGTAATTCTACCAGGATTCGCCCTGAATTTCCTTCACGTTGTATATTGGGTTGTGTAACCCCAAATCCATCGATCCGCTCCCGAAGTACTTCGAAGGCGGAAACTATTGATTCGTCTATTTTACGGCGGATAACAGGTTTAACCTCATCATCCGTCATTTGAAAATTGATCTCATCGCTGAGTGTCTTGTTTGCAAAGATATCGGGCGATGCCAACTTTGTGTCACCCTTGATCCTGTCAAAAGCATCAAAGAACAGATCGAGATAGGTATCATCACTGCTGGTGGAGGCAACATCAGCATCTGCCAGCGCTTTATTAAATACAGGGTTCTTAGTATTGGCTGCCAAACCTTTCAGGATATCCTTAACGGAAATTTGCAGCGTAACGTTGATACCCCCTTTTAGGTCGAGCCCTTTATTGAGTTCCTTTTTCTTGGCATCCTCGTAGGTTGTATACCCCAGAATGGGCATTTTCTCAATCGAATCGAGATACGTCGCCTCAACTGTCTCACGCTGAGCTACATAATCATCTACATCTGAAGGAACTACTTTGGCTGCATAGGCCTCCGCCTCATTTTCGACCTTGCTGGTAATAAAAGTATAAGACAATTGGTAGATACTGACAATCCCGAAAAGGAGTGCAAAAAGCTTTATAAGTCCTTTATTCTGCATGAGTTAATTGGATTTTGTGATGGTATTTGCAAACAGCGTGCAAATATATTATTTCCGGCAGGAACTGACAATTTATTTATACTATTAATACGGGCCTCAGGTACTTTCATAATAGGTCTCAGGAGGTACTATTACCATAATAAGGCGATCTATACTAGCGAAAATCCCGTTGAAAAATGATGCAGCTGTAAAGTAACAAGGTGCCTGAGCAAGGAATTCCAGGAAGCAATGTTCCATGTTTCCGTGCATACGTGCGACTCCTCTATGGTTGTAGGAAATGAGGGAACTGCAATATAGTATCAGACCTGAAGCAGGGCATTGGTCTTGTTCACCCCTTCTGCGCTTTCTGTCATCTTATTTTTTTCAGCTTCGTTCAGTTCCAGGTCGACGATTCGTTCAATTCCGTTCCGGCCCAGGATAACGGGTACGCCAATGCAAATATCAGAGAGTCCGTATTCCCCATCCAGTAGTACGGAACAGGGGAATAATTTCCGCTGGTCGCAGGCGATGGCCTGAACCAAGGCTGAAACAGCTGCCCCGGGGGCATACCATGCACTGGTACCGAGTAATTTGGTTAATGTGGCACCGCCTACTTTAGTATCTTCCGCAACCTGTGCCAGTCTTTCTTCGGACAGGAATTCGGAGACTTTGATGCTATTGCGGGTTGCGTGCCTGGTGAGGGGAACCATCCCGGTATCGCTGTGACCCCCTATGACCATGCCATCTATATCAGAGAGCGGGGCATCCAGGGCCTCAGCCAGGCGGTACTTGAAACGGGCGCTGTCCAGTGCCCCACCCATACCAATAATTTTATTTTTAGGAAGATCTGTGGACTTATGCACAAGGTATGTCATGGTATCCATCGGATTACTTACCACAATCAGGATAATGTCCGGGGAATGCGCAACCAGGTTGGAAGCCACATCTTTTACAATGCCGGCATTGATCCCAATGAGTTCCTCCCGGGTCATCCCCGGTTTCCTGGGGATACCCGAGGTGATCACGGCTATATCACTCTTGGCCGTCCGGGAATAATCGCCTGTAGTCCCTGTTATTTTTGTGTCAAAGCCATTCAGCGACGCGGTTTGCATAAGGTCCATAGCCTTGCCTTCGGCATAGCCCTCTTTTATGTCTAACAGCACTACTTCCGCAGCAAAATCCTTTATTGCGATATATTCCGCACAACTTGCACCTACGGCACCTGCACCAACAACAGTAACTTTCATCCTAGTTTTTTTTAATTCGTTATCAATACCCTGCAACCTGATGAGGGAGTCTGCCAAAAATAGGAATTTTTAGTATAAGACAGACAGAAGGCTGGCAGTTTCCCAATTAATCTTCCTTATGATAAACAACCCCGTTCGATTGTGGGTATTTTCCTATAAAATGTTAAAGAATAAAGCAGTTGGTCGAAGATTACGGGAATAGGATGTCATACATCGAATTTTGGCAATAGCCATCATACTACATCGTTATAGTCATACCCAAATCATTAACCTACACTGATGAAAAAAGTCTTTTCATTCATGGCTATCATTGCCATAATTATTGCCAGTAATTGCTCCAGAATCCCGGAAAACAATGATCCGGTTATCGGGGTCTGGGTCAAATTGGAGGTAGAAACATTTTCGGAAAGCAACCGGAAAACCGTTCGCCAGGAATGGATTTTTAACGATGCATACCTGGGGCGGTACCACAAATATACCAGCTCTACACTCGATTTTAAGACCGATTTTAAATGGGAACAGATTGATGGCAACTATACCATCTCCTATCCCGGTACGGATATGCAGCCCGTAATAGTCAGCATGAAAGAGTCCTCAGACGGCATTATGCTGGAAGCCAACAATGGCGAGGTTCTGGCGACCAAAGATTAGTCCCCCTTTGATTTTTCCATATAGTTCAGGAAGCCGTTCCATTTAAGTAAATGAGACGGCTTCTTCTTTTTTTCCACAGCTAAGCTACCCTGGCACAGTACAATCGGGTTTTGCCGCTCCTGCATAACCCCGCCTACCAGGAGGGGAATGAATTCCAATCGGGCTACCTGAATTAAATGAAGGGGGGTGAAAGATATGGGAGTAAGAAAGGGAGGCCCGTGAAATAAAAGCAATACAGTGTCTTCGTCCCTGCCACTACCTGCTAAACCCCTCTTCCCAGAAGGGGAATGAATTTTAAATCAGGGCACCTGATTTAAAAGAAAGGGGGGGCAGAAGAAGGAATATCTTTACCGAAACCCGAAGTTTACCCCCACTGAAAGGTTATTGAAGTCGCCCAGGGAATAATCTGCATGCAACCGGAAGAAACCAAGTTTCAGTTTTGTACCCACATTGGCCACCACGCCGGAGGCATCGGTATTAATTGAAAATGGGTCTATATAGGATTGCTGGAAGGGGCCGCCCTGAACCTCGTAGGTGCCGAGAATATCGGTGTTTGAAGTACCCGTGAGATAACCCAGTCCACCATAAAAATTGATCACAGGCAGTCTTGTGGAGACAACAGCCTGAAATATCCAGGTATTGATCTTGGTGTCGATTCGCTGGTTCTCCCCTGCAATGATATCGGAATCCGTAAAATCATACGTACCGTTCAAATGGGTGTAACCTATGACCGCAGATATGGCAACCGGCAATACTTTATCTGCCGGCAGGTGTTTTGTAAACTCGTGTTGAAGGCCCACTCCATATAGTCCTAAAGAAACCTCATCCGTATTGATCTTCGGGAGGAACCTGGCTTTTAGTTCTGTTCCCTTGATCAGGCCTACACTGGCCTGAAGGTAACCGGAGGGTATAAAATTGATATTTTCTGAGGCAAGGCCGGTGGGCAATTCAAATTCTTCCCTAAAAAGGCCGTTCTCATCCTCCACAAATACCCTGATACCCTGTATATCGCCTAAGGCACTGGCGACCGTTTTTGAGGTACTGCCATCTACAAACTGAAGGTTATCATAATCTGCTGTATTGAGCTGAAAGGTTTTTTTGTCCTCTTTGTTTTTAAAGTAGGCCATATTCCCGATTATGGAGATCTCAAACCCGCCCAAAGGCTTTGCATCGGCGGTGTTATACCAGCTGCCACCCATACTGTAGATAGCGCCTTCAGAAACGGGGGACAGGTAGGAATTGGTGAATCGCTCTGCGTCGGCAATGCCGGCAGCCAATAATTCATTAACATTGGATTGCCCCATGGCTATTCCGTAACAGAGCATTGCTGAGAGCCAAATACTATTTTTCATCGGTTTGTATTTATTGTGTTTGAATGGGTCAGATGTAATTCCACCTGGATCTTTCGGGGATGACAGGACCCACTTCCTATTAAAAATTTGGCCTAAAACTAAAAAACCCGCACCAGTGGTGCGAGTTTTTGTTGTGTAAGTGTGGTTTCTTATGCATCAATGTTCGCATAAACGGCATTCTTTTCAATAAACTCCCTACGGGGTGGAACTTCATCCCCCATCAGCATCGAAAAGATCCTGTCTGCTTCTGTGGCATTGTCAATGGTGATCTGCCGCAATGTCCGGAATGCCGGTTTCATGGTTGTATCAGCAAGCTGGTCGGCGTTCATCTCACCAAGTCCCTTATAGCGCTGGATGCTTACACCGCCGCTATAACTTTCCGCAATTTCGTCCCGCTCCTTGTCAGACCAGGCATATCGCTTTTTATTGCCTTTTTTAACCAGGTATAATGGCGGGGTGGCGATATAGACATGGCCCCCTTCTATCAATTCCCGCATATAGCGGAAGAAAAAGGTAAGAATGAGCGTTTCGATATGACTCCCATCGACATCAGCATCACACATGATGACCACTTTGTAATACCGCAGCTTATCCAGGTTCAGGGCCTTACTGTCGTCTTCTGTCCCGATAGTAACGCCCAGGGCAGTGTAGATATTCTTTATCTCTTCATTCTCAAAGACCTTATGCTGCATGGCTTTTTCAACATTCAATATTTTCCCCCGTAGTGGGAGGATGGCCTGAAAACTTCGTTCCCTGCCCATTTTTGCAGTACCCCCCGCCGAATCTCCCTCTACCAGGAACAATTCGCATTTTGTGGGATCCTGTTCGGAACAATCGGCCAATTTGCCAGGCAGGCCCCCAATACTCATCACCGATTTCCGTTGAACCATTTCCCGGGCTTTGGTTGCTGCGTGCCGGGCCTGGGCAGCCAGTATCACTTTTTGAACGATTATCTTGGCATCGTCCGGATGTTCCTCAAGGTAATTGGTCAACATTTCGGACACTGCCTGCGAAACAGCAGCAGAAACCTCCCGGTTTCCGAGTTTTGTCTTGGTTTGGCCTTCAAACTGGGGTTCTGCTACTTTAACGGAAATAATGGCTGTCAGGCCTTCCCGGAAATCATCGCCCTGTACTTCAAATTTCAGTTTATCCAGCATCCCTGAAGCATCGGCATATTTTTTAAGCGTGGTGGTAAGCCCCCTCCGGAACCCTGAAAGGTGGGTCCCACCTTCATGGGTATTGATATTATTCACATAAGAGTGCAGGTTCTCTGTGTAACTTGTATTATAGATCATGGCGACCTCAACAGGGATATCATTTTTCTCCCCCTCCATTGCAATGACATTTTTTATCAGAGACTCCCTGTTGCCATCCAGGAATTTGACAAATTCCTTTAAGCCCTCATCCGAGTAAAAGGTATCGGAAACATACTCCCCTTTGTCATCCTTTTGCCGTTTATCGGTAATACTGATGGTAACCCCTTTATTGAGAAAGGAAAGTTCCCGCATCCGGTATTGTAATGTTTCATAACTGTATTCTATGCTCTGCGTAAAAATAGTATCATCCGGATGGAATGTTACCATGGTACCCCGTTCGGTGGTCTCCCCGACACTTTTAACCGGATAAAGGGCCTTGCCCCTTTCATATTCCTGCTCCCAGATCTTCCCGTCCCGGTAAACGGTGGCTTTCAAATGATCGGAAAGGGCGTTTACGACAGATACCCCTACTCCGTGGAGTCCCCCGGATACCTTGTAGGAATCCTTGTCAAATTTTCCACCGGCACCGATCTTTGTCATGACCACTTCCAGGGCAGATACTCCTTCCTTTTTATGGAGGTCAACAGGTATTCCCCGGCCGTTATCCCTGGTGGTGATCGAATTATCTTCGTTTATGACCACACTGATGGTATCACAATGGCCTCCCATTGCTTCATCAATGGAATTATCAACCACTTCATACAGCAGGTGGTGCAGTCCCCTGACACCAATATCACCGATATACATGGAAGGTCGCATCCGTACATGTTCTATACCTTCCAGGGCCTGAATACTATCGGCAGAATAATTGTCTTTTTTTACTTCTTCGCTCATATAAAATTAGGTCTTTGCGATTGTATATTTCACAACCGTGCAAATATAAGCAATACCCATGAAATATAGGGTTTTAGAGAATATTAACCGTCGAAGTTATCAACAATAATTGTGGAAAATTAGCATAGAAAATCCATAGAGAAACAGCAGCAATTTTTTATCCCGGTACGGGCCGCCTGCAGCCCCTGTTTCTTAGTGCCCTGTAAACCAAAATGAACACGCAAAGGAAATTTACGGGGTTGCCGGATTTACAGATCGTCCCCCGGGCTTAAACTGGTAATCCCGCCAAATGGCGGGATTAAATCATATAAATACGGGAGCTTCTCTGATGCGCATTTATGCGTAGGCCTGTTGCCTATTTAATATACGCATCATCATGAACACTTGCCACAGCCCTCCCTGAAGGATCGTTCATGTTCTTAAAGGTTTCGTCCCATTCCAGGGCAATTTTGGTACTACAGGCCACGGAGGGTTCCTGAGGAACAGAAAGAGCGGCCGCATCCGAGGGGAAATGCCCTTCAAAAATGGACCGGTAATAATATTCCTCTTTGGAGGTTGGTGTCTGTATCGGAAAACGAAACCGGGCGTTGGCGAGTTGCTCATTGCTCACCTCCTCATTCACCATTACCTTCAGCGTATCGATCCAGCTGTATCCCACCCCGTCTGAAAATTGTTCTTTCTGACGCCAGGCCACACTGGGTGGAAGCATGTCTTCAAATGCTTTGCGAACTACCCATTTTTCCATACGTTCCCCATTGATCATTTTATCCTGGGGGTTGATGCGCATGGCAACATCCATAAATTCCTTGTCCAAAAAGGGCACCCTGCCTTCAATCCCCCAGGCGGCGAGCGACTTGTTGGCCCTCAGGCAATCGTACATGTGCAGTTTGCTCAGTTTGCGTACGGTCTCTTCGTGAAATTCCCTTGCGTTCGGAGCCTTATGGAAATAGAGGTATCCGCCGAACAGTTCATCGGCACCCTCCCCCGATAAAACCATTTTAATTCCCATTGACTTGATGACCCTGGCCATAAGGTACATGGGAGTTGAAGCCCGTATGGTGGTAATATCATAGGTTTCGAGGTTATAAATCACATCCCGTATGGCATCGAGGCCTTCCTGTATCGTAAATTTGATTTCATGGTGCACCGTCCCGATATGATCCGCTACTTTCCGGGCTGCAGCCAGATCCGGGGAGCCCTCCAGACCAACTGAGAAGGAATGCAACTGCGGCCACCAGGCTTCTTTGGTGTCATCGGTTTCTATCCTTTTCTGAGAATATTTTTTGGCAATGGCAGAAGTTACGGAAGAATCGAGCCCTCCTGACAACAATACCCCGTAAGGAACATCAGACATTAATTGCCTGTGCACTGCTGCTTCCAGGGCCTGTCGGATCTCAGCGATACTGGTTTCATTGTCTTTTACGGCATCATATTCCATCCAGTCCCGCGTGTACCATCTTCTGAACTCGCCATCGCTGCTATGGAAATAATGGCCCGGAGGGAAAAGTTCAATGCGGGTGCAGGTTCCTTCCAGGGCTTTTAATTCTGATGCAACATAGAAGGTGCCATTCTTATCCCAGCCTATATAGAGCGGAATTATCCCCATATGGTCCCGGGCAATGAAATATTCATTCCTTTCGGCATCATAGAGCGCAAAACCAAAAATGCCGTTCAGCTCATCCAGGAAGTCAACTCCCTTCTGCTTATACAACGCCAATATAACCTCACAATCGGATTGCGTACTAAAGGCATAGGTGCCTTCAAATTGCTTCCGGAGCTCGCGGTGGTTGTAGATCTCACCATTGGCTGCAAGGACCAGTTTTTTATCTTCACTGAACAGCGGTTGTTTGCCCGAAGCAGGATCAACGATCGCCAGTCTTTCATGCGCCAATATGGCCTGTTCATCCGCATAGATCCCGCTCCAGTCAGGACCCCGGTGCCTTACTTTTTTTGACATCTCCAATAATTGGGGACGTAATGTCTCCGTGCTTTCTTTTACGTCAAACGCACAAACTATTCCACACATATCTGAATTTTTATATCAATTAGAAGGCAAAGGTGCAGCCAAACTATCAATTAAACTATATAAGCAGTAATTTTGATTTCAATTTAATACATATATTAATTCGATCATTGTTATCCGTAATCATTTATTGCATATTATGGCTGGCGACCCGCAATTTTGTAAGCCTGGCAAATTTTAACGACTTTTTATTAACAGTACACGTAAAAAGCCATTAGTTTTAACTGCACAAAAACAACACTATTATGAAAAAATTAATTACAATTGCTACCCTGGCTTTTGCCATGGTATTTACCACTGCTGCTACAGCACAGGAATTTGGAGGACTTGATAAGAGTCCGGCCGATATTGTGGCCTATCCCTCCAGTTATAAGGTTGCGGACAAACTGGTTCGGGTAATGTACAGCCGGCCGCAGTTAAAAGGGCGTTCTATGTCTGAACTTGCACCTGCCGGTAAAGTATGGAGAACCGGAGCCAATGAGGCTGTAGAAATTACATTTTACAAGGATGCGACGGTTGGCGATACCGATGTAAAAGCGGGAACTTACTCCCTGTTTACCATCCCGGGCGAAAAGGAATGGACCCTTATCCTGAACAATAAACTGAACCAATGGGGTGCCTTCAGCTATGATGAATCAGCCGACGTAGCCCGCATAAAAGCAACTGCCACTACCGGGGGTGAATCCCTGGAAGCGTTTTCCATCGCCTTCAAAGAAGGAGATGGCGGAGCAGACATGGTGATGGGATGGGGAACAACGCGTGTTTCGGTACCCTTGAAGTTTGACAGTATGTAAGCGCTGAACAGCATTACCTACAGTAAACCGGAGTTGAATGCTTCGGTTTTTTTATGCTCGTATTTTAGGAAAATCCAACGGCACGATAACTCCTGCTGCCTGTCAACCCACCCCATGGGCAACCTATAATTCCCTTTAAAATATAGTTCACTCTGCCACTTTTCCGTCAAGGTAAACCAGGTCGGCATGTACCGTTGGGAGGGTGGCCTCAGGAAGCGTCATGATATCATCACTAAGGACCACAAAATCGGCAAATTTTCCAACTTCGATACTTCCCTTTTCGGCCTCTTCAAAATTGGAATAGGCGGCCCATATCGTCATGCCTTTTAAAGCTTCCTCACGGGTCAGGGCCTGTTGCATCATATACCCCCCTTCCGGATACCCATCCATATCCTTTCGGGCTACCGCAGCATAAAAGGTGAGGAACGGGCTGACCTGCTCCACCGGGAAGTCAGTTCCCAAAGCTACCTTCCCGGCTTTGTCAAGCAATGTCCGGAATGCATAGGCCCCCTTTATCCGTTCTTCCCCGAGTCGGTCTTCAGCCCAGTACATATCACTGGTGGCATGTGTTGGCTGTATGGATGGAATGATGTTTTCTTCAAAAAAGTCAAAATCCTCCGGTGAGATCACCTGGGCATGTTCCACCTTCCACCGTCTGTCGGTTTCCCCTTCCAGCGCTTTCTGGTATGCCCGGAGCACGACTACGTTGGCAGAGTCCCCTATGGCATGGGTGTTCATCTGGTAGTCAGCTGCAGCGATCCGCTTTGCAAGACCTTCCATTTCTGCTGCCGGGGTTATCATGGCACCATAATGCCCGGCTTTATCCGCATACGGCTCTTTCAATGCAGCCCCTCTGGAGCCCAATGCTCCATCGCCATATACCTTTACGGACCGAACGTTCAGCTTATCGGTTTTCAGCACCCCCCTGTCCAGGTAATACTCGAGATTTTCAGGGGTATTGCTGACCATGGCATAGACACGGATATTCAGGTATCCTGCCTGTTGCAGGCTATCTATCAACTCGATGGTATCCCGGTCCAGTCCTGCATCGTTTACGGTTGTAAGGCCATTGTCAAAGCATATCTTTTCTGCATCCTTTAATGCCTGGATCTGCGCCTGCCTGTCCGGTTCCGGCATAACATCGGTCACCATTTGCATCGGACTGTCAACAAGTATCCCTGTAACTTCCCCTCCATTTTTGACAATCTCACCCCCTGTCACCCGGGTATTATTATCAATCCCGGCCATATCCAGCGCTTTCTGATTGACCAGCAAAGCATGCCCGTCAACCCTTCGAAGTGCGACAGGCGTTTCGGGATAGCGTTCATCGAGTTCTTTTTTGGTGGGAAACTCCTTTATCTCCCAGTCATTCTGGTCCCATCCCCGCCCAAGTATGAAATTACCGGGATGCTCCTTATAAAAGTTAGCCACCCTTTCCAGAACCTCCTCGTAACTTTTGGTGCCTACCAGATCAACTGTTTGCCTGTTGAGGCCAAGGCCGTAAAAGTGGCAATGGGCATCTATGATCCCGGGGACTATGGCTTTCGCATCTGCATCCACGATATGCCCTGAACTATATCTTCGGGTGATATCAGCAGTGCTTCCTATAGCCACAAATTTCCCGTCGTGCACGGCAAATGCTGTTGCTTTGCTGAAGTCCTTATCCACAGTGTAAACAGTGGCATTCATAACGATCATATCAACATTTTCTTTCGCAACATCACAGCCAAAGAGCACAATGGCGCTTAGTATCAGCAATCTTTTCATTTGTGGGATTATTTGTGATTAAATCGATTGCGGAAACCTGCCGAATAGTAGGTTACCGTGTTCTTCCCGGAGGTTCAGGGAAGGAGTATTAAAAATCATTGTGGATCCATCCTTCTGGTTCCCTGTAATTTGTATACCCCATCAGGAGAAGTGCTTTCACCCGATATCGTATCGCCTTCCACCTTCAGTGCAACATCAACCCGTTGCCCATCGATCAGCAGTTGAAAGTTGATCGTATTTTTTTTTGCCTTTACATCTGATGCGTTCAGGGTGCCTTTTGTCAATTCTACCGTTACCTGGTATGACCTGCCCTCTTTATGGATGTGTAAAACTCCTGAACTGTATTCGGGGGAGACATCCTGCACGGTATAATCCCAGGTACCGGCCAATTTATTCTTTTTGATCATCGAAATGGATTCGGGATATCCATCAACAGGAAGAAGGGATGGTTCCATAATTCCGGAAACCAACATACTGCCCAGGGAGGCCATTAGTGCGATCAGTACTTTCATTTCAATTTATTTTAGTTACCGGTTAAATATAACAAATATTACAGTTTGGTGGCACCTGCATATTTCCTCAGGATCTTCCCGCCTTCCTATCGGCGATCCACCTGTCAATTTTTTCTTCCAGCAGCAGCAGTGGTAAGCTTCCGGTGTTTAAGACCTGGTCATGGAATTCCCGGATATCAAACAATTCTCCCAGCTCTGCTTCGGCTCTGTTCCGCAACTCCCTGATCTTTAATTGGCCTACCTTATAGGACAAAGCCTGGCCGGGTGTTGCCATATACCGCTCTATTTCCACAATGATATCCGCCTCAGATTCGGCTTCGTTTTGAAGTGAATACTGTATAGCCTCTTCCCGTGTCCATCCTTTGGCATGCAGGCCGGTGTCTACGACCAGGCGGATGGCCCGGTGCATTTCCATGCTCAGCATCCCAAAATACTGATAAGGGTCCCCGTATAATCCCAGCTCCTTGCCAAGCGACTCTGCATAGAGGGCCCACCCTTCCACAAACACACCCATACTTTCCGGGTGAAGGAATTCAGGCAGCTCCTTGTTCTCCTGTTGCAGGGAAAGCTGATAATGGTGCCCGGGGACAGCCTCGTGTAAAAATAACGCCTCATCTGAGAGCCTGTTATAGGAGCGCACGTCCGGGATCGGTACATAGAATGTCCCGGGCCTGGAGGCATCCTTGGTGCCCGGCACATATTCCGCACTTGCCGATGACTCGCGATACGCTTCCGTACGCCTGACATCGAACGACGCCCTGGGCTTGCTGCTGAAAACTTCCCGTAACCTGGGCTGCATGCGGTCCCTGATTTCGTAAAAACTTTGGATAACCTGAGCAGGTTCGGTAAAGGGCATAAGCTCCTTCCGCTCCCTGACGGATACCAAAAATGATTTTAAATCGCCCTGGTACCCTGTTTCGGCCATGGCCTTTTCCATTTCGCCCCGGATCCTTTTAACTTCGCTTTTGCCCAGTTCATGGATCTCATCTGCCGTCATTCTGGTAGTGGTATGCAGCCGTATAAGGTATTGATAGGTTTCCGGGCCATGGGGCAACGCCCCGATTCCCGAAGTTTCCCTGCCTGCAGGCAGATAGGTGTCCTTTAAGAAACCTGATAATTCCCTGTATTTGGGAATCAGCTTCTGTTCCAGCATATCCCGGTACGCTTTGGTAAGCCTTTGTTTGTCCTCAGCTGAAAAATTTTCAGGGATATTCCGGACAGGTTGAAAAAATATATGGTCCTTCGGTTCCCGGGTCTCAAATCCCTCCAGTTGGGGGATCATCTTTACTATGAGCACTTTTGGCAATACCACTCCTTTTGCCATTCCCTCTTTTATTTTTAGCATACAGGTATCCAGGAACAGCAGGTAGGAATCGACCCTGTGGAGCCAGTTTTCGTAATCTTTGGGCGTGTGGAAAGGCTGCACACTGTTCCCGGCGGCCAATTGTGAAAAGTACAGGTGCAGGCTTTGAATCTGCAGCAAGGGCATCAATTCAAAGGTGGGCAGGTCGTACATGGGGGAAGCGATCGTTACCAGGCTGTTGGTAAGCCCTTCCCTTTTTATGTTGCAATCCCATTCCATTACCCCTTTGCTGATTCGTTGTGTGGGGGTGATAGCAGAATCATTATAACGCGTCAATTCTTCCAAAAAACGGGTATAATTTGCAATTAGGTCCTGCTGGTATCCATCAGAGATATAGTTAGGCAGCTGATCATTGTATAGGCTGTCACCCCCTTTGGTTGCTTCCAGCGGGTTGATGCGTTTTTTAAACTGGTAATACTCCTCGAAAAGACTATCCAGGGAAGATATTTGGGAAGGTACCGTATCGGGTGTTTTCGTTCTTTCCCCGCAGGAAGTGATTAACAAAAAAGATAAGGCAAGTAGGACTGGTATCCGTTGTGCGGGGGTACTGATACAAAGTGGTGAGGACATATAAACAGAGTATAAGATCCGGGGGTCCTTATTTTTTGCGACCCTTCTTCCTTTTTTCGTTGAGTTTAACGTAGATGAGCTTTTTCCTGCCCCTTGAGTCTTCTCTTCTTTCAATTTCAAAATCACTGATAGAACTGATCAGGGGGGTAAGTTTCTGAAATCCGTAATTCCGGGAATCAAAATTGGGTTGTTTCTTTTGCAGAAGGCTTCCCACGTCACCCAGGAATGCCCACCCATCCTCATCCGCAAGGTCGTCAATTGTTGTGGAGATCATCCGGATCTCTTTATCCGTGATCTTATCTATGCTACTCTTGTTATTAGGGGTCTGGGTGGTGGTTTCCGTGGTGGATCCGGAAGCCTGGTTTTTTAGGATTTCTATATAAATGAACTTGTCACATGCAACTATAAAGGGATTGGGCGTTTTTTTCTCCCCTATCCCATACACCTGCATGCCAGCCTCCCGCAAGCGGGTTGCCAGGCGCGTAAAATCACTGTCGCTCGAAACCAGGCAGAACCCGTTTACATCACCCGTATACAGGATGTCCATCGCATCTATGATCATGGCGGAATCCGTTGCGTTCTTCCCGGCAGTATACCCATATTGCTGTATGGGCGTAATGGCGTTCTCCAACAATACATTCTTCCATTTTCCCAGGCGGGGATTGGTCCAGTCGCCATAAATACGCTTGATAGTAGGATTCCCGTATTTGGCGAGTTCCTCCATCATTTCCTTGACGTAGGCTGAAGGGATGTTATCCCCATCAATGAGCACGGCTAATTTTACATCCATCCGGGTGGTCTATTTTTTTTTTACAAAGTACGGAGATTATTATTGATATGCTACCGAAAATATGCTTTGGGTCCTGTCTTCTTACTACAAATATCCCAGTGCACTATCTTCATCCATGAGTTCACGGGATGGAAACCGTTCCGGCTATATCCTTACCTGTTGCAAGCTGAAAAAGCGAAATAAATTTGGATAAAACCCTATGTCCTGCAACAGGGACAGGCAGTCAGGAATGAAATACTGTATGCAGCGAGTCCATGTCCCCGCCGGAGGGCGTAATGGTGGTTATATAACATTTTTCCCCTTGATCATCCGGCAATTGGGCCTTTCCCAGTGCTTCTACCATCATACGGGGATCGAACGATAATTGTAGTTGCCTTTCCTGCTGATCCAGAATTGTCAGCAGGGAATGATACTCATAGCGTACGAGGTCCTTCAGGAGAAGATCCTGACTGCACAGGGCATTCGGACCCGGTTGGAGCAGGAAATCTGCAAAACGCAGTCCATTATCGGAAGCAAATAAACCGGGCGGGGATTGTGCCCAGTATTTCCCGAGTACATTATTAAAAAAATCCATCCCATATTTTAGCATCAGATACCGGCATGTTAATTTGAGGGAACCAACCAACAGGGACCTCCTGAACTGTTCTATCAACAACCTGATAATGGCGAGTCCTTTGTCTGCTTCCAGTTCGTTAGCCAGGGTTGATTCTCGGGGCACTTCATACCTGATAGCCATCTTTCCAAGCGTATTTTCCCACTCATGTACCGAAGGTACACTTGCAGATCTTGCCTGGGCTGCTTTGCTCTGTGGTGTTGCCTTACAGCTTCGTCCCCTTTTATCCCAGATACGGTGCATGTTCTCCAGCTGCACCCGTATGGCTTTTGCCGGAACAAAGGACAGAAAGTCCGGGAGCATTTCAAATGTAACTGCTTTTAAAGCAGGTAATCCAAGTACCACCCGTTCAAATAATTCAAGTACTTCGCTGCCTGAAACATTGGAATGGGCATCCAGATAATACGAATCATAATAAAATCCACCTGCCAGGTGAATCTGAATTACCTTTTGTGGATCGATCTGATCGATAAAATCGGCTACTTTCTGGCGACCGTTTTTCTGGTTGGCGAGGAGGTTGTGGAGATCCAATAAAATATGGGCCCCGGATTTCTCTGCTATGGAATTAACAAATTTTCCATCCGGGATTTCAAATTCCATTGGAGACAAATAATTCACCCCTGTTTCAAATGCAAAGGGTAGCGGGAACCGACTCGCATACCCTGCAATAGAAGTACAGGCCGTCTCAATGCCTTCCGTTGTCTGAAGTGGTGGTAAAAGGAAATTGGTATTGCAATACCCATTATCAAGCAGTACCGTATTAAAACTCAGATGCTCGCTTAACCAGACTGGGTTGAGTTCCTTCATCATCGCTTTCAGGCACGGGATATGAACAGGGTCTGGTGGTACCGATCCCCCGACAGGAAATCCAACCCCATGGAAGAGGATAGGTTTTCCCTGTTGCCTGAGGTATTGGGCAGTGGTTTTATCAAAACTGAATGAATCCGCTTCGGACTTGCTTTTGTACCAAAAAGTCTGAGGCTCTATTTCCAGTACATCGATCAGATCCGAATTGGATTCCACAACAGATTCAAAGCCGGAAAAATAAATTATTCCCACCCCTAATTCCGGAGCTTTTATTTTTTTCAATACCAATGTCTCAGCGCCCGGGCATGAATTCCCCTTGTTCATTGAATATAAATCGCCTCTCCATATCAAAACGGATATCAAATCCGGAATGACATTCAGGGCATCCCAGGCGGTTCAGGACACTTGCTGTGATCTTGTTCATACTTTGCAGGTCAAATGCAATAGTAGCCGGTACCGAAACATAAATGGCCTTATCAGCCAGTTGTGGTGAACTCATGTACTTGTTAAAATCTCTCATGTTAAAGCATTTAAATATGATGACCTTGTTTTCGTAAAGATCCTATACGTCACAGACGCTGTGAATTTTGCAATTAATGCCGTTATGGGTAACAATCAGGTTGTTTTTTCCAGGCCTAAGCCTATGCTTTGTTAATGGGGGAGGTACAGGGGGGGCACTATATGAAGGTATTATTATGCTAAGCTAAGTATCAAATGAAAAGCCATCAAGAAGGAATGTGTAAATGGCAGAAAATTCTGTACTGATGGTAATTAAATACATATGCGGCTGTTGGCGGTTTACTGTTGGACCCCCGAAAGGGATATCCGGTATTCTACCCGGCGGTTTAATTGCCTGCCGTTTTCAGTCGTGTTATCTGCCACAGGCCGACTTCCGCCGTACCCATGCCATCGTATCCTCTCCGGGGCTAGTCCAAGTCTGATCATATATTCCGCGACTGCTTTGCAGCGCCTTGCGGATAACAGTTCGTTGTAGGCCACGTCCCCAATTGTGTCGGTATGCCCGTTGAGGGTGATGTGCATTGCGGGGTTCGCAACCAGGTATTCATATACCTTCCGTATACCTGCCTGTGCGGTGTCCAATAATTCATCCTCATCAAAACGGAACAGCACATCCTGAAAAGTATGCAGCTTATCAAGTTCGTACTGCGGAGCTGAATCCTTGCCGGGTTCACGTTGTGCCACTCCATCCGCTTCCGCGTGCAGTGCTATCATATCGAGATAGTAATAAGCCCCCTTCTTGGAATCCCGGCTTGTTTTAAATTTGCGCGTACGGTTGTTATCCTTGAAATTACCGATGACCAGAAAGTTTTCCGTTCCGTCTGCCTTGAATTGCGTGCTTACACGGATCCAGTCCTGCGTATCCCTGTAGAAATCGGGATAGCTGATCGTTTCGAAATGATAGGAGTTCTCTTGGTCCTTGTAGAGGTGCATTTTTGAAAGGACTTTTTTAATAGGGATGCTGACCTGTTTTTCCGCAAAAAGCACTTCAAACTCCCTGACGGCGAAATCAGAACTCTCCGCCAGGCTTATATAAAATGAAAGCTCGTAGGCCTCTCCCTTTTTCAGCGTCTGTTTTAGTTTGGCCTGTACATATTCCCTGTAATCTTCCGGCGCATACATATAGAGCCCCGCATACCCCTGCCCGAAATCAGCCGGTTGGGATCCATTGAAATTTTCCGGGGTCCCCATGGACGTACTGCACCCATTAAAATAATCGGTAGATCCCTTTGTGGGGGAGGACCATTCCACCACATCGGTATGGAAACTGCCAAGCCGTGTAGGACATTGCACAAAATCCTCAAAACTTGGATTTTCAATAAGGTTCTGGGACCTGCCAATGCCCGGAAGCAACGCAATACTTAGGATTATTAAATATCTGACCACTCTGCTCAAAGTCCGTATGGGAATCAATAACGACCCCTAAAATACGGAATTAAAGCTGAGCGGCCGTTTACAGGACATCGAAAGCCCCAACGCAGGGTTTGACGACGATCCGGAAAACAGGGAAGTCCTTATAACGGATCAGCGGGGCCGGATCGTGCACGGATTAGGATATAAATGGCAACTTGCTTATGTTTGATATACTTCCAAAACCACTGTACCCATGAATGAGCCTTTTATAAAAAAAATAATCCTGATCCTGCTGTTGTTCCCGGGAACCCTGGTTTTTTCACAGGAAGATACACGGGAATTCTATGCACTCAAAGCATATACCTTTGATACCATAACCCAGGAACAAGGGTTGGATACGTATCTGAAGGATGCCTTTATCCCGGCCCTGAAAAGGCAGGGATTCGGGCAGATCGGGGTGTTTAAATTTCACGGGGATACCGGATCTGCTGCCAGCAGGATACTGGTGCTCATACCATTCAAGGAACTTTCGCAATTCGCAGCCATGGAGTCCAAACTGATGGCTGATGAAGCTTACAAGGATGCTGCAAACGACCATCTCTCGGCCCCGCATGACCACCCCCCGTATACCCGGACAGAAATGGTTGTAATGCATGCCTTTAAAGACTTTCCGCAGATGATCGTCCCGGAGCTCAATGGGGACCGTGCGGAACGGGTCTATGAATTAAGGAGCTACGAGTCGCCCAATGAACGCTACTACCGCAGTAAGGTCGACATGTTCAATGCCGGGGGGGAGATCCCGCTTTTTGCCCGCCTGGGCTTTAATGCTGTGTTCTATGCGGATGTCCTTGCCGGGAACCATATGCCCAACCTGTTGTATATGACAACGTTTGACGATATGGAAAGCAGGGATGCGCACTGGAAAGCCTTTTTTGATTCCCCGGAATGGAAGGAGCTGAGCGCTATGGAAAAATACGAGAACAATGTATCCCATGCAGACATCATGCTGTTATATCCCACCCCTTATTCCGATTATTAGTCCTTAAAAATCAAATTTATAGGTCACCCCTCCGAGTACCTGTAGTCCCTGTACCCCGAAATTAGCCCATCGCTGGTATTGGTTGTTGGCCAGGTTACTGCCTTTGGCAAATATCGAAAGCTGCTCATTGATGCGGTATCCCACATGTGCATTTGCATCAAAATAACCATCCAGTGTCACCAGGGCGGACGGGAAAGATGATGGTGGTACATTTTGTTCGGCCTGTGAACTCAGGTCCTCGCGTTCGCCTATATAAAAAAGATTTGCCCCCATATACCATTTCTTGCCGATCTGGTAGTCCATAAACAGGGACCCCTTCAGATTGGGTAAGTTCCAGGCCGGGTTTCCGGTTTCTGTATTGTAATCATATACCTCGGCATTGACCCCGAAACTAAAATTCCGGTTTACATCCACGTGTAGTTCCCCGAAAAGTCCAAGGGTCTTGATATCATCATAGAAAACCTCGAAGGAATTTCCATAATAATAGCCTTTCTCATCGGAACGGAAATCATTTTGAGGATTTAATTTAAAAAGTGGTTTCCGGTTTTCCGCCATATAGGAACCTTTTAAATTATAGCTGAGGTTGGGTAACAGCTGGCCTTTAAGTCCCACGTAAGCATCATATTGCTGATCCGTTGGAAGTATATCAAGGGTTGGTGATACATAGGGGTTCTCCCCTACAAAATCAAAATATGAATTCTGCCGGAGCCTGCCTTCTACGCCTGCATATGCAATTGCCACGTCGTCCAGCAACCGGTAGGAAGCCGTGACGGTGGGATAGATATAAAAATTATTGTCATTGTTTTCCACATCCAATCCGTAGACCAGGTTGGCACCCAGGTTAAGGGTGAGGTTATCCCGGAGTAATTCCAGGTTGGGGTTGATGCCTGCCTGCAGCTGGTTGTAATTGATCTCAGGGGAATTGACGGTATTGTTCAGGTCGGCATTTTTAAAATTGCCGCCCACATAATCAAACTTCAATTTTATGGTGAACAACTCATCTGTGACCGGGATTTCAAAAGTGGGCTGTACCACAGCCCTGTTTTCGCCCGAGGATACTGCATCAAAGAACCGTCTTACCAGGATCTCTCCCCGTTGAAAAAATGAATCTTCCAGGTTGATATGTGCCCCCGCCTCTGCATTGAAATAATTCTGTTCCGCATCGATCACCAGGAACCTGGGATCAACGGATGAGGCTTCGGGCAGGCCATACCAATTATAGAGCTGGTGCTGCAATCCCAGGTTGGCACCCCAATCGAAATCCCGGTCCCGTTTGGAATAGGAGGCATCGAGTTTAGTATTGTAAAAATGTGCGGAAAGCGGTGTTGATTCAATATCACCCCGTGAGGAAATATGATTCAGCCCCAGGTCCAGGCGCTCATCACCCCGGTCAATATCCCTGCTGGTATAGAAATCAACGAGGGCATTGTTATAATTCCCCAGGCCAATAGAAGCATAGGAATTGAATATCTTCTCGGGTTTTACTTTTTCTACCGTGGAAGCCTTCCCCTTTGACGGCGTAAAGGTTGATGCAACCGGTACTGAAAATATACTGTATTCGATATTTTTTTTCTGAAGGACTATGGAGTCATTCAGTGTAGGGAGCGATTTGATCTTAAATGCATCCGAAATGGTGGGGGAATAGGGCCTCACGACCGTTACCGTTTCTGTCCCTATATCGTTCGGATCCTGGGCAAGGGCTATACACCCGAAGGCCAGCAGCGCGATACATGTTATGTTGATCTTCATATAGTGAGTATGTGTTCCTGTAAGTTTTTCCATAGGTTTCTCCTGCTGTCTTTACAACTTCCGCTAGTTTCCGTCCGGATCCACAGAAGAATTGCTCCGGGCTTCTGTTGTCTTGATCGTGGCAAGCTCAGTTTCTGCTTCAGCAATAAGGTCCGGGAATTGCTTGAAATTAGCAATAACACTTTCCAGGATATACGTCGCCTGGTATGCATCCCCAAGGGCATAGAAATTTTTAGCCATCAGCACCAAACCATGGCCACCCCATTTTTTATAGGCGGAGTAATCTTTGGCCAGTTTTTGAACCGAGGTATTGGAAGCAGCATGGTCACCGGCTTTGTTTTTAAAGTATGCATCATAGTAAAGCGCTTCCGCAGCGGTTTCTCCTGTAGCGATCTTCAGCACTTCCTTATAGGCCTTTTCCGCCCTAGCTGCATCACCGGTCTCTATGGCCGATCTGGCAACCATGATATGGGCATCGCTCCTGATCCGGTTATCGATACTTGGAGTATTGAGGACCTTTTCGGCATAGGCTAATGTCTGGTCATAGTTTTTGAGTCCGAAATATCCCTTCATCAGGTTGGATTGTGCAAACGTCCTGTTTTGAGGGATATCTGCGGTAGCCTCGAGCCGCTCCAAAAAGGGCAGGGCTGCTGTGTAATCCTGCTTCCCGATATAGATCTCACATACCCGGGCGAGGGATTGCTCGGCATATTCACTCGCACCCCTGTCTGCGACAAACTTATAATGGGGCAGTGCTTTTTCCTTATTACCCATCCCAAAATACAACTGGGCCAATTTGAAATTAGCATCCAGCGCATGCATACCATTCGGAAATTCCTGGATATAGCTTTCAAATCCCTTAATGGCGGCATCCTTTTTGCCTTCCAGGTTTTGCTTGTCGGCCGATTCAAAAGTGGCATTGTCCAGCTCCATATCTGTTACCTCAACAAAATCAAGGTCTTTAACCCACTCCGCATATTCGCTGACACGGCCCATATCCACATAGATCAGTTTAGCCGTAGCGACAGCCTGGACAGATTCCTGGGTGCTGGGATGGTCCCTGACAACCGTTTTAAACCTGGCCAGTGCCTGTTCGTTGCGGTTGGCATTATAGTGTACAAGACCCTGCCGCAACATTGCCTGCGGCACAAGTGGGCTCGATTTATACTCACTGATCAGGCGGTCATAGGTTTGCATCCCCAGGTTTTCCTGGCCTGATTTTACATAGGAGTTGCCCAGTTCAAACAAGGCATCATCTTTCAGGGAGGAAGCGGGAAAACGGGATACAAAACTATTCAGTTCCTCCAGCTTGGTCTCCCCCCGGTCCACAAATCCATAGCTTACTGCTTTTTGGAATGCTGCATAGTCCTTTTCCGGGCCATTGGCTTCAAGGGCCTGGTTATACGCTTCAATAGCCGGCCAGTATTTGCTGGTCACGAAATAACTATCGCCCAGGCGCACATAGGCATCATTTTTTTTATCGGTGCTGCCGCCGGATCCTGTAAATGATCTAAAAGCTGATATGGCCTGGTTATAGTCCTTCAATTTAAAATAGGTATACCCCAGGTTATAGCCGAGGTCCTGATATTCCGGCATGGATTGCGCCTGGGGATTCTGTTGAAATTGCATATAATCGGCGAGTGCTTCGTCAAACCGGTTTAACTGGTATTCGGCCTCAGCCTTCCAAAAACTGGCACGTGCTTTAAAAAGGGCATCCGCTGCATTGTCCAGTGACTTTTTTAAATTATCAACCGCGCCGGCATAGTCCGTTTCCAGGAACAATTCGACCCCCCTGTAGAAAGCAACCTTCTGGTAAGTGGTCTTGCTGGCAAAATTCCGGTTTTCCTCCAGCAGGGCCATGGCGCCTTCAAAGTTCCGGGACGTGATATACGAATCTACCAGCAATTCCTGTATTTCCATGGTATGCGCTCCGTCAGGATATTTTTCAAGATAGGTGGTAAGGACCTTGGGAACAGGTTCATAGGCATTACCGATCTCGTAGCTGAGTCGGGCGTAATTAAGGTAGGCATCCTTTTGCATTTCCGGGCTGAAATCCATCTGGGATGCATTCCGGAAGGCATTCAGGGCTTCCTGTTTTTTGTCGAGCTTCAGGTAGCATTCAGCCAGGTGATAATAGGCATTTTGGGAAACACTGTTGGTGCCCCCGATAATTTTATTGAATTGTTGAATGGCGTTGGCATAATCTCCTTGTTTGTAATAGGAATAACCCAGGAGATAATAGTCCGTATTGTTCCATTTGCCCCGTTTGCCTTTATACTCCTCCAGGTATGGGATGGCTTCGGCATATTGTCCGAGGTTGAAATAACTTTCCCCAATGATCTTGTTGAGCTCAGAAACTTCCACCCGGTCCGATTTCGGGAGCTGCTTTTTTGCCACTTCAATGGCCTCCTGGAACTTGCCCAGTTTAAAATTCATATCGGCCTGGTAATAGGACAGTTTTTCATCGAGTAACTCCTGATCGGTGATCTGGTCAAAACGTTCGTTGGCCTCGGCATAATCGTCCTTCTGATAGGATATATAACCCAGGTAGTATTTTGCTTGAGAGCCGTATGTTTGGGAGGTGGTGACTTTGCTCAGATAGCGTTCTGCATCATCGGGTTTTTTGGAGGAAAACAAGGCGTATCCCATATTAAAATTAAACCGCTCCTTGTCGTTCCGGGACATCGCGCTTTGGTCTACCTTGGAATACCATTTCATGGCATACGGATATTTACCATTCTCAAAATAGTAGTCCGCGACATCCAGAAAAGCAGAATTCCGCTTGGTTGAAGTCGGGTAGCGGGCAACAAAATCCTCCATCAGCCTGTCAGCTCCCAATTGATTTAACCGCACGGCGGCATTGGCCATATAATAGGCACTGTTGGCTTCGGTTTCCTGGTCCCGGGTGGTGTTCTTTACTTTTTCAAAAATAGTCTGCGCAGCCTGGTACTGTTGTTCATTGTACAAAGCGAGGGCATCCTGGTATTGTTTCTGATCGTGGGTATAGATTTTGGATTCCTGGGCCATGCCAAAGATGGCGCACCCGATAAAACCCAGCAATAGCGCGGTTCTTTTCTTTTGCATAGTGTTCTAATACTGTTAAGAATTGCCGTATTTCTCTTAATAACGTCAAATATTGTTCTCAAGTATATTTAACGGCCAATTAAAAGAAATAAGGAAAGCCGAAGAACGATATCGGCAGGAACTTATTACTTTTATGTCAACATTTGCACCTATGACCGAAAACATCCTGACCCTGAAAGACGTTGCAGTTTTCCAGGTAGACAACATGATATTGAACAATATTACCCTGGAAGTACGGGAAGGGGAATTTGTGTACCTGATCGGAAAGACCGGCAGCGGCAAAAGTAGTTTTATGAAGACACTTTATGCAGATCTTCCCCTGAACCATGGAGAAGGCAGTATCGCAGGTTTTGACCTGAGGAAGCTGGCAGAAAAGGATATTCCGTTTTTACGGAGGAAGCTGGGGATCGTATTCCAGGATTTTAAGTTGCTGCCAGATAGAACGGTCAACAAAAACCTGCTTTTTGTCCTGAAGGCAACCGGTTGGAAAGATCAGGCCAGGATGGATGCCCGCATCACAGAAGTCCTGGAAAAAGTAGGGATGAAGACCAAAGGTTTTAAGTTCCCGCATGAACTCTCGGGCGGCGAGCAACAACGCATCGCCATAGCAAGGGCGCTGCTGAATGACCCTGAACTGATCCTTGCCGATGAGCCTACCGGCAACCTGGATCCGCAGACCAGTGTGGAGGTTATGAAGGTTTTGCAGGATATCAATAAAACGGGCAGGACCATCCTGATGGCTACCCACGATTACGCACTCCTTCTGAAGTATCCCTCCAAGACATTAAAATGCGATGGGAATAAAGTATTTGAGGTCATTCAAAAGGCCGTGTGATCAAACCCTGTTTTTGTATTTCAACCCGCACGGATCGGCACGGCCGCAACCTGAGGTTGATGATGCTTTCTCCCTTATATGTAGGACTTTACATCTAAATCGAGCGGCAAAACAAAGCACCCCTGAAATATGTTAAAATTAATGTCCGCTCAATAGGAAAAATTCCTAATTTAGAGGGATTAACCAAGACATCCGGGCAATTCCAACAACAGATGACTTTATCTATAATAGTGCAACTCCCCCCACCCAACCGATCGGTGTATCGGTTCCCCCCATTTTCCATTCAAGCATTTATTTAACGTAAACACATCCATATGAAAATTAAATTAATGGCAATTAGCGGTGCACTATTGTGTGCCCTTTATGCATGCAAGACAGACAACCCCAAACCGACCCTTGCTGTTAATACAGAAGTAAAGCAATGGAAACCGGAAGATACCAGGAGTATCACCGGAATCACTGCAAAACGTGGGCTGATCAAAAAGGAAGCGGCAGCAACACCCGGTTACGTGGTGTTCCAGCCAGCACAAAGCACCCAGACCTACCTGATGGATCTCGATGGAAAGGTGCTCCATACCTGGAAAGGGGACCTCAGCAGCATGCAATCGTACCTCACCAGGGACGGCCACCTCTTCCGGCTGGAGCGTGATCCGGATTTCCCGACATTTGCCGCAGGAGGGCAGGCCGGCAGGATACGGGAATACGATTGGGATGGCAACATGTTATGGGATTTTGAATTCGCAAATGAAAAAGAACTGACCCATCATGATTTTGAGATCATGCCCAATGGTAATATCCTGGCCATTTCCTACGACGCCAAAACCCCTGAGGAAGCCATTGCGGCCGGACGTGATCCCAACCATATCCCCAAAGCAGGGATCTGGCCAGACAAGATCATCGAAGTTAAACCAACCCGGCCTTCCGGTGGTGAGATCGTTTGGGAATGGCATATGTGGGATCATCTTGTGCAGGACCTCGATTCGAAAAAAAAGAATTATGGCGTCATCGCTGAAAACCCCGGCAAAATAAATATCAATGTTCAGGGGGACGAGGGCGGTCCTCCGATGACTGCGGAGCAGGTGGAGGGAATGAAGAAAAACAGGGTCCTCACGTCCAATGCCACGGTGGAAAATCGCGGTTCGGACATTACGCATACCAACGCAATCAGCTACAACCCGGCATTGGACCAGATCGCTATCAGTGTTCCCGGGTATGGTGAGATCATGGTCATCGACCACAGCACCACCACCGAAGAGGCCAAAGGAAGTACCGGGGGTAAGAGCGGTCAGGGTGGTGACATCCTGTACCGTTGGGGCAATCCTGCTAATTATGGCAGGGGCACCAAAGCTGACCAGCGTTTGTTCGGGCAGCACGATGTCAAATGGATACCCGATGGATACCCCGGTGCCGGAAACCTGACCGTTTTCAACAATGATATCCCGGATCCCAACAATAAATTGCCCGGTATGTGGGCTGCCCTGGCGGCTGCAAAATCCCCGGATCCTCAGGTTGCTGTAGGCGATGTCGGAAATTACAGTGCTGTATTTGAATTAACCCCGCCGCTGGAAGATAACGGTACCTACCAACTCCCTGACAATGCACCTTACGGTCCGGCCGAACCAACCTGGGTCTATACGGCACCGGATAAATATTCCTTTTATTCTGCCTTTATCTCCGGGGCACACCGGATGCAAAATGGCAATACCTTTATCACCTCCGGGGCTACAGGGCGCTTTATGGAAGTTACACCCGATAAGGAAATTGTCTGGGAGTACTGGAATCCGTATAATGACCATTACAGCCTGCCTGATGGTTCTCCTGCGCAACCCATAGGGCCGTTCCTATACGGGCAATTCAGGGGAACACATTATATGGCCGATTATCCGGCATTTACAGGGAAGGAATTAAAACCGCTGGAGAGTCAGCCTGAACCCTTTATTTTCAAAATGCCTCCCCCACCTGCTCAGGACAGTATTCAATAAATTACATATAACCTTCTAAAACCACAAAACAATGTCGATAAAAATAATAGGAGCCGGGTTTCCCAGGACAGGAACCACAACACTTAAAACATGCCTTGAAACACTGGGCTTTAAGCATGTATACCACATGAAGGAACTCCTGGTAAACCCACATAACCTCCATTATTGGAAAACACTGGATGCAACAGGCGATACGGATTGGAACGGTCTGTATAAAGGTTATGATGCCACTGTGGATTTCCCGGGGTACCCCTGGTATAAGGAACACATGAAACGGTATCCGGATGCAAAGGTGATCCTTACAGTTCGGGATTTTGAAGCATGGTACAAAAGCGTGGATAGTACCGTTTACCGTGCCGGGCCGCAGACCCCTGGAGAAAAAATCAAAATGATGGGGAAACTGCTCACCAACAGCCGCGCCAGGAATGTGGTGAAATGTATTAAATTCTTTAAAAAAAGGTTCTTTGCCGAAGAGCTTCAGGGAAAATTTGAAGACAAGGCATTTGCGAAAAAAGTGTGGGAAGACCACCTTGCATCGGTAAAGGCAACAGTTCCCAAAGAGAAATTGTTGGTATATGATGTGCGGGACGGCTGGGGACCATTATGTAAATTTTTAGGGGTAGCGGAACCTTCAGAAGCAGTGCCGCACCTCAATAAAAAAGAGAACTTTAAAGAAATGCTTCCCCAATTGATGAAAGGCAATATGGTGTAGGGGCCCCTCTGAAATTCAATAATCCTAACTGCCTTGGGAAATGCCCATGAATAGCTTTTAAGGCACCATAAAATCCGTACTATGAATTCTGAAACCTGGCAGGTAAAGGCTACACTTCTGTTGGTCAGCAGCCTTACCATTATGTCCATGATTACCATTTCGGCCTCCCTCCCGGATATGTCGAAGGCATTTGAGGCCTATCCAAATGGGGTTGCCCTTGTAAAGCTTTCCTTATCATTTCCTGCGTTGTTTATAGCCCTGAGCGCCATGATTGCCGGTATAGTCATCGATAAATTTGGGCGCCTGAAACTCCTTGGAGTGGCACTTGTGCTGTATGCCGCAGGGGGAAGTTCCGGCTATTGGCTGGATGATATTAATCTTATCCTGGCCGGCAGGGCTTTGCTCGGAATCTGCGTGGGTATTTCCATGACGGTGGTTACAACGCTGGTAGCGGATTATTACCAGGGGAAGGCCCGGCAAAAGTTTGCCGGCCTTCAGATTGCCATCATGTCTATCGGGGGTATTATATTTATCACCCTGGGAGGCATCCTGGCGGATATCGGCTGGAGGGTGCCATTTTTGCTTTACTTTTTCTCGCTCCTGATACTTCCCTTTACCTACCTTTTCCTTAAGGAACCTAAGGTAATATCCCAGGCAAGTTCGGCCACCCCTGCCATAAAAGCACCGGGAATTATCTGGTTTGTTTTCCTGAATGTTATGCTGATGTGGGTAATATTTTTTATTATCCCAGTGCAGATCCCCTTTTACCTGAAGTCTATTGGCGTAGAAAAAAATGCCCTGATCGGGATTGCCATCGCATCCACGACCTTATTTTCTGCTGTTGCCTCTTTTTCTTATTCCCGGATAAAGGATACATTCGGATTCAGGCAAATATTTGGGATAGGCTACTTTTTAATGGCCCTTGCGTATGCGGTTATCGCATATGGCAATTCTTTTGGAATGGTGATGGTTGGGATGCTCTTCGCAGGCCTCGGGATGGGCCTGATGATCCCTAATGCGAATGTATGGGTCATGCAACTCGCGCCTGCTGAAGTCCGGGGGAGGGAAATTGGCCGACTCACGACATTCTGGTTTATGGGACAATTCATCTCCCCGCTGGTATTGCTTCCCCTATTGGATATCGTATCCCTTTCCCAATTATTCTATATGCTGTGTGCAGTATTGTTGGTACTTAGCATTTTCTTCTTCACATCCTTCATCTGGTCTCCGGGCACCGAAGATAAACCTGCTAAAAGTGCCGATGTCCGAAAGGCACCCTAAAACTGCAGGGTATCGTATTCAGAATTCCCTTACGAGTGCATTTCAATTATTCGTAAATTATGCCGCAATGACAGATACACCCGGTTAGATTTACCTGCCGGAATGTTCCCTTGACCTTATTTAGAAAACCTGGAATCCACAGTTGCAGGAAAACCCGAATGTTCGCCAACCGATGATCTTAAAAAAGCAAGTCTATCAACCCGATAAAAAAGCCAACCCTGTAATCGGGGTATTGTTGTTTTTGATTTCTGTTATCCTCCTGGTCATTACAACACCTATCGGGTTCATATACGGACTTCTTCATGGGCTGTTTACAAGGGGTTTCAGGGGCATAGCCGAATATTTGCTAAAAGTGGCAATCTCTATTGACCAGCTTGGAAATGTATTGATGCAGCATTTATTAAACCTGCTTTGGGTAAAGGAAGGAGGGTATAAGTTTGGCAACAGGGATGAAACTATTTCCAGCGCTTTGGGCAGGAACCGCAAACTGGGAACCTTAACAGCACTGGGAAGGGGTATCGATAAATTCCTTGATACGATAGACCCCGATCATTCCCTGAACTCCATCGATTATTACATTGAGCCAAGTGAGGAAATCATTGAACTGATCGCCTGGGTCTATATCGCGGACGGACAGGTTTTAAGTACCAAAAGTCGGGAAAATGAGTTGTATTACCTCCCCAGCGGGATAAGGATACCCGAGGAATCGGACACCCAGACCCTCTACAGGGCCATAAAGGAAAAACTGGACGTGGAACTTGACCTCCCCGGGCTCCGATTCATGGGAATATTTGAGGCTCAGGCCGATGGTCAGAAACCAGGCATCCTGGTTCGCATGACCTGTTATACGGGAAAGTATACCGGGCGGCTGGTGCCCAACCGGGATATTGCCGAAATCGTATGGCTTACTTATTCGGACAGGGAAATGGTCCCCCCGGTGGATCAATACATTTTCGACTTTTTAAATGAAAAAGGGGAATTGATATGACATCCGGCCTCCAAAAGTTTTTCCTATTTTTACTCCTGTTAAACAAATTCCCAATATAAATGGCAGATAAGGCGGTTCTTGGTATTGATATCGGAGGTTCAGGGATTAAAGGCTCTTTGGTTGATATGGATACCGGCGAAATGATAACGGAGCGCTTCAGGATACCAACCCCCGAATCTGGTAAACCGGATGAAATGGCGGAAGTAGTGGCTGAGATTGTCCGGCATTTTAAGTATACAGGCCCGGTAGGTTGTGGATTTCCAACAGTGATCAAGAATGGGATCTGTAAATCCTCCGGGAACCTCCACAGCGATTGGAACGGGGTGAATGTGGAAACCCTCTTCAAGAAGGCAACCGGTCTGGACTTTACAGTGATCAATGATGCGGATGCCGCCGGTTACGCCACTATGAATTATGGCATCGGAAAAGATATCAAAGGGTTTGTGGTAATGATTACCATAGGGACAGGTCTTGGAAGTGGTGCCTATCTGAACGGGCTACTGATCCCCAATTTTGAACTAGGGCAGATCCCGTATAAGAAATATGACAAAATTGAATCCTGGGCGGCCGGTTCCGCTAAGGACAGGGAAGGCCTCACCTATAAAAAATGGGGAAAGCGCTTTAATAAATTCCTGGAATATGTAGAACTGATCATTGCCCCGGACCTCATCATACTAGGTGGAGGAGCCTCCAAGGATTTTGATGAGTTCAAGGCACAGATCAAGATCGATACGCCTGTCATCCCTGCCGGGCTTCAAAATGACGCGGGGATCATTGGAGCCGCCACGGCCTGTATGAAATGCCAGATTTAATGGAATTTATTAACGTGCCATACCTCAGCAGGACAGTTATCCCCTACATGCAAAAGCCTTAATCAATCTTGTTTCGCTTCCGGTCAACTTCCTTCAGATAGATCTTCCGCAACCTGATATGCTTGGGGGTTACCTCAACATATTCATCCTTTTGTATGTATTCCAAGGCTTCCTCCAGGGAGAATTTAATGGCGGGTACAATCTTGGCCTTGTCATCTGCCCCCGAAGAACGCACGTTGGACAATTTCTTGGTTTTGGTGATATTGATGGTCATATCGTCACCCCGGGAATTCTCCCCGATGACCTGCCCTTCGTAAATATCTTCGCCTGGATCAACAAAAAAGCGACCCCGTTCCTGCAGTTTATCGATGGAATAGGGAATGGCCCGCCCATTCTCCATAGATACCAGCGAACCATTCTGCCGCTGTGGAATATCGCCTTTCATGGGCTGGTATTCCAGGAATCTGTGATACATGATGGCCTCGCCAGCTGTAGCGGTCAGGAGTTGGTTCCGCAACCCGATGATACCCCTGGAGGGGATCATAAATTCGCAATGCATCCGTTCTCCCCTGGCTTCCATACTGACCATTTCGCCTTTCCGGATACTGACCATTTCCACAGCTCTGCCGGATACTTCTTCGGGAAGGTCTATGGTTAACTGTTCTACTGGCTCACATTTTACACCGTTAATGGTCCGGATGATTACTTGTGGCTGCCCGATCTGGAGTTCATACCCTTCGCGCCTCATTGTTTCTATCAGCACTGAAAGATGGAGCACCCCCCTTCCAAATACAGTGAATTTCTCAGCACTGTTGGTTGCTTCCAGCCTCATGGCCAGGTTCTTTTCCAATTCCTTTTCAAGGCGTTCCTTGATATGCCTGGAGGTTACAAATTTTCCGTCCTTGCCAAAGAAAGGGCTGTCATTGATCGTAAACAGCATACTCATGGTAGGTTCATCGATGGCAATTGTCTTTAATGCTTCTGGATTTTCAATGTCTGCAATGGTATCACCAATTTCAAAACCTTCCAATCCAACGATCGCACAAATGTCGCCCGTTGCCACTTCGGCCACCCGCTTTCGGCCCAGGCCTTCAAAAGTATAGAGTTCCTTTATTTTCGACTTGACGATACTACCGTTGCGTTTGACCAGGGAGATCTGCTGCGATTCCCTGAGGGTTCCCCTTTGGAGCCGGCCTATTGCAATCCTTCCGGTAAAAGATGAATAATCAAGTGAAGTAATCAGCATTTGGGTATTGCCGGTGGCTGGCTTAAAACTGTCGATATGCTTTACTACCATCTCCAGTAAGGGCTCAATAGTTTCTGTCTGGATTTTCCAGTCATCACTCATCCAGTTGTGTTTGGCAGACCCATACACAACGGGAAAATCGAGTTGCCATTCCTCCGCGCCCAGTTCGTACATCAGGTCGAATACCTTTTCATGAACTTCCTCGGGGGTACAGTTCACTTTATCCACTTTATTGATCACCACGCAGGGTTTCAACCCAAGGTTGATAGCCTTCTGAAGCACAAACCGGGTCTGCGGCATGGGGCCTTCAAATGCATCCACCAGCAATAAAACCCCGTCAGCCATATTGAGAACGCGTTCTACCTCCCCACCAAAATCGGCGTGCCCGGGAGTATCAATTATATTGATCTTCGTGTCCTTATAAACTACCGCCACGTTCTTGGAAACAATGGTAATCCCACGCTCCCGTTCCAGGTCATTATTATCAAGAATCAGGTCGCCGGTCTTTTCATTCTCACGGAAAGTTTGGCAGAAATGGAGTATTTTATCAACCAGGGTTGTTTTACCGTGGTCAACGTGGGCAATAATGGCGACATTCTTTGTACCGGACATAGCTTTGTTTTGAGCGTGCAAAGATACTGCTTATTTTCCCACCTTTTATGAAACCGTGTTTTTTTTATCTGTTTGATACTGAGTGAATTTACAGAGGTTTTACTGCCGGTCAAGGAGAGCAGACCCTTCAGCGGGCCCTACAACTATCAGGATACACGGCAGGATCAGATGCTAAACAGTAAAACTGTACCATCCCAACTCCTATTGTTCATCTGCGGAAGGGCCGTAACTCCCCGGCACAAAAATATCATTCAGGCGATAATAGACCCCTAATTGGGCACGGTGGTGCGTGACCTGGTTAAGGGAATGCCGGATGGCGCCATATTTTGACCATTTCTGGAAAACCATATCCCCCTGGCGTATATCCCATGTTCCGTCCAATTGATCCAGGGTTAGGACTTTGAGTGCGCTGGAACCTTGCTTAAAGTCATCCTCCAGTTTTTCCAAGAGTGCAGCCCGGGTTTTGATATCTGGCTGGGTATATGGTGTTTCACTAAAGTCCAGGTAATCCGTGTTCATAATGATATGGGGCCAGGAAAAGATTTCCACCAGATGTACCCCAAGTGTTTTCAAACTCATCGATTTGGGGTGTGGCTTCCAGGAATTTTTATCATCCGGATAGTTATTTATAAATTTTTTGGTGATTTCATATTCAGATTGCAACTCCTGCTGTAACTCTTTCAGTATATCCATTATAGTATTTTTATTGGGGTTGATTTTTTCCGTAATTCCACCTGCTAAAATAAACATGCCCGAGGAAATGTTTCTGAATAGTTTGTGAAAACCCTGTTAAATTCCGGTGGTATACCAGCTGCAGCTTTTGCAGCCATCCCGTATTAAATTAACCATATGATGTATCTTTGTTTTAAAGTCGATACCTATGAACCTCCAGCAAATTCCTCAGATCAAACATGTGGGATCCAACAACTTTTTCCTCTTATCGGGTCCCTGTGCGATCGAAGGGGAAGAAATGGCGCTCCGCATCGCCGAAAAAATCGTAACCATCACAGACAAACTGGAAATCCCGTATGTTTTCAAAGGGAGTTTTAAAAAGGCCAACCGGAGCCGGGTTGATTCCTTCTCCGGGATAGGGGATGAAAAAGCACTCCGGATCCTAAGAAAAGTCTCGGAGACCTTCCAGGTACCTACCATCACGGATATCCATGAAGTTTCAGATGCGGCCATGGCAGCAGAATATGTGGACGTGCTGCAGATCCCGGCATTTTTGGTGCGGCAGACAGACCTTGTGGTGGCAGCAGCTAAAACCGGCAAAACCATCAACCTGAAAAAGGGGCAGTTCATGAGCCCGGAAAGTATGAAACACGCCGTAAACAAGGTGACCGATTCAGGGAATGAGCAGGTTATGATCACGGACCGGGGCACCATGTTCGGATACCAGGACATGGTTGTTGATTTCCGGGGCGTGCCAACGATGAAGCAATATGCACCTGTGGTACTTGATGTTACCCATTCGCTCCAGCAACCCAACCAGGCCTCCGGGGTCACCGGCGGAAGGCCGGAACTGATCAACATCATGGCACGGGCAGGTATAGCAGCTGGCGTGGATGGTATTTTTATGGAGACCCATTTTGATCCCGCAATCGCTAAAAGTGACGGCGCCAATATGCTACCCCTGGACCGACTGGAAAGGCTACTGACTAATCTGGTTACGCTGCGGAAAGCAGTCAATAGTTTACAGTAGGCTCTTAGTTTTGGATTGCATGTTTAAGGGTGAAAGTTGGTATTTCGTATAATCAAAATGCGTGCTGGTAATAGCCTGGCCCGACCAATAGTTGTGGGTTAGGATACCCTTCTCCGAAGTATAGGCGAAGAAAGCTTCGAAGGGTACCGCCACGCCTAGGCGTGGTGGCGAAGTTTCTGAGCCGGTTTTCCGCTGTGCGGAAAAATACCTGCGGAGAAGGTGTCTTTTTTGCATTCCTTTTTGGACAAGCAAAAAGGGATAAAAAAGAAATCATCTTAAGTAGCATTGACGATTTCTGTACTTCCTCCTTCGTACTTCGCTTTACCCACCCCTTCATCCCCTCCCGGGAGGGGACCTTCCTGCCTGGTACTTCTTGCTTGATCCTTGTTATGCTGAACGCAAGTGAAGCATTGAACTGCTGCATTCAAACCATCAAACCAACAGGTTTGGTGGCAGGGCTCCTAAAATTTCCTATCTTTAATGAAATCACCTGCAGATGTACCCAAGTTTGAAATATATACTGCTCTCTTGTTATACAACTTGCCTTTTGCTCGCATGCAGCACACCGGAAGAGGTACAGCCTAAAGCAGGCGCACCCGCGCAGGAAGAGGAGGGGACAACGAATAACCCGCCATCCGGCAACGGGGGGAACCTGGGCTATACGCAGGATGACCTGAGCGATATCACTGTCGGATTTTCAGAATTGATGGAGGCATTAGACATGCAGGGGGCACAGGTGGCTATAACATACAACGAACAGCTGGTCTACCTGCAATCCTTCGGGACGGCTGATGTGGCAAATGGGATAGCTGTAAACAACCGGTCCCTGTTCCGCATTGCCAGTATCTCCAAGCCTGTTACCCTTTTGGCGATCTCACGACTCGCTTCAGGCGGGAAACTGAGTTTAAGCGATCTTGTTTTCGGCGCCAACGGCATACTGGGGACCCAATATGGCACCCCCCCTTATGAGTCTTTTGTTGAAACCATAACCGTTGGGCACCTGGTAGAGCATACATCCGGGTTTATCAATGACCCATATGACATCATGTTTGATGATAATTCCCTTTCGCATGCCGATCTGATAGGAAAAGTATTGGACACACGGAGTTTGGCTTACCAGCCCGGTACGAATTATAATTACTCTAATTTCGGATACAGCCTTTTAGGCCGAATTATTGAGAAGGTAAGCGGCATGTCATATGAAAAATACGTAATGGACCATATCCTGTCACCCATGGATATCAGGGATATGCGTCTGGCCGGCAATACAAAAATAGACGCATTCCCTAATGAAGTCAGCTATTATTCCGGATGGGTTTCCCCTTACTCCATGAACGTTGCCCGTATGGATTCGCACGGCGGGTGGTTGGCGTCGGCCGGAAGCCTTGCCTATTTGGCCGTCCAGGTAGACAATATGAATGTCATTCCCAATTTTCTTTCCAAAGGGGAAGGGGTAAGCTATCTGGAGGGGGGGCATTGGAACCATAATGGAGCGCTGCCCGGCACCCTGGGCGTCTTACAGGTAGGATCCCCGGTTTCCTATGTGATTTTAATGAATAACGGGGATGCTGATTACCAGGAAATCATACAGGTGGTTCGCAATTTCATAAATCAAAAGACACAGGGCAGGAAAAGCTGGCCCAAAATCGACTTATTTAACCCTTTGTAGGTTTTTGCATCCCCAATCGCATCATTTACAGGATCTTAACAGGTAGTTTTTTAAAACAGCCCGTACTGCCTTATAATAATCCAAGCATTATTTAGTTTAATATTCCTGAATACAAGCCCCATCTTATGACCAGACTTAACCTCTGCCTTCTGGCCCTGTTCTCTTTTTCAATAGTATCAGCCCAAAAGGTCCCGGAATTTGGAATCCTCACACAGGAAGAACAAAACTTTGCTAAATATGACAAAGATTCGCTTGCCAATGCGATTGTATTATATGAAAAGGGAGATAATTATTTTAAAGTAATACATCACCGGATCAGGTTGATTAAGGAATACCACGGAAAAATTAAAATCCTTGATAAAGGGGGGTTCTCCGAGGGAACCATTTCCATTCCCCTTTACAAAGGAGAAAAGGAATCCGAGCGTGTAGAGAAGATCCGGGCCATTACGCACAATGGAAACCACCGGGCCAGCCTGATGCCCGATAAGATATACACCAACCAGATCAGTGAACGTTGGTCTGAAAAGACCTTCACATTCCCCAATGTCAAAGTCGGCGCCGTACTGGAATACCGGTATACCGTAATCTCACCGTTTATATACCATTTAAATGGCTGGGACTTTCAATCTAATATCCCAAAACTATACAGCGAATATAACGCCAAAATACCGGGTAATTATCTTTATAACCGGAGCCTGACCGGGAGTTTACGCCTGGCGGTCAATGAGGCAAGAACCGAGAAAGGATGTTTTAAGGTGGAAGGATATAGCCAGGCAGCTGACTGCGAGGTGCTCAAATATTCCATGACCGACATCCCGGCATTTAAGGAGGAGTCCTATATGCTGGCCCCATCTAATTATTATTCAAGGATTGCATTTGAACTGTCTGAGTACCACCGCCTGGATGGCACCACGCACCGCTACACGAAAACCTGGGCGGATGTGGACCAGGAATTCAGGAGTGACAGGGACATCGGGAGGCAGCTTACGAAAAAAGGGTTTTTTGAAAAAAACGTCCCCGAAGAATTGCTGCAAGGCGGAAATAACCTCCAGAGTGCTCGAAAGATCTATCGGTTTATACAGCAACATTATGCCTGGAACGGAAATTATGGTATCTATGGCGATATTCGTGTCAAGGAGGCTTTTGAAGAGCAAAAAGGCAATATCGGGGAAATAAACATCTCCCTGATCAACCTTCTGAATGTGGCAGGGATTCCTACCCAACTTATGATGACATCCACAAGGGATCACGGATTACCCAGGCGGACGCACCCGGTACTATCAGATTTCAATTACATTATCGCAAAGGCAACCATAAACGGAAAGGCTTATTATCTGGATGCATCGGACAAATACAATCCTTTTGGGATGCTCCCATATCGCTGCCTGAATTATTATGGGCGGGTGATGGATTTTAAGAACGACAGCTATTGGGAGGATATTATTGTGCCGGACAAGAGTAAGTATATGGTGCGGGCACAGGTTACTTTTGATGTGGAAAACCGCGTTGTTAAGGGAATTTTTGATGAGACCAACCTGGGTTACGAAGCAGTGCACCGGAGAAAACTCATCGGGGATCAAACAACTGATACATATCTAAAAACCATTGAAAACCGTACGGCCGGAAACTTTACCATTACCAATTATGAATTGCTCGAGGAGCGAACTACGGACAAGATGGTAACGGAAAGGATCGAATTTGAGCAGGATAACCCCTTTGTCAATGACAAGATCTACTTTAACCCTTTTGTTGTCAGGTTTTTTGATCAGGACCCCTTCCTTGCTGAACAACGGCAACACCCGATTGATTTCGGGTATAGCCGGAATTATCTGTATAATATAAACATCCTCCTCCCGGAAGGATATAAAATGGATCAACTTCCCGAAGATAAAGAACTTGTTTTGCCGGATGATATGGGGTTGTTGAAATTCACGATGGAATTGGCCGGGGGCAACATCAACCTGTATTATAACCTCCTGCTGAACCGGCCGCATTTTAAACCGGAGCACTATGCACAAGTAAAGGAATTGTTCCGGGAAGCACTTAAAGTCCAGAATAAAAGCCTTATCGTCATCCGAAAAAGCCAAATGGACAGCAACTCCGGCAAATAGATATAGCCCCCGGCAAACCCTTTACTTAATTGTAACCATATTTTAATAAGGTGCATGGAAATCAATCCCATCAAAGGAAAATAATCCAGTATATTTGAAATTTACATCTGGATTTATGAAATATTTCGCACTATTCATTTTTATCGGTTCCCTAATCCACGCACAGGAACACTCCCACCCCAGCAACATGGCAATCGAATTCCCGGACATTCCGGGATACCGCACCTTAAAGACAGACCTTCATATTCATTCTGTTTTTTCCGATGGGGATGTATGGCCAACCATCCGGGTTCAGGAAGCCCTCCGGGACGGCCTGGATGCCATCTCCTTAACGGAACACCTGGAATACCAACCCCATAGTGAAGATATTCCCCATCCGGACCGCAACCGGGCGTACCACCTTGCCCTGGCTGAAGCCAGGGAGCATGATCTTATGATCATCCCGGGATCGGAAATCACCCGGTCGGAGCCCATCGGGCATAGCAATGCGGTATTTCTTACCGATTCAAACCCGCTGGTGGCAAAAGATCCGGAAACCTCTTTCGAGGAAGCAAAAAAACAGGGGGCCTTTGTCTTCTGGAACCATCCGGCCTGGCACCGGCAGAGTCCCACAGGAAATCCCATGCTTGGTGATTTCCAAAAAGCACGGATCCGGAACGGGGAACTGCACGGAATTGAAGTGATCAATTCAGTGGACTATGCACAGGAATCCTTGGGATTGGCATTGGAATATAACCTTACGATCATGGGTACCAGTGATATCCATGGCCTGATCGACTGGGACTATACCGAAAAGGGGAATCACCGGCCCATTACACTCGTTTTTGCAACTGGAAAAAACCCTGAAAGCCTGCGGGAAGCACTTTTTGCGGGGCGCACGGTGGCGGTATACAATGACCTCCTTGTAGGTAAAGAGGAGTTCCTGAAACCGTTGCTAAAGGCTTCCGTAACGATCACCCGGGCAGCCTATATCCCGGAAACGCAGGTATTTGAAATTGAACTCAAAAATGAAACCAGCAGCAACCTGCTGTTTGAAAACCAAATGCCGTATAGCTTCTATAGCAGTTCACCCGTATTCGAGTTGAAAGCCAGGGGCACGTATACGCTCCGCATCAAAACCCTTGAAATTAAACCTGGGATAACCCTTGCGCTAAAGGCCCTGGGAGCCTATACGGCCCCCCGGGCACAACCGGTGATCGAATGGGAAGTTAGCGCGGAGTGACCCCTCCCCCCTCCCCTTCTTCCATTCCAGGAAACCTGAAATGGAATTCATCCCCTCCTGGGAGGGGGAAATTTATTAGGAACTATAATGCAATCTCATTATTGTAGAACTGCAAGGGGATTTCAGGTCTCCGCACTACTTTCGAACGTAAAGCGGGCAGGGATGGAAACTTTCTTTAAAAAGAGTTATGTCTATATGATGTGCGACAGCAATGACTCTATTATATACATTGGGGTGACCACCAATCTGGAGAGAAGGGTACGGCATCATAAGAACAGGGCGTTTATAGGATTTACGCACCGGTACAAGGGCAGCAAACTGGTCTATTTCGAAACCTGGAACGGGGTGGCGGAAGCGCTCGCACGGGTCTACCAGCTAAAAGCCGCACCCAACAGGCTCAAATATTCCCTGGTAGCGGATTTTAATCCGGAATGGCTGGATTTGTCACTGCAATGGGTTTCCAAAATCGATTAAAGTTCTCCGAAGGTCTGGATTAACCCGTCCGATCAATTGGAATCCCCCCGGCTTAAGCTGTGTTATTTACCATCCACGTAATCCTGCAAATAGGCATATCTTTCGGTAAGTTTTCCATCTTTTGTCATTCTGGCCCGGTATAAAATCCCATCGGCATCGCCATTAAAGAAGGCAGGGATCACCTTGGTGATAAATGTTTCACCAAATCCCTCACTGGCATCGCGCGGCAATTCAGCCGGCAGGTTGTCCACGGCCATCACTGCAATGGCACCGGTGTCCTTATAATCCGTTTCAGTTCCGCTTTCGGGGTCATAACCATACAGAGGCTCCGCAATGGTGGATGCCCTGATGGTAGACGCCACCGGTCCGTCCACATCACAGCTGATATCGGCCACTACTTTGATATTGAAGTCGGGTTGCCTGGCATCTTCCCGTGTATACAGGTAGGGTGCTCCCACCCCGTAAAAGTGGCCTGCTATATACAGGTCGGTTACCTTCGCAAACCGCATAAAGGTGGATTCATATGCTGTTGGATTGTCAAAAAAGTCCTGCATTGCTGCCTCGGTGCCATCGATCCGCCGGTTATAATCAAGCACATCGATCTGGCAATAGACGGCTACGTCAAAATCTTTGGTAAGGTAGTCCTGAACGGTCACTTCCTTCAGGTTCATACCTTCCAGCATTTCACGAGCCCCGTTTCCAACCCGGCCTTTCCCGGTAAGGAGGACCTTGATTCGGGGAAGTTTCAGTTTTTTGAGTTCGGAGATCAGGGCCTGCTGCCCAGACAGGGTCTGTGCTTTCGGAAGGGCGAACAGGTCATATTTCAGCCCATATGCCCGGAAGCCGTTATAGGCACCTACTATTCCGGCATACCGGCCAAAAGCTACGAGTCGGATCCCCTTTGGGTCCGTGATCACCTCGTGGTCATAGAGGGAAATATTCCTGTCCAGGATGGCTTTGAGTAATTTCCGGTTATAAGGTTGTTTTTTGATAGTATGGGAAAAGAAAAAGTATTTTTTATCCGGGATAAGTGCATCAATGGGTACTTCCTTTACCCCCAGGAGCACATCGCATTGTTCCATTTTATCTGCCACTTCCATTCCTGCATCCCTGTATTCGGCATCCCTGAATACACGTACCGGGGAGGGTTCCACACGGACATGGGCTTCCGGGAAGGCGGACTGGACATTCTGGCAGGCTTGCGGGGACAGTACCACCCGCATATCCGGGGGATTTTTGCGTTCTCTGATGATTCCGAAGTACATACGAGGGTTTGGTATAAAATTTGTTCGAAAATACGTTGAAATGTGCAGGTGGACAAAGAATTTGTTAACTTCGCACTCCTTTTGGGAAAAGGTTCATTAACAATTTGGGGCCGACTGGTTTTGACAGCAAGACCAATTGGGATGTAAGCATGCCGAGCGCTGGGATACAGCTCGTAAATCTCATATTTCACACTTTTAATTGGCGATAATAACTACGCTCTTGCCGCTTAATCCGAATCACAGTAGGATTTAGCCTCGTCCCTGCAAGGCAGGGAAGCGAGATGTCCCTGGATAGCCCTTGTTGACGGCGATCCATTCAGGGGCACCAAAAAAGTCAACACAAGGGCGGTATAGCTTCGGTACCGCCACCAAAATCGAAAGAAGCTAAGTGTACGATAGGCGGTTTTCGGTCGGTCGTGCATCGAAAATCAAATGAAGACTAAGCATGTAGAAAGCATTTTAATTGCTTGTTTGGACGAGGGTTCGAATCCCTCCGGCTCCACTCAAAAGCCACCTTCGGGTGGCTTTTTCATTTCGCCTCCGGGATTCTCACGCCACCGCGCCATCTCGCGCCTTCGCTAAAAATGTCCACAGGACATTTTCTTAACGCTCGGCCGTCCCCGGCTCCACCTACGCCCTCCGAAGCTTGAACGAAGTGAAAGCGAAGGGGGGCTCTTTAATTACGACCCCTACATCCCTGCCCGTTCTCAACGGAGGGCTACGGCGGATTGGGATCCACTTTCATTTAATATTGTTAAAAGTCTATACTCCGAAGCTTGAACAAAGTGAAAGCGAAGTAAAACAGGTTTAGGACCCTATTTAATATGGTTAAAAGTCTATACTCCGAAGCTTGTACGCAGCAAAAGCGAAGGAGGAGTTGATTTATACAAAATGATTGCCAAAATTGGAGCGTTGCAGCCACTTTTGACTCAATTTTCTTGTATCATACTTAAAAATTCGTAGCGGCCCAGGGTATGAAAAAAATATTACACTCCCCCAAGTATTCCATTTTCTGAAATAAGCTGCCAATGTAGGTAAGCCAAACCACATAATTATTCGTTTTGTGCTTGGTTTTATGCTGCTGTTGGTTTAACTTATTAAGGTATGGATTATTGAATTGACTTCCCTCGAACAGTCCAAGTTCCCTAGAACAAATCATTATCCGATTCCCAATGAATGCGTTTAAGTTTGGTGCCTTTATAAGTTATCGACGAGGTGGAAATGACGAGGCCGTTGCTCTAAAACTTGCACCGCTTGCTCGAACAGTATCGTACCCCAAGAAGATTGGTCAAGCAAGGGGCCCCCCGCCGATTAGGGACTATTTTTTTGGATTCCGAGGAACGTGAAGCTGCCCCGGACCTAGATCGATCTTTACGATCCAGTTTGGAAAATGCCGCTTGGTTGATTGTGGTTTGCTCCAGTCGAACACCAAAATCTGATTGGGTCAATGAGGAAATCAAGCATTTTAAATCGATTAGGCAATCAAATGTCCTTACACTATTAATTGAGGGGGAACCGAGGAATCCTACCCACCCCAGCTGTTGGATATGAGAGAGCCTAAGGCAGCAGATATCCGGGCAGGCTCTTTGACTAAATCCCTTCGCCGACTGCGGAAATTGGAAAAATTGGCCTTGATTGCCCCCATGTTGGGGATACGGTTCGACGACCTAAAACTTCGTGAAATACGCAGAAAGAGGCAGAGGGCCGGCATACTAACTGCATTGCTAACTATACTGGTAATGGTTTTTTCCATCCTATTGATGCGCGTGGTGTTTGAAAAACGCGTCTCAAATCTGTTTGAAATACTAGATAATATTGTAACCGCTGTCGATCAAAACAATCATGGAAAAGCAGCTGAATGGGCCTCGATGGCATGGAGCCAAAATCAATCATACAGACTTGCTAAGGAGCATGAGATCGAGCGTGTAGTAAGGAAAGCCTTTGACCTGCATTACTTTCGACAGCTCGTTGGTATTGCTCCTAAAGGAGTCAATGCCCTAGTGTCCTCCAAGAATGGTAAAAACATATTTATCGGAACGGAAAATGGAAATTTAATTGAATTCGCGTGGGCACCACATAAAAAACAGTTTGAAATAGTACGAAGTGATTCCATTCCTGGGGAAATCAGTGCCTTGGCCTATAATGATACGTCCAAAGAAATTGTCGTAGGCACCCTGGATGGCTTTCTTTTCCGTATTGAAGGAGGCATTCAAAAAGAAGTTGAAATTGGGTATGATCAGATCGAGCATCTTTCTTACAGTCCCAGTGGTGAGCATCTTGCCATTGCCTCTGGAAGCAACCTTTTCATTTGGAACAAGGCAAACGGGCCAACACTTGGGAAGGTCGAGGTCCCGGACTTGATAAAATCAATAGTCTGGAGCGCTGAGGGGAATTGGATCGCAGCAACCACCGGGAATCGGGTAATCATATGGCCGAATATTAAAGATTTTGTAGGAGCGAATTCATATGAGTTGGTTTTACCCAAGCCCTATAAAACCTTTCACCTGGATATGGAGCCTTCTTCCCATAGTATATTAATTTCTGCAACCGCCATAGACACAGATTCCGGGATAGAGGCCGTTATTTTTTTGGCTGGGGATTTTAGAGATCCCGCAAGTCTGGAACCGATCTACCATAACCAAAATGACCTAACGGTAAAAGGTCGTTTTTTGTCAACGGGAGAAGTGATGATTTATGGAAGTTCTACTTCTATCAGTTATCACACTACTTCTGGAATTCAAACCGATCCTTCAGACTACATTCTACCAGAACAAATGGTTTTTCAAGGACGGGATCCGAGTGTTATTGCCATTGACAAGGAAGCGGGACAATTGGTCCATCTGAATTTTAATACTACCAAACTAGCACCATTACGCTTGAAACATAGGCGCAAAGTCGAGGCATTGTACTTTGCCAGTGAAACCAATGAGATCTTGATCTCAGGCCATGCCAATGAAGATAAACCTAGGACATGGAATTTGGCGCCAAAAAATCCTTCTTCGGTTTCCGCCATCGAGAAATTATCTGATTTATTTTCTATAGTGGTGAATACCCTTACACATCTGGCCATCACGCCTAATCAGCCCAAATTGGTTATAGGGGCCTTAAAACGCACTTTACCTGAAGACGATAATCTGATAATCTGGGAATTCGACGACTTGGATACCCCTGTAAATACCTATCATCATCAGGGCCAGATTGCTGAATTTGATCTGGCTAAATCTGGCAATTTACTAGCGGTAGTCGACAATATAGAGCTGGCCGTTATTTTATATGATCTTTTTGGAAAGGGAAAGACCAAAATTAAGGTTCCAACCAAGTCCTCACTAACTGCCGTTTCCATTTTGGAAAGTCAAGGACAATGGACTCAAATTGCCGTAGGCGACGAGCGTGGAAGTGTATATCTGCTCGTCCCTAGAGAAGAAACCAAGCAGTTGATCAAGGGGAAGGCTCAAAGACCGGTTGTTACCAAATTGCGCTATTCAGCTGATGGAAAATGGTTAGCTGCGGCGCTCCCTAGTGGAATCAAACTCTATAACCTTTCCGAAAATTTTGAAGCTACATCACTTGATCCGACCACCAAAATTGAGGTTATGAATTTTGATGATGACGGATCCTCCTTTTTTGCCGGAACATCTGATGGTCAGGTATTGCGATGGCATCTAGACGATATCGCCAAGGAGGCCTTCGTTCTGTATGCAGGGGAAATCAAAATTACCGCTTTGAACACTTCGAATGATGGTCAACTTTTGGCGGTTGGCATGGAGGATGGCACCATTACTATATGGCGGAGATTTAAGGATCTTATGGCTTACTTAGATGCTCAATGATAAAAACAGGAGTATATTTTACAAGGTGATTAATTGTACTGATAGATCAGCGAGTTATTTGAGTGTTGGTAGTCCTAACTCATCTAAGAAGTCGTTCAAACTCTCATTTAATAATTGTACAGTAATTGTTTACCAAGTAGTAGGAAGTAGTTTTAAGATATTTCGTAAATGTTTTACTCGCAAGATAACATTGCCTACGGTATAGGGGTGTACATCATCCATCAAATTAATAAGAGTTTCTTCTCCTAATATATTCAGATATTTGGGCAGCTCACCATGACAATGTATTTAACCATGGTGTTCCGTTTATTGATTTTGTAATATCATCGAACCAACTTGAAAATTTTATAGCATCTGTATCATAACAACATTGTCTTGCCAAAGGGTTAGCAATCCCCGGACAATGCTGAGTCTGGTAAACTGGTGATTTTAATAAGTTCAGCGTTACCACCATCCAAACAGGATAAATATTCCGGTTTATTCGACAATATTTTGCTTTGAATTTAATCGTCAAACATTTTAGGCTTCAATAAAGAATGCAGGTAGGCATCCAAAACAATTCGATTAGTTGATCGAAACAGTTTCGATAGGTGGGGCGAAATATTTGACTTTTATTTTGACAATTTGTAAAGGACAGGAACAAACAAAAAAGAAGAACTTGATATGAAACGATTAAAGAATGGCCTTGGTTTTCATAGTAGCTTTGTTTAGGTTTTAATTATTGAGATTTGAATACAATAGTATTGGCCTTCGCAAATTTGTAGTGTAACAGAATATACGAAAAATAATTGAAATTTTCTTACTTCAGTTGCAGAGATTGCTTCCCTTATTCATCTCAGGATAAATATTTGAGAAAAGAGATTCTTTGCACCAATTTATTTTGATTAGTCGCTCCCGTTGCAGATTGCTATAAATTCAAAGCACCAAAAAATTCGAATATGACTCATAAGTCACCTATTCGGTGTGCATAAAAATTCAGAACCTCCCAAAAGCCCATCTACAGCGCTTTTGGGCTTTAGGTTCTGGTCTCCCCGGCTCCACCTACGCCCTCCGAAGCTTGAACGAAGTGAAAGCGAAGGGGGGCTCTTTAATTACGACCCCTACATCCCTGCCCGTTCTCAACAGAGGGCTACGGCGGATTGGGATCCACTTTAATTTAATATGGTTAAAAGTCTATACTCCGAAGCTTGAACGAAGTGAAAGCGAAGGGGGGCTCTTTAATTACGACCCCAACATCCCAGCTCGTTCTCAACGGAGGGCTACGGCGGATTGGGACCCACTTTCATTTAATATTGTTAAAAGTCTATACTCCGAAGCTTGAACGAAGCGAAAGCGAAGTAAAACAGGTTTAGGAACCTACTGGTTAACATACTCCGAAGCTAGAGCGAAGCAAAAGCGAATTAAATCAGGTTTAGGACCCTACTGGTTAACATACTCCGAAGCTTGTGCGCAACGGAAGCGAAAGCGAAGAAAGGTGCATTTAATTTTCAGGATACACCATTAGATTTGGAAAAAATTTTCTGAATGATCCTCCCATATTGTGTGTATATGGTTAGATGTTATAATGGCAGGTACTACACAGGATTTACCCGCAACCTGAAGAAGCGCCTGGCTGCACATAGCAAAGGGGAGGTCCATTATACCAAAGACAAACTTCCTGTTACCTTGGTATACTGTTCCTACTTTCGGAATTTTAAGAAAGCCTATGATTTTGAACGCTATTTGAAATCCGGATCCGGGAAGGCTTTTATGAATAATGGGCTGGTTTAGCCACATTGAAATAGTTAATTTTAATAAATTTCCAAGGGCAATCAACTGTGCCTTTGTTCATTTCTACTCCGGGATTCTACGCCAACGCACCAACCCGCTCCGTCTTTTTGATATATGGAAAAACAGGGAATAGTGGTATCTTCGAAAGCAGCAAATATCCAATATGTCAAAAGGAAAAGACTGGTTACAAATCCTCACAGACCTCCTGGAAGTCTTATTTAAAAGCAGGCGTCAAAGCAAACAAGGCCGAACCTGGCACCAACATGTAGTCCCTTATGAAGAAGACTGGGCAGTACGTCGCGAAGGCAACAAGCGTATAACAAGCAAACACCGAAAACAAAGTACAGCCATACGCAAGGCCAAAAGATTAGCTAAAAAATACAAGGCAGATGTCATTATCCACCGGGCTGATGGCGGTATCCGGGACCGTATAAGCTATGTCGATCAAGACGCAGATTAATGCGGCAAGCCATTTGTATTTTATGAACGACAATCAGCACGTTTTGAAATGATTACAGATACGCTTGAATTTTTCATATGAAATAAATTTGATTATAAAGCACCGAGCAGAAGTCCAATTCCTATCTTATTATCCTGCGATGCTCAAATGAAATAGTAGGGAAAGAGAAAAAGAAATTACCGTCCGCTGTCTTGCCCCCTGAGGCTATTGAAATATTTTGGCTGACCCCTTCGATCCCTATCCCTTAATAAATTACGGAAGGCAGAAATGCGCCTTTGGGTTCATTATACAAGCCCCTGCTCATTAATGTCATTGGCTGAACAATCCGTAAGCCGTTGCTAAGACACCATTGCATTACTTCAAAGTTACGCGAAGGAAGTAAAAAACCCGGCCCCGATATCCGCGTCGCCGTTCCAATGAGCGCTTTTAAATCATTGTTAGTCGCTGCCACGGTATGCCCAAAAAAACCCAGTTGGGCCGTATAGCCGGTTATTTTACCCTGCTGCTCAACTACCGAGGCGTTTCCGGCATTGATAGCTTCCAGTAATTCCTCACGCCGATGGTGACCATGGATCCGATAACATAATTTGTTGCACGTTTCCAGATCGGCCAAGGTGGCCGATCGGACTTTATAATTTGGAAAAGTAAGGCCAGGAGCCGGGCCCTGTACTACGGATAATGGCTCCCTTACTTCGAATCCCAGCTTCGTATAAAGGGCCAGAGTCCGGTTATGGTATGCGGCCTGAACGAGACGCACTGCTGACAATGTAAGTTCATCCGCTCTTTGAATGACCGCTTCCATCAGCCTGCGCCCAAGGGCGGCATTTTGATTGTTGGGATCGATTGTAATAGGTCCCACCCCTGCAATTAGGGTATGTACCCAAAGAAAATTACTTCCAACAACTTGCCCATCTACCTCAGCAACCACAGAATAAATATTCTTGTTGGCTAAAGCATAGTTCATTAAATCTATGGCCGCTTCCGGATTTGGAAAATCGGCCGGAAAATTATGGTTGTCTGCAATAACTTTAAATGCCTCATAGCAGATAACACCGCAGGCAGCGGCATCTGAGGTCCTGCCGGGACGTAGGATAACATTCATTTTAATTCATTTAGGTGATTAATAAATAGTCAAAAAAATTTAACGAGACCCATGAGTGCTTCTACCCTACGCTATCTGAGCAATCGTATCAGCACCCCTGCAAATCCTTTATAACTAAATGTCATAAGTGACAAGGGCCGTTAGGATTCTGAATTTTCACTTTACCGGGGCCTTATGTATTGCCTGGCTTTGCTTCAAATCTTCCAACGATTTGGGTGGAGGCACTATATTGTATACCGGAGGCGTGGTTCTTAGATAGTAAAAAATTGAAAGCAGATCTTCATCCGTCAGATTTTTATAGAAATACCAGGGCATCAGGGGCAATAAATCCCGTGAGTTCTCCAGTCCTTTGTACTTGCCTTCCCGGATGGCACGGATAAAATTATCATCCGTCCAGTTCCCAATTCCGCTCGGATCACTTGTAAGATTGGCCGCAAAAGTCTGCCCCCAGGGGCCCAGATGACTGGTTCCATCCGGATTGAACATAATCCACCCGTTGGATATTGAATTCAGGTCAATAGGAGGAACGGTTGCATTAGATGGAAATCCCGATAAATCAAGCTCCGGTATTATTTCAGGTCCATTTGCACCCATACGTTTTGGAGAATGACAGTCAGCGCAACCTATCGAGTTCACTAAATACCCACCACGTGCAACGCGTGCAGCTGAATCATTTAGGGTAGCAGATTCTAAAGAAATCATTTTCCCGTCCGGTTTATTTGATTTGCCCATACAGGCCAGAACCGTAATCAAAAGGACTCCGGCCACAACCAAAAAATTTAATAGTGTACTGCGCATAATTGAAATAGTTTAAAGATTAAATGTTTAAAAATGTCCGCGTCTCAATTCACAAATTGCCTGAGTTGTATTTCCAGGTCAAACGAAGATATTTAGTTGCCCTTTACTGAACTCAAAGGGCATGTAGGAATTGCGTAAAATCGTGTATGAAGTGTCTGGAAACCGTAATTTCCCCATAATTTATTTTGGAACAATGTCTGGATTCATTCTCAAGTTCAATTAAAATCCAGTCCTCGATGGAAATGGAACCCTATGAGTAAGCTGCTCTGTCTTTATTATACTTCCCATCCGGGTTTCATTAGCCTCCGCGCCAACCTTTCCTTCGCCAAAAATCCTCGCCCTGTATTATTTCATAAGCTGCAATCCTTCATCCTCATCAATGGAAAAACAGGGTATAATGATATCTTCGAAAACAGCAAAAATCGTATATGTCAAAAGGCAAAGACTGGCAACAAACCTCATAAACCTCCTGGAAGTCCTTTTTAAAAGCAGGCGACAATTCAAACAAGGCCGAACCTGGCACCATCATGTAATCCCTTATGAAGAAGGTTGGGCAATACGTAGCGAAGGCAACATGCGTATAACGAGCAAACACCGAAACAGTGCACAGCCATACGCAAGGCCAAACGATTAGCTAAAAAATGCAAGACTGATGTCATTATCCACCGGGCTGATGGCGGTATTCGGGACCGGATATGTTATCATCATCAGGAATTAAATTAACTGCGGGAAGTCATTTGTAATTTATGCAGGAAATTCAACACGTTTTGAATTGATTGTATATACGATTGAATTTTCACATATGGCAAACTTGAACCCTACTCCTATTTTAGTAATCGCTATAGCGCCCATGCAAATCCTTTATAACCAAATATCATAAGTGGACGGAAGCGCTCCTTATTTGGATTTTCACTTTATAGGAGCACATGCACTGCCTTGTTTTGCTTTAAATCTTCCAATGATTTGGGTGGAGGCACTATATTGTATACCGGCGGCGTGGTTTCTAGATAGTAAAAAATTGGAAGCAGATCTTCATCTGTCAGATTTTTATAGAAACACCAGGGCATCAGGGGCAATAAATCCCGCGAGTTCTGCAGTCCTTTGTACTTGCCCTCCCGGATAGTAGGGATAAAATTTTCATCCGTTCAGTTGCCAATTCCGATTGGATCACTGGTAATATTAGCCGCAAAAGTCTGCCCCCAGGGGCCGAGATGACTGGTTCCTTCCGGATTGAACATAATCCACCCGAGGGATATTGAATTCAGGTCAATAGGTGGAACTGTTGCGATAGATGGAAATCCCTACAGATCAAGTACAGGTATTATTTCCGGGCCCTTTGCAACCATTCTTTTGGGAGAACGGCTTTGTATGCTCATTTTATTTTCTTAATTCCAGGTACTTTTCTATCCCCAACGATAAAAGTGTATTCACCGTCCGAAGGATCAGCAATTTCAATCATGGCTCCCATTTTTGTATTAAGGTCATACAATTGAAAGGCATTGCCCCCAATGGGGAATATATTGAGTGAAAGGGGATTTACAAACCCGAAATCCACACCCAGGCCTGCATATTTTTCATTGTCCGTGACAATATGGAGCATCAGGCACTCCCCGCTATAATCATCCTGTGCGCAAAGGGCGACCTGGGTAATTCTCATCTCTTTGCTTTGCTCTGATGGCAAGGTTCGAAGTACCTTGTAATAGGGTTTTTCAAGGCCTTCCATAAGCAGTTCATTCTTAATTTCCTTTTCCAGCTGCCCGGAGGAACCCATGAAATCAAATCCGGTGTAATCCCCGCTTTTGACAGCTTTGGAAAATGCCTGGTCAATTTTCTTGTTTAATTGCACATTGATTCCCCCGGCAGTATAATTTTCAGGATCCACTAATAAGTCGAGTAATTCCTGGCTATCAACAAGCAGGGAAGCAACACCATCCTTTACCGCTATCCCGAATGTGTCACCTGAAGGCATTTGATAAGTGCCTCCATAAGGCGTTAAATCCTTTTGGACTATATCCATTTCCGGCGGCAAAGGGATCTCATCGCCCATCGTCAAGGCTTCCAGTTCATTCCTGACTGCCCTGAAGCCCATAGTGCCGTTTACGGTACTGTTTGTGAAAAGGATGGTAAACAAACCATCCCCGACAAACCAACGCAGTTCAGCGCCATTCCCCAGTGAACTCCCGCCATTATGCTGACGCAGATTACCATTATCCAAAACGTCCCAGCCATATGCATAGCTGTTTTTAAACGGGGTGAACATCTTCTTTTTTGCCTCCTCGGATAAGATGGATTCCCCGCTCAGGGCTGTTACCCATTTATAGATGTCAGTGGTCGTGGACAGGATACCCCCGTTTCCAACTAAGTGCCAGGTAGGAGCCGTCATTTTAAGTGTAGTGCCATTATCAGCACTGCCATTATAAATATGCACGAAGTTCTGTGGATCCCATTTTGGAAGCGCATAACCGGTCTGGGTCATTCCGGCCGGGGAGAAAAGGTATTTTTGAAGGAAATCTTCATAGGGAAGGCCACTTACATCCTCAATGATCATGGCAAGCAAAACATAGCCTACGTTGGAATACTCAAAATTTACCCCGGGTTCAGACTGAAGTTTGGCATGTAATGATTGTTCCAGGTATTGGTCCCTGGAGATCGACACAAAATCATCTTCACTGAATGCCAGCGGCAACCCGGAGGTATGGGTCAGTAAATGGTGTATCGTAATGTTTTCTTTATCTTTTGGAAGGCCGGTGAAATAGGTGCCAAGGCTGTCAAGAGTCTGTATCTTTCCCATCATCTCCAGCTTCATGATCGCAGCCGCGGTAAACTGCTTGGTCAATGAACCCGTTGAGAATACCGATGCTATTGTATTTTTCAGCTTCTCCTCACTATTGGCATAACCATACCCCTTATTCAGGAGTATTGCTCCGTCTTTTGAAACAAGACATGCCCCTGAAAATCCAAATGGTACAGTTCTGGACAGAAACGTATCCACTGAGCTTCCAATTGAACCGGAGACCTGTGCATCTGAGTTGAATCCCAAAAACAGGATAATCGCGAAGAGTACGGTATTTTTCATCATTCTTAATTTTAGGATTTTCAGGTTACAATTCGCCTGCCTCAATTGAGAGTCCGTTAATCCTATGGTCTCCCTTCTTGTCATGGCTGATTTCAAATGTTACAGGGTGCTTGTCGCTGCTCCTTAGTACCACCATCGACACTTTATATTCCTTGACCTGTATTGACTTGATTGAACTGGCCGAAAAATTATTGTGAAGACGCCGGAACATCTCCAAATGCCGGGACATTTCATATTTTTCAAGCATTTCATGGCTAAAGTTTTCGTTGATAAAACCTTCCCATGCGGCTTCATCCGGACTTTTCAGGGCTTCATACAATTCCAATGCCCGTTGCTCCACTATTTTTGATGCAGATTGACTCACAAGAGTTGCTGTACCTGCCAAAAAAAAGATAACCAAAAAAGCCCAATTTTTTATTCTCGTCCCGGACTGCATCATGTGTAAATTAATTTTGAGCCTATATTAACCGATTCCGCCGGCACTTCAAAATACCTGGTACCTGACTGCGATTTTTGCATCCAAACTGCCAGGATTTGAAATTGGTTTGGAAATCCCGGATTTATCCTGTTGACAGTAATTGCCGTGCAGTTCATACCATTGCCTTCCCTCAGGGTCCACATTTAACTATCTTTAAAATAAATTGCGCTACATGTACAGGAAGATATTTTTGGTTATTGGACACCTGGCCTTTTGGTGTGTTAATTTTTACATTATAACCCGGATCTTCGGAATCTCCACAGTGGAGATCATTGAAGAAAATACTAATGGCATTGAGGAAAAAGTGCTGATAACCTACGACCACAGGTTTACATGGGCTACCTTGATTACCATTGGGTTGTGCGCGGTGATGTTCTATACGAATATTTTTGTGTTCCTGAAGGAATACTTCAGGGACAAAAAGCTGGGTGTATACCTGGTCCGGATATTTTTACTGATATTGGTGGCAATTGGCATCAATATTCTCCTGAACCGATATGTAAATTATGGCGTGGTTGACAGGAAAGAAGTTTTCCTTTTTCCCTCATTTGGCCTTCACATGTCCTTATTCATTTTCTACGCCACCATTTCGGTGGCCTATATGTTTATCCTGGAATGGTATAAGAATGAAAAATTAAAAGGAGAGATTGCCGGTGAAAAACTTAAAACAGAACTTGCCTTTTTAAAATCACAGATAAATCCCCATTTCCTTTTTAATACGCTGAATAACCTTTTTTCAATTTCACAAAAATATAAGGCCGAAGAACTTTCATCGGGGATTACCGAGCTTTCCAATTTAATGCGGTATATGTTATATGAAAGTAACGCTGACTTTGTGTCCTTGAAAAAAGAAGTTCAATATATTGAGAGTTTCATTGCCATTCAGCAATTAAGGCATGATGATGAAGATGAACTGATCATTAATTTTGAGAAAAAAGGAGACTTTAACAAAGCTGTTATCGCCCCTATGATCTTGTTGCCCTTTGTAGAAAACGCTTTTAAACATGGTTTCAGTTTACATGAAAGTTCTGTAATAAACCTTATTTTGGAAACATCGGATGCCGGTATTTCTTTCAGGGTGCGCAATAAGGCTTTTCAGGTACATAATTTCGCGGATAACAGGTCCGGAATTGGCCTGGAAAACGTTACCCGGCGACTGAACCTTATTTATCCCGGAAAGCACTGCCTGAAGACGTTTGAGAAAAGCGGTTATTTTAACGTAGAATTAAAGATTGAAGCCTATGATTAAAATCCAAACGATACTTGTTGACGACGAGCCTAAGGCGATCGCCGTATTGGAGCGTTACTGCAGTCAAATGGATTTTATTGAACTGCAAGCTGCTTTCAGAGATCCGGTGAAGGCGATTCAATTTTTACAAACCCATCCCGTGGACCTTATTTTTTTAGATATCAATATGCCCAAGATCAGCGGCCTGGAGTTCCTGGATATCGTGGGCAAAAAGCCGCGGATTATCTTCACCACCGCGTATAGCGAATATGCCATTGACAGCTATGAGTACGGCGCGGTTGATTATTTACTGAAGCCTATTGATTTCCATCGGTTCGTGAAGGCCGTTATGAAAGCCAAAAACCTTATCAGTTTGGAGAACGCTTCACCTCCTGCCGAAAGCAACACTGGCGATCATCATAAAACCATTTACATCAAAAGCGGGCCACGGTTGTATAAGGTGGATATTGCTGATATCCTCTATCTTGAAAAAGATGGCAATTACCTTGTATTCCATACAGCCGATAAAAAAATGCTATCACGACAAAATATGAGGGACATTTTCGAGATATTGGCCCCCAATGACTTCATTAGGGTGCACAAATCTTTCGTTGTTGCCTTAAAGCACGTTGATGTTATTGAATCCCACCAGGTCAGGATCGGGGACGTTAAAATACCTGTAGGCAGAAACTTCAGGGAAGAATTATTGAAAATTACACAAGACAGATCCCATTAACTCATTAGTAAGAGCGTGGCCTGTTTTTAGGTGTCCGGCGAAGTACAATAACCTGGTTCAATTTGGAAATACTACCTCCCCTTACATCATAATCGGTTGGGCCCTCGCATACATCGCGGATAATACCCTGCAGGGTATTGAACAGGGATATAGCCAACTTATTTGCTGAAATCGTTAAAGGGAACAGATTGCAAGGTTACCTCAGCACATCCCTCAAAACGGGCATGTACCACAATAAATTCGTGATCGGGCTCGATCCGGGTGATGGAAATATCATCCATTTTTCCATGGAATACCACGTCTTTTGTTGCTAATCCGGATCCTAATTTGTCGTTTAACTGGTCCCTGTAGGGACGAATGAGGTCTTTCAGGTTAACGGTGGCCTTTTCCAGCACTTTGCGGTAATACATGCGGTTCCCGAGGAATTCCAGCGCTTTGACCATCAACAGATTCCTGCTTTTTATTTGGATCTTAAAAGTACCCACAGACAGCTGCCCTGTTTCCGGATCATACTGCAGGTTCCCGTGGATGTAAACGGTCACTTCCCCCGGCAAGAGGATTTTACGGGCAGGAACTACCCGAAGCCCCAGTAGTATATCATATTCCTCTAAAGGGCTGGCCTCCATGCTTGTCCCCAGTATCCTGCCCTTTTTACGCTTGCCCATACCAATTTCCATGCCGGCAAGTTTGGTCTCCAGCAATTGTTGCATAACTGCATATGGAATCTTTACAGGAAGTGACAGCCTAATATTTTTCATGTCCTACATCTTTAATAAGATTCAAAATCACATTCAAGTTATGCTGTTCTAAGCTTTATTTGTGCTTGAAAGCATTAACTCTTGAACTAATTTAAGATTGGGCACCGTAAATCGTTCAAATGGATCAACATTTGCATTTAATGGGTTCCAAAAAAAGTCGATAAATAGTTAGTTTATTGCGAAATCCAGTTTGGGTTTTGGAATCGAACTTTAATTAAATCATATGAGCAGGGAAGAATTAGTAGGAAAAGAGTTGAGCAACCTCTATGCCATCGCCAAACAGGTAAATACTTATTTCGATGGTAGCGATATCAGCTTTCTCAAAGGAAAAATGAAAAATGTACTGGGCAGTTATGTGAAATTTAGCTGTATGAGCGAAGAGAAGACTTCACAAATGCTTCGGAACATGCAGGTGAACCCCGGCAACACCTCAGACTCGATTATCAACGAAATCACCGAAAATCTTCATGAAATTGTTATCAGCCACCACAGCGATGCCATCAAAAACCTCGGCTATTCGCTGTCCTTAAATAGACTTATCGCTTACCATAAGGCCAATATAGAAAATCTGGAACATTTGATGGCGGATTCTTGAGTTGTATGAATATATAGGAAAATCCCGTTCGTTTTAGGTCTCTTATGTTTACATAAATGCGAACAAGTGACTACCGAAATGTCCGCTGGTATTGTATTCCAGGCTTTTTTACATACCCTTAAGCGTGGGATCTACCAAGAGCGAAGGAGGGCTCAGTTTTACTTTATAACAATTAATATCAAAATAAACACCCCCGTATAGCTCCGCTTTTTTAAAGAGGAATATGTATACCTATAAGATCTGCTGATATCTCCATAATCAATTGTGCTCTTATCAAGGCATAAATTCCTCAAAAAAAATTATATTACAGATTAAGAATATTCCACCGCAGCCAGCGAAGGGATGTATCCTGCTGAAAAGATGTATCGAAAGACAACATATTCCATCGTATTCCTGTATGCCACGGGCATACTCCTGCTGGATGGCTGTTCTCCTAAAATTTCAAATGTTACCCTACCCATCCCTGCAATAGCAGAATTCTCCTATTCCGGTTCCGAAGCCCTGGAAGAAAAATGGTGGACCTCCTTCGGGGATGAAAAACTGAATAGCCTTATAGACAGCGCTATGCAGTCGAACTTTGACCTGGCTGCCACATGGCAGCAATTCCTCGCTGCAAAAGCCATCGTGAGCAGGGAGGCTTCGAATAAATGGCCGCAAATCCAAGCCTCGGCGCAGTCGGCCGTTAATTTTCCGGAGAATGATTTCAGGGGTGGGGAGAATACACAGTTGGGCTTGTCGTCCACCTATGAGATAGATCTGTGGGGCCGTATAGGATCCGCAGTACAGGCTGAAAAGTTCAGGGCAGAAGCAAGCCTCTTCGATTACCGCACCGCGGCTATTTCGCTTTCTGCTGAGATAGCATCCACCTGGTACCAGCTTCTTGCAGCTAAAGAACAATTGAAAATAGCGGAAAACCAGATCGCCACCAATGAAAATATAATCAAACTCATCCGTTCCCGTTTCGTGGGGGGCCAGATACGGGCGGTCGATATTCTGCGGCAGGCGCAATTATTGGAAAGCACCAAAGAGCAGCAAATTATCTTTGGTACCAACGTGCAACTTCTGGAGAATCGGCTGGCGGTACTTGTGGGGAGGCAACCTCAGCGGGATCTGAATCTTGAGTATACCGCTTTACCCAACTTATCAGACATCCCACAAGCCGGGTTGCCCCTTGAGCTGATTCGGCGAAGGCCCGACCTGCAGCGTACCTATGCACTTTTACTCGCTGCAGACCGGGATATGGCCTCCGCGGTGCGCAGCAAATACCCAAGAATTTCCGTAAGTGCACAAGGCCAGTTACGCGCCAATAATTTTGCCAGCCTTTTTGATAACTGGGCCTATTCCCTGGCCGGGAACCTGCTGGCACCCCTATTCTATGGCAAACAGCTGAGCGCAGAGGCGGATCGGGCGCAAGCCGTAAAACAGCAGCGGCTGTACGAATACGGGCAGGCTACCCTGACCGCCTTCCGGGAAGTGGAAGACGGTCTCGTGCAGGAATTAATGCAAAAGCAGCGAGTTGAAAATATCAGCAGACAACTGGAACTGGCCGAAAAAAGCAACAACCAACTCCGAACGGAGTTTTTGAATGGATTCAGTCCCTACCTGGATGTGCTCATAGGTTTGGACCAGGAACAACAATTGCGCAGGGATTATGTTGCGGCACAATCCCAGCAGATACAAATTCGCATTGGCTTGTACAGGGCCTTGGCCGGGGGGTTTGAATCCGTACCAATGACAGACCCCTGATAAAGAAATATACGCATATGACCAGGAAAAAAATACTATTGATCTGTTTGGCCATCCTGCTGGCCGGGGTAGCGATTACAACCCTTATTTTTTCCACCGAGCCGGAAGCGCAAAAAGAGGGTGCCTCTATAGAAACAGCCATGCTGGTTGATGTGATGGAGGTGGAACGCGCCACTTTTGAGCCGGTCATAGTAGCAACCGGAACGGTAAGGCCTGTTGAGGATATTGTATTGAGCCCCCTGGTTTCGGGACAGGTCATCCGTCGTGACCCCGCATTCACCCCCGGAGGATTCGTAAAGAAAAATCAGGTGTTGTTGCAAATAGACCCGGCTGATTACAGAAATACCCTGGAACTTCGCAAAAGTGAATTGCTTCAATCTCAAACAACACTGGATACCGAAATGGGGCGACAGCAGATTGCCGAACAGGACCTGAAACTGATCAATGAGGATTCCCTTTTTGGCGACAACCCCCTGTCATCGGAAGAACGGCAACTCGTGTTGCGGAAACCGCAGTTAAATGCCGTAAAGGCGACCATCAGAGCGTCGAATGCCGCAGTAAATCAGGCTGAACTGAACCTGTCCAGGACTACCATACGGGCACCTTTTGATGCACATATTTTAAGTCAGAATGTAACCTTGGGCTCCCAGGTCGCACAAGGCGATGATTTGGGCAGGCTGGTAGGTACGCAGTATTACTGGGTGAATGCTACAGTGCCCATTTCAAAACTACGATGGCTTCGCTTTCCAACAGACAATTCCGAAAAAGGCTCTGAAGTACATATAAAAAACTCATCATCCTGGTCTCCCGATGCCTATCGCATAGGCTATTTGGATAGACAGATCGGCGCTTTGGACGAACAGACCCGCCTGGCTAGGGTATTGGTAAGGGTTCCGGACCCGCTTGCACATTCCGAAGAACTGGACGGGCAACCCAAACTCATGATCGGCACCTTTGTAGAAGTTAATATTCAGGCAGAACCTATTGCCGATGTTATTCGTCTTAACAGGGATTTTGTTAGAAACAATCAAACAGTGTGGATCATGAAGGACGGCAAACTGGAGATACGGAAAGTTGAGATCCTGCTTACCGATGACGAACACGCCTATATCCGGAACGGATTGGAAAATGGCGAAAAGGTTGTAATTACTAATTTAAGTACCGTGAGCGAAGGCATAGAGCTTCGCACAGAAGGTACCAGTCCTGAAATTGAAATGGGAGAATAGAAATGGCCATGCAGGAAAAAGAAAAGAAGAAAACAAGAAAAGAGGGTGCAATCGGGTACATGGCTCGAAACTCGATTGCAGCTAACCTTTTGATGATCGCATTGCTCGGGGGTGGGATCTTTACCATGTTCAAAATCCAAAAAGAGGTATTCCCCGAATTTCAACTCGATTTTGTGGAAGTATCCGTCGGCTATCCCGGGGCATCCCCTGCGGAAGTGGAGCAGGGAATCCTCCAGCCGGTGGAAGAAGCGGTCCGGGGGGTGCAGGGCATTAAGGAAATAGTATCGGAGGCGAACGAGGGATCCGGCCAGGTTACCATAGAACTCGTGGCAGGATCTGAACGCATGAAGGCGTTTCAGGATATCGACCAGGCCATCAATCGCATCCGGACATTTCCCGATGATATCGAACAACCGGAAGTATTCCTGCAATCACGACAGAGTGATGTTATCCAAATCGGTCTGTACGGCAAAGCAGACATTTGGACACTTCGGCAACTGGCGGAGCGGTTGCGTACCATATTGCTCAATAACCCGCTGATCACCCAGGTTGAGCTGGGGAATGTACCCGATTACGAAACGCGCATTGAAATTTCAAGGAGTAACCTCCAGAAATACAACCTCACATTGGGGGAAGTGGCAAATATTATCGCAAGCAGCAGCAATGATGTGCCTGCAGGGGCGGTGGAGACGCAGGGCGAAGAAATACTCTTACGCATGCAGGAGCGAAAGCAATGGGCCGATGAATTCGGGGATATTACCATTGTATCTTCCCCTTCCGGCGCCAAGGTAGCACTTGCCGATATTGCCACGATAACCGATGGGTTTGAGGAAACCGGATTTCATGGGCAGTTCAACCAGTCGAACTACGTAGAACTACGGATCTTCCGCATTGGGGATCAGTCGCCCCTGGAGATCGCGGATGCAGTGGAAGAAATTATAGCGGATTTTCAATTGCCGCCCGGCATACAATTCCGTACAGACAGTAACCGGGCAGAGGATTACCGGGAACGCCTTTCATTGCTAACCGGAAACGGGATACTGGCGATCATCATCGTGCTGGTAATATTGACGCTTTTCCTGGAATACCGGCTCGCATTCTGGATCATGATGGGGATGACCGTTTCCTTTATAGGGGGGATGATCTTACTCCCCCTTATCGGTATCAGTGTAAACATGATCTCCATGTTCGGGTTTTTGGTGGTGCTTGGGATCGTGGTTGATGATGCCATTGTCGTAGGTGAAAATGTCTATGAATACCGTCAAAAGGGAATGAGTCCCATTCAGGCGGCCATCGCCGGCACCAGGGATGTTTCCAAACCCGTGGTCTTCAGTATCCTTACGACCATTATTGCCTTTGTCCCGCTTTTGTTCATGCCCGGCGAAACCGGAAAATTCTGGCAACCCCTGCCCGCTGTGGTTATTGTTATTCTCGCCGTTTCCCTGGTGGAGGCTTTATTCATTCTGCCATCCCATCTGGCTCATATAAAAAAGGAAAAGAAAAAGAATAAGTGGGTAGGCAAATTGGAAGGATGGCAGGGTTCATTCGCCAGGGGCTTTAACGCCTTTGTCCAAAAACGTTACCGGCCTGTTCTCGACAAATGTCTGCAGTACCGCTATATTACCCTGAGCGCTGCGGTGGCATTGTTGCTGGTGGTGGGTGGTTTCGGCTATAGTGGCCACATGGGCATGATACTCATGCCTGAAGTGGCAGCTGATGAGATCGAGGCTGGTGTGCGGCTGCCTGTAGGTACCACACCTGACCAGGCTGCGAAAGTAGCCCATGACATCACACAAGCCACCCAAAGGATGTTTGAAGAACACGATCTTTATAAGGTTGCCGAAGGGATAAAGACCAATGTCCGGGGACAAAACTTCATAGATGTCGAAATCGTAATGCTGCCTCCTGACCAAAGGGACATTACCGCCGGGGAAGTCATTGCTTTATGGCGGGACAATATCGGGGATATTGAAGGGGTGGACCAGATCACTTTTGAGGCCGAACGCGGTCCGGGTGGGGCCAGACAGGCGATAAGCGTGGATCTCAGCCATAGTGACATCAATGTGCTTGAAAAGGCCAGCAGTGCTTTTGTAGACCGAATGAAACAGTTTTCAAACACCCGTGATGTCACGGATAATTACAATAAAGGAAAACAGCAGTATGATTTCAAGCTGCTGCCGCAGGGGCGCAACCTCGGACTTACCTCGGATAATGTAGGCCGGCAGGTACGCGACGGCTTTTTTGGTGCTCTGGCAATGCGGCAGTTACGGGGCATGAACGAAATAGAGGTGCGCGTAAAACTTCCCCTGGAAGAACGCAAGGACATTAAAAACCTGGAAAATTTTTTGATACGCACCCCGGATGGGATCGAAGTCCCGTTGATGGATGTGGTGGAGGTTAATCAGCAGGAGGCCTTTAGCAGCATTAACCGCAGGGACGGCCGGAGAGTGGTGAATGTGGGTATGGACGTGGAACCGGCCAATTCGGTCAGCAGGGTACTAACTTCAATCCAGGAAGAAGTATTGCCCCAGTTGCGGGCCGATTTTCCCGGAACCACCTGGAGCTTTGAGGGAAGTCAGGCAGATATGCGGGAAAGTACGAATACATTAAAGGCCGGCTTTTCAATTGCCATGCTTTTGATTTACGCCCTGCTTGCCATTGCCTTTAGCAGCTATACCCAACCGCTGATCGTTATGACGGCAATCCCATTTGGGATTGTGGGTGCCGTGATCGGCCATATATTATTAGGGTATGACCTGTCCCTGGTAAGTCTGATGGGGGTAATCGCATTGTCAGGGGTGGTCGTAAACGATTCCCTGATCATGATAGATTATGCCAACAAGTGCCGGGAGAATGGCGATTCCATTTATGAATCGATTCATGAAGCAGGTTTACGGCGGTTCAGGCCTATCATACTCACAACAATGACCACTTTCGGGGGTTTGGCACCCATCATCCTGGAAAGTTCGAGCCAGGCGTTCTACCTGATCCCGATGGCCATTTCCTTAGGATTCGGCATTGTCTTTGCAACCGCCATCATATTGGTGATCGTTCCCTGTCTCTATCTGGTTTTGGAGGATATACGGCTGCTGAAGGAGAAAGGCAGAACGGTTAAAAGGGTCGATGTCCTGGATCCGCAAAAAGAAACCGGGGGCCTGGTAACGGATAAGTGACGAACCCGATAGGACACCTATATTAACCAATATTCGGTATCCTCTTGTTATATTGGCAATAGCGGTGCAGAGGAGATAAGAAACGAATGGTACTCCCCTCCGAAGCTTGAGCAAAGCGAAAGCGTAAGAGAAAAGGTTTCATATTAAATCTTTTATTAATGCATACTCCGAAGCTTGAGCAGAGCGAAAGCGAAGGCGTAAGTAGCCTAATTCATTTACTGACTATTTTACGAAATGTGTACCGGAGCTATAATATAGGCAAGGCCTCGGTGCCGCTGACAATACATTTTGAAGCTATTGGTTTTTATTATTATTTTTTGTAGTTTAGACATCTCCTCCAATTTTTCATACTTTCATTTTTTGTCTTTTCGTAATAGTTTAATGGCGGGACTGACACAGCGAAGCTTTGTACACGTGACTAGGAACAACCGCAAAACCCCTCATTGTTTCATTCCTAATGTATCTAATCCAGAACTTCATATCTTAAATCAAAGGGCATACGTCCGGTACCCACATTGATTGGCCATTTAAGTCACCGCCTTTATCAAAGATAATCTGAGGTTAAGTACTCCCCCTCACCCGATAAATATTAAGCATGTACATACGGGCAATATCTTTATTGTCATCATCATATCTATTTATTAATCCTTAATTAAAAACTTCTGAAATGTCTGTACAAACTACTTACCCCGGTGTTTATCTGGAAGAGATACCGAGTGGGGTCCGCACAATAACCGGTGTGGCGACCTCTATTACAGCATTCATAGGCCGCGCATTGAGCGGGCCAGTGAATGTCCCTATCACCATTAATAGCTTTGGGGATTTCGAACGAAGGTTTGGTGGTTTATGGGTCGACAGTACAATGAGTTATGCCATCCGCGATTTTTATCAGAATGGCGGCAGCCAGGCCATCATCGTTCGTATTGAGAACGGCGCAACTCCGGCTGAAATCCAACTAGCAACAGAAGGGGGATCACCTCCCGGGCCATTGGATCTTTTTGCCAGCAGCGCCGGAACATGGGGCAATGCATTAAGTGTGGAAATCAACTACAATACCGCAGATCCAACAGCACCTTCATCACCCCCAGCTACTCCGAACCCCAACTTGTTCAACCTAATCGTGTATCTCGATGGTGTTAAAATTGAAGAGCATCAGAATTTGACCATGCAGGAGGCGGATACCCGTTTTTTACCAAGGGTACTTGGGGTCAGTTCCGGGCTGTTGACCATTCCTGAGGACAGTCCGGGGTCCGGAACCTGGTCCGTTCCGGGTGGCAGACCCCTTGAAACTACAGCTGGCAGTCCACAGGTAGTTACCACGCAGGGATCGGATGGCACCCCGTTGACGGTGAATGAATATCTTGGTAGCGAAAATGATCAAACCGGAATTTATGCATTGATGCAAACAGATCTCTTTAACCTATTATGCATCCCGCCTCCCGAAAGGCGAAGCAATACGGACGCCACAGTGTATCAGGCTGCCCTGGGCCTCTGTGTTACCAAAAGGGCGATGCTGATCGTAGACCCATTTTTTGAATGGGGAGCATCAGTAGCCAATGCTGTGCAGAATGCAATCAGCGGATTGGGGGACTTTGGATTATCCGGAACGGATGCCAGGAATGCGGTTCTTTATTATCCCCGCGTGGTCAAGGCGGATCCCCTTCGGGAAAATCAACCAGATATATTTGTGCCTTGTGGGATCATGGCCGGGGTGATGTCCAAAACAGATACCAACAGGGGTGTTTGGAAATCACCTGCGGGAATTGATGCCGGATTAAGCGGTATCCAGGGCTTGCAAGCCAAATTTACGGACGCAGAAAACGGGCAATTGAATCCTCTTGGAATCAATGTCCTCAGAAGTTTTCCGGTGACCGGTCACGTAGCCTGGGGAGCCCGTACAATGCGCGGTGCAGATTTACTGGCTGATGAATATAAGTACCTGGCTGTGCGCCGGACAGCATTGTTCATCAGTGAAAGCCTGTACCGGGGCACACAATGGGTGGTTTTTGAACCGAATGATGAACCACTTTGGGCACAGATCCGATTGAATGTCGGCGCTTTTATGCACAACCTTTTCAGGCAAGGTGCTTTTCAGGGAACGACACCAAAGCAGGCCTATCTCGTAAAGTGCGATAATGAAACAACCACTCAAAATGACATCAATTTAGGTATTGTCAATATTTTGGTTGGCTTTGCGCCATTAAAACCTGCAGAATTCGTAATTATTAAACTACAACAACTTGCTGGTCAGGTTGATGCTTAAATATATAAGATATGGCACAGTTTACTGTTAACTCACAGCGTTTTGATCCTTATAAAAACTTTAAGTTCCGTGTTAAATGGGACGGAAGATATGTTGCCGGCGTTAGTAAGGTAGGAGGTTTGAAAAAAACAACCGAAGTAGTCAGCCACCGTGAAGGAGGGGACCCGAGCAGCAGCCGTAAATCCCCGGGGAGGACGGAATTCGAAGCAATTATGCTCGAGAGGGGGGTGACCCATGATCAGGAGTTCGAAAAATGGGCCAATAAGGTCTGGAATTTTGGCTCTGGTCTGGGGGCCGAAGTCTCATTAAAGGACTTCAGAAAAGACATCACCCTGGAGCTTTATAATGAGGCTGGTCAACTGGTGATCGCATATAACATATATCGCTGCTGGGTATCCGAATTCGCACCTATGCCGGAATTAGATGCCAACGCCAACGCAGTAGCTATCCAAAGTATTAAGTTGGAAAATGAAGGATGGGAAAGGGATTATGCTGTAGCCGAACCTTCCGAACCAACATATGAAGAACCGGCATAGCGGCGTTCCTTTTTTAAGATCGGGGTTTTAAATACCTGATGAATCCTTATACATAGGCCAGAAATCATTTTTGGTCTCAAATTCCATTCATCATGTGATCAGATCCGGAGGCTTGCAAATTTAACCTGGCCGAATACACAATAAATGCAACCCTTTTCCATGCATCCACTACACACCACTGAACTGCTTCAGGTTTGGGAAAAAAGCCTGGGGAGATCGTTAGTGGACAGATCCATTCACCTGCTCACAGTTGCCTGTTCCGTTTCTGATACAGGGCTTTTGACCCAACTAAGCATCGGAGACCGGGATTCCAGGCTTTTTCAATTGAGAAAATGGCTATTTGGCAACCAAATGGTGAATCTGTCCAATTGCCCACAGTGTACAGCATCGATGGAATGGGAATTGAATATAGACGATTTTCTCCCTGAAAAAGTCGATGAATTGGAAAAACCCCAGGAATTCAGGTTAAAAGTTGATAATTACCAACTCCGGTATCGATTGCCAAATAGTGATGATCTGACCAATGTGATGAATAACACTGTGTATCAGGAAAATCCGGACAAAGTTTTGGAAGATTGCATTTTAGAAATAAAGTACAGGGGTCAAGACTGTATGAAAACGGAATTCCCCGAATCGGTCTTAAAAAGATTGGACGAACAAATAAGCAAAGACGACCCACATGCAAACATCACTGTTCTGCTGAATTGTGGATTGTGTCCACATCAATGGGAAGTTTCCTTTGATATCCTAAGCTATTTATGGGCTGAAATAGATAACTGGGCGAAGCATCTTTTACAAGAGGTTTACACACTCGCCCGGGCTTTCAATTGGTCGGAAAGAGACATTTTGGAAATGAGCAGTCGCCGCCGAAGGTTGTATCTTCAAATGTTACATTCATGAGGAGGTTCATTAATACTATAATTACCCGGCATTTAGCTCCGACACCAGCGGTCCAACCGCGGCTGCGGGGCAGATTTGAGGGATTGGAGCCAGCTACCGGGCAGTTGGCGGCAGAGGACAGGCTGGAAAGTACTGATGCCCTGAGGGTTAAACCCGCATTCGGATCAAAAGTAGAAGAAACCGAAATGATGTCCGGGCAGAATGTCCATCAGAATTTACCTGCCGATCAATTGTATTTTATGACAGATCGCCCCAAGGTAGATTCCGAAAATAAGGACGGTTTGTTATTGCAGGGCACCTTTGTAAACGCGGTTGGCGAGGGAACCGATTCCGCGGAAAACCCTGCTGATGGAATTTCCAAAACTGGTCAGCCAACTTCCCATGCCGATCAGGGATCGGCTGAAAGATCGGGTAACAAGGGTCCAATTGAATCGCATTCCATACGGGTTGATTCCGCATCTGGGAGAACATCGAAAGGACCTGATATTCAATATTCCCATCGCGGGCAGCCTCTTATTGATGAAATGGACCTTTCCACAAACAGGAATAGCCATATTCCGGATTTTGAAATAGCCCATGAATCGGAACAAAGTATACCCGCATTACCAAGAACGCAACAGGAAAAATCCCAACAGCAACAATACGGGGATGCTCAAAGTAATTCGTTGATAGGAGCAGTGCAAAATACGGATATCCCGGGCTTCAGACATACCTTCGAGCATGGTTTTAATACTCCTGAACAGCCGGTCATCAAAGTTTCCATTGGCCGGATCAATATTCGGGCCGAGGTTAAGAAAGTGGCCCCTGTCTTAAAAAAGAAACAGAGCACTTTTAAACCAGCGCTGAGCCTAGAAGATTACCTGAAGAATCAAAACAACACAAAAAGATGAGTTCTCCTTTAGCAATTGCTTCCGTGACCAGAGTGCTTAAGGACCTTCTCAATAATAGAATGATTGATCATAATGTATCAGACACAGTGGGAAACGTCAAGGTAACTGCTTTGCCTCCTGATTTCATTGTAACCGGTGTATCGGCTGAAGTTAGTCAGTTAAACCTATTTATGTATATGGTAACCCCCAATCAGGGATGGCGCAATCAAGGTTTGCCCTCTCATAATTCGACAGGTGACCGCATTTCCAATCCGCCGCTTGCGCTGGATTTGCATTATTTACTCACCGCTTATGGCAGCGATGAGTTGCATCATGAAATTTTATTGGGCTATGGCATGCAGTTATTCCATGAAGTACCGCTACTGACCAGAGATTCCATTCGCACAGCCTTAGCCCCGACAACTGTGGTATCGCCTACATCCCTGCCTCCGGAACTTCAGAGCCTGTCCACTTCAGGCCTTGCAGACCAGATAGAGCATATTAAAATTACGCCCGAGTCACTTAACACGGAAGAATTGTCCCGACTTTGGACCGCTTTCGGCGCAAAATACAGGCCGAATGCAGCATACAGGGCAACCGTTGTTCTGATCGAAAGTTCAAAGTCCACCAAAGCCGCATTGCCCGTAAGGGAGCGTCTGATCTACGTGAAACCATTCCACCAGCCGGTGATCGAAAAAATTAGTTCGCAGTCTGCCGACGGGCAACCTATCGTTGAAAATCAAAAAATTATTCCCGGCTATAACTTAGTGCTGAATGGTATACAGTTAAGGGGGGAAATAGTTAGTGTAATGGTTGGGGAGACCGAGATTCTCCAGTCCAACCTGACCACTTTAAAGGACAATCAGATCATTTTCCAATTACCAAATAGCTTACAGCCCGGAATTCAAGGCGTTCAGGTAGTGCATTCCATATTGATGGGAATAGCTTCCCCTCCGGAAGAACACCAGGGTGTACGTTCCAATATGCAGGCTTTTGTATTAAGTCCAAATATCACAGCCGTTAATTTTATAAATGGCGTTGATAATGGGGGGATTTGGACTGGAACAGTTGTTTTAGACCTTTCGGCAGAAGTTGGTATATCCCAGCGGATCGTTCTATTGTTGAACGAATTGAATCCCGCGCCCACAACCAAAGCCAAAGCCTACAGTTTTGAGATCCTGGGTATGGCAATTTCCAGTCCACCGGCCCCCGCCATATCTATTCCGATACCCATCAAAAATGTTGCAACCGGAACCTACCTTGTGAGGGTACAGGTTGACGGCGCAGAGAGTCCGCTCAATAAAGATGCGAACATGGCCTATAATTCTCCAATAGTAGCTATATCATGAGCAAGGATAATTCATTGAAATGGAGTGAGGCCAACCAACGTTACCTGCTGGCCTCTTTAAAGGCAGTACAGGCAGAATTGGAAGAGTATAAACTATCAAGACAGGTAGGAGATACCATTACTTCCGGATTCAGAAAGCAAATTCGTGAACGATCCAAGGTATCGATTGAAGAATTGGAAAAGGCCGCCGCGGCACTTCCAACTTCTTCAAACCTGGATAGGCTGGCAACGGTTTTTTGCCTATCCGGTTTTGAGCGGAAAATCATATTGATGTGTGCAGGTGTAGAATTGGATGCTTCATTCAGCTCCCTGGTTGCCTCATTAAACGGAGATGCGGCCAACCCTTCCCCCTCATTCAGTCTGGCACTAGCAGCTTTTCCAGATGCACATTGGAGTGCCGTGGCTCCTCAGTCTCCCTTGCGATACTGGCAGTTATTGGAACTAAATAATAGGGCCCTCATTACAAAAAGCACCTTGAAAATAGATGAATCGATTTTACATTACCTGACCGGGGTCCAGTATTTCGATGAAAAGTTGGCAGAATTGATCGAGCCTATTATAAAAAGAAACGGGCTGGCGCCGTCTCAAATAAATATCAGGGAAAAGATAGTGCTGGCATATCAGAATAAATCGCTTTCTCCCGGGTTGCCTATACTCCTTCTCAAAGGTAAAAATAGTTCGGATAATGAAACAGTTGCCGCGGAAGTCTGCGAAAGGATAGGATTTCACCCTTATTCCATTTCCATGGATTCCATTCCTCCCAACAATAAAGAAATTCTGGAATTAATACGGAGTTGGAACAGGGAGTCTGCATTGAAATCCTGTGCACTTTTCCTTGATTGCTCTAATTCGATTCCCAGTGATAAAGCAATGAATCGGGCATTATCCTATTTTACGGAACGGATCCAGGGATTGTTAATACTAAGTTTCTGCGAACACGCCCCAGTTGTCAAACGGCCAAAGCTTGAAGTTGAAATTCCTAAACCAACACCCGATGAACAACACCAATTGTGGTGCGAAAGTTTTAATGGACTGGCTATAAAGGTCGAAGGTAGTTTATCAAATATCGTTAAACAATTTAATCTGGCTACCCACGATATCCATTCCATCAGCAATGAAGTAAATGTAGGGCAATTCATTAATGAGGGATCCAATGGCCAGGACACTGGGCGGGAAACCGAATGGGGAAAAGTACTTTGGCGGGCCTGTTGCCATCATACCCGCCCCAAACTGGAGGAATTGATTGAACGGATCGAACCAATTGCAACCTGGACTGACATCGTTTTGCCAACTTCACAAAAACAGATCCTAAAGGAGGTGGCCATACAAGTAAAACAACGCAATAAAGTGTATAGTGAGTGGGGATTTTCAAAAATGGGGTCAAGGGGTTTAGGGATAAGTGCTTTATTTGCCGGTGAAAGTGGAACGGGAAAAACAATGGCTTCGGAAGTGTTGGCGAATGAATTGAATTTGGATCTATATAAAATTGACCTCAGTCAGGTAGTAAATAAATACATTGGCGAAACGGAAAAGAATCTCAAACGGATTTTTGACGCAGCGGAAGATGGAGGAGCCATCCTCCTTTTTGATGAGGCGGACGCATTGTTTGGAAAAAGGAGCGATGTTAAGGACAGCCATGACAGATATAGTAATATTGAGGTGAGCTATCTCCTCCAACGAATGGAGGCCTACCGGGGTTTGGCAATTCTAACCACCAATATGAAAAGTGCAATGGATACCGCCTTTTTTAGACGCATTCGTTTTGTAATTCATTTTTCATATCCCGATCAGGTAAGCCGAGCTGAAATATGGAGGCGGGTATTTCCAACGGATACCCCTCAAAAGGAACTTGATTTCGAAAAATTATCCCGGCTCAATGTGCCGGGAGGCAATATCAGGAACATTGCATTGAATGCAGCCTTTATTGCCGCCCACGAAAACAGTGCAGTACAGATGGAGCATATTCTACAGGCAGCAAGAAGTGAATATATAAAACTGGAAAAAACAATGAGCAATTTTGAAATAAAAGAATGGGTATAAATCCTAAACTCGAATTGGATATCGGAGAACTATCCTTGGATGGATTTTCGCATATGGATCAGAAGAGCCTGAGTTCAGCGCTGGAGGCAGAACTTACCCGTCTATTGAAAGAAGGCGGCGTGCCACCCAACTTTTTAACTAACACCGCGACAACCCAATTGGATTTTGGAGTCATGGATCTTGCAGCAAATTCCGGCCCCCGGTTTATTGGTCGGCAGATTGCCAAAACAATCTATTCAGGATTTAAACAAAAAAATACCTTCCTCCCGATGCGGGCGGAAGCACTGACCAAGGAACCGGCCACACCTAAGAATCAGACTCAAAATATGTCCGTATGACCACATTTCCCGGATCACCGCGACTTATAAAAGGAGGTATTGTGTTGGTCAATCCTCAGAGTTCCAAAGTAGAACTTATCATCCCCCTGCAATATAATCCGGATACTATTACGCGCACCTTACAGCCCGGAAATACCGGGGGTGATGGAAATTTCAATCCCGAGGCGCTACGTTTAACCAGTCCTCCGGTGGAAACATATAAACTCGAAGCGGAAATAGATGGGACCGATAAATTGGAACTGGCAGATTCAGTAACTGTGGAATCCGGTATACAACCCATTGTATCGGCGCTGGAGGTTATTCTTTATCCAAAAAGCAGCCACCTTGTTTTCAATAATACGTTATCGCGGTTGGGCACTATAGAAATAACCCCTATGGAGTCCTCCCTGGTTTTGTTCATTTGGAACAAGAACAGGATCGTACCCGTACAGATCACAGAATTCAGTATAACAGAAGAGGCTTTTGATGTGTACCTGAACCCGATCAGGGCAAAAATCAGTCTCGGTATGCGCGTGCTGACGGTGGATGATCTGGGATTTGATCACAAAGGAGGAAGCCTGTATCTGAATTATCAAACTACTAAAGAAAACCTGGCCCGAATGTACTCCTCAGGGACGTTAAGTGATCTTGGCATAAACTCGATACCATGAACGATCCATTACAATTAATTTTACAACAGGCAGGATTAAGATCAAATTATTTTGCGCCAACGAGCCGGTATTATGGTATTGAGGCAATCACAATAGAGACGGAGCGTCAGGGCACAATTGCCTATATTCGCAGACGATTTATTCCACAGCCCGACCACTTTCAATTGTTGCAGGAACACGTCGTTACCGAAAAGGAAAGATTGGACTCAATTACCCACCGCTACCTGTCAGACCCGGAACAATTTTGGAGGATCTGCGATGCCAACGGCGCAATGGAGCCCAATGATTTAACTGACACCATCGGTAAAAAAATAAGGATCACGCTGCCCGAAGGTATACCCGGAATGAAAAATGCTTAAAGGTATTCATCTTACATTATTGATTGGCCCGGGTATACCTATACCGGCCCCTAAGTTTCTGGTTGATTCATTGACTGCGGTTCAGGTTACCAACAGTAAGGACCGGAGTGGTTTTCAATTAACTTTCTCAATTGGAAAAACCTCACCCATTCTGACAACTTTGCTGGCCGCCGGTTTTTTTGATCCGATCATCACAAGAGTCATCATTATCGCTACCCTGAACGGAATTCCAAATGTACTGATGGATGGCCTGATCACAAACCAGGAATTGACCCCTTCCAATGAAGCCGGAAAATCTACTTTGACGATCACAGGAGAAGACCTCAGCCTGGCTATGGACCTGGTGGAACTGGTTATTCCGTTTACGGCCATGCCAGACGTCGCAACAATTTATTTAACCCTGGCACCTTATGCCGTGCTGGGCATTGTACCTATTGTGATTCCCCCTGCAATTTCCCCTATACCGGTACCCACAAATAGCTGGAAAAGCCAGGCCAAAGTAACCCACAGGGCGCTGTTAACAGATCTTGCGAACAGGGTGGGATATATATTTGTGGTCCAACCCGGCCCTTTGCCGGGTCAAAGTGTCGCGTATTTCGGGCCGGATATCAATTTACCTATCCCACAACCTGCCCTTTCTGTCAACCTCGACGGGCATACCAATGTAGAGAATTTGAGTTTTTCGCTGGATGGTAAAGCCAAAAAGATCAAAATCTTTACCATATTCGACCCGATTACGAAAAAAGTTCCGGTCCTTGTACCGGTCCCCAATATTAATTTTTTGAAGCCTCCGCTGGGGTTGAGGCCGACTCCCCCGGCTAAAATAGAATTCGAAAGTGAAGGTGCCAATGAGGAACCGTTGTCAGCAGCACAAAAGATACTGGGTTATATGATGAACAATTCTACCGCAATTACTGGAAACGGTTCCTTGGACGTGCTGCGTTACAATGGAATTTTGCGTGCCAGGATGTTAGTAGGTGTCCGCGGCGCTGGTTTGGCCTATGATGGGATGTATTATGTAGACAGTGTTACTCACAATATCAAAAAAGGAGAATATAAACAAAGCTTTACGCTTTCCAGGGACGGACTGATATCCCAGACTCCACTTGTATTAGTTTGAAGGAATGAAAAAATTTATTGGAAAATTCAGGGGTACCGTCATAAATAATATTGATCCGGAATTGCGTGGACGCTTGCTTTTAATGGTTCCTGATGTGCTTGGACTGGTCCCCAGCACCTGGGCAGAACCTTGTACACCGCTCGCCGGACCCACAGGCCCGCCAATGGGAGTATATATGGTCCCTCCAATCGGCGCTGGGGTTTGGGTAGAATTCGAACACGGGGATGCAGACTATCCCATCTGGGTCGGTTGCCGTTGGGGTGGCCCTTCGGATGTACCTCCCCTGGCCCATTTAGGATTACCTGTTTCCCCCAATATTGTCATGCAGACCCTTGGTCAAAATAGTTTGGTTATCAGCGATCTTCCGGGCCCTACCGGAGGTATCATGCTCAAGAGCGCCACGGGTGCCTCCATCATTGTGAACGATACCGGTATATATATACAAAATGGAAAAGGTGCAATGATTACGATGGTGGGTCCTGCGGTCACCATAAACAATGGCGCTCTTGCGGTAATTTAATACTAAATATAGTTTACATGCCAGGTTTTTTACTACATGTTGGGGCTACCGTTATGTGTGCCCATGGCGGACAGGCACAGCCCACTGCACCCAACCCCAGGGTCACCGTCTCCGGGCAACCCATAGTGATGAATGCAGCCCCCTATGTGGTGGCTGGGTGTCCCTTCAATGTATCCGGGTCCCCGGTGCCCTGCGTAACTGCAAACTGGGTCACCGCAGCTACACGGATCACTGCTAACGGACTTCCTGTTTTACTGCTGGACAGCCAGGCGGTCTGTATTCCAAATGGCACACCATTAATAATCTCCGTTACTCAGGTACGGACACAAGGAATGTAAAAATGAATCTACAGTTTACGTACCAGTTCAATAAACTTGGTCAGACGGCAAGCACTGGTGACAATGCCCATATCCGGAACATGATCGAGCAGGTTTTGTTCACCAGTCCGGGTGAACGTGTCAACCGCCCGGATTTTGGATCCGGACTTTTACAATTGGTATTCCAGCCTAATAGCCCTGAATTGGCGGCCACTACCCAATTTCTGGTACAAGGGGCACTGAATCAATGGCTGGGAGACCTGATAGAAGTTAATCAGGTTGGGATCCGGGTGGAGGATGCGCTGTTGGAAGTTACTATTGTCTACACGATCCGAACAACCCAGGAGCAACAAGTCAATCAATTTACCCGATAAAAAAATGGATTATTTCTGTTGTACCAACTCCAGGAGAAACGCTGTCAAAAAGCATAGTGTTCTCAATGGTATTGACTTTCTCGAAGTATTGGATATTGAATCCGATCCATTCGAGGAACGGCAGACAACGTTGTTCGTACATTTTCTGAAACCGGTCCCTGCCGCATTTCTTGATGTTGAAAATTTCAAAATCGATGGGGGTGAGCGGATCCATGGGATCAAAATCCTCAGTGTGGTGCCCCAGGCCATCGCATCATTTCCCTCTTCACCACCAACAGATGCGGATAAGGTCCTGGTGCTTAAAGTAGATAAGGCGGGTGATTTTTCAAATTACCTTTTAAGACTGATTGGTGATAGCGGTGATGCTTCCGCTCCCAAAGACTTTGATCCCGTTCTTTCAAAGGTTACATTTTCATTTAAAGTAAGCTGTGCAAAGGATTTTGATTGCGAGCCGGTTCATGTGTGTGATGCACCTCCGTCTGATTTACCAGAGATCAGTTACCTCGCCAAAGATTTTGCAAGTTTTCGCCAGTTGATGCTGGATCGGATGTCCTTGCTGATGCCTCAATGGACCGAGCGAAATCCGGCAGACCTGGGCATTACCATCGTAGAATTATTGGCCTATATCGCAGATTATTTAAGCTATAAACAAGATGCAATTGCAACGGAAGCATATTTGGCCACCGCCCGGAAAAGGGTATCCATTCGCCGGCACGCACGTCTGGTTGACTATTTTATGCATGATGGATGCAATTCCAGAACATGGATCCATGTTCAGGTCGGGCCAAATGCAAATGGAATACAGCTGACTGCCGGAGAATGGGAAAACAGTACAAAAATTATAGCAACATCGACTGCCTTTTCCACGGCAATGCGAATAGACTCTGAGGAATTTGAAAAGGCCATAGCAGAAGGTAGTATTGTATATGAATTGATGCACGACATCACCCTTTTTACAGCACACAATGAAATAGAATTCTATACATGGGGGGATAAAAATTGTTGTTTGCCGAAAGGCGCTACCCAGGCCACCCTGAAAGGGAGCTATCCCAATCTTAAGGTTGGGGATGTCCTTATTCTTTGCGAAATGGTAGGCCCTGAAACAGGCGAAGAAGCAGATGCGAATCCAGGCAAACGACATGCCGTTCAATTGACTGAGGTATCTACAGGAACTGATGTACTTTTTGAGACTGAGATTGAATCACCCCCGAATTCTCCGCCCAACTCACCACCGGGTTCTCCACCTCAAGTGCCGGGTCTGGGCATCACCGAAATCAAATGGCATCAATTGGATGCCTTGCCTTTCCCATTATGTATCTCCAGTGATTCCGCGAAGGGGTATATCGAAAAAATTAGTATGGCATTGGGCAATAATGTGTTGGCAGATCATGGACAAAGCTTTGTGGATGGATCGGAGAGTTCCCTGATCCCCCCTACAGTGCCGGGATCAAAACTGGAATATGCAAAACCCGGTCAGGATTTTTGCCATCCAGGGAAGGCTTCCACCATATCGGCCCGGTACAATCCGGAAATGAGCAACATTCCCCTGACCCAGGCGGAGCCTTTTAAATTTGAAGAATTAAAAAGTGCCGCTTCTGCCCTTCAACGCAATGTAAGGATCACCATTCCTGCCATCCGGCTCTTGCAAACTGATGAAGAAGGCGAAGTATCAGAATGGACACCTCAAAATGATCTGCTTGGCAGCGCAGCAACCAAAAAAGAATTTGTAGTGGAGATTGAAGAGGACAGTGCGACTTTCATTCGTTTTGGTGACAATGTGTTGGGGTCGCAGCCGCCTGCAGCAAGTGTTTTTAAGACGAAGTATCGGATCGGCAATGGAACAAGTGGAAACATTGGTGCCGGGGTATTAACGCACCTGGTAACCAATGATGCCACTGTTATTGCTCATATGCCCGATGGCATTGCAGCGGTTTGGAACCCATTCCCTTCTGGCGGCGGTAAAGAGGCCGAGACCAAAGAGGAGGTCCGGCAATATGCCCCCGAGGCATTTCGTACACAGGAACGTGCAGTTACGGCCTTGGATTATGAAAATTTTGCACAGATCTGTAATGGCGATATTCAAAGGGCCGCCGCTACTTTCAGATGGACCGGGAGCTGGAAAACGGTTTTCCTGACCGTCGATCGCTTTGGGGGAATAGCCGTAGATGAGGCTTTTGAAAAGGAAGTCCGCCAGTGTCTCGAGCGTTATCGCATGGCGGGTTTTGACCTGGAAGTAGAAGATCCACTTTTGATCTCCCTCGAAATAGAAATGGAGGTTTGTAGCAAACCCAGCTACCTTGCCAGTGATGTCAGGACAGCCCTCTTAAACGTCTTCAGTGCACAACAGCAAAATAATGGTAATAAAGGTGTTTTTCATCCCGACAATTTTAGCTTCGGAGAATCAGTATACCTCAGCCAGCTCTATGCCGGCGCTCAAGCAGTGGACGGAGTTGAATCTGTCCAAATCACAAAGTTTCAACGGCAGGGGCAGGACGATCTCTCCGGACTGGAAAACGGCAAACTGACATTCGGAAGAAGGGAAATTGCACGCTGTGACAACGATCCCAATTTTCCGGAACACGGTATTTTTCAGCTCCATGTTTCAGGTGGGCGCACTTAAAAACACCTGTATTCGACTTGAATAGTTTTTTTAATGTTAGCAGTCTTCGCATTTTAATATTTAACGGAAATGTCAAATTTCAATAGTTGTGGGTGTTGTGAAGGCCTTTCGGTTGAGACACCTGTAGAAGTGTACAACCGTCCGGGTCTCCAAGCGATTTCGTATCGGGTGGGCAATCATTCCCAATTCAAAGAAAGCTTACTCGCCAGTCTTTCCATTTCCCAGTTGGGCGCATTGCAGGAACTAAAGACCCGAAGTGATGATGACTTCAGCATCGCATTATTGGACGCCTGGGCTACCGTCTCCGATGTGCTGACATTTTACCAGGAGCGCATTGCAAATGAAGCTTATTTGGGAACAGCGATCGAGCAGCTTTCCGTTCTTGAGCTGGCAAGATTGATTGGATATGAATTGCGCCCTGGCGTTGCTGCTTCAACCTATGTAGCTTTTAACCTGGATGAAAAATCCCTATCGGCCGGACAGGCGATAGTTTCCGGGATCGCACGGGGAAAAGCGGAACCGGTGACGACCATAATAGATTCGGGAACAAAAATACAAAGCGTGCCCGGTCCGGATGAGGAACCTCAAAATTTCGAGACTGTCGAGGCTATTGAGGCATTGGCTGAATGGAACGCCATGCGCCCTCAATTGGTACAGGCGCAAAACACTTCAACCGCTGAGATCCTGGTAATCAATGGAACCGACAACAATGTCAAAGCCGGGGATATGCTCCTGATCCTTGAAGGAAATAAACTAAGCAAAGTGCTCAAAATCGCCCTGGATACTGACACCAGGACAACCTGGCTCTACCTAAAACCGGATGCCTCCCTGCCTCCATTCGCTCCGTCAACCGAATATATTCCAGATGGTAATCCGGATGAATTTGCTGCAAATACAATGATGGACAATAATGTAGTCGGGAACATTATCGGTAAAACCTGGACTGCGGAAACTTTAACCAGTCTGATCAAAACCCAGGGCTGGTCTGTTATCGACCTAAAGGAAAGTATAGAAGCGTACTATAAAACAAAGGCTATCACAGAGGATAAAGTCTTTGTTTTCAGACGCAGAGCTACTTTCTTTGGCTATAACGCTCCCCTGAAAATAACCTACCCAAGTGGCATTCCGTCACAATCCGAATGGGGTTTGGAATCTGATGAACTTAAGGAAACCATATTCCTGGACAGCACGTATGACGGCATACTGGAAGGGACCTATATTGCCATTCAGGGCCTCATCATTGATGGCGTAAAAAATCCTGATGGTGCATCCATTCATGAGGTAGAGGAAGTAGATCATCTTGCACGTACTGCATACGGCATGAGTTCAAAATCGACCTGGCTGAAAATCAAAGATACTCCCTCCCCCTTACCAGGACCGCCCGGCGTGAACGACACATTGAAAATTTTAAGGCCATCTGCTATTAACGTGCAAAGTGAATCACTGCCATTGGCCCTGACCCCGATAACCGATACGGTAGAAGGAGATTTAATCCGGCTTTCCAATCTGTATTTGGGGTTGAAAAAGGGTCGAGCTGTCGTATTCTCCGGGGAACGGGCAGATCTGCCCGAAACGTACTCCAATGAATTGGCCATTATTAAGGAAGTCTATATTCACGGCGGAAGGAGCGTATTGTTGCTGGAGAAATCGTTGACATACACCTACATTCGCAAAAATGTTACCCTTAATGCAAATGTTGCCCTGGCCACCCATGGGGAAACTGTAAGCGAGGTATTGGGAAATGGAGATGCCAGGACCACATTTCAGAATTTCAAATTAAAACAACCCCCTTTGACTTTCATAAGTGCTGCTACCCCATCCGGTACCACATCCACATTGGAAATCCGGGTTAACGGTATTTTGTGGACCGAAGTATCATCCTTATATGCTCATGGCCCAAATGAGCGAATTTACATCACCCGACAAAATGATAAAAGTGAAACAACGGTTATTTTCGGGGATGGAAAAACAGGTGCGAGATTGCCGACCGGACAGGCCAATATTTTGGCAACTTACCGCAAAGGAATCGGAACAGGTGGACTACTTAGGGTTCACCAACTTTCGCAATTACTCAGTAGTCCCCAGGGTGTCAAATCGGTCACAAACCCCATGGCTGCAACAGGGGCAGAAGACCGTGAATCACTTGCTGATGCAAGAAACAACGCCACATTGACCATATTTACCCTGGGTCGCATTGTCTCTTTGCAGGATTATGAAGATTTCTGCAGGGCTTTTGCCGGTATTTCAAAAGCGTTGGCTTATTGGGCCTGGTGCGGGCAAAAACGATGTATCCATCTTACCGTTGCCGGTACCGATGGCGCCAAGGTGGATAGCGGGAGTGAATTATATAAAAATCTTTTGGATGCAATTGACGGATCTGGTATACCCGGTGTAGCTGTCATAGTTGAAACATATCACCCCGTATTTTTCAGTATCACAGCCAGGATCAAAGTTCACAGTGATTATGAGTCCGATACGGTGTTGGAAATGGTCGAAGATAAACTATCCGAGCAGTTTTCATTTGCAGAGAGAGCCTTTGGACAAGCAGTGAGTTTCAGTGAAGTGAATTCCGTTATCCAAAACATGGAAGGCGTTGTTGCCGTTGATATTGATCAATTCTACCGTACTGATTCAGCCCCGGGACTTGAAAAGAATCGCCTTGTTGCTGCTGCACCAAGTCCTGGCAGCCTGCAATTAGTAGCCGCTGAATTGTTAACCCTTGATCCAAGTTCCATTGAATTGAACATTATGACATGAGTTTCGATATAGAGAGAATGTTTGAACTGTTACCTGCCCTGCATCGGATCCGCGATACAGAGCTGGGCATAAGAATGTTGAGTCCTGAGGAACGGTCGGCTCTTGAAAACCTGCCCGGTTCTTTGGATCAGCATGTACATGGTCCACTCAAATCCCTGCTGTCAATCATTGCAGAACAGGTGGCCGTGCTGGAAGAAAATATGGATCAGCTCTATGACGATCAGTTTATTGAAACCTGCGCAGAATGGGCTGTTTCATATATCGGCAGATTGGTCGGAACACGGGACCTCATACCAATTGCAGGTGCGCCGATGAGCCGGCGCAGTGAGGTGGCAAATACTATTTCCTATAGAAGGCGTAAGGGAACGGCATCTATTATTGAACAATTGGCGAGGGATGTTACTGGATGGGAATCCAATGTGGTAGAATATTTTCAATTACTGGCCACTACCCAATATATGAATCATATCCGTCCGGATAATGAATCCGTCTCCGGCCTACGGAATTGGAAGAAATTAGCTTATGCGAATACCCCTTTTGATCAAATGGCGCATACAGCAGATGTACGAAACATAGAAAAGAATCGGGGGCTCTACAATATTCCCAACATCGGTATTTTTCTATGGCGCCTGAAGAGTTATTCTTCAATTCAATCTCCGGCATACCGGGTGGATGACCGGAGATATACCTTTAATTCCCTGGGGAAAAATACCCCGTTATACAATTCTCCTGTTACCGAAGAGACTATAACCCATTTGGCTGAACCGGTAAACGTGCCGATGCCTATTGGCCGCCGGGTACTGTATGAAAATCTGGACACTTATTACGGAAAGGATAAAAGTATCCTCATATACAATAGCAAAGCCCCGGGAGACGGGGCAATTACCCCTACGGATGATATCTCGCCAGATGATTTTTTGACCGAGCTTTCCAAGTTGATAAAAGTGTGCGATCTAAAAGATGTTTTCGACAATTTTGGAACCCCTATCGGATGGGCCAACCTGCCGGATGACCATGTTGCCATAGATCCCGTATTGGGACGAATTGCCTTCCCAGCTTTGCAAGCCCCACCGGGAGATGTCCATGTTTCATATTATTACGGATTCAGCTCCGATATGGGAGGTGGGGAATATGGAAGGGCAGATAGTATTACCAACAATTCTACCGAGACCCTTGAAGAGGTGAGTGCAGGAACTACAACAATACAGCAAGCGCTTGATAAGTTGCAATTAACCGGCGGTGTAGTGGAGATTATTGATAATGAATACTATGTTGAGAACCTGGTCATTAGGGTCCCGGAGGGCAAAACGATCGAACTGCGTGCTGTTGACAAAAAGCAACCGGTACTGGTACTGGACGATTATATTCAAATTGAGGCCGGCGTAGGTTCCAGGGTATTGTTTAATGGGTTGCTGATCAGCGGTGGCGGGATAGCGGTAGCAGCCGATCAGCCTTTGCAATCAGTAACACTAACACATTGCACATTAGTGCCAACGGCCAGCCCTAGGTTCGAATTTTCCGGGGGTATTCCAGGAATAGTCTCCGCCGAGATTAACGAACAGCCTCGAATCCGTATTCATTCAACAGGTACCGTCGTCAATATAGACCGGGCTATTGTCGGGGCCTTACAGGTGGTGGACGGCGCCAGTGTATTTATTACAGACAGCATAATCGATGCCACGGACGAATCCGGCATCGCTTTTAGCGGCATTCCGGAAGAACTGCCGGGAGCGGTACTCAACATTCGAAACAGCACCATTATAGGCAGGGTAAGAACGATTCTTATGGAAATTGCTTCAAACACTATTTTTATAGCCGACAGTAATGCTACTATTGATTGGCCAGTCCCAATCATAGCACAGCGATTGCAACAGGGCTGCGTACGTTTTTCCTATTACCCCCCCGGATCCAAATTGCCAAGGCCATATCGCTGCCAGCCTGAAAACCCTGCCATCGCAGCACGGGTCAGACCGATATTCTCATCGCTGATGTACGGAGACGCAGGCTACTGTCAATTAAGTAAACATTGCGCCTTAGAGATCACCCAGGGTGCCGATGACGAATCAGAGATGGGTGCTTTTCACCATTTATTTCAGCCTCAAAGAGTTAAGAACCTGCGCACCCGCCTGGATGAATACCTTCGGTTCGGGATGGAGGCAGGAATATTTATTGCTTCATAAACATCATAAAATCACAGCATATGGCTAGCGATATTTCACGTAAACTATTCAATCCCAAGAAGCACTATAGTGGTGTTTTAATGCAGCAAGGACGCGTTCAACTCGATTCGGATTGGAATGAACAACTCGATCTACAATTACACCGTACTCATGTCGAAACCAGGGATGTGATCGGCAACAATGGTGTACCTAAAAAAGAAGACCATTTTAAGATTACAGCCAATGCCAATGGTTTTTCCATTGCGAAAGGACACATGTACGTAGGAGGACTGCTTTGTAAATTGGACCATACCGTTTCGTATGTAAATCAACCCTACTACCCCAATCCATCCAACCCATTTATTCCCATAAGCAGTCCACCGGCAAGCCCTCCTGAGAGTCCTCCCGGAAGTCCTCCCTCCAGTCCGCCTACCAGCCAATTGGATGGCACCTGCATTGTATATATTGATGCCTGGCAAAGAGAAATTAATTATCTGGATGACCCGCTAATTCAGGAAGTGGCCCTGGGAGAAGCCGATACAACAACCCGTTTACAGAATGTCTGGCAGGTGAAAATTTTAAAGACATCTGTTGAAGATGCGGATTGCACTACCAATGTTCCCGAGTGGAATGATCTTATAGCTCCGGTATCAGGGACCCTTAACGTTCGGGCAACCCAACTGGCGGGATCAGATGATCCATGTATTCTTGCGCCAACCGCGGGATACCGCAGGTTGGAAAATCAATTGTACCGGATTGAAGTGCAAAAGGGAGGTGATGGAACGAATGCTACTTTTAAATGGTCAAGGGATAACGCCTCTGTAGAAACAAGGATTACGCAGATAAGCGGTAGCATATTGCTTGTGGAGGAAGTGGGTAAAGACGAAATTTTAGGATTTGCTGCCGGGGATTGGGTTGAAATAGCAGATGTCGAATCAAGTCTGAACCGGACTCCTTATCCTTTGGTTCAAATTCAATCTGTTGATGCCGCCCGGCGTGAAATTACACTGGTTTCCTCCCCGCCTGTATCAACTGGGGATCTGAAATTACGCCTCTGGAATCAGAGCGGACCAACCGCTACAGCAAACGGAATTGCGGTGACATCAGGATGGATTGACCTCGAAGGAGGAATACAGGTTGAGTTTTCAACTGGCACCTATCACGCTGGCGATTACTGGTTGGTACCGGCACGAACTGCAACAGGCGAAGTGGAATGGCCCCCTTTTGAAATACCTAATACCAATCCAATTGCACAAGCTCCTGCCGGGGTGCACCATCATTTTTGCAAATTGGCCATGGTTTATATTGAAAATGGAGTGGTCATTCAGGTGGAAGATTGCCGTCCCTTGTTCCCTTCCCTGACCGAAATTTGTGCCGAGGATATTTGTTATGACGATAGCAATTGTACAAGCCTGCAGGCAGATTCCGTTCAGCAGGCAATAGATTTACTTTGTGCCGCTAACGATCTGCGACTGCATCATAAATTATTGCATGGCTATGGGGTAGTCTGTGGCTTGAAACTGAAATGTGGCCCAGACCGGCAAAGCGTTCTTGTCGCAGAAGGATATGCCCTGGATTGCGAAGGCAACATTATACAGGTGAAAAAAGGTCCCAAGGTATATCCACTGCTGGCAGAAGCATTTAAAAAAGAGATCTATCAGGGAGGTGACGAAAAATTTTGTTTATCAATTTCAGGTTATGGTGCGGATGGCCCTGTGATCGATGTTGAAGTGTATAAAAAGAAAAGTTTCTGGGAGGAAATATTAGAAGGGGGTATTTGGCAAAAATTCTACGAAGAGTGCATTGAAGACCTGATCCTATTCTTTACCGATCAATTATCCCTATCACTATCTGATACGCCCCCTGTAACGCTCGAACAAAGGCGTATAACGACACTGCTGAATTTGTTTATCCAAATTCTCAATGCCTCCAAGGGAAGATATATTTTTGTTTCCGGGCAAAGAGACCCGGGTCGCATGGACCGGGAGTGTGGAACGGGCAGCAACGAATCCAAGTCCGAGGATAAATTACTATGGTGCTTTTACAACGCTTTAAAGGAAAAGATAGCAAGCGAAACATTTTGTGCCATGTTCGATGGTGATACGCCATTTCCCGACTACATTCTTGATCCAGGTTTGGACACCATTTTTGGTCCACCATTAAAAACCCATATCAAACTGAAGTTGCATCCTTCTGGTACCTATGCATTTACGGCAGGCTTAAATGGCAATATATATGTATATGATCTGAAGACCAAGGAATATGTGCACGCTGTGCCTTTTCCAGTGCCGTCCAATGTTGAGATCAAGGACATCACGCTTAACAAAGATGGAAAAATTCTGTATGCAGTTGGCCTGATCGATGGCAAGGACACTGTATTTGCCATGGGAGATGTAAAAAGCAACGGGAATATCAATTGGCGTCCAAATTCTGTAAAATGTGCCATCAAATACATTAGCCTGGCCGTTGGTAGTGCGGGCCAGCTATATGCGGTTGGCAAAGGCCAGGGGCTCTATGAGATTGTAGGCCTCGGTACCAACGCCTTTTCTCAAAATCAGGTCCTGGCTTTCAATGCAACCGGATTAATGACACTTTCAACCACCGAACAAAGGGCCTTTGCCGCCGCTCATAGTAGTCCCATTGGCACGGAATCGGAAAGTTTTGTCACTATTCTCAACATCAATCTGAACACTAAGGTTATTGACAGTTCCTATCCATTTGAAGGAAAGGATTTGGAGAATGATATACTGTACAATAAAGATACCTTATATGCCACAGGAGAAAATGGCGGTAAGCGGCAACTTGGGCATTTGTTAGTAGGTTCCGAAGTGAGTTTTACCCCGGTTGACCTGGATAACGACAGCCAGGCCATTCGTATGGCCTTAATGTCCAGTCAGGACCTGGGGGACCATTTATTGCTTAGCCTTTCTAATCTATATAAGGTAGTGCGCATATCGATTCCGAATAATCCGGCGAACGCCCATGTTCTGGATACCAAGTTTCGTATACCGGTACAATTTTCCCCTTTGGGCATCGTCGTTGGTCCAGAGGGAAAACTGGCCTATGTGCTTAATGCCATCGTAAATACGTTGACAGAAATAAATATCCCCCTTACCTTTCACAATGCACCGGCTCCCGATTATACCATGGAACCTCCGCTGAATTTAGCAACGTATCGCGACAATGTGATCCAGGCATATTCCGATCTGCTTAGTCATCTACTCGACCACCTGAAAGATTGCTTCTGTGATCAATACCTCATTGATTGCCCTGAATGTGGGCCTGATGATAAAATATATCTCGGTGTGGTGGAAGTACGCAAAGACCAGGTTTACCATATCTGTAATTTCACAAAAAGGAAGTATGTCAAAACATTTGATGCTTACGGATTGTGGTTATCAACTGTTCCTATTTTGCCCCTTGTGAAAAAAGCATTTGCCGAATTTTGCTGTATGGTGATAAAACCATGAGGATATATAAGACATTCATTTGATTTTGTGATTTTGATAGAATAAAAATTAAGGTATTATGGAAATTAAAAACTATGAGATTAACGGTAGGATAGTGGGCTCAAGAAACCGGAATGGTCTTTACAACCTCAGAGTCGAAGCATGGGAGAAGGACGTGAAATACAACGATCTATTAGGCAATGCCGTAACCAACAGCGAAGGCGGTTTCAATATACGTTTTGATTCCAACTATTTCAGGGAAAACAGGCCGGAGTCTGAGCCCGATGTCTTTTTTAAGATATATATGGGCGGCAGGTTGCTCAAATCCACTGAGGAAGAGCCCATTCGGAACGCACCTCAAAAACTGGATGTCACCATAGATGTAGACAATCCGGAGTTGCAGGGGGCAGACGATAAAAAAGACAGGATATCTTCAATGCAGGCCATAAGCGCAGCAAGATTCCTCCAGCAATCAGATTTTAACGGAGTCTATCGACAATACAGGGAAAAGGCTGGCAATAGTCTGGGATTTCTTTCAGATATGGTGGTCAATACCGTAAAAAATATCGATTTGAAACCCATTAAGGTCAAAGGGGTACGGGACGAGGAACTTGTGAATGAGAATGTCGATGATGTCAGAGGAAAATTGGAGGGCCAAAAGATACAGGTTAATGAAGTTCATGAATACAATCCAAGATTGAATAGTGAAACATTTAAAGCATTTAAATTCATGCCGGCCAATCTCAGGCAGGGGCAAACGGTAGACCTCTATGTAAAAGATGGTAAAGTGCAATACTACAAAGAAGTAGTGCCCGAAAAAATATCCGGGGACGAATCGGATGCCGTTGCCAAACAAAAAACGGAAATTACAAAAATGAAAAAGGAGTTAACCACTGCAAAGACACGAGCAGCTAAAAAAGACTCGGAAATCGCGCTGCTAAAAAAGGAACTGAAGACCATGCAAAAATCCCAGGAATCTATCAATACACTCTTAAAATCGGATAAAATGGTCAAACTTTTGAAAAGTATCAAATAGCCATATTTAACGTTATCAAAGACAATAGTATGGAAGAAAAAGAAGCCCTTGTTTCGTGCATCATGCCAACCTATAACCGGCGTCAATTTGTACCGAAGGCCATTTACTATTTCCTAAGGCAGGATTATGGAAATAAGGAACTGATAATCATTGATGATGGTACGGATCTGATCGAAGACCTGATTCCTTCTGCAGGGAATATCCGCTACTATTCCCTGAAAAACAAAAAAACGCTTGGTGCCAAACTAAATATGGCATGCGGGTACGCAAATGGAAACTTCATTGTCAATTGGGACGATGACGATTGGTATGCCCCCTGGCGACTGAGCTATCAGATGAGGGCCATGCTGGATGAAAAGATTGAATTGTGCGGGATCAATAACTTACTTTATTATGACCTGATCCATAAATGTGGATATAACTATGTATATCCTTCGAATCAACAAGTTTGGCTGGCGGGGAGTTCCCAGTGCTATAAAAAAACCTTGTGGCAATCGAATCATTTTGCGGATATCAATGTGGGAATGGACGGGCTTTTTGTCAGGGCGACGCCTTCGGAAAAAGTGAAAGTGCTGCCTGATTCTTCATTCTCGGTCCATATGATCCATAAAAAAAACGGAAGTGCCAAACAAACGACCGGTAGTTGGTGGCATGCCTTTCCGACAGAAAGTATCCAAAAAATAATCGGTGACGATTGGGTAAATTATACCAATGGATCGGGAACTAATCTGGTACAACCCAATGGTGTTAGAATAGCACCTGTATCAATTGAACCCAAAAAATATCAGAAGCCGGTCCGGAATGTCTTCGCCTGTCTGGTTCATGAAAAGGAAGAATGTATTTTGGATCTGGTACGCAACCTCAACTATCAGGATCCCGACTCGCTTATTCTGCTTTACAATGGCAGCGGCAATCCTAAGCTGGTAAAAGATGTACGGCCATATGAGCGATTTGGTGCTATTTGGCATCCTAAGCCTAAGCCCCAAAGGCATGGTTATCTTCATGGCTTTGCGTTGGATTGCATGGCTTTTGCAATGGATAATTTGTCGTTTGACACGTTGACCATTGTCGATTCGGATCAGTTGTGTGTTCGATCGGGATACTCCAACTATGTAACGGTGTTCCTAAACGACAACCCTACTGCCGGGATGTTTTCCAGTAATCCGGTGAGGGTACTACCGGACGATCATTCCAACCGGGTGGCGTTGCAAGCCTATAAAGAATTTTCATTATGGGAACCCTTGTTGGATAGCTTTCCCGATGGCAACAAAAAATTCGTGCATTGGACTTTTTGGCCATCGACTGTATTTGTCAGAAATGCTGTACGGGATTTGCTGCAGTTGTTCAAAGAGAACCAAATACTTCAAACAATTATGGCCCAAACCAAAATCTGGGCTACAGAAGAAGTTATTTTTCCAACCCTTGTTCGTTTATTGGGTTATGATATCGTTGCAAACCCGTGTAGTTATCAATTTGTCCAGTATAAAAAAACGTTCACTCAAAATGAAATAAAAGCCGCGCTAAAGAAAGAAGATGTATTTTGGATCCATCCTATTCCCAGGCAGTATAATTTTGTATTGAGAAAGCAGATCAGGGAACAAAATGACAATTATATCCCACGACCACTTGTCCGGAAGGAGAACAATTGTACGCCCGTGTTCTCTGCATCAGCCCTGTTGAAAAGAATAGAAAAGATTGAGGGCTGGCTTGATCCCAGGGAGGCCGATCTATTGATTTACGCCACCCTTAAGGCGTGCATAGACCTGCCGGCTCCTCATTCCTTGGTAGAGGTTGGTAGTTTTCAGGGCAAATCTACCGTTTTGCTGGGCACAGTTATAAAATCATTTTATCCACAATCGAAAATCTATGCAATCGATCCGCACAATGGGTTAGTGGGCGCTGAAGATCAGGGTTTACAGCAATTACCCGCTTCATTGGAAAATTTTAAACAGAACATTGAAAGCGAGCATTTGACGGATGTAGTGGAATTGATAAAAGATTATTCCTTTAACGTGGAATGGAAAAGGCCAATTTCCCTGTTGTTCATTGACGGGCTGCACGACTACAAAAACGTTTCCAAGGATTTCCACCATTTTTCCGATTGGATCAGAAAGGGGGCATTCATTGCCTTCCACGATTATGCCCAGTATTATCCAGGTGTTATGGCATTTGTGGACGAACTTTTAGCTACAGGAGGTTATAAAAAGATCCAGTTAGCGGTAAGTTTAATAGTACTGCAAAAGCTATAGATAATCCATTCCAAAAATATCAACTCCATAGAGCACACTTTACACACCGGCAAACAGTTAAAGAATAAACATGATTACCCATAAACCCCGGGCAATATCCGATCTTTCAAATAAAACTGATATGTTCAGACAGCCTGACTGGAATACCATACAGAATGAAACTATGGGCGCTACATCCCATCATTTTGGCCGGTTCCCCGTTTTTGGCACTGCACCTTTGGCGGTTCAGCCAAAGTTGAAGATCAATGCCCCGGGTGATTCGTTCGAACAGGAAGCGGATCGCTTGGCGGACCAGGTCATGTCCATGTCGGATCCTGTGGTACAAAGAAAATGTACTGGTTGTACCGACGAAGAAGAGGGACATTTACAGCGAAAGCCATTGGCCGAGCAGATCAGTTCAATCAGTATGTCACGCAAACCCCAGCGCAAATGTGCAAAATGTGAAGAGGAGGAGGAGCAAGTTTTACAAACAAAATCCAATGGAGATACCGCAGGAACAACCTCCACTGTTTTGACAGATCAATTACAACAAAGCAAAGGGGGTGGGCAACCTCTGGACCTAAGGACCAAATCTTTTATGGAGTCCCGATTCGGAGCAGATTTTAGTAAAATAAAAATACATACCACGGGCTCTGCACAACGTATGAACCGGGAAATCAATGCGCGGGCATTTACCCTTGGTAACAATATTTACTTTAATGAAGGGCAATATCAACCCACCTCATATGGCGGAAAACACCTGTTGGCCCATGAGTTGGTGCATACGGTGCAGCAAAACCAGGAACATTCCCTTGGGTCAACAGTTTTCAGACAGGAAGGGGAGGTAGATGAAGATGGATGTGAAAGAAGTTTTCAGCCGGCATCAACCTTTCAGGAACTGGTCGATTTAGTTCGGGCGGCAGAAGCTAAATTAATTGCTTGTGGATATACTGATATAGGAGATAGAATCCATGTATTACGGGGCATTTTTTACGGTACAACCTGGAGCAATGATTATGCTGTTGAAGCCAGTGCTGTGAGAAATGCAGGTTTTCAGACCTACACCGCCTCCCTGGAACCTGATGACCCCCGAGCCTGTCTGGATTGCAATATGTTTGCGGCATTAGCGGGCAGTCAAGATATCGTTGACGGAGGTCGGCGAGTTGATTTCGGCCATCTTATCATTGGTTTGGATGCAAGGCGAAGTTATGTAGCCCGTAATGTCTCTATTCCAACGCAGGGAGGAACCGGATTGGATATATCAACATGGTTGGGTGATCTTGGAGGTGGTGCAGCAATGACCGCTTTTCGGAGAGTAGGTGATCCTACGCGACGTGCTGCCAGGAACTTTAGGGGCACCGATTTCGGAGGTGCGATTAACTTGGAAGGTGACGCTGCCGGTTTTTTGGTTGGCAGGCCCAGTGGTGGAATAACCGGTGCCCCGGAACTCAATTCCGGAGGAACCAGCCTTGCAGACTGGTTACAAAATTATCTTGAACCTTCCGGAGCGACTGCAGGTGGGGAATGGAACAGTAGGTGTACACATTTTCTACAGGCTCTTGGGGGAATTTTCAGCGTATCTGGAGCATTAACAAATCGCGCCAGCATTATTACCGATCTAGCTGGCAAAATTGAAGCCTTTGGTTGCTGGTATTTAATAAACCGATTGCGCCAGTCACGTCGATTGTCACTGCCAACCTTACGAACTGCCAGTAATCATCTTGCCGGTGCTTCAGAAGAAACAGCATCAATTTTTGTCGATGCTTTGCTACATTGTCATTCCCATCCCGGTCGTGAAATAAGAGCACGAACTGATCCTGCCCCTACACCTGTGGGGAGTTCCCCCAGTGGGATGTGTGCCGCAGCAATAAGAGCCCTTGAACTCGCGGAAGAAACTGAACAATTATTGGAACAGGCTGAAGACTATGCAGGAGACCTTAAAAGAGAATATTGGCCCTTTTAGTAAAGCCATAAACCAACCCCTTTTAATAAATTTGATTGGCTTAGATTCTTGATCATACCTATTTTCGAGATAGCATGAGTGGGGCTTTACACTACTTACCATAAGGTGTTAAAAGTTGGAAAGAGGTGTTTCAGGGAATTGCAATTAAGGCCTTACCATACGGTATGATCAAATTAATTATGATTGAATAATCTAGCATGGTTACGTATAAATCCCGGGCACTATCCGATCCGGCATATCGAACTGAAATTGTGAAAAAAGCCGGAATCAAATTCCGACCAGGATAAAACTTCAGCTGTTACAGCTCATCATTTTGGCCAGCTCCCGGTATTTACTGTCGCTCCTTTCTCCGTTCAGTCAAAGTTGAAGATCAATCCACCGGGTGATCAATATGAACTGGAAGCGGATAGCATGGCAGACCACATCATGGGCACTTCGCCTCCGGCAGTTCAAAGGACATGTGCCGGTTGCGGTCAAAATGAAGATGAGCGTATACGGCGAAATCCATTGGCAGAGCAGATCAGTTCAATCAGCACGGCAGGAAATCCACAGCGCAAATGTGCTAAGTGCGCGGAAGAAGAGGAACAGGTTCTTCAAACAAAAGCCACCGGTAATTCCAGAGGTATCACTTCTCCAGCTTTGGTCACGAATATACAGGAAAACAAAGGAAAAGGGCAGCCATTGGACAAAGATACCAGGTCTTTTATGCAGCCTCGATTTGGTGCAGATTTTGGAAATGTAAGGATCCACAGTGATCATAGCGCTGCCGTAATGAGCCAACATATCAATGCAAAGGCATTTACCGTTGGAAATGATATTTTTTTTAATAAGGGCCAGTATAATCCTGATGGGGATATTGGAAAAAGATTATTAGCCCATGAGCTAACGCACGTAATCCAGCAATCATTCACCAGTCCAAAGGTTCAACGTATGACCATAGGTACGGGAACTCCCCCGGCATTCTGGGTAAGACAATATAATGCACGTGTAGCTCCCGCAGATGAACTGGATCGCGTTAATAATGCCATTGGCCAGGTGAGAGAAGTTGCAACCCATCCGGATGCATATAGTTCCTGCCATGATTTTTATGAGAAGAATTGCCCGGGAGGCACGGCCAGTTCCCTTCAGGATACCTTTAACCAGGCAGTACTGTGGAAAGCCGACCGTAAAGGGGCTTTGGCATTCGCCGACGCACCGGGAACCAATATTGCGTATACACAGAGTGGTTACAGATCCGGAGCACGGCCTTTGGCCAATACCCTTATACACGAAATGATGCATAATTGCGGTATTTCAGGCGATAAATTTCATCACCTTGCTGATGCAGCGGGACAATATTGCATTGGAAATGCAAATCAATTTTCAATCGCTGCCGGGCCGGCATTCAATGCAAATGTACCTTATATCCTATATTCCTATCGCAGGTTCCTGACAGGAATCGGAAATGGTCAGCTTGAACTCCGCGCTGGGCTGGATCTAAACTTAGCAGCTACGGCGATACTGGCTGATACCACTTCAACGGGTGAAATTGGTGGAGGTTTAATTGGTTTACGTGGCCGTTCAAACCTCTGGGGAGCTGAGAGATTTGGTGGGCTGACAGGGAACCTGGAAACAGGTTTGGGAATTGGCAGATTCAAAGTACGGGACGCGGAAACGGATACAACACATCCAGAATTCGGTGCAGGGTACATAGTACAGGCCGGATTAGGAGCCGAATTCTACATCCCTATTGGTGCAACTGCCCTACCTCTTTCAATAGAGGCTACCTATCGACTTGTAGTACCGCTCAATGAACCTGCCGAGGCAATGCATGGCATTTTGGGCAGTGTAGGCTTGCATTTCTAGACGCAATGGTCCCAGTAGCGTTACAGGGCATTCCATACAGTACCTCTCAAAAAAATTTACAGACAAAATGAAAGAAGCGGTTCCCGTCCAGGATACTGTCAGGGAGGTAGCTGATCCACAAGCATTGGTATCCCACAAGCAGTCACCGGAATTAAAAAAGGGCCGGGAAGGAATCCTTTTGGATAACCTCAATAGACGTTTCGATTTGCCTGTTCACCATATCCTGGGGGCCATTTCCATTTTTCCCACCATCCAGCCGAAGCTAAAAATAAACAGTCCTGGAGATCCATATGAACGGGAAGCTGATAGTATGGCCAATCTGGTGATGGGCATATCGCCCCCCGCATCGCAGCGAAAATATGGCGGGATTGGGATTGAAGAGGAACCACTTCAAAAACCATTTAATCATCAGATTAGTTCTGTTAACACCGATCCGATGGCTTTACAGAAAGGTGCCGGTAATATGCAGGAGGAATTTGATATCCGGCATAAATACAATGGAAATGACACCGGAACGGCCTATCAGGATTTAACCCGCCTTATTTTGGAAACCCAAGGTGGGGGTCAATCCATGGATACACATTCCCGTTCGTTTATGGAATCTCATTTTAGGATGGATTTCAGCAAGGTCAAAATACACTCCGACGCACAGGCAGCTATAATGAACCAGCACATCAACGCAAAGGCCTTTACGGTTGGCAATGATGTGTACTTCGGTGCGGGAGCTTATAGCCCGGAAAGTTTTGAGGGCAGGAAACTGTTGGCACATGAACTTACACATGTGGTGCAGCAGGGTGCTTCCACTGCTGTTTTTAAAGAAAGTTCCCCTGTAATCATCCAGCGCAAAGGCGGGACATGGGGAGGTTTTTTCAGGAATATTGGTCGAGCAATCATTAGCGTTTTTGGGGATGAACCCGGATTTAGTGACGAAGAGATAAAGGCGTATCTCGCCGTTCTGGATGCCGGTGATATTGAAGACGACTATATTAGTGACGATAAAGCGCGTGCTGTAGTCAGAAGGTGGAAAACAGGTAGTTTAGAATTATCGCGTTTCCGGAAGGTATTGCTGATCAAGGAAATGTTTTCAGGATCAACCGGTAATCCTGATGAACGTGCTATTCTGGATATTCTCAAGGGCTCACCGGGTGAGCTTACATACATCCTTACTCAGATCAAACCGGCAGATCTGCGTTATAAATTGGATGGTGATGAATACAAAGAATTGGAATTGATACTGAAACCCTGGGAGCAACGCATGGGCTATGCAAAATCAGAACCCCTTAACGAAACAACCGCGGTAAAGTATGACCAAACTAAAATTCTGGGTGATAGTGCGATAATCAGGACATGGAAGGCATTCCTTTCCTTGATGCTTTCCCAATTTGGTCTTGATAGAATTGCTGTTAATGAGGGTATGACACTCCAGGAGTTTGACCAGTATATTCACCAACAGGCAGACTGGTTTACTGAGGAAGAATTGAAAAATAATGAGCAAATAAGAAACCAGTTATGGGAAATAGCATTTTTGCTGGGGGAAGGGGATCATATCAGGACCGCACTCGGAAAACTAAAATTGACACGGTTGGTCCTGGCTTCAGCGGCTGAAATGAAAGCATTAAGGGCATATGCAGATGGCGCAAACAATACAGCAAAAACGGTTCGTATAACGCAACCACATGCAGATTTCAATACCATAGTCGAATGGGGAAATGCCATGTTGGAACTGAAGAATTTTGTACCCGTGCCCGTATTGCAAGTGGTCATTGATCAAAACTTTCTAAAGGACTTGATTACTCCTGTCAATTTGGTGGCCGAATTCAGGAAATACTATCAGGATTTCACACCAACTATTGAGGTTAAAAAAGAAAAGTCAAGAATTATATCATTATTAACCGGAGGTTTAGCTCCCTATGAGGATCTTAAAAATTGGATTCATGACCTGCATCTTTTAGACCGCGAAACCAGGCTAAAATTGGTTGACAATGTAAAGGATACCAATCGATCCAAGCCCGTTTTGTTGTTCTTGATGAGTGGCCTTGATCATAACGCAGCCTTTTTGTACTGGACCAATTTTAAATCAGCTATATTGGATACGAGGAACCTTGCACTGGTATTACAGGGCCAGGTAAGTGTAAACGCGTTGACTTCCAGGGTAAAGGAAGTTGCAAGGGATTACGGCCAGATCAACCCTGCAGATGGAAAGGGAAAACTTGGGCAAGTTGTCATAGCCGGACACGGATCACCCAAGTCGATCGAACAAACAACAACCGGAAAACTTTCCGCTGAACAAGATCCTAAACATGTTACTTATGAGCAGGAAAGGTTGCAGGTGGGAAAAGGAGGAAGCAATTCAGAAAAACTGGTTGATGCCCTCCTGGAAGTTCTGGATCCAAAGGATGCACGTATCGTATTTGCGGGTTGTTCGGTTGGTGCCCACGCAATCCCGTTAGATACACAATTGCAAACCGATACAGCAACTGCAGCCAAGACCATACGGGAGGCTATTAAACAGAGTCCCAACCTGAGGGATCTGGTCCTGGAAAGGGCCAGGGTCTTAAAAGTAAAAAACAAGGTACAGGTTGAGGCAGCAATTGCAACCACAACGGCCAGTGCATTCCGGCTCGATCCCAGTGGCAAGGCTATTCTATTCCTTCCGGACGATCCGGAAATAGGTAAAAACGTAGAAGACTATGTGCAAAAAGGATCTGAACCGTCTGGGGCACTGCAGGCCGCCCTGGAAACCTGGGCAGATAAAAAGTACGGCCCTGCCTGGACAACCACAGCTATGCGAACTTATGTGACCACATATGGTGCTGATAAGGGATGGTGGAAAAGTATTACCCGGACTGCCTATGAGATAGCATTGCCGCCAACAGGAAATGTAGATCCTACTGCACTGAATTACCTATCCAGATGGGCAGAAATCTGGTTCCTGACGGGTTTTGAAAGTTTAGCCGATGCAGAAGACCTTGCTCAGGCCGTTGCAACCTCTGAATCTCTTAAAAATTTAAAGGTCGACACTAAAAACTTTCCGGTACCCAATAAACTCTATCCCGTTATGCTCGCTTCAGACAGAAAGGATTGGCCCCATTTAAAAGTAGTTGTCTATCAGGCATGGATGGATGTTGATGCGTCAAAAGCATCAGATTTATTGGCCGCCGTAGGTTCCACATCCCTAAAGGGGAAAGAACTCTTTTTATTTTTTAAAATGAAAATAATTGGAAAATCCCTCACCTCCCTGCTGCAGGCATCAGACCCGCAAAATCCTTCTGCGGCACAACTCAAATTAGCACTGACTATCGCGGCAAATATGGATCGAAGTATGCCTGAAGCGGTTAAGACATTTTTGAAAAATGCTGCAGGAAATACCACTACTTCCACTTTCCCGGCATCGCTGAACGTTTCTGGCTATTTGGAGGGCACCTCCGAGTTAAATATTCTGGATTATATAGGCCTGGCGCCTGGTACTGCGGTCAGTACACCCCCAACAACCACAAAAAGCAAATCAAGCTCTTCAGAAACAAATTTAAAGGACGCCAATGCGGACCTGGATACGGATAATACCAAAAATGAATCCTTTATTTCCGTACAGCCCAGAAAATTGATCCTGCCTGCAGACGCCCCTGTCTGGGAGAAGCCGGATCCAGGATCAAAGGTGCTGACAACGCTGAAAAAAGGAGAAACGGTTCGGGTTGCTGGTAGTAGGAGCGGTTGGGCTGTGATCGATTTTAAAGGGAACGTTGCCTATATTGACATGGCATTGATATCTTAATAGATTAAACTTTCCTGATTACTTATTAATAAGAGGTTGTATTTTTATTGAATTGACGCCTTCGACCAATGAATAACCTAGTGACAGACCGGTTTGGATTTTTCATCGGACCATTGATCCCCATAGATGGTTTGGAAGGAGAAACGATCCTTGTACATAAGAATCAAATTGCCGCTCTAAGCCCATCGAAGGCTACATGGCACAATGGTTCGACAATCGAAAATGCTGACTTACCTTTTGTTACTGTTCCGCACGCCAGATGGTCCAATGATGGGAAGAAAATTTTCATCGGCACCGGCTCATTGAATGTATTTGAAAGAAATTGGGAGCCTAATGCTTTATTATCCAATATCGTGAGGCCCAATCCCCCTGGTCTTGGTGGTCTTCATGTCAAGACGGTTTCTTGGAATTGTGATGGTCGACATGCGGCAGTTCTTATCGCCTGGGATGGCCCGGTAGACCAGGCTGATGTACCCCCTAAAATTCTGGTTTATGACCTGTTTTCTGATACCGGGATGATCCCGGTAATCATTCCTGTAGAGAACGGAGAAGATGTAATGATAATCAACAGCTATGTCGTTGTCATAGCACCTGAAATAACAATTTGGACCTTTAACGGTGAAGCGGTGGCTAAACTCACGCCCACAAAAAACACCCCCTTTCGGATTTCAGTAGGCCCAAAAGAAGATTATTTGGCAATGATCGACTCTGATTGGTCGATAAGGGTTTTCGATGCACATTATTGGGTCTTAAAAGCCGTTTGGGATGGCCAATTCAGGGATATTGTCAATTCAGATCAGGGATTAATAGCGTTGGATTTAGAAGGCCATCTGCACGCTGCTTGTTTTTCAAACGAAGGATTGAAGCCAATTGGTACAGCGGATACGGGCCTCTTAGCTTCCAGGTTGGCTATTACAAATGATGAGCGCCTGATCATTATGGGAAACGGAGAAGTAGCGGTTCATGCTGTAGATTTTAAACTGAATTGCGGCAATCCGGATTGACAAGAAAAAGACCCGATTTTTAATAGCATTGGAAGATTTATTAGGGTATCGCTCCACTTATTTGATAACCTTTATGGACATTCCACCAAAAACCTTCACATTACACTAAAAGATCGTCCGTCACCTGAAGGGCAATTAGCAGGTTCTCCTTTTCAAAAGCCCCGTCAAATCGGGGAAAACTGGGAATTGCCGCTAAATACCAGGAACCTTTCTTGTAGGCGACAGTAGGATCACGAATTGCAGTGGAGCAACTCCGCAAGAAGACACGGGAAAATTTGATTTTTCTTCCTTTGGCAGCGTTGGTATTCGTCATTATTTGGAAAGGGAGTGCAAACAGGTGGTGGTTTGGCATTTAAAATAGAATTATAGGCTTTATATTATCGACACTCGAAGTAAGTCCGGCTATGGATTTTAAACAAATTTTCATAAAACACCTGTCACCTTCAGGATTGATTCCCGAACTACCCCTTTAGTAATAAACTGAAGAAATGAAAGTTGCAATTCCTCCACAGAATAAGTCAAAGGATCAATTCGATCCTAAAAGTGTGGTATCCGCTGGGAAGATAACCGAACCGCAGATTAGCAAGAAGGGAGTCCCTATGAATGGCCTGAATGGACAGTTCATGTTACCTATCGAACATAATTTAGACACTATTGCTATTTTTGGACCAATCCGGGATAAATCAAAAGTAGACTCTCCAGGATGTTGGCAGGATCAGGTGTCTGACCACAAAACCCATCATAACGGACCAATACCTCAACCAACCATGCGGGAAAATTACAAAGGTTGGATAAAAGGGGAAGAACCATCATTGAAAAGAACGCTGAATCCAAGTGGAGATCGATCTGCCAATACTACGCCACTTCATTCTTCATTGCGATCAAATCTCGAATTTCGGTTAGGTAAATCTTTGTCAAATATCCGCATTCATACCGATGCAAAAGCTGCCAGCCTTGCCGAACAACAAAATGCCCTTGCCGTTACCGCGGGTCGGGATATATATTTCAGGCAGGGAGCCTACCAACCCAAAACACCGGTCGGGGACTGGATATTGGCACATGAAGCAACACATGCGGTACAGCAAGGTCTAAGGGAAGCGCCCGACCCGGACACTTTACCCAGGATTTCGAATGCGGCCTTGGAATCACAAGCCAATATGGCAGCTTCAGGCAGGGCTGTAAGAATAAGCCATGGGCATCCTGCAGCGATAATGGCTTTAACTCCTGCACAATTCCAAACGCAATTGGGTTCGACGCCAGAACAAACATTAGCCATCAGTACCTTATTTGCAAATCCAGTTTTTGCAGCTATTTGGAATTGGCTCAGCACCTGTGCTGCAACACCAGCTCAGGATTTGGGTCCGTTAGCACTACGTGTTACTCCTGGCCTTACCAGTGGAGGGGCTGTGCGATTTGGGGGATACAGTCCAATGACCCGAACACTCGAAATCAATCCAACCAAACCAGAGCACATTTCCAATCCGGCAGAAATGGTAGATACCATTTTTCATGAATTGATCCATGCAGCTGATGCTCTCGATGCAACTTGTCAAAGTGCAGGTTCCGGCACTGCCCCGCTCGCAGGCGCTGCAACTTCAACCCAACCACCTCGCAGGTCAGTTTCGGCAAGTACCGCGGCCAATTTAAACAGGACCCATGGCCCCGGAGCAAGCAATCCTTGTGAAGAATTTATTGATATAAATTCAACCGCTCAATCAATGGTAGTCAATGCCCTTCAGGCCAATATTCAAACGACGGGAATTGGGCATCCCACGCTTACTTTTGTTAATATTATTATTCGAACCAATGCCACAGCCCTGGCTTTTTATGAAACTTGTCGCAGCTCCGCATGTGCATTGTCCGGTGCTTCCCGAACTGCCGCATTGGACACCTGCATCACAGAGACCATTGCAAAATTTCTACCTGTTTCCTTACTTCCCAGTCTATTACCGGCACATCTTCATTTCGATTCGAATAATATACGTATAAATGCTTCGGAAATTCCTAAACTGGATTTGGTTGCCAGATATCTTTTTCATCATTCCTCACAGACTGTTGAAATCGTTGGACACACTGATGCTTCAGGTGATCCGGAGGCGAATCGAAGGCTTGGTCTATCCAGGGCAAATAGTGTTCGGACAGAATTAATCAGTCGGGGTGTACCGGCCGCACAGATCCGTGACACGAGATCGGAAGGAGAGGGCAATACATTATCAACTTCAAGTCGAGAGCGCTTCCGCGATCGCAGAGTTGAAATTGTACCTTAAATGATTGCAGGGATGTCATTTGTTTAGTTGAGACAAATGATTGTTGTTTAGATCTTTTAAATACTTGAGGAAAACGAGCGGATAAAAAGGCCGTTCGCAATGATTCGTTTAAAAATATCCCAATGGAAGAATGTTTTTTTGATAAAGTATTGTCCAGTGGTAAAATTGTTCTTACAATTAATGGCATAACGCGACAAATCAGTTTGATTGGAATTCTAATACCCCCACATAAGACACAAGCTACACACTCCTTTCTATCGGAACGAATTGCCGATATTCCGCTGCGTTGCAAGGTAAACGATACGGGAACCCAAAATCTTGCCCTGGTCGAGTACCTGGCTTGGCGTGATAAATCGGGCGAAGTCTGGAAAGAGCTTGGAGAAACATTGGTGGAGCAAAATCTTGCTGAAAGGGTAATAAAGAACTAATTTATACATATTATAGGGTAACTGAAGTGTCCAATAATTTCTATCCAAAAGGAGATTCAGAAACCTGCTAACCATTTCTGAGGAATAGACTGATTAATTACAATGAGCAGAAGGCAGAAACAAAATGGGTTGCCCGGGTCAAGCTATATGAGTCCCACACCAACTCGTAATGGCGGGCATACCGATGGGCGCGAAAAGTTCACTGAAAAAGATAGTTGGCATGGGATGACACATTCTCATGGATCCGGTATTCCCATCAGGCACCAGTTCAATGATATCCCTGTCCTGTCTCAACAATCAATCGGTGCGAAGGCAAAATTACAGGTAAGCACCCCCGGGGATAAATACGAACAGGAAGCTGATCGAATGGCAGATATGGTCACAGCAGGCAAAAAACTTGCTGATACCCCTGTTTCTGCTGTGGCTACCACCGGCTCATCCATTCAAAGGAAAGCTGTATTTGCTGACGATTCACAATGTATAGATTATAATAAATGTAAACTGGTTACGGCCTGGGATGTAGCTTCTGGCATGGTTAACGAGGCCATTACTGCCGTGGATGACGTGGCAAATAATGGAAATACGTCTCCTCATTTTGGTAAAGTCGATGGTCGATTCCCGGGAGCTAGTAAGGCCCAGCTGACCACTTTATCATCAGTACTGAACTCTATTAAAACGGAATTAAATTCGCCTATTCTAACCAATTGCAAAGCGACCTCAATTTGTAAAGGGGCGGTGATGGCGGCAACCACTTGTTCTGCAAATGCTGAAATAGAATTCTGCAGTCAATTCTTTACAGGAGCCGATTGCAGAACCCAGGCTGCTGCCATTATACACGAAATTGCCCATCATATCGTTTGCCTGATCAATCCTGTGATAGAAGTAACTAATAAAGAAAATAAAAAAGAGAAAACCGGGGATGTATACAGGCATTTTCCAGAATTTGGCAGTTTGACGACAGTTCAGGCATTAAAGAATGCGGACAGTTTTGCCGTGCTTTGCCTTGACCTGTCAAATCGTAATGATTGTTTTGATTGTTCGATGAATATGCAATTGGGAAACAAGGAATATAAAAAATTCCTAGAAAAAATAAAGAAAGAAAACAAAGCTCCGGAGAAGGAAGAGGCCGCAGGCGAGGGTTCCAAAAAAAAGATTCAACGCAAATGTGCCAAATGTGAAGAGGAGGAGGAAACCGGCTTGCTGCAGGCCAAATCCATCGGAACTAAGATCAACATGACGTCATCAACCCTTGTCCAACAGATTCAAAATTCGAAAGGAAGAGGACAACAGCTGGACAGGAACACGCAGTCATTCATGGAGTCTGGTTTTGGAGCGGATTTTGGGAAGGTCCGAATTCATGCTGATCAGCAATCTGCCGAAATGAATCACAGGCTTAACGCATATGCCTTTACCATAGGCAATGATATTTATTTCAACCGGGGTGCGTATAAACCGGCAACGACCGCCGGTAAAAAGTTATTAGCCCATGAATTAACACATACGCTACAGCAGGATCCTAATTCATCAAAATCCAGCACGAGCTCCTGAAAATAGCATATCTTTTTTTACCGATCCCTTATTTGATTCGTTCGACAAAATCGGAACACAACTCCACACTTACACATTGATGGATGCTATCTAGCTGAAAAATTACCCTGGATCCCTTTGTGCGATCTATTTTTCCTTCACAACCCAAAAGCGGCCCCTTAACCACTTTCACCAGATCACCTGAGTTATAACCAATTTTATTGGTTTCTGCATGTAAGCCATAGCGCTCTATACTTTTGAGCAATCCTATTTCGCTTTCATTGATCTCACTGCATTTTCCTTCAAACGAAACGAAGCGTACAAACCCAGGAAAGCAATATACGAGGTGGTATTTGTTTTCGGGCAGTTTAACAAAAAGATAGCTAGGTAACAAGGGCACCATGACACTCTTAATTCGATCACTCCAAATTCTTTTTTCTTTGATCATCGGCAGATAAACGGTAAATCCGGAATTTTGCAGCGCCTCATAAAGCTTTTTTTCGAATCGCGATCTGGTGTAGACTGCATACCATTTTAACGGAGATACTGTAACGCAATCATGATCGGCATCCCCGCCTAGAAATCTTCCGTTTTTTTTTGCAACAACCTCAAATGGAGATCGCATGCGAGATGATCTGAATTCAGGTATCGGTTTTTGTTCATTGATTTCATTTTGCCGCGATTCAGGCAAACGAAAGGTATTGGCTTCATTATTCATATTGGTATCGTGGATTTAGGGATTAATAATTTTCATCAGTTGCTCCGCCGCCTTAAATTCTAGGATGCTACAGGAGCGTCTCACCTGGTAATGGATACCCATCCAGGATTTCCGGTGTCGATCAATTTATATTATAGTAATGTAGTCCCAAGACATAAGTATCCCTGTTATACGAATATATTGGAGCAGTAAATATGTTACAGGGGGAGGAATTACAGAAAGGTCATTTGGTAGTTGCAAGTTTTGAATCCAGATAGTATTAAAATTCATAACCTAGATTCAACAGGACTCGAAGCATTTACAGGATACCATGTGGGGAATATTCATGCACCTGGATACAATACCGAGTTTTCAGTTTATACCTGAATAATTTCTATAATACTCAAATAAAAAGGGGAATCAAACACACAGGGTGGCATCAAATCCGTTAAGGAAATCATCCGGCCTGTTTCAACATTAATATGAAGGGGAAATCTCACTCAAATATAATTAATATGTTTAAGGTAGGCGTAAGAATTCCTGATATTTCTATTAACTGTACTATCTAATTAAAGACTTATTCCTGACTAACGATATTTGAGTTCGAGGTTACAGGAAAGGCAGGTCGTATGCAATTACGGATAACATGTGCCAATAAAACAAATGAAAGTAAAAGTTTATAAATCATTAAAAACGAGGTACGGTAGTAGCCTTTCCTGAAAGTCAACCCTGTCTTACTTCCTATCCGTCCGTAAGCTTATATTCATGCGCGGAATGTTAATTGGTTTCAATCCGGACGCTGTAATTCCTTTTTTTTGTAATTTAGATTGTCCCGGAATACCATACCGTTATAGTTAAAATATCGGCAATAGCCAAACTCCCCCCACCCTTTAGCCCCTGTATGAAATCATACAATGAACCGATTTTAAATAGAAACTATACCAGGGACTTAAGTTGATTACTATATTAAATCTAGATTATGAGCCTATCCAATTTCCTGGGGACGAAATCCAAGCCCAAAATTTTTATCTGTTACCGAAGATCCGGTGAAGGTGCCGGTTTTGGCGGCCGTATTGCTGATAAACTGGTGGAGCATTTTGGGCCCTATCAATGTTTCAGGGATATCGAAGACATCGAGAAAGGGACCGACTTTGTGGAAAGTATTGCGAAGGCCACCAGCGTCTGTGAATTGCTGTTAGTGGTGATCGGGCCGGATTGGCTTACTTTAAAGGACAGACAGGGCCAACCTAAGATCCTGAATAGAAACGATTTTGTCCGACTTGAAGTGGGCACGGCCTTATCCCGGAACATCAGGGTAATCCCCGTCCTGGTAGGCGGAGCAAAAGACCTTACAGAGGAGCAATTGCCGGAGGACCTTAAATTGCTGGCCCGAAGGCAATCCCATGAATTGTCTGATAACCGCTGGGATTATGATTCGGACCAGCTTATCAAGTCCATTGAGTCCATGGGCATCAAAGGCAGGACACGGGAAGAACGGGAGGCGCGAAAACGGAAACATAAAATGATTACAACCGTGGTGGCCACTACAATGGTCATATTGGTGGGTTTTGCAACCGTAAATTATTTCAAACCATTTTCGGTTGATAAAATAAAGGAGCCAACAGAGGATACCCGGAATCTCAATTCCGGATCCGCTACTGATTCCTATGAAGTTAGTGATAAACAGGAAATTATTAAAAACACCCCACAAACCGTACAGAAACTGAATAGCAAATCCAACGCAGTACCGATGGAAGATCAGGAGGAGCTGAATACCAATACGCTGCCCCGGATTGATGTTTCCACCGCCACAAAAATCAATTACAACAAGGAAAAAGGAAGTATTAAAAATACCCTTATCCTGGCTTCCAATTTGGAGGCAGAAGCATTCCTTACCCTAAACCAAGGCATTTTAAGCCAGGTTTTTACGGGGGATGCCCTGCGGAATTATGATGTTGTTTTTTCGCAATATCGCGATATGGGGATCTACAATATAAACATCCTGGAAAACCAGTCCTTCGGGGAATTCAATATTTATGAAGAGGGCGGCAGGATGCTGGCAGAAGTGGAACTGCGGGAAACCTGGTCCGGCCATACACATCGCACCATGGACCATCTATGCCTGGTACACCAGGAATCCCGGCAGGTGCCGCAAACCGTTTATCTTGAAAAAACAAACGACAGCTGGTATATTACCACTACATCACATCAGGATGATACCCCCCCACCGACTACGCAATGCGGGCAGTATAATTGTTACTTGCTTTAGTACAGGTTGAGTTAATGATCCCGGACGCAGGTCATTTCTGTTCCACTGGTGTGAAAAGTTCCTTTATGACATTGGAAGCATATAGGTTCAATACACCAACCCATCCGGTATTGTTATAAGATTCTTTAAATAGGAGTTGAATGTCCAGGACAGGTTTTGGGATGTTCATTATTGTATTTCTTATAGTTATGATCCCTCAAATGAGACGAGGGTAGTCTAAGCCCCGGACACTGCCCTGGAAATTGTTTGCTTCGCCACAGCCAGGCTCCTGTCTGCCACCCCCAGCAACCATTCTGAATGGTCCTTCCTGTTATTTGAAATATCACTGGCAGTTTTAACAATCAGACGGCTCAGCTGGTGCACATCCTGCTTCAACTGCCCGGGATCTCCGCCGTTGCGTCCTAAATAATCCATCACATCCATTCCTGCCTGATACAATACTTTAACCAAAAAATCAGGGCGTAGTGCCGTATAGGAAGGATAGGTCCCCTCAAAGATACCCGCTACAATTTCAGCAAAGCCCTGATCTGCCTTTGCCCTGGCAATAAGCACCTCCAGGAGTGTCATCCAAACAGGGTTCAGCGCCGTATTCCTGCCACAATGGACCATCAGGTTAGACATGGCAAAATCATGTGACAGTTCCCCCTGTAATCTTTCCACATAGCGTTGGAGGCTTTGCAGTGAATAGTCATTCTCCTGAAAACAGTCCTTCAGGCAGTCTGCAGCCCACCTGGCACTGAGCAGGGAATATTGGATGCCATCGCCACTTAGCGGGTTTATGAGGCCTGCTGCTTCCCCAACCAACAGCAGCCGATCCGCTATAACAGGGCTCTTTGCATCGTAAAAAGTAATGGGCCAACCTTCAATTTTGCCCGTTATAGCCCCCTTCCCCACCCGCTCCAGGAGATCCGGGTTATTTCGCAGGTGGTTCTCAAACAGCTGTTTCACCTGGGCTGGTTTCCGGGGGTAGGTCTGGTAGATCATGGCCATTCCCACATTGGCGCCCTGAGTCCCTTTTGGAAATAACCAGTAGATCCCGGGGAAGTTTTCCTCACTGAAGTAAACGTCTACCCGGTTCTTCGGCCCGTTTATTCCTTCGTAATAGGCCCGGAGGCCCAGCAACTGGAATGCTGCATCTGTCTTGGAGCCCTTTAACTGGCGGGCGACTACAGATCTGCTGCCATCGGCTCCCACGATGAGCTTTGACAGGATCCTGCCCTCCTCCCGTCCGTTCCGGTAGGTGGTAACCACCCGGTCGCTGTTGCTGTCATAATGGGATACCCTGCATTGTTCATAATATACCGCACCTGCCTTTTTAGCTGCCTCATAGATGAGGTTATCCAGCTCCATCCGGGGAATGATCCGGGCATGATAGGGCAATTCATCGGGTTTTGCCAGTTTTATGATCGCTTTATCCTTCTTGATAAAGAGTCCCACTTCATCTATTTCATTCGCTTTTTTAAAGGTTTGGGTACGGGTAATTCCCATTGCATGAAGTTCTCCCAGTGCAATAGGACTAACCCCATCCCCGCAAACTTTGTCACGCGGAAACCGTTCGGCCTCTGCGACAATGACAGCGATGCCGGCCCTGGCAAGATGATATGCCAATGCACTTCCCGCCGGGCCACCCCCTACAATAAGGACATCGCAATCAAAGTTTATTTTTTGGTGAACGGTTATCATATCCCCTTCAATAGTTTCGGTTGATCATATACAGGATAATCGACTCCAGGAAGGCCTTGTCCGTGGAATCGGGTAATCGTGAAAAATGGGTATAAAACTCCTTCAATGCCGCCCCCGCCAGGTACTTACTGGTTTCCTTGGCATGCGCGACAGAACCGTATTTTCCCATTAATGAAAATATATCCCGGGCGTCTGCCTCCTGGCGGTCCAGGATGGGTATGCTGAGGTAGTTTTTAATGAACCGATGCTCGGCCTGGTTACAATGTGAAAGCAAATGTATCAGCATCAGGGTCCTTTTTCCTTCCAGGATGTCGCCACCTATTTCCTTGCCGTACTTTTCCGCATCCGCTACCAGGTTCAGGATATCATCCTGTATCTGAAAGGAAGCCCCCATGAAATACCCCAGCCGGTTGAACGTATCGGGGTCAGTCCGGCCTTTGCTCCCGATGATAGCGCCCATCCTTATTGGGTGTATGCAGGTGTACCAACAGGTTTTTTTAAGGATCATCCTCATATAGTCTGCTTCCACGAGGCTACACGTATTATCCTTCCGCCATCCCAGTTCCAGTGCCTGTCCTTCCGCGCATTCCAAAACCATATGCTGTATCTCCAGAAAGAGCTGCTGTGCTATCGCATCTCCCAGGATCTCTTTGTTCCGGTTCAGGGGCAACATGCTAAGCGCATTCATGGCATCTCCCACATTGATGGCTATCGCCTTGTTGTTGGCCTGGTGCATGGTTGGCTTGTTCCGGCGGTAAAAGCTGTCATCCTCCACATCATCGTGGATCAGGAACGAGTTGTGGAGCAGTTCCAAAGTAACTGCCGTAAATTTGGCATCCTTCAGGGTGCCTCCAAATGCCTTACAGGTAGCGATGCACAACCCGGGCCTGAACCCTTTGCCCCCCCGGTTTGGATAATCGGCAATCAGTTCATAAAGGTATTTAGCCGGTTCCTTTTGCGGGATAAAAGTACTGATGCCCCGTAAGGTCTCTGCGCCATAGGAGGCCAGCATTTCCTTCATCTGTAATTCATCCATTGCCATTATTCACTTACCTGGATTGAGAGTATGATCCGTATCAGGGGGTTATACCTGTCTGTTAGAAACGCATTGTAAATTCCGGGCAGACTGTCCGTGGGGAGCTTTACCCTGATGGTGATCTCTTTTTCAACATCAGCCTTTATAAGGAGTGTCTTGGGTACAATAGAAATGGCCTGTTGTGAAATGATGCGGTTATCCGGGCCTACAAAATCCGATTTTCGAAGGCTTACCTTTCCGGATGCGCCGTGCTCGTCCTCAAATAAAACAAGTATCAGTGTGCAGGATCCACCGGGCTTTATAGGCCCCTCCGGCTCAAGGATGATAACGTCCGGCCTGCTTTTTGGGGCACGTTTTTTTGCTCCACCCTGCTTTTCAGGGGTATCGCTTTTCAGTGATTCGATGATCGTATTCAACTTACCGCTGAGGGAAGCGAAAGCATCTATATAAAGGTCCAGTGCTTCATGTGAATCCCGGCGTATTCGATTGATTAGGTCATCCGGGTTGCTCCTGATCTCATCAACATCAATCAGTTTTTTCTCGATTCTTTTGGCGGCAAGGATACCGGCTGCAATTTCCTCTTCAAGCACATTCACAGCAGAACTGACGATGTGCTGGGCCTTATTTACTACCCTGTCCGTATCTATCCATGACGAATCTTCCGGGCGGCGGCTATTACGGTGGTTATCCTTTTTTCGGTCGTTTTTTTGCTTTGGCATGCGTTGCATTTTTAGCTGTCGGAACCACTTCAAGAACCATTGCGAAAAAGGTGGGTTCAAAGCCAATAACACTTACATCGCTGCTGTATGTCCCGGGTTTCACCCCCTTTCCAATATTCAGGGTGATATCCACAGTATGGGTACCCCCTGGTTCTTGCCGGAAGACCTGTGGGGTATAGCGTGTAGCGATCCCTTCCGCCTCCTCCAGGTTGATTTCATTTATGAATGGGGTATTCCGCAATTCACTTTGTACCGCCGAATTCCGTGTATTTTCCAAAACAAACTGAAGTTTTACTTCTGAGCCGGGGGTTCCGCTACCCCGTAACGTAAAAGAGGGTTCTTCCTGTTGCGCTGACTGTACATTGTTAAACAAGACCTCATCCGCAAAGGAAAATCCCAGATCCATCACCTTGTTGTAATATTCCAGGTTCATCCTGCTGAATGTTTTGATAGCCCTGGCATACAAATCAGGCTTAAATGTGAATACATTTTTATCCAGGTTCCCCTGTTGACCCATCTGATTGATCAGTTTAAAACTCTGGTTGATGTATCTTTTGTTCAGTTCAATGGTATGTTTAAAAAGTTCCTCCACTTCCCTGCGATCCTGATTTTCATGTGCCGGCATACCTGTATTGATTAATTATGAATTATCTCTGTTTTGAGGGGGTTCACAATAATAATGGGATTTCCAGGATTGCCATTTCAGTTTATACTGATTTTCCTCACCGGGTTCCGCAACAGCAGACGGATGGTCCCTGACCATAAGGGTAAAACAGATATTTTGATTGATTTCCTTTTCACGGATTACAATTTCTGCAGTGTAGGTCCTGCTCTGGAAATTGTCAAGGTCCAACCGCATTAGTACCCGCTCGCTGCCGTGGGGTTGCAACGTAATACTGTTCTTGTTGAGGTCCGGTTGCTGGGGGGCGGGTTTACCATCGATATCCATCAATTCCCGGATCCCTATCCTGTATGTTTTAGGGCTGTTACAGCTGTTTTTGATCAGGATGGGCACGATAATCCTTTCCCCGGACATTGCCTGTTTTTCAATAGCTGCAATGCAATGCGGGGGACAATGTTGCGTAGGAGGGCAACAATCCCCGCTGTTGAACATACTTTTAAGGGGATTCAGCGTATTGCGGCTGACCTGCGTCAGGGTTTCGCTGAAACTCGTATTATTCTGTAAGAGTGTTCCAAAAATATTCCGGTAAAAGTCCACAGACATGTTGGCAACTTTCTGAAAATTATCAGCTGCGATCTCGCTGAGTGCGCCTGTACCACTGTTTTTATTTTGCATTTTTCCTGGATTTAACAGTTTTAACATGAGATTTGACTACAAATGAAAGGTCCTTATCCCAGAACCTGACAGTACCACTATAATCATTACGGGCATCGGCATTTTTAGGCAGGGTTATTTTCAGATTGACCACCATGCTCCTACCCGGTTCCACGATATTCCCCGCCTCAGGAACCCTGGCATCTGCCCAATTGGTCAGGTTTTCCTTGATATTCTGGGTGGCACGGTCCAGGGTGGCAGTCAGGCCTTCCGTATCGTTTTCCCGGAATGCCATTCCCAGCGCACGACAGAGGTAGTCCATATCCAGCGCTGCCACATGTTTTATTTCGGGTATCTGAAAAGGAAGGTTTCCCAGATTGGTAACGGTAAATGTTGCGGTGTGAGCGGTGCCGGGGTTGCTGTCCTGAAAGGTAAATGCATCGGGGAATACAGAGATGGAAATGGTGGGCTGGACAATTATTTTTACGCTGCGGTTCTTGCCCCCTACCTGGATAAACCGGTCGTAGGTGCCTGGGGGAGTGTCGTAAGGCATGGAAAGATTTACAGGCTCCATGCGTTGTTCCCCGGCGTCCATCCGTACATTCAAATTCAGCATAGGTCTAAATCCAGGGGATGCTTTTTTACTTCCGGAAGCCTTGCCTTCCTGCAGTGGTATGTATTTGATTTTTAAAGGACTATCAAGCGGGTTCTGTAAATGGATTGTACCCTCAAGCCTGCCGGGGGGGCCGTTCAGGATAATCTCCTCATCGGGTATGGAAAGCCTGTCCAGTGCTGGATCTTCTACCTTGGTAAGCATAGGCAACAGTATTAAACTCCTTCGTATTCAAACTTCGGGGGCTTTTATTCAGGGAATGGGCGCGTATCAGGCTCACAACATGGATCTTCTTCGCATTTTTCAGCGGCGTTTGGAATATAGGGTTCGGTGATAATCTGGCCTTCGCCGCTAAGGCATATGCTAAAGACCTCGATCCCCAGCATCTTAAAACATACATTGGAATAATTCGGGATCCTCACCCTGTTTTTCATCATATCCTTAATATCCTGCAAGGTGAACCGCGGGAGGTTCAGCACCTCTATTTTACTATCCGTACTTACGGGTTCCTTTGGGTCGCCCTTGAGTTTCAGGACATTGTCCGTTTCCAGTTTCCCGCTCAGTTTGTTTTCAACACTACCGGATAGCTGTGTCCCGATAACGCCTGCGTGGGTGGCAGTGAAACCACCGTCGAGGTTGGAATCGATATCAAAAGTTTTATCCGGTCGGAGGTGGTGGGTATATGTTGTAGGAATAGATGGCACTCCCATAGCCGTTGGATTAAGAGATTAGCACTTTAAATATAATCAAAATATGTTAGAAAAAACGGGGAAAACCTACTTTAATGGGTAAGCGGGCCCTTTGGTTAACACCATGGGTGTGAGTGAGTAAAGCCATTATAAGGCCTGTATTTCAAAAGAGATCTGGTTGAATAGCCTGCAACTACCCTACGCCGTACTGAACCCGGACGGGGGAAAGCGGCCTATTTAAAATCTTCCACCTTCAATCCTTTTTCCAGCCAATAGCTATCCGGCCTGAATTCATAGGGAGTCGGATCATAATCCCCCACCAGGTCCACATTGGCGTCTTCCGGCACAGGAAGCCCCAGGGCCCAGAGTATACCGTTCATGAGTAACCTGCGGGTACCGGGTATCAACAAATCGGTAGATGCACCGATCGTGCTGGTGAACGCCCGCCCTTCTTTCCCACCCGGGAGTTGGTAACTTTTGGTCCAGGCAATGGGCATCATGGGGTCATTCAGGGGTTGCCCCTCGTTGTTGTCGCCCGCCACTTCGTTATCGGAAGGTTTCATTCCGTAAAAGATATCGGTTTCGTCAAACGGAGCCGTTCTATTGACGACCTGCCCTAATACCAGGGGTTCACTATCGCCCGGAAGTGGCAGCCTTACCCCATAGACATCCGTGGATCCCCAGATGGCTCCTTCTGTTATCCCGCTGACAACAGGATGGTCTCTTGCAGCTTTCGCAACAATCCCACGGGTGCTCTGGTGCTTGTGTTCGCCATGATGCGAAATCCACTTCTCTCCCAGGACCAGCCGCCCAAATCCATCGTTCCAGGCAATGGAATCCCCGGCGTACCCATTACTGTAGTGGCTATAGTTCGAAGTGCTCCCTTTTTCGAAATTAAAGGCATGTGTTGCCGTACGGATCCCTACCACCGGCTTCCCGCTTTTGAGGTACTGGTCAATCAGCTGCATCTGATCGTCCGGGAGCGCCCGAAAACGGGTAAATATGACCATCAGGTCTGCCGAACCAAGCGCCTGCAGCCCTGGTATATTTTTTACATAGTTAGGGTTGATGATTCCCGGTTTAGCAGGATCCTGCGCAAACAACACCGTACAGTTGAAGTCGTACTGGTTCGAGAGGATCTTCGCCAGTTGGGGAAGTGCCTCCTCCGACCTGTATTCCTCATCGCCCGAAATAAAAACAATGTGTTGCCCATTCGCGGCCGTGCCCTCAAATGTAAGCCACTCCTTTGGCTCACCTGCGGCCTGTTCCGGCATCCGCTTATCCGCTTTCCCACCACAGGCGCAAAACAATAAAAAAAATATAAACTGTAATCGTGGATTTTTCAAATTATAATATTAAAGGATTTTTGGGTAGAAGGACCGCCATGGCATGTCACATTTTCATGCCCTCTTTTATGAACCGCAGGCCCTTTAAATAGACCTCCGTGGCAGGCGAATAATCACGCCAGACATTAATGGCATTTGCGAATTCCGGGATAATGGTGCTGAATGCCTCAATGGTAAGCCACCCGTCATACCGGATCTCCCGCAGTGTACTGAATACAGCCTCCCAGTTTACCTGCCCGCTGCCAGGAGTGCCCCGGTCATTCTCACTGATATGGACGTGTTTAAGATACGGGGAGATGGTTTTGATCGCTTCCGCCTGGCTTTTTTCTTCGATATTGCCATGGTGGGTATCATACATCGCTCCAAGGCTGGGATGATTAACCTTTTCTACCAGCGTATACAGGTCTTTCATGGTATTATACAGGTAGCATTCAAACCGGTTCAAGGCTTCAGGCGCTAATATAATATTTGCCTTCGCGGCATATTCCGCTGCCCTGCGCAATTGCTCTATGCTCCGTTGCCTTTCATCATAGGTAGGGGGTTGCCTGGTAAAATACGCAAAACTGGAATGGAAAGGGCCGCATATAACCTCAGCCTTCAGGGCTTCCCCCATGTCAATGGACCATTTTAACTTGTTGTATCCGGCTTCCCGGATCGCCGGGTCAGGGCTTGCTATATTCTCCTCCGGTGCAAGCGATGCCACACAGGTAGCCCCCAGGTCCATCGCCTCCAGATGACCCCCGATTTTGGCATAATGTGGAGCATCGCCTTCCCCCAGGAACAGTTCGATACCATCATAGCCGGTTTCCTTCAGCTGGTCTATTACAGGGTAATGCTGCTCCGTCACATGGTTGGTCCAGAGCAACATATTCATTCCTATTTTCATTCCGATGTTTTAAATCTATAGCTCCGTACCACCTGCAGTGGATGGGGCGTGGGCCTGTGCAGCCGTTGCCGCCTTCCGGTTCCTGATCCAGAACCAGAGGATGGTAAACAATACAATAAGGATTGCCGGGAATATCGTCATGGTTTCCAGGGTTTGCTGCCCGGCCACCAATTCCAGTTCATCGCCGGTTAAACCATTTGCAGCTGCTTCCGCTTTATCAGAATCGATCCACCTACCGATAATAGGTTGGAAAATGGATGTGGAAAACATCCCGACCGCCCCAATGATGGACATACCCAACGCGCCGCTCTTTGGAATCTTATCAGCAATAAACCCTATCATATTGGGCCAGAAATACGCGATGCCCAGTGCGAAAACAACGGCGGCCACATATGCCATGGCCCCGGTCTGGGTGCTAAACAGGTAAACCCCAATGGTTGCAAGGATGGCCGAACCCAACAGCACGCCTGTTTGGTCGAACTTATGCACCATCTGGCCTCCGAAAAACCTTGCAACCGCCATCAGCCCGGTTACCAGGGCCAGGATCAGCATGGGTTGCGCCCCGCTTTTGGAAAGGATCAATCCAACCCACTGTTGCGGACCGAATTCTGAAATGGCAGTTAAAGCCATGCACGCCATCATAAATATGAAGAGGGGTGAGATCATGGCCCTGAAATTCCCTTGGAGCGTAGCGGCTTCCTGAACTTTTGCCTTAGGCCAATCCTGCCCAAAAAACAAATATGCGTAAATTAAGGCCGGGATCAGGATCACCCAGATCTGGCTTTCCCAGCCAAAACCGCTGTCTGTCATAAATTTCGAGACCAGGCTCCCGATAACAATCCCTCCCGGGAACCACATGTGGAACCGGTTCATCATTTTACTCATACGGTTTCCTTCATAAGCATCGGCGATCATGGGGTTACAGGCCGCTTCTGTACATCCGTTACCCAGCCCAATGAGCAGGGTGGAAACCAGTAACCCAACGTAGCTGCCGGAATAGATTGTCATCACAATGCCCACAGCATGAGCAAAAAAAGCAAATTGCATGATAGCCTTCCCTCCGACTTTATGATAGATCAGGCCGCCGATGACCATGGAAATGGGAAATCCAAAAAACCACATGGAGTTAATAAATCCCAATTGTTCTGCAGATAAGCTCAGTTCTTCTCCCAGTTGCGGCAATATGCCTGCACGGATACTAAATGATAAGGCCGTGGTGATCAAGGCAAAGCAACTTCCATAAAAAAGCCTTAAACTATTTATTCTTCGGGGGTTAGATACATTCTCCATACGTTTTTGTTTGGTTGGTTAAACTTGAAATAATTAAAAAGTCGGTTTTAATGGAATAAAAGATCTCTATAAAAATCTAATAAAAATAAATAAATTCCGATTGTATATCCCCTTTTTTAAGGAATATGCCTTTTTTTTGAAGCGATTATTAAATTTTCCTCCTAATTGAATTTTAGCTAATTTAGAATAAAATTGTATTGCCGTCTCCTGAACTTTAAACAAAATACAAGGGAAAAAAATCATGCCCATGCAAAAAAACAATTACCCAAAGCTCCACAATGCCTCCTGGCCGGGGGTAGTCGGGAAAGGTCCGGATTCGGAACCCCCCATACCTTTAGATACGATGATTGAACTTACCGCCAACGCTGAAGTGGATGGTGTAAAATTTGACGGGTTCGACCTGTTTCTGTTCGAACCGCATATGGATATAGATGCTTCGGCAGACGCTATCCGGAAAATGGCGGATAAAGCTATGTCAAAAAACCTGACCATCGGAAGCCTGGTGGCACCGGTATGGGCCCCTACCGGGGGCGGCTCCGCCATGGGTACCAAAGCCGAACGGCAGCAATTTGTTACCCAGGTCCGGAAATCGTGCCACATTGCCCGGCAGCTTCGTGAATTAGGCGTACGCCTACATGGGGTGGTACGGATAGATTCCTCTGTTGATCCGGTAAGCTGGGCCAAAGACCCGGAAGGGAATACCCGGCTGATCGCTCAAACATTCCGGGATGCCTGTGATGTGGCAGCCGATTATGGAGAATCCCTGGCGGCTGAAGGCGAGATTTGCTGGGGGGGAATGCACGGCTGGAAAACCATGATCAAACTGCTCGAAACAGTAGACCGACCCAATATCGGGTTCCAGGCAGACATGGCGCATACGCTGTTATACCTCCTTGGTTATAACAAACCGGATGAACGTATTTTGCGGCCCGATTTCGAATGGGAGGACCGGGATGCCCTGGAACACGGCCTGAAAATGCTTACGGCCGCCTTACGGCCGTGGACAACCGACTTCCATGTGGCACAGAATGATGGTACTGTCTTTGGCGCCGGTACCCATGATAAAACCGGCCGGCACTGCCTGGCATCGGATCCCAACGGAAAGCTCGATATCGCTCACGATGCCGGGTACTGGCTTCGGAATGAGGACGGCACGCTGACCAAAAAACTGCGGCATATCTGCTGGGACGGATGTATGTTCCCGAACGATGTGATGATGCAACCCAAGACCTGGAACGATATCCTGGCTGTGATGATAAAAGTGAGGGACCAACATGGATGGTACGAAGCCGACTAGCTAAAGGGGTTATTTAGACAGCGGAAAAAATCTAGTAATCAACATTCAAAATAAATGACGGGTAAAAAGGAAATACGGATAGGATTGGTTGGATATGGGTTTATGGGAAGGACCCATTCCAATGCATATAAAAGGCTGGGGGATTTTTTCCCGGACCTGGGATACCGGCCTGTACTGAAAGCAGTGTGTGCCAGAAACGAAGAACGGGTCAAAGCGTTTGCCGGCCAATGGGGCTATGAATCCATCGAAACTGACTGGAAGGTTTTGGTTGCCCGCGACGATATTGATGCCATAGACATCTGTACCCCCAACAACATGCATGCTGAAATTGCGATTGCCGCAGCGCAGGCAGGCAAAATGATACTCTGTGAAAAACCGCTGGCAAGGACTGTGGCCGAAGCCGCTCCCATGGTGGATGCCGTTGAAAAGGCGGGGGTTGCAAATACTGTTTATTACAACTACCGAAGGATCCCCGCCGTTACCCTGGCTAAAAATTTTATCGAAGGGGGGAAACTGGGGAGGATCTTTCACTATCGTGCCAACTTCCTGCAAGACTGGACCATCAGCCCGGATCTGCCACAGGGCGGGGAAGGGTTATGGCGACTGGATAATGACGCTGCGGGTTCTGGGGTGACAGGAGACCTCCTGGCCCATTGCATAGATACTGCCATGTGGCTGAACGGCGGGATAAAAGATGTATCGGCTGTTACAGAAACCTTTATAAAGGAAAGGGTTCATACTGCTTCCGGAGAACTGCAGCAGGTAGGAATAGACGATGCCTGTATCTTCCACTGTCATTTTGATAATGGTTCCCTGGGTGTCTTCGAGTCTACGCGATATGCCCGCGGTCACAAGGCATTATATACCTTTGAGATCAACGGGGAACACGCATCCCTAAAATGGGACCTGCACGACCTGAACCGACTGGAATATTTTGATCACAGGAATGAATCAATTGAAAGGGGGTGGCGTTCCATCCACGTTACGGATGGCGACCAGCCCTATATGGATAAATGGTGGGTGCCCGGCCTGTCGATTGGGTATGAGCATTCTTTTGTCCATCAGGTAGCCGATTTTTTTAAAAGCCTGGAAACCGGTGAACCCTGTTCTCCAACCTTCCGGGAAGCCCAGCAGACACAGAAAGTATGTGAGGCGGTCCTGGAATCGGCCCGAAGCAGGAGCTGGAAGGAAACCGGGGTTCGCTGGGGCAGGGAAACCATTAAAAAGTAGTAATCAGTATCCATAAGGCCTTTTTGTACAGCATCCGAAGGGCAAAATCTTTTATCAATGGAAGACACAATCAAGGGATTTTGCCTGCACGGCCGGGAGAAGATCAGGCTGGATTCGGCCATGCCGGTAACACATAATACCTCCGTGGTGGACATGGAACTACCATCCCTGAAGGAAGGTGAAATACGGGCAAGGACATTATATACTGGAATTTGCGGTTCGGACAACAGCGCCGCGCTGGGCAAATCCAATTTTGACTGGGTGGAACGACCCCGCATCATTGGGCATGAATTCAGCGCCGAAGTACTGGAATTAGGGCCCGGGGATCATGGGGACCTCCAAATTGGTGATATTTTTACCCCCCTGGCTATGCTGGGTTGCCGGGATGAATCGTGCCCGGCATGTTCTGTTGCCAAATGGAATTTGTGCCCCTCCAAAGAGATTATCGGTTTTCACCGCAATGGTGGGTTTGGGCAGCAGGTTATCCTCGAATCTGACCGGGTAGTCCCCCTGATGAAAGGTCTCACCGCGGAGCAGGGTGCCTTGGTGGAACCGCTTTCCGTTGTAGTGAACGCCCTCCATAATAAATGCGCGATCAAACCAGGGCAGGACGTGGTAGTCACAGGATGCGGGATCATTGGCATGATGTCCGCTGAATTGGCGCGGGCAGCTGGTGCCCGCGTCGTGGTCACAGGTATCGAACATGATCTGGAAGTTCGGCTAAAAATTGCTGCAGAGCGGGGATTTATCACAATGGTTGTATCACCGCAAAAACCGTTGGCGCTGCAATTGCAGGAAGGGGTGACAGATTCCCGGGGCATCCCCTTCGGAAGCCGCGGAAAGGTAGATCTGCTCATAGAATGTTCCGGGGTACCCCAGGTGCTGTCGGAAGCGATCACCGTGGTAAGGCCCGAAGGGGATATCTGCGTCATCGCCACCTATCCCCAGGAAGTTTCCATCCAGGCAACCCACCTTACCCGCACTTCTTTGAACATGCGGGGCGCCATGGGTTCCTGCCGGGAAGATTATATGGTGGCGCAAAAATTATTGGTTACGGGGGTTTTCCCGTCCGGCCCTTATGTTAACAGCTATGAATTCAATGACATTACCCGGGCATTCCAGGATTCCATCCTGGCTAATAATATGAAAGCTGTCATTAAGATGAATTAGATCACGGATATGCTGCGGGAGGAGATTAAAGCTGAAACGGACAACCGGGTCCATGGCAGGCATACGGGGAACAAACATAAAAATTATAGCAAATGCATACTATTTTCATTACCGGCGGTACAGGATGTATCGGTTCTGTAACCATCCACCAGCTTTTGCAGTCCCCGGAAGTATCCCGGATCATAGTGGCGAGCAGGTCAAATAACCTTCAACCCCTTCAGTTATGGGAAGGTCCGGATCTTGATGCCCGGTTGGAATTTGTCACCCTGGATATTGCCGATTTTAAGCCGATGCAGGAACTGCTGCGGGAGGTGAATCCCACACATATAATCCACCTGGGTGCCTACCAAAGCCCGGATTGTTCGCGATATCATTTCAGGGGAATGGAAATAAATACAGGGGGTACTATGGCCTTATTTGATATAGCAGAACAGCTTCCAAACCTGAAGCGCTTTGTGTTTGCAAGTTCAGCTGCCGTTTACGGTATGAGGGCTATGTATCCGGATCCCGGCATTCGGGAAGATGCGCCCCTTGCACCGCCTAACCATTACGGTATATGGAAACTGGCTGGAGAACACCTGGCGCGCCTGTTTTATGATGCCACCCATGTCCCCACGGTATGCCTGAGAATTAATACCACCTATGGTAAAGGCCGCGACAAGGGCAAAACATCGGCGCCGACCAATGCCCTGAAAGCGATCGCAATGGGATCTGCGACCGGGACTGTCATCCCCTTTGAAATGCCATATACCGGAAGGGAAAATTATCATTTTGTGGAAGATGTAGGGGCACATTTTACTGCCTGTACACTGCAGCCCTATACCGGGTTTGATGCTTTCAATATCAAAGGGGAGACCATTGCCATTACAGAATTCCTGGACATCGTCAAACAGGAGGCAACCAACCTGGGGATGGGAGAATTTGTGGAATTATCGATAGCCAGCGACGCACAGTCCAATTTATTTGTATCGGACCTCAGCCATGAAAAGATAGCTGAGACGTTTAAGAACCTTCCCCTGACAACCCTTTCGGAAGGAGTCCGGAAATCCCTGCAGGAATTTGAAAAAATGGCTAAAAAAGGGGAACTTGCCTATTCCGTGGAAAGCACATGAAAACAATACGAATTGGATTATTGGGAGCAGGGGATGTGGCTGACCTGCATGCAGAAGCCATAAATTCCCTGGAAGGCGCAGAACTGGCCGGACTTTGGAACCGCACCGCGGAAAAGGGGAAGCAAAAGGCCTCCCAATATGGATGCAAGACCTATAACAGTGCAGATGAATTGTTGCAGGACCCCCAGGTCGACGCCGTTTTTATCCTCACAAATATGGAAACGCATTGTGAGTATACCCTCCGGGCTGCCGCGGCGGGGAAGCATATCCTTGTTGAAAAACCCGCTGCCTCGAACATAGCGGAATTGAAGGAAATGAAGGCAGCCATCCAAACCTCGGGCGTAAAATGCATGCCGGTACATAATTACATTTACGAACCCGGGATCCTGAGGGCCAAATCGATGATCCAAAACGGCAGTTTGGGCGGTCGTGACCCAGTTTTATATGCTTTACAATATTCATCACGCACATGAAATCAGGGCACGGTATCCCGGGGTTATCCGGCAGATCCTGACCCACCACAGCTATACCATGCTATACCTTGCAGGCATGCCAAAAACGATCTCCTGCATGAAATATACCACAGACGCTTCCCTGGCCCCGCAGGAAAATGTGGCCATGGCAACCATCCACATGCAGGGCGGAACCCTTAGCCACCTCTGTGCCAGTTTTGCCAATGATGACCATTCCGGGGATCCCTGGACCTGCATGATAAAAGTTATCGGAACGCAGGGAAGTACCCGCTATAGTTATCGGGACTGGGTAGTAAACACCCCTAATGGGGCCCATTCACAGACCTACCAGGCTTATCCGGAATCCATCAAAAACACCACGACACACTTTATTAATTCCGTAGTGCGGGAAGGGAAAGAACCCCTTTCCAGCCTGCAGGATGCCATTACCTGCCAATTGATCATCGAGGCATGTGAGCAATCTGTTGCAGATGGCAGGCATATCAGCTTCAACCCAAACCAATAACCAGACAATCATGGAGAACCCAAATCACAAAATCCTGAAATTAGTACTGATCCTTTGCCTCGCAACGGTTATTTCCGGCTGCAGGGAGAAGCGGGATTATATACCGGTGAACAAGGGGGAGCATATAGTGCTGATCGGCAATAACCTGGGGTCGCGGATGATGAACTTCGGGCATTTCGAAACCGATATGCAGCTGCGCTATCCGGATAGTTTGTTGTTTATCCGGAATATGTCTGATGGCGGCAATACCCCCGGTTTCAGGCCTCATTCCGCCCGTAATTCCCCATGGGCGTTCCCCGGGGCAGAAGAATTCCAGAGTGAACTTGCTCAAAATTCCGGCAGCATCGGGCATTTTGAAACCGAAGATGAATGGCTCAGCAGATTGAAGGCAGATGTCATTATTGCCTTTTTTGGATACAATGAATCATTCCAGGGCCCGGAAGGTTTGAAGAATTATAAAGAGGAACTCCATGCCTTTATTGAACATACCCTGGAACAAAAATACAATGGAAAACAGCCACCCAAACTGGTACTGGTCTCCCCAATTGCCTTTGAAGACCTGTCGGCAGAAATGGATCTGCCCGATGGACACAAAGAAAATGAAAACCTGGCTCGCTATACGGAGGCCATGCGCGAAGTAGCGCGTACGGACAGCATCCTATTTGTAGACGCTTTTGAGCCCAGCAAAAAATGGTATGGTGAAACCTCTGAACCATTGACTGCCGACGGATTCCAGCTCAATGACCAGGGTTATCAAAAATTGGCAAAACTCCTGGCTGACCGGATATTCGGAAACGTTGAACCTAAAAATATGGAAAACCATGACCTGGTCCACCAGGCCGTTATGGAAAAAAACTGGTTCTGGCACAATGATATCAAAATCCCCAACGGGGTTCATGCCTATGGGAGGCGGTTCGATCCTTTCGGCCCTGCAAACTACCCTGCGGAAATTGAAAAAATCCGCCAGATGACGGCTATCCGGGACACGGCCATCTGGGATGCCCTGCATGGAAAAACGAAAGACCTGGCGACAGCCGATGCACATACCAAAATCCTGCCCCCTGTCACCACCAATTATAACCCGGCAGAGAACAATGGCACTCCCCACTATTTGTACGGGGAAGAGGCCTTATCCAGGATCAGTGTTGCCAAAGGCTATAAGCTCGATCTTTTTGCCTCGGAAGTTGAATTCCCTAACCTTGCCAATCCGGTACAGATATCCTTTGACAATAAGGGGAGGCTATGGGTAGGGGTAATGCCAAGTTACCCTCATTACAAACCGGGAGACAGCAAGCCCAATGACAAATTGCTCATCCTGGAAGACACCGATAATGACGGGAAGGCAGATAAGGAAACAGTATTCGCAGACGGGTTGCACCTTACCATCGGCTTTGAATTTGCACCGGAAGGCGTCTATGTCTCCCAGGGGACCAACCTTATACTATTAAAGGATACCGACGGGGATGACAAGGCTGATGTAAAGGAGATCATCCTGAGTGGTTTTGATGACCACGATACCCACCATGCCATCAGTGCCTTTACAGCCGACCCCTCCGGGGCACTATATGGGGGAAGGGGTGTTCCTCCATACGAATGTGGAAACAGCCTATGGCCCGGTCCGTGCGACCAACGGGGGATTCTACCGCTATAGCCCGCAGCGCCACCATCTGGAACGGACGGCCCAATTGCCCATTCCCAACCCATGGGGGATAGCCTTTGATGATTGGGGACAACCTTTCTTTTGCCATACCTCGGGCCCCGATGTCACCTGGATGCTTCCGGGTACCATTAAGCCCCGTTACGGACAATCGTCCCCGCTGCCCCAGAACCTGATCGAGGAAGACCATCGCGTCCGGCCTACCTCCGGCCTGGAATTTATATCGAGCCGTCATTTTCCGGATGATGTACAGGGAGACCTGATCATCAATAATACCATAGGGTTCCTGGGCACCAAAGAACATACCATGACGGATGATCCCAATTCTGCAGGGTATCTGAGCCATCACCGGATGGACCTTATGACCTCCACGGATCCTAATTTCCGACCGGTGGATATGGAATTTGCACCCGACGGATCCCTGTATTTTGTAGACTGGCATAACGTCCTGATAGGCCACATGCAGCACAATGCGCGTGACCCGTTGCGGGATCACGTCCATGGCCGTATCTACCGTATGACCTACCCTTCACGCGCACTGGTGACCCCTGCGAAAATAGCGGGTGCCGGTATCGGTGAGTTGCTGGAGAACCTGAAGCTGCCTGAATACCGTACGCGCTACCGGACCAGGCGGGAACTGAGGGGGCGTGATGCAGAAGCGGTACTGGAAAAATTAAAAACCTGGGTTACTGACCTGGATGAAGCTGATCCGGGATATGAACACCAGCGCCTCGAAGCGTTGTGGGTAAGCTGGGGGCTCAACCGGGTGGATACCAATTTACTGAAAGCTGTTTTGCATTCAAAAGATTACAGGGCACGTGCCGCTGCGGTAGGGGTCCTGCGATATGTTGGCCACCAGGTCCCGCAACAGGCAGAATGGCTTATGGAGGCAGCCGCGGACACCAACCCAAGGGTTCGCCTGGAAGCGATGGTAGCTGCGTCCTGGCTTGATCCCGGAACAGGGCTGCCCATCGTGGAAGCCGTGGGTAGGCAGCCCCTGGATGAATGGATGTCAGCGCCCTATGAAGCGGCAGTCGCGCATTTAAATGGCCAAAACGTCGGGGAAGACCCAAACACCAAAAAAACCCGGACAGACCTCGAAGGCCCGGACCGGGATTTATTTGTAAAAGGCGAAGAGATCTATCACCGGGAAGGGTTTTGTATGACCTGCCACCAACCAGACGGCAAAGGGTTGAGTGCCTCGCAATTCCCCCCGCTTCAGGGTGTGGAATGGGTCACGGGAAATGAAGAGAGGCTTATCAAACTGACCCTGAAAGGACTTATCGGACCCATAGATATAAAAGGCAAAACCTATCCCGGGCAGGTCCCGATGACTCCATTCGGGGGCATGCTGGATGATTCGGAGATTGCAGCAGTATTGACGTATGTAAGGAATTCCTTTGGCAATAAAGCACCGGCTATTTCCCCGGAAACCGTGAAAAAAGTAAGGGAGGATATAAAGGACAAGGAGGATTTCTACCGGGCTGGTGAATTGCTGAAGGAGCACCCTATGGAATAAGTAGCGATCCTATTATTCCTTTTACTCGTATAAAAGAACAGCGCAGCATTCATGAATTCCACTTGGATATGTAAAAATTATATGAATAAACGAAATATAGATCCTACGCCTGCAGCGCACTAATTTTTCTTCGCTAAAAGCTACAAAAACCGGTGTTGGTACTTCTCCATAAAGGGCTACACCCAATTACGGGCCCAACCGAAGCTCCCGCCACCTATTCTCGAAGCAGGATAACCTGAATTCAATGTTTTTCGCTATATAGTAATATGGCAGAACGATACCATCCTAACCGTTTATACTCTAAGGTTTCATCGCCTTAAGGAGACTTTTTTTCTAAACATAATCATCAGGAAATTGGGAATTCAAAAATCTTCTCCATCAACATCCATTTTTCGCCGGGTTTGGAGATCGGAAGCGCTTGCTGATAGTTCCACATCAGTTCCTCCCATTCCCGGACCTTTGCGTTTTTCGCATCCAATTGTGACTTTCTTTCAAAAGAGAATGAAGGACCCACTTCCATGATCATGAACAAGCGGTTGGCAACCCTATAGATCTCCATATGCGAAATACCAGAAACCAGGAGGCTTTTGAGGACTTCAGGCCAAACCTCCCGATGGTAGGCTTCGTATTTTTCAATGAGCGCCGGATCATCCTTTAAATCCAATGCCAGGCAATATTTTTTCATATTTTTTCAGTAATTCTATTCTATCCTGCACTTTCGGCAGGATCCTCCTAAGATAATTCCAAAAATTTAAATATACCCCGGCATTGCAAAATTCAAAAGTGAATTCCCGGTACTATACAATCATCGGGTACAATCTCCATGCACCCATTAGAATTTACACAGTGGACATTTTGCCCTTTGGATTTTATTAATTTCTTACATTTATTACATAATAATTCAGCAGGTAGTTTTTTTGTGCCGAATCTATCCTTATATTCGGTAACGTTAACGGACCTTATGTGTACGTTCACGGCTTGTTATTTCTGTTGGATACTGATCTTATATGTGGGATTTTACGGATTTATTTTGAAGGATCGATCCGAAAAGGATTCCCTTACTAAAATGGACTGTTTTCAAATTCGGAAAAAAATTATTTCCTGGATTACGATGCAAATAACCTTAAACCATCTCAATTATGAAAAACCGACTCTTTAAAAAAAGTTGCTGGGAAACCATCAATCTGGTCCTCCTATTCATCCTGACCCCACTGTGCCTCCCCGCCATGACATCCGGCCACAGTGGTGAAAAGGGATTGAACGACCCCGCGGAATGGCAGTCTGTGGTCACTGGTGTGGTAAGTGATGAAAATGGGAGCCCCCTGCCCGGGGCCAGCGTTGTCATCAAAGGGAGCTCCGTGGGAACCGTTACAGATTTTGATGGTAAGTATTCCATAAATGCTGCATCTGACGCTACCCTGGTATTCAGTTTTGTGGGGTATAAAACCATTGAAACTGCCATTAACGGACGTACAAGCATCGATATATCCCTGGGGGTGGATGCAGGATTGCTGGACGAAGTGGTTGTTGTTGGGTATGGATCCCAAAAAAGAGGGGAAGTAACAGCGGCTATCGCCTCAATTGATGCAGCTTCCATAGAAAAGATAGCTACATCCAGCAGCATTGACGCCATCAAAGGGCAGGTGGCCGGTGTTGATATACAATCTAATGGGGGCAGGCCGGGAGAAAATTCCACGGTGCGGATACGTGGCAGAAGGTCCATAGGCGCTTCGAACGACCCACTGTATGTAATCGATGGAATCCCACAAATTAGCGGGACAACCTCTGTAGCGGATATTAATCCGCAGGATATTGAATCCATGCAAATATTAAAAGATGCCGCCGCCACAGCGATTTATGGATCACGTGGTGCCAATGGGGTTATCCTGATATCCACTAAAAGAGGTAAGGTAGGCAAGACCAGTGTGACCTATAGCAGCCATTACGGGACCACATCCGCGACGCGGCTGGTAGATATGATGAATGGAGCTGAATTTGCCGACCTTAAAAGGGAATCGAGGCGCTCCGGGTGGAACGGCACCATTCCGCAGGATAATGAGGTCTTCCTGGATCCGGTTGAATTGCAATCCATCGCAGAAGGTCGTTCCACAGACTGGCTAGACCTGGTACTGAATAACGGTCATCAGACCAACCATCAGCTTGCTGTCAGTGGGGGATCTGAGAACACTACCTTCAATACATCCCTGGGATACTTCAATGAGCAGGGCATCATCAGCAATATGGACTATGAACGATTTACCGGCAGGATCAACCTGGACCACAGGATCAATGATATTTTTAAGGTTGGGGTCTCTTTTACCATTTCCAATTCCGTCCAGAACTGGGGATCTTCTTCAACAATGGGGGAAGCACTGGCTATCAATCCCCTGGGAGTTCCCTATGACGATGAAGGAAACCTGATATTTTTGCCCACCAATGATGGTATACGGACCAATCCCCTGAACGAGCTGGTGCCCGGGGCCTATATCGATGAGCGTAAGGTTACCAGGATTTTTGCACCCGTTTATCTGGATATAAACATCAACCAGGACCTTAAATGGACCACCACTTTTGGCCCGGATATACGGTATAGGAGAAGGGGGCAGTTCCGTGGAAGCCTGACCAATGACAACAGGGGGGGGCCGGGAGATGCATCCATTGAGCACAACGACGATTTTGGATACACTCTGGAAAACTTACTGACCTATGGCAAAGCCATTACAGACAATCAAAATTTAAAGGTAACCCTGCTCCAGAGTATTCAGAAATCCCGACAGGAAAACAGCTATACGGCAGTAGCCAACATTCCGTATGAGTCGCAACAGTTCTACAATATGGGATCGGCTTCGGTTAAAGGCGATATACAATCGGGACTTGTGGAATGGACCTTGTCTTCATTTATGGGCAGGGTAAATTATGATATTGCAGGCAAATACCTGCTGCAGGCCTCCCTCAGGGCAGATGGGTCCTCCAGGCTGGCTGAAGGTAACAAATGGAATTATTTCCCGGGTGTCTCTGCCGGTTGGAGGCTATCCGAAGAATCCTTTATGGATGACAGTCCGGTTTCCGAATTGAAGTTACGGGCATCCTATGGAGAGGTGGGTAACACTTCGGTAGATCCTTATCAAACCGCAGGCAGGCTTGAGGGTACCGTGTACGCATTTGGTGAAACTTCGGCCTTAGGGTTCGGCCTGAATGAAATTCCCAATTCCAACCTGGGGTGGGAAGTTTCCAAAACATTCGATTTGGGACTTGATTTCGGGTTTTGGAACGGAAGGATAAGCGGGGCGGTTGATTACTTCCGAACGCAGACGGTAGATATCCTGTTAAACAGGAGTTTGCCCTATACATCGGGCTACGAAAGTATCCTGCAGAACATCGGTGCCACTAAAACGCGGGGTTTGGAATTCAATGTCAATGCCGCTATCCTCGACAATCCGGACGGATTATCCTGGGAACTCGGCTTCAATATAGCCGGTTACAAAGAGGAAATCACGGAACTGGCACTGCGAGATGAAGCGGGCAATCCGGTAGACGATGTCGGAAACCGCTGGTTCATCGGACAGCCAATCAACGTATTTTATGATTACGAAAAAATAGGGATCTACCAGGTTAACGAAGAAGCGTTGGCTGCCGCTGCGGAGGGAAAAGTCCCCGGGGAGATCAAACTTAGGGATGTGAACGGGGATGGTATTATCACCCCGGATGACAGGGTTATCCTGGGAACGGATGTACCGGATTACTATGGCGGGATTACCAATAATTTTAGCTATAAGGGTGTCGATTTTAGTTTCTTTTTCTATTTCCGGCAGGGCCAGATGTTGCGCTCCCGTTTCAACGACAGCAACAATTCACTTTTTGGCAGGTACAACAACCTCGATGTAGACTACTGGACACCCGACAATCCCACCAATGCTAACCCGAGGCCCAATGAAAACCAGGAAAGCCCGAGGGATGCTTCCACCCTTTCCTATTTTGATGGTGGGTTTATTAAATTAAGGAATGTTACGCTGGGTTATAATTTTCCAAAAACATTGACAGACCGACTTGGGATGACTAACCTCAGATTATACCTTTCCGGGCAAAATTTGTTCTTTATTACCGATTATGAGACCTTTGACCCCGAGGTTTCCGAAGAAACCGCCGAAGATAACGATGGGTTATCCTCCAGTGTGGTCCCGAGCAATAAAATGTTTTCTATGGGTATTAATGTAACTTTTTAAACTATGGAAACCCTGGTTCACTCTTATTAAAAGTCTAAATAAAAATATCATGAAAGGAAAAATATATATCATTTTGGCAGTGATGCTGGCTTTTGTTGCAAGATCCTGTGACAAATATCTTGAGGAAGATTTGGTCACGGATGTTTCCGCAGCCACCTATTATACAACCGAAAAAGGTTTTGAGGACGCCGTAAAAGCAACTTATGCCAAATTAAAGCCCTTTTACGGGCAGGAAAGGGGATTTACCATGACCACCTTTGGGACGGACATCTTTGATAATGGAGCAGACGGGAGCTGGAAGTTCTATAACACCTATGATGTAAGCCTCAATGCTGCCAACGAATACGCCAGGGATACCTGGAGGGACTGGTACCAGGGTATTAACCAGGCGAATGCCGTCCTTAACCGATCACAGGATTTAGAAATGGATGAAGCCCAAAAAAACCTGCGGCTGGCAGAAGTGCGGTTTCTAAGGGCATTTTATTATTTTATGATCGTTACCACCTTTGGAGACGCGCACCTTTCCCTGGAAGAAACAGTAGGCGTTGAGGTAGAAGCAAGCCGGACACCCAGTGCTGATATATACGCGCAGGCCATTATCCCTGACCTGGAATTTGCCATTGCAAATTTGCCGGATTCCCAATCAGATTATGGACGGGCGACAAAGCCGGCAGCAGAGTTCCTTTTGGGCAAAGCCATATTGACCAGGAGCTATACAAATTTCCAGGACGGCAATGACGCATCAAGGGCCGAATCCTTATTCAGCAATGTTATCAACAATTATGGCTTCACGTTGCTCGACAACTATGCCGATCTGTGGGATATCAGCAACCAGGAAAACAGCGAAATGGTGTTTGTTATCCCCAATTCCAAAGCACAGGTCGATGACGGAACTGATGGCTTTGGCCACAGGGGACACCTTTACTTTTTAATGGAATACGATGTACGGAGGGGAATGACAAGGGATATTACCAACGGACGCCCATGGAAACGATTCCGGCCTACCTCTTTTCTGCTGGGCCTATGGGACCGGGACCAGGACACGCGTTATGATGCCGGGTTTAAGCACGTATGGTATTCCAATACCGGGGCGGAAGCTTCCCCGGCTATGGATGGTGAGCCGGCGCGTGGCGCCCTGGCAGTTGGTGATACGGCTATTTTTATTCCCGGACCAGGAAAGGATATTGAATGGCCACAGTCCCGGCAGGATACAAAGCCTTATATCGTGATCACGGAAGATGAATATTCGGAACGATTATTTCCATCCATGAACAAATGGATAGACCCAACCAGGCCAGACCGCCAAAAGGAACAGGGGCAGCGTGACTTTATACTGATGCGACTGGCTGATGCCTATCTGCTGCGGGCCGAGGCCCGCTTGCAGCAGAACGATGCTTCGGGTGCCGCGGCTGATATAAACGCTGTGCGGCAACGGGCTGCGGTTCCGGGAATGGAAACAGATATACAGGTGACCGCCGGAGAAGTTGACCTCGATTTTCTCTTGGATGAAAGGGCACGGGAATTATTCGGAGAAGGCCACAGGTGGTGGGACCTTGCGCGAACCGGGAAACTGGTGGAACGTACCCGTCTGCACAACCCGACGGCCGCCGTTAATATCCAGGACTATCACATCCTGAGGCCAATCCCTCAGGATCAGATTGACCGGACACTCGGCGGGTTTCCACAAAACCCGGGTTATCCGCAGTAATAATATCAAAGTTGAATTAGCATTCTGAAATCGGGGCCCTTGCAGTGTATAGGGCCCCGGAACAGGCGGGTAAATGATAGCGCAAAGCCTGCTTCCGGTTGCAAAGTATTAGAAGCTGTTCTCCCGGACGATTATTTCTACGGGGATATCAAGGCTCAGGTTTGAGGAATCCTGTTTTGTCAGTAAATCAAACAGGCTCTTTATGGCTATATAGCCCTGATATTCCGGTTTTTGATTGATGAGGAAATCAATATCACCGGACCTCAGATATTTCAGGTTCTTTTTGTTCAGGTCAAAACCCAGAACAGCGGTGTCTTTTATTTCAAATTTACGAAACAGTTTAGGCAATAAATGCGCCCTGGAGTTGGTTACGAAGACACCCTTGTTGCCTTTTTCGTTAAACCAGTTTCGCATTTGTGGGGTTAGCTTCAAATTCTCTGACAGGGGGTGGTTGATGTTATGGATACGGACAGTGTCCCCATGGGATTCAAAAAATGAGCGGAATCCCTGCTCCCGTTGGATATTATTGGCATATACTCCTTTGTCATTAATGATATTGACGATAAAATATCTGCCATTGTTGCCAATTAGTCCATGCAGGAGCCTCCCTGCCACCATACCTGCCTTGAAAGAATCCTGACGGATAAAATGAGCCGGGGTTTCCAGTGCAATTTCCGTATCCAAAAACACTACCGGGGTAGCTTTATTTTGTGCCACTTCCAGTAATGAATTGCTTTCTTTTTCAAAGAAGGGTACTGTAACAATGGCAGCGTAATCCTTTTTCAGGATTTTACTGCTCTTCCGGGTAAAGCTTCCGGAATCTGCAAATTCGTGAAAATCTACTTTAACGCCCAATTCCCTCAGCTCCTCCACGGCCTTTAAGATACCTTTTTTGGGAAGTTTCCAATAGCTCCACTTTTGCGGGCTTTCCGGGATAAGAATGGCAATTTTAATTTTTTTGGTGGCTGCCAGTTTCAGCCTGCTTGCCGTCATGTTTGTCCTGTAACCGGTTTCTTCTATGATTTTGAGGACTTTATGCCTCGTTTCCTGTGATACACCTGCCCGTTTATGCAGGACACGGTCCACAGTACCGATAGACACGTTTGCCAATTTTGCTATTTGCTTAATTCCCATTCTTATTCCAGGCGTTTCCTTTGATTGGTTGAATACTGGTAGGTTGAATGAACAAGCCGGAGGCGTGGTAAATCTTATCGTATTGGGGCAATGCGAATGTTTTTAAATTGAATTGTCATATCGTTTCCCGGGTGTAGCTGGAGCCCGACAGGCCCCTGGAGATTTACAGAATCCAGGGAATACTGGAGTATTTCCTTGCCATTGAGCCAAACCCTGTAAGAATGGCCCTGGACCATTGCTTTCAAGCTATTCCATTTATCGGGATTCCAACAGGCCCGAGACCCCGTCCGCTTCAGCCGGGTAACCCAATCCCGGGACATAGGGCGAGCCAGTCATATCCCGTTTTAAAGAGCCCGAAATACCGATCTGGATTTGTACATCCCTGTCGGTATCCCCGCGCATGAATATACCGGAATCAATTGTACCGGTTCCAAACTTAAAATCCAGTTCTATTACAAAATCGTCATATGCCTTCTTTGTCCATAAAATGGACCCCGTCTTTTCCGGATCGTTCGTAGCTTCAAGTATATTATCCTTCAAAGACCACCAAATATTGTTTTCCGGCACCTCCCATTGGTCCAGGTTGCCGGACAGCAATGACTCCATTTTCAGATTACCGCTCTGACCGTAATGGGGGGATACGGCCAGAAGGATAATCAAAAGGAATGAAAAGTGCTTCATGGTGTAATGCGTTTGTGTAAAGGAAAATCAGTTTTTTCCAAAATCGATAAATGCCTGTTCTATCGCTTCGGGGGATAGCTCCGGCCCGTTGTGTATCAACATCCTGTATTTGAAAACCACCGATTCCGAAGCATCCAATTTAAAATTAAGGCTTTGCTCGCCATCAGAAAATACAGCCTGCCCCAGGGGGTTTACAGCAAACAGGCCATATCCCCTCGCATGCCAATACGAAGGGAATCCTATATTCCGGGGATGATCGATCAGGGTAACAGACACAGGCTCCCCGTCCAGGGTACCCGCGAGGCGAACCCATTCATTACGGGTGCCCCATACTGTATCACCCGTTTCACCTTCACTCCCGAGATAATCCCCCGTCACCCCGTCATTGTTCAATACAGCAATTTCTGTTGTATTACCTTCTGAGTCGGTAAAAATATCCGGTTTATCCGACGGTAATTCGAGGGCCCTGGCCACACGGATCCCTGCCAGTCCCTCCTTATTATCGGTGAAAGTGATCTTTTGCAAAGCTTTCAAGGTGGTTTCCCGGTCAATATACCGGCGTTGTGCCTGCTTCCTTAAACAGGAACCGGGTGGTTTCGGCAAGCAAAGCTTCCCCCGCCGGGGCCTTCCAGGTAGCCTGGATTACCAGTTCTCCCTTCCCTTCGTCCATGGAGAGAATCTTTTCGTGGAAGATAGTTCCATATTTGTCTTTTTCTGACGCCGGGATCGCAAAGGAATTATTCCAAAAGTCAAGACCGTTCACATCACCGTAATTGAACCAATATCCCACGTGATGCGGATGGTCTACCCGCTCATTAGCCCGGGTTTCGTAGGGAAAGCCCCTGGTCACTGTTTTACCGCTTTTAGTGAGGATAGGGTACAGCACAGGTTTTGGTGTCTTTCCATCAAAACGGTAACTTGTAAAAAAGGCACCGTCAATGCTCACATCCACTTTGCTGTTTACACTGTCTAACGTAAAGCCTACAGGATGGGATTGGGTTTTGTCCAGGTTCAAGTCTACTTCGGCAAGCCTGTTTCCGGGGGAATAAAACAGGAAAGGGACAAACAGGATAATTCCAAGGAGCGCCTTATTGATCATGATCCGTCAGATGTTGTTAATATTTGAATATGTTACCTCCTGCCAGAACTTCCTGACTCTCCTCATCAAAGGTCGATTTAAGCCCTGTCCTGAGGGCCGCCGTGGTCATGATGTTTGCGATGGAATGGTTATACCCGGCTTCCACCGGACCGTTGGTAGGCTTACGGCTGCGAACGCATTCCATCCAGTTAAGCATGTGAAGGGAGGTCATATCATCCGCTCCTGTATCGGCTGAGGTAACAACCTTAGGTGCGTTTTCCGATAGGTCAAATGGTTCCAGAAGATTCGGTTTCATCTCCATGTCTCCCGCATGGTCTGCCTCCAGTCCACCATTGGCACTGACCTTGTTCGTGTCAAGGTTCAATTCTCCCCCATTGGAATAGTAAATCTCCTTAGTGCCTCCGGCCGAATTCGTAAAGCGTGAAGAATACGTGACCTGGAATCCGGAATCCGGGTCATCAGCAGGGCCATAATCAAATACCGCGGTAAAGGTATCAGTTCTTACGGCCGTCTTTCCAGAGGTAAATACCTCCATTGGCCACTACGCTTCGTGGGTGGTTGAGACCGGTGAACCAGTGTACGGTATCGATCTGGTGCGACATCCACTGTCCCGGAATCCCCGAAGAGTATGGCCAGAACAACCTGAATTCCAGGTATTTTCGGGGATCCCATTCCTCAAGGGCCGGTTCATCAAATAGCGCTTCCAGTCGGTATCGATTCCTTGATTTCCGAAACCAGTTTCGGCAGACGCCAGCGTCCGGGCTGATTCACATTCCAGGTCATTTCAACCATGACAATATCTCCGAATTTGCCCGATTTTATATAATCTGCGGCTGGCGTGGTAATTTGGGGCACTCCGTCGTTGTGAGCCAATCTGGAAAACAATTCGGATTCTTTAACGGCTTTCAGCCGGCCCTTGCATCCTCCATCGTTTCCGCAAATGGTTTTTCCACGTAAGCGTCCTTTTTGGCATTTGCTGCCTCAACGGTATGCAATGCATGCTGAAAATCGGCGGTGGAAATGATCACGGCATCGATAGTGTCACCCGAATACATCTCTTCATTATTCCGCCACTGCGAGATCTTATTCCCGGTAAGATCCCCGATATAGGCAACCCCTTCATCCCGGCGCCTGTTCCAGATATCGGAAACCCCGACAATTTCAAAATTCTGTGTTTTACTATGACCGTTAAAGGCAGGGATCAATGCCCCTTTTGCCCGGTTGGAGAATCCTGCGATACCAACCCGTACCCGGTCATTGGCACCGAGGATCCGACCATAGCTTTTTGCGCTCATCGCCTGCATCCCCAGGGCGATACCCCCGGTAGCAAGGCCTGTTTTCCGTATAAAGTCCCTTCTTGTGTTAACCATGTTCCTTGTTTTTCAATTTTTTAAAATTCCCGTAATTTTATACTCCTGAAGGATACCCGGTCCCCATGGTCCTGTAATAAAATCCTTCCTTCCGGCAGGCGACCAAATTTCTCCCATTTTTCATATTTACTCTTTTCAACCAGGGCAGCAAAAAGCTGTGAGAACCTGTCATATTCAACCACCTTTACCTGATTGAGCCAATGCTCAACATGGCCGCCCTTCACAAGGATCCGGGCATTATTCCACTGCCCCACCCCCTTGAAATTTTTTCCCCGTGAACTATCCTTATTTTCAGCCCGGATAAGATCGTACAAAGACCCGATGGTACGGTTGCCATTCTTCCCTTCTTTCGCGTCCGGGTGCTTCTCATCATCCAGGATCTGGAATTCCAGCCCAATGGCGGAACCCTCCCCGGTATTCAGGGTTGGGTCAACAAAGTATTTTATCCCGCTGTTTGCTCCTTCCGTGATCATAAAATCTACACTCAATTCGAAATCACTATAGGAATCCGTTGTCACAATATCGCCACCGTTTTCCGCTTCTCCCCCCCCGGAGGACAGGACGGTTAACGTACCATCGCTGATCTCCCACCCTTTAGCCGGGAATGTTTCCAGTTTTGCACCACGCCACCCCTCTTTGGAAGTACCATCCCATAAAAGCCGCCAACCCCTGCGTTTTTCGTTTTCCGTCAATTGGTTGATCAGGTAGCTGATTTCCGGCACCTCCGGATCCACCCGGTTCCTGAATTTTTCGAGATCCGTGGTCCGGATTTTGATATTTTTCCATTTTACCACCTTCCCTTCAAGGCTCTTGTCATCAATGCTGTGCACCTGAAAGGCAATGATGCCTTCCGGGGTCTCGTTATCCACCAGGTTGGCACATTGGACGTCATTGATCCAGGTACGGATATCGGGACCGATTGCTTCTATCCTGTAGTGATTCCATTCCCCCGGGACAAAAGCATCCTGTCCTTTGGGATTCCTGGTCAGGGGATAAAGCCATCCCCTCCTGGCTTCATCATAAATCCCACCAGCCCATTTTCTGGAACTCGTTTCTATTTCACACTGATAACCATGTACGCGGCCATCCATATAATCCGGAAGGCTTAAACTCCGGAATTGCACCCCGGAATTAAGTCCGTTTTCAACGAACACATCGAACTCCAGGATAAAATCCCCATAGGTTTTCCGGGTAGCCATAAAGCTGTTCGGGGTACCCAGCTGTGATGTTCCGATCAATTCCCCGTTTTCAATGGTATAGGATGCATTTCCGTTGAGTTGATCAAAATTCGAAAGGTCCTTTCCATTGAATAATGGTAACCAGCCATCCTGTGCAGAAAGCCCGAGACTTGTAAACAATGCAACAAATGGAAGAATCGTTATAAGCTTTATCATACGTTTTAAAATAAATCAGGTTTTCCTCAAAAAAAGGATTTAGAATTAAACTATTGTAGTCAGAAACGTTAACGTTAACGAATATATAAAATATTTTTTACTTCCCTGCCTAAAACGACCAGGATAACCCTGGAGCAGCACAAGGTATGGCACCAATTTTACCCCCAAAATTACTGGGCTTCGAAGGTTACCGTATCCAGTTCTGCCTGGGTCCAGGGTGTTATCTTTCCCTGGGTCCGGAACCGTATCTGCCCTATCCTGCCCGGGGAGATCGCTCCTGCGGTATTCCCCCAGGAATTCCTGATATAGGTGGCAATAGCTGCAATATCCTCATTCTGCAAAGTTGAAAAAGAGGGCATTTCCGGTAAAATTTCCGGGATCCCGTAATCCTTGCCCTTGACCCGAACCGGGCCTTCCATTCCATGCAATAAAACCATGGCCAACTTATAGTCATCCCCCGTAACCCATTCCGATTGTTCCAGGGGGGGAGCAAACCGGGGCATTCCTTCCCCCTGAGTACCATGACATGAAGCACATAGATTCAGGAATTTCTGACGGCCGGCGCTCAAGGTATTTGGGTCTGTAATTCCTTTGTCCTTATTCCGGACCGGCTCTTTTTCCGGTTTCCCCGGCCATGTAAAGCGATCGCTGAGGGAAGAAACCAAATCCTGTTCCCCCTGGCCAATTGTATTCTTTGTAAAAAGCGATGGTATCCAGTCTAGGCTCAGCGGCGAACCATCCTTTGATGGATTTGCTGTTAGCATACCGTTGGTAATGGCCGCATTAATCCATTGGCTGGTACTGTCCCCTTTACGCTCCAACTGTACAAAAAGCTGCCGGACCTCATCTGACGACCCTTTGTTCACAATGGCAGCGGCCAGCATTTCCAGCATTATTTCACGGTTCTGATCATATTTTCGCCAGCCGGGTTCAGATAAAAGCCTTGCCAGCATGACTGATTCCCGATCCCTGAGGCTGCTGAGTACCACATCACGTGCTACCGGTAAATGTCCATATTTGGAAAGGAATTTCCGGGCTATCGGGATGGATACTTCCGCACTGAGTACCTTCCCTGCCAAAACCAGTTGCAACTGTACAATCGGATCTGCGGTATCATACGCCGTTAGTACAAACCCCTCCAACTCCTTTGGGATTTCGGAGTTTTCCCGGCTCAAAACCATCAACCTGCGTATGGCTGCCTGGGAAACAGCCGGGTCGGTATCATGCATGGCCGACAGGTATGCCCCGGGTTCCCTGTACCCCAATCCCTCCAGGGTCCAAAGCGCATGCAGCCGTCCCAACGGATTCCCATCAGCCAGCTGGTCGGTTAATTTCGGGATACTGGCCTGTTCTGACCGCTCAACCAGCATTCTTTGCGCCATGTCGCGCGTCCAGCCATTTGGATTTCCCAGTAGATTTATCAGCTCCTGTATACTCAGTTTATCCAGGTGGGGAATAGCCGGCCGCTCATTTCCTTTGGTTTTTATCCGCCAGATACGTCCCATATGGATTGGCTTATCCAGCTTGCGCTCCAGCGTAACTTTCTTTAAATAGGGGGTCATGTAAGGGCCATGCTGGATAATTCCCTTATACATATCCACAATATACAAGGCACCATCCGGCCCCGAAGCCAATGAAACAGGCCGAAATCGCTCGTCGGTGGAAGCAAGGAATTCGTGATCAGGGTAAACCCCTTCAGCCCGCAGCATAAACCCTTCGGTTATGACATTATCCTGCCGGATCAGGTTTGCGGTTGGTTCACATATAAAAGCATCCCCTGAATAAGCTGCCGGGAGGGCATCACCCCTATAGACAAGCGGGCCACAGGCGGAAGCAAATTCAAGTAGCCTGCCCTGATCATCCAGGGTGCCGGGCACATAACCCCTGTTTACCGCCGTGTTGCTGCGGATGGGGAATATTTTGCGTTCCAGTGTTAATCCATGGTCTGTACCACTGGAGGGTGTATGGTGTTCATTGCTTTGTAAGGAATTGGGAGGGACCAGGTCTGCATGTAACTGGGACCAGTTGTAGTTATAGAATAAACGGCCCATATTGTCGTGTGCAATACCCCATTGCCCCCTGAATTCTGTTTCATCCTTTATCCATTTCCCGTCAATTTCCCTGTACCGGTATTTGGATTTGGCGTTATACAACCAGTTATCCATTCCCCTCCACAATCCGTTGGCAGCATGTTCGGGCATACCTTTTCCGCCGTATGTGGAATCGATCAGTATTTTGCTGTCTGCCTTAAAGTCGCCATCCGTATCTCCGGCAAACCAGAGCGGGATATTTTCTGCAATAAGGGCACCCCCTTTGACGATGGCAATAGCCCGTGGAAGCACGAGGCTGTCCAGGAATACGACACTCCGGTCCATGTACCCGTCCTGATCATCATCAAACAGCACGGATACCCTGCCGGTCGGGTCGAGTTCCCCGCTGCCTTCAATATCAGCCATAAACCCCAGCATCTCCACTACCCATAGCCTCCCGCCTTCGTCGAACCGGATGGCCACAGGATCCTGGACCAGCGGCTCTGATGCCACCAATTCGATTTCGAGCTTAGGATCCGCCAGTACGAAAGAATTCAGGGCTTCATCGGGGGACAAGGGTTGCGATGGCTGTTCTTCACAGCTACATAATAGCCCAAAAACCAGTATAGCAAATAAGGATGTGAACTTAAGCAACCCAGGGGCTGAAAGGCTAATGACCATACTGTTGAACGGGAAGTGTTTGGTATTTTCTGTAACGCATCCCTTCATGATCAGAAGATGAAGGTAGCCAGGAACACCAATGAAGCTGCAAAGGTGCCCACCACAAAAGTACCCAGCGTATAGACCCGGTAACCTGTTTTTACATCGATCCCTGAAAATTGTGTAAGGATCCAGAACCCACTGTCGTTTGCATGGGAGACCACCATGGCCCCGGCACCTATGGCAGATACGATCAGGGCCTTATCAATGTCTGTAGTGAATCCCATGGAAACAAGGAGCGGCGCAATAATGGAGGCGGTGGTGATCAGTGCAACAGTTGATGAGCCCTGAGCCGTTTTAATGGCGGCACACAAGAGGAAAGGGAGCCAGATTCCCAGATTCGCCGTGGCAAGCGTGTCTGCCAGCGTAGACGCAATGCCACTGTTTTGCAAAATTGTGCCGAATATACCCCCTGCCCCGGTGATCAGGATGATATTGGATGCATCGGTAAGCGCTTTCCCCACCCAGCCCGTTGTAGACAATATATGCCTGTCCAGTTTTTTGGGCAACAGAAAAGCAAACAGCATCCCGATCAGCAAGGCTATGACCGGAGACCCTACAAATCCGATAAATTTTACCCATCCCAACTCATATTCCGCCTCGGTGAGGTTAAATTCCATGACGGATTTGCCGACGATCAGCAATATGGGGATAAGGATAGGGAGGAAGGATTTGAAGGCTCCCGGTGCCTGTTTTAATTTTTCCTGTATCAGTTCATCAGACATTTCCGGATTGGGATCGATATAATTCCTGGCCCCCATTTTCTTGCAATAAATAATCGCCGGCACCAGGGATATTGCCCCGATGATAAGTCCGATCATCATCACCAGTCCCACATCTGCACCAATGATTCCCGCTGCCGCGATTGGTCCGGGGGTTGGTGGCACCAGTACATGCGTGATCATTAGCCCCAGTATCAGTGCCGTGGCAGTGCCCACAATGGAGAGTCCTGCCCGCTTTGTCAGGCTTTTGTTCAAAGGGTTCAGGATGATAAAGCCACTGTCGGCAAATACAGGGATAGATACGATGAAGCCTACGATCCCCATGGCTTCATGGACCCTTTTTTTCCCGATGACCCTCAATACTACTTCGGCCAGTTTGAAAGCCCCCCCTGTCTGCTCCAGAAATGCGCCTATAATGACACCCAGCACGATGACAATTCCTATTTTGCCAAGCGTTACCCCAAACCCGTCATTAATAGATTCTACAAGGGTTTGCAAGCTCATTTCAGAAAAAAGTGCAAAAAATATGGCTGCCCCAAGAAGTGCAAGAAAAGGGTGTACATTCAGTTTGACCGTAAGTAAAATTATCAGCAGGACACTGATTATCAGTAAAATAATGGATAGCATAGGTTGGTATGTTTAATGATTAGTGTGCATTGCGGGTAACATCGGACCCTGATTTTCCCACGAGGAAGTCGAGATCCGCACCCAGGTGTGCCTGTTGCACCGTCCGGGTATATAAACTTACATATCCCCTTTCCATAGGCGGTTTGGGGGCGATCCAGGCAGCCCTTCTTCTCTGCAACTCAGCCTCCGCTACTTCGAGGTGCAGGGTGCGGTTGGGCACATCGAGAACAATGTGGTCGCCTGTCTGAACCAGGCCAAGAGTTCCCCCTACCGAGGCTTCCGGGGAGACATGAAGGACCACGGTACCGAATGCCGTACCGCTCATCCTCCCGTCGGAGATACGTACCATATCCCGTATCCCTTTTTTGAGGAGTTTTTCCGGGATATCCATGTTACCTACTTCAGCCATGCCAGGATACCCTACAGGACCGACCCCTTTCAGGACCATTACGCTGTTTTCGTCTATATCCAGATCGGGATCATCCACAGATTTCAAAAAATCCTCTATGGTTTCGAATACCACAGCCTTTCCCTTGTGCGACATCAGCGATGCCGTTGCTGCCGATGGTTTTATGACGGCTCCGTCTTCACAGAGGTTCCCGTAGAGTACGGCAATCCCTGCCTCCTCCAGAAACGGCTTGGCAAGGGGCGCAATGACTTCCGGGTTATAACATGCTGCTTCCTTGTTATTATCCCCAATTGGCTTACCATTGACGGTGATAGCATCATTGTGCAGGTGCGATCGCATTTCATTGATCACCACGGGCAGGCCACCGGCATCAAAAAAATCCTCCATCAGGAACTTACCTGATGGCATAAGGTTTACCAGCAGCGGGATATGGCTTCCGAGGGTATCAAAATCCTTAAGATTCAGTGGTATCCCGATCCTGCCGGCTATGGCCTGCAAATGGATGATAAAATTGGTGGACCCCCCTACTGCGGCATTGAGCATAATGGCATTTTCAAATGCCTTGCGGGTGAGTATTTTGGAGATTTTCAGATCCTCCCGAACCATCTCTACAATACGCCTTCCGGACAATTGGGCCAGGGTTTTCTTTCGCGAATCCACAGCGGGGATGGCGGCTGCCCCCGGTAATGTCAATCCCAGGGATTCCACCATACATGCCATGGTCGATGCCGTACCCATTGTCATACAATGGCCGGCACTCCGCGCCGAACAGATCTCGGCCTCCACCTGGTCTGCAGGTGTAAATCCTTCGTTATGTATTTTATCCTTGAGTGTCCAGACGAAAGTCCCGGAACCGATGCGCGCTCCTTTATACTTGCCGTTGAGCATGGGTCCTCCGGGTACAACAATTGTAGGCAGGTCCACGCTGCAGGCACCCATGACGGTAGACGGGGTCGTTTTATCACACCCGGTCAGCAACACTACCCCATCCAGTGGATTGGCCCGGATACACTCTTCCGTATCCATACTGGCGAGGTTGCGGAAGAGCATGGCGGTAGGCCTCATGATGGTTTCCCCCGTACTGGTTACGGGAAATTCGAAAGGTACCCCGCCCGCTTCGAGCACCCCCCGTTTAACGAATTCGGCAAATTCCCGCAAATGGCCGTTACAGGGGGTTAGCTCGGACCAGGTATTGCAAATGCCAATCACCGGCCTTCCGCGGAAATAGTCATCCGGATACCCCTGGTTCCGAAGCCATGAACGGTGAATAAAACCGGATTTTTCATCGTGGGGATTAAACCAATCCTCACTTCGTAACCTTTTTTTGTTTTTTTTCTCCACAATTTGGTACAGTTGAACGATTTCTTAAATGTACTATTTAATTCCTTTTCATCGCTGTAAGGGAAATTCAAGGTATCATCTTTGGGCCATTTATCAAAATTGCATGCTCTTAATTCACGAATGGCGACCCTACAACCCTTGATTTTAATGGCATTTACCAGCAGTCTACAGCTGTAGGGTAAAACCATACGGGTTTGAACTCGCGGGTTTGTATGCTGTTCATTCCTCGCGGAGGCTGAAAGGATGGACCATGCTCCTCTATGACAAGGATGCTCGCCTCCTGCCATACAGTGTGACGATCTTTTTGTTACTTTTAATATTGCTGCCTTCTTGCAAAGGCGTTTAAAGCCTACTTGTTAAAAACTTAAAGGAAAGAGCATATGGGAACCCTGTGGGAAAATAAATCGGCCGTGATAACAGGAGCGGCCAATGGCCTGGGAAATGCGCTGGCACAACGCCTGCTTTCAATGGGTGCTAAAGTTGCCCTGGTAGATCAGGATGCTGGGTTATTTAAAAGTACAGTGGACCTTTATCCCGGAAAAGCCTATCCCTATGGGGTGGATGTTGTTAATTATGAAGGTGTGAAAAAAATGGTCGACAGCTATCACGCGGAGACAGGGAAGATCGATATCCTTGTCAATTGTGCAGGCATCGTAGGAAAGACGGGGATTAAAAGTCACGAAGTTGATGGGGCGGATTTTGAAAAGGTACTGGCGGTGAATGTGCTGGGTTCCTTTAATATGTTTAAAGCCGTTGTGCCCTATATGCTTGAAAAAAACTATGGACGGGTATTGCACATTGCCTCCATTTCCGGAAAGGACGGCAATGCAGGGATGGTAGCCTATTCGGCATCTAAAGCGGCAGTCATCGGTATGACCAAAGTACAGGGCAAGGAATATGCTGAAACAGGCGTTTTGGTCAATGCCATTGCCCCGGCTGTGATCCGGACAGCTATTCTTGACGGGCAACCCCCGGAACAGGTAAAATACATGACAGACAAAATACCAATGAAACGCTGTGGTACACTGGAAGAGTTTGTTGAAATGGCGAGTTTCATAATCTCAGACCAAAATACATTTACAACCGGATTTACCTATGATCTCAGCGGGGGTAGGGCATTGTACTGACACAGGTACTATTCCCGGTAACTCAGGCGGCCATTTTGGGGGAATTCCTTAAATTAGAGGTTTGTCCACCCGAATTAATTAATAACCAGGATTTATGCATCGCAGAACCTTCATTCAGAGTTCATCCATCGGGGCGCTTGCCATGGTCATGCCAGGCATACCAGGCTATTCCCCTTTCCTGGATGAAACGCGATTTGGCGTTGCAGAGGCATCCTATTGGATGCGTTGGTACGGGAAACTGGAAAGCGGAACTTTTCCGTCCTTTACCAATGCTTTGGAAATGTTGGAACACTGTGCATCCTTGGGTTTTGGCGGGATACAAGTGGGTATCCGGAACTGGGATGCAGCCACAGCCAAAAAATTGAGGTCCCGTGCTGAAGAATTGGGTGTATTCCTGGAAGGGCAGGTACGACTGCCAAAAGACAGGCAGGAGACAGCTAGGTTTGAGGAAGATCTGAAGGCCGCCCATCTGGCAGGGATCGATGTGATCCGAACAGCATGTCTTTCCGGAAGGCGGTATGAAGATTTTGATTCCATGGAATCTTTCCGTGTATTTAAAGAGGGGGCCATATCTTCCCTGCAATTAGCGGAACCATTGATAAAAAAGCATGCGATAAAACTGGCTGTGGAAAACCACAAAGACTGGCGTAGTACTGAAATGGTGGAGATACTTAAAAATTTGGATAGCGAATGGATAGGCGTTACCCTGGATACAGGTAATAATATTTCCCTGCTGGAAGACCCGATGGAAGTGGTGGAAGCACTGGCGCCCTATGCCTTTTCCGTACACCTCAAGGATATGGGGGTAGTGGAATATGAAGACGGGTTCCTCCTGTCCGAGGTAAACCTCGGTGAGGGAAACCTGGACATTGAAGGGATGGTGCGTATCATGAAAGAACATAACCCGAAAATCAGGTTCAACCTTGAGATGATCACCCGCGATCCCCTAAAAATCCCCTGCCTTACCAAAAAATACTGGGCGACATTCGATCAGATCTCAGCCAGTGAACTGGCCCTGTTTCTGTATAAAATAAGGAATCAGAAAGTGAAAACGCCCCTCCCTATCGTCTCTGCCATGAACACGGATGCACAACTGGCAATGGAAGTTGAAAACAACCGTACCTCCCTGGAATATGCCCGGATGCATCTGGGCTTTCAATAATTTAAAAACCAACCCACTATAATTATGATCCCAACTGCTTTACCAGGTATAAAACAATTTGAAATGAACGGAAAGAACGCCCTGGTCACAGGTGGCTCCAAAGGCCTGGGTTTTGCCATGGCAGCCGGACTCGCCTCCTGCGGTGCCAATATTGCGCTCGTAAACCGCAATGTTAAGGAAGGTGAAGCTGCTGCGGACAAATTAAGGTCTGAATACAGTATTAAGTCCGTTGCCTACGGTGCCGATGTTACCAATGCAAAAGAAATGGATGCTATAGTTGACAAAATGATACATGATTTCGGCGGGGTTGACATCCTTATCAATAGTGCAGGGATCAATATACGTGGGGCTATTGATGAACTGAGTCCCGATGATTTCAGCGAGGTGATGCGCGTAAATGTTACGGGGACCTGGAATGCCTCCAGGGCTGTTACCCCGCATATGAAGAAAAAGGGCGGGGGCCGTATTATCAACATGGCCAGTACATTGGGGCTCGTCGGCCTGGCAAACCGAACACCCTATGCCTCTAGCAAGGGAGCCGTCGTCCAGATGACGCGCGCCCTGGGACTGGAACTGGCACCCTTCAATATCAATGTAAACGCCATTTGCCCCGGTCCCTTCCTGACCGAAATGAACATACCAATAGCAGATACCCCGGAGGCCAAAAACTTTATTGTGGGGGCTACAGCACTCGCGAGGTGGGGTGAATTGCGGGAAATACAGGGGGCTGCCATCTTCCTTGCAAGCGAAGCAGGAAGTTATATGGTAGGGTCCATGCTGACCGTGGACGGGGGCTGGACTGCCAAATGACAATGCCCATTCGCTTCCCCGGCCTTATCCCGGCCGCCGCAGCAGAAACTCAGGAAAATCCGAAATCCTTTCACAGCCTATCTGTTCCATAACCTGTTGTAACTGGATTCTCAGAAGATGGATGGTATGGTGGCCTCCCCTGCTTCCCATTGCGCCTACGCCATACATAAAAGAACGGCCCATAAAGGTAAATTTTGCACCGGAAGCCAGTGACCGCGCAATATCCGGCCCTGAGCGCATCCCACTATCCATCATTACCGTGATCTGGTCCCCGTAAGCTTTTGAGATCCGGGTCAGGGGTTTTATAGATGATTCCCCTGCATCAAGCTGCCTGCCACCATGGTTGGAGACAATAATTCCATCCAGGCCCAATTGGATTGCTTTTTCAGTATCCGCTTCGGTGGCTACCCCTTTCAGGATGATTTTACCTTTCCATTTATCCCGGATCCTCGCAATTTTTTCGGCATGCATCCTTTTGGAAAAAGTTTGGTCAAGGAAAGTTCCCAACTGCCCGAGGTTCAGATTTTTGGGCATATAGGGTTTTAGAGTTTCAAATCCGGGCTGCCCATATTTTAGTGTTTGAAATGCCCATCGCGGTTTTCCCAGGATCTGCATGATATTCGCAGCCGTCATTTTTGGGGGCATAGACAAGCCATTGCGGATATCCCGGGGCCGGAAGCCAAAGGTGGGGACATCACATAGCAAGACGAGTACAGGGCATGCGGCTGCCTCCGCACGTTTGATGATATCATCACAGATGCTGATATCCATGGGATGATATAACTGGAACCAGGCCCTGCCCTCTGTCAGTTCACTGATCCGTTCTATACTGCTGGTGGTAACCGTGCTCAGGATAAAAGGGATGTTGTTGGCAAAGGCGGCCCTGGCAAGAATTTCTGCGGCATTTGGCCACATCAGGCCCTGCAGTCCCACGGGAGCAATCCCAAAAGGTGCATCATACACATGGCCGAAAATTTCTGTTTGCAGATTGGCACCGGAATAGGCATCGAGATATCGGGGTTGCAATTCCACTTCCCTGATAGCCGCCGTATTCTTATGGATATTCACATCTTCATTACAGCCACCATCCAGGTACTCGAACGCAAACTTCGGCATTCGTTTCCTGGCAAGGTCACGGAGGTCCTCAACTGACGGGTACCTTGAATTAAACTGAACTGCGGTAATTCTTCCCATTTCAACACAACTTTATTTTAGCCTACGCTATAGTTTTTCATTGCCCGGTATCCATACAGTGCTACCACCATAAAGCAGAGCAGCGGCAAGATAAACGAAAAATTGACTTCGGGCACACCAAGGATCCGGACATCCGCATAAGCTGTTCCGCCTATGTCTAAAATGAGGCCCTGGAGGATCGGCATAAAAGCACCTCCCACAATGGCCATCACCAAAAAAGCAGATGCCGGTTTGGCATCGTCTCCCAAACCTGTCAGTGCAATACCATAAATGGTAGGGAACATAAGGGACATACAAAAGGAAACCAGCACCAGGCTGTAAAGTCCGGCCATCCCCACAATAAAAATGGCGCCAAAGCAGAAAATGATTGCAAAAAGCGCCAGCAGCAACAACAGTTTCCCTGAATTGATGAATTTTAATAAATAGGTACACAAAAACCTGCCCCCTAAAAAGATGCCCAGGGCTGCATAGGCATAGTTAACAGCATCCCGGTTATTGATGCCCAGATTTTCTGCGTATTGGTAGATATAAGTCCAGCACATGATCTGTGCACCTACATAAAACATTTGGGTAACAGCCCCTCCAACAAACCGTTCTTTCTTAAAGATCCGTCTGATGGATGCCCCCATTCCCACTGCATTGGGGTCCTCTTTTTTCTCCGGCATCTTTACCACTGCGATCAGGATGAACATGAACAGCACAAATAGTCCCAGGGCTACATAAGGATTCCGGATCACCAGAAGGTCCGATGTTTTGACGGCGGCTTTAGCTGCCCCCGTAAGGGTTTCATAAACACTATTGCCGGAAACATCTATATCATCGGATTGCAGTGCCCCCAGAATAAAAGTTTGTGCCACAAAAAGGCCTGATAGTGCCCCGATGGGATTGAAAGCCTGAGCCAGGTTGAGACGCTGGGTGGCCGTTTCTTCAGCACCCATAGACAGTATAAACGGATTGGAGGTCGTTTCCAGAAATGCGAGCCCAAAGGTCAGGATATAGAGTGCCAACAGGAAGAAATAGTAATTTTCAAGGGCTGCCGCAGGATAAAATAACAAAGCCCCGGTGGCATAGAGCATAAGGCCGACAAGGATACCAACCTTATAGCTATACTTTTTTACGACAAATGCCGCCGGGAGCGCCATGGTAAAATAACCTCCATAAAAAGCTGCCTGTACCCAGGAGGCTTGTGTATTGTTTAGTTCCAGGATCTTCTTAAATGCTGAAACCATGGGATTGGTAATATCATTGGCAAACCCCCAGAGGGCAAAAAGGGAAGTGATAAGGATAAAGGGAAGCAATACTTTCCCGGAAACAATGGGCGGTTGGCTGGTCTTTTCCATGTAATGGTCTGGTATAATTAATTCAGGGCCCTGTCCAGGTGTGTATAACCTCCATCCACATAAACCAATTGGCCGGTAGTATGGCTTGATTTATCGGAGAGGAGAAACGCCACGGTGTTTGCGATCTCGGCCGTTGTGGTCATTCGTTTTTCAAACGGTATTTTTTGGGTGATACGGTCCAGCTTTTCCGCCGGGTCATCAAAAGTCCGGACCCATTTCTCATAGAGGGGGGTATAGCATTCTGCAACAATGACCGCATTTACCCTGATATGATAAGGCAACAGTTCAACAGCCCATTCCCGGGTCAGGGCATTCCGGCCACCGTTGGCAGCCGCATAACCTGAAGTGCCGCCCTGCCCGGTCACCGAGGTTTTAGACCCGATATTCACAATGGCACCACGGGAAGCTTTAAGTGCGGGCAGGCTGTGGTGGGCCATCATATAATAATGTGTGAGATTGCGGTTAATGGAACGCAAAAAATCTTCATAATTACCCTGTTCCAGGCCTATTCCGTCATTGACCCCGGCATTATTGACCAGCCCGTCTATCCTGCCATATTTCAACATAACCTCCGCTACCGCTGATTTGCATTGGGCGGGATCCGTTAATTCCGCAAAGGCATGAAAACACTTCCCGCCATTTGCTTTCATGGCCTGTTCTGCTGCCAGTACATCTTCCCTGTTCCGGCCAATAATCACCGGGATGGCCCCCTCTCCGGCCAGGACGGTAGAAATCCCCAGGCCTATTCCCTTGGAACCTCCGGTTACAATGATGACCTTTTCTTTTAATGCGAGATCCATGATTTTAATTCGTTGAAATTATCCCGATCTCCCCGAAGGAAGCCCGGTCATCATTTTCCTGTCCGCTGACCTTATGGGCCTTCAATTTAATGAATCTTGCCAAGGTAGGGTTAAAACTTATATTTTGTTCCACAGGATTATTGGCCACATTGCTGAATTCCCCCCGGGAAACTGTTCGCCAGGCCTTGTTGTCCAAACTAACCAAAAACTCATAGTCGGTTATGATGCCGAAGGACCAGCGTTCCTGCATGGGCCAGTAGGTAAACCCCTTTAATTTAAAAGGACTTCCCAGGTCTATTGTAATTTCATGGGGACCAGAAACGCCTTCCGGACTTGCCCAGAAGGAATCCGGGTCATCATCTATTACGGCCGCAGCTTCCTCCCGGTCACCGGAGGAAACGGACAGCACTTTCCAGCCTGTTTTACTGACATCAAAGCTACGGGTGACAATTCCTGTAACCTGTCCGGTTTTGGGGTCCAGTGCCAAGGTTTTCAGAATCGCAGGCTTGTCGACCACAAAAGGGGCGGTGTATAAGGAGGAATTGGTGGTGGGATCCGTACCATCCAGGGTATAATAAATATCTACCTGGTTATCCGGGACTGTTAAGCTGACCATTCCCTGTTTATCCCTCCGGATAACCGGTTCCGTCAAAAGGACAGGGGCATGGTAAAGTTCGAGGTTGGAAAGCGCCGGAGGACCTTTGGCACTGAGTATGGTTACGCGAAGTGAATCGGCCATGCGGGTTTTAAAACGCAAAATGCGTTTATACCCAACGGTGGTCTGCTTGTCGATTTCCTTCCAGGACCCGTCCAGGCCGGCTTCCACTATAAACTCCTGCACCCGTTGTCCCAGGGGGATGTATTCCTGAAGCAGCAGGCGGTTAATTTCGCGGGGGGCGTCAAATGCAACCGTTATGGAAGCAGCTGTGACCCCCTCATCCGTTGCCCAATAAGTTCCGGGATCGCCGTCCGTCATATTAGCTGCCTGGAATTCCGCACGATTCCCCCTGAGGTTTGTCACGCTCAGGGTTTGTCCCGCTGCCAGGTCACTGGCAAAATCCTTGTCGAGCTGCTCCCGGAGCAGCATCAGTTGCTTTTCATCGGTTGGATGAACCAGGCCCCTGGTATCCACCGGGAGGTTCAGGAGCAGGGCGGCATTCCTGCCTACTGATTCATAATATATATCAAGCAGCCGCGGCAGCGATTTTACCTGATGGTCTTCGGAAGGGTGATAATACCAACCCGGGCGGATGGAAACATCGGCCTCTGCCGGAAGCCAGTGGGTTCCGTCTTCATGGCCCGACCTAAGTTCCAGGTACCTCGGCCAGCCGGGATAGATCTCATCCCTTCGCATGATGCTCCAATTCGTCTCATTGGCACGCCCCTCTTCATTACCAACCCACCGGATATCCGGGCCGCCATCACTGAAAATGACTGCTCCGGGTTGCAATTCCCGGACGATCTTAATAGCGGTCTCCCAATCATAATAGGTTTTGTTGTCAATTTTCCTGGTCTCATTCGCCCCGCCATAATACCCCGAGCCTCCATTCGCCCCATCAAACCACACCTCAAATATGTCCCCATAATTAGAAAGCAATTCGCGTAATTGCGTGTGGAATACAGTTACATATTCGGGTTTCCCATAGTCTTTGTTGTTACGGTCCCAGGGTGAAAGGTAGACCCCGAACTTAAGACCGAATTCCCTGCAGGCTTCTGCCAACTCCTTTACAACATCCCCCTTTCCGTCTTGCCAGGCCGAATTTTTGACAGAGTGTTCCGTCGTAGCAGTGGGCCACAGGCAAAAACCGTCATGGTGCTTGGCTGTAAGGATGATCCCCTTCATCCCGGCAGCTTTGGCAACCCGGGTCCATTGCCGGGTATCCAGGGCCGAAGGATTGAATTGTGTCGGGGATTCCCCGCCCAGGCCCCATTCCATATTGGTGAAGGTATTCATATTGAAGTGGATAAATGCGTAGTACTCCAAGGGCTGCCAGTTGAGCTGCCTTTCAGAGGGAAGCGGGCCCACGGGTTTCAGGGGCACAACACTGGAGCAGGCCCATGCAAACATACTACAAACCAGGATCAGTAAGCCGGCATCAGCCCGTGGTATGGGAAATTTCATCTGGAAAGGATATGGGTTGTTGTGTTTTTTTATCCCGTGGCATTTGTGCTTTTACCGATCGCAAATAATCTGAAAGTATCTTAGCCAGTTGCTGCGTTCGGGCCGGTTGTGCATCTGATAAATTGATCTGTTCCCCGATATCTTTCTGAATATTGAACAATTCCATATGCTGGTCATTATGGAAGTAGATCAATTTCCAGTCCCCCTGCCTTATGGAACTTGATGCCCCAATTCCAGGTCCTGAAGGGCCCCATTCGTTGGGATAATGCCAGAACAGGGGCCTTTCGGACAGCATAGGGCCCTTCCCCTGCAGAAGGGGCATAAAACTTTGGCCATCTACGGCCTGCACAGTGACCGGGGAGCGGATACCGGCCATTTCAAGGATGGTGGGGAAAAAATCTTCTATAATGAGATAGCTGTCGGAGACCGAATTTGGTTTGACCTTCCCCGGCCATTTTACAAGCATGGGTTCGCGGATACCCCCCTCATAGGCAGACCCTTTACCGCTGGCCAATGGCTTGTTGTGTGTATGTCGTTCCCCTCCACGTGCTTCAGCACTAAGACCGCCGTTATCTGACATAAACAGGATGACCGTATTGTCTGCAATGTTTTTTTCCTCGAGAAAGTCGAGCAGATCCCCCAAACTCCTGTCCATTCCTTCTACCATACTGGCATATTTTGCTTCCGTGGTATCTATTGCCTGTTCCAGGTAGTCTTCCGTAAAGCGACTATCACCCATGATGGGGGTGTGAACAGCGTAATGGGCCATATAAAGGAAAAAAGGTTGCTGCTTCACAACCGGGGTTTCCAATGTTTTCAAGGTTTCACGGGTAAGTGCTTCCGTGAGGAAAATAGCTTCCCCGTGGTATTGTTCCAGGCCTGGAACAGCCCAGACCTCCCGGCCGGGTATACCATTGCCAAAATTGTCCGTACCGAGGTAGCTTCCCGGTGCACCTGCCGCGTGGCCGGCAATATTGATATCAAACCCAAGATTGCGTGGGTCTTCACCGGGCGTGCCGATAGCCCCGAAATGGGCTTTTCCGGAATGGATGGTATAATAACCGACATCCTTTAGTAATTCGGGTAAGGTGGTTGCATGAATGGCCCTGGGATCACCTTCGGACTGACTTACCCCATTGACGTTCCATTCCGGAAAATCAAGGGTTGGATGGTTTTGCTCCATAGGTTGCAGCTTATTCCTGTAGAGGGTCCAATTGGTGACCCGGTGCCGGGCGGCATTCATCCCGGTGATCAGGCTTATTCTCGAAGGGGAGCATACTGAAGTGGCATACGCCTGTGTAAACTTCATCCCTTCCTTTGCCAGGCGTTCCATATTGGGGGTCCGGTATAACTTGTTAAAAGGTGTTCTTTCAGACCAGAACGGTACCGAGGTATCCTGCCAGCCCATATCATCAACAAAGAAAAGCACGATATTAGGGGGCCTGGTATCCATTTCTTGTGTTTCGGATTTACATCCCAACAAAAGGCTCACCCCTAACAGAAAACAGATGCTATAGGAATTCTTCATTATGCAGTCCTGAATTTCAAATTTTAGACGCCTTGGTATACCGATCTGTTTTTGCCATAAAAATCTCCCGTCCATCAGTAAGAAGCGGCCTGGCTTTTACAATATCCGACACAGTTAGTGTTAAAAACACGGATTACGGGTTGCTGTTCGCCTGGTATTCCCGGGCTACCTGCCGGGAACTACCCAGCCCATCGATCCCTAACTCCACTTGATCACCGGGTTTGAGATATCTTGGGGGTTTTAAACCGAGGCCCACCCCAAAAGGGGTTCCGGTGGATACGATGTCACCCGGGAGCAGGGTCATAAAAGAACTTATATAGCTCACCAGTTTGGGTATACCAAAAACAAAATCGGAGGTATTGCTTTGTTGCATGGTTTCCCCGTTCACCTTTAGCCAGAGGTTCAGGTTATGAGGATCTGCTATTTCATCCCGGGTTGCCAGGAAAGGGCCGAGCGGTGCAAATGTATCGCAACTTTTACCTTTGACCCATTGCCCTTCCCGTTCCAATTGGAACTCCCGTTCGCTGTAGTCATTATGCAAAACATAACCTGCCACATGTTCCATGGCAGAAGCTTCTGCCACATAGGAGGCGCGTTTCCCAATTACAAATGCCAGTTCCACTTCCCAATCGGTTTTTTTGCTCCCTTTAGGGATGATTAGGTCATCATCCGGGCCTGTTATAGCGGATGTAGCCTTAAAAAAAAGCACGGGTTCCCTGGGTATTGCCATGCCGCTTTCGGCTGCGTGTTTGGCATAATTAAGACCTACACATACCAATTTTGAGGGCCTCACCAGCGGAGGGCCCAGTCGGGTTTTACCCGCAACCTCCGGACAGGAGGATGCATTTCCTTTAAGCCATTTTTGCAATCGTGATATGCCATTCGTTCCGAAGAAAGATTCGGTATAATCCTCCCCGAAAGCAGCTGTGTCCAGGCGGGTGCCATTGTTTAGCTGCACCCCGGGTTTTTCATTCCCTTCCGGGCCAAATCTAATAAGTTTCATGTGTTATCCATTTAATTTTATATACCCCCCGTCTATCGGGAAATCTGTTCCAGTAATAAATGATGCATCATCTGAGCATAAATATAGTGCAAGGTTTGCAATTTCATGGGGGGTGCCCATCCTTCCGATGGGCTGTGTTTTAGAGAGTTTTTCAAACATCTCGGCTTTGTTGTCGGGGTAGTGCTTATCCAGGTAGCCATCAACGAAGGGGGTATGCACCCTTCCCGGGGATATGCTGTTGCAGCGTATTCCATATTTTACATAATCCTTGGCTACAGAATAGGTCATGGTCAGTACAGCGCCTTTTGTCATTGAATAGGCAAAGCGGTCCGCAATGCCTACAGTAGCGGCAACGGAAGCCATATTCAGGATAACGCCCCCATGCTCCTTCATCGCGGGTATGCAGGCATGGATACAATTATATACCCCTTTAATATTTACCTGGTATAACCTGTCCAGGTCCGCTTCGCTGGTTTGCTCCACATTCCCGATATGTGCTATGCCGGCATTGTTGATAAGGATGTCTATGGGGGAACTGCTTTGAATCAAATCTACAAGGCGCTCTACTTCCTCCTGTTTAGCCACATTGCACTTGTGGCCGGATAGTTTACCACCGGTTGCAGAGATTTCAGAATAGGTCTCATCAAGATTTGCCTCATCAACATCCAGGATGTGAACCCGGGCCCCTGCAGCGGCAAAGACCATGGAAATTGCCCTCCCAATGCCGCTGGCACCACCAGTTATCAGTGCCGTTTTACCGTCAAAATCGAATATCATCCAACAAAGATTTATATAAAAATACACAATCAAAACTTTTAAGTAACAGTGAATCCATACTTTCTCAGGAATTTCAGGTTGCGGTCAGGAATTGAAGATATTTTAGAAATTTAGCCCTAACTTTAAGGTCCCAAAAAAATGCTGATTGTACGCAATTGTAGATATAGAGACCACCGGCAACGGAATAAAAGGGAATAAGATAACGGAAATTTCGATCTTCAAATTTGATGGCATCCAGGTTGTTGATGAATTTACCTCTCTGGTGAACCCCCAATGTGAAATCCCTTACTTTATTACCGGTTTAACCGGCATTGACAACCATTTGGTGCGGAATGCCCCTACATTGGACCAGATTGCTCCGGCTATAGACACTATCACGAGGGGATGCATCTTTGTGGCACATAGCGTTAATTTTGATTACAATGTGATAAAAAACGAGTTCAATTCCCTGGGGATTGAATTTACCCGCAGGAAACTCTGCACGGTAAGACTTTCCAGGAAGCTCATCCCGGGTTATAATTCCTATAGTTTGGGAAAACTCTGTTCCGCCCTGAAAATACCCCTTACGGACCGGCACAGGGCGCGGGGTGATGCCCAGGCAACCGTGTTGCTGTTCCAAAAGCTCCTGCAGGCAGAAGGAGCGGTCAATGTATTCAAATCATTTCTGAATGCCCGTTCACAGGAAGCCACTTTTCCACCATCGTTACCCAGGTCTGTCTTTGAAAAGTTGCCCCGGGACCCGGGGGTTTATTATTTCAAAAATGAGAAGGGAGAGATCATTTACATCGGGAAAGCGATCAATATCCGGAAACGGGTATTGGGGCATTTCTATGACAAGACTACCAGGGAAGTGCAGCTCTGCCGTGAAACAGCAGACATCGATTTTGAGCGCTCCGGCAATGAATTGATAGCTTTGCTGATGGAGTCTGCAGCCATTAAAAAACACTATCCCTTATATAACCGTGCCCAGAAAAGAAAAGTCGCCCAGTACGGGATATTTTCCTATGAAGACCGCAGTGGTATCCTCCACCTGGCCTTTAACAGGCTGGCCCTGGTACCCCAACCCCTGATATCGTTTACCAGTACTACGGATTGCCGGTTATACCTGGAGCAATTGTGTTGCGATTTCAGGCTTTGCGCGAAATATTGCCATCTCCAGGAAAAAGTAACTACCTGTTCGCATTACCGGTTGACATCCTGTGAGGGGATCTGTAGGGAGACTGAATCAGTTTCGGGATACAATAAAAAAGTAATGGCAGCAATAGATCACATTACTTCCGATTCCGAAGATTACCTGATCCGGGAAAAAGGAAGGGAGACAGGAGAGGATGCGGTGATATTGCTGAAAAATGGACTGTATTATGGATACGGCTATATTTCACAGGACATGGAAATCGGTTCTGTAGAGGATGTGATGGCCTATATGATGCCCCAAAAAAATACGGTGGAAACCCAGCGCTTATTACAAAGTTATCTGATTAAAAATCCAGTTGGCAAAGGGATCCGTAAAGTATCGGCTGCAGGAGACAGGCTATAGGATTCACTCTTTCATTTTTCTATACATCTTTATGATAAATACCAACCATATCATAAATATGAAGATGACAAAAATATTGTAAAGCCAGATTAAATCCATAGCCGTAAAATTGTGGCATTTTGCTTACATACGATTTGGTGGGAAATGCCATTTGATTTTGGGGTCAATCTGGGGGCCGGGCCGCTGTTCGCGGGTATTGTTCATATATACAATTGGGATTGATAAGCAGTAATCCCCTGATTAAACCGATCTATTATGTAAACCTATTCCTATTAAAGATATGAAAAAATCGCTAAAAAACCTAGAAAATTTTGTGATAATTTTAACAAAAATTAGATAACGGGCATATATACGGGGAGCATATCGGGACCATTATTCTTTCAGAGTACTGGGGCAGACATATTCCGAAGTTGCGAGGCCAGCATCTTTTAATGCAGCAAAGCCTCCTCTGATATTTGCCAGGTTGTGGATACCCCGACTTTTTAGAATAGAGGCGGCAATAACGGAGCGATACCCGCCTGCACAATGAACATAAAAGGTTGGATCCTTAGGGAATTCAGACATATATTCATTCAGGGAGTTCAGTGGCGTATTAATAGCCCCTTCCACATGCTCGGCTTCGTATTCACTCTCCCTGCGCACGTCAAATACCGGGCGGGCCCCGATATCACTGAGTTGCTTAATTTCGCCTGCTTCAAGAGATGCTATCGTATCGGTATCCTTGCCCGCATTTTTCCATGCTTTGAAACCACCTTTGAGGTAGCCCAATGCATTGTCAAAACCAACCCTCGACAGCCTGGTAATAGTCTCCTCTTCCTTACCTCCAGGGGTCACCAGCAAGAGGGGTTGATCAACATCCGCGATCAGGGCACCGACCCATGGGGCAAAATCCCCTTTCAATCCGATGAATATGGAGCGTGGAATATGTCCTTTGCTAAAATCATCCTGGTGGCGTACGTCCAGGACCACAGCACCGGTTTCATTGGCCATAGCTTCAAATTCGTCCGGGGTTAGTGCCCTGGTCCCGCGTTTGATAACCTCTGCGATATCTTCATAACCCTCCTTGTTCATCTTAACATTGAGCGGAAAATATTTGGGAGGAGGCAGGAGTCCTTCTGTCACTTCAGCAATAAATTCCTCCCTGCTCATATCTGCGCGGAGTGCATAGTTTACTTCTTTCTGGTTCCCGAGCGTATCTACGGTTTCCTTCATCATATTCTTGCCACAGGCAGAACCTGCGCCATGTGCGGGATACACAATGACATCATCTGCAAGGGGCATTATTTTGCTTCGCAAACTATCATACAACATCCCGGCGAGGTCTTCCTTTGTCAGCGAAGCGGATTTTTGAGCAAGGTCAGGCCTCCCGACATCCCCGAGGAACAAAGTATCCCCAGAAAAAATAGCGTGATCCTTCCCGGCTTCATCCCGTAAAAGGTAGGTAGTACTCTCCATGGTATGTCCCGGGGTGTGCAACACTTTAATAGTGACCTCCCCCAGTTTAAATTCCTGGCTATCTTTTGCGATGATAGCGTCAAAGGTTGGGTTGGCATTTGGCCCGAATATGATAGGGGCACCGGTTTCCTTTGCAAGGGTGACATGTCCGCTGACAAAATCAGCATGAAAATGGGTCTCAAAAATATACTTGATGCTGGCGCCCTTATCCCTGGCAAGCTTAAGATACGGACTTATCTCCCTGAGCGGATCTATGATGGCCACTTCTCCTTTGCTTTCAATATAATAGGCCCCTTGTGCAAGGCATCCCGTATAAATCTGTTCAATATGCATGATTCTCCATTTTATACTTCAAAAATACACCATAATTTACAATTGGCCAGTAACATTAGTTACCCTTCGCACGGTTCTGGTAAGCCAGTTTGGACCCGATTAGTGAGACCGAATCCGGATTGTCAAAATACTCAACAGCTTCGTTGGTCCGTACAAAAAGGTATTCCCGGTGCAGTTCATGGATGATCCCGCTGCTGAAGATGATGTCCCGGGTTGGCCCTATTGCGCCGGCTATATAAAACTGTATGTTCCTGTCATGGATCTCCCGGATCATTTTGATCAGGACAAGAGCAGCACTGGCATCGATGTAATTGATCGCTTCGGCATTCAGGATCACACCTTTCAGCTTTGATCCTTTGGCATCCATAAACCGGTATAGCTGAGTTTTAAAATAACCGGTATTCCCAAAATAGAGTTGGGCATCAAAACGCACGATCAGCAGGTCCTCCCGGATGATCACTTCCTGGTTGAAGCGGTCGATATTTTTGTAGTAATCCGTATCCTTAATATTCCCCAGAATAGCGAAATGTGGTTTGGAAGTTCGGTACACCATCAACAAAAGCGAAAAAAGCACCCCCGTCAAAATCCCCTGGGGAATGCCTATCAATAAGGTAGTGAGGAAGGTCAACACTAAAACGGCAATTTCATCCTTCCGGTGTTTCCAGAGGCTCTGCGCATAGGAAAGATCTATGAGTCCGGCTACAGATACCATAATGATGCTGGCCAGTATCGCCTTCGGCAAATAATAGAAAACGGGGGTCAGGAATAATAAGGCCAGCAGAACCATGAGTACCACGAATATTCCGGAAAGGTTGGTTTTTGCCCCTGCATCGTAATTGATTGCGGTACGGGAGAACCCGGCAGTAACCGGAAAGGACTGAAAAAAGGACCCGGCCAAATTCGCACTTCCCAGCGCTACCAGTTCCTGATTGGCATCTATGGTATCCGTATTGGTCTTGTCCTGCAATCCTTTTCCAATGGAGATGGCTTCGAGGTATCCTATGAGGGCGAGGGTAATCGCAATAGGCCAAAGCTCTTTGGCTGCATCCCAACTGAAATCGGGTACCACAAACGCGGGCAATCCATCCGGGATTTCCCCCACTATTTCTATTCCCTTTGCTTCCATCCCGAAGAAGTAGACCCCCAAAATACTCAAAACCACAATCAGCAGTATATTGGGGATGCGCTTATCCCATTTCTTTAAAGCAAGTAGGGTAAGTATGCCAAGGATACCCATTGACAGATCATAGGGGTTGGTTTCCGTTATTTTATGGAAGGTATTCAATAGGATATGGTGGATGGGCCCGCTGCTGTCTATATCAATCCCCAACAGGTGTTTCAATTGGCTGAAAATGATGATCACTGCAGCGGCAGAGGTAAATCCGCTAATGACAGGGCGCGACAAAAAATTAACCAGAAAGCCCATGCGGAGGACTCCTAAAAGGAATTGGATGGCCCCCACCAGGAATGTCAGGAAAATGGCCATGGCGATATAATTCGCAACACCGCTGATGGCCAGCGTCCCCAATCCAACAGCAACCAAAAGGGAGTCGAGCGCGACGGGTCCGATGGCAACCTGCCGGGAGGTCCCCAAAAACACATATACCAGAACGGGCAGCAGGGATGCGTATAATCCATAAACCGGGGGCAACCCGGCAATCAGCGCATAGGCCATACCCTGGGGAATGATCACAATCCCCACGGTAAGTCCGGCTATAAGGTCTTTTAAGAAATCGTTTTTCCGGTACCGGGGTAGCCACTGAAGAATGGGAAAAAATCTATGCATCGCCCAAATTTAGCATTAAAAGCAGAAAGTTAGCGTAACCGTTGTTACCCAATAAAGGGGTAAGGTGGAATAAAGTATTCCCTGGGGGACATAAGTGTCCTGCAAAGGCAAGAATACAAACCGGGTCATTTTTGGATACAAACAGGTTGAGATAGAAGGTGATTCAAATATCGAGCACTTTTATGGCGTTCCGCTGCAGGCGGATTTTACCTTCATTTCCCAGTTTTTTCAGGAGGCGGGAAATAACCACCCTGGAGGTGTGCAAGTCGTTGGCTACTTCCAGGTGTGTGGTGTGGATAACGTCATCGTGGGTTACCATAGCGCGGTCCTTCAGGTATTTGAGCAGTCTGCGGTCCAGGTTCATAAATGCCAGTGCATCCACCGTTTCCATCAGTTCCATCATCCGTGCGTGGTAACTGTCCATTACAAACCGGCGCCAGCCCGGATAAGCCGCCATCCAAGGATCCATTTTTTCCACGGGGATCACGATCAGTTCGGTATCTGTTTCTGCGACAGCCCGGATCTCACTCTTTCCGCTTCCCATACAACAGGAAAAAGTCATGGTGCAGGAATCGCCCATTTCTATAAAGTAAAGCAGCAATTCATCCCCCTCGCTGTCTTCCCGCATTATTTTAATAGCGCCGCTCAGTACCAGCGGGATGCTGCTTACATCCTGGCCAATATCCATCAGCTGGGTTCCCTGTTCCAGGGTCTTTATGGTACCTATATCCGCTATTTCCCGCAGGAGGTCCGGTTCAAAAAGATAACCATAATGTCGTTCCAAAAGTTTTTCCATCATTTTTCTGATACGTATTCCGAAATCCGCGTCCTACTCAATCCATTGGGATCAAATGTACCTTAAAATGAACCGGTTCCGCGGCAAGGTGCTGAAATCCTTCATGCAACCGGTCCCCGGGAACGGAATAGGGATAGAATGTTATGGGTTCGATACAGATCATATTCGGGACTTCTGTCCAGAGCATAAAATTTCCAAACCCTTCGGTAGCAATCTTAATAGCTCTGAGATCCTTCAGTACGACGGAAGAACAATCCGCTACCTGCAGTGCCCTGCTCCCGACTTTCAGCACATCCGTCAGGGTGATGGAGCCACTGTCTGTAACCACGAGGGGATAGTCTGTATAGATCTTAAACGCCGGATGGTACCCCAGCATGTACGGCATATCCTTTTGTCCGGATATCGAAAAGGAAACCTCCAGTCCCTTATCTGTAAGCCCATAGGATTTCCTGAATTCAAAATCGTACGGCCAGAGGAGCCAGCGGGCCGTCGACATTTCCGGAAATTTACTGTTTTTTATGGGGGTACCGGCCGTATACTTTTTTAGATAAACCGCGCTTTGGCCGGTTTCTTCCGTTTTCTGATATTCCATTTCCCGTAATAATCCGTGCTGGTCCTGGATAGCATTACCCTTTGGGACCTGGACCGTGAATCCGGCAGCTGCGGTAGGTCCGATGACCGGGAACATTTCAGTATCGGAATTTCCCCAACCCGGACTACCTTTCTGATGGATAAATTCGTGGCCGGCAACCTGGTAGCTAACCAGTTCCCCTTTTGATATTTTTACGGTTTGGTCTGATAAAGTGAGTTGTGTCATACGATTTTCCCGAAGTGTAGCCATTCCCCAAAAATACAAAGCCTTCGGTTTTCAATTGCCATATCCGCTCCGTAATTTCCGGGTTAAGTTACTTTTTATTTATGACATACCGGAAAGGCAACCGGGACCAGGCCAGGTGCCCTGACGGTGGATGGAAATTCAAAATTAATATGGTACCTTTCCCTCAAATCGAATTCTATAGTATGTCCAGTACACGCCGCTTTTATAATTGGATCGTTCCTATTTTGTCTTTCCTTCTATGTCAGGGATACGCTTATTCCCAGGAGCAATCAGGAGATGGCTGGCAACAGCTTTTCAACGGGGTGGACCTTGCGGGCTGGATAACCAAGATTCATCATTATGATACAGGTGTCAATTATGGAAATACCTTCAGGGTAAGGGACAGTATTATTGAAGTGCGTTATGATGAATATGAAGGGGATTTCCAGGACCGCTTCGGCCATTTATATTATAAGGAACCGTTTTCATATTTCCAGATAGCATTGGAATACAGGTTTATAGGCGAGCTCCATCCCGGTGCTCCGGATTATACACTTAAGAATAGTGGCATCATGTTCCATTCCCAGGATCCGGCCACTATGCCCAAAGAACAGGACTGGCCCATTTCCGTGGAAATGCAGTTCCTTGCCGGTATTACCCCGGGGGCCGAACGGCCAACCGGGAATATGTGCTCACCGGGCACAGATGTGGAATATGAAGGCGCAATCTATCCAGGCCATTGTATCAATTCTACCTCCAAAACTTATTTCGGCGACCAATGGGTACGGGCGGAAGCAATCGTACTGGGGGATTCCCTGATAACCCATATTATCAATGGCGATACGGTACTGACGTATTCCCACCCCCAAATTGGCGGAGGGGTTGTGAACAGGTTTGACCCTGCGATAAAAAAAGACGGCCAACCGTTGACCTCCGGATTTATTGCGCTTCAAAGTGAGGGTCAGCCTGTTGATTTCAGGAACGTCCGTATCCGGAATTTAAAAGGCTGTATGGATCCGAAAGCGGTGAATTTCAAAAAATATTATGTGGTTTCGGACCCGGGGAGCTGCAGTTATAATTGAATTATTCCAGGAATCCTTTCTCCCGCATCCAATCATCATTGTAAATTTTACCCACATACCGGCTGCCATGATCATGGAATAGGACCACCACCACATCGTCTTTCCCGAAATTCTCCTTTAGCTGCAGCACACCTTTAATGGCCGCCCCAGCTGAATTTCCTAAAAACATCCCTTCTTCCTTTGCAAGGCGTTGTGTATATACCGCTGCATCTTTGTCCGTGACTTTGGTAAATCCGTCAATGATCTCAAAATTTACATTTTTAGGAAGGATGTCTTCCCCGATGCCTTCGGTAACATACGGATATATTTCATTTTGGTCAAATATCCCGGTCTCGTGGTATTTTTTAAAAACGGAGCCGTAGGTATCCACACCCCAGACTTTGATTTCCGGGTTTTTGGATTTCAGGTAAGTTCCCACCCCCGAAATAGTGCCCCCTGTACCTACGCCTACCACAAAGTGGGTGATCTTCCCATCTGTCTGATCCCATATTTCAGGGCCGGTGCTCTTAAAATGGGCTTTGGTATTGGAAAGGTTGTCATATTGGTTCACATACCATGAATTGGGAATTTCAGTGGCCAGTCTCCTGGCTGTAGAATAATAACTTCTTGGGTCATCCGGGGCAACATCCGTGGGGCAAACATGGACCTCACTGCCCATGGCTTTCAGGATATCCACTTTCTCCTTGGACTGCTTGTCGCTGATTACGCATATCATCTTATACCCCTTGATCACGGCCACCAGTGCCAGCCCCATGCCGGTATTGCCGGAAGTGCCTTCAATGATAGTACCGCCCGGTTTCAGGATACCTGCTGCTTCCGCATCAGCCACCATCTGCACGGCCATACGGTCCTTTACTGAATTCCCGGGATTGAATGTTTCATATTTAGCCAGTACCAGGCAGGGTAATTCCGCTGTCAATTTATTTAATTTAACCAGGGGTGTATTCCCGATGGTTTCCAATATGTTTTGAGCGTATTTCATTCCGTATGGGAGTTTTCAGTTCACAGGGTAAGGTTACATCACCTTAACCGGTCTTTCCGCTGCAAATTTAAGTTTAAAAAATCTTCCACCGGCACTTCCCGTTGTATTTCCGGGCAACCGGCTGCATCGTTGGCGGAGAATACCAGAAAAAGGGATTCGGGCAATTATTCGAATTTGATGGCCTTAACAGGTGTTATCCTTGTAATGATATAGGATGGAACAAGAAGCATGAGCATGCAAAGTACAAGTACCCCGATATTTAAAAACAGAACACTGAAGAAATCAATGTCGACGGGGATGTAGTCAATATAGTATTCCTCCGGGTTCGGAAACTTAAAAATCCGATAGGAACCCTGTATCCATAGTATGGCCAGTCCGATTGCATTTCCCCAAAGCAGTCCAATACCAATAAGATATGCGGCATTGTACAGAAATACCTTCCGGATACTCCAGTTGGCAGCGCCCAGGGCTTTTAATATCCCGATCATCTGTGTACGCTCCAGGATCAGGACCAGCAACGCTGTAATCATATTGATCCCACCCACAATGACCATGATACCTATAATGAGCGCAATATTAAAATCGAACAAGCCTATCCATTCAAATATCTGATAGTATTTGTTTTTGATATTTTGGGTGTCGAGATTGGAGAGGGTCTTGCCATAGATCTCCCGGGTCTTTTCATCGATCATATCAAAACTATCGAGGAAAATTTCAAAATTGCCAACCTGATCGGTTGTCCATTTATTCATCTGCTGGATATGGCGGATGTCAATGAAAATATAGGAACTGTCAAACTCCTCAAACCCACTGTCATAAATGCCTACAATTCTGAACTTACGCTGGTTAGGGCTTTTCAGCGGGTCTTCTTCCTTTGGGAAAAAAGCAAAAAATTCATCGCCTACCCCAAGGTTCAGGCGGGTAGACAAAATGGCTGACACCATCACTTCATCATTGAGTTCCCCGTTGAAAACAGGCAATCTCCCGCTGACAAGATATTCCCTGAAAACCTCCCAGTCATAGTCCTTGCCCACACCTTTTGCGATAATGCCTTCAAATGTATCTGCAGTCCGGATGATTCCTCCTTTGGTAGCGACAGCCTGGATATGGGCTATCCCGGAAACAGCGGTAAAATTCGGGTAAAATTCCTGTTGGGTGGATACAGGGATGACGGATACATCTGAGATATTGGAATCATAATTGTAGATCTGTACATGGCCATTGAATGCAGCCACTTTTTCACGGATCTTTTCTTTTAGTCCAACGCCGGTGGCGATGGCAATCAGCATCATGATTATACCCAGTGCGATGGCCGCGATGGCTATTTTTATTATTGGTGCGGATATACTAATTTTATCTTCTCCTCCTTTGATAAGGCGTTTGGCAATAAAATATTCTAAATTCAATTTATGGTTTTTTTATCCCGTTTCAAAAATACAGTATTATTGTGGCTTTTGATACTATCCGCCTGCGGAAACCAGGGGGGAAAAGACGCAGAAAAATCTGAGCTTTCCCTGGTTGTGGACGTCCCCGAAAAAAATGCTGCCGTGATAGTAGGGGCCAACAAGGTGGAGGCATATCTCCCGGTCCTGCAGGGCAGGAAAATTGCTGTCGTGGCGAACCAAACCAGCGTAATATTCCGGGATGCCGCAAATGACAGTTCGGGAACCCCGGGATATACCCATTTGGTGGATTCGCTCTTGTCCCTGGGGATCGACATACAAAAGGTTTTTGCACCGGAACATGGTTTTCGCGGGGATGCAGATGCCGGTGAACATGTTAAGGATGGTACGGATTTCCGGACTGGGTTGCCTGTCATTTCCCTCTATGGGTCCAACCGGAAACCCGGGGAAGAACAGTTGGCGGGACTGGATATGGTAGTTTTTGATATACAGGATGTTGGGGTGCGGTTTTACACCTATATCGCTACGTTGCAGTTAATAATGGAGGCTTGTGCGGAAAACGATATCCCTGTGATGGTCCTGGACCGGCCGAACCCCAATGGTTGGTATGTTGACGGTCCTACGATGGAGCCACAACATTCCGGATTCCTGGGAATGACAACGATTCCACTGGTATATGGTTTAACGATCGGGGAATACGCCACAATGATCAATGAAGAAGGATGGCTGGAAAACGGCGTACGCGCTCAGCTTGAAGTAATCCCCCTACAGCACTATACACACCAGACACGGTATAGCCTGCCGATCCGGCCTTCCCCAAACCTACCCAACGACGTTTCGATCAACCTCTACCCCAGCCTGGGCCTGTTTGAAGGCACCAATGTCAATGCAGGCCGGGGTACTGAATTCCAGTTTCAACGGTATGGGGCACCTTTTATGGATAGTACTGCCTATGATTTCAGTTATATTCCTGCCCCTAATTTCGGTTCCAAAAATCCCAAGCACAGCGGGGAGCGTTGTTACGGAAAGGATCTGTCGCAGTATCCTGAAATAAGTGAGGTATCGTTGCAATGGATCATAGATGCCTATAGGAATACCCGGGACAAAAAAGTATTTTTTATTACCGCCGGTTTTACCAGGCACGCCGGTACGGAGCTACTCCAGCAACAGATCGAAGCGGGGCTATCGGAAAAGGAAATAAAGGAATCCTGGCAGCCTGATCTCGAAAAATATCAGAAAATACGGGAGAAATACATTCGGTATTAAAAACCTGAAAATTTCACAATCCTTCAATTTGCCTTGCTGAGATTAACTTTCGGCAACCTTGCTTTCCCCTTCATCCGGAATACAGGTGGGCTTGCGGTATTTGTGAAATGGTTGTTTTAACAGCCCGGTCAGACTTGCATTTTCAACCCTGTCGGGGAAGGTGTCCACACCATAAACGATGGTATCCCTGTCTAACTTCCTGAAGGTCCCTAAGAGTCTGTCCCAGATTGAGAAAATATTGCCGTAGTTGGAATCGGTATATGGAAGTTGGTAGTGGTGGTGCACCTTGTGCATATCCGGGGAAACCACAACCCAGCTGAGCAGCTCATCAACTTTTCCCGGGAGGCGGATATTGGCATGGCCAAACTGGGTGGCAATAAGGGATAGTGACTGGTACAGCATAACTATCCCAATCGGGGTTCCGGCCAGGAATACCCCGAAAAGTGTAAAGGAAAACCGGATGAGACTCTCCAGTGGATGGTGCCTGTTGGCGGTAGTGGTATCCACTTCATGGTCTGTATGGTGTACCAGGTGGATCATCCACAGGGGTTTTACCTGATGTTCCACATAATGTGGGAGATAGGCCCCGAAAAAATCAAGCAAAAGGACACCTAAAACAATATAAAGCCATAAGGGCATTGTCGGGAGCCAGTGAAGGATGCCAAACTCATTGGCGGAGACCCAGTCGCTGCTTTGCAGGAGCAGGAAGGCAAGCGCAAAATTGATCAGGATGGTCGTAACCGTAAAGAATATATTGGGAAAGGCATGCCGCCATTTGCTGTAATTGAATTTAAATAGGGGCACGGCCCCTTCGAGCAGCCAGAAAAAGGTCAGGCCTGAAACCAGGATAAGGCTCCTGTGCGAGGATGGGATGGTTTCAAAGTATGTAAGGATCGACTCCATATCTCCCTGTAAAGATACTACTTAGGGTCTGAATGTGGGAAATTCCGAAACCCCGATGCGTTGTCTATTTGAGGTTTACCTTCTTTTTCATTGCTTCCACAATGGAATAAGCTGCCGGGCAGATAGCCACATTTTTCAGGGTCAGGTCCCCGATCTGATGGAATTTTTTACGGTTGGTATGCGGAAATTCACTGCAGGCTTTAGGCCTTACCGGGTAGATTGAACAATAATTATCGGGACCTAAAAATGTACAGGGAAGCTGTTGCAACACATAATCATTATCCTCATCCACCTCAAGATACTGCTCGATAAACCGCCCTGGTTTAAGTCGCAAATGCTTTGAAATCCGCTGGATATCGGTTTGGGTAAACAGCGGCCCGGTGGTTTTGCAACAATTGGCGCATTGGAGGCAATCCATTTCCTGGAATGCGGTCCGGTGTAATTCCTGCATGAGCACATCCAGGCCCTTCGGGGGTTTCTTTTTGAGTTTGGCAAAGAATTGCTTGTTTTCCCCATGTTTTTCCTTAGCCTTAGCCGGTAGTTGTTCCAGTATTTCTTTCATGGTCCGCAGGTTTTCAAATCATTCCGGAATGCCTAAATTTGTAGATGGCCAATACCGTTAAAAAAACTGCCTTAAGGCAGCATGCAATTCCGGATATGCCTGATATCCTGGGCCAGGCGCTTCTGGAATATCACAAAGGTACTTATTCCGGGGATATCAGGACCTATTCCTCACTTGGTGAAGAATCCGTATTGCCCCTCCCCTACCTTTTCAGGGATTACGCGGGCATGCCCCACCTGGAACAGGTTGCCCTGGCTAATTGTACCGGGAAAATACTGGACATAGGCTGTGGGGCAGGCAGCCATGCGTTATACCTTCAGAACCGTGGCTTAAACGTAACCGGAATTGACGCATCTGCGGGTGCCATTGAGACCTGTATTGGCAGGGGTTTAAAAAAGACGCTTCATGGGGATATCTGCCATTTTTCCGGCATGAAATTCGATACGCTGTTGTTGCTGATGAACGGGATCGGGATAGCCGGCCGGTTGGGGCACCTGGAATCTTTCCTGGACCATCTTGGTTCCATGCTGAATCCCGGCGGGCAAATACTTTTGGATTCGAGTAATATCATCTATATGTTCGAGGAAGATGGGAAGGGCCATTATCTGTTGCCCGATACGGAAAGTTATTATGGTGAAGTTGAGTTCACCATGGAATATAATGGAAAATCGGGGACGAGATTCCCCTGGCTATATCTGGACGAAAAAACTTTGGAAGCTGCTGCAAAGCGCACTAATTTTGCATTTGAAATAATTCTGAAAGGGGCACACTTCGATTACCTGGCTAAATTAACACCACTGGACAAATAGCTGCACCTGGCCGGTGCGGAAAAAAGGGCAGGGTGTTATTATAATTTAAAGGAAAATATTTATGAAAAAGTATACCATTTTTTTACTGACAATGCTATTGGGGCTGGTAAATTGTTCAAAGGACAGTAACGGCGACCCGGTTGCCGTACCCATTGACAAAACAGCAAATCTTAAGGGGACCGGCGATTCGGCACACGACATTTTATCCAATGAAAAATTTACAAAACTGCAATTGGAAATAGCCTATGTTACCGGTTTTAAACCCTCTCAAGAGGCGATGGATGGATTTGTGACATTCCTGCGGGAACGGACATTCAAACAGGACATAGAGGTACTGTACCGGGAATTGCCTTCGCCGTCTGAAGATAACCTGACACTGCAGGAAGTTGCCAGGTTGGAGGAAGAGAACCGGACGGCTTATAACAATGGAGCTACCCTGGCCATCTATATTTATTTTGCGGATGCACCGTCTGAGGATGACGATACAGATCAGGGTCTGGTAACCCTTGGCGCTGTATACCGTAATACCTCCATGATCGTCTACGAAAAGACAGTGCGGGACCTTGCATCTCAAAGCAACCAGATATCCAATGCTGATGTGGAGTCTTCCACACTCCACCATGAATTCGGGCATTTGTTTGGCCTCGTCAATCTGGGAACCGCTGCCGTCAATAACCATGAGGATCCGGATGCTGTAAACCATTGCAATGTCTCCGGGTGCCTGATGGGTGCCGAGCTTCAGTTCGGGGATGGAATATTGGGAATGTTGCAGAGCAGGGCTTCCAAAGGATTGGTTGTAGCCCCCGGCCTGGATGCGGAATGCATCCTGGACCTGCAGGCCAATGGGGGAAGGTAAGCCCGTTATTACGGTATATTCAGGTATTTATGCATTTGGAGGGAAACCTTCCATCGGGGATTTTCCATGACATAATCAACGATCATAGGGGTCACTTTTTCCCGCACGCTCCATTCGGGCTGGAGGTAAAGAATACAGGAACCGCTTACCTGCCTGGCCTGCTCCTCCGCGAAGATCAGGTCATGTTTGTTGTATATGATCACTTTGAGTTCATGGGCTTTTTGATGGATGGATCCAACCGGCAGCTTATTCTTTTTGGGAGAAAGGCAGATCCAGTCCCAGATGCCGGTTAACGGGTAAGCCCCGGAAGTTTCGATATGGGTTTTGAGATGCCGCTCTTTTAATGCACTGGTAAGGGGTTCCATGTCCCAGGTAAGGGGTTCACCCCCGGTAACCACTATAGTATCGGAATACTTTACAGCATTGTTTACGATACTCTCAATAGCGGTGGGGGGATGGGTTGCTGCATTCCAGCTTTCCTTAACATCACACCAGTGACATCCCACATCACAACCGCCTACCCTGATGAAATAGGCTGCCGTGCCTTTATGGAACCCCTCGCCCTGAATGGTATAGAATTCTTCCATCAGGGGTAACATCACGCCTTTTTCCACCAAATCCAAAACCGCATCTTTAACCATGCCGCAAAGATACGGCCTCATAATTTCACATACCAGCATTCCGCTGGCATTTCCTGCAATGCGACCTGCAGACATGCAGCCATTTATCTTCCCGGGGCGGAGGCTATCGCCCGGGAGACTGGTCTTTGTCTGCCAAACCGGGGCTTTGCCCATAAGGCAGGCACTAAAATTGAATTTTCAAACCAAAAAATTACGCTATTTTTATGAAAAATTAACCAAATGGGCAAGCGGGAAGAATTTAAGGGACATATAGAGGAAGGGTATACTACAAAAGGGGATTTTATCAATATGGGGGCGGCCATCTTAGACGGGGAACCAATTACAGGTGCTTTTGTAAAAATTCCACTCAAAACCCTGAACCGACATGGACTCATCGCCGGGGCTACCGGGACCGGCAAAACAAAAACCCTGCAGGTTTTGGCCGAAAACCTTTCCTTAAAGGGGATCCCTGTTCTGCTTATGGACCTGAAAGGTGACCTTAGTGGCCTGGCACAGCCCAGCCCCGGTCACCCTAAAATTGATGAGCGCCATGCCAAAATTGGAATCCCTTTTGAGCCCAATAGCTTCCCGGTGGAAATATTGTCTATCTCGGAACAGGACGGGGTTAAATTGCGCGCCACGGTTTCTGAATTTGGCCCTGTATTGCTTTCCCGGATACTGGACCTGTCTGAAACCCAGGAAGGGATCGTTGCGGTGATTTTCAAATATTGTGATGACCATAAATTGCCATTGCTGGACCTCAAGGACTTTAAAAAGGTCTTGCAGTATGCCACTGAGGGGGGCAAAAAAGAATTCGCAAGGGATTATGGCAGGATTTCCACCAGTTCTACCGGAACTATTCTCCGTAAGGTGATAGAACTAGAACAACAGGGTGCAACTCTTTTTTTTGGTGAAAAATCTTTTGAGGTGGACGATCTTACCCGGATCGATAATGATGGCCGCGGATATATCAATATCATCCGGCTAACCGATATACAGGACAGGCCCAAATTATTTTCTACTTTTATGCTGAGCCTGCTGGCCGAGGTTTACGCTACCTTCCCGGAACAGGGGGATAAAGATGTGCCGGAACTGATCATTTTTATTGACGAGGCCCACCTGATCTTCAATGAGGCTTCAAAAGCCCTGTTGGACCAGATTGAGGGCGTGGTAAAGTTGATCCGTTCCAAGGGGATAGGGCTGTATTTCGTGACCCAAAACCCTACGGATGTTCCTGATGCCGTACTGGCACAACTGGGATTGAAAGTGCAACACGCGTTACGGGCATTTACGGCGAAGGACAGGAAGGCCATCAAACTGACCGCCGAAAATTATCCGATCTCAGATTATTATGTTACCAAAGATGTGCTGACCTCCCTGGGAATTGGGGAGGCACTGATATCAGCACTGGATGAAAAAGGCAGGCCAACCCCCCTCGCAGCAACCCTGCTCCGTGCACCTATGAGCCGTATGGATGTCCTGACAGACAGCGAACTTCAGTCTGTACTGGCAAATTCCAGGCTTGTCGGGAAATATAATGAAGTTATTGACCGGGAGAGTGCCTATGAACTCCTGAATGCAAAAATTGAAAAAGCTGAAGAACAGGCGACGAATGCAAAGGAAAATCCACCCCAGCGGACAGTCAGACGGAGAACGAGTACCCGACAGAACCCCATCGTAAAAGTGCTGACTAGTGCAACATTCATTCGGGGTGTACTGGGTGTCCTAAAAAAAGCCATGAGGTAGGACCCCCGGAACGCACAAATAATTAGTATATCATAAACCGACCCCCGGAAATCCAGAACTAACCAATGAAATATATCCTGCTACTGTCTTTGTCCATGCTGCTCCTTTTCAGTTGTAAAACCGAGCCAGACACTACTTTTCTCATTACAAAAGGCCGGGTAGGCAAACTGGAACGCGGCAACCCTGTATCCGACCTGGAATCCATATATTCCACAGATTCCATTGTAAAGGATACCAACACACCGGGCATTGGCCCAAAGAACCGGAATATCAAGGTTTATGAAAAAGGGGGGACACTGCTGCTGACCCTTACACCCAATGATGACAGTATCCCCAAAATTGGGAACATCAGGATACATGATCACCGGTACAGTACTGAAAAAGGGATTGGTCTGGCCAGCACCTTTAAGGATATCAAGGATAATTATGTCATACGCAAAATAGTAACTTCCCGGAACAACGTGGTTATATTTATCCAGAATAGTGATATCTACTATACCATCAGCAAGGAGGAACTGCCTGCCAGCCTTCGCTATGCGGGCAGCACCAATATTGAAGCGGTACAGATCCCGGATAAGGCCAGGATCAAATACGTGATGGTAGGCTGGTAGTATTGGACCTCCCTTAAATTAAATAAGCGCATGAATCCATTTTTGCAATACATACTTGTACAACGTGCCAAGAACAAGCTCAAGGGTAGCCTGGCAGATGAACCTATTGACAAAAGGAAACTTGTTAGGGAAGTGCGGGCGGGGCAGGTGGAATTCGTCCATTTGGTAAAGGAGATTTTATTTATCGCCGTTGGGGTAACTTCTGCCGGCTTCGGGCTTAAAGGATTTTTACTCCCCAATTCGTTCATAGATGGCGGCGCAACCGGGCTATCGCTGTTGATACAGGTAAAATCGAATATATCGCTGGGGATTTTGCTGATCCTGGTGAATCTCCCATTTATTATTTTGGGGGCCAGAACGATCGGGAAAAAATTTGCTGTAAAAAGTATCCTGGCTATCATTACGTTGGCATTGGTCGTGCATTTTCTGCCCTACCCGATCATTACTTCAGATAAACTGCTCATCGCGGTCTTTGGGGGTTTCTTCCTGGGGCTGGGGATCGGGATGAGCATGCGGGGCGGCGGGGTAATTGACGGAACGGAGGTACTGGCCATTTACCTCAGCAGGAAATGGCACCTCACCATAGGGGATGTATTGTTGTTGATAAACATCCTGATTTTTTCGGCCGGGGCATATTTATTGTCAATTGAAATAGCCTTATATGCCATCCTCACCTATCTTGTTGCCGCCAAAACGGTGGATTATGTTGTGGAAGGGGTGGAGGAATATATTGGAGTTACGATAATCTCGGATAAGCACGAAGAGATTCGACTGATGCTTACGTTAAACCTGGGGAGGGCCTGTACGATCTATAAAGGTCAGCGTGGCTTTAGCCGGGACGGGGAATCGCGGCCGGCCACAGAGATCATCTATACGGTGGTAACCCGGTTAGAACTGGCCAGGCTGAGTACCGAAATAGACAAGATAGACAAAAAGGCCTTTGTGATTATGGGGGTAGTCAAAGACCTCAAAGGGGGGATGATCAAGAAAAAGCCCATAAAAAATATTAAATAACCCCGGACCTGCAGAAGGTACGGAAAATTGGATACCACGGATTGGTGCCTGTCCCCTGTCAACCCCGCCGCGGAGCCAACCTGATAAATTGAATTTGAAAGTTAAAAACACCCTGAATAAAATCCTGCCATACGCCTACGGGTCCTATTTCAACCTGCTGGCAAACCTTTCCCCAAAAATGGCGGCAGTAAAAGCTTTTGACCTCTTCTGCAGACCGCGAAAGGGACGGGTACTGCAGCATCAGGAAGCCTTCCTCCGGGAAGCCCGTGACCAGGTTATTCAGGTCCGGGACAGGCAGATACAAACCTACCGGTGGCCGGGTGGGATGGGTACAATACTCCTGCTCCACGGATGGGAAAGCAATACCTTCCGATGGCGCAACCTGATAGCGGCCCTGCAGCAGCGGGATTATAATATCATCGCACTAGACGCACCGGCACATGGGCATTCCAGCGGCGACACCTTTACTTTTCCGCTTTATGCCGAATGTATGGAGCACCTGCTGGCCAGGTACAACCCATCGATGGTTGTTGCCCATTCCATGGGAGGGCTAACCGCGCTGTACCATCAACATGTTTATCCCCGGAATAGCATTGAAAAGATCGTCACGCTCGGAGCCCCCTCCGGTTTACCGGAACTCATGCAACAGTACCGGCATCTCTTAAAATTCAATGAAAAAGTATACGATGCGATGGATGTCTATTTAAGGGAACATTTCAGCTTTGGGATTGACGAACTGTATGTTCCGGAATTTGTAGGATCAATCGGGGCAAAAGGCCTGCTCATCCATGATATAGAAGATACGATTACCCCGATCGCTGCCTCTGAACAGGTACATGCACGCTGGGCAAACAGTACTTTTATAAAAACCCGGGGTTTGGGCCACTCCCTGAACCAGGAGGAAGTATATTCACATATCCTGGGTTTCCTGGAACCATAGAAAAGCACTATTTTTAGGTTATGAACTCCGCCCCCTTTATTTGGGGGAGCCGATATAAAATAAGGATCCTTATGCAACAGATCACACCCTTTCACATTGCCATCCCGGTCCACAACCTGGATGCCTGCCGCACCTTTTACCGGGATATATTGAATTGTGAGGAAGGCCGAAGCAGTGATCACTGGGTAGACTTCAACCTTTTTGGGCACCAGCTGGTGATCCATTATAAACCGAAAACAGAGCAGGAAGAAGTGCACCACAACCCGGTAGACGGCCATGACGTGCCCGTACCGCATTATGGTGTGGTTCTGCCCTGGGATGCCTTTCAATCCTTTTCTGATGATTTGAAATCGAAGGGGGTAAAATTTGTCATCGAACCCTATATCCGCTTCAAAGGAATGGTAGGGGAACAGGCCACCATGTTTTTTCAGGACCCGTCGGGCAATGCGCTTGAATTCAAGGCATTTAAGGATATGGACCAGCTTTTTGCCAAATGACGGGGGTGCATTTCGTGGAAATGGCTATATTTGCAACTATATAGTTGCATAAATGAGAAATCCCCTGCAGGACAGCGTTGTAAAACATCATCAATTTAAACACCCCATTCAACAGGTCTGGAATGCCATTTCCGTTGCCAGCGAAATATCAACCTGGTTTATACAGGCCGACTTTGAAGCACGGGTTGGATACCGGTATACGTTCCGCCATGAAGAGACGGTCATTACGGGGGAAGTATTGACTGCAAATCCGGTTCATGAACTGGTCTATACGTGGGTAATCAGCGGAACGGAAGCTGTAACGACCGTGAGTTGGAACTTGGAGGAACATGATGGGGGCACCCTCCTCACCCTGGAACATTCCGGCATCAGCAGGTATCCCGGCGACACGGCCGTGGTAATGTTCGAAAATTTCAGCAGCGGCTGGGCTATCTGTTTTCGGGACCTTGAAAAATATCTTTTGGATACCTGATGAAGAAACAGAATATACAACCGGAACAGACTATCTTCAAAGCTTTGGCGGACCCGGTAAGGCGGAAGATTTTCCACAAACTTATGTTGGCCGGAGCGGCATTGTCACTGACGCAGATCTCCGAACATTTTGACATGACGCGCCAGGGGGTGACCAAACATGTCAGATTACTCCAGGAAGCCGGATTAGTAGATATCAAAAGCATTGGCAGGGAGCGTTTTTGCGAACCCGACGCTACACCGCTGGAAAAAATTAAAGATTGGCTCAGTGTTTATGACCGCTTCTGGGATACACGACTCGGGAAACTCAACCAATATCTTGACACTAAAAATCAGCGTAACTAGCGGTTGAATTCGTTTTTCCACAGCAGAAACTATTCCGTGGAATGTTTAGTGAAAAAAGGGAAGGCAACACCGACCTACCCATTTTTATCTAAAATCCCCTGTAAAGTGCTGGTTCTATATCCCGTAGCCTGAGATAGAGAGCCAGTTGTGCCCGGTGGTGGGTAAGGTGGTCCCGCAACAACATTGATATCGTATAATGATCCTTTATCAGCGGTTCTTCCGGCGTCCCGAAGGTGTACGTTTTTTTATAAACCGAAGCGGGCGCCTGTTCATAATAGCGGATAACCCCATCCAATTGTTGCTCAAGGGCATTTAGCAGTTCAGCCTTCCCGGTATGACGTGCAAAGTTGGCAGCTTCCTGGCCTATAATTTCTGATGCTGTCCTTTCTTCCTGTATGAGATAATAATTGAAAAGGAAATAATTAACGGAGATTATGTGTTGTACCTGTTCCCTGAACGTACGGACCGAATCCACAGGACGGTAATCAAAATCCGACTCCGGCATGCGGTCTATCATTTCAATCGTGTATGCCTTCATATTTTTCAGGACTCCGGCCATGCTTTGGTTGAATTCCTGCGCCCCGCTATAACCGGCAACCGCAAGGCAGCAAATGAATAGAATGGTTGTTTTCATTTAATTGGATTTTAGCGGTTCCATACCAATAAATTTGCGGATATATCCCAACTGCCCTATGTGGTAGGCTTCGTGGTATGCGAAAAATGAAATGATCTCAGATAGCGATGGCTGATCTGGCGCCGGTATGGCATCCAGTTCTTCATCTGTGAAAGCTGACAGTATGGTCAGCAGTTGCTCACTGATAACCGGGAATGAATCCCTTATCTTATCAATGCCGGGATATTCCCTGTCTGCTATTGGTTCCCAGAATAGATTGCCAAAAGGGTTCTCCAGCTGGACCCCGACCATCCCGGCCAGCATATAGCGGCAGTGTAAAATATGGCCCAATAACCAGTTGAGGTGGTTGGACCTTTCAGAAGGCCGTTCCAAGGCATCTTCCTGTGTTAGATTGTCAAAGGCATTGTTAAAAATACCTTCCTGGAACCGGAACATAGCGGCATATACCCCGGCCTTTTTGTTTGTTGTCAATACATCCATCGGTAGTAGATTTAAATTAATAATGCAACCATTTAGTTGCTAATCTAAATCAGGCATATTATTTATGCAACTTTTTGGTTGCATTTTAGGAAATATTTATGATTTTTATAGGGTAAGCTATGCCGGGTGTAGCCTTACCTTCTTTGTAGCCTTCCCTAAAAATAGGACAGTTTAAAATTCGAATTATTAATTTTAAATTTTAACTGTCAGATGAAAAAAACCAAGTTTACAAAGAGTCAGATCGTTAAGGCTTTAAAGGAACATGAGCAAGGAAGAAGTGTTCCGGAAATTGCCAGGGAATTAGGCATAGCCACGAGTACTTTCTATTACTGGAGTAAGAAATATAGCGGTATAGAGACCAGTCAATTAAAACGTCTCAAGGAGCTTAGAGCAGGAGAACAATAAGCTGAAGCAGATGTACGCGGATCGCCAGCCTGGATATTCGGATGCTTAAAGATGTGCTCTCAAAAAAGTTCTAGGCCTTCCGACAAACAACATCGCGCAAGCTATCTTATTATGCAGTACGAGGTATCAGTAAAACGGGCATGTTGGCGGGTTAAACTCACCCGCTCGATGTGGAGTTACTGCAGTAAGCGGGACAACAAGCAAGTGATGGATAAGCTCTCTGAGCAGGCAGCAGAATTACCTATCCGGGGATTTGATGAATATTACAAGCAAATCCGTCGCGATCGCCATAGATGGAACCGTAACCGTGTTTTGAGGGTTTACAGGAGCATGAAGCTCAAACTAAGACGTAAGTACAAAAACGTATCCTCTCAAGGGTGAAACAGGCTCTAGAAGCTCCATTGAGGCTCTGCAACGCTATAAAAAATCGAATCAGAGACCATGCGCAAAATTCAAGGGTAAGATTTGGGACCTTGCATTAGCCAGACAATGAGAATTATTAGGTGTCCCAAGAAACGTTCGTTTTAAGGGCCGCATGGAAACATTAACATTTACGGAATAAGTAATGCCTATTTAAAAATAGATTATTTTTGGTTGGACACAGTATTTACCCATTCATCAATGGTCTTTAAATACGCATCATGCAATTTAGCCCAATACGGAAAATCGCTTTGCCCTACATGGTACATGGAATGGTTGGCATCCTTCAAGTGTACCATTTTGTAATGGTCATTACCGGCTTCCTCCAGCGCGCTGGAAATTATTTCATGACTTTTTTCGGGAATGATCTCGTCCATGGTTCCCTGGATGACTAAAACAGGCTGTTTGGTTTTCTGATAATAAGGTATCGGACTGTACAGCAATTTTTCATCTGTCCTAACTTCGTCAAGATTCGGAATCCAGATATTTGTAAACCAAGGTTTTGATTTACCCAGCTCGATTGCTTTTTCCAATTCGATTCGTGCCAGGGTGCCAGCAATGTATCCAAAAACCTTTCGCTGTAATTCTACCCCTTCCTGCATAATACGGGGATTGTTATTCTTCCAGGCATTCAAGTCACTTTCCAATAAAGTGCTTCCTGGACAACTGATGGATATACCATACTTCAGTTCCGGTAATTCATTCAAAATATACGGGACTTTTGCAGCGCCTTGACTGCTTCCCTTAATACCAATAGCGGAAAGTGGGATCCCCGTCCGTTCAGAAAAATAGTTGATGGCATTCACGTCATCGACCAATAATTCTTCCATTCTAGCAGCCTGCCAATTGCCTTCGGAACTGCCTGTACCGCGTTTGTCATAGTGAAAGGTGGTGTATCCTTTATTGGCAAAGTAAATGGCTTCTGCCCTGGATCCGCTACGATCACCTCCTCCTGAGGAAGGAAGAAACACCATGGCATGCGATATTGGTTTGGATGGTATCCGAATCGTTCCCGCAATTTTCAGGTTGCCGGATTGAAACAGGGTTTCCTCTGATTTCATATTCTCTTCAATACCAATGCTATCTCTTTCTAGAATATAGGTTACTTCCAGGGTATCTATTTCTAATGACCCCATTAGTTTCATGTTATTGTCGGTCCATCTATTCTTAAAATTATAGGTATAACGATCGCTTTGTAACATGAAATTTATTGAATCTCCTTGCGCTATGACATTTTTTACTGGTATCTGAAATGCATTCTGTGCTAAACTGCTAAAGAATACGTTCCAATTTGTTGAATCCCTTTTGATTTCGAAAGATATGGCATCAGAAAAATTACCATGGTTGAAAACACCGTTGTAAATACCTTCCTCACCAACTTCCTTTGTTTCCTGTTGCAGACAACCGGAAACAAACATCCATGTCATTAATAAAAGAATAATTTTTTTCATTTTCTCAAGGTTTTAATTCCTAACATACTGAGTCCCCCAATCCATGTCGGATATTACGGGGTAGTGCCGCCGTTCTTCATAAGACTGAAAAAACGAGTCGATGTTACCATATCGGATGTAAAATTCGGAACCCTGGTCAATAGACCGATAATCCGGGTATTCCCTGGATAATCCCTCAGGCCGCAAAAGGGGACACAAACAGAGATAAAAAAGGGCCGTTAAACCCGCTCAACTGACACCTAATTAAAAGTGATTTATTTTTAAATTAGGAAAATAATATTAAAAGTTATCCTTGCAAAGTATTGATTGACCATAAGATAAAAGTGGACAGGTGTCATTTAAGTGAAGAATTCTGACTGACCCCGAATTGGGCACTATTTAACATAGTCTAAAATGATTACAATTGAGTGCAAAAAAAATAAACCCCTGTAAATTAATAATTTACAGGGGTTTTTGATGTGATTTGCCATCATTTAACGGAGGAAGAGGGTCTCCAAAGCCTGGATACTACCTGGGTTTCCTTAAATCAAACGGTGCAACCCCCTCAAACGTCATCTTTACCTTTTGTATCGTACCGTCCGGGTTAAAGGCCATGGTGTCCATACAGGTTACCCGGTGGTCCCGATCCTCGTTAGGGATAGGCCTTCTGTGGTAGACCATGATCCAGTTATCCGTTCCCGGAACGTTGATAACAGAATGGTGACCTGCACCGGTTGCCACCTTTTCATCGCTGTCAAGGATGGTGCCAACCCTTTTATAGGGACCGGTGGCCTTATCCGCCATGGCGTAGACCACCCGGTAGCTGCCATCGGTCCAGTTTCCTTCAGACCACATAAAATAATAAATACCCTTTCGCAGGAACATAAAAGGGCCTTCCACATATCCTTCCGGCGTGACTTCTTTGAATAATTCACCGTTTTCCCAGGGTATAAAGCCTGTAAAATCCGCTTTGAGCTTCCCGAGGTTACAATGCCCCCACCCCCCGTAGAACATATAATACATGCCATCCACATCCTTAAAAACAAATTGGTCGATAGGCTGGGCATCATTGTAAAAACCGGATATCAGGGGCTTGCCCAGGTAGTCTTTAAAAGGCCCGGCAGGAGAATTTGACACTGCCACGCCAATGCCACCAAAGTGGTTGATGTCATTATGGGGGTCATAGGAATCCCGCCCCGGCCGCTGGATATCATTGGCCCCGAAAAACAAATAATACCGGTGCTCCTTTTGAATTATGCTGGGGGCCCACACGGCTTGCCGCGCCCATTTTATATCCGTGGTGTCCAAAATATGCGGATGTTTTTCCCAGGTTACCAGGTCCGGGGAGGAAAAAGCATCCAGGAATACCTGCTTGTCATAGGTACTTGAATAGGTGGGGTAGACCCAATAGGTATTACCAAAAACAGCACCTTCGGGGTCGGCATACCAGCCATCAAAAATCGGGTTGCCGGATGTTTTTTGGACCGTCTCCGGGTCTTTTTGTTTTGCTTCCCTGCAACCCAAAATCAGGCACACGGACGCGGTCAGGACAATACTTTTTCTCATACCTTATGGCTGTTCAGTATTAGGGTTATTGGTACCGCCAGCTTTGCAGGTCGGCACCCGCCGGCGCACTTTCCGCGATCCGTTTCATAATTTTTGGGACATACATACTGTTATAGCGAAGTCGCGTTATATGGTTGGGGAGTTCTGGGTCCCCGTTCCAGCAGTGTTCTGCCCGGTCTCCATATAATACTTCGCCTTCATAATAAGGCTCCGTGGTACTTTCCAGGAAATCTTCCATCAGGTAGACGGCATTGTTCAGGTAGTAATTATCCATATCCCCGCAATAGATATGGATCTTCCCTTTCAGCTTATCCCCCAGTTTGTCCCAGTCCCGTTCCAGGATATACCGCAGGTCATAGTTCTCTTTCCAATACGCCGCAATGTCATGGTTGATAACCCCGGTCCTTTTATCCCATAGCCTGGCGGGGTAGCCTTCATCGCCCTGGGGGGAATACGTTGCTTCCCAGATGTCCCATTGTTGCCCGGAGCGGCTCTTATCACCCAGTACCAGTTCCAGCTGGTTGCCTTCCCGGAGGGTGCTCTGTATCTGCCCGAGGTAATTCCGGTGGCTGGGGACCTCCAGTTTTTTATGGTCACTTTTATAGTAGTAGGCATTCTCATCTTCATAGATGTTGGTCAGGCAATAAGCCCTGAAATCAATAGGGTCCGGGCAGGCGGCAAAACAGCCATTATATTCATCGGGATAGGTTACCTGTACTGCCAGGGCTTCCCAACCCCCTGTTGAACCGCCATATAAAAAGCGGGCCCAGCCTTCCCCCATCCCCCGGAATTCCCTTTCAATATGGGGGATCAGTTCATAGGTGATGGCATCCCCGTACGGCCCCTGGTTTGCGGAATTGATGGCATAGGAATCATCATAGTAGGGTGTGGGATGCTGAATCTCTATGATCAGGAACCGGGGAAAATCCGGTTCGTTCCACCGCTTATAAAAATCATAGGCTTCCTGTTGCTGGAGTATGTTATACCCTTCCACCCCAAAGCGCTCGGAATATTCAGGTTTGAGCCCGGGATCGGGCGGGGTGGTTCTAAACCCGCCGAAATCTGAAGGGAAATGCCCGTGAAAGACCATCAGGGGATACCTGGCCTCCGGATGCTCTTTAAACCCCTTGGGCAGTAATACATGGGCCCCAAGGTACATATCACGCCCCCAGAATTCCGACAGCTTTTCCGACTTTATCCTGATATGTTTTACCCATTCGGTATCCTCCGGTTCGGGAATGGGCGGTATCACCTGGTCCATGACCACTTCAGCGTCCCGGACCCCATCTTCCGTAATGGTGATCTTAAAAGGTTTGCTGTACAGGTTTCCCGGTGAGCTGTTCCATTGCTGGCCTTCTCCGTTGTCCATGGGGAGTTTAACCGTATGGCCGGTAGACAGGTTGAAGGTCTCGTATACATGCAGCAGGGCTTGCACCGTATACTCCCCTGTGGGCACCTCCGCCAGGCTGGCATAGGGATATCCGGGTATATCCGGGCTGAACGACCGGGTTTCACCCGGTGCCATCCCTTCTACATTCAATCCGAAGATCAGCTGTGTCTGCAGCCCGTCACTGATCTGAAAACGGGGTTCCGCTGTGTCATCGGTGGAAAGCATCAGCAGCAGCCGGCCATCCAGGGGGCCCGCATGGGCAGCCTCTGGAAATGAAACGCGGATGGCGATCTCCGGTGCCTTTTCCAAAGTTGACATACATCCCGAAAGGCAGATTAACAGTGGGAGGACAGGCAGTATAAAGTACTTCATAATGGTTCGTTATTTCATCAAAAGGTAGGGTTTTTCAACAACGCCACAAATAACAAATCAGAAAATACTGCGTTCTTACCCATAGGACCATGTGAATGATACCTACTAAATTACAGCGTTATGAAAAAGATTGTACTGGGAGTTATTTTGTGTGTAGCCGTGATGAAAATGGCTGGGTGTACCAACCATGAAGGGAGTCAGGACATTGACATCATTACCCCGGCTGACAGTATCCAGGGCGTGGATAAGCAACAGGATATCGACGCCGCAGACCTTTAAGACCGACTCTTTCCCCTATGCCTTTCCCGTGCGAGAAGTGTATTCTTTAGGAGCATGGCAATGGTCATGGGGCCAACTCCGCCCGGGACCGGTGTTATAAAGGAAGCTTTTTTGCTGACATTCTCAAAATCCACATCCCCGGTAAGGTAATACCCCTTTTCGCGGGTATCATCTGCAACGCGGGTGATACCAACATCGATCACCACCGCATCCTCCTTGACCATTTCAGCCTTTAAAAAATTGGGGACCCCCAAAGCCGAGATGATAATATCGGCCTGGGAGGTAATCTGGGTAATGTTTTTTGTATGGCTATGGGTCAGGGTTACGGTTGAATTGCCAGGCCATCCTTTGCGGCCCATCAGGATGCTCATGGGCCTTCCCACGATATGGCTGCGCCCGATAACCACCGTATGTTTTCCCTTGGTATCCACTTCGTAACGCTCCAGCAGTTCCAGGATCCCAAATGGGGTAGCCGGGATGAAAGTACTCATATCCAGGGCCATTTTCCCAAAATTCATGGGGTGGAAACCGTCAACATCCTTGTCCGGATGCACGGCCATAATTACGGCCTGGGTATCAATCTGCTCCGGCAAGGGAAGCTGTACAATAAATCCATCGATATTTTCGTCATTGTTCAGCTCGCTGATCTTATTGAGCAGTTCTTCTTCGGATGTGGTACTCGGCATCCGCACCAGGGTGGATTCAAATCCCACCCGTTCGCATGCACGGACCTTACTCCCCACATAGGTAAGGCTGGCGCCGTCATTCCCTACGATGACTGCGGCCAAATGGGGCACTTTCTCCCCGCGTTCCTTCATTTTTGCCACTTCCGCGGCAATTTCATCTTTAATCTGATTGGAGATTTTCCGTCCGTCTAGTAATTTCATTTTCAGTATGCAGTATTCAGTGGCAGTATGCAGTCCCTATACTCCAAACTTACCGGGGTTATTTATCATATATTGAATAAGTTTGCCGATCTCCCGGCTTTCCATCAATAGTTTATTGCAATCGTTATTACTCATATAATCACAACTTACAGCAAATTTAAGCCATACTTGGGTTTCTGAATTCTCACTATCAGCATCCGACAATTTACTCACGAAGTGCTTCGGATACAATCTTTTCCTATAGGATTCTGCAATATTCGCGCAAACCGACCTGGAGGACCTTCTTATTTGGTCAGTGAGGGAATAACATTCTTCTTTTGGGAATGATTTGGAGACTTCAAATATCGCCATTGCCAATTGAAATCCCTTTTCATATGCTATCAATTTTTCAAATCCCATATAATATCATAATTCACTACCACCTATACACAGTTTTACTACTGCCTCCTGTAACCGCCTACTGTGACTGCCTACTGTGACTGCCTACTGCCTACTTATCACTTCGGCCCCAGTCCGCCCATCATCTGCATCATTTTTTTGCCGCCACCGCCCTGCATCATCTTCATCATCTTGCTCATTTGTTCGAATTGTTTGAGGAGCTGGTTTACTTCCTGGACGGTTCGTCCGCTGCCACCGGCGATCCTTTTTTTCCGGGTGGCATTGAGCTTAGACGGGTTGGAGCGTTCATCGGGTGTCATGGAATGGATAATTGCTTCAATATGTTTAAAGGCATCATCGTTGATATCCAGCCCTTTTAATGCTTTGCCGGCCCCGGGGATCATGCCCATAAGGTCTTTCATGCTCCCCATTTTTTTGATCTGCTGTATCTGCTTGAGGAAATCATCGAACCCGAATTGGTTTTTGGCAATTTTCTTTTGGATCTTCCGCGCTTCTTCTTCATCAAATTGTTCCTGTGCACGTTCCACCAGGGAGATCACATCACCCATTCCCAGGATCCGGTCTGCCATCCGGGAGGGGTAGAATACATCCAGCGCATCCATTTTCTCCCCGGTCCCGATAAACTTTATCGGTTTATCCACAACCGATTTAATGGAAATGGCTGCACCACCGCGGGTATCCCCATCGAGTTTGGTGAGGATCACCCCATCGAAATTCAGGACATCGTTAAATGCCTTTGCCGTGTTTACCGCATCCTGTCCGGTCATGGCATCCACTACAAACAAGGTCTCCTGCGGCTGGACGGCATTGCGGATATTGGCAATTTCTGTCATCATCTGCTCGTCCACTGCTAGTCGGCCTGCCGTATCGATGATCACAACATTGTGGCCATTGGCTTTAGCGTGTGCCACCCCGGCTTTGGCCAGGGCCACAGGATCACTGTTCTCTTTATCGGAATACACCGCCACGCCTACCTGTTCCCCTACCACATGCAACTGATCTATCGCTGCCGGGCGGTAAACATCACAGGCAACCAACAACGGGGTTTTTGATTTTTTTGTTTTTAAATAATTGGCCAGTTTTGCCGAAAAGGTGGTCTTCCCGGACCCCTGCAAACCCGACATCAATATCACACTCGGGTTTCCGGAAAGATTGATACCCTCGGAATCCCCGCCCATGAGTTCAGTCAATTCATCTTTTACGATCTTCACCATCAACTGCCCCGGTTGGAGGGTGGTCAGTACATTCTGGCCCAGTGCCTTCTCCTTTACCCGGTTGGTAAATTCCTTGGCTATCTTAAAATTCACATCGGCATCGAGCAGCGCCCTCCGCACCTCTTTGGTGGTTTCTGCTACATTGATCTCCGTTATCTGGCCGTGCCCTTTGAGTACATGGAGTGCTTTATCTAACTTTTCGCTTAAATTGTCAAACATCTTCTCTTGCTTTATGGATGGGGAAGTGCAAATTTAAGAATATCAATGGGATGAGGGACCATCTCGGTAAGAAATGTAAATGAAAAAAGGGTGGTTTCAGTTGAAACCACCCTTTTCAGTAAACTTGGGGCAAATAAAGGTACTATATACTAGAAAACTGGAAACTAATTTATCTTTTCGAATACCACCACGGTGATACTGCCATCGCCACTGATATTTTTCAATTCTAACCTTCCGGAGTTTATGGATACAAAATCCCAGTCGTCCGTTAACTCGGCCAGTACGCCGTCTTCTCCTAAGTTCAGGTAGACTTTGAGCTGACCTTCGCTGTTGCGGATCACCCTCCATAATCCTACGAGCTCAGCAGCAGTTGGGGTAGTGTTCACACTCAGCCTGTGTTCCGTAAGAAATCCAAACCGGTATCCCGTAAAACTGTCGGTGGGAGTGCTGCCCGGGGAAGTATAACCGGCTATCATCCATTCGCCTCCCATCAGGATATTCCTGATTTCCGGGACATCACCGTCTGCGTTGTTGTCATCACAAACCCGTTGCAATATCAACTCGTATCCGGTACCTGGGATTTCAAATTTCAAACGGTCATCCCTGAGGTCTGATAAGGGCCATTCAAAGCTAACATCGCTCTCATCGCCCATTACAATGGACATTACAAGCCTGCCCTGTGCGTTAAGTGTAATTTCCCAGGTTCCCTCTGAAATAACATCCCCTTTGGTGAGGGTAACTACTCCTTCAGCCATAAAATTGAATTCATATCCCAGTAGCCTCCTGACCTCAACATCATCAACCTGGACTTTTTTGATGATCCAGCTGCATTCTTTCAGGATTTCCCGAAGGGTATCAGGCTCAGTGTCTATCAGGTCACAGGAGCTGCGCATGATTATTTTATTACCGCCTTCGGCATATAATTTTATAACACCTTCCTCCAGTTCATATACGTACCAGTCAAGATTAAAGTCGACCAACACATCAAATTCGAGTTTGATAAGTACCTTGAGATCAGCAACCCTTGTAGACCAGGATCCGGTGAGGCTGTTACCTTGCCTGTCTTTGACCAATACCGTTCCATCCTCCATAAAATTCATCAGGTATTCAAAATACTGGTCTGTTTGGTTCACAGCGTCCCGCTCCACTTCATGGATGAGCCAGGGACATTCAACCAACAGTTTTTCAAGTCGTTCCTGGGTAAAATCATCATCATTATGATCATTGTCATCATCCTCATCACAGGCATTTTTGGCCAGTTCGATAGCATTTGCCAATTCAGCATTACTGGTGACATGGACTTCAGACCCGTCATACAGGGCGAGGTTTACAGGGAAATCAATGCTGATAAGGTCATTCTCCGACAGGCCGTCAAAAAACCTCCGCATTTCAAGGTCGTTGTTGACCTGCACACTTCCGGTCTGTTGTTGGTTGATATCGAATGTATATAGTTTAACGGGATAGACAAAATCGATACATTCGATATCGTCATCTGCCCCTCCTTCAATACAGGATTTGGCCATTTCCCGCAGATCATCAATGCCATTGATCACTACCTCATCGTAGTTCCCCAATGTAATGGTAACCGGGAAAATGATATCCAGGATATCCTCATCATTTTCTACCGTGTCCAGGATCTCTTCCACAATATGAAGGTCTTCCCGTGATTTGAGCGTAAGTTCTGTACCGTTCACCCGGATGGTATACGGAAACCGGATGGCAAAACAACTCGCGCCATCCACGATATTATCATAGGAACCATCATTGGAAGCAGTACCCTCAATGAGTTTCGCAGTAGCGGAACTGGCATCGATTGTCTGCTGCTCGTCCGTGGTGGGCAGGGGTTCAAACTCCGACTGGCAGCCGGTAATCATCAGTGCCATCATAAGTAGTAAAGTGTACACTGAATAATTCAAAAACTTTTTCATAACGATTTGGATTTTTTGTGATTGTACATCTTTAAAACAATTATCTTTTGAAATACCCTACTCCCTAATTAACATTTTTAAAATATCTTTGGGCTGATTTCAAGCCAGGTAATATGGACACTATATGCGAGGAGAAAGTTTTCAGCTCCATCTTTAAGGCTAATTCCAAAACGGTATTTAATTATATATATTATAAGTTTGGGAATGAAGAAAAAGCCTATGATGCAGTGCAGGAGGCTTTTGTAAAACTCTGGGAAAACTGCGCGAAGGTATCCCCCGAAAAGGCCAGGTCCTATGTCTATACCGTGGCCAACAATATGTATCTGAATGTTCTCAAAGCTGAGAAGGTCCGATTGAAATATGCCGAAAAGGTTTCCAATGTTACGGCTGTTTCCCCGGAATTTGTGATGGAGGAAAAAGAGTTCAAAGAAAAGCTGGACCGGGCATTGGATGCCCTCCCGGAAAACCAGCGGGTCACTTTTCTGCTCAACAGGGTAGATGGGAAAAAGTATGCGGAAATTGCAGAAATGGAAGGAGTGAGCGTAAAAGCCATCGAAAAACGCATGCACCTGGCCCTGCAAACCCTGAGGGAGAAGATTGAGGGGATATAGGGATTTAAGGTTCAAGGTTCAAGGTTTAAGGCTGAGGACTATGGTTCACCGTTCTTGGATCAGAGGACATCATTGAACGTTGAAAGTTGAACCCTTGTCAGACTGAGCGCCCGTCTGCCGGACGGGCAGGCAGTCGAAGCCCTGGTCAGTAAACAGTGAACACATACCCTCCGAAGCGTCAGGGAGGGAGGATGAGCCTGCCTGAACAGGATTGCATTTTTATAGTGAAAAAAAGTAGGGTTTTTTAGTAAGTAGCTGTTATATAGGTATAAAGTTAGAAATCATGGAAGAAAATTATTTGGCTAAATGGCTTAACAACGAACTTTCAGAAGAGGAGTTGGCAGCATTTAAATCCACTGCTGAATATGCCTCTTACAGGAAGATCCTGGAGGTTTCCGGATCCCTTGAGGCTCCTGATTTCGATGTGGAGAAAGCGCTTGCCGACTTCCGTCAAAAACAATTTCCGAAAGAAGTCAAGGTAGTACGGATGAAGCCTGTGCATAAAATTATGCGGGTAGCTGCCGCCATTGCCGTGATCTTTGTTGTCTCCTACCTCTATATCGATTCCCTGAAAGAAATGGTCAGTACGCAATATGCAGAACGCGGTCAGGTTATCTTGCCCGATAATTCTGAAGTAACCCTGAATGCCGATTCTGAAATATCATACAGTAAAAAGCGCTGGGATAAAAAACGGGAAGTGATACTGGAAGGGGAAGCATTCTTTAAGGTAGCCAAAGGGAAAAAATTTACCGTAAGCACGGATGCAGGCGAAGTCAGTGTTTTGGGGACTCAATTCAATGTGGAAAACAGGGAAGGGTTTTTTGAGGTAACCTGTTTTGAAGGACTGGTAAGCGTCCTCTTTCAGGGCAAGGAAACCCAATTACCGGCCGGCACCTCCTTTATGGTACTTGAAAATAAGGTAATCAATACTACAGCTACCGCCGGTGGTTTGCCTTCCTGGATGAGTAGCGAAAGCTCTTTTAAAAGCATTCCCCTTTCCTATGTCCTGGATGAATTTGAACGCCAGTTCAATATAAAAGTGGAAACTCAAAATGTAGATCTTGAGCAGTTATTTACCGGCACTTTCAGCAACACAAACATAAATTTAGCGTTACAGAGTATTAGTACGCCTTCCCGGATTAATTTTGAATTAAAGGAGGGCAAAGTACTATTTTATGCCGAAAACGCACCTTAGACGTATACTCCAGGTTTGTATGCTGTTCTTTGCCATCCTTGCAGGCAAGGCGCAGGAAACCAACACAGCCCCGACTGTTACTATTATATCCTATATTGAGCAGCTGCAGCTGGATTTTGATGTTAAATTTTCCTATGCTGATGAAGACTTAGATGAGGTCTACATCCAGGTCCCGACTGAAACCACACTGGAGGGTATCTTACACAATATTGCCATCCAGACCCAGCTAAAAATCCAGAAGCTAAACAAACGCTATTACGCCCTTTCCAAAAGCAGTACCATTGATATCTGTGCGATAGTCCTCGATAATTTTGAAAAAAATACCGTTACCGGTGCATCGATCGAAGTGCTGGAAAGCGGTAATGCTACGATCACCAACCCCGACGGTTCCTTCTTTATTGGCAATGTCCCCAGGAATGCTACTATCCGAATACAGCATTTAGGGTTTAAGACACGGTATGTCCCTGCAGAGGAACTTGCAGGCCAAAACCCTTGTAAAACCATCCTCCTGGCTATCTTTTATCAGCAACTGGAAGAGGTAATCGTATTTAAATTCCTGACAGCAGGACTCACCAGGGAACTAGATGCAAGTATATTGTTGAACACCAACGATTTTGGCATACTGCCGGGGCTTACCGAACCCGATGTACTGCAAACCGTACAGGCACTTCCGGGTATTAAAAGTATCGATGAGACCGTTTCTGACATCAATATCAGGGGTGGGACCCATGACCAGAACCTCATCCTGTGGGATGGCATCAAAATGTATCAGTCGGGCCATTTTTTCGGGCTCATCTCCGCCTTCAATCCATACCTCACCGATAAGGTCACCCTTATTAAAAACGGTACGAGCGCCCAATACAGCGATGGGGTTAGCGGTATTATTGCCATGGAGACCCGCAACGAAATTGAAGCAGAATATTTCGGGGGAGCAGGATTCAATCTGATAAGCGGCGATTTTTACGGCCATGTGCCCCTGGGTGAGAAACTGGCCTTCCAATTTTCTGCCCGCAGATCTGTGACAGATTTCCTGAACACCCCAACCTATAACCAATTTCGCAACCGGGTCTTCCAGGACAGCGATATCAGTGATACCACTAATCCGCCGCGGGACAGCGGCATTAGTCAGGATGAAAACTTTTATTTCTATGATTTTACCGGGAAAGTATTATATGATTTTAATGATAAGCATCATGCCAGGTTGAGTTTTATCCAGATCAATAACACACTGGATTATACAGAAACCACCCTGGATTCGGGTATGTCAGACATCAGTGGCCTCAATCAGGACAATATTTCCCTGGGCCTGCAACTGGATGATAAATGGTCCGGGAAATTCTCATCACAGCTCCATTCGTACTATACCAACTATAACCTGGATTCCCGGAGCATTACAGAAAATGGGGCACAACAGCTGTTGCAAAAAAACAAGGTGGTTGAATCCTCATTTAAACTCAACACCACGTATAGCCTTTCGGATAAAGTAAACTGGCTCAATGGTTATCAGTTCAGCGAAGTAGGCATCGCCAACTTTACAGATGTTACCCGGCCTGCTTTTAACAGCAACGTAAAAGGCCTCATCCGCACCCATGCGGTATATTCTGAATTGGGCTATATTTCCAGAGACCAAAAATTCAGGACCCGCGTGGGCGGCCGATTCCAAAATATTGAAAACCCCGGCACCTTTACCAAATTTATTGCCGAGCCCCGTCTGAATATAAATTATACGGTAGCAAACCATTTCCGTCTTGAAGTATTGGGGGAATTCAAAAACCAGACGACTAACCAGGTTATTGACCTGGAACAAAACTTTCTGGGAATTGAAAAAAGAAGGTGGCTGCTTTCAGACGATTCCCTGCTGCCTGTTACACAGAGCAAACAGACGTCTATGGGACTAACGTATGATAAGGATACCTGGTACGCCAGTGTGGAAGGGTTTTTTAAGAACGTAAAGGGGGTCAGTACCTCCACCCAGGGATTCCAGAACCAAAACCAGTTCAACGGGGAGATCGGGGAATATGATGCAAAAGGCCTGGAATTCATTATCAATCACAAAAGTAATTATTTCAGCACCTGGGCAAGCTATACCCATAATATCAATACGTATACCTTTGGGAGTATTACGCCTTCACAATTCCCCAACAACCTCGATATACGGCATGCCCTGGCTTTTGCCAGCACCTTCACGTATGAAAAGCTAAAGTTGGGCATTGGTGTAACCTACAGGACCGGGAAACCCATTACCAAACCACTAGAAGGCAGCAACGCCATCAATACCGGGGTGTTCCCCAATGAGATCAATTACCAGGATCCCAATAGCAGCAGGTTGCCCGATTATTTGCGGGCAGATGCTTCCGCCATTTATGATTTTGATCTGGGGCCCAACCTGAAGGCTTCGGCAGGTATTTCCCTGCTGAACATTTTAAACAAGGACAATATCCTCAATACCTATTACCGACTCAACAGCAGCAATGAAATAGAGACCGTGGAAAGCCTTTCCCTGGGAAGGACACCCAATATCAGCTTCAGGGTGAGTTTTTAATATAAGTCGATAGCCTTACATCCTTTCCGGCACTTCTATCCCTAACAGACGGAATGCAGATCGGATAACTTCTCCTACTTTTCCGGAGAGCTGAACCCTGAACATCTTTACCGAATCTTCATTTTCGCCTAATATTGAAACCTGCTGGTAAAAGGAATTGAATTCCTTTACAAGGTCGTAGGTGTAATTTGCGATAATGGCCGGGCTGTAGCTTTCTGCCGCCAGTTGCACCGTTTCCGGGAACAGCTGCAGGAGTTTCAGGAGTTCTTTCTCTTTTGAGTGCAATTCCTTTACCGGTAGCTTTGTATGCTCCTCGCTCTTTTTGCCGGTAGGGCGGCCATCCCGGGATGTTCCGATATCTGATGTGGCCTTCCGGAGTATGGATTGGATCCGGGCATAGGTATACTGGATAAAAGGACCTGTATTGCCCTGGAAATCCACCGATTCTTCGGGATCAAAAAGTATCCGCTTTTTGGGGTCTACCTTAAGGATATAATATTTCAGTGCACCAAGTCCGATCATATGGTGGAGCTCCTGCTTTTCTTTTTCGCTGAATTCATCCAATTTCCCGAGTTCCTCGGAAATGGCGGCAGCGGTCTCCGTCATTTCTGCAATCAGGTCGTCTGCATCCACCACGGTGCCTTCCCTGCTTTTCATTTTACCTCCTGGCAGGTCTACCATTCCATAACTCAGATGGTACAGTTGTTTAGCCCATGAGAAACCCAATTTTTTCAGGATGAGGAACAACACCTTGAAATGATAATCCTGTTCATTCCCAACAGTATAGACCATACCCCCGATATCCGGAAAATCCTTTACCCTTTGAATAGCCGTCCCGATATCCTGGGTCATATAGACCGCTGTCCCATCTGACCGGAGAACTATTTTCTCATCCAGTCCCTCGTCGGTGAGGTCTATCCAGACACTGCCGTCCTCCTTTTTATAAAAAACTCCTTTTTCCAGGCCTTCATCTACAACTGCTTTTCCCAGGAGATAGGTACTGCTTTCATAATACAGCTTATCAAAATCAACTCCTAAATTGGTATAGGTCTCTTCAAAACCTTTATACACCCATTTGTTCATGGTTTCCCAAAGGTTTACTACTGCGGCATCTCCTGCTTCCCATCTGCGCAGCATATCCTGCGCCTCAAGCAATAACGGTGCTTCCTTCTCAGCATTTGCTTTTCCCCGCCCGGCCGCCTCCAGGGCTGCAACTTCCTGTTTATAGGCCTTATCAAAGGCCACATAATAGTTCCCGACCAGCTTATCCCCCTTGATCCCTGAACTTTCCGGGGTTACCCCCTCACCAAATCGTTGCCAGGCCAGCATGCTTTTACAGATATGGATCCCCCGGTCATTTATTATCTGTGTTTTATACACCTTCTTTCCGGAAGCCCTGAGGATCTCGGCTACCGAATAGCCAAGCAAATTGTTCCGGATGTGGCCCAGGTGCAAGGGTTTGTTGGTGTTTGGGGAGGAATATTCCACCATCACAGCGTCCTGTCCGTCAGTACGGCAATACCCAAAGTCTTCGCTATCCCGGATGGAATTAAAAAATTCCAGATAATAGGCATCTGAAAGGACGATGTTCAAAAATCCCTTGATGACATTGAAACCCGCAACTTCTTCTATCTGATCCTGTAAATATGTGCCGATTACATTCCCGATCTGTTCCGGATTTCCTTTTACAAAGCGGAGCATGGGAAAAATAACCGCAGTGATATCCCCCTCGAAATCCTTTCGCGTTGGCTGAAATTCCACTGCAGGCAATTCCACCTCATATGCGGAAGCCACTGCTTCCTTCACCTTTGCTGTTAATACATCCTGGATATTCATAACTTCTGGGTTCCGAAGGTGCAAAACTAAACATTTTTTAGGCTTTGCTAACTAATTGTTCAGGCTACTTCGCAGTTCCGGCACATTTGATTAACTTTAGGTTTTATAGTCCAAGCCAGAATTATCCATGTTGCTAAATGTCTCATACAACAATACACAAGTCACTGAAAAGGTAGACGCAGCGGTAGGCAAACCCTTTACTTTAAAAGAACGCTGGGCAATGGATGGCATTGGTTCCCCCAAACTCTTCATCACTGCAACCAGTATGGAAATCAGCAACCTTTTAATGCTCGACAACAACCTGAACAGTTGTAATATTGAGATGCGGCCCAAAGGTATCATTGTACGTTTCCGTTCTTTACTGGAAACTTTCGCCCTGGTGATCCCGTATTACAAACTGAGTATTTACAAGGGCGACTTTGCGATTTACTCCATTTATAAAGACCATTATTTTATAAAGGTCCGCTCCGATACCAAAGCTATACAGCGCTATTTTAAAAAACTCCTGGATTTTAAGGCCAACAACGCCCCTACCTCTATTGAGGACCTATAACGGAAAGATCCGCCCATATCCATAAGCAGCATCGCCGCGACTTTTTAAATCAAAATAAGTACATATTATGAAAATACTCCTTACCGGTGCCAACGGATATATCGGGATGCGACTGCTGCCTAAACTACTGGACCTGGGCCATACCCTCGTTTGTGTTGTCCGGGATAAAAACCGATTTGCAGTGGATCCTGAAAACGCCGCCGCAATAGAGGTGATTGAAATCGATTTCCTAAGCGAGGTACAAGAGGACCTTATCCCCCCTGATATAGACGCTGCCTATTACCTCATTCATTCCATGAGTTCATCAACTGAGGATTTTGATGAGCAGGAAGCACTGGCCGCCCGTAATTTTTGCACCTATTTAAAGCAAACCAGGGCAGAACAGGTCATCTATCTGAGCGGAATTGTCAATGAACAAAAGCTATCCAAACACCTGAAATCCAGAAAAAATGTCGAGGACATACTGTACAAAGGCGACTTTAACCTTACCGTGTTGCGGGCTGGGATCATTGTAGGTTCCGGCAGTTCTTCTTTTGAGATTATCCGCGATCTCTGTGAAAAACTCCCGGTAATGATAACCCCAAAATGGGTCTTGACAAAAACACAGCCCATAGCGGTACGGGACATTATCGTTTTCCTCACGGAAGTGCTGGGCAGAAAGGAAGTGTATAATGATTCTTTTGATATTGGCGGTTCCGATGTACTGACGTATAAAGAAATGCTGCAACAGTATGCACGGGTACGGGGATTTAAAAACTGGATCATAACGGTTCCGGTGATGACCCCTAAACTCTCATCCTACTGGTTGTATTTTGTAACCTCAACCTCTTACAAACTCGCGGTTAACCTGGTTGACAGTATGAAGATGGAAATAATCGCCAGGGATAGGAGGTTGCAGGATATCCTGGGAATCCAAACCCACAGCTACCGCGAAGCAATAGACATGGCTTTTAACAAAATAGAACAGAACCTTGTGATCAGCAGCTGGAAGGACAGCATGGTCAGCGGCAGATTCCGTAAAAATATCGGAAAATATATACAGGTGCCAAAATACGGGGTGCTCCGGGATGTTAAGAAGATCCGGGTTACCGATCATGAGGCGGTATTGAGGAATATTTGGAAGATAGGAGGTGATACCGGATGGTATTACGGCAATTGGCTGTGGAAAATACGTGGGTTGGCAGATAAATTCAATGGGGGGGTTGGACTCCGGCGCGGCCGTACACATCCGGACAGGATATCTACTGGTGATGCGCTCGACTTCTGGAGGGTTTTGCTCGCTGATCGGGAAAATGGGCGGTTGTTGCTTTTTGCAGAGATGCGGTTACCTGGAGAAGCCTGGCTTGAATTCTGGGTTGATGATGAAAATATGTTTCACCAGACCGCAACCTTTCGCCCCAGAGGCCTTTGGGGAAGGATATACTGGTACAGCATGTTTCCCTTCCATTACTTTATCTTTGAAGGAATGTTACGGAACATCGCAAAAACCTAAAATTCCAGATCCGGATGATTGCCTGTCTTAGCAAGGGGTAATTTTTTATCCTTCCCTCCCCATGAAATACACTTTAATACTCATTATACTACTGCTCGGCGGTTTCGGGGCACCCTGCATTATGGCACAACGCACTGGCTGGAAGATAGCCGATGCCAGCTCAGGAGAGGGTATCCCGTATGCTACTGTACAACTGGGTCCCCATACCGGAACAGTTACCAATGAAGAAGGGAGGTTCAGTATACAATCCGGGGATTTGGTAACCAGGGACACCCTATATATATCGAGCATGGGATATGAACAGAAAGTGGTATCCCGGAAGCAACTATCAGACAGCATAATTTATCTCATTCCAAAACCAATTGCACTGGAAGGTATTTACCTTTTTGACAAGGAACTGACAGTTTCCGAGATCATTTCTAAAATAAAAGATAATCTGGATGTGAACTACCGTTCCGTTCCTACCAGGCAGCGGTTATTTATACGGCATTCCAGCCTTAATACCATACAAAAACTCGACGTTGCCTTCAGGGAATCGACCATTGCCGAACTGAACAAATTATTTATTGACAGTATCGTGCGCATCCTGCCGAGGAGCGCGTCGTATTTTACCGAAAGCCTTTGCGATTATTACCGGAGCCCGGAGGCAAATCGCCTGAAAGTTATAAAGGCGGCAGAGTTGTATGACAAAAACAACGAAGGTTCCATGGAAGCACTGTCCAAAAGGCTTGAAAAGATATTCAGGGAGAATGTAAAACCAAATTCCTACCTTAAAATTAAATCAGGGATATTCGGGCAGAAGGTCCGGGTAGATTCGATACTGGAAGCTTCCGGGGAGGGTGCTGCGAAGGAGGAAGGATTCAAAGACCCGAAGAAGCAGGAGTATCATTCCGGGCAAAAAGGACAGCTTCGGCAACTGTATAAGGAGCAGTTCTTTAACAAGGATAGCAAATTGAATTTCATACTACAGTCCAACCGCTATGAATTTAAGGTTAGAGGTTATAGTAATATCGGCGACCAGGATGTCTATGTGCTTGATTTTACCCCCAAAAGGAAAGAAGATTTCAAAGGGACCATCTTTGTGAACCTGGAGGATTTTGCCATCCTGCGGGTAGAGTATGAAAATGTAAGGTCGCTACGGAAGATACGCCTGCTCGGTCTGCGGTATGAGGAAACTATATACAGGGGGACAACCCTCTTTGCCAAGGGTACCGGCGACCAGTATGAAATACAGTTTATGGAAAAGATCATGGGAAGGATCATGGGTATCAACAGGCCTTTGCAGGTTATTGAGAAGAATAAATTTGTGAGGGGGCGGAGAAAACAGAATGAATTGTCACTGCAGCTGGATATCCTGAATAACAACTTAGAAAAATATAACCTGGTGGTTTTCAATACCGATACCGTTAACGGGCGTGACTTATCTGGGGTGGAGGAAAATACACAGGTGGAAGCTGCCTATCAATCCCGGTATGACCCAGAATTCTGGGAAGGGTATAACATTATGGAACCCAATGAGGCCATCCGTTCCTTTACCATTCCCGAAGAATAAGGTTAGCCTGCCCCAATTTCGTTTATCTTTAAACATCAATCCTTAAAGCCGCAGACATCAGGGAAATCTTAAAAAATAACATGCTGATCCGATTGTCTGTAGGAATAATCCTGTTGTTCTCGCTCGCCGTCTTTTTTTTCACGGATGAGAGTTACAGGATCATCGAAGTCTCTTCCCTATGGGTGCGAAATTATTTTGGTTACTTCTACCTGTATCTTGGACTCGGCTGTGTGCTGTTACTATTATTCATTGCGATTTCACCCCTTGGAAAAATACGGCTCGGGAAGCCCCACCAACGGCCTGAACATTCCTTATGGGCCTGGACGGCCATGTTGTATAGTGCCGGGATGGGTGCCGGTATCCTGCTAAGGGCAGTACAGGAACCCGTTTTTATGCTGCAATATCCCCCTTACCCTTCTGAACTGCCCCCTGAGATCCTCGCATTGGAATATACCTTTTACCAATGGGGTTTTACGGCATGGGCATTTTACGGACTGTTTGCCATGGTTGTGGGATATGCCCTGTTCGTCAGGAAAAAAAAGGTGCTGGTCAGTGCTACCATAGAAGATACCATTTCCAATGGGGCCGCACGTAACGGCATTGACATCATTACGATCATTACCACCGTATTCGGGCTGATAGCCGCCATAGGCCTGGGCACAACCCAGATCAGCGGGGGGCTTAACCATCTGTTTGCCGGCGGTTTTGGCCTGGGCTCCACACTGTTCCTGGCAACCCTGATCTCCTCCCTTGCTTTTTATTCTGCCTGGCGAGGTGTCAATAAAGGGATTAAAATACTCTCCAAGATCAACATCCTGATTACCCTGTCGTTATTGTTATTCGTTTTTGTAAGCAGCGATATGCGGGTAATCCTTGTATCATTTATTACGGCCACCTTTCAGTATTTTATCGATTTTATCCCGATGAGCCTGGCCTTTGGGAGTTACGACCCGGGCATGGCTTTTTTAACGGACTGGACGTTTTATTACTGGGCATTCTGGCTGGCGTGGGCGCCCTTCACCGGAATATTCATCGCACGGATATCCAAAGGGCGAACCCTGCGGCAACTGTTGCTGGGCGTCCTGGTAATACCTTCCGTGGGTACTTTCTTCTGGTTCTCGGTATTTGGGACATCTGCCTTCCAGATAATTGAAGGGTTGGGGGATTATCAAAATGAATTCGGCAACGTTTTTTCATCAATTTTTAAATTCTTTGAGAATTACCCCATGGCCTCCCTCCTCAACCTTACAACAATTGTACTCCTGATCAGTTTTTTGGTAACCTCCGTAGATTCTGCTGTTTTTGTTCTCAGCATGTTCACAGACCGTGGAAAAAAAGAACCCGATAAAAAGCACAGGTTGCTCTGGTCGGTATTTATCCTTGTAGCAACCCTGGCACTGATCATCCTGGGCAATGCAAAGCCGGAGGTAGATGTGCTCGTAGCCGTTCAAAAACTGCTTATCATAACCTCCCTGCCGTTTGCTTTTTTTATGGTGGTGATGACCCTGATCTTTTTAAGGGGCCTGAGGAAGGCTACAGAGCCACCTGGTTCAGGAACTGGTCAAAAGGGTACAGGGCTTTAAATGTTGCCACGCAGTGTTGTAGGAAGTTGGGCGCCGTTACCATGGCATCCGTACAATGATGGGTTGCCAGGAAGCTTTTATATTTCAGCAATTCAATTTCCGGATGGTCTTTGGGGAAGTCCCGGGGTGCGGTTTTTAACTGCTCCCCTTCCAGCGCTCCGAAATATGTTTTAAAATCCCTGCTGTTCAGTATCTTTTTAAAATTTTCGGGATCTTCAGCGATTTCTGTTCGAATAGCTTTCAACCAGGGCCCCTGTGGCATATAGGCCCCACCCGCAAGCATGGATTCCCCCGGCCCAATATGGATATAATAACCCGCCCTGGAGTGGATATCCGATTTTTTGGCAGCCCCCGTTACATGCGCACCCAAATGCGTTTTATAAGGTGATTTATCGCTTGAGAACCGCACATCACGGTAAATCCTGAAGATGCAGTCTTTCGCAGTAAAATGTCCGATGGTCTTGTCGAACAGTACAATTTCTGCCAGCAGCGCATCAACAAATAATTCAAATTCAGCCTTTGCTGCTTCAAACCGAGGTTTATTGGCGTTGAACCACTCCCGGGTATTGTTTGTTTTCAGGTCTTTCAAAAAATTCAGTGTATTCTTGCTGATCTGTGTCATGGGTTCTTGGAATTGTGGGTCTCACTGGGGCGGGAAGGATACTTATTTTTTGCTTTTGTGTTTGCCAATCGGGGCATGAGGGTTGAAATCAAGGCATTTTGTTATCCAGAATTCGAGCGCCTCCTCATGGTCATACGCACGCGGCTCCACAATGAGATAGCCCTTCATGGGCCTTTCACGCTGGAACATCTGGGAAGCGCCGGGCCGAAGGCTCAGTTCTGCAAGAGCTTCGGGGCCTACCCGGGCCAAAAGCCCGCCCTTAAAAGTGCCAAAGCACATTTTATCATCCACCATAATACAGTCTCCCCCGAACATTTTCTGTTCCCTCCACGATACTTGATGGGAATCGAGGATGTTCCGTATACGGTCCATCAGGTATTGGTCTGTTGCCATCTCTCTATAAATCAGAAGAAACAATGTACTGATTAAATGCCAATTGTTTTAGATATAAAACTGCCAGGGAAGCCAGTATCTCAGCGATCCAAACAAGGGTTGAACTACAGCGACGGGGCATCCCCCCTGGAAAAGTCTCATTCCAGGCTGGTCTTTGCAGAAACCCTGGGCAAAAATATTTCAGCTATCATACATCGGGCGCTCCCGCCCCCACAGGTTTCAATTGTATCCAGGGAGCTGTGGACGATCTTATTATCTTTCTGTATGCGTGCCAACTGCTCTTCTGTAAGGCTATGGAATGCTGCAGAGCTCATGACCATTAACCGCTGGTCATCCGAACCCAGGACCTGTAGCATATTCCCCGCAAAATGGTGCATTTGCTCTTCAGTGATCGGGATGATTTCCTTCCCGCTTTCCCTGAGGTGTTCAACTACATTTTTGCGTTCTTTTTTATCATCGATGGTATCCAGGCAGATTACACAGAAGTCTTCAGCCAGGCACATCATTACATTGGTATGGTATATGGGCATCCGCTCATCTTCCACCCATTGATTGGCCGTAAACAGGACTGGGGTACATTCAAAATCCTCACAAAATTCGATAAACAAAACCTCATGTGCCCTTTCGGATAAGGCGCAATAGGCCCTATTGTTTTCCCGGTCCATCAAAATACTCCCTGTACCTTCCAGAAAGATGCCTTCTTCCTCTGCCGAGGTATAATCGATGATTGTTTCAATGACATAGCCATTTTCTTCCAGCATATCAAGCACATCTTCCCTCCTTTCCTTCCTTCGGTTAGGAGCAAACATGGGATAGCGGACCACCGTGCCGTTTTCATGGAAGGAAATCCAGTTATTGGGAAAGATGGAATCCGGGGTATCAGACCCGGGTTGGTCTTCCACTACCAGCACGTGAACACCCTCTTTTCGCAATACCTCAACAAAGGCATCAAATTCCTGTTGTGCTTTTTTATTGATCAGCGCGTTGGAAATATCCAAATCCTCCTGAAAATAATTATTGACGGCAGTTTGTTCATTCATCCTGAATTGAACGGGACGAACCATTAAAATGGTATTGGTAATCTGCATGATGGAACTGGAATTTACGTATGTAAAAATAGCGTATTTGTAAAATATATGCATTGTTAAATCAGGGAAACCCAATAGCCGTTAAACCCTGTCCTACGCGCATCACTCCCGGATAAGCGGTAAGGTACTGCACCGCAGCAGTCCTTCCTGTTTACCGATCTCGGCATAGGGGATTTCTTCAACGGTAAAGCCCAATTCCCGCAGCCAGTTGTTCAGGCGGGTAAAACTGCGTTCAGAAACCACTACTTCCGGGGAAATGGAAAATACATTGCTGAACATCTGGTACATTTCATCTTTTGTGATTTCAAAGATATTTTCCTTCCCGAAATACTGCACCAGCCATTCGTATTCTTCCCGTATCAAAAAACCATTCGGGTGGATTATGGCTTTATCCTTCCCAACCGGCTGGAAACAACAATCCAGGTGCAGCGCATTTTCCCGGGCATTGTGGTTGGATTTCCGCAATTCAAAGGACTTTATTTTTTTATGGGGAAACTGGTCCCGTATATATTCAACAGCTTCCTTGTTGGTCCGGGCGGTGATAAAATCCGCATAGTCCTTGCCGGTGTAGGTCCCGATAAAAATATATTCATTCCATGGCATGACATCACCCCCTTCTACGTGCACCTCTTTTGGAGGGGTCAGGATTTTTTGGGGATCTACAGTATCCAGTACATGGAGGATCGCTTCAACTTCCCGCTCCCGGATAGGCAGGATATTAGCCTTGAAGAGTTTATCTTCCAATACGAAGGCGATATCCCTTGAAAAGATCTGATTGCAATCCGTGATGACCTCCGGGCGAAAAACCTGCACACCGTACTTCTGCAACACCTTTTCGAATGCATCCATTTCCCGGACCATAGCTGTTTCCAAAGGGTAGGTGCCTGCGATGATATGTTCAAAGGATTTTGGGTCATATGCTTCTTCGGGTTTCGGAACGGGCCCTGAACTTTTGGCTGTACCAAGCAATACGGCTTTTAGCCGAGATGTCTCGTCGGTAATGGAGAGGTTAAGCATATGTAAACTGGAAGTTTTTAACTACGGTTTTCAAGGGGGACAAACGGCCGGATGTTTTTGCCGATATATATTTGCCTGGGCCTGCCAATGGGTTCCCCTTTGAGCCGCATTTCTCGCCATTGGGCAATCCAGCCCGGGAGCCTCCCCAAAGCAAACATGACGGTAAACATATCTGTAGGGATGTCCAAGGCCCGGTAGATGATGCCGGAATAAAAATCCACATTGGGATATAACTTGCGATCTACAAAATACTTATCTTCCAAAGCTTCTTTTTCCAATCCTTTGGCGATCTCCAGAATGGGGTCTTCTATCCCCAGGTCTGATAAGACCTCATCCGCTGCCTTCTTGATGATTTTAGCCCTCGGATCAAAATTTTTGTATACCCTGTGCCCAAAGCCCATCAAGCGGAAAGGGTCTTCTTTGTCTTTGGCCTTGGCCATGTATTTTTTAGTATCCCCTCCATCCCGGTCTATAGCCTCGAGCATCTCAAGCACAGCCTGGTTGGCACCACCGTGCAGCGGGCCCCATAGGGCAGAAATGCCGGCGGAAAGGGAAGCAAACAACCCCGCATGGGAAGAACCTACAATACGTACAGTAGAGGTGGAACAGTTTTGTTCGTGATCTGCATGGAGGATCAGCAGTTTGTCCAGTGCCTCTATTACAATCTTGTTTTTATGGTATTCTTCATTGGGCATTTTAAACATCATTTTGTGGATGTTTTCCACATAACCCAGTGTGCTGTCTCCATATTCCAGGGGCAATCCTTTCTTCTTCCTGAGGGTCCAGGCAACCAGCACGGGAAATTTTGCAAGGATACGGACGATGGCAAAATACATATCCTTTTCGGAGGTAACATTCACCGAAGATGGGTTAAAGGCGATCAGCGCACTTGTAAGGGAAGATAATACACCCATTGGGTGTGCGGATTTAGGGAACCCGTCCAAAATCTTTTTCATTTCCTCATCCACCCGTGATTCTGCCCTTATATCCTTATGGAACTTCTCCAGCTGGGTTTTATCCGGCAATTCACCAAAGATCAATAGATAAGCCACTTCCAGGAAATCAGCCTTCTCAGCCAGTTCCTCTATGGCATATCCCCTATAGCGTAAGATACCTTTTTCACCATCCAAAAAAGTAATGGCGCTTTCACACGACCCTGTGTTCTTAAACCCCGGGTCGATGGTAATCATGCCACTGGATGATCTCAGGCGTTGAATATCAATGGCCAATTCATTCTCGGTCCCTTCGATAACCGGGAATTCATATTTTTTGCCGTTGTACTCGAGTGTCGCTTTGTCCGTCATGTGATTGGTTTTCTAAATTGAGATGGAACCGTAAATCTACAAAAAACACTTCATCTTAACAATCGTCAGATTTATTTAATTTACGGGCATAAACAGCAGGTTAACGCTGGGTCTTACAAGGATCCGGGCGTTTATATCAAGCCTTGGCGCTTTCGATATTATAGAGTAACCTGTAATAGTCGTCCACGGATTTTTCCCAGGTAAACCGCATGTTCCGTGCATTGGATTGGATTGTTTTCCAGGTGGGTTGGTCATTTTTATAAATATCCAGTGCCAGGTCAAATACGTTCACCATGTCCTTGATCTTTTCCTCATAGGTATCCCCGTCAAAGCTAAAGCCGGTCCTCATGTGTTCCACCGTGTCTTTTAGCCCCCCTGTATTGTGTACAAGGCAGGGATTGCCATTGCGCATTGCCAGCATCTGGCTGATACCACAGGGCTCAAATAAACTGGGCATAAAATACAGGTCGGCCTCCAGGTATATGGAATCAATGAGATCTTCGGACTGGCCGTTAGTGAAAATAAAGTTTTCATTTTCATAGCTCAGTTTACGGAAATGTTCTTCGTAATCAGGTGCACCGGTCCCCAACATCATAAAAATTCCATCCACCTTTTTCAACCTTTCCAGAATTTCAACCAGCGCTTCCGGGGAACGCCGGAAAAAGTAGAATTTCTGTTCGGTCAGCCGGGCAACGCTCGCCATGATAAACTTTGGCCTGTCCGTGACATACCGCATTACCTTCTCGCCGGTATGGGCAAGAAAATCGGCCTTGTATTTCTTGGATTCTTCCTGCAGCCAACCGAAAAGTGCCTTTACGATATTGCGATAGAGCAGGCCTTTTTCGGCTACCCTGATATTGCTATAATTTGATCCGTTCAGGATGCCGAACAACCGTCTTTCGCGATCAGCCTGCTGCAGGTCCTTTTCAAGGCTCTCCCCTCCTATGAATTCGGGGGGCCTGCTGGGCCTGAGGACATCTTCCTTGTAGGACGGGGATACTGTTTGCACCGCATCCGCCAGCCTGATGCCCACCGCCATCAGGTTGATACAATCCGGATACCTATGATCCATCAGGGTATCAACATCAAAAGGGACATTAGGAAACCAATGGGTAACGGAAGAATAATTATTCGCAAAGGGACGTATCCCCTGGATGGCCAGGTTGTGGATGGTATAGACAAAACGCAGTTTTTTGAGGGACTTGTATTCCGGATGGTAGGTTTTCAGGAACAACAGCAGGCTGGTATGCCAATCATGCATGTGCACCACATCGAGTTTGCCAAAAGCTTCCTGGCGGATGGCTTCGGCGACCGCAGTACAGAAGATGGTGAATTTGATATTATCCGTGTAAAAGGGTTCCTTAGGGTCATCATGGTATATATGCCCGATCTCCCCTGCCTGAATTTCCGGGTGATGGATCACATAGTGGTGGATATTGGGAAATTCCTTTTTGGGCACTACTTCATACAATTCTGCCTGGTATGTCGTGCCCTTCAGGTCCAGGGTCAGCGTGGTATTTAGTGTCCCGTTCTGGTGCAATCTTGAATAGGAGGGCACCACAACATGGACGGTATCCCCCCGCTCAGATATCTGCCTTGGCACATCCCTGACCACATCCCCCATTCCCCCGGCTTTACATTTGGCAATGCCATCATTTTCAGCAGCTACAAAAAGAAAGTTATTCATGCGGTAAACAACTAATGGGATTAACTCATATGAGCATATCAAAAGATAGGCAAAGTTAACGATTGCACCAAATACGGCCTCTCAATCCGGACGGTTTCCGCGATTAAAAGGCCTATGAAAAAACGGTTGGACTTAGCGTTTAATTTTAAATGCGGATTCCTTGGGGTAAAAGGCTGTCCCTTCCAATTCTTCTTCGATCCGAAGCAACTGATTGTATTTTGCCATCCGGTCACTCCGCGATGCAGATCCTGTTTTGATCTGCCCGGTGTTGAGGGCTACGGCCAGGTCTGCAATTGTATTGTCTTCTGTTTCCCCGGAGCGGTGAGACATAACACATGTATAGCCGGCATTTTTGGCCATATTCACCGCGGCAATGGTCTCCGTCAGGGTCCCGATTTGGTTGACTTTGATCAGAATGGAATTGGCAATGCCATTTGTAATCCCCCGTGATAATCGCTCTACATTGGTGACAAACAGGTCATCCCCAACCAGTTGTACTTTCTCACCTACTTTATCGGTCAGCAATTTCCATCCGTCCCAGTCATTCTCATCCATGCCATCTTCGATGGAGATGATGGGATAGTTCGCACAAAGATCGGCCAGATACTGTGCTTGTTCTTCCGAGGAGCGGATGGCGCCGGAATCACCTTCAAATTTTGTATAATCATATTTTCCATCGACATAGAATTCTGCCGCAGCGCAATCCAAAGCGATCATAACATCGTCCCCCAGGGAATACCCGGCATTTTTTACTGCCAAACCAATGGTATCAAGGGCATCTTCGGTGCCATCAAGGGTAGGCGCAAAGCCACCTTCGTCCCCCACAGCAGTGCTTAGGCCCCTGTCATGCAATACTTTCTTTAGGCTGTGAAATATTTCGGTCCCCATCTGCATGGCATGCGTAAAACTTTTTGCCTTAACCGGCATAACCATGAATTCCTGGAAGGCGATAGGCGCATCCGAATGGGAACCCCCGTTGATGATATTCATCATCGGTACCGGGAGTGTATTGGCACTCACTCCCCCAACATACCTGAATAAGGACATCCCCAGTTCACTGGCGGCCGCTTTGGCCACGGCCAGGGAAACCCCCAGGATTGCATTAGCCCCCAGATTGGATTTATTGGGCGTGCCGTCCAGGTCTATCATCGTCTGGTCTATCCGATTTTGTTCAAAAACCAGCATACCCCTGATTTCTTCAGCAATGGTAGTGTTGACGTTTATGATCGCCTTTCCCACTCCTTTTCCCATATATGCCTTGCCCCCGTCACGTAATTCCACCGCTTCATGCTCCCCTGTGGAAGCACCGGACGGAACAGCAGCCCGGCCCATTACACCATTTTCCGTTATAACATCTACCTCGATTGTGGGATTGCCCCTTGAATCAAAAATTTGCCTTGCATGTACATCTATTATGATACTCATTCTATTTGTTTTATTAGGTTGATTCCGTTACTGGTGATTTTAAAAAGACCTGCCGGAGCAAGTTGCGCACCATATGATTACTGTCTTTGGTAAATATACAAAAGCAGGCATTTGCCCCGCAGAAATTTATCCGGTCAGGCCATAAAATAACAATTCTTTAAACCACTGCGGGTTTACTAACACCCAATCTTATCATTTCAAAAAACTGATCGAAAAGGTAGTTGGCATCATGTGGTCCGGGACTGGCTTCCGGGTGATACTGCACGGAGAATACATTTTTATTTTTCATCCGGATGCCTGCAACGGTTTTATCATTCAGATGTACATGTGTGATCTCAAGATCGGGATGGGCTTCGGTCTCTTCTTTGCTGATAGCAAAACCATGGTTCTGGGATGTAATCTCACCTTTCCCTGTGAGCAGGTTCATAACGGGGTGGTTGATTCCCCTGTGGCCATTGTACATTTTATAGGTAGACACCCCGTTCGCCAATGCGATTACCTGATGGCCCAGGCAAATACCAAAAAGCGGTTTCTCCTCAGCAATAATTTCCTTTGCGGCCGCTACGGCATCCAGCAGTGGTTCCGGATCCCCCGGGCCATTGGAAATAAAATAACCATCGGGTTGCCATTCCTTCATCTCTGCAAAGGCTGTGTTATAAGGGAATACTTTGATATAGGCATCCCTTCCAGCCAGGTTTCGGAGGATGTTTTTCTTGATCCCAATATCGAGGGCGGCTATTTTATAGGTCGCGGATTCTTCTCCATAATAATAAGGTTCTCTCGTGGAAACCCTGGAGGCCAGCTCCAGGCCTTCCATATCTGGTACTTCCTTTAATTTCTCCCTGAGTTTTTCAATTTGACCTACTGCAGTGGAGATGACCGCGTTCATAGCGCCATGATCCCGGATATAAGCTACCAACGCACGGGTATCAACATCTGAAATGGCAAACAATTTATTGTGGTCCAAAAATTGTTTTAAGCTATGATCTGCATCCGGGCGGGAATATTCATAACTGAAATTTTTGCATATCAAACCGGAGATCTTAACCGAATCTGATTCGGTTTCCTCCCGGTGTGTACCATAATTTCCGATGTGGGCATTTGTTGTGATCATCAACTGTCCGAAATAGGAAGGATCTGTAAAGATTTCCTGATACCCGGTCATCCCGGTATTAAAACATACCTCACCATATGCGGTTCCTTCTGCATCCCCAACGGATTTACCGTAAAATATGGTTCCATCCTGTAATAAGATCAATGCTTTTCTTTTTGGCTGATATTTCACTGGCTTGAATGTTTTAGATTAATGTTTTTCAGGGATATAATTGAAAGTATGGAAATTTTGTTTGCCTTTGGGATACAAAGATAAAAAGAAGATTGGAAATAGACGGCCCTGGGAGCCCACTTTGAACGAAGGATCCCGAATGGCTGGGCCCTGGTATACAAAGCAAAAAAAAAGGACAGACTGTGAGGTCTATCCTTTTTCTATATGCGTTTATCCAATTATTCATCTATTCTTCAGAATCATCAGCCGAGGCCTCTGTTTTCTTTTTTTGTTCTTCGCTTTCTTCGGCATCTGCTACCGTTGCTGCCGGCACTTCGGCAACCTTGGCGACTCCCGGATCCTTAACGGCAGCCTCTTTTTTAGAATCAGGCTCCTTAACAGCCGTTTCAGCAACCGGTGCTTTTTCGGCCACAGCGGCAGAATCGGTGGATTTACCTTTGCGGCTACGCCGTGTCGACTTTTGTTTCTTAGGCTTCCCTGCGTTGTAGATCTCATTGAAATCCACTAGCTCTATCATGGCCATATCGGCGTTATCACCCAACCGGTTCCCCAGTTTAATAATCCGGGTATACCCTCCCGGGCGTTCCCCGACTTTTTCAGAAACTGCGCTGAACAGTTCCGTGACGGCATTTTTATCCCGCAGGTTCCTGAAAACGATCCGCCTGTTATGGGTGCCATTTTCCGCACTGACGTTGTTTGCCGCTTTGGATTTAGTGATCAGGGGCTCTACAAACTGCTTTAGTGCTTTCGCCTTTGCCACAGTGGTATTGATTCGCTTATGCTCAATCAGCGAGCAAGCCATGTTGGCCAACATTGCCTTTCTATGGGCTGTTTTTCTGCTTAAATGATTGACTTTCTTACCGTGTCTCATTGTTCTTAACTATATATGCTTTCAAAAGAGCAGGAATTCCCTGCTCCCCAATACAATTTAATCCTTATCCAATTTATATTTAGACAGATCCATCCCAAAGTTCAGGCCTTTGTTGATGACCAGTTCTTCCAGTTCTGTCAGTGATTTTTTCCCAAAATTCCTGAATTTCATCAGATCATTCTTGTTGAAGGAAACCAGGTCTCCCAAGGTATCCACCTCTGCCGCTTTCAGGCAGTTCAGTGCCCTTACAGAAAGGTCCATGTCAACCAGTTTGGTCTTTAATAGCTGTCTCATATGGAGTGATTCCTCGTCATAGGTCTCGGTCTGTGCGATTTCATCAGCCTCCAGCGTTATACGTTCATCAGAAAACAGCATGAAATGGTGGATCAGTACCTTGGCGGCTTCAGTCAGGGCATTTTTTGGATGGATAGACCCGTCTGTTACCACTTCAAATACCAATTTTTCATAATCGGTCTTCTGTTCCACCCGGAAGTTTTCAATGCTGTACTTCACATTTTTAATGGGGGTGAAAATGGAATCAACCGCAATGCTCCCCAAGGGGGCATTCGATTTTTTATTTTCCTCAGCCGGAACGTATCCCCGTCCTTTTTCAATAATGATTTCCATATTGATACTCACCTTGGGATCCATATTGCAGATCACAAGCTCCGGGTTCAGAACCTGGTATCCGGAAATGAATTTCTGGAAGTCCCCGGCTATAAGCTGTTCTTTACCACTCACTGATATGGAAACGGTTTCCTCGTTTACATCATCGATTTGCCTCTTAAAACGGACTTGCTTCAGGTTAAGGATTATCTCCGTTACATCCTCCACTACCCCTTCAATAACCGAAAATTCATGTTCTACTTTGTCAATTCTTACGGATGTGATTGCAAATCCTTCCAAAGAAGAAAGTAATACTCTTCGCAAAGCGTTCCCAACAGTCAATCCATAACCAGGTTCTAAAGGGCGAAATTCAAATTTCCCTTCAAAATCTGAAGAATCAATCATTATTACTTTATCGGGTTTCTGAAAATTAAATATTGCCATAGTCGGATCTGTGTTGTTTTATTTAGAGTATAACTCGACGATTAGTTGTTCCTTGATATTTTCCGGTATCTGAATCCTTTCAGGGACAGAAACAAAGGTCCCCTGTTTCTTTTCGGCATTCCATGTAATCCATTCGTATACACTATTGTTGGAATCGAGTGCATCCTGAATAGATTGAAGGGATTTCGATTTTTCACGAACTGCAACTACATCACCAGCTTTCAGGGAATAGGAAGGAATGTTCACCAAATCGCCATTCACGGTGATATGCCTGTGGGAAACCAGTTGCCTGGCCCCACTTCGGGTATTGGCCAATCCCATCCTGTATACGACATTGTCTAAACGCGATTCACACATTTGGAGTAATACCTCCCCGGTAACCCCTTTGCTCCTGTTGGCCTTTGTGAATAAGTTCCTGAATTGTTTTTCCAGAATACCATAGGTATATTTGGCTTTCTGTTTTTCCATCAACTGAACGGAATATTCAGATTTCTTACCACGGCGCCTGTTGTTACCGTGTTGTCCCGGAGGGTAATTTTTTTTCTCGAAAGACTTATCGTCTCCGAAGATTGCTTCGCCGAATTTACGGGCGATCTTTGTTTTTGGACCAGTATATCTTGCCATTTTCTTTAAATTGGGAACTGTGATTATGAATTAAGGCTTATCCTTCGATAATCGTAACTACAATTCCTGTGAAAAAACCACCTTGCGATGGTATTACTATTGATTTATATTAAACTCTTCTTCGTTTGGGGGGCCTGCAACCGTTATGTGGCAGTGGGGTTACATCGATGATCTCTGTAACTTCTATCCCTGAATTGTGAATTGACCGTATCGCAGACTCCCTGCCGTTTCCCGGGCCTTTAACGTAAACTTTTACTTTCCGTAAACCTGCATCATGTGCGATCTTTGCACATTCTTCAGCAGCCATCTGCGCTGCGTAGGGGGTATTTTTTTTGGAACCCCGGAATCCCATTTTACCGGCAGATGACCAGGAAATGACATCCCCTTTTTTATTGGTCAAAGAAATAATGATGTTATTGAAGGATGCTGCAATATGGGCCTCCCCTACAGAATCTACAATAACCTTCCGTTTTTTTGCTGCTTTTGTACCTGTCTTTGCCATATTTTTTAGTATTGCGAATTGTGTATCAAGTAGTTGGTATCCATGGAGATGATGGTGGGACCTACCTCCTTAATACGCCCATACTCAGTATCTTGTACTCTGATTATTTCGTTGCTTTTTTCTTGTTGGCAACTGTTTTTCTTTTCCCTTTCCTGGTCCTGGAGTTATTTTTGGTACGCTGACCGCGCAAGGGAAGCCCGGATCTGTGGCGTACGCCCCTATAACAACCAATATCCATCAGACGTTTGATATTCAGCTGGGTTTCTGAACGAAGTTCTCCTTCAATTTTATAAGAAGAAACAGCATCCCGGATCCGGCCAATTTCATCGTCATTCCAGTCAGATACCTTGGTATCTACACTTACTCCTGCCTTTTCCAATATTTCCTCTGCCCTGCTCTTACCGATACCGAATATATAGGTAAGTGCGATGACCCCTCTCTTTTGTTTGGGGATATCTACCCCTGCAATTCTTGCCATAATTATCCTTGTCTTTGTTTGAATCTAGGATTCTTTTTGTTAATTACGTACAACCTGCCTTTTCTGCGGACTATTTTGCAGTCGGCACTTCTCTTCTTAATGGATGCTCTTACTTTCACCTTTGATCTATTTAATCAAATTCCGAAACAAAAACCGGTATCCCTGTTTTTCGCTGCTGGAACTTGCTTTCCTGATTAATATCTGTATGTAATTCTTGCTTTCGAAAGATCATAGGGGCTCATCTCCAGCTTTACCTTATCTCCCGGCAGCAATTTAATATAATGCATGCGCATTTTTCCTGAAATATGCGCGATTACCACATGGCCATTCTCCAATTCTACCCGGAACATTGCATTGGATAATGCTTCAATGATACTGCCGTCTTGTTCTATTGCTGCTTGTTTTGCCATAAATTATGCTACCTTTCTGTTTTTACCTGTTTTCATCAACCCGTCGTAATGCCTGTTCAACAAATAGGAATTAATTTGTTGAACGGTATCTATCGCTACACCAACCATGATCAGCAGGGAGGTACCGCCATAGAATAATGCCCAGCCAGGCTGAATGTCCATCAGCTTTACGACCAATGCCGGCAATACAGCTAATAAAGCCAGGAATACTGAGCCCGGAAACGTGATCAATGACATGATCTTATCCAGGAAATCGCCTGTCTCCTTCCCCGGCCTGATGCCCGGAATAAATCCGCCGCTCCTTTTCAGGTCATCCGCCATCTTATTGGTTGGAACGGTAATGGCCGTATAGAAATAGGTAAATATGATGATCAGGAAGGCAAACAACAGGTTGTAAGCCAGACCGAAAATGTCCTGGAACTGTACTTCCATCCACTGTCCCACTGCTGTATTGTTGAATGTCCTCCCCAGTAAACCGGGCGCGAACATAATTGCCTGGGCAAATATGATGGGCATCACCCCGGAGGCATTCAATTTAAGGGGAATATATTGCCGTGAACCGGCGATATTCTTTTCGTATTCACCCGATGCCGTACGCCTGGCATACTGCACAGGGATCCTTCGGGTAGCCATTACCAGTAAAACGCTCAGCAGGATCACTACGAACCAAAGGATGATCTCCACCAGAATAAGCATGGGACCACCGTTGCCATCCCATCGTGAATAGGCTTCCTGCACAAATGCCTGCGGCAGGGTAGCGATAATCCCGATCATGATCAGCAGGGAGATACCGTTTCCAATTCCCTTATCCGTGATCTTTTCACCCAACCACATCGCAAATATAGAACCTGTCACGAGGATCACTACGGAGGGAACGATAAATCCAAGGCCTTTCCCCAGAAGGAATGCCGAATCGGGAACACCCAGCGCACCGAGGTTATAGATATAGCCAGGACCCTGGACGATACAGATCCCGATGGTTAGCCACCGTGTTATCTGGTTTTTCTCTTTCTCCCGCTTTCTCCTTCTTTCTGGAGTTTCTGCAGATAAGGAACCGCAATTCCCATCAACTGCACCACAATGGATGCAGAGATATACGGCATGATACCCAGTGCAAAAACCGAGGCATTGGAAAATGCACCACCTGTAAACATGTTCAGGATACCCAGAATACCTTGCTCCGTATTGGATGACAATTCCGCCAATTGTGTCGCATCAATACCCGGAAGCATTACCTGGGCACCAAAACGGTACACCAATAACAAGCCTAGGGTAACGATGATTCTGTTCCTGAGTTCTTCTATTTTCCAAACATTTGATATGATTCAAAAAATTTCTTCATAGTCCGTTTTAATTATAAACTTACTGCTTCTCCACCAGCTGCTTCAATAGCGGCTTTGGCAGTTGCAGTAAATTTATGAGCAGTTATCTTCAGTTTGGCTTTCAATTCTCCTCTGCCCAAAATCTTTACGATTTCGTTTTTAGTGGCCAGGTTGTTTTCCATAAGTCCTCCAGGGTAACAGTATCCTTCACTGCACCTTTATCTACAAGTTGCTGAAGCGTATCAAGGTTTACCCCTTCGTATTCCTTACGGTTGATGTTTGTAAAACCAAACTTAGGAACACGGCGCTGTAAGGGCATTTGACCACCTTCAAAACCGATCTTTTTAGAATAACCAGAACGTGATTTCGCTCCTTTGTGTCCTCGGGTGGCTGTACCACCTTTTCCGGAACCTTCGCCCCGGCCTAATCGTTTATTCTGATTGTGAACGGAACCTTCAGCAGGTTGTAAATTACTTAAATTCATCTGTTAATTTTTGTTGTATTATACCTCGGTTGTAATTTTTTGAATGCAAGGCCGGCATCTGTTGCTGCTGCGACAGCACGCATCCTTTGAAATTACCCTGCGGGCTAGACCTCCTCTACGGAAACCAAGTGTTTTACTTTATTTATCATGCCAAGGATAGTAGGGGTGTTGTCGTGCTCGACAACCTGCCCCATTTTTCGCAACCCTAGAGCTTCAAGCGTCATTTTCTGAGTCTGTGGCCAGTTGATTTTGCTTTTTACTTGTTTTACTTTAATCTTACCCATACTGCTCTTTGGATTAACCTTTAAATACTTTTTCTAAGGGAAATACCTCTTTGTTTTGCAACTGTATTGGCGCTTCTCATTTGAAGAAAGCATCAAAAGTTGCTTTTACCACGTTGTGAGGGTTTGAAGATCCCTGAGATTTTGACAATACATCGTGTATACCAACTGATTCAAGAACTGAACGTACAGCACCACCGGCAATTACTCCGGTACCATGAGATGCAGGCATGAAGAATACACGTGCACCACCAAATTTACCTTTTTGCTCATGTGGAACAGGTCCCTGTTCAAAGGAATTTTTACAAGGTTTTTCTTGGCATCTTCGACTGGCTTTAGCAATGGCTTCAGATACGTCTTTGGATTTTCCAAGTCCGTGACCTACTACACCATTCTCGTCACCTACAACTACAATGGCAGAAAAGCCGAAAGCCCTACCACCTTTTGTAACTTTAGTAACACGATTTACACTTACCAGACGATCCTTTAATTCAAGGCCACTTGGTTTTACCAGTTCTACATTTTTGTATTTCTGGTACATACTATCAATTAGAATTTAAGTCCGGCTTCTCTTGCGCCTTCTGCTAATGATTTAACACGTCCGTGGTAAATATATCCGCCTCTGTCAAAAGTTACTGTTTCGATCCCGGCCTTTTAAGCTTTTTCTGCAATGACTTTTCCAACTGCAGCAGCAACTTCGGTCTTAGTACCTTTAACTTTGCTCAGTTCCTTTTCTCGTGAAGATGCAGCAGCTAAAGTTACTCCGTTCACGTCGTCAATGAGTTGTGCGTAGATTTCTTTATTACTTCTGAATACAGAAAGTCTTGGTTTTCAGCAGTTCCGCTAAGGATACTTTTCTGATTCTGCTTTTATTCTTTGTCTTCTTTCAGATTTTGTTAATGACATAATCTTAATTTTTAAGCTGATTTACCTGCTTTTCTTCTTAATACTTCACCTACAAATTTAACACCTTTTCCTTTGTAAGGTTCTGGTTTGCGGAAACCTCTGATTTTCGCAGCTATCTGGCCCAACAAGTTGTTTGTCAAAAGATGTGAATTTGATGATTGGGTTTTTACCTTTTTCAGAAATGGTCTCAATTTTAACTTCAGGAGCCACTTCAAAAACGATGTTGTGGGAGAAACCTAGAGCAATATCTAATTTTTGTCCCTGGTTAGAAGCCCTGTAACCAACACCAACCAATTCGAGTTCTTTTGTAAAACCTTCAGAAACACCAACAATCATATTGTTGATTAATGATCTGTAAAACCGTGTTTTGCTCTGTGTCTTTATGGATCTGAAGATCTTTCCACTATACCTGCCATCTTCAACTTTAACAGCATACCTCTGAAAATTCCTGGGTAAGCTGACCTATTTTTCCTTTAACTGTAATGACATTGTCCCGTAACTTCAACAGTTACACCGGCGGAATTGCAATTGGATTTTTACCTATTCTTGACATGTTTTTCTCTTTTATATTAGTATACGTAGCAAATTACTTCACCACCTACATTTAGTTGTTTGGCTTGTTTTCCGGTCATCAGACCTTTTGAAGTAGAAACAATTGCAATTCCTAATCCGTTAAGGATTCTTGGCATATTATGCAGCACCTGCATATTTACGTAAACCTGGTTTACTAATTCTTTGAATATCTTTGATTACAGGCTCTTTAGTATCTTTGTCATACTTCAAGAGCGATTTTGATGGTACCCTGAACAGCGTTGTCTTCAAACTTGTAACTTAAGATATAACCCTGATCGAATAAGATCTTGGTGATTTCCTTTTTTAGATTAGAAGCAGGAATTTCCACTACTTTGTGGTTTGCGCTACTGGCGTTTCTAATTCTGGTCAAATAATCTGCAATAGGATCTGTATACATATTTATGATTTTGAATGGCGAATTGCGGATTCTGAATCGGTAGCAGGTTTTGTTGCCCGGTACCTCCAGTTTCCTGAATTCCCTTTTACCAACTTGCTTTTTTTACACCTGGAATTAATCCCTTGTTGGCCATTTCACGGAATGTTACACGTGAAATACCAAACTGACGCATATAACCTCTTGGTCTTCCTGTTAATTTGCAACGATTGTGCAAACTAACAGGTGAAGCATTTTTCGGTAATTTTTGCAAGCCTTCATAATCTCCAGCTTCTTTAAGAGCCTTTCTTTTCTCAGCATACTTTGCTACCGTTTTTTCTCTTTTTACCTCACGGGCTTTCATTGATTCTTTAGCCATATCTTAATTCTTTTTAAAAGGTAAACCTAATTCAGCCAATAATGATTTTGCTTCTTTGTCTGTATCTGCAGAAGTTACAAAAGTGATATCCATACCTGATAATTTTGTTTACTTTGTCAATATCGATTTCAGGGAAAATGATTTGCTCCGTGAACACCAAGGTTGTAGTTTCCTCTTCCGTCAAAACCGGTTGCTTTGATTCCGCTGAAATCACTAACACGTGGTAAAGCGGAAGTAACCAGCCTGTCAAGGAATTCATACATTCTTTCGCCGCGCAAAGTTACTTTTGCACCAATCGGCATTCCTTTTCTCAATTTGAAAGACGCAACGTCTTTCTTAGAGATGGTAGAAACTGCTTTTTGTCCGGTGATCTTTGTCAGTTCGTCTACTGCGTAGTCAATCAGTTTTTTATCGGATACTGCTGCACCAACTCCACGGCTCAAAACGATTTTTTCAATTTGGGAACCTGCATTACGTTTTTGTAACCGAATTCTTCTTTAAGAGCAGAAATAACTCGCTCCTTATATTCTTCTTTTAATCTTGGTAGTATATGCCATTACTAAATTACTTCATTAGATTTTTTTGAAAATCTACTTTTTTGCCATCCCGTTGTTCGAAACCTACGCGGGTTGTCTTGCCCGATTTGGAATCGATAAGCGCAAGGTTAGAAATATGGATAGGAGCTTCTTTCTTAACGATTCCGCCTTGTGGGTTTTTAGCACTTGGTTTTGTATGTTTCGAAACCATGTTTACACCTTCAACGATCGCTTTGTTTTTCTCGCGGTCAACACGTACAACTTTACCTTCAGTACCTTTATGGTCTCCAGCAATTACTCTTACGGTGTCTCCTGTTTTTATCTTTAGCTTTATCATCTTAATATCATCTAATTAAAGCACTTCTGGTGCTAATGATACAATTTTCATGAATTGTTTTTCACGAAGTTCTCTTGCTACCGGACCAAAAACACGTGTTCCTCTCATTTCCCCGGCAGCGTTCAAAAGAACACAGGCATTGTCGTCGAAACGGATATAAGAACCATCGGCTCTTCTCACTTCTTTTTTGGTACGTACAACAACTGCAGTGGATACCGCTCCTTTTTTAACGTTTCCGTTTGGAGTAGCATCTTTAATGGAAACTACAATCTTGTCACCAACAGAGGCATATCTTCGTTTGGTTCCTCCTAATACACGGATAGTCAAAACTTCTTTTGCTCCGGTGTTGTCTGCTACTTTTAGTCTTGATTCCTGTTGTACCATAATTATTTAGCTCTTTCTAGGATTTCAACTAATCTCCAACATTTGGTTTTACTCAAAGGACGCGTTTCGATGATCTTTACAGTATCTCCAATGTTACAGTCGTTTGTTTCGTCGTGTGCAACATATTTCTTTGTTTTCAATACGAACTTACCGTATAAAGGGTGTTTTACTCTGCTTAACTTCTGCAACAACAATAGATTTCTCCATTTTATTGCTGGTAACAACACCTATTCTTTCTTTTCTTAAATTTCTTTTTTCCATAAAGCAGAACCAATTATTGTTTTTCTCTTTTTGTTAATTCAGTTGCCAATCTCGCCACAGTTTTTCGTGCAATTCGTATTTGAAGCGGATTTTCCAATGGAGATACAGAATGCGCTAATTTTAAATCGGCATACTGCTTTTTAAATTCAGCTATTTTTTCCTTCAGCTCCTCCACTGAAAATCTATTACTTCTGATTGTTTCATTGTTCAATACTATTTCTTATCCTAAAATTCAGCTTTCGCTACCCCGCTATTCAAATGGTACGCGACTGGCATATCCCTTCCGGGATTAAGCTGCTTCATAATCTCTCGCCACCACAAACTTGGTTTTAACAGGTAATTTTTGGGCCGCAAGCCTAAGTGCTTCTTTGGCAATATCCAAAGGCACCCCGCCTACTTCAAACATAATTCTTCCGGGTTTTACATCAGCCACAAAATATTCGGGTGCTCCTTTACCTTTACCCATACGTACTTCCAGTGGTTTCTTGGTAATAGGCTTGTCCGGGAATATTTTTATCCACAGTTGCCCTTCCCTTTTCATGTAACGGGTAGCAGCAATACGCGCAGCCTCTATCTGCCGGGAGGTAATGAATTCCGGATTCCATTGACTTAATACCAAACATTCCGTTGGAAAGCTTCGTTCCCCTTCCGGCATCACCTTTCATACTCCCTTTCTGGACTTTCCGAAATTTCGTTCTTTTAGGCTGTAACATGTTTTCTTTGCTTTTAAATATTACTTTCTACGACGTTGTTTCTTTAGGCCCATCCTGCTGCTTTCCGCCACCGCCTCCTTTTACCTGGCCTTTTGTCATTCCAACCAGGGGAGAGAGATCTCTCTTTACCATAAACTTCGCCCTTCATGATCCATACTTTAATACCTATCCTACCGTATGTGGTATGTGCTTCCTGCAAGGCATAATCGATATCCGCACGGAAGGTCGACAAAGGAATCCGGCCATCTTTGAATCCTTCCGAACGCGCCATTTCAGCACCGTTCAACCGCCCGGAGATCATTACTTTGATCCCCTCTGCATTCATACGCATGGCAGCAGCAATAGCCATTTTAATAGCCCTTCTGTAGGATATCCGGCTTTCTATCTGACGTGCAACGCTGGCTGCAACCAGGTTAGCATCCAGTTCAGGTCTTTTGATCTCAAAAATGTTGATCTGTACTTCTTTGTCGGTAATCTTTTTCAATTCCTCTTTCAGCTTGTCTACCTCCTGTCCGCCTTTACCGATAATGATACCAGGTCTTGCAGTGGTGATGGTAACGGTGACAAGTTTCAAGGTGCGTTCTATGATTACCCGGGATACACTCGCTTTCGCCAAACGGGCATGGATATACTTCCGGATTTTGTCATCTTCAGCCAGTTTGTCCCCGTAATCCTTTCCGCCATACCAGTTAGATTCCCAACCCCTGATAATTCCCAGACGATTTCCTATTGGATTTGTTTTTTGTCCCATACTGAATACTCTAGCTTTCTTTGTTAGTGTTAGATCCCAAAACCAAAGTAACGTGGTTAGAACGTTTTCTTATTCTGTGTGCCCTTCCTTGCGGCGCCGGTCGTAATCTTTTCAGCATACTGCCGCTGTCTACCGTGATTTCTTTTACAAACAGGTCTGCACCTTCCACATCGGCATCTTCATTCTTAGTCTGCCAGTTGGCAATCGCCGAGAGCAATAATTTTTCCAATCGCTTGGACGATTCCTTGGAATTGAAGCGTAGGATAGCAAGTGCCTTTTCTACTTCCACCCCCCTTACCAAATCAGCTACCAAACGCATTTTTCTGGGTGAGGTAGGGCAGTTGTTCAGTTTGGCGAATGCCAGCTGCTTCTTCTCTTCCTTGATATTTTCGGCCATTTCTCTTTTTCGAACTCCCATAGCTTCTTTACTTTTTACCTTTATTTTTTGCCCCTGCATGACCCCTGAAGGAGCGTGTGGGGGAAAATTCTCCCAATTTGTGTCCCACCATGTTCTCTGTAACATAAACCGGCACAAACTGACTTCCGTTATGTACCGCTATGGTCTGGCCGACAAAGTCGGGTGTAATTATAGAGGCCCTTGACCATGTTTTGATCACCGTCTTTTTTCCGGAATCCACATTGTTCTGGACTTTCTTATCCAGGCTATAGTGAACATAAGGTCCTTTTTTTAATGAACGTGCCATTGTTTTCTGCTTTTTATTTCTTTCTACGTTCTACGATATACTTATTGGTGTCCTTGGTTTTGGAACGTGTCCTGTAACCTTTTGCAGGAATACCATTTCGGGATCTTGGGTGCCCACCTGAGGCACGGCCTTCCCCACCACCCATCGGGTGATCAACCGGGTTCATGGCAACCGGCCTTGTTCGGGGCCTTCTGCCCAGCCATCTGCTCCTACCGGCTTTACCGGATACGATCAGCTGGTGATCTGAATTGGAAACGGCACCTATGGTAGCAAGGCAATTGGCCAATATCAACCGGGTCTCCCCTGAAGGAAGCTTGATGGTAACATATTTCCCTTCCTTCGCCATCAATTGTGCAAACGTCCCGGCACTCCTGGCCATAACCGCTCCCTGTCCCGGGCGCAGTTCAATACAGGAGATGATGGTTCCCAGCGGAATATCACTCAACGGCAGTGCATTCCCGATTTCAGGGGCGGCCCCTGATCCGGAAGTAACCTTCTGGCCCACCTGGAGCCCGTTGGGTGCAACTATATATCTTTTCTCGCCGTCCGTATAGACAAGCAATGCGATGAACGCAGTACTGTTCGGATCGTATTCTATCGATTTAACCTCGGCCGCAACCGCTTCCTTATTCCTTTTAAAGTCGATAATTCGGTACCTCCTTTTGTGACCACCACCTGTTTAGCGCATGGTCATCTTACCTTGACTGTTTCTACCTCCTGACTTTTTTAACGGAGCAAGCAAGCTTTTCTCCGGCTTATCAGCAGTAATGGCGTCAAACCCATTTACTACTTTAAAACGCTGTCCTGGAGTGATCGGTTTTAATTTTCTAACTGACATTTCTGTCTTTATAGATTACTGTAAAAATCAATTGCTTCTCCTTCCGCAACGGCTACAATAGCCTTCTTAACCGAATTGGTTTTCCCGTGCTGCACCCCGGTCTTGGTATACCGTGTCCGCCGCGAAGGGCCGTAATTCATGGTCCGCACTTTGGTCACTGAAACACCATAAGCTGCCTCAACGGCATTTTTGATCTGTATTTTATTGGCCTTGGGGTCTACAAGGAACCCATAACGGTTGTACAACTCGCTATCAGCCGTCATTTTTTCAGTTATAATCGGTTTTATCAACACACTCATGATTTCCCTATCTGTTTAAGTTCAATTCTATTCCCTGCAAAGAACTTTCAAGAAGCACAATGCTATTGGCATTCAATATTTCGTAAGTGCTTAATTCCGAGTTAGTTATGACCTCAGACCCCTTCAAATTGCGCGACGACAAATATACGTTTTTATTTGAATCGCCCAACACAATCAGGGACTTTTTAGTTTCCAATCCAAGGGACTTCAAAACCTTTCTGAATTCTGCTGTTTTCGGGGTGTCAAAATTGAAGTCTTCCACTACCATAATAGTCGCTTCCTTATGCTTCATGCTCAGGGCAGATTTTCGGGCCAGGCGTTTCAGGTTTTTGTTCAGTTTTTGGGTATAGTTCTTTGGCCTTGGGCCGAAAACCGTTCCTCCACCTCGAAAAACAGGGGATTTAATACTCCCCGCACGGGCGGTACCTGTACCTTTCTGTTTCTTGATCTTCCGGGTACTTCCCGCTACCTCCGCCCGCTCTTTTGCTTTGTGCGTACCTTGTCTCTGGTTGGCCAGGTACTGTTTCACATCTAGGTAGACGGCATGATTGTTTGGCTCTATCTTGAAAACAGCGTCAGAAAGGTCAATCTTTCTCCCAGTTTCTTTTCCGTTGATATCTAAGACTTTTACTTCCATTACTTCATAATGGTTACGTATGCATTATTATGTCCGGGAACACAACCTTTCAATACCAAAAGATTTTTTTCCGCAACTACTTTTAAAACTTTCAGGTTTTGTACTTTTACTTTTTCACCGCCCATTCTTCCGGCCATTCGCGTTCCTTTGAATACGCGTGACGGATAGGATGACGCCCCAATGGAGCCCGGCGCCCTCAAACGGTTGTGCTGACCGTGGGTTGCCTGTCCGACACCGCCAAACCCGTGACGTTTTACAACCCCCTGGAAACCTTTTCCTTTGGAAGTTGCGGACACATCCACGAATTCCCCTTCTATAAACAGGGCGACATCCACTGTGTCCCCTAGTTTGTGTTCACTTTCAAAATCCCGGAATTCAACGACTTTCTTTTTGGGAGAAGCACCTGCTTTTTTGGAATGGCCCATTTCGGCCTTATTTGCATGTTTTTCTGCCTTGTCATCGAAACCAAGCTGAAGGGCATCGTACCCGTCCACCTCTTCGGTTCTGACTTGGGTAATTACGCATGGGCCAGCTTCTATAACGGTACAGGGGATATTTTTCCCATTCTCGTCAAAAATGCTGGTCATGCCAATTTTCTTTCCTATTAACCCAGACATATAATTAGTATTTAAAATTTAATAATCCGTATTCAATAAATTACTGCCGTCAGCGCTCAGCCACCCTGTGATTTGAAACGTATTCCCGGCTCTCTTTGGCCGGGGGTTAACTACACTAAAAAAGGGTCAAAAATAATCCGACCCCGAATATATTCTTGTTACCGTTTTTCCTTTGCGAAACGCTCCGGACATGTTGGGGAAGCACTGTGCTACCCGTTTTATGATGCCAGCCTTAAAGTGCTTTTACCTCACACTTTTATTTCCACCTCGACACCACTCGGAAGCTCCAGCTTCATAAGCGCATCAATTGTTTTTGAGGAGGAGCTGTAAATATCCAGCAGCCGTTTATAGGAGCTAAGCTGGAATTGTTCCCTCGATTTTTTGTTCACGTGCGGCGACCTTAAAACCGTAAATATCTTTTTATGGGTTGGCAGGGGAATTGGCCCTGTAACCACCGCTCCGGTAGATTTTACCGTCTTTACGATTTTCTCAGCGGATTTATCCACCAGATTGTGATCGTACGATTTTAGTTTTATCCTGATTTTCTGACTCATCCTTCTACAATTAAGCGGTTACACCTTTAGCGGCCTTTACGACTTCTTCTGCAATGTTTGACGGGGTTTCGGCATAATGTGAAAACTCCATAGTTGAGGTTGCCCGGCCTGATGAAAGTGTCCGCAAGGCAGTAACATACCCGAACATCTCGGAAAGCGGTACCTCGGCTTTGATCACTTTAGACCCGGCCCTGTCGCTCATATTGGTTACATGGCCCCTCCTTCGGTTAAGGTCACCTACAATATCCCCCATGTATTCTTCAGGGGTAAGGGCTTCCAGCTTCATTATGGGCTCCATCAGTACAGCCTTTGCCATCTTGGCAGCTGTCTTATATCCAATTTTTGCAGCGAGTTCAAAAGACAGGGAATCGGAATCCACTGCGTGGAAGGATCCGTCTTTCAGGGTGATCTTCATGCTATCCATTTCAAAACCAGCCAAAGGCCCGTTTTTCATAGCTTCTTTAAAGCCCTTCTCAACAGAAGGGATATATTCCCTGGGGATATTCCCACCTTTGATCGCATTGACGAATTCCAATCCAGGCTTCTCCGGATCGGCAGGCTCCATGGTGAAAACGATATCCGCAAATTTACCACGACCACCGGTTTGTTTCTTGTATACTTCCCTGTGGTCGGCACTTCTGGTAATCGCTTCCTTATATTCAACCTGGGGTTGCCCCTGGTTAACATCTACTTTAAATTCACGTCGTAACCGGTCTACAATGATATCCAGGTGCAATTCACCCATCCCGGATATAATGGTCTGCCCGGAGGCTTCATCAGTCTTTACCTGGAATGTAGGATCCTCTTCGGCAAGTTTGGAAAGGGCCATCCCCAGCTTATCAACGTCGGCTTTGGTTTTAGGCTCAATCGCGATACCAATTACAGGATCCGGAAAGTTCATGCTTTCCAGGATGATCGGATGTTTTTCATCACAAAGGGTATCCCCTGTCTTGATATCCTTAAATCCTACAGCCGCTCCAATATCACCGGCAGCAATGTAATCGATTGGATTTTGTTTATTGGAGTGCATCTGGTAGATCCTGGAAATACGCTCTTTGTTCCCGGTCCGGTTGTTCAGGACATAGGAACCAGCATCCAGTCGTCCGGAATAAGCACGGAAGAATGCAAGACGACCTACAAAAGGATCTGTGGCGATCTTAAAGGCAAGAGCGGCAAATGGTTCTTTGATATCCGGTCTCCTTTTGATTTTGTCCCCTGTTTTGGGATCCGTGCCCACAATACCTTCCTTATCCATTGGAGACGGAAGATATCGACAAACTGCGTCCAGCAAGAACTGTACCCCTTTGTTTTTAAAGGAAGAACCACAGATCATGGGGATGATAGTCATGTCCATCACGGCGGCCCTGAGGGCTGCGTGCACTTCATCTTCCGTAATGGAATCTTCATCCTCGAAGAATTTTTCCATCAGGGTCTCATCGTAATCTGCAACCGCCTCTATCAAAGCAGCACTGTATTCCTTTACCTCAGCCTTTAATTCTTCCGGGATATCCACGATATCAAAGGTGGAACCCATAGTCTCATCATGCCAGATTATAGCATGGTTTTTTACCAGGTCAACAATGCCCTTAAAATCCTGTTCGTCACCAATTGGCAAAACGATAGCAACAGCATTGGACTTCAGCATTTCTTTTACCTGATTGCAAACCATCATAAAATTCGCCCCTTGACGGTCCATTTTATTTACAAACCCAAGCCGTGGTACCTTATAATTATCCGCAAGCCTCCAGTTGGTTTCTGATTGGGGTTCAACACCGTCAACAGCGCTAAAAAGGAATACAAGTCCATCCAATACCCGCAGTGAACGGTTTACCTCTACAGTGAAATCAACGTGTCCCGGGGTATCGATAATATTAAAGTGGTAGGGAACCGATTCCGGGATAACCTCTCCTTTTTTGGTAGGGAACTGCCAGGTACAGGTTGTGGCCGCCGAAGTAATGGTAATACCCCGCTCCTGCTCCTGCGCCATCCAGTCCATCGTTGCAGCACCATCATGCACTTCACCAATTTTGTGTGACTTACCCCTGTATAAAAAAGGATACGCTCGGTTGTTGTCGTTTTACCGGCATCAATGTGCGCAGCAATTCCTATATTTCTTGTATATTTTAAATCTCTTGCCATTTCTGAATCTTAAAATCTAAAGTGAGAGAATGCTTTATTTGCTTCAGCCATCTTATGAGTATCCATTCTTTTCTTAACAGCAGCACCTTCTTCTTTAGCAGCAGCTAAAATTTCAGAAGCCAGTTTTTGTGCCATTGATTTCTCATTTCTTTTCCTGGAGTAAAGGATCAACCACTTCATTGCCATGGAGATCTTTCTATCTGGACGGATCTGCATCGGGATCTGAAAGGTTGCACCACCAACCCTACGGCTGCGTACTTCTACGTGAGGCATCACATTGGAAAGGGCATCTTTCCAGATTTCTAGTGCTGATTTTTCTGCATCGGTCTTTTTCTCGTTTACGATATCGATCGCATCATAGAATACTTTAAAAGCAGCGGATTTTTTACCGTCCCACATCAAGTTGTTCACAAAACGCGTTACCAACTGGTCATTAAACCGGGGATCTGGTAAAAGGGTCTTTTTTTTGCCTGTCTTTTTCTCATCTTTTACTTGTTGTAGGCAGCATATCCCGATGTCCGCCATAAGCACACAGCTTACAGTTTTCGTACGGGCCTCGCTTCCTGCTTAAATTTACTTCTTAGGGCGTTTTGCACCGTACTTAGATCTTCTTTGCGTTCTTCCGGCTACACCTGCGGTATCAAGCGCACCACGAACAATGTGGTATCTAACTCCCGGCAAATCTTTTACCCTTCCGCCTCTAACTAATACTATCGAGTGCTCTTGCAGATTGTGTCCTTCGCCAGGAATGTATGCATTTACTTCATTACCGTTGGTCAAACTTACCCTGGCTACTTTACGCATCGCAGAGTTTGGTTTCTTAGGTGTAGTGGTGTAAACACGCGTACAAACCCCTCTTCGTTGAGGACACGAATCCAAAGCAGCCGATTTACTCTTCTTGGTTATCTGGGCTCTTCCTGTTCTTACTAATTGTTGAATTGTTGGCATACTATATTTATATGTATAAAAACTACCCTTGTTTACGGGGTTGCAAATGTAGCAATTATTCATAATAATTCAAATCGATACCCATTAATTTTCGGTATTTTTTTAAACCCCGGCATATTTCCTGAATTGCCTGCTGCTGCAAAAAATAATGTATACCTTATTATATACCCTCAGGCAGGTTGATGTAAAAGGCGGCAGGCGTAGGGAAAAAGACTTTTTAAACGTGAAGGACATTCCGATGGCAGGAGGTGGATGCCCCTAAATTCCGATTGTTTGGTAAGAAAAACGAGACACCATTTTCCACGAAAAGATAAAAAAGGTAAAACGACGAGATTACGTTGTTGCTAATGACGGGGCCTGTTTTTCATGTAATTATCAAATAAATAACAATTCAGTATAATTATTGCATTTATTTTAACAATATCGACCATATTATTTCTAACAAATTTCAGGCCAAATGTTTTTTTTCCAATTTCACTTCTTAAAGTTTTATTAAAATAAGTTTGGATTATTAACGTGAAATTAGGATTTTCGCAGTTAGCTAATTCAAATAATTAAAAAATGAGAACAAATTCAAATGGAATCTTGACGCTGTTATTGGCGTTTTTTGTGCATTTATCCTTTGCGCAGGACAAAGTGATTTCAGGGAATGTGACGGACCAGGATGGTCTGCCGCTGCCTGGGGTTAACATCGTCGTAGAGGGTACTACCACAGGTACACAAACAGATTTTGACGGAAATTATTCAATCGAGGGAAGTGAAGGGCAAGTGCTCGTCTTCTCCTACATTGGACAAAGGGAAGTCAAAATGACAATTGGTGCTGAAAGTACTATTAATGTACAAATGGAGGAAGATGCGCAGGCATTGGAGGAGGTAGTAGTAACCGCACAAGGTATCAAAAGGGAAAAGCAAGCCCTGGGATATGCAGTGGCCACAGTAGGCTCTGAAGACCTTGAGCAAAAAACAGAAGGTGATATCGGAAGGGTCCTGAGAGGGAAAGCTTCCGGGGTGAACATCACTGCCCAGAGTGGGGTGTCCGGATCTGGTACCAGTATTGTTATCAGGGGTTACCAGTCCTTTAGCCAGAACAACCAGCCTTTGTTTATTGTGGATGGTGTTCCTTTCAGTAGCGACACCAACGCATCAGGAGATTTCATTGATGGTAATAACGGTTCCAGCCGGTTCCTGGATTTGGATCCCAACTCCATAGCGAATGTCAGTGTATTAAAAGGTTTATCCGCTGCAACCCTGTACGGGGAAGCTGGTAAGAACGGGGTCATCCTGATCACTACCAAAAACGGGGCTACCGGTACAGGTCCAAAGAAATCTGAGATTACGGTGGCCACTTCTTTTTTCTTTAACGAAATTGCATCCCTGCCAGATTATCAAAACCAATATGGTGGTGGTTTCGACCAGGCTTTCGGTTGGTTCTTCAGTAACTGGGGGCCTGCATTCCGAAGGGATGGCCGGACAGGTTACGGTAACGCTGCCAATTTTCCCGCGGTATATGAGCTGGATACGAATATAGGTACTATACGGCACCCCTATTCCACGGCATCATCAGCTACCGGAATCCCTGCAGCATTTCCAGAATTGCAGAATGCGCGCTATCAATTCCAACCCTATGATAACGTAGAAGCATTCTTCAGGACCGGTGGAGTTTCCAACCTCTCCATTAATGCGAACGGCGCAACAGAAGATGGTAAGGTTTCCTATAACGCAAGTTTTGGACACCTAGAAGACAACGGCTTTACGCCCGGTAACAAACTGACCAGGAATAACCTGGGGATAGGTGGAAGAGCCCAATTAAGCAATAAATTTACGGTTACAGGGACCATGAACTATTCAAGGACCGACTTTACATCCCCCCCGGTTGCGGCCAGTCAGGGTAACGGTTCGTTTGGTACAGGTTCCTCGGTATACGGGCATTTATTCTTCACCCCACGATCTGTGGACCTGATAGGATTGCCTTTTGAGAATCCTATTACCGGTGGTAGTGTTTACTACCGTAATGGGAACGACATACAGAACCCAAACTGGACAGTAGCCCATGCGGGGAACGAACAACTTACGAACAGGGCTTTTGGTAATATGTCTTTGCAGTATGACTTCAATGATAACCTGAACCTGCTTTACAGGTTCGGATATGATGTATATAACGAGCGTAATACCTACTACCAGGACAGGGGAGGTTCCAGTGGAAGCACCGCGGTGATAAGCGGTATCTACCAGACCTGGGATAACAACAATACCATCTGGGACCACAGTGTGATCCTTAACGGGAACTATGACCTTACCGAGAAGTTGGATATGAATTTCAACCTGGGGGGAACCACCCGTAGCACAAATTACGACCGGCAAGGAGTTGCGAGCAGCGGCCAGAATGTATTCGGGGTTCGCAGGCACTTTAACTTTAACCTGCAGGATGAGATCCAGTTTACCACGTACCAAAACATTGCCGGGGTCTACGGGCAGGTCGATTTTGGATATGACAGGATGTTCTACCTTACCGTCAATGCACGGAATGACTGGGTTTCCAACCAATCCAAAGACAACAGGTCTTTATTGTATAAGGGGGCAAGTTTCTCCTTTATTCCCACGCAAGCATTCGACGCCATCAAGAGCGAAGGGGGTATCAACTACCTGAAACTCCGTGGGGGTTACGGTGAATCTGCAGGTTTTGCCAGCGGCTTCCCCACCTCAGTGGATTTAAATATAGATACGCAAGCCTTTATCAACGGAGACGGGCAAACAGTAGTGACCAACTCCGTATCCAATACCGTGGCCAACCCAAATATCCTGCCTGAAAGGTATACGGAATTTGAAGTTGGACTGGAATCACGGTTATTCCACAATATAGTAAGCCTTGATGTTTCCCTGTACAGTCGTCTGACAAAAGACCTGATCGTAAACCGGCCTTTGGATCCCAGTACCGGTGGTACTTTGATCCAGACCAACGTGGGTGAGATAGAAGGAAAAGGTATTGAAGTAGACCTTGGACTTAATATATTCAGAGGTGAAGGATTCAACTGGGCTATCAACTCCAACTTCAATGCCAATGAATCTGAAGTAACCGACCTGGGTCAGGATACCGATATCATTGTATACGAAGGATTTTCCAACCTGGGTAACGCTGCCATAGTAGGAGAACCTCTAGGGGTATTGGTAGGAAGCCGCGTTACTCGTTCAGACACCGGGCAATTAACAGTCGGTGCTGACGGAAATTACCTGGCAGAGGAAGTAGACGAGAATGGAAGGTTACCGATTATCGGTGATCCCAATCCTGACTGGACATTAAACGTTAGCAATAACTTCTCCTACAAAGGATTTAGTTTTAGTTTCCTGATGAACCATATTCAGGGAGGGGATATTTATTCCAGCACCATTGCAGTATTGATGGGAAGGGGCTTGGTAGATGATACGGTTGACAGGGAGAATTCGTTTATTTTACCCGGTGTAACGGCAGATGGCAATCCTAACACGATTCAAATAAACAACTCAAACCTGTATTTTGACAACGTGGCCTTTGGTCCCAGCGAATTGCAGGTTTATGATGCCACCACACTGAGGTTACAGGAAGTTTCACTGGGTTATTCCCTTCCAGGTAGATTCCTGGATAAGACGCCATTCGGCTCTGTGAGCTTTACGGTAAGCGGATTTAACCTATGGTACAAAGCCTTTAATGTGCCTGAAAGCACAAATTTTGATCCAAACGTTGCCGGTCTTGGAATTGGGAATGGCCAGGGATTTGATTTCCTTAACGGACCCAGTTCGAAGCGATATGGATTTAGTGTAAAAGCTACATTTTAATTAAAAAAAATTGTTATCATGAAAAAAATATTTAGAATAGTATGTATCGCAGCGGTTCTCGGAGCTTTTGTCCAGTCCTGCGAAACGACGGAACTGGATCTCAGGACCAATCCGAATGCGCTTTCAGCGGATCAGGGTAGTCCGGATTTCCTCTTGAATAACATCCAGCTGGATTTCGCCACAACAGTAGAGAGTTTTGGACGAACCGGTGCGGAACTATCCAGGATCGATTATATGTTTGGCCGATCCTACCGTGGAGCCTATACCCCATCCGGGTTTGACTCGGAATGGAGAAGGGGATATACAGAAATCAGGACCGATATTAAGGCCATGACACCCCTGGCAGAAGAAGCCAATTTAAACTTTCATTTGGGGGTAGCTCAGTTCATAGAAGCCTATACCATGACCATGTTTGTAGATTTCTTCGGTGATATACCGTATAGCGAAGCTAACCTGGGATCTGAAAATTTCAACCCTTCGGTTGATCCGGGAGCAAGTGTATATGACGCAGCCTTCTCTTTACTGGATCAGGCCATAGCCAACTTCAATGCAACCAGCTCAGCACTCCCTGAAAATGATTTTTTCTATGATGGAGATGCTACCAAATGGGTGAAGGCGTGTAACACGCTTAAAATGAAGATGTATATGCAGACCAGGCTGGTAAACAGCGGTGCTGTTGCAAGTTTTAACACCATCGTAAGCAGCGGGAATTACATCACAGCTATCACTGATGACATGCAGTTCCAATGGGGAAGCAACGAAGTTCAGCCGGATACACGTCATCCACGGTACAACGGCGTAGATACTGATACGGGTACGTCTATCGGAAGTTATTCTTCTACCGGTGGAAACGATTATATGTCTGATGATCAGATGAACTATATGAATGAAAATAATGACCCGAGGATCCGGTACTATTATTACCGTCAAAATGAGCAGACGCCAGGGGCTGAAGCGCCTCCGGCTCTGGAAACACTGCAATGTTCTTTGCAGGCTCCTCCTCCTCATTATGCGGGATACCCCTTCTGTTCGTTGCCTAACGGCTATTGGGGCCGGGATCATGGAAATAATGAAGGTACCCCTCCGGATGGCTTCTTACGAACCCTGGTAGGAGTATATCCTGCTGGTGGGAAATTCGATGACAGTTCTTTCGAGGGACAAGTAAATGGTGCAGGGGCCAAAGGAGCTGGAATTACGCCTATCCTGCTGGCTTCCACCGCCAATTTCCTGATTGCTGAAGCAGCTCTTGTAAGCGGTCAGACTGCTACAGCCAGAGCAGCCGTGCTTGCCGGCCTTGCGCAATCTGTTGCGAAAGTTACGGCCTTCGGAGCAATTGATACAAGTACTGACCAATCACTGGCACCCACCGCAACAGATATCGCGGATCACAGCACTGCCATTGGGTCTGCATTTGATGCAGATGCAGCTGGTGGGTGGAATGTCCTGGGGAGGGAGTTCTTTACTGCCCTTTACGGAAATGGCATTGATGCTTACAACTTTTACAGGAGGACCGGGTATCCGGATAACTTGCAACCTAGCATAGAGCCTAATCCAGGCAACTTTGTCAGGTCGCTGTTCTATCCTGCCAATTTTGTAAATAACAATTCAGCTGTACAGCAAAAAGCTGAGGTTGATGTTCAGGTTTTTTGGGACACGAACCCGGCTTCACCAGGATTTCCTACACCTAATTAAAAAAAGATAAAATGAAAAAAGTAATTAATAGTATAACAACGTGTTTTATCACAATGGCGCTGCTAATAGGGTGTTCCGTGGATAATAATACCATTGACGATGTTCTGGAGCAAGTACAAAAAGGTGCGATTCTCAGGGTCCTTAGCGTACAAGGTGATGTAATAGATCTAAATGATCAGAATTCCACCTTTACAATTGACCTTGAATACCAGGACGGGGAAGAAAGTACGTTACTGGATCGTGTTGAATTTTCCCTTAATTTTATTGACAATACGACCACCGGAGGAGATATTTCAAAAACTGCACCTCTGGCAACAGTGGCTAAGGGAGCTTTTGGGACCAGTCAATACGGTCTTCCATCGACCTCTTTCAGCTTTACTTACGGGGAAGCTTTAACTGCCCTTGGGTTTTCTTCCGACCAGGTTGAAGGTGAAGACAGCCTTATTTTAACATGGCAGGTGTTTACCACAGATGGCCGTTCGTTCTCAGCCGCTAATGCCAATGGGAATATATCCGCTTTAGGTGGATATTACTCCAGTCCTTATTCCTATGTGACAGCTTTCAAATGTAGTCTTGATGACACTTCGGCAATATTCAATGGTAACTTTACAGTGACTTTTGATGCATGGGCAGATTATGCAGTAGGTGATCAGATACCGGTCGTACCGGATCCGGACGATCCGTTGAGTTTCAGGATCCTTTCTACCAATAATCCTTATATCGGAAATCCGACTACATCTTATATGAAGGTAACCGTTATCGACAGTGATGGAAATGTTTCGGTAACTTCCAATGAATGCTTCGATTACGGCCCAGGTTTTTGTCTGGATGTAGTAGGAACAGGTGCTATCAATACGTGTACCGGTGATATTAATATCACTATCGATTTTGGCAGCTTCGTTGGAAATAATTTTAACCTCATTAAATCCTGATATAAAACTTATAATTTAATCATAAACACCCGCAAAAGCGGGTGTTTTTTTTATTATATAACTATCAGTTCAGATTCATTTAATATTCTTTTCCCATCATATTTCGGTGTTCGTGGAAAGGGCATTAGCCACTGCTCCTTACTATGGATGCCCATCTAGTTTATGCATCTAGTTTGCATTGCTGAGTGTGGTTTCAGTGAAGGTCAGTATGGAACCCGGAGGGGGCATCAATCACTTTGGAAGGTGGCACAGATTTGTCGCCCCCCGTTACCCTAATTTTTATAGCATTATGATATAAAAAACAGTCTTCCCGATCGGGACGGCTGTTTTTTTAATTTATGTCCGGTATTTTTGCCACATCCACCTAACAGCACAAAAAATGAGGAAGCTCAATTTTACAAGGTCTTGGATCCTATACATTGTAGTGGTACTGGGGGGATGTGCCAAAGATGATCCCGGCACTGCCATCCCTTCGGATACGGAAAAAGAAACAGCCATTGAGATCCCGGCATCGAATACGGTAGGGGCTTTGTTGCTCGACAGGGAAAAGGCAGCTATTGGCTACACGCTTTTCACCATCCATACAAATACCTACCTGGTCAATAATTGCGGGCAGGTTATCAACACCTGGACCAGTGATTATACAGAAGGGAAAGCAGTTTACTTGCTGGAAGATGGCTCCATCCTCCGTGGCGGGGTCCTGGAAAATTCGGAAGTCCCATATCCGGGGGGCGGCGGCATCGTGGAAAAGATCAGCTGGGACAACCAGGTTCTTTGGTCCTACACCTATTCAACTTCCAAAGTAAACCTTCACCATGACATTTACCCAATGCCCAATGGCAATGTATTGATGTTGGCTGCAGATAAGAAAACAGAAGCCGAAGCCATTCAGGCCGGAAGGGATCCTGCCAACATCATAGAAGGTGTGCTGTATAATGAACAAATATTCGAGGTTAAACCCGTAGGGGCTACCGGGGGGGATATCGTTTGGGAATGGAACTACTGGGACCATTTGATACAGGACATCGACCCGACAAAAGATAATTACGGGGTACTAGCGGAACATCCTGAATTGATGGATATCAACTATCTAAGCGAACCCACCAACGGTGATGCCGACTGGCTGCACATCAATTCCCTGCAGTATAACCCGGTCCTGGACCAGATCCTTATCAGTTGCAATGGTATCAATGAAATCCACATCATTGACCATAGCACAACTACCGAAGAGGCCCGGACCAATACCGGCGGCCTGCGGGGAAAAGGCGGAACGCTCCTGTATCGATGGGGTAACCCCGAAGCCTATGGTCAGGGAAACCTTGCGGATACCAAACTGTTCCGGCAGCATTATCCTGTCTGGATCCCCCCCTCCTACCCGGATGGCGGAAAGATCATGCTCTTTAACAACGGAAACAGCAGGCCAGAAGGGGCTTATTCCTCAATCGATATTATTGAACCACCTGTAACAGGGCCAGGTGAATACATTGAGCCGGTCACCGGCCCCTATGGGCCTTCAGATGTGAGTTGGACATATACCCATCCCCAGGACCCCACCTTATTCTATTCCCGGATACTCTCCAGCGGGCAGCGGCTCGCCAATGGCAATACGCTTATTTGTGAGGGGTTGCTGGGACATTTTTTTGAAATTGATGGGGATGAGCAAATTGTCTGGCAATATAAAAACCCGGTAAAAACAACCGGGGAAATCATGGCACAGGGTGATGCGCCGGAGGGTAACCTCACGTTCAGGGCCATCAAATATCCAAGGTCCTATCCCGGCTTTTCAGGGAAGGACCTCTTACCATCCAGCCCGATAGAAACCGATTTTAATATTGGAAATTGTGAAGATTAGCGAAAATCTTGCAGGGAATAATTTATTCCTTTTATCTTTACCGCCTTTTAGTAGCTAATTTATACAGCATATGAAAATAATCGCCGGCATCTTACTATGCCTGATTGTATCCCAACATACAGTTGCACAACGCTCGGCTAACCTGGAATCATTTGGGGGAACCGGCGCTGTAGGAATGGCATTTGCCCAAATGAGGCACAAGAAAGGGATCAACAGTGATCTGCCAACGGTTGGTTCCATCTATCTCGAAGATGCTTTCGCTCCCTGTACCATATTCTATAATGAAGAATTAGTCGGTAATTTCTTTTACAGGCACAACGCCTACAATGATGAAATCGAGATCAAGGATACCCATTTGGCAGAAGAAGCAGAAAGTTCGTTGGCGACGCTTAAGGAACTACGCCTTATAGACCAAAAGGCAAACAAAGAATTATCCCTGAACCTGTACCGGAACAAGGATGGGGAAGTGCGCAATGGTTATTTATATACCCTTAGCAAGGGAAAAAATTATATCCTCTATTTTAAAAACAATGTAAAATTTACCGAAGGTACACACCCGGTAAGTTCCATGGTTCGGCCAACCCCTAACAAATTTACCCACTTTACGGAATATTACTTTAAAACCAGCGATGGTAAAATAGCTGAATTCCTGTCTCCAAAAAAAGGTGATTTCCTGGAAGGGGTCGTCAAGGACCTGCGGGAGCAGGTTAAAAAATATCTAAAAGAGGAGAAGATCAACCTTAAAAGGGAAACGGACCTTGTTACCTTGTTCGGCTATCTGAATTCCATTTGATCCACTTAAAAATAGAACCAATATCCTCATTTTTCTGATCCCGGAAATTGTGGGACACCTTTTTTGCGGCTAGCATAATTTTCTTTATCTTGAATACCTCTAAGGCTAATTCAATGATTCTCACCAACAATAAGTCCAAAAAATGTTTGGGTTTCCTGTCATTTGTGGCCCTGCTCACAACACTGGCTCCTGCCCTTGCCCAGAATACGATCAATTACAATTCACAGCCGGTTCCAGTTTCGAATGACGGATTATTTGCCCTTCCCAATTATGCCATGCAGCGTAACCCTGCAATGGACCAGCTCTTTTCCAATATCCGCAACCATGAAGGAAAGGTAGATTGGGTAAACGCAGTGGGGTCACCCTATATGAGCGAAGGTTTCCTGCCCTGCAAAATCTATGTAGGAGAAGAGTTTGCCGGGAATTTTTATTACCGCCACAACGCGTATAACGATGAGATAGAGATCAAGGATTATCCCGGGGATCCAGAAAAAATGTCCCTCCATACCGATAAGCGGTTCCGGCTGGTTGCAGGCGATACCGAATTAAGTCTGAAAACGCTCGTCACTGAAAACGGCAGTTACCGCAACGGTTATTTAAACCTAATCAGCAGCGGAGACAGGTTCAAACTCTATACCCGGACCAAGGTCAAGTTTACAGAAGCTACCCAACCAGTGAATTCGCTTGTACGGCCTACTCCCGATAAATTCACGCACTACGTCCATTACTATTTTGCAGACAGCACAAAAGACCTGGAGGTAGCCTATTACCTGGAGGACAGGAAAAAGAAGGTTATCAGCTCATTCGATAAAAATATAGCCCCTGAACTGAAAGATTTTATCAAGGAACATAAGCTCAATGTTAAAAGACAGGAAGACCTGATCCTGCTTTTCGATTTCCTGAATACCCTGCAAACACCCTTAACTCAATAAGACGTGCAGTAGCATACCGAACTCATTTCCTTCCCGCAGAAAACAAGGGGTTTCCCTGTAAATTTACACTGAAAGATGACCCGAATTCGGATTTGGCACGCACCCATAAAAGATCAGGGGCCAACTGAATTGTTTTAAATTCTCCGCTACTTCGAGGGTTTGGTTTTTATGTATCTTTGGGGAATGGAAAAAACGACCCAGGTCTATGGAATCAGAGCGGTGATGGAGGCTATACATGCCAACGAGCCTATTGATAAGGTCTTCCTCCAAAAAGGCCTGAAGGGGGATCTTTCCAAATCATTGGAAGCCCTTATCCGGAAAAACAATATCAACAGTTCCTATGTTCCGATTGAAAAACTGAACCGGTTGACCAACAGTAACCATCAGGGGGTGGTTGCCACTATTTCCCCCATTGTATTCCATGATTTTGAAACACTTGTGGAACAGGTGATCGCAATCAGGGAAACTCCCTTGTTCCTGCTTTTAGACCAACTTTCAGATGTCCGTAATTTCGGTGCTATTATCCGGACGGCCGAATGTACCGGGGTGGATGGGATCATTATACAGAAAAAAGGAGCAGCCCCCGTTACTGCTGATACGATCAAAACATCTGCCGGAGCAGCGTTTAAGGTTCCCATAGCCCGGATAGACCATCTGAAGGACGCCGTTTTTTATCTGCAGGCATCCGGGATCCAAATCCTGGCCGCAACCGAAAAGACCCATACCACCCTTTACGAGGTACCGTTGAATAAACCGCTGGCCATTATCATGGGATCCGAAGATAAGGGGATCTCCCCTTCCATTCTGAAATTGGCCGATCATAGTGCGAAACTTCCCATTCTGGGCGAGATAGAATCCCTGAACGTTTCAGTGGCCTGCGGGGTTTTTCTGTATGAAGTTGTTCGCCAGCGCAGCAGCGAGGGTAAGCCGGGACTTTAATTTCAGGAGGAAGGCCGTTTCGGCGTGTTCAATCGTACCGTTCACCTTGGGATATGGCAAACATACCGGGCTTATAGTTCGTTATCCTGCTCTTTTGGATCCTTATTTTCCTTGAAATGATACCGATATTTAATGGGGTCTCCTCCATCTTCCGGTATCTCATTATGGTGTTCTATAAAGTTCCCGTCTTTATCGAAATGCTTCAGGAATTCATCTTCTTCTTCATTGAAATCTTCCTTTTCCCATGCATACTTACGTATTTCAGGTATATGGGCCTTTAGGACCAGGGCGAGGAACAGCCCCGTAAGGAATCCTCCCAAATGCCCCTCCCAGGAAATCTCATCCTTTACGGGAAAGATATACCATAACAGGCTGCCATAGATAAACACCACTATCAGGGATAATGCCACCAGTCGGTAATGTCTGCTGATAACCCCTTTGAAAAATATAAAACTGGCCAACAGGTAAATGGCACCGCTGGCCCCGATATGATAGGACGGCCTGCCAATGGTCCAGGCGATCAGGCCAGAGATAAGCATGCCCCATAGCAATACCTTAAAAGCAATGCTGCGGTAAAAAAAGAAAAGGGAAGCGGTCAAAATGGCTAAGGGGATGGTGTTATTATAGAGATGCTCAATAGATCCATGGATAAACGGACTCAATAAAATCCCTTTCAAACCGGACAATTTCCTGGGATAAATGCCGAGATCGTTTAAGTTCACATGAAATCGAACCTCCACCCAGAAGACGGTCCAGATCAGCAGTACAGCAACCATTGGGGCTATGACTACGCTATTGGAAAACTTAAAATAATGTTCTTCAGACATGAGGTGTATGTAATGCAGCGTACTTCAATTAAACGGCCAGAAATCCAAAACCTGATAAATTGTCATCTATTAAATTTACTACTTTTATGCCCATGAATGAACCGCTTGCAGAACGGGTTAGGCCCAAAACACTGGAGGACTATGTAAGTCAGCACCACCTGGTGGGTACCGGGGGTTCCCTTACAAACCAGATTAAAAAAGGGATCATCCCTTCCCTGATCCTCTGGGGTCCCCCGGGGACCGGCAAGACTACCCTGGCACACATCATTGCCACAGAAAGCAACAGACCGTTCTATACGCTGAGTGCTATCAGCAGCGGGGTGAAAGACGTACGTGAGATTATTGAGAAAGCAAAACAACAGGGAGGTTTGTTTACCGCTAAAAATCCGATCCTGTTCATTGACGAAATACACAGGTTCAGCAAATCACAGCAGGATTCCCTGCTGGGGGCCGTGGAAAAAGGATGGATAACCCTTATTGGGGCAACAACTGAAAACCCCAGTTTTGAGGTGATCCCGGCCCTGCTCTCCAGATGCCAGGTATATGTACTGAATCCTTTCGGGAAAGAAGACCTGGAGGTGATCTTAAAACGGGCTGTTGAACAGGACCCCTTGCTGCAGTCAAAGAAAATAATCCTTGAGGAAACGGAAGCCCTGCTTCGCCTGTCCGGGGGAGATGGCCGGAAACTGCTCAATATTTTTGAATTGGTGGTTACATCGGAAGAAAAGGAACCCATAATCATTACGGATGAAATGGTAATGCAAAAGGTTCAGAAGAATACTGTTTTATATGATAAGGCCGGGGAGCAACACTATGATATCATCTCAGCCTTTATCAAGTCGATTCGGGGAAGTGATCCCAATGCTGCGGTATATTGGCTTGCGAGAATGCTCGCAGGCGGGGAAGATATTAAATTTATTGCGCGCCGGTTGCTTATCTCCGCATCAGAAGATATCGGGATGGCCAATCCAACTGCCCTGGTAATTGCAAATTCCACCTTCCAGGCCGTTACAACCATAGGATATCCGGAAGCGAGCATCATCCTAAGTCAGTGTGCCGTTTACCTGGCAACCTCCCCGAAGAGCAATGCCAGTTATATGGCCATCAAAAATGCCCAGCAGGCTGTAAGCGAAACCGGGGATCTCCCGGTGCCTTTGCCCATTCGAAATGCGCCCACCAAACTGATGAAAGACCTGGGTTATGGCGAATCTTACCAATATGCCCATGACTACAGCAATAATTTTGTGGACCAGGAATTTTTGCCGGACAGCCTCTCCGGGAATTCATTTTATGTACCTGGTAATAATCAGCGGGAAAATGCAGTCCGGGATTTCCTGAAGCACAGGTGGAAGGATAAGTATGATTTTTAAAATTTGACCCGGATCTCCTGGGTCCTCCGTTCATTTCCCTGGTAATACTCCCAGATCCATCGGGTGCCTTCCCGATACAGCAGGCCATTGGCATTATCTCCTACAGCTATAAAGACCTCAGGGAGCGATGTTTTAAGTATTTTTAGGCGGACTTTTGGCGTATTGTCAACCAGTTGATACCCATTGGGTATTTCCTGTGCATACCAGGTATCCGAAGCAACCGCCATACTTTGATCCCCTTTTCCTTCCGGTTCCTTTTTTACGATATCCGAAGGCAGCGGTTCCCTGTTTTTATACCGTTGCACCTTAGGGGTAGCCTGCTGCTCCACAGCTTTCACATCCGCTGCTGCCCGGGAATCAGTTTCCGTTTTGTCTAGCTTTTGCACATCATTCCGGAAATTAACCGTGACGGGACCGTCTGCTTTTTTATCGTTATAAGAATACTGAAACCCATTCAGGGATTTGAACGCCATCCGCATTGCCTCATTATACGCCGACTTAAATTCCTTTTCCTTGCTGGTCCCCTGTTGTGTCCTGTATACTTCCACAGATTTGCAATCCTTAAACAGTGCCGTTATTTTGGTGGAAAACATCGAAGATTCATCAAGCAGATCAACTGATAATCCCAGACACCGGTTGCTGTTGAGATCTTCAGGCAATTCATCATCATAGACCGCGTTCAGGCCGTTCTGAACCAGGAGGTATTTGACCAGCGTGCTGGTCTGGTACTGGTTTTCTTTTTTGAAGGCATCAAAATTCTTGGGTACTATAACGTACTTGTAGGAGTTGAGTTGTGATTGTGCGGTGGTGACCAGGGTCCCTGAAAGTAGCAGGGCAAAAAGGAAATATTTCATCGGCGGGTGCTAAATCAATTCTTTCCCCAAGATATGATATTTAATCCGATTTGAAAAGATTGGTAATGGCTGTCGGCAATGTTTTTATAGGCCAGTAAGTTATCGGCCATTACATATAAATTCACAGGGCCAGCCTGCAAGCTCAGACCCAACCCGATATTGGTACTGGAGAATTTATCCACGGTATAGGTTGTTTTCAGGGCAAGTACAGTGCCGAGTCGTCTCAGATAAAATGCGCTGAGGGCTGCCTGTGGGCCCCTGGGCCGGTTGATCATGTATAACTGCCCCCCCAGGCTGTTGGCATACTGGATTCTGTTGCTTTTTCTACCGGCAATAGCGGGGTTGCAATCACATGCATCCAGGGAAGACATGGGCTGCCCAAAGTTATAGCGAAGGGAAGCATATAGTTTGGTAGGCCTGAAACTAATATATGCCTGGTTATTCTCAACATAGGGAACATCGGCTTTTACCTCATTGACAAGGTCTAACCAATAGTCGGCATTCGGGTTAGCCAGTGCATCCGGCAGTATGATCTGAACACCTTCCACGGTAGCATCCCCTTTCAATGTAAAATTCCGGATGTCCGCAGTTTGATAGATAAACCCCAGATCCAGCAGGCTGCCAGTCAGAACAAGCTGTTCCTGTAAATTGTAGGTGAACCCAAGATCCACACCCAGGCCCAGGCTACCGCCCAGGAAACCCCTTTTTGTAGCTAATTTTTTGAGTGCAGGTCCATTATCAACCGTATCGTCATCAAGGATATCCATTATTTCGTCAAGACCGGAGGTTCGGAATTCAATATCCGCGCTGATCGTATTGGCCAACAGGTTGTTTTGCCCTTCCGTGGTCACAAAATACCCGGAATTATTGGTGGAGCTGAAATTAAGCATCCCGGAATATAGTTTAGCTCTTGCCCCAAGGGTCAGCTTTTTATCTACCTGGTGGTTGACCCCGAAATGGAATACGTTGAGGATCTCCCCCCTGGTTTTGAGATGTCCGAGGTTAAACCGCCGACCCAACTGGTCAGCATTGCCTTCATACCCGAGGATAGCAAGATCTTTCGGCCAATAGCCTATGGCATCCCCTTCATGGTATATCCCAAAGGAATAAAAATTACGGGGTTGGGATTTTCTCCTGAATCCCCCACTGAGGAGTTCAATTTGGTAGGTGCCGCTGAGCTCATCTGTAACCTGCATCCCATAAATGGCCCGATCCCGTATTTTATCGTTGATATCGAGCCCGTCCGCCGCAAAAATATCGTGGACGGTCACCCCGCTTGTAGCTGCCTGCAAGGAAATCCCGGAGATTGTTGGGACTCCGGCGTACCATTGATAGGAAGTCTCCATGCCTGGATTGATCAATAAGGCCTGGGGGATTTCCGTAAAGTCATAAAGCAATTGCTTGTTCTGGCCATGCATGGAAAAGCTTCCCCAAAGCACCGCCAAACAGGCTATTTTGAAACATCTCATTTCAGGCGGATCCTTATTTTGGCACTTGAGCGCAATATAATTTTTGGGTCAGGAAGGCTGGAAACACTGTTGTTACCACTTAAGTTTTCGGCACTGACACGCAGGCCCGACGTGTTTCTTATGATATCAATACTGCGTCCTGACACGCCTCCATAGGCAATTTCCCGCTGTAAGATGGCGGTTGGTGCAGGGTCAATTAAGAAATTTTCAGTGTCGAGTATATTCCCGGAAATATCGATGAACTCAACCGTAATATTGAGTTGTTTGCTGGTGGTATTTTCAACTTCATAGGTTACGGTTCCATCCAGGGCCCTCTGGGCCACGAACTCTTCGCTGAATGCATCAAAATTAAAATCCTGGGTTATAAAACTTACCCCGGATACCTCATTGATAATCCGTTCCGGTGTTTCTACATACAGGATACTTCCTTCGAGGGTTGGAGTAACACTGACATCGTCATATTGTTTGAAGTCTTGTTCTTCCACACAGGACACCATCGCTGCAAGGCACATGAAGACCAAAATTTTATAGAGAGCGCTCTGCTTCATTTTTCAATACTTGTTTTAAATGGTCGTGTAAGGCTGGTAACCATTGTTTCCTGTACAAGCTCAATAGTGTTTTCTCTAGTATAACTCTATAAATACATTTTTATTTCACTCAGGTCGGTAATCATTTTGCAGTGTTTGTGGAAGGGATCTTTGTGGACATTAAAATGAAGGGTATGGAATCCTACCGCCTTGGCCCCCAATATATCTGCCTCCAGGTTATCACCGACCATAATGGAATTCCGGCAGGAAACTCCAGCCATTTTCAGGGCCATTTTGAAGATCCGCGGATTGGGTTTTTTTACCCCTGCGCTTTCGGAATTGACAATCAGTTCAAAATAATCCAATATCCCTGAATTGCGGAGTTTCTTTTCCTGGATCTCTTTAAAACCATTGGTGATGATATGAAGCCTGTAATTTGGCTTCAGGTAATCCAGGATCTCAAGGGTGTTAGGGAATAAATGGTTGAAGGAAGAGAGCAAACCAATATAATCATTCGCCAGCGTATGGATGGTATCGCTGTCAATAGCATATCCCAGTTTGTTAAAAGTTACTTTTAACCGGTGGAAGCGGAGGTCTTCCTTGCTGATCCGTTCTTCCCGGTACAATTTCCAATATGCCAGGTTCACGGGGATATAGATCTCCAGAAACTTTTCGAGGTCCACAGAAACCCTGTTCAGCTTCAGAATCCTCTCAAAGGTCAGCGCTGAGTTTTTTTCAAAATCCCACAGTGTATGGTCCAGATCAAAAAATATATCGGTGACAAGGCCTTTAAACATGGTATTTTTGGATGACTTTGCTATAGAGCTCCAACCAATTGACCTTTTGATCCCCCCCGAGGAGCTCGTTGGAGAAGATTGCATTAAAATGACCATTCACCCTTTTGACCTGCTGGTACAACTTGTCGATTTCACCTAATATCTCACTTTCTGATTGGAGGTTGAGCAGGGCATAATCATGGAAGGCAAAGGGATGGACTTTGATAGGTTGCTGCAATTCAAGATTGATATCATAGAAATAAAATGGGGTGCAGGTACCCGCCCTGAACCCGGTTTCATGGGTATATCCCATGGTATAGTCATCCGTAAATTCTGCTTCCACCAAATTCCGGTAGGTCTGGGGGATATCAACCCTGTTATAGCGTGTCCGGGAGCTGGTGATAGGCCGGTTGATAACATCTGCCAATCTTTTTTTCTCCTGGATTAAAAGCTCGTTATTGCCGAATGAACTATATGAGGCAGCCAGTGATACCTTGCTATAGTCTGCCACTGATTTTATCAGGTGCCTGAATTTATTGTTATTGGGCGATACATTTTTATCGTAGGTTGAATATTCAGCAAACTGAAAAAAGAACATGCTTTTAAGTTTCAGCTTTTTATGAAGCTCAACAAGATGTGAATAATTATCATAGGGGTCCTGAATGTTATTGAACCAAACCCTGATCCTGTCCCGGACCCTTTTAAAGCGCAATGTCCCCAAATCATATAACATTCCAGCCAGGCCCCTCACAAACCCCCTGTGTGCAAAGCAATGGGATGACGTTACATCTATGATGGATGTAAACTGATATCCCCGGGGTTTATATTGCATGTCAGGAAATCGTTCCAGGAGTTTTTCGAATAATTTAAGCACCCAGATGTCAACTATAGGTATTTGCAGGAAATTTTCCCGGTATGCCAAACTTTCCATGGGCGGAAACCTTCCATGGATGTCCTTCACATGCGGCAGGTATTCCTCATACCTGCTCAGCAAATAAAAACTGGCCGAAAAAATATCAAAAGGCACGTTGCTGCGCTCCCCCGATCTGAAAAAACACGGGACCCCATCCCATTCGTCCATGACCAGCTTTATTTGGTTGATCCCCTGTTCAAATAACAAGTCGTTGCTGCGCACAAAAAATTCATTTTGTAATGCCTGCTTGGTGTAGGTGATCTTTGGGCCGGTATGCTTGATAAAATCTTCCACTTTGGTTGTATAGGAAACCTCTATCCCCAACATCCTGCTGAAGATATGTTTCATTATATAACTAAACCTGGGGGTGATCTTATGGGTATATATCAATAACATGTTTCCAATAAAATCCAAATGTACAAAATCCCGCATACCCTTAGGTGAAGAGTTCACCGCCCCGGCATTATAGTAACTGTTTCCCCTCAGACGCAGGGTGTAACGGATACCCGCACCCTTCGATTACGGGGAATTCAAGTGAAGCCACAGGTATTCTGTCAAATGATTTTTTCGTCAGCAAAACTGAAATAGCCCAGATGGGAAATGATCAGGTGGTCCAGGACCTTGATATCCATGGAATCTGCAGCTTTTTTGAGTTTATAGGTAATTTCCTTATCAGCCACACTGGGCTTTAAGGTTCCTGAGGGATGGTTATGGGCCAGTATGAGGGCTACCGCACCGATCTCCAGGGCCTGCTTCAGTACCAGGCGGACATCCACGAGGGTACCCGTGATCCCACCTTTGCTCAATTGCCCCTTGTGGATTGCCTTATTGCCGTTATTCAGGTAAACGATCCAGAATTCTTCATGGGGCAGGTCGCCGATCATGGGATGCAAAAGATCGAAGGCATCCTGGCTGCTGTTGATACCGTAATGCTGTAAGGATGCTTGTTGCCGCCGACGCCTCCCAATTTCCAGGGCAGCAGCAATACTGACAGCTTTGGCCTCCCCCATGCCTTTGAACTGTTTTAATTGCGCAATAGACAATTTCCCCAGTTCATGCAGGCTGTTCCGGGCCGAGGCCATTATTCGTTTGGCGAGTTCCACTGCGCTTTCATCCCGGCTCCCTGAACCGATCAAAATGGCAACCAGTTCTGCATCGGATAAAGCGGCCTGACCTTTTTGTATCAATTTGGCGCGTGGCTTGTCATCTTCGGCCCATTGCCGGATAGAAAAAGAGGCTGGTTTATTATTCATATCCTAAAAATAATGTTTTGACGATAGTTTTTTTGCAGTGTAGCATAAAAGTGGTCTTCATGGTTTATTGTACTTTAGGGGATATCCTAATCCTGTTACCATGAAATCCCTTTTTGAAAAAGAAGTTTATAATGAGCTGCTCCAACGGGTTGGCCGGGTCACCGAGGGCCACACCGGTAAATGGGGCCGCATGGATGCTGCCAGTATGCTGCACCATTGCCAGCAACCCCTCGCGGTAGCACTTGGCAGGAAGCCACTGAAAAAGCCCAATTTTATAGTGTCGCTACTGATGCGGACCTTTAAAAGCTCACTGTACAATGACAAGCCGTGGAAGAAAAATTTACCAACTGCCCCGGAATACAAGGTGGAAGGTACGTACGACTTTCAAACCGAGAAGGCGGCTTTGATTAAGCTGATACAGGATTTTTACAGGGAAAAAGACAGAAAGTCCTGGGAACCCCATGTGGTATTTGGTCCGTTTACCCCGGAACAATGGGGGCAGATGCAGTATAAGCATCTCGATCATCACCTGAGGCAATTCGGGTTATAGGGGACGTGTCCAGGCAGCTACTGGACCTCCACCAAAGATTTGAGTGCTTTGAAATCGAGTCCGCCATAATCCCCGGAACTCATCAGCAGGAGGACCGAATCCCGGAAGTCCCGGGCATACAGAAACTCCCTGAAGGCTTCCGCACTGGTGAAAATCTCCAGGTCATCCCGTTCAAATGCCTCCGCTATCTGCTTTTTAGTGACGGTTTCCAACTGTTTGATTTTAACCGCTTCCGGGGAATAAAACACCACAGGGACATCCGCGGCATCGAGGGTCCCTTTGTACTCCTTGAGAAAAGCGGCACTCAGGCTGCTATAGGTATGTAATTCAAGGCAGGCGACCAGGCTCCTGTCCGGATACTGTTCTTTCGCGGCAGAAGTGGTAGCTGCAACTTTACTGGGGGAATGCGCAAAATCCTTGAATACAACAGCGCTTTTGCCTTCCGCGATTTTTTCGAGGCGTTTTGATGCACCGCTGAAACTGGCGATTGCTTCATAAAAATCATCTTCGTCCACACCGATATGCTGGCAGATCCATTTGGCACCAGCGAGGTTATTGAGGTTATGTTTACCAAAGATGGCAATAGGCATGGGCCCTTCGGGCGTCTCCAATAAGGTCTGCCCGTTAGCTACTGTATATTCCGGTGTATAGTAGGGCAATTTTCGAATGGCATTCCCCGATCCTTCCACGACCCTCTTTACATCCGGGTCTTCCGCATTATAGGTAATACTACCCCCTTTTACAATGGCATCTACAAAAATCCGGAACTGCTCCACGTAGTTTTCATAGGTAGGGAACACATTCACATGATCCCAGGCAATCCCGCTCAGCAGGGCTATATTGGGTTGGTACAGGTGGAATTTGGGCCTCCGGTCGATGGGGGAAGAAAGGTATTCATCTCCTTCCAGCACTATAAAATCGTTCTCATCGGTGAGGTGCACCATACGATCAAATCCTTCCAATTGTGCCCCAACCATAAAATCTACTTTTTTCCCATGGTAATTCAGCACATGGAGTATCATAGAGGTAATGGTGGTCTTACCATGGCTCCCCCCAATTACCACCCTGGTTTTATGTTTGGAATGTTCATACAGGAATTCGGGATAAGAATATAACGGTAATCCCAGTTCCTGGGCCTTCAGCAGTTCCGGATTATCAGCCTTTGCATGCATCCCCAGGATTACGGCATCCAGCCCTGGGGTGACCTTTTCGGGGAACCATCCCATAGAAGGTGGTAACAGCCCTTTTTCGGCCAGCCTCCCGTGGGATGGTTCATAAATGACATCATCACTACCTGTTATAGTGTATCCCTTATGATGTAATGCCAGGGCAAGGTTGTGCATGGCACTGCCACCGATTGCAATAAAATGAATATGCATAAAATGGTAATTATGGGATAAAGATAGGAATTGCAATGTGCTTCCCAAACCCTTCTTTTGGCATCGGATTCTTTTTATCTTCGCATAGGCCCCAGCGGCAGGAAATCAGTTTAAAATGGATGAGCGACTAAGCATTCCGGATACCGCATTTGTAACTTCCCTGTTCCGGGCATCGCGTGCATCCCTGAGCATGGATCGTTTCGCCCACCTTTGGGGCAGCCCCAGGAGTGCATCCCTTGTGACACAATATGTTTCAGCTGTTTCCCATTTTGAGCCCCTGGCCCATTGCCTTCGCAACCGGTTTTTTTATGAAGCTGTTGCTGCCGGTTTCCGCAACAATGAGATAGAAGTATTGATCAACTTTGGATGCGGATTCAGCATGTATCCCTTCCTGCTTGATAAAGGGCTTGCCCATATAGAAATAGATATGCCCCATATTATTGATTTCAAGAAGGAGCAGCTTGGACAATGGCAGGCAAACGGCATTGTACCGCCAAGGGAGATCACATTTATTGCGGCCGACTTTATCAGCGGCGACCTGGACCTGTTGCTGGCCCGCTTGCTGGAGGAGCTTAATGGCAGACGTTCCTTTGTTTTGATCGAAGGCGTCCTTTTTTTTCTGTCTAAAAAGGATACAGCCATGCTTTTCCAGTTATTTCATGATATACAGGGACCTGGAAGTTTACTGGGCAGTGTCTCCTTTACCCCGGAACTGGTACCTTCCGAAGTATTCCAAAAGCTTATCACCTTTGCGGAAAGGAATTTGGATAAAAATGAAAGTTTTGAATATCAAACCCTGGAAAACAGTTTTTATGAGCAACTGGGCGGGTACCGGCTGACCGATCACCAGGATTCATTTTCGCTTGCAGGGTTATATGCTCCCGGTATAGCATTTGAAAAAGAGGAAGTTCTTAACGAACACATGTATATCCTTAAAAAAAAATAATTATGGACCTTACGCTTGATGCAATTCCCATTAAAGAATACATGCCGGGATACTTCGGCAAAATGATCCATACCGAGACCATGACGCTTGCGTTTTGGGAAGTAGTTGCCGGTGCCATCGTCCCGGAACATTCCCATGTAAATGAGCAGATCATGCAGGTATTGGAAGGTAGTTTTGAACTCACCGTAGACGGCAAAACAAAAACCTATTTGCCTGGGGATCTGGCGGTAATCCCATCCCATATAGTACATGGGGGGAAAGCCCTTACTTCCTGTAAGCTGATGGATATATTCAGTCCGGTGCGGGAAGCTTACAGGTAAGCAGCTCCTGGCAGGATTCCTGGAACCAAACAAATTATCAATACGAATTTTTACGAGGTATGTATATATCATTGAAAGGAAAAAAGGCCCTGGTCGGAGGCAGCAGCCGGGGGATCGGAAAGGCAATTGCCATGCAGTTGGCTCAAAGCGGCGCCAGTGTAACCCTGATGGCCCGGAGTGAAGACCTGCTGAAGGCAATCATTTCAGAATTACCGGCCGGGGAAGGGCAGAAACATGGTTACCTGCTTGTAGATTTCAGCAATTTTAAGGCTTACCGGGAGACCATTACATCCTATTTTGATGACCATGTAGTAGACATATTGATCAATAATACGCAGGGGCCAAAGGCAGGAGGGAGCATGGAGTTGGATGTGGATGACTATCAGCAGGCGTTCGATCTGCTTTTCAAATCTGTGGTCTATACCACCGGGCTGGCACTGAAACATATGATTGCCGGCAACTGGGGCAGGATCATCAACGTGGCCTCCGTCTCCGTTCGCGAACCCTTGTCCTACCTTGCCTTATCCAATAGTATCCGGGCTGCTGTGGTCACCTGGGCCAAAACCCTGGCAACAGATGTGGCGGCACACCAGATCACGGTGAACAGTGTGCTTACAGGATATTTTGATACGGACCGTATCAACGACCTGAACGCGAAAAAAGCCAGTCAACTGGGGATCCCGGTAAGTGAGGTCCGGGGTGAAATGGAATCACGGGTACCCTTGAAACGGCTGGGCGACCCATCAGAATATGGCTACCTGGCAGCTTTCCTTGCATCGGACCAGGCATCCTACATCACCGGTACCACCATTCCGATCGACGGCGGGCTCCTGCGATCGCCCTAAGGAAGAAAGCATAATAATACGATTTTTTCGTCTATACTATTCTTTGGCACCTTCTTTGTCATACTGCAGCAAATGGCGTTTCCTCATCCATAACATGGTTTCCCTAATCCCCGGTGGCATAAGATGTACAGAAGTACCATTTTTGCATATAAATTAGTGCTATGAAAAAAACAATCTGCATCCTTGTCCTTTTGTTGGGCTCGCAGCTTTTTTATCCGCAAGCGAACAAGACCTATACGGAGATGTGGGCTTCTGTTCAGAAGTTGGAATCTGAAGACCTCACCAGATCCGCCTTAAAAGTGGTCAATTTGATAGCGGCAAAGGCAAAAGCGGAACAGAACCAACCTGAAGGGGTCAAGGCGCTGCTCTTCACTTCAAAATATGCCCTGATCCTGGAAGAAGATGCCCGGCTTCAAATCATTACCGATTTCAGGGAAGCGATATCCCGGGCAGAAACCCCCACCAAAAATATTCTGGAAAGTTACCTCGCTAACCTGTACTGGCAGTATTTCCAGCTGAACCGGTATCAGTTTTACGAAAGGACACCAACCACGCAAAAAGTAGATAGCACTGATTTCAGGACCTGGGACCTCACCACGCTGTTCTATGAGGTGAACACCCTTTTTGAAAGGTCGCTGCAACCTGTAAAAGATCTTCAAAAAGTGGAAACCTCAGCCTTCGAGGCTATTCTGGTCCCATCCAGGGACAGGGGCAAATACCGCCCTACACTCTTTGACCTATTGGCCCATACCGCGTTGGATTTTTATATGTCCGGCGAAAACAGCATCACCCGGCCGGCTGATAAATTTGAAATCACGGATCCTGATCTCCTGTGTGAAGCGCTCCAATTTACTGAATTAGTGATCCCCCTTGCAGACGACACCTCGCTTCAGGCCAGGGCGCTCCGGCTTTACCAGGAACTCATCAGGTTCCACCTGAAGGATCCGGACCCGGCTGTCCTGGTGGATACAGATATAGCCCGACTCAACTTTACGTATCAGAATGCCGTATTTGAAGCCAGGGAAAAAGTTTATGAATCGGTCCTGAACAGCTCGGCCTCCCGGTATGCAGGACAGGCCGTATCGACCTTATATTCCTACGAAATTGCCTTTCACCTGAACAGGCTTGCCGAAGATTACCAACCGGGATTAAAGGAGGAGAACCGCTGGAAACGACGGGAAGCATTGGAAATCTGCGAACAGTCAATCAAAGCATTTCCCAAAAGTCCGGGGGCCCAAAAATGCCGTGCCCTCCAAAGTATCCTTACGGAACCGGATATGCAACTCGAGGTGGAGAACCATATCCCGCTTGCAAGGCCTTCCAAATTATTGATCCACCACCGGAACCTGGATGGCCTTTCTTTAAAAGCGTATGTCATTACACAAGATCAGTTTAAAGTATTGAATGATACCTACCCGGTTGACAAACAGCTCTCCTTTATAAAAGGCCTGAAATTGGTGGAAGAATGGCAAACCGATCTGCGAAATGAGATGGATTATCAACTTCATTCCACTGAAGTTCTTATTCCACCGCTGGCAAATGGCATGTATGTGATACTCGCAACCCCACATGGTGGAGGAAAAATTGCGTTTGGCTATACACGGGTCACGGATATGGCATTGATACAATTGGCCACGGAAGAAACCCATACGTTTCAGGTGGTCAACAGGATGAATGGCCAGCCCCTGCCAGGAGTAAATTTCGTATTGTCCTATCAGGAAAATCATGACGGGGTACTAAAAGAGAGAACTTACAGCACAGACAGCAACGGGATGGTTGCCATCCCTCTTACCCAAAAATGGTTGACCAATGTTACAGCAAAGCTCACAAACGGAAAGGATAAAGCATGGTTTGGGGAATATTATATCGGTCAGGAACCGGAAATACGCCAGGCCACAGATGCGGGGTTCACCATTTATTTGTTTACAGACCGAAGTATCTACAGGCCGGGCCAGCCTATGTATTTTAAAGGGATAGCCCTGTCCGGGACTGCCGGTTCCCAGACTGTTAAATCAGGGACCACGGTATCCATCGGCCTTCGGGATGTAAATGGCCAAACAGTGGCGGAACGGGAGTTTATGACCAATGATTTCGGGTCTTTCAGCGGGGAATTCATGATACCAACTGGCGTACTTACCGGGATTTTTACGCTCACTTCCCAATCCGGTGATATAGGGCTGAAAGGCAATACGGATATTTCGGTGGAGGAATACAAAAGGCCCCGGTTCCAGGCTATCCTGAAGCCCGTAACGGAGACCTATAAAGTGAATGACAGTGTACGCATACAGGGCAGCGCCAGCACCTATGCCGGCAGTGCCGTCTCCAATGCCAGGGTTACGTATCGCGTACAGAGGGTGGTAAACTTCCCGATATGGTACTCCTGGTCCCGTCCCTATTTTAGAAGCAATCCGCAGGAAATAGCTTTTGGGGAGACCCAAACCGATGCCTACGGGAATTATGAAATCCCCTTCAGGGCCATCCCGGACAACAGTGTCCCACAAACGGATCAACCGGTATTCACATACGAAGTATCAACGGAGGTCACCGATATAAACGGGGAAACCCAGACAGCCGATGCAGAGGTCAATGTTGGCTACCATGCACTGACCGCCCAGATAACCATCCCACAAAAACTCGATAAGGAGCAAGCCGGCCACAAGATTTCCCTTACGACCGCCAATCTCAACGGGCAACCGGTTGCTGCCAAAGGAACCCTTCGAATCTACAAGTTGCAAGCTCCTGAATTCGTGCTAAGGAAAAGGCCATGGCCTGCCCCGGATTATAAAAACCTGAACCGCGATGAATTTAAGGCATTATTTCCTTACGAGGCCTTCACGAAGGAGGATGATCCCCTGCAATGGCAAAAGGGAAGTGTAGTATGGGAACGTGGATTTGATATGGGTAAAACCAGTGAGATAGCGCTGGGGAATATTAAAAAATGGGAATCGGGGGCATACCTGTTGGAAATTCAAACCACTGACAGGTTCGGACAAGTTGTAACAGCACAGGCCAGGACCATTCTGTACAGTAAAAAAGACCCGCTACCCGCTGACAACTCGTTGTTTGAAATCCAGGCAGGGAAGGAAGCCTATGAACCAGGAGAGACCGCGGAAATAACGGTCGGCAGCAATATGGATACGCTTAATGTGACAGTATATATTGAAAAGGGCGGTAAGATCGTCGGACAGCAGCAAGTTGAACTCCGCAAGAACAACCAGGTGATCCGCGTTCCTGTAACGGCTGCCGACCGTGGAGGTTTTGCTGTCAGCTACAGTTATTCGGCTTATAATTCCTTTTATTCGGGTAGTTTGATACTTGCTGTGCCCTATCCGGATTCGGGCCTGGAGATCGAAACCGTCACTTTCCGTGACAAACTGGAACCGGGCATGGAGGAGACCTGGTCCTTCCGGATCAAAGGCCCTGACGGGGAGCGCGTTGCTGCAGAAATGCTGGCCGGGATGTATGATGCTTCCCTGGACAGCTTCCGTGAACATTCCTGGAGTTTTGACCCCCTGGCAGGGCCCATATACTACAACCAGCTTCAAATTTCCGGGCAACAAAGCTACGGCACCAACTATTTTAATACGAATGGAGGAGGTAGCCCGGTAGACTTTCCGGTGGTGACCTATGATGCCTTCAACTGGTTTGGCCTCACATTTGGTTTTGGAAGGGAAATGGCGTACCGCAAGAATGCCTATGGAAATGTCTTGACCGGTGCCGTCCGAGGGGTTGCTGTAAATGAGATGGAAGTAGCCGATGAAGAAATGGCTGGGGAAGAGTCCTTAAACGAGGTCATAGACATGGACGAACAAGACGAACCGGGAGATAGTGACGGGAAATCAAAAACGGTGGATGTTCAGATACGGCGGAATTTACAGGAAACGGCCTTTTTTTACCCGCAGTTGGCAACCGATAAGGAAGGGAATATCTCCTTTAGTTTTACCACTCCGGAGGCGCTTACCCGGTGGAAAGTGCAATTGCTGGCCCATACGCCGGACCTAAAGGGTAAGATCCGTTCAATGGAGGCCGTAACGCAGAAAGAAGTAATGGTGATCCCCAATTACCCCCGTTTCTTACGGGAAGGAGACGAAATTTCCCTGAGCACCAAAATAGTAAACATGAGCGGCAAGCCACTCGAAGGGGAAGCCTACCTGGAGTTGGCCGACGCCATCACGGGAAATGATATTACAGGCTCTTTGCTACCTGACAACCAGGCCAACGGGGCGAATTCCGGCATGTATTTCAAAGTTGAACCATCCGGTAATACCCAGGTATCCTGGCAGCTAAAAATCCCTTCCGGCCTGCAGGCAGTTCAATTAAAGTTTATAGCCAAAGCTGGTAGCTATAGTGACGGGGAACTGCAGGTACTCCCGGTACTGACCAACCGGATGTTTGTTACGGAGGCATTGCCACTTTGGGTGGGGAGCGACCAGACCAAATCCTTCACACTTGAAAAGTTAAGGAATCATTCCTCCACCAGCCGTACCAATCATAATCTAACCATGGAAATAACTTCCAACCCGGCATGGTACGCAGTGCAGGCATTACCATACCTTATGGAATATCCGTTTGATTGCAATGAACAGGTCTTCGCCCGCTATTACGCCAACACCCTGGCAAGCCATATTGCAAAAAGCAACCCCAAAATCCGGGAAGTATTTGAAATATGGGCCCATTCGGGCACAGCGATAAGCAACCTTGAAAAAAATGAGGAACTAAAATCCCTGATGATACAGGAGACACCCTGGCTGCGCGATGCACAATCCGAAACCGAGCAGAAGAAACGGATCGGATTGCTCTTCGATCTGAATAAAATGGATGCTGAACAAGCCAATACGCTTCAAAAACTGAAAAACAGCCAGCTCCCTTCCGGTGCATGGCCCTGGTTTAACGGGGGCGGGCAAAACAGGTATATCACGCAACATATCCTAACCGGGATGGGTTACCTGCAACGGTTACATGCCCTACAAGGACCACAGGATAACCAAATGATATCACGGGCAATGGAGTATCTTGACGCTCAGTTTATTTCGGAATTTGAAGCGGTGAAGAAGCATACCGCAAATCCGGAAGATGATCATCTAAGCTATGCGCAGATCCAGTATCTCCACATGCGAAGTTTCTTTCCAGACCTTGTTGCGGATAAAAAAGTGGCAGCGGTTATGGACTATTACAAAACACAAATTGAAAAATACTGGGCGAACAAGAACTTATATGGAAAAGGCCTTATGGCCCTGACCTTATTTCGTATGGGAGATGATGTTCTTGCGAATAAAATTGTAAACTCCCTGGAGGAGAATAGTATTAGCAATGAGGAACTGGGCATGTACTGGAAGGAAAATACGCCATCCTGGCATTGGTATGAGGCGCCCATTGAAACACAGGCCCTGATGATAGCTGTTTTTGATGAGATCAGGAACGATCAGGGAACCATTGATAAATTAAAATTATGGTTGCTCCGTCACAAACAAACGAATCAGTGGCGTACTACCAAGGCCACGACGGAAGCAATCTATGCCCTCCTTTTAACAGGTACGGACTGGTTAACCCTGGAAAATACCGTGTCCGTGTCCGTCGGGGGGAACACCGTTACTGTCCCCATGGAAGGGGAAACACCGGTTGAAGCCGGCACGGGCTATTTCAAGAAATCATGGGGGGCCGAAGCAATTACACCGGCAATGGCCGAAGTTACCCTTCAGCGAACAGGTCCCGGGATTGCATGGGGTGCCCTGTACTGGCACTATTTTGAAGACCTGGATAAAATCACATTTGGAGAAACCCCGCTTAAACTGAAGAAGAAGATGTTTCTGCGAAAATCCACAGCAAAAGGGGAGGTGCTCTCAGAAATAGGTTCAGAAACAAAGATACATATCGGCGACCTGGTACGGATACGAATGGAGATCAGCGTTGACCGCCCCATGGAATTCGTACACCTTAAAGACATGCGTGCATCCGGGCTGGAGCCGGTGAATGTGCTCTCCGGGTATTCGTTCCGGGATGGACTTGGTTTTTATGAAAGCACTAAGGATGCCAGTACCAATTTCTTTTTCGACCTGCTTCCCAAAGGGGTATTTGTTCTGGAGTATGATGTAAGGGCAAACAATGCTGGATACTTCAGCAACGGCATTACGACGTTACAGAGTATGTATGCCCCCGAATTCAGCAGTCACAGTGAAGGGACACGCATACAGATAACCACGGGAGATTGAGATGTCTCTCTCAAACTCGCGGTCCTGCTAAGTGATTCTGCACTTCATTTTTTACCGGGCCTTGGCGGGTATTTGGAGAATACCTTAAACACTATCTGCCGTAATTTTGATTCCTTTTCCGTTGGTGTGGCATTTTCCCGGAGGGCTGTTTCGGTCACGGCCTGCCAGAACAGTTCATCTTTCTGGCTATCCACAAAATCAAATATTACTTCTTTATCCACTGTGTTGCCCCCGAGGGGGAGCCCTACCGAAACCCCTCCCCCAACAGAACCACCGGTACCTCCTACCCCAACTCCTACGGTATTCCGGTTGGGATTCCTGAATTCCCTGGTTTGAATGTTTATAAAAAAATCCGGTTCCTCGGAATATTGTATGCCCCGTAGCTGCATGGTAGAATCGATGGCACGTAATAGCCGTTTGGTATCGAGTTCGCTCAACCCTGTTTCAAGGTCCTCAAAATAACTGTAGGTTTGGTAATTGGAAAAATCAGTGCCCTTGTCGTAGTCATACGAAACGCGCACGGTGGTACAGGAAAAACAACAAATGATGAAAAAATAGAGGTGGAAGTTCTTCATACCCGGTCTTTCTATAAAAATAAGATAAAATTCCTGCTAACCGGAAGAACGATGCTGTTATTCGTTCAACATCTTCCACAGTTTATCTTTGAGTTCCTGCAAACCAGACTGGGCAACGGACGAAATAAAGAGATACGGAACATCTTTGAGGTCCTGGTCCAGTTCTTTCCGCATTTCGTCCATCAGTTCCTCATCCAGCATATCCGATTTCGATATGGCCACCAAACGGTCCTTGTCCAGTAATTCCGGATTATACCTACGCAGCTCGTGGAGCAAAATCTCATATTCCTTGCTGATATCCCTGCTATCTGCAGGAACCATGAATAGCAGGGTTGTATTGCGTTCTATATGCCTGAGAAAATAATGGCCAAGCCCTTTTCCTTCCGCCGCGCCTTCTATGATCCCGGGAATATCAGCTACTACAAAACTCTTGAAATCCCGGTATTGTACGATCCCCAGATTGGGTTTCAGGGTAGTGAACTCATAATCGGCAATTTTGGGTTTTGCCGATGTGATAACGGATAGCAAGGTTGACTTTCCGGCATTGGGAAAACCAACGAGTCCAACATCTGCCAGTACCTTGAGTTCCAGGATAAGCTGCTTTTCCTGCCCGGGGATTCCGGGTTGGGCATAGCGGGGTGTTTGGTTTGTTGCACTTCTGAAATGCCAGTTACCAAGGCCTCCCATCCCACCTTCCAGGAGTATTTTTTCCTCCCCTTCTTCCGTGATTTCCATGATGATTTCATTGGTCTCCGCGTCCCGGATAACAGTCCCCAACGGCACCTCCATATATACATCCTTCCCATCGGCCCCGGTACTCCTGTTTTTGCTGCCATGGCCGCCATGTCCGGCTTTAAAATGCCGGTGGAATTTAAAACTGAGCAGCGTCCAGAGATTTTTGTTTGCCCGTACGATTATATGTCCGCCACGACCACCATCCCCCCCGTCAGGGCCACCTTTGGTAATGAATTTTTCCCTATGGAGATGGGTAGATCCCTTTCCCCCGTTGCCGGAAGCCAGGTCCACCTTCACATAATCTACAAAATTTCCTTCGGTCATTTCAGGTGATCGTTTTTAAGCGCCGGGGTTGAATGGCAGCAAAGTGCTTTGAATCCGCTATCGGTTTTGGGCCTGCCGGGCATGTTGTCTCAGGTGCTATTTTGTTTTTTCAGTGAGATCCGGATTCGATTTCTCCTGCGGACTGAAATACTGGTCCGGGAGGCTTTTAACCCAATTTACAGGAGTCCGGTGGACTGGCAGTAGGAGCAAGCATTTATTTCAGGCCTCCTGCAGGGCATTAATGACACTCCTGAGTTTTTCGGTGATAGCTTCTATGGCACCGACTCCGTTGACACTGTGAAATTTCCCCTGTGCCTCATAATACGCTTTCAGGGGGGCAGTTTTCTCATTGTATTCCTCAAACCGGTTCCGGATCTTCTCAATATCCTGATCATCAGGCCTGCTGCTTTCCTTGCCACGGTTTAACAGCCTTTCTATCAATATTTCATCATCTGCCTCGAGGGCAATGGTAACATCGATCCGCATGTTTTTGGATTCCAAAAAGTTATCTAGGGCTTCTGCCTGTGCCGCGGTCCTGGGAAAGCCATCGAATATAAAACCACTTGCATCCGCATTCTGGTCTACCTCATCCTGCAGCATTTTGATCGTTACTTCATCCGGCACCAGATCGCCCTTATCCATATAGGATTGGGCAAGTTGCCCCAGCTTGGTTTTCTTTTGGATATTTTCCCGGAAAACATCCCCGGTTGAGATATGTTTTAAATTGTATTCCTCTTTTAGAAAATCGGCCTGAGTACCTTTTCCTGCACCCGGTTTTCCAAATAAGACAATGTTTATCATTTGGTTTTGGTTTAATTGGTATACCCCCCTTATATTTCTGCCCTGTTCCTTATAATCGAGCCCGTAGCCCACAATAAATCTATCGGGGATCTCCATCCCAATATAGTCGATGGCATATTCGCCATTGTACTGATCGGGTTTATAAAACAAGCTGGCGATCTTAAAGTCCTTGACATTCGTCTTCGCAAAAATGTGAACCAGTTCCTGGAGGGTCCTACCGGTATCAATAATGTCTTCCAGGATAATCACGCTCCGGCCCCCTATATTATCCGGAACATCCAGTAAGGTTTCAACGATTCCGGTGGAGGTTAGGCCCCGGTACGAGCTCAATTTCACAAAAGATACCTCGCAGGGGTGTGGATAATGCCTTAAAAAATCGGCTGTAAAAATAAATGCCCCATTGAGTACCCCCACAAAAATGGGCACCTGGTCCTTATAGTCGGCTGCTATCTCCCCGGCAATCTTCTTTACGGCAGCAAGAATTTCTTCTTCGCTCAGAAAAGGAATAAATTGTTTGTCGTGCAGTTTTAGCAAGGGTTTAGTTTTATGGAACTGCGAAGATAACATTTTGATTTCTCTTTTTTAAGGGTCCGGGGCGGGTTTCTGAGATTTAGCTGTATTTTTGTGGCTCCTTCGGAGCAGGCTGCCAATAGGCTAAATTAATTAGAATGAATTACTTTTCGTCAAATTTCAAACTGGGAATAGTAGGGGGCGGGCAGCTGGGAAAAATGTTGCTGAATGAAACCCGGAAATGGGACATTACCACTTCCGTCCTGGATCCATCTGAAGAGGCACCCTGCCGGATTGGCTGCAATACTTTTGTAAAGGGGGACCTCATGGATTATAAAACGGTTTACAACTTTGGCAGGAAATTGGACCTGGTGACTATCGAAATTGAGAATGTAAACCTGGATGCGCTTGTAAAACTGGAACAGGAAGGGGTTTTGGTGTATCCGCCTACCCGTACCCTTGCAATCATCCAGAATAAGGCAACCCAAAAGCTTTTTTATACCGACCACCAGATACCCACAGCTCCCTTTGCGCGGTTTGCCTATACCAGTGAAATTGAGGACAGTATAGCCAATGGCGGACTTAATTTTCCGTTTGTATGGAAAGCAGCACAATTTGGATATGACGGGCAGGGTGTTAAAGTGGTACGCTCGCTGGAAGACCTTGCGGGACTTCCCAATGTGGAATGCATTGCGGAAAACATGATCCCCTTTAAGAATGAACTGGCCGTTATTGTAGCCCGGAGTGCCGGGGGGGAAGTGGTTACCTACCCGGTCGTTGAGATGGAGTTTCACCCGGAAGCCAACCAGGTGGAATACGTTATCTGCCCGGCCCGGATCCCCGAGCCGGTGGCGCGGAAGGCGCAGGAGATCGCACTGAAGGTTTCGGACAGCCTGGAGCATGTTGGTGTACTGGCGGTAGAAATGTTCCAGACAGAAGAAGATGGGATACTTGTGAATGAGGTTGCCCCCAGGCCCCATAACAGCGGGCATTACAGTATAGAAGCCAGTTTTACGAATCAATTTGAACAACACCTGCGCGCCATACTGGGACTGCCCCTGGGGAATACAGCCAGCAAACTGGCCGGGATTATGGTAAATTTGGTAGGGGCTGAAGGCCATACCGGACCGGTTGTCTATGAACATATGGAGAAGATACTGGGACTCCATGGGGTAACCCCCCATATTTATGGCAAAAAATTAACCCGGCCGTTCCGGAAAATGGGGCATGTGACCATTGTGCATCCGGACCTGTCCGAAGCCCGGAAAATAGCACAAAGAGTTAAAGAAACAATACATGTTATAGCAAACAACTAACTATGAGTAAAGTAGCAGTGGTAATGGGGAGTATCAGTGACTTACGGGTGATGCAGGAGGCCATCGATATATTGGCCGAATTTGAAATTGAGGTGGATGTCGATATCGTATCAGCGCACCGGACCCCTGAAAAATTATTTGAATTTGGCAAGAATGCCCATAAAAATGGGTATAAGGTGATTATTGCAGGTGCAGGCGGGGCCGCACATCTGCCGGGGATGATCGCATCCTTATCACCCCTGCCGGTCATTGGTGTCCCTGTAAAAAGCAGCAATTCCATAGACGGTTGGGATTCGGTCCTCTCCATCCTGCAAATGCCGGCAGGAGTCCCTGTGGCTACGGTGGCCCTGGACGGAGCCCGTAATGCAGGGATCCTGGCCGCACAGATCATGGGAACGGGTGATCCTAAGACACTTCAAAAAATTATTGCCTATAAGGAATCCCTGAAGGAAAAGGTTATCCGCGGCGCCCAGGACCTCAAAAAATAAATAATACCCTGATACCTGTCCGTATTTGATGATACCATAAATATGTAAACCCCTATGAATCCCCTTCTATCCACATTTGATACAGCCCCTTTCTCCCAGATTGAAAATGCACATTTTAAACCGGCTTTTGACGCGGCCATTGCCGCCGCCCGTGCTGAAATCGATGCCATTACACTGAATACGGCGGAACCCACTTTTAAAAATACCGTGGCAGCCCTTGAATTTTCAGGGCAGCAGCTAGACAGGATTTCAAGCGTATTTTTCAATCTCAATGCTGCTGAAACCAATGAAGAAATCCAGCAAATTGCCCAGGAAGTTTCCCCCTTGTTATCGGGGTTCAGTAATGACATCATGCTCAATGAAAAATTGTTCCAGAGGGTAAAACAGGTATATGAGGAGAAGGAATCAGCGGGCCTTTCCGTGGAACAGCAAACGCTACTCGATAAGAAGTACCAGGCTTTTAACAGGAATGGAGCGAACCTGCCGGCAGCCGAAAAAAAACGGCTGCGGGAAATTGATGCAGAGCTTGCAAGGCTCAAACTCAAATTCGGAGAAAACGTTTTGGCGGAAACGAACAATTATGAAATGCACCTAACCGACGCAAACGACATCCAGGGCCTGCCCGAGGGGGAGCAGGAAGCTGCCGCCCAAATGGCATCATCCAGGGGAAAATCAGGTTGGGTCATTACCCTCGACACTCCCAGTTACCTGCCTTTTATGAAATATGCCAGAAACAGGGAATTGCGCAGGGAGTTATCCCTCGCGTATGGAAGTCGTGGTTACCATGGAAACAACAATGACAACCAGGAAATCATACTACACATCACCCGGTTGCGGCATGAGCGGGCCAACCTGTTGGGATACCAGACACACGCGCACTTTGTGCTGGAAGAACGGATGGCTGAAAATCCTGAAAAGGTCCATGAATTTTTGAATGAGTTGTTGGCAAAGGCAAAACCGGCTGCCTTACGCGAATATACCGAAATGGAAGAATTTGCAAGGGAACTGAATGGTTTAGACCGACTCGAAAAATGGGACGGGGCATACTATTCCGAAAAATTAAAACAGAAATTGTTCGATTTGGATGATGAGGACCTAAAACCCTATTTTAAACTTGAAAATGTAGTAGGCGGCGTATTTAAAGTTGCCGGGAAGTTATTCGGGCTGCAATTTGAAGAAGTATTCGATATCGATACCTATCACCAGGATGTAAAAACGTATAGGGTAACCGATGCGGATGGCAAGTTTATATCCCTTTTCTATGCCGATTTCCATCCCCGGAAAGGAAAGCGCGGGGGTGCCTGGATGACCTCCTACAAACCCCAATACAAGCTGGATGGCGACAATGTCCGGCCACATATTTCCAATGTATGCAATTTCACCAAACCTACGGAAAGCAAACCATCCTTGCTGACCTTCAACGAAGTGACCACCCTTTTCCATGAATTTGGTCACGGGCTGCACGGCATGCTGGCCAATTCTACCTACCCGAGCCTCTCCGGCACCTCCGTATATTGGGATTTCGTGGAACTGCCAAGCCAGATCATGGAGAACTGGTGTTATGAAAAAGAGGCCCTCGAACTCTTCGCCACCCACTATAAGACAGGGGAGACCATCCCGATGGACCTTATCCGTAAAATCAAGGATTCTGCCACCTTCCAGGAAGGCATGGCTACCCTTAGGCAACTGAGTTTTGCGTCCCTTGACATGTCATGGCACGGGGCCGACCCCAGAGGGATTACGGATGTCAAATTGCATGAGACAAAAGCCTTTGAAGGGACACAATTGTATCCCGAAATGGCAGGAACCTGTATGAGTACGGCATTTTCCCATATTTTTCAGGGCGGTTATTCATCGGGCTACTACAGCTATAAATGGGCTGAGGTACTCGATGCAGATGCTTTTGCCTATTTCAAAGAGGCGGGCATCTTCAATAAAGAGGTAGCCGCCAAATTCAGGGAACACATACTATCAAGGGGCGGCACGGAACATCCGATGGAGCTGTACAAACGGTTCAGGGGAAGTGAACCTAAAATAGAACCACTTCTGGAACGGGCCGGGCTTATCAGCAAAGCAGGTTAAAGCCTGGAACCATGCCCGTCCGATTCTACGGGTCCCCATATTGACGAGGCTTTGAAACATTTCCTCACCCGGAGTTCTAAATGGGTATAGTTGGATGAACGTACCGAAGGAGTTATTTTAACCACGGGAAGTTAATGAAATCACGGATTTTTTACTTTCTACTATAGTAATCCATGGCCATATGCTTCAAACGACCTTTACTATGCAGTTAAACTAACGGCCGGCCAGGAGTGTATCAGTGTTCATCCGGTGGTAATGCGCTGTAACCCCCCAGGAGATCGACCACATTATATCCCATGGAATCGAGCACCGCTGCAGCTTTGGCACTGCGGCCACCTTTCTGGCAATACACATAGATTGTCTTACCCTTATCCAGTTCACCGGCACGTGCTTTGAAATCCGCATCGAGCCAATTAATATTCATGGCGCCCTCCAGATGCCCTCCGGCGTACTCCCCGGGTGTTCTTACATCTATCAATAGCATATCGGTTGTATTGACAGCAGAAAGCGCAGTTATGGGTATTGACTTGCTTTGGGTGCAGCCTATTTGGCACAGCAGTAAAATTGTACCTGCTAATATATTCTTCATAGAACCGGGGATTGGGCCCAAAGTTAAATATATTTACAAAAATTGATATACTTTTGACAAGAATTACGGAAGATATGACCGGGTATGAACTACAACCCGATAATTGGGTAGACCGCTATGCGGATTACCTTTTCAATTATGCGATAGCCCGGGTGAGCGATGAAGAAATCGCAAAGGACCTCGTACAGGATACTTTTTTTGCAGGTTTAAAATCAGCTGCCAATTATAAAGGGACTGCTGCTGAAAGGACGTGGTTGATCGCCATATTAAAACGAAAGGTGATCGATCATTACCGAAAGATGAATTCGAAAAAAGGAAAAGCTGAAGTCCGCATGAATTACAGCGCCGCCAGTGATGCTGAAGGGGATTGGCTGGAGGAACAGGTGGCAGACCCTGCCAGTCTGCAGGAAAACAGCGCCATTGAGAATGCTGAATTGGGCCTTGCTATAGAGGAATGTATCTCCACGCTCCCACCCAAGCAATCGCTTGTATTTAAAATGAAAACAGTGCAGGGTATCAGTACAGAAGATATCTGTAAAGAACTTGGAATTAATCCGTCTAACCTTTGGGTAATGGTCCACAGGGCGCGTACAGCCCTTATGTTATGTTTAAACGAAAAATGGTTTAAGTAATGATCACTTGCGAAGAAGCAGCAATTATTTGCAATAAAGCACAATACCGTGAAGCTACCGTTTGGGAAAGCATCAAACTACGGTTTCATCTGTTGATCTGTAAAGTATGCGCATCGTATGCCAAAAAAAATGCAAAACTTACTACTCTTTGCCAAAAAGCGAATTTAAAGGGTTTTACGGAAGATGAGAAAATGAAGATCAAGCATCGGCTGAAAAACAGCTAGGCAAATACCCAACTCAGGACACCAATCACCAACCACCAAAAAATCGGTACTGCTTCTACCCAAAAAGCGGCAAAATATTTGGTATCTGCCCTTTTTGTGAAATACAGCACGATAAATAATATCAGCAATACGAACCCTTTGCTGACCATTTCCAACCCTGCCACATCCCGCTTTATAAAGGTCAGGGCAAAAAATACCAGGGCTGCGATGTACCCTATTTTTATTGTCTTGCTGATACCAAAACGCTGTGGCAAGGTCCTTAGCAGCGCATTGTCCAGCCGGAGGTCGCGTATCTCAAAAGGGATCAACAGCACGATCACGAGGATAAACCGCTGCAGGGCTTCTATCCCTATATTCCATGTAAAGCTTACCGAGACGCTTATAACCGGCAAAATGACCGTGGTGCCGGCCCAGATCAGGGACACCAATGTTATTTTAACAAGGCCGAGGCTTCTCAATTGCCGCACATGGGGAAAAACCGGCAGCGCGTAACCCAAGGTGAGCAGCATCAGCACGCCCGTCGCAAACCAGGTTTCCAGGGATAGAAAATAACCGTGATACAACGCGATGGCCCACGCGGCAAAACTAAAGAATTGTATTTCCCTGTGGTAGGTATTGGTCACCAGAAGGTATTTCTCTGCCTCCACCCCGTATTTTATGAAATTGTAGGAACCTATGGTCGAAAAAAAAACAAAGTAAGATAGGTGATCAAATTCCGGTAGTTTTATGTAATAAGCGGTGATATGCAACAAGGAAAATACCGCGAGTGCCACATGAATACTAGCATCCAGATAGAAATCCAGGATCCGGGCGGGCCACTTCATTATCTGAAAACAGGCAATATGTTCATAACCCTCCTGATTAGTGAAAAACTTTACTTTCCCGGGCTTTTAAATTACCCATTTTACGAGAATTAATCCCTAATTTTGTGCACCTTAATTTAAGAATTTAAGCGCATTATGAGGACAGACGTGTTTGCATCACGCCATATTGGTATTCAGGAGGAAGATCTTCCTCATATGTTCAAAACAGTTGCGGTAGAAAATCTGGAGCAACTGATCTATGAGACCATACCTGACGATATCCGGCTGCCGAAACCCCTTGAGTTGAAGAAAGCCATGAGCGAGCATGAATTCCTCGCCCACATACAGGGACTGTCAGGGAAGAACAAGGTATTCAAAACCTATATCGGGTTGGGTTACCATGAGGGCCTGACACCTTCTGTGATAAAACGAAACATCCTGGAAAACCCGGGTTGGTACACTGCATATACCCCTTATCAGGCTGAAATCGCACAAGGTCGGTTGGAAGCGCTACTCAATTTCCAGACGATGGTGTGCGACCTTACCGGAATGGCACTGGCTAATGCCTCCCTGCTCGATGAAAGTACTGCAGCAGCCGAGGCCATGACGATGCTGTATGAGCTCCGAAGCAGGGAGCAAAAGCAAAACGGGGCAGTGAAATTCTTTGTTTCCGACGAGGTACTGCCGCAAACCGTTTCGTTATTGAGGACACGTGCCACTCCCCTCGGGATAGAACTGGTCATGGGCAACCCTGAGCAAATGGATCCGGCCGGCGGGTTTTACGGGCTCATGCTGCAATATCCGGGAAAATACGGAGAGGTCAGGGATTACAGGGAACTTGTTCGTAAAGTAAAGCAATACGACATCAAAGTAGCTGTTGCTGCCGATATCCTGAGCCTTGTTTTACTTACCCCTCCAGGGGAATGGGGAGCCGATGTGGTAGTGGGGACTACCCAGCGTTTCGGCATTCCTTTAGGATATGGGGGACCACATGCTGCATTTTTTGCCACCAGGGAGGATTATAAAAGGAGTATCCCGGGGCGGATCATCGGACTTACCAGGGACACCGATGGCAAACCGGCCTTACGGATGGCTTTGCAAACCAGGGAACAACATATAAAAAGGGACAAGGCTACCAGCAATATTTGCACCGCCCAGGTATTGCTCGCAGTAATGGCAGGGGCCTATGCTGTGTACCATGGCCCGGAAGGCCTGAAATATATCGCAGGGCAGGTCCATCACAAGGCCGTCCGGCTGGCAAAAAACCTACTCGATCTCGGATTTACACAACTAAATAAGGGGTTCTTTGATACCATTCGCGTGAAGGTGGAAAATACCGCTACGCTCCGGGGAATTGCGGAAGAGAATACGATAAATTTCTATTATATAGATGGGCACACCGTATCGGTAGCTCTGAATGAAGCCACCACAACAGAAGACGTGGAGCGGATCACGGAATGTTTTGCAAAAGCCGCGGGCAGGCACGTGACAAAGGCCAATGACCAGCAACCCGGCCCGGCAATACCTCCTTCACTGAGGAGGAATACCCCATTTTTACAGCATCCGGTTTTCAATACACACCATTCGGAGACAAGCCTTATGCGCTACCTTAAGAAACTGGAGAAAAAGGACCTGGCGCTGAACCATAGCATGATTTCACTTGGGTCCTGTACCATGAAATTGAATGCCGCATCTGAAATGCTCCCGTTGAGTATGCCGGAATGGGGTAATATACATCCGTTTGTTCCTGTGGAACAAGCTGCCGGATACCAGTATATTCTGAAAGAACTGGAAAAGGACCTGTCCGTCATCACCGGTTTTGCTGGGACTTCGCTGCAGCCCAATTCCGGAGCACAAGGGGAATATGCCGGTCTGATGACCATCCGGGCTTACCATGAGAGCCGGGGTGAGGGGCATCGAAATGTCTGCATCATTCCGGCATCTGCACATGGTACCAACCCGGCATCTGCAGTGATGGCAGGTATGAAGGTAGTAGTCTCTAAAACGGATGTAAAAGGAAATATTGATGTAGCCGACCTGGAAGAAAAAGTTCGCCTGCACAGTGACAACCTTGCAGCCCTGATGGTTACCTACCCATCCACCCATGGAGTCTTTGAATCTTCCATTAAACAGATTACCCGGCTGATACACCAGCATGGTGGGCAGGTCTATATGGACGGGGCGAATATGAACGCACAGGTTGGATTAACAAACCCGGCCACCATTGGTGCAGATGTTTGCCATCTCAACCTGCACAAAACATTTGCCATACCCCACGGGGGTGGGGGTCCAGGCGTGGGGCCCATTTGCGTAGCAAAGCAACTTGTCCCATTTCTGCCGGGAAACCCGCTGATCCATACCGGGGGGGAGCAGGCAATCACTGCGATTTCCGCAGCACCCTGGGGAAGTGCACTGGTTTGCCTTATATCATACGGATATATCAGGATGTTAGGGGCGGCCGGACTTACACGCTCCACGGAGATTGCCATCCTGAACGCCAATTACATCAAGCACCGTTTAAATGGCAAATATGACACCCTGTATTCCGGGGAAAAAGGGAGGGCAGCACATGAAATGATCATTGATTGCAGGCCTTTTAAACAAAAAGGCATAGAGGTATCCGATATTGCAAAACGCCTGATGGACTATGGATTCCATGCCCCAACAGTATCCTTCCCGGTTGCCGGCACCCTGATGATAGAACCCACGGAGAGTGAAGGCCTGGAAGAATTGGACAGGTTTTGTGATGCCATGATTGCCATCCGGGGAGAAATAGACCGCCTGTCCGGAGACCAGCAGGGGAATATGCTTAAAAATGCCCCCCATACGCTGGAAATGGTAACAGCTGATCAGTGGGATTACACTTATAGCAGGCAGGAAGCGGCCTTTCCGCTGCCGTATGTTTCAGAGAATAAATTTTGGCCCAGTGTCCGGCGCGTAGACGATGCTTATGGAGATCGTAATTTAATGTGCACCTGTGCCCCCATCGAAGCCTATGCTGAAGTAGATTAGCGCTTAATACCCATTATACATGAGGATTAGCAGTTTGCTGCCGGAATCCTGATCCGGGAGGGAGGGTTTAACAAATCGGTGAACATCGTATTTTTTAGGCTCTTCAGAGGCTACTGCACCTCTATATTTAGTTAAATTGCAATACATTTAAGCAACACCCATTCAATGAAGATAGGAATTACGGGAACCGGATGTTATATCCCGTCCGTTGTCACAACCAATAGTGATTTTGAAGATACTCATTTTCTCGATGCTGAAGGATCGGTTTTCACGCATCCCAATCAGGTTATTATTGAAAAGTTCCAGGCCATCACGGGTATCCAGGAACGGCGCTATGCTGCCCGGGATCTCAATACTTCAGACCTGGGATTTATGGCGGCCCAAAATGCGATTGAAGATTCCAAAATAGATCCTGAAACCCTGGATTATATCATATTTGCCCATAATTTCGGAGACATTTCCTTTGGTAAATGCCAGGGTGATACAGTCCCAAGCCTCGCCACCAGGGTCAAGCACCTGCTGAAGATCAAAAATCCGGGTTGTGTCGCCTATGATATGCTATTCGGATGTCCGGGATGGATAGAGGGGGTTATTCAGGCCCGGGCTTACATCAGGAGCGGAATGGCCAAAAAATGCCTGGTGATAGGAGCAGAAACCCTTTCGAGGGTAATCGACCCGCATGACAGGGATTCCATGATCTATTCCGATGGGGCCGGTGCCGCTATCATAGAAGGAATGGATAAGGGTGGTGATATCCTGTCACATACCTCGGCCACCCATGCCAATGGGGAAGCCTACTATCTTTTTTTCGGCGATTCTTTTGATAAAACTGCAGAAGCAGACCAGCGCTATATTAAAATGTATGGCCGAAAAATATATGAATTCGCCATAACCCATGTTCCGGTAGCCATGAAGGATTGCCTGGACAAGAGTGGTTTGGGGATTGATTCTGTAAAGAAAATTTTCATCCACCAGGCAAACGAAAAAATGGATGAAGCAATTGTGAAGCGGTTTTACGGTTTGTACGGGATGGACATGCCGGTCGGAATTATGCCCATGAACATCGATAAAATGGGTAATAGTTCAGTAGCCACAGTCCCAACCCTATTCCATATGGTAAAACACGGGAAAATAGAGAATCAAAGCATACAAAAGGGAGATGTTGTTATATTTGCAAGTGTAGGCGCAGGAATGAATATCAATGCCTTCGTCTACAGATGTTGACCTTATGTATGAAAAGACATTTCCAGGCAAGCGTTTCAGGCATACACTGGATTTCCTAAAAAAGCATATCTCACCCGGAGAATCAATCCTGGATCTCGGAGTAGAGAACCCGCTCTCCGACCTCATGAAGGCCGAGGGCTACACAGTGGAAAATACGAAAGGTGAGGACCTGGATTTAGACCTTACCCCCATTATCCAATCCGGCGCAACTGTTGCTACTGCTTTTGAGATATTTGAACATCTCGTATCCCCTTTTCCCCTGCTCCGGGGATTGCAAACAGAAAAACTCGTGGCCAGTATCCCTTTGAGGCTATGGTTCTCCCCTGCTTATCGAAATAAAAATGACCCCTGGGACAGGCATTATCACGAATTTGAGGACTGGCAGTTCGACTGGTTGCTGGAGAAGGCCGGATGGCAGATAAAGGACCGGGCGAAGTGGACGAATCCTGTACGAAAAATTGGCCTCCGGCCTTTGCTGAGAAAATTTACCCCCCGGTATTATATTGTATATGCCGAAAGGACCACCTTATCTGATCCCCGTGGGAATGTAGCGTTCAAAAAGTCAACCACCGATAAAGATAGCCGGAATTCATGAATTGTTCAATAATCCAAGCCTCTGCAAAGCCCAGGTCAACCGTATAAATCCCGTCGTGATCAACCCCAGTCATTTTAATAAGCCGGCAGCCGTTAGATGAATTACTATATCATCATACCAGCACACAATGAGGAGGCATTCCTCGAACTCACTTTGAAGTCCGTTTTAGAGCAGACGCTACTTCCTCAAAAAATCGTCGTTGTCAACGATAATTCCGCTGATGGAACGGAATCCATCCTTGCTGAATTTGCGCGCCGGAACGCCATGCTCCGTACCGTGACCATCAATTCCTCAGGCATCCATATGCCTGGTTCAAAAGTGGTGAACGCGTTCAACCATGGGCTGGAATTGCTCGATTCGGAATATGATTTTTTAGTAAAACTCGATGCTGATGTTATCCTTCCGGCAGATTACTTTGAAAAAATAGCACAGCTCTTCAAAACCAATAATCGTGTTGGTATTGCCGGTGGTTTTGTCTATGAGGAGGAGCCCGACGGGGAATGGAAACTAAACCATCCCATGGCCAAAGACCATGTCCGGGGAGCTTTCAAAGCATACACCAAAAACTGTTTTGAGGCTATTGGCGGCCTGAAGCTGGCGATGGGCTGGGACACAATGGATGAACTCCTTGCCCGGTATCATGGTTTTGATATAGTTACCGACCCTTCGCTGAAGGTTAAGCACCTGCGGCCAACCGGGCAGGCATATAACAAGAAGGCGAAACTGTTACAGGGCAAAGCCATGTATACCATGCGATATGGTTTCTGGATCACTTTAATAGCTTCAATGAAAATGGCCTGGAAACAACAAAAGCCTGTTGCATTCATTCATAACCTTACGGGTTATTTGAACGCCCGCAGTGAGCATACCGCCTTCCAGGTTTCTAAGGATGAAGGTATATTTATTCGCAGGCTGCGCTGGAGAAATATTAAATCCCGGTTATTCTAACGCTGCAGCCACCGGACTTCCGGTAGCGCCATTCGGAAAGGCAATTCCCAAAAGGGATGCAATCGTAGGGGCAATATCAGGGATTTCCGTACGGTTAACGGTGCTGCCGTGGGATATCCCTTTTCCAAAGAACAGCAATGGCACATGTGTATCATAAATCTGGGGGGATCCATGGGTTGTGCCGGTAGCCATATAGCCCGTAACTCCAGGTTTGAGCACGAAGAAAATATCCCCTGACCGCTTCTGGTTATAGCCATTCTGCAAAATATAAGGGATACCCGTGGTATACGCTGTGTTTTGCATCTGATAGGCCGTATAAACACGGTCTATAAACTCATTGTCAAGTAATTCCTGCGCCAGGGTTTCCTGAACTTCCCGCTCACTCAAGTCAAGATTTCGGATCACTTTATGGTCCAGGTAGAGTTGGTTGTTGGATACACCCCTGATCAATTCAATTGTTCCATAACGGTAATTGATGAACTCCTGTAGTTTGGACAGCATTTCCCCTGCCTGGAAATAGCCCGCCGGGATTTTTTGGTCCATCAGATAGGCAGGGACATCGACCACACCGTGATCTGATGTCAGGAATACCGTATACTCACCGGGGCCGACCCCTTTATCAAGAGCGTTGAGGAGTTTTTCCATTTCCATATCCAGGCGCAGGTAGGTATCCTCTATTTCTTTGGAATTTACCCCAAACTTGTGCCCGATATAATCCGTGCTGGAATAACTGATTGCCAAAAAATCAGGGATGCCATCTTTCCCGAGATCTTCACTCTCCAATGCTGCTATGGCAAAGTCTGTTGTAATGTTGTTACCATATGGTGTACTTTTGATGAGTTCATACCCACCGTTGGAATTCCACAATCCGGGAACATCATGCGGGAATACCGGTGCTGTTTCCCCACTGAATAATCCTTCATACGTGTTGTCATCCGGGCCACTTTCGGAATATGCTGTGATATCTTTCAGGGGGCTCCAGGGCTTCCTGTACTTGTCGACACCTCTGGCGGAATTGAATTTCATAACCCATGCGGGCAATTGGTCCATGTAGTAGGAACTTGAGATCCAGTTACCTTCGCTGCCTCCGGCAAACCAATACGCTGCATTGGCGGTATGGCCTCCGGGAATTACAGCGCCGCGATCCTTGATGGCAATGGAGATCACCTTCCCCTGCCACTGCGTATGCAGTCTCAACTGGTCTGTAAGGGTGGTAACATTCATTCTGATGGGAGACATTTTACCGGCATCGGTAGTGGTTCCAACAGAGGCGTAGGTATCATCGGAAACACAGTACACCTCCGCTCCCAGCTCCTTGTCAAACCAACCGTTCCCTATGATACCATGTGTTGCCGGACTTGTACCGGTATAAACAGAGGCATGCCCGGGAGCAGTGGACGTCGGTGCATAATTATAGTGGTTGTTTTTACAATTGAAGCCTTCCCGGACAAGCCGTTTGAATCCGTTTTCGCCATACTGTCCCCAAAAACGGGTAAGGTAATCATACCGCATTTGGTCTACTACAATACCAACCACTAATTTAGGGGTGGTAAAAGGATGCTGTCCACTATCTACAGGGGATTTCTCCTTTTCCTTCCTTTGGGACTGGACACTTAAAAGTCCTCCTCCCAGGAGCACTAACAACAGCAATATCCTATAATTATTTATCAACATCCTGAATTTTTTGAAGCCTAAAAATAATTAAATAAAAGGTTTAAAAAATTAATTCAAGATCAAATGATGGTTAATATTGCTATTTTTACGCATATAAGAGATTGAACGTACATGAACTACCTGGCTTCTATTGGCAGCTATGCGATAATGATTCGGGAGGTTTTTAAAAAACCTACGAAGTGGCCGATAATGAAAACCCTAATCTTAAAGGAAATAGATGAACTCATCTATGGTTCCATGGGGATCGTAATCTTTATTTCATTTTTTATCGGGGGGGTAGTAGCCATACAAACAGCACTCAACCTCACCAACCCCTTGATCCCTAAAAACCTGATCGGTTTCGCTACCAGGCAGTCGGTCATCCTGGAATTCGCCCCCACATTTACTTCCATCATCATGGCAGGGAAAGTTGGGTCCTATATTACATCCAGTATCGGGACGATGCGGGTAACGGAACAAATTGACGCTTTGGAGATCATGGGGGTCAACTCACTTAATTATCTGGTGTTCCCCAAGATCATCGCCATGTTGCTCTATCCTTTCGTAGTTTCCATTGCGATGTATGTTGGTATTTTTGGCGGATGGATGGCCGCCGTATTCGGGGGGCATACCTCCAGCGCCGATTTTGTGGAAGGGTTGCAACTCGACTTTATACCGTTCCATGTCACATATTCGCTTATAAAAGCCCTCGTATTTGCACTGGTGATTGCAACCGTGCCCTCCTTTCACGGATATTATATGAAAGGTGGCGCGCTTGAAGTAGGGAAAGCCAGTACAACGGCATTTGTCTGGACCAGTGTGGTCATTATTGTTTTGAATGGTATCCTTACACAACTCTTACTGGGCTAATGATAGCAGTAGAAAATTTACATAAGTCGTTCGGGGATGCCCATGTACTCAAGGGTATTACCACCACTTTTGAAAAAGGCAAAACCAACCTGATCATTGGTCAGAGCGGTTCCGGAAAAACAGTTTTTATGAAGTGCCTGCTGGGCCTTATCGCTCCGGATGAAGGCAGCATAAGCTACGAGGGCAGGAAATATTCTGACCTGCCGGATGCAGAGAAGCGGGACCTACGGCAGGAAATGGGGATGGTTTTTCAGGGAAGTGCCCTGTTTGACTCCAAAACCGTGGAAGGAAATGTGATGTTTCCCCTGGATATGTTCACTAAAAAATCAAAGTCTGAAATGCAGGACAGGGTCGATTTTGTCCTGAAAAGGGTCAACCTGGTAGACGCCCATAAAAAGTATCCTGCGGAGATCTCGGGGGGAATGCAGAAAAGGGTTGCTATTGCCAGGGCCATCGTAATGAACCCTAAATATCTCTTCTGTGATGAGCCCAACTCAGGCCTGGATCCAAAGACTGCCATCCTTATTGACAACCTTATTCAGGAAATTACCCAGGAATATGATATCACAACGATCATCAACACGCATGATATGAATTCCGTTATGGAAATCGGGGAAAAAATCGTATTTCTCAAAGACGGCATCAAGGAATGGGAAGGCACCAATAAGGAAATTTTCAAAACAGATAATGCAGCGGTGACCAATTTTGTATACTCTTCAGAACTGTTCAAGAAAGTCAGACAAATGTATATTGAGGAGCGGAACTAAGGCTTCATATCTTTGATCTGTACCTTATTATTTTTAATCCTCAGTTTCAGCCAATCCGTTATTTTCCTGGTATCGTCCTTTATTTTTCCCGGATCCCCGGTGTCTTTCCAGGATACCTCAAAAACCGGGATGGTATCCATGGAATTGAAATCCGTTGTAATGAAATAGGAAAATCCCAGGGCTGCAAGATTGTCATAATTCGCTCTGGCTTCAGCACTGATATCCGTGAAGGGTATCTGTTCGGAAGCCGCTTTGCTAAGCCGCCCAACCTCGTCCTCCAGGAAGGAGATCCTTTCATCTTTATTTGTTAATTGTGCTTTGTTTGATTCATAGAGTTCCCGGACATATTTAAGTTCATCATTGGAGGGGTTATTGGCCCCCTGTACTATTTTAAGTTCGGCGTCCCTCAACCTTGAATATTGGTCCTTTTTGGCATTCCACGTAGCGATGACACTTTCAGGTATGGTTTCATTGCCTACAATAATTACTTCTATCGATGGATCTATCCCATCATTGTAATCCAGGTCAGTAAAATCCTCCAGGTACCGGCCTTCCCCTGCAAACTGAAAGTTCACAAAGGTCTCCTCCAGGAATTCTGTGGCTTGTTTATTGAAAATTGATTCCTGGAATACCTGATAAAAAGTGTAGCCGGCCGGGATCATCACCGCTATGGCAGTCACAGAAGCAATCCGGGCAATGAGCCGCCTCCTTTTGGAATCCGCATATCGCACCATTCGAAATCGCAGCAGTTTGATGATCAGAAAGGTTGCCAGGGCAATGAAGATCGTATTGATGGTAAAAAGGTACATGGCTCCGCCTGCATAGGAAAAGTTACCAATGGCCAGCCCAAACCCTACCGTACACAAGGGCGGCATTAGTGCTGTTGCGATGGCGACACCAAAAATAACGCTTGCAATAGTACCTTTTTTAGCCCTTGCTATCACCAATGCAAGTCCCCCGAAAAATGCGATCAGGACATCCCGAATATCCGGGGAGGTCCTGGCCAGCAGTTCGGAAGATTCATCGCGCAGCGGGAAAATGGCAAAGAACAAAAATGCCGTCAGTACACTGAGGATGACCATGACCGCGAAGTTCTTGAGGGATCTCCGCAACATATCAATATCATTGATCGCGATAGACATTCCCATCCCCAAAATAGGGCCCATAAGCGGGGAGATCAGCATGGCGCCGATTACTACCGCAGTGGAATTGGCATTCAGGCCCACCGATGCAATAAATATGGAGCATACGAGAATCCAGGCGGTGTGACCCTTAAAAGGGATATCCGCAATTATGGCTTCCTTAGTGCCCGCCTGATCCGTTTCATGGCGTATGTCCAGTAAATCGGACAGGAATTTTCTGGTGCTTTCCACCAACCCCTTAAAGTCCTTTTTTACCTCTTCCTTACTTTCCTCGGTATCGGGGGCAGGGCCATTGATCTTCTCAACTTTTTTACTCATAGCTATACATACCTGCTGCCATATTTTTCCTTAACCTCCTCCAGGAGTGTTTTGATGTCCTGTTCCCGTGCTTTGGGCAAAATAAGCAGAACCTCTGCCTTATCGACAATGATATAATCATGTATCCCCTCCAGGACCACCAGTTTTCCTTCCGGTGTCCTTATCATATTCCCCATGGAATCTGTGCTCAGTATCCTCGCATTGACAAGCGCGTTTGCATGCTCGTCCTTCGCCAGTTTATCGTAAAGGGAACCCCAGGTACCCAGGTCATTCCAATCAAAGGTAGCGGGGAGTACATAGATGGCAGAAGATCGTTCCAGAATGGCATAGTCAATTGAAACATTGGCCGCATTTGGATAGTTTTCCCTGATAAAAGCCGCTTCACCCCCGGTATTATAAACCGGGATACCAGAGCAGAAAAGGGTATATTCATCTTCCTGGAATTGTTGGAAGGCGGCTGTTATGCTGCGGACGCTCCATATAAATATCCCCGCATTCCAGAGAAAATTGCCGCTTGCCAAAAATTCCCGGGCCGTTTCATAATCAGGCTTCTCCCGGAACTGTTTTACTTTTTTCAGGCCTTCCCCGGATCCTTTAAGATACTCAATATACCCAAACCCGGTATTCGGAAAAGTCGGCGTGATGCCCAGGGTACATAATACATCTTCCGTTTCACATTTGGTAAAACACGTGTTGACATCCTCGGCAAAGGCCGTTTCATCTTCTATCCAGTGATCACTGGGAGCTACTATCATAAGCGCCTCCGGGTTCATCTTTTGTATTTTCAGGGCAGCATACAGAATACAGGGTGCCGTATTTCGCATTGCAGGCTCCAGAATAACCTGTTCCCCCGATATCATGGGCAGCTGTTCCAGGACAAGCTCATTGTAGGCCTCGTTGGTCAGGATTAAAATATTCCCGGTGGGAATAAAGCTGTTGAGCCTCCTGAAGGTTTGTTGCAGGAGTGTAGCCCCGGTCCCCAGCATGTCATGAAACTGCTTGGGATAGCTTTTTGTGCTGACAGGCCAGAACCTGGATCCCACTCCCCCGGCCATAATGATGGCATATTTATTAGAGTCCATAGATACTTATTAACTTATCATTTCAACTTCAGCATTGGGCTGAAAAAGGTATAACCTCCCGGTTTTTACCTCGGTACATTCATATCGCTTGACCCTTTTAGGGCCTTTCTTAAATAATTTACCATTGTAGATCCGGAACACACTCCCCGAAGGAATTTGAAATACAAACGTTTTGTCCTGGTCCATATCGTATTCCTTCAACGCCAGTGATAAATGGGTATCCGTACAGCTGCTGGCCTTAGGATTGCGAAAATGATTGGCAACCGGAGGCAGAAGCTTTTGGGGAAAAATTTCAGGGCGGATAAAGGGTAACATCAGAACCTGAAAAGTATGTTTCCATTCCCTGCCATGCGGTTTGATCCGCTTCCCATGTTTTTCAAAGGCTACCAAATGTGCGATTTCGTGTACCAGCGTAATCAGGAACTGGTACTTGTTTGGCGTGGCATTCACAGTTATCTGGTGCCCCCCATCCGGCATTTTTCTGTAATCGCCGTGCCGGGTAACCCTTTGACTTACTACCTTCAGATGTACCCCATGGGTCTTTATTAAATCAAAACAGGGGGGTACCGCACGTTCCGGCAGGTATTTTATTAAAACGCTGTTCATCGCCACAAAAATAGGATTTATCCTTTTGAACAGGCCATAAGAAAAAGTATTATTCCGTTATCTGGTGACAAAATATCAGCACACAGCTTATGCCGGCACTCCTGCCATGGGTTAGCATTGTAAAAATCGTACCCTCAGGGGGTACTGCTGGATACCTGCAACAGTTTCCCATTGTAGAATTTATGGCCTGTCAATGCAAATCGAAGGATATACTCCGCCATCTCAACCGCGGATACGGGGGCCTTGTATCCCGGGAAAGCTTCCTCCAGCATTTCTGTCTGCACGGCTCCAATGGCCAGCACATTGAAAGCCGGACCGGATTCTTTGAATTCTTCTGCCCAAAGCTCTGTAAGGCCAATCACAGCGGCTTTGCTGGAGCTGTATGCCGTAAGTCCGGGGAATTTGACACTTCCCTGTACACCCCCCATGGAACTGATGGTGACAACATGGCCTCCCGTATGCATTCTGGGCAATACGATCCTGGTAATTTCGGCAAGCCCAAAGACATTCACCTGGTATACCCTTTCAAAATCTTCCCGGGTGGTTTGTAAAAAGGGTTTGTTTATCAAATTACCGGCATTGTTGATAAGGATATCCACCGACCCGCCTCCTGCTGATAAATGCTCCTCCAGCTTCAGGATATCTTCGCTGTTGCAGAGATCAAATGGGAAGGAACTGATATTGGGGTGGTTCAGGCTTTTAATAGGCCGGTCATTCCGGGAAAGGGCCAGTACCTGATGCCCCTGCCCCGCAAATAGTTTAGCCAGCTCATAGCCAATCCCCCTGCTCGATCCTGTAATTATAACGTTAGCCATTAATTGAATTTAATTTCCCGGGTTGGGGCATTGGCTATACCCTCTACAACGGGCAGCATCCTGTTGACCACCTCTGCCATGTGCGCATAATCCATTTCTTCTGCCTCGTCACCCGGCCTGTGGTAGTAGTCAAAATTAGTGAAATCGAAGGTACAGAACGTGTGGGATGGAACATTAAATTTCTGGTGGAACGGATAATTGTCAGACCTTTGAAACAAATTAAATTCCCGGGCGGTTGGCAGAAAACCAATAAGCTGCTCCCCGGCATATATGTTACAAACCTCAGCCAGATTCGATTTTTCATACCCTGTAATGTACAGCAGATAATCCTTGCCTGCCAATGGCACCCCCGTCATTTCAAAATTGAGCATGGTATAGAGTGCAAGTCCCTCCTGCTTCAATCTGCCGGCAAGGTGCCTTGAACCCAACAGCCCTTTTTCCTCTGCAGAAAAAAGTATAAAGATCAAACTACGTTTATTGCTACGGTTCTGGGCGAAATACCGCATGATTTCAAGCACAGTAGTGGTGCCGGAGGCATTGTCATTGGCGCCGTTTGCGATAGCATCGGCCAGTTCAGGTTTGATAATGCCAATATGGTCATAGTGAGCCCCTATTATAATGAATTCCTCTTTTAAACTTGGATCGGTACCCTCCAGCAACCCGACCAGGTTGTAGGCAGGTTTGGAAAAATTATGCAACGTATCCCTATAGGACGCAAAGTAGGGTGCAACGCCATTTTGCCGGAAGGCGGCCTCGATGAACCGGGCGGCTTTCTCTATCCCCTCACTGCCGGAATCCCGACCCTGGAGATCGTCCGATGCCAGGAAGTTAAGGATTCCCATTACGCGGGTAGCATCTGAAAAGGAGGGTACCGGCTTGTGTACTGTGGCCAGGTTGCCGGGGGGAGGCACTGACAATGCTGGTACCGGAATCCCAGCGCGGATCCTATCCGGATCCTGGGGTAGTCCGGCCTGGCCGGTCTGCGGGAGGCGGGTAGCGCTGCATCCCAGGAAAAGCAGAGAGGCGAGGACCAGGCTATGGAATCTGGTGATAGGGTTATAGTTTGTCTGTAAAAAAACAAAAGGCATCCCGTTTCGGGACACCTTTTGGGTTTTTGCCTGTAACGTATGCTTACCAGGATTTCCCAACATGCTATCAGGCCAACATGGTTACAGGATTTTCGATAAAAGCCCGGAGGGTTTGAAGAAACTGGGCTCCGGTTGCCCCATCAACGGTCCTGTGATCACATGCCAGGGTTAATTTCATCGTATTCCCCACAACTATTTCCCCATTTCTGACCACCGGCTTTTCAACGATGGCACCAACGGACAGGATGGCAGAATTGGGTTGGTTTATAATAGACGTAAATTCCAGGATACCAAACATCCCCAGGTTGGAAACGGTAAAAGTACTCCCTTCCATTTCGGCTGGTGTCAGTTTCTTGTTTCGTGCACGTCCGGCAAGGTCTTTAACCGATGACCCGATATGCGTAAGGCTCATCTGATCTGTAAATTTTAGCACGGGAACTACCAGGCCATCTTCCACTGCCACGGCTACCCCAATATGTATATGATGGTTGTACAGGGTAGTATCGCCTTTCCATGTGGTATTTACCTGGGGGTGTTTTTTAAGGGCCATCGCACAGGCCTTCACCACCATATCATTAAAGGAAACTTTTGTATCCGGTAAGTTGTTGATAGTCTCCCTGGACGCTTTCGCGTTATCCATGGCAACTTCTATGGTGAGGTAATAATGGGGGGCGCTGAATTTGGACTCGCCAAGGCGCTTGGCGATCACCTTGCGCATCTGTGAATTCTTAACCTCTTCCCCGCCTTCTTCACCACTAATCTGGACAGGAACTGCGGTGGGCGCTGCAGCCGATTTGGACTCCCCGGCTTGTGTCTCAGCCTGTTTCTGTGAAGGCTTGTAATTTTCAACATCGCGTTTTACAATCCTTCCATTGTCGCCGGTACCTTTTATATCCGCAATAGCAATACCTTTCTCTTCCGCAATTTTTTTGGCAAGCGGTGAGGCAAATACCCGTTGTCCGTCCCGGGCGGCAGGTTTCTCTTCGTCCTTCGATTCCTGGGGTTTCCCCTCGGGGGCCTCCTCTGTTTTAGAAGTGGCGGTTTCCTTCGCCGGCGAATCAGCAGGTTTGCTTTTCAGCAGTGCTTCCACATCGGTACCTTCCGGCCCGATTATAGCAAGGACCTCATCTACCGGAGCCGATTCACCTTCCTTGATACCCACATATAAGAGGATACCGGAATAGAATGATTCAAATTCCATGGTAGCCTTATCCGTTTCAATTTCGGCCAGTATGTCCCCTTCTTCAACGGTATCCCCAACTTTCTTGATCCAGGCAGCAACAGTACCTTCTTCCATGGTATCGCTTAATCGGGGCATCTTTATAATTTCCACACCTTCCGGGATACCGGCGGCAGGGGCCGGGGCCACTTCGGGCTTTTCTTCTGATCCCTTCCCGGAAGCTTCCGATTCCTTAGGTTTTTGTTCAGTAGCGGCTTCTCCTTCTTTCTTTTCAGCCTTACCCGAGGAGCCATTCAGCAGCCCGGATATATCTTCCCCTTCTTCCCCGATTATAGCCAGTAGTGTATCAACAGGGGCCCCGTCTCCTTCAGCGATACCGATATGCAGAAGCGTGCCTTCATGGAAGGATTCAAATTCCATCGTAGCCTTGTCCGTCTCAATTTCTGCAAGGATATCGCCTTCTTCAATTTTATCTCCAACCTTTTTCAGCCATTTTGCCACGGTACCTTCCTCCATGGTATCGCTAAGCCGGGGCATGTTTATTACTTCTGCCATCTACCTATAATTTGTGTTGTAAAAATGGATAGTCTTTTTGTTCATAGACCATATCATACATTTGCTCCTTTGGGGGATATTCAGATTCCTCTGCGAATTTCTCGCACTCACTTACCCGCTCTTTTACCCTTTTGTCTATAGCTTTGATCTCATCATCGGTCGCGTATTTTTTCTCTTTGATGATCTCCAATACCTGGCTGATAGGGTCGATTTTTTTATATTCCTCCACTTCTTCCTTGGTACGGTAATGTTGGGCATCAGACATGGAATGTCCCCTGTACCGGTATGTTTTCATCTCCAGGAAGGTGGGGCCTCCCCCGCTTCTTGCCCTTTCTATGGCTTTGCTCATTTCTTCTGCTACGGTAACCGGGTCCATACCGTCTACCGGGCCGCAGGGCATTTCGTATCCCAGGCCCAGTTTCCAAATTTCCGTAGAACGGGAAGTCCTGGCCACCGAAGTTCCCATGGCATATCCGTTATTTTCACATATAAATACCACTGGAAGCTGCCAGAGCATCGCAAGGTTGAAGGATTCGTGGAGAGAACCCTGGCGCACAGCGCCATCACCCATATAGCAGAGCGTTACCGCATCCCTTTTAAAATATTTATCGGCAAATGCCAACCCGGCTCCCAGGGGAATTTGTCCCCCCACAATCCCATGGCCACCATAAAACCGGTGCTCTTTAGAGAAAATATGCATGGAACCGCCCATTCCCTTGGAGGTGCCCGTAACTTTACCAAATAGTTCGGCCATTACTTTTTTGGGGTCCACCCCCATACCTATTGGCTGCACATGGTTCCGGTAGGCAGTGATCATCCGGTCCTTGGTGAGGTCCATCGCGTGAAGGGCACCAGCAAGCACAGCCTCCTGTCCATTATAGAGATGCAAAAAACCCCGTACTTTTTGCTGGATATATACCGCAGCGAGTTTGTCTTCGAATTTTCTCCAGAAGAACATATCCTCGTACCATTTCAAATAGACTTCTTTCGTAATCTTTTCCATTAACATACACGTATTTAGCGTTCCTGCCAATCCTGCGCTCAGCATCTGCCAACCGGGAATTTGGGCAACGTCGAAAAACAAAAATACACATTATATCAATAGTGAAAAAGAATTGATTCAAAACCTTGCCAGTGAGTCGGGGGCTGTCGGTCCCGACCTTGCAAGGCCGTATAAAAACAAGGGTTTTTACATTAAAGATAGGTCTTCCCAAAGGCCAGCGGCAACAGATCAGCGATTCTGTCACATTTAAAAACCTCGCCAGTTTCACCCATCATCAGGACCTTAATGGGAGTGCTGTAGCGCTGTTCGTATTCGTACAGGGCCTGTCTGCAATTACCACATGGAGCTGCCGGCACCTGTACTTCATGATTGCCCGAAGCAGCACTTATGGCCACCGCCACTACAGGGATTCCCGGATATTTTGCCCCGGCCTGGAATACGGCCACCCTTTCAGCACAGAGCCCGGAGGGAAAACTTGCATTCTCCTGGTTATTGCCGATTACCGTTTCCCCGTTGTTGAGCAACACAGCTGCACCCACTTTAAATTTGGAATACGGAGCATATGCGTTGCTCCTCGCCACCACAGCCATATCCATTAGCCTCCGGTCATCGACAGGCAGTTCTTCGATCGATTTGTAAACCGATACGATACATTCTAGTTTGTGTTGCTTCATAGGATATGGGATAATGCCATAGGCCTAAATTAATAAAACCTGCGATCCTGCAGGTTTTATCAGTATAAAATGTCAGTGCCTTTTAGTCATTGTAAAATTCTTCCCCCAGGTTAAAGGTAAGGGAAAATCGCAAAGTATTTTCCAATGGGTTCCTTACCTGTGAGGTAGAAAAGAGGTAGGAAAGGTCTACCTGTGCTGATTTAAATTTGAAGCCGGCACCAAGGGTAAAGAATTTCCGGGACCCTTTCAGCTCGCTTTCATTGAAGTACCCTGTCCGCAGCATAAACGCATCCTGGTAAACATATTCCGCGCCCAATGCCCAGGTAAATTCCTTCAACTCTTCGCTGAAACCATCAGGGGCATCCCCGAAAGACTTAAACAGCCCGTTGAAAAACGTAATTTCCTGGTATTCCGCATTATCGTCTGCATCAACATCGCCATCCCCGTCAAAATCCTTTGGGGTGGGTACCAGCAACTTGTTAAATTCAGTGGTAAGCCCCAATACGTTGTCCTGGTCGATGATGAAATCGAACCCGCCCCCAAATTTGAGGTTGGTGGGGATAAAGTTTTCCTGGCCACCCTGGTCATATTTGATCTTCCCCCCCAGATTGGAAATGTTAAAGCCGGCACGCCACCTGCCATCAAAATTGTTATATGCCACTTCCCTGGACCGGTAGTAACCTGCTACATCCACGGCGAAGGAACTCGCTGCCTGTGAATCAACACTTTCATCCTGCGGGAGTTTGAGGTTTGAACTGATGAACCTACCTGCCACCGCCATGGAGAACTGCTCGCTCAACTTGAGGGAGTAAGACCCGTCAATTGCCAATTCATTTGGTTTGGCAATCGTTCCCGGATCATTTGCAAACTGCCTTAATTCAATTTCGCCCAGCGTGAAATACCGGAGGCTAACAGCAAAGGCGCTCCTTTCATCAATCTTGTTATAAAAATTCCCGTTTAACAGGGCTATGTCTGTAATAATGCTTTCCAGATAGGGTGTATAACTTACTCCAATTCCCATTTTACGTTCTGCAAATGCAAATTTTGCCGGGTTCCATTGTTGTGAAAAAGCATCGACGGAAGTAGCTACCCCCATATCCCCCATCCCCGCAGCCCTTGCGTCTGCCGCAATGGTCAGGAAAGGAACGGCAGTTGTTATGACCCTGTCTTCCTGTGAGAATACGTTAGAAGCAACCACAAGCAAAGCCAGCAGCGTAAATTTTTTCATTTTTTTCATCTAGAGTTTAATTGGGCAAAAATCTTAATTAATAATCAATTACTCAAATAAAATAAGTTGTATTACATGTAAACGGGCAATTTAAAAATATCTTATGTAAAGGCAGGTATTATTTTAACATTTTAAGAGAAGTAGGAATACCATCGGCAGAAAACAGCACGTAAAATACCCTGCCAATTTTCGCCGCTCACACCCCACTGAATCTTTAAAACCATAGGAAGTTTTGGCAGCTGTAAACGTATCGGGCATAAGAATGGCATCATTCCATACTATTACGAGGATAACAACGTTATAATGGTATATTGTATTCCTGAAATTCCTGGCCTGTCCGGCAGGGGGAAAATATTTGTGCACTAGTAAAATATAATGCGCAAAACGCCGTTTTATATGCCGAAAGCGACCTAAAATTAATTGAAATACAAACGACATTTCCACAAATGGAATACCTGGATTTGTTATTGAACTTAAGTCCTAAATACAGATGAAAAAACAATTGATCAAAATTGTACTCTCTTGTGCAGTGATAGGAGGAACCTTAACAGCCACCAGCTGTAATAAATCTTCCTCGTCAAAAAATGTTTCAAGGGCTACCGGCTGGAAGATTAATGCCAAAGAAGGTGGCTTTCAGTACAATTCCGACTTTAAGGAACAGGAAACTGCTCCTGGTCTTGTATTTATTGAAGGAGGAACATTTACAAAAGGGAAAGTACAGGATGATGTGATGCACGAATGGAACAATACCCCCAGTGCGCAGCATGTCCAGTCTTTTTACATGGACGAAACTGAGGTTACCAATGTGATGTACCTGGAGTACCTTGATTACCTCAAAAGCGTTTATCCTCCCGAAAATCCTAAATATGCCAATATCTATACGGGTGCTTTGCCCGATACCCTTGTTTGGAGGAACCGCTTGGGTTTCAATGAAACAATGACCAATAACTACCTCCGGCACCCGGCCTATGCGGAATATCCTGTAGTAGGCGTGAATTGGGTACAGGCTGTTCAGTTTGCTGAGTGGCGGACAGACAGGGTGAACGAAGCTATGCTGGAAAGGGAAGGCTACCTGGCCAAAGATGCCAAATACGAGGCTGCCAATGGCGAGATTGCCGGAACCTTCAGTACAGAAGCCTATTTGAACAGGCCTGAATCTGTTTACGGGGGGCAAATTGATTCCCTGCAGGGGAAAATGAAAAAGGATTCCGTTTCCGCTTTTGCAAAAAGGAGTAGCGGTATTATTATGCCTGAATACAGGTTACCGACTGAAACTGAGTGGGAATATGCTGCGGCCGCCCTCCAGGGTTCAAGGGAGTACAACAATTACCGGGGAAGAAAAAAATATCCCTGGGAAGGGGAGTATACCCGTAGCGGACAACGTGTGGGGAGAGGAGACCAATTGGCCAACTTCAAACAGGGAAAAGGAGATTATGGCGGGATAGCCGGATGGTCTGACGATGGTGCCGACATCACAGCAGAGGTTAAATCCTATAAACCCAATGACCTTGGCCTTTATGATATGGCAGGGAATGTTGCAGAATGGGTTGCAGATGTTTACAGGCCGATTGTGGACGATGAAATAAGTGATTTTAACTATTACAGGGGGAATATTTATACGAAAACAGCAATCGGAGAAGATGGCAAGGTTACTATTCTCCGGGATAGCATTGCTTTTGACACCCTTCCAAATGGTAAGATAGTAGCCGTAAACCTCCCAGGTGAAATAAAAATGGTTGCTGTGGATGAGAAGGAAACCTATTTAAGGACCAACTTTTCAGCCAGCGATAACAGGGGATACCGCGACGGTGATCCCGGATCATCCAGGTTTTTTGACCGATTCAGTGAGGACGACCCGGAGAGTGCCCGTAAAATGTATGACTCCCCCGAGCACAAGGTGGAACTTGATTCTACCGGCAACATGCTGCGCGAATATGATAAGTCCAACAACCGGACTACCCTCATCAACGATGAAGTCCGCGTCTATAAAGGAGGATCCTGGAGAGACCGGGCCTATTGGCTGGACCCTGCACAACGAAGGTATTTGCCACAGTATATGGCGACCGATTACATCGGCTTCCGATGTGCCATGTCCAGGGTAGGATCCAAATCCAAGACCAAAAACAAGACCATACGCGGTAAAAAGGTCCGATAAGGCCTGTTTATCAAAATATAGTATAGAAAGCCCTGGCCTTGTGCCAGGGCTTTTTTTTCCCCCATGTGTATGCTTTAGCCACGCTACACGAACGCAAATTAAATCCCCACACGGCCACAGCCCCATCCACCGCCTGCGGACAGCCGCTGGTAATCCACATTGATATCGCAGCGATAAGGGCTTGGGAATAGCGCAAAATTATATGTTGTATTCCCCTACAGTAACTCAGCCCCACACCGGATAATTGGCCCTCTTAATCTGATAATTGATTAAAAATATAATCCTTTAATCTACGAAATCTGTATTTTATCGAATATATCAAATAATAAGTAAGATTATTCCTTCTGGTACTATCCCATACATGTTTATGGAAACTGAGAAGACCGAAACACGCAAATATTAATCAGGAGTTTTCTAAACCCAAATCTACAAATGAAAAACATACTGTTACTAAAACAGAACTATCAGGAAGCATTCAGGGGCTTCAGCAACAAAATTGACAAATCGTACTACCGGCTTTTTGGCTGGTTCATCCTGGCGGCATACCTGGTGGTTATATGTGTCTTGATATTCAGGGCCACCACCGGATTTGCCCTTTGAAAAAAAAGGAAATGTGTAAGGTTAACAGCGTTCATTAATTAGGTGGGGCGCTGTTTTCTTTTTTTGCAATATGCCGTTCTGATAAAATGGATTACTTTAGTTCCGGTAAAAGCTACCACAACCTTTGTCCTTACTAAAACCGTTTTCGCAACCGATACCGTAAGCCATAGGCCCCACATATAATATTCTCCTGTATCCTGATCAGTAAATGACTATAGCAAGCCTTCACAAACTTTTTCTGGAAAATCCGAAAGCCTGCACCGACACCAGAAAAATAGTTCCTAAATGTATCTTCTTTGCGCTTAAGGGGGACAATTTCAACGGTAACACTTTTGCTTCCCAGGCGCTTCAACACGGAGCGGCCTACGCTGTAGTGGATGAACCGGAATATGTCCTGGATGATCGGACAATAATGGTATCCGATGTGCTGGAAACATTACAGCAGCTTGCAACCTATCACAGAAAACATTCGAACGCCCGGGTAATTGCCCTAACGGGTAGTAACGGAAAGACCACCACCAAGGAATTGATTCAGGCCGTGCTTTCCAAAAAGTATCGGACCATTGCCACGCAAGGTAATTTAAACAACCATATTGGGGTACCCCTTACCCTTTTATCCATACAGGATGACACCGAATATGCCGTAGTTGAAATGGGGGCCAACCATCCGGGAGAAATTGCACTGCTTGCTGATCTGGCACAACCGGATTACGGGTATATAACCAATTTTGGAAAAGCGCATATAGAAGGTTTTGGAAGCCTGGAAGGAGTTATAAAGGCAAAAACTGAGCTCTATACCTATCTTGTTGAAAACCAAAATATTATTTTTCTGAATGCTGATGACCCCGTGCAATCAGAGAAGCTGGCAACACATATCCCCAAAGTGGGGTTTAGCACATCAGACCGGAACTATTTTATAATCCGGTTTCTGGGTGCGCATCCCTGTGTTTCCCTTGAGGCAGAAGGAACCACCATCCGTACCCGCCTTATCGGTGCTTATAACTTTTCCAATTGCAGTGCCGCCGTACTTATTGGAAAGTATTTTAATGTACCCCTGGAAGCCATCAGGGAAGCCCTTGAATCCTATATACCCTCCAATAACCGGTCACAGCAGCTGGAAAAAAAGGGACATCAAATCATATTGGATGCCTATAATGCCAACCCCAACAGCATGATGGCAGCCCTGGAAAACTTCAGCACGATGGAAGGTTCCCCTAAAGTTGTATTTCTGGGTGATATGTTCGAGCTGGGTACAACGGCAGCGGAAGAACATCAGCTGATCGCGGACCTGGCCCAAAGCCTGGCTTTTGACAAGGTGTTCCTGATCGGGGAAAATTTTAGTCAGACCGATACCTCCCTGGACCGGTTTTCATCCTTTGAAGAACTTTTAGACCATCTGAAACAACATCCGCTTACCAAAAGTACCATTTTGATAAAGGGATCACGGGGTATGGCCCTGGAACGGGTGCTGGATCTCCTGTAATACCACTCTACCCCCTGGATTATCCCGTCAATGCATTTGGCCTAATAATAAACGTTATCCTGTTCATGTGTGCCCGGAGGGTTGTTTACATTTAGCAACATTAATATATGCACACATGGATTTTTCTTCGATGATTGAAACGGATTCCGCAACCCTGGTAACCATATTTTTAAGTGCGGCAGGTATCTATCTATCCATAATCCTGATGACCCGTTTGTTTGGTAAACGGAGTTTTTCAAAGATGTCAGGTTTCGATTTTGCCATGACCATTGCAGTGGGTTCTATTGTCGCCACCACAGCGCTAAGCACTACAACCCGCTTTGTGGAAGGGTTATTTGCACTCTTTTCTTTGTTCCTGTTTCAATTTTTGATCGGCTGGGCACGGAAAATCAGCAAGTTGGAGGTAGTCGTGGACAATGCACCCCTTTTATTGATGCAGAATGAACGTATGCTGGAAGAGAACATGATGAAAGCCCGGGTAACCAAGGCAGACCTGAGGGCCAAGCTGCGGGAGGCCAATGTTACGCGCCTGTCACAGGTGAAAGCCGTGGTTTTTGAAACAACGGGGGATATTTCAGTTTTGCATGGGGAAGATCCCGGGATGGTGGACGACTGGCTCCTCGAAGATGTGAAGGTTTAAAGCTTTTGCAGAATATTTTCTTAATCCAGGGGTTAATGGTAAAATTTAAAGGATCAACTGGTCCATGGAATTCTGTTTCGGGATCCACCGGATTACCTGGCGGTGATCCAGAGAATCACACGCCTGCAAATAGAAAACCCGCAGCCCCGAACGGCGGGGCTGCATTCTTCCCTGCTGCAGTAAAGCACAGCACGCATACACACCTTTAACTGGATTACCTGGCGGTGATCCAGAGAATCACACGCCTGCAAATAGAAAACCCGCAGCCCCGAACGGCGGGGCTGCATTCTTCCCTGCTGCAGTAAAGCACAGCACCCATACACACCTTTAACTGGATTACCTGGCGGTGATCCAGAGAATCACACGCCTGCAAATAGAAAACCCGCAGCCCCGAACGGCGGGGCTGCATTCTTCCCTGCTGCAGTAAAGCACAGCACGCATACACACCTTTAACTGGATTACCTGGCGGTGATCCAGAGAATCACACGCCTGCAAATAGAAAACCCGCAGCCCCGAACGGCGGGGCTGCATTCTCCTGCTGCAGTAAAGCACAGCACGCATACACACCTTTAACTGGATTACCTGGCGGTGATCCAGAGAATCACACGCCTGCAAATAGAAAACCCGCAGCCCCGAACGGCGGGGCTGCATTCGTAAAGCACAGCACCCATACACACCTTTAACTGGATTACCTGGCGGTGATCCAGAGAATCACACGCCTGCAAATAGAAAACCCGCAGCCCCGAACGGCGGGGCTGCATTCTTTCCTGCTGCAGTAAAGCACAGCACGCATACACACCTTTAACTGGATTACCTGGCGGTGATCCAGAGAATCACACGCCTGCAAATAGAAAACCCGCAGCCCCGAACGGCGGGGACTGCATTCTTCCCTGCTGCAGTAAAGCACAGCACCGCATACACACCTTTAACTGGATTACCTGGCGGTGATCCAGAGAATCACACGCCTGCAAATAGAAAACCCGCAGCCCCGAACGGCGGGGCTGCCTTTTTTTGTTTCCCTTCTCATGCCCAAACAAGTTTGCGCTGCTTCGGGAAACAAAAAAACCCGCGCAAATTTGCGCGGGTTTTCTGCTTGATGTGAGATATACTGGATTCGAACCAGTGACCTCTGCCCTGTCAAGGCAGCGCTCTAAACCAACTGAGCTAATATCCCTTAAAAGAATTGCAATATCGGAAAATTATCGGGATCTTTTTAGTCCCGTTTGCAAAACAACTTACTTTAGCATGCCCAAAATCCTGAAATATACCCCGTACCGGGCAGGAGCCTGGAAGGTGCCGGTTATGCAAGGCATATATCCCGGGAAACCAGGGATCAGGAATGCGCTCAATCAAAAAATAAATAATTATGAAGATAATTTCATGGAATGTAAATGGTATCCGGGCGGTGGTTAAAAAAGAATTCTTTGAAGCCATCAACAGGACGGACTGGGATATACTCTGCCTGCAGGAAACAAAAGCCCAGGACCTTGAAGTGGAAAAGGTGCTGGAACCCTTCAGTTCCCATGCTATTTATTATAACTCGGCAGAAACAAAGGGGTATTCCGGGACAACGCTGATCAGTAAGGAAAAACCGGATTCATCGAGTTTTGATATGGGGGTTGCCGAGCACGATATGGAAGGGAGGGTGATCTGTGTGGAATACCCGGGCTTTTACCTTGTAAATGTGTATGTACCCAACTCGGGCAAGGAATTGAACCGGCTGGGTTATCGAAAACAGTGGGATGCGGATTTTCTGGGATACCTCAAAAAGAAGGAGAAAACAAAACCCGTCATTGCCTGCGGCGATTTCAATGTGGCTCATCGGCCCATCGATCTTAAAAATGACAAAGCCAATTACAACAAGACGGCAGGCTATACCCAGGTTGAGATCGATGGAATGGATAACCTGGTCAATTCAGGATTTGTGGACAGTTTCAGGCATTTATATCCCGATACAGTAGCCTATACCTACTGGAGCTATCGCTTTAAAGCCCGGGAGCGAAATGTAGGGTGGCGTTTGGATTATTTTTTGGTCAGTGAATCCCTGATCGGTAAGGTGAATGCTGTAAAAATCTGGTCGGATATCCATGGATCTGACCATTGTCCGTTGGAATTGGATATCAATATTGACACGCTGTAACACTGAAAGCCGTTCTTTTGACAGGATAGCATCAAAGCTTAACGAAATTAGAAAAACAACCCAAATTCAGCCTTATTCGCTTGGGAGTTAGAAATAGTTATGTTTAATTTGACATCTTTTAGGTACCTTTAAAAACGCAAAAATACAAGCCGGATTCATGAAAAGTAAACAGGATCTCACATTTCCCAAAACACCCACGGGCGTCCAGGGGCTGGATGAAATTACCATGGGCGGTTTTCCGGAAGGAAGGCCTGTTCTGATCTGTGGCAGTGCCGGTTGCGGAAAGACGTTGTTCGGAATCCAATTCCTGGTGAAAGGGATCGTGGACTATGATGAGCCAGGTGTTTTTATGAGTTTTGAGGAATCTGCCAGCGACCTGTCCAAAAATGTGCGGTCCCTGGGATTTGACCTGGAAGGGTTAAAAGCTTCGAATAAACTAAGGGTAGACCACGTACTTATAGAACGTTCGGAGATCGAAGAGACCGGGGAATATGACCTGGAAGGATTGTTTATCCGCTTAAACCATGCCATAGATACCATTGGAGCCAAACGGGTTGTCCTGGATACCATCGAATCTTTGTTTGCCGGTATGGATAATATGGCACTGTTGCGATCCGAAATCAGGAGGCTGTTCCATTGGCTCAAAAACAAAGGTGTAACTACTATAATAACCGGGGAACGCGGTGAAAATTCCTTTACCAGGCACGGGCTGGAAGAATATGTATCCGACTGTGTGATCCTGCTCGATTTCCGGGTAATTGACCAACTTGCAACGCGACGGTTACGGATTGTTAAATACAGGGGTTCAACCCACGGTACGAACGAGTACCCGTTTCTTATAGATGAAAATGGCATTTCGGTCATCCCTGTAACATCCCTTAAATTGGATTACCATTCCTCCACGGAGATTATTCCGTTGGGGATCCCGGCCCTTGATAAACTGTTTGACAAGGGAGGGGTTTACAAAGGTAGCAGTATTCTCATCACCGGATCGGCAGGCACCTCCAAAACGAGCCTTGCCTCCTATTTTGCCAAAAGCTGTTGTGATCGCAATGAGAAGGTATTGTATTTTGCATTTGAGGAATCGGTAAACCAGTTGATCAGGAATATGAATACAATCGGTGTGGACCTCAAAACCCATCTGGAATCGGGTATGCTCATCATCCACGCCTCCCGGCCCTCGTTGCAGGGATTGGAAATGCATCTGTTGCTGCTGCATAAATTATTACATGATGTAAACCCGAAGACAGTTATTATTGATCCCATCAGCAGTTTGATCACCATAGGCAACACCAGCGAAGTCAGGGCCATGCTGGTGCGGTTGATCGATGTCCTGAAAGTCAAGGAGATCAATGCACTGTTCACCTCCCTTACCACAGAACGCGGAGACAATTCCAAAGACACAACGGTTGATGCTGTTTCATCCCTCGCGGATACCTGGATCGACCTTAAAAACAAAAGAAAAAACACCAAACGCAACCGCAGTTTGTTGATTATCAAAACAAGGGGGATGGGGCATTACAACAACCCGGTGGAATTCAAAATAACCGATGACGGCATTGTCTTTCCAAACGTGGAAAACATTCAATTGCCAGTCTCTGAAATATCTTAACACGAACATGATTATGAAAGACGAAAGATGGGAACTGAGATTGTATATAGCAGGACAAACCCCGAAATCGGTACTTGCACTGTCCAACATCACAAGATATTGTAAAGAATACCTGTCGGGTAAATACTCGATTGAAGTCATTGATCTATTGAAGAATCCTCAATTAGCGGAGGGCGATCAAATTTTTGCGATCCCCACCCTGGTTCGGAAATTTCCGGAACCCCTGAGAAAGATAATCGGAGATCTTTCCAACGAAGAACGGGTTTTGGTAGGATTGAATATCCGGGCCGTAAAAACCGAAAAATCAGGAGTTCATGAAAAAACCAATAGCTGACCGGTTGATTACGCAAGATAAACTTATACTGCAACTCTATGTATCCGGCATGTCTCCTAAATCCATGCAGGCTATAGAAAATATTAAACGCCTATGCAAAGATCACCTGGAGGGTGCCTTTGAACTGGAGATAGTGGATATCTATAAACACCCGGAAATTGCTGCTGAACAGCATATCGTATTTAGCCCCTCCCTGATCAAACATTTACCGCTTCCGAAAAAGACCTTAATTGGTACATTATCCGACAGTGCCAAAGTTGTACAGGCGTTAGGAATCGCATTCAGGGAGTAAAAGATGAAAAAGGAATCCAGGCAGGAATTAGAAAATCGTATTCTCGATCTCCAATCAAGGCTGGAAGAATCTGAACAACTGATCGAGGCCATTAAAGCCGGGGAAGTTGATGCCTTTGCTATAAACAGGGATAGCGAATCTGAAATATATACATTACAGAGTGGGGACTATGCATACCGGATACTGATAGAGGAATTTGGTGAAGGCGCACTGAATGTCACCGAGGACGGGCTGATAGTCTATACGAATCCATATTTTTGCGAGCTCCTGCAACTCCCCTATGAGAAAGTCATCGGAGCTGCCTTTTCCGATTTTATCCAGGAGGATTCACGGGAAGCTTTTAAGGAACTTTTCCATCATTCCCTGACAGGAAGGAGCAAAGGTGAGATCAACCTGGTTTCCAATACCCTTATCATCCCCGTTTCCCTGTCACTGACTTCCCTGCAGCCCAACCTGGCAACCGTGGGGATCATTGTAACGGATTATACGGAAAAAAAGGCCAATGAAAACGTCATCATCCAATATCAGAAAAACCTGGAAGACAATAACCTTGAACTGAGACATAGCAATGCCGAATTGGCATCCTTTGCCTATATCGCTTCCCATGACCTGCAGGAACCCCTCCGTAAGATCCAGACCTTTGCCTCCCGCCTTATGGAAAAGGAGACTATGAACCTTTCCAAAGCCGGCCTGGACTATTTTAACAGGATGCAGATAGCGGCTAACAGAATGCAGAACCTGATCGAAGACCTCCTCACCTATTCCAGGACCAATAACCCGGAGCGGAAATTCGTCCGCAGCGATTTAAACAGCATCCTGGAAGAGGTAAAAATAGAACTGAATGAAGAATTACAGGCACATCATACCATTATAGAAACCAACGGCATGTGTAAGGCGGATATTATCCCGTTTCAATTCAAACAATTGCTGAACAACCTGATAAGCAATTCCATTAAATTTGCCAAACCAACTGAACCCCCTCACATCTATATCAAAAGCGAGATCCTGCAACCCATTTCCCAAACCGACATTGCACCACCCCTGTTTGAGGGTCCTTATTGCCATATTGAAGTAACCGATAACGGCATCGGATTTGACCAGCATTACAGCGGAAAGATATTTGAGCTGTTTCAACGCCTGCATGGTAAGACCGAATATGCCGGAACCGGGATCGGCCTGGCAATTGTAAAGAAAATTGTTGACAACCACAATGGCATCATTAAGGCACATTCTGAACCAAACAAAGGGGCCACATTTGATATCTACCTCCCTAACCATTAACTTTCTGTAGCCCCTCCAGGCTTCTCCTGCCTTGAACCTGTAAAAATCCCTAAGCCTTAATCAGTCCGGCACTCCTATTTTATAGCGGTCGTATCAATACCTTCAAAAGGGAAATAATCAAGTACATCATATTCCCAAACATTGGTTGGGAAAATAACGACCAGATTGGCAGTCGACTCACCAATATTTTTAAAGGCATGCGGCACCATTGGTGGAATGTTGACCATATAGGGCCCCTGCATGGTGAATAGCGTATCCCCCAGGGCGTATAATATATCTCCCTGGAGCAAAACATGGGATTCTTCCCCCTGGTGGGTATGCATCGGCGGGGCACCACCCGGAAAGGTTTCCGTAATGCCAATCGTAAGGTTCTTATATCCATGTCGCTGCCCCTCCATCACATGGACATATTCCCCGGGGCCTGGATTGATTACCGGGAACTTATCCAGGCCAACGGCCAGTTCGGCATAGGATTCCCCCGAAGGGCTGCTGTATGGCCCGGGTATAGTCCTCCTTTCCAGGACCTTGTGGGCATGGTGCTGGGCATGCAACTGGCTCATAATTGAATCAGGTAATTTTTTTTCCTCCTCAACCCGATGCTGCATGGCGAAGGTTTCCTTCCCCGGGTCCCGGGTTGTAGTATTTTCACGGCTTGTCGTATCCGGTCCTGAACAGGATGCCAGGACCGTAGCAGCCGCGGTTACCAGTAAAAGTGATAGGGTATCTTTCATGATGTTAAAATTATATGTGAATAAGTACTAAAATTTGAATATTCGGCTTCGGAGTGTAGTACTCCAAGGCCTGTTGTTCGGATAATAAGGATTGCCCCACTGTTACAATTCCTTAAAACCAGTAACAGGGGGCATCCATGCCGGCCTGTTTACGAAGCCGATCTGTACACCATGTCCTCCAGTATTATTTCTGTTTCCCCATTGTGCTTCCTCACCCGCATTTTAGTGGGAAAGTAACCACTCTCCTGGTATTGTGCTGCCTGCGGTATTGCCCTTTCAAACTCCTGGGTTTCCATTAAGAATTCAAGGGTGATCATGGGCTCAAGGAAGACCATCCGGGCGTCGTAGGATCCATAAATAAAAGTCTCGGTAAATGGATGGCCATTTAATTCCGGAGAGGTAATATCAACATAATGTTTCCCCATGGCAGGTACCGGATCCACACCGATATAATTTGGTGGTAAATAAGCCGGATCAAGGCTTTCATCGAGCTTATCCGGATCAAGAAAGGACTCCCTTTCCCCAGCCGTAACCATATAGTAATGGATATCAAAATGGGGCACCGTGTAGATATCCTGTGGTTCGTGTCCTGCAGGATTCCAGTTCAGCCAAACATGCCTGAAAATTGTTGCATTCGCATTACTATCAAATTCCAATACAAAACTTAAGGGATCCTCATGCCCGCTCGGAGGGTTGGTATCCGCGACTTCCAGGCTGTTTAACGCGTCTTCACTGATTACCACAGCAACCCTTTCCGGATCGCCGGTGCTGTTCAGTTCCACCCAAGTCCAGGCCTTACCATCGCAAACGGCTACCTCCGGTCCTTTGAAGATGCCGGATTTGTCATTAATTTCACCTGGGACTTCATCTTTGGAACAAGCTGTAATAAATACTGCGGCCACTATTGCCAACAATGGATATTTTTTCATTTTTTAAAGTTTTAGTTAATACTTGTTTTTTACAGGATCAAAGATGTTTCGTGACAAATCAAAAACAAATGGCAGCAAGTATCAGTTGTCAGAATCGGATCATGAACCGGAAGAAACAGGTGTTGGAATGGGAATATCCCCTGGCACCCGGAAGGGGTCAGTCAACAACTGCCGCCACCCTGAATTTGGGAATGATTTCCGCCTCAAATACGGCAGAATCTTCCTAATTTAGATGTGCACTTTGTAAACGGCCCTGGTGAGGCATAAAAAAGATCTTTCATGATATAGGATGATTCATTCAGGTATTTAAAGCGCCATCCCTTGAAGAAGTTAATTTTTTTTATTTCCCTCGCTGCCCATGCCCTGGCATTTGCGGTTCAACCGCCAGACCCTGTACATTATAATTTCACACATTTTACAGAGGAAACAGGTTTGATTTCCTATCAGGTCAATGCAACGGCACAAGACTTTGAGGGGTATATATGGATAGCAACGAATGAAGGATTGCAACGATACGATGGAATTCGATACAAAACCTTTCGTCCGATCCCCAATGACACCACCTCCCTGCCGGCAAAAAGTATCATACAATTACTGATTGACAAAAACAATAACCTTTGGTTGCTGACCCTGGATGGGCAGGCAGGGATTTTTAATACCGCAAACTTTACGTTTAAAAGGGCAACAGTAAGTATTACCGATAAAACGATGCTCATGCCGTTTACGGTTTCCAAAAGACTGATTACCGATGAATACGGAACTGTCTTTCTGCTATTATCCGGAAAAGAACTGCTGACTTACAACCCCGGCAAAAATGACTTCTCAGCATCCGGTAATTTCTTCACGCCCCCCCCGGATTGGAGAATTGTTGATTTTGTCCAGCAACCGGGCACCGGGAAATACTGGATGTGCCTGTTGGATAAGGGATTGGCCGTTTATAACAATGCCACAGGTAATCTGAGTTATTCCGGCAGGAATACGGAGCAGGAAAGATTGATAGATCATTATAAAACCACCACGAATCCATTTAAACTATTTTTTGACAACCAAGGCCGGGTTTGGCACGCGGGGGAGGAAAGTGAGTTGCCTTATGTATATTGTTATAACCTGGAAAACCAGACCCCGATACTGGAGCACTACGGCTTCCGGCAGGGAGTTCCCCAAAACCATGATGTCCATCAGTTCCTCCAGCAGGGAGATGGCTCCGTATGGATATCAGGCGTCAATATCCTGGGTAAATTCCTGGAAAAGGATAAAGAATTTCAACAGGTCTATAATGGCTACGTCGATGACAGGAGCATAGAATTTGTAACCATTACGGACATTATGGAGGACCGTGAACGCAATATCTGGGTAAGTACCGCAAACAATGGGATATTCCGTTTCAACCCTTCCGAGGAATTTTTCAGTAATATCGGCCATCCGTCGCGGATCACAGGAAACCCCGGTAACGGGGCACCTATAACATTTATACAAGACCTGGACGGCAGTATCCTTACAGGGGTCTGGAGTGATGGGCTGTACCGCTATGATAAGAACCTGAACCTTGCGCCATTGGACATAAAAGGCTTCCCTGAAGATACCATCACCCTGATATATACCATGTGCCTTTCAAGCCGGGGTAATTATATCTGGATGGGGGGCCGCGATGGCCTCTATAAATACGATCAGGAAAAAAGGGAGGTGCAATCTATCCCCTTACCAGCATTAGAGAGCTGGGTACGCGAAATCAAAGAAGATAAAAATGGTAACCTCTGGATAGTCCTGCAGGACGGGGGATTGTATAAATGGGATGCCGAACTGGGGAAAGAAAAATTTGAAAAGGGGTTTTCCCGGTTCCCTGCAGTGCCACCGGTACGGATCTATAAACTGATGATCGACCGGAAGGGATATGTGTGGGCCGGCACCGCAACCGAAGGATTATTTGTTATTGACCCATCCGCTGAGGAGGTTACCCTGCACCTGAACAATAAATCGGGCAGGCAGCAATTGCCGGAACAAAGTATCACCAGCATGGTCGATTACAATGATAGCCTTGTCGTAATCGGAACCCGGTCTTCTATACAGTTGTATAACCGGTATAAGCAGCAACTTGTGCCAATTGGAACGTCCCAATCCATTTCCGGATTTGTACAGTCCATGGAAAAGGATGCATCGGGATATGTCTGGGTTTCTACCACTACCGGTCTCTACAGGCTTTTCATCGACAACCGGTTCCTGATTAAATTCAACCGAATAGACGGGATTCGGAATGATTACTTCGTATTATCCGGCTCCTATGTGCTGCCGGATGGCAGAATGATTTTCGGGGCGACGGCCAATATGGTGGTCTTTGACCCGGATGCCATTAAAATCGATACCAGCCACCCTACGTTGAGCATAACGGAATTCCGGCTCATGAACCGATCGCTTCCCCTTGATTCCCTGCTTAAAAGCAAGGATATAGAGCTAGCGTATAATGAAAACTCAGTTGCCATAGGCCTCTCAACACTCACCTACAATACCAGCTACATGATCCGGTACAAATTGGAGGGGTTAGACAGGGATTGGAAGATCACAGACAAGACCAATGAGCTGGTCTATCCGTATTTACCCCCCGGATCGTATAGATTACTGGTCAATACGTTTAATGCCGAAGGCGTGGAGGATGGGAGCCATATGACATTGAACATCCACATTCGGGCCCCTTTTTGGAAATCCTGGTGGTTCTACAGTATTATGATCCTGGTGATCAGCGGAAGCCTGTTTGCCCTTGATAAGGCCCGGATGGAGCGCAAAGAGCGCGTGTATAAAATGAGGAGTGATATTGCACTTAACCTTCATGAGGAGATAAATGTAGCCCTTAACAACATCAATGTACTGAGCGAAATGGCTAAAATGAAGGCGGTCAGCGATCCGAAAAAATCCAGCGAGTTTATCGAACAAATACATAGCAAAAGCCATAATATGATCATCGTGATGGACGATATGCTCTGGAGTATATCCCCTGAAAATGACAGTATGGAAAGGTCAGTAGCGCGGATGCAGGAGTATATAGACTCCCTCAATAACCGGCACGGGGTTCAGATGGCCATGTTGGTAGACAAAAAGGTCGTATCCCTGAAACCTGATATGCAGGTTCGGCATGATGCCTTTATGCTGTTCAAGGAAACAACACGGGGCTTGGTACAGGCGGGGGCGAAACACTGTGAAATTCATCTGATGGTAGAAAAAACCAGCCTGTTGTATTCCATTGAATTCAATTCAGAGCTTTGCGATATGCAACAGTTATATAACCTCCAACAGCGGCAGGATATGATCAAACGCCTGCAAAGTATAAAAGGCAAACTCTCCATAGAAAGGCTTCAGAAGCATACTATCCTCGAGTTGAGGATCCCCCTTTGAAATTGACCACGCCGGAGATGGTTTGAAATAGCATCCGGTTCATGCTTAAAAAACCGGGAACACGAACAACAGGCTATTTCCCCATCCATTTTTTAAAATCAGTAACCTTCTCCCGGCTCACCAGTGCTTGTTTGTCTACCAGGGGCTTTAATCCCAAAATCAATCGGTTCCCAAAATACTCATCGATTTTATCCACACTTTTATTGGATACAAAAAAAGCACGGCTGATCCGGAAATACTTTTGTGGATCGAGCATTTCCTCAAGTTCTTCCATGGTATAATCCACCACGAACATTCGGTTGTCTGTAGTCTTAAAAAAATTAAGTCTCCCATCACTGAAGAAAAAGGCAATATCATTGATGTCGATGCTTACCAATTTCTGTCCATGCTTTACCAGGAACCTGCTCCGGTAGACCTTGGGTTGCAATTTTTCCTGCAGGTCCTTCACAAAGCGTTCCAGGTTAATACCTTCACTTTTTTCATGTTTGAGTTTTTTAAACTTGTTTAAAGCGGCTTCCAGTTCATCTTTTTGAATAGGCTTCAGCAAATAGTCGACACTATTTACTTTAAAGGCCTTTAAGGCAAATTCATCATAAGAAGTGGTGAATATGACCGGGCTTTTTACTTCAACCCGATTGAAAATTTCAAAACTCTGTCCATCTGCCAATTCTATATCCATCATTATGAGGTCCGGGGCGGGATAGGCAGACAACCATTCCACACTGCTTTGTATAGAATCAAGTGTCCCAACAATTTCTGCATCGGGATCCACGGCAGCCACTATTTTTAAAAGTTTCTTTACCGCCAGTTCCTCATCCTCTATCAGTAGTATGTTCATATCGCTGCATTTACCGATTTTCAATTTAAAATTACGTCAAACCCCCTTACAACGGGTAGCAAAAACGACTTTAAAAGGGAAAACCATGTATTAATTGTACTTTTTTTGTGATGAATTGTAAGCCATAAGACCTGCGTATTACACCAGTGGGATGTGGTGTTGGTCCTTGTTCCATATCAGGGGCAGGATAACCGTGAAGTTCTTATCATCTTCCAGTACCTGAAAGCCCGGCTGTTTTAATAATTCATACTTCGCACGGATGTTTGCCAACCCTATATTATTGCTGGCAGCTTTGACTGCAAGCCGTTGCAAATTATTGTTGACTACCAATTTATTGCCTGCCGCTGTGAATATATCTATTACAAGCGGTTTGTCCCTGGTAAGAACATTGTGTTTCACCACGTTTTCAACCAACAGCTGCAAAGTCAGGGAAGGCAGTAAATAAGGTTCATACCTTTTGTCAATTTGCAGGTTCAATTGCACGGCAGCACCGTGCCTGGTCTGCAATAATTTATAATATGATTCAATAAATTTAACCTCACTGGAAACAGTGCTGACACCTTCCTGGTTATTTCGAAGGAGGTACCTGTATACTTTGCTCAGTTCGTTCAAAAAAAGTTCCGCCTGTTGTTTGTCGATACTTATCAGCGAAGACAATGTATTAAAGCAATTGAAAAGGAAGTGCGGGTTTACCTTGTTCTTCAGGGCATCAAAATCCTGATAGTGTGAAAGCTGCTGCATCGTTTCCTTTTCCCGGGCACTCTCCTTCATTTTTGAAAAAATATATTCCGCTTCGTAAAGTGTTTCAAAAATCATATTTACCCCTAAGCCTACCATAAAACCTTTTAAAAGGTGGATTGTTTCCAGCCTGTACCCCAGGATATGGAAATAATGATAAATCAAAAATATAATTACGATACTCGGCGACATGACAAACAGGAGAACGAGCGCTTTTCGCAAGGCCCGCTGCCTGCTTTGGTTCAGTTCGGGATATTTTCGTTCAACCCAGGCAGCATACTGAACATGCAGGTACCAGGAACCTATTCCTATCAGGTAGATCAGGGGCATGGAATAGAGCCAAACCCGGTAATCTGTCCAAAGACGCTCCTGGTAGAGGATCAGGTTAATAATGGCAGCAATCAGGGGCATGGAAAACATAAAGGAATAACGTTCCAACCTGGGAGGTTTGATAAACTTCATGGCGCTTCTCCTTTTAGTTGTACCAGGGGAACATGTATGACCCGCTTCCCTGTGCTCCCCTCGGTCACAGCGATCGGCAGGTTCATAAGTTCATACTTTTTAATAAGGTTATCCAGACCTTCCTCAAAATCGAGTTCCCCAGTAATGGATTTGGGTTGCAAATTATGCTCAACAACCAGGCTGCCATTCTCCTGGGAAGCTATAGAAATGAGGAGGGGATTGGCCTTGCTGAGTATATTCTGGGAAAAAGCAGTTTCAATGATTACCTGCAGGGTCAGTGGGGCAATTAACATGGATTTGGCATTCTTACGAATGTCAACCTCCAATTTTAAACCATCCCCGTACCTGGCCTTCAGCAAATGCAGGTAAGACGCTGCGAATTGCAACTCTGTATCCAGGCTTACAAGGGGTTCATCATCAGTACGCAACATATAGCGATAGACCTTGCTCATTTCATCCAGGAATTTTTCCGCCTGGGCTTCATTCTCCTGGATCAGGCTTGAAAGCGAATTCAAACTATTGAATAAAAAATGCGGGTTTACCTGGCTTTTCAGACCGTGTAGCTGGCTTTGCTTATAAGCCCTGTTCAATTTTTCGGTTTCCCGGCGGTTCACCTGCCATTCCTGGTACCGGTTAATCCCTTCCATCAAAAAAGTCAGAAAAATATTAATGATACCCAGGGCCAGGTAACTCCACGCAAACGCATTATCGTTAAACCTGTAGTTGAAATAGGGTATGGATTCCAATAAACTGAATAAGGACAGTAGGAATAAGCCTGTCAGTAGCAAAAAAGAGAGTATCATAAAGGTTAACCGCATAGATAACTGCCGTTCTTCAGGGAATCGTTTTTTGAAGAATATCGCGATGGCACCACAAACAATAAACTGTATACAGAAAATTAGTATGGATGTAATGGATGCAAGAAAGAAATACCAGAACCCATTGGAAAAATACCCTTCCAAATTAATACTGTTAACAGCAATGGCAAATACAGGTGAAATGATCAGCATCACCAGGTTATCCTTGCCGTTATATGCCGGTAATTTTAATTTCATAACCCTTTAAATTACCTGTTTGTTCAAAGTTCACCTAACCCATTTGACATCAACCACGCAGGGATACGAATGAAATGAGCAGAATCCGGGATGAAATGGTATGCCTGACAGCAACCCGATCAAGGGATTTCCACATACATACTTTATGGCTATATGTATACATATGTATGAACTTTGGGCCAATAATTATCATTGGGCTACTTAAAGTTACTTCAAAATTCCCCAATCTGTAGCGCAGGAGGCGTTATATGCAGAAAGGAGGGAAAGGTCCCCCGATACCATCAAAAATATAGAAGTAAGGCCCAGCCAGTTCCCGGAAGTTGACCTTATTTTCAGGAAACAAAAAAGGCGCGCCGATACCTTTACGGGCACGCCTGCCTTCCAGCACATGATCCGGAAGCTTTCTATCGGAGGTAGTGCCGTGATGCTGCCCAGCGTATGGGCCAGCTGTGCCTGAAGTTGGAAAAGAAGGTAAATCTTCTTGACTCTTCAGCTGACGGGTTCATAATTTTTTTCATGATTATATACTTTATCGTGTTCATATGCTTCCCCTGCATTCGATAGGGCAGGATTATTATTTTTCAATGCCGTGCTTACCGATCCTAATTAGTAGCGGGATTGTTATTCAACTCGTTCCTGATTCGCTGATCATACCTCCGACCGGTATTCCAGCCAAATCCAAGATTGACATTCATCCTGGATCGTACCATTTGTGGATAATTCTTCTTCATAATATCCCCTTTTATAGATTGAAATTCCCAAGTCCGGCACCCACATACAGCAATACCGGATATTGTTATTCAAGACAATAGTAGCATCGATTTAATCAAAATCCGGATCACCTTGGAATGAACTGAGAGAAAACGGCCACCAATTGAGGCTGGGGAATATGCGGACATAGGAAAAACTGCTACTTTTAGTATTTTTGAGTTGAGAGCATAGCAGCAAGCCGGTTCCTGTAACCATAGTGCTACAAACAGGTGTTGCCGTCAACTTCAGCCGATAACAGGCAACCCATGGAGATACCCGCAGGATCTGTTGGAATCCAAGGCAATAGGCAGTAAAAATACCTGAAGACAATGGGACTATCGAGAATTCTATCAACCTGTATTGTAGTAATCGTACTCTCCGCCTGCGGGACAGGGGAACCCGGAAAAAGCACCCCGGTGGAAGAGAAGGAAATCCAATTCCATGTCAGACAGTCAGCGGATGCCTTTGGCATATTTCGGAAAGGCGATACAATTGCGCTGGTAACCCAAAATATGAAACCGGGATTCCGACCTTATCTCCATCCAATAATGGCACCCGATTCAAGGGTGGAATTGACCGAATACAGCCCGGGACACCACTTGCACCAAACTGGTCTTTACTGGGGATTTACCCGGGTAAATGGCACTAATGCCACACCGGAGGAACTCGAAAAATGGTTCTATAATCCGGATAAACCCGAGGATATCCGGCAAAAGATGGGGCGCGACTTTTTTCACAACCCGGGGCAGGGTTACTGGCAAAAAGACACGGCTGAAGTTCTCATAAGACAAGGGAAAGAAGTAAAATGGAAGACCGTATACAGTTTACTGGATGAATTAAAGGCTCCAATTATCCGGGAGACCCAAACATGGACTTTCACGGAAAAGGATGGGAAATTTTTCATGAACCTGGAATGGGATGGAGTGGCATTAATCGATATAACCGTAAATGAATTCGACTATGGGGGGCTGTTCCTCAGGATGCCATGGAAAACGGGTAGTAAAGCAGCGATAGTGAATGCAGCAAGACAAAAAAATGAAAAGGCCAACGGACAGCGTGCCATGTGGGTTGACGCCGGAATGGAGATTGAAGGTCTTGATGAATGGGGCCACATTGCCATTTTCGACCATCCGGGGAATAAAGGTTTTCCCCAGCCATGGCGGGTAGACTCCCAATTCGGGATGGGCCCTGTCCTTGCCAAAATGGGGGATTGGAAAATACGCAAGGGGGAAACCATAACCTTCAGGCACCAAATTGTCGCCTATACCGGGAATTTGGACGCGGAACAGATGAATGACCTCTGGGGCGATTATGTTGGCGATAAGGGCATGTACAATACGGCATCTCTGTGGGACATAGCGCGGCAGGAAGGCAGGGATGCTAAACTTCTAAGCCCGGAGGAAGCGGTTACTGCCATGACGATCAAAGAAGGTTACATAGTCAATGCTTTCGCTTCGGAGCCCATGATCACGCAGCCAATGGCATTCTGCTGGGATGATAAAGGCAGGCTGTGGATCGCTGAAAACAGGGATTATGAATCCAGGGGCCATGGGTTTTCCAATTCCGGTGACAGCCGGATTTCTATCCTGGAAGATACTGACCACGATGGGGTGGCAGATACAAAAAAAGTATTTTGGGAAGGAATCGCGTTTCCTTCCGCCATTGCGGTGGGCCATGGTGGGGTTTTTGTGGGCGCGCCCCCCAACCTGCTTTTTGTCCCTGATTCAAATGGGGATGATGTAGCGGAAACGGCCGATATCAAAGTATTGCTGACCGGATGGGGGATCCGGGACCGGCATGAGACCATCAACAGTTTTCATTGGGGTCCGGATGGATGGCTGTACGGCCTGGAAGGTTTTGCAACACCTTCTGTAATACGGAAACCAAAAGGTACCGGACGGCTTTATAAGAAAGGGGAACCATTCCCCGAGGACCTTTTGGAGGCCGAAGGGACCCAGATCAACGGAGGGGTCTGGCGGTACCACCCCTTAAAAGAGCGCTTCGAAGTCGTAGCCCATGGTTTCAGCAATCCGTGGGGAATCGATTATGATTCCAAAGGGCAGTTGTTTATTTCGGCCTGTGTAATCCCCCATATGTTCCATGTCATGCAGGGGGGAATATACCACCGGCAGGGAGGCCAGCATTTCAATCCCTATGTTTACGAAGACCTTCAAACCATCGTGGACCACCGGCACAGGTCTGCACATGGAGGAGCACGGATCTATCAGTCCGATGCCTTTCCGCAGGAAGAGCAGGGCCGGCTTTTTATGGCGAATATCCACGAGCATGCAGTCCTGTCTGATATTATAAAGGTCAGGGGTTCCGGATTTACGGCCAGCCATGGTGATGATTTTATGATGGCCAACAATGCACAATGGGTGGGGTTCAGTATGGAAATCGGCCCGGAAGGGGGGCTTTATGTACTCGACTGGCATGATGCTGATATCTGTGGTGAGGCTGTACTGAATAAAGATACCGGCAGGATATTCAGGATCATGCCGGAAAAATCAGAGGCCGAGATCTGGCCCGGCAGGTTTGATGATCTGAATGGAAAAAGCGATACAGAACTTGCAAAACTTCAACTCAGCAAAAGCAACTGGCATGCACAAAGAGCCCGGGTCATACTGCAGTACCGGGCGTCAGAAACGAAACTGCAACCCGAAGCTGTTTCCTTTTTAAAAGATCAGTTGTACCACGGTAAAAAAGAGGACATCAGGTTGCGTGCACTCTGGACATTGCAGACGACCAATAACCAGAACGAGGAGAGCCTGATGGCCTTATTCGGGGACAGGGATGAATATATACGTGCCTGGGCCATTCAGTTCCTGGTGGAAGACGGGCAACCTTCAGCAAAGGTACTACAGGAACTGACAGCGCTGTCAAAAAAGGAAACTTCCCCGGTAGTAAGGCGTTACCTGGCGGGAGCTTTGCAGCGGATAGAAAAAGATGACAGGTGGAATATTGCAGCCGCGCTTGTCCACCATAAAGAAGATGTGGACGATCCCAATATCCCACTGATGTTGTGGTACGGGATAGAAGCTACCATTGCGGGAGATCCGGAAAAAGCACTGGAACTGGCAAAAAGGAGTGTAATACCATCCCTCACCCAGAAAATAGCCCGGCGGTTAGTAGACGGGGGGCAGGCAGAAGTACTCCTGGCGGCCATCAACGAAAAATCCGGGATACGACAGGAATTGCTGAAAGGCATGCAATCGGGGGTGGAAAGCAACCTGGAATTAGAAGAGCCGGACAATTGGGCCACCGTATATAAAAACCTGAAGGCAGATCCCGAGCTTTTGACCATAGCCGATGAAATCGCCCAGCATTTTGGCGATGCGGAAGTTGCCAATAAGTTGATCGCCGATTTGAAGGATGAATCGTCCTCGCCCGAAATCAAAAAAGATGCGATCCGGAAACTTGCCCTCCACCAACGGGAAGAATTGAAGACAATCTTACCGGAATTACTTGAAATCAAGGACCTGAGACAGGAAAGTATCCGGGCGGTCGCTGCGTATGCCAGCGAGGAGCTGGGAACTCTTTTATTCCAGCAATACCCCAATTTTATCAGGGATGAAAAGCAGGAAGTTATACTAACACTTGCCACAAGGCCTTTATACGGCCGTCTTTTGGCTAACGGAATTGCAGCAGGTACTATCCCTAAATCAGATATTCCTGCACATGTGGTATTGCAGTTAAGGGCCATACTTGGAAATGGTTTTGTGGAGATCTGGGGTCCCATCGATGATATATCGCAAACACTGCAAACAAAATACAGGTATTACCAGGACTTACTTACCGCGGAGGCGATTGCCGGGGCAAACCCCCACAATGGGAAAACCGTCTTTGAACGTACGTGTGCTGCCTGCCATATGCTGTATGGCACAGGCGGAAACATTGCGCCGGACCTTACCGGTTCCAACAGGACCAATACGGCGTATTTGCTGAGTAATATCCTGAACCCGAGCGGGGACGTACAGGACGACTATAAATTGGTAGTGCTAACCACCCGTGATGGCAGGACCTACAGCGGGAATGTAATTGGGGAAACCGATCGGAACCTCAGCCTGCGGATTGTAGGCCAGGAGGTTGTGAATATCAGCAAATCCCAGATACAATCCCGGGATATGTCCGGCAAATCCATGATGCCGGAAGGTTTACTGAATAACCTGGAGGATCAGGAGGTCCTGGATTTATTTGCATACCTGAAGGAATTGGAACCGGCCCCCGGAAAGTAACCTGCTTCGGTGACTTGAGACAACCACGCCCCTTTTTGGGGGAGTAGGGCACTTTTGGATATTCTGACAGGAATGGTAGTACACCTTCTGATGCTTCGTTCCACCATCCTCCTCATTTGCCGGTATGAATGGGCCCAATAGGACTATCATCGCACTTCAGATCCCCTGCCACATATTGAAGTCCGTCCAGGAGGAATTGCAATAAGGCCGGGTTTTCGAAACTCTGTGCATTATGGGACGGTGAGGAATAGAATATCCGACCTTTGCCATGGCGTTTGATCCATGAGATATATTTGATGCTGTCCCTGGGTTGGGTCTTGAGTCCCTGCAGTTCATTTGTCTCCATATAGAGCAGGGGCCTGAAATTATAATCAAAATAGGAATTGTTAAAGAAATAGGGTTCATCCACATGTTCAAATCCCTTCCCACGGAAAGCCGTTACCAAGTCATGATCCGGGGATACCAGTTTGACGTTTATTTTTTGTTGTTTGGGATGGTAGTCAAAACTGCCACCGACCATTTTGCCAAACTGAGGAGATTTGTTCTGCATTACAATAGCCCCGTGAAGGATCATAAGTCCACCTCCCCTCTCCACATATTCCAGCAGGTTGTTTTCCAACTGCAGGGCCTTAGCTGACCGCTGAACATCTGTCAATGTGCTGTCTTCCTTAAGTTTATCCCAGAATAAATTTCGCCTGTCACCAAGGGAACAATTGTTGTTCAATATAATCGCATCGTATTTGGCTATGTTGTCTTTTTCGAATTCACGAATGTCCCGTGAACTTTTTAAATTATAGGCTTTCGATTTACCAGCCAATAGTTTCATGACGGCCTCCGTGTGGGGGATGGTCCAATGCTCAAAGCCTGTGAATAGTGAAAAAATAAGGATATTCTTTTCCCGGGCCACCGGTAACCTTGTCTTTAGCGGAGCAATGGCTTCAATTTTGGAAAGCCAGGTGTCACTTAGCTCAAAAGGCTGCAGGTCCTGAGCGGACAGGGAACCCCACAGAAGCAAAAACACGGCAATTCTGATACTATTTTTCATAAGGGTCTTTTAAGTTAACTTAACGGCCTGCCGTTACTCCATTTTAATGAGCAAACTGGGTTACCATTGAATCGATTTACGAATTTTAATTGATATACTATGAGATTTCAATTTATAATATTTATTTTTTATTTCTAATTATTACACCACCGATTGTATATCATAATCACATTTTTTAGTTTTATGTGATTCAGGTAGTACGCAGGGAGCGGCGGTAACTTTAATGTAGCCCGGAATTGATGAAAGAGTACCCGCACTTTACCAAACCCCCTGGAATAGTAGTTGGACCAAGTTTATACCAAAGCCCCATCCCAGATGCAAATGTGTGAAATTACTTCCCGGCTTAAACTGATAAAAAAAGGGGCTGCGGCATTATTCTTGGTGGCAGTTGCAGTGATAGCCATTTCCAGTGCCTGTACCCATACGGATAAAACCGCTTTACGGTTTACGGTCCAGGACCCCTCGCATATTTTCGTGGAACAACCTGTTAAAATTGAAATTGACAGCCTGTACGCCCCGGGGTTTGAAACCGGAACGATACTGGTAAAAATGACCGGGGAGGAAGAACAGGAAATTCCGTTTCAGGTTGATACCACGGACGGTAAAAACCTTTGGTTTGTCCACAGGGAATCGGATCCATCATCCGGAGAAACCCCATACGAAATCAGGCATATACCGCACAGTGCATTTCCCGAAAATGGAAGTTATACTAAAGAAGACGGCGACTTCAATATCTATTTTGAGGGTAAGCCGGTCCTGACTTATCGGTATGGAATGACCAATCCGCCGGAAGGGGTTGATACCTTGTTCAGGCGTTCCGGGTATATTCATCCCCTGTGGTCTCCCGGTGGCGATACCCTCACCCGCATCCAACCTCCGGACCATTATCATCATTATGGAATTTGGGGTCCCTGGACCCATACCCGCATCAATGACAGGCAGGTAGACTTTTGGAATCTGAAAGAAGGTCAGGGAACCGTGGCATTCAACAGGTTTAATTCCACAGGATCAGGCCCGGTTTACACCTGGTTCAACGCGCGTCAAAACCATATTGATTTTGGGGCCGGTGATGGAAACAGCCTTGCGCTCACCGAAGACCTTGAAGTCAGGGTGTGGAACAGTCGGGCGAAATTGGACCGCTATCTTATAGATTATACGAGCACCTTCCGCACCCCGTTGAATTCAGGGCTCCTTTTGGAAGCATACCGGTATGGAGGGGGTATAGGCTTCCGGGCTACCGAGAAATGGCATAAGGACAACTGTACCGTGCTGACATCGGAAGGCCACGACCGGTTAACTGCAGATGGAACAGCAGCCCGTTGGTGTATAGTAAGTGGGGAATCCTCCAGGCCATCCGGACAAAGTGGTATCCTCTTTATGAGCCATCCCGGCAACAAAGAGCATCCTGAGCCCATGCGTGTCTGGCCCCTTGACGGGAATGAGGGTAGGGGTGATATGTTTTTTGAGTTTTGTCCTATACGGCATAAGGAATGGCGGATTGAACCGGATACGGACTATCAATTAAAATATAGAATGGTTGTTTTCGATGGGGTACTGACTGCTCAGGAGGCTGAGGCCTATTGGCGTGCTTTTGCCTCGAAACCTCAAATAATGGCAACCTATAAGTAATGGAAATACTATGAAAAGAAGAAAATTTATTGGAAGGACGGCCCTTGGATCGGCGGCTATTGCAGGGTTCCCAAGCATAGTACCGGCACATGTCCTGGGAAAGAATGCGCCCAGCAATAAGATCCATATTGGGCAGATAGGTTGTGGAAGGATCGCCCGTGGACATGATATGCCGGACACCTTTGCATTTGACGATGCCCTGCTTATGGCTGTCTGCGACCCGGATTCAGTAAGGATGAATGATGCTAAAAAATGGATTTCAGAACAATACACCAAAAAAACCGGTAAGGAATCATATGTAGACGTTAAGACCTACGGGGATTACAGGGAAATGCTTTTAAATAAAGATATTGACGCCGTGATGATCAGTACCCCTGACCATTGGCATGCACAACCAGCTATGGAAGCGGCCCTGGCGGGAAAGGACATCTACCTTCAGAAGCCAACCTCCCTGACCATCAGGGAAGGACAGCAATTGAAGGATGTTGTCCGGGAAAAAGGCATCATCCTCCAGGTGGGAACCCAACAAAGGTCTATGGCGCAGTTCAGGGTGGCTGCAGAATTGGTGAGGAATGGCAGGATCGGGAAAATACATACGGTAAAGATAGGCCTGCCTGGTGACCCCGCCGGACCGGGAGCTGCCCCTATGCCCATACCCCCTGATCTCAACTATGATATGTGGCTTGGTTCAACCCCTGAAGTTCCCTATACCGAAATGGGAGTGCACCCCCAAAACAGTTTGGACAGACCCGGTTGGCTGCGGATTGAGCAGTATGGAGCCGGGATGATCACGGGTTGGGGACAACATCATTATGATTCAGCAGCATGGGGGATGGATACAGAACATACCGGGCCCATATCCGTTGAATCGCTGGCAGAATTCCCCAAATCGGGCCTTTGGGACGTCCATGGGGATTTTTTTGTCAAACACGAATACCGGAATGGCATCACTGTATATACCAGTGGTGGTTATACCAATGGGATCAAATACATAGGTACGGACGGATGGATCTTTGTTTCACGGGGAGATTATAAGGCCTCGGCTTCAGATCCCGTGGAGAAGGAAAAAAGCAGCAAAGCCCTGGACGCCTCGGACCCAAGGATATTGGAATCACCTATTGGGGCGAATGAAATCCATCTGTATAAAAGCGATGACCAGCACGGCAATTGGCTGCAGTGCATCAAAACGAGGAAATCGCCCATCTCGCCTATAGAAATTGGCCATAAACAATGTGTGGTATGCCTCATAAGCCATATCGCGATGAAAATCCCCAGAAAACTTCAGTGGGACCCCGCCGCCGAAAGGTTTGTCAACGATGATGAGGCAAATGCACTGTTGGCACAGGGATCAGCGGAGTCCGTACGGTACAAATTATGTGAAGGTGTAATGACCGTATTGTTTATAGCTATATTTAAACATTTACGGGGCCAGAATGCCCATATGAAGCAGGTCACAAAAACGGATCGATATTTATGAAAATACATCCAATAATCTTACCGCTCCTGATGTGTGTAGCATGCGGCCAAAAATCGGAAGACCGCCGGGAAATTAGGCAGGAAATATCCCGGGCCGTTAAACTGATGACCCTGGATCCGGGGCATTTCCATGCAGCACTTGTGCAGAAGACCATGTACAGTGAGGTGGATTCAAACCTGTATGTCTTTGCGCCCAAAGGCCCTGAAGTACAGGATTTCCTGGATAAGATAAGCGCGTATAACACCCGTGGGGAATCGCCCACCCATTGGAATGTGGTGCCATATCTGGGAGATGATTACCTGGAAAAAATGCTGGCTGAAAAACCCGGTAATGTTATGATCGTTGCCGGCAAAAATTCCAGGAAAGTAGACTATATCCTGGCAGCGGTAAATGCCGGGTTGAATGTTTACGCTGATAAACCGCTAGTGATAAATCCTTCGGGTTACCAAAAATTAAAGGAGGCATTCAAAATCGCTGCTAAAAATAAAGTCCTGATCTACGACATCATGACCGAACGGTTTGAAGCCACCACGGCATTGCAAAAATTGATGTCTACTGTGCCGGAGGTATTTGGTGAATTGGAAAATGGCAGCCCGGAAGAACCCTCGGTTAGCAAGGAGAGCATCCATCACTTTTTTAAAAATGTATCGGGCCAGCCGCTGGTCAGGCCACCCTGGTTCTTTGATGTGGAAGAAGAAGGAGAGGGGATCGTGGATGTGACCACGCACCTGGTGGACCTGGTACAGTGGGAGCTGTTCCCCGGTCAGATTATAGATACTTCCGAGGTGCAAATGATAGCAGCCAGGCGCTGGCCTACCATTCTTACACGGGAGGAATTCCAAAAAGTGACCGGGCTTGGGGAATTTCCCGATTATCTAAAGAAGGACGTAATAGATGGCAAATTATATGTCTATTGCAACGGCGAGATGCTGTATAAGATAAAGGGCAGGCATGCCAGGGTTTCGGTTACATGGAATTTTGAGGCCCCGGAAGGAACAACGGACACGCACCACAGCGTCCTCCGGGGGACGAGGAGTAATCTCATTATTAAGCAAGGGGAAACGGAAAGCTATAAACCAACATTATATATAGAATCCAGGGGCTCGCAAGATCTTGAAGCTGATTTGAAAGCGGCTGTTGCCGGCAGGGTTGCCGAAAATTTCCCCGGAACATCCCTGGAAAAGGTAAAAGAAAACCTCTGGCGATTGGATATTCCCGAAAAGTTTAAACCAGGCCACGAGGCACATTTTGCACAGGTTACAGAAAACTACCTGGAATATCTGAAGGAAGGCAAACTTCCGGAGTGGGAAGTGCCCAATATGATCAGCAAGTACTTTACAACCATGGCGGCGTATAGGATGGCACAAAATAAACCGAAAGGACCGGAGGTACAGAAATGAAAATTATGGCACGACGGTTTGCCTGGGGATCGGATGTTTCTCCTGCCTTAAATCACATCAGGATTATTCCGAAACTTCCGGAAACCATACCACCATGGACGAATCCCCCCGGTTATTCCATGCATAATAGGGTATCAGGTTGAGTTCTTCTTCCTGTACTTTATCCCCTTCCTGTGTATGGGCCGGAAGGGTTATCTCCGGAATGTTATGCACTATTTTATCTTGCATCAAGCGGACTATAGCGCTTTCAGGAGCAGGCAATTTATCCATAAAAAAACGCTGTACGGCCCCGTTGTTATCAACACCTTCCGCACAATAGACCAGGGGACCCCTTGTGATGGCCACCTTATCCCTATCGGCCAATACCAATTCATTTGCCCTGTTGAATTGAACGGGCATAGGTAATTTCAGGGTTATCCTGTCTTTTGGTTTCCATGATCTGTCAACAATCGCAAATCCTTTATCCATGACAATCTCAATGGGTTGTCCGTTTACCATAAGTTCAATATCCCCCGGTTTCCCGTTGGTATACTGGTAAAGTGAACCCGGTACAAACTGGCTTCCCGCCCAGGTAGGTATCCTCATTTTTACAGCAAATTCCTGTTGACTTTCAGGATTTACTTCCAGTTCAACAGTACCATCAAACGGATAATTTGCTGTCTGATGCAGTTTCACCTTTCCTTCACTCAATGCGATTTCTGTATGGTTGCCTGCATATAATGTCACATAGATTTCATCCGCTGTGTGGGCATACATCATCCCGCTGACCTGTGGAAGCAAACGGGCAAGGTTCGATGGGCAGCAAGCTGTATCGAACCAAGGGGACCGGCCTGCTTTCCCATGATTGAATGGGGTGATGCCATCTGATTCCAGGGGGTTTACATAAAAGAATTTGTTGCCGTTCAAATTCATCCCTGCCAATGAATTGTTGAACAAGGCAACTTCAGCAACATCCATAAACTTAGCATCCCCGTGTTCCAGGAACATCCTGTGGTTAAAAAGTACGTTGCCCACAGCGGCACATGTTTCATTATAGGCATCCTTATTGGGCAGTTCATATTCGGCCCCAAAACCTTCTATCCCTTGGACGGCTCCCAAACCCCCCGTAATATGCATTTTTGTATCCACTATGTTCTGCCATATCGAATTCAGGGCATGATCATACACCCTGTTGTTGGTCAATGCCCCTACATCGGCCATCGCGGTATACATGTAGGCGGCCCGAACAGCATGTCCCACGGCAGTTGTCTGCTCGCTAACAGGCAAATGCTGTTGCGCATACGCCGGAGACATAACGCCTTCCCCTTCCGGTATGTAGGTTTTACCCCGAATATCCAGGAATTTTCTGGCCATTTCCAAATACAGCTCTTTGCCTGTGGCATGATATAGCTTGACCAGTGCTAGTTCCAGTTCCTGGTGTCCCGGAGCCTGGTTGACAGGTTTGCCATCATTGTAAGCCGGATCACCTTCAAAAAATACCTTGTTAATGTGCCGGGCATTTTTCTCGGCAATTTTCAACCATTTATCCTTTCCGGTTGACCTGTAATATGCAATGGCGGCTTCGTACATATGTCCCATATTGTAAAGTTCATGACTGTGCAGTACAAAGGAATAGGGTTTGTCCCCCATCCCACCACCCCCCCAGGGATCGTGGTTTTTGGACACACCTGTAATATGGGCTTCGTACAGGTAGCCATCTTCTTGCTGGGCATCCCCAATGATATCGATGATCCCATCCAAACGTTTTTCCAATTCCCTGTCAGGATTTTCCATTAACGAGAGCGCCGCACCTTCCATTACTTTATAAAGGTCTGAAGCAATATACCGATGCGGGAAAGGCAAATCCGTAGTATCCCCTTTTAAATATTTTGCCGTCTTTTCCAGGTTTTCCACCGCTGGTATCGTCTTATCCAGGCCAAAAGGAACCAGGGTATCTGCCTGGACCTTTAAACGTGGTTTCCAGAAGGTATCGTCCAGCCTGACCTTGTTGAACAATACGGCCTGCAGCTGTTCCCTGGGATTCTCATCGATTGGATTTCCTTTATCGGAAGTTTCTTCCCCGCAACCCGTAAGGAAGATACAAATACCACTTAAGAGTATGCCTTTCATCACGTTGGTTACATTCATCGCATACAGTATTTACTTTACATTATAGGTGGGAAACTGCGAAATACGCAGCGTGGTACAGCCATAGGGAACAAGGGTAATTTCCTGCACAGTACCCTTGCTTTCCGGATAGTTGCCCCAGAATGGGGGTAAATAGGGCACGCCGTTTTCAGCTTTCCATTCGGGTACCTTAATGCCTTTCAATTTTAAAGCTACAGGTGCATTTTCCAGGTTCCACGGGTACGAACCGTCCCATGGATTCTCGACTACCGTTACAGAATTCGGGATATTGTCCAGTTCTTTTTGGATCAAACCGAAGTTCCAGGCATCCTTCGCGAACACTTCCGTAAACTCTCTATAGCCATCACCCCTGTCCCGGGTTTTCTCCTCACTTTCAATTCGCAGGGCATACACCAGGGGTCCTCTCTCCACTGCGGCGGTAAACTCATGCCATACGGAATATTTTATTTTCATTGGAAAATGCAGGCTAAGCTTGTCGCCATTTTGCCATTCCCTGTTCAGTATGGCAACCTGGTTGGTTATATCGACCGTTGTTAGTGTCCCATTTAAGCTTATGGATACGCTGTCGGCCCATGCCGGTATCCTTGCATGGAAGGGGAAGGTTGCGTTTTCGCTCAATACGAATTGGAAGTCCACTGTTTCCCGGAACGGAAACCCGGTGGTTTCAATAATTTCCAGATCCACGTTGTCTGCTACTTTTAGGTTTGCCGAACTGGGCGCATATTGCATCGCAGCCACACCCCCATCGGGGGTGGCATAAAACAGATTCTGCACGAATTTTGGCCATGACTGATGCATATTGGTTGTGCAGCAGGGATATCCCGAAAGTGTTCCGAATACAAAATCGGTTCCTTTATGCCCATTATTCTCAAATGATACATCCATTCTGTCGCTGAGTTCTATCTGGTTGGCGGCCTGGAAGTATTGCCTGGAGCGATAATCATCGGAAGCTTGTGCCGGCAACGCATTGTAGGTAATTTTTTCCAGTTGGTCTGCAAATTCCATATCCCCGGTTATCTTGATCATGGTTTCCAAGGAAAACATCTCCTCAGAAATAGAACAAAATTCTATCCCCTGCAACGGGTTTGTCCCGTGCAGCGGTTCATCTCCTCCATACATACCCTGGGCCTGGCCATGGTATTTTTTAATGTCCTTTAAAGCCTTTTTAACAGCGGCCAAATGGTTGGGATCCTTGTCTGCCTGGTACGCCACCACTGGTTCTTTAAGGCCCTGTGCAAAATTCACGGTATGAAGGCCCCCTATTTTTGAAACTGTCAAAGAATTGATCTCAGTGGTATCAAACGGGTACCGTTTTAACTTGTTGTAAGACCATACATCTTTTGGGTCATTGTGATTTTCCTCATTCAGGAAAACCGTGGTCCAGGGAAAGGTCTGCTCCTGGATGATCTCGCCGAGATCCAACAGGAATTTATCGCCGGTAATATTGTAAAGCCAGTACACAACCTGTAAGTTGTCCCCTCCCCTTCGGTTGGCCCAGAGGGTTAATTTGTCAAGGGGGGTCGATGGAAGCTCTTTCAGTTGATATTGGAAATATCTTGTAAGCGTTTCAATCACCCGTGGATCTTCCGTCGCATTGTAGTATTGCTGTAATATTTTCAGCATAACCATCTTTGGCCACCAATCTGTCCGCTGCCCTCTTTGAAGGCCTGCTTCATATGTCGGCTCCTTGTCGAACGGAACCGGTCCGATATACCCTTCCGGGGTTTGGTTATCAATGGTCCATTCTACCCATTCCTGTGCTTTTGCCTTTAAACCTGCGTCATCCAGGATATATGCCAGGGGCAGCAACCCATCTATCCAATAGGGGCCTCGTTCCCAACCGTCACCATCGCCTCCCAGCCAGCCGTTGCGGGGTCCTACAACTTCAGGATAGATCGAATCCAGGTTGCCGGTCATCCCGGAAGCCATTCGTTGGAGCTGTTCCCTGAGCCATCCTTTGGGTTTTATGGCTCCAAGGGGTAATTCCAAATAGTGGGATTCTGCAAGCGGCGCCCTGGAAGATGGGTAATTGGCCTGTTTGGAATACAGCGCTCCCACGGGGGTCGTGATCTTGCTGTTCGTGCCCTGGCAGGCAAGCAATAATATGGGAATTGCAAATGTGATCAGCGTATGTTTCATTATTGAAATAGTTGCATTACTATGGATTGGGGTCCTTGTTATTTTGAATAGGGGTACACGGCGATTTTACTTTTCCCTGTAGGAACGTTTACTCATTTTACAACGAAACCGTTTTCCGTTAGGACCTCTACCCTGGCCGTATGGGCATCCACCTGGTCTTTTGTTATCCAGGCGTCGCGCAGTTCCTTTTTTGAGAATAATTCCAGCTGATCACCGTAGTGGGGAGAATCCTTTTGGGTGGCATTCCCATAGCTTAGCAATACTTTGGCCGTTACTTTTTCCCCAAACTCAATGACCCCCACCCAGGAGTCACCGCCACCCACGTACAAATGGTCATTATCCCCCCCTCCCGGCCAGGCTACCCGGAATACCCCCAGCGAACCATCGGTTCCATTCGCGGGAAGGTCTTTATCATTATATTGGATCCGGTAATAATCCCCCCAGGGAAGGTCTAATTTACCGTATTTTGCCTCCAGTTCGCTCACTGACTCTTCCAGCAGCTGCACTGCCAGGGCAGGATCAGCCAGGCCATCCGGGGTTAAAGTGGGGCTATCCTGATCCCATTTTACCTCATAATTGGATTCCCTGTTAGGATTGAATTTATTTGCCCAGGTATAAAATAAAAGCATGCCTTTACTGTCAGCGTCCGCTTCCCTGTCCCAGTTTTCCAATACCGCCTTTGCGTTAAGGGCTTTCTCAGAACCTGATTTATCAATGGCTGCAAAGAGATCATCCAAAATCCTGTCTGCGAATTCCAGCCGGGTAGAGAGTTTGTATCCCACCAATTCATCAAAAGTTACCGATTCGTCCTCCATCAGCATCCTTGCCGAACGTTGCGGTCTGAAGGTCATATATTGAGGAGCCATGTAGCCCGGATAATCGTCCGCATTCAATGTCATGGGTATGGTACTCGTCCAGGGGGGGTCGTTGGCATTCTGTAGCCACCCACCCGTGGGGTTTTTGATTTTAGGCAGGTCTTCATAATTATGGACTTCTGTCCATACATCCACCGATTTTCCGCCGGGAATTATCCGGTCCCAATAGTCCCAGGAATCTTCACTCCTCTTTGGCACCAACCCATTGAAAAGGTAGAATATGGTACCGGCTTTATCGGCGTACATCACATTCCAGAAGGGTATTTGTGCCATTTTTAAAGCAGCTTCAAATTCATCAAAACCAGTGCTGTTTATCATCCGCCACCATTGCAGGAACATATCGGGCCGGTCCAGCCCAACCATGCGCAATGCCAGGACTTTGTCTTTGGTTTGTTTGATAACAGGGCCATGAACGGTTTTAAGCAGAGATAGTTCCTGTTCAGACATCGTTCCATCTTCCTGTTTGATTTTAATGACCTTTTGGGTGGCTTCAAATTCCCTGGTTTCGCCATCGAGCAAATAGCCCCCATCTTTCAGGGTTATTTCGTAGGTATCTGCATTATCAATGGTATTATCTGTATGGCTCCACCCTAAATAGTCGTTAAACCCTATGGCAATCCCAGGAAAACCAACCAGGGTGCTCCCATACATATTTTTACCATCGAGTTTGAGGTGCGATTCAAAGAAGAGGAATTCCTGCCACCACGGCAAATGTGGGTTCTGCACCAGCATGGCATGTCCGGAAGCAGACCGACTGGGAGCTATCGCATAGGTATTGCTTCCCATGTCCGGCCATTGCTGCACACGACCCAGGTCATTCCCCCCGATAAACCGTGTAAAGATTACATACATACTATGCATGTTCACGTCTTTGATAGTAAGCGGCAGGACTATTTTGTTCTTTTCATCAATAGCCGCAGGATTGGTAGTTGCATAGGCATTTAAGCCGTCGACAAAGGCTTTATATATCCGTTTTAATTCAGGGTCTTGTTTTGCTTCCCATTCCTTCGCCAGGGTTTCAAAACCCAGGGTATGGATCAGGATATCATTTTGCAGCTTACTTTCTCCCCAGTATTCCGCTCCCCTGCCCCTGGAACTCCCATACAGTTCCAGGATCAGGTTGGCATGGTTGTGCATTTGCGCCCAGCCTTGTGCGAAAAACAATTCATCGATACTATTTGCCGTAATATGGGGGACACCCCAGCTATCCCAGGCGATTTGGGTTGTGGATACGTCATCTTCATTTTGGGAGCAGGACATGGCAAGGCCAGCAAAGACAAGGAATAGGATTAAAAATCGGATATTCATATTGGATGGATTACTTTTTTTATAGGTGACGGAAACAGTACGGTTTAAAGCGAAGTATGAGTTCGGCGGAATCCTTTGTTTTTAGGGGGGCAAAGAATTATCAAAAAACAAACTCTACATGCGATCGTCCCGTTTGATTTTAAATGTAACTAATTTTTGATTTAATCCAGGTCTGCGAATATAAGCTGAGGAAGCCTCTGAGGTGAGATTTAAGCATGGATCCCAGCAAACAAGGTCAATGTCACACTGTTTGGAAACCCGGAGATATTTAGGGATTATGCTAGGCCGGGAGGCACCACGTATCTGAGCGGCCACGGTAGAAGTGCAAGTTCCCGGGAGACGGTAACCAGTGGATGGAGAAGTACAACAACGTCTGGAAGTACGTAATCCGCTATAAAATAGGATAATATGGTGTTTCCCTGGGGACATAGGTAAGTCGTGAAAAGTTACCGTTTCTAGCCAGCCTGATGCTACAAAGAATTAAAATTTCGGATTATAAACCAATTTTAATTTCATAGTTTACTGCGTTTGACCTTTGGAAGAGTCCAGTCTGACATAGGATTGCACCTACTGGATATCCTTGGAAAACAGAACGTAAACCCGGTATTGTACTTTTCTTTTACCGGAGTTCGTCATCTGCAAAGAACCAGGCTGGAAAACCAGATGAATCTTCAGTTCATAACCTTTTTTTGACCTATCGATGGATTGTCTCTGCAATCCGGGACATAATTTTGCCAATCCTATGACTGGTCCTGGCATTATTGTTGGAGAAGATACAATCCTGCTTTTGTGGAATTGTTGGGACTATTCCGAGGAGGAATTGAGCTTGCCAAAAATATCCGCAATATCGGACTTTATTTATGATGAAGACAGGGAACGTACGGCCGCTCACAGGAAAAACTTAAAGAAGAATGTGCCTTTAGTTAATTTTGAAAACCGGTATGTATGTAAATCCGGGGAGGTTGTCTGGCTACATTGGACCTCCATCCCTGTGGAGGAGGAACAATTAATTTATGCTATCGCAAAAGATGTCACCCATAAGAAAGAGCTGGAAAAGGAGCGTGTATCACGCTTAAATCAGCTTTCCCGGGTAAATGAAAAGCTTAAGCAACTAAACTATACAACTTCGCACGATTTACGATCCCCTTTGAATAATTTGATTTCGATGGTGGATTTAATTGATGAAAGCCAAATCGGGGATGAGGAAAACGTGGAAACATTTCGTTTTATCCGGCTTTGAGACCAATTGCCCTATTTGTTTTCGTCATTGCGGCGATTCTTCCCTATACATTTTTATCCGTCCATTTTGAAGCCACCCACGACCTGGTAAATGATATAGCGAGACATTCATTTTTCATATTTTTTGTAATCGCCGGAATGTTGTTTTTCCGATTCCAGCAGGCTGCGGAGATCTTGAATCAAAAAGGAGGCTTTCCCTGGGTAATGCATTGGTGTCGATACGGCTAATCAAAGTTTTGAGATGGAATGGTTGGGAGCCATTTGATGTTTGGGATAATTGGATTGAAAAGCCACAGACCTATTTATTTCTCGCCCTTGTAAATTTCAATCTCATGGATGTGGGTATTCAGCAGTCTGGGATATCGAAAAAAATATCTTAACAAGGGTAGCAGGCTGCTCAGTTATGCCAATACGGCAGTTTATCCTTTCTATATTTTTTACCAGACGGTCATTGTTGCCATCGCATATTATGTGGTGGGTACCCGGGATGATGTGTCCCTGAAGCTACTTTTTTTGCTGATCACTGTTTCCTCCTTACAGGAACGGGATCTATCATTTGTTTATCCAACCCTATAATGCGATCCGTTTTTATTCGAGATGAAGAAGCTGGGCCTCCTAAAACTCCAATCCTGTGAGGATTTAGGAACGCCCGGAAATTTTAGGGTCGGTTGGGGTCGTTTTCCCGGACCGAGCGTTATACAACGGTCCTATGGACCTTTTTAGCGAGGGGGCAGATGGTGTGCAGGGGTAGCGCCACTAATGCTCTAATTTTAATTATATAGATACAGTGTTTGGAATATATACAGCGTTTGGAAACGTTAAAAGCCATAAAAGTAGGGAATTGTAATTTCCATCAATCAATTCATAGCTTCCCCTTCTGGGCTATCTCTCCCGTTTACCAGCAGCGTCGTTTTCAAACGTACTCCTGTAGTAGGTAATAATGACATAATATTGATCGGTTTGAATATGATCGACAACACAATTACTGGTAAATTATGGGCAATAAATCAGGGTTGTGATTCATACCTTCCGAGATTGTGAGAGGCATCACATTCACAAACGGTATTACAAGTAACCGGACGCTCTTATTCTCAATTTTATGAAGTGAACGGAATACGGGAAAAATAGGTATTGAAGGTGTTGGCTAGATCCTATTTTAGTGTTGAATGTATATTTAGACAAATCCCGTTAAAGGCCAGGTACGGAAACCACTAAACGAGACCAATACCAGAATACCTAGAAAATATGATTCGTTCAGTTTAAAGGATGTCCCTTATGACCGCCATGCGGAACTAGTAATTTATCGTATTCATCTATTTTAGCAAATACTAAAATACATATATTTGTTTTATGGGAAAGCAAATATGTATACGATTGGAAGCAGATGTTAATCAGATAATGGACTGTAGGTCTTCGATTGAGGAGTTGGGCAGTTCTTTAAGTTGTGTTTCCGAAGTGCTAAACCTGGCAGGAAACAAAGTCCGGCTTCAAATTCTCTTTTTGCTTAAAAGGGAGGAAAGACTCTGTGTTTGTGATTTGAGCGATATACTGCAAAAGAGTGTATCCGCAATTTCACAACACCTAAGAAAACTAAAGGATAGAGATTTAATCTACGCCACCAAAGAGGCGCAGACTATCTTTTATGCGCTGAATAAGGATAAGATGACGACCTTAATCCCTATTCTTAAATTATTGGAAAACAAAAATATAATGGCATGATCGGAAATTACAAATTGATTGGCATGTCAGTTCTGACTGCTCTGGCAGCATCCGTATGTTGCATCATACCAGTACTTGCCGTACTGGCAGGAACAACGGGTTTGGCTTCTGCTTTTTCATGGATAGAACCTTTCAGACCGTATTTACTTGGTGTTACGGCGTTAGTTTTGTCCTTTGCATGGTATCAAAAATTCAAGCCCAAAACGGAAACGGAGATTGATTGTGAATGCGAAGATGAAAAACCTAAGTTCATCAACTCCAAGGTTTTTTTGTTTTTGATAACGCTATTTGCCAGTGTGATGTTAGCCTTTCCCAATTACTCTCATATTTTTTATTCCAATCCCAATACAAGCAAGGAAATGGGGTATGGGGAGCAATCAAACCTTAAAGAAATCAGGATAACCATTGATGGAATGACCTGCCCTGGTTGCGAAGCACACATCGAAAACGAAGTAAACAAGCTCGACGGCATACGCAACGTCAATGCAGATTACAAAGCGGCAAATGCTTTTGTAGAATACGATGAAACCAATGTCGACCTTCAAAAAATAGAAACTGCTATACTTAGCACGGGATATAAAATAGTGAAGTAATGGAGATACAGTTAGAATCCATGATTACCTGCCCTGAATGTGGACATACAACAAAAGAGGAAATGCCCACCACTACGTGCCAGTTCTTCTTTAAATGTGATAACTGTAAGACATTGCTCAAACCGAAAGAAGGCGACTGCTGCGTATATTGCTCCTACGGTAGTACAAATTGTCCTCCTATTCAGGAAGGATCGAATTGCTGTGGATAAATTGAGCTAGGTATATGGGCCCCGTATCACTCCCACTTCATCTTCTGCAACCTGACTGCATTCAATATGGCAAGCAATGCAACACCCACATCGGCAAAGACAGCTTCCCACATGGTGGCAAGGCCACCTGCACCCAGAAGCAATACAACAACCTTCACTCCAAAAGCCAATCCAATATTTTGCCAAACAATACGGCGTGTAGAACGTCCTATTTTTATTGCCTTTGCAATTTTGGATGGTTGATCTGTTTGAATGATGACATCTGCGGTCTCAATAGCGACATCACTGCCCAGACCGCCCATTGCGATACCAACATCACTTGCCGCTAAGACTGGCGCATCGTTAATGCCATCGCCAATAAAGGCAACTTTGTTACCGGGTTGCTTTTTTAACGTTTCCACTTCGTTCAGTTTGTCTTCCGGTAAGAGGCCGCCTTTTGCCCAATCGATTTTCAACTCCTTTGCTACCTGCCGGGTTATGGATTCTTTGTCGCCCGACAACATAATTATTTTTGAAATCCCTGAATCCCTAATTTGTTTGATGGCTTGGTGTGCATCTTCTTTCAGTTCATCGGCTATAGTCACGTAGCCCGCATAATTGCCATCGATAGAAACCATAACGATTGATTCTACAATACCATCCGTTTCTAAAGGGACTTCTATTTTGTTCGAGGACAATAAGGCTTTGTTTCCTACGAATACGGTTTTTCCGTTGACCGTTCCTTTCAATCCCTTTCCGGCAACTTCTGAAACATTAGTCGCTTCATAATCTGTACCATCTGCCTTGTATTCCAGTATTGCCTTGGCAATGGGATGGGTGGATTGTTCTTCCATGGCCATCAAGTACTTCATGAACTCCGGTTCCTCAAATGTGATGGACTTGATTTCCTTAATCTTAAAAACTCCTTTGGTTACGGTTCCGGTTTTGTCCATTACGACCGTGTTCACGTTGGTCATTGCATCGAGAAAGGATGCACCCTTAAACAGGATCCCATTTCGGGATGCCGCACCCAAACCGCCGAAATATCCCAGAGGGATAGAGATGACCAGCGCACAAGGGCACGAAATCACGAGGAATATCAATGCTCGGTACAGCCAATCCCGAAAAACATAATCGTCCACAAAAAAGTAAGGCAGGAACGTCAGGCCGATAGCGAGGAAGACAACGATGGGCGTATATATCCTTGCAAATTTTCTAATGAATAATTCGGTCTTGGATTTCCTGGCGGTGGCGTTCTGTACCATATTGAGAATTCGTGCGATCGAACTGTCCTTGAATTCTTTAATAGTCTTGATTTCGATTACGCCATCGAGGTTGATGCTTCCGGCAAAAACCGTATGGCCTTTAGCAATAGTATCAGGTTTGCTTTCTCCTGTCAAGGCAGCGGTATTGAAAGAACCCTTTTCAGAAAGCAGAACACCATCGAGCGGTACTTTCTCGCCCACACGTACCTGTATTTTCTCGCCAATCTCAACGGTCTCGGGATTGACCGAAACAAAATTGCCATCACGATATACCAATGCCTCGTTCGGACGGACATCGAGTAACGCTTTTATGTTTCCTTTTGCCCTGTTGACCGCTGCATTTTGGAAGAGTTCGCCCACGGCATAGAAAAGCATTACAGCAACACCTTCGGGATATTCGCCTATTGCAAATGCCCCCAAAGTAGCAATTGACATCAAGAAGAACTCGGTAAAGAAATCTCCGTTCTTGATACTGTTCCAACCTTCCCTAATCACGGGAAATCCAACCGGAATATAGGCCACCGTGTACCATACAATCCTGATCCATCCTTTGAAAAACGGAAATACATCAAAGTAATCGACGGCAATCCCTACTATCAGCATCACAAAGCTGAAAATAGCTGGCAAATAGGTTCTAAAATTTGATGCTTTTTGTGCACCGCCATGGTTGTGCCCGTCATCGTGGGTATGTTCGCCCTGCTGTTCTTTGGGGTCCAGTTCCCGCAAGTTTACTTTTTTCTTTTTCATCTATTGTGCAATCCAAGTTTTCGCCTGTTCTTTATTTTTTAAATCAAAGTACTTCACTTCCGAACTTGTGAAGAAATCCGTGGCCTTGGCAGCCCATTCCTGCCATTTTTTTTCGCCGACAATAGCCATTTTTCCATAGTCCGAAATATGGGCGGAATCGACTTTCAAATCGGCCCAAAGCCCTTCCAGTGTATAACGGTGAAAATCTTCCATTTCAAAATAGCAATATACCTTTTTACCCTTTTCAATAATATTGTGGATTAGAGGATGTATTTTTTCAACATCGGTTTTTGAAATAGTTCCGCTGATTTTTGCGGAAATCAAATTATCTTTTTCCGATTCGATTATATGTACCATTTTTTTTTATTTAATTATTCAAGCATAATATACTGGAAAAATAAGTGCAGCAGAAGTGCATTTACTGCCCACTACACTTTTCGCAAATTCCTTTTATTACCAAATTGGCATCCTCGGCCACATACCTTTCCGGCAGGTTGATATGCGGTATTTTTTGTTCAGTTAAACAAACCGTTTCATCACAGTTGCCGCAATGAAAATGCAAGTGTAAATCTTGTTCAAGTTCACAATTGCAACCAGGTTCGCACAATGCATATTTTGAAATCTAGTGCCGTCGACAATCTGGTGCACGATTCCTTTTTTCTTCAAAAGTTTTCAGGGTGCGGTATAATGTGGTCCTGTCCGCTTTCGTAAAAGCGTTCTCGATATCGATCAATGCTACGGCGACCTTTTTTTGTGCCATGAACTTGTAGATAAGCCTATGCATCGCTGTGGGGGGCGTACCTTTTTTTGTTTCGCCTTCGCCGTCTCAAACAAGTTTGGCAGGTTACTGCATTATAGGAAATACCTGCAAACCGCACCAACTGGGCTAACTCGCTGCACTCGTTTTCCCGGACCGAGCGTTAAAAAAAGGTCCTGTGGACCTTTTTAGCGAGGGGCCAGATGGCGCGCTGGGGTAGCGCCACTATTCTTCTTATTTTATCTCTATATGGACCTGGATTTAGAATCCGTCAAAGCCAAAAAAGTTGGGAATTGGAATTTCCATACAGCTTCCCCTACTGGGCTAACTCGCTGCACTCGTTTTCCCGGACCGAGCGTTAAAAAAAGGTCCTGTGGACCTTTTTAGCGAGGGGCCAGATGGCGCGCTGGGGTAGCGCCACTATTCTTCTTATTTTATCTCTATATGGACCTGGATTTAGAATCCGTCAAAGCCAAAAAAGTTGGGAATTGGAATTTCCATACAGCTTCCCCTACTGGGCTAACTCGCTGCACTCGTTTTCCCGGACCGAGCGTTAAACAAAGGTCCTGTGGACCTTTTTAGCAAGGGGCCAGCATGGCGCGCTGGGGTAGCTGCCACTATTCTTCTTATTTTATCTCTATATGGACCTGGATTTAGAATCCGTCAAAGCCAAACAAGTTGGGAATTGGAATTTCCATACAGCTTCCCCTACTGGGCTAACTCGCTGCACTCGTTTTCCCGGACCGAGCGTTAAAAAAAGGTCCTGTGGACCTTTTTAGCGAGGGGCCAGATGGCGCGCTGGGGTAGCGCCACTATCCTTCTTATTTTATCTCTATATGGACCTGGATTTAGAATCCGTCAAAGCCAAAAAAGTTGGGAATTGGAATTTCCATACAGCTTCCCCTACTGGGCTAACTCGCTGCACTCGTTTTCCCATCGGGAAACCGCTCCTGCAAATAGAAAACCCGCAGGCCCCTGTGGGGCTGCCCTTTTTTTGTTTCGCCTTCGCCGTCTCAAACAAGTTTGGCCGGCTCCTACATTATGGAAAATAGCTACTCACCTCTCCTACTGGGCTAACTCGCTGCACTCGTTTTCCCATCGGGAAACCGCTCCTGCAAATAGAAAACCCGCAGGCCCCTGTGGGGCTGCCCTTTTTTTGTTTCGCCTTCGCCGTCTCAAACAAGTTTGGCCGGCTCCGGGAAACAAAAAAACCCACGCGTTTCCGCGTGGGTTTTCTGCTTGATGTGGGCCCTACTGGGTTCGAACCAGTGACCCCCTGCTTGTAAGGCAGGTGCTCTGAACCAGCTGAGCTAAGAGCCCCACAAAATAATCCCTTCTATGGAGGGCCTGCGCCCTCCGAAGCTACGTGAGTAGCGTAGGAGGGTGCAAATATAAGATTGTTTTTTGGTACGATAAACAAAATTATTGAAAAAATATGCCAGTAACTAAACGACCTCAGCTACCGTAAATGTGCTACCGCCTACAAATATAATATCATCCGGACCCGCTGCCTGGAGGGCGGCGCTGAGCGCATCCTGAACCGACAGGTAGGCCTTTCCGTTAAGCATAAATTCTGCCGCATGTTGTTGTAAAATCGTGGCATCAAGCCCCCGGGGAATATCGGGCCTGCAAAAATAGTAATGGGCATCAACGGGGAATAACGGTAAAATCCCGGCTAAATTTTTCTCCTTTACGAATCCCAGTACCAGGTGTAGCCGCTTATGGTCTTGCTGCAACAGCTGCTCCACAACAATAGCCAGTCCTTCTGAGTTATGCGCCGTATCGCAAATCACTTTCGGATTTTTTTGGAGTACCTGCCATCTGCCCATCAGGCCGGTATTTGCCACAACCCTGCTGAGGCCGTTCCTGATGTGTGCTTCACTCACCTTAAATCGTTTCAGTTGTTGCAGGGTGGCAATAACCCCTTTCACATTCCGGGGCTGGTAATTGCCGGGTAATTCGGTAGTATGGTCCGACTGTATTTCTTTCGCAGCGAACACAATTGGAGCGTTTCGCTCCGAGGCGATTTGAATAAAAAGCGGAGCGATCTCCTCCTGGTATTCACTGATTACAACCGGGACCCCCGCCTTGATGATCCCCGCCTTTTCGGCTGTGATCTTCAGCAAAGTGTCGCCCAGGATCTCGGTGTGATCCATGCCGATATTGGTTATCAGGGATACTTCCGGGATTATGATATTCGTTGAATCCAGTCGCCCGCCCAGTCCAACCTCCACCACGGCAATATCTACTTTCTTTTTAGCAAAGTACTCAAATGCCATGCCAACGGTCATTTCAAAGAAAGATAGTCTGTGGGATTCCAGGAATGGTCTGTTTTGGTCTATAAAATCAATGACGAACTGCTGGTCAACCGTTTCTCCGTTGATCCTGATCCGCTCCCTGAAATCCTTTAAATGCGGCGATGTGTAGAGTCCGACTGTATACCCGGCTTCCTGGAGTATGGAGGCTAACATATGGCTGCTGGAACCTTTTCCGTTTGTGCCGGCAATATGGATACTCCTGAATTTTGTATGGGGTTCCGCGAGGTGGGCTGCAAGGGCCTGGATATTATCCAGCTTGGCGATCAGTGCGCTCTTGCCGACTTGCTGGTACATTGGAAGTTGTGCGAACATCCAAGCCAGGGTTTCCTGGTAGGTCATTGCCTATTCCCCTAGTTTAAAGTTTACTACAACAAAGCCAACCTGCTGGCTGGGTGCCTTGGAATCAAAATTCCATTTATGGAGGAATGCTGTTTTCCGGGCTGGGTCTAACAAACACGGATGGTTATTGGTGGTACCTTTTACCCCCGGGGTGGCATTGATCACCTTCCCGTTCCGGTCAACGACGATCTTTACGACTACCCTTCCTTCCTCGTTGCAGTCCTGCTGTACCTTTCCCTGGCTGACCAGGGAACGGCCATTGAGGCCATATCCGCCGGTACCACTGCCGGTACCCGGAGTGCCATAATACGAGGTAGCATATGGGTCCCCATCCGGATCTCCCTTGTCACCGGCCCTGGCATCATCGCCTTCACTGCCGGTGGCGGTACCATCGGATTTGTTGAGGCCTCCCATCAGTTCGTCCAGTTTCTTTTTCTTAGCTTCCTGCTCCTGTCTTGCTTTCTCCTCGGCTGCTTTCTGTTCCGCAGCTATCCGTTCCGCCTGAGCCTTTGCCTGCCTTGTTGCTTCCTCGGCCTTCCGTTTCGCTTCTTGTTGCTGTTTGATCCTGATGGCTTCAGGATCTTCCCGGGTTAGGACCTTTTCAGTTGCCTTTTCGGTAACATCCTCTTCAGCGATCTCTTCCGGGGGGGCGGCCTTTTCTTCTTCCACAACTTGTTCTTCAACCACTTCCTGCGGCTCAGCAGGCTGAGATTTCACCTTCTCCTTTGGCTGTTCAGTCCCCATTCCAAACTCCATGGTTCCAAAATTTACGGTAATCCCATTTTCAATGGGCGGTTCCATATAGCTCAGTCCGATATAAAAAAGCAATAGGAGGAGTGCGCTCAACAAGGCTGTTGTCAGCGTAAAGGATTTTTTCTTATGTTTTGTATCCAGTAATGACATTAGTTGGGCCGCACAGCCAGGATTACCTTATAATTATTCCTATTGGCAATATCCATTACATTAACCGCCTCCCTGATGGCGACACTCTCTTCTGCCCTGAGAATAATTGTGGGTTTATCCTTGCCCTGCAAAGCTTTTTTTAATTCAATTTCTATGTATTCCCCGTTGATCCGTTCATTATTCACATAATATTCCAGGTTCTTGTTGATGGTTACTGAAACATTTTGTGTATTGGTTGATTTACCTTTAGCCTTAGGCAATAGTAAGTCGAGCGCGTTCGGTGAATTTGCTGTAAGCATAAAGAATATCAGCAACAGGAAAACAATATCCGTCATAGACGACATACTGAAATCCGGGCTAACCTTATTTCTTCCTTTCAGTTTCATAACAGGTTTCTATACAGGTTCATTCAAAAGATCCAGGAACTCCACGGCATTTGCTTCCATCTTATGGATGACCTTATCGGTACGGTTCACCAGGTGGTTATATCCCATATAGGCAATTATACCTACGATTAGTCCGGCTACAGTCGTGGTCATGGCAGTGTAGATCCCGGACGCCAGTGCTCCCATTTCCGCCTGTCCGCCACTACTCGCCATCTGGTGGAAAGCAATGATCATACCAATTACAGTACCCAGGAATCCTATCATGGGTGCGGCTCCGGCCACCGTAGCTAAAACGCTGACGTTCTTTTCCAGTTTATAGACCTCAAGGGTCCCGGCATTCTCAATGGCAGTATTGATATCATCCAAAGGCTTTCCTATACGGGAAACCCCTTTTTCTGTTAACCGGGCTACCGGGGAATCGGTTTGTGCACATAAAATCCTGGCAGCTTCCAGCTTGCCATTCATGATGTGGTCCCGTATCTGGTTCATGAAATTTTTGTCGATCTGGGAAGCTGCTTTAATCGCCAGCAAGCGTTCAAAATAAATATACAACGCTACCGCCAGCATGGCAAACAGCACTGAAATAATTACAATACTGCCGGCACCACCGCTAAAGATCAAATCAATTACCGAAAGGGTCTTTTCTTCTGAGGCAATTTCACCAATTTGGGACTCATCAACAAGGTCCTGTAATATCATCATATACGTTCTCGTATTAAAGTTGCCCTAATAACGGTATTTTATCGATAAAATTATGCGTTGAGTACTAAATTTCGAATTAACATAAAACAAGCTGCTCCTGCTATAAACCCTAGGAATGCCAGCCATGCAATTTTCTTCAGATACCAGAAAAAATCAATTTTCTCCATCCCCATGGCTACTACCCCAGCAGCCGAACCGATTATGAGGATGCTACCGCCCGTTCCGGCCGAATAAGCGATATAATGCCAGACAGGATCATCAATGGGAACGGAGAACATCCCCATACTGGCAGCAACCAGCGGAACATTGTCAATTACTGCCGAACCCAATCCCAGGATCAGTACCACAAGATCCGAAACATGTTCCCCCACAGATTCCGTTCCCATCATAGGCATGGTCTTGTCAAGGGTCTCTGCAAAGTGGAACAGCATCCCCAGGGATTCAAGTGCAGCAACTGCCAGTAAGATTCCCAGGAAGAAAAGGATACTCGGCAACTCAATTTTGGATAGGGATTTATGCACCGGGCTGTGGTGGCCCACGGTATCCGATCGTCCTTCAACATCGATTGCATCGGAAATGGAAAATTTAAAGCTGCTGTACAATTCGGCAAAAGTGGCCACAACAGCCAGTGACAACATCATTCCAACATACGGTGGTAAATGGGTAATGGTCTTAAAAAAAGGCACAAAAACAATTGAACCCAACCCCAGATAGAGCATCGTGGGTCCGTATTTGGATTTCAGGGGTTCATCATCTTCGGGATATGCCTCAAATTTGCCCGAAAACGCTTTGTACCTGCTGGCAACGAGTACGGGAATAACCATACAGACGATGGAGGGTACCAGCACATGCTCAATCAATTGAAGGGCACTAACCTTGTTGCCAATCCACAACATAGTTGTGGTAACATCACCTATTGGCGACCATGCACCGCCGGCATTGGCTGCTATGATGATCATACCGGCAAACCATAAGCGGGTTTCCCGTACTTTGACTACTTTCTGCAGGATGGTAACAAGCACGATGGTGGCTGTTAAATTATCTATGATTGCGGACAGGATAAATGCCAGTATGGAGAAGAGCCAGAGCAGTTTCCGTTTACTCTTGGTCTTTATATACCCTTTAATGGTGGCAAATCCATCAAAATAATCGATGATTTCTACGATGGTCATAGCCCCCAACAGGAAGACGAGGATCTCAGCAGTCTTTCCCAGGTGGTGTAGCAGAATATCATCTATAAGGGAAGGTTCCAGTTCCTTAAGATCTGTATTCACTTCAAATACCGGAAGATGGGCAAGTGCAATTATCGCCCAGAGGATGGCCATCATGGCCAGGGCGGGAATTAGCTTGTCGACTTTCAGGCTATGCTCCAGGGTTATGGCAAGGTACCCTACAATAAATACGATAACAATAATGGTTTCCATACGTGGTCGGTGTATTAAATGAGTTGTTTTATTGCAATTTCAAATGCAGTCCTACTGAGATTGGTTTTAGACGCATCGTGTTTAAAGATATTGAAAATTGCCTTTCTAATGGTCTCCGAGGTATCATTAAATATCAATTCGTCATCCATTCCAACCCTTCGTTCCATAAAATAGGCGAAAACCCGGGCCATTCCACAATTTGAAATAAAATCCGGGATAAGGCTAACCCGTTCATCTGTATATTCCATAATGGGCCCAAAAAAGATTTCCTTATCGGCAAATGGTACATTGGCACCGCAGGAGATGACTTCCAGGCCCGTATCGATCATCGTCGCAATCTGTTCTCTTGTAACGAGTCGGGATGCAGCGCAGGGAACAAAAATTTCCGTGGGTATTTTCCATATCTGTTCATTGATCACCTCGAACGGGATCAACTTTTCCGTCATCAGGGCGTTCCCTTTTTTGTTTTTAAAGAACTCCTGGATTTCCTCAAAACTGAAACCCTCTTCCTTTACCACCCCCCCGGCCCTGTCAATGATCCCCACTACCCGGGCACCCATACCTGCCAGGTAATATGCGGCGGCGGATCCAACATTTCCAAATCCCTGAACCACAGCCCTTTTTCCCACAATCCCGTTGTGGTAAATATCATAATAGTGCTTTACTGCCTGCGCCACACCATAGCCGGTAATCATGTCTGCGACTGTATATTTCCGACTTTGGTCCGGGGAATAGGCGCTGCTTTCCAAAACTTTGATCACACCAAGCCGCAACTGGCCAATTCTATTGATCTTATCCGCTTCAGTGGGTTTGAAATGCCCGTTGAATACGCCTTCCTGCGGATGCCAAACGCCCGCATCTTCGGTTATGGGGATCACTTCATGTATCTCGTCTACATTCAGGTCGCCCCCCGTTCCATAATAACTTTTCAGCAAGGGTGCCACTGCATTGTACCATCGTTCCAAAACACCTTTTTTCCTTGGATCCGAAGGGTCGAAATTGATACCTGATTTAGCACCGCCTATGGGTGGGCCGGAGACCGTGAATTTCACTTCCATGGTCTTTGCAAGGGAAAGCACCTCATTATAATCCAACCCTACACGCATCCGGGTACCCCCGCCGGCAGCCCCGCCCCGCAGGGAATTGATGACCGTCCAGCCTTCTGCTTCGGTTTCAGGATCCTTCCAGTTAAAAACTATTTCCGGGGGCTTATTTTCATATATTTTTAATAGCTCTTTCATTACAATTGAAGTTTAGATATGAGACTGAATTCGCTGCTCTTTTAGTTTCTGTATTCTGTGATCCTCTCCCCAAAAGGGTTAGTGTTGCCTCATAATTTCCGGAAATTTCAATCGTGTTTGTACGGAATTGACAAATATATAAATATTGCGTTGGTTTCCTGATGTTTCCCGAAGCGAAGAACCATCGGTTTGGAATGATTTGTCATTTGACCTGATTAAAGAATTCTCAATTCGGGACGGCAATACCTAAAAATTAACCAACATACACCTATATTTGTATACTTTTTTTAACAATTTCATATCAGAATGGATTTTACTCTTTCAGAAGAACAGTTGATGATTCGGCAGGCGGCAAGGGATTTTGCACAAAATGAACTCCTGCCGGGTGTCATCGAGCGGGACGATGCGCAGCGCTTCCCTGCAGAACAGGTCAAACGAATGGGCGAACTTGGTTTTTTAGGCATGATGGTGGACCCTAAGTATGGTGGAAGCGGACTGGATTCCCTTTCCTATGTGGTCACCATGGAGGAGTTATCCAAGGTAGACGCATCAGCTTCGGTTATAGTTTCCGTAAATAATTCCCTGGTTTGCTGGGGGCTGGAAACCTATGGGACAGAGGAACAAAAATCGAAATACCTCACCCGGCTGGCGTCCGGGGAATGCATAGGTGCCTTCTGCCTTTCAGAGCCAGAGGCCGGAAGCGATGCCACTTCCCAGAAAACAACCGCTTTGGACAAGGGGGACCATTACATCCTTAACGGGACCAAGAACTGGATCACCAACGGAAATTCTGCTGAAATATATATCGTGATAGCACAGACCGACAGGGATAAAGGCCATAAAGGAATTAATGCGTTGATCGTAGAGAAAAATATGCCCGGATTTGAAGTGGGGCCCAAGGAGAATAAACTCGGGATCCGCGGGAGCGATACACATTCCCTCATTTTTAACGATGTAAAGGTTCCAAAGGAAAACAGGCTGGGCGAAGACGGATTTGGTTTTAAGTTTGCCATGAAGACCCTTGCCGGGGGCCGTATCGGGATTGCTGCGCAGGCACTGGGGATCGCTGCAGGGGCCTACGAAATAGCCAGAAAATATTCCCAGGAACGAAAAGCCTTTGGCAAGGAAATCAGCAAACACCAGGCAATCGCCTTTAAACTTGCTGATATGCATACCGAGATCGAAGCAGCACGGATGCTGGTTTACAGGGCGGCCTGGGATAAGGACAAGGGACATGATTACGATCTTTCCGGCGCTATGGCCAAACTCTATGCATCCAAGGTGGCGATGGATGCCACTGTGGAGGCAGTACAGATCCTGGGAGGCAACGGATATGTGAAAGATTACCATGTAGAGCGCATGATGCGGGATGCTAAAATTACCCAGATCTATGAAGGTACTTCCGAAATCCAGAAAATTGTGATCTCCCGAGGCATCCTGCGGGATTGAGCATGCATTGCAGGTATCTTAAGTATCCCAAGGGTGGAGGTTTGACTGTGACTGGCACAGTAGTAATTCCTTGCCATATCCAGGCAGCATACAACGGTCGGGGTATAGTATTATAACCCCCTTTGTAAGGACCGATCTGTTTACACCCTGTGTAAAAGTGTAAAATCGCAACATATTTTCTGATTTATCGGTGCATCCTAACAATTGTACCTGCCCCGGCTCGACAAATCTGCCAGCCAATTAAATTATACATTATTAATCCATCAATGAATTGCGGTAATAATTTATAAATTGCATTTATTCCATCAATTTTTTTTAAATACCTGATTTCTTCTTGGAAATGGAGTAGAATGCTAAATTAATCCTAGCTTTATTGGTATTTTTGTATAAATATCACAATCTATGGGATTGAAGCAACAAGGATTATATCTACCTGAATTTGAGCATGATAACTGTGGTGCCGGATTTATCTGCAGCCTGAAGGGTATCAAGTCAAACGACATTATTCACAAGGCCCTCGAAATTCTGGATAAGCTGGAGCACAGGGGTGCGGTAAGCGCCGACGGTAAAACGGGCGACGGTGCCGGTATCCTTATTGATGTGCCCCATGAATTCTTTACGAAATCCTGCAGCTTCGAACTGCCCCGGGCCGGGGAATATGCCGTGGGGAATGTTTTCCTGCCACAGAAGGAGAACCAACGGAATTACTGCATCGAAGTATTCGAAGAAAACATAAAAAAACAGGGTTTGAAGTTGTTGGGATGGCGCAATGTGCCGGTCAATAAATCTATCCCCGGCAGGATTGCCATGGAAACCGAGCCCTTTGTCCGGCAATTGTTTATTGGCCGGGAAACAGAAGCCCAGGAAGATTTTGATTTTAATTTAAAGCTGTATATCGCCAGGAAATCCACAGAGCATACCATCCTGAAATCCAAACTCTCTGAAAGCAAATTCTTTTATGTTTCCAGCCTTTCCACCCGCATCATCATTTTCAAAGGCCTCCTGATGCCCCAGGATATCAAACTATATTACAGGGACCTGATGGACCCCAAGGTGGTCACGCGTCTGGCGCTGGTACACCAGCGGTTTTCCACCAATACCTTTCCTACATGGGACCTTGCCCAACCGTTCCGCTATATGTGCCATAACGGGGAGATCAATACGTTACGGGGCAATGTTTCCAGGATGCGTTCACGGGAAGAACTTCTGAAGAGCGATCTATTTGGGGATGAAATAAAGAATATCCTGCCCGTTATCCTTCCCGGTAAATCAGATTCTGCCACCCTCGATATGGTTGTTGAACTCCTGTTGATGACAGGGCGATCCCTCCCGGAAGTGATGATGATCCTCGTTCCTGAGGCCTGGGAAAAAAACAAGGAGATGTCGGAGGCAAAAAAAGCATTTTATGAATACCATAGCTGTATGATGGAACCCTGGGACGGCCCGGCATCCATCCCGTTTACGGATGGCAATTATATCGGTGCCGTACTGGACCGCAACGGCCTTCGCCCTTCGCGGTATTCGGTGACCAAGGATGGCTATGTGATCATGTCTTCAGAAACTGGTGTGGTTTCGCTGGCACCTGAGAATATCGAATTACACGGAAGGCTGGAACCCGGTAAGATGTTCCTGGTGAACATGGAAGAAGGGAGGATCATCAATGATGAGGAGATCAAGGAAGAAATAGCCCGGCGGTATCCCTATAAAAAGTGGCTCGACAATAACCTGGTACACCTGCGTAACATACCCTACAATGATTGCCCGCTGTTCCTGAATGAAGCCACCCTGGAAAAGAGAAAAGCCATTTTTGGGTTTACGCTGGAAGATATCAATACGATCATCCTGCCAATGGGGCAGGATGCAAAAGAACCCATCGGTTCAATGGGGTCCGATACCCCCATAGCAGTGCTTTCTGAACGCCCGCAACTGCTATATAATTATTTTAAGCAATTGTTTGCACAGGTTACGAACCCTCCCCTGGACGGCATCCGGGAGGAATTGATCACGGATATCAGCCTCACACTCGGCAGTGACCGGAACATTTTTGATTTTACAGAATTACACTGCCGGAAACTAAAGATCCAGAACCCGGTTATTTCCAAGGAGGATCTGGACAAGATAAAAAATTACGATCGCAGTCCGGATTATAAAGTGGTGAGCATCCCCATGTTATATGAGATTGCCAGGGGGTTGAACGGGCTGGAAGATGCGCTGGAATCCGTCTTGGAACAGGCAGTTAATGCCATCGATGAAGGCGCCAATATCATTATCCTGTCAGACCGGGACGTTAGTGAGTCGATTGCCCCTATCCCCGCAGTTCTGGCATGTTCCTATGTCAACAGCGGTTTGCAGGCTCTGGGTAAACGGTCTCAACTGAGTATCATCATTGAATCAGCAGAACCCCGGGAGGTCCATCATTTTGCGTTGCTGTTCGGCTTCGGTGCGAGTGCCATCAACCCATACCTTGTCAATGAGATCATTGCAGAGCAGATTGAAGAACATGACATTACCGAGTTTACATTTGATGAGGCTATTAAGAATTACAATAAGGCCATTGGAAAAGGGGTGTTGAAGGTGATGAACAAGATTGGCATCTCCACCCTCAATTCGTACCGGGGTTCCCAATTGTTTGAATGCATTGGGATCAATACCAAGGTGGTGGATAAATATTTCCCTTCCACCCCCACGCGAATACAGGGGATAGGGCTTTATGAGATCGAAAAGGAAATAGCCAAACGGCACCAGCGTGCCTATACCAAACAACCGGTTGCGGCTGAACTTGACCTGGAGATCGGTGGGGAATATCGTTGGAGGCGGGATGGCGAAAAGCATATGTTCAATCCGCTTTCCATAGCAACACTGCAAAAAGCCGTGCGCAGCAATGAGCCGGATACCTATGCAGAATTTGCGACCATGGTCAATGAACAGGCCAAAAATCTAATGACGATTCGTGGGTTGTTTGAATTTTCCAATTATGACCCGATCCCCCTGGAGGAGGTGGAGCCATGGACAGAAATTGTAAAACGCTTTAAAACCGGAGCCATGTCCTATGGTTCCATCAGCAAGGAAGCCCATGAAAACCTTGCAATTGCCATGAACCGGATAGGCGGAAAAAGCAACTCGGGCGAAGGCGGGGAGGATGCAGACCGGTTTTATCGCAATGAGTCGGGTGACTGGCGGAACAGTGCCATCAAACAGGTGGCTTCCGGCAGGTTTGGTGTCACCTCAAATTATCTTACCAATGCCCATGAGATCCAGATTAAAATGGCCCAGGGGGCAAAACCCGGCGAGGGAGGGCAATTACCCGGTCCCAAAGTGAACCCGGCTATTGCCAAGACCCGGAATTCCACACCTTATGTGGGATTGATTTCACCCCCGCCCCATCATGATATCTATTCGATCGAAGACCTTTCCCAGCTGATATACGATTTGAAATCAGCCAACAGGGAGGCGCGGATCAATGTAAAACTGGTCTCTGAAGTTGGGGTAGGCACGGTAGCAGCAGGGGTTGCAAAGGCCAAATCGGATGTCATCCTGATCTCGGGGAGTGACGGCGGAACGGGGGCTTCCCCGCTCACCTCTTTGAAGCACGCAGGGTTGCCTTGGGAATTGGGCATTGCCGAAGCACAACAGACTTTGGTGATGAATGATCTGCGGAACCGTATCGTTCTGGAATGTGACGGACAGTTAAAAACAGGCCGGGATGTCGCTATCGCCTGCCTTTTGGGTGCTGAAGAATTCGGTTTTGCAACGGCACCACTGGTTGCGTCTGGATGTATTATGATGCGGGTCTGTCATTTGAATACGTGCCCGGTAGGCATTGCAACACAGAATCCGGAATTGCGCAAGAAATTTGAAGGGAAGCCGGAGCATGTGGTCAACTATATGTATTTCGTTGCCCAGGAGTTACGGGAGATCATGGCGCAGTTAGGCTTTAGGACCATCAATGATATGGTAGGGCAGGTTCAGAAGCTGGACAGGAGTAAAGTCATTGACCATTATAAGGCCAGGGGTATTGACTTGACACCTATCCTGCACCAGGTGGATGTACCCAAAGGGACAAAATTCTATAATACACAGGCGCAGCAACACCATATTGAGGATTCCATGGAATTTGAGATTATCAACAAGGCCCACCCAGCTCTTTTCAGGAAGGAAAAAATTAGTTTGGATTTCCCCATATACAATACCAACAGGGCCGTTGGCGCCATAATTAGCAACGAGATATCCAAGATATACGGGGCAGAAGGCCTCCCGGAAAATACGCTCAAACTGAATTTTACCGGTGCTGCCGGCCAGAGTTTTGGTGCCTTTGCCACCAAGGGGCTGACCATGATCGTGAATGGGAACACCAATGACTATTTGGGAAAAGGGCTTTCCGGGGCCAAACTGGTTATAAAAATCCCTTA
>CAVWMN010000002.1:575000-637805 GCA_963756115.1 uncultured Flavobacteriaceae bacterium
CAACATCGGTTTGGACTCTTCCGCTTTCGCTCGCCACTACTTACGGAATCACTCTTGTTTTCTTCTCCTCCGGCTACTTAGATGTTTCAGTTCACCGGGTTTGCTTCACACTTTAAAAGCATGATGACATGTCTTCAACATGCTGGGTTGCCCCATTCGGACACCCGCGGATCAATTCGTGTGTGCCAATCCCCGCGGATTTTCGCAGCTTATCACGTCCTTCTTCGCCTCTGAGAGCCTAGGCATTCCCCATACGCCCTTATTCAGCTTGTCGCCTCGCATTGTATTAATTCGTACTCTTTTCTACTCTACTTACTCTTTACTTAATTCGTGTTTCCCGAACATATAAACACAAGCCATTCCAAAAAGAATAACCTATACTATATGCTTGTCCCAATATGTCAATGAACGTTTCTTCATGCTCCGAAGCCTTTGGCGAAGGAGTAAATCCTTACCCCAAAAAACCCTTTGCAGGAATCTGGCCATCCGTAGCTTTATGCGAAGGATGGCAAAGGTGGAGAATATCGGAGTCGAACCGATGACCTCCTGCGTGCAAGGCAGGCGCTCTAGCCAGCTGAGCTAATTCCCCATTAGAGTTGGCAGTATTCAATTTGCAGCAAGGCAAACCTACGTCTGCAACATCTCCTGGTTGCTCAACCTCTTATTCCCAATAAATAATCTTCAATGAACGTTTCTTCATGCTCCGAAGCCATCCGGCCAAGAAGTAATGCTTTACTCTAAATATCCTCCAGGCAACTCCTTGCCAGAAGGATAAACTTCTCATCTTGCCTTCCCCTACTCCCGTAGTCTCGGGCAGACTCGAACTGCCGACCTCTACATTATCAGTGTAGTACTCTAACCAGCTGAGCTATGAGACTTCTTTACAGTAATCAGCAATTCAGAATCCAGTCCCGATAACTATCGGGATAACTGCAAACTGCAACTGCCAACTGCTCCCGATAGCTATCGGGACCAACTTGTTTTATAGTAATAACAGACAACAATTAAAAGGGCATATAGAACCTTGATAAAAAAAATAAGGAACCAGGGTGGGATCTTCTCCAACTTCCCGTGGCGCGCTTTCTCTAGAAAGGAGGTGTTCCAGCCGCACCTTCCGGTACGGCTACCTTGTTACGACTTAGCCCTAGTTACCGGTTTTACCCTAGGCAGCTCCTTGCGGTGACGGACTTCAGGCACTCCCGGCTTCCATGGCTTGACGGGCGGTGTGTACAAGGCCCGGGAACGTATTCACCGGATCATGGCTGATATCCGATTACTAGCGATTCCAGCTTCACGGGGTCGGGTTGCAGACCCCGATCCGAACTGTGACCGGTTTTATAGATTCGCTCCCCCTTACGGAGTGGCTGCTCTCTGTACCGGCCATTGTAGCACGTGTGTAGCCCAGGACGTAAGGGCCGTGATGATTTGACGTCATCCCCACCTTCCTCACGGTTTGCACTGGCAGTCTCGTCAGAGTCCCCGACTTTACTTGCTGGCAACTAACGACAGGGGTTGCGCTCGTTATAGGACTTAACCTGACACCTCACGGCACGAGCTGACGACAACCATGCAGCACCTTGCAAAATGTCCGAAGAAAAGTCTATCTCTAAACCTGTCATTCTGCATTTAAGCCCTGGTAAGGTTCCTCGCGTATCATCGAATTAAACCACATGCTCCACCGCTTGTGCGGGCCCCCGTCAATTCCTTTGAGTTTCATTCTTGCGAACGTACTCCCCAGGTGGGACACTTATCACTTTCGCTTAGCCGCCGAGCACACCAATGTGCGCCCGACAGCTAGTATCCATCGTTTACGGCGTGGACTACCAGGGTATCTAATCCTGTTCGCTCCCCACGCTTTCGTCCATCAGCGTCAGTAAATGGTTAGTGACCTGCCTTCGCAATCGGTGTTCTATGTAATATCTATGCATTTCACCGCTACACTACATATTCTAGTCACTCCACCATTATTCAAGACTAACAGTATCAAGGGCAGTGCTACGGTTGAGCCGCACCATTTCACCACTGACTTATCAGCCCGCCTGCGGACCCTTTAAACCCAATGATTCCGGATAACGCTCGGATCCTCCGTATTACCGCGGCTGCTGGCACGGAGTTAGCCGATCCTTATTCTTACGGTACCGTCATCCCACGACACGTCGTGATTATTCTTCCCGTATAAAAGCAGTTTACAACCCGTAGGGCTGTCTTCCTGCACGCGGCATGGCTGGATCAGGCTTCCGCCCATTGTCCAATATTCCTCACTGCTGCCTCCCGTAGGAGTCTGGTCCGTGTCTCAGTACCAGTGTGGGGGATCCCCCTCTCAGGGCCCCTACCTATCGTAGCTATGGTGAGCCGTTACCTCACCATCTGGCTAATAGGACGCATAGCCATCCCGTACCGCCCGAAGGCTTTAAACATAATACGATGCCATATCATGTTACCACGGGGTATTAATCCGGATTTCTCCGGGCTATCCCCCTGTACAGGGTAGGTTCTATACGCGTTACGCACCCGTGCGCCGGTCGTCATCAGTGTGCAAGCACACCATGTTACCCCTCGACTTGCATGTGTTAGGCCTGCCGCTAGCGTTCATCCTGAGCCAGGATCAAACTCTTCATCGTTTACTCGTAAATACTATTCACGCTTTCCACAAAAAATAAATCCGATCCCACCCATAAATGGTTCCTTATTCTATCCTTAATTCTATTATATGCTTATTCCCCTGTATCTTCAAAAAAAATACAGAAAAACGCTGTCTGTCAATATTTCAATGAACTTGCTTTTCCACTCCGATAGAACCAAACATCCCTCTCAAAGCGGGTGCAAATATAGAGCACTTTTTTTGCTTCCACAACCCAGAAACCAAAAAAATATTTCCAAAAAATGAATTATTCTGTAAACCCTTGTATACTAGGGGCCAACAACCCTATATTATTTTTAAAAAACCGCTGCATTTCGATCGGCATTCCGAAATAGCAGCAGAACTTCACCATAAATAGCCCGCATTACCAAAATTGCCCCATTCCAGGGACTATACAATTCCACCATAATCCGGATTATTTCAGCCCAGGAAGCTGACTACTAGGAGAAAAAGTTCCATACCAATCCAAAGCGGATCACAAAGTCACGGTATGGATAGTTCGGGGCAGCATAAAATGTATTCCCTGAAAAGGAGGAATTAAAATGTTCTGCCTTTAAATAGATACGGGTTTGCCGTACCCGCGCATCGATAAAAAAATCGAGCATGGGAAACCCACCCAACTTCTGACGGTTCTGCACATAAAACTCCCCCAGGAGGGGATTATAGGCATCCATATAATAAGTATTGAAATATTTTAGGGTAACCCCCGTCTGCAAATACATGGCCTTCCTAAAGATGTCATTGGAATAATAAAGCGTATGGCGGGTAACAAATTCCGGAAGGTTGAGAACCGGGTTCGACTGGGAGACTGTCTGATACATTACCGTATTGTTCAGGGCCCAGTGGGCTGAGCGGAATTCCTTGTTATACCTGATCTTCAGGTTACCAACACTGCCGGATTCCTGCTTTGGTTTTAAAAAAGCATTTTCCTCCCCAATAGCTATCTGTTCCGTAGTTGCATCCGAAGCAAAATAACTGTAGTTATCGATGGTGGTATAGCCCGCAGAAAGATTACCCCATACCTCGGATTCCAGGTCAAACTTCAGACTATGTACCTTCTGGTCAGAAAAGGTACTTGTATTGTCCCAGTTATAATTTTCATAATCCGACTGGTACAGCAGAAAATTGAAGTTCGGCTGCCTTTCAGACGTATGCAGGGATGCCGTAAGGGTATGCATGCCATTGAAGGTATAGCTCGCTGATGCGTCCAGTAAATTCCCGGAAAGATCCCCTGCGACAGTATAGGCCCCATTACCCTTGAGCCTAAAATCACCAATTTGTTTTTGATAGCTGGCACCAACACTGATCTCCTCTCCTTTCAGGCGGTTTGGTATCTCCCCGGCATCAGTGACCAGGATGCTGTTGAAGTAATAGGTATAATTATATAGTCCGGTATATCCTTTCAGCGTCCCCAACGTGCTATTCGAGAAAGCGGCACTCCATTCATTGTATAAAGCCTTTAAATGGGCCTTGTCGTCTATCGGGGATAAAAATGCCTGCCCAAAGTAGGTATTCGGCGAATCCTGTGTAAACTGGTAAAATTTGGTCTCATACGAAAATACATGGCCCAGGGTCAGCGCGGTATTCGGGCCTGCAACAGAATCAGGCCGTCCTTTTAGGAGTTCATAGAAATGATCCATGTAATACCTTTTTCCCAGTATTTTGTTCCGTGCATCACTAAAAACAACATCTATCCGGGACCTGTCCTGGAATTCAGGGTCTTCAGATTCAAACTGCAATTCAGGTTCGGCCAGCCCCCCATTTTCCTCCGCCTCTATATCCTGTGCGGCTATATGTGCCCGGATCCCATATCTGCCATCCTGGGTCACATAATTGGCCGTTGTCCGGAAATTGCCGGATTCAGCCTGGCTAAACTGGTATTTCCCGAGAGACCGGAACCCTTTATAGGCGATTGACAAATTGAACCTCCTTGATAAATTAAAGGTTAGCAGGGCATCCAGTAACTGCCCCTGCTCAAATGTGGTTTTGAAGAACAGCTCGGTCATTGGCGTGGCTACATTATAATAGGTAATATCCTCCACTTCCAGATAATTAAAATGTTTGGCACGCGCACCGATTTTTGGGTAAAGTGATGCATTTTCAAAAGCTATGCCCAAGGCATTATAGGGTTGCCCTACATTGGCAAAAGGCATCAGTTCAAAGTCGTCCCGCCGTAAATAATTGTAATTGTATTCTTTTTGGATCGTCAGCGTAGTATCCAGATACGTGGTATCCCGGGCATGGCTTATCAATTTATAATCATTAATAGTAACAGCCTCTGATCCCATTCCGGCAGCCGGGGGATTGATTGCCTGCTTTTTCCGAACGCGTAATGAATCTGAGGTTTTGGGTTGCGGGGGTATGGAATCTTCCTGAGAAAGGAGGGACTGGCTGGTAAAAGCCAAAAGCAGCACTAGGAGGTATCTCATGTTCTGATCTTACTTGGACAAAGTTAATTTTTTTGTTCCTAATGAAATGTGAAAGTTTTCGGGGGTTACAGAAGGCTACAAATCCGTTTTTCTTTTGAACAGGAAAAAAGTATTTTTGACCTGTGCAAATTTTTAGAGGTCTTTCATGCTTATAAGCCACTATCGATGCCCTGATGAAGCCGGGACAGACGAAGCCGGGAGGGGATGCCTTGCCGGCCCTGTTACTGCTGCCGCCGTCATTCTTCCCAGGGCATTCCGCCATTTGTTGCTGAATGATTCCAAGAAATTGTCTGCCCAGGTCAGGAATTTGCTGAGGAACGTAATTGAAAAGAATGCCGTATGCTATGGGGTGGCCCACATTCCACCCAGAACCGTAGATAAAATAAATATCCTGAATGCCTCCATCCTTGCCATGCACGGGGCGCTGGAAATGCTCTCCAACGATCCTACATTTATTATTGTGGACGGGAACAGGTTCAAAGCTTACAGGAATATCCCGCACGAGTGCATTATACAAGGTGACGGTAAATTTCTGAGCATTGCGGCTGCCTCCGTACTCGCCAAAACCTACAGGGATGCCTATATGGACCAGCTCCACAACGAATACCCCATGTATAACTGGAAACAGAATAAAGGATATCCCACCCGTGAACACCGGGAGGCGATTGCAAAATACGGGATTACAAAATACCACAGAAAGAGCTTCAGGCTATTGGCCGAACAACTTCCTTTGGAATTCTGAAGTCCGGTCCCCGCCAACCCGGGTTTCTGCATAGTGAACCCGCTAATCAAATATAAAATTCGAGAAAAATCCCTGACAGATCGAAGTGCTGCGAACCGCACCTGAAAACCAGATATTATCTTAAATTTGGACAAAGAAATTTACATGAGGTCCCATTATCTAATTGTCCTGCTCTTCCTGGGACTCACCGCCTGCCAACCGCCTGCCAATACCCCCACTTCCCTATCCCGATTTATTCCTGCGAATGCTGCTGTTGTCATTAAAATAAACAACCTGTCCCAACTTCGAAGCGAACTCAAGAATAATGCGGTGCTGGGTTCTTTTGAAAAAACGGACACCTACGCTGAAATTTCCAATAAGGTTGAATTCCTTCATTATATTAAAACCGATGCAACGAGCATCATGGCTTTTGTCCCCGTCGCAGGTGATTCCCTTGCATTCCTGTTCACAACTCCGTACAAAGGGGATGTCCTGAACCTGGAAAGCCTCGATGAAAAGGATGTAGCCCCTATGGTTTATAACACCCTCAGGCTCTCCCGGCACGAGGTGGAACAGGCTGTTTATTACAGCACCGTTGAAGAAAATATGCTCCTGGTCAGTTCTTCCCCTGAATTGCTGGCATCCGTGGTCGATACCAAAGGTTCACAGGAGCCGGTTCCTTCGCTTGAAAGGCTGTTTAAAGCAGCGAATGGCGAAAGTTCCGCCTCCTTTTTTTTCAAAGCCAAAAACACGAAGCCCCTTGCCCTGAATGTCCTGAAAAATGATTCCCTGAGGGCCCTGTCGCACTTTTCTGATTGGGTATCCCTGGATTTCGATAGTGGCCAGGATTACCTTGCCCTGAACGGGATGGCACTGGCGCGGGATACCACCCGAAGTTTTATAAGGCTGTTTGAAGGATCTACGCCCATAATCAGCAACACCCCGGGGATCGCCCCGGCAACTGCAGATGCCATCCTGTCATTTTCCATCAATGAGTGGTCTAATTTTGCACATAACCAGCAGACTTATCTTGCAAACCCCGGGATTACGGATAGCCTGTTCAAAACCACGGAAGAGGTGGGACAGGTATTCCTCAACGGGGAAAAGGCAATCGTTGTACATACCTATGGAGCGGAAAACATTTCGCAATTCCTTCTCGGCCTGAAAAAGGATGCCCAGGATTACCAGGGAAATGAGATCATTGAACTAACTGATACTTCCTTTCTAACCCGACTATTTCAATCCCCTGATCGGGGAATACCAATCCCGGTATTACACCGTCATTGAAAATACATTAGTATTCGCTTCCAACCTGGAAACGATACAAACCATCATGGCCTATCGCAACAGGGGGGAAACATTTGATAAGTCTCCTGGTTTTGCCTCTGTCAGGGGGGCACTGGCAGATGCCTCCAATATCCTCTTTGTTTCCAACTCCGCAGCGATGGAAGCTATACTGGAAGAGGAGGTGGCAGCACAACTGCTGTCTGATTTTAAACAATCAGGGCCATCAGAATTTACCTATGCCGCACAGGTTGTCACTGAAGATAATTTCTACCATACCCGCCTGGTGATCCATAAGAACCAGGAAACAGTTGAAAACAATACCACAACTCCCTTGTTTACGATACAACTGGACGCTGACCTGGCGACGGAACCACAGTTCGTTACCAACCACCGCACCGGTAAAAAGGAAGTGATCGTCCAGGACGAGGCCAACAATTTGTACCTGATCTCAACTGCCGGCAAGGTATTGTGGAAAAAGCAGCTGAAGGGCAGGATTCAGGGAAGGATCTCCCAGGTTGATCTCTTCAGGAATGGCCGCCTGCAACTGGCTTTTACAACAGATTCAGAATTTTTAATACTGGACAGGAATGGCAAGGAAGTAAAACCCTTCAACAAATCGTATCCGGGCGGAAACCTGAACCCCCTGGCTGTTTTTGATTATGAAGGAAACAGGGTTTATCGATTTGTAGTCACGCAGGGATCAAAAGTCTTTATGTACAACAACAAGGGGAACGACGTGCGGGGATTCACCTTCACCGACGCAGGCAGCCCCATCCTGGCCGCCCCCTCACATTTCCGGATCGGGAATAAGGACTATCTCATCTTTAAACTGGAAAACGGACAATTAAAAATTCTGAACCGGGAAGGCAGAACGAGGGTGAACGTAAAGGAGCGCATTGATTTTTCTGATAATACCGTAATGGTAAATGGCAATTATTTTACACTAACGGATAAGAAAGGGACCCTATACCGCATTGATCAAAAAGGCGGGATTTCAAAAAATGCATTGAATTTAAATGCAGACCACGGTACGGACGCTACCAGTAAGACCCTGGTGATCATGAATGACAACGAGTTGACCATTAAAGGGAAAAAGGTGCAATTGGAGCTCGGGGTCTATACCAAACCAAGGATATTTTACCTCAACGATAAGATCTACGTAGCCGTCACCGATCTGCAGAGCGAGCAGGCATACCTGTTTGACAGCAATGCCATTTCCATTCCCAATTTCCCGGTTTATGGCAGTTCCCCGATTGACATGGCAGATATGGACAGGGATCAAAAACCAGAGCTTGTGGTACGGGGAGCACGTAACGCGTTGATCGTGTACCGGATGAATTGATACTTCGCATCATTCCAATTATACATAATTGTAAACAACGCATACATATTTGCCTGTTGACTTGCCAATTTTCCAGTAATTTCAGGTAAATGTGGAATCCAGGCCCGCTTTGAAAGGTTTTTCAATCAATTCCTGCAATCCATTGATTACCAGAAGATATTATTAAATTTCGTATTTTAGAATACATCCAGTAAAACGCTTGTCATGATGAAAAAAAGTTACCGTTTCCTCCGCACATGCCTTCCTGTTATCCTTTTGATCGCATTTGTTCCCGATGCTGACGGTCAAGTGCTGAAAAGATTAAAAAAGAGTGCCGAGCGGGCCGCCGAGCGAGCCGTAGAAAGGAGGGTGGATCGCGAGACAACGGAGAAAACAGATGAAGTACTCGACAGTATCCTGGAGCCGGGTTCAAAAGATAATACCCCAACGGATACATCCGGAAATCCAATCCCTCAGGCTAGCGGCCCAAATGATAACAACCAAAATAATTCCGGTCAAAGCTCAGAAGGTGACCCAATGGCGGGAAAAGGCAATCCCGAAACCATAAAGGTCTACAGTAAATTTGATTATGTCCCGGGTGACAAACTGCTCTTTTTCGATGACTTTTCATCTGATTATATCGGAGATTTCCCGGCCAAATGGAATTCCAATGGAAGTGGCGAAATCGTCACGGTAAATAATTCCCCACAGAAATGGCTGAAGATATTACCCGGCCATTCAACATACTATATCCCGGATGTGCCCCCCCTGCCGGAAGAGTATACCATAGAGTTTGATATACTATTGGTTGGGGTGGATGATAAGACATCGTCCAATGCTACCCTCCTGGTTGAATTGAGTGATACGAACAAATTTGATCAGGGTAAAGCCTTTGCCCAGGTGGAGATACCCTTTTGTCAGTATTCTCCCGTTGGTTTCCGGGTAAGAAATTATAAGTCCGGTATTGGGTCCGAAATAAACAATGTGGTGAATGCTGATATACGAAATGCTGTTATCGATCAGCCACATATTTCCATCGCTGTAAACCAGGGCCGGTTCAGATTATGGGTAAATGAAAACAAGTACGTAGATATTCCCCGGATGATCCCGGAAGGAAATTTAACGGCACTTAAATTTCAACTTAACAGCTTTACAGATGGTAAGGAGAGTTTGTTCATTTCCAATTTAAAAGTTGCTGAAGGCGGCCTGGATTTGCGGAGAAAATTGGTTGCTGATGGCCGGGTCTCCACCAATGGAATTCTATTTGACTCCGGTTCCGCTAACATACAACCGCAATCCATGGGGATCATCCGTCAGATTTCACAGGTCTTGCAGGAGGAGAAAGGCATGAACCTTAATATTATAGGGCATACGGATGCCGATGGGGACGATGCATTAAATATGGAACTTTCCAGTAAAAGGGCCGAGGCCGTAAAAAAAGCGTTAACCGATGTCTACGGCATTGCCACGGACCGACTCCAGACGGAAGGCAAAGGGGAAACTGAACCGGTAGGGGATAATGCCACAACAGATGGCAAGGCACAGAACCGGCGGGTGGAATTTATTAAGGTCTAAGTAAAAGAAATAACTGTGAAGCACGTCTATCTCCTGATTACAGTCCTGGGTAGCCTCGGTTCCGGGCATTGCCAGAGCAACCTTTTTTTCAGTTCCAACGATGTTTCCTATGTGGATGAAGTCGTCAGCGGCTCCTCGGCCAGCGATGTGTTGCCCCATCCCTTCGATCCTTCCGAACATATTAATTTCGACCGGAAAATGAGCTTTACGGTGCAAAATACTTCCGGTTCAACCGGGAGTTCGGAATTTTTGGTGAACACAGAAAAAGGATATATGGGGATGGACAAGGAAATGCTGGAACGTTTTTCCAATATAGAATTACCCGATTCCGAAGCGATGAAAGTGCATTACCGCATCACTGCCACCAATGGCAAAACCTACTACTTTGTGGAGATAAACGGTGAAAAACAAGTCGTGAACAGACTTCCCGTGGACGGACTTGAAACGGATGAGACCAATCTTTCTGTGAAGAAATTCAATCAGAACTTTACTGCAACAGGAAACAACCGGAACGTAGGGGGATCTGATTTCAATTCCGAAGAATACAAAGGGGTTTCCGCAGACACGGGAAATGAAGTCCGTGTTTTCCTGGCCGACCAGAACAGTATCAATATAGACCCTGCAAGTACCCCTAAAACAGCAGGGGTCTTTGGCCTGGGATATATCCGGCATCAGAATAAAACACAGCTGGTCACCCGGGTAGAAAATGACAAAGGTACCGCGGAACTGCAGCGCCTGGAAAATATAAACGTTTTATTCAATGGGAGCAATTACCAAAAACGGGAAAACCTGATCCGGGAGGAGGAACACCAAAATGCTTCCGTAAAAGAGGATGTATTGCAAAAGAAACGCGAATACGTAGAAAATATGAATAGTTCTAACCGCGCACTTCAAAATAAGGATTTGCAAATTTTGGAGCAGGAAGAGCAGATGGAAGAAAAACGCAAACTGGCTATGAACAAGTATATTGAAGCAGGAGCACCTGCTGAGTCAAACGCCGTATTTGCCCTGGAGAGCCTGGATCCCAAGGATATGGTGAAGGCACAGCAATTGGAATGCGAAAAAAAGATCCTTGAAATCAACAAATACCTTTCACGGAATTCCCCAAATAGCCCGGACTATTCAAGACAGCAGGCACGAAAGAATTGCCTGGAGGAAAAGATCGTGGCATACAAGAATGCCGAACTGGAAATGGATGCGATCAAAGAGCGCAATGCGGATGATACACACCAGGGTAACCAGGAAAAAATGACCTATTTTTTTACGGAGGTGTCGCAGAATATTATGGCAAAAAGTTGCAACGAATAAGCATTTTATATCTCACTAAACCATTACTAAAACATGAAAAACATGAAAAAATTACTGATTGCCGCTGTTTGCCTTGGGGTTTACAGTATGGGTACTGCACAGGATAATTGCAGTAAGTACTATCCGATGCAGGAAGGTACCACCATGCAAATGACCATGTACGACAAAAAAGATAAATTGACCGGAGTCATCGATTATAAGGTGAAGGAGGCCGGCAATGACAAAGCCACCATGGCCTATGAAATGCATGACGACAAAGGCAAACTCATATCCAGCTCTGAGTATGACATCGTGTGCAGGGATGATGGGGTTTCGATCGATTTCAATTCTATGCTGTCTCCCGGAATTATGGAACAATATAAAGATATGGAGGTAGACATGACCGGCACCGAACTGGTGTATCCCAATAACCTGAGTGAAGGGCAGAGCCTTCCGGATGCGGATGTCCTGATGAATATCAAAATGACCCCCATCAGTATGAAAATGAGCAACAAAATGTTTAACAGGAAAGTGGTTTCCCGTGAACCACTCACCACCCCAGCTGGGACGTTCGACTGTTATATAATAACCTATGATAGTGATATGAAAATGGGGATAAAGATGACCGGCAGCGGTAAATTATGGCTTGCCGAAGGCGTAGGCATGGTAAGGCAGGAGAATTTCAATAAAAAAGGCGATATGATCAGCAGTATGGTGCTTACACAATTCTCGAAATGAAGATTGCATTAAGATGATGCTGAAAACCGGGGCTTAAACCTCGGTTTTTTTAGTAATCCATTCCGTTTCCCTTAGAAAGAATATACTTTTTGATTTACAACTCCCATAAAATCAACAAAGTTTTTTGATGTTAACATGAAAACTACACTCAAAATTCTACTTCTTTTTATATGTTTCAACTTGAGTGGGCAATCCAATGATATTTCCAAGCAGGCCCAGGAATATTGGCAAAAATTAATGCTGCATAGCCGCGCACAGCAGTATGATAGTGCTAAGATGTATGCGGAAAAAATGCAGCGCCTTCCAAGAAAGGATGTCGGTTCGGAAATTTGGGTAAAAACCATATCTACAATCGCGAATATGGAACCGGACAAAGCTAAAGCCTTGGCAATGTTCGATAAGGAGTTATTATTTTACAGAAAGGAGAATGACTGGCCTTCGGTAGCCTATCTACATTCTGCGAAAGGAAGTACCTACTTCACCATTTTTGATGACAAAAAAGCGCTAAAGGAATATATCAGAGCGGACTCGCTTTGGGAAGTTCATCCCGGTGATATGTTCCTGACAATTATGAATAAAGTGGGTATAGCCAATGTTTTGATGAAATCGGACTATAAAACCCAAACGTCTAATTTTGATAAGTCAGAGCTATACATAGATAGTGGCATACGACTTTCAGATTCATTGGATCTTGATGTACCCCTGGTTATATTACTTGAAAAAAAGGCTCATCTGCTCCGTTTGCGGAGTGAGCTTAAGGAAGCCACAACATTTTATCTAAGAGCATTAGATAAAAATAAATCTCTAAAAAATCCGCGTCGCGATGCATCTATTTATGGAGGTATTGCACAAGTCTATCTTAAGAGACAGCAAAATGATTCGGCTTTGTTTTATTATAAAAGACAACTAAACACGGTAGTGTCAAACCATTTTACTTTTGAAATTGGGCTTGCACATCATGATCTTGGCGAATTTTACAATAAGCAGGAAAAATTTATGGAAGCAAAATTCCATTTGGAAAAAGCAAATACCATTATGATGCGATTACCAAATGTGCGTAAAGAATACCTATATAATAATCAAACGAACCTTGCCACTGCCTATACCGGCTTAAAAAATTATTCAAGGGCACTTAAGAGTTTAAATGCATCCAAGGAATTACTACTTCAAATTTCAGCAGCCAAATCTTCCGAAAATTTATTGGAGTTGGAAACTAAGTACAGAACAGAAAAAAAAGAACAGGAAATTACCTTATTAAAATCACAGAATCAACTTGCCGAACAGGAAAAGAAGAGCCAACGAAATATATTATTGGGAGGCATCGCTTTGTCCTCCCTTTTGGTGCTATTCCTATTTGCCCTTTACAGAAACAGGCAGAAAACGAATAATAGGCTACGGGAACTAGACACGCTCAAATCAAATTTTTTTACCAACATATCCCATGAATTCAGAACGCCGCTAACCCTGATCTCATCCCCCATCCAGGAAACTTTGGCAGAGCCAAATCTTTCCGATCAAAAACGACGCCATTTTGAGATGGCTGACCGGAACACCACCAGATTGCTATCCCTGGTGGATCAATTACTTGATCTTTCAAAAATTGATAGCGGAAACAGAAAACTGGAAATAGAAAAAGGGAGGCCGTTGCTTCTGATTTCGGTGTGGTGCGAATCATTTTCCTATTTGGCAGAGCAAAAGAACATCGACCTTAAAATTATTCTCGAAAATAAAAACAAGGAAGTTTGGTTCGACAAGGATGCTTTGGAAAAAATCATTGTTAATCTTTTAAGCAACGCAGTTAAATATACCCCTAAGAATGGAGCTATTAAAGTTTATGCCAATATTGTCTCAGACCGATTGAATTTTGAAATCAGCAATACGGGTAAGAGTCTGTCAAAGGTTCAAATGAATGCCATCTTTGATCGATTTTATCAAACCAATGGGAAAAATGACGGAACTGGAATTGGCCTGGCACTGGTTAAAGAACTTTCAAATTTGCACGGAGGAAGCGTAATAGTAAAGAGCAAAACAGATCAATTCACAACCTTTAGGGTACAACTCTGTGTGGCTAAGAACAAATTTAAAAATGCGATTGTAAAAATTGAAAATATCCAAAAGAGCTTGTCCCAGCCCTTATCTGCTGAAACAGACATTGAAATAGATGAAGCTCTGTCGAATGACAGTGATTTACCTATTTTACTCATTGTGGAGGACAGCACGGATGTGCGGCATCTGCTTGCAGATACTTTTGAAAAAAACTATAAAGTTTATTCCGCAAAAGACGGGAAAGAAGGTATTGCCCTGGCGCTCGAATACATCCCCGATATTATACTATCCGATGTGATGATGCCCGAAAAGGATGGAATAGCCCTGACCAAAACCCTAAAGGAAGATGAACTTACCAGTCACATCCCTATTATTCTATTAACTGCAAAAGCAGGTGATGTGAATGAATTGGAGGGGCTGGATGTTGGCGCAGATGACTACATTACAAAACCCTTTAATAAAAAGATTCTTCAATCCAAAGTGGCCAATATTATTGCTCAAAGAAAGAAATTACAATCCAGATACAGCCAGGTCGTCATCCTGAAACCAAAGGATATTGCAATCACCTCCCTGGACGAGATTTTTTTGGAAAAAGTACAGCGCATTCTTGACGAAAATTTAGTAGAATCATCTTTTACCATTGAAGATTTCAGTGTGAGTGTAGGAATGAGCCGCATGCAGTTGCACAGAAAACTAAAGGCCCTTACTGGCCTATCAGCTTCCGAATTTATTCGTTCCCAACGATTAAAATTAGCTTCCCAAATTTTAGTTACTTCGGATCAAAACGTTTCGGAAGTATGCTATAGGGTTGGCTTTAATGATGCCGCATACTTCACAAAATGCTTTAGAGATGCCTACCAATGCACCCCGTCTGCCTATTCCAGGCAATTCACTACTCCTAAATCGCAGTAATACGGGGCTTCCCCAGAAATGTTACACAGCTTATAACCTTTGTTACATATGTCATAAGTGTTTTTAATGCTCCCTTGTACATTAGTGGGGAAGAAGGGTAGGATCCCAATTGCCCCAATATTTCAATAAGGCAATGAAGAAGCGCAAATCCCTGGAAGGAACCCTTGAGAGCATCCCCTGCAACAAGATCTATTTAAACATAAACCATCTGGTAGATGGTACCTATGTTTTAAAGATCCTTTACAAAAACAAGGTGATTCAGGAGATCACCTTTAAAAAAGAATCCTAATACGTACCATTTAATTATGAAAGCAATAAAACTGATAATAGCTATTGGGTCAATGATTACCCTAAGCTCGTTAAGCGCACAGACCAATCTGCCGAAGGATAGTACTAACAATTTATTGGATATGCAGGCCAAAACGTATGGAAATATTTTCGGGGAAGAATTAACCGGCCAACCCGGCGGTAAAATAACCAGTTATCTGGACCTTCTGGAACGAAGCGATCTCCCTGCAGAACAGAAATCGCGATTACGAGCATTCTATAAAACTTATGCGGCTCAACTGGACGAGAAAGGCAAAGACTCCCTCGGGGAAATGCTGAGTAAACAACTATTACAAACAAAAAAGAAGGATACATTATGAAAAATACAATCTATATATATCTATTACTATCGCTGTTGAGTCTGTTATTCGTGGCATGCAATTCTAACGAAAAAAGGCAGCAGTCTTCACGTACGGCTACCACCATTATTCCAAAATCCAAATCTTCTGCAAAAACCAGTGCAGACTATAGCACCCTGCTTGTTAACTATGAGTGCAACATGGATGTTGCAGAGGTCGCCAAAGTCCTGGAAATTCCCGAGTCAGACCTAAGCATATCTGAACAAACTATACCAGGTAAATGCAGGTACAACTTAAAAGGTTTTGGTAAGCAGGCCGGGGGTTATATTACACAGCTTATTTGGGGAACCGCTCCAAGTTCCAAAGGACAGAATAGAAAGGAAATTGCAGGTTATCTTGAAAGGGAAAAGGAGAATACAAATTTTATGGGCATGGGCATAGAACTTGCGGAAACAGGCGATTGTTATCTGGCATTTCAACCCGCCCATGGCAGGGTAATCATTTATAACGAGCAATATGACAAGGCATTCCTAATCAATTACGGCTATCAGTATGCAAGCATAACAGGCCGAACAGATGAACAGCATGAAGTGCTAAAGGAAAAAATGACCGACCTGGCCAATTATTTATTAAAGAAACATAGAAAATAATTTGATGATGAAAAATCTGATAACAGTAATCATGTTATTAACAACTAGCCTGACTTTTGGACAGGAAGAAATCAATATGCCCGAGCTAGACACCAAAAACAAGGTGTATATCCTGAAATTTAGCCCTGATCCAATGAATGAGAAGGTCAACTCAGCTTATCTGAAAGGTACTACTGAACGGGATTCCATCCGCTTATGGGCGGAAGGTACAATTTTTACTCAAAGTGTAATGGTAACTGTTCTGACAACCGATAAAGAAGCAAATATAAAAGTAGACATTGTTAAAGATAATTGGGAAGACAGCAAGAGGGTTGGCTACACTAAAAATGGCGTTTTGCAAAAATCATTTAGCACAGCAAACAAATTTGGTATTGTGATTACAAGTGAATTCGAGGACATTGAATTTCACGTCGCTGTTTGGACCACAGGTGAGAATATCCCTAACATGGGTACCCTTTATATCCCTGCCTCAGGACAGCAACAGACGGCGGGCGTAAATACCCAATCTATTGTTAAGCATGGGGTATTCGATGGTGAATCTAGCTCTGGCAATAAATTATTGTACATTATAATAGGTGCTTTAATATTAATTGCACTGTTGTTGGCAGTACTCGTGCTAAAGAAAAAATCAAATAAAACCCTGGGGATCATTTTGTTATTTTTCCTTGGGTCTCAGATGGCACAAGCTGATATTGAACCAAGTGATTCAGTAGCGTTTAACATAGTTCATCAAATTATGGAAAACGCAGATAATATGAATCAGTGGCTTGAAAGGGCTAGAAATACTGCTGACTCCATAGAGAATGAATTATCACCAGAGGACAGAGAATCCGTGCCGGATGTTGATCCCTCAGGAGGACCACAACTACCATCCTCCTGTATTCCCCCAAGATATGGGGGTACTCAAGGTGAGGACAGCACTACTCGAAATGCAAGTTCCAGGAATATTAGTGAACCAAATATGGAAGCATCCCCAAATTCTGACACTTCAAATGACACCGAATGGGAAGACAATCCCGAGAATGGAAATGATTGGAGCAACCAGGACTTAAATTTAGATATTGAGGGAAGACCAAAAAATGACGCGAACGGCAATCCTATCAATTATGATAATTTAAAAAAACCTAAATACGATTCAAAGGGTGATGCCATCGACTACGGGGATATAAATTCAAATGGTGATTTTGATTCCAAGGGGCGGCCAAAATATGACGCTAAGGGAGATCCCATTAGCTACGATGATACTAAAAATCCCAAATATGATGCTAATGGGAAGAAGATAAATTATGATCCAAAATCAGTGAAGGATATTTTAGATCAAAAAGGCCGGCCTAAATATGATTCAAAAGGTCAGCCAATCAATTATGATGACACCAAGTATCCGAGATATGACTCAAAAGGAAAACAAATTGATTATGGTGATATTGATCCTAAGGGAGATTTTGATTCCAGGGGAAGACCAAAATATGATTCAAAGGGTCAACCTATTAGCTATGATGATTTCAAATACCCTAAATATGACGCTGAAGGAAAGAAAATAGATTATGGCAATGGTTCAAAGGATACTGAAAATAATTTCAAAATAAATAGCGATGATGGCTCCAAACAAAACGGTTCAAAAACGTATGTGAACCCAGGAATTAAAAAAAGTGCTCCTAAATATTTGGCTTCCTTAGAATTATCGCGAGTACAGGAATTACTCAAGATGGAAGATTCTAATAATCAAGAACCGCGGCTTTATCAACTTAAAAAAAGGTACGCCGAAGCAAATATTGCAGGTTTTCTAATGTTGGCAACGAAGGAAAATGACCAGCAGGCAGAAGGATGTGCCTGTTTAGATTTGGCCTATAGAGATCTTGATAGAAAACGATTAAATATGGAGCGGCTACGAATTATATACTATCACGCCATGAAAAAAATAAATGCTGCTATTGCGTTTGGGGATAATGTTTCTGGAGTCCATGGAGTTTCTGGCCTGGCCTGGCAGAGTCAAAAAATGATTATTCTGAAAGAATCTATACCCAACCTGAATAGGGCCTATGACGATAAATACCTTGAGATGATCCGCGCTCTGGAAGATAATCTAAGAGATATAGAGGAATGTGAGGTTCTACTAGGATATGAGAATTGGTACAACCATGCAGGCTTTATCTACTATCAATTTATGGCGGATAAATACAAAAGAAACTAAAATGAACAAATATATACTATATGTTATCGCAATGTCTCTGCTCCTTTCTTGTGGTGAAAATCCGAAAATTGAGCAAGGATCAGCAGTCGATCTTGAAAACAATTCAGAAACATCAGAAGATCAAGGAGATCTAGACGCCGAAAAATTGGAGGTCTCTATGGAAGAACTTGGGGAATTCATTAAAATGGGACAAACTGATCCGGATCAAACTGATACAACCTCAGTAGAATCTACCTTTAAACAACTGGGTAAATTATTGGAAATGGGAGGAGTAGATCCCAACGAGATCATAGCTGATAGCATACAGGGAAAAGGCTTTTCTACTGAAGCAATTTTAGATATGCTCGAAGCCAGTGGGGTTTCCAGGGAAGAAATGGAAAAACTGATCAACAATCCGGATAGCTTGGCGATCCTGGCGGCAGAAGCTACCAAAAATAGGGAGACGGCCCGGAAAGAAGAGGCCACCCAGGCCAACAAAGGAAAAATTTCCAGGGAGCAATTGAAGACTAAAAGTACCACAACGGGGATGTCGTTGGAGGAAGCCATTCTTTTAGTCCAGGCCGAATCGGGTCCTGAAGCTACTATGGAAAAATTGAAGCTGATAGATTCCATGGCCGGCACGAATGTTATGGAACAAATGGATCTTAAGGATGCACAATATGTTTTCAATGACGTAGATCGCAAAAACGAGCCACCGGCAAGCCCTGAAGAAGAACGAACAATGGAGAGATTAAAAATTGTATCCGGACAAATCCACAGCGATAAAGAGGCAGCAGAACTGCTGGCAGAGTTGGAGCTGACAGAAAAAGACATTGCTTCCGGTAAACTGAAAGCCAGTCCAAAATTTCAACGCTCCCTGAATTATAGCAGGTATATGGTAAGAACCTACCATAGTGATTTTGTTCGAAAATCAAAAGAGGCAAAGAAGAAATTCCAACAGTTAAACCCTGATCTGTACTTCGGGGAAGAAGCAGGAAACACCTATATAGGCAGTATGAAAAAAACGGTATATCTTCCACTGGGCAAATTAGCTTTTGCCGATGAAGTGATTGAGGTACATCATCCTAAACTTCAAACTAAAGACAGCAAAAATGTTCTCGGGGAACCCGATATGATACATGCATATGGAGACATCAACAATATTCTTTCAGGCATTTACAGCCTTGGGCTCGCTGGTGATCTCACTGTGCGATTTGTTGATAATGCATTAACGGATGTCAATGGTCCCGATCTCTATATTTTTGAAATTGGGAAAATAGAACCAACAGAACTGGAAATATCAAAAGATGGGAAGAAATGGATAAAGGTGGGCAAAATAGATGGCGGGGTGGCAGAGGTAGACATAGCCGAATTTGTCAAGCCCGGAGAGTTATACTACTACGTTCGGTTGAAAGATTTAAAGGAATATAGCGATCTTCCCGGCGCGGACGTTGATGCTATCGCTGCCATTGGAGCAGCCATGCGACTAAATCTGGACAGTAAAGTTTTATTCGCTACGGGCAAGTCAGATCTAAAGCCGGAGGGTCTGGCAGCCATCGAGGAGCTGTCAGAAAGCATAAAGGTCCTTCAGAGGGGTAATGTGATAGTCGAAGGCCATACAGATGATGTAGGTAGTGATGAAACCAATAGAAAGTTATCCCTGGAAAGAGCCAGGAGCGTTTCTGCTGCACTTAAAAAAATAATACCCGGCACTAAATTCAAGTGGAGTGAAAAGGGTCATGGCGAATCCAAACCCCTTGTTGAAAACGACAGTGATGTGAACAGGGCCAGGAATAGACGGGTAGAGATACTGGTATTGCCGAATTGAATTATACTGAGGTTATGAGTATATCGGATTAAATATCAGTGCTTTCCTGATAGATTAGCGCCCCAAACAGCACTCCAAAATGCTTCAGAAGTTTCTGCTTTACCTCCCCAACTGGCACTTCCTTATGCCCCAGCTCAACATTCAGCGAGGTTACCGCTTTCCCTTTGATCCCACAGGGGATCATCAGGTCAAAATAGCCGAGGTCCGTATTGACATTCAGGGCAAATCCGTGCATGGTCACCCAGCGGCTGGCGCGCACCCCCATAGCACATATCTTCCGCGCAAAGGGAGTCCCCACATCAAGCCAGACCCCGGTTTCCCCTTGGGAACGTTCCCCTTTAACCCCGTACTCCTCCAGCGTCAGGATCACCATCTCTTCCAAATACCTCAGGTACTTATGGATGTCTGTAAAAAAGTTGTCGAGGTCCAGGATGGGGTAGCCCACTATTTGCCCGGGGCCATGGTAGGTAATATCACCGCCCCGGTTGATCTTGTAGAATGTGGCGCCTTTTGACTCCAAAAGTGACGTGTCTGCCAGTAAATTGGAGGGATCCCCGCTTTTCCCCAGTGTAAAGACATGGGGGTGCTCCACAAAGAGGAACTGGTTTTGGGTAGGCTGCTGTGTGCCGTTCCTCCTGTTCCCGATCTTGGTATCGACTATGGATTTAAAAACGCGTTCCTGGTAGTCCCAGGTTTCCTTATAATCCCTCAATCCAAGGTCTGTTATGGTGACGACTTTGTTCATTCCCGGAAGTTTACGACTATATTGAAAAAATCAGGGTCCTGGTTCATTTGGATCATGGTTGCCTCAATCTCCACCCCCATAAAGTCGGGCAGGACCCGCGCATTTGGATTGCTCACGGCTCCCACCCTGTACGGAAAACGATATACCTGTTTAAAGTGGATCATATCTCCAAAAGAATCACCCGCTTTTAGGGTAGTGTCTTTTTTCAGAAGGGCCTCTTCCCTGGCCTCGTCTGTTATCTTCCTGGAGAACCTTGATTTGGAAAATGAGGTCCGGAATGATTTTGCCATGGAAAACAACCCGGACATGCCATCTTCCCGCGGGATAGAGTCCGCTTCTCCCGCGGCTGTAGGTTCAAAGGGATTCAGTACCGTATTCAGGGCCTGGATATTGGCCATCTGAAGGGCCTCCGGGAACCGCGTGATTTCAGAAATGGAACGGAAGCTGTACGTAAGGTGCATGGACATCTCGTGGGTAGAATCACTGGATTTCATTTCGAACCGCAGGGGCCGTAAGGTTTCCAGTTCCCGCTGTCGCTTTTTGGGTAGTTTTTGGATGCTGTCCCTATTGGTAGTGAGGAAGTTATTAAAGATGATCAGCGTATCCATGGACGTTTGTGAAGGCATGGAATCAGTGAGTCCTCCCATATCCATCATTTCGGTCAGGTCCAGCATCATTTCATAGGTGCCGCTGCCATCTTTGGCAAAGGTTATTTCTTCCCGGACCTGACAACTTTGTAATAACGTAAACCCCAGTAAAATGAAAGCAATTATTCTCATTCTGTATCATGCCTCAATAGGGCAAAGATACAACTATCAGTTGGGATTGTTCAGGATGACCAGGGCCGCGATGACCCCCGGTACCCACCCGCAAAAGGTCAGCAAAAGCACTATTAAAAAGGACCCACAGCCCTTTCCGATAACGGATAAGGGGGGAAATATAATAGCAAGCAAAACTCTCCAGAAACTCATGTCACAAATTTTATGCCCCCGATAAGGGGCCGATTGATTGATGTACCGGATTGGACGCAGGATTTCGGAATTTGTTACACAGGAAAGGCCAGAATCCACGGGATAGGCAAAAATAATAAATCCAGTTCCCGGCGGCTGTAAAAAAAATTCTCCCTTTCAGCGTTTTTTGCTGCCAAAAACTCCCGGTTGCCAATTGAAACATTAGCGGGTTGTCCCTATATTTGCAGCCTTAATATACATTATGCAACTTTCGGAGCAGGAAATAGTAAGGAGGGATAAATTATCAAAGCTGCGGGATATGGGGATCAACCCGTATCCTGCCGCATTGTATCCTGTGGATGCAACAGCAAAAAGCATTAAGGAGGCTTACAGCGAAGGTAAAAAGGTAGTATTGGCGGGCCGGCTGATGTCGCGACGGATACAAGGCAAGGCTTCCTTCGCCGAACTTCAGGACAGCAGTGGCCGGATACAGGTGTACTTCAACCGGGATGAGATCTGTTCCGGAGAAGATAAATCCCTTTACAATGAAGTCTATAAAAAGTTGCTGGATATCGGCGATATCATCGGTATTGAAGGAACCCTATTTACCACCCAGGTGGGAGAGAAAACGGTATTGGTAAAGCATTTCTCTATCCTGAGCAAAGCACTCCGCCCCCTGCCCCTGCCCAAAAAAGATGCCGAGGGGAACGTACATGACGAATTCAATGATCCTGAACAACGGTATCGGCAGCGGTACGTGGACCTGGCGGTTAACCCGAAAGTTAAGGAAACCTTTATCAAACGTACCCGTATCACCAATAGCATCCGTGAATTCTACAATAAAAAAGGATACCTGGAAGTGGAGACACCAATTCTCCAGCCCATCCCCGGCGGAGCTGCCGCAAGGCCTTTTATGACGCATCACAATTCTCTCAACATCCCGCTTTACCTGCGTATTGCCAATGAGTTATACCTGAAACGCCTCATTGTAGGTGGTTTTGACGGGGTCTATGAATTCTCCAAGGATTTCAGGAACGAGGGTATGGACCGGACCCATAACCCGGAATTTACAGTAATGGAACTCTACGTGGCCTATAAGGACTATCACTGGATGATGGAAACCACCGAAGAACTGCTGGAAAAAGTGGTCCTGGATACTTCAGGTACTACAAAAATTACCGTGGGAAACAAGGAAATAGAATTCAAAGCCCCGTACCCCCGGGTACCGATTTTGGAGGCTATCACAACCCATACCGGTTTGGATGTGGCTAAGATGGATGAAACCGAACTCCGGCACGCAGCGAAAAACCTCGGGATTGAAGTGGATGACACTATGGGTGTCGGAAAACTGATCGATTCCATTTTTGGGGAAAAATGTGAACGGCATTATGTGCAGCCTACCTTTATTATTGATTATCCGAAAGAAATGAGCCCCCTTACCAAGGAACACCGGGATAATCCGACTCTTACGGAGCGGTTTGAACTGATGGTCAACGGCAAGGAAATAGCAAATGCCTATTCCGAGCTGAACGATCCCATTGAACAGCGGGCCCGCTTTGAAGAACAATTAAAACTTTCGGAAAAAGGAGATGATGAAGCCATGTTCATCGACCAGGATTTTTTACGGGCCCTGGAATATGGGATGCCCCCAACCAGCGGGATCGGGATTGGTATTGACCGACTGGTGATGCTGTTGACAAACAATGCCTCCATACAGGAAGTATTGTTCTTTCCACAGATGAGGCCGGAGAAAAAAGCCATGGACCTCAGCGAAGAAGAAAAGCGTATCCTGAACCTCCTGAAGCCCTCGGGGGAAATGCCCCTGGCCGATTTAAAAGAGCAGGCATCGCTGAGCGGAAAAAAATGGGATCAGGCGATGAAATCACTGGTAAAACATAGCCTGGTCCGTGTTTCCGCAGCGGGAGATACAAAGACCGTCAGCCTGAAATCATAAGGGTTGTAACGCACCCGGACCTAGCATTTACTTTCATTTTTATGTTTATCTTTAGGGTACCCCCGGTACTTTATCCGGATCGCTCTAAATGAAAAACAAGAACGCTTTTGGCGCCCTCCTGCTGTTGCTTGTTGCACTAAGCGCGACGCTTTGGCCGTTATTGCAGCCGGCACCTGCTGTTGATTTCAGTGCGGATATAAAACCCATCTTTAATAAACATTGCATTGTCTGCCATGGAGGGGTAAAAAAGAACAGCGGGTTTAGTTTATTGTTCCAGGAAGATGCCCTGGGTGATACGGAATCCGGCAAACGGGCCATCATCCCCGGGGATGCATCAGGGAGTGAATTGATCAGGCGAATCAGGGAAAATGACCCGGAACTCCGGATGCCCTATAAAAAGCCTGCACTCACAAAGCAGGAAATCGGCCTGTTGACACGGTGGATAGACCAGGGGGCCAAATGGGGCAAGCACTGGGCCTATACCCTTCCCGGAAAGGTTACAGTCCCCTCCTTCAGGGCGGAAGCCGGTATCCTGGATAACGCCGCCACGAAGTTTATCAAAAATCCGATAGACAATTTCATACTTACCCGGCTGCGGGAAGCGGACTTGTATCCCAGCGAAGCTGCGGAGAAAGCAATCCTGGCCCGGCGCGTAGCATTTGATATAACCGGGCTCCCGCCCAAAAAAGAACTCTTCGATCCCTATATGGAAGGCCGGCTAAGCTATGAAAACCTCGTCGATTCCCTGCTTTCCCTCCCCGCTTACGGTGAAAAATGGGCAAGCTGGTGGCTGGACCTGGCGCGCTATGCCGATACCAAAGGCTACGAAAAGGACCAGGGTCGGAGCATGTGGCGCTATCGCGACTGGGTGATCAGGGCTTTTAATTCCGACCTGCCCTATGACCGGTTCACATTGGAACAACTGGCCGGGGACCTCCTGCCCGATCCCTCGGAAGACCAGCTTATGGCTACGGCATTCCACCGGAATACCATGAACAACGATGAGGGGGGCACCGAAGATGAAGAATTCCGGGTAGCATCTGTCATAGACCGGGTCAACACCACCTTCCAGGTCTGGCAAAGCACCACGATCGGGTGCGTGCAGTGCCACAGCCATACCTACGACCCCTTTAAACACGATGAGTACTATAAGCTGATGGCCTTCTTCAATAATTCCAGGGACGAAGACACCCCGGGGGAAGAACCGGCCTTGAAGTTTTACAACGAAACCCAAAAGAAGCAGCTGGAAGCTGTAAAGCAATGGGTGACCCGTTATGGCGATACAACCATGGCTAAAGAGTATTCCAATTTTATGCTTTTTAATGAACCCATTTACCAGGCACATGATTGTGTCGATTTCCGGAATGGGGAACTTGCCGATACCAAATGGCTGGCACTTTGGGATGATGGCTCCTGCTACCTGCGGGATGTACAGACACAAGCTGCCGGGTACCTCCTGCTTAACTATTGGTCTGATGTGGATGGCACCCAGCTTACCATCCGCCGGGATGGCCCTGAGGGGGAAGTTTTATCGCAGTTTCCTGTGGATAAAACACAGGGCAGGGTCATCCGGAAGATTCCCTTTAAAAGGACAACCGGCAAAACAACCTTGTTCATAGAAGCCAATAACGACCGTATCCCAAAGCAAACGGCCAGCAGTTATATTGTCTGGTTTGGGTTCCTGCAGGACCTTCCCGGGAAAGGGGAACCTGGATACGATGCTATAGACCAGTATTTTTTAGGTTTACTCAACACCCAGGCCCCCACCCTCCCCATTATGTGGGAGAACCCGGATTACAGGATGCGTACAACCCAGGTCTTTGAAAGGGGGAACTGGCTCCTGAAGGGTGATACAGTACTTCCAGCCACGCCCGGGATATTGAACCCCTGGAATAGCCAATGGCCGGGGAACCGGCTGGGACTTGCCAAATGGATCACACAGGAAGATAATCCCCTGACGGCTAGGACCGCCGTGAACCGGGTATGGCACCAGCTCTTTGGACGGGGCCTGGTAGCCACCCTCGAAGATATGGGTACACAGTCTGACCCACCTTCCCACCCAGACCTGCTCGACTGGCTGTCTCTCCGGTTTATGGAGGAACACCAATGGAGCCTTAAAACCCTGGTCCGCGATATAGTCCTTTCGGGAACGTACCGGCAGCAATCTGAAAATACCCCGGAGTTGTACCGGACAGACCCGGAGAATGCACTCTATGCAAGGGGACCCAGGAAACGGCTTACGGCAGAAGAGATCCGGGACCAGGCCCTGGCGGTGTCCGGTTTGCTGAGTTCCAAAATGTACGGTCCGGGGGTTATGCCACCTCAGCCGGACGGCATTTGGAAATCTGTGTACAGTTCCGAAAAATGGACCGAAAGCACCGGGGAGGATAAATACCGGCGGGGAGTTTACACCTACCTGAAACGATCTGGTCCCTATCCTTCCTTTATCACTTTTGATGCGGGGAGCCGGGAGGTATGCTCGGTCAGCAGGACCGTTACCAATACCCCCCTCCAGGCACTGGTCACCTTAAACGACCCCGTCTATTTTGAGGCAGCCTATACGCTGGCCTCACAATTTGAAGGCAAGAGCCCGGAACAAAACATTCGCGACTGCTACCGGCAGGCTACCTTCCGGGAAGTCTCGGATACCCGGCTGGCAGCCCTCCAGGTGTTGTACAAAACATCCCATTCAGAATTTGAATCGGATCCGGATGCCTTACATGCCTTCATCGACTTTAAAGAGGAACCAACCCCTGATGTGGCAGCCATGACGGTGGTAGCGAATGCCATCATGAACCTGGATGAATTTTTAACCAAATCCTGATGAGAGACCCAATAAAACAACTCCTGAAGGAGAAACTCGAACGGGAACTGCAGGCGCAGACACGCCGGCATTTTATCAAGGACTGCATAGCAGGCATGGGCGGGCTGGCCCTGGGCAGCTTTTTTATTTCCTGTGAGGACAAACAAAGCAACATACGGCAAGGAAGTATATCCCTGACGGAGCGCGACCTGAATCCGCTGGCAACCCTCCCCCCTCCGCTGCTCCCAAAAGTAAAATCCGTGATCTTCCTGCATATGGCAGGTGCCCCGTCACAACTGGAGATGTTTGATTATAAGCCCACCTTGCAGAAACTTAACAACCAAGCCTGCCCGGAATCCCTGCTGGCAGGTAAAAAATTTGCTTTTATCCGGGGAGTACCCAAGTTATTAGGGCCCCAGGCAGCCTTTACCCGGGAAGGGGAATCCGGGAACTGGGTATCGGACTATTTACCGCACTTTAAAAATGTGATCGATGAGGTAGCCTTCCTGAAAGCCGTGAACACAGATCAGTTCAACCACGGTCCGGCCCAATTGTTCATGCATACCGGGGTGGCACGCCTGGGCCGCCCCAGCATCGGTTCCTGGGTAACCTATGGCCTGGGCTCGGAGAACCAGAATCTACCCGGCTTCGTGGTGCTGACCTCGGGGGGTAACGACCCCAGTGCCGGTAAAAGTGTCTGGGGAAGCGGATTCCTCCCTTCGGTTTACCAGGGGGTTCAATGCCGGTCTGAAGGGGCTCCGGTCCTCTACCTCGATGATCCGCAAGGGATGTCGCGAAACCTGAAAAGGAAAACAATCGATGCCATCACCCAGATTAACAAAGAAGAATATGCCCGGTACGCCGATCCGGAAATCCTGGCCAGGATCAACCAATATGAAATGGCGTTCCGGATGCAGATAGCCGTTCCTGAAGTTATGAATATCGATAGTGAGCCTGAACACATCCGGGAGCTGTACGGTGTTCAACCCGGAAAAGAATCCTTCGCCAACAATTGCCTGCTGGCAAGGAAACTGGTAGAGGAAGGGGTACGGTTTGTGCAGCTGTTCGACTGGGGTTGGGACAGCCATGGCACGGACCACTCCACGGCCGTTGACCTGGGCCTCAGGAATAAATGCAAAGACATTGACCGGCCGATGACGGCGCTATTGCTCGACTTGAAGCAGCGGGGGCTTTTGGAAGAAACCCTGGTGGTTTGGGGCGGGGAATTCGGAAGGACCCCCATGCAGGAAAACCGTGAAGGAAAAGAAATGGGTTTCAAGGGACGGGACCATCACGGGGATGCCTTTACCATGTGGATGGCAGGAGGAGGCATCAAAGGAGGGGCTTCCTGGGGCAAGACGGACGAGATTGGATTCTCTGCAATAGAAGGCAGCGTGTCTGTCCACGATGTCCATGCAACCATGCTGCACCTGCTGGGGTTTGACCATGAACAATTCACCTATAATTTCCAGGGTAGGCCCTTCCGGCTGACCGATGTGGAAGGAGCCGTGATCAGGGAAATACTGGCATAATCAGGAAAGTGGGCCGTAGATTATGCATTCGTCTTTTACCGGCCGGTAACTATCACGTAGCAATAAAGAAAAATAGTTGGAACAGGATATCTTGAAGAAACCCAATAGTTAATGGAGGTAGTAAAGGAGATGGTGGGACGTTTGCACCCCGTACTGGTACACCTTCCCATAGGGTTTATCATTTCAGGCCTGTTGTTGCTGTGGGTTGACCGCCAAAAAAAGGAATTCCGGAAGCCCATCCTGTTGATCTTTCTCTGGGGGGCCATCCTGGCGGTTGCCGCCTGTATAACAGGTTACCTTCAGTACCTTGGGGAAGGGTATGCCTTTGATACCGTCCGTACCCACCTTTGGTTTGGAATAGCAACTGCAGTATTTAGCTTTGCCGTTTATGGTAAGCTTCGCGGCTTTCGGCGCGACCATCCGTTACAACAAGTACCAACTGCATTTTTTTCGTCCATCCTGTTACTCCTGATCCTCCTGACGGGCCACCTTGGGGGAAGTATAACCCATGGCGACGATTACCTGGTTGAGCCGCTGCCCAATCCGGTAAAAAAAGCTTTGGGCTTCGCGGTTTATGAGCGGCAACTGATCGCCATTACGGGGGAGAATTGGGAGGATTCCCACCTTTATAGGGATATCATTGCCCCCGTCCTGAACAACAATTGTGTATCCTGCCACAACCCGAAAAAGTTAAAGGGGGAACTAAACCTTTCTACCCCCGAAGGTATTCTGGCCGGCGGGGAAAACGGGGATGTCATGATCCCTGGTGATGCTGAAAACAGCCCGATGTATGCCCGCCTGGTCCTGCCAGGGCATCATGAAGACCATATGCCGCCAAAAGGAAAGGAACAACCGGCCAAAGAAGAAATTGCCCTGATCCGGGCCTGGATACAGCAGGGAGGCCACTTTGAGGGTACCATCAGGGAGCTGAACCTCCCACAATCCCTGTTTGAACCGTTCTTTCCCGGTAAACCCAATTCAGATTACCCCGAAATGCCTGTGGAGCCGGCATCGCCTGATTCCATCAACATCGCAAAAGCGCAGGGTATCCATGTTGAAAAAGTTAGTAAAACTTCCAATTACCTCCGTGTTTCCTGCCTCAACAAACCCGGATTTACAGATGCTGATTTTAAGCTCCTCCGGCCGATAGGCCAACAAATAGCCGCTTTAGACCTCGGGGGAACCCTTGTAACGGATGCGATCCTGACAGAATTGGGGACACTCCCCAACCTGTCGATCCTGAAATTAGACCATACCTCCATTACCGGGAAGAACATCCATCAATTGCGGAAACTGGGACACCTAAGCATCCTTAATCTCACCGCTACTCCTTTCGATGGTGCCTTCCTGCAGGATCTCCATTCCTTTGGAAACCTCCGGGCTGTGTATCTCTATAAGACGGGGCTGACCAAAGCGGATTTACCCGGGGGGGTTCAGGACAGCGTATTGCTGGAATTTGGCGATTATGTCCTGCCAGCCCTGCCTTCAGATTCTGTAACATATTGAATTACAACACAATAACAAAGTGTTAATATCTATAGTATGTGAAATAAAGAAGGAGATATATCGTTTTATAGGTATAGAATCCCAAATCTATAGCTATGAAACACCTATACCTACTCCTTGTTGCGACGTTCCTTTTACTTTCCTGTTCAAAGGAAAGCAGTGGTGATCCCATACCAGAACCGGAGGCTCAGCCCGAGGCCTGTTTTGAACTCAGTACGGCATCTGTTGCCGTTGGAGAATCCCTACAGATCACCAGCTGTTCCGAAGGGGCCGATTCCTATGCCTATGATTTTGGCAATGGCGAAAACAGCACTGATGCCAATCCGGATATTGCCTATATGGAGGCCGGGGAGTATACCATTGAACTCACCATCACCAGTAAGGCCCTGGATAGTGACACGTTTTCACTTGTGGTGCAGGTAACTGCAGCAGAGGCCACGTATCACTTTCCCTTTGTTCCGGAAGGATTTTCAGCATTTCCACTGGATGCCGGTATCAATGTGGCTGATGGCAGCATCTATTCCATAGACCTGCTGGTTGATAATGTCGGGTCCGGGGGCTCCAAATTCTATTATACGGAATTCGATGCTTCCTTTACCGCTACCAAGAGCTATATTACAGACAAGCCCTATACTACCAATAGTGCTTTTTTGAATAGTTATCCAAACGGAGCGAAGAATTTCGTTTTTTCAAGGACATTGCCCGACCTATATGGCACCCAGGAGATGACCTATGATAGTAATTGGGGGTTTGTAAACGCAGTCAATTCAGCTGTTAAGCACAGTTTTGGATATATAAATGATGGCGCAGATTTCCTCTATTTCGGCACGGCCGAGGACAGCGGGAAATTCCAAACCGCAATCGAGCGGAGGAATACCTCCGGGGATGCTTATGCGGTATACCTTGATGACCTGGGGGCGAATGGTTCCATGATCGGGGATATGATCCCGGCAGCAGGAGGTTATATCGCCTTTGGTGCTGTCTTTACTAAAAACGGCAGCATGCCCTATATCAGCAATTACAGGCCGGCCCTCATCTTCCTGGACAATACCCTGTCCGTAACATCCCATGTACTATTCGAAACGTCTGTCCTTTCCGGTAAAATTAGCGATGCCAATGACCTCAGCGGATCCTATCATGTGGGACGCCTTGGCAATGGCAATATTGCCATGTATGGTAATGGGGAACTGATTGTATCAGATGATTCCGGAAACCTGATCAGCTCCTCGTATTTTGAAGGAACAGAGAATAACCAGGCCCTGGTGGTCTTTGAGGATTCTTTTATCCTCTCCAGTGACCAGTATCTCCGGAAATTCAGTGCCGATGGCAACCAGGTCAGAGCAATAAAGTACAATGGAAAATATATGCCGGAGATCCTCGAGACGGCCGGTCACCTCTTTTTTGTGGCTGGGTATGAAACGGAAGGTGAAATTAAATTGTTATATGGTGCCTGCGATAAGGACCTGAACCTTATCAGCCTCTGATCCTCTTCAGAAAAAAATACTATGCTGTATTATAAAAGACCCTCGTTTTGGTGTTGCTGTTTTTTATTTTCAGAACTAAGGTAAATAGTATAGTTTAGGGCCATAATTACAAATTCATGGGTCTTAGCAAAAGGATCGGACTGGTGGTAGGTCCCCTTATTTTTTTCCTGATATTGTACCTGCCGGACCTCATCCCCGGAAAAGAAATCGCCAATGCAGTTATTGCCGTAGCGGCCTGGATGATCATTTGGTGGATCACGGAAGCTGTGTCTATTGCGGTTACGGCACTATTGCCCCTGTTGCTCTTTCCCATCCTGAACGTCATGTCTATCGGTGATGTGGGTGCCAATTACGGAAGTCCGATTATCTTCTTATTTTTCGGAGGTTTTGTCCTGGCCCTTGCCCTGGAAAAGGTAAACCTGCACAGGCGCATAGCCCTGAACATCATCAGGATCACAGGGACCACCCCCAATAAGGTGGTGCTGGGCTTTATGATCGCTACCGCATCCATAAGCATGTGGATCAGCAATACAGCGAGTACCGTCGTGATGTTGCCCATAGCGATGTCCGTGATAGGATTACTGATCAATGATGCGGATGGTTATACCAAAAATGACCAGAATTTTGCACTCAGCGTCATGCTCGGTATTGCCTTCTCGGCTAATGCCGGGGGGATTGCCACGGTAATAGGTACACCTCCCAATTCCGTCATGATCGGACTTTTGGAAAACGAATACAATATTGAGATCTCCTTCCTGAAGTGGATGACCATAGGACTGCCTTTTTCCATGATCCTGCTGCTTTGCTGCTACCTTGTCCTCGTTAAATGGATGTTTCCCAGCAAGCATTTGAAATTCTCTGCCTCGGGGGACATCATCCGGGAAGAATTGCGGAAACTGGGTCCCATGTCGGGAAAGGAAAAAATGGTGCTGGCCATTTTCGGGGTGACCGTTTTCCTGTGGATCTTCCGGACCGTCATCAATTCCCTTATCCCCTGGCTTCAGCTCTCAGATACCATTATAAGCATGTTTGCTGCCATCTCTTTATTTTCCATGCCTTACAACCTTCGAAAGGGAGATTTTATAATCGACTGGAAAGATACCGAGAAACTGGCCTGGGGAATCCTTATCCTTTTTGGCGGTGGATTGGCCCTGGCCAATGGGATGTCGGTCAGCGGGCTTGTAGATATGGTGGCCGATGCCATCGCCCATAGCGATATCAGTATTTTGTTCATGGCGGCACTGTTGATAACCCTGATGCTGTTCATGACAGAATTGATGAGCAACGTAGCCCTTGTAGCCGTAATGGCCCCGGTGATAGCGGGTATTGCTATTGGCCTTAATGTACCTATCCTATACTTGCTCATCCCTGTTACAATAGCCAGTAGCTGCGCCTTTATGTTGCCCATGGCGACCCCTCCCAATGCCATCGTGTTTGCAAGCGGCTATATCAAAGTACATGAAATGGCCAGGGTAGGGATCTTCCTGAACCTGATATCGGTTGGATTGCTGATATTACTGTTCCAGTTTGTCCTGCCGCTGGTTTTTTGATCAAAAAAAAACCCCGGCTTTATTGCCGGGGCGTAGTATGATAGTAACTAAGAAATTCGGGGGCTTACTTTCTTCGTTAAGTGTTACTCCCGTATATACGGAATAAACCCCCCCGTCGGATGTTTGCCCTCCCCATCTATAGCATGAAATCCTCGGAAGGCTCCATATAACTGACATTCCTGAAGTTTGCAGGATAGGCATATGGATTAAAATCTGCTGGCAAATTAACGGCAGAATCAAAATCCAGGACATCTTCCTTCACATATATGATGGTGTGCAGGTCCATATAGAACGTATGTGGGTCAAAGTTTTCAGGGAGGTAATCCGAAGTATCGAACCCGAGGTCAATTACATCTTCCTCTTCGATATATTCAATACTGTTGAGATCCGGTCCCTCTGTGGAACAGCTTATTTCATTTGCCTGTAGCATCCCGGAAACTGCCAGGCACACTGTCAGGGATACTGACAATTTCATTTTTATCATAACGGTGCAGGTTAAATTTAGCATTGCTAGAACATCACTTTTACCATTTTATTGCCCGGGATTGCAAATTCTCCGGATACCATAAAGTCATTTACAGGCCTGCTCATTGATAAACTCCATCCCCGAGCCGTTGTATATGGCCATAGCAGACCCGTAACCGTGGGATGGGCACCCCCCAAAAAAAAAGCCCTGACCAACCGGTAGCTGCCGGGATCAGGGCTTTAGCGCTAACTAATCAAATAATTGATAGAAAAATGAGAAGATCCTATCGGCTTATTTATTGTGAATACGGGTTGAACCCTTCAGGCAAATAGGCTGCTGTATCAAAACCCAGGACAATGTCTTCATTTTCTTCGAGGTACACTATCGAATTCAGGTCAAGCTGTTTTTCGTAAGCATCGAAACCTGCCGGCAAATAAGGAGCTGTGTCAAAACCCAGGTCCTTGTCTGCTTCATCTTCCATATACGAGATGCTCATGAAGTCATCCGGTGCTGCATAGGGGTTAAAACCTTCTGGCAAATAGGAAGCAGTATCCATATCGAGATTGTCATCCTCCGCTTCTATATAAGCAACTGCATCGTAATCAAAATAGGTTTTATAGGGGTCAAAACCGGAAGGAAGATACAAATCGGTATCAAAACCGAGGTCTATGCTGTCTTCCTCTTCTATGTACGGAATGTTTTTTAGATCCAGTGCTGCCCTATCGGCGGGATTCCGGAAATCAACGCTTTCAGGGGAATCCCAAAAAACGATTTTCGTTGTTGCCTGAACCATTGGATCCGCATTCAGATTTTCGGCTTCCAATGGAAGCGGGTCACATGCTGCGGAGGATTTTACTGCTTCGGGTGTGAAGGTAGTACTGACGACTGCCAAACCACACAAAATTAATAACTTGTTCATTTTTTTGATTGATTGATGATCCTTCCCTTAACGGGTTGGTGTGATTATATACTAAAATTTGTACTTTAAACTGTTTACTTTATAGAATAGACGGAAATGAAATCAAAATGTTACAGTGGAAGGCCCCCTTTAACAATCAAATAACAAATTTATCGCATTATACGTTCCATTTAATTTTATTAATTTACTGATTACTAGTTATTTGAACGATTCTTATTGTGTAAGATCACTTATAAATTAACAGAAAATTAAAACTGTCTTTTGTTTCCCCGGCTCTGAAAATGACTGTTCTGCTCCTGAGGCAGCCTTAAACAAAATGGATAGGCTACTGACCCAGGTAATTGGTACAAACCACTTCCATTTACACTTCCGATGAACGGTACTGCAGTTCATCGGTGGCCGGAAACCTTCACCACAATTAGGGTTATTTTCACACCTCCTAAAACGTGTTTGACAACATACATTATGCACTAACCCCCATTTTGCATAGTTTAGCAGTGTAATCAAAAACCCCCAAATCATGTCGTACAAATTCAAAAGCCTACTGTATTTTACCTGTTTTGTGGCATCTGCCCTTGTATATTACAACATGGAGCACGAGGCAAATCCTGCAGAACCGAGTGAAATGATAGGGATGACCGATTCAGTTTCGACAACCCAGCAGGCAAATGAAATAGTACAAACAGCCGAGCTTACATACTAATTTCGATTAATTTATAGTGTCCCTATCAGGTCGTGGAAATTCCACGACCTGATTTTTTTTGTCCGGTCCCTACGTTAAATGATTCCCAAAATCCTGCAACAGAATAAACCAACCTCCACTTTCAGGGTCTTAGGACAAACAGTAAAAGATTTTATACCATGAAAAAAATGATCGCGAGTATGCTTTTATGCACGGGCCTGATGGCTTTTGCGCAGCAGGGAGAACGGAAAGAGGGCCATTATAAGGATATGACCCCGGAACAAATGGCCACCCTGCAGACCAAAGAAATGACGTTGGCCCTGGACCTGTCCACAGCGCAACAGGAACAAATTCAGGAATTGTACCTGGCGCAGGCCAAATCACGTCAGGAAAAAATGGCGGCCCGGAAAGCGGCAACAGAAAAGGAAGATGCCGAAAAACGTACCCCGGAAGACCGTTATGGAAAGGCCAATGAGCGTTTAGACAACGCCATAGCCCATAAAGGAAAGATGAAGGAGATCCTCACTGAAGCCCAGTTTGAGAAATGGGAAGGGATGCACAAGCGGAAGGGGCATCACCGGTATGGCAAACGACATGATAAAAAGCGGCACAGGGCCGAGGGAAAATAGGTGATTCGAATTCGGAGCCTGCCACACGGCAGGCTTTTTTTATCTATTTCTGCTGCAGGATGGGAACAATGCTTTCCAGGGCAGCGATGGTTTCATCGAGGTCCCCATAAGAAAGGGCATCATTTAAAAAATAGCTTTCAAATGCGCTGGGAGGCAGGTAAATACCTTTTTTAAGCATCCCGTGGAAATACCGCCGGAAGGTTTCATTATTGCCCTTGGCGGCTGAGGGGAGGTCTTCTACAGGTTCCGCTGTGAAATGGAGCGAGATCATGCTTCCGAACTTATTGATCTGGTATGGGATTCCTTTATTTTTCAGGACATTCTCAAAACCTTCCCGTAAGTGCTCGGTCTTATCATCCAGGCTTTCAAAGATCTCGGGGTGATTGTCCAACGCGGTCAGCATGGCCAGGCCTGCGCTCATGGCCAGTGGATTCCCGCTAAGGGTACCCGCCTGGTATACCGGCCCGTCAGGAGCCAGATGGTCCATGATCTCCTTCCGGGCCGCAAAGGCACCTACCGGGAGCCCTCCACCGATAACCTTCCCAAATGTTACCAGGTCTGCATCCACTCCCAGGACCTCCTGGGCACCGCCCCGGGCAAGTCTAAAACCGGTCATCACTTCATCAAAGATCAACAAGATACCTTCTGCTGTGCACAGCGACCGCAGCCCTTTGATAAATTCCATCCGAGGGGGGACGCACCCCATATTCCCGGCCACAGGTTCCAGGATGATCGCGGCTATTTCTCCCTTGTTTGCCTGCACCAGGGTTTTCACCTCCTCCAGGTCATTGTATTGGGCCAAAAGTGTATCCCTGGCAGTGCCCCGTGTTACGCCAGGGCTGTTAGGGCTGCCAAAAGTCATGGCGCCACTACCGGCCTGGATCAAAAATGAATCGGCATGGCCGTGGTAGCAACCGGCAAATTTAATGATCTTGTCTTTTCCGGTATATCCCCGTGCCAGCCGAACGGCACTCATACAGGCTTCCGTACCGCTGTTGACGAACCGGATCTTGTCGATATTGGGTACCATCGATACGGCCAGTTTGGCAATTTCGGTTTCAATTGAAGTTGGCATACCAAAAGATGTTCCCTTCCTGGCCTTCTCAATAACCGCATTGATGACGGGCTCGTAGGCATGGCCTAAGATAAGCGGCCCCCAGGATGCGATATAATCGATCAGTTTGTTGCCGTCTTCATCAAATAAATAAGCCCCCTTGGCCTCCTTGACAAAAATGGGATCCCCACCTACCGCCTTAAACGCGCGGACAGGCGAATTGACGCCACCGGGAATATATTTTTTTGCCGCAGTAAATAGGGCACTACTTCTTTCGTAAAGCATGCGGTTATCGAATTTTGTCCTGTTTTATCCGGAGTGTTTGACCTATGGAAAGCTTGCTGTCATTCATCCTGTTGAGTTCCATCAGTTCATCCACGGAAACCAGATATCGTTTGGAGAGCGAATAGAGGGTATCGCCCTGCCGGACGACATGGACTTTATAGTCATGTGCAGCCCGCGGTTTTTCACGGGGGTATCCCGCAACCACATCCCCCCGGTCATATTGATAAAGCTGGTACCGCTCGATGAAATCGATCAGTTTTTGGGGATACCGCTTGTCCGTTGCGTACCCTGCAGCCTTTAAGCCGCGGGCCCATCCCTTATAGTCATCTTTCCTAAGCTCAAAAAGGGAAGCATAGCGGGATCTCGAAGAAAGGAAGATGCTGTGGTCCCGGAAAGAATACATGGGGTGGTTATATTTTCGGAAACATTCCCCTATTTCATCATCATCATGGTGGTCAAACTGCCCTTCCCAGCCTGTATGGCACTTGATCCCGAAATGGTTGTTTGTCTTCAGGGTAAGTTCCCCGCGGCCGAAGCCGCTTTCCACAATGCCCTGGGCCAGTGTAATACTGGCCGGGATTCCATATGCCTTCATCTCAAACTGGGCAATTTCCGCAAATGTCTCAATATATTCTTCTACAGACGCGATTTCAAACTGTATGAACTCCCCGGTATCTTCCGGGAGGATATAGGACCCTGCACTGGTTTTCTCAACGGGTTTTGGAACCTCTTCCCGGACAGTCACAACCTCCCTGGGCCTTTCTGCAGTCCGTTTACGGGCGCCACAACCTGTTAACAATATCCCTAAAATAATCGCTGTTACAGCTTGTTTCATATCGTGATCAATGGGAATTTCTTTGCTTTCAACTTCTGGTTCATACCCGCTACCCCCTGCATGCCCCCTGTATGGATGGCCAGAATCCTGGTATTAGGTGGGAAGTAACCGCTTTTCACAAGATCCAGTATCCCGTACAGGAGTTTCCCCGTGTAAACGGGCTCCAGCGGGAGCCCCGTATGTTCCCTGAACTCATTGATAAAACGGATCAGCGCTTCCGTTACTTTTGCATACCCTCCAAAATGGTACCCTGTCTCCAGGGTCCAGTTTTCCTTCCGGGCAAATTTACGAATATCTTTTTTTAAAAATTCTCCTTTCAAAGCCGGGAACCCTAAAACCCGCTGCCCAGGCCCAGCCGCATTACTGAGTCCGGCCAAAGTACCCCCTGTACCTGCACTGCAGCAAATAAAATCGTATTGCCGGTCTGCAGCTGTCAGGATCTCCTCGCAGCCCTTTACGGCCAATGCGTTGGTCCCTCCTTCCGGGATGCTGTAAAAGCGTCCGAATTCGCTTGCCAGCTGGTCGGAGAATGCAGGATCCATCTTATCCCTGTACTGTTCCCGACTGACAAATTTAAAATGCATGCCCGCAGATCCCGCGGCCCGGAGTGTTGGATTCTGATTCCAGATATCCTCCAGTTCCTCCCCCCGGATTATGCCCACAGTCTTAAAGCCTTGTTCCCTGCCGGCCATGGCCGTAGCGAGAACATGGTTGGAATAGGCGCCACCATACGTCAGCAGGCTTTGAAAACCAGCCTCGCGGGCATACTGGAGATTGTATTTGAGTTTGCGGTATTTGTTGCCGGAAAGGGTGGGATGGAGCAGGTCTTCCCTTTTTACTGAAAGGGAGACCTTATTTTTTTGCAATAGGGGATGTAGAATTTTATGGGTGTGTGCTTCCACGTATCCTGAACCAATTTGGTTCAAAGATATTTAATAAAATTAAAAGGCTTTCGCTGGTTTAAATATTCCAGGTTATCTTCATTCTGATACGCCTCCCGTTCAAAGCTGATATTTTGGTATGCTTTGTAACTGTCCCAATAGATTACGGTCCGCAGCAACCACTCCAGAATGTAAAACAGGTAGAAGGGCAAAATCAGCATTTCCAGTTGTTGCTTCAAATGGATACGTTCATGGTTGATCAATACGGTATCCTCCCGGAGGCGGATTTCCTTCAGGATAATAAAAGGCCAAAGCGACAGCCCTACATAGTCCTTGTGGAAAAATTGTTTAATTACCAGAATCATAGGCAAGTTTTGAACGTCAGGTACAAATATAAATGTTACAACCGAAACAGCAGCTTTTATTGGTTGTTCTCCCCGACTAATGCGATTAACGTGCCAAATACGGTTTTCCAGGGCATTTTATAAGCTTATTGGGAAAGTTATTTGCCGGAATGCCGTAATTTTAGACTACCGAAACATCAGAATCGTCAGTATTCATATGAAGCAAATTATTCCTGTTGAGGAAGGTGATTTCTATCTTTCCCCCGAAGGCTACAGGGTCTTTACCCGGCAATACCACCTCAAAAGGGGCTATTGTTGCCAGAGTGCCTGCAGGCATTGTCCGTACGGGTATGATAAGAAGCAGGACAGCTGTTGATTTTTAGGGGCTTTCGGCATGGTATTTGTTGCTGTAACATTAGAAAAAAAATTGTTGGTAATTCAAAAAAAGTTGATATGAAAATTTATAAATTCCTGGCACTGCCTGCTCTGGCGCTGCTGTTTTTTAGTTCCTGCACTTCGGTGCGGGTAGTCTCCGATTATGATAAAGGAGCCGATTTCAATTCATACAAATCCTACGCTTTTTATAAAACCGGGATCGATAAAGCACAGATCTCCGACCTGGACAAGAAGCGGATACTCAAGGCCATTGACGCCGAATTGAGTTCCAGGAACTTTGTAAAATCAAAAGACCCGGACCTGCTAGTCAGTATTTTTACCAAGGAACGGGAACAGGTTGATGTTTACAACAACCGCTTTTACGGTGGCTGGGGATGGGGCTATGGTTACTGGAACCCCTGGATGTGGTACGGAGGTTTTGGGCCTTACGGCAATAACGTCAGTACCCGCACCGAGGGATCCCTCTACATAGACCTGATCGATGCCAAAACCAAAGAGCTGGTTTGGCAGGGAAGGGGCGTGGGTGTCCTTGGCAACAGCAATAATATAGAAAAGAAAGAACAACGGATCCGGGAATTTGTCTCCGAGATCCTGCAGAAATATCCCCCGGCAACAGTAGCATCCAATTAAAATACAACCGCCCGGCCAATTCCTTTCCGGGCGGTTTTTTTGTATCTTTGGGAGAGATTAAATCTTGAATTATGCCCTATCAGAGCAACCATATCCTTGATAAACTCCCCCAACACCTCAAACAATACATCAAACCCCAGAATTACGAAGAATATACAGCCATAGATCAGGCCGTCTGGCGGTATGTAATGCGAAAGAATGTGGATTATCTTAGCAGGGTGGCGCACAGTTCCTACCTGGATGGGCTGGAAAAGACAGGGATCTCCATTGACCATATCCCCAACATGTACGGCATGAACCGGATCCTCAAGGAAATCGGGTGGGCCGCAGTGGCCGTGGATGGCTTTATCCCTCCATCGGCCTTTATGGAGTTCCAGGCATACAATGTCCTGGTTATCGCCTCAGACATCCGCCAATTAGATCACATCGAATATACCCCGGCACCGGATATCATCCATGAAGGCGCAGGGCATGCCCCCATCATTGCAAACCCCGAATATGCTGAATACCTCAGAAGGTTCGGGGAAATAGGTTGCAAGGCAATTTCGAATGCCCGTGATTATGAATTGTATGAAGCAGTACGGCACCTTTCCATCATCAAGGAGGCCGCCGGTACCAGTACTGAAGATATTGAAAAGGCTGAAAAACATATTGAGGAGCTACAGGAGAATATGGGGGAACCCAGTGAGATGGCACTGATCCGGAACCTCCACTGGTGGACTGTTGAGTACGGCCTTATCGGGGAAGTTGAAGATCCCCGCATTTATGGCGCAGGATTGCTGTCCTCCATCGGGGAGAGTGCCTGGTGCATGACAGACAACGTAAAAAAGATCCCGTATTCCCTTGATGCGGTGCACACCTCATTTGATATTACCCGGCCACAACCCCAATTGTTTGTAACCCCTGATTTTGCATTCCTGAGCCAGGTGCTGGAAGAATTCGCCAATACCATGTCGCTGCGAAAAGGAGGCCTCAGCGGGATCCGGAAACTCATCGAATCCAAAGAACTGGGGACCATTGAACTGAGTACCGGTTTACAGGTTTCGGGAAATTTTGACAGCGTTATCCAATTCGAGGACAAGCCGGTTTATTTCCAAACCAAAGGGCCAACAGCCCTGGCTTACCGGGAGAAGGAATTGGTAGGGCACAGTACCCAACACCATGCCGCCGGGTTCGGCTCCCCGGTAGGGAAACTCCGGGGGATCAATCTTGCAATTGAGGATATGAGCCCGCGCGACCTGAAGGCTTACGATATTTATGAAGAGAAAAACGTTACGCTCGAATTCGAAGGGAATGTACAGGTAAGCGGGGAGATCATAACCGGAACCAGGAACCTGCAGGGAGAAATCATATTGATCACCTTTAAGAATTGTACTGTCACCCATAACGACAACGTCCTTTTCCAGCCCGACTCCGGCCTGTACCATATGGCCGTAGGGGAAAAAATTGTGTCCGCCTTCAATGGCCCTGCGGACCTCAGCAGTTTCGATCTTATCACCCATAAGATCACCACGAAAACCATCAAACCCCAAAAATCTGAAACCCGCAGCAAGCTGGAGCAATACTACGACCAGATCCGTAATTTCCGGGAGGGGACCAATACCACCATATCACGGAATAAAGTATTCCGGGAAGTACGGGAACGTTTTCCGCACGACTGGTTATTATCCGTTGAACTCTATGAACTGGCCCGGAATAATGAAGACATGGATTTTGCGGAAGAGATCGCAACGCACCTTGAAAAGGTAAAACAGGATCACCCGAAAGTCGGGCACCTGATCGATGACGGTTTGTCACTCGTAGATAAAAACCTGGTTAAAAGGTGACCTGCTTCATACATGAAAACAACGCTACTCCTACTTTCGCTATTGGCCCTGAAGCTGGCATTTACCCAGACGCCACCCAATTACAATGAACAACTGGTGCCTATGACCGAGATCCCTGACCCGCTTGCCACATTTGACGGACAACCCATCCAATCAACTTCAGATTGGGAAACCATCGGAAGGCCGGAGGTGCTCGATTTTTTTGAAAAAAATGTCTATGGAACGGCACCCGGTGCCCCGGATAGTCAGACTTTTACCATCCTTGAACAGGCAACTGGGGTCCTGGAAGGGCAGGCCACCCGCAAACAGGTGCGGGTAACCATCGGACAGGGAAGCAAAACGCTCTATTTTACAATCCTCCTGTATTTGCCAAAGGATATACCAGCTGCACCCGTCTTCCTGGGCTATAATTTTTACGGGAACCACACCGTGCATCCAGACCCGGAAATTCTGATACCCACGGCCTGGTCCATGAATGACGATACCATTGGGGTAACGGACAACCGGCCAGCGGCTGTTTCCAGGGGCAAACGCTCCAACCGCTGGGATATAGACGCCATGCTGGCTGCAGGCTATGGCCTTGCTACCATCTACTATGGCGAAATAGATCCGGATAAAGATGATTTTACCGATGGGGCCCATGCACTCTTCAATGACACTTCCCAAACACGAGGGGATTCCGACTGGGGGAGTATTGCAGCCTGGGCCTGGGGGCTCAGCCGGGCGATGGATTACCTGGTAACCGATGATGGGGTGGATGCGTCCCGGGTCATTGTCTTTGGGCATTCCCGACTAGGGAAAGCGGCCCTTTGGGCGGGGGCCACAGATCCAAGGTTTGCAGCGGTAATTTCGAATGATTCCGGTTGCGGGGGGGCGGCCCTGTCCAAACGCAGGTTTGGCGAAACCGTGTCGGCTATCAATACAACCTTCCCACATTGGTTCAGCAGGAACTTCCGCCGGTACAATGAAAACGAAGATGCTCTCCCGGCAGACCAGCACCAGTTGCTGGCACTTATCGCGCCCAGGCCGCTTTATGTAGCCAGCGCGGTTGAGGATACCTGGGCTGACCCCCGGGGGGAATACCTGGCCGCCCACTATGCTTCTCCCGTCTTTGCCCTCTATGGGAAAAAAGGGATGGATTCGCCTGAAATGCCCCCGTTAAATACCCCTTTTTCCGGGACGGTGGCATATCATATCCGCTCCGGCGGCCACGATGTAACCCCGTACGATTGGGAACAGTTTATCCTGTGGGCCGATAAACAACTCCCATCGGGCAACTAAAGCCAGAACAAGCAACCCATCTTATAATTGTTGGGGGAAGGCAGTATCCTCCAGCGGGATCCCATCCACACTTTCAATTCTCCGGTCTTTGTAAACCAGGATCCATCCCATGGAGTTGGTAAGGATGTAAAATTTGGACAGTTCACTGATCAGCCGGTTCTGTGCATTGGAAAGGAGCGAAGAGGCCCGTACTTTTTTAAGGAGGGAAGCGGTGACACTCTTTTTTATTTTATTGTAATCCTTTTCGTTGAACTGGTTCAGGAAATCGGCCGTAACATCGTAATATTCAAAATCCGGGTTCAGTTTGATCTCGGGTTCCGGGATACTTTTAATGTGCAGGGTTTTCGATTCTTCATCCACCTCAAAAACCACTTTGCTCAGGTCATAGGCCACAGTAGCTTCCGCATTGACTACCACAAGGGCTTTTTTATCCGCCGTTATCAGCGGGCCAAACAACTGCTGGGAATCTTTATAGGTATAAACTTCGGCGAAGTGCCCTTCCGTAACGATCAGCTTGGAAACATTCTCAATCTGCTCCTGGATCAGCATGCTGTTCTCCTGTAAAATCGACTTTTCCTCCTTTTCGTCACTGCAGGAGCGAAAAACAAGTACCAGTGCGAGCGTGATTACCACTCCGATCAGAATTCGTTTCATAGGAAGTTTTTATCAGTTTTGGAAGATCATGAAGGCCTGTATCAGGCTACTGTTCCGTGTAGGTTTATGTATTAAAGTCCATAAAAGGATAGTGTTGCTGAAGATACGCAATTTTCTCCTGAAGCACTTTTTCAAAATCGAGGTGCTGCCGGGATCGGGGGTTGAACGGGGTGTGTCGCAGCCCTTTCTGAACCGCATCAACGGATTCCATGACCGGCCGGCAGTCATCGGAAATCCACGCAGCCTGGAAGCGTTCCCAGATATAATCTATGGCCAGGCTGTTGGGATGTACCAGGTCCCGGTCATAAAAGCGGTAATCGCGCAGTTCATCCATCAGTATTTCGTAGGCCGGGAAATACTGCAATTTCCCGGGTGTAGCCTGCCGGGAAAGGAACTGGAGAAGTGCCGTCACCAGGTGCGATTTCCCGCGGAGGTTTTCCGTAAAACCATCCCTGAGGTGGCGTACCGGGGAAATTGTAAAAATGACCCGGGCATCGGGGTTGAGATCCCGGATGCATGCTACGCTCTTTTCAAGGCTTTTGACAATATCCGTGACCCCCTGCAATTCCTTTCTGAATTTTTGCTGGGGTACTTTGTGGCAATTTGCCACCAGGGCATTGCTGTCCACGTTCCGGTAGGTCCAGGCAGTACCCAGGGTGCCGATTATATGGGAAGCCGAGATAATGGCTGCGCGGGTATTCCGTACCGCTGCGTTGAGCTTTTCCAATACAGCCTCCTGTTCCGGGCCGCTCATGGAAGAGTGTACCTCAAAGCTATGCCAGCGTTCGTTGTGGAAAAATAGGTCGGATGCCGTAAACAATTCCTGTTTTACCACCCTGTTCAGGAGCGTTTCCAGGGCCATGGGGCTGAAAAGGATACCGAAGGGGTTCTGCAGGCTGCGGAATTTATAATAGGCCAGTTTGTCCCCTATATTCTCCACAAAACAGGAGCCCAACAGCAGCAGCTGACTGCTGTAGTCGATCGGATGCTCTGCAGTGGGTATCGAAAGCCGTGTCTGTAGTTTCATGTGCTGCCTGTTGTTCAGAAAATTACCGTATGCTAAAGCTATACCGGAACCCGGAATGAGTCAGGGTAGGCGACAGTACTAGGAAATATAGTTCCTGGATTCCTCGAGGGCTGCGGGGATCCCTGAGCTGTGTTTACCCCCGGCTGTTGCATAAAAGGGCTGGCCGCCGCCGCCGCCCTGGATCAATTTACCCAATTCCCGGACCACAGTCCCGGCATTGAGTTGCCTGCTTTTTACAAGTTCTTTCGAAATATAGCAGGATAACAGCGCCTTCCCGTCCTGTTCTGTTGCCAGCACCAGGAACAGGTCGTTCCTGTTTGCCCCCATCTCAAAGGAGAGGTCTTTAATCCCTGCCGCGTCCAGGTCTACTTTTTTAGCCAGGAACCGGATGCCATTGACTGTTTCCAGTTCCCCTTCCAGGACGCCTTTTAAATTTCTTGCCTTTTCCCTGGACAACTGCTCGATCTGTTTTTTCAGCGAGGCATTTTCTTCCTGCAGCGCTTCCACCGCCTTGACAGGATCAGGGTTTCCTTTAAGGACATCGCGGATATGCGCCAGTTGCCGGTCGTTTTCCATATAGTAGTCCTTTACCGCCTCGGAGGTTATGGCCTCTATCCTCCGGATACCGGCTGCGATAGCACCTTCGGAGGTGATCTTAAAGTGCCAGATATCTGCCGTATTGGGTACATGGGTGCCGCCGCAAAGTTCCAGCGACTGCCCAAAGCGGACAGTTCGGACGGCATCCCCGTATTTCTCCCCGAACAGGGCGATTGCGCCTTCTTCGAGTGCCTGTTTCATCGGCGTATTCCTGTTTTCCTGTATCGGTAATTGCTCATCGATCCGGGCATTCACAAAATCCTCCACCCCCTGCAGTTCTGCTTCAGAGAGCTTTGCAAAGTGAGAAAAATCGAATCGCAGGTATCCCGAATGAACGGCCGATCCTTTTTGCTCCACATGCTTCCCCAGGATTTTGCGCAGGGCCTGGTGCAACAGGTGGGTGGCCGTATGGTTGCGGGCGGTCAGTTTGCGTTGTTGCTCATCCACCACTGCCTTCAGGCGACCCTCCGGATGGTGGGGGAGGCTTTTGGCAAAATGGACGATTTCATTGTTTTCTTTTTTGGTGTCGATGATGTATACCACATCCCCATCAGGGGACTCAATATAGCCCTTGTCCCCTACCTGCCCGCCGCCTTCCGCATAGAAGGGGGTGCGGTTGAACACCAGTTGAAACAGTTCCCCCTCCTTTTTGGAGGTAACCTTCCGGTATTTCACCAGGTTAACATCGGCTTGCAGCGTGTCATAGCCCACAAATTCCGGGGTGGAATCTTCCTGTAAAACCGTCCAGTCCCCGCGGGATATCCCGGAGGCACTACGGGAACGTTCCTTCTGGGCCGTCATGGCCTTTTGGAAGCCGGCCTCATCCAGTTGATAACCCTTCTCACTGAGGATCAGAGCGGTGAGGTCTATAGGGAACCCAAAGGTGTCATACAATTCAAAGGCTTTCTGGCCATCCACCCGGTCACCGGTTGTGGTTGCGATCACATTATCGAGCAGGACCAACCCCTGGTCCAGCGTTTTGAGAAAGGAATGTTCTTCCTCCCGCACTACATTTTCCATCAACCGGTGTTGTTCCTTTAGTTCCGGAAAGGCATCGCCCATGGTTTCGGTGAGTATGGAAATCAGGTGGAACATAAAGGGCTCCTTCATGTTCAGGAATGTAAAGCCATACCGAACGGCCCGCCTTAAGATTCGGCGGATCACGTAGCCTGCCCCGGTATTTCCGGGCAACTGCCCATCCGCGATGGAAAAAGCAACGGCCCGGATATGGTCCGCAATAACGCGGATGGCGATATCGGTATCCTCGTGCTTCCCGTAGGTGGCATGGGTAATGGTTTCAATTTCGCGGATAAGGGGCTTAAAAATATCGCTGTCGTAACTGGAAGTCACGCCCTGAAGTACCATTGAGAGGCGTTCAAACCCCATCCCTGTATCCACATGTTTTGCCGGCAGTGGTTCGAGTTCCCCGTTGGCTTTCCGGTTGTATTGAATAAATACGAGGTTCCATATCTCCACCACCAGGGGGTGGTCCCGGTTAACCAGGGATGCCCCGGCTGTTTTGGCCTTTTCCGCGGTGGACCGGATGTCTACATGGATCTCCGAACAGGGGCCGCAGGGACCCTGGTCACCCATCTCCCAGAAATTGTCTTTTTTATCCCCCAGGATGATCTTTTCCTTGGGGACGATGGCATGCCAAAGATCATAGGCTTCCTGGTCCATGGACAGCTGGTCTGAATCTTCGCTGCCTTTGAATACCGAGACATAGAGGTCTCCTTTATCGATTTTACAGATCTCAGTAAGGAATTCCCAGGCCCAGGCAATGGCTTCTTTCTTAAAGTATCCCCCGGCAGCATCATCCGGAGTGGCCCCAGCCCTGCCAAAGCTCCAGTTCCCCAGCATTTCAAACATGGTATGGTGGTAGGTATCCTTCCCTACTTCTTCCAGGTCATTGTGTTTCCCGCTTACCCGGAGGCACTTTTGGGTATCTGCGATCCGTTGGAATTTAGGACGGGTATTCCCCAGGAAATATTCCTTAAATTGGTTCATCCCCGCATTGGTAAACATCAGGGTTGGATCATCCTTGACGACCATGGGAGCTGAAGGGACAATCCGGTGGTTTTTCTCCTTAAAAAAGTTTAAAAAATTTGCCCTGATTTCCTTCGAATTCATATAAAACGGTAAGGTTTTGATAAATTTAACGGTATATACAAAACAATTTTTATATTTGTTTGTTCTGTTAAAACGGAAGCACAAAAATAGGATAAAATCCCTTCATGTCTAAAGTAAAATATTATTACGATCCGGACACCCTTTCGTACAGGAAGATCGAGCCAAAGAAATCCCGGCGCTATCGAAATATTTTTCTTTTTGTACTGGGCTCTGCTATTTTTGGATTTATCGGACTTACCATTTTGCTGAACACCAACTTCCTGAATACACCCAAAGAGCTCTCCATGAGCAGGGAATTAAAAAATTACGAACTGCAGTTTGAGCTCCTGAACCGGAAAATGAAGCAGATGGAAAATGTGCTGGCCAATGTGGAGGAGCGGGACAATAATATTTACCGGCTGTATTTTGAGGCAAACCCGATCCCGGAAGAACAGCGAAGGGCTGGCTTCGGAGGTGTCAACCGGTACAAATCCCTGGAGGGGTTCAACAACTCCGAGATGATCATCGCCACCACCAAGCGGCTCGATATCATCCAGAAGCAAATGGTCATCCAGTCGAAATCCCTGGATGAGATCACAAAACTGGCGGAAGAAAAAGAAAAGCTCTTAGCGTCCATCCCGGCAATACAGCCCATCACCAATGAAGACCTTACCCGGATGGCATCCGGTTACGGCTGGCGGTCAGATCCGTTTACAAAGGCACGTAAAATGCACTGGGGTATGGATTTTACCGCTCCCAAGGGCAGCCCGGTCTATGCTACGGGGGATGGGAAAATAACCAGGGCCGACAACAATTCCTCAGGCTACGGAAAACACATCCGGATAGACCATGGGTACGGGTACGTAACCCTTTACGGGCACCTAAGCAAGTACAATGTAAAAAGGGGCCAGAAGGTAAAGCGTGGGGACCTGATCGGGTTCGTGGGCAGTACCGGCCGGTCCGAAGCACCACATTTGCATTATGAGGTCTGGAAGGAAAATGACAGGATCAACCCTATCAATTTTTATTATGGTAGTTTAACAGCTGAGGAGTTTGAAAATATGTTGAAATATGCTAACCAGGAAAACCAATCATTGGATTAATGCAAATTGAACTCCCTGAAAAACGGTATTACGGAATAGGCGAGGTAGCCAGGGCATTTGATGTCAATACCTCCCTGATCCGCTTTTGGGAAAAGGAATTTGATGTCATTCAGCCTAAAAAAAATGCCAAAGGCAACCGTAAATTCACGCCCAAGGACATCCAGAACCTCCAGTTGATCTACCACCTCGTAAAAGAGCGGGGCTTTACGCTCGAAGGGGCCAAGACGCACCTCCGGGAAGAAAAGCAAAAGACATTATCCAATTTTGAAATCATACAAAAACTGGAACGTATCAAAATGGAGCTTACAAAGATCAAGAATCAGCTATAACTACTAACAAACACACCCGAAAATGAAAAAATGGTTAATCCCCGTAATTATCCTTGCTGTTATTGCCTTCGCTGTCTATCAGTGGGCAGTAGGATTCAACAATACCGCCGTAACGTATGAGGCAGATGCCAAGACGTCCTGGTCTAATGTGGAGAGCGCCTACCAGCGCCGGAACGACCTTATCGGCAACCTGGTAAAAACCGTTCAGGGGGCAGCCGATTTTGAAAGGGGTACGCTTACGGATGTAATTGAGGCCAGGGCCAAGGCTACTTCTACCACCATCGATGCGGGGGAACTTACCCCCGAAAAGATGGCGGCTTATCAGGAGGCGCAAAATGGCCTTACCGGTGCATTGAGCCGCCTGATGGTAGTAGTGGAACGTTATCCGGAACTGAAAGCCAACCAGAATTTCCTGGAACTCCAGTCGCAACTGGAAGGTACGGAGAACCGCATCAACGTGGCCCGTGACCGCTTCAATGAGAAGGTCAACATCTATGATATCCATACCACCAAATTCCCGAATAAACTTTTGGCCGGGTGGTTTGGTTTTGAAGAAATGGCGCGGTACAAGGCTGACCCTGGAGCTGATCAGGCACCGGATGTGGACTTTGATTTTCAGTAACCCATGCCAGCTTCAAAGATAGAAGGATTTTTAACCCCTGAGGAAGAACAGGAGATCGTAGCTGCCATCCTCCGGGCAGAAAGTCATACCTCCGGGGAGATCCGGGTACATATCGAATCTACCACTACGCTGGACCATTATAAGCGGGCACAGGAGGTTTTCCATGCGCTAAAGATGGACAACACCCGGGAAGGCAACGGGGTCCTGATCTATGTAGCGGTGGCGGATAAAAAGTTTGTTATCTGTGGTGATGCCGGTATCCATTCCAAGGTCCCGAAGGGTTTTTGGGATAGCACGAAGGACATCATGCAACAGCACTTTAAGCAAGGCGCGTTTAAAAAAGGGATTATTGAAGGCATCAGCAGTGCCGGACAGGAACTGAAGGCCCATTTTCCATGGAAACCCGATGATAAAAATGAGCTGAGCAATGAAGTATCTAAAACATAGTTTCCTACTCCTTTTTACGGCCTGCTCCTCCCTGGTGTTCGGGCAATTTGAAATCCCGGCCAAACCCAAGGAACAAACCAGTGTTTACGATTATATAAAGCTGCTCCCGGCCGGCCAGAAAACGACACTGGAGCAAAAGCTAATCCGGTATTCAGACAGTACCTCCACCCAGATCGTGGTGGCGATCATCAATTCAACGGAAGGGGAGGACATCAATTACCTGGGTGCGCAATGGGGCGAAAAATGGGGGATCGGCCAGGCCGATAAGGACAACGGGGTGCTGATCCTGCTTGCGAAAGGAGATCGGAAAATTGCGATCAATACCGGCTATGGGGTGGAAGGCTCCCTGACGGATGCCATGTCCAAAAGGATCATCACCAACATTATCATCCCCGAGTTCCGGAACGATGATTATTACGCCGGACTCGACAAGGGTGCGGATGCTGTTTTCGCGGTGCTCACCGGGGAATTCAGGGAGGAGCGCACGTTTGACACGAACTCCGGCAACCCCTTGGGGGCATTGTTCCCATTCCTGATCTTTATCATCGTTATGATCATCCTTGCAACCCGCAACCGGAGGAGAGGCGGCGGCAAAGGCGGCACCCGCTCCAAGGGACTTGATATCTGGGACATGATCATCCTGAGCAATATGGGCCGGAGTGGCCGTGGCGGTGGTTTTGGCGGAGGCTTCGGCGGCGGCGGTGGTGGTGGCTTCGGCGGAGGATTTGGCGGGGGCGGTTTCGGCGGCGGCGGCGCCTCGGGAGGATGGTAGTATGCTGTTCAAGGCTACTGCACACTGAAAAGGGCTTCTCGGAGGACAGGCTAAGCTAAAAATACGAACTACGAATCAGAACGGTCCCCTCCCGGGAGGGGATGAAGGGTTGGGTTTAGGTACAAAGTATGAATTCTAAGTGCGAAAAGCGGTCAACCCTGTCAGACTGAGCGCAGTAGAAGTCCTCATTTTGAATTATGGCAACCCTGTCAGACTGAGCGCAGCCGAAGTCCTCTGTCAGACTGAGCGCAGTCGAAGTCCACTGTAAGACTGAGCGCAGTCGAAGTCCTCATTTGGCACCATCTCTATATTTATAATGGGTCGCATTTCTACATTCCGATAAGATCTGAAGCACATCTCCTTCTCCGTTGATTAATGCCATCTTCTTTGCCTTACTCCATCCTTTAATTTTCTTTTCAAAATATAATGCTTGCAGAACATCATTAAACTCCTGGTAAAATGCCATGGTTAACGGTCTTCTTTCGTAAGTATAACAGTGCTTATGATGACCCGATGAATGTTCATCAAACCTCCGCGCCAAATCATTTGTGATTCCCGTATAGTAAGATCCATCGGAACAATTTAGTATGTAAACATAGTAGCTATACAAGATTTGTTTTAAAAGGGCTTCGACTGCGCTCAGCCTGACATACTGCCAAAACAGCGGGGAATCTGCAAATGAAAAGCAGTTAGCTTTTTGAAGGGCTTCGACTGCCTGCCTGCCGGACAGGCAGGCGCTCAGCCTGACATACTGCTAAAATAGCGGGGAACCTGCAAATGAAAAGCAGTTAGCTCTTTGAAGGGTTTCGACTGCGCTAAGACAGAGATAGCGAGTGTCACATTGAGCGCCCGTCTGCCGGACGGGCAGGTAGTCGAAATGTAATTGACGAGGGCTTCGACTGCGCTCAGCCTGACATACTGCTGAAATAGCGGGGACCTGCAAATGAAAAGCAGTTAGCTTTTGAAGGGCTTCGGCGGACAGGCAAGGTTCAAAGTCAGGTTTAATGCCTTACTTGAGTTCAGCATGACAAAGATCAAGCAAAAAGTACAAATCAGAGAGGTCCCCTCCCGGGAGGGGATGAAGGGGTGGGTAATGCATCAAACGAAAGAAATACCAAATGGTCAACGCTATTCAGGGTAGGTCATATTTTGAACTTTGAGCTTTGAACATTGTATGCAAAGCTACTTCTTCCGCATATACACCGTCACGGGGACACCGGTGAAATCAAAGTTTTCCCGGAGTTTGTTTTCCAGGAACCGCTTGTAGGGTTCCCGCACATATTGCGGCAGGTTGCAGAAGAATGCGAACTGCGGGTATGGGGTCGGTAACTGGGTGATGAATTTGATCTTTACATATTTCCCCTTATAGGCCGGCGGGGGGGTATGCTCGATGATCGGGAGCATGATGTCATTCAGTTTGCGGGTGGGGATATGTTTGGAGCGGTTTTTATAAACCTCAACAGCTGTTTCAATGGCCTTGAAGATCCGCTGTTTGGTGTGTACCGAAATAAAGAGTATAGGTACATCGGTAAAAGGTTCGATGGCTTTTTTAATACGATCGGTGAATTCCCTGACCGACTTGGTATCCTTTTCAACCAGGTCCCATTTGTTGACCAGGATCACGATTCCTTTGTTGTTCCGGTGTGCCAGCCAGAAGATATTCTCCACCTGCCCGTCAAATCCCCGTGTGGCATCGAGGAGGAGCAGACAGACATCACTGTATTCAATCGCCCTGACTGCCCTCATGACCGAATAAAACTCAAGGTCTTCCTTTACTTTGGCCTTCCGGCGGATGCCGGCGGTATCCACCAGGTTGAATTCGAAACCGTAGAGGTCATATTTAGTATCAATGCTATCCCGGGTAGTACCGGCGATATCGGTAACGATGTACCGTTCCTTTCCGATAAGGGTATTGATAAAAGAGGATTTCCCTGCGTTGGGCCGGCCAACCACGGCAAACCGCGGCAATTCATTTTCGGGTTCCGTATCTTCCGGCAACACCTTTACCAACTCATCGAGCAATTCCCCGGTGCCGCTGCCGTTGATGCTGGAAAGGTTGTAATATTCCCCCAGCCCAAGCGCATAAAACTCCACCGCATCCTCTGCCCTTTTGGCATTGTCCACCTTATTGATCACCAGGAAAACGGGTTTGTTCACCTTTCGCAGCAGTTTGGCGACATCTTCGTCCATACCTGTGATCCCGGTTTCCACATCCACCATAAAGATGATGGCATCTGCTTCTGCAATGGCCAGTTCAACCTGTTTATCGATTTCCTTTTCAAAGATATCTTCGCTTCCCAGGATATATCCCCCGGTATCGATAACTGAAAACTCCCTGCCGTTCCAGTCGCTTTTACCATAATGGCGATCACGCGTCACACCGCTGACGGCATCCGTGATGGCTTCACGGCGTTCGATCAATCTGTTAAAAAGGGTGGATTTCCCAACGTTGGGCCTTCCTACAATGGCAACAATGGCGCCCATAGTTAAAAATTAGGCCACAAAGGTAATACTAATCAAGGGATTAACAAGGTAATGCAATACAAGCGGGACGAAAAGGGATATTTTGAAAGGCAACTGAAAAAGCTGCGGTCATAACTCAACTCCCAAATATTTTGATCAGGTTCGGGATCCTGGTTGCGGTTAAATATTTTTCACCTACCTCACGCCTGCGGATAACTTTCGCCGGCGAGCCGAAGGCCAGGACATGGCTTTCAAGATCGCGGATAACCAGCGATCCGGCACCGACTACCACATGTTCTCCAATGGTGATGCTCTCAATGATATTGGCCCCCAGGCAGAGCGCTGAAAATTTTCCCAGGTCCAGGTTTGCTCCCGTGCAAACACGGGGCGCAAGGCTCGAAAAATCACCCATCCGGCTGTCATGGTCCAGCGAGGCATTCGTATTCAGGATACAGAAATCCCCTACCCTGCAATTGGCATTGACGATAGCGCCCGGCATGATCACCGATCCGGTACCGATAACCACGTCCTTGCCGATAGTGGCATTGGGGTGGATGGCCGTGATAAAATTCAAAGCTGGCGAAATCTGGGTAATTGTATCTACAATGAGATTACGTGTCCAGTTATCGCCGATAGCGACAATAACTCCAAAGAGGTTGAATTTTTCTATGAGGAACGGAAGATCCGCTTCGTTTCCTAGGATCTCGTAACCATTTTGCCGCCTACCCTTCTTCTTGTAGGAGTCGACGAAACCAATCATGTTGTACTTTCCTTCCTGTTCGATACAGTCCAGGACAACACTTCCATGACCAGAAGCACCAAAAATGATTACATTTTTCATTTTACACGGGGGATTTGTGCCTTTTACCGATAAAATTTACCATTATATCGAATACTCAAATATAGATAAAGAAAATGATGCAGTCGATAAAAAGATGATCCTAATCGATTAAATACACAAGTGGTTCCGGTTAATCACTTATATGCCAGATCTTTAAGAATGCGGATTTCCGTAAGAAGGGCCGTCGTCCGGAAACCGTCAATAATTTATAAGAACCTGATTATTAGTGGCATATAAATACACGGCAGGGGACAGTAATGGTCCGGTTAAGAGTAGCGCAGGTCCTAAAACGACGTAACTTCCTACGTAGAATGCCGTAATTTGATGGTTATCCTTTCTGGTTGTAACCAAACCTCCGGAGCTGGCGTGCATCACTCCGCCAGTTCTTGTTTACTTTCACGTAGAGTTCCAGGTGCACCTGTTTGTCAAAGAATTTCTCAAGGTCCTTCCTGGCTTCCACCCCTACCCTTTTCAACGCCACTCCTTTATGCCCTATGATGATCCCTTTCTGGGATTCGCGTTCCACCATGATCACGGAGCGCATCCGGATGATGGTTTCATCCTCAAAGAATTCTTCCGTATCGATTTCCACCGCATACGGGATTTCTTTTTTGTAGTATTTCAGGATCTTTTCCCGGATGGTCTCATTGACAAAAAACCGTTCCGGTTTATCGGTCAGCTGGTCTTTTGGATAAAACGGGGGGGAAGGGGGTAACAGTTCAACGATGCGCATAAAGACATTTTTCACGTTAAACCCGTTCAGGGCCGAGATGGGATGGATCTCCGCTTTTGGCAATTGTGCCTGCCAGTACTGTACCTGGGATTCCAGTTGTTCCTGTTCCGAGGTATCGATCTTGTTCAGCAGCAGCAATACGGGGATGCTGCTGTCCTTTATTTTTTCAAAGAATCGCTCATCTTTCAGGGCTTTTTCGCCAATCTCCACCATATACAGCAGGATATCGGCATCTTCAAAGGCCGATTTTACAAAATCCATCATCGCGGTCTGCAGTTCATAGGCTGGTTTGATGATCCCCGGGGTATCCGAAAGGATTACCTGGAAATCATCCCCGTTCACAATCCCCAGGATCCGGTGGCGGGTGGTTTGTGCCTTGGAGGTGATGATGGACAGTTTTTCCCCGACAAAGGCATTCATCAGCGTGGATTTCCCCACATTGGGGTTCCCGATAATATTTACAAAGCCAGCTTTATGTTCGCTCATTTTTAAGTTTTTGCAAGTACAGTTTCATCTGCGCGTTTACCTGGGGCGACAGGTAAAGCACGGCTATCATATTGGGGATGCACATCAGGGCATACGCCAGGTCTATCAGGTTGATCACCAGGTCAACGGAAGCGATGGCCGCAAAGGTAATGGTAGCTACAAAATACACATTAAAAAGCTTCCCGATCCTGGCATTGGTTAAAAATGACAAACATTTAACACCATAATAGGAATAGGTGAACAAAGTGGAGAGGGCAAAAGCCGACACGACCAGCATCAGCATAAAATGGCCGTAGCCATAAAGCGATTTCTCAAAGGCGATGAGGGTCATCAGGATCCCGTTGTTTTCAGCCACCAGGTAGGCCCCGCTGAGGATGATGACGATAGCGGTAAGGGAACATACGATGATGGTATCGATAAACGGGCCGAGCATGGCCACCAGGCCTTCCTGTATGGGTTCTTTGGTACGGGACTGCCCATGGTACATCGGGGCGCTACCGAGTCCGGCTTCATTGGAAAACACCGCCCGGCGCACCCCCAGGATGACCAGTCCCCAGAACCCGCCCTGCATGGCGGTTTTGAAGTCGAAGGCTTCCGTTATGATCAGTTTGAGGGAGGGCAGTATTTGGGCAGCGTTGTTGAACATGACGATAATCACAGCGCCAAAATATAGGATGACCATAAAGGGAACGATGGCGGTGGCCACCCGGGCAATTTTCTGCAACCCGCCAAAGATCACCAGGGAGGTAATTACGGAAAGCACAATGCCAATGATCAGTTTCCAGTTAAAGTCGCCCAGGTTCGCGATGGATTCGTTCGGCTCTACAACGACCATAAAAGTCTGCGTAAACTGGTTGACGGTGAAGACCCCCAGGAAGCCGACGAGTCCGGCTATACAAAAGAATTTAGCCAGGGGTTTCCATTTCTTCCCCATCCCGTTGGTGATGTAATACATGGGACCGCCCTGCAGCTTGCCGGCGCTGTCTGTGTGGCGGTACATGATGGCAAGACTGCAGGAATAGAATTTGATGCACATGCCCACGATAGCGGTCATCCAGATCCAGAAGACCACCCCCGGGCCGCCCATATAGATGGCGATGGCCACCCCTGAAATGTTGCCCAATCCAACGGTAGCTGCGACCGCGGAGGAGAGGGCCTGCAGGTGGCTGACATCCCCCGGGTCATTGGCGTCGTCGTATTTTCCCGCGGTAATGCCGATGGCATGCCGGAAATAGCGGTACGGGACCCCCCGGGAATAGAAGACCAGGAAAAGCCCCCCGCCGATCACCAGGAACAGCATCACCCACTCGGCATACGGGATCAGGGTGGCTAAAAAGGAATTGATTGCATCCATAGGAAAAGGAAAGCCCCGAAGTTATGGAAATATTGTTTTTTGAAGGGGCCTCTCCCAAATAAATAATTGTGCACATACTTTTGATAAAATTAAAAAACCGTTGTATCTTTGCACTCCTTCGCAGGGCTAACCGCCCTGCTTCGGAGTGCGAAGGCCTCATGGATGCAGTTTATAGGCAGAAGGATTGAAATAATAAAAAAACATCGCAGGGAAGAACGGTTTGTTTTGCTCAGCAACAGGGTCCGCTCGTCGGGCCTGGTTTTGAAAAAATTGGAGTGTACGTGACGCTCAATAAAATATATCGCGGGGTAGAGCAGTATGCTTCGGCTGCGCTCAGCACAGGGTCCGCTCGTCGGGCTAAGTTTTGAAAAAAATAGAGTGTACGTGACGCTCAATAAAATATATCGCGGGGTAGAGCAGTATGCTTCGGCTGCGCTCAGCACAGGGTCCGCTCGTCGGGCCTGGTTTTGAAAAAATTGGAGTGTACGTGACACTCAGTAAGACATATCGCGGGGTAGAGCAGTATGCTTCGGCTGCGCTCAGCACAGGGTCCGCTCGTCAGGCCTAGGTTTTGAAAAAATTGGAGTGTACGTGACACTCAGAAAACATATCGCGGGGTAGAGCAGTATGCTTCGGCTGCGCTCAGCACAGGGTCCGCTCGTCGGGCCTGGTTTTGAAAAAATTGGAGTGTACGTGACGCTCAATAAAATATATCGCGGGGTAGAGCAGTATGCTTCGGCTGCGCTCAGCACAGGGTCCGCTCGTCAGGCCTGGTTTTGAAAAAATTGGAGTGTACGTGACACTCAGTAAAACATATCGCGGGGTAGAGCAGTATGCTTCGGCTGCGCTCAGCACAGGGTCCGCTCGTCGGGCCTGGTTTTGAAAAAATTGGAGTGTACGTGACGCTCAATAAAATATATCGCGGGGTAGAGCAGTAGGTAGCTCGTCGGGCTCATAACCCGAAGGTCGCTGGTTCGAGTCCAGTCCCCGCTACTAAGCTTAAGTTTCTTTAAATCAACGGATTGTGGTTTCACAATCCGTTTTTTTATGTTTACACTATCCCAGCTTCTTGGAAATGTATACGAAAATGTATACGTTTCCAAAATGAAAAAACCCTTTTCCAAACCCAAAATCTACACAGGCGGGATCCAGATTGAGCAAGTGGTCCGCCTTATCGGCGAGAGGAAAAAAAAGAGGCCCTTTCCAAACGGTGGTATGTCTATTTCTCCTATCAGGATCCCCAGACAGGAAGACTCATCAGGCAGACGCCCATTTCAAAAAATGTGAACAGGCACAAAAAGATGCGGGACCGACTCTCCGAACTTAAGATTCTGCAACGAAACCTGCTCTATCTTCTGAACAAGGGCGCCTCTCCTTATAAGGACAATAGCGAACTGGCTGAGAAAATCACAGGGCGTAGGTTCAAAAAGTCCCATGCATCTGAGGTGTCCTCCCCTATTTCCTTCTCGTTTGAATGGAGCGATGCGGTTTTTACCTATTACACGCCCTCCATCCAGCAGGAGCAGAAATCTGCAACAATAGCGCGAGGTCCGGCAACATTGCAGTGGAATCCTGCAACACTTGAGCGGGATCCTGCAACAAATAATTGCAACAAAATCCCGCAACAAAACAGCACGATTCACGCAACAACAGTGCAACAATCTATTGTTGCGAAGAGCAATCCGCAACCGACTTTCCCAAAGGGAAGCACCAGAAATCCCCAAAAAACCGGAGGATTCAGAAGAAATGACCATTGCCGAGGCTTTTGAAGCAGGGGTTGCTCCTAAAGCAACGCGTGCAGACTGCCGGCTCCTTTACCAAATTCAAGAGCCGGGTAAACCGATTTAAGCGGTGGCTGGCGGCAGAGGGGTTATTTGAGGCCCCTATCACCTCCCTTACCAAAAAGACGGTCATACGGTACTTAAATGAAGTGTTGCACCAGAGCAGTGCGCGCAACCGCAACAATACGCGGACGGACCTCAGTTCCCTGTTTCAGGTTCTGGAGGACAACGAATGGATCCCGGATAATTTCGTGATGAAGATCAATGTCTTAAAAACCGTTCCCGTTCGGCACAAATCCTACACCCCGGACCAGGAAACCGTGATTTTGGAGTACCTGGAAGAAAACGATCCGGTGCTTTTGCTCTTTATTTACTTTATCGCCTACGGTTTTTTGCGGCCCATTGAGGTATGCCGCTTAAAGGTGAAGGATTTGGACCTGACCGATCGCAAGATGTATGTAAAGGCCAAGAACAGTCCGGTTAAAATAAAACTGATCCCGGAGATTCTGCTTGCAACAACTGCCTGATCTCTCTGAGCAAGGACCCCGAGTTCTACCTCTTTACCCCTACCACCATTGGCGGGCCCTGGGAGACTGCGGAGGAGGACAGGCGCAATTATTTTACGAATCGATTCAGGAAGGTAAAAAAGAAACTGGGCCTCGGGACAAACTACGGCTTGTACAGTTTTCGCCATACCTATATATCCAAAATATACCGGGAACTGGCCAAGAATGCGGCCCCTATGGAAGTCAAGAGTAAACTGATGCTCATCACGGGGCATTCTACCCTGACGGCATTGGAGAAATACCTGCGGGATATTGATGCCGCAATGCCGGAGGATTACTCGGACCTGTTACGATAACATACAGAGCAGTGTGTTGCAACGAGAATTTGTTGTTGCAACACACTGTTATAACAAATGAAAAGTACCTATGAAACATTTTGGGATTTTAAAGAATAAAGGATTTGAGGCGATGTCGCCCGCTGAGCAGGAGGCACTGCTTTTGGAACTGGGGCTATACGAGGTAAAACACCGCATCAAAATTTCCCGCAACAACATCCCTGTTGCGCTGGTTGCCACAAACGAGAACCGGATCGTGGTACCCACCAAAGCGGTGGAAGAGGAGTTTTATGGCTATTTAAAAGGGCAGTTTGAGCAGGATATAGAAGATCCGTACCTGGAATTCTTTTATGTTTTCAATGAGGAGATCTATGGCCTGGAAGAAGATGAGCAGCGGGCAATCGGACTCTTTTATTTTAAATTGTATGCGGAGCTGGCTAAAAATCATTCGGTGGATTTCATGCGGGAGCGAAAAACCGACAACGGGAGTTCAGTGCCAGAGACCTGGGGAAAGTTGGAAAGCCTGCACGCCCAGCAAAACAGCCTGAAATCCCGTGTCGCCCGTTCGGAACTCCTGATGCCATACCTTCAGGGGGACCAGGAGGCATTTAATCCGGAAAGTACCAACGACAATGCACTGCTTTCTGAGATTGTGGAGTTTGAAGGGAATGTAAAGATTCTGCGAAGTCTCAATGGATTGTTTTCTTTTGAAGACGATCCTTTTGAGCAGCTCAGCCCCTGCAGACCATAATCGCTGTTGAAGAAAGTGAACGTACAAACCCAGGATGTCACCCAAGGAGGATGACATAAAGATCCCAAATGAGAAAAAGGAACGGCTGACGGACCAGGAGGCCCGGATATACCTGCTTGAAAGTGTGTTTGGGGTGTGTAAAAGTTGAGGCTAGACTGTGGTTATAGCAAAATATATTTTACTCCGGGAATTTTTGAGAAATATGAATTATGTTTATGGAACTATCCCGCTCGCTTCCATCAAAAAAGATAAATCAATAATTTTTCATTGTACACTACCCTTATGTGTTCTACGTTTTAACGGGTAAAATTATGGAAATAGGTAGTCCCTATCGAATGACTTTGCCAATAAGAGGTGCTACTTTCAATTCATTTTAACTGTGTTTTCTGGTTTTATGTTCTGATTAACCCGGAATAAATTGTTGGGATCGTATGTTGCTTTTATTTCAGTAAGTCTTTTGTAATTGTCTGCCATAGCTTGCCTTGATGCGATCTTCACCTTCTTCCATCATCATATTAATATAGGCTCCGCCCAAGGAATAAGGATGAAGTGCATCCCAATAGTCTTTTGCCCAGGATGATATTTTCTCCTTATCTTCTTTTTTATCAGGAATACCGACGATTACCATGGCATATCTTGCATCTCTGTAATTCCAGGCCGTATCTTTTTTCCCAGCCTTCGAGGCCTCCCCATCGATAGCATACATATGCATGGTGCAATATCTTGTAGGCATGCTATTTCCAAATTTTATATGTAGGTCTATTGCTTCTTTGGTCAGATCTTTCGTACAGTCCGCTTTCCAGTACCATAGCAGACCAGGTGGATAAAGGCCATCAAAAAGCGTTTGTAAATCCGGGACTTTTATAGGGGCAACAAAATCCAGGGCAGGGGTTTTCTTTGCCCTGATGGGAGCAAAAACTTCCTCAGCTTTGTCGAGTTCTCCCGTATAACACCATACCACACCGCACATTTTTTTAAGGTGCAGATCTTCCGGAAATGGTGCAAATGGGGGAACTGTGAGGTAGGCAAAATAACCGCTTAGTTCAGGGGGAGATTTTTTAAGAAAATGGTGATGCCATTCCATCATTTCTTCAGCAGCTTCCATTTCCCATAACATGGGCCCGGCATAAACTGTATGCAGCGGGGACAGCTTAAATAGGAAGGATGTAACCACGCCGAAATTTCCACCACCACCACGTAAAGCCCAGAACAAGTCATTGTTTTCTGTGTCTGAACGCTTTGACAATTTTTCCGTCCGCCAATACCACTTCTGCCTCTAAGAGGCTATCAATGGTAAGGCCCAAAGCCCTCGAAAAATTGCCCAATCCCCCTCCTAAAGTAAGTCCAGCCACGCCTGTAGTTCCAAATATGCCCGAAGGTACGGTCATGCCCACTTCATGGGTGGCGAGGTCAAGTTCCTTTAATAAACATCCTCCCTGTACCTTAACAGTTTTATTAATTGTATCAATATATATTTTTTTCATAGCAGAAAGGTCTATTACCAATGCATCATCGGCTACTCCGAGTCCGGCAGCATTGTGACCGCCTGCTCTGACGGCAAGTAAAATATTGTTTTCCCGTGCAAATTTTACGCAGGTAACTACATCTTCTCTACCCGCACATTGCGCTATCATAGCGGGTCGTTTATCAATCATTCCGTTGTACACTTTGCGCGCTTCATCGTATGTAGCATCGGCTGGTAGTATAAGTTTTCCCTGCAAACTTTTTCTCAATTCGGTAGTTAATTCTTGTGACATCTGGCAAACATTATGTGATTAATAAATGATTTAAGACCTCCTGATAAAGGTACTTTGGTGGTTCGCAAATTACATTCCTTAAAAGTTCAAAAACCTATCTGACAAGCTCAACTGAATACTTTCCGGAGTCTGTCAGAACGGTGAACTTTATAAAATGCTGCCATATATCTTTCAGGGGAAAAAAGAAAGCAATACAAAAATCTAAGTCAAAATTATGCTTGCACAACAGATTGAACTATCACTAGCACATCTGTATCGGCCATATAAGCTGTTTTACCGATTCAATACTGATATAATCAATCCTATGAAAATCCGTAAATAAGGGCGTGGTCATATATTTTTATCGGCTGACTAAATTTGTCTGGTAGCCTTGTTTTCGGTATCGTAATGGTGCCGATCCAAATTTTTCCTTAAATACACGGGTGAAATGAGTTACACTTTCAAAGCCACTTTCATCACAAATTTCCGATACATTTTTTATGCTAGTATCTAATAAGTGTTTTGAGAAATCAAGCCTTTTATGTAATAGCCATTTTCCAGGTGTTGTTTGATAAACATCCATAAATTCCCTTTTAAAAGTAGAAACACTTCTTTGGGCAAGTCGGGCAAATTCAGCAATAGACAGATTATAATAAAAATTGGCCTCCATTATTTCCGCTATAAGTGGCTTTTGCTGTTCGCTCATACTACGTAGTTAGCAAGCAACCCGGCATTCTCCGGATTGGACAAGAGCATGATTAGCAATTCCTTGAACTTAAGCGTAAGCAAATCCTTTGGTGGAGATGGCTGTTGGTTAAAATATGGCAGAAAACTGTAAAAAAATGCACGGGTCAAATCGTTCACTTTTATATCGATGAACACATCGCCTGGAGAAGCGGGCAACGATTTTAATGGCCGGAATTACCCGGTATTCCTTAAATAGCTGGCACAGAAACTCGTCCGGAAAATAAAAGGATAATATTTCCCAACCTTTTGTACCAATTTCCTGCTTCCAGGCACCTTTTTTTGCGAACACGGTGGATTGATCCGTCATTGTCCAAGACTGGAGACCATGATGAAAATTTTGTCACCACCCAAGGTAAAACTTACCTGGTTGAAGTGGCTGTATAAATAAATATATTGTTCAATTTGGGGACAGATATAGTGAACCACCAA
>CAVWMN010000003.1:0-1482052 GCA_963756115.1 uncultured Flavobacteriaceae bacterium
CGGGTCGGGCATCAGGTTCATGTCGGATTCGTTGATCGCCTTCCAACCGGCAATCGATGAACCGTCGAACGCCTGACCTTCCGCGAAGGTCTCTTCCTCGATCATCGAAACGTCGAAGGTGACGTGCTGCCACTTGCCGCGCGGGTCGGTGAAACGGAAATCGACGTATTTGACGTCGTTGTCCTTGATCATTTTCATGACGTCTTTGGCCGTTGTCATGGAATACTCCTTTCGTATGGCTGGGTCTTCACAGGCCGGCGGTCGAGCCGGGCGCATGGGCGTCGAAGGCGTGCGGAAAGTCGGTTCAGATGGCGTCTAAACCGGATTCCCCCGTCCTGATCCGGATGGCTTCCTCGATGTTGGAGACGAAAATCTTTCCGTCGCCAATACGTCCGGTTTGGGCCGCGCGGCGGATCGCCTCGACGGCTTTTTCGACGATGTCGTCGCCAAGCACAATCTCGATCTTCACTTTGGGGAGAAAATCCACGACGTATTCGGCGCCCCGATAAAGCTCCGTGTGACCCTTCTGGCGCCCGAAGCCCTTGGCTTCGGTCACCGTGATGCCTTGCAGGCCCACCTCCTGGAGTGCTTCCTTCACCTCGTCGAGCTTGAAGGGCTTTATGATGGCCTCGATCTTCTTCATAGCGTTTCCTTCTGCGGCCGGCCGGTCGTCACCCGGGTCGAGCCGGATGACGGTTAGCAGGGTCCGTGCCAAGCCCGGCGGATCGGAAAAAGTGCCTGCCAATCAGATGCTTGGGATGCGCAAGGCGGTGCATCTTAGACATTTCAGACAGGCTTGCGATTAGAAATTAAGCAATACGCCTATTGCAAGTGCAATCCTAGCGCTGATCGGATCTGAGACTGCAGGACTGATTGATACAGCGGCAATCGGGCCGCCGAAACGATCAATCCGAAGTTACCGAGGTCGAGTTGCTCCAACCGAGACGGCTTCGACGCCATGATCGAACTTCTGACCGCACGCGAGATGGCCGAAGCTGATCGGCTCACGATAGCCGGCGGCGTCCCGGGCGGCGCATTGATGGAGAAGGCCGGTCGTGGCGTCGCCGATGCGTCGCTGCTCGCCACCCCCCCGGCAGCCGGATCGTCGTCGTCGCTGGCCCTGGCAACAACGGCGGGGACGGTTTCGTCGCCGCGCGCCTGCTGGCGGAGCTAGGCTACCGGGTACGCATCCTGCTGGTCGGTCGCTCGCGATCGCCTGAAGGGGGATGCGGCCGCCGCGGCCGACCGTTGGACCGGCGCCCTCGCTGCTGCCGACACTGAGCCGCTGGCGCCGGCCGATGCGGTGATCGACGCGCTGTTCGGCGCCGGGCTCGATCGCCCGGTCGAAGGCCTCGCCCGCACGATGATCGAGGCCATGAACGGGTCGGGCCTGCCGGTCTACGCGGTCGATCTCCCGAGCGGCGTGAACGGGACCACCGGAGAGGTCATGGGCGTGGCGGTCACGGCCGCCGAGACGATCACGTTCTTTCGCCGCAAGCCCGGACATCTGCTGCTGCCGGGCCGGCTCCATTGCGGCGCGACGCATGTGGTCGATATCGGCATTCCGAGCGAGGTGCTGGAGCAAATCCAACCGCAGGCCTTCTTGAACTCGCCCATGCTGTGGGGCAGGGGCTTCCCGGTGCCGCGAGCGGGTGGGCATAAATATGCGCGGGGACACGCAGTCGTGATCTCCGGAGATGTGTCGTCGACCGGCGCAGCGCGGCTGGCGGCCCGTGGCGCGCTGCGGGCCGGTGCCGGGCTGGTCACGCTGGCAAGCCCGAGCGACGCGCTGGCGGTCAATGCCGCTGCCAACACCGCCGTCATGGTGCGCCTCGTCGATGGCGGCGAGGGCCTGCGCGAGTTTCTGAGCGACGCGCGCCGCAACGCCGTGGTGCTGGGGCCTGGCGGTGGCGTCGGCGAGGAGATGCGCGACAAGGTCCTGGTCGCATTGGCCGGCGAACGCGGCGTGGTCCTCGATGCCGATGCGCTGACCAGCTTCGCCGATGATGCGGAGGCGCTGTTCGCGGCGATCCGGGCCCGCTCGGCGACCACCGTCCTGACGCCGCACGAGGGCGAATTCTCGCGGCTGTTCAAGAGTTTGCCGGACGTGACTGAACGCGTCGCTCGAAGCTCGACCGGACGCGCCGGGCGGCGCTGGCGAGCGGCGCGGTCTGTCTGCTGAAGGGCTCCGACACCGTGGTCGCCGCGCCGGATGGCCGGGCGGCGATCTGCGAAAATGCCCCGCCATGGCTCGCCACCGCCGGTTCGGGCGACGTTCTGGCAGGCTTCGTCGTCGGGTTGCTGGCGCAAGGAATGGCGGGGTTCGAGGCGGCCTCGGCCGCCGTCTGGCTGCACGGCGAGGCTGGCACAGAAGCTGGTCCCGGCCTGATCGCCGAGGACCTGCCCGAGATGTGCCGCACATTTATCGCCGGCTGTTCGCCCAACTCGCGACCGGCTGAGACACCGACGCCGGCCGGTAACAGATCGGCCCGCGTTCAGTTCACCACGAAGTAGGCCGCGCCCACATCGTCCGGACGGTCGAGCGCGCGGCTTTCGATCAGCCATTTGCCCGGATTGTCGGCCACGAAGGCGATCCGCTCGGGGGCCTGCCAATGACGAAAGTGTCGAGCCAGTACGGCTTCCAGCCATCGTCGAGCCGGTCGAGATGGCGGAAGGAATGGCCATGCAGGTGAAGGACGCCGGGTGCGGCTGGCGTATTCTTCAGCGCCAGGCGACCGCACGTCCGCGCCGGACGCGTGAACAGCGGCGGGCCGGCGACGTTCAGGGGCTTCCGGCTGCCGAGGTCGAAGTCGACCCGCAGCGCGGTTCGTAAATCGATCCGCGCCGGCAACGGATTGGGCGGCAGGGTTGACGGCTCGCCGGCGGATCCGCGCGGCATGCGGGCGCCGGGCGGCACACGCCATTGCCATAGACCAGCCGCGCAATCGGAACGTCGGCATCGCCGTTGCGCAGCATGATCGGCGCGACGCTGCTCGGCTTCATGCACGCAGTCGACGAGCACGTCCGGCGGTTGCCGGGCGAGAGCGTGACGCGGCCCTCGCGCGCCAGGAACGGTTCGGCTGGCTGTCCGTCGATCGCCACGACATGCATCGGGTGCTCGTCGATGCGCAGCGTGACGACGCGCGTCGGGTGCGTTCAGCGAACCGCAGCCGCACTCGGTGCTTCGGCCACGTCGGGCAGGTCGAGCCGACGCGGCGCCGTTCGCCGGACTGCCGGCATGCTGAGGACCGCGAACCTCGCGGTCTCGTCGGCGGCCGAGGGTGCGTCTCCTCGACGATCAGAGGCCATGCAGGCCGCGGTCGGTCGTCCGGTCCGGCGCGCGGTACCAGAACGTGCCCGCGTCCGGCGGCCGGAACCGGTAGTCGAAGCTCGCGCCTGGCGCCACCGGCCTGGGTGAGCGGAGTCCGTCCATCGCGTTCGGAACGCGCACGCCGTGCCAATGGATGCGGTCGGCTCCGGCAGTTCATTGAGCAGACCGGACCGTGCAACTCCTCGCCGCGCCGCACGCGCAGCAATGGCCCCGGAACCGACCCCTCGTAGCCGCCTTCGGCCGCGCGCGAAGGACCAAAAATCCATCGTTCTGGGCGCCGCCCGGCCGCCCGGGGAGGGCGGCTGCGGCCATCAAGCCGGCGAGGACGGTGCGGCGGGCGTATCGGGGGCTCATGCGGCGCATTACCTATCCCGGCAGGGAGCCCGGCGCGAGGGGCCCATTTTCATGGTGCGCGGCTGCGACCGCGTGATATAAGCCGCGCCGCCCGGGGTGGTTTCGGCTATCAAGGCCTCCCTGGCGGGCGTGGCGGAACTGGTAGACGCAGCGGTTTTAGGTGCCGCCGCCGCAAGGCTTGGGGGTTCGAGTCCCTTCACCCGCACCATCCGGTCCGTTAGGACTGAGGCACGAAATTCTGACAACGGCGCTCATGCCAAAGAGAACGAGAACGATTTCCATGCAGGTAACGGAAACACTGTCGGACGGCCTCAAGCGCGCGTATCGCGTGGTGGTCACGGCGAGCGATCTCGACTCGAAGGTCAACACGCGCCTCGACGAAATGAAGGGTCAGGTGCGCATCAACGGTTTCCGTCCCGGCAAGGTGCCGGCGGGGCACCTCAAGCGCATGTACGGCAAGTCCGTGATGGCCGAGACCATCGAGGCGACGGTGCGCGACACCAACGCCAAGATTGTGCAGGACAACAACCTGCGGCTCGCGATGGAGCCACAGGTCAAGCTGCCGACCGAGGAGGCCGCGATCCAGGCCGTCGTCGATGGCACGGCCGACCTCGACTACTCGGTCGAGATGGAAATCCTTCCGAAGATCGAACTTGCGCCGTTCAAGGACATCGCGCTCGACCGTGTGACCGCCGAAGTCACCGACGCCGAGATCGACGAAGCGGTCGGCCGCATCGCCGACCAGAACCGTCCGTACACGCCGAAGGATGCGAACGCGGCGGCCGCGAGCGGCGACCGCGTGACGATCGCGTTTACCGGCACCATCGATGGCGTGCCGTTCGAGGGCGGCAGCGGCGACGACATCCAGGTGCTCGATCGGCTCGAACACGTTCATTCCGGGCTTCGAGGAGCAGCTCGATCGGCATCAAGGCCGGCGACGAGCGCACCGTGAACGCGACGTTCCCGGAGAACTACATGAAGGCCGACGTGGCCGGCAAAGCCGCGTCGTTCGCCGTCAAGGCGAAGTCGGTCGACGCGCCGGGCAGGTGACGGTCGACGACGCGTTCGCCAAGCAGCTTGGCTTCGAGTCGCTCGCAGAAGCTGCGCGACGCCGTGAAGGATCGCATCGCGCAGGAGCACACGCAGGCGACGCGCGCAAAGCTCAAGCGCCAGTTGCTCGACGCGCTCGACGAGCGCCACAAGTTCGAACTGCCGCCGACGCTGGTGAGCCAGGAGTTCGACAACGTGTGGCAGACGGTCGAGAACGATCTCAAGAGCCAAGGCCGCACGCTCGCCGACGAAGGCACCGCGGTTAAGGCATTTATGGAAAAGTACTTCTCCATCATAGTGTTCAACTAATTCCTTTGAAATTGCTGAAGAACCTGAATATGGTAATCCCACAAAAATGTATCTATATTTAGAACTTATAATCATAATCCGATAGAAAATTTAGTTTATTGAAAATTCCTAAAAAATTCTATTAACATACAAGAATGAATTATGCTTATAATCCGGTTGACAAGGAATAATCATTCTCCAAATTGACTACTGTGATTATTTCATTGCATTTTCCTAAGCTATGCTTTTTCAAACACTGAATAAATAGAACCTTTAATGGAATAAACATTAATATAAGAGTGTTATTCTAAAATAATTATGAATTAATTGTTCCTGCACTTGCTGCACCAACTAACACAAATTTGGTTTTTCATTTTATTTCCATCCTGGTTTATATTTATTATGCTTTCCTAAAGTACAAGATAAGGCGCCCAATATTGAATTAGCATAAAGCATTGAAAATTTAAAATCCCCTTTAATTCCTAATTTTATTATTTTTAACGTCACCATTCCAACCTCCTTCCAAAACATAAAAATCCCAAAATGCTTCTTAATTGCATGTAACCGATTTCTAGTCCCATAAAATTGTTTCCAATTTTTACCATAATCCGCTTTTTCGCTGGTATTATGAACCACCTTTAGTTCAGGCCAACATAAAATTTTACCTAGTTCACGTAATTGTAATGCGTGCTCTGTATCATCATAAAATATAAAATAGTCTTTCTCTGGAAGATTGTTTGCTGTTAGCATTTCATTATTAATAAAGGTTCCCACATAAGAAAAAAGATCTATTTCAAATTCTTTATTTTCATAATCCTCGAGCTTGGTTGGCAAAAACTTAATTGTCAAACATTTTATAGATAAATATTTTCTGTGGGTTAAGTCATATTTACCATTGTTAATTACACTGGAACAAATGGCCGAAATATGTGCGTTTCCAACACCTAAAACTCTTCTTTTAAAGGTGGCAAAGAGGGTGGATTCGGGAAAAGCATCGTCATCGGATAAATAGAGCCAATCCAGGTCTAAATCTTTCATATAGTTTAGCCCATAGTGAAAACCTCCACTACCCCCTGTGTTCTCTTCTAGGTGAAATATTTTAACACTATTAATATTTAGGTTTAGGCTGTCTAAAAATTCTTTTGTACCATCGTTGCTGTTATTATTCACAATGACCAATTGGTCAATTGCTCCATCTCCATCATAGATATCAAGCAATTTTCTTAAATCATCTACACGATTAAACGTTACCGTTAAAACACCTAATTTCATTTTAACTTGTAATATTTTCCACACATTCCAATGCCGAGGCAAAAACTTGGTGCATGTCGTAGTATTTATATTCTGCCAAACGCCCTCCAAAAATAACATCGGTTTGCAGAATAGCTAAATCTTGATATTTTTTTAATATTTTTTGATTTTTCGTATCATTAATGGGGTAGTACGATTCGTTATCCTTGGAGAATTCGTGCGGGTACTCCATTGTGACTACGGTCTTTTCTTGGTCTCCAAACTCAAAGTGCTTATGTTCTATAATTCTAGTATACGGAACATTTTTGTCTGTATAATTAACTACTGCATTACCTTGATAATTTTTAATATCCAATATCTGATTTTCAAAATGTAGGCTTCGGTATTCCAATTTCCCAAATCTATATTCAAAATATTCATCAATTTTTCCAGTAAATACCACCTTATGTGCCATTATATCTAAGATATTCTTTTCTTTAAAATAATTAATACCTAAACGCACTTCAATACCTTTTAACATTTTATCTATTAATTTTGTATACCCTCCGATAGGAATGCCCTGATAGAGGTCGTTAAAGTAGTTGTTATCGAATGTGAATCTAAACGGTAAACGTCTTATGATAAAAGCTGGAATTTCCGTAGCAGGTCTACCCCATTGTTTCTCCGTATACCCTTTTATTAATTTCTCATATATATCCTTACCACCTAATACAAGGGCTTGTTCTCTTCCAAATTTTTGGGTGTAATGATATGCGCATAATCTTTTTTCTGTTCATCAATTTTAGCTTTTGCTTCTTCCGGTGTTCTTACGTCCCATAACTGGTTAAAAGTATTCATATTAAAAGGCAGATTGTACAACTTCCCTTTATAATTTGCGATTGGGGAATTGGTAAAACGATTAAATTCAACAAAGGAGTTAACATAATCCCATATCTTTTTATTACTGGTATGAAAAATATGAGCCCCATATTTATGAACATTAATTCCTTCGATCGTCTGGGTATAAGTATTACCTGCAATGTGCTTTCGTTTATCAATAACTATACATTTTTTTCCTTTCTTATTCATTTCATGTGCAAATGTCGCTCCGAAAGGACCTGCCCCTACAATTAAATAATCGTACTTCTTATGCGTTATTTTATCCATTCAGTTAAGTTTCTATCTAATAACTTTTCAAGTTTATGTATATCTTCTTTATAAAATTCAATCAGGGATGTTTTATCTTCTTGTAACATTTCAATCCTATCTACGACGGACATTCTACTTTTAATAAATTCACGAATACCTTTAGGCAGAAAATTTAGAAAAATTTTTTAAGGGCATTTTTTTCTTGGAAAAATCATGTAGCAATGGGTATCTTCTAATCCCTGAAACATTATACCTGGTGACCTTTTTTATTGGGCTGGTTGGGACATTTAAAATATTTTCAATTTTCTCTTTGATTTTGATAACATTTTTATAATCTTCATATATAAAAACATGTATTTTATCCCGGGGATAATTCTCCATAAGATATTTAATTTGACGACTGTATAAGCCTACATTTTTATATTGCCAAGCCCATTCATAATTCATTACTATTCGACGATTCTCCTCATTTAAAGCATCTTTAAATGTCAGGGACTCCCTTAGGTCTCGCCTGAAATGCATATATTGTGAATAGGCTCTTTGTACTGGATCTCGAAGTATTACAAAAATATGAGGCCTTTTTTCAGGCGTATAATATTTGTTAATACTGTCTAAAGAATTTTCTATAAAAAATAAATAATCAGGTGAGGCTTCTCCTATTAGGGCTCGCTCAGGAGATCCTTCAAATATTTCAACATAATCTTCTATATTAGTAACTATTGATTGGTTCACAGCTTCATCTGCCGGTCCTTTAAAATTCGGAGTCATTTGTGATAAAAACCGACACTCCTTACGCTGTGGGATAAAAACAGCTTCGTTTTCACTTAAATAGTTAGCAATGGCAGTGGTGCCACTTTTTGCTGCACCTATAATTAGAAAGTCCGGCAAGTTATAATTCTTCTTTCCTAACATTGATAAAAAATCATAACCTATAAATCAGAAAATTGAATGAAGAGATTGAGATAGTAGTATAAACCATAAAGAGGTTCGCATCGAGAATAACTTTTATACTTTTAGTTCCTGTCTACTTAATAATCAAATTATATTTATCTAAAACTTGTACTTAAAATAATCAATATCCTTTTCAAACCTCTTTTGTATTATTTTCCGGGTAAAGTCACTGTACAAATCTCTATAGTCTTTAGATTTTGATTGCGGATTATAATTTCGATTTACATTAATCAATTTTACTCGCCCATCAGTTCGTTTTTCAATTTCATTTATCGCATTTTTAAACTCTTCTACTTTATAAACATAGTCCATTATAATCTTTCCCTTCTCATCGCACAACCAATCATATTGGTTCTTATTTAATGTTGGATGGTTACATGTGTCACTTGCATAAAAATGACAGTCTATGAATTCATCAAAAGTCATTTTATCTTTCAATATTATGCCCTCCCTTCTAAAGTATAAGGAAACAGCTCGTGCCCATGGATTTCTAACCGCAGAAAATTTAAAAAAGCTATTGAATAATTCACTTGCTTTTTTCCTCAACAGACAATCAGTTGGGAAATTATTATTTGGATATGCCATATTTGTTCCAAGCGTTTCTTTTAATAAATGTATATATATTAATTCTCGAATCTGAACAATATTTAAGTGATGATTGGGAATTATTGGATTCCCTATTTGTTTTAATTGAGAATTAACTGACGTAGTTCCAGTTTTAGGTATTGCAATAAAAATTGCTTGTTTTTCAAAATTTACTGCTTCGTTTATTATAGATTTTTTAGTCCTAGAACTAATTATTTCTATTCCTAAAACGTTTTCAATAAGTATTTTGGCTCTCTTCAATTTTCTATGCATAGCTTATGTCTATTGTATTCAAGAATAAATTAGTTATTAGACTTTTTATTAATATTTTTCTTTTTTAAAATTGGTATTGTTAAAATACCTGTATTTCGTTTCGCAAAAATAACTTTACTAACATTTGAAATCATTACGGTCGATGCCGTTGCGATTGCAGCACCTAAGGCCCCATACATTGTAATTAAAATAACATTCAATATATATTTAAGAGTACCTCTATAACCGAAATATAGCCGTGCACTTTTTCATAACCACACATCATTAGTAACAGTCCAGCACAACCCGTAGCAATATTAAAAAATTGGCCAATGGCTAATACCACTAATACTCACATACGCCTCCTGAAATGCTAGCTCCCCAAAGTCCTAAAAGCAATTTGCCAAAAATAATAGACACAAATGCAAAACTAATGGCAATAACGGTTAAGCCTTTGGTCACTCTGTTGAACCATAAGCTTCATTTCCATTATTTTAGCATCTCTAAACAAGCTTGCTAATTTTGGGGCAATAGCTGCATTGGTGACCTGCAAAAACAAAGAGGTTAGCAATCGCTAATTTGGCCGCTACACTGTATATACCAACATCTTTAAGTGTGCCCAAAATTCCTATCATGATTACATCCGAATTACTTGCAATCACTCCTGTTCCGGAGACCAATAACATGGGGAGTGCCATTTTAAGCATGGGCTTCAAATTAAAGTGACCGATTTTCCTACCTTTAAAGGTTTGGCCCCATAACACCATTACTGCGAATACCATTATTACACGGCTTATAGCATATAACAGTAAAACGCTTACAGGGGTATAGCTTATATTAATATGCCCAGTATAGTAATAGGCCAAGTCCTACAAGTATGGTACTCAATGTCTGGTTTACTAAATTTGCCTGCCATATTTTACCATATCCGTTGAGAGCTGCTCCATAGACCCTTGGGAAATCGTTTGGGGAATAAGCATGACGAAAGCTATTAATAAAGGGATGTATAACTCTTGATTTCCAGACCACCACTTAAGAATTAAAGGCAATATTAAAGCACCTACACCGGCAATTAAAATGGATAATAGGCCATTGAAAGTCAAAGCCGTTCTTAATGCGGTGGCAGCACCAATTTCATCATACTTGCCTTTGGATATTGCGATCAATTTTATGATGACATTTGAAAAACCAAACATGGTGAAGATCAACAAAAACATACCTAACTTATCGGCGAAATTGACAATTCCTAAGCCTTCAGGCCCAAGAGTTCGTCCTAAAAAAATACTAACGAATAGACCAACGATCATGCCTCCCACCTTAACCAACATGGCTTTTGAGGACTTGACGACTACCTCAAGGGTATGAATATCTAATTTTGCCTTAATTTTTTGTATCGTTTTGCTATTATTCAATCAGATACCTTTTTAAAAAGTGAATTATATATTCTTTTCATTAGTCCCTTAAAAATCAATCTAAACAACGGAAGGAATCCATAGAATTTTATTGCAGCCACCAGATGTTGTTTCTGAAAATGAGCAGTTAAAGCTCTATCCTCAATTCGGTAATAATAACTAAAAAGTGCACCGCTGGTTACTACCCTCATACCAAGTTTATCGATAGAGCTCTTCATGGAGTAGACACCACCAGGATGCACACGGTACGAGGTCGGGTTTATTTCAGGCAAATATTTTCCTTTACCATAAAAGCCCAGCAAAGACCACAAAAATAAGTCTCCTATTGGGGAACAATTTAGTTCCGGAGGAAATACACGGATGACATTTCTAAAACAGACCGTAGGAGTGTTAATGGGCACAGCTCTTTTTAATTGCATAGCAGCTAGGTCTCCTGTTGCTCCCTGGAAAGTATCCTTCAAAAATCCTGCTTCATTAAAGGCTTGTATGCTGCCATAGGTGATAACATATTCAGAGTTGTTCTCCAGAAAATCGACCTGTTTCTGCAATTTATTGGAGTCCGTCCAATAATCATCGCCCTCACAAATAGCAATATATTTCCCAATTTTGGGAAATACCTGAAAACAGGTATACAGTATATTATTTCCCTGGGAATGTTGATTAGCTCGGACTGGAAATAGGGTTTTATGAGGTTGTGGGTGTTTAGCTGCATACTCTGGATGATTGTAGGGGTGTATATCCGTAGAGGCATCATCATGGATTAAAATTTCAAATGGAAAGGTGGTCTGCTGCATTAAAATACCTTCCAGGCATTCCTTAATATAATTTTCATGGTTATAGGTAATACACAATATGCTTACCAGTGGATCCGAATCCTTTTTTTTACTATTATTGGCGATTCGGTCACTCATCTATACGAGGGGCTAGGATTCCTTTTTTGCCAGATAGCCTTTGTTGATCCATTATCCACCGCAGTCACAGGTATTAGTAAGAAGCATATTTTTTTATTTGTAATTTGGATATATTGTACTTAATGACTTTAGCAAATTCGACAGAACCTAAACTAACGTAAACTGATCCAGCAGCATTTTACTATCAGCAACCGAGTTAAACATTACAACATCCAGGATGGATAAATTAGGAATAAAACCGGACTGAAATTGCCGGTATGCGATGTCCCCGGTTTTTATAAATTGCAGGGACACCCCACCTTTTTTAAAATAGTCCTTCTCATATAGTCCCTGCCCGCCAATCGCGTTGATATAATCCCTGCTCCCCAGTTCCTTTGTGATCTGTATTACCCGGTCCGATTTTTCCAGCCCTTTGGTATGACCAAAATTCCCGGATGTAAAGAGAAAATTCGTATCCAGTTCCAGGTAGTTTGCTGTTTCCATGACGGATGCTGAAGCGAGTTCGGAGAGGTTTTTATATCCTTTATAAAAAAGTGATTTGACCCGGGGAAATACCATGCCAAAATAAGGTGCTTTTCCATAAGCCTGCTGTATCGTAAGCAACAGGTTGGCGTAAGCCCTGGAACCCATGTTGATCGACACTTCATTGATCATTTTATTCTGGCTCCTTTTCATACAGGGAAAGGAAATAATATGTACCCTGTTTTGCAGCAAGATCCTGTTCCGGTTGATCCAACCCCCTTTTATAAAATTGACATCATCCGCAAATACAAAGGTGTCCACTGCATGTACCAATTGGAAATATCCTATATAGGGAAAAATATAGGGTTGCATCACGGCTGCTTTCATACTATGGCTGCCTGGGTCTTCATTAATATATCGCAGATCCTGTCTACATCTGCAAATTGCAGGTCATAATATAAGGGCAGGCAATATATCCTTTTGGACAGGTCATCCGTCACCTCCAGATCCATTGAAGCCACATACGGCAGGGACTGTGGTAAAGAAGGATAAAAATACCGCTTTCCCTGGATGTTTTGTTTTACCAGTGCATATATACAGGCTAATAGCAATGCTTCCTCTTCAAAAATCAGGGGATAATAGCCATAGTTAGATTCCGATTCCGGATGCCAGGCTGGTTTTATTGCACCGAAATCCTTTAATTTTTCATCATAACGCGCTGTCAGTGCTTTACGGTGCGCAAGGATCCCCTGCATATATTTTAAATTAGCAAGGCCCAATGCGGCATGGAATTCCGAATTTTTTCCATTGATCCCTAAACCATTAAACTTCCCCGGGCCGTCATGTCCGAAATTCCGCGCAAAGCTGATCTTTTTCAGCAGGACCGGATCATTGCTGATGGCCAAACCTCCCTCCCCGCAGTGATACACCTTGGTGGCATGCAGGCTGCAAGTGGCGATATCACCCTGATGAAAAATAGAGCTACCCTGCAACTTCACCCCGAAAGCATGGGCACCATCATAAATTACTTTCAACCCGTGTTTATCCGCAATGCGCTGTATGGCAATCGTATCACAGGGATTCCCGAAAACATGGGTTGCCAGGATAGCGGTGGTATGTTCTGTTATGGCAGCCTCAATTAACGCTGGATCTATATTTAAACTCCGAGGATCGATATCCACAAAAACAGGGGTGCAATCCTGCCATATGATGCTGCTTGTGGTAGCAACATACGAATAGGGGGTTGTAATGATCTCGCCACACAACTCCAACGCCTTAATGGCCAGCTGAAGGGCAATAGTGCCGTTCGTTAAAAATAGTAAATGATTCACCTGCAGATGCCCCTTTAGCGCCTCTTCCAGTTTACACGCCAGGGGGCCCATATTTGTAAGCCATTGGTTTTCCCATATCCCTTCGAGCAACTCACAATAGTCCTCTAAAGGTGGCAAAAAGGGCTTTGTTACATAGATCATATTTTCCTCCTTTTTATGAGGGTCACCAAATCATATAAGGGGCTTTCAATAAAAAAAGAATGAACTCCCAGGTAAAATAGTGCGCCCAAAACCAAGGCTCCCCCAACCTTAACACCATTGGAATACATATATAGACCTTCAATGGTGATATGCATCAACCCGAATGTGATACCAGCCAGCAATAGTATGGGAAACAGATCCAGGAATTGCTTTTTGGTGCTGTACTGTATCAATGAACTGCTGTACCAGGTATTGATCAGCAGGGCAATCACCGAGGTGAACACCATGCTCCAAACCAGTCCAAGCATACCAAACTGTAATCCCACCAAAATGCTTATTACCACAATCACTTTTTTAAATACCTCCAGCCTTAAAAAAAGATCGCTTCGTCCAAATACTTTCAATACATTCAGGTTAAAGGCATGGATGGGGTAGAGCATAGCAGCCAGGCTCAATATCTGGAAATATGGGACGGCAGGTTTCCAGACAGGCCCCAGCAACCATTCAAAAAGCGGGTTTGCAACGGCGGCGGCCCCAAGCATTACCGGTGCAGTGCAAAAAAATGTGAGTCGGACCAACCGTTGATAAATCCGGGACATCCGCAAGGGATCATGCTGCAGTTTGGACAACATGGGATAGGTGACCTTTCCGATGGTTTCTGTAAACGTTTTGGAGGGGAATTGGGTCAGCCGATCTGCCCGTTCAAAAAATCCAAGGACCTGCACCGGAAAGAACTTCCCGATAACTACAAAATAACTGTTTGTAAAAATCGTATCCAGTAACCCGGAAAGCATCAGTTTATAACCGAAACCATAGTGGTAGTGCATTTTTTCAGCTGAAAATACCATTGCCGGCTTCCAGCTGGCCGAAACCCATAACAGAACGGACAACACCAATTGGGTAGTCAGGAACATCGCTACAATACTCCACACCCCATAACCCATATAGCCCATAACGAGTCCTGTGATGGCTCCCAGGATAGTACCGGGCGTATTCAGCTTCATGATTTGCTTAAAACGCATTTCCTTGTTCAGCAACGCGAGTTGTACCGCGGAAAAAGCTGTAATAATAAAGCTGAGGCAATATACCCGGATAACGCTGGTTAGAACCGCCTGATCAAAAAAACCGGCGATATAGGGGGCAGCTAAAAACACCAGCAGATATACCAGTAGGCTGAGGCCCATGTTCATATAGAATACAGTATTAAAATCAAGCGGACCGGCATCTTTGGTCCGTATAAGGGAAGCTGTCAGACCACTATCCACAATGACAGACCCTATACCTATAAAGATGGCGATCATCCCGATGAGTCCAAATTCAACCGGGCCCAGCCAGCGCGCCAGCAACAGCATGGCTACAAAACTAAAGCCACGAACAAAAAATGTATTTGCAAAGGTCCAAAGGAGGCCATATACCGTCTTGTTCCTTTAGACTCATATATCAGCTTTGCCTCCTGGCATTTTAGGGAGGCATCCTACCCGGGAATCCCTCCCATACAGGCTCTCAAGTGGGAATGTGGTTTTTATCTTCTTTTTGTCCAATATATTAGAATAAAACAGTTCCGCCCACGGCGGGGGAATGTGTGGGCGGGGAAGCAGGCCGGGTATACTAATGGTAATCCACATTGTATGCAAATAGGGCCGTTTCACTCCGGTTCATCATCTAAGGGTGCAGCTTCAGGGGTTAAACCATTGCCGTTTGTTTTCGGAGTTATATGCCAATGAGGCATCAATTTCCGTCATTGTCTAACGCCTTCTTTGCAATATAAAACCGGCAATCTCCTGCCTTCGCCTTTACCTGTTCCTTCTCCGTGAACTTTTCGTCCCGGTAAAAGGTTTCCATAATTCGAAAACCGGAAGCGGTCAACCATTCGGTAATTTCCTGACCAGCTGGTACATGAAAATAAACTTCCCTGTCTTCTTTTTTGGAATATTGCAGCAGATCCCCGTAATCATATAATTTCTTGTTTTGAGTGCCGGCAGCCCACATCTCCCGCTGAAACTCCCAAAATTTTGAGTAGGCCGGGTCCCTGTCCCTGTCCATTGCAGTAAAGATAAAAATACCGTTCTCCTTTAAAACCCGCCAGATCTCTTTTAAAGCATCATCCCTGTTGACCTGACCCGGAATGGTCATCATTCCGTTAAAGGTGAATAATACAGCATCAAAGCCAGCATCCTTAAAATTAAGTTTGCATGCATCGCCTGTCTGGAAAGATACTTTGGACTCATAATGTTCGTTGAGTTCCTCTGCCTTTTTGATCATGGCAGGGCTCAGATCCACCCCAATTATATTCTGATGGCCAGCCCTGTATAATGGAAACGTGGTCCTTCCTGCACCGCAGCCAATGTCCAGGATATGATCTGATATCGACAGGTATTTTTGAAAGGCATATTTTTCGGATTCCCATAATCCCACATTCCTGGTAAAATCCGCATAACTTTCAACAACACTATTGTAATGGTCAACGATAAATTCACTTTCTATTTTATGCACTTACAGGATTATTATTTAACGGATGTTCAGCGGGCTTGTCCACTGCTCCGCCGCATGACTCACAAGGAGACATGATTATTTGATACGAGATCTTAACATCCCTTCTTATTATTGAAATGCCTTCACCTTATCAGAAAAATTTTGGCAACCCCCGAATACCCGGCGAACCGAATGGTCAGCTTGTACTGGTCCCAGGCTCAAAAATAATAGAATAAATGTGGCATTTAAAGATTATGCGGGAAGTAATAAAAAAGACGTATTTTATCACTTAAGATTTCGGAAAATCAGCCGAGCTAAACTAAGAAGTTAGCAATTAAGGTGATTCTTATCCTTGAAAAGATAATTTTAGGACTAAGTTATTGTACAATCTGGAATTAACATTTCTAAGATATATTGGAAGCTGCCTTAATAAGCTTTTCCCTGCCCTCTTATAACAGTAATTACGGTATATAAGATGATGTACAGATCCAATTGCAGCGACCATTTTTCCAAATAAAAAATATCAAAGCGAACCCGGTTGATGATGTCGGATTGTTTAATTACCTCCCCCCGATATCCCCGTACCTGTGCCAGCCCGGTGATGCCCGGTTTTAAAAAGTGGCGCACCAGGTATTTATCTACTGACTTTTCATATTGCTCGGTGTGCAACACCATGTGCGGCCTGGGGCCCACCACGCTCATATCGCCCCTGAACACATTAAAGAACTGGGGCAGCTCATCGATACTGGTCTTTCGCAGGAATCTCCCCAGCCGGGTGACCCGACTGTCATTTTTTGTAGCCATCAGCGTATCACTATCCCGGCTCTCCGTCATGGAGCGGAACTTATAACACGTAAAGGACTTCCTGTTAAACCCATGCCGCTTTTGCTTAAAGAACAGGGATCCCTTGGAATCGCATCGCATCAGGATACAGATCAAAGGCGTTAACCAGGATAGCAGCAACAGGATCACCAACCCTGAAAAAATTATGTCAAAGACCCGTTTTACAATATTGGCGTATTCCAATTCCAGGGGGGAGGACCTTACATTGAGTACGGGAACGGGACCATAGAGCTCCAGTGACATGGCCCTGGAAAATATTTCCTTGTTGTCCGGCACCAATTTAATCCGCTTCAGGCTGTTATCCGCAATCTTCATGAGATGCCGGATCTCTTCATTTGAAAGTCTGGAGACTATGCAGTACACTTCTTCAACATTGTTTTCAAAGATGTAATCATAACAGCTATTAATATCTCCCAAATAGGTTGGACTTCCGGATCTTATAATTATCAAAATAGCCTATGTACTGATACCCTGACTCCCGTGGTATCAAAATATCGCCTAAGTTTTAACAAATTTTTATCCCTGCCAATAACCGCCACGCGCATATCCTTACTACCAATAGACCGGTATAATTTTCTGTGCCCAATAGAACGCCAGCCAAAACAACAGCAGCGTAATACAAATAAAAAGATATACAAAAGTTAAGTAGGGCGCAGAGTAATAATGGGGCCCTACAAAAATAAAAGGAAGAAAAATACACCAGCCCATACAGGAGAAAGAGCAGAAAAAAGTTTGGCATATTCTTCCTGAATCCGTCCCTCCGAGCTATTGGATAAAAGTCAATACAGTAAGTTACGATTAACCAGGTTAAATTGTAGTATAGAATACTATATCCATTCCGGTAAGTTTCCGGAGTAAATAAGTACAAAATCAAATTAATTGCGACAATGTGGAAAAGAAACGAAAGTGGTATGATGAAGTAGGACTTTTTCATATCATCCTTTATAGAACTTCCTTAGTGTTATTGATGAATATTTCGTGTACATATTTTATTCAATGATCAATTAAAATGAATTTGAATATATACCGTATTTACCTCCCGAACGAACGATAAATCTGATTAAATAATACTTGTTTTGACAACGGTTCATTGAGATGCTTCTGAAAGAAATAAAATGGCACAAACCTTAACCTTTCCTGAGCGAGACATATTGACAAAAAGACATGGATTCCACGGCTCCGCCGCTGTGGGTCCCATTTTCGGGTCACAATGCAACACTTTTGCCAGGGCACTTCTGATACTGCTACCCCTGAGAATCCCTTACCCTGCAGCCAGGTCCGCTATCCGGACGACCACCTTACATCCCAGGGCCGGTAAGATCATCCGCACCCGGGTGGTCCCGATTTCGTCCAGGACGCCCACACTGTCCTTTAAGATCCCCGAGGCCAGGGAAACCCTGTCCCCTACCCGGAGCTGTTCTATGCGCACTTCCCCGGCGGTGTTCCCGTCCAGGTAGTTCCGCAGATCCGCCATTTCCCCGTTCCGGATAATGGCAGGCTTTCCCAGCCAGTAGAGGTAGCGGACCACGCCGGCGGTGGAAAAGACCCGGTTGCGGTCTTTCGCGGCTACCCGTACAAATACATAGGAACGGAAATACGGGCAGCGGACCTTCTTTTTCCGGTCACTCCACTGCCGCAGTTCGGTATAGGAAGGACAATAGGCTTCTATCCCCTGTGACTGCAACTGTTTGGCCACCTTTAATTCCGCGGCGGGTTTTGTATAGATAACATACCAGTTCATCGGAACGTATTTAATTGGGGGTTGTAGCCTGGAACAAGGGAGTAGTATCCTGGGGAACCGGCCTTAGGGCCGGGAGAACGGTGGGACCCGCAAATGAAGATGAAAAGGAATATCGTTCGGGGGAATTGTCGCTGTAGTGTGTAAAACGCTCTGTCATAGTCGGTTAGGTTGTGTCCCCCGCCTCAATATTTTGACAAATCCCTTGGGCTATTGCTAGCTTGCAGAATGTCTGTTTAGCAGGGTGTAAAAAGAGACGATCTATCCCGAACCTGGAAAGCGGCTTTGCTTTTTTTATTTTGCCTGTGTATGACTTACATACAGTGATTTCTTCAATTTGGGATCTGTGTCTTTTGAGACAAAAGTTTAGGACGTCAGCTAGTGGGTTTGGCGACCAGCTACACTTTCACTGACTGTTTTATTTCAAAAGCATCTCGTTAAACAAAGATTAAATTTTTTAATTGATTACGTTCACTTTTTTCCACATAATTACAGTTTTCATAGTTAAACGGCCTGTAATAAGTAAGAATATATATATATGCTATACTTTTTGTTGAATGTTTAAAACCGTTCCAATTTGCACGAACTGATATTCAAACATACCAATTTGTTGAAGTGTTCCCTTACGGATTTCCGTAATTACAGGCGGTATTTATCCCAATTAAATGAGGCGCAGGTCCTTAAGGATTGTAATTAAATGGATCGTAGTCTGGGCATTGAATTCTTCCTTGAGTTCCTTCAGTCGCTTTTCAATGGAGCTCTTGCTGCTGGGCGAAATCCCTTCCTTTTTGAACTGTTGTTCTATTTCATCCTGTGTCAGCCCGTTTGCGAGCCGGGTCAGCAATGCCACCTCGTAGGCCTGGAGGGTTATCAGGTTTTTTTTGTTCAGCATGGAAGCAATGTTCGGAGACCTGTAAAGATTGCCTGCATAAACTTCCTGGATGGCTTCCGTTAATTCTGTCAGCCCTTTGCGGTCCTTGCACACATACCCTTCAATAGGGTGGTTATCCAGGAGTTTTTTGATGGTCTGGGGGTGATCTTCCACCGAAAAAACGATGGTTTTCAGCCCGGGTTGTTCATATTTGAGGGCTTTGATGAGTTCCGGACCCGATGTTAGTTTTACGTTGCGGTGGTCTGCCTTGAACGATAGGTCGCAGATCAGTAATTCCATGGGTTCCCCGTCCTGCAACGCTTTTTTGGCTTTCAGGTAGGCTTCGTCGCAGTAGAGGGCGTGGTGAACATCCCTGATTTGAAGGCTTTCCAATACTTTGGCCACCCCGATATTGATGCTGTCAATATCCTCGGCTACCAGTACTTTATTAAACATAACTACAAATTAAACGGGTATTGCTATCGCTGCCTGGAACCCTTTGGGTGCCATTGCTTCAAATGTAATGGTTCCGCCAACAGAAGAAATACGGTTTTCCGCATTTAGAAGCCCGCCTTTAAGCATAGGCGTGGATAAAGGTTTGATTCCCACGCCGTTATCCGTGTATAAAACATGTAGGGATCCCGGCCTGTTTTCCAGGGAAATGGCCACCAGGTCCGCTTTGCTGTGTTTTCGCATATTGGTCATCAATTCCTGGAGCACCCTGTAGAGGACAATCTTTTTTTCCCTGGAAACACTATCCCAGTTAATATCTTCCATGCCCCGCAGGGCCAGTCTCCCTGTTTCGGGGATATACCCGCTGAGCATGGAGGAGAGGGCTTCCGGGAAGCGGGCGCCGGTATCAATTGAACTGTTTTCCCTGGAGATATCGCGGGTACGCTGATAAATATCCTGCACATAGTCGATCAGCTCTTCATTTTCGGTATCCTGCTGCATCCGTGCCATCAGGTTATAGACATCGTTGGAAAGCTCGTCATGCAGTTTTTTGGAGATCCTCGTTTCCGTCTGGTACACCTGCTCGCGTTTTCCCTTGCGGTAGCGGTACCGGAAGACAAATACGGAAACCACCAACAGGGCTATTGCCAGGCCCACAGCGACCTGGTACTGTATCCTGCGGCGTTTTTCAATTTCGTTTGCCAGTTGGCTGTCCCTGAACTTCAGCGCGTTTTCAGCGGCCAGTTTCTCCTGTTCATAATAATTATACTTGATGAGGGCATATTTATTTTCCCGGGTTATTTCGGCTTTCCGTAGGCTGTCACTGATGGATTTATAGCGGGCGGCCAGGGGATCCTCCGTAAGTTCCATGAGCAGTGCCAGAGCGTCCTGTATATAGGATACGCTGTTGAGTGTACGGGCTGTTTCATAAGCCTTGTCGGCATAGCCACGGGCCTGCCGTGTATCCTGCCGGTCGAGGTAGTACAGGGACAGGTTTTTATAACTGGAATACATCCCCTCCAGGTCGTCATCCCGGATACGGGCTTCCAGGGAACTCTTCAAATTGGAGAGGGCTTCACTGTTGCCGGTTTTGGACTGGATAAACCCCAGGTTGTCCAGGGCCCTGTTTAGTTGCTTCTGGTCATCCTGTTCCAGGCTGTTCTCATAGATCTTTTCAAATTCCCGTTCTGCCTTACGATAATCCTTTAACTCATAAAATATCAACGCCCTGTTGTTCTGGAGGATATTGATATGGGTTTTATCGGTTGTAAGGGCCAGGGCCTTGTCATAATAGGTAAGGGCCGTCTTATAGTCGAACAGCGCCTTGTAGATCCTGCCTAACTGGTTGTACAGCCCTACGCGGGCGGCGGTATGGACCGCATCATTCTTTACCCGGTCCAGCAGTTTTAATGCCTCTACTGCCGATGCTTCGCTTTCATGATACAGGCCCAGTTTGGTTTGGCTGATAGCGACCTGCCGGAGGTGCTGGATGGTTTGCAGGGTATCTCCCCGTTCCAGGCTTTTGTTCTTTTCCCGGTTATAAAACTGATAGGCCAGGAAGATGTCATCGCTGTCAGCCGGATTCGATAGCAGTTCAGCGTAATATGGGACGCTGTCCTGTTCCTGTAGCGGGCGTACCGTATCCTGTCCAACTAATGGGATTGCTACCATAAAAAAGAGGAATGATCCAGCAATTCTCATTCCTCTAAAGTATGACAAAAATCGATGGGGTTCCCTAATGCCCCCCCGGTGGTGGGGTCGGGGGAGGTGGCGGGATGTCCCCTTCATTGCCACAGCAGGCATACAGTTCAGCTTCCTCCCCCGCCACGCTTCCGTGGGTACAGGAAGCCAGTGCCATTTGGAGGATTACCGCTAACAAAATCAAATAAGTTCTCTTCATTTTCGTAGTTTTAAAATGGACATGCCATGGGCCGTCCGGGTTTGTACCAGTGAAGTGCGCGATACGCATCGCGCCTGAAAAAAATGAGAGACGTCTCCCTCCGCAGAGAAGTTGGAAGGGGGAAGGCCGGCAACAGGTCACTTCTCTGCTGACCACATTGCGGCCCCCGCTTCCGGGTTCCGAATTGAAGCCCGCAAGCCTTATCGCGGGAAGGCATTTTCAATTCGTGGGGTAAATGAAGGGAGGAATATGTGCAGGTCCCGGAAGTTCCCGGGAAGGTTTCCGGAAGGTTTCCGGAAAAAAAATTCCGGGATTTTTCCTATTTTCAACTAATTAAACACCAGGTGGTTAATGCATAAGGAACTGATCATACAAGTTTTTGAGAAAGCGAGGTCGGAGGCCTTGGCAAGGGGGGATAAGAATCCGTCACTGATCAGCCTCGCCGAAGCGGTATCGGACCATGTTGAAGAGATCACCGGATGGAAATTAGGGGAACGGAGTTTCAGGGATTATTTCAGGAAAGCACAGGAGCTGGAAGAAAGCGCCGCGGATATCAATATCAAACAGGTTGCTGTTATCACAGGATTATGCCGCTTCCTGGGATATGATGGCTATGAGGATTATTGTAACAGGGGGACAACCCGGGAAGAGGACCCGGGTGGCGGATCGGGGAAGTCGCACCGGAACAGGGGCGTGTTTCCTAAAAATAAACTGCTGCTGGGGATAGCCGGTACCGGGATACTGCTGCTTTTTTGGGTGTTCTCCGCAAACCAGCAGCGCTGGATGCTGTGGCAGGGGGATCAGTATTCGGAAGTGGATTTTGACGCAGGGAAGTTACGGGAGGGCAGTTTGAAGGAATACCGGGAAGACCGGATCCGGAGTTTTAAGAAGATCACCCCGGATTGCAGTACGCGGTATTTTAAAGGGGATGGTGTGGAGAACCTTTGGTATGGCAAGAATCCGGCGGGGGAACTGGAATATTTTACGGACCTGGGAAGGCATCCCGTTACGGGGAAAACCTTGAAACCGATCACAAAATATATGATCCGGCAGTATATATGTCCGGAATACAAGTAATCGCCGGCCTGGCACAGCCTGGACACCTGTTGTTAGTTTTAAAAGATAGGGCGGGCTTCCTTTCTGTACCAGGCTGCAGCCTGGAACATCTTTAATTGGAATGCGAGGCAGGATTTTTCCCGATAAGGGATACCTGAAATAGTCCGGGTTGCGTAAAAAACAAGTGCAGGGCTCCCCTTCAGGGGTTGGGGGCAGGGAGGACAGAACAAGCTAGTTCGTATGCAATTTTGGGGGTGCAAGATATGCTTTTTTGACACTTGAAAAAGTGTCATTTCAATGTCAAATTGACATTGGAGTTTAGTAGGATCTTAACATTGTTACCCCCTTATTTCTTAAAATATTTTTAAATCCGGGTCACCGGGATGCTGTTTACTGGTTCTGGCATTTTTTTTGATTTTTACGATGCGAATTTATTGTTTAACGTAAAATCTTTTAGTTATGAGCACACTGGTAAACGTTCCTAAAGGAAATGTCACAAGCAGAAATTCAAACAGGTCGTACCTTCCTGTATGGCCCTCCTGGATGGACGATTTTTTGAACAGGGATCTCCCCGGGGTTTTCTCGCAGAATTTTAATACCGGCATGAGCCTCCCCATGGTGAATATCAAGGAAACACCTGATTCCTATTATGTGGAAATGGCGGTACCCGGAATGAAAAAATCCGATTTCCAGATCGACCTGGACAATCAGATCCTGTCCATTTCTGCTGAAATGGAAAGGGGTGATGAATCAAAAGATGTGCAGTTCACCCGCAGGGAATTCGGATATTCTTCCTTTAAACGCAGTTTTTCGCTGCCGCAGACCGTAGAAGATACCAAGATCAAGGCAGATTATAAGGAAGGTATTTTGAGCATCCAACTCCCCAAAAAAGAGGAAGCCAGACAAAAACCGGCAAGAAGTATCCGGATCAATTAATTTGAAATTCTATACAGGGACCGCGGTCCCTGTATACTTTTAATAAGCAACGTTTAATCTAATTTATTTCTACCATGAAAAAGCTAATAGTACTGGTAGGCGCAGCGCTGTTAAGTACGGCTTGCAATTCACAGGAACACAGCAAGGATAAAGCCTTCAACGAAGCAAACCCCGATGTCACCGAACAACCCAAAGGCAGTTGGAAGGTAAACAGGGAATTTGACGAAAATGGAAACCTGACCCGGTATGATTCCATTTATTCCTGGTCCTCCACAGACAGCACCCGGAATTGGAACCTGCAGGACCGGGACAGCCTGTTACAGTCATTCAGGTCCAGTTTCCGGTCTTACTTTTCGGGAGCCGATACCCTGGGTTATCCAGGATTCCAGGCCAATGATTCCCTTTTTATGAAAGGATTTTTCAATGATGATTTTTTTGAAAGCGATTTTGGCAGGGACTTTATGGATTTAGACCAAATTCATAAGCGGATGGAATCCATGCACCGGGAATTCATGAAGCGGTATGGGGAGTCACCGGACCCGGATTCCATACAGCATAAGCGTTCTGAGGGCTCCTAGGCTACCTGAAAATTCCTTAACATCCAGGCGCTAAGTCAAACTTATGAAAAAGTGGATAGCTATCTTTTTATTCGCATTCGGTTGGTTACTCATCTTTTCACTGCTTCCCCATTGGGCCTACCTGATGCATATCTTCATGGCCCTCCTGGCCCTCACCCTTATGGCTAGAACCCCGATTAGTAAATAAGGGGGCAGGGAGGCCAAAGAAGGCAGCAACGACCCGAAAAAATCCTTTTCCCCGACCCTAAAGGGAGGTAGCCTATTCCTTTCCCGGAATAGCGAAGGGCAGGATTTCTTCTTCCAAATTGGACATCTATAATAGTCCGGGTTGCATAAAAAACAAGCGCGGCTCCCCTTCAGGGGTTGGGGGCAACCTTTTACTTTTTTTGGAGCTGCTTGCATTGGTCATGAGTTTAAATAGGTATGATTTTTTGGGGAATATTATTTTAAAATTCCTTATCTTGAGTAAGTAGCCGGCAGTGGTTACAACGTCCTTTTACTTACAAAACATTCTTATTTTCGGAACTACACTGTTAGAATATGGTATGCCATTGTTAGTAATTCGCATAATATAAAATTAGCTTTACCGAAGATTATAACCTGAATTAAGCGCGTTGCGCAGTTCAGTTACCCCTTTCCCCCTCAGACTATACATCTTTTTCCAATGTTTCCCTGGACAATTTTCTCAAATAAGGGAAATTGGATCAACTATTCATTGGCAAATTGTTCGAACACCCAACGTGTCAAACTTTATGAGAACGCGTACGACATGAATCATTCCATATTGTGATAATTCCAATCCTGCCTGCCTATGGAAAGCAAGATCCACTCTCCAAAAGGGCCTGTAAACAACCAGGCAAATTTCGATAAACAAGGTGGTGCAAACGGCACCAGGGAAAAAGTTGGCACAAGAATAGAGTCCGTTCAAATTCCTGAAATTTCCCTGCCCAAGGGGGGCGGGGCATTAAAGGGAATCGATGAGAAATTTGAGGTGAATGCGGCCAATGGAACTGCCGGATTCAGTATCCCTTTACCGGCCAGCCCAGGGAGGAACGGTTTCTCTCCAGCATTATCTTTAAATTATAATTCGGGTAGTGGCAACAGTCCCTTCGGACTGGGCTGGGCTTTAGCGCATGCTGGTATCCAGCGAAAAACGGACAAGAAATTACCCCGGTATCGGGAGGGATCAGCGGAAGATGTTTTTATGTTTTCGGGAGTGGAGGACCTTGTTCCCTTTCTGGAAGAGGAATCCATGACTAGTGGATTCAGGGAGAAAAAGGAAACTACAGGTGACGGATATACCGTAGAACGCTATCGACCCCGACTAGAAGGCGGGTTTACGCGTATTGAAAAAATACATCATCAACTTCATGATGTTTATTGGAAAGTAACAACCGGAAGCAATGTTGCTACTATTTTTGGCAGAAACCCACAAGCCCGAATTGCAGATTCCCAGGATGCATTGCACATTTTCCAGTGGCTGCCCGAATTCAGTTATGATGATAAAGGAAACTGGATCCGGTACCATTATAAAAATGATTCCAACAGGAATGCCGATGGCAGTGTTTTAATTGATGAAAGCATTCCCAACAGTGTATTTGAAAAAAACAGAAAGTCCGGATTGGCCTCCTTTACCAATACCTACTTAAAACGGATCACGTATGGAAATCGGATTCCGTATTTTGCAAACCCTGCCAAACCCTATGACCCACAACTTCCGGAAGACCAGGAATATTTCTTTGAACTGGTCATGGATTATGGAGAGCACGATGAGTTAAATCCCACTCCAAATGATACCGGTCTGTGGAATTATAGGGAAGATGCCTTCTCTTCCTATCGCTCCGGGTTTGAAATACGGACCAACCGACTTTGCAAACGCATTTTAATGTTCCATCATTTTACCGGGGAGAAACAATTTGTCGGAACTCCAGATGAAGCAGATTTTGGAGCCAACTACCTGGTACGTTCGCTAGACCTGGAATATGAACCTTCTTCCATCAACGGGTCCGGGCAGGCCGAAGTCAACTACCTGAAAACAATCACCCAAAGGGGATATATCAGGAAAGCCGATAACAGCTACTCCCAAAAATCGCTGCCCCCAATGGAATTTACCTACGAAAAGCTCAATTGGAACAAGGATATAAGAACAGTAAATGTAGAAAACATAGCCAATGCCCCGGTGGGACTTACCAATAACTACCAATGGGTAGATCTGTATGGCGAGGGAATTTCCGGGATACTTACCGAACAGGGAGGAGGTTGGTACTATAAGAATAATCTGGGAAGCCCTGATGAGGATGGGGCCGTTCATTTTACATCCGCACAAAAGGTAATTCCCAAACCTTCCTTTACCGGCCTGTCCCAGGGGGTATTATCCATTCAGGATCTGGCGGGCAATGGAGAAAAACAGCTGGTGGCCAATACCAGGGGAATCAATGGGTATTTTGAACTGGCCGCCGGGAAAAATTGGAAATCCTTTCAACCTTTTGAACAATGGGCCAACATCAACCTGCAAGACCCCAACTTGCGGCTGATCGATTTGAATGGAGACGGGCTGCCCGAATTGGCTCTGACCGAAGAAAATGTCTTTGTCTGGTACCCTTCCGACGGAAAAAGGGGGCATTTACCTGCCGAATCACTATCCAGGACCTTTGATGAGGAACAGGGTCCGGCAATCGTATTCGCGGATACATCCCAATCCATCTTTCTGGCTGATATGTCGGGTGATGGCCTGACCGATATTGTCCGCATCCGAAACGGGGAAGTGTGCTATTGGGCCAATAAGGGCTATGGTAGTTTTAGTGCCAGAATCACCATGGACAATGCACCCTATTTTGATTATTCGGATACCTTCAATCCCGAATATCTACATTTGGCTGATGTGAGCGGTACAGGAGCTACCGACCTAATTTACCTGGGGGAAAACAGCTTTAAAGCTTTTATTAATTTAAGCGGAAATGCCTGGAGTAAGGCCCATGAAATTGAACCTTTTATGCCCATCGATGGAAATTGCAAACTCTCGGTTATCGATCTGCTGGGCACCGGTACCTCCTGCATCGTTTGGTCTTCGGACCTTCCCGCCTACGACCATGCCCCCATGCGGTATATCGACCTCATGGACAGTAAAAAACCGCATGTGCTTACCCATTATAAAAACAATATGGGAAAGGAAACTTCCGTGGAATACAAAAGTTCCACCCATTTTTATCTGAAGGACCAATTAGACGGCAGGCCATGGATCACGAAACTTCCGTTTCCGGTGCAGGTCATCCAAAAAATTACGGTGGCCGAAAAGATAACCGATGTCCGTTTTTCCAGTGAATACAGGTACCATCATGGCTACTATGATCATACGGAACGTGAGTTCAGGGGTTTTGGCATGGTGGAACAATTGGATACGGAATACTATCCCGGCTGGAGGGCCAACAATGAAGGAAATCTCCCGATGGCCATCGGGATGGAACCCTCAGAAGAATTATATCAGCCTCCGGTATTGACCAAAACCTGGTTCCATACAGGGGCCTTTTTGGATAATAAAAAATTACTCACCCATTTTAAAGCTGAATACTGGATGGAGGAATTCAACAGAAAATTTCCAAATTCAAAAATAACCATCAAAGAACCGGAACTGGATGATGCCCAGGTGGTGGCTGCCAAAACCTTGTTAGACCCTTCCGTGATCAATCGATTGAACGGCGATGAATGGCGGGAAGCACTAAGGTCCTGTAAAGGAATGGTATTGAGGCAGGAGGTTTTCGCTTTGGATGGAAAAAAGGGGGATATGGCTTCCCTGTACAAAGAGGCCAAACCCTATAATGTGGCCACCCACAACTGCCACATCCAATTGCTACAACCCAGGGGAAACAATCCTTTTGCCGTGTTTATGGTCACGGAAAGCGAAGCCCTTTCAATACAATACGAGAGGGATGAAACCAATCCCAGAATGTCCCATACGCTTACTACTAAAATTGATGACCTGGGCCAGATTTTGGAGGCAGCATCGGTAGTCTATCCAAGAAAGTTGGCTGATATGGATCTGCCGCCTGAAATCCGAGCCAAACAGGCCCGGACTCATATTATCTATACGCAAAACCGGTTTACCAACGATGTGATACTTCCCCATGCCTATAGGCTCAGAACCATGGCGGAAGCCAACACCTTTGAAATAACCGGATTGGAACCGTCAACCGTATTCTACCGGTTAGTGAATTTTGAGGAAATACTTACTACCGCCAGTACCGAAATTGCCTATCAGGAAACGGCTACATCCGGTAACGTCCAAAGAAGGTTGATCGAACAGATCCGATCCCTGTACTATCGTGATGATTTAACAGGTCCACTTCCTACCGGCATATTGGAATCCCTGGGATTGGGGCATGAAAATTATCAATTGGTCTATACCCCCGGTTTGCTACAGGATATTTTCGGGAATAAGATCACCAATGCGGACGCCATGATGGAGGAAGGGCGATTTTTCAAACAGGATGGGAATTGGTGGGTGCGTTCCGGAACATCACAGCTGATTGATGTATCCGTTGGCGAAACAGCAACGGATGCGCAAAACCGCTTTTACAGCCCGGTGGCCCATACCGATCCTTTTGGTGCCATCACGCGGGTAGCCTATTACAAAGATTATTTTTTAATGGCCCAAAGCACCACCGATGCGGTAGGGAATCTGGCTAGTGTCGAAAAGTACAACTTCCGCACCCTTTCCCCGATTTTGATGAAAGATATCAATGATAATCTCTCCGGGGTACTCCTGGATGAACTGGGCTTGGTAAAGGCCATGGCGGTCATGGGAAAGGGTAATGAGGCGGATGATTTGCAGGGGTTAAGTGAAAACACTTCAGAAGAAGAAGAAGCCCACATCAAGGAATATTTTACCCTGTCAGGCACTTCGGCACTGCATACTATCGCACGCCAACTCCTGCAACAGGCTACAGTGCGATATTTATATGACATCGATCGGTATCAGGCTTCTGTTATGCTGCGGGAAGAGCAGCTTATGGATGATCCCAATACCCAACCCTGTGCAGTGGTAAAACTATTGCCCGCAGTAGTGGGCAGGATTATGCGGGAACTGCATCATCAAATCAATCCGGAAAGCCCATTACAGTTGAGCTTTGAATATTCAAGCGGTTTGGGACAGGTGGCCATGATTAAATCACAGGCCGAACCAGGAGAAGCCCTGCAACTTAATATCCAGCCAAATTGCAACTATTCCCTGGAAACAGTTGATACCGCCAGTACAGGGCAGCTGCGATGGATTGGCAATGGTCGCACCGTGCTCAATAATAAAGGCAATCCGGTAAAGCAATACGAGCCCTATTTTTCTGTTAATCCCTTTTATGAGGATGCTAAGGAACTGGTGGAACGCGGGGTAACTCCCATCATTTACTACGACGCGGCTGGCCGAAACATCCGTACCGAACTTCCTAATGGCACCCTTACCAAGGTGGAATTCGATGCCTGGTCGCAGCGAAGCTATGATCAGAATGATACGGTGATGGAAAGTCAGTGGTATGCCGAACGGGGCAGCCCTGACCCCGATGCAACTGCACCAACCAACCCACCACAGCTGGCCGCCTGGAAAGCGGCACAGCATTACCATACGCCTTCCGAAGTTCATTTGGATTCCCTGGGCAGGCCGGTTTTTAGTATTGCCCATAACCGGGTGGCTGGTGTGGACGAGTTTTACGCCACTACCATCCATATAGATATAGAAGGGAACACCCGTTCCGTGGTGGATGCCCGCGGAAATACGGTGATGGCCTATAAATATGACCTTCTGGGCAGCCAGGTCTACCAAAACAGTATGGATGCCGGGGAGCGCTGGATGCTGGGGAATGTTGCGGGGAATCCATTGCGCGCCTGGGACAGCCGTAACCATATCCTGTTTACCCAATACGATGCCCTTCAGCGACCCCTGGAATTGCGGGTACAGGGAGGCGATGGGGACAGCCCCTTAAATAACGTCTTCTCCAAAACTATTTATGGGGAAGGGCAAACCGACGACAAAGCGAATAATCTACGCGGAAAAATCCTATATCAATACGATACGGCCGGGAAAGTAAGCAGTGTCCGCTTTGATTTTAAAGGCAATCTCCTGGAAGGAAACCGGCGATTGGCCATAGATTACAAAAAAGTACCCGACTGGGCAGGGGTTGATCCTGATACTGCCCTCGAATTGGAGACCTTTGATTCCGCAGTTAACTATGATGCCTTAAACCGTGTTATCAGCAACACCACCCCCGACGGTAGTGTAACCCTACCCGGCTATAACGAAGCCGGATTGTTGGAAACTATACAAGTGCAACTGGCGGCCGTTGGGAACGCTTCTCCACAGACGCGGACGTTTGTACAAAACATCGATTATAACGAAAAAAGGCAACGTCAACGAATTTTATATGGAAATAATGTTCAGACCACTTATACCTATGACCCGCTAACCTTTCGCCTCATAAAGCTACAAAGCCGGAAACTGAACAATGAATTGCTTCAGGATCTTTTGTACACCTATGACCCCATAGGCAATATCTCAGAGATTGAGGACCTGGCCGTTCCCACCATATTTTTTGCTAATAATCAGATTGAACCCAAATCGCGATACACCTATGATGCACTCTACCGTCTTATAGAAGCTGTAGGGAGAGAACATCGCGGGCAGCTAAACGAAATGAGCGAAGACAACTGGAACGACCTCCCCTTTTTAAAACAATACAGCCCCAATAACGAGATGGCATTGAGGAACTATACCCAATCGTACCAATACGATGGCGTCGGGAATATTATGCAAATGAAGCATGTGGCCAATGGTGGTAGCTGGACACGGGATTACGCGTACGAAACCAACAATAACCGCTTACAAAATACTACCGTCGGCAATCAAACTTATACCTATACACATCATCCTGCACATGGTTATATAACCCAAATGCCGCATCTTCCTATAATGCAATGGAACTTTAAAGATGAGCTCAAGGCATCATCCAGAGGGGTCGTCAACAATGGTATTCCTGAAACAACTCACTATGTCTATGATGGAGGGGGGCAGCGGGTACGGAAGGTTACAGAAAATGAGGGGGGTTCTGCAAAAAAGGACGAACGGATCTATTTGGGCGGGGTGGAAGTATACCGAAAACACAATGGTACAAATGCCGGATTGGAGCGGGTAACCCTTCATGTGATGGATGACAGTATCCGGATTGCCATGGTAGATACCCGAAATGAAGTAAATGATGATTCGGATCGAAGAACGGTACGCTACGAATTGGGCAATCACCTGGGTTCTGCTGCTTTGGAGCTTACCGGGGATACGAATCCAACCGTAATCAGCTATGAAGAATACCATCCCTACGGCACGACCGCATACCAGGCAATAAACGCGGCCATTCAAGTAGCCGTTAAACGTTACCGCTATACGGGCATGGAACGGGACGAAGAGACCGGTCTGAGTTATCATTCAGCACGGTATTATTTACCGTGGTTAGGGCGGTGGACGGGTGTAGATCCTATTGGCATTCAAGATGGGTTAAATATGTATTCTTATGTTAATGGCAACCCAATATTATTTTTGGATCCTGGAGGTTCCAGAACAACGACACCTGCACAGAGCTTCTCAGAATTAAAGAAAAGTACGGAATACCAGAATTTGGAAGATCCACTTAAGAAGGACTTGGATTCGATCATTGGAAGATTTACCAAAAAGAAGCTTTCAAAGGAAGAGGAAAGTAAGCATGCAGAAAGATTGCATATTCTTTTGAGTATACCGGATCCTGCCTCAGAGAAGAGTAAGCCAACTATCGCAGAAAGGGTTAAAGAAGTTGAATTCGTGGCAAAACAACAAAAAATAACAGAAAAAAGTTCTTATCTCGCCCAACAGGAAGACAAAAAATTCAAAGGAAAATTGGGTAAAGAGGAAGAACTTTCAAAAAATGCAAACTTTACACCTCCCAAAACAACTAGCGATGGACAAATCTACGAGGTTGATGCATCTGATCCGAAGAATATACACGTCAGAATTACCATAAAATTAAAGGCAGCCAGAACCGGGGAAAGGGGAAAACTAGATGAATTTTTGATAAAAAGTCAGGAAAATGCCATTGAAAGAATGGCCGCTGAAACTGAAGGATTCACTTTGGATGTTGTTTTTGTCGATTCAAATTATTCTGGAAATAATGCCAACGAAGTAAAAATAGACTTTCGTAAGGCCGTAGATGCAGGAAATTTTGGTGGAAGAACTGCTTCTTTACTTCATGAGCTCGGTCATCATATGGGGCTGGAAGATAGATATAACTATTTCGTGCACCATGAAAATACGGGGATGACCCGAAAGGATAGACTATACTGGTATAATGAACAAATAGATAGAACATATTCGAAGCGAAGGGGTGTTATGAATGATTCTCAAAAGAATACAAAATTCTTACCATCCGAATTGAAGGAAATAGCCAGATGAAGTGAGCTTCCTCCCCGTGTACATATGTTGACCTAGCAATGCAATTTTAGAAGAATAAGTACATAAAATAAATGCCAGGCCGGTCTTGTTGCGGGTGTTGGAAAAGATTGCCAATAATTAAATCGATTAGTAAGTATATATAACCTTCAACGCTGTTACAATTAAGGCTTAAGGAATCAAATAATAACATTTAAGTATTCAACCATGGCAGAAATCAAATCAAAAATCATAGGCACGCGATCTGAAAAAGGTATCTCAGGGCTTTATGTGGAAGCCTGGGAACAGGATAAACAGTACCATGATCCATTAGGTACTGCCATTACCGGTGAAATGGGTCATTTTCAAATTTCATTCGAAGATGCCGATTTAAGCGATGAATCAGGTGATCAAAGACCTTTCGTCTTCTTCCGGGTCTATCATGAACATCAGTTGATAAAGAGCACGGAACGCGAACCGGTACCGATTGCCGCAGGTGCTGAAATTCCGCCGATCACCGTTGACATAAATACTAATGATATGGGCTCCGCCCATACTTTTCGAATCAGCGGCCGTGTAGTCCAACCAACCGGAAGGGGTATTCCGGGATTGATCATCTACGCTTTTCATAAGACAGCCCGTGAAGAAATATGGCTATCGGGCGGTAAGACCGATCTAAATGGTGCATTCCTGGTCTACTACCAATCCGAACAGTTAATACCGTATGACAGAGATTCGGCCGACCTTATAATTAAAGCCTATCGCACAATTCGAGATGAATCTCCCCTGATTACATCGCCTTTAATTATCAATGCTTTATACCATGAAGTCATTAACCTGGTGGTTGGAGATGATCCATATAGTGGTCTTGATCTGTATACACAAATTCATGAAAAGCTGTCAGATTCCTTGCAGGTTACCCCACTTAGCGAGATACAGACCCGTGAACTTTATCTCCTGGCAAATTCCAAGGATCTTGACCTACAGTTTTTATTCTGGTATATCCAGGCCCGCCGATGGACCGAACAATCGGATGTGCTGGCCCCGGAAATATTCTTCGGTTGGTTTAAAACGGGACTGCCCACCCGTTGGGCCGAACTGGTCAGCCGTCCCGTTGCGGAATTGCTTGCTGCTATCGATACGGCCGTTGAGGATGGTTTTATCCCAAAATCCTCCTTGAGATATAAAAACGACCTTGAATCGAATATCGTGGAGTGGCGGATGGAGAATATCATATCATCCAGCGGGCAACTGCTCCATAGAGGCTCACTCGGACAACTATTCAAGGCTACCTCCTTGTCCGATAAAGAAAGTAAAGAACTTATCCAAAGTTGGCAAACATTTGTGGGGGAACCAGATGAGTTTTGGCAGGAGCAGCGCGAAAAACTGGGTGAAGGAAAATTTCAGGAGCTTGAATTAACACTTCAGCTTGGCAGCGTAACCCGTAATCACCTACCGTTAATTGCCAAGCTCAAAGAGCAATCTGCAATAAACCACATTCATGGCCTGGCGACATTGGAAGTGGAGGATTGGCTTCAAATACTGGATAGTGACGAGATAGAAATTCCAGCGGATATAGCTGGGGATGACCTGTCTGAACGAAGGAAGGAATTTGCACAGAAATTGCGCCTAACAACCGAATATATGCTACCAACTGCAGTGTTGGCCAAATCATTGGAGCGTGATGAAGAAATACAAAGCAAATCGTTTGACCGGTTCTTCGCGCAAAATCAGGAATTTGATTTCCGGGCGCAACCCGTACGCAGTTACATCCTGGAACACCCGGATGCCCTCTCCGGAATCGCGGATGAGAAAGCTTTCTCCCAAGAGCTGGAAGCTATGCAACGAATATTCCACCTAACACCGGCCCAAAATAAATACCAGGCGGTTAAGATTTTATGGCAAAACCTGCTTCATTCGGCTTTCGCGATTAAAATATCCGGGGAGGAAACGTTGTATGAACTATTCAAGACCGAGCCGGAAACTGCTTATAAGATCTATCAGAATGCTTCAAACAAGCAGAATTTAAGTCAGGCTGTCAGGATGCAGTTGCAAGACATGGCCAGTGCCTCCACCTACGTAACGCCGCAGTGGAAGGGAACACTTCCGAATATCGAGGGCGTGGGTGACCTGGAAACCCTATTTGGTGACGAAGGATATTGCGAATGTCGTCACTGCCAATCATTCTTCAGTCCGGCGGCCTACCTGGTGGATTTGTTCCTGTATCTGAACAAGGCAAAGGTAGATGCAGCGAATCCGGCCCCGGACCAGGACACCGTATTAGAAAGGTTATATAAGCGCAGACCGGATCTGGGGAATATCCAATTGGATTGCGAAAATTCGCATACACCACTCCCCTATATCGATTTGGTGAACGAAGTCTTGGAAGATGCAGTAAGTCCGCTTGTATATCAGTTAAAGACCGTGCAAATGTTCGGTAAAACGTTTACCATCCCGATAGCGGACACCCCACAGACGGAGGGGAATGCCTCTACATTAAAAGCTTATCCCCAGCATCTGAATCCGAATGCATATGAGATCCTGCAATTCGGTGATAACGCGCAGGGAATTGCCTATCCCTGGAACCTGCCATTCAACTTGTGGATAGAAGAAGCAAGGATCTATCTGGAACATCTCGGTGCTCCACGTTGGAAATTAATGGAGTCCATATTGGGCGGCGGCACCGATAACCATACCATATCGGATGAGTATTTGGGTTTGATTCCGGAAGATAAAGTCATTCTCATTGACACGTCATCGGATGCTACAAGTTTGAGTGCCTATTGGGGTGTTTCGCCAGCCCAACTGGAAAATGTACCCGTTTTCATGAAACAATCGGGATTTTCGTATTCCGATCTTCAGCAATTGATCCAGTTGCGCTTTATCCAATCGGCCAATCCCAATGCAGCGTTGGCCGTACAATTTGATCCTGCCTCATCCTGTAAGGTATCAGATGCTTCCCTGCAAAATCTGACTGAAACCGTACTTAGCAGAATCCATCGATTCGGTCGTCTGCTTCAAGTGACCGGTTATTCGATGAAGGATCTTGATCGTGTGTTGCTGGCTTTCGGAAACGAAATCGATGTAAGTTTTTTACATAATCTGGCCCAGATCAGTCAACTTGAAAAAATGCTACCCAGAAAAATCGAGCGAAATGAGATGTTAAGCTGGTGGCAGCTGCTGGATACCCATGACTATCCTGACGAACCCTCTGCATATCGTGCATTATTTTTGAACACCACCATCAACCAGCCGGTAGCCGTACAATTTGAACTCAATCCGACTGGCGACGAATTGCAAAACGCCGGTACAGTTATCGTTCTACAGGATCCAAATCTGGATCCGGACTTGCTGGCTATTATTCTGGGAGCAACCCGACTGAAGGCTAAGGACCTCCAGATGTTGGCGGAATCGGAACTGCCGGGGGGGGTTATTACGCTTAACCTGCAACAGCTTTCCTTCATTTGCAGGGTGGCAAGTTTTTGCAGGGCATTTGGTCTTTCTGTTACGGAATATCTTTCGTTAAAAAATATATTCCCCGTCCTGCCACTGGCGACCCCTGATCTGAATCCACCGGTAACACCAGGCGATACGCTTGAGTTTATAAAAATGATCCAAACAACACAGCGTGTGGGATTCAGCCCGGAAATACTGGACTATCTGCTCCGCCATCAATATCCGCCAAAGGCATCTTTTACGAGCTCTGAAGAGGAGAGAGAAACTCTTTTGAAAGAACTTCAAGGGCAGATCAATCAACAGTCGAATGAAGCTTATCCGGCCGGAATAACCTCAAAAGAAAAGGTTGAAACGAAATTAATGCAAGTGCTTGAGAACACACACCTGGATGTAGCCAAGCAAATTATCTCAGGCGAAAGCGAACTCGCTGTTCAAGAGCAAAAAGATTTTATGAATGACCATTTGGTGTTTTTTCCGAACGCTGAAGAAGCCATAACTCAGTTAGTAGATGGGGGGCTAACGGATACGGAGTCCCGATATCTTTATACCTTACAGGCCTTGCATGCATATCTGCTGGAAAATATTGCTATCCAGCACCTTGCCCATGCCATGTCTGCAGATGTACAGATTATGGCCTTACTCCTGAAGGAATACCTTCCCCACCCATTCGATCAGAACCTTAACGCCCTGCATGTCTTTCTTGAAGAAATCTTTACCCAGGCCGATCCAACGGATAACTGGACTTCCCTGGAAATGCCCGGCACATTTTTCGTGACCGGCCAGTTGCATAAACTGATCCTTGTGATTACAACCCTTAAACTTACAGCTGAAAGTTTGTCTTTCCTTATGAAGAAAGGAACTGCCGCCGGACTACCAGATCTGCGACAGTTGCCTCTTGTTGGACAATCTTCGGTACCGGTTGGCCTGACTGAACAATATATCGCTCTCTGTAATCTCATTCTGTTAAATAAAGAAATATTTAAAGGAGAACATTCGGTTTTCATTTTATTGGATGACGCCCAGAATGTCAACAGTACGAAAGAAACTTTATTAAGCACATTAAGTAATGAAAGCGGATGGGATCTTGATGACCTTCAGTACCTGACAGGGACTAGCGCAATGAATCTGGATTTCCCAACTGACTATCAAAACGGGGAATGGCTTGAAAAACTTGCCGGAGCCCTCCGTTTGGTGACCCGTGTGGGCGCAACAGCCAGGCAAATGACAGACTGGTCCTCCGTGAATATTACCAAAGTGCAGGCTGACTCAGTCCGGCATGCCGTGAAAGCTAAATACTCCGAAGAGCAATGGCTGGAGGTAACCAAACCATTGCGCGATAAACTTCGGGAGCGACAGCGTAATGCCTTACTTAAATTTGTGCTGCATCATCGCAAAAAACATAACCAACAATCTTTCGATGATATCAATGATATCTTTGGATATTACCTTATGGACACGCAAATGGCAGCCTGTTCCGTGACATCCCGAATTGTGCTTGCGGCTTCCTCCGTTCAACTTTTCGTGCAGCGCATCCTGATGAATCTGGAACCGGGAATATCCTTCAGCCACAACTTCGCCAGGGAGTGGAAATGGCGCAAATATTACCGGGTATGGGAAGCCAACAGGAAAGTCCTGGTATGGCCTGAGAATTGGATTGAACCGGAACTCCGGGATGACAAAACCCCCTTTTTTCAGGAACTGGAAAATGAATTGCTGCAGGATGCGCTGACAGGGGAAACCGTGGAACGCGCTTATGTAAATTACCTGCACAAGCTTGACAATACGGCCCGCCTTGAGATTTGCGGCCTCTGCGAGGATGATCAAAAAACGTTACACGTATTCGGGCGCACCCATAGCGCTCCGGCCTTTTTTTACTATCGCCGGTGGATCCATAAAAGGGAGTGGACAGCCTGGGAAAAAGTAGAACTGGATATATACAATTCGGAAGGTGTGGACCCTATACCCTCAAGAAGCATCTTATTACCATTTGTGCATAACGGGCGACTCTATCTATTCTGGCCTGTATTTACCCTGAAGCACGTTGGACCCACAGAAGATGACAAAAAGAGTATTAAATTTCTTGAAATTGCAATAGATAATATCAAATCCGGAGTTTTAAATGGAGGACCTGGTGAGATTAGAGAACTGGAAGGTATAATAGCTAAAATGGAAGAGGGCCATAATTTCTACGAAACCCGAATGGCCTGGAGCTATTATTACAATGGTGGATGGCAGGCTAAAAAGATAACGGGAGCTATCCCCACGCCCCATCTGGATAAAATGTTTGACCGTATTGATGCCTACCTTTTTATCGCCAAAATAACAGCTTCGAATGACTTGCGCATACGATGGTATTATATCCACTCGAAAACGGTCTATAAGTTTAAATCGTATTTTCCATTTGACTCATGCAAAGGATTTCTTACCACCCATTATGAAAAGGGATACAATAATGTAGGAAAATTGGATAAGAAAATGTGGTTTATGAAATATCTGGGAAAGGCTTCTGAAACCCTTGATATAAAAAATAAGGCCGATAAGGAAATAAACTTATTATATAATGTTCCCTGGAATTACCAGTTAGCTTTTTCTTCCCAGAAAGGGATTGCCAGGATGGAACTTCCATTTTTCTATGAAGATCCCAAGCATACATTTTTTATAGTCCCTCCATCGCCCCGCATCAGCATGATACCTCAGGAGTATATGCCCACAAGCATGCTGACCGGGGGAACCAACCTGGTACAGGAATCAGTTTATACGGCCCTTTCAGACAGTCCCGGGGATTTAGAAATGGCTGTTGACAATGGATCCTTAGCACAGGTGTCGGGCAGGAGTACGCTTCAGGACCACTACTTCGGTGCCGGTGATACCGGGCAGGTGGTTTATCGCAACTCAAAAACCGATGACCCGGATACCATTACCAGTACGGAATTATCGTTTGAATTTACAAACGTTATGGAAGGAATAGTTGGCGTCCAGGCCGAGAAGTCCAGGTATGAATCAATTAAATTAATTCAGGGGGATTATCTCATTCAGACTTTTTACCATCCCCTCACCTGTTTGATGTTGAAGCACCTTAGCCGTTATGGAGTTGAAGGCTTGTTAAGTCCGGACCCGAAAAATACCGAAGGCAAGGAACTGAATTATCAGTTAACCCCGGACCATCTTGATTCCCTGGATTTTAAGAAAGAGTATCATCCCAATCACAGCGAAATAAAATGGACCCAGGCACCCCGGGATATAATTGATTTTGATTTCGATGAAGCCTATGCCTGTTATAATTGGGAGCTATTTTATCATATTCCATTATTTATAGCCACCAGGCTGTCACAGGATCAACGCTTTGAGGAGGCACAAGGGTGGTTTCATTTTATCTTTGATCCCACAGAGAGCGTAGGTGATGTTCCTTATAGATTTTGGAAGGTCAAGCCCTTCCATACATATACCACAGCACAGATCAAGAAAGATATCGATGCGCTTATAAAAGGGGATTCAAAACTGAAAAAACAGATCCAGGCGTGGGAACAGGATCCTTTTAATCCCCATTTGATTGCCCGATTCAGGCGGCTGGCATATATGAAAGCCGTGATCATGAAATATTTGGATAATCTAATCGCCTGGGGCGACCAGCTTTTCCGGAGGGACAATATCGAATCCATTAATGAAGCCACGCAGCTTTACATTCTGGCGGGCCAGGTTCTGGGGAAAATGCCGGTAGAAACGGAAGCCAAAGAAAAAGAGGCAAAGTCATTTAATAACCTAGCACCCGATATTACCCAGCTTGGAAATGCCTGGGTGCAACTGGAGATGTACCTGCAGCAAGGTGGAGATGAAGCGCAGGAAAGTAGCGATCAAAACGGTGGCGTACTGGACGACATCCTATATTTCTGCATGCCTCCGAATGAAAAGTTGCTTTCGTACTGGGATACGGTAGCCGACCGCCTCTTCAAGATCCGCAATTGTATGAACATTGAAGGGCAAGTACGTGAACTGGCACTGTTCCAACCGCCCATTGACCCCGCATTATTGGTAAAGGCGGCAGCTGCAGGAATTGATCTTAGCAGTGCGTTAAATGATTTGTTTGCCCCACTTCCCCACTATCGTTTTACTATCATGATCCAAAAGGCCCAGGAGATTTGCCAGGAGCTGAAATCATTGGGGAACGGACTTCTTGCCGCGCTTGAGAAAAAGGATGCGGAAGGGATAGCTAGTATTCGGGTTAATCAGGAAGTGGAAATTCTCAAAGCGAATCAGGAAATCAGGTCACAGCGGGTAAAGGAGGCACAACTCGCAGAGGAGGTCCTGCAAGAAGCGAAGGCACTCGCTACCATACGGAAAGAGAACTATGAAGATCGAAATTTTATAAATCCTGCAGAAATAGCTGCCTTCGCTCTCGCCCGCTCAGCATCCATTACGCAAGGCGTTGGGGCAGGTTTGCAGGCCGGTGCAGGTGCGGCCCACCAGGGGCCCGATGCATACACAGGTGGACTGGCAGGCCCCATGGGTGGAGCAATCGCTCTTGTACGGGTAACGGGAGGTGACAAGGTAGGGAAAGGGATAGAAGCAGCCGGGAAATGGCTCGATTTTGCCTCTATCATATTGAGGGATCTTGCGGATGCCAGTGCTACATTGGCAAGCTATGAGCGGCGCCAGGAAGATTGGGATTTGCAGATCGACCTTGCAGAACAGGAATTGAAACAGATTGACAAGCAATTGCTTGAAAACCAGATTCGAATTGCAATTGCAGAAAAAGAACGAGTTACTAATGACCTCCAATTAGATCATGCACGCCTTGTAGCAGATCGAATGAAAAACAAATACACCAATGAGCAACTTTATAGCTGGATGATCGGCCAGATCTCTTCCGTATATTTTCAATCCTATCAACTGGCCTATGATATAGCCAAACAAGCTGAGAAAACCTTCCGCTTTGAATTGGGTATTGAAAACTCCAATTTTATTCAGTTCGGCTATTGGGATAACATGAGAAAGGGCCTGATCGCTGGTGAGAAGCTTCACCAGGACCTAAAGCGCCTGGAAATGGCTTATTTTGAAAAGAATAAACGTGAATATGAGATTAGCAGACACGTTTCAATTTCATTTATTAATCCAGCCGCACTTTTAAAATTAAAAGAGAAAGGCGAATGTGAATTTGATATCCCTGAACTTCTGTTCGACCTTGACTATCCGGGACACTATTTCAGGCGTATCAAATCCGTTAGTATTACAATCCCCTGTATTGTTGGTCCATATACCGGGGTGTCAGCAAAGTTGACGCTTATTAAAAATCGAATTCGTAAAAGTGGCAATAGCCAGACAGCGTATGCTTATTCGGGAATTGATGATCCTAAATTCATACACAATCTGCTGGGCATGCAATCCATTGTGACCAGTTCGGGACAAGAGGACAGTGGTATGTTTGAACTCAATTTCAGGGATGAACGCTATTTGCCTTTTGAAGGAGCAGGAGCAATAAGTTCGTGGAAAATACAGCTTCCTGACGAATTCCGTTCATTCGATTATAACACCATTTCCGATGTTGTTCTGCACATGAATTATACTTCCCGTGACGGTGGTGATGCCTTTAAAGAAAAAGTGCAAATCCATGCGAAAGATACAATCAACAAATGGTTGGATGAGATGGCTGAGAGCGAAACAGGATTGCTCCGACTTATAAGTATGAAACAGGAATTTTCTACAGAATGGTTCCGTTTCTTCCGGCCCCAAACGAATGATCAATCTGTAATGCACAATTTGCCTTTTGAATTAAGATCCCAACATTTTCCATATTTTTTACGGGATAGAACGCTCAGTCTAATTTCGGTGGAACTGGCTTTAAAATTGAAAAGTGACGAGGCTAAAGAAAGTGCTCTTGGCCTGCCTTTAGAATTTTTTCATGGCAAAGACGAATCGATTACGGCAATTGAGCCTGAAACAAATAATGGCCTGCAGGAAGGTATCGCGAATCTACCAATGATTTCGTTTACCCCATCTGAAAGTCCAGTAGGGTGGTGGAGCGTTCAGCTTAAAAATAGTGATGTTCCAAATGACCTGAAAGTTGAAAACAATGAGGACACTCCCTTATCCCTAGATAGCCAAAAAATTGAAGACATGTATTTGATCCTGAGGTATTCGGTTTAATTTTAATCGTTGGGCCAATTTAATCGGCTAAAGTATTGGAACCAATGCAGACAAAGCGGTTAAGGACTATCTTTGCCCCTTAATAAGTATGTATTGAAACCATCACGGCAATCCATTGCTGATAATTTCAGGGAATTCCTTCAGTTTCTGAAAAGTACCAATTTCTCTAAATCCATCCTGATAGGGGTCGCGGTAACCGTGCCCATTGTGTTGGGTATACAACTGGGACATTTTGAGATCGGACTCGCACTATGCTTCGGGGCATTCTGGAGTTCGCCCAGTGATGTGAACGGCAGTTACAGGCATAAGAAAATCGGGATCCTTTTTTCCGCAGCTTTGGCCATGGTCGTCAGCTTTATCGGGGGATACCTGCACATACAGACGCTGCTGCTCCTCCCTGTGCTTGGGTTGCTCACCTTTGCCATTTCACTCATTGCCGTCTACGGTTTCCGGGCTTCCCTGATAAGTTTTTCAGGCCTGCTTGCGCTGGTTTTGAGTTTCGCCCACGAAGCCCAGGAACTGGAGATCTATCAATATGCCTTGTTGATCGGTGCCGGGGGGCTGTGGTACCTGCTCTTATCCGTACTTTGGTATCACATAAACCCGAAGGCACAAACGGAAGAAATCTTATCGGAAGTCCTGGTACTGACCGCTGAATTCCTGGAAGCGCGGGGTAAGCTGATCGGCCCGCGGTCCGATCGGAAAAAACTGCAATCCAAACTATATACACTGCAGAGCAAGCTGATTGAAAATCACGAGACCTTACGGGAAATCCTGATCCGTTCCCGTACAAGCTCCGGCAATTCCATTTACGAGGACAAACGCTTACTGGTTTTCGTACAGTTGGTCGAAATGCTTGAAACTGCCATGGCCAACCCGGTGAATTATGATAAGATGGACACCCTGTTTACCAGGTATCCTGAATTCACAGGGCACTTTCAGAACCTTATGTTCCAGATTTCCGGGCAGCTCCGGAAGATCGCAGCCGCGGGAACCCATCCCGGTAAACTTCCGGGAAATACGCTTTTGGCAGCATCCTTTATAAACCTGAAAGCCCTCATTGACAGCTTCAGGTCTGATTCAAAAACATTCGCATACGAAGGATACCTGATGCTGCAGAACCTGTTTGAATACCAGGAAAAACAATTCGAAAAACTGAAGCGGATCAAATGGCTGTTGGGGAATCCTGACAAGGACGCGCTGGATGTTATAAACAGGGAGGATTCCAGGCGGTTTATTGTACCCCAGGATTATGACCCCAGGCTTTTGTTGCGCAGCTTTAGTTTTAAGTCCACCATCTTCAAACATTCCCTGCGGTTGGCAGTAACCGTCATGATAGGGTATGCGTTGGGGAGTTTTTTCCATTTCCAGAATCCCTACTGGATCCTCCTGACGATCATCGTGATCATGAGGCCCAGTTACGGACTTACCAAAAGCCGCTCGAAAGACAGGATCATCGGGACACTGATCGGCGGCGCCATCGCCTCCGGGATGGTTTTCCTGATCCAGAGCCCGTATGTGTTCGGAGCATTGGGGATTGTCTCCCTGATCGTCGCCTTTTCCATGGTGCAGAAAAATTATAAAGCCTCCGCCACCTTCATCACGCTGAGTGTCGTGTTTATCTACGCCATTATGCGGCCCGATATCCTGACCGTGATACAATACCGTATCCTGGACACCCTCATCGGTGCGGCCCTTTCCTTTGTTGCCATGTTATGGCTCTGGCCAGCCTGGGGTTTCCTGGAAATCAGGCAGCATATCGAAAAGAGCGTCACGGCCAACCGGGACTTCCTTTCCCAGATCACTGGCTATTACCAGAAGAAAGGTGCCGTGTCCACCACCTACCAGGTTTCCCGGAAGGAAGCGTTCCTGGAGACTTCGAACTTAAGCTCCGCGTTTCAGCGGATGGCACAGGAACCCCCATCCAAACAAAAGAACCTGGATGCTGTTTACGAGCTGGTAGTGCTGAACCATACCTTCTTATCCTCCCTGGCCTCCCTGAGCACTTATATACAAGCTAATCGAACCACCGACGCCTCAGAAGCGTTCAAAGGGGCCATGGGGATGATCGACGAAAACCTGGCTCAGGTGCTCCAGGCTTTGACAGACGGGAATGTGGCGCTGACATCCCCGGTCCCTGCGGGGAAATCCGATTTTGAGCAACAGCTTCCGGCATTTCAACCGGAAAATCCCCTGTCGCGGGAAATAGACCCCAGCCTGGAACGCGATTACCAGGAAGCCCATTTGGTTTGGGAACAATTGAAATGGCTTTTTTCAATAAGTGATAAAATGCGAAAACTCACAACAAGCACCCTGTTGCCCTGATCAGGGTGCAGCCAATAATGATCGTTGGATATTTATTTTACCCGTTCAATATTTCCAGTTGTGCCAAAACCTGTTCCCGGGTCACCGGATACGGGACTCCATCCCGTACGGTTTTATGGACAGCATCAAATAAATCCATGTAGGATGACCGGATACCGGGAATCTTTTCAGTTTTGCGGCTGCCATCTCCTGATATCGTAATAAGTATGCCCTCCCCCCCGGCTTCCTCCCTGCCATAACCAGGATCCATGGGTTTCATAGCTTTCAGTAACTGGTCTTCCTGAACATCTGTCCGGTATTTGATATAGGAACCCTTTATCCCATTCAGTGAAAAGGCAGGCATTTCATTGGCGACCAGGAGGCTTGCCGTAACAAAAACCTGCAGCTCCCCGGGATAGGTCAGATGCACATGGGCATAATCATCCACCCGGGTATCGGGACGAAAATGCCCGAGGGTCTTTTTCCAGCTCAATGGGGTACCGAAAACCGAGATAGCCTGATCCAGGAGATGGGGCCCGAGGTCATACAGCAAGCCCGCACCCGGACCCGGGGTTTCCTTCGCCACTTTCGGTCCGATTCCCAGCCGGTACCGGTCAAATCTAAAATGGACCTCGATCAGTTCTCCCAGTTTTCCGGAAGCCACCACCTCCTTCACCGACATGAAATCACTGTCGTACCTGCGGTTCTGATAGGGCATGGCATGCAGCCCGTTGGCCCCGGCGGTATCAAAAAGCTGCTTCGCCTGGTCCGGGGTGATGGTAAATGCTTTTTCCACCAGCACGTGCCGACCCTTTTGGAGCGCTTTTAACGCGAATTCAAAATGTGTTGCCGTGGGCGTATTGACAATGACCAGTTCAATGGAATCATCTTCCAGTAGTGCATCGACCGAATCATAGCTTACTATAGTGGGATACTCCAGATGTGCCTGTTTTTTGGAACGCTCCACAACTGCGGTGAGTTCAAAGCCACTGTGGGCATTTACAAACGGGGCATGAAAGAGCCGGCCGGACATCCCGAAAGACAGGATTCCTGTTTTTATGGAAGTTTTCATATCGTCCTGATAAAGTGAATACTCATTTTTCCCCACGGGTTACCCAAGAGTTATTTTTTATATGCTATGTCCAGGATCTCGAAGGTCTTATCTCCGGATGCCAGTTTCAAAACGGCCGTATCGCCGGTTTTTTTTTGGATAAGGATCCTGGCCAGCGGGGATATAAAGGAGATTTTTCCTTTTGCAATATCGGCTTCATCAACACCCACAATCTGGTAGGTATGTTTTTCGCGCGCCGCCCCGGCCTGGAGGGTAACCGTGGCCCCAAACCGGACTTCTCCCGCAGGCTGTTCCTCCAAATCCACGATTTTCGCCGTAGCGATCCTTTCAGTCAGCAATTGTAATTTTGCAGCTATCAGGTTCTGTGCAATACGCCGTTCTTTTTCATCTGTATTATCCAAAAGCAATTTTTCATCCGTAAGCGCCTTTTTTTCTCCCAGTAACTGGTCCATCCCCACCTTTGTCACATAGTTGGTTATACCTTCCGGCAAATGGGCCCTTGGAGGCACCATAGGCAGGTCCTCCTGATCATCCTCCTTTACAAATCCTCTGCTCATAGTGAACTGGTTTTAGCAGCCTGAAGATACGAAAAACACCCCCCCCTGCCCCCCCGAGGGGGGAGAATTCGTGCCCAGTTCGTGAAGGGCGACCCGAAAAAATCCCTACCCCGGCTCTAAAGGGAGTTGTAGTACCCCTTTCCCGGAAAGCAAAGGGTAGGATTTTTTCTTCCAAATGGAGCATCTCTAATTGTTTGGGGTGAGTTCGAAAATAAGCGCGGGCCTCCCCTTTAGGGGTTGGGGGCAGAACGGATAACAAGAGCAACTAACGTCCCACGTAAGGAAACGAGAGCAAGCGTGGGCCTCCCCTTTAGGGGTTGGGGGAAGCGAGGACAGAGAAGGCAGGCACTCTCTCCCCGCCAGTATACGAATGCAAGCCTGCACTCCTAAGTTAGAGGGCAGCGACTGGTCTTTACTCACAAAAAAATCTTACCTATATTTAACACTATCCCTGCAGGGACTAATTTGCAGCGGGAAAATAATGTTTGCCATGGATGAATCTAAAATCTCAAGAAGAAAAGCCATAGGAAATAGTCTTATGGTTTCGCTGGCTGCCGCAACCGGACTGGCATTTAAAACAACGGAACAGGAAAGTCCAACTGATCATGGCCGGGTAGTAAAGAAAAAAATGCCGTTCAGGATCAGTTTGAATACCTCAACAATTTCTGCATACGACCTGGGGGTAGACAGGCAAATTGAAATGGTGGCGGCGGCCGGATTTGACGGCATTGAATTATGGATGAGGGATGTCACTAAATTTATTGATTCCGGGGGTACGGTTGAAGAGCTGAAGGATAAACTGCAGGCAGGCGGGCTTGTGCTGGAAGATATGATCGGCTTTGCGGCCTGGTGCAGCGATGACCCCGGGGAAAGGCAGAAGGCCATCGAACAAATGCGGGAAGAAATGGTCCTTACCGCTGGCCTTGGCGGCAAGTATATCGCGGCCCCGGTCCTGGGAATTAAAACGCTGGACCCGGCAAAATTTGACGCGTATGCTGAACGCTACGAGGCGATCCTGCAGCTGGAAGCTGAAACCGGGGTCACCCCCCTCCTGGAGATCTGGGGTGCCGGCGCCCTTAGCAAACTGTCCGATTGCGCCCATATTGTAATTGCCACAGGGCATCCCAAAGCCACCATGCTGCTCGATTTTTACCATTTATACCGTGGGGGGAGCGACTGGGATACGGTTGATTGCCTTAACGGAAAACGACTGCCACTCCTGCATATGAATGATTACCCGCAAACCCCCGCGCGGGAACTGCTAACAGATGCACACCGCGTATTACCGGGGGAGGGCGTTTGTCCGTTTGATGAAATCCTGCCCAAATTATACCATGCAGGCTTCCGCGGAGGCTTGTCTGTTGAGTTGTTCAACAAGGACTATTGGGCCGCCATGGATGCCGAGACCATGTTGAAGAGCAGCTATGATAAAACTGTTGCGGTCGTGGAAAAAGCTATGGCTCATATCACGTAGCCCGTATATATTCCTATGGCAGGCAGCCATAGCCCCTTTCCCGGTCATTGTTTTTCCAGCCGGATCACAAATCCCCCGCCGGGCGCCATAGGGATGGTCAGGGCTTCATCCTTTTTGACCAGGACCTCCTCAAAGACATAATCCGCGGCATACCGGTCTGCGTTCACCCCATCCCGGCAGATGGTGGCCCTGTAGGTGCCCTCCTCCAAAAAATCAAACCTAACCACCTGGTCCCTTGCTGTCCAGTCACACATCGCGCCGATAAACCAGTCCGGCCCCTTTTGCCGGGCAGTTACGATGTACTCCCCTACCCGGGCATCCAGGATCAGGGTTTCATCCCAGGTAGTGGGAAGGCTTCCTAAAAATTCCATAAACCGGGGTTCGCGCCATCCTTCCGAAGGATTGCCCGAGAAAATCTGCACGGGGCTGTCGTACACCACGAACATCGACAATTGATGGCAGCGGGTCCCGGGACTGGTCACCACGCCAGCTACCGGCCGGGTTCCCTGTTCGGTCGCATTGTTGAGCAAACCGGGCTCATAATCGAATCCGCCGGCGAGCATCCGTGTAAAGGGCAGCGTGAGGTCATGCGCAGGGGTTACCCGGTCACTCCACATATTATATTCAGAACCCAGGACCCCTTCCCTGCCGACGGCATTGGGCCAGGTGCGGTTAAAACCCTTTGGGGGAAAGGCACCATGGTACATGATCATGATCTTGTGCTCCGCGCATGCCTTTGCAATACGATGGTAAAAATTGACCATTTTCTGATCATCCCGATCGATAAAATCGGTCATAATAAAATCAATCCCCCATTCGTTGAACCGGTCAAGCGCAGGTTCCAGTTGTTTGTCCAGGGTCATGGCCAGGGTCCACATACAGATCTTTACACCTTTTTCCCGGGCATACGCCAGGAGGGCGTCCATATCAATATCAGGGTTGATCCGGAACAGGTCATTGTTGTCACTCCACCCCGCATCCATCAGAATGCGATCGAACCCAAACCGCTTAGCAAAATCGATATAGTACTTGTAGGAAGCCGTGTTGAGTCCGGCCCGGAACGGGACATCAAAAAGGTTGATTCCTATGATCCACTCATCCGTGAGGTTTCCCGGCCGGATCCAGGAAGTATCCTCGATCCTGGATGGAGCGCCCAGCCGGTAGACCATGTCATTGTTGGGCAGTTCGGCGTCTTCCGCGGCGATGATCATGACCCTCCAGGGGAAACTTCTTGTACCCTGTGTTTTTGCTATATAATCCGCCCGCGCTGTCACCTTGATCTGGGAATACAACTCGTGGGTCTCCTCTTCAGCCAGGGGATAACCGGCAAACACGCCTTTCAGTGTTGCCGACCCCGTGCCGCCCAGGAACATCCCAGGGTAATCATACAGGTCAGATTCCGTTATCCCGATCCGGGGGCCTGATCCAGGTACGACCAAAACCGGGGAATAGCCGATGATCCCGTCAGGGATGCTGTCCATCCTTCTGAGGGGGTATTCTTCTTCAAAACTGGTATGGTAGATATCCGCACCTGGTTTTTTCTGAACCTCCGGAAAATAGACAGACGCGCTTCCCGGGAAATTAAACCGGGCCACTTCATTTTGAACGGTGATGGAATCCTTAAAGCGGGTTAGGATACGATAGGCTACCCCGTCATCATAAACCCTGAACTCCACCTGATAAGGTTCCCTGAACTCAATGGTCAACAGGGTATAAACATCCGGTACAATACGCCTTTTTTCCGGTACGGGCGCTACAATTTGTTCCCGTATATTCTGTATGGAGGCGGATCGAACCGGGTTATTATAGGACAGGGAAGGGCTGTCTTTCAATAGGAGACCGATGGCCGATTGCTCCATAATTGGCGTGCCATCATACAAAACAGTATACATCAATTGGGCTCCCTGCCAAACCTTAAGGCCAATCCGTTGTGTAGGGGAACGTGCCATCAACGTATCGGGCACGGAACAGGCCGCGGAAAACGGCAGGAATAGCATTCCAAGGAACAGGCAGCGAACCATAGCAGGTTTGAAGTATGTCATGGGTATCTGATTAAACGGTAAAGGAAGATGCTGAGCGAAACAGATGATCTCCATCTTCACAGATGCAACGTATCACACAACGGATTTAAAGATACGGGTTGCATCGATACAGAAAGATACACCGGGAAAAATTCCAACTATATTTGCGTAGTTAAATGGCTTCATATATATTTGTAGTCAAATAACTTCATAATGAAATTGAGGCGGGATATTTATCAGGCTATAGCAGATCCTACGCGAAGGGCTATATTGGCGTTACTTGCTACGCATACCCTTACGGCCGGTACCATCGCTTCCAATTTTGATGCAGCGCGACCCACCATTTCCAAACACCTCCAAATTCTGAATGAATGCGATTTGATTGAGGCTGACCGGCAGGGCCGGGAGATATTTTATAAGATCAAGATCGATAAAATAAAGGAAATCGACCTTTGGCTCGAACAATTCAGGAAGGTCTGGGAAGCCCGCTTTGAGGAACTTGACAAAATAGTAATAAATCTAAAATCTGAAGAAAATGAAACCTAATCAATTAATGGAATTCTCTGTAGACAAAGAAAACAGTACAGTGCTTGTAAAAAGGGAGTTCCAGGCTCCGATTGCAACGGTTTGGTCTGCCTGGACCCAGCCCGAAATACTCGATCAGTGGTGGGCACCAAAACCCTGGATATCCAAAACAAAATCCATGGAATTTAAAGTGGGTGGCCGCAGGCTCTACGCTATGTGCGGGCCTGATGGGGAAGAACATTGGGCGTTGGCAGATTTCACCTCCATAACACCCAAAACCAATTTCCAGTTTCTGGACGCTTTCAGTGATCCCAATGGAACCATTAACAAAGACTTACCCCGTTCTGATTGGAACATAGACCTTGTTCCACACAATGGAACCACCACGGTGAATGTCAGTATAAAGCACGAAAGCCTGGAAGACCTTGAAAAAATGATTGCAATGGGCTTCAGGGAAGGTTTTACCATCGCCATGGACGGACTGGACGATCTGCTTGCCAGGTAGCGGACTTCCACTGGACATTTGGGGTCGTACTACCAAACTGCTCCTGTGGATCGCATCAGGATATTGCTCCTTTCTTTGTAACGGGTAACTTTTATAATCAAAAAAGCCGACTCCCAAAAGTCGGCTTTCCTTTGAATACAGGCCGGAGAGAGGTGCCACCCTAAGCGGCATAAACCCTTTTAATCCTGCAGTAACCGGCATTCCCCATTTATTTAAAATCAACTAATCCCCTCTACCTTCATATACTCCGTAGGGGTCATACTAAACTGTTTTTGGAAATTCCTCCCAAAACTGGTCTGTGAGTTGTAACCTACCATCTCCGCTATTTCATAGATTTTATAGTCTCCTTTTTTCAGAAGTTCCGCTGCTTTTTTTAGCCTGGCGATATTCACAAGTTCATTAGGGCTTAGGTTTGACATTTCCTTTATCTTCCGATATAATGTAGAACGACTCATATTCATTATATCAGCAAGGGTTTCAACATTCAGGTCCGGGTCCGAAATGTTCCCATATATAACCTGGTCCAGTTTCTTAATGAACTTTTCATCAGTCCTTGTATGGGCTATGCTTCGAATATGGGCCAGCGGGGAACTTGAATAATGTTCCATGATATGTTTCCTGTTTTCAATAAGATTGGATATCTGTACCTTTAAATATTCCATTGAAAACGGCTTCTCTATATAGGCATCTGCGCCCGACTCTAATCCTTCTATTCTTGCAGTCATGGCACTTTTGGATGTAAGCAGGATCACCGGAATGTGGCTGGTTTCAAGATCGGTCTTTATTTTTTCGCAGAATGAAAAACCGTCCATCCCGGGCATCATCACGTCGCTTACTACCAGGTGAATGTTTTCATCGGCAATCATTTCCAGGGCTTTTTCAGCACTCACTGCTTTAATAACCAAATAATCATCCGTTAAGTCCTTAGCGACAAAATCCAACAGGTCCTCATTATCCTCTACCAGGAGAACTGCAGGTTTATACCCTTTTGTAACCGGGTCCTGCGGCGTTTGACCGGAGCGCTCCTCGATCACCAACTTATTGCTCTCATAAAGACTGAACTCCTTCTCCTGGTGTATGGGGAGTCTGAGAACAAATACGTTCAAATCGCCATCACTTGAATCCAGCTTTAAACTTCCGTTATGCATTTCCGTAAGTGAATGGGCCAGAGACAGCCCTATCCCGGTACCCGGCTGATTTTCGTTTTCAATCCCCGGTACTCTGTAAAAGGGCTCGAATATTTTGTTCTGCAAATGTGAGGGTATCAACTTGCCATCGTTTTTTACTTTTAGTTCAAAGAATTCCTCATTTGCCTCCAGGGTTATGATAATCCGTTTCTCTGAATATTTAATGGCATTCCCCAATAGGTTGCTCAGGATCTTCCTGGTAGCTTCTGCATCGATATAGGCATATACATCCGTGGTCCCCATCTGGAGGTGTACCGTTAAATTTTTATCAGTAACTGCCTGACTGAACCGCTCATATGTATTTCTCAAGAGATCGGAAATATTTATCTCAATGAATGACAGGCTTATATCCTGGAACTCTGTCTTTCTGAAGTCCAGCAATTGATTCGTTAGGTCTAAAAGTCGGGAAGTGTTCTTTTCCATTATAGAAAGGTTCTCCTGCAGCTCAGATCCATTCTCAACTCTCTTTAGTATTTTTTCCAGGGGACTTTTTATCAGGGTCAGCGGTGTACGTATTTCGTGGGAAATATTTGTAAAGAATTCAATTTTAGCCCTGAAAAGCTCCTTTTCCTTTTTGTTGTTGAGTTCTTTTATGATTTGATAATTCTTTGCTTTGGTCCTGCTGTGATAATACCTGAACGCCAAATAACCGATAAGGCCAATAAGTATGATGTAAATGGAATAGGCAGCATTGCTTTTGAGGAAGGTAGGCAGCACTTTAATATGTAATGCAGCTGCTTCCTCACTCCAGATACCACTGCTGTTCAACGACTTGACCTTAAAACTATATTCGCCGGCCGATAATTCGGTAAAATAAACCTTGTGATTTTTTTTAAGATATACCCAGTCATCGTTCAGGCCATCCAGCTTGTACCAATATTCGGTCATTTCGGGGGCAGTATAACTTAATGCCGCGAAATCCAGGCTAAACGAGGACTCATCAGGGGACAATTCAATTTTATCGGTAAACGTTACGGAGGTAGGTAAGGGAGACCCCTCTTTATCTACCGGCACGTCTTTGTTATTTATTTGAAGTCCGGTTATCAAAATAGGCGGTTTATAGGCATTGCTGGTGAATTTATCAGGATCAAAACTTATCATCCCCCGTACACTTCCAAAATACATCGTACCGTTCTCAGCTTTGTAAGCTGAATTATAATTGAATTGATCGCTGAGCAATCCGTTCGATTTGGTGAAGACTTTTAGCTTATTCCCGCCGGGGTTGAAATTTATCAATCCGTTGGATGTACTGATCCATAAGTGGTTATCACTATCTTCTATTATCGAATAAAACACATTGCTGGGAAAACCATCCTTTGTGGTGTATTTTTTAAACCCGCGGGTTTCGTCCAGGTATAAGTTCAGGCCGTTTTCAGTTGTAACCCAGAGATTATTTTTACTATCCAGAAAAATCCCGTTGATCGCATTGCTGCTGATGCTATTGGGGTTAGTTCCATCATGTTTGAATATTCCCGTTCTCTTTGTTTTGGGATTGTAATAAAACAGGCCGTTCCAATAGGTTCCTGCCCATAATATTCCATTGGCGTCTTCGATCATAGAGGTAAAGAAGATCCCTTCGGGAAATGCCTCAAGGGTCAGGAACTTATCATTTTCATTGTCGTATAATTGAATCCCCGAAGCGGTAATGGCAAAAATCTCCCGGGACGGATTCTCATAAAGTGCAAAGACAAAATTACTTGACAGCCCGTGCCCGTCGCCTATGCTATAATGGTTTATTATTTTACCCGTCGGGATATCCATGATATCTAATCCATGTTCAAAGGTGCCAATCCAAAGTTTGTCGCCCCTTGGTAACAATGCATGAATGTTATAATGGGCCAGGGTTTGATTATCTTCAGTGGGCTTGTAGTTTGTAAAGACCCCGGTTTCCGGGTTAAATTTATTGAGTCCCGCATCCTCTGTACCTATCCATAAATTCCCATATTGATCCGGATGAATTTCACGCACTGCATTTCCGCTTATGGCGTTTTCACCCGACTTGGGATAGTATTTATCGAACTGCGTATATTGTTTCGGGTAATAATCGGCGCCTCCAAAATACGTTCCCATCCAAATGCCCCCTTCCTTATCCACAGTAAGCGTATAAACTGCATTATCAGACAGGGCATACGGGTCATTATAATTCTTTTTCAGGTTTTTGAAAGTACCATTTTTGATATGGTAGATATAGATGCCGGATTCTGTCGCCATCCATAGTTCATTTGGTGTCCTTTTCGCGAAGTCCCTTACATATAAAGGGTCTTCTGAAGCAGGTAATAAACTTTCCGTAATTTCAGTTTGGATGTCGAACAGGATTGCCCCGTGATTCTGAGTGCCTATCAAAAGTGTATGTTCATCCAGGGGGGATATCTTACTTATCCTCAGGGGAAGGCTGCCTTCGTAAATACTATTGATTTCAATAGTTTTGAACGAATCAGAGTCTTCATTGTAGCGATAAATAAAATTGTCATAGGCAGCCCAGATTGTACCGTCGGGGGTTCTTGTGAGTTCTTCGGCATGAAAGTAAGTTTCCGGGTCATACCCAACGGTACGGTTAGTTTCAACAGAGTGTTTATATAAAGTGGTCCCAGCAATGTACCATAGGTTGCCTTTGGTATCATGCTCAATATCGAGCACAGGCCTGTTCTGCGAGGCATCCAAAATCTCAAAATTCTCATACAATTCATTGTAATGAAACAATCCGCTATCGGTCCCTACCCAAATCTGACCGCCGTATTCGTGCAGACACTCAACAAAATTGCTCCCCAGGCTTTTGGGATCATCACTGTCATTTTGAAAATATTTAAAGGAATATCCGTCAAAACGATTCAGGCCATCCTTGGTGCCGAACCATATGAATCCCTTACTATCCTGTAAGGAACTGAGAACCGTATTGTGGGACAAACCATTTTCAACTTTATAATGTTTAAAATAGTATTCCTGTCCCGACAGGATATACATCGAGAAAAATAACGCGAGCAGATTTGGCAGATCCTTTTTCGACATATTTCAAATTTGGTGAAAACTCGGGCATAAACAAACAACAAAATGTGTCATAGTTCAACAATTCGATTTAATATCCAATATGTTTCCCGGAGATTAAGAAGTATACCGACAAAATATGAAAATATTTCCGGGTATTCCCTTCTTGGAGAAAATGAACCTGGAGCTTAGCAGCCCGGGTAATAGCTAAGGATTGCCCGTAGCTATTGATCTCCCGGCAGGCTTCGGTTGAAACGCTGAATATCCTGATCAGAAGTATCAGATTTTTAACGTATATCCTGCCTGCCTTTAATAATAAGACCCAAAATACTGGTATTCAACGCTGTTCTATGCCAGGGATCCCTCCCGGGAAGTTTCCGCAGCCGTCCTCAATTTGTTTCACAACTATACAATTCGTGTCAAAAGCCCCCTTTTTTTAACGATTTCTTAAAACTTGAACGATTTGAACGATAGTTTGACACAAATCAATGGGTAATACTGTAAACTAACCATTTTATTTGTCTATAGTCCCATTTGACATTCAACCTTTAATTAGGTGAGGAATACAGCTAAATTCTATGTGTGCCCGGACTCTAAAGCACTAAAATATTGAAGCGGCAGTGTTCTTATTCCCATACGAGTTGATTAAAAAACACGATCACTAAAATGACAACCAATGAAAAAACAACCTGAAAAATCTATTAAATGGGCCATATTGCCCTTGTTTTTTTTATGTATGTTCATGCCCCGGGGGTATGCACAAGACCTGCTGGCCATAAGCGGCACTGTAAAAGATACGGAAGGTATACCATTGGCAGGTGCCAGTATTGTTTTATCCGGAACCCAAAAAGGAACCACTACCGATTTCGACGGAATCTTTCAACTCACGAATGTACCCGCAAATGGCAAACTGACGATAAGTTACCTTGGCTATGTGGAAAAAACCGTCGATGTTGATAACAGGACTTCTCTGGATATAGTGCTAACCGAAGATACCAACCTCCTGGATGAAGTTGTGGTAATCGGGTATCAATCAGTTAAGAGAAGCGATATTGTGGGATCGGTCGCCGTGGTAGATACAGAAGAAATGCTGAAAGCCCCGGCCAGTAATGTTGGCCAAATGCTCCAGGGGAGGGCTGCCGGCGTTACCATAACCTCAACCGGTAACCCCGGGGCCGCTTCATCTGTCAAGATCAGGGGGCTGAATTCATTTTCAGGGCAGGACTCTCCTTTATATGTAGTAGATGGCATGCTTATTTCATCTCTCGGGGCAGATTTTAACCCCAATGATATCGCGTCGATACAGGTTCTAAAAGATGCCGCCGCAACGGCCTTATACGGTTCCCGTGGCATGAACGGGGTCATCGTTGTAACCACAAAAAAAGGCAGGGCAGGCCCGTTAAAAATTGATTATGATTTTTACTATGGTTTTCAGACCATTGCCAAAAAGCTCCCGCTGACCAATGCAGCCCGATTTATTGAGATCAACAATCTTGCGTATACCAATAATGGTGACGCTCCCCAAAATTTAAGGACGGGAGTCGATACCGACTGGCAGGAGGCTTTATTCAAAACTGGCACTATCTCAGAACACAACCTGAACTTTTCAGGGGGAGCCGAAAACTCAACTTATTTTATTTCCTTAAACTATTTTGATCAGGAAGGTGCAATCGTAGGGCCTGAATTCGACCGATACCAGGTACGGATAAATACCGAAACCAAGAAAGGGAGGTTTACTTTCGGTGAAAATATTGCACTTAGCCGGAGCAATCAAACGAGAGTCAATGGAAACCCGTTCATAGATGTCGTGTGGATGCTCCCGACCATACCCGTATATGATGAGAATAACGAAAGTGGCTATGGCTATGGTGACGACAACAACAGTACGTTTGCGACCAATCCGGTAGGCCTGCAGGAACATTATAGCAATACCGGGGTAACCAGTAAGGTTTTGGGCAGCGCCTATGGTGAATTTGAAATCTTTCCTTTTCTCAAGTATAAATTGAATCTTGGACTTGATTATGCCCAGATCCGGGATAAGTATTTTCAAAGGGCCGGTGCTTTGCGGCAGAATACGCCGGGAGCGGCATTCCTGGATGACCGCCATACAGAGTTCTTTAATATCCTGGCTGAAAATACCCTGAACTACAACCAGGAATTTGGGAAGCATACCATTTCTGCACTGGTTGGTTATACGACCCAAAAAGATAATTTCACTTTTAATCTGGCCCATACGGAGGGCCTGGCCGGGGAGTTTTGGGTACAGGACAACGGTACCACAAGCCCGCGAACCGAAGGACGGGAAGAGGTGGCCGGTCTCAGATCGGTACTGGGCAGTATCAACTATTCCTTTGATGACCGGTATACCTTGTTGGTAAATTTCAGAAGGGACGGGTCGTCAAAATTCGGAAAGAATGACCGGTATGCGAACTTTCCTTCCGTATCGGCTTCCTGGCGGATTTCGGAAGAAGGTTTTATGGAGGACAATACTATTTTCAGTGACCTGAAACTTCGGGGAAGCTGGGGAATCGTCGGTAACCAGGCTATCAGTAATTATGCTACCCAGAGCGTACTTCGGTACAACCAGAATTATGTATTGAACAACCAGGTCGTTCCCGGGGCCACGAACCTTCAGCTGGTAAATCCGAATTTAAGGTGGGAAAGCAAAACGACGACCAATGTGGGATTGGATGCGGGCTTTTTCGACAATAGGGTAAGCTTCACGGCCGATTATTATGTCGCCGATGTCAAAGACCTGCTATTGGCAGTTCCGATTCCGCTGTCCTCCGGCAATACGGGAGGCGATCCTTTAGCGAATGTTGGCCAGGTGCAGAACAGGGGCCTGGAACTAAGCCTTGGCTACCAGAATTCCGTAAATGATCTCAGCTATGGTATTTCCGCCAACGGTACCTTCTTAAAGAACGAGGTAAAGGCACTGGTAGCCGAAGCAGGCAACCTGCCGATTTTTGGGCAGGGGCAGATACTGCGCACCGCAGTGGGCGAACCGGTCGCCTCCTTCTATGTGCTGGAAACAGCCGGTATCTTTCAGAACCAGGCTGAAATCGATGCCTGGGGGGTACAGCCGAATGCACGTCCCGGAGATGTTAAATATGTTGACAATGACGGAAGCGGGGACATCAATTTCGATGACCGGGCAGTAGTAGGCAAGGCTTTACCCGATTTCGAGTATGGGCTGAACTTAAATATAGCCTATAAAGGTTTTGATGCAACAGCTTTCTTTGCCGGAGTTACCGGTAACAGTATTTTTAATGAACAAAAATGGTGGTCTCAGCGTTACGATGACAATGCCAACTATCTGACAGATGATGTATATTGGACCGGAGAAGGCACTTCCAACCTGATTCCGAAACCTATCCATGCGGATTCATCTTTAAGTCCGACACAAAATTCAGATCGGTATGTTGAAAAAGGGGATTATTTCAGATTAAAAAACTTGCAGCTAGGGTTTACCTTTCCGGAATATATAATGAGTAAATTGAGTCTGACCAAGCTTCGATTGTATGTGACCGGGCAAAACCTGTTTACTATTACTGATTATACCGGATATGATCCTGAAGTGGTCGGTGCCAACGGCAATGGCGATTTTTTAAACAGGGGCTTTGACAATGGAAATTTCCCCTCCCTCAGGTCTGGCATAATGGGGATCCAAATAGGCTTTTAATTCGATGTTCAACGTAAACTCTATAACAATGAAAAATATAAGGATAATAGCAGTATTGATGGCGTTCCTGAGCACTACCCTATCCTGTGAAAAAGACCTTTTGGATCAGGTGAATCCGAATGCCCCTACTCCTGACACTTTTTGGCAATCCGAAGAAGATGCTATTTTAGGGATCAATGCCGTATATGCCGGCATTCAGAACCGGGAACTCAGTCTATGGGAAATATTTGATTACGATATGCGCTCAGACGAGGGATACAGCCAAAGTCCATGGACGGATCTGGCGAACGTGGGGAGATTTGTAAATATTAATTATGACTTCCCATGGCTCCTGGAAGTATGGCGCGAACTGTACAGGACCATTTACAAGGCCAATCAGGTTTTGGAAAACGTCCCCTCTATTGAAATGGACGAAACCCTGAAAACACGGATTTTGGCAGAGGCTAAATTTCTAAGGGGGCATTGTTACTACAAATTGGCTACCCTTTGGGGCCGCGTGCCTTTGGTCACCGGCATTGATGATGCAAACACCAGATACCCGCAGGGTTCTGTTGAAGAGGTCTGGGGCCTGGTAGAACAGGATTTTATAGATGCTGCGGCCGGACTTCCCGACAGTTATTCGGGCGGAGATGTTGGCCGTGCCACACGGGGCGGTGCAATTGGCTATCTGGGCAGATCCTATTTACAACAAAAGAAATGGGCCGAGGCTTCTGCGGAGTTTGAAAAAATTATCGCTATGGTGCCGGGGACCTACGACCTGATGCCTGAATTCAAGGATAATTTTACCGAAGAATTCGAAAACAACAAGGAATCCCTGTTTGAAATTCAGTTCGTGAACAACAACGGAAAAACAGGTGGGTTCCCAACCTATAACAATGCTTCCGGTGATGAGACCAGTGAAAGGGCTCAATTCTTCGGGGTTCGTCCTTTAGGATGGACCGATGGTCAACCTACAAAATGGTTGTTGAATCAATTTCTGATTGAACCTGATAAAGACGGCAATGTGGACCCGCGTTTGCAATATACTTTGGCATACGATCATCCCGGTGAATTGTTATATGGTCAAACCTATGCTGAAAGAGGAGCCGGACCTAACGACCGCTTTTGGAGGAAATACACCAATTACTGGCAGGATTATGAAAGTTACTTTTCAGGCATTAACACAAGGGTCCTCCGGTTGGCGGATATATACCTGATGCAGGCAGAGGCATTGAACGAACAGGGCAACACCCAGGCAGCAATCCCATTTGCTAATTTGGTTCGTGCCCGTTCCAATATGAATGATCTGCCCTTATCGCTCACCCAACAGGAATTCAGGTTACAGCTCCGGCATGATCGTGTGCTGGAACTGGCAGGCGAAAGTGTACGTTTTGGCGATATGGTTCGCTATGGGATTGCAGGCCCCGAGCTTGCAGGGCCTGACCCAGGCCTTTCGCCGGCCGAATCCGATTTTGATACCGAGTTCCAGAATTACGTGAAAGGAAAATCAGAATACCTCCCGATACCGCTACGCGAAATCGATGCATACGGTGGAGGATTGGAACAGAACCCGGGCTGGTAATCGCATGGCCCAACAGATCCTGAAGGATGTGCCATTGTACCTATAAAATACAGTGGCACATGTTTATCAGCAGACTTTTAAGGCAGAAATACTGCCAGGGGTATTAATTCCATTCTGAAAAATGAGTATTTATTTTCACATAAAATGGTTTGGAAATCCGCGACTGAAACTGGTTTTTTTGTGGTGTGCATTTCTTTCCGCATCATTCATGGCCTGTTCTGAAAAGACGGAAAAGAAGCTGCTGTTCAAAGTAATTTCCAGCGACCATTCGGGTATCGTTTTCAACAACCAGATAGAACCCTTTGAAAGTGACACTTTGAATGCCCTGGAATATGATGTGCTGTTCAACGGCGGGGGTGTAGGAATAGGGGATTTTAACGGGGATGGATTGCAGGATGTTTTTTTCGCCGGCAACTTGGTTTCCTCTAAATTATACATGAACAAGGGTGATTTCAAATTTGAGGACATTACCGCGGAATCAGGGACCACCACGGATAAATGGTGTACTGGTGTTTCAGTCGCTGATGTCAACCAGGACGGACTGCCGGATATATACCTTTCTGTGGCCAATGCTACAGGCTCTGAAAATGACCGGTCAAATTTACTCTTTATCAACCAGGGAAACTCTGAAAAGAGCATTCCTGTTTTCAGGGAGTCAGGTACCGCTTATGGACTTGCTGATGACGGGTTTTCCATTCAGTCGGCCTTTTTCGATTATGACCGGGACGGAGACCTTGATTGCTACATCCTCTCCAATGCAATGGAACAGACGGGCCGAAACCAATTGCACAAAAAACTGAATGACGGGCAGAGTCCATCGAACGACCGGTTGTACAGGAATGTCGGTGTTAAAAATGGTCATCCCGTATTCGAAAACGTGACGTTAGGTGCCGGTATCGTAAAAGAAGGCCACGGATTGGGCCTTTGCATTACCGATCTCAATCAGGATGGCTGGCTCGATGTATATTGTGCCAATGATTTTGTATCCAACGATGTCATTTGGATCAATAACCATGACGGTACGTTTATCGACAAGTCTGCCGATTTTTTAAGGCATACTTCCTATAACAGTATGGGCGTAGATATACAGGATTTTAATAACGACGGACTCCCCGATATTTGTGTGGTTGACATGTTGCCCGAACTGGAGCAGCGAAGGAAAATGATGGTCATGAAGACCAACCGGGATTTTATCCGGATTGCCAGGAACCTTGGTTATCAGGACGAATATGTCCGCAATGTACTGCAACTCAATCAAGGCAGGGATAGCAAGGGAAACCTTCAATTCAGTGAGATAGGCCAATTGGCAGGTATACATGCCACCGATTGGAGCTGGGCCCCCTTATTGGCCGATTTTGACAATGATGGTCTAAAAGACCTGATGGTGACCAACGGGTATCGGCGTGACATAACCAATCTGGACTACGCGGTTTACCTGAACCAGGAAGAATCATTCCACGGCATGTCTGAAGAAGAGGCCCGACAGCACCGGATCAAAAAATTATACGAACTGCCGGAAGCGAAAATGCAGAACTATCTGTATAGGAATAATGGCGACCTCACCTTTGAAGATGTCTCCGATACCTGGGGAATTAATGAAAAGACCTATTCCAACGGGGCGGCCTACGCCGATCTGGATAATGATGGCGACCTGGACCTTGTTTTTAACAATATCGATTCCGAAGCGGGTGTGTATAGAAATGAACTGATCTCAACCGATCCGAACCAAAATATCGGTGTCAGGGATAAAGCGCATTTCGTCCGGTTGCAAGTAGGATCCGGTTATAAGGCCCTAGGGGCCAGGGTAAAGCTAGAGCTGCCATCGGGGGGATTGCAATTTCAGGAAAACCTTCCCGTCCGGGGGTATATGTCCTCCGTGGACCCTGTCCTTTCATTCGGACTGGGTGGGGACACTTCCTTTAAAGTCGAAGTAATTTGGGCAGACGGTACTGTTCAACACATTGAAAATTTAGCGCCGGACACCCTGCATAAAATTGAGTATGCCCCGCAGGAGAAATATATTCCCATAGCCGAAACGGACCCTCAAAAGGTTTTCGGGCTGTTAAATGCCGATAGCTTAGGGTTGACCTACAAACATGAAGAATATGCATTCGATGAATTCAAAAGAACGTTTTCCCTTCACCAGCAATATACCCAACATTCCCCGGGAATGGCGATAGGGGATGTTGACGGAAATGGCCTGGACGATATTTTCATCGGCGCGGATCCCAACCAGTTACGTACGATCTACCTTCAAAAAACTGCTGGCAGGTTTGAGGCATTACCGCAGGGTAAAAATAACCTGGAAGATATGGGGGCACTTCTGTTTGATACAGATAATGATGGCGATAAAGATCTTTATGTGGTCAGCGGTGGAAGTGTAAACCTAAAAGATAAGGACTACATCTACAATGATAGATTATACCTGAACGATGGGAAGGGCAATATGGTGCGTTCCCAAAACAGGATCCCCATTACCCATTTCAGCGGGAGTGTGGTTACAGCCGCAGATTTTGACCATGACGGCGATCTGGATCTCTTTAGGGGAAGCAGGGTCCGTGCTGGCGAATTTCCAATGACACCCGATAATTATCTTTTGCGAAATGATAACGGCATATTCCGGGATGTTACACCGGAGCTGGCTCAAGGGCTGCAAAAAGCCGGTATGGTAAGTGCTGCAGTATGGACGGATTATAACCAGGATGGCTGGTTCGATTTAGTGGTGGTTGGAGAATTTATGCCGGTTACATTTTATCAAAACCACCATGGAAAATTGGTAAAGGATGAAGTTGCCACCCTTCCCGATTCAAGCGGTTGGTGGAACAGCATAGTTGCGGCCGATTTCGACCAGGATGGGGATGTGGATTATATAGCCGGAAACCTGGGACTCAATAGCCAGTATAAAGCAACGATTGATGAACCGATAAAGGTATACGGGTTCGATTTTGATGGTAACGGCGCGGTGGATCCCGTCATTACCTATTATAAAGAAGGTAAAGATGTTCCTGTTGCCGTCCGGGATGTTATGCACGACCAATTGAGCAGCATTATCAACAAACGTTTCGGAAGTTATGAGGCATATTCAAGCGCCGGGATCAAAGATATTTTTGATGAAAAGGAACTAAAACAAGCACTGGTGCTTTCGGCAGGTGAAATGCGCAGCGTTTACATTGAAAATAAGGGCAACTCGCAGTTTGTCTTCAAACCCCTGCCCATGGAGGCACAAATATCCCCGGTTTTTGGTTTATTGGCGGATGATTTTAACGGGGATGGCTTCCCGGATGTGCTGCTGGTCGGTAATTCTGAAGCATTTGAAACATACACCGGCACCTATGATGCTTCCATGGGAACGCTTTTGCTGGGAAACGGGGATGGTGGTTTCAGGTATGTGCCACAATCCAGGTCCGGCCTCTACCTGGAACATGACCAGAAAGCAGTGGGAACGATCCATACCGGAAAGGAGAACCTGATCGTGTTGACGAACAACAATGCCGAAACCCAATTGTTGCGGTCATCCTATCAGGAAAGAGGCGAATACATTTCCCTTGAACCGATGGAGGTTTCTTTGGAAATCGTTCGCAGCAGTGGAAAAACCGAGCGGAGGGAAATCGGTTATGGGGCTGGCTACCTTACCCAATCCTCCAGGGGATTCTTTGTCAAAAAGGATACAGTTCGGGAAATCCGTTTGTATGATTTTTCAGGAAAATTAACAAGGACCATTAAGGCCGAAAACACATGAAGTCCGTTCTAAAATTCAGGGATATTCCAGGGCTCAGGAAACTGCTCCCCTGTCTGCTTGGTACTTTTGTATCGGTGCAGGCGATTGCACAACAGCCCGATCCTCCGGGACAGGTTGTCGAAAACGGGATGGCCAAAAATGAAGCCTACCTGTTTGCGCACATGACCCATGAAGATTACGGCAGATTGTATTATTCGGTAAGTGAGGATGGCCTTCACTGGGATCGCCTGCATAACGGGAAAAGGGTGTTCGAAGGCTATCAGGGGCATCCCGATATCTGTAAAGGCCCAGACGGAAAATATTATATCGCAGGTAATACCAGTGACGGTTCTCCTGACATCACTATCTGGGTATCGGACGACCTGATCAACTGGGAAACCCATGCCGTTTTTACACCCGACCTAAAAAGTACCCCTGATTATTCACAGGCTTTACAACGTATCGGGGCACCAAAATTATTTTATGACCCGGAATCTTCCCAGTTCGTGATGACCTGGCATACCCCCCATCAGGAAGGTACGGAGGAGGATCCTGAACGGTACTGGGCAAGCCAGCGCACCTTATATGTGCTTTCAAAAGACCTGAAAACTTTTTCAGAGACCCCGCAACGGTTGTTTGATTGGGATTTTGGTACCATCGATGTCATTATAAGAAAAGTTGAAGACACCTATTATGCCATCCTAAAGGATGAAACCTATCCCACCTTATACTGGCCGACCGGTAAGACGATACGTGTTGCAAGGTCGGGTTCCCTGCTGGGACCGTATTCCCTGCCTTCCGATCCTATAAGTCCCAATTTCAGGGAGGCTCCCATGCTGATCCCTTCCCCGGATGACAAAATCTGGTACCTGTATTATGAGCAGTATCCCGGGGTTTCCTACGGACTGTCTATTGCCGATAATATGAACGGCCCCTGGTACCAGGCATCGGGATATACTTTTTACAGCGATTGGGACAAGTACAGCTTTCCGGAAAAAGTCAGGCATGGGTGTATGATCACTATATCAGGAAAAGAATATGATGCCCTGGTGCAGCAATTCGGGATTCAAAAAGAAAAAAATTAAAATGTAAACCCTGACCAAATTGTAAATAATGAAATCAAGAGCTCTAAACTATTTGATTGTGGCGTTCTCTCTTTGCGGGCTTTTTGCGCAGGCACAGCCAAAGACCTTTACAAATCCGCTGATCCCTTCAGGGGCCGATCCGTATAGTACCTTCCACAACGGCTATTATGCCTACACCAACACGGTAGGGAATAAGCTGGTGCTCTGGAAAACCAGGAATCTCGCCGATTTGGCCAACGCAGAGAGCAAAACCATCTGGATTCCACCTAAGGGAACTGATTATTCCCATGAAATATGGGCGCCGGAGGTACATTTTATCGACGGTAAATGGTATGTCTATTTTGCCGCGGATAACGGTAATAACGACACCCACAGGATGTATGTGCTCGAAAATGCGTCAGATGATCCCTTTGAAGGGGAATGGGTCTTTAAGGGAAAGATTGCCGCCAAAACAGATAAATGGGCCATCGACGGAAACGTTTTCAGGCATAATGGCCAGCTCTATATGATATGGTCCGGTTGGGAAGGCGATGTCAACGGGCAACAGGATATTTTTATTGCCAAAATGAAGAACCCTTTGGAAATAGAGGGAGACCGGATCCGGATCGCATATCCTAAGTACGATTGGGAAAAGAATTGGAATACGGGCACTTCAGACAAAAATCCTCCAAAAGTACTGGTGAATGAAGGGCCGCAGTTTCTAATGCATGGAGAAAAAATATTCATCGTTTTTTCGGCCAGTGGATGCTGGACGGATTTTTACAGCCTTGGCCTGATGACCTTTACAGGTAGTGATGACCTCATGGACGCATCGGCCTGGGTAAAATCGGAAAAACCCATTTTTACGCAATCCCAAAAATATGGGGTGTATGCCCCCGGCCACAATTCATTCTTTAAATCGCCGGACGGCACCCAGGATTGGATCCTGTACCATGCAAATTCCAAACCCGGACAGGGTTGTGGCCAATTGCGGTCGCCACGCATGCAAAAAATATATTGGGATACCGATGGATATCCATTTTTGGGAGAACCCCTGCCGGAAAATATTATGCTGGAAATTCCGTCAGAATAACTATACATATCACTATGATTTTTAAATGTATATAAGATTTTGAGTTAGCTTAGTTTGAGTTAGTGTAGCAATTATCGGGCTTTGAAAAAGGCCCGGTAATTCTATTTAATTGTGAAAAAAAACCTTAAATGAAACTGATATAATCCAGGTAAAAAAAATGAAAATAGTAAATAAGCTTCCCTTGATCCCAGGATTGATCGTGCTTGTTTTTTCTGTTTCCTGCAATCAGGGAAAAAAAGAAACAAATACGGCTCCCAGGGAAAATACAGCCGGATATACAAACCCTCTGGAGGTAGAATTTGGCGATCCTTATATTCTGGACAATGGGGACGGCACTTTTTACATGTATGGTACAGGAGGCGGCGCAAAGGATGGGTTTGCTACTTATTCATCAAACAACCTTACGGATTGGAAATATGAAGGGCAGGTATATTATGGAAATACCGAAAGCTCCTGGGGTGTAAAAAACTTCTGGGCACCGGAAGTCTATCTGATAAACGGTAAATACTATCTCTTTTTCAGTGCAGACTGGCGCGAGAACCCGACGGATGAACTTGAAAACTTCAGGATAGGCGTGGCCGTATCGGATCGGGCTACCGGCCCTTTTGTCGATTTGTCCGATAAGCCACTTTTTGATCCTGGTTACCCCATCATCGATGCAAATGTTCTTAAGGATGATGATGGACAGTACTATCTGTACTATTCCCGGGCGTGCTATAAACATCCTGTTGAAAGTGAAATAGCCGATTGGGCACAAAAGGAAGGGTTATACGAAGAAATAGAGGAAAGTTGGGTTTACGGCATCAAGCTCCGGCCCGATTTTAAGGATGTTATCGGGGAGCCCGTTTTATTGCTTAACCCTCCTAAAAAAATAGACGATAAAAATGCCGAATGGGAGAGCCGTTCGGTTACCGCTAAGGAAGTCAACCGCCGATGGACGGAAGGTTCGTTTATCTTTAAACATAACGGCACCTATTACATTATGTATTCTGCAAACCATTTTGCAGGTGAAAATTATGCGGTGGGATACGCTACCGGCCCCTCGGCCCTGGGGCCCTTTACCAAAGCAGCCAATAACCCGGTTTTGGAGAAAAACACGTCAAGCGGTGGTGACGTCACCGGAACAGGCCACAACATGGTACTTTTCCTTGATGATGAGAACAAAATGTATTGTGTATACCATGGGCGTACAAAAAACACCGGCAATAACCGGGTCGTTTTTATGGATGAAATGGAAATCGGGGAAGATGGCCAACTGGCCGTAAAAGGACCGACCACCGACCCAAGGCCACACCCTTTAGTAAATGTTGAGTAATTAATCCGATAAATACGTAGAAATGAAAAAACTGCAAGTAACACTTATCCTCCTCTTGATCGTCTCGCTGGCTTCTGCTCAGGAGGAGCTCCTTGAAAAAAATAAATGGTCGCGTGAAAAGGCGCATGAATGGTATGCCCAGCACGACTGGATGACCGGGGCCAATTTTAATCCCAGTACGGCCATCAACCAATTGGAAATGTGGCAGGAAGACACCTTTGACCCGGAGACCATAGACCGGGAACTTGGCTATGCGGAAGGGATAGGCTTCAACACTATGCGGGTTTATCTCCACAGCCTGGCCTATAAAGCTGATCCCGAAGGTTTCAAAAAACGGATGGATACCTACCTGGGTATCGCCGATAAGCATGGTATCCAAACGCTGTTCGTATTCTTTGACGATGTTTGGAAGAAGGTACCCAAAATAGGGAAACAACCAGAGCCCGTCCCCGGCACCCATAATTCGGGATGGGTACAGGATCCAGGGGACCCCGCGTCAAAAGAGGAAAAGAATTTCCCCGAATTGGAAACCTATGTAAAGGACATCCTGAAAACATTTGCCAACGATAAACGCGTTTTGATGTGGGACCTGTATAACGAGCCGGGCAATACGGATAAATTGACCACCTCCATGCCGTTGTTGAAAAAGATCTTCCAATGGGCCCGTGAGATCAATCCGAGCCAGCCCCTGACCGCTGGGCTATGGCGGTGGAGCTTCCATGAGCTGAACACTTTTCAGGCACAGAACTCAGACATCATGACCTACCACCAGTATGAAGGGCCGAAAGAGCACCAGTTGATTATCGATCTATTAAAAACACATGGCCGTCCCATGGTCTGTACCGAATATATGGCACGGACGAACAATAGCCGGTTTTCGAACATTCTTCCCATCTTAAAGAAAGAAAACATCGGGGCTATCAACTGGGGCCTGGTCGACGGAAGATCGAACACCAAATACGCATGGAATACGCCTATTGAAGATGGCAGCGAACCTGTAGAATGGTTCCATGAAGTGTTCCGAAAAGATGGCAGCCCGTACCGGCAGGATGAAGTGGATCTGATTAAAAAACTGAACGCTGAACCGAATAATACAATGGTTGATGAAAAGTAACATTTTTGTAATGTTGGTAAATTTAGTTCTAATCCTTGGCGTTTCGTGTAAGGACAGGCCAACGAAGGAAGCCGCTGCCGAAGCCTCAGTAGCTGTGAATGCCGCAGATAGGGAAACAGGGCTTTCAGAAAAGGCATTCGATACGATTATCGATGGCAAACCAGTAAAACTATACTGGTTGGAAAACGAAAACCTCAAACTCGCCATTACAAATTACGGGGGGCGTTTTGTGGGTCTCTGGACCCCCGATAAAAACGGTGAAATGACCGACGTGGTTGTGGGCTTGAACAGCACAAAGCAATATGTTGAAGCCACTGAGCCCTATTTTGGGGCTACCATAGGGAGGGTCGGTAACCGCATTGCCGGGGGTAAGTTTACCCTGGACGGAAAGGAATATACGATCCCCGTCAACAACGGGGAAAACTCCCTGCACGGCGGAAAAAAAGGATTTCAGGCCGTGGTTTGGGATGCAGAACAACCTGATGATCATACATTGGTACTGCGTTACGGATCCGCCGACGGAGAACAGGGATTCCCCGGAAACCTGAATGTGAAAGTGACCTACAGCCTGACGGGCTCCAATTCCGTAAAAATGGAATACGAGGCCAATACCGATAAGCCTACGGTTGTGAATCTAACCAACCACGCCTTTTTTAATTTGAACGGGGAAGGCAGCGGCACCATCTTACATCATACGCTGCGAATTTATGCCGATAAATTTACGCCTGTTGATGCAGGCCTGATCCCGACAGGCGAATTGAAGGATGTGAAGGGGACTCCTTTCGATTTTTCGGAACCACATACCATAGGCGAGAGAATTGAAACCGACAATGAACAATTGAAAAATGGGGGTGGCTATGACCATAACTATATATTGAACGGTACGCAGACCAACGGTATGAACCATGCCGCAACCGTAGCAGGCGACCAATCGGGTATCGTGATGGATGTCTATACCGAAGAACCCGGGCTCCAATTTTACAGCGGTAATTTTATGGGAGGCAAAAACACCTTTAAATCCGGTACCCGGGATGATTTCAGGACGGCTTTCTGCCTGGAAACACAACATTTTCCCGATGCCCCCAATCAGCCCGGTTTTCCCCCGATCACCTTACAACCGGGGGAGATTTATCATACGGTTTCAGAATATAAATTCTCAATTAAATAATTCGGAATTATGCAAAAATTGTGGTTCCTGGTCTCAATTATGGCACTTACACCCAGTACAGGGTATTCCCAAAATGAATCCAATTCGGCTTCATCTTCCATCTACCTGGCCGACCCCACGATCTTCCTACATGACGATGTATATTATTTGTACGGAACAAATGGCGATCCGAACCTTTCCGAAAAACAAGGATTTCCGGTCTATACTTCCAAAGACCTGAAAACCTGGGAAGGTCCTGTAGGTGCTGCCGGTGGCCTTGCCCTTAAAAAAGGCGATGCCTTTGGTACGAAAGGATTCTGGGCTCCACAGGTATTTACGTATCAGGACAAATTCTTCATGGCCTATACGGCTGACGAACATATCGCAATGGCCCGGGCCGAGAGTCCCTTGGGGCCGTTCACCAATACCGCCAGGGAAGACTTAAAAGCTGAGGTAAAACAAATTGACCCATTCCTATTTTTTGATGAAGATGGAAAGATATACTTATACCACGTACGGCTTACGGCAGGAAACCGGATTTTCGTTGCAGAGATGAGAGACGACCTATCTGGAATTATACCGGGGACATTGACGGAATGCATTTCCGGGCAACTGCCGTGGGAGAATACCCAAAACACTGATTGGCCGGTAACTGAAGGGCCTACCGTGATAAAGCATAACGGATTATATTACCTGCTGTATTCCGCCAATGATTTTAGAAATCCTGATTATGCTGTCGGCTATGCCACCAGCAAAAGTCCGCTGGGACCCTGGATAAAATCAACTAATAGCCCACTTATCACAAAAGGCATGCTCGGGATCAACGGTACCGGTCATGGCGATGTTTTTACTGATACAGAAGGCGAAATGCATTATGTACTGCATACGCACCTTACCGATTCAGTGGTCCACCCGCGGAGGACTGCTGTCCTAAAAATGAATTTTCAGGAAGCGGAAGAAGGACCTGATCTTTTAACTATACAAGGGAAAACATTTCGATTTTTAAGGAATTAGATTAGAGAAATCACTACTGTAAAGAGTGTGGGATCGTATAGTTGGATTACATAAGGTACATATCATACCATACTAAATCAAACGGCATCTGAAGTCGACGTATATAATTGCCGGCTTTTCCTATTTTAAACAGGGGTATTGACGTGCCACTCCTGCAACCCTGCAACCTGGTTATTTCCCGCAATTCTCTGAAAAAGCTGCCCAGGGATCAAGATTGATCCAGTTACTATTGGAATAGTTGGCATCATCCACTTCGATACAGTAAAGATTTGGGTTATTGTTGGCAATAAAGCTATTCCCCGGATTGGTAATGGAGGAATTGCTTCCGGTTTTAAATGTCAGGCTTGATAAAAATGGATTATTCTGACATTGCAGAAATAGCAATTGCTGGTTCCCGCATAAGGATAATTTCCGTATTTCCGTGTTAAAGCAGGCAAGGTACTCAAGTTTCTGATTGGCGCTGACATCAATTGATTTCATGGGATTTCTGAAACAATACAGCGTATTCAATTCCGGATTAGCAGCAAGATCAATAGCTGTAAGTAGATTATCAGCGAAATCCAGAATTTCCAGATTTACGTTCAGGCTCACATCCAATTCAGTGAGATTGTTGGAACCGCAGCTCAACTCCTTTAGGTTGGTTAAATGAGACGTATCCAATTCTGAGATCTCATTAAACACGCAATTGAACACTTCCAGTTTACTGTTGCTGCTCAGATCAAGACGGGTCAGTCTGTTCTCATTGCACCGCAAAGCTTTCAAATTAATGTTGTTCGTAACATCCAGGGAAGTCAGTTCATTATTCCGGATCCATAATTCTTCGAGGGATATATTTTTACGGATGTCTATACTTTTAACCGGGTTCCCTTCCAGATACAAAACGGACAAGGAACTGAAGCCTTCAATCCCGGTAAGGTCCTCAATGCCTTTTTCGGAAAGATAAATACTCTTTACAGCTGCAATGGATGCTGTGAGCACATAATCATCTTCAACATCGTCATAACCAAGTTTGATCAATGCCTTTTCAAACCGGTCATCCGGCACATAGGTAAGGCCTGACACACAATCTCCCAGGGCATCGCCATGATCCAAATGCGTATTAAGCGCATTTTCATTAACGCTCAGGCTGTGTCCCTGGTGACAGATTACAACTTTGGAATCCTTTATTTCGGAAGCAGCTTTTAAAGCACTGTTTTCAGGCTCTATTACAGCCTCTGATGTACAGGAGGTCAATACTAAAAATACGCAGGTATACCATATCAGATTCTTCATGTAGGTGGGGTTTAAGAATTTGGGGTTCAGTTAACTGCAGACAAGCTGCAAAATTATAATTCTGTCATCATAGCATTATTTTTGTTCCATAAACGAAGATATTCCGGCGCATCTTTTTGAGCAGATCCAGAATTTATCCTAACATACTCATATAGAATCCTTTAATCCTTAACGACAACTATTATAGAAATATTACATTTTATGATTCGGGGCCAGTTTTATAATCGAAAAGTCCCCTCGCTGGCGCTCGTCTGTGACGAGTGCTTTCTGCACCCTCGCTGGCGCTCGTCTGTGACGAGTGCCCTTTCGCTAGCGCTCGTCTGTGACGAGTGCCTTTCTGAATAAAAGACCTAACTGAACAATCAACCTCGCTGGCGCTCGTCTGTGACGAGTGCCTTTTCTGAAAAAGAACCTCGCTAGCGCTCGTCTGTGACGAGTGCCTTTCTGTAAAAGAACCTCGCTGGCGCTCGTCTGTGACGAGCGCCATTCTGAATACGAAAGCCTGTCTGAACGATCAACCTCGCTAGCGCTCGTCTGTGACGAGTGCTTTCTGAATAAAAGAACCTAACTGAACGATCAACCCATAAACCCGATCACATCAATCTCGAAAGTAGCGTCTTCTTCGGCAATATTTCTTGCGCTACTGAATTTCCATTCCGTTGGTTTCGTGACAAAACCTGCTTTAACCGGATTGTAATGTATATAATCCAGTTTTTGCTTTATGACCGCTGTACTCCATAATTCTATTGGCTTGTTATTGTGTTGCCAAAACTGATATTTTGAAACATTGCCTTTTAGTTTTCCCGCGCGTTCCATCATGCTTAGCAACCATTCCTTTCTGCTTTCCTTTGGGTTTTCTTCAATCGCCTTTATCATTTGTTTTGCAGTATGTTTTTTAAAATCCCGCAACAGGCTTGTTGGATTCTCATTGGCATCTCTAAATATGAAGTGGACATGACTTGGCATAATACAATAGGCATAGAGTACCAAACCTTTGTGTTTACGGCAGTGTGTTATGCCATCAGCCAGTGTCTTGAAATAAGCTTTCCTTGTGAAGACATCGATCCAATACACGGTTGCGAACGAAACGAAATAGGCCGCTGCTGGATTATGAAACTTATATTTTCTGCTCACCGCCTAAAGATAGCCTACAGTACTGTAAAGAAATTGCAGTTCCAAATAAAGCTTTCAGGTGCTGCGCTTTAGTTCTTACTCGTACGGCCCTCGCTGGCGCTCGTCTGTGACGAGTGCCCTTCGCTAGCGCTCGTCTGTGACGAGTGCTTTTCTGAAAAAGAACCTCGCTAGCGCTCGTCTGTGACGAGTGCTCCTTTCCTCGCTAGCGCTCGTCTGTGACGAGTGCTCCTTTCCTCGCTAGCGCTCGTCTGTGACGAGTGCTCCTTTCCTCGCTGGCGCTCGTCTGTGACGAGTGCTCCTTCCCTCGCTGGCGCTCGTCTGTGACGAGTGCCTTTCTGAAAAAGAACACCTAACTGAACGATCAACCCATAAACCCGATTACATCCTCGCCAGCGGTGCTGCGCTTACGTTTCATATTCGTACGGCCCCCGTCGCAGACAAGCGCATGCGGTGATTGGCTGCGAAAAATACACAAGTAGTTTTCGGCTGTTGTTCATTGATTATTAATTTGTGTGAAATACGGTTGAAAAAAATCTGCCGCAAGTAACTTTACAACGTCCTGGCACCTTTTTATTTTTCAAATATTGCAACAGCTCTAACCGGAGAACCGGTTCCTCCTCTGATTTTTAAGGGAAGTCCAATGAAACGAAATCTGCCTCTTCCTACTAATAAATGGAGGTTTACCATATTTTCGTAGTGCGTGAAACCCAGTTCTCCGCAAATATGATGCACCTCTTTATTTGATATTCCAGGAACTCCGGGAGACATGGTTTCAACACCGAAAGCGGAAACCCCTTTTTCTCCCAACCATCTTGCTGCTTCAGCCGTGATTCCCGGTCCACTTCCCCAATTACCAGTTTCAAAATGTTTTCTATAGTGGTCTGTATGGAATAAAACAGTGTCGCCTTTTTTAATTTCAAGGTTTGCTTCTTTACAGGCTTTTTCGATTTCGGTATGGGAGATAAGTTCTTTCAACTTTTTGTATGAGAGATCTAAACAAATCCCTTCTGTATAAAACATTGAGAGCGGCATTTTGTCAATCGATTGCCCTTCATATTTTAGTGCCATGTGGCTAATTGAATCTACGTGCGTTCCTGTATGTTCTCCAAGCTCCAATCTATGGACCGCCGGTGTTCTCTTTTCAGGATTTTTGATTCCATCCCATTCTTCGTGAGACGTGTAAATTTCCATTGTAACCTGTGGAAGGTCATTATAAACCGGCATGCCTTCATAAATTTCCTGACTTAAATCTATAATTTCTGTCATGTCGACTCATGTTTTGGAGTTTATTTTCTCAAAAGTGGAAGGAATACGAACCTAATTAATAGTCTTTGCAAACTCAACCGTAGCCGCTACCATATTCTCATAGCTCCTTTTTATGGCCTCTTCCAGATTGGGCATATCCCTGGAAATCGCCACCATATAAGCAATGCCCATCTCCTTTGCATTTTCTTCCGATAAGTCGATTGCCCCGCAAAATACCGCAACCGGGATGTTTTCACGATTTGCGGATTTCAGGACCCCATCGATTGTTTTTCCGGATAGGGTCTGCTTGTCAAGTTTGCCTTCCCCGGTGATGATCCAGTCTGCATTTTTGATTTGGGAGTTCAAATCCGCCATGTCCTTGATCAGTTCAATCCCCGAGGTCAAAGTTGCCTTCAGGAAAACTGAGGCACCCCCACCGAATCCACCTGCGGCCCCCGCACCCGGTATTTTTTGAACATCTGTATTATATTGCCGGTCAAGGATTTGGGCAAAATTCCTCAGCCCGTCATCCAATTGGGCAATATCTTCATCTGAGGCCCCTTTTTGTGCGGCATACACGTAGGCAGCACCATTTTTCCCATAAAACGGATTGGTCACATCGCAGGCCACTTTTACCCTCACATTGTTAAGTTGGGCATGTACCCCGGAAGAATCTATTTTTTTAACATGTATAAGGTTGCTGCCGATAGGCAGGAGCGGTTTATTGTTCTTATCCAGGAAGGCAAATCCCAACGCAGCAGCCATACCCATGCCGGCATCATTGGTAGCACTACCCCCAATCCCCAAAATAATTTCCCTTGCCCCCTGTTGTATGGCATGTGCAAGAAGTTCTCCCGTACCTAAGGTTGTGGATTGCATACAGTTCCTTTCGGCATCTTTCAGCAATTTAAGCCCTGATGCCTCCGCCATTTCTATATAGGCAATCCTGCTTGCAGGGGCGTAGAGATACGAAGACGCAACAGGACGGAACAGCGGGTCATTGACCCGCAAGGTGACGATCTCGCCCTTCAGGTAATGCCGTACTACTTCCATGGTACCGTCCCCCCCGTCGGCCAGGGGCATTTTAAGGATCTCGGCCTCGGGGAAGACCATCCGAAGCCCTTCCTCCACGGCATCACAGAATTCGAATCCCGTCAGGGATCCTTTAAACTTATCCGGTGCGATAACAAATTTCATTGCCATTAGATCAATTCAAAAATTTGGGCACTAAACGCTGCACAGTTCGATGGGGGGTACACTATGCTGCCTGAATGGCCCTCTTATTGCCTGAATACCAGACTCCGTCCAGGCCTTCGTTTACCTTTCGTTTATCCATATAACTCATCGCCATTGCTACCAGGATGGTTACCTGGCAGCCCAGGGAATTCCCATAACCGAGTAACGGGGAAACGAAATCCAAAGATACATATTGAACAAGATTCCGGACACTATTTCGATAGTTTCGGTATAAGATGTTCTACTTTTTGCAAAAGCAGATTTTTTTTGTACATTTATTAACCATTTGGTTAAACCATATAGTTAATGCCTGATTCAAGTACCGAACAGAATATCCTGAAAGCCGCTATATCCGTATTCCACAGGAAGGGTATGGCCGGGGCACGCATGCAGGAAATCGCCGATGAAGCCAGTATAAACAAAGCGATGCTCCATTATTATTATCGCAACAAACAGCAATTGTTCGAGGCTGTTTTTATGCAGGCTTTCGGGCAATTAGCCCCGCAGTTGAATTTGATCTTCGCCTCAGATGATGATGTCTTCGAAAAGATCAGGAAGTTCACTTCGAGCTATATTGATTTTATCCTTGACAATCGCTACCTGCCCTCTTTTATCGTACAGGAACTCAACAACAACCCTGAATTTGTAATGAGGTTTATTTCGCATACCGATAAACCGGATCCCAAACCTTTTTTAAAGCAGATCCAATCAGAAATAGCAGCCGGAAGGATCACGAATATAAACCCGAAACAACTGTTGCTGAACCTATTGTCACTATCCGTTTTCCCTTTCGTCGCTGAAAGTATGGTCAAAGTGGTCATGGAAGTATCCAACACAGAGTTTGTACAATTGATGGAAGAGCGGAAAACACTGATTTCAGAGCAAATCATTAACAGTATCAAAATATGAAACGGACTGAGAACAAGATGCCATTAAAGCACTTCAGGACAGTTTTTCAATTGGCAATAAAATACGGTATCCTGATTTTGTCACTATGGTTCATCCCATTCCCCATGTTGGCCCAACAGACAATTACATTGGACGAGTGTTTTGATCTGGCAACCAAAAACTATCCGTTGGCGCAACAATCAACTTTATTTCACAATCAATCGCAGTTAGACATCGAGGCCATCAACACGGGTAAACTGCCCCAATTGGATATAAACGCCCAGGCATCCTACCAATCCGATGTTACGAGTCTGCCCATACAGCTTCCCAACGCAACGGTTGAACCGCCTAACAAGGACCAATACAGGGTGACCTTGGATATCAACCAACTAATCTATAACGGGGGCTTGACCGATGCAACTTCCCATGTACATGAGGCCACGTCCAAAATAAACCAACAGCAGGTCGAAGTCACTTTATACGAACTGAAAAACCAGGTCAATCAGTTGTTCCTATCCATTTTGTTGTTGCAGGAAAACCGCGATCTGTTACTGGCGAAAGAGAAACAATTAAAGGCGCGCCTGGAGGAGGTAAAAGCGGGGGTAAAATACGGTGCTTTGCTGGCATCCGCTGAACAAGCCTTGGTCGCTGAACTCCTTAGTATAAAACAACAATTTATCGAACTGGATTTCAACAGGTCCGCGCTGATAAAACGGTTGTCATTGGTTATAGGAAAGGAATTATCCGCTGATGTAAACCTGGTACGCCCCGAGATATTCCTGTCAGATCGCGATTCCAACCGGCCGGAAACCCTGCTTTTTGACCTTCAAAAGGAAAAGGTTGATTATGCCTCAAAATTAGTTTCAAAATCGAAATTGCCCAGGATATATGTTTTTGCACAAGGGGGTTATGGAAATCCTGGGTTGAACATGCTCGACAATTCCTTCAATGCATTTTATATGACCGGACTAAAATTAAATTGGAATTTGTTTGATTGGAATGCGTCGAAATTTGAAAAACAATCCCTGGAGATCAATAAGCAAATCATCGATTCTCAACAGGAAACCTTTGACCTGAACAATAACCTGAGCCTGGTTAACCTGCAGTCGGAAATCGATAAAATGGAGGTGTTGATTTCCACCGACAATGAGATCATTTCCCTACGGGAAGAGATCGTGAAAACAGCAGAATCGCAGTTTAAAAACGGGCTGCTCCTGGCATCGGCCTATATCACGGAATTTACGAATCTCTATGAGTCCAAAAGCCAACTGAATGTCCACAAGACACAACTCCTGCTCAACCAGATTCAATATCAGATCACAAAAGGAACCTATAGCAAAAACTGATTTCATCTCAATCCATCCTTATGAAACAAATAATAAGTATAATTGCCGTTCTCACAGCTACATTATTGTCCTGTAACGGAAATGACGATAAGGCCGATGGCTACGGAAATTTCGAGGCGACAGAAACAACGGTTTCATCAGAGGCCAATGGCAAACTTTTGACCTTTACCGCAGAAGAAGGCAAAGTGTTGGAACAAGGTATCGTGGTGGGTGTGATCGATACCGTACAACTCTCTTTTAAGCGGGATCAATTGCTGGTTTCGAAAAATACCATTTTCTCAAAATCCCGAAATGTGTTGTCGCAACGCGAAGTATTAAAAGAACAAATAAAGGTTGCCACCACCGACAAACAACGGATCGAAAACCTTGTAAACGAGAATGCCGGCACACAAAAACAACTGGACGACATCAATGGCCGGATAGCCATCCTGACACAACAAATGAAAAGTGTTGAAACGCAAAATTTGCCGATTGTCAACGAAGTGAAAAGTATTGAAGTGCAGATCCGGGAGATAGAAGATCTGATTCAGAAAAGCATTATTCAAAATCCGGTTAAAGGAACGGTATTGGTGAAATATGTGGAACCGTACGAAATCTCAACTTTTGGAAAACCCCTCTATAAAATCGCAGATCTCAACCAAATGGAACTCCGTGTGTATATAAGCGAGACCCAGTTAACCAGCCTCAAAGTTGGCGATGAAGTAACCGTAAAAGTTGATGCCGGGACAACAATGAAATCCTATCCCGGGCATGTATCATGGATTTCCGATTCCGCGGAATTTACCCCTAAAATCATCCAGACGAAAGAGGAGCGGGTCAATTTGGTATATGCTGTAAAAATCAGCGTTAAGAATGACGGTAGGCTGAAAATCGGCATGCCCGCAGAGATGTGGTTACGGGATACCAGGGAGTAAATATCAGATAATCATGGCAATTTCGATAAAGAATATCAGTAAATCGTATGACAAGGTCAAGGCCCTGACCGATATTTCTTTTGATGTCGGGCAAGGCGAACTGTTCGGGTTGATCGGCCCTGATGGGGCAGGCAAGACAACCTTGTTCCGAATACTGACAACCCTGCTGTTCCCCGATGCAGGCAAAGCCACTGTTGCGGGGTATGATATTATAAAGGACTACAAAACGATCAGGAGCCAAGTAGGCTACATGCCCGGCAGGTTTTCATTGTATCAGGATTTGACTGTTGAGGAAAACCTGGCTTTTTTCGCCACCATATTCGGGACTACGATCGATGAAAACTACGATTTGATAAAAGATATTTATGTGCAGATAGAACCCTTTAAAGACAGAAGGGCGGGTAAGCTTTCGGGTGGAATGAAACAGAAACTGGCCCTGTCATGTGCCCTTATACACAAACCCAAAGTACTGTTCCTGGATGAACCGACCACGGGCGTTGACCCGGTTTCACGAAAGGAATTCTGGGACATGCTCAAACGTTTACAGCAAAAGGGGATAACCATTCTGGTTTCCACCCCCTATATGGACGAGGCAGAACTATGCGACCGGATCGCACTGATCACGGAGGGACAAATACTGCAGATTGATACGCCCCAAGCCATCATGCAGGCCTTTCCCAGGAAAATATACAAGGTGCGTGCTTCGGAAACCTATCGACTGATACAGGATTTGAAAATGTTTCCAAAGACACATTCCGTCTATCCCTTCGGTGAATATTTACATTTTACCAGTAATGACGACGCCCTTAAACCTGAAGAACTGATCCATTTTTTGGCGGGTAAAAAGCATGTCCGGATCGAAGTTGCGAAAATCGATGCTACTATTGAAGATACATTTATGGAACTGACGCACAAAAAAGAATTGAACCCTCATGAATGACGAAACCGCCATAACAGTAAAAAACCTGACCAAAACCTTTGGGGACTTTACGGCTGTCAATGACATTTCGTTTGAAGTTTCCAGGGGGGAGGTCTTCGGGTTTCTGGGTGCGAATGGCGCTGGCAAGACCACGGCCATGAAAATGCTGATAGGTATCTCCAAACCCACAAGTGGCCAGGCCCGGGTTGCCGGTTTTGATGTCCGCACCCAGTCTGAATCGATCAAAAAGAGTATCGGCTATATGAGCCAGCGATTTTCGTTGTACAACGATCTGACAATTAAAGAGAACATCGTTTTTTTCGGAGGTATTTATGGTCTGAAGAAATCCCTGATAAAGGAAAAAACCCAAAACCTGATCGATGAACTCGGTCTGCAAGGGGAGGCCAATAAACTGGTAGGATCCCTGCCATTGGGCTGGAAACAGAAAGTATCATTTTCTGTGGCCCTTTTGCACAATCCAAAAATCATTTTCCTGGACGAGCCCACGGGGGGTGTAGACCCCATTACCCGACGACAATTTTGGGAGATGATCTATCGGGAGGCGAATAACGGTAAGACCATTTTCGTAACCACCCATTATATGGACGAAGCAGAATATTGCGACCGGGTCTCTATAATGGTAGCCGGAAAAATAGAAGCATTGGATACGCCCAAGCATCTGAAGGAGCAGTATAAGGTAGATTCCATGAACAACGTATTTTTAAAATTGGCACGGAACATCGAATAGCTATGAATCGGTTTACAGGCTTTATAAAAAAAGAATTTTACCATATTCTGCGGGACCGGCGCTCGTTGTTCATCCTTTTTGGTATGCCAGTGGTACAGGTCATGCTTTTCGGTTTCGCCATAACCAATGAGATCAACAATGTGGATATCGCCGTTCTCGACCACTCCAAAGATGATGTCACCAAAGAAATCATCCATAAAATTGCGGCTTCTGAATATTTTAGTATAAATCAATTCATAGAAAATGAATCGGCTATTGAAAAAGCCTTTGAAAAGGGTTCCATAAAGGCGGTCCTGAATTTTGAACCTGGTTTTAGCAAAAAACTTGTCTCCGGAAACGAAGCCACGGTACAGATCCTGACCGATGCCACGGATCCCAATACGGCCAATACGATCAGTACTTACACCGCTGCCATATTACAGAAGTATCAACAGGAACTGAATAAGAATATTGAATTCCCGTATCAGATCGTGCCGCAAACGCGTATGGCCTATAACCCGGAATTGAAGGGCGTTTTTATGTTCGTACCTGGGGTAATGACTATCATTTTGATGTTGGTATCCGCAATGATGACCTCCATCTCCATCACGCGTGAAAAGGAAATGGGAACCATGGAAATCCTTTTGGTTTCCCCGTTAAAACCTTTTCAGGTAATTGTCGGCAAGGTCGTTCCGTATGTTTTCCTATCGGTTATCAATGCAATCATCATTATCGTGCTGAGCATATTCGTGTTTAAAATGCCTGTTCAGGGGAGCCTTTTTTTATTAGGCGCGGAAAGTATCCTCTTTATCATCAACGCGCTCTCACTGGGGATTCTTATTTCTACCGTTTCCAGCACTCAGCAAACCGCCATGATGGTTTCCTTAATGGGATTGATGCTTCCGGTAATCCTGCTATCGGGCTTTATTTTTCCTATTTCAAGTATGCCGTTTTTATTGCAGGCGATCAGTAACGTGATACCTGCAAAATGGTTTATCATCATTTTAAAAGGAATCATGCTTAAAGGTGTGGGACTATCCTATCTGTGGAAAGAATCATTGATTTTAGCGGGCATGACGCTTTTTTTCATCGCTGTTAGCATAAAGAAATACAAAATCAGGTTGGAATGAACCGAAGTAAAGAGACGAAGCAATACAGTTTAAATGGAAAACATACTGAAAAACCAAAGTTCAATTCACAATAAATTGAAATTTGACAAAAGCCGGTCCCCCTCTTAAAAAGCTTTGGAGCCCTATATTACAAAGCAGCAAATTGAATAAAAACAACAAAACGGTAAATGGACTAATACCCCATACCGTATAAATAGCACCATGACGACCATCGGTTACATCATCCAGAAGGAATTCAAACAGATCTTTAGAAATAAGGCGATGCTTCCCATTATTTTTGTATTGCCCTTGATTCAGTTGATTATTTTGGCGAATGCGGCAACTTTTGAAGTCAAAAACATCAGGTTTTCCTATATCGACAATGACAATACCGCTTTCTCACGCGAATTGGTGGATAAATTTAAAGCATCGCACTATTTTGATGTGGCCCGGAATTTTCCCTCCGCAAGGATAGCAAAATCCGCAATGTTGGAAGGGACAGTGGATGTGATCCTGGAAATCCCTCCCTATTTTGAACGAAATTTGTTAAAAGATAAAAAGACGGAGCTTTCCGTAACCATCAATGCCATCGACGGTGCTGCCGCGGGCGTGGAAAACGGCTATATCAACCAGATCGTACAACAATTTAACCAAAACGCCAGGACAGCAGTGATCCAGGTTGGCGAGGTGGCAGACAAACCCCGGAATATCACCACAATTCCGTCTTTTTGGTATAACGAGACTTTAGATTATAAAACCTTCATGGTACCCGGCATTTTAGTGTTGCTGGTCACAATGATCACCTTATTTCTCTCAGGGATGAATATCGTAAGGGAAAAGGAGATGGGCACACTGGAGCAAATCAATGTAACCCCCATCAGGAAATACGAATTTATAATAGGAAAATTATTTCCGTTTTTAATACTGGGCCTGGTGTTATTAACGGTTGGCTTGATCATTGCCAAACTGCTTTTCGATATTCCCATCGTGGGTAGCATCCCGCTTATGTACGGCTATACCATTATCTACATTTTGGTTATCCTGGGCATCGGGCTGTTCATTTCCAACTTCACCGATACGCAGCAACAGGCCATGTTCATCGCCTGGTTCTTCATGGTTATTTTTATTTTGATGAGCGGTCTCTTCACACCGGTGGAAAGCATGCCGCAATGGGCTCAGATCTTGACAGAATTCAATCCCATAAAATATTTTGTGCAGGTAATGCGAATGGTTATGCTGAAAGGTGCCGGACTACAGGATATTTATCCCGAAGCCGTTAAAACGCTGATTTACGCCCTGGTTATGAATGGGTTGGCGGTATGGAGTTATAGAAAGGCAGCCTGATGAAATACCAGCATACAAATCGTTTACAGGCCAAAGCATCCGGTTTCCGGGGCCGGTCTGTTATCACTGCTTAAGTTCGTATTTGCTTTCAGGCTACCGTTCGGATGTATAGGGGCCTTATAAAGAATGGACCCTACAGGGCCAGTCGCTACCGGGTTCGGGGGTCGGCACCGCAATTGTAAAACCGGGGTTACAGCCAGAAAGGTGTTCTGTAGCAGCTAATAGCATCCCTGAATAGCACTTTCTTACAGGGAGGCGCCTGTTTCAGTCAGAATTCGCGTAATTTGTACCGTAATTATGGCTCTGGTATGACAAAGATCATGTTGCCTGCTAACACTGTGCACTACATTTGAAGATGAAATACTAAAAATGAAAATACTATTTTTGATAGTCATTATAGTTTTCGGGACTTCCATGCAAGGTGTACAGGGTCAGGATAAATTTCAGGATGGCACCTATGATGTTTTGGTAAGTATGGATGGTGCGGTACTCCGAATTCGGGACAGGGCTCAAATCAGGCTGTCCATGCCGGTAGCATTAAATGACGGTACCCTGATAAACCCGGATGGTTTTTACCAGACCAAAGACCGCCAAAAATTTCAATAGCGCAACGGCGAATGTCTGGACAATAACGGGATTAAATATCCTAATGAATATCAATATAGATATCAGATTAAACAGGAGTATAATGGATTGGCCGAAGCGACAGTCACGAAAAGGAATCAACACCGGTTTCATTTACTATTACTAAAAGGGCATGTTTTTCAAATCATCCATGGCGAACAACATAAAATCAAAAACCCGGTAGATCTTGGATATGGAAGGATCGTTCACCCGGATGGTACTTATAGAACTTCATATGGGTTTATACGATTAAAGGAGGGAGGATGTCTTAATATGATCGGCAAACCCTTGATAAATTTATATGAGCATCGGAAAGCTGTTGTAAGAAAAGAAGCGAAAGCACTCAAAAAACTACTTAAAGGCGATGAAATTGATTCGTCCCCGGATATAAGTTTAACATTTTAGATACAATGACCGCTAAGTTTTGGAAAACCGTAACGGAAGTAAATCGGTTTAAGGCTTGTCAAATAATTAATAAAATGAGCAGTTCTTTTACCTATAACATTTCTGGCTATCGTTTTATATCGATAACTTAAACCCTATGACGGCTAAACTATTTTCCATAGTTATGTCAGGTTTAATCCTGATTCAAAGTTTTGATATTGCCTTTGATGATATTGGGCAGCTGGATGAACTATTGGAACATGCCAGTTTTCACGCTGAAAAATATGGGGACAATCTGTTGGTCTTCATCTCAAAGCATTATGGGGAGCTAAAGGAGCAGCACGATAAAGACCACCAGGAGGAAAAAAAGGAGCACGAAAAATTACCTTTCCAGAACCCGTGTCACTGTACTTCGGTTACTGCAATTATTATCAATTCAACCCTGTCATATTTAAATACCACGCAAACACCAGAAACAGCAGAAGCGAACTTTTATTATCTGCTCCCTGTTTCATCACTTCATGCAAAAGGGCTTTTCCAACCGCCCCGACCCGTATAATTCATTTCCCAGACATATGGGATTTTCATGTTTATACTTTCAAGACTTCCAGGTTTTGGGATATAATACTAATCACTATTTCCAATGAATTATGCTATCATCTATTATCAATTTAAGTATTAAGAACAAATTCGTCGTTCTCTTGTTCGTCGTTTTTCTTATCGGGTTCGGGTTTTATTCCCTTTCCCAAATCCCCATAGGAGCAGTGCCGGATGTGACCAATAACCAGGTGCAGGTCATCACCACGTCCCGGAACCTATCCACACAGGACATGGAACAATTCATAACCTATCCGGTTGAACTTGAAATGGCGAATTTGCCTGGTGTCAGGGAAATACGCTCCATCTCCAAATTCGGGCTGTCCGTGGTCACGATCGTATTTGAGGATGATCTGGGCACCTATCTGCCGCGCCAGCTCATTGCAGAAAAGATAAAATCTGCCTCCGAAAAAATCCCGGAAGGTTTCGGAACACCTGAAATGGGACCTATTTCGACGGGTTTAGGAGAAATTTATCAATACATCCTCGATGTACAACCGGAATATGCAGGGCAATACACGATCGAAGACCTCCGAACCATTCAGGATTGGGTGGTAAAACGCCAGCTTTCCGGTATTCCCGGGGTGGTGGAAGTAAATACATGGGGTGGCCTTCTTAAGCAATATGAAGTCGCGATCAATACCGAAAAGTTACATGCGATGAACATTACTGCCCGGGATATTTTTACCGCCCTGCAAATGAACAACAGCGTAAGTGGGGGCGGCTACATTGAGAAGGTAAATCAGGCCTATTTTATACGGGGCGAAGGATTAGTGACATCGCTGGGGGATATTGGGAATATCGTGGTTAAAAACGACGACAACATTCCTGTTTATATTAAGGATATCGCGGAGGTGGGTTTTGGCAGCGCCATCCGTTTCGGTGCCATTACCGGCAATGGACAAGGCGAAAAAGTACTCGGACAGGTCATGATGCTCAAGGACGCCAACTCAAAAAAAGTAATTGATGCGGTTAAGGAAAGAGTAGCTTCCATCTCAAAATCGCTGCCCGAAGGGGTCTATATTAATCCTTTTTTAGATCGGAGCGATTTAATCGCCAGGACAACGTTCACGGTTACCGAAAATCTGGTACTGGGTTGTTTGATCGTCATTTTTGTGGTGGTCTTGCTACTGGGCAATTTCCGTTCCGGATTGGTGGTGGCCTCGGTCATTCCGCTGAGCCTCCTGTTTGCATTATCATTAATGTACATTTTTGAGGTAGATGCAAATCTAATGAGCCTGGGGGCTATAGATTTTGGTATCATCATCGATGGCGCTGTAATTATTGTGGAATTCCTTGCATTTCAGATTACGCAGCGAAAAGATGAGATCCACGCTTTGGAAAACCTGCCCACCGGGAAAGCGAGGTCTGAAAGACAGGCACTCAAGGACCAGATCACATTTACCGGGGCTTCTAAAATGATGAACTCGGCCATATTCGGGCAACTGATCATTCTCATAGTTTTTATCCCCATCCTTTCCCTTAGCGGAGTGGAGGGAAAAATGTTCAGGCCCATGGCATTAACATTTAGCTTTGCCCTTATTGGTGCCATGATCTTATGCTTTACCTATGTGCCTGTTGCAGCTTCCCTGTTCTTAAAACCTTCAAAGGGTTCAGACAAGAATATTTCGGTTCGTTTAATGGCCTGGCTTCATGAGCGTTACGAACCCATTATCAACTGGGCACTGCGCAGAAAGCGGTTGGTACTGGGGATAGCTTCGGTGCTTTTGGCTTTCTCGGTATATCTGTTTACTACCATGGGCAGCGAATTTGTACCAACTTTGGACGAGGGGGATTTTGTTATTCAGCCTGTCCTTAAAACAGGAACTTCCCTGACCAACACCATTGAGACCACTACACAAATCGAAAAAATACTGATCGATAATTTTCCGGAAGTCAGCCAGGTGGTCACCAGGATCGGCGCCGCAGAAGTCCCTACCGATCCCATGTCAATGGAAGAAAGCGATGTTATCATCACGCTTAAGCCCAAAAAGGAATGGGTCTCGTCTGATTCCAAGGATGGACTGGCCAATAAGTTCAAGGATGCCTTGTCCGTCATCCCAAATATGGAGGTGGAATTTACCCAACCTATCGAGATGCGCTTTAACGAACTGATCACCGGTGTACGTGCCGACATAGCCATCAAGATTTTCGGGGAAGATCTGGGTATCCTTTCCAAAAAAGGAAACGAGATCAGGTCACTTATTGAAAACGTGGCTGGCGCAGCCGATATTACGGTGGAAAAAGTGGCCGGATTGCCACAGATGAACGTACGTTATAACAGGTCGAAAATCGCCCGCTACGGACTCAATATTCAGGATGTGAACGACATGGTTTCCATGGGTTTTTCGGGGAAGACCGTAGGCAGTGTTTTTGAAGGTGAAAAACGGTTTGACCTGGTTATGCGGCTCGACAAAAAGAACCGGCAGGGTATCGATGACCTTAAAAACCTCTACATAGACCTTCCGGAAGGTGGAAAAATACCATTGGATGAATTAGCGGAAGTAACCTTTAAAAAGGGTGCGGCCAAAATTTCACGGGATGATACGAAGCGCAGGATTGTGGTTGGTATCAACGTGCGCGACCGGGATCTTCAATCCGTGGTGGACGATATTCAAAAACTGATTGATGAGAACATCGAACTGCCGGTGGGCTATTCCATTACCTATGGGGGCCAATTTGAGAATCTTCAAAGTGCGCGGGCAAGGTTAATGGTTGCAGTGCCCATTGCCCTTGTACTTATTTTCATCCTGTTGTATTTCGCCTTCAAATCAGTCATGGAAGCCTTATTGATCTATTCGGCTATACCGCTTGCCGCCGTAGGAGGGATTTTGTTGTTATGGATCAGGGGCCTGCCGTTTTCCATTTCGGCCGGGGTCGGGTTTATTGCGTTGTTCGGGATTGCAGTGTTGAATGGTATCGTCCTGATCGAACATTTTAAGGAACTTAAAAAACACAAGTTCGATACAATGGAAGCACTCATAAAACAAGGTACCCAGGATCGACTGAGGGCGGTTTTGCTAACGGCCTCGGCTGCCGCTTTGGGTTTCCTGCCAATGGCCATCTCTACCAGTGCGGGGGCTGAAGTGCAGCGGCCGCTTGCCACCGTCGTAATCGGTGGGTTGTTTACCGCGACCATCCTCACGTTGATCGTACTCCCGGTATTGTACTCCTATTTCAACAAAATCAAGAATAAAAAAAGGAAAACACACGCTCTCAAAAAGAAAGCCAAGGTTACCACTATAGCTGTGTTCCTGGCCATAGTGGGTGTCCATGCCCAGGAAAATCCCAAAACACTACCGGAACTCATTAATCTCGCCCTTGAGAATAATGCCGGCTTAATGGCGGGTCAATTGGAAATGGAACGTGCGGATGCCTTAATTGGCAGCGCATTCAGCTTTGAAAAAACGCGCCTGTATTTTGAATACGACCAGAATAACCTTGCCATCAACAATGAACCCCTGGACGTTATAGGACTGCAACAGGACTTTTTATTCCCTACCGCCTACTTTGTCGGGAAGCGGGTTAACAAAGAGAGATACAATTTGTCCATCAGCAGTTATGAAGTTCAGAAGAAAGCCCTGGAACGAGCTGTCACCGCAACGTACTACGAATATCAGTACACCCGGGAGAAAGCACACATTTACCAACAACTAGATAGTTTGTATGCCAATTTTGCCGGCAAAGCGGCAAGGAGATTCGAATTGGGGGCAACAACCTATCTGGAAAAGATCACGGCCCAATCCAAACGGCGTCAAATTACAGTCCAATTCGAAAAGGCCCAAAAGGATGTAGCCATAGCCCTGGGTAGCCTTACAAAGCTTGTTCAGGCGGAAGCACCAGTTAAAATTGCCGTAGCGCCTGCTTTTAAACTTCCCGTGCAAAACATTCCTATAACCGATCTTCCGGAAGTGCATTATTATGACCAGCGTATCTCCCTGGCAAATGCTAACAGGAGTTTTGAACAACAAAAATTATTACCCGATATATCCCTCAACTACTTTCAAGGTACCAATTCACAACTAAACAACAACTTGTATGGCTATCAGGTAGGGCTTAAGATCCCCCTATTCTTTAATGGCCAGACGTCACATATTAAGGCTTCAAAAATTGCGGCCGATATTGCTGCCGAAGAATCAAAGGAATATAAAATACAGTTGGATGCGCGATTGAAGGAGCTTCAAACCGAATTGATGAAATACGAAAAAGCGTTGTCTTACTACCAGGAAGAAGGTACAATGCTGTCCCGGGAAATTTTAAAAACAGCAAACGGAAGCTTTAAAAATGGCGAAATCGATTTCTATCAGTATATCCTAAGCCTTGAAAATGCCTATCAAATACAGCTGGATTACCTTGAAAATCTCAACTGGTACAACCAGACGGTCATCAAAATCAATTACATCACTTTCTAAACAAATGATATGAAATATTTAGTATATAATACCCTCATCATACTCTTCACATTCCAGTTATTGGGTTGCGGGGACGGTACGAAGCCAAACACCAAAATACAAACAGGAACCGTGGCGGACAGCTATATAAAGATTACCCGTAACCAATTTGATCAAAACAGCATGGCATTAGGTTCATTGCAGGAAACAGAATTCCCGATCCTTGTAAAAGCCACTGGCATGATAGACGTTCCCCCGGAAAACCGATCGGTGATCAGCGCTACGCTGGGTGGGTATGTCAAGACTTTACCTTTGCTGATAGGCGATGGGGTCCGTAAAGGGCAGGCACTCCTGACTATTGAAAATCCTGAATTCGTGACCCTACAGCAGGACTATATGGAGGTCAGCGGGCAACTGGACTACCTGAAATCTGAATACGACCGCCAGAAAACGATGATCGGTGAAAATATCACCTCGCAAAAAAGTTACCTGAAAGCAGAGAGCGAATACAAAACGGCCAACGCCAGGTTTAATGGCCTGCAGAAAAAACTTGTTATGCTCAATATTTCCCCTGCTAACGTTGAATCAGGCACTATCACTTCCGTGACAACTATTTATGCCCCTATTTCAGGTAGTATTTCCAAAGTAAATGTGGCGAAAGGCAGCTATGTAACACCCGACAAACCTATCCTGGAAATCATTGATAACGACCATATCCATTTGGAACTGGCCGTCTTTGAAAAGGATATTATGACGATCAAAAAAGGCCAGCATATCACTTTCAGGATTCCTGAGGCATCCCCCGATATTTTTGATGCCAACGTGCATCTGGTGGGTACTTCAATCGGAGAAGGACGTACTATCAAGGTACATGGCCATTTAAACGATGAAGAAAAAAATAACTTCCTGACCGGGATGTTCGTGGAAGCCAGTATTATCACTGATGCTATTTCGGCAAAATCACTCCCGAGCGAATCCGTTGTAAATGTGGGGGACCATGACTATGTACTCGTTCTCGAAAAAGAGGAGGAAGGCGATTATTATTTCAAACAATTCGAAGTAACAGTACTGGATAGTTATGGGGGATTTTCGCGGCTTGACAAAATAAGTGCTTTTAAACCCACAGACCGATTCCTGACCAAAGGAGCATTTAACCTTTTAACGGAATAACTGGGAAAGGGTAAAAAACAGTGTGGAATAGAACATGATGGCTGAGGGGCTTAGGTGTAAATAACCGGATAGTGCAGCAATGAAGGAGGTTTTTTCGAATTAAAATGATGATTTAAATGTTGTTGCAGTAGCGTTTCAAAATATGAATGCACCAGATCGTATCCCCCCGGGGCCTGGACGGTGACCGATATAATAAATAAAAATGGGCCGGAACCCGCCTCGCGGAACCTGCGGATCAGTTGTATAGTTACAGAAAGGTTCCCGTTAACCAAGGACATCCCTCCAGGAGATCCCATTTCACCTGGAATGTGGCAACCGGCGGATGGATAGGATGTTGCAGTCCTGAAATTATGGAATATCCACCTTGCAGTGCGGTGGGACAAACCAATTTTGAAAAACGCCTGCCTATATTATTGTAATATGGGCCCGAATAGCAGGCAGGAGATTTATATTTGTTAAAGAGAATTATGCCAGCATGAGTAAAGCCGTTTACATTGCCACAACAGAACCGAATAGTGGCAAGTCGATCATTTCACTGGGACTGATGCAATTATTGCTGGGCAAAGTGGCAAAGGTAGGGTATTTCAGGCCTATCATTGACGATTTTGAACCCGGGGGTATTGACAATCATATCCATACGATGACCTCCTATTTTAAGCTCGATATAAAATTCAGTGATGCTTATGCGTTTACCAGAAGCGAAGTCATACAAAAGAAAAACGAAGACCGGGATGACGAAATCATCAGTACGATCATCACGAAGTACAAGGCTGTTGAAGAACGATTTGATTTTGTTTTGGTGGAAGGCACCAGTTTTTCAGGGGAAGGCACTATCATAGAATTCGACATCAATCTGGTTATCGCCAAGAATCTTGGGATACCGGTTATAATTCTGGCCAGCGGCGTAGGCAAAACCCTGGAGGGTCTTGTCGGCAACCTGCAGATCGCCTGCGATACTTTTAAGGACAAGGGAGTTAAGGTTATTTTGGCCTTGGCCAACAAAGTGCAACAGGAGAACGTTACCCTGGTGGTAGAAGGACTTCAAAAAAAATTGCCAGCGGATGTCCTGGTCAATGCGATACCCATTAATCCGATTCTGGCAAATCCTTCGGTCAAAGAAATCAACCAGACACTCCATGGCAAGATCCTTTTCGGAGAATCCTTTATCAACAACCAGGTAGACGGGTTTAGCGTGGGTGCCATGCAATTGCGCAATTACCTGGTGCACTTAAAAGAAAACGGGCTGGTGATAACCCCGGGCGACAGGGCGGATATTATTTTGGGGGCCTTGCAAGCCAATATTTCGGAAAATTATCCCGCCGTCTCGGGGATTGTACTTACCGGGAGCCTTATACCCGAAGACACCATCTGTAAACTGATAGAAGGGCTGTCTGATGTGGTGCCGATCATTTCCGTGGAAGGGGGCACCTTTGCCATTGCCAACCGTATTGGGTCGATAAAATCGCAGATATATGCCGAAAACACAGAAAAAATAAAAGCATCGATCGGCGATTTTGAAAAATTCGTTTCCTCCGATATCCTCGCAGAGCGCCTGATCACATTCCAGGCGGATGGCACTACCCCGAGGATGTTTCAGTACAACCTCTTAAAGCGGGCGAAGTCCCATAAAAAACATATCGTATTACCCGAAGGAACCGATGACCGTATCCTGACTGCAGCCAAACTATTGATCGATGCAAAGGCCGTCGATATTACACTATTGGGGGATCCCAAACAGATTACCGATAAAATTGCAAAACTCGACCTGGGTCTGGAGCTTGAAAAGATCCATATCATCAATCCAGTGGATTCCCCGGATTTCGCGGAATATGCAGCTACACTGTTTGAATTACGGAAAAATAAGAACGTTGACCTGACCATGGCCCGTGACCTGATGGAAGATGTCTCCTATTTTGGTACCATGATGGTATATAAAGGGCATGCTGATGGGATGGTATCGGGAGCAGTACATACCACCCAGCACACCATCCTGCCCGCCCTGCAGTTCGTCAAGACCAGGCCGGGCGTGTCGCTGGTATCCTCCGTATTTTTTATGTGCCTGCCAGACCGGGTCGTAGTTTTTGGCGATTGCGCTATCAATCCGAATCCTTCGGCGGAACAATTGGCGGAAATCGCTATATCTTCTGCAGATACCAGTACGGCATTTGGTATCGAACCACGCATCGCCATGCTTTCCTATTCTTCGGGCGCTTCAGGAACAGGCGAGGATGTCGATCGGGTGCGCCAGGCCACCCTGCTGGTAAAACAAAAACGACCCGACCTGAAAATTGAAGGTCCTATACAATATGATGCGGCTGTAGATATCCGGGTGGGCAGGAGTAAATTGCCCGATTCGCAGGTGGCAGGCAAGGCCACCGTATTTATCTTCCCCGACCTCAATACCGGGAATAATACCTACAAAGCCGTACAGCGCGAAACCGGTGCCCTGGCCATCGGCCCCATGTTGCAGGGCCTCAATAAACCCGTAAACGATTTGAGCCGGGGGTGTACCGTGGATGATATCTTCAATACGGTGGTAATTACCGCAATACAGGCGGAGGGAATATAAAAAGACCGGGGAAATGAATGTACTCATCATAAATGCAGGGAGCTCATCCATTAAGTTTAAGCTCATCGCAATGCCCTCAGAAGCGGTTATCTGTTCGGGACAAGTGGAACGCATAGGCTCAGAGGATGCTGTTATCAAATTCGTGTCTGAAAAGAGTCAAATCGAAGAAACAGATCACATACTATCCCACCGGGAAGGCTTTCAAACTATTGTTAAATTTTTACTCGACCCAAAAAGAGGCGCTGTTAAGAGTGCCGGTGAAATAGATGCTGTAGGCCACAGGGTAGTTCATGGGGGCGATTCTTTTGCCGAAACCACATTGATCACAGAGGCGGTTAAAGCGGAAATCAAGTCGTTTGCCACCCTGGCGCCTTTACACAATCCCCACAACCTGGAAGGGATACTGGTCACCGAGCAGTTATTCCCTGGAGTAAAACAGGCGGCCGTGTTCGATACGGCCTTTCATCAGACCATGCCCGTAAAGGCCCGTAAGTATGCCATTCCCAACGAATATTATACCAGGTACGGCATTAAGGCCTATGGTTTTCATGGTACAAGCCATAAATATGTTTCGGAAAAAGCAATTGCCCACCTCAACATGGCAGAATCCAAAATAATTTCCATCCACCTGGGGAATGGTTGCAGCATGACCGCCGTGGTCAATGGTAAAAGTGTGGACCACAGTCTGGGCTTTGCACCCGGAAACGGATTGATCATGGGCTCCCGAAGTGGTGATATTGACCACTCCATAATTTTCCATTTGGTATATGAGCTGGGCTATGAACTGGAAAAGGTCGACAGGCTTCTGACCAGGGAAAGCGGCATGCTTGGATTAACGGGGTATGGAGATCTGCGTGACATACAGGCACAAGCGAAAAAAGGAAATGAAGATTGCCAATTGGCCCTTGAAATGAACGCCTACCGAATTAAAAAATATATCGGTTCCTATGTCGCTGCAATGAACGGGTTGGATGCCATCATTTTTACGGCAGGCATCGGTGAGAATTCCCCCATGATGCGAAAAATGGTGTGCAGGGATATGGATTATACCGGTATGGTACTGGATGAAGCGAAAAACAATATATCATCACATGCGCTCAGGGAGATTAATTCCAACACTTCAAAAGTAAAGATCCTCGTCATCCCGACGAATGAAGAACTGGAAATCGCCAAACAAGTGTTCCGATTGCTGCGCGAATAAGGTGTTCTTCCCCAGTGCTTCCCTTTTTGCTTTCTACACTGGAAAATTGAAGGGTCATTATAGAATTATCGATGACCTTTGAAAGCAGCATGACCGTTTTGCCCGGTAGTATAAACTTACGCATGGCGTTTGACCAGCGATTTTATGAAAGTGCGTAGCTGCCGTTTAAACCTTACGTATGATCAATAAGTGCCGCAATAAAGACGGATGAATTTATATAAACACAAACCATACAAAAATGACCGTATTTTCGCTGTCGGCACAGGTAAATGATTTTTAGGTGTCCGATATACTGGAATCAAAAAGTAAAACAGCTAGACTTCCCCCTGTATGCCAGGTTAACCTTGTCTGCCACGGGCCAGACTCTCTCCTCTCCGACCTTGACAAACCTTCAAATTAAAAAGTAACCATATTGCGAATGGCCTCATCGTCTACTTGTAACATAAACCATTCGAATATTGTGGTTGACAAGGCTCAAGAAGTTTGAGAGAAATTGACGATTATTAATGGGCCATAATTAAATCCGGATGCACTTATTTATGAAATGGAGTCTTATAAACGGGCGGAATTCTTTTCCGTTCGGTGTCGCGGACAACCATGTTTTTATTTTTTCATTATTTAAAAATAATTAACTTTGACATACTCCCCCAAATTTACTGTCTAGCTATGTACCATGTTCAATATCTATGACTATATCGCCAACAAGGACCTGTTCAAAAAATTTGAGGTAAACGACCTTTTATTCGTAGAATATAAATGTTTGATCGATGAGGTTAAGACGGGATACTGGACACATAATAATTATTTTGTTTATGTAGTAGGTGGCAAAAAGAGATGGGCTACCCATAATAAAGAATATTTATTAAGTGACAATCAAGCCATATTCATAAAAAAAGGAGCATACTTAGCCCACAATTATTACGAGGAAGAATTTTGTGCCCTTTGCATTTTTGTGCCTGATGATTTTATAAAATCGGTACTTGCGAAATATATTTCCGAATGTCCTAATATTAAGGATACACCAAATCCTAATCATTCAATTATCCCTATTCATGTTGACGAAACCCTCACAGGGTATTTTAGGTCCATGATGAGTTACTTCCCAAAAGAAATTCCTCCTCCAAAAAACCTCCTTACCATCAAATTACAAGAGCTTATTCTCACTATTTTATCGGATCCAAAGAATGGGGAATTAGCCTGCTACTTCAGGGAAGTCCAGGAAACTACCAAGGTTTCCATCAGAGATATTATGGAAAACTATTTTATGTATGATATGGGCTTAAACGAGTATGCACGATTATGTGCAAGAAGCCTTTCCACATTTAAAGCTGATTTTTTTGAAACCTTTAAAATGACCCCGGGGAAATGGCTGATCTGTAAAAGATTGGAATTTGCCAAATTCCTGACCGAAACTACTGATAAAAACATAAACGATGTGGCCTTTGAAAGTGGTTTCAAAAATACGTCCCATTTCATAAGGCTATTCAAACAGACATACGGGAATCCTCCTCTTCAGCATCGGATGGTCCACCACTAGTTACGACTTTCCTTCGAATAACCTGGCAGCACATTTTTAAAACTTCAGAGTAAATTCCCTTTTTGGGCATGCTTATACTTTTGTATACATCTAGCTATGGAAAGACCATGGCTGAAAACCTAAAACAAAAGTAACATGGAATTGTTAGCAAAGGAAAAATCGAAACATCTGAAAGGATTAGAAGATGTTTTCAAGAGATGTGCCCAAAGGGCTTCGCGGTACGATCGTGAAAACCAGTTCTTCACAGAAGATTTCAGGGAGCTCAAAGAAGCTGGCTACCTACTAATGCCCCTCCCTGAAGTTTTTGGGGGCTATGAGATGAACCTGAACGAAGTAGTCCGAAAACAACGACAATTGGCATACCATGCCGCACCTACTGCCCTTGCCCTGAACATGCATCTGTATTGGGTTGGCCTGGCCGCCGATCTGTGGCGGCAGGGCGATACCTCCCTCGAGTGGCTTTTGCTGGCAGTCTCCAAAGGAGAAGTATTTGCCGCCGGCCATGCCGAAAGTGGCAATCATCTGTCAGTGATACACAGTACTACCAAAGCGGAAAAAGTAATAGGTGGGTATAAATTCACCGGCCATAAACAATTCGGCAGCCTTTCCCCCGCCTGGACCTTTTTTGGCATTCACGGGATGGATGACAGTGATCCCCAAAATCCAAAGATTGTACATGGGTTTATGCCCAGAAATAGCGAAGGGTTCGAAATTAAGGAAACCTGGGACAATGTTTTAGGCATGCGTGCGACCAGGAGCGATGATACCATCCTAAATGGAGTTTTTATTCCTGATCAATACATTGTTAGGGTACTGCCTGCAGGTTTTAAGGGGTCGGATGCCTATATACTTGGAATGTTTGCCTGGTCCGTTTTGGGTTTCGGCAACATCTATTGCGGACTTGCCCAAAATGCCTTTGACCTTATCTTGACCCGGATTCAGACTAAAAAATCGCGGGCATATCCCAATGGGATGAAATACCATCCATATGTCCAAAGCGAAATCGCCAAGATGTATATGAAATTGGAAGCCATTAAAGCACACCTGGATACGGTTTCCAGGGATTGGGCTAAAGGTAAGGACCATGGCGGGATGTGGACGCTCAAAATTATAAATGCCAAGCGGCATGCAGTTGAAAAGGCGTTCGAGATAGTCCGCACCGTTTTCGAATTGTCCGGGGGATATGGCATTTTCCCGGCATCAGATATAGAGCGACTTTATCGTGATGCAAGTATCGGTATCCTACATCCTTCCAATGCCCTTGTGACTGAGGAAATAACAGGAGGCGCATTATGTGGAACCGATTTGGATGCCCGACCCAGATGGGGGTAAAATTCTAAAAAAGTAGTACTTACATATTATTAACATCATGAAAAATTCAATAGTAAGTTATGTATTCCAGGTTCTTTTAGTGGCTATCGTTTCACTAAGCCTAATCCTGGTCTCATTTAGCGATCAAAAAGAAGTCCTGAATCCAAGGCCCATTAAGTTGACCTTCATAGGTCATCTCAAGGCGGGTTTGATAGAACAGGACGTTTATGTGGAGAAAAAACCGGGCACAGGGAAAGTCTATCGTGTTCAGCCCTCCGAAAAAGATGCTTATCTGGAAGCGGAAGTATTTACCGTTAGGGAACCTAAACACCATGACCCCTTCGATGTGGGCAGTACAGGCCCCGTTGCCAAGGGCAGGCCTTTGGGAATGAAACTGTCTAAATGGCTTAGTGCCAAAGGAACTGCCACCTATGTCTGCAATGCCGGTTGTGGCAAGCTGAACGCTTCATTTGCAAACCTTGTGCCCAATGCAACCTATACGATGTGGTATTTCTTTATGTCTGCCCCTCCGACAGTACCATTTAACGGCACTTTGGATGTCCCCCTGGGTAATAGGGACGGCTCACAATCTATCTTTAAAACCGATGCAAATGGCAGGGCTGTCGTGGACATCACTTTTGAGCATTGCCTTCAAATGAGCGATAGCCAATTGATGAGCGGATTGGCCATTGCCTATCACAGCGATGGACACACATACGGAGGTTCCCCCGGACCTTTTGGTCAGGCTTCACACGGACAGTTGTTCGCTATGCTTCCGGAAGTGAAAGATCTTCAATAGTCAGGGTATCAGCTGTCTTATCATGAAACCGCCGATTCACTTTATTTAATTAAAAAGCATGAAACAAATTTTTTTAGCAATACCTGTCCTGACGTTATTAATCATGGCAGCCTTTAAATCAGGAAATTTGCATGATAGACTTCAAAGTCGTATTGAGGAAAACAAGCTATATGCATACGAATAAGTTCCTGATACTGACTCAGCAAAACTAGAATTGGGTCGGATGCTCTTTTTCGATCGCTGGCGCCGTTACTAGTGGGCTGCCTGTAAAGACATTGGTTCTCCCGCTCTTAAGAAACATACCTAATAAAAAATTATTCTAATTATGGAAAATTTTGATTTACAATTACCGACACCCCTAGACTTGATATTTCACCCTATTTCCTACATAGTATTCGCTATCTATGGAGTCTTAATGATCTGGGAGGCACTATTTCCTGCAAGAACTTTACCAAAAATTAAATTTTGGAAATTAAAAGGAATTCTGGCATTTGCCTTCTTCTTTTTCCTCTCTTCTTATCTGCCCCTCTTCTGGGATGGGTTTCTGGCCAATTACCAGATATTCGATCTAACTGAATTGGGCACAGTTTGGGGAGCACTGGTAGGTATACTTATTTATCAATTAGGACTATATATCTGGCATAGGTTGATGCATAAAAGTGATATTTTGTGGAGAATATTTCACCAAATGCATCACAGTGCGGAACGGTTAGACAGCTATGGGGCTTTTTATTTTAGCCCGATGGACATGATCGGGTTTACCTTTCTTTCTAGTATGAGCTTAGTGGTGATTGCAGGATTTACACCAGAGTCGACGACCTTATTCATACTAGGTTCCACCTTCATGTCGATATTTCAGCATAGTAATATAAAAACACCCTTGTGGCTTGGATATATCATTCAACGGCCAGAAGCACATGCAATACATCATGCCAGGGGAATTCATGCCTTTAATTATTCCGACATCCCACTTTTCGATATGTTGTTCGGAACATTTAAGAACCCAAGAAAATATGAACATGAGGCGGGCTTCTATAATGGAGCCTCAGCAAAGGTGAAGGATATGCTTCTGTTCAGGGAGATTTCACATCTCAACAAATAACCATAAAAAATAAAAACATGATGAAAATCAGGAACACGTTTTGGTTCGGATGGAGCGGCCTGAGGAAGGCAGACCCCAAAGTAAAAAACGAATTATACCTAAGGCGAAATAGTAAATTATCATTAAAACAACTTAGCAAACAATAAAATAAGGCTCATGAAAAAGGTATGGAACATTTTTAAATCAATGCGTTATCAAGAGGTATACTTTACAATAGCAATTTAATCTTCCAACGGCAGGAATTCGTTATAGTATGTTAAAGTGCACCTCAAGTAGGATCGTCTCAAAAAAAGGCTTGGGAACCGGAAATGATCAACTATCGGTTATGCAGGTCAGAGAATTGATAGCCAATTTCTTTATATACATGAACACATTTCCGGTATGACCGAAAGTCTATCGGCCCAATAATCTAATCATTTACAAATATGAGTATTAATAAAAAATATAATTCCATGAGACTTACACTAATAATTATGCTATTTATACAAAATGCATTTGCACAGCAAATAGATAGTTTGGACAGCTTCACCGCAGGCAAAAAAAGTATACAGCTTTCTACCGGGATCGATATGAAATATATTGAAACCGGCAATCCGGCAGGCAGGATCATACTTTTGTTACATGGTTTAACAGACACCTCCCGCTCCTTTGAAACGGTGATAGCAGAAATTTTAAAAGTGGATCGGAACCTTCGTATTCTGGCACCTGATCTGAGGGGTCATGGAACTAGTTCAATGCCAGACTTCAAGGAGATCAATGGCTTTTCAATCAATAGTGTCTCCAAGGATATTCTGGATTTTATGCACCAAAAAGGGATTACTGAAGTTGATCTGGTCGGCCATTCATTTGGCAGTATCATCGCCCAGGAAATCGCCCTCAACTACCCGGATAAAGTATCCACATTAACGTTGATCGGGACGTTTATTGATGGCAGAGATAACCCTGCCCTGCATGATATCCTGATCGGCCAAATGCTCGAAGGCTGGAAACAGGAGTTGATTGCCCGGTATGGTGATGATTGGGAAAGAAAATCCTACTCTAAGGCACCAAGGGATCTGGGCAAGGAGGTTGAGGCTTATTTACGGCAAAATTGGGTGAATGAAATAAATACTTCCGAATCTTATTTGAATGCAGTTCATCTTGAAACTATTGCCATTCCTTTCGGTACCTGGTTCAGAGCTTTCGGGGTGGTCGGCAGCTTTGATAATACCCATAAATTTCAGGAACTTAAGACCCCTACCCTTATAATCTGGGGTGAGGGAGACGAATTTTTTCCCCGATCACCGGATCAGGAATTGGTGATTGCGCTTTGTGAAATGGCTGCCGAACAGCATAATACAGCCATATTTTACAAAAGTTATGGCAGGGTAGAAAATAATAGTCGGCCAATGGGCCATAATCTTCATTGGGGTATTCCAAAAAATATAGCTGCCGATATACTTACTTTGGTTAACGAAGGAGGTGACCTTGCGCTTAAACTACCGGGGAAAAAGTAACTAGTATGGATACAACCAAAGGAAGGGCGTTGCTTCTAATCGGCAGCATGAAAATATTGCAGGAAATAAAAGTTTCACCCCAAATGCTTCAGATTATATAGTCAAAAGACAATTTCTCAATGGGATTATAAATCTATTGATACCTTTCATTGGAAAAAACCCATTGATTTTGTCTAATTCGGAATTGATTTTACCCGCCCTATAAAAATATTCCGTGTTTGTCAATGGGTGCATCGAGCCCTATACTTCACCGTCTATACGGGGGTTGCAATGAATTGACATCATGCTATTGGAATGAATTGAAATATTTTACACCTTCAGGGCATCCTCCAGCAATAACATAACACTCTCCGAGGGTTTAACATTGTGGGAAAGGGCTAACCGTTCCCTTTCACGGAGAATAAGTTTTCTGAATTGGACACCGCTTATATTCCCCTCCTTAAAATCAATAAAGTTCATAAACCATTTAAAATACGGAAAGCCCTCATAGGTTTTCAGCTGGGCATTTTCCTTGTCTAAAAGTCCATAGCGTTTTAGTGTCTTTTTCGCCTGTTTGTAGTCGGTCAAATGGAGCAATGTTTCCAGATAGGTCCTGAAAAATTTGCTCCAATTATGTTCCAATATATCCTTTTCGAACTGGGCGAGCTGGTTTTCGGCATACTGCCTGGCATTTTTAAATTCCCCGTTGTCATTATAGCATTTTATCAAAGAGGAAATGAACAGTGATTTATTGTATTTGTTCGACATTTGCCGGGCAAAAGGAAGCGCCTCTTTCAGCAATTTCAATGCCTCTTTGGGCCGCCCCAATTTCAACAGGTTGAAACAATAATTGTTGAGGTACATGATATAATCGTGCCCCTGTTCCCCAATTGATAATCGTCCATAATATAAGGCTTCATCATATTTATGCAGTTTCATGAGGATCAGCTGCCGGTTGCCATAAAAATTGAGCAACAACTTCCTGGAATAATATGACCCGTCGTGCAACCGGTCTTCAAGCCTGTCATAATAGGCAAGCGTAGGCTGTAAAAGATCGTTCGCGAGCAGGGCAAGGTAAGACAACAGAATCAGGACCTGGTAATGGTTGAATCCATCTATGGCCTCGTCTTCGAACAAGCGTTTCAGCCAAGGAGACCATTTCGAGGAATTCTGGGAAAGCCTGTTACTATGGTAATCTGTTACAATATCAGAAGTGGCCTGGGTCATCCGATTGTTGATATCCTTACTGCGGATGTAGTCGTCATGATAATTGTGCACGAACCTGTTGATCAGTTCATAGTCGTTCAACCGGACCCGAACCAATAAAAAATTCAGGTAATTTTTGACCACCTCATACAATCGTATAAAATGGAAGTGATGCGGTTTATAGTTTTTGATGAGCTTGAGCAATTCCTTTTCCTCTTCTGAAGAGAGGGTGTCCGTTTTGATCTTATTATCGAAATAATTGAGTCTTTTATAGTAATTGTCGGTACAGTGTTCGGCCAACCGAACCTGCATCCAGTTCATCACGTGTGAATATTTTCGTTTGTCTATCCGGAGGTCAAATTCTTTTATTTTACCCTTTGAAACTGCATTGTGCCTGATCGTATTAAAAATCCTGTCACGGTCAGGGTCCTGAAACTGGACAGAGCGTTCCAACAGCAACACCTCGTGGGGTAACAGCGAATCGACGAATTCAGTAAATTTTTTTAGTTTCAAACCAGTATCTTACATGACCAAGCCACCATCAATGCTCAAGGTCGCCCCATTTATAAAACTTGCTTCCCCGGATGCCAAAAAGACGTAGGCATTGGCAATATCCTCTGGTTTTCCCAAACGGCCTAATGGCGTTTTCGATTCCAGATCCCGTATAACTTTTTCGGGAATAGTACCTACCATTTCGGTAGCGATAAACCCTGGTGCAACGGCGTTTACGTTGATGCCTTTCCTGCCCAGCTCCCGGGCCCATACTTTGGTCAGGCCTATAACACCGGCTTTGGTGGCCACATAATTGCTCTGCCCGAAATTACCATACAATCCAACGACCGAGGACGCATTTACGATTTTTCCACTACCTTTTTCAACCATGTGATGGGAAATGGACTGGGTACAGTTAAAAACTCCCGTCAGGTTAACATCCAATACGGAATGCCATTGTTCCGAGGTCATTTTTTTGAGGGTTGCATCACGGGTTATCCCGGCATTATTTATTAAAATGTCAATAGCCCCGTAGGTTGAAATAATTGAAGCAACGGCCTTATCGACCTCGGCTTTGTTTACCGTATTGACCTTTTGGAATTCCAGGGATTTACCTTCATATTCTTCCAGCAACTTCTTTCCTGCATCCTCGTTGATATCCCAACAGATGACCCTGGCGCCTTCGTTCAGGAATTTGTCCACGGTTACTTTTCCAATGCCATTGGCCCCGCCGGTAATAACAGCCACTTTGTCCTTTAATCTATCCATAATTAAACGTTTTAGGCCAAAGCTATCGATATATTTACCCGGTTAAATTAGGAAAAATTAGATTGTTGATATGGACTTTTTATTTTATTGAGGATATATAATTATATAATACTGATTATTAATGATATAAATAGAATTAATCGGATGTGGACAAATATTGTTTTCAGAAAATAAACCATCCATCCACACCGTACTAGAACCTCATTTTTCGCGAAATTCATTCAATTATCCCGTATTTGACACCCCAGGGCTTGTATTCCTGCTTTTGATCCTGGTATTCAACCAAAAAAGTCCATATCATAAAATTGAATTCGAAGTGACCCAATTGGATTTCATTGTTTCTATATTGGTCAGTATATCAAAAGGTTAAATAAAAAATTCACCCTTTAAACCGCGCATGAACCAATATTACCCGATACTGACGCTTATTTCCCTGGTGCTTTTTGTGGGCGTATTATTCTATTTGGTGATAAAGTCAAGGTCTAAAAATGAAAGCATAGAAACGTATGCCCTGGGCAGCAAGTCGTTTTCATCCTTTTCGGTGGCCCTTTCTTTGGCAGCCTCGCTAACGAGTGCCGCCACCTTCATTATCAATCCCGGTTTTATCGCGTTGTACGGCCTTAGCGCCTATCTGGCCTTCGGGGTGGTGATGCCGCTGGCCATATTTGTAGCCCTGGTTGTGCTGATGAAGCGGTTCCGTAAGTTTGGTATCAACGTTAAGTCATTGACCATTGCAGATTGGGTGGGCAAGCGGTACGGATCTTCCTTTCTTAAATTGTTTTTTGGGCTGCTGAGTGCGCTGTTGATTACGTTTATCGTATTGATTTGTGTTGGTATTACCAAAGTGATTGCCAAGGCAGTGTCAGCAGACGAACTGATCATTCTTATCATTCTGGTCGTCGTTGTCTTTTCCTATATGCTGGCAGGAGGCGCCAACTCCATGGTTTATACCAATTCGCTGCAAGCGGTCATGATGATCATTGTGGCTTTAATCTTGTTAGGCTCGGGAGCAGAATACTTTATGGCAAGAGGCGGGGGGTCCATTGTTACGAGACTAAGCGCTATTGATCCGAACCTTACAAAGACTTTTAATGAAGCGAGTCCGCTTTTTCGTGATTTTTTCGAAGTGGTCCTCTGCAATGCAGTGGTTGGTATCGCCATTGTTTGTCAACCCCATATTTTGACCAAATCGTTGCTTATTAAGGAGGAAAAGCAGGTCAACTGGTTTTTGACCTATTCCATACTCCTGCTGGTCATCTTCTTTTCCGTCGTTATTACAGGCTTTTATGCCCGTTTAAGCTTTCCGGATTTGATATACGGAGGCGAACTCCTAAAAATGGATGGTATTATCCCCGCATACGTGGTAGACCGATTTCCAATCTATGTGGGCATTGTGGTTATTCTTGGTTTGATTGCAGCTGGACTTTCAACACTGGAGGGTTTGATTCAAGCCATCCCGACAACATTGACCAATGATCTGGTCATGCCTGTCATAAGCCGATATAAAAAGGGGGTCAATGCTATTCACATCAATTGGGCTGTTACTTTTATTGTCGCTATTGCGGCTATTGTCCTGTCATATGAACAACTGGTCAACCCCAGTTTAAGTGTGGGCATTTTTGCCCAGAACGGCGTTTATGCATTTTTCTCGGCTGCCTTTGTACCTGTATTTTTCGGCATTTTTACCAAAACCACCAACCGATATATCCCGATCGTCGCCTCCATAGTTGCCATCGTGACCCATTTCGGAATCTATTATTTGGAGCTGACCCCGTACATGGAAGGTGCCTCGATCAAAAATCCGGCTATTGCATCGGCGATAGCCCTTATGGTTTCAACAGCCGTGGGCACCATCATCTATTTTATAAAACCCATGAAAAATGAGGTCTATGCAAGTTAAGTTTTTCCATTTATTGACCACTTTTCTAACCTTTTCGACGCTTATGGGCCAGGATATCGAGAATTCGGAATTGTTGCTGCCAAACTCAAATGTAACACTGAGCTACCAGCAAGCCGGTAGGGGAGATAACACGATTGTCCTGATCCACGGACTCGGAAGTAATTCCAGGGCTTTTAAAAAGAATATCCCTGCTTTAGCCAAAAAAGCGGTTGTGGTCTCCCTTGACCTTCCCGGTTACGGCGGTTCGGAACAGGGGGATTTTGTACCGGGTATGGACAATTATGCAAAAGCCATAACGGAGTTTATCGGACTTAAAAAGCTGGACAATGTAACATTGGCAGGCCATTCGATGGGCGGACAGATAGCGATACAACTGGCTGCAAGCCAGCAGCCGTCCTGGTTGAAAAATCTGGTGCTTTTATCCCCTGCTGGCGTGGAACAGTTTACCGAAGAGGAAAAGAACTGGTTCCATGCCCAGGTCACCGATCAACTCTATCTGAACTTGACCGATGACCAGATCAAACATAATTTCAACATAAACTTTTTTGGAGGGAAAATTCCTGAAGATGCCAGTGTTTATGGTAAGTGAGCGGCTCGAACTAAAGGAAGATACCGAAAAATACAGGACATATGTATCCACCATCGTAAAAAGCATCTACGCAATGCTGGACGAGCCGGTGTACGGTAAAATAGCCGATATCAAGGTACCGATACTGGTGATATATGGGAAGGGCGATATGTTGATCCCAAATAAAATCCTGCACCCGCAGCTTAGTCTGGATACGTTATTGGAGAAATTAAAGACCGACTATCCGAAGATAAAAACGAAGCAATTGGAGGAGGCCGGACATTTTGTGCTCTGGGACCAAAGTGATGCCGTGAACAATTGTATCCTGGAAGGATTTGGAAACCAATAATTCAATATCCTAATAACTCATTAAGCCAATAACTAAACTTTAACTCAAATTAACCCTTAAAATCCAATGAAAATGAAACATTTAGCAGTAACAGTGTTGTTCTTTGTCGGTTGTATCGCCATGAACGCACAGCAAGTAAAGGTAACCGGAAAGGTCTCCGATGAAGAGGGTGTTGGGCTATCCGGTGCAACGGTATACGCCATTGAAATCGGGGTAGGCACCACTGCCGATATGGAGGGCAATTACGAACTCACGGTACCAGCGGGCGAACTCCTGATCGAAGCTTCCTTTGTCGGATTTTCTGCTTCTTCAAAAAAAGTGGATATCTCCGAAGGCACTACGCTTGATTTCGTGCTATCCCAGGGCAGTGCACTTGACGAGGTGGTAGTCTACTCCGGTTCAAAAAAAGCAGAAAAACTAACCAGTTCAACGGCAACTGTAATTACGATCAGTGCACGGGAGATCGAACGTTATGCCGGTAACCCTGCGGAATTACTGGCCAGAAAAAAAGGGATCGATTATTTCCGTGCCGGTATTGCTGCACCGGCCTTCAATATCCGGGGCTTCAATTCCAATTTCAACTCCAAGAACCTGCAGGTAGTGGACAATAGGGTGTCTTCCCTGATCGCTACCGGACTTCCCATGGGACCTTTGACCACGACCATCAAGGAAGACATAGAGCAGGTTGAAGTAATCTTAGGCCCGAATGCAACGCTCTACGGTCCCAATGCCCATAATGGACTGATCAATACCATTACCAAAGACCCCCGTAAATATCAGGGTCTTACAGTTGCAGGCAACCTGGGGGTTACCGGCGACGGCGACGCCTATTATTCCGGAAGGATGCGATTCGCTAAAAAATTCAACGATCAATGGGCGTTTAAAGCTACCGGGGAATATACAAAAGCAAAGGAATTTCATTATGCCGATTCGGTCTATATTGACCGCAAAGCGGCTGATGGAAGCCCGGGAACTGATGGCGTAAAAGAGGGCTATCCAGAATTTGAACTTGACAACAATGTGGAATTCTTCAAAACCGAGGCAAGTGCCTATTTTACCCCAAAGGCCGGTACTGATATTATCGCTACGTACGGGCATAGTAACAGCACCTATCTGGCACCCACGAACGTAGGGAGAAACCAGATCATCGATTGGCGGATCAATGTATTTCAGCTGCGGTTCAACACCAAAAACTTTTTTGCGCAGACCTATTTGACAACCAGTAAGACCGATGACACCTATTCCATTGACGATCGCACCAAACAATACTATCGCGGTATCGATGCGGGCTTGACGCCAGAGGAGGCCGGAGGCGATTTTTCGTACGCCAGTGGTGCCCTTTTCAAGGATGATTCAAAACGCTGGAACGCAGAAATACAATATAGCAATACCCTGTTCGAGAAACTGGATCTGATTACCGGGCTACAGTACCAAAAGGATATGGCTAACAGTTTGAGCACCTATTTATTGGACATGAACGATGACGATACCATAGACGTTTCGCAGTTTGGCGGATACCTGCACCTGAACTATGATTTTGGAAGCGGGTTTAATGCACTGGCCGCGGCACGCATCGATAATCACGATATATATGGCACCAACTTCATCCCTAAACTAGGCCTGGTTAAGGAACTGGATAATGGAAGCTTTCGATTTACATACGGACAAGGGATTGCCGCTCCAACGATCCTGAACATGTACGGAGACCTTTTTGGCGGGCTTATCCTCGGTAATGCCGAGGGATTTACCCTCTCCGATGGCTCCAAGGTCGACCCCCAGGATGTCGAGAAGGTAAGTACGTATGAAATAGGCTACCGTGGCACGCTGGCCAAGGATTTATATGCTGACATCAACGCGTATTACAATATAAACAAAGACTTTTTGAGTCCGGTTACCGTTATCGGTGTGACCACCTTCCGTGGGGATACGCCCATAGAAGAGGTGCAGAGCGCATTTGGGATCTATAACGGGCTGGTTGCTACCTACATCAATTTCGGCGAAGTCAATACGTATGGTGCCGATTTTAGCCTTACGTATTCCTTCTCGCCCCAATGGAGCATGACGGCCAACTATTCTTACTTTGATTACTCATTTGATGAGAACAATACGGAAAACGACTTTAACAAAGATGGAGCGGTCAATTTCCTGGATTTCCTTGTGAATGCCCCTAAAAACAAAGGCGGTCTCGGACTGAATTACTACGGCTCCCGATTTTTTGGATCCATTTTCGGAAGATCTATACAGAAATACAACTATTTCTCCAGTTTCCAGATCGCTTCGGAAACCCTACCGGGTTTTACTTATCGCGGCCTGCCTATTGTGGAAGATGCCCCCAGTGCCGATTCTTATAACTACGGCCCCTTGGGTGGGTTCGTTACGATGGATCTCAATATTGGGTATAGGGTAAGTGATAAGGTCACCGTCTCCCTGGCGGCTACCAACCTTTTCAATAAGGACCTGCACGAGTTTACCGCATCGCCACCGACTCGTGGACTTTATGTTTTGGAAACAAAAATTCATTTGGACTAAGGCGCAGGAAATAACAGACAAATGAAAAATGCAAAAATCAGTGCCTCAGGGATGTATGTCCCGGTGCAGGCCATTCCCAATTCCTATTTCAACGAACTGTTGGGAGAGGATGTAGATACCTGGTTGCGTGAAAACGTTCATATATACGAACGGCATTGGTGCAAGGAAAACGAATCTACTGCCGATCTATGCCAGGGCGCGGCCCTGGAAGCCTTGAAAAATGCCCAACTAAAACCGGAAGAGTTAGACCTTATCATCGTAGCAACAGATACCCCGGAATATGTTTCCCCCTCAACGGCAGCAGTGCTGCAGCATCGGATCGGCGCAAAGAACGCAGGCACTTTCGACCTAAATTCCGCCTGTGCCGGCTTTGTAACCGCCACTGAGACGGCTACCTATTATATCCGGGGCGGTTCGGTAAACAATGTTCTGGTGGTAGGTGCCTATGCTATGAGCAAATATCTGGACAAGACGGACAAGAAGACCGTCACGCTTTTTGCTGATGGTGCAGGCGCGATGGTCCTTACCGCTACAAATGAAAAGAACAAGGGGCACCAGGCCGGCAAATTGATTTCACAAGGGCAATACGCCGATTGGATGGGCATTTATGCAGGGGGGACAAAAAATCCAATATCAGACGATGTGTTACGTCAGAACGATCATAAACTAAAGTTCGTAAAAAAGTTCCCGCCCGAATTGAACCCACAGATGTGGAGCGACCTCGCTCTTGAACTTTCCGCTAAAATGAATGTGGATATCGCAGCGGTAGATCAATTTTTTATCACCCAGATCAATATCAAGGCTATTTGGGAAACCCTGCGTATCTTGGGGGTGGACAAGGAAAAGGCCCATACCGTAATGCACCATTACGGCTATACCGGATCTGCCTGCATCCCCATGGCATTTCACGAGGCATGGGAGCAACGAAAAATAAAAGAAGGCGACACGCTGTTTTTTATAGGATCCGGAGGGGGACTTGCCTTTGCAGCCAATGCTTTTATATTATAAGAATAGCTATGTTGGATTCCCTCGATTGGTTTAAAAAATGGTCGGACTACAATCCGGATAAAATAGCGGTCAAGGATGCGGGCTCGGGTAAAACCTTAACCTACCGGGATATAGACCTGGCTGGCAATGCGCTGGCGCTGTTCCTGAAAAAAGAGTATCAAATTACCATGGGTGACAGGGTGGCCATAATCGCTGAAAACCACCTGGCACAAATAATCCTTTTTGCGGTTGCCCAAAAAACCGGCATCATTTTGGTGCCCATTAATTTTAGGCTGGCATCCAGGGAAATAGAGGCGCTACTGGCTGACTCGCAATGCAAAATGGTCTATACGGATGGTAGTGTTTCCACAAAAAAATTCAAGGCCGGAATCAATTTACTAGACCTGGAGTCGGTGTACTATTTTGTCGGAAAAAGAGGCCCCGGGGTAACCGAACCGAAATTGACGGAAGATTCCCCGGTGTTTATCTTATATACCAGTGGTACCACAGGAGTACCGAAGGGTATTGTTTACTCCCATAAAATGCTTTTCTGGAACAGCATCAATACCACACAAAGCCTGCTTATTACCAATGATACCATCACGCTTAATTGTATGCCCCTTTTTCATACAGGCGGCTGGAACGTACTTCTGACCCCGGTGCTGCACCGGGGCGGGACAATCATTATGTTTAAGAAGTTCGATGCCCTGGCTGTACTGAATTGTATCGTTGAAGAACGGCTGGATCTCTTTATGGCAGTACCTACCATGCTGAAAATGATGGTCGAACTTCCCGAATTCAAAAGGGTCGATATTAGTTGCTTACACTATATTATCGTGGGGGGTGAAACCATGCCCTTAAATCTTATTGACACGTTTCACAAAAAAAAGGTGCCTATCCGACAGGGGTATGGCCTGACCGAAGCCGGCCCCAACCTTACCTCACTGCATCAAAACGATGCGGAAAGAAAACAAGGCTCGATAGGCAAGCCCAATTTCTATGTACAAATACGGATTTTGAACGAAGATGGAAATGATGCCGAAGTCAATGCTCCCGGAGAAATCTTAATTGGCGGCCCGATGGTCATGCCCGGGTATTGGCAAAATGAAGAAGGGACCCATCAGGCAAAACTGGGACAATGGCTTCGAACCGGGGATATTGGAAAAATCGATGACGAAGGTTTTATCTATATTTTGGATCGAAAAAAGAACATGTACATCAGCGGGGGCGAAAATGTTTATCCGGCGGAAATAGAACGGGCATTGCTTCAGCATCCTGCAATAAAGGAAGCCGTGGTAATTTCCTCTCCGCATGAAAAATGGGGGGAATGTGGTATTGCGATTTTAATATCGAAACCTGAACTCTCCGAAGCGGACGTTCAAAGACATTGCCAGGCCCACCTGGCCAGATTTAAAATCCCCGTAGCATTTCATTTTGTAGAAACCATTCCAAAGAACGATACCGGTAAAATTGACCGAAAAAGTATCAGGGAGAACTTTTTAAAATAATTTACCTGAAAGATTCCTTTTTTGGGTCTGAATTTAGTTATCGCCCCACTGAAAAGATCGAACGCATTGATCATGGATATTTACTTTTTCAAAGGAGAAAGTAGCGGAACATGCTATTGAGATTTTGAGAATTGGCAACCGATTTTGGTCAAGATAATTGGCGAATTCACCGATATTTACTACTAAGTGTCGTGGCTGCACTGGGTTCCTAATAAGTTAGTAGCATATTTAATACCTATAAAAGCTGGCCGTACATAGAGCCTTATGGCTGAATACGGGATAAACCCCCCATCTCTCAGCAATGGTTGGGTCCCAGATCCAAAGAACAGACAGATCTTTAAAAACTGCCATACCGATGCGTCCGGTGATAAAATTTTAAAATAATAAGATTGCCATGAGCACCCATAAGGTATTGTTAAGCCCATCAAATAATAGCAATAAAATCCGTAAGTTAACCCGTAAACAAATACCGCGATTATGTCCAATTTAAATGTGAGCCAAAAGTTGATCAGGGAACACCTTCTCCAGGGGGAAATGACCCCAGGGATGGAAATAGGCATCAAAATAGACCAGGCACTGTTGCAGGATGCCACGGGCACATTGGTTCAACTGGAACTGGAAGCGATGGGCCTTGACCGGGCAAAGACCGAAGTGGCCGTCCAATATGTTGATCATAATTTGCTGCAGACCGATTACAAGAACGCCGACGACCATTTATTCCTGTTATCGGCCGCACAACGATTTGGTCTCTGGTACAGCCGCCCGGGAAACGGGGTCAGCCATCCGGTTCATATGGAACGTTTCGGAAAGCCCGGAAAAACCCTGGTGGGATCGGACAGCCATAGTTGTGCTGCGGGTTCCCTGGGCATGCTCGCAATAGGTACGGGAGGCCTGGATGTAGCTGCTGCCATAGCAGGGGAACCTTATTTTGTAAAAATGCCAAAGATCATGGGCATCCGGCTAACCGGAAAACTGCCCGATTGGGTAAGCGCCAAGGATATTATCCTGGAAATGCTTCGCAGGCATGATGTAAAGGGCGGTATCGGGAAAATTCTGGAGTATTATGGGGATGGATTAAAACATTTAAGCGCAATGGACCGACATGTCATTGCCAATATGGGTGCTGAATTGGGCGCAACTACCACGGTGTTTCCCAGTGATGATGAAACCAAACGCTTTCTCAGATCCCAGGGCAGGGAAGAAGACTGGATTGAATTGGTGGCCGATACGGATTGCGAATACGATCTGCATGAAGAAATCGTGCTGGACGAGTTGGTGCCGCTGATCGCGAAACCGACCAGCCCGGGAAACGTGGTTCCTGTGAGCGAAGTGGCCGGAAAACCGATTGGGCAGGTGGTCATTGGATCATCCGCAAACCCTGGCCTGCGCGATTTTTGGATGGCGGGAGCCATTGTAAAGGATAAGACCATAAGCAATGAGGTATCCTTTGATATCAATCCTACCTCGCGCCAGATCATTCAAAATATGATAGAAAATCGGGCTTTTGCCAACCTGATCACCGCAGGGGCAAGATTTCACCAATCGGGCTGTATGGGCTGCATCGGCATGGGGCAGGCCCCGGCATCGAACACCATAAGCTTACGAACCATGCCTAGGAACTTCCCCAGCAGGTCGGGGACCGAAGATGACCAGGTGTATCTGTGCAGCCCTGAAACCGCAGCCGCTTCTGCCCTGACGGGGAAAATTACCGACCCCCGGGACCTGGAGAAATTGTATGGGATGCGGTATCCCCACTACAGAAGTCCGGATATGGAGATTATCAATACAGACCTGCTGGTGGCACCTTTGGACGATGGCCGGCAAATAGAGTTGAAAAAAGGACCCAATATTAAGGCCCTGCCCTACATAGAGCCTTTGATCGACAAATATGAAGTCCCCGTCCTTTTAAAAATGGGGGATAGCATCTCTACGGATGAAATTTTGAAAGCCGGGGCCGAGGTTTTACCCTTCAGAAGCAACCTGCCGGAAATCAGCAAATATTCCTTTACGGTGATAGACGACTCCTTTTATGACCGGGCAATGGAATCCAAAACCGCTTATGGCGGGCATATTGTAGTAGCCGGGGAAAATTATGCCCAGGGATCCAGCAGGGAGCACGCCGCGCTTGCGCCAAAGTATTTGGGGCAAGTTGCCGTGATAGCGCTGTCCTATGCGCGTATAGGATGGCAAAACCTTGCCAATTTCGGGATCGTGCCCCTTGAATTTATTAATAACGAAGATTATGAGAAGATCGAACAGGGAGATATGGTAAGTTTTAATGGTTTAAGGGATGATATTATGAACAGGAAGCCCATTAAAATCGGAGTCCGCAATGAAGCGGGCAAAAAACTTGAAATTGAGGCGCGGCACAGTTTAAGCGACCGACAGGTAACGATTCTGTTGAAAGGCGGGATCATCAATGAATTCAGGGATAAACTCAATTCCTGAAACACTCGGGGGCTTTTCAAAACTCCTATTGAAACCTTGCCTACCTTAGGAAGGCCGGGCAGAAAACACCGGTACCTGTCCTGCACCGGAGATAAACCCCGTTTGAAAAACAGGGGCAACAAACTGTTTATTACTCCCATTTACATCAGCTACAGTGCCGATTGCAATTACACTTTTAATGCGTATAACATATTAAATTCCCGTTTCATTTCGGCGTTTCCGATCATCACGATTTCTGCTCCTGGAGAAAGCATGGTTTTGGCCGATAGTTGGGTGATGACCTTTTGATTTATATTAAGGGCAATTACCGAAAGTCCGGTTTTGGCTCCGATTCCGGATTCGGCCAGTGTTTTGCCCTCCAGCGATTTTGGGACCGGAGAAATAAATAAGGCGACTCCTTCCCCAAGCACGGTCAGATTTTGACCTTTGGCAATAGAGAAAACTGCAGCGGAACCCAACGTGGCATAGCCCAATACAAAATCTGCCCCCGCCCGGTGAATGATATCAATATGCCGGGCTTCCGAGATTCGGCTTACTATCTTTAGGTTCTTATTTAACTGACGACAATAGGAGGCGAGATAAATATTCATCGTATCATCATTCGTAGAAAGTAAAATGGACGGAGCTTCAAGGATGCCTGCTTCTTTTAGCAAGTCATAATCGGAGGCCATCCCTGTAAATACCTTGTTGCAAACAGGACGAACCTTCCTGCATACCTGGGGATCCTTATCAATCAGGTTTACCAGGATGCCATTCTTACTTAAAGTCTCTGCTGCTGCTTTACCTACTTTTCCACCGCCAATAAGCAAAACAGGATTCGGATTCACATCGTAGTCATGGAAGAGCGCGTCGATACTCTTGAGTTGATCATTATTTCCAATAATGACCAAAACACTGTCTTCTGAAAGTTTTTCATCACCTATCGCCGGTTTCAACCTGCCTCTTTTCCATACCGCTGCAATACTGACACCAAATTTTTGTCTAAGTTTCGTCTCACGGATAGTTTTGTGTTCCAATGGGGTATTCTGGACGGCTAGTTCTGCTATTAAAAGATCCTCGTATTGTCCAACGGGATGCGATTTCGCGTGTTTCGCATTCACCCTGGTGGCCAACTGCGACCCCAGCCATCTTTTTACCGGCAGCACATGGTTAGCACCACTCAACTCCAATACATGAACGGATTCATCCTCTGTTGCAATAGCAACAATGGGAACATCGGGGGCTATGTGTCGGATCGTAAGTATAATTTTGGTGTTTTCAGTATCTTCCCTGTTTACCAAAACCAGTTTTACAGCTGCAATATTAGCCCGCTCAAATGTCTCCTCATCATCCAATTCTCCCAGTAATACCGGAATATCGTCATCATGCATTTGCAAGGCGGATTCCGGATCGCTTTCAATAATATAGTAGGGTATTTTTTCCCGACTCAATTTCTGAATAAGATCCCTTGCAATTGCATCAAGGGAGCAGATAATAATATGGTCTTTGGTTCCTGCGGGTACCTGTCGGGGTACCCTGTTCTTCCTGCTCGAATCTAAATAAGGCACGTAGAAGAACCGGATAAAGGCAAATGGCAATACCACCAACAACAAAATTATGCCGGAAAGCAGTACGATGATACTAAAAAGTCGACCGATATCCGATTCGAAAGTAATATCACCGAAGCCCAACGTACTCATCACCGTAAGTGTCCAGTAAAATCCGGTAACCCAGGAATAATACCGACCTTCCGCAGTTATCATTATAATGTGGAAAAGGATGGAATGTATCAGGATTACTATTCCTAAAATCGCCAGGTATTTCAAAAGCTTTCCTACGCCTCTTTTAAATGCCTTGTCCCTTAAATAATATGCTAACTGGCTACTTACAAATTTCATAATTTGTATATCGAATACTAAAGGTAATTTAATTCATTTTTAACAGACTGACATGCTCCCAGGTTAGAAGAAGAGAAACCTAACCCTGTAAGGTATAATTTGGCGGCATGCCAAAGAAGTGTGATTCTTTCAATAAATCGCACCGAAGTAATGGGATAACCCTGTTCACCTTCATGCATCTATCACTACTTTTATACAAATCCTTTTTAACATGTCAGAAGAAACCGCTACATACGAGGTCAAAAAAAAAGTCCTTCAACTGGTAGGGCAAAAAGATGCTGAAACACTGGCCCAAATCATGGAGGACCTCCCGTCCAGGGAAATCGTGCATCTGATCGGCCATTTGAACCGAAATGAACAAATGCAACTTTTTAAACTGTTGTCCCCGGAAGATGCGGCTGACGTAATTGAAGACATTCCGGAGGCCCAGGCTATCGGGATTATCGAAGATATGGAAGCCGGAGATGCAGCTGCCATCCTTAACGAAATGGAAAGTGATGACCAGACAGATCTTATCATGGAACTGGATCATGAAGACGCCCAGGCCATTTTGGACAGAATGGAACCGGAAGATGCGGCCTCTGTACGGAAGTTACTGAACTATGAATACGATACTGCGGGAGGAATGATGCAAACGGAATTCATTTCGTTTTTCGAAGGCCAGAGCATACGGGAAGTTACGGAAGACTTGCGTCTTAATGCCGATAAATACCAAAAGTACCAACTGAAATATATTTTTGTCACGGATTCAGATAACAGGTTAAAAGGCGTTTTGCAAATGCAGGACCTGTTGCTCGGGAAGGTCGGGGAACCCTTGTCCAAAATCATAATAAAAGAGGTATTAACAATTAAACATTTGGCGCCGCTCGATAATTTAATCGAGTTCTTTCAAAAGTATGAATTGTTCGGGGTTCCGGTTGTTGACGATGACCACAGGCTGGTTGGGGTTATTTTCCGAAGGGATATTTTAGAAGCGCAGACCGAACGGGTAATGCAGGAACACCTGGAAAGCCAGGGTATTGTGGGAGGGGAGGAGCTTCGGACTATGCCGGTACTCTTAAGGGCGAGACGCAGGTTGTCCTGGTTGTCCGTAAACATAGTATTGAATATTGTGGCGGCCAGTGTGATTGCCTATCACCAGGATGTATTAAGCTCTGTAATTGCGATGGCGGTTTTTCTGCCGATTATCTCAGACATGAGTGGTTGTTCCGGTAATCAGGCTGTCGCCGTAAGTATGCGCGAATTATCCATTGGAGCCGTTACCCCACGGGAGGTGTTCCGAGTCCTCCGGCAGGAAATAACCGTAGGTCTGATCAACGGGGTTGCCTTAGGATTTCTGATAGGCCTGGCCGCCTTTATCTGGAAAGGAAATATTTACCTGGGGCTTGTAGTGGGATCTGCCCTGACCTTAAATACATTGTTAGCCGTTTCAATTGGTGGGACAGTGCCGCTAGTGCTAAAAGGTTTTGGTATTGATCCGGCACTTGCTTCCGGTCCAATCCTAACGACGATCACAGATATGATCGGCTTTTTCCTGGCATTGACTTTTGCAGCGATGGCTTTGGGCCATTTACAGGGTCTGTAACACTTGTGCATCCAGGCGATCTTAGATTTTAAGTATTATCTGAGGGGTTTAATCAATTTGCCCCTCCCCTATAGTTCCTGACAGACCCTAAAAAACGGTAGGTTAGCCAATGCTTTCATTTTGAGGATTCGTTTTTTCCAAACCCGTTAGTCCGGCCGAAACTATGAATTTCATCACCTCGCTGGAACTCACGTCCAGGTGTTTAATATTGGCAACCGGTACAATGAACAGTTCGCCGGAAAAGTTGTAGGAATGCGGAAAATATACAGCCACCTTATCTTTTTCTTCCAGGATTTCCAGGTTTTCTTCGGTAATGAACCCTAATTTTTCCAAATCGGAGTTCAGGTTTACCCTGACCAAAACAGGCTGGCTGAATTTTTTTTCCTTTCCCACAAAAGCTGAAAATAAATCATTGAATGCAGAGAATATAAATCCCAGCAGGGGAATACTGTATATTGCTTTTTTAAAAACAAGCTTTAAAGGTTGTGCTATGATTGTTTTTCCTAAAAAGCCTACCAGGATGAGGAATAAAACCAGCGTCAATAACCCTAACCCGGGTATCTTGAAATCGATAAACTGATCCAGTATATTTTGTAAGGACCGGTCTATGACATTAAATACTGTATAGATAATATAAAGGGTGATGCTTATCGGGGCGATATACAAAATTCCCTGCAAAAGATAGTTTAAGACTTTTTTCATTGTAGTAAGGTTTTTTCTATGATATGTAGTTCCATGAAACAAGCCAAATCTCGTGTAATGGCTGTTTGAATTTCATTTTTTGATCTATTTTTCCAATTCCCCTGTCAGACGATCATCCCCTATAACCAAGGTTTTTATGAGTCTGGAAAGGTAGGCGGTTGCGTTTAAAAAATAACATTTAAACAGGGTAGATGAATAATCCTGAACTGCTGTGCAGAAATTATCAATTTGCCTTAATGCATTTTAGTATTTGCTCCGTATGTACCCTGGTATATTAACCATTTTTATACTTGCGGTTGCGATCACATACGATTTTTAGTTGCCTTTCCATTTTTTTATATTCAAATAACTACTGATAAACAGTGCCGCAAAAAATAAAGCAACTGTACATCCATCCACAAGCTCCTCCGGCAAATCAATACGTGTCAGTTTACTTATAAGCAAATGTACATAGGATGCACTGGTATTCCCATACCCCAGTAGTTCCCGTATCTGCCAATGCCAATCCACACAAACGCAGTATCCCCAACCATACCATAACCCAAGAACAAACCATGAAAATGCCGTCAGCGATAAGGTGATCAGATTGGCAAGTCGCCAGCGTGGCACCAGCCATCCAAACAGGTTAAATAGTATAAGAAGGGTATGGACCACAAAAAAAAGGACATTGAGTAGTTCTAAAACTGGTTTTGACATAATGGTGTATACCTTTTTTTATCCAAGCAATGTTGATCTTTCCTAATCCTGGTGTTAACGGGCTATTTATCTTTACAACTCTTTGATTCGTAAGCTCCGTTTAAACCTTGTTTATGTTTTACAGGCGCCGCAATAGGGATGCATATATGAACCGAAAACATATACAAATTAAGATACTATTTTTCCTGCAGGCAGGTACCTGAATTTTATGTGTCCGATAGATCTGGAAACAAAAATGCCAACTCCTGTAAGTCGGCTTTCCTGAGCCTGCACGGAGGGCTGAGAAAGTGCATAAGCAGAAAGAATTCCCGAGTTTTTTAATAATGGGATTGAATACTATTTAAATTCATTCCATCCCAAAAAAAATTATTGTTCCCGATCACTGATGCAAAATCTCTTTGCGGCTGATACCTGTTAGTAAAGAATCTTAAAAACTCCGGAAGAACAGTGGGTCGAACCTCGAAATCAGAAAAAATTCCTGTCCTGGGTATCCTCGCTGGACTACTTGCGCCATTGAATGTCCCCAATTCAGGTACTCCGGTATATTTCTTAAGGAATTACGTACCAAAAGGTTGTTATTCCTTTGGACTCAATGCCAAGTCGTAATTTATACGGGTGTTAAAATTAAAGTTGACGTGAAGAATTATCTTATCTTTAATTTGTCTTAGGTATTCATTTTTTTACTTCCCCCTACCTATCCCTTATAAAGCCCTGTACCCACTGGATACAACTCGTATCCTGGTAAAAAAGAATATTTTCAAGATTTTGTTTGCAAGATAAATTGGTCCCTTTCTTACATGGGATGTGTGCGGATGATCCTCTTGTTCCCAAGGATTAGATACCTGAGGCTAATATGCTTCTTGATCTTCTGGTTTAAATCAATCTTAATCTTACTTTTTATGAAAACATGCAGTAAAATCTTATGTGCACTTTTTATGTTGGTCGTTATATCCTGTACCAAGGAATCTCCCGTTGATCCAAATCCTGTTAACACGGAAGCTGAATTGCTTAAAGGTGTTGCAGCGAAGACCAATAGTAAAGAAACTGTTGATGTCGTTGTATTTGCAAGTAACGAAGTGATAGGAACATCCACCTTGCACCGGGGCAAGGATGGACTTACCGTCAACTTTAAAGCCACTGGTCTGGCCCAGGGGACCTATACCTTATGGTGGGTCATTTTTAATGATCCGGGGGCCTGTGCAGGAGATTGCGACGACCCGGACCTGTTGGATGCCCAAGCGGAGGTAATGGCGGCAACTGGGGGTGTGGTAGGCCCTAACGGGGTAGGTAACTTTTCTGGTCATCTTAAGGAGAATGACGCGTCGGGATCGATCAATGCACTTTTTGATCTGCCCTCATTTGGGGGATTGCATGATGCCCAATCGGCTGAAGTGTTAATGGTATTAAGAACCCATGGGCCCAAGATACCGGGGATGGTATATGAACAAACCCATACTTACAATGGCGGTTGTATCGTCCCACCAGGGACCGAAGGATATCCTTGTTCCGATGATTGGGGCGCAAGGCACAGACCCTAAAAGCTCCAGGCCACACAAAGGGCTGTTCCGGAGTTTTTTAAATTTTAAAGTCCTTACGTTCAATGAGTATCTGTCCTAAAGAAGGCCAATGCACAAGTAGCTGAAGTGCTTAAGAAAACATTGTTACTTAAGCACTTTGGGTTGTGTATACTACAATTAAAATTGGCAATTGACAGATAATCAGTCCAGTATCATCCTAATTATAACCTTTTAAAACACAGATTTAGATGAAATTATTTTACCACATCCGCTTTAGGTGGGCTGTAGCTATAGGGTTCACGCTCGTATTTTCAGCTTGCCAGAAAGACCTTGATGATCAAACCTATCAACAGGGTGAAAAATCCCATGACCTGAAGCATAAAAAAGGTGGGGGGCTACAGCGCTACGACGCCCAGGTTATTCAGTCCTGGTATAAGCTGATGCTGGACCTGGCCATTGAAACGCCCGGTCATACCCCACCCGTACTGGCACGAAGCTTCGGATATGCAGGGGTAGCGCTTTATGAATCCCTTGTAGGTGATATGCCCAATCACCATTCACTGGTGGGCCAATTAAATGGGTTGAATTCAATTCCACCTAGAAAATATGGTAATTCATACCATGCGCCCATTACTGTTAACGCTGCCCTGGCAAGTATCATTAAAAAGCTGTTTCAAAATGTTTCTGCGGCAAATCTCAGCAACATAGATGCCTTAGAGGCGGCCAATAACAATTTATATGCAGGGCGGGTAAGCCAACAAATCATGAACCGTTCTATTGATTATGGCCGTGCCGTTGCAGGGTCGGTTTACACCTGGTCCCAAAGTGACGGGGGCCACCAGGCTTATCTGCAGAATTTTCCACCAGGTTACATACCCCCTACTGGCCTGGATAAATGGGTTCCCACACCTCCCCTGTTTCGGCCTGCCTTGTTGCCTTACTGGGGAAATAACAGGAACATGGTAGTGGCCAACAATGTAGGTCCCGTGGATCCGCCTGGTCCGCCGGCGTTTTCCAGCACCTACGGATCTTCATTTTACAATGCAGCCTATGATGTGTATGACACAGGCCTGCACCTTACTGCGGATCAACTGGAAATTGCCGCATACTGGGATGATGGTGCCGGCACATTCACCCCTCCAGGGCACAATGTGGCGATCGCTTTGCAAATGATTCGCAATCAGGGTCTTCATCTAGGTCAGGCTGCCGTTCTGATGGTAAAATTGGGGATTGCAGAAAATGATGCCGGAATTGTTTGCTGGAGGGCGAAGTATACGGCAAACCTGCTTCGGCCTGTCACATTTATCCAGACTTATATAGACCCTGCATGGAACTCGCTGATTACTAATCCGCCATTCCCAACCTACACCTCCGGGCACTCCACTTTTTCGGGAGCTGCGGCGGCTATTCTTACGGCTGAACTTGGAAATGCGGTTTCTTTCACCGACAGCACGAAAATAGGGTATGGATTTTCGCCCCGTTCATTTCCTAATTTCACCGCATACGGGCGAGAAGCAAAAGAATCAAGACTATACGGCGGGATCCATTACGTTTTTGATAATGAACATGGCTTTGAATGCGGAGTGCGGATTGCTCACAATGTAGAACAGCTTAAATGGTGAAACAGGAAACTGCAATAAAAACTGTTCTTTCATAAAGGACTGGTGAATAGAAAACGTAATTCATTTATAACATCAACTTTTTTTAAATATAAAGCAGGCAGGCCCTAGTCTCTCCATCTTTGTGGGGCCTCCAGGACTGACGATGCTGAATTCAATCACGTAGCTTTCGGTTGAGGTGAAGGACATATATAAAATTAAAACCAAAATTCAGGTTAGGACTTCGAAAATTGAAGTTGTTGCGTGATCCCGTGATAAAGGCCTCCTCGACCATGCTAACCGCATTGGTCAACATAAACTGCAACATCACATCACCAATTTCCCAGTTCACGCCAATCGAAAAAGGGCCATAGGTCTTGGGGGCGTCCGCCGGGTTTAACAACCAATAATATTCCGAAACAAAGGAAACATGGTGGCCCAATTTATAGCGGCCACCAAAACCTAACGCAAAATGGTCCTGGTCAGGTGCACCATAATACGATATTCCTTTATGAATGTATGTGGGTGATAGCTGCAGCGATAAATTGCGATCCACCTTTGATGCGATCAAAGCCTGGGAAGTAAACGAAAGCCGATCTGCAAGATCATCTGCAATGGTCGGATTCGCAATACCTTGGCTATAGTAGCTCGTATTTTGAAAAAGGGTCACACTGAAGGGAATGCGCTCCGTGCCCATCGACTGGCGAATCAGGCGATATTTTACGAAACCGTCGAAAAGACCATCCCAAGTGGTGCCGCCCAGCCCGGCCGACAGTCGATCGGAAAAAGCATATTCCAATCCAAAGCGCGTGCTCAGGCGGTCTGCAAAAAAACTCTGTGAGCGCTCCTCAGGACTGTCCCAGAACCGGTTTGCCACAAAGATTTCCAATATGCCCTTTTTTCGGGTCTCCACCGAGTGGCCAAAACTGATACGGGTAGTCTTGAAAGTTGCTTCTGCGTACTTTGGCTGGGCGGGCTGCTCTTCTTCCAGAATCTGCAGTAGGTCCTGAGCATTTGCCGTCAGCCCCACCATGAACAGAAAGATCAGGATAATGCTATTCTTCTTTATAAGGCTCATATTCAAATCTAAAATCAGCTGTTATTACTTTAGCGATATTCCCCGCTAAAAGTGATGGAATCTTAATTTCATAATCGTCTACCATGGCTTCAAAACTGCCACTAAGGGCATAGTTACCATCAATAAAATGGATCTTTGACTTAATTTCGAGTGCGGTAGATACCCCGTGCATTGTGAAAATACCTTCAATTATCCGAGTATGTTCGGTAGTGATCGAGGGGTTGAAATCAAGTATCTCCCCTTCAAATGTGGCTTTTGGATAAATATCAGATTCAACATAACTCTCATTAAAATGTTCGCGCATCAACGCTTTTTCAAAAATAAAGGCGTTCATGAGCATACTTACCGCAATACGGCCGTTGGAGAGGTCAATTATGCTCAATACCTGATTATTTTCGGCCTTGATATTCTCCACCGGAGTGTAAGAAAAAAAGCCCACATGCCCCTGACGGGCGATAACTTTTTGGGCGACCAGTTGTTTGCCGGTAAAGAAAACTAAGCACATGAAAACGATGAACTTATTCATGGAAGTTTGGGTATATTACAATACAATTTAAGAAAACGGCATCTTTTAAAAATCCCTTAAAAATACCCTTAACCTTTATGGTATCATTTTCCTTAAGCAATTTAAGCTGTTTTTCCTGCCCTGGTTGCATATCACAGATAATATTCGGCGATGCATCAGGAGCACCTGTCAATAAAATGGTAAGTCTGTTGTTGCGGGTATTGATTTCCTTAATCCGTCCTTCAATTTCGACCAGCTGTTCAGGTTTCAAAATGTTTGTTTTTGTATTTGGTTTGAAATAATCACTGATACTGTCTATCGTAATGGTCACAAAAGGCTGCTTATTCGGATGGAAGTTCCTATTCGGCCAGTCGCCGTACCACCAATATAATGACACCATTAAAAATAAGATTAGTGCCGTTAGACCATATTTCTTTTGTGCCTTTTTCACCTTTCAGGATTTTACACTCTGGCCACTTTGAATTTCTTTTGTGCTGTCATTAAAAAACCAGGATGCCCATCGGGACCCTGGTCTTAAAAATACCACTTTGCTTTCAATCTTCTTTTTCAATCTACAATAGTGATCGTTCCTGTCATCGGACTGTGGAACTCGCATACGTAGTATAAGGTATTTGGCGCATCCATTGGCACGGTAAAAGTCAGTTTACCACCGGATGCCCCATTATTTTCAACACCCTCGGAATAAGTATCATCGGTGCCGATAGATTGTACCGACTTGATCAGGAAGGGGTGGCCCGGGGCGTTCACGTCGAACTCGTAGGTTTGCCCGCGGGTCAAAGTCAGATTAGGATTAACGGAATCCGTCAGGCCTTCACCATTAAAAATATAGGATACTGCCCCGTCATTGGTAACACTATACACTACACTTTCATTTTCGGGCTCGGGCGCCACTTCTGTATCAGGGTTCACGATGGGCCATACCCCCGGGGCAGGGAAGCCTACACCGTAATTGTCTCCCCGCGCTTCATCTTGTCCAAAATAGTATAAGGGCCAACCTTTATATGTCAATTGTTGCCTCCCGAATACATCGATACTTCCAAAATCGGAAGCTTCCAGTACACTCGGTAATTGATCGAGTTCTTCTTCAAAAATCGGCCATACCGCATTGTTTGAAAAATCTTCGTTAGTAAAGTTGTTTACCCCATTTTCATCATTGATAAAGGCGTACAACGTATTACCGAACGCATCGGTCATATAGAACGTTTGGGCATCGCCGGGAACATAATCTTCTGTCAGATTGGTTTCATTACCGGCAGGATCGCGGCCTACTAATTGGGCCTGAACCATCATCACCGTATAATCCGGCTTTGCTACGAACCAGAGGTTGTTAATGCCATCACCATTAACATCGCCTTCGGCACTATCGCTGGCATAATAATAAAGCGGCCACTCATTGTAGGTGGTTTGCATTTTACCGTCGCTTCGTGTGATCGATCCAAAATCCTCGGCAATCAACCCGTCGTCCAGGGTGAGGTCGGCTTCATAAAAAACAGGCCAATTAGTGAGGCATCCATCGGTACAGTTTGAATCGCCATCGGCATCCGGTGAAAAAAAGTAGAGCGACATCCCATCAGAATCTGTTAGCATTTCACCGAACGTACCGTCACTTCTTAAACGTACGGAATTCACCTCTTCGGCTGGTGGCTGTTCGGCTGGTGGCGGTTCATCGTCACTATTGTTGCTGTTGTTGTCTGGGAGGGGAGCGGTGGTCGTTCCACCATTATCGCTGGAACAATTCAGAAGAAATAGTGCAGTGAACAATAAAATTAATGGCTTTTTCATAGTCTTTTTTTTAGGGTTCTTATTAAAGGAAATGTTTATTCCGATCATCTAATAATTAATCTTCGCCAAAGGGAATTCCAGCCCCTGAAAGGGAATTTCAGGCCTTCAGCAAAATACATTCTAAAACACCCTCACGATGTTGAATCCGAAATACACATCGCCACTCCCCCAATCACCGGTAGCCTTTCCCAAAAAATTATTGATGTTCATCGGCTGGGCATTGGTAAAATGCAGTTGAAAGACATGACCTCCGGTTTCGATATCCAATCCAACGGAGAGTGGATTCACAAAGGGTGAATTCCCGGCCCGGTTCAGATGCAGTCCATAATCCAAATTGATCGCACCGCGTTTTGAAAATTTGAAGCGACCGCCAAGTCCGAGGGCGAACTGCGAATTATCCTGTTCTTCCAATGAAGTCAGGTTATCGTGGAAATAGGTTGGAGCCAATTCAAAGGAAACACCGCGTGATATTTTTCGCGATACCAACAACTGGCTGGCGTACCCCATCCGATGTTTTAATTCCAGTCCCGGTAGTTCTTGCTCATCAAGCGTTCCGTTAAGCTGTACGCTGTTGAACCATACTATAGTGACAGGAAATTGAGATGGAGCCTGCCGAACCAATCGGAGCTTGAGCGAGGTTTCATATGTTTTTTGAAATGAACTTCGCGAAATACCCATATTGATACCGTCCGAAATACCATAGATAAAATTAAGGCGGGTCACTGCCTGATCCAGGCCGAAAAAATCCGCTATGCCGGTCTTTATCGATCCGAAGCGGTGCGACACTACAAAAAAGAATCGCTTGTGCGACACCATTTTGGTGGTTTCCAGATTGATGAACTTCAGCCCTTTGAACGCAGCGATTTCATAGGCCCCGGAAACGTCAACGGTATCTATTTCGTCTAAAAGGTCATTCTGGCTATGGCCCCATAGGGGTATTAAAAGCAGAAAACAAAAAAATTTATACATGTTGGATACGATTTACTAAACTATTAAAAGGGTTCGATCAATTTGGCCTGATCGACCTTTACCACCTGCAACAAGTCGTCATAACCTACACAGCGGCCCTTGATGCCAACCTCATTACCTTTTTTCAGGCTGTCGGGCAACTTCGATATAAAGCGTACCTCAACCTTATCGTCAAGGGTCAGTGATTTTTCACCGACCACGGTTATCTTTCCCTGGGTCCGGATGACCTGGTCGGCGATTCTCGCATGCGCTTCAGAATTGCGAAAACTTTCCTCGAGTTCTGAGGAAGTAAGGGTGTAGCTGACTTCTTCTTCCTGAATATTTCTATGTGATTGGTTCAAATAGAAGTATCCGCATAGCGTGCCAATAATGATGACGCTTAAAATACCAGGAAACAGGTAACGCTTACTTAGCTTCATTGACTACCAACTTAAAATCAAAACGCACCATAACTTCCTTGGCGATCTTGTTCTCGACAATCTTCGGAATCTCAATATCAAAGTCTTTCGGAAACACCTTAAAACTTCCTTGCAATGAAATCACATTATTGATTCGCTGTATTTGAACTGTGGAGGCAATCGATTTTTTTCGCTCCCTTATTTCAAGTACCCCGTTGATGGTATATTCCCTGCTTGCGCCTGACAGGTCATTCGCGTTAAAACCATCTATTTTTCCCCTAAAAATTGCTTTTGGATAGCGGTCTGATTCAATATAATTCTCGTTGAAATGTTCCTGCATCAACGGATTTTTAAAACGAAAACTTCGCATAAGTGCCAATGAGGCGATTTCATTTTTGCCTATGTCAAAAATGGCAGTAACCGATTCACTTTTAGCCTTGACCTCTTCGAAGAGTTTTTCGGAGGCCTCGAAGACAATTACCCCTTGTTTATCAAGGAACCTGTCCTGGCCCGATACCGTCAAAACAGCCAGCACACAGAAACCGAATGCCCATAAAAAGAAGTGTCTTCGCATCTTATTTTTCATAGTGGGTGGGCCCTACTGTTCCAAAAAACCTTTGTCTGCCCATTGTTTTATCATATCGATCGTGGCTTGAGGCATTCTACCCGGGGGGGGCATTGCACCTCCCTGACCAGTCTGTCGGTCAATAGCCGTTAATAAATTGCCATTTTCGATCCGGTTCCTTACCCGTTCATACGTATTCAAAGCAAAAGGTGCCCCATTTGCAGGGGGATCGCTATGGCAAGTGAGGCAGTTGTTACTTATGATTTGTTTTATATTTCCTTCGTAGGTAATCGTTTCCGGGATGTTCGGTTCTCCCAGATCGGCTTCGCTGTCGTTTGAACATGACCAAAAGACAAGGCCGGTGAGGATTAGGGTAACTGTTGTTTTTTTCATTGGGTCAGTAGCGTATCGCATTTGTTTCCCAAAACAACAAACTGCTGAGTTATGAGACAATAAAACTTGTGCGAAAGGGAAAATTACCCATTGAAAGGGAATATGACGGGTTAAGAATAGTACCATGTTCAAGGTTGGAACTTACGAAGACAATCTTCTAACCGCTTGTTTCACGGCACCCTTCAAATTAGTATATTCGATAAAAATTGCCCCATCACATGCGTAAGGATAAACTCTATTTTCTCACGTTTATTTCCGTTACGATCATCTACCTGGTAGTTGCATTGATTGCAATACAGTTTGCATTAAAATCAAGCACCCTAGAAATGGTCACTATAATAGATGCACTCGGAAAGAAAGAAGCGCGTTCACTGGCGACACTCGTTGGCCACGAATTGAATCAGGGTGTGGCCAAGGATTCCGTCGTAAGCCACTTTCAGAAAAGTATCAACAATACAGACGAAGAACAGATTTTCATAAGTATTCTCGATTGGTCGGGCCGTATCGTTTGCCATCCGGATGTAAAGCAGGTAGGGCGAAAAGTAGGTTCAAATACCTCTTTTGTATCATCGGTAGCCGATAACCTAAGCGCCAAGGAGTTTTATGACCTACTCATGCAACGAAAGAGAAACTGGTCCGATGATGCAACGGGGGAGAGCTTACAGGATTCTGATATATTTTTTATGTTTCCGGTCCAAAGTTCGGATTGGATTGTAGCTTCCAATGTAAACATCAAGCTGCTGATTTTGCAGTTCAATCGCCAACGGGATCTGTTCTATACCCTTTTTGGGGTCTTAGGGCTAATCATTATTCCCACCTTTGTAATTACGGTCAGATTCATCGGAAGCAAATATGAATACCGTCTTGAATTGCAGAAGGAAAAGCTGGAAGGCAAAGTACTCAATTTTGCCAAACTGAACCGTGCCCTTGACGATTATCAGCAAAAAGTGAACGAAGAGGGATCGGTTTCCCAGGCCAAAAGAAGGATTCTTACCCAAAGAAATAACGAGCTGTTGTCAGTACACACAGAAGAAATAGCACATATTTACACAGAAAACACGGTTAACTACGTAGTCTGTTTCGATGGTTCACGTTCCACGACGAATGCTAGCCTCGATGAACTCTATTCGCAACTTGACGAACATCATTTCTTCAGGGCAAACAGACAGTATATTATTGCGATTTCAAGTATTGAAAAAATTGTGAAATATGGAAACAATCAGCTTAAACTATTGGTATCACCCGAAACAAATACCCCGATTTTAATCAGCAAAAACCGCGCGGCCGAATTCAAGAATTGGTTGAACCTTTGATGATATATATGAGTTTGCGGGAGCGGTTGCTACGAGGAAACCGGTGACTGCCAGGGATGCTATTTTTTTATACCTTCCCGTAATTTCCGGACAAGCCATTATATATTAACTGCTCTTCACCTAGGTCCCAGGACCAACTTCACAAACATCACCAATGCGTGCCATCAAGTATGGATTACCCCATAGGAGAATCGTTCAAAGGAGCTTAGACAATAACGTTACGATACTAAAAATGGCACCTTGCCCAAATTATTGGAAGGCTGTGTCGGATAGGCATTGAAAAAAATCTCATAACACGAACCTTTCACCCGACTTTACCCAGTACGTATCATCCGTTCAATTTAATTGAATGTTTGACACTGCTATCCACTAAGAAATTACAATGAAAATCGAGGGGGGACTTTAACCAGGGATCTGAAATTTGGCATACCCGAAATGTTTTACTATTTTCATTCTATCTCGCAGGAATAAGAATTTCTGACGTTTTGAGAATACGATGGAATGATATCGTGGGAGAAAGACTTTACTATAAAATGAGCAAAAATGATAAAGCCGATTCTTTAAAACTTCCAATGGCAGTCCTGAAAATTCTTAATCAATATAGCAAAGATAAAAGAACAAGCTCTGACTATATTTTTCCAAAACTTAAGAGAATTCCCTCCCAGGATTCAGAAGCGATTTATTCAAGAATCAAAACATCCATTAAGAGACTGAATGACAACCTATCAAAGATTGCCGCCCTGTGCTGAAATTGACAAAAAGATAAACAATCATATAGCAAGACACAGTTTTGGAAATAGTGCCGGAGATAAAGTTTCACCCCAGATGCTTCAAAAATTATACAGGCATTCTCATCTTAGCACGACTATAGGATATCAGGCGAATTTTATTCATAAAAATGCGGATGAAGCTTTAGAAGCAATTATTACTTTTGCCAACTGAATTCTTAAGTTAAACATCCAGATGTTGGTTTATAAAATGTGCTACGCCATCCTCCGTATTTCGAAAGGTAATTTTATCGGCAACGGCAATTACCTCGCGCCGTGCGTTACCCGACTGCTACTCCACAGCCCACTGCCTGTAGCATTTCAATATCATTATAGTTATCCCCAAAGGCAATGACATTTTTCAGAGTTTGGTTTTTATTTAATATTTTTTGAATACCAAAAAGTTTTGATGTACCGGCAGGAGCTACTTCGATAAGGTCATCGTTTGAACGATATAAAATAAGCTCTGATCTTAGCTCTTTTTGAAGTTCAATATTCATTGAATCCAAAGCCTCCTTTGTGCCCATTAACATCAGTTTATGTGCACCCAATTTTCTTAATTTCCAATCAATGATTGTATTTCGTACAGGACTAAAAATTGGGGTTGTTCGTGTATACCTGATTTCTTTTTGAATAAAATCGGTGTTTTGTACAGCATACCACTCATCGCCATAATAAAGACCCAGATTTATTCGATATTTCTGAGCAAACTTATTTATTGATTCAATAACCTCTATTTGTATTATGGTTGAAGAAATAGTATCCGTTCCATTAATTACCAAAGCCCCATTATAGCATACCATAGGTTCACCCACGATGCCCAACCGCTCTTGCAGGTAGGTCATAGCCCTTGGCATGCGAGCAGATACCAAAATTACTTTAATCCTTTCCTTTATTCTAGAAATTTCCGCTATGGTGAAGTCGGAAACATCGCTATTGCCAGACAGCAGGGTGCCATCCAAATCAGAACACAGGATCTTATAATTCATAGAAAATTATTGATAGCTATGTAGCTGTGTTCTTTTAGTAAAATCCAGTGGTCCTAAAAACCATATGCTAGCATTTTACTATTTTAATGTAAATACTTTTTCTATATCTAAATCAGCTACTGAATTAATGACCATATCTGGTTTAAAAGCATACTCATCCAAAACATTTTTTTTAGATACCCCAGACAGGGTTAATATCGTTGTATAGCCCAATTGTATGCCCCCCAGAATATCAGTACCCATCGTATCACCGATGACAATAGTCTCCCGGGCTTCCAAACCCAAATATTTACGAGCGGCCCGCATCATTACCGGACTGGGCTTTCCTACCGAAAAAGCAGTTTTACCTGTTGCTTCTTCAATCATAGCCACTATGGCTTTGATCCCAAGGTTTGTCCACCCTTTTTTCTTAGGGGAAGGATCCAGGTTCGTGGCGATCAATTTTGCTCCTGAAAGGATCATATCTACGGCATTATTCACCATTTCCAGCGTAAAATTCCTGCCCTCCCCTACAACAACAAAATCCGGATTCTGATTCACCAGCGTATACCCCTGCTGGTGCAGGCTGGTAATGAGTCCGCCTTCACCCAGCACATAGGCGGTACCTTTTGGATTCATAAAGGATAGGAACCAGGCCGTAGCCATGGCACTGGTATACACGTTTTCTTCCTTAATTTTTATGCCCATGTTGGCAACTTTGTTAACGGTGTCCAAAGGGGTGCGCTGGCTATTGTTGGTCATAAAGAGAAAGGGAATTTTACCCTTCTGAAGTGTAGCAATAAATGTATCCGCACCTTCTATCATAGTATCCCCGCTATAGATCACACCATCCATGTCAATAAGAAAACCTCTTTTCATATCTATATTTTTTTTGAATTTAACAAAAAGCACGGGAAACAACGCCCGTGCTTTTAACAACTAACTCAAACAATCTGACTCAAATAATTTGACACTCTGAAAATGATAGCTTCACTACAAATCTATTTATCATCAATTCGGGTAGTATTTCCTTAATACCCTGGATTTTGTACATATACCCCGCCGGTAAAATCAATTTCCCGTTGGGGAATTGGATAATATTCATCCCTTCCGGCAGTAAATTGAGCATTGGCCAGGAAATCCTTTTTGGTTCTCTCCTCGGCCAAATAAGCATTTAAAACCTGCTCTGCTTCACCCCAACGTACCAAGTCAAAAAATCGTGGCCCTTCCATTCCAAATTCTAATCTTCGCTCAAACTTCAAGGCTTTCAATGCAAAGTCCTTATCGGGAAAAGCTGTATAAGTGCCTACATTATAGATATCTGTTGCACCGGCATCTATTGGACGTTGCGTGCTGGCTGCTGCCCTTGTGCGTATCTGGTTTATTATCGGTAGCGCTTCGTCCCATCTATCCAGCTGAATCAATGCTTCGGCTTTAAAAAGAAGCACATCCGCGTATCGTATAAAATCTACGTTCTTAGAGGTACCCACGAAGGGTCCTTCCTTTACATAGCACGAACAGTCAGGAGCCTGTTGTTCCTTCATATTACCGAAATAGCCATATACTCCGGGATCGCGAGCCCAACTAAAATTGTAAATCATATCCCCGGCTGCATTTACAGTATTTCTGTATTTGAAGGGCCTGCCGGGAATTCCGACAGTATGGTCCAGTCTGGGATCAATCGTTAAACCAGCAGCGGGTATTGATGTACCATCAGCTTCCACAGTGTTGAATATATCGTTCGTATTGAAAGTATCCAGGAGGGGAAGTCCACTGGCATCAGTCTGAAAGGCATTGACCATATTCTGACTTGCCAAATGGAAGCCACAGCAACCATAAAGACCGGTACCATGTGGAGAATTAAGTCCAGTAACAAAACTCACCCGGCTTACCACCGTTCCATCATTGATTGAAAATTGGGCGGCCCAAATAGATTCAGGGCCGTTATCAAAACCATCCAAAAAGTTATTCCCGTAATCCGGTTCCAGGCTCCCTGTGACCTCATCTGCAAAGTCGATAACTTCCTGCATGCGTCCGGCATTGATTCCTGTTACCTGATGTTGCTCATTTTGTTCATAGGCCTGAAACAGCCTTAATTTTGCCAGATATGCTGCTGCCGCATTTCGGTCGGCCCTGCCCACTTCATCCTGAGATTGTGGGAGGTTATCATAGGCAAACAAGAAATCTTCAGCGATCTCATTCCAAAGCGCTTCATTATCCACATCATTCGAAACAAGGGCAATTTCATCCTGTGTCAGTTCTTCAGTGATATACGGAATCTTTTTAAAAAGTAGTTTTAAAATAAAATGGGAATGTGCTCTTAAAAACCGGAGCTCGGCCTGCCTAAGGGTTTTATCTGCATATTCGGCATCCGGAATATCATTGATCACTGACAGTGCAAAATTTGCACGTGAAATAGCCTTGTAATAATTGGTCCATGTACGTGGGCCCATCCAATCGGTCTGGGCTGCAACGGTTAAGTTATATTGCTCGTAGAAATCCACAATATCGACATCGCTTCGGCCACCTCCTCCTTTGTAGGCATCATCTGAGCGAACACTTCCGTACACCCACATATTGGTTAACGGGCCTATCATGTCGTCATTGGCGATCCCCGCATATGCCGCTACAACCAACGCTTCAGCATTGTCGGCTGTGGCCACATTTTCATTGGATAATACTCCTTCCGGTGTATATTCGAGGAAGTCGGTTGAACAGGATGCCAGTAGAAATACTACCATTATTCCGATAAAATATTTAATATTATTTTTCATGACATTCAATTTTTTAAAAATTTAGATTAAGCCCAAGTGAAAAGACGGTAGGTACAGGTATTCTGTTAACATCTGTGCGTTCGGGATCTGAGCCTATATAATCTTTAGGCGTGATCCAAAATAGGTTTTCCCCTTGTAAGTAGATCCTGAATTGAGTAAGTCCGGTCCATTTACTGATAACTTGCTTGGGCAGGGAATAGCCTATTTGAAGATTTCTCAATTTAAAATAAGCATTGTTCCTAAAGAGGTAATCCGATGTCCTCTGATCATTGAATGCTAGGGACAATGAGGGAATATCAGTATTGGTATTATTCGGTGTCCATGCATTGAGAACACCCAAACCTGCATTTTCCCTTCCTTGTACAAAATTATTCCAGAAAATATAGGGATCCTGACCTATTCGTCCAGTGACTCCTGAGCCAAAGGCAGAGAAGTCAAAGTTCTTGAATTTCAGATCTATTCGGATGCCATACTCGAGATCGGGTAATGTATTCCCAATAAAATCCCTGTCATCCCCATCAATGACACCATCATTATTGATATCCTTAAACTTAAGTCCCCCCGGCCTGGCGGCAACCTGGTCGGCAGAAGCATCCACATCTGCCTGACTCTGGAATAAACCATCTGTTTGCCATCCAAATATGGCGAACTGAGATTGCCCGACAATGGAATTCTCTGCAGTACCCGGGAATGCTGCTCTTACTTCCTCAGGTAGATCGGTTATCTCATCCTTAAAAGCACCAAAATTAGTTGAGATTCCAAAATAAAGCCCATTTTCTAACGTCTTTGAATAGGCAACGGAGAGCTCCCATCCTTTGGTTTCCGTTGTGGCGCCATTTAATACCCGCTGTTGCCCTTCACCGATCACTGAGGCTATCGGCGGGGTAGTAAGGATGTCACTGGTTTTTCTGGTGAAATAATCGAAGGAACCCGCAACGGCATTATTGAATAAACCAAAATCCAACCCTACATTAAGTTCTTTTGTGGTTTCCCATTTCAAAGCCGGGTTGGCAGCCTGTACGGAGACAAAGCCGGAAGGCAAAGTTCCGCCATTATTACCCCCCAGATCATAGGCCGTACCTACATTATAATAAATTTCAAAGAAGCCAGGCGTAAATTGTACCTCGTTGGCCCCATATCGGGATTCAAATAATCCAAATCTTGCTAAATCCCCAATATTTTGGTTACCAACTTCCCCATAGCCGGCCCTAAGTTTTAAATTGGAGATTACGTCATTATTCTGCAAAAATTCTTCCCCGCTTATCCTCCACCCCAGCGTTCCTGCCGGGAAGATACCGTACCTGTTGTCCGGACCAAATCTGGAAGAGCCATCCCTTCTCAATGTAAAAGAGGCCAGATATTTGTTAGCGAAAGCATAGTTTATTTTACCAAATTGGGAAAGCAGCCTGCTTCCACTGGAGGTGCCATTTGATGTTCTGGCCCCCGTTGCGGCTCCCAGTACAAAATAGGCCTCTGTTTCTACGGCAAATCCATCTGCGGAAGCAAATACCGCATCAAAATCGTTCTTTACAGATTCCGCACCCAGCAGCACTCCTATCCTATGGTCACCAAGTTCCAGGTTGTAATTCAGGGTATTGGTAAATACCACGCTTGTAAACTTGTTGGAATCAATTATTAGCCGGTTATTTCCCCTTGTCACGAACCCATTATCCACTTTGGTCTCTATATCCTTTCTTTTGAAATCATTGAAATCAAGACCCACACTGGTTCTAAATACCAAATTGTCTAAAATCTGCCATTCACCCCAGATATTCCCAAAAAGTGAGGTTCTTTCGGTGTTATCCCATCGGTTTAGGAATTGCATTAAGACAGGGTTATTCCGATCGCTATATCCGGCACCTATTGGCCCGGCAAACTCTCCGCTGGAATCCCTGAGAGGAATTGTCGGGGCCAGTGTAACGGCAAGTCCCGGCGTTGGTGCACTTCCCACGTCCGGAGATGCTAAAGTTTCATCAGAAGTGGAAAACTGCGTGTTTACCCCTAGCCTGATCGACTTATCCAAAAGGTTGAAGTTCGAATTGAGTCTGGCCGTATATCTGTCGTAATTCGTATACTTTAAAACGCCTGTGTTCTTAAGATATCCTAAATTAATTAAATGAAAGGCATTTTCCGACCCCCCGGATAATGTAACTTCGTTATTAAAGACATATCCGGCTTCATACGTTGCATCCTGCCAATCCGTATCCCCAGCTGGCACATTTGGATCTCCGCCAACAAAAGGTTGAACACTTACATTATTAAGTACTGGATTATCAAAGTCCCCATTCCAGTCAAAATTATAGATCTCTCCATATCCCCCGGCAGGATCGGCCCCGTCATTTACCGAGGCCTGCCATAAGGCTTCACCTCTCTGTAATGCATTGAGCATGTCATAGCGCTGTTTTTTTTCCGATAATAGGGAGACATTGGAATTGATGCTCACGCTAAATTTTTCGCCATCAACTGCCTTTGCACTGTTTTTTGTAGTGACAATTATTACTCCGTTGCCCGCTCTTGCCCCGTATATGGAAGATGCAGATGCGTCTTTCAACACCTGAACCGATTCAATGGCACTCGGATTAATACTTGAAAAAACTTCCTGACGCACTGTGGGCACCCCATCAATTACATACAATGGATCGTTGTTTCCCAGAGTGGTAACACCTCTAATTAAAATGCGACTACTGGTACCCGTAGGATCTCCGGATTTCTCTACGAAAAGACCAGGTACCCTCCCCTGTAAAGCCTGCATGGCATTACCTGAACTACGGCTCTGCCCCTCTACCGGTCCCAGTTCAACGACCGTTATGGCCCCGGTCAGATCAGCCTTCCTTTCTGTGGCATACCCCGTCAGAACCACTTCTTCCAATTGCTGTGCATCGGGTTGAAGGGCGATACTAATTGTGGATTGCCCGTTTACCGGTATTTCTACCTTGAGGTATCCAATATAGCTGAACGCCAATGTAGCATCCGAAGCAACATCACCCAGGGTGTAATTCCCGTCAAAATCCGTAGTGGCCCCATTTGTTGTGCCTACTTCCACAACGGTCGCGCCTGGTAACGGCATACCATCATCCGATGAGGTAACCGTACCGGTAATTTGCCCTTGGCCCAAAAGACTAAAAGGGGCAAAAAAAAGCAATAGATAAAATAAGAATTTCAATTTCATGATAGCTTGATTTAGTTGAATTTTAGTTCATGTATTTCTATATAGTCAAGAATAACTTTCTGATTTTCCGTTTTAAGTGTTAAGGTCTCAAAAGGGGCCTTTGGAAAAAATATTTCCGTCATCGCGGTTTTACCATTGTCGAAAAATAGCTCAATGGATGTTTTATCAAGCAGGATGGTCCCTTCTAGTTTATCCGAAATATATCCCTTGGTTGCCTTTGAAATCTTATCCCCGAAATCCCCGGAAAAATTGGTGATACCCGCCGCGCTGCGGTCTATAAAGAAGTATTGGTCCCTATGGTTGTAACCAAAGGAAAGTATATCACCCCGGCTATTTGAAAGTTCAAAGGTATAGACGGTGGCTTCCAGGTCTGAAAATTGAAAATTGATTTCTGCCCTTCGCAGATCTACCATTTTCGAGTCAATAATCTTTTCCTCGTTTTTAATGGTTACCCTGTCTTTTTTAAACTTGGTGCCTCTGTATTCTTCCAATTCCTTTACGGGGGTACTACTGAGTCTATATGACTCTTCTGAAGAGATCAATTTTAATTCACGGGGAAGCGTCATGGCACTGCGCCAGTTTTCTGTGGGTACTTCGTTGGCATATTGCCAGTTAGACATCCATCCTATAAACAATCTTCTGCCATCGGTCTCAGGAATGTCGGACCAGGTGACCCCGGCATAATTGTCTTTTCCGAAATCTACCCAGAAAGTATGGGCCGTTTGCATTTCTTTGGCAAAATTTTCATCCACCGTAAAGGTTTTGCCGTCAAAATCGCCCACAAAGTATTGGGTGGCACTTCCACCATTAAGGCCTCCAGGATTAATACTTACTAAATGTACCCACTTCACATCTTCTGTTCCTTCAACAGGTAAAGGAAAAAGATCTGGGCATTCCCATACTCCACCATGGTTGCCAATACCTTCACCAAAGGTGGACAGTAATTTCCAGTCCTTGAGATTTTCAGATCCATAGAAATGGGTAACCTGACCCGCAGCCAAAACCATTACCCATTGCAGACCAGCTGTATCCCAGGTAATTTTCGGGTCTCTGAAATCCTTGATACCCGGATTTTTAATAACCGGGTTGCCCTCGTATTTTGTCCAGCTAATTCCTTCGTCCAGAGAATAGGCGATGCTCTGTGTTTCCACATTAATAGGATCACTTTCCTCTTTTTTGGAATCATGTGAGGTATACATGGCTATGACCGGGGTAATACCGTTCACCCCAAAACCCGAAGTATTATCATGATCTACTACGGCACTGCCCGAAAAGATATATCCCAATTCATCGGGATAGAGTGCAATGGGTTGTTCTTTCCATGTTACCATATCGGTACTGATGGCATGGCCCCAATGCATGGGACCCCACGTATTACCATCGGGATAGTGTTGGTAATACAGATGGTAATACTCATTGTAAAAAAACATTCCATTGGGATCATTCATCCATCCTTTTTTAGGGGTAAAATGGAAGTTTGGACGGTATAGTTCCTCCTCGGACATTGTGTCCTGTTCCATACCTGATGAATCTGCCACATCTTTTTTCCTGTCTGCATTTTGGCATCCGACAAGTGCAGTTAGAAATAATATGGGTGTTAATATTAACAGTGTTTTTTTCATTGTATCTTGGTTCTAAATTTTATTTGATAATGACCTTTTGTGTAGTTAGAGATTTGCTCAATGCCTCCAGGCTTACACCCTTGGTTTCCGGCATCAAGAAGATGACAAAAAGCAATTGCAGGAACATCATAAAAGCAAAGAATGTAAATACTATACCCGGACCTATGGTGGCAAAGAGAATTGGAATCAACGATGGTACTACCGCCGCTAAAATCCAGTGGACACTGCTTCCGAAACTCTGCCCGTATCCCCGGAGATGATTGGGAAATATTTCCGAGATAAATACCCAGATCACAGTACCTTGTCCTATTGCATGCGCCGCTATAAATAAGAAGAGGAAAATAGCAACCGCCATCCCCTCCCAATTAAAGAAGAAGGCACAGGCCACCAGGCTGAGGGAAACAATATACCCTGCAGAGCCCATGTACATGAGCTGCTTACGTCCCATACGGTCTATCAAATAGATCCCTAATAAAGTAAATATCATGTTCGTCACCCCGATACCGATACTACTCAATAAAGCCGTACTGGCGCCAAGACCGGCTTCTTCCAAAATCCTGGGAGCGTAATAGAGAAAGGCGTTAATTCCGGAAAGCTGGTTAAAAAAGGCAATACAAAACGCCAGGATCAGGGGGAAACGGTATTTTTTGAGAAAAATATTTTCTCCCGGTACATTGGTTTCCATTTCTGCTTTTATCTCGAGCATCAAATGCTCCGGATCCAACTCCGGATTAATAATGTGCAGGACGCCTTTGGCCTCATCTACTCGCATTTTTGAGAGAAGCCAGCGGGGACTTTTTGGAATTGTTACGGCAAACACTGTATATATGGCCGCGGGAATGGCTTCAACGCCCACCATCCAACGCCAGGCATTTTCACCGATCCCACTTAAAAGATAATTGGAAAAAAAAGCAATGAGTATTCCAAGGACAATATTAAACTGGTAAAGGCCTACTAACTTACCGCGATCTTTGGCTGGGGCAATTTCAGAGATATAGGCAGGGGCCGCAATAGTAGATGCTCCAACACCCAGCCCTCCTATAAAACGAAAAATGGCAAAAGTTAAAGGATCATTTGAAAGTGCCGATCCTATGGCAGAAAGCGTATAGAACGCCCCGATCCAGACCAACGTTTTTTTGCGCCCTATTTTATTAGTAGGGATACCGCCCAGCAAGGCACCCACAACAGTTCCCCAAAGGGCCATTCCTATAACCACCACCCCATGGAAGACATCGGAAGATCCCCATAATAATTGAAGGGTTTTATCAGCACCGGATATCACTACTGTATCAAAACCAAACAGGAATCCAGCCAATGCCGCGGTAATAGACCAAACCCATATTTTTTTCATGCTTTCACAGAATTATGAAGTGAAGAACACAATGTATCGGAAAAAAAGGGGAGGATTATTTACTGATGTTGCAATTTGTTATGATATTGTTATGATTAGATATCATCTGGGCTATGGTGCTCTTTTTCAGGTAAATGAAAATTATTTTTAACTTTTGACAAAAATACCACCTACGTTCAGGTTACATTATATTAAATAATGATACATGGAAATCAATACAATGGTGTATAATTTTTAAGAAGTGGGTACAATTCCATGAGCTTTGCGATAAGCCGCCGGCGAGTTGCCAAATTTGTTCTTGAAGGACGTAGAAAAATAATTGGGGGATGAAAAACCACTGCCATATGCGATCTCCGAAACACTTAGGGATGTAGTTTCCAGCATGGCTTTAGATTTCTCCAATCGAAAATTACTGATGTAGTCACTTATACTGAATCCCAAAATAGCCTTTACTTTTCGGTACAACTGCACTCTGGATATGCGTAGGCTAGTGGCTAAATTTTCAACGGTAAAACCTGAATTATCCAGATTTTCTTTAATAATTTTATTAAGGTTATTGATAAATTGTTGTTCCAGGTTTCCAAAGGAATCTGTTTGTTCAATTTTATAAATGTTATTTGTATAATAAAACCTTAGTTTCTCCCGATTATACAATAAAGATTTGATAGATTGCACCAATATAGAATAACTAAACGGTTTGGTCAAATAGAGATCCGCGCCTGATTGAAGTCCCCGGAGATAGAATTCCTTGTCGCTCATTGCCGTTAGCACAACGATGGGCACATGAGAGGTCCTCAGGTCCTTTTTTAATATTTCGCAAATCTCAAATCCATTTTTACCCGGAAGGATTAAATCGCATATAATGATATCCGGGATGGTTTCGAGCGCTTTTTCAATGGCATCGGTGCCATCCGACAGGCTAATGTCAAACTCTACTTTTAATTTTTTTTCAAGGAAAGAAGAAAGATCCGGATTATCCTCAATAATGAGAATAGAATACTTTTCCTGAGCCTCCATAGTCTCCTTCATCAAAGAGGGGTCTTCCAAAGAAGCATACTGGTTAAATTCAATAACCGCTTCATTCACCAAATCAGGTTCCTCAATAATCTCGTCCTCATCAAAATGGGCTTTGCCCTTTAAAAGTGTCATATTGAATTCTGTGCCATGTACTGAAACTACCGCCAGTTTACCCTTGTGCAATTCCACAAATACTTTGCTTAAATGCAGTCCAATTCCTGTACTGATCTTTCTATTATTAGACCCTTTAAAGTAAGGCTTGAAAATATTCTGTATCTCATTTTTTGGGATTCCTATGCCGGTGTCCTTAAAACAAACCGTCACTGTATTTTGGTCTATTACATCGTGAATTACAATGTGCACCAAGCCATTATCGGGAGTAAATTTAAAGGCATTGGACAGCAGGTTAAAATATACCTTGTCCATTAAATTCCGATCCAAATAGACTTCCAAATCCTCATTATTACAACTAATCTCAAAACTTATATTTCTGCGTTTGGCCTCGTGTTTAAAATCTTCATATAGGGATTTGGAAAATGCAAATAGATTGGTGTTGGAAACCTTTAAATTAAATTTTCGGTCTTCAACTTTCCGAAAGTCAAGCAAATTATTAATGAGCCTTAGCAGCCGGTTTGAATTATTGTTAATTAATTCTACCTCCTCCACAATCCCGGATCCTTTGGCCCTGGCCATCTCCCGTATAGATTCTATAGAGCTTAAGATTAAAGTTAGCGGTGTCTTAAATTCGTGGGAGATTCCGGTAAAGAAATTGTACTTGGCCTCTGAGCTCTGCTTTAACTCATCTGCAATCTTCTTGATCTGGTTTCTTTGAACGGTTACCTTTTTATTGGTAAGCTGCAATTGGCGGTTTTTCTTCCGAATGGCAAAAATAGAATAGATGCTATAGAAAGTTAGACTAAGTATAATTGCCAAAAGGGCCATTGTTACCTTTAAAAGGGTGTTTTGCGCATAATATCGTTCTTCCTGCATCCTCAAGGCAGTTATTTGTTGTTCGATATCTAATTGTTGATTATTGATCTTATCAAACTGATTTTTCATCATATCAGCGTTCCTGAGATCAATCACCGTAGTGTTCAAAATATTATCCTTTGGAACTTCCTTGCCTGCAACTATTTCCATAGCTATCTCAATGGCTTCCGCGCCGCCAGTGGGATATAAAATAGTGGCTTCAAGAATTCCCTCGCGGACAAGTTCTATACCGCCATTAGGTCCGTTTAGTCCATCTACACCAATAAATTTAATTTTTTTTTCAAGGCCTTTCTCACGGGCAACTTGCCATGCCTGCAATGCCATCTGATCATTAAATGCATAGATGTAATCAATATTTTTTTGGCCTAAAGAATCCAGAACTGTCGAAAATTGCTCCTTTGGAATTCCCGTTTCTATACCCTTAAGACTTTTTAACAATGCTATAGATGGTGCCTGGCTAACCATTTGCCTGAATCCTTTAGATCTTTCCATTACAGGGGTAGACTTATCAGCTCCCATTAATTCAATTACATTGGCATTATCTGAAGTTGATGTAATAATATAGTTCCCGGCATTTCTACCTACTTCCAGATTGTCCCCACCCACATAGCTGCTGTACTTTTGAGAATTTATCTTACGGTCTATTAATATGATAGGAATGCCTAAATCATAGGCTTTTTCAATTGCAGGTACGATCATTTCCGTTTCAATTGGGGAAATAATCAATACATCCACACCATCATTAATCAACTTTTCTACATGTGCTATCTGTCGCCGGACATCATTATGCGCCTCATAGATTTCCAGTTCAACTTCAGGATATAATGAAGCTTGTATCCGCATGGAATGATTCATGGCATCTCTCCATGGATGATCACTGAGACATTGAGAAAATCCAATGCGGATGTGATCCTGAGTGTCTGCTATCCAATCGGAGCAGCTGATGAAAAAAAAAGCAACAGAGCCCAAGAAAATCACATATGTTTTGACAAAATTCATGTCTGTTCGTTCTCTTTCTTAAATTTAGTGAAAATTAGATAAAATCCATCTTCGTATCCTAGCGGAAATATATTTTGCTAACAATCAGTTGTTTAATTGTTCCCAAGAAGAAACTTTATTAGTGCAGTATTTTAAATAGAATACCGATCTTTCTTCAATACTTTAGTTTTTTAAATCAATCTCCAGAAACTTAGATCTGAAAAATTTAAAATTCGTTGGATATTAATCAATAAAGCATTCCTGGGAAAAACGCATTTAGAATAGAACAAACACTAGAATCTGCCTTGATAAACCTCCTATTTTCTTATTCCTTTGATTTCAATTGTTCATAACCCTAAAATCTACCACTAAATCACAGATGGACCTAAATTAAAGTTAATGTGATTTGGTATCCTATGGAATCAAATAGAATTAACGCCCTTCAAACTTCATAAAATTTGAATCAAATTAACTTAATATATTGTATATCAATTATCTGTGAATAACTGTTTACTTTTATTACCGTCTTAAATTACCTATTTCCATACATTTATTTTATACAAGGAAAACAAAAGCGCTTTTGTTCATTTAGCAACTTTAAAAAAGAAACAAATGGACAATTTTTTGATTCTCGGAACGACTCGATCGTTTGGAAAAACTATTACTGGACCGTAAAGAGGTACTCACCTTTGAGGAAGGCTGTGACTATACAGGAATATCCAGAAGCTATCTCTACAAACTGACGTCTTCCGGTAAAATAAGGTGCTTATGGAATTTTTGCTGATCCACCAAAGGCGGACAGGCACTTATCTGCCGGAATCAATACAAAAATTCCACCAGCCCCTATACTTATCGGCGCATCCGCAAAGGTTTTGGATAAGATCTGGAGCAATTCCCGCGATGGCCCTCGTCTGTTAAGACTGCCTTATGACCGCTGTACTCCATAATTCTATTGGGTTGTTATTGTGTTGCCAAAACTGATATTTTGAAACATTGTCTTTTAGTTTTCCCGCCCGTTCCATTATGCTTAGCAATCCTTCTTTTCTGCTTTCCTTTGGGTTTTCCTCAAGGGCCGTTACCATTTGATTTGATATGTTTGTTAAAATCCCGCAACAGGCTTGTTGGATTTTCATTAGCTGCATTAATAACAAGTGGACATGACCTGGCATGAGAAAATAGGCAATGCATACCAAGCCTTTGTGTTTACGGCAGCATGTTATGCCGTCAGCCAGTATCCTGAAATAAGCTACCCTTGTAAATACATCAATCCAATACACGGTTGCAAACGAACGCAATACGCCGCAGTTGGATTATGAAACTTACATTTTCTGCTAACCGTTTAAAGATAGCAGACAGTACTGTAAAGAAATTGCTGTGCCAATTAAAGATTTTAGGTGCTGCGCTTTAGTTCATTACTTATACCGCACCCGTCGCAGACGAGCGATAGCGGAGGGTCAACAGCCTTTCGCTAATTTGACAGAACCGCTTTTTCAACAGGGGTTTCACCTTCCAAAATCTCAAAAGTTTGGTTAAGCCTAACGCCATCATCCAAAACTGCAACTAAGGTTTTAGCCACATCAGCCCTTGAAATATCACCGCTTTTATCCAGCTTGGAACCAAGTTGAATTTTGCCGTGACCGTCCTCGTTTGTCAATGAACCGGGGCGCACGATGACATAATCCAGATTACTGGCTCGCAAATATTCATCGGCATTGTTTTTTGCTTTTAAGTAGTCTTGAAGCTCACCTCCTTGGGAAGGACAGTCAGCACCCATTGAGCTTAGCATCACAAATTTTTTTATTCCGGCTCGCTTTGACGCATCGGTCAATCGTTTGGCTCCTTCCTGATCAACTTCAATTACCTTTTTACCTCCGGAACCGGCGGCAAAAATAACTTTGTCAATATCGGTGACCGCCTGGCTGAGATCTTCTGACAAATCGGCTAGCACCGTCGTAACATTTTGATTCTCAAAACGCTCTTTTTGCTCTTGCTTCCGAACCATAGCAACTGGTTTATAGGTATCCGATTTTTGAAGTATATCAATGATGATCCTTCCGGTGGTGCCATTTGCACCGGCTACTAATACATTTTTTTTCACGTTATTCATTTCTTTCGTTTTTATAAATTATTTTCCGGGTTGTCCTCTTTCATATTGTTTAGAGCGCGTGCGAAGTGTACAGGCCCTTCGCCAAGCTCAGGATAAACTCCGAGACTTCCCTCGCATGCGCTCAGGGAAAGCCTCGTCTCTCCGACAGGGTTGAATTCCCTAAAATAAAAAAGCCGACTCCTAAAAGTCGGCTTTCCCTTTGTACAGGCGGAGAGACTCGAACTCTCACACCTTGCGGCACTAGATCCTAAGTCTAGCATGTCTACCAATTCCATCACGCCTGCATCAACCCCGCATAATAAATTAATTGGGAGTGCAAATATAAGGCAAAATTTCAATTTAAAAATAACCCCCCTTTAAAAATTAATCCATCTTTTTGTACTTTTAATTTCCTATCTAAAGATTTCAAATGCAAAATGTATCGCAGTACGTAGCCGAAAACAAAGATCGCCTCATCCAGGAACTGCTGCAACTCCTTAAACTTCCCTCCATCAGCGCGGACCCCGCACATTCCCAGGATATGCACGATACGGCCGAAGCTGTAGCAAGATCCCTGACGGACGCGGGGTGCGATAACGTGGAGATCTGCGAGACCAACGGCTACCCGGTGGTCTACGGCGAAAAGATGAAGGATTCCTCATTGCCGACCGTCCTGGTATACGGGCATTATGATGTACAGCCACCCGATCCCCTGGAATTATGGGATTCCCCTCCATTCGAACCCACCATTAAAAAAACGGAGGAACATCCCGATGGCGCCATTTTTGCACGGGGATCCTGCGATGACAAAGGCCAGTTTTTTATGCACGTCAAGGCACTGGAATTTATGGTTCGCCAAAATGCCCTGCCCTGCAATGTGAAATTTATGATCGAGGGAGAAGAAGAAGTGGGCAGCAAAAGCCTCAGCGATTTCGTAACCGAAAACCGGGAAAAACTCTCCAATGATATCATCCTAATTTCCGATACGGGAATGATCGCCAAAGATGTACCCTCCATTACCACCGGCCTCCGGGGCCTGAGTTATGTTGAGGTTGAAGTTTCCGGGCCCAACCGGGACCTTCATTCAGGACTCTATGGCGGGGCTGTGGCCAATCCCATCAATGTACTGACCAAGATGATCGCCTCCCTGCACGACCAGAAGAATAGTATCACTATCCCCGGCTTTTACGATGCCGTGGAGGACCTCTCCGAGGAAGAACGGGCAGAAATGGCCAAAGCGCCTTTTGACCTGGCCGGCTATAAAAAATCGTTGGGGATAGAGGCCGTATACGGCGAGATTGGCTACTCCACCAACGAACGGAATTCGATCCGCCCTACACTCGATGTGAATGGTATCTGGGGTGGGTATACCGGGAAAGGTGCCAAAACTGTGATTCCGGCCAAGGCATACGCTAAAATTTCCATGCGCCTGGTGCCCCATCAGGATTGGGAAGAAATAACCAAACTATTTACCAACCACTTTACGGCCCTGGCTCCCGCGGGGGTAAAGGTAAATGTAACCCCTCACCACGGGGGACATGGGTATGTTACCCCCATCGACAATATTGGCTACCAGGCTGCCAGCAAAGCCTATGAGACAACTTTTGGCAAAACCCCTATCCCGCAACGGAGCGGGGGAAGTATCCCGATCGTTTCGTTGTTTGAAAAAGAACTGAATAGCAAAACTATCCTGATGGGCTTCGGACTCGACAGTGATGCGATCCATTCCCCCAACGAACATTTCGGAATCTGGAATTACCTTAAAGGCATTGAAACCATCCCGTATTTCTATAAATTTCCAGTACTTCTGGCAGAATGGAGTGCCCCCGGCGTCCTGAACAGGGCATCCCAGCAGCTGGGGCTTTCGGCCTACCTTGATACCAAAGTTGCCAGGGATGCCCTGCAATCCTTAAAATTTTCACTCTACAGTTGTAGAATGAAAAATTATGTTCTATGTTTGTAGAAACTTCTCCGGGTACTTCATTTTGAGCATTTAGCCGCGCCTCCCGTCCCAAATCATTTTGTAGCTGGGAGGGACCTGTAAAGGATATTTGCAGTGGTAGGTTGAAATTACTAATGCATAGTCAATGAAAACTATTATAGCAATTTCCTGTTTGGTTGCCTTTACCATTTTTACATTGGTTCCGATAACCCATGAAACAGAGTCCTCTCCAGTGACCCATCCGTACTGCCCCTCCCCACTGGTAACTATGCCGTGGGGACACGGAAATTTGAAGTTAAAGATCCGAACAGGTCAGATATACTGCATCCCGCGATACAGCGAACCCTGGTGGGACAATTCTGGTTCCCTGCGGAAATCGATAATGGCACTGCGGATACCTATATTGACTCAAGGGTTATCCGTCATATGCAGGACATCGACTATTATGCTATACCAGATTCGGTATTGGACCGACTCCCGATGGTCAACACCAATTCCATTGAAAATGCCCCGCTGATTCAGGGAAAGATCCCATTGGTCCTGTTTATACACGGACTTGGTTCTCCCAAAGAATGGCACACGATCCTGTACGAGGACCTGGCAAGTCATGGATACGGTGTTATAGCCCTGGATCATCCATATGGCGGAATCGCAGTAACCCGCTCCGGGCGCATTCTTTCTGCAGAAATGGATTCGATCTCTTCCTTCGAAGAAGATGGAATAAGGGAGCGGATGGATGAATGGTCCAGGGATTTAAAATTTGTGGTTTCGGAATTATCCAGGCCAAATTCCCCCCTTTTTAAGCTCCACAACGGACAGCTCGATATGGAGTATCTCGTTGCTGGAGGACATTCACTGGGCGGCAATGTCGCACTGGGACTGGTTAAATATTTACCCAGGGTCAAAGGGGCTTTTAATATGGACGGAGGTTCTTTTCAAAATCTGGAGGAGACCGGCCTTACGATCTCCGGCCTCTTTCTGAGGAGTTATCCCCTTTATTCAGATGCTGACCTTAACAACAGGGGCAGAAGCAGGAAAGAGTGGGACCAAATGGGGAAAACAAATCGATAGTATTTTTACCAACATCTGTAAAAATGCAGTGTCCGGCGTGGTTTCGGTAAAGATTAAAGGCGCTGCGCATTTCAGCTATTCAGATGCACCCTATCTTTTTCCTTCCCTGATAACCCGTTTTGGTGGTACATTTCTCGATAAGTCTACCACAAAACAACTGGCACATTGTCACATCCTGGCCTTTCTGACGTCTCTTAAGGAACAGGGATCATCCCCGGTAACGTGCCCCGGTTCAGGAGATGTGGTCCACGAAGTATACAGCAGTGCTGACAGGGGACATCCGTAACAGCACGGCGGCAAGACGAAGGCCATTGAAATCAAAAACAGTTTGTATGAAACTAAAAATAATATCCTTATTGCTGCTAGTCTTCTGGATGCCATTATTCCTTTTATCCCAGGAAAACACGAAGGCCAGATTACTGGAGCTTCAACAGGCTTATTGCCAGGCTGTATCAGAAAAGGATTCCCTGTTCCTGGAACACTTATTCCATGAAAACATGACAGTGACAAGTACAAGCGGGGAAAGACGCGACAAAAACAAGGAGATCAGGGATGCCCTTGATCCCAGGTATGAGGTGCATTATTTCAGGACACAGGATACGGAAGTGCACTTGTATGACAGTACTGCAATAGTACAGGGGGATCTCAACTGGAAAATGACCGGGAACGGAAAGGTGTATACCAACGAAAGGCGCTATACTTTCATATACGTGAAATTTGACGAGGGATGGAAGATTGTAGCCCAGCACATAGGGCTTGTCCCAAAAGAATAAAGCCTCAGGTCGTAAAGTAAGTATGGGCATACCACAGATTTTCTTTCTGGTATACGGGAAGTACCAGCTCCCCAGAGCATATCGCCGGCTTCCAAAAAAAATATTACTCTACACTTGTAGAATATAAATTAATATTCTATGTTTGTAGAAGAATATGTAAATCACACATCGTATGCAGCTGTCAAAATCTGAAGAAGAATTGATGAACATCCTCTGGAAACAGCAGAAAGCCTATATGAAATCCCTGCTGGATGCCTATGAAGACCCCAAACCGGCAGCGACTACCATTGCCACCCTCCTCAAAAGGATGACGGACAAAGGATACGTAGGTTATACCAGCGAGGGAAGGTCCCGGAAATATTACCCATTGGTGAAGAAAAAGGATTACTTCTCCAAACACGTCAACGGGCTTATCAAAAACTTCTTCAATGACAGTGCCTCACAGTTCGCCTCCTTCTTTACACGCGAAACCAACCTCAGCAAAGCCGAACTGGAAGAATTAAAGGCCCTGATAGACCACGAAATTAAAAAGAAATGATCATGGTTGGAATACCTTATAAAATCGAGCGCATGCCTGGCCCTGTTCCTGCTGTTCTATGCCCTGTTCCTTGAAAGGGAACGGATGCACACCCTCAAAAGGATCTACCTCCTGAGTGCCGTTGTCCTTGCCCTTGTCATCCCGTTCATAACAATAACATACCAGATTGATGATACGGCCATCCGGGTACCCGAAAAACAATTGGTAACCTTTACATCTTCCACAGTAGAAGGAAACACTATAGGGGGTCTGTTATGGCTACTTTATGGCATGGGAGTACTGGTTACCGCTGGTAAATTTGCGGCAAACCTGCTGGGCATTATCCGGAAGGTCCGCAGAAATCCAAAATCGAGGGAACAGGGCCTTATCCGGGTAATGGTTCAGGAAAGTATCATCCCCCATACTTTTTTTAATTACATTTTTTTAAATATCAGAGAATTCCTCGCACACCGCATCCCCCGGGAAATCTGGCTTCATGAAGTCACCCATGCCCGACAAAAACACAGCGTTGATGTGGTATTGCTTGAATTACTGCAGGTCGTATTCTGGTTTAACCCCTTCATTTATTTTTTTAAAAGAAAAATAAAGATCAACCATGAATTCCTGGCCGATGCAGGTGTATTGGATCATGAGGTGAACCCGGTCCACTATCAAACCACCTTATTACAGTACGCTTCAAACGGTAATCAGCCGCAACTGGCGAACGCCTTCACTTATTCATCCATCAAAAAACGAATCAAAATCATGAAAAGAAACACCTCCAAAAATTCGATCCGCCTGAGGGCACTATTCGTACTTCCCCTGATCGCCGGGGCTCTGTACAGTTTCAGCAACAAGGTAGCAGTACCCCGTCTTTCAGATGCCGAAGTGGTTATCAGTTTAGTGCCTGCGCAGGAAAAAGCTACCCCGGAAATGGTTGCAGAATACAATGTGCTGGCTAAAAAGTACAATGAAATGTCTTCCCCAAATTTCCGGGTACGTGGCGAAGAAGTGGAACGGATGAAGTATATCTACAGCCTTATGACGGCTACCCAGAAGGAGCAAGCGGAACCGTTCCCCGAATTACCCGATCCCCCTGCGGCACCCCGGGTGCTAAAGGGTGAAATCAGTGATTTGCCGCCTCCCCCACCCCCTCCTGCGGCCCCTGCGGAAGCTATAGCCGAGGCGGCACCTGTCCGGACAGACGCAGTAGCGAAAATCAGCGGGCAGGGCAGTACGGATGCTGTTTCGGCCGTTGATGCAGTGGTAGCAGGATCAGCCGCCCCGGCCGCAGCCCCTGCCGCAGTTGCAGATCCTAAAATTGCTGGAGTACCCGTACCACCGGAGCCCGGGATGCCCCCTACCCCTGAGGAGCATATCAGGGAATTGGCAAAAGCCGGAGCTACATTTTACTATGAGGGATCCGCCATCTCCGCAAAAAAGGCCCGGGAACTGGTGCGAAGCAGCGAGTCAATCAACATCAATGTCCGGAATAGGAATTCCAAAAAGCCGGTTGTTGAACTCTCCACCCACAATCAATAAAACTATCTGCAAAAAAAAGCCTCCGGATTGGAGGCTTTTTGCTTTTCCTTTTTCAAACACGGAGGTAACTTTCGCGACACTATGATTCCCCTGGGATATCCTTAATCCTTGATGATCGCTTTTGCCTTGTCCTTAAGCTTGCCCATCAGGGATTTTTTTTCTTTAACTGCCGGTTCTGCCCCATCCGAATATTTTGATGGATCTTTGCTATCGGTATTTGCCTTAGCCTGGTCAGCAGGAATGCCGGTTCCGGCTGCTACTACCGGCATGGCAGTTTTGTTTGCGCTGATAATCTCTCCTTTAGACCACTCAGTAACGTAGGCGGTTACAGCCCCATTCACCTCTTTTCCGGCCCGGTAACAGGCCTTCCATGCTGCGCTTTTGCTTTCATATTCCGGCTTCACAAATTTCTGGATCTTGTAATTATCCGGCGCAGTGAGCTGTGCGTCAAAATCCACTGTGGCCACCAGGGCAAGGTATTCATCAATCCTTTTTTTGACGAGTACCCCGGGATCTGCCGGGAAGTCCTTTTCCCATCTGGTCTTATTTGGGGTTGGGTCCTCCCATTCTGCGAGCATGGCCTTCTGCTGTCTCAATTGTTCTTCAAAAGCTTTTATGGACTCAGAAGGATTCCCGTTTTTCTTCATATCCGCTATCTGTTCCTCCATGGCTTTATTTCCCTCCCGTGTCATCTGTATGGTTTCAGCATCCACCTGTGGAGGTTCTGTTGTAGGCCGGGCCGCTTCCCGTTTGGAATTGTAGGCTGCACTGAATTCTTCACTGTTGCAATACATTTTAATATAGTCACATAAATCAGTTGCGGCGGCTACTTTGTCTCCTTTCATGACCGCAGCAAGCATTTGTGGCCTGGGGAGCTTGAAATACGTCGGATCTGCTTTCGCATCATTTCCGGGGCTTTGAGTAAGATTGGCCAGGATCGCAAATTGTGCATTGCCAGGGTCTAATCCCAGGGTACTTAAAATATCCTCCCCGATTTTATAGGCCGAAATCCCTAAAAACCCAAGTAAGACGATGAATACAAGTTGTTTCGTTTTCATAAGTATTGTAGTATTTGTTTATTAAATCCCTGAATAGATGCAGGAAGCTTGCAGGTTACCCTGCCGATTTCACTGTGAGACATGCTCATCATTCCTGTAATCTTATTCTTTTATAATTGCTTTCGCTTTGTCCTTTAGTTTCCCTAACAGGGATTTTTTAGGTTTGTACCGGTTTCGCTTCCTTGTCATTTGTTTCAGTTGGGGATGCTGCAGGCGTACCGGCCGACTCCATTGTAGTAGAAGCTTCTGTTTCCGCTACAGCGGCGTCGGTTGAGGTTGCTTCCACCGGGGCGGCCGTATCAGTTGTGGTTGCTTCCGCAGGGGCAGGTGCTGCGACTGTCATTTTGGTTTTTTGGGCGGACATGATATCCCCTTTCAGCCATTCCGTTACATATTCAGTGACCACTGCATTGACTTCCTTCCCCGCCCGGTAACAGGCTTTCCATTTTTTATCCTTTTTCTCATATGCAGGGTTGGCAAATTTCCGGATATTATAGGCATCGGGTTCGGTAAGCCTGGCATCAAAATCTACGGTTTTGACCAGGGCAAGGTACTCCTCCAGCCTTTGTTTAACCAGGATTTCAGGATTTGAAGGGTACACCTTCTCCCATACATCCCGTTTCGGAAAGTCGGTTTTGGAGGTTTCATTGATATAGTCAATTCCTGCCTGGTACTTCTTTTTATAGGCGGTTTGTTCTGCTACATATGGCGCATCATTGGGATAATTCCTGATATTTAACTCCACTGTCTCCAAGTTTTGCTTTAACATATACAGTTTATTGCCATCCTGATCGGTCAAAGGCATGTTAGCCTCCTTTAAGGAAGTGTACGATGCCATGAATTCTTCGCTGTTGATATAGTTCCTCATATAGGCACACAGCTCTTTGGCCGCCCCGGTTTTATCACCGGTGATTATGGAGGGTAACATTTTTGCCCTTGGAATCTTGGAATGTGTCCTCAGGATGTCCTGAATTTAACAGGCCGCCATCATCCCCAATAAGATTTCCGATAATGGTACGCTGTGTATAGGATTCATCCAGTCCCAGCCTGGCCATAATATCATCCCCCAGGGATACACCGGCAATTCCAAGTAAAACGGACATGCCAATCAGTAAAAAATGTTTTGTTTTCATAAGTGTTGTTTTAAATTGTATAAACGCCACTAAAATTTATAAAGGGGGCTGTACAAGCTTCGATGGCTTCCTTTAGGATCCCTTTTTATAGTGCTAAGGATCAACAGGATAAAATTCCTGATAAAATCCATCCTGCACAATCCCCTAAAAACAGGATTTTCGCATAGCGATACTAAAAATCATGGAAAAAGGGGAGTTTTTCTACCCAAAAGGGTGTTTACTTTGCAGTATGTAATACAGGTTGTATGAAGGCTATTCTTCCAGGCGTCGGCCGTATATTCTTTGTGGTCATTTCTGTTGCCATTTGTCACGGTATCCATGGGCAGGATCCCGGGGTGGAAGACCTGCGAATTCGCCTGCCCGATACTGTCAGGGACTCCACCCACATCAAATTATACTATGAATACGGGGATGCTATCAGGCTGCTGAACCCCGATTCAGCATCCTGGTATTTCAACAGGGCAAGGGAGTATTCGGGAAAACTGAATTACAAAAGAGGTGAAGCAGCTTATGCAAGTCATGCTATTCCATTGCTGAACAACCAGGGAAAATTCCGGGAAGCATTACAACTTACCGAGGAGGCCCTTGCTCTATATGAAGCGATCGGCAACAGGCGGGACAGGGCTGTTGCCAATTTGAACGTTGGGAGTGAATGGCAGTATTTGTCCGATTTCCAGTTGGCGTCTGAATATTATTTAAAAGCCAAAAAATTAGCGGATGAGATAGCAGACCAACGATTACAACGCATCACCAATAATAACCTGGCGTCCATTTTCATCAACCTGGAAGACTATGAAAAAGGAAAGGCCTATGCAGAAAATTCCCTTGCCATTGCCCGGGCTATGGAAGATGATTATGCCATATCCTCCAGTACATATAATATTGCCACGGCAGAACTATACCTTGAGGAATATGACGCTGCCTTATCCCGTTATTCAGAGATAAGAGCGATTGGTGAAAAAACAGATGATTTCATTGTGATCCTGGACGGGTTGCTGGGGATGGGTGATGTATACAGTGCCAAAGGCAACCCCTCCATGGCCCTGCTGAATTATGAAAAGGTAATTAAACTGGCAAAGGAACAAGACGCCCCTGAATATGAGATGTACGCTCTTATGGGGGTTTCCGATGTCCACATTTTTAACAGGCAGTTCGGGGCGGCTGAAGAATCGATTCAGGATGGGATGGGTATCGCTGCGCAACTCGGCTCCAAGTTTGAACTCAAAGAGTTATACCTGAAGGCATCTGAGCTTTATGAACAAACCCTGGATTTTGAACAGGCGCTCGACTTCCGAAAAAAATTTGAAGTGCTGAATGATTCCATCGTAGGGGAAAAGAGCCGGTTCAACATCAGCATGCTCGAAGCGCGCTTCGAATCTGAAAAAAAGGAATCCCGGATCGAAAACCTGGAAGCAGATAAACAAATGCAACTGGCTTCAATAGAGCAGAAAAATTCCCTCAACTACCTGTTGATAGGAAGCGCCCTGACCCTGTTGCTTATTTCCATGCTTACCTATCGCAACTACAGGATCAAACAAAAATTACAGGCCCAGCGGATCAACGAGCTGGAGCAGGAAAAACAAATCACGGCAATGGAAGCAGTTCTGAAAGGGGAAGACCAGGAACGAACCCGACTCGCCAAGGACCTTCATGATGGCCTTGGGGGAATGTTGTCCGGGATCAAATATTCCTTCCAGAATATCAAAGGTAACCTGGTTATGACACCGGATAACCAGCACGCCTTCGAACGCAGCATGGATATGCTGGATACCTCCATACGGGAAATGCGGAGGGTTTCCCATAATATGATGCCTGAATCTTTGGTTAAATTTGGACTCGATACGGCATTGCGCGACTTTTGCAACGAGATCAATACCAGTGGCGCCCTGGTGGTTAACTACCAGTCACTGGGGCTTGATGAGGCGGCGGAACTCGATCAGACCACGGCGGTGACGCTATACCGTATCATCCAGGAACTCACCAATAACATCCTGAAACATGCCTCGGCAAAAATGGCCATTGTACAGGTATCGAAGATCGGGGACCTGGTTACCCTCACCGTAGAAGACGATGGCCGGGGGTTCAATACTGCCGTCCTTCAGCAAACTAAAGGAATGGGATGGTCCAATATCCAGAACCGGGTGGGATTTTTGAAAGGGAATATCAATGTTGTATCGGAACCTAAAAAAGGCTCTTCGGTACATATGGAATTTATGGTATGAGGGCAATCAGAATTTTTATCGTTGATGACCACTATATGATCGTAGAGGGTATCCGTTCCCTGCTCCAGAATGCCCAGGGTATACTATGGCTGGGGCAGGCGACCAATGCAGAATCCTGCCTGGCCTTCCTGCAGACGGAACAGCCTGATGTCTTGCTGATGGATATCAACCTGCCAGACATGAGTGGTATCGACCTGTGCAAGAATGTAAAAGTCCTGTATCCTGATATTGAGATCCTGGGGTTGAGCTCCTTTAACCAACTGAGCTTTATACAGAAAATGCTGGAAAACGGTGCCTCAGGATATATCCTTAAAAATGCGACCCGGGAAGAACTGATAACCGCTATTAATACAGTTTATGCAGGGGAAAGACACATTAGTCCGGAAGTAGCCATGACATTGGACAATAGCGTTTCATTAAAAATCCCGATCATCACACGCAGGGAAAAGGAAGTATTGATCCTGATTGCAGAAGGCATGACCAACCCGGAAATCGCAACCAGGTTATTTATCAGTACCACCACGGTGGATACGCACCGAAAAAACCTGCTTGCCAAATTTGAAGTCAAGAATACCGCAGCGCTGGTTAAAATGGCCATAGACCTGCACTTCCTTTAAAAACCTTTGCCTCCTTCCCCTGGGAGAATCCATGCCTTGTTTTCAAAAATGCGGAAATCCTGATTCCAATAAAACAAATCCTCAGAAACGGCGTTCTCCTATTTTAGTCAATCATCAATCGACTGCCCTAAGGCAGGCTTAAATCAGGACACTATGTTAAAAGATTTTTTTATCCTCTGCTCGGGTGCGGACGCTACCATCTTAAAGACCTGTTCATCCGGGGAACAGAACAAATATGCGGGTATCGGCGCTACCGTATTCTTCACCGCGGTCATGGCATTTATTGCCAGCAGTTACGCCCTTTACACCGTTTTTGACAGTATTTACAGCGCGGTATTCTTCGGTCTTATATGGGGCTTGCTGATATTTAACCTGGACCGGTTTATCGTATCCACCATCAAAAAAAGGAATAGTTTCAGAAGCGAATTCCTGCAGGCTACCCCGAGGATCATCCTGGCTGTAATAATCGCCGTCGTAATTTCAAAGCCCCTGGAAATGAAGATTTTTGAAAAGGAGATCAACCAGGTCCTGCTCGAACAGAAAAATGAACTTACCCTTGCCAATAAACAACAGCTTGCACAGCAATACTCCCCTGGAGTGGAGGCTCTCGAAGCCGATATCGCTGCCCTTAAAGGGGAAATTGCCGCGAAAGAGTCCGAGACCAATGCACTGTATGACACCTATATCGCAGAGGCGGAAGGCAGGGAAGGGACCCTCCTTCTTGGAAAAGGGCCCGTATACAAAGAAAAAAGGGAGAAACACGATGCCGCCCTGTCCGAACTCCAATCCCTGAAAGAGACCAATAAACAGAAAATAGCCGATGCGGAAACGGGCATTGCAGCATTGAATGCCGAGTACACAAAGGTAGTTGCAGATTCCCAGCCCATCATTGACGGTTTCGATGGGCTGATGGCCCGGATCACGGCACTTGGAGAACTGGCATGGTTTCCTTCATTCTTTATATTCCTATTGTTCCTGGCAATTGAAACCTCCCCTATTATAGCCAAACTCCTCTCGCCAAAAGGGCCCTATGACCTGAAGCTGGAAGAAGAAGAAAGTATCATTGAAACCTGGGTTGCCCAAAAAGTACGGCAGCGGGAAAATATTCTTGCTACGGATACCACGCTGAATGAAAGGATCTATGGCGAGATTGCAGAAGAAGAGGCCGTGTATGCCTATAAAAAACTGAAGGCCGAAGAATTGCTGAAACTACAGGCTGATGCCTTTCACGATCTGCAGATAAAAAGCTTATAATCCAGGACAGGAGCCGCTGGAAACGGGCCCAAACAGCATACTCATTCCACTATTCCCATTTTTTTCAGCAGGAAGGAGGCATTCATGTTTTGGCAAATTCCCGGTTTGAGTTTATAATCAAAATTCAGCTCGCCTTCAACTATACCGGCATCGAAATAGTAATTTTTAACCCGGGGTTGTGATACGGCTACTTCACACAGGCTCAGGTCATGTGTTGCAATGATCCCGGTAGACTTTGAATTGACCAGCTTCTCTACAAACTTTCTGGACCCGATGGCCTTGTCCGTGCTGTTGGTACCTTTCAGGATTTCATCCAGGATGATGAAATACCGGTCTTTTGCGATCTCCTCCACCATAAACTTCAGCCTTTTCAGTTCGGAAAAGAAATAGGACTCGTCATCTGTCAGGGAATCTGATGTCCGCATACTGGTGATCAGCTTGATGGGTGCATACCGTAATGCTGTGGCACAAACCGGGAGTCCCGTATTGGCCATCACAATTTGGAGGGAAATGGTCCTCAGGAACGTGCTTTTACCTGCCATGTTTGCACCCGTGATAATAAAGAATTCCTCCTCCCCAATACAAAGATCGTTGGGCACCCGCCTTCCGGGACGAATAAGCGGATGGGCTGCGTCCGTAACCTTCAGGACTTCCGAATCGGCCACTATTTCCGGATAGGTATAATCCGGATGGTTGAATGCAAAATTTCCAAGGGAATTGAAGGCATCAAAATATTCGATGGTCTCAAACCATCCGGCGACCTTCCCCCCCTCTTTCCGGATCCAGGCCTCAATATCAAAACTCACTTTGATATCGCGCAGCAAAAAGCCATTGCCAAGAAACCCGATCAGCATATTATTCCTTTGATCGAGGGCGTTGAGGAGTTGGGAGAACCTGCCAAGGCTTTTGGATGCTTTATTTCCTGCTTTGGCAATCCCGCCCTGCCTTGCCTGTAGCAACGGGGATTTAAAAACAGCCTCTTCGAGTATCCCGGTAAGTTTTTTATACTGATGAAAGACGGACTGCAGTTTCGCCAGGTCCTCTGAAAGCCTGTTGATCCTTTTCGCGAACATCCCGGTAATAGCCAGTCCCAGAAAGAACCAGCCCGCCAGGACCCACCCAGTGATCCAGCCGAGGGAATAAGACAGGATCACCAAGGCAGAAAAGAAGCTAAAAATATAGGGTATATATTTTACTGAAACCGGAATAAAATACCGGTAGTTTGCAAACCATAGGACGATTTGTGTAGTAGGAGTCTCAGCCTTCACAAGGTTTGCAGTGGCGAGGAATTCCTGGCGCCATTCCGGGATCGCCGCCAATTCCTGTATGGCTTTCTGCTTCTGGCGGATCCCTTCGATTTGGTTTTCCAACAACATCCCTGCCAGCATTGCCGCGCCTTGCCGCAATGCCGTTCGGTTGCAATACTGAAAGAAGGACCCCCTCCCAAACAAGTCGATATCCTGGCTAAAATAATGACCGGGAACCTGGAATTCCTGACCATCCGGCAGCTGATGGAATTTTCCATCCAGAACAGCTAACTCCACTTCATTTATCGCTATCAGTGAGAGTAACTTATCCCTCTGGTACCGTAATTGGGTGTGTCTGCTGACCATAAAAAGGAACAGCACCAAAAAGGTTATCAGTACCGTCCACACCCAGGGGGTTTCCCCATACAGGAAATAGACCGCGGCCGCAGCAAGTAAAAACAGGGCGAGACGGGCCATACTTACCTGCACTAATTGGCGTTTTACCCGGGCCAGGGAGCTGCTGTGGCCGGCAAGTGAGTTTTCATAAAATTTCCTGGGATCGTGCATGTGCTGGGGGTCTGAATGCTTCTGGCCGTAAGCTATCGGTGCCTTAAAGGCTTTTTAATTGTTCTCTCAGTTTTTTGGGTAGTCCGGCCACAACCTCCTCATACGAGTGGTCTATAAGCTCCCGGATCAGTTTTGGGGGCAGCTGTTCCATGAACAGCGTATTCCAATGTACCTTGCTCATATGGTACCCCGGCGTAATGACCCCATCATAGGTTTCCCGCAACTCCATTGCGCGTTCCGGGTCACATTTTAAATTAGCCTGTGAAGGGGTTCGTTCCAGCGGGACCAGGGCGAACATTTTCCCCATGACCTTGAATACCAGCGTCTCGGCATCAAATGGGAATGATTCCGTAACCCCTTTTTTTGCGAGGCAATAGCGCCTGAAATCCTCGATATTCATGGATCCGGATACGTTAAAAGGTACTACTGAGCGATGCCCATAGAATCATATACGATCACCTTGCTCCAGAGGTCCTGCGATTCTTCAATGAACAGGAGGTGTGCTTTTTCTTCCTGGTATTTTTGTTGTGCCTCGGCCGACTCGAAGCTGACGACCAAAGAATAGGTAAAAGACCCGTCCACCACATCCCTTGTAGCGGCAGGGGGTTTCCCGATGAAATTGGTCTTGGTATAAAGGGAGGTATTCAGGAATTTTGTAAGGGATGTTTCGAACTTGGTCCTGTCTGTGGCATTGTCCGGGTTGTTCAGCCAGAAAAATACGGTATGAACAAAGGTAGGGTCAAAATCTTTCATAGTGTTTTGTTCTTGTCCATAAGCGCTTATGGATATTGCTGTTATGATTAGGATGTAAATGTACTTTTTCATGTTACCGTTTTTAAGTGTCTATGCTTTTAATTTCAGGTTTTCATTTTTAAGGCTTTCCAATGCGGAATAGTCCAGGCTCCACCCGATGGTCTCCACGCTTTTTTCGATCAGTACCACTGCCTGCAATGCCTCCTTCTTTGCGGTTTCCATCAACCCGCTGTCCGGCACCTTCCCCCTGATATGTTCAGTGGCTTCCCTGGTTAGCAGCGTAAGGTCATCGGGCCTGAAATAATTGAACATCCCGCTCTTTATATCATAGAACTGGATTTCCGGTTGGATGGACAAGATTTCCGGTTGCGGGAAATTGGTCAGGATGATCTTTTTGTTGGCCGTATCGGCATGCAACACTATCTTTTTGAGGTCATATCCAATCTGTACCTTGGCATGGATCACCAGCAATGCCTTCTTTTTACTGCTTACCAAACTTAAGAAATGTTCCTTTATATTTTCATACCGGTAAATTTCAGCAAAATCGCCTTCAACCGAAACCAGTTTGCAAACGCTTCTGATCTCGTTCAATAACACGCTCGACTGGTGTTCGGTCAGTTCCTTCTCCTTCCGGACCCCGAAATAGGAATACAGCCAATACATCAGGACTGCGCCCAGTATCAACCCTAAAAAAAGTTCCAGCATATTATTCATGATGTCTTCCAATCTCCCCCAAATGGGTATGGGTAAACCCGCTGACATATTTAAGTCCATACCCGAAAACCCTGTCCAGGGATGCGTGCGAAAAAAGGATGATACCTGCCAGCTGCCCTAAAGGTAGGGAAAGATAACTTCCCGCAAGGTATAGCAAAATGGCCAATCCCTTATGGTGAAAGAAATTATAGGCATGGGCCCCTACCCTTTTGTTGACCATATATCCCAGCATACCGATATCCGGGGCCAGGATCAGGGCCGGGAACAACCACCAGGTATAGGGCAGCTGTGCGAACAGATAGACCCCCAGGGCAAACATGAGCACTTCTTCCAGTTTTAGTAATTTTTTCATTTCCGCATAATTGTATAAAGAACCGGCCTGCTGGGGCTGGCATCATTTTCAAAAGGAGCCGTCTGCAGGTTTAAAAGATAGCTGCCATCCGGGACGGCATCAGGAATGTAAACCAATTCGGTTATTGTAGCATGGGTTCTCCGCTTCCCATCAAAGTCCCAAAAAGCCTTATGGGCCAACAGGGCACCGCCGTCCTTCTCCTTATCCACGGAAGGCAGGTCAGTCAGGAGATGTGTAACCCCCCTGTCGCATAAAAATCGGGCAGCGCCTTCCGCCAGGTACGGTGGATTGGTATTGGAGTACTGGTGCGTTAGTTTATCCGGCGTATTGGGCAGGGTCCGGATAATTACTGCTTCGCACTTCCGATGGCCGAGAGCATTTTCCAGTTGCCTTCCGGAAATCACCAGGTCCTCCTGGTATTTTTCCGGTGTAAGGCTGATCAGCTCCGCTATAGAAAAGTAGTGTGCCAACGCTTTATTTACCGAAATAAATTCATTTGTAATGTGGCCTATGCATTCCGTGTGGGTCCCATGTGCATGGGGATTAAAGCTGATATCATTGAAATTTACGGAAGCGCCTTCGGAAACCTTTCCAATGAATCCCCCGTCAGTATGGGGCCGAATTGAAGGAGGTGCCACATACCATGCCGTAACATTGGATGGATCACCCCGCAGGGGCAGCGAAATATCCAATGGCTTTGATAAATCTGTGGTATAGGTTGCCCTATGGTGGGTAATAGTTGCTAACATACAGCATGGTATTGGGTTTGAGATCCAGGGAAACTGCATGTAAGCCATTGGCCGTCACTATCTGCAGCCTTTTGGTATTGAGCACAGCAGTGTTCCGGGAATCTCAATTCAATTTAACCATAAATAAATCGCTTGCAATCCCATCAGCCAAAAATTTGCCTTTTTTGGTCAGCACCAGCGTATCATTTCTACGGACCAGCAATTGTTTCTCCATATATTTTTGAGACTCCTTCATAAGGTGGTTGTAGCATTCGGCGCCAAATCCCGTCCTGACCTGTGATAGGGAAATACCCCACATAGTCCTGAGGCCCGTCATCACAAACTCATTGTAACGGTCTTCCAGTGTGAGCACTTCAGTTTCGGCAGGCACAATGCCCGACCCGATGCTGCTGATATACTTTATATTGTTACGGCAATTCCAGGATCTTGTAGCACCTGTAAAGGAATGGGCTGACGGGCCGATCCCCAGGTAGGGTTTGCCTTGCCAGTAGGCCGTATTATTTTTTGAAAAATACCCTGGCTTCCCAAAATTTGAAACTTCATAATGGAGAAACCCTTCCCCCTCAAGACGTGCTATAAGCATCCGGAATTGTTCTTCCGCCTGGTCGTCATCCACATCCGGGAGGATTCCTTCCGATATGAATTTTTTAAGGGCGGTTCTTGGCTCCACCGTCAGCGCATAGCTGGAGATATGCGGCACCCTGAATGAGAGCGCCCGGTTGATATTTTCAAGCCACCTGTCATTGCTCAGGTTGGGGATCCCGTAGATCAGGTCGATAGATATGTTCCGGAATAATGCCATGGCAGTTCCGATGCATTCCGATGCCTCCCCGGCGTCATGTGCCCTGTTCAGCAAACTAAGGTCTTCATCAAAAAAAGACTGTACGCCGATACTCAACCGGTTGATTCCTGTACCGGATAATTGTTTCAATTTAGCGCCCGAAAGGTCATCGGGGTTGGCTTCCAGGGTAATTTCGGGATCATTGGAGACGTTATAATGGCGGTATACATGATCCAGGATCTTCCCGATCTCAGCTACATCGAGGACAGAGGGTGTACCACCCCCAAAGTAAATGGTTTCCACCTCCAGGGCCGGCAGCTCCTCCTTTCGCAACTCCAGTTCCCGGCAAATGGCCGCTACCATCTGATCCTTTTTGCCCAGGCTGGTGCTGAAGTGGAAATCACAGTAATGGCAGGCCTGCTTGCAAAAAGGGATATGGATATAGATTCCGGACATTTTTGTAGTAAATGGTAATCAGTGAACAGTTTCCAGTATGCAGTTTTCAGTTTCCGTTTACATCAGCAGCGTACTGCAAACTGCGACTGCCGGGTGGAGGGCTTCGACTGCGCTCAGCCTGACATTCAGCGTGTCACATTGAGCGCAGTCGAAATGTGACCATAAAGGGCTTCAACTTCGGTCAGCCTGACATTAAGCGTGTCACATTGAGCGCAGTCGAAATGTGACCATAAAGGGCTTCAACTTCGCTCAGCCTGACATTCAGCGTGTCACATTGAGCGCAGTCGAAATGTGACTATAAAGGGCTTCAACTTCGCTCAGCCTGACATTCAGCATGTAACATTAAACCCAGTCGAAATGTGACCATAAAGGGCTTCAAATTCGATCAGCCTGACATTCAGCGTGTCACATTGAGCGCAGTCAAAATGTGACTATAAAGGGCTTCAACTTCGCTCAGCCTGACATTCAGCGTGTCACATTAACGCAGTCGAAATGTGACCATAAAGGGCTTCAAATTCGATCAGCCTGACATTCAGCATGTAACATTAAACCCAGTCAAAATGTGACTATAAAGGGCTTCAAATTCGATCAGCCTGACATTCAGCGTGTCACATTGAGCGCAGTCGAAATGTGACTATAAAGGGCTTCAAATTCGATCAGCCTGACATTAAGCGTGTCACATTGAGCGCAGTCGAAATGTGACCATACAGGGCTTCGACTGCGCTCAGCCTGACATTCAGCGTGTCAATTGACGGGCTTCAAATTCGATCAGCCTGACATTAAGCGTGTCACATTGAGCGCAGTCGAAATGTGACCATACAGGGCTTCGACTGCGTTCAGCCTGACATTAGGTTCAATGTTGACCCTAACCAATAACCAATTCTAACCATTAACCTAAAACTTTAAATTTTGAATGCCAGGTTACTGCTTACTGCTCACTGCCCACTGCCAACTCCCTACTTAACAACCCGTTTATCATTCTGTTTCACAAAAGCCTCCCACCCGGTATAGGATTTACCGGATGCTGCCTTCCCCATGTTATAGAAATGGCAGACTGCAGCAGCGAGCCCATCCGTACTGTCAAGGTTTTTAGGGAGTGATTTCAGCCCCAAAGTGCTTTGAAGCATTTTGGCTACCTGTTCCTTACTGGCGTTGCCGTTGCCTGTTATGGCCATTTTTATTTTTTTGGGAAGGTATTCCGTGATGGGGATCTGCCGGGACAGTCCGGCCGCCATTGCCACGCCCTGGGCCCTCCCGAGTTTCAGCATGGACTGCACATTTTTACCATAGAAAGGGGCCTCAATCGCAATTTCATCAGGGTGGTAGGTGTCGATGAGGGATATAGTCCTGTCAAATATGAGTTTCAGCTTGGTAAATGGATCGACATATTTTTTTAGCAACAATTCATTGAGCTGCACAAATTCCATTTTGGCTCCGGTAACCTTTATGATACCAAAGCCCATGATAGTGGTTCCCGGATCTATTCCCAATATGATTTTTTCCTGTTGCAAACTGTTTTATTTAGTTGGTGTTCAGTACAAGGGGGATCCGGAATTTGGCGTTTACCGGGATGCCCCTTTTGAGTGCCGGTTCCAATTTGGGGATGCTTCGCAGGCTTTGCGTGATAATGCCGTTAAATTCCGGGATCTGTTTCCGGACAGCAGCGTTTTCCTGAATGTTTAAAACCGATAAGCGACCGTCCCTGTCTACCAGGAAGTCCACATAGATCGTATCCTCAAAATCGGTGTTCAGCACAAATTCAAAATCCTGCAAGGTCGTGGTGAGGTGTTGCAACAAGGTGTTTTCGAAGCACTCCCGCTGAGCGGTTTTGACCACCCCTTCATCACACTCGGCAAACAGCGGGTACTGGTCTACGTCATTCCAGTCTATTCCGCTTAATTCTTTATCCACCAATTTCCGCGTATTGGCTTCCCGCGAGGAGAACCAATCACAGGATACCATCAGGCATAGCCCACACAAAACTGCTATTTTCCTCATTACTGGTCGACTTCTGGGCGGGAAATTACGATTTTTTTAGGCAAAACCGTATCACATCCCCAGTTACAAATGTCTTTCCCCCAAACTGTAACTATTCTTGTATATCTTCGTCAAAGAGGTGGACGCTCCGTTAAGCCGGAGGTAAGAAAGAAGTATGGACATTGTATTGCTCATCCTGGGTTTTATCCTGATGCTGGTTGGCATCCTGGGGAGTTTCCTGCCGGTACTCCCCGGCCCCCCGGTCAGCTGGGCCGGCCTTTTGCTCCTGGTCCTTACCACGGCCGTACCCAACGACTGGTGGTTTTTGGGTACTACCGCGGTGATTGCCCTGATCGTCGTGGCGCTGGACTACGTGATACCTGCCATGGGCACCAAAAAGTTCGGGGGCAGCAAAGCAGGCGTAATCGGCACCATGGCGGGATTGCTGGTGGCCATCTTTATTCCCATCCTGGGTATTTTTGGGATCATTATCTGGCCTTTTATCGGGGCCCTGGTGGGGGAGCTGATCAATAAAGCCGATCAGAAAACAGCGCTTAAAGCAGCCTTTGGTTCCTTTATGGGGTTTTTGACCGGGACTTTTTTAAAATTCCTGGTCACCGTGGTTTTCCTCGGCCTTTTTATTGCGCGTGCCTGGAAATACAAGGCGGCCCTGTTTCCTTATTTCGACTAAGAAAGAGTGTCGGAGAATGATCAGGCTTTTCACTATACCCACTGGACCTTATCTTCTATGGGGGTCCTGGTTCCCTCCGGGATCTCCCCGTCGTAGTGCCCCATATAGAAAAACCCGAGGCATTTTTCACCGGGCTTCATATCAAAAAACTCGTCCATATACCCTATCATGGCCGGGGAACTCCAATAGCAGCCAATTCCAAGTTCGGTACAACATAACCACATATTCTGCACGGCCATGGCTGTTGCGGCAACTTCCTCCCATTCCGGCAAACGCTCCCCGGGATCCCGTTGCATGCAAATGGCTATAACAGCAGCTGCCTTCCGGGGGTTTTCCAGCAATTTTTTAATCTTCATCTGTTTGGGCTGCTGTTCCATGTCCATATATTTATAGGAGAGGAACATCCCCAACTTGGCTTTGGAATCACCCAGCATGACCTTAAAGCGCCACGGCTCCGTCCTTTTGTGGGTAGGGGCCCAATTGGCTGCCTGCAATATCTGCTCCAACGTACTTCGGCTAATGGGTTTATCGTTATACTGGTCCGGGAATACCGCACGGCGCTTTTTTATCAGATCGAATATCATAGGAGTCCATTTGAATTTGGTTTTACCACATCGCCCCGGGGCGGTAAGGACAATATCTTGGCATTTCTCAAACTTAATGAATACATTTAGGGTTCTAAAATTTATTTATAAATGCGAACCCAGCCCACTACGTTTTCATATGGGGAAGACCGTCTTACAGCGGGCATTGCGCTGAAAATCGGACGAGGGAAAATTACCGGCAAACTAACTCCGGAGACCCGGAAAAAGATCCGGGAGAGCCAGGCCATAGTGGCCCGGATCGTCGGGAAAGGAGAACCTGTATACGGTATCAACACCGGTTTCGGGCCCTTATGCACAACCAGGATCTCGAAAGAAGAAACCACCATTCTACAAACCAATATCCTGAAAAGCCATAGTGTTGGCGTGGGTGATCCCATACACCAGGAAATTGCCAAACTCATGCTGATCCTCAAGGTTCATTCCCTGGCAAAAGGGTATTCGGGCATAGCAGAAACCACCCTGGACAGGATCCTCTGGCATATTGAAAACGACGCTATTCCGATAGTGCCTTCCCAGGGTTCGGTTGGCGCTTCCGGGGACCTTGCCCCGTTATCCCATTTGTTTTTACCCCTGATCGGACTTGGCAAGGTCTACTACCATGACCAAACCATGGCAGCGGCCGACTTCCTCCGGAAAATGGGGCTTGAACCCCTGCAATTGGAAGCAAAGGAAGGGCTGGCCCTTATCAATGGAACACAGTTTATCGCCGCCCATGCCGTAGGAGTAGTGGAAAAATTACATGGTTGCCTTTCACAGGCCGATATAATCGGGGCTATGATGATCGAAGGCTTGCAAGGATCCGTAAAGCCCTTTTATGCCGAATTACATGCCCTGCGCCCCTTTAAAGGGAATGTCCATGTGGCAGCGCGCATCAGATCACTTCTGGAGGGTTCTGAAATCATGGAAGACCATATCGATTGTGACCGGGTCCAGGACCCCTATTCCCTGAGATGTATGCCCCAGGTCCACGGTGCATCCCGGAATGCCTGGCTGCATTTAAAGGAGCTGCTGGAAACGGAACTCAATTCCGTTACCGACAACCCGGTTATCATAGATGAGGAACTCACCATCAGCGGGGGAAATTTCCATGGTCAGCCCCTGGCAATGGCCCTTGATTATGCCTGCCTTGCGGCCTCAGAGATTGGCAATATTTCAGATCGCAGGATCTACCTTGCCCTGGAAGGCAATAGTCCGGGCGTCCCCAAACTGCTGATGAAGAACACCGGGATCAACTCTGGGTACATGATTCTGCAGTATACGTCTGCTGCGCTTGCAAGCGAAAACAAAGGCCTGTGCTTTCCCTCCAGTGCCGATAGCATCCCTACTTCCCTGGGGCAGGAAGACCATGTAAGCATGGGGTCCATTTCCGGAAGGAAAGCGATGCAGGTGCTGGCCAACGTGGAAAAGATCCTGGCAATTGAATTGCTGACGGCAGCCCAGGCCTTCGAATTCAGGAAGCCGATGAAATCGGGAGTTTTGCTGGACCAGGTCCACCAGGAGGTCCGGAAACAGGTGGCCTTTGCAGAAAAGGACAGGGTATTCTCCGATGATATCGAAGCGGGGATCGCCATGATCAAAGACAAGATCATCATACAGGTGGTGGAGCGGGTGTGCCACTCCGAAGGGATCTCACTCGAAACCCCGCATTCCGCCGAACTGGAATATTATTAAATCGCTGTTTAATTTTGATGCTATATTTTTTCCATAATATCCGTATAATTTTAGTAACCTCAACAAAGACAAGTGACTAAACGCAAGCTTATAGGCCCTTTCACCCAACTGCTGCCCATGACAGGTATCCCGCTGAAAGGGGGCATCCCGGACCGCAGCTTACCGGTTCTGACACAGGCAGGGCTGCTCCTTGGGGATGGCCGGGTCCTGGCCATCGGTTCGTTCCGGGACCTGCAGGCCCAACACAGCGGACCAGACCTGGAAATATATACCTTGCCCGACGACTGTGTAGGCCTCCCGGGTTTTATTGATGCACATACCCATATTTGTTTTGGCGGGTCACGGGCCAGGGATTATGCCATGCGGAATGCCGGAAAGACCTATTTGGAGATCGCAAAGGCCGGGGGTGGAATCTGGGATACGGTGATGCAGACCCGGAACGCCGGGAGGGATGAACTGGTCAAGGGAATCCTGCAGCGGGCTAACAGGCACCTGCGCCACGGGGTAACCACCCTGGAGGTAAAGAGCGGCTACGGGCTTTCCGTGAAGGAAGAACTCAAGATGTTATATGCCATCAGGGATGCCAACAAAGAACTCAGGGCAGACCTGATCCCAACCTGCCTGGCCGCCCATATGCTGCCGCGCGATTTCAACGGGAAAGCGGCTGATTACCTGTTGATGATCAGTGAAGAACTCTTGCCCAAACTGAAATCTGAGGGGTTGGCTAACAGGGTAGATGCCTTTATAGAAGATGGGGCATTTACCAGGGAAACTATTACACCCTATTTTACAAGGGCGAAGGAAATGGGATTCGACATAACTGTCCATGCCGACCAGTTTTCTACCGGGGGAAGTGCAGTGGCAGTCCAATTCAACGCGATAAGCGCAGACCACCTGGAGGCCAGTACGGAAACCGAAATTCAAATGCTGGCCAACAGTAATGTGATTGCCACAGCCCTGCCAGGGGCGTCCATAGGCCTTGGCTGTGCCTATACCCCCGCCCGGAAGCTCCTGGATGCAGGGGCCTGCCTGGCGATTGCTTCAGATCATAACCCGGGTTCAGCACCCATGGGGGAACTGCTGACACAGGCATCCATCCTTGGAGCCTTCGAAAAACTCACCAATGCAGAGGTGCTGGCGGGCATCACCTTCCGGGCAGCCGCAGCCCTGGGGTTATCAGACCGTGGCAGGCTTGGGGAAGGCATGCTCGCAGACCTGGCAATTTTCCGGACCGATAATTATCAGGAAATTTTATACAACCAGGGAACCCTTAATCCATGCCAGATGTGGAAGGAAGGGGAGTTGGTTTTTACCGATACCACAGAACAATGAAAGAATTCAAAGCTGCCATACTTCAGGGTATACCTTCAGAACTACCGCCACCCAAGGCCTATTCCCCTGATGCAAACCATGCGCCCCGGCGGAAGGATATCCTGAACCTGGCCGAAAAAAAACTGGCGGTTCGGAATTCCCTTCGGTATTTCCCCCCAGCCTGGCACGCCGAGCTTTCGGAAGATTTTGCCGCCGAATTACTGGATCATGGCCGGATCTATATGTATAGGTTCAAACCCAGCTACGATTTGTACGCCAGGCCCATCAAAGATTATCCGGCGAAGAATGCACACGCAGCTGCCATCATGTTGATGATACAGAATAACCTGGATCCCGCTGTGGCACAGCACCCGGAAGAACTGATAACATACGGTGGGAATGGCGCTGTTTTCCAGAATTGGGCACAATACCTGCTCACCATGAAATACCTGGCTACCATGACCGGGCAACAAACCCTTCACATTTATTCGGGGCATCCCATGGGATTGTTCCCCTCTTCCGCAGAAGCCCCCAGGGTTGTAGTGACCAATGGAATGATGATCCCAAACTACTCCCGGCCGGATGACTGGGAACGATTCAATGCCTTGGGTGTTACCCAATACGGGCAAATGACAGCCGGTTCCTATATGTACATAGGGCCTCAGGGGATTGTACACGGCACCGCCATAACCGTTATGAATGCCTTCCGGAAGGTTTTGGAAAAAGGAGACACCCCCAGGGGGAAGATATTCCTGACATCCGGTTTAGGCGGTATGAGCGGGGCCCAGCCGAAAGCAGGAAATATAGCCGGGTGTATCACGGTTTGTGCCGAAGTCAACAGGACTGCGGCGGTAAAAAGGCACCAGCAGGGGTGGGTTGATGAATTGCTCGACCAGATCGATGCCCTTGTTGCCCGAACCAAACAGGCCGTCGCCGGCAAGGAAATTGTTTCCCTGGCATATGTGGGCAACGTGGTTACGGTCTGGGAGCGCTTTTATTCCGAGGGGATCTTTGTACACCTGGGCTCTGACCAGACTTCCCTGCACAACCCCTGGGCCGGGGGGTATTATCCTGAGGGGATATCCTATGGGGATGCCAACCGGATGATGGCCGAAGACCCCGGGCAGTTCCGGAAAAAGGTCCGGGAATCCCTGAAATCGCAGGTTCAGGCCATCAACAGCCATACGCGGAAAGGCACGTATTTTTTCGATTATGGAAATGCCTTTTTGCTGGAGGCCTCCCGGGCAGGTGCCGAGGTAATGGCCGAAAACGGTATTGATTTCAGGTATCCTTCCTATGTACAGGATATTCTGGGGCCTATGTGTTTCGATTATGGCTTTGGGCCTTTCCGTTGGGTTTGTACCTCCGGGGATCCCACGGACCTGCAACGCACCGATGCGATAGCCTTGCGGGTGATGGAGGAGATAGCAGTGAATGCACCGGGGGAAATCCAGCAGCAAATGGAGGATAATATCCGATGGATCAGAGAAGCAGAAAATAACAAGTTGGTAGTGGGTTCACAGGCACGAATCCTGTATGCCGATGCAGAGGGAAGGATGAAGATCGCAGAAGCATTCAACAAGGCAGTCGCCGACGGGAACCTCTCCGCACCGGTAGTCCTCGGAAGGGATCACCACGATGTTAGCGGAACAGATTCCCCCTTCCGGGAAACGAGCAATATTTACGACGGCAGTAAATTCACCGCCGATATGGCCATCCACAATGTGATAGGGGACAGTTTCAGGGGGGCCAGCTGGGTCTCCATCCACAACGGGGGTGGTGTGGGATGGGGGGAAGTTATCAATGGCGGATTCGGGATGGTGCTCGACGGCTCAAAGGAAGCATCAGTCCGCCTGAAGAGCATGCTGTTTTATGACGTAAACAACGGTATTTCCCGAAGGAGCTGGGCCCGGAACCCGGAAGCCATTTTTGCCATCAAACGGGAGATGGAACGAACCCCTGGATTACAGGTAACAGTACCCAATATTGTTGCTGATAAGTTATTAGATAAATTGTTTCACTAAATTTGCTGTAATAACAGCACCACAGAGCCCCAAGAACTCACCTTATGACAACCTACCTTCCCCCCAATCCTGAATTATGGAAAGGACGTATGTCCGGACATAATCGGTATATCCATGAAATAATATCCTGTACAGACCTCGGGTCCGGAATGCCGGTTCCTGCATCGAACGGCATCGTATTTCTGGGGTATGCCTGTGATGAAGGGGTTAAAAGAAACCTGGGCAGGCCCGGGGCTGCTGAAGGACCCGATGTGCTTCGGGAACAACTTGCCAAACTTCCCGCCAACTTTATCGAACAGACCCACCTCCTTGACGGAGGCAGCATCGTATGTGCGGATAACGATCTGGAAGGAGCACAGGCAGCATTGGGCAACCGGGTCTCAGATCTGCTGAAACTGGGTTTATTTCCCATATTAATGGGCGGGGGGCACGATATGGCGTACGGGCATTATAACGGCATCAAAAAACACCTCGGGCAAAACAAAACGATAGGCATTATTAACTTCGATGCCCATTTTGACCTCAGGAATAATGAAGGAGGCAACAATTCCGGGACCCCCTTCTATCAGATAGCCCGGGATTGCATTGCAGCGCAACGCCCGTTTGAATACCTGTGCCTGGGGATCCGGGAGGACGCCAATGACAGCAACTTATTTGAAACAGCCCTGGAACTGGAGGTGGACTACATCAAAACCGACCAGTTTTCGATGCATCGGCTGGAACAGGTAAAACGGGAAATCAAATTATTCACAGATAAGGTAGATGTTGTCTATGTCACCATAGACCTGGATGGTTTCTCTTCCGCCTATGCCCCGGGGGTTAGCGCGGCATCCCCAATGGGTTTTTCCCCGGATATTGTACTGGAATCATTAAAGGTGATCGCCGAAACCAAAAAATTGATCAGCATGGATATCGCCGAACTCAATCCGGCATTAGACAGGGACAACCAGACAGCCAAGCTGGCGGCAAGCCTCGTTCATTTTATTATCCATAAGAAGGAACTACTCTAACCAGGATTTATAATATTTCCCATCGTCGATATCCAGGGCTTCCCTGGTAAGCTGCAAAGGCTTAAATGTATCGATCATCACCGCCAGTTCCTCTGTTTTGGTTTTGCCGATGCTGGCTTCGTAAGTCCCGGGGTGCGGGCCATGCGGGATTCCGGCAGGATGCAATGAAATATAACCCTGGTCGATATTTTTACGGCTCATAAAATCCCCGTCCACATAATATAAAACCTCATCGGAATCAATGTTTGAATGGTTATAGGGGGCCGGGATGGAATCAGGGTGGTAATCATACAGCCGCGGGCAAAAAGAACATACCACAAAGGCAGCAGTCTCAAAAGTCTGGTGTACCGGCGGTGGCTGATGTACCCTGCCCGTTATGGGTTCAAAATCGTGTATGGAAAAACCATACGGGTAATTGTAGCCATCCCAGCCGACCACATCAAATGGATGGGTAGCATAGATAAGTTGATGGAGCTGGCCCTGTTTTTTAACCTTCATAAGGAATTCCCCTTTTTCATCATGGGTTTGCAGGTTCCGCGGCAATTTGAAGTCGCGCTCACAAAAGGGGGCGTGCTCCAGGTGTTGCCCAAACCAGTTACGGTACCTTTTTGGTGTATAGATCGGATGGTAGGATTCCGCTATCAGCAACCGGTTTTCAGAGGAGTCAAATTCGATCTGATAGATCATTCCCCTGGGGATAACGAGGTAATCCCCATATTCGAACGGGATTTCGCCAAGCATGGTTTTGAGGGTTCCCGTACCCTTATGGACGAATATAAGTTCATCTGCATTGGCGTTCTTGTAAAAATAACCGGTCAATGATTTTTTCGGGGCGGCCAGGGAAATATGCACATCGTTGTTAAAGAGCAATACCTTCCTGCTATCCAGAAAATCTTCCGCAGTTTTAACCTCAAAACCCTTGAGCAACCGGGATTTTATGTTGTATTGCACGGCGGCCTTTGGTGCAATGTCTGCTGCCCCTTCCACCTCTTTTACCTGTGTAGGCCTGTGGAGATGGTACATCAGTGAAGACATGCCATCAAAACCTATTGTTCCGAACAGTTGCTCGTAATGCAGGCTGCCATCTTTCTTTTTAAATACAGTGTGCCTCTTGTGGGGGATCTTACCTAAGGTGTGGTATACCGGCATGTTGAAATCAATTTAGAATCTTCTTTAAAATTACGATAAATTGAAGGTATTGTGAAATGTAGCGGCATAATTCTAAATCCACCAGGAAACAGGGATTGCGTCATCCGGGGAATGGGGATCGTTGGAAAGATCCAATAAAAAAAGCCTCCCCGAAAAGGAAAGCCTTTCATTGGCAGTTATCAAATTAATTGATAGCTACACATTTGCACTTTACCCTAAAGCAGGGAGTACCTGCCCATAGGTTCTGTGCACAACACAACATTGCAAATATACTAAACTTTTTAAATTTTAAAGCCTTCGGGGAGCCTTTTACATGTTGGGCTTAAATGGCCGAACAATGAGTCGGGCTGCCTTGTCATAATTGATATAATTATAGGCCCAGTTAAAGAGTACGATCACCTTATTCCGGAAACCAACCAGTGACATCAGGTGTACGAACATCCAGATGAACCAGGCAAAGAACCCGCCGAAACTGAACCTTGGCAGATCCACTACCGCTTTGTTCCTGCCGATAGTCGCCATTTCTCCTTTGTTATAGTATGCAAACGGTTTCATAGACTCCCCGCTTAGTACCCTTTTTAAATTCTCGGCGAGAAGTTCTCCTTGTTGTATGGCCGGCTGCGCCATTTGCGGATGTCCTTTCGGGTATTCGTCCGTCTCCATATAAGCGATATCCCCAATGGCAAAAATATTTTCGAACCCTTCAACCTGGTTCATTTTGTTGACCTTATACCGGTTTAGTTTTCCCATCAGTGCGGCCTCCGGGAAACCCCCGATGACGGCACCGGTTACACCGGCAGTCCAGATAAAATTCCGGGTCCTGAACTTTTGGCCATCGTTGGTAGTCAGTACCTCACCGTCATAGTTGTTCACCAGGGTATTTAAATGCAACCGTACCCCGAATTCAGAAAGGAATTCCGTCGCTTTTCTGGAAGCATGTTCAGACATGGGGGGCAATACCCGGTCTGCTCCTTCAAAAAGATGAATTTCCATTTCATCAATATTCAAATGCCTGTAATCCTTCGGGAAAACGTTTCGTTTTAATTCTGCGAAGGCCCCCGCCAGTTCAACCCCGGTTGGCCCGGCCCCGATAATGCAGAAATTAAGCAGTGCCAGCCGTTCTTCCGGATCTTCACAATCATCCGCTTCCTCGAAATTTTGGAGCATCAGGCTCCGGATATTGAGGGATTGCGGGACACTTTTCATGGGCATGGCATGCTTTTGAATTTCGGTGTTTCCAAAAAAATTGGTCTTGGTACCGGTAGCAAGCACCAGATAATCGAAGCTTAGTGTTCCGATATCAGTATAAATCTTGGATGCCTTCGGGTCGATCCTTTCCACCGTAGCCCACCTGAAATGGAAATTCCGGAGCTTCTTCAGTATTTTACGAATGGGGTACGCAATGGAATCAGGTTCCAGGCCACCGGTGGATACCTGGTAAAGCAAGGGTTGGAATGTATGGTAGTTGTGCTTGTCTATCAGTACTACCTGTGCTTTTAAATTCTTCAGTTTCTTAGCCACGGAAATACCTGCAAATCCGCCTCCGATGATCACCACCCTCTTCTGCCCGTTATCCGCTATATTCATGTCTCTACGTATTCAGATGCATCCGCAAATTAGGGTTACCTTTTGAATAACCATGACCCCATTGCCGATTAAAGTGACTATTTACCAAAATTAACGGAAGTTTCCATAACATCCCAGATTTCAGGAGCCACAATTTCCTTTGGCCGTAATCCGGACAGGAGGTTTGCGTCTTGCCGGAAAAAGGCAATTGCAAGCTGGATCCTGGGGTCGGCAGCCAGGCCCGCGTTCTCCCAGCCGGCAATCAGCTGTTCCGCATCTGCCCCCTGGTCCATCAGCCGGAGTGCGAGCAGGCCAAACAAATGGTTGGTCATGGGTTTTTCAGCGGTGTCCCTGGTGAATTCTATGATTTCCGCAAGCATTGAATTTTGGTTTTTGCTGTCACCTGATTGTCCGTAGGACCAGGCAAGCAGGTAATCTTCCATGCGGGTATCCACCTCATAGGGTTTTCCAACTCCCAGGTTTTCCGGCCATTCCCTAACCTGGAGCAACAAGGCAACTGCCTCGCCGTACGCTTTCTTTTCAAGCTTCTCCAAGGCACCTAAAAGAAGGGCTTTATCATAGATATCCTTGCTTTCAGAAGCATGTTCAAACGGCAGTATCCGGATGTTCTTCAAAATCTTAATGCTTTCCTGATACCGTTTTACCATCAGGGAAGCTTTGGCATGGCTGAGGCCTATATTGTAATTCCCTTTATACCTGGTGTACGCCCGGGAACTGAGTTTATAAGCCGATTCAAATTGCGCCTGATCCAGCAAAAAATGGATATACTCTTCCCATAACTTCCAGTCGTCCTTTTCCAGTTGCACTGCTTTCTCATAATCCCCCTGCCTCCTTTCAAAGGTTGCATCGGTGGCTATCCTTGCCCGGAAACGATAGAAAATATCGGAATCTGGTTCTTCCCCCAGGGCGTTTAACAAGGAGCGTCCTTCTGCCTCCCTTCCCACAGCCAGGTAATTCAATGCCAGGTAATAACGGGCCTTCCAGCCTGCTTCCGTGCCCTGTGCCCATTCAAGCACCGGTATGGTTTCGATTCGGTACGGGAACACAAAATCCGGGGGGGCCGCCAGGGCCGTATTCAACAGCGCCTTGCTGCTTTCTTCATTGGAGTCTTTACGTAAATAGGCCAGCCATATCTTGTTCTTGGGAGTATCCGAAGCCAGTTCCAATACTTTTACAGCATCTCCGGTAAGGCCAAGCTGGCTGTACCGGATGGCAAGCTCCAGAACGCTTTCTTCCCTGAATTCATTTTGGATGTTTTCAAGGGGATCACCACTCCCGACATCCGGGGTACGGAACAAATAGTCTTCGGTTGAAACCAAATGGTCCATGGGATCCTGGTCCAGGAGGAGCGCTTTTTGAGATGCAAATTCCTGTGAAACACCTGATAATCTTGCCACTATGAGCAGTAATTGCCGGGCATTACTGTTGGATGCATTGTAATCCAGTGCCTTCCCGGCATACGCCCTGGCCTCTGGCAAATCCCGGTTGGCCAGGTATACCTCCCCCATCCGGGTATAGGCTGCAGAACGGTATTTTATACTCCGGGCCGCCCATCCCAAGGATTCGAGAGCATTTACAGCATCCCCCTTGGCCATATAGGCATTCCCCGCTGCGTAATTGGCATCGGCATCATAGGTGTCGACCTTTAAAGCTGCAAGGGCATATTCCAGTGCCTTATCGTAATCGGCGCTGCGATACTCCAGTTCTGATAGCTTTACCAAGGCCAATATATGAAAGGGATCTGTTGCCAACAGGGTCTTGAATTTTTCCCTGGCCTCTTCAAAACTCCGGAATTTCATAGCTTCCCACCCTTCTGCATACAGCATTTCCCCGGGTGAGGCTTTCATGGTTTCATCGGATTGGAAAGGCCTGTTCAGCAAGGTTTTCCCCTTATCAGTGGTGTAACTCAGGAGGCCGGCTACTTCAATTGCAACGGTATCCGTTTCCAAAGCCGGGATGGCAGTGCTTAATACCCCCATGGGCTTTAAGTTGACAGGTTGGGAAGAGACCTGTTCGCCATTGACGGAAACGGAAAGGTTGCCTTCCAATGCCTGCAAGGCATTGATGCCTATAATTGCTTCCCCGTCCTGGTATTCCACGTTTATAATCCCATATTCATTGGCTTCCTTCATTCCGCCTATCGCGCGTATCGGGAACCATATTTCACGCCATTCATCCATGACATAGGGTTCAAAAGGAGCCTGGGAAATGGGATTCACCGCGCCAGGGAAATACTGGTTGAACAGGCGGCCCGCCTGAAATTCAATATACTGGCCGTCACTCTCCGTCAATAGGTCTTCCCAGATACCGCCGGACCTGGACAGGGCCCACAGCCAAAGTTTTTGCCCGGGCATCTGCTCATAGGGGGACCAGTGTCCGAAACCAAATTCCCGGTTGTGGTAATATCCGCCAAAAAAATCCTTGTAGGCGCCAACGATGTGGTATGATTTGGACGGACCAAAATTATTGTTCCTGTAAAATGCCAGGTTCCTCCCCGATTCATCCACAGGCCAGGGATGGGGGTCTCCATTGTGCTCCAGGTAGCTATCACCCGGGATAAAGAATTCGAGGTCGTCCGCAGCCACTGCCGCTGCAGTCATCCAATTGTAATAGGACTGATTCAATGGGGTGGGGTTATACCAGGAAGCGCGGGTTTCAAAAAAAGCCTTGTCCTTTTCCAGCCGGATCTCAACACGCCATAGGGTCCTGGAAGGCAGATCCAGGTTCCCCACGAAGCAACTCACACTCCCGTCTTCATTCTCACGGATCAGGTAATCAACCGGGGTAGCCGTGGCGGGGGTATGACCAATGATCCCGAAATTAAACTCAATCCCCCCTGACGTCCAGGGGCCACGCATGGCAATATTCCGGAATTTGACCACCTCATTCTTGTACAGGAATTCCTCTCCCGTACCTTTTTCGATGGCACCCCAGACCTTCCCCCCTATCTCAGGCAGGACAAAAACCCTGATATACTCATTTTCCAGGGTTACCACCTTCCATTCCTTTTTTTCAGAAGTATGCCGATATCCTTCGAATTTAAAATAGGGGTATATCTTGGGGTTATCTGCCAGGATCGGCACCGGATTGGGGTCATCGAATGCATAGGTGTCCAAAGACACCATTTCTTCCCTGATGGTGGCTGATTGGGCCGGCAGTAAGTGATGCAAAAGCATCAGCATAAAAAAACCAATATATCTAATGAGCCTCATGATCATTTGTTTCTTGTTCCTGTATCTTATATATCCTCGGAATAGTATTGTTCAATGCGAAAATGCAGATACGGCGACCCAGCGCATCAGTAAAACCGAGGATATCCCGTACCTCCCCATCGATATCCAGGCCGCTTTGAGATGGGTCTGAAGCCCTAAAACCACCAGTGCCATCTCCCAGCAAAAGAACTCCCCTGTTGGCATCATACCGTCCGTACTTAACCCTGCTCCCGTAAAAATTGCCCCCCATCAGGATATCCAAACGTCCGTCATTATTAAAATCCCCCGGCAGAATTCCATATACCGGGGCAAACTGTGCTACTGCCGGAAGGGGTGATAGTGTAAAGGTAGTATCGCCCTTGTTTTCCATATACGCACTTGCAAAATCAACCGCTTTCAGGACCCGTGCCCCCTGCAGTTCGGATTCTGTAAATATATCTGTCAGCTTTTGTCCGGCATAATCCGAATAATTGACATACCGGGATTTGAGCATGCTTAGCTGCCCCAGCAGGTCATCCTTCGAAAAAACAGGGTAACTCTCCCCCATAACATAGGAACATAGGATGGGATCAAGGGAACCATTGGCATCGAAATCCTTCACACAGAGGGTTACAGGCTCCCTGGCTGATGCCTTCAGCTGCGAATTCAGCCCAAAATTCCCCAGTACATAATCCATATCCCCGTCGCCGTCAAAATCCCCCTGTTCTATACTATTCCACCAACCCTGGGTTTCCGCTGTACCGGACTCTTCCGAAATATTGGTAAGGGTTTTGCCGTCGTTCTTAAAAACCTGTATTCCCATCCACTCGCCCACTGCGATAAGATCCGGCAATTCATCCCCGTTGATATCAGTCCAGATAGCATCCGTAACCATTCCCAAACCGGCCAGCCCACTGATCACGGAAGAACCGGTATCTGTAAAGTTACCCGTACCGTCATTTTCCAGGATATAGCTGGGAGGAGAACTGGGGTACCTTCCCGGCACCAGCCTCCCTCCTACAAAAAGGTCCTCATCCCCATCCCTGTCGAAATCAGAAGCGGCCACACAGGAACTGCTGCCCGGCATTTTTGGAACAGCTCCTTCCCGCCTGTTGAACGAGCCACTGCCGTTGTTGAAATACAGCCGGTCCTGCAGCAATTCTGAACCGGTATCAAAATCGTTGCCGCCACTAACCACGTACAGGTCCATATCGTTATCTCCGTCCGCATCAAAAAACAGGGCTCCGATATCTTCGGATCCCGCATCCTGCTTAAAGGCCTGGCTCCCCGAACGACGGAACTTACCAGTATTTTCCTGTAACCAAACCTCTCCCGCCTGTCCACTGGCACCCCCAATAAATAAGTCTTCCAGGCCATCCCCGTCAACATCGGCTATCGCCATCCTGGGTCCCTGTGTTGATAGTTTATGGGGCAGCAATTGTTCCCGCTTGAAATCGTTATAATTATTTTCAATATGTGTATACGGCAGGATACTATCTGCGGTGACCTCTTTAAAATAAGATATCCCAGCTGTAACTGCCTCCTCGGGGATACCTTTAGAATCGCGCTGGTAGAGGACCAGGGACTGATTGGCCTTAACATTGTTCAGTCGGGCTTCGGTACCTGTCGGCCAGGTAACCTTCACGGTCTTGACAGCCTGCACATCCCCCAGGCCAAAGACCATTGTATAGTCAACGGAGGACTGATACCCCCGTGTTGGCATTTGTTCCTGTAGCAGCACCTTACCGGAATCCAGCTCCACCTCAACCCGGGATCCTATTCCAAAGGTATTCCCCCCTTCCCCCACGAGTTGTATCCTGATGTAGTTATTGCCGCTTAATTTTTCGCTGTTGTTCCGGTACACAAAGGCTTCTTCTTCAATGTTGTTTACCACAAGGTCAAGGTCCCCGTCATTATCCAGGTCCCCGTAGGCAGCACCGTTGGAGAGGGATTCCTGGTTGAGGCCCCATTGCTGGTTGACCTTGGTAAAGCTAAGGTCCCCGTTATTGTGATACGCATAGTTCTCCACAACGGTAGCAGGGATCTTTTCCAGCAATTCCATAATGGCAGTACGCTGCCCGGTTTTAGTTTCCTTCAATTTTTCCTGGACAGCGTAATTCATAAAATCCATATTGGTATAATCCCGCTTGTACCCGTTGGTGATGTAAAGGTCCTTATACCCGTCATTGTCCAGATCGGCGAAGAGCGAAGACCAGCTCCAGTCCGTGTTGGAAATCCCCGCGAACTGCCCGATCTCTGAAAAGGACCCTCCCTTATTGTTGAGTTGCAACATATTCCGCATGGACTGGTTATAAAACCCGGATTTCACCAGGAGGCTGTATTTATCATAATTATCAGGTCCGGAGACCATTTTTTGCCGGTAATTATCCTCGGGCAGCATATCGAGGGTCATGATATCGGTATACCCGTCATTATTGATATCCCCAATGTCTGACCCCATTGAAAAAAGGGATGTATGCCCGATATGGGCTTCCAGGTTTTCCGTAAACGTGCCATTCTTATTATTGATATACAGGTAATCCTGTTCATTGTAGTCGTTGGAGACATAGATATCAGGCCACCCGTCATTATTGATATCTGATATGGCGATGCCCAGCCCAAATCCCAATACATTGGAAACAAGCCCGGCCTGGTTGCTTACATCTATGAACTGACCCCCATCATTACGGTATAGTTTATCCGCATAGGCTTCGTTCTTCCGATTCTTGAGCTGCGGGGTGATCTGGCCGAAACCGGCATACTCCTGTGTGGAATGGTTGAGCACATAAAGGTCCAGGTCCCCGTCCCGGTCGAAATCAAAAAAGGCCCCCTGGGTTGAATACCCGGCATCATCCACGCCAAAGGCCGCCCCTTTTTCCGTAAAGGTTAGATCCCCGTTATTGATAAACAGCAGGTTTTTCCTATTGGCCGGATCCGAGGCAGCGGAACGGCATACGTAAATATCCAGGTAACCGTCCGCATTAACATCTGCCATGGTGGTACCGGTATTCCAAAGCCCTGCTGCGAAAACACCTGCCTTTTCTGCAATTTCCGTGAATTCTAAATTTCCCTGGTTGATATACAGCCTGCTCCCAACCATGTTTCCGGTGAAATAGATATCCGGCAGGCCATCATTGTTGAGGTCACCGACAGAGATTCCCCCACCGTTATACAGGTAACCGTATTCCAGGACATTGAACTGCGGGGTTTCTTTCAGGATATTTTTGAAGCGTATCCCGGTATCATCCGGGTCCATAAGCGTGAACAGGGTGGGGGTTTCCTCCTTCCGGCAGGAAATAAAACCCATGCAACAGCATGTTATTACAAGCATAAACCGTAATTGCCTCATCATATGTTGCTATCAATCAGTGCTGACATGCGATCATCTATTTGTAATCAGTAAGGACATCCCGGATGCGGAAACAAAAAATACCAATAGATCTATTGGTATTTTCTGATAATTCAAATTAAAAATCCTGTTAGTTCTTATCCCACCATACATGGGTACTGTTCTTATCGCCACCGGCCATTTCGGGCAGCGCTATGGCAGCACTGACCGCCTCCCCGTTGGTATCGAATTCACTTTGGACATAGACCATCCTCCTCATGATCTCATTCACGCCAACATCCGGGTTCTCAGATTCAATCCGGGCATACTGCTGCGGATAACCGGTCCTCCTTAATTCAGCCCAGGCTTCCCAGCCATTGGGGTACAATGCAATCCATTTCTGGGTAATGATCTGTTCGAACTGGGTGGCGGCATCGGCGCCGAAAGCAACCGGGATTGTAGCAACCGGGGCTGCACCGGCTTCGAAGGGTACGGGTGCGGCAGAACTGGCTATATAGGCATCGATTGCAGCGCCGTCTGCGCCTGTCCATTGTGTCATGGAGGTTCGGATCCCTTGTTCATACAAGCTTTGGGCAGTACCGCCCATTGCCCATCCTTCCAGCGCGCCTTCAGCACGCAGGAAATACATTTCCGCTGCATTCATGATCTCAATAGGCGGATTCGTTCCGCCTTTTGCCACGTCGATGAATTTGGTTGCGAGATCAGAATGTCCTGAGTTTTTACTGGTTTCCAAAGAAACTTTGGTCTGACCATTCAAGAGGCCTTCATATGGGCTGCCATCGCCATCAGAATCCCCGTCGAGTGCGGGCGCAAAGTACTCCGGCATCCTGGGGTCTGTGTACCCTTCAAGGATACTTTCCATGGTGGCGCTCATCCTGAATTCACCCCAGTCGGTAATCGTTTCCAGCGGGTTCCTGTTCGTGTCATCCGTAGCTACAAAGGCGTTGTCGGCATTGTCTTCCAAAACCCCGTCAGCAACAGCCTTTTCGGCTTCGGATTTGGCCTTCCCGGGATCCACGTATTTTATGCGCATGGCTAACCGCAGGCGGAGGCTATTGGCGAATTTCAACCATTTCCCGGCATCACCGGAGTATATGCGGTCACTCCCGGCATAGGAAGAGCCACCTGCGTTGGCCTTCAATTTAGCCACTGCATCATCCAGGGTTACAAAAAAATCTGAATAAATTGCTTCCTGGGAATCATACGGAACCGTTAGTTCGCCATTCCCGAACGCGGAGTAGGGAACCGGGCCCCAATAATCGGTGATCCGATGGTATGCATGAACCCTCAGTATCTTTGCCATGGCATTTCCTACATCATTTCCATTTGCCTCCGAAAGGTCCTCCACCAGTTTTATCTGGGGAGCAGCCTGCCCGTAGAATGATTCCCAGGCGAGATCAGCCCAACGGCCTACCTGTACATATCGGTCAGAATCGAATCCGGAAGCCGTAGTCGCATAATATTGGCACCATATATCCGAGAATAAATTCTGGGATATCTGGAAACGCCAGTGCAGGCCATTCACGGAATAATATTGCGCCTGTGCAAAGGCCTGACCCTGTAAAACCTGACTTTCCTCAAGGGCTCCAATATTCAGTGCGAGAGGATCTGTATTCAAATCCTCAAATCCTTTGGTACAGCCCGTCAGCACAAAGGCCATGAGCATTCCAAAGCACAATTTAAGTAAACTTCTTTTCATGTTTTTTTCTTTAAAGTTACAATTTTTTAAAAGCCTATTTTCAAATTGAGTCCTAAACTTCTGGTGGCAGGGGGGGCAAAAGATTCAAATCCATCTGCGCTGGTGGCCGTGTTGGTGATGACCTCCGGATCGATGCTTGCTTTGTTCGAAATAAAGAACAGATTCCGGCCTACCAGGGATATCTTGGCGTGCTTGAAAGGGGTCCTGCTCAGAATATCTTGCGAAAGTGCATAACCCAGCGTGACTTCCCGCATCCGGATGTTGGAGGCATCCTCCACAAAAGCTTCCCCTACGGGCGAGTTCCTGCCACCTACCTTGGCCCAGAACTGTTCGGCCGCTACCTGCAAGTTGTTGGGGGAGCCGTCAGCCTGCACGACATCCAGCCCGGAGAAGATGTTTTCCCCGAATACCAGGGAGCCGTCACGCCCCTGAAGTGTCTTGGTCAAGGCTCCGTCTGAAGCGAGTATGGCATTTGTAAAGGAGCCAACAGTACCACCTTGCCGGATGTCGATCAGGAAACCAAAACTGAAATTCCTATAACTGAAATTGTTGTTGATCCCACCGAGCCAATCGGGATTAAAATTCCCGATCAAAACATCCTGACCGGAAGTAATTTCCGGTGTTCCGTCTGCGGCTACCAGTACCTGGCCCTGGTCATTCCGGGCAAAACCCCTGGAATAGACATTCCCCCATGGATCGCCGACATTCAGTTCAAACCGCCGGAAAAAATCCCCGCCGAAACTAAGTGTTTCCAGACCTTCCGCCAGTTTAAGGACCTCACTGTCGTTTTTCGTGAAATTCACCGTGATATTCCAGTTAAAATCGGCCGTCCGCACCGGGTTCGCCGTGAGTATGAGTTCCAACCCTTTGTTCTGGATATCAGCCCCGTTGATAAACCGGGTAGCCACACCGGAGCCCGTGGGCACCTGCTGCCCGAACAACTGGTCAATACTATTGGTCTTATAATAGGTAAAATCGAGCCCAAGCCTGCTGTCGAGAAAACGAGCATCAAAACCAAATTCGGTGGATTTGGTCCGCTCCGGCTTCAGGTCCGGGTTGGGCAGGACGGTTCCAAGCTGGATAAATCCTCCCGGCTGGAGGCTTGCAATCCGTGTGAGCCTAAAGGGATCGGTATCATTACCCACTTCCGCATAGGACCCCCTCAGTTTGAGATAGGAGAAGAAATCCGGTAAGGTGGTCAGATCGGAGATCACCGCACTGACACCGGCAGAATAATAATCGAACCGGTTATTGTCCAGTGGCAGTGTTGAACTCCAGTCGCTTCGGTATGTAAGGTCAAGGAAAACGGCATCGGAATAAGATACCTGTCCGAAGGCATAGAGCGAATTGACTTTTTTACGATTGATATCCTGGGAAGCGGTTAAATTCGAGGCATTGCTGATGGCAAAGATATTGGCCGCATTGAGTCCCCCGTTATTGGTACTGACAAATTTATCATTAGCCTGCCGGTGGTTACCCCCCGCGTTGATATTGAAGGCAAAGTCTTCATTTATATCCTTAGTGAAGCTCAGCAGGAAATCAGAGTTCCACTCAAGGCCTGTACTGTTCTGAGTGCTGTAATTCCCGTTATCGGCAATGATATAGGAATCGTTATGAAGTCGGTCTTCCCGTGTCTCTGAACCCTGATCCGCTGCCGTCCGTACCAACAGGCTAAAATCCTCTGTAAAATTATAGGTCAGGGAAGCAAAGCCTATAACCCTGTTGGAGATGATCTCCTTCAGGTTCTTATTGATAGTCCAATAGGGGTTGGCACCACCATTATTTCCGGGGTCCCAGTAATTCTGTCTTACATTGCCCCCTGCATCGATATACTGAAAGACCTCAACATCCTGCGTCCTGATATTGCGGGGCAGCCTGTATGCATGGCGCCAGGGGTTTGAAAACGCCTCTCCTGTATCGAGCTGGTTATCGATAGCTGTACGGATATAATTGATCCTGGCACTGAGGATAAGTTTGTCTTCTATGAGTTTGTTGTCCACTTTAAGGCTTATATTATGCCGTTTGAGCTCATTGCCCGGGACAATCCCCTTCCTGTTTTCGTTGGTATATCCAAAAAATGTCTGGTTCCGTTCACTCCCCGACCGGATGGAGATGTTATTGGCGATCGAAAAACCGGTCTGCATAAAATCATCCACGTTATCAGGTTGGGGAGCATACGGGATGTCTGCCGTGATATCGGGGCTTGGGGACCAGTTGGCCACCAGGGATCCGTCCAGGGCGGGGCCCCAGGATCCCAGGGATGCCGGGTTGTAAGTCCCCCCACTACCCTGCCCGAACTGATTTTGATAGTCGAACAGGATGTTTCCCGTTTCAGTAGTAAGGGTCGTATTCAAATCAACACTTACCCTGTCCTCACTGCCGGATTTGGTAGTTATAATGATGGCGCCGTTATTGGCTCGGGCACCATAGAGTGCTGCGGCATTTGCCCCTTTTAACACGTTGATGGAAGCAATATCATCCGGACTAAGATCGGAGATATCTCCTCCGAGCGGTACGCCATCCACTATATAAAGCGGTTGGCTGCTGCCGGCAATGGAACGGTTTCCTCTCAGGAGGACCTTTGATGCACCGCTTACCCCGTTCCCGGAACGCTGAATAGAAAGTCCGGCTACCCTTCCGGATAAGCTGTTGACAAGGTTCTGCTGGGGCCGGGCTTCATCTATACCGGCTGTTTCCACCTGCTGGGTTGCGTAGGTCAGGGATTTCTTCTGCCTTTTTACCCCCAGGGCGGTTACCACCACTTCTTCCAATTGGCTTGCGTCTTCCTGCATCTGGACATTGATCGAATTGGATGCCCCAACCGTGATGGTCTGGGTTCCCATCCCTACAAAAGAAAATACCAGGACATCCCCGGTATTAACAGACATGGTGTAATTCCCGTCAAAATCGGTCTGGGTACCATTCGTCGTACCCTGGACCACAATGCTCACCCCGGGCAATGGTGAGCCGTCCGAAGAATCGGTAACAGTTCCCGAAACAATTTTGTTTTGTGCGAGCAGGGGATAGCTTCCACAAACAAACAGCAAGAGTAAGAGTAGTTTTTTAAGCATGATGTTCTCTGTTTAAGTTAGTAAGTTGTTTTAAGGTAATTGCAGATGCCCCGGTCATAGGAAACATCATGTCTGCTGTGGCTCCATACTTTAAATCATAGCGATTCAAATTAAAGGTTTGCTTAGATTCCAGAATTTCCAAAAAAGTGTGTTCGAACACACTTTTTTAAAAAAATAATACAGCGGTATATTAAATGCTACTATACTGACACGCAAATGGGGGACCTTTGCACGATTTCTCAGCCAATTTATTCCTGGTTTACAATTTAAATATAGCAATTCTGAATTAATAAAAAAAAGAGAATCGAATTCCAGGCCATTTGGGAAGAACCTGGATTTCGTCCGGGAGTCCTCCCGCCTGGAGCCTTTTTAACGGCGGATTTCCGCCTTAGTTTCGATAGTAGTGGATATTTTCCGACGTAAGGATATCAATGGGCAACAAATTCCGGGCAGGTATAATTTTTCCGAAAATAAAATGTTCAGCGAGTTGCCCAACACCCAGGTACGCCTGCCTGTGAGGCTTCTGGTGGATCAAAAATTCGATATGGCCCGTTAAGACATAGCGGATGTTTTCCTCTAAAAGGTCATAGCCTACCACATACGGGTTCACATGTTCCCGTACCAAATGCCCTACCAATAAATGGGCCTTGGAATTTGTAACAAACAACGCAGCAACCTCCTGGTGGTCTTTCAGGAAATTTTCGAACTGGCCTGTAAAATCCGCCCGGCCATCTGTTCTGAAATCATAGGTAAATATGCGCGGCTTTATCCTGTTGCCCTCTTCAAAATAATGGTTAAACCCTGCTTCCTTTTGTACCATATGGGGTTCCTTATTGATATGAATAATTCCCACGCTATCTTCTTGGCTTACCAGCTTATCGAGCAGGCTTGCGGCTACCTTCCCGCTTTGGAAGAGGTCCTGCCCGATAAAATTGGCATTGTGGAAACTATCCAGCGTGTTGTTAAAATAAGCCAGGGTAATCCCCTGATCGCGGCAGGTCCTGAAGACTTTCAGGGACTCTTCCTGGAACAGGGGAGCCACCAGCAACCCATCAGGGCCTGAACGCAAGGCACGCTCTGATTCTGCAACAAATGAATCCTTCCGGTAAGGGTGGTAAAAATAAATCTCCACCAGGACATTGAATGCCCCATACTCTTTGGAAGCAAGCGACACGCCTTCCTGTGCAGGTACCCAATAGGGATCGATCAGGGGATCAGGAAGCAATACACAGATAGTGTATACCTTATTGTTCTTGAGGTTCCGGGCCATCGGGTTCGGAGAATATTCAATCCGTTTCAGTACGGCTTCCACTTTTTGGGAAGCCGTTTGTGAAACCCTGCCCCGGTTGTGCAGCACCCTGTCAACAGTACCTTTTGAAACGCCGGCTAATGCTGCGATATCCTTAATGGTATATATCTTTTTGGTCATACCCGTGCTGAATTTCGGGACAAGGTCGCGGCATAGACTGTCACCATCCCCTGCAATATATATATTCTGACATAATTTATGCAGTGCCGTAAATAAATCATCCTGAAGATGCGTTCAAAATTACACTGCATTAAAAGTAAGTCCTGTGATCAATTGATTTGATTTTGTTTAACTTTCCCCAGCTAAAAACAAATGACGGGCAACCTGAAAGATATAACCAACCGTGCCGATATTGCTTTGCTGGTAAGGGAATTCTACCGGAAGGTCAAGGTACATCCGGAACTTGGCCCCATATTTACTGCAACTATCAAAGATTGGGATGAACATCTGCAGCTGCTCACGGATTTTTGGGAAACCCAGCTTTTTTTAAAACGAAAATACTATGGGAATCCGGTCACGGCACACCAAAAGGTAGATGACGCGGTAAAGGGGACGATAACCCCGGAGCATTTCGGGCTGTGGATGAATCTTTGGTTCCAGACCCTGGATGAATTATTCACCGGTGATACGGCCCGGATTGCCAAGAACCGGGCCCAAAAAATGTCGACCATGCTATTCATGCAAATTTATGAGCACCGCAAAAAGTAACCTTGCAGAATCCTTTGTCGGACCATCCGAAAAAGTGTAAATTTCAAACCCGAAACCAAGTTTACGTTTAATTGTTAGAGCATGAATAAAGGTAAATCCAGAAGATCATTCCTGAAAAAGGCTACGCTGGGAGGTGTTGTCCTGGGATCGGCCCCCTACATAATGGCCTCTGACTATCAACAAAAAATTACACTTCAGCGTGAATATTTCCCTGATCTCTTCAGTTCCAATGACCAGATCCAGTTAGGGCTTATCGGGTCCGGGATTCAGGGTATCTATGATACTATGACTGCCGTCACGGTCCCGGGGATCAAACTGGTTGCAGTGTGCGACCTGTATACCGGGCGACTGGAGCGGGCGAAAGAATTATGGGGGGCAGATCTGTTTACCACCCGTGATTACCGCGAATTGCTTGCCAGGAAAGATATCGATGCAGTAATAATTGCTACGCCTGACCATTGGCATAAGCAAATTACGATCGATGCCCTCAGGGCAGGAAAAGCGGTTTACTGTGAAAAACCGATGGTACAGCGGTTTGAAGAAGGCCATGAAATAATACGTGCGCAGGAGGAAACCGGTTCGCTCTGCCAGGTCGGCAGCCAGGGGCTCTCCTCCCTTGGAATTGAAAAGGCCAGGCAATTATATAAGGATGGGGCCATCGGGGAACTGGTCCTCCTCGATATGTATAACGACCGGTATTCTGCTGAAGGGGCATGGCAGTACCCGATCCCGCCTGATGCCAGCCCTGTGACGGTAGACTTCGATACTTTTTTAGGAAGGGCCCCGAAGGTTCCCTATGATAACACCCGGTTTTTCAGATGGCGCAACTATCAGGACTATGGTACGGGGGTGGCCGGGGACTTGTTTGTCCATGCCTTTTCCACGCTGCACCATATCATCGATTCAACCGGACCTGTGCGGGCGCTCTCCAGCGGGGGGCTTCGATTCTGGAAGGATGGCCGGGATGTTCCCGATGTGACCCTGACGATATATGATTATCCACAGACCCAGACCCATGCGGCCTTCAATGCGTCTTTCCGCGTTAATTTCATCGCCGGTTCCGGAGGAGGAGGTGGCTTTAAACTGGTGGGTACCGAAGGAGCCATGGAAGTGGACAGCAATTACGTGAAACTCAACCGTTCCAAATTGGATACGGTAGCCGGCGGATATTCGATGATAGCCTATACCGAAGCCACACAGGAGAAAATAAGGGACACCAGTGCCCGGGAACAGGCAGATAACCGCAAGTCCCTGTTAAGCCTTGGGGAGACAACGTTTGAAGCTCCCCAGGATTACAAGGGGGCACATTATGACCATTTCCACAATTTTGCCCAGGCAATCCGGGATAAAAAGCCAATCACAGAAGATGCCCGGTTTGGTTTACGGGCTGCCGGGGCAGCCTTGCTTGCGAATGAAAGCTACTTTCAGAAGAAAATCGTAACCTGGGATCCTGATGGAATGAAACTGACCTGATATGGATGGCGTGAACATACCTTTCCCGATCCAGTGCAGGCTATAGCCTGAACCGGGAATACATTGCAGGGAAAAAATGAAGTGCTGCTTAAATACCGAAATGCGATGAAAAAAATACTATTACCTATTTGCTTCCTGTTGTTGCTGCTGGGCGGATATGCGCAGGAGACTCCCATCAACGTCATTGTTTTTGGTGCCCACCCGGACGATTGTGACAACGACGCGGGGGGAACCGCTATCCTTTTTGCGAGGATGGGCCACCGGGTGAAATTTGTATCGCTTACCAATGGTGACGCAGGCCATTATAAGCTGGGCGGTGGGGAATTGGCCCGCATCCGGAAGGCAGAGGCCGAGGAAGCCGGTAAACGGTTCGGGGTGGAGTACACCGTGCTGGAAAACCATGACGGGGAACTTATGCCAACGCTGGAAAACAGGTTAAAAGTCATCCGCGAAATCCGCAAGTGGAATGCCGACCTCGTGATAGCCCCCCGGCCCAATGATTACCATCCCGACCACCGGTATACCGGGGTGCTGGTACAGGATGCGGCTTATATGGTAATTGTTCCCAATGTGGCACCCGAAGTACCCCCCCTCAAAAAAAATCCCGTATTCCTCTACTCCGAAGACCCCTTTCAAAAGCCGGCTCCCTTTGAACCGGATATCGCAATCGACATTGATGAAGTTTTCGATGCCAAGATCCATGCGATGGCAGCCCATGAATCCCAGTTTTTTGACTGGCTTCCCTGGACTTCCGGAAAGCTGGAAGAAGTTCCAAAGGATGCCGCGGCCAGGCTTGAAATGTTAGCGGAATGGCGTTCCTACGCGCCGAATGAAGCAACCCGTACCAGCCTTATAAAATGGTACGGTGCCAAGGGAAAAATCGTTGAACATGCAGAATCCTTCGAAATATGTGAATATGGAAAACAGGCGTCTGAACAAGAAATCAAAAAGCTTTTTCCAATGATAAAATAGCAACTACCCATCTGGAAAAACTGCAGGGGCAAACAACGCTATCTGTTTATAATCTTAATATCATATCCGGAAGGTTATGACCGGGATCTTCGAATGATTGGCCAGGTCCTCGCCTATGCTGCCCATAAAAAAATGGGAAAGGCCTTTTCTTCCATGGGTTGGAATCCCAATCAAATCCGCTCCTATAGCATTGCTATAGTTTAGTACCCCGCGTTCCACACTATAGTCATTGTAGATCTCCACCTCCATCCCGGCGGTCGATTTCTGTAAAAACAAGGCTACTTTATCATAGATATCCCGGGTGCTGAGGAAGTTATCCCCGGGGATATTTATATAAACCAAGTGTAATTTAGCCGATAATTTTTCAGCAAATTGCCGTGCCTCCTTGAAGGCTCCCAGGCTTTCGAGTTCAAAATTACAGGCAAAAACAAACTGTTCAACCTTAAAATCCTCCAATTCATTCTTAATTACCAGGACCGGGACTTTGGCATGCCGGACCACCTTTTCGGCATTGGAGCCTACAAAGATCTCCTTTAGCCCGTCCGTGCCGTGGGACCCCATCACCACCAGGTCCGCACCATGCTTTTCAGCAACATCATTGACCTCGCTGAATACTTTAAAATGCTTGATAATTGGAACCAGATGGATATCCTTCAAATAGGGTTTGTCCAAAAACTCATTCATCCGTTTCTCAGCCATTTTAATAAAGAAGACCGTCTGTTCCGGATGGAATCCTTCAGAGGAGGATATCATGGCTTCATTTAGTTCCAGCATGTGAAGCACTAGTATTTCTGCATTATGCTTGTTGGCCAGGGATGCCGCCACTTTAAGGGCGTGCTCAGATTGATCCGAGAAATCAGTAGGGACTATTATTGTTTTCATGTACTGGAATTTTTGTTAAAATTAATGATTGAGGCGCATTATACAATGACGGATATCAGTTTATAAAATGCTCCTGCTCCTTCTTCCTGGTAAAACCGGGATTTCCCTGGCAACATTATAAAATTACAAGGAAGAGAATGTGAAACAGGCTGTCACCGGTGAATAGTTTAAAATTTCCGGACGGCATCCCTTTCTGTTATCAGCTCCGGATAAACCGGATTTATATCCGGGCACCATACTTCGGCGTCTCCAGGGAGTACCGTTCGACCAGGGCGATGCTATCAGAAAGTTTCCTTCATCCAATCATACGGCGTCCTCTTTATCCACAATCCCCTTGTAAAATCAGGGAAATCCTGGGGGGCTCCCCCATTGGCGATGGAAACTTCAGACAATGGAGTTACCGCACTCCATGCCGCAGCATCATAGGCATCCATTGGCGGTGCAATCTTCTTTTTGGCTGATTCCACGAAGGCATTCAATACAAAAAAATCCATCCCGCCATGACCTGCATCTTCTGCATATTCCCCGTATTTCTTCCATAGGGGATGGTCGTATTCCTTTAGCCAGTTATCTGCTGAATCCCACTCATGTGGTTCAGATTTGCCTTCTATATAAATCCGGTTGCCATCATCTTCCCATAACCCATTGGCACCCTGTACCCGGAATCCAAGGGAATAAGGCCGTGGCGAATTACAGTCGTGCGTGATGATTATAGTTTCCCCGTTGGCTGTGTCAATAGTTGAGGTAATGACATCCCCCTGCTTGAATTTTACTGTTGCATTCGGGTGGTCGGCTCCCCCGTGATCCACAATATATTTATGAAGTCCAATCCCTTTAGTGGCATGTGATGTCATGGAAACAAAGCGGTTGCCCCTGTTGATATCTGCCATTACAGCTATGGGGCCAAGCCCGTGTGTGGGGTATACATCTGCATTACGTTTTACAGAATGTTCCGTCCGCCACCTTGCTTCAGATATCGCTTTCTCCCCGAATTCCACACCGCCGCCGTAGGGTTGTTTCCCGTTGTTGAATTTAACTTCCCGCAGATCGTGCTGGTATCCGCAGCGGAAATGGAGCAATTCCCCAAAAAGGTTTTGACGGACCATGTTTAAAACAGCCATGATGTCCCTTCTGTAATTTACATTTTCGAGGATCATGACATGGACCCCGGTCTTCTCATGGGTGTTCACCAAATCCCAGCATTCTTCCATGGTATTGGCCGCACTGACCTCTACACCGGTATATTTACCGGCTAACATGGAATCCACAGCCATCCGTACATGCCAAAGCCAGGGCGTGGCAATAATTACGGCATCAACAGTGGCGAGGGAAAGCAAATTCCGGTAATCCTCTTCATTTTTACCAAAAACCTGCGGGGGTTGCATGCCAGCATCGCTGATCATCTTTTTGGCGATGGTGATCCTTTCCGGATCAATATCGCAAATGGCTTTTACGGATATATCCTTCCTGTGCAACAGGTTGCTAAGGTGGTTGGTCCCCCGGAGGCCCACCCCGATCATCCCTACATTTAGTGTGGTGTCCTGGCCCAATCCCGGAAAACCACTTGCCAGTCGGGGCGTTAAAAATATCCCTGCCCCCACCACAGTGGTGTTCCTGATGAATTTTCTTCTGCTGCTCATTTTGTCGCTTATTTTACCAGGGATTAAATTAGGAAATTCTTGAGGATACGCTGCGTTTTGTGCTATAAAAACTTATTTTTGCGGCCATAACACGTGCATATGACCTTACTTTTAATGGCTGCAGGCAGGGGCAGCAGATATGGTAAACTAAAGCAATTTGACGGCCTGGGTCCGCAAGAGGAATTTTTAATGGAATTTAGCATCTATGATGCCATTGCAAATGGTTTTGAACAGATTGTGGTTATAACCCAAAAGGACAATGTGGATTTCCTGAAATCCCATTTGAAAAGCAGGCTACCGGAGGAAATCCGCCTTGATGTCATCTCCCAGGAGATTACCGACCTCCCTACGGGTTGTGAGTACCACGGGCAACGGGAGAAGCCATGGGGTACCGCCCATGCAGTCTGGTCTGCCAGAAACCTTATAAGGACCCCGTTTGCGGTTATCAATGCAGATGATTATTACGGGCAGGCAGCCTATAAAAATGCTGCACAATTCATCAGAACCTGCCAGGATCCTGAAACATACGGGTTGGTGGCCTATACCCTTAGTGATACCCTTTCCGAACACGGGTCTGTTTCAAGGGGGGTGTGTGAGCGGGATGGGAGTTCCCTCCTGTCTGTGGAGGAGCGCACCAAAATTGAAAGGCAGCCTGATGGGATAAAGGATCTGGATACCGGGATTAAATTTACAGGCGATGAAATGGTGAGTATGAATTTCTGGATTTGCAGGCCCTCCGTTTTTAAGCATATCGAAGAAGATCTCCGGGAGTTCCTGAATCAAAAGGATGATACTGCTATCCGGAACGGGGAGGTTTACCTGCCGTTTGTTATCCAGGGGATACTGCAGGACGATTCTGCCTCCGTAGAGGTGATCCCTTCTGATAGTCAGTGGTTTGGGGTGACCTATGCAGATGACAAGCAGAAAGCGGTTTCCCTGCTGCAGGAGATGACAGAAAAGGGATATTATCGAACGCCTCTCTGGCCCGTAGGCAACTCACAGCAAGGGCAGAATGGATAAAAGGGAAGCCTTAGCCGTATTGCACCATTTTTCCATTCCTGAAAGGGAATACCTGCTGCGATCGATCAACCAGGGCTTTATCAACGACACTTACCTTGTGCTTGACCATGACAATCCTTTGTATATCCTGCAGCGGATCAATACCACCGTTTTTCCCAATGTAAAGGGGATTATGGGCAATGTGGGCAAGGCACTGGAGTACCTTAAGGGCGAAACATACCATGCCATCACGCTGGTCCACACCCTTTCGGGTGCTTCCTATTATACAGGCCCCGCCCACAGCGCCTGGCGCCTGATGACCTATATCCCGGACAGCACTGCCTATGACACCACCACGGATACTGACATTGCCAGGGAGGCAGGACGGATCATCGGCACCTTCCATAAATTACTTATCAATGCCCCCCTGAACGATTTCGAGGATATCATCCCCGGTTTCCATGACCTGAAGCTACGGGAAGTCCAGTTCAATGCAGCGATGGAACAGGCACCCCAATCCATATCCCGAAATGCCGCATCTGCTATTGCCTTTGTGCAAATAGTCCTTCCCCAACTAAAACAATGGGATCAGGGCGGTGTGCCAGGCCGGGTCTGCCACAACGACACAAAACTGAATAATATCCTTTTTTCGACGAGTACCTGCAAGGCACTTTGCCTGATAGACCTTGACACCCTGATGAAGGGGTATTTCCACTATGATTTTGGAGATGCGGTACGGACCATTGTCAATACGGCTCCGGAGGATGAAAAAGAGCATAACAGGATAACATTTGAGAAAGACCTGTTCAAGGCATTTGTGGATGGGCTTTCTGTTGACGGGGGATTCCTGACCCCCGAAGAACTGGCACTCCTGCCTTTCGGGGCGGTGCTAATGCCTTTCCTGCACGGTCTTAGGGCCCTGACCGATTACCTCAACGGCAATTTATATTACAAGGTGGCCTATGAAAATCAGAACCTGGACCGCAGCCTGAGCCTGTTCAATTTCACCCAAAAAGCCCTGGATGAAGTGCCATATATGCAAAACGTGATCCGCGCAACATTTGGGCGCTGAGATCAGCTAAATGCAGGCATCCCGGTAATATCTGCACCTGTGATCAGCAAATGGATGTCGTGCGTGCCCTCATAGGTGATCACACTTTCCAGGTTCATCATATGCCGCATAATACTATACTCCCCGGTAATACCCATTCCCCCTAAAACCTGCCGGGCTTCCCTGGCTATCTTTATGGCCATGTCCACGTTATTTCGCTTGGCCATTGATATCTGGGCTGTTGTGGCTCGGCCTTCATTTTTTAATTGCCCCAACCGGAAAGCCAGCAATTGAGCTTTGGTAATCTCCGTGATCATCTCTGCCAATTTTTTCTGTTGTAGCTGGGTAGCCGCGATAGGCTTCCCAAACTGTATGCGTTCCTTTGCATACCGCAAAGCGGTGTCATAACAGTCCATCGCAGCCCCGATGGCGCCCCATGCAATTCCGTAGCGTGCCGTATCCAGGCAGCCCAAAGGTGCACCCAACCCGCTTTTGCCGGGCAGTAGGTTTTCCTTGGGGACTTTCACGTTATCAAATATCAATTCCCCGGTTGCTGAGGCACGTAGCGACCATTTATTATGGGTTTCCGGGGTGGTAAAGCCCTCCATCCCCCTTTCTACTATAAGGCCATGGATCCGGCCTTCTTCATTTTTGGCCCATACAACCGCAATATCCGCGAACGGTGAGTTCGAGATCCAGAGTTTGGCACCATTCAGCAGGAAATGGTCGCCTTTATCCTTAAAGTTGGTGACCATCCCACTGGGGTTGGAACCATGATCCGGTTCCGTAAGACCAAAGCAACCCATTATTTCCCCAGTCGCCAGTTTGGGAAGGTATTTTTTCCGTTGTCCTTCTGTACCATATTGGAAGATAGGATACATTACCAGGGAAGACTGCACCGAGGCGGTAGACCGCACCCCGCTATCACCCCGTTCTATTTCCTGCATAATAAGGCCATAGCTGATCTGGTCCAGTCCTGCTCCCCCGTATTCCACCGGGATATATGGGCCAAATGCCCCGATCTCAGCCAGCCCGCTAATCAATTCCATGGGGAATTCCGCTTTCTGGGCAGCCGATTCAATGATTGGGGATATAGCTCTTTTTACCCATTGGCGGGCCGCATCCCGAACCAGTTTATGTTCCTCGGATAAAAGGTCGTCCAGGTTGTAATAGTCGGGGGATTCGAATAGATCGGGCTTCATAAATGAAAGGAATTTGGCCCAAAGGTAGTGAGGATATATAACTTTGCAAATGGCATTTGTTACATTTTCAGAAATAAGCAACCGCTTAATCCCGGTTTAAAAAATCGGCCAGCAACCTGTGAAAATGATGGACCCCTTTTTCCCGGTCGGGGGAAAAACGGCCCGACTTATAAAAGTGGGATCGAACCCCTTTCTGTACCCCTTCCACAACCGCCTCATCCTCCATTTCTACCTTATCGAGGAGGTGGCCTGCGCCCAGGCCGAGCAAACCTGGCTGGTATACATAACTTAAGAAAGTTACTTTGGTACGGTTGAGGCCCAGCGGCTGGACCAGGTTCACGGACAGACCCCAGGGATAAAAATTGAACATCATGTTCGGGAATACCCAGTAGTAATAAGCCGCCACTTTTTTACCGTAATCCACATGCCCTGGCGGCAGGTCAAATACCTCCCCGGTGCCATCCGCATACCCGATCTGAAGGTTGCAATGCGCATATAATATCGTATCATATTTACCGTAATCCAAAACCGCGTTCAGGTCTTCATGGACAAAAGGGATGTGGAAGCCTTCCAGGTAATTATCGCAGTACAGGGCCCAGTGGGCATTGATAAAATAGTCCTTGGACCTTGTTCCGTCGAAATGGAACCGATGCAGTGGAAGGAATCCGATCCGTTCAGACATAGCGTCAGTTACCTCCCGGAAATCATAGAGCGGGTTGAGTCCCGCAAAAACGAATGGTCCCATTTGCCTGACCGGAAAACGATGGAGGTCATCACAGGGCGATGGAAATTCCCGGGCATTTTTAAACTCGGGCATGTATTCAAAACGCCCGTCCAGGGTGAACCGCCGGCCATGGTAACCGCAAACCAGTTTTTTATGTTTCCCGTCCCCCTGCACCACCAGGTTTCCCCGGTGTGTACAAACATTGCTGAGGCAATGGAGCACCTCATCGGAATCCCGGCTCAGGAACATGGGCTCTGTTAAAAATCCTTCCAGCAAAACGAAAGGATGCACCTGCTGACGGGTTCCTGCCAGGTCCTCAGGGCCAACCCACTGCCAGGAACGGTAAAAGACTTTTTGTTTTATGGCCTCAAATATAACCGAACTGCGATAAAAGGCAGCAGGCAGGGTTTTTGCCCTGGTAATATCGGGATCAATATCGAATTTCTGATTCAACGGAAAGTTAGTTTGAAAATTAAAAGTATGTAATTCTTTTGATACTTTTGGTTACAGATGAAGCAAAGCAGCACGTCGGGCAACCTGGGTTTATGGATGACCACTTCCCTGGTGATCGGCAATATGGTTGGGGCGGGGATCTTTTTAATGCCGTCGGCCCTGGCCGCTTATGGCGGCATCAGCATCATTGGATGGATCGTTTCGGCTTGCGGGGCATTTTTGCTGGCCAGGGTATTCAGCAAACTCAGCGTTCTGGTTTCGGGTGCAAATGGCGGGCCATATGCGTTTGCCAAGGCAGGATTCGGTGATTTTATCGGGTTCCTGGTGGCCTGGGGCTATTGGATATCCATATGGGTGAGCAATGCAGCTATTGTTGTTGCTTTTGTAAGCGCCATGAGTGTTTTTTTCCCGCAGCTGGCCAGTAATTCCCTTTTGGCAGTGGTTACCGGCATGGGTGCTGTCTGGGGTCTTACCTGGATCAATTCGCTGGGGATACGCGAATCCGGGAAACTGCAGCTGGTTACCACCCTGTTGAAATTGATCCCGTTACTGGTGGTGATCCTGGGTGGTTTTTTCTTTTTTAAGCTGGAGAATTTTTCTCCTTTTAATGTAAGCAACGAAACTTCCCTGGGGGCTATAGCCATTACGGCTACCATGACCCTTTATGCTTTCCTGGGTGTGGAGAGTGCCACGATCCCGGCAAAAAATATCGAAAATCCTGAAAAAAATATCCCACGGGCCACCCTGATGGGGACCCTGATCACCACCCTCTTCTATATCCTGGGGACCACGGTGGTAATGGGTATGATCCCGGCTGCTGTTTTAGCCGGCTCTCCCTCCCCTTATGCGGATGCCATGGACATAATCAGCGGGGAATGGGGTCGCGACCTGGTGGCGGCGGGAGCAGCGATTGCCGCCTTCGGTGCGCTGAACGGCTGGATCCTGGTCCAGGGGCAGGTAGCCGGTGCCACGGCGAAAGACCGGTTATTCCCTGCCGTATTCCGCAGGCTAAACCGTAACGGTGTTCCCGTCTATGGCATCGTCATAGGCAGTTTCCTTACTTCAGCGGTAATGCTTATGGGGTATACGGACGGTTTGGTGGAACAGTTCCGGTTCATCATCCTGCTGGCCACGCTGTGCTGTCTTGTCCCCTACCTGTTTTCCATGGCAGCCTATGTCCTCCTGGTCATTCAAAGAAATACCAATACCAGGTTGCCTGTTGTTCAACTTGCCATGGGTTTAGTCGCCTTTGCTTTTACGATCTGGGCGGTGTATGGCGCAGGCGAGAAAGCCGTATACTGGGGGTTTTTATTGTTACTTGCCGGGATCCCGCTATACATTTATATGAAGTGGCGTCAAAAATCACCGAAGCAGTAAGCAGCTATGGCCACGACCTTTCATTCCGAATTCCTGCCAATTGCAACAGTCTGTTTAAAACCGGCTGAAGCGGCTTTTTGTTCGGACGCCAAACTAACGGCTGAATGGGAATCCCTGCGGTATCTGGCCAAACCCGACCTTGAAAAATCCCGGCATGAATACGCTGGTTTCCGGTCTTTGGTGAAACAGGAAGGCGTTCAAATCCTGGAGTTACCGGGGGACCCGCAACTAAGCATGGATTCCCTTTATTGCAGGGATGCATCGGTGGCCACCAACTCGGGCATGATCCTCGGCAATATGGGAAAACCAGCCAGAAAAGGGGAACCCGATTCCAGTAAGCGGCTGTTTGAAGCCCACCAGATCCCTGTCCTTGGAACGATTGAAGCCCCAGGGACGCTTGAGGGAGGCGATGTGGCCTGGCTTGATGAAAATACCCTGGCCGTAGGCCATAGCTACAGGACCAATGCCGAAGGGATCCGGCAGCTAAAGAACTTCCTGGCGCCGATGCACATCGAGATGATCGTGGTAGACCTGCCCCATCACAAAGGCCCGGCCGACGTCTTCCACCTCATGTCTGTCCTGAGTCCGGTTGATAAGGACCTTGCGGTGGTATATTCGCCACTCCTGCCAATCGGCTTCCGGAATACACTGCTGGAAAGAGGTTTCACTTTGGTAGAAGTAAGGGAGGAAGAATATGGTTCGATGGGTTGCAATGTTCTGGCTGTCGCACCCAGGAAATGCATACTGTTGAAGGGAAACCCTGCGACAGAGGCTGCCCTGATTGCCCATGGTTGTGAAGTGCTGACCTATGAAGGGCGGGAAATAAGCCTAAAAGGCGGTGGCGGTCCGACATGCCTCACCAGGCCGCTTGAAAGGTATAGGCCGGAACTATAGCCTGAGGTAGAAATCCCTGGTGAGCTCCCGATAGGCTTCTGTATACACGTGCCTTTTATTTTCTATCGTCAGTTCATCCGTGATGGGGGTTACCTCCCCAAATTGCAATTCGAGCAAACTCCTTTTCAGGGCAGTCGAACTGTTCCCCCGAACCCTGGTGATCCGTTTAGGGAAAAGAGCGAGGGAAGATGCCAGGACGAGGAATTGTTCTTCCTCCTTCAAAGGTATAATCACCGAAAAAATACCTTCAGGGGCCAGTAAGCTGCTGACTCCGTCCAGCAATTCTTCAAAAGGTAAAAAAAAATGCTGCCTGGCCACTGCCCTCGACAGGTTACCCGGATGTGCTTTCCCCGAATGAAACGGCGGATTGGAAATAATTGAATCATATTTTTCGGTAACCTCCCCTGAAAATTCCTCCAGGGAGGCGTGGTAACAAAAAAGCTGGTCTGCCCAGGGCGAGGCTTCGAAATTCTCCACACATTGCTCATAGGCTGCCGCATCCTTTTCAACCGCGTCAATAGTGACCGGCTGGCCCCACTCCCCCATGCGCTGTGCAAGCATCAGGGCAATGATCCCGGTGCCGGCACCAATATCCAGGAGGGTTTGGGGCTGGTGCTGCAGGTCTGCCCAGGCTCCCAGTAGTACCCCGTCTGTCCCAACCTTCATGGCGCAGCGGTCCTGGTGAATGGTAAATTGTTTGAACTGAAACGGCTTGTCCACTGCTGAATTTTAAGGGGTAAGATACATAATCACAAACCGGAACACCTGTTTACTGAATCGAATATTGGCACATGTACCGGGTTGAAAATCGCTACGTGCCTGCAGCCCGGACATTGCCGGGGGTATCACCAGACCGCAGTGCCGGCTGGCCTGGTCTCGGAACCCTGAACGCCGGTAAGGCTATCGCCCAACCTGGACCGCATCGTACGGGCCAGTTCCCCGATATAGCGGACAATATCTGGATTTTCCTGCGCTACGTTATAGGCTTCCCACGGATCGGAGACGACATCATACAATTCAATTTTTTCCATGTCAACATATCTGTATTCCCCGGGAATTCCATCCTTCCCCGGCACCTGCCCGTTCATGGTCCTGTAGTTATGGGGAAAATACATTTTCCATTTACCGTACCGCACACCGTGCAGTTCATTGACCTTATAATAAAAAAAATAAGCTTCCTGAGGCCCCTCGGATGTTGCCCCGGATAACAAGGGCCAGATGTCCTTCCCATCGATCGCATTTTCGGGAAGCGGGGAATCGGTAAGGGCGGCGATGGTGGGCAGCAGGTCAATGGCCATGACCGGGGCATCGATCATCCTGCCACCATTCAATCGCCCAGGATAGCGCATAATAAAGGGCACCCTGTGACCACCCTCCCAGGCGGTACCCTTACCTTCCCTATAGGGCAGCGCAATGCCTGCATGGTTCCCGTAGGCCAGCCAGGGACCGTTGTCTGAGGTAAAGATTACCACGGTGTCCTCTTCCAGGCCATATTCCTTTAGTGCTGCCATAATTTGGCCCACAGACCAGTCGATTTCCATGATCACATCCCCATAGAGACCCCTCTCGGACTTCCCCCTGAAAGCTTCCGAGGCAAAGAGCGGTACATGTGGCTGCGGGTGGGGGATGTACAGGAAAAAGGGTGAATCCCTGTTCCTCCGGATAAAATCCACGCTCCGTTCCGTAATCTCCCTGGTAAGGTTGGACTGGTCTGTTAAGGTGTCGATTACCTTTTCATTCTCATACAGCGGCAGGGGGCCAAAATGGAAGACCGGTCCCTGCTGGGGATGCAGGGGCCACATGTCATTGGAATACGGGATGCCAAAAAATTCATCGAACCCATGTTTGGTTGGCATAAAATCCGGGTGGTCCCCTAAGTGCCATTTCCCGAATATGCCGGACTTGTAAGCCCGGGACCGGAGCATTTCCGCGATAGTGGTCTCTGAATGGCTCAGCCCTGTCTTGCTGTGGGGCATCAGGGCATTATGGATCCCTATCCTGTTGGGATAGCAACCTGTCAGGATACCTGCCCTCGAGGCGGAGCAGACGGCCTGGGCCGCATAAAAACTGGTCAGCTGAACCCCTTCCCGGGCCAACTGGTCCAAAAACGGTGTTTTTATATCAGGGGAATAAAAAGCACCAACATCCTGGTACCCCTGGTCGTCGGTAAAAATGAGGATTATATTCGGGGGGGTGGCTGCAGGGGCAGCATTTTTCTCCGCCTGTCTCCCGCATGCAGCCAGACAAAATACAATTAAAAATATTCCAGTGATCCTACCCATTGAATGACATTTGATTTGCATAGCTGTTCAGACTGATAAAAAAGCTTGCTATTTGCCCTGAATATAGTTAATTTTCTTGCTACTGTTTACTAACAACCCGGAATAGAAACCGGTCACACCTGATCTGAGAATCAATGAGAATCCCCACAACCAACAAACAGCCTGGGACATTCGGGCTATTCCCGATAATCACACTGTTTATTTTACTGGGTTGCAACCCAAACGAAAAAGGGCCTCACCCCGTTGACAAAGTGATCGGTTCCATGTCCGACACCCTCCCGGTTATTACGCTTCCAGCGGATGCGGATCCGGGGGATGCAGACTGGATTGGTGTTGATCTGGCACCAAAATCCCCCGTATTACCCCTCTATGCCCAAGAAGAAAAGGAACGGTTTCTGTTGCCCGTAGGCTACCAGATCGAGGCCGTGCTTACGGAACCGGAGATTGAGCAACCCGGGGCCATAGCATTCGATGGGAATGGCCGCATGTTCGTTCTGGAATTGCGCACCTATATGCTAACAGCAGATTCCGATGGAACCCTGGAGCCGGTAAGCAGGATATCCCGGTGGGAGGATGTTGACAATGACGGGGTGTATGAAAAGGGGACCGTATTTGTGGATAGCCTGATCTTCCCAAGGTTTGTACTGCCTTATGGAAAAGATTGCATCCTTACGATGGAATCGGATGCCGATAACGTATATCGGTATACAGATACCAATGCGGATGGGAAAGCGGATAAAAAGGAACTTTTTACGACCCGTTTCGGGCGGTCTGGAAACGTGGAACACCAGCAGGCCTTCCTCTACTGGGGAATGGACAATTGGTTGTACAGTACCGTCAATGCATTCCGGGTGCGGGAAACCCCAACAGGTGTTATCCGGGAGAAGACCGGATACAACAAGGCCCAATGGGGCATAACCCACGATGACGACGGCAAACTCTGGTTCCAGGGAGGTGCAAGTGGCTTGCCTTCCCATTTCCAATTCCCGGTCCAGTATGGCAATTTTGAAGTTGAAGGTGAATTTGCCGAAGGTTTTGATATTCCATGGGGTGCTCCCGTCCATATCGCGGATATGCAGGGGGGCATGGACGAGGTACGCCAGCCGGATGGTTCCCTGAACAGGGTCACGGGGGCAGCAGGCAATGATATATTCCGAGGCGACCGCCTGCCCAAAGAGCTCTATGGTCAATACTTCTATGGGGAGCCTGTGGCACGAATTGTACGCCAGGTTAACCCGGTGGTTTCCGAAGGGCTTACCACGCTCCATAATGTATACCAGGACCAAAAATCTGAATTTCTCCGCTCTACCGATCCACTGTTCCGCCCGGTGGATATGACGACTGCCCCGGACGGGACGCTTTACATTACGGATATGTACCACGGCATTATCCAGGAAGGGCAATGGGCCCAGAAAGGATCGTACCTCCGTTCAAAAATTGAGCAATACCAGTTGGATAAAGTGGTTGGCCTGGGCCGTATCTGGAGGATCACGTACTCGGGGATGGAACGGGATAAGCGCCGTCCGGGGATGCTGGAAAAGGGCCCTTCCGAACTGGTTGGATACCTGGACCACCCCAACGGCTGGTGGCGCGACAAGGCCCAGCAGCTTATTGTTTTGAGCGGAGACAAGTCCGTTACCACTAAACTCGAGTTCATGGCCCGAAAGGATAAAAATTTAATGGCGAGGTTCCATGCCCTCTGGTGCCTGGAAGGACTCGGTACCCTTACGTATGAAATGGTGGCAGAGCTGCTGGCAGACAAAGAACCCCGGATACGGGTGCAGGCGTTAAGGGCCAGTGAAACCTTGTACAAATCAGGGGTCAAAAAGCTTGCGCCCCTTTACCAAAAACTGATCTCCGATCCAGACGACCGGGTTGTGATCCAGGCCATGCTGACCGTAAAAGTGCTGGAACTACCAGATATGGAAACGTTCGTAGCGTCAGCACTGGCTGCAAATACTTCCAAAGGGGTACAGGTAATTGGCGGGCAGCTTATGAAACCACCCGTCCCAGGCGGTTTTTGGGCCAGGGGCGGGACGACGGTCTCCCCGGAGGAAGAAGTACGATTGGAAGAAGGAGCCGTGATCTTCAATGAGCTCTGCGTGCAATGCCATGGCAACAATGGCCTGGGGACACCGTTGGGTAACGGCCAGTTGATGGCGCCTCCCCTGGCCGGGTCAATGCGGGTGCAGGCCCATCCGGAATATGTAGTAAAAACATTGCTGCATGGGCTGTCAGGGCCGCTGGAAGGAAAAAGCTATGCCAGTGGAATTATGGTGGGTATGGAGGAGCAGTCCGATGACTGGATTGCAGCTATTGCCTCCTATATCCGATATAACCTTTCCAATGAGGCATCACTGGTTTCTCCGGAACAGGTGGCCGATATAAGGGCGGGTAGTTCCTCACAGGAAGTACCGTATCACTATCCCGAGCTACTGGCTTCCGTACCCCGGCAACTGGTACCGGTACCGAACTGGAAAATAACAGCCAGCCATACAGCCCCCGCCAGGATAGGGGGTACAGCTTCCCCGGCAAGTGCCTTCAATTATGAAGGATGGACCACAGGGGAGCGGCAGAAAAAAGGGATGTGGTTCCAGGTCGCCCTGCCGGCAGCGGAGAAACTTACAGAATTGCATTTTAATTCCCCGCCTATCCGAAAGGGATGGGGGCCGGATGCCCCTCCCCCTATTGAAACCTATCCCAGATCCTTTGATATCCAGGTTTCGGATGATGGAAAAACCTGGAATACGGTCACTGCGGTAAAAGCGGAATCTGCGGATATCGCTGTTGACTTTGAACCGGTCAGCGCACGATATCTGAGGATACTGCATTCCGGCCTGGCCGAAGGGGAGGTAACAGACGAACTCCCGTGGTCGATGCGGCAGCTGAAACTCTTCGCGATTCCGGTTACTGAAAAGAACAGCAATGGTGCTTCCAATTAAAATAACTTGAAACATACACACCATGAAAAACACAACACACTTGAGCAGGAGAAGGTTTATTGGGTCCACTGCAACCCTGATGGCAGGTACGGCACTGGTAAGCCATCCAATAGTAGGGGCGGTACTACCCGGAAAAGGATTGAAGTATCCCAACTCCTTCATCAAAGGGGTTCAGCTGGGGGTCATTACCTATTCCTTCAGGAGTATGCCCGACCAAAGTGCGGCGGCTACGCTTCAGTATGTCCTGGATTGCGGCATCAATGCCATTGAGCTTATGGGAGACCCTGCAGAGGCTTTTGCGGGAAAACCGGAAAGCCCCGTAGACCGGCGTACGTATTATGGCCTTCGGCGGGACAGCCGGGACGGAAAATTAACAGGGGCGCAGCAGCAGGATCTGGAGCGAATGGAGTCTCAGCTGACAGCTTATAACAAGGAAATAGCAACCTGGCGGGAAACGGTTTCCATGGATAAATTCGAAGAACTTCGGAAGCTGTACAACGATGCAGGTGTTACAATCTATGCTTTTAAACCGGCAGCCTTTGGCAAGGACAATACAGATGCTGAAATTGAATATGGCTTGCGTGCAGCAAAAACACTGGGTGCCGGGCATGTGACACTTGAACACCCCGGAGATGATGCGCAAACGAAGCGACTGGCAGCCCTGGCCGAAAAATACCATATGAAGATCGGGTATCATGGCCATGAACAGCAAACCCCCACCTTTTGGGATGTTGCCTTGGAACAATCGCCGAACAACGGCCTTAACCTGGACCTGGGCCATTATGTGGCTGCCGGGAACAGCAACCCGCTGGAAATCATCCAAAGCAAACATGAGCGCATCCTCAGTATGCATATCAAAGACCGGCAGTCACCAGCACATGGAAAGGATAACCTTATATGGGGAAGCGGGGATACCCCAATTGCGGAAGCACTTCAACTGATGCGCGATAACCGCTATACATTCCCGGCCACCATCGAATTGGAATATGACATCCCCGAAGGATCCGATGCCGTGAAGGAAGTTAAAAGATGCCTGGCCTATTGCAAAGATGCCTTGTCCTGATATCCTGTTGTACATCGGAAGGTCTCTGTTTTCGGCTCTTCCGAATACAAAAGCGCTTCAAGTGACCAGGAACCCTGGCTGAGACAAAATTCAATGAGATTATGAACAGAAGCCAAAAGCAAAAGTCAGATCAAAAAGGTTCAAGGCAACTGAATGTTTAATGACAAAATGCAAGGAATGAACGATACAAGCAGGCACGATGACAGAATTGCCAAAATGACATTCGCTTCGGTTTATCCCCACTATCTCGCAAAAGTTGAGAAGAAGGGCCGGACGAAAGAAGAATTACATCAAATAATTGAATGGTTAACCGGTTTCGGAGAAAAAAAACTACAGGACCTACTAGAAGCAAAAGTAAGTTTTGAAACCTTCTTCCGGAAAGCTGCGATACACCCTAATGCCCACCTCATAACCGGGCTAATCTGTGGCTACCGGGTTGAAGAAATCGAAAATCCGTTAACGCAACAGGTGAGGTACCTCGACAAATTGGTGGATGAATTGGCGAAAGGTCGTAAGATGGAGAGAATTATGCGGGATGCATAGGGTAAAAGGCTTCGGAACGGACAATTTTCAACCTTGAAATATACTAACGATAGCAAAATGATCAGGATATCCTCATTTGCCGGATCTCCATATTGGCGCCACAATGGAATGGCTGTGGTCCGGATAATACTCGGCCTGTTGCTTTTGTATCACGGCCAGGAGATTTTTGACGCATCGCTGATGCAGGAGTATGCCACCTGGGACACATTTAAAGGTCCCGGCGGAATGGTAAGGATATATGTTGGAAAATTTATTGAACTGATTGCAGGAATGTCCCTGTTGCTGGGAATTTTTACCCGGGTTGGCGCACTGTTGACTATAATGACATTTTTATACATAACATTTTTTGTTGGTAGTGGCAGGTTTTGGTATGAAGACCAGCACCCCTTTATGTATGTTTTATTAGGGTTCGTCTACTTCTTTAACGGACCGGGGAACTGGAGTTTGGATCAGTTGTTCCTTAAATCGAACCCTTCCGGTACTAGTTCGGAATAATGCCCTGCACCTACAGGCCTGCGTGGCCTTGCCTAAGTGGCACAACAGTAAATCTGTGTCTAATTAAATTCAGGAAAAGGCGCGGGATATTCGTAGGGAGCCAAAGGTGAGCACCGGGCAGGAAGTTTTTGTGCAATACTGACTACAGCGACCCGTGCCTTTCCGGGACCACCCTATCCCAGGTAGAGGTCTACAAGGCCCTCGGGGGTCGTGACAAAAATGGTGCGCTTCGCGCGGTCCAGTTTCGTAATGATCTCATCATTGACTGGGATCAGCAACTGTTTATCTCCCTTTTCCACTTCAAACAAAGCCTGGGCAGTGCTGTCATTTACGCCTTTAATGATACCGATATGCCCGTGGACGCTATCCTGAACTGAAAACCCGATAACTTCATGGTAATAAAATTTGTTGCCGCTTAGCTTGGGAAGCATTTCCAGGGGCAGGTAGAGCGCGGATCCCATGATCCTGTCAGCAGCAGACTCCTCTGTAACTTCCTCAAAACGGATACGGAGCAAATTGGATTTATGCAAGGTACAGCTCTCAATAAAAAATGGAACCAGGCTGTTTCCCAACGAAACAAATACTGATTCCATATTACTGTAGATCTCGGGGTCATCCGTGTCCAATTTCACCAGAACCTCCCCCTTATAACTATATTTCGAAACGATCTTACCCAGGTAAAAACACGCTTCTTTCTGCATGTCTGGTCTATTCTTCTTCGGTTGAAGGGGCAGTTTTGGTCTTATCTTCCGAATCCTTATCTGCTTCCACTTCAGCAACGCTGGGTGCTTTTTTGGCCGATTCATTCTCTTCGATGACCGATTCCTCCACAACGGGTGGGACGGCAGTCATGTCTGCATTGTCCTTATCAGGTTGGGGAACAGCAGGGGTTTCCACGACAGTTTCAGCAGCCTCTTTTTCAGCTTTAGGGGCCTCTTTTTGTACATCTTCTTCCTTGGCTACCTCATTTACCGGCTCCGGAGCGGTCTCCAGGGCGTCAAGTTCTTCGCCGGCGTCTCCGCCAACTTCAGGTTCCGTGACTTCTTCTGCTGCCATGGCGCCAGCTGATTCCGCTGCTGTGGCTGCAGTTTCAGTCTCAACTGCTGCAAGGGCCCTTTTCTCATTGACTTCCTTTTCAGCTTTCAGTGCTTTTGCCCGGGCTTCAGCTTGTTCTTTTTCAAGTCCTTCCGTTTTCCCGGCAACTTTTTTCTCTTTTTCCTCCAGCCAGGCATTGAACTTTTCTTCAGCCTGTTCTTCGGTCAGGGCACCCTTACGTACCCCGCCCAACAGGTGGTGTTTCAGTAATGCGCCTTTATACGACAGGATTCGTTTAGCTGTTTCAGAAGGCTGTGCACCATGCTGTAACCACTTAACGGTATTGTCTAAATTTACTTCGATGGTTGCCGGATTGGTATTGGGGTTATACATCCCCAATTTTTCAAGGAATTTACCATCCCTTTTGGAACGGCCATCAGCGGCCACAAGCCAATAGATTGGTTTTCCTTTTTTTCCGTGTCTTTGCAATCTGATTCGTACGGGCATATCACATTAATTTTGCAGGGTTCCCGACCCTCGGTTATTAATTCTTCACGCCCTGGTTCACCCAGGGCCTTTCCGCAATAGCAACATAGGATTGCGAAAGCGGATGCAAATATAGTATTTCTATTTTATGTGACATCAATATTATAAGAGAAAAAAATACGGGGTGATAATCGCACCTTAAAACCAGGGAAACCGTTAATTCTTTATTAAAGCCCTGTCCCTGTTTGGATTTTTGACATAATTAAATACCTTACATAAGGAAGCGCCTGAAATTCGGGGGCAGTAAAACTTTTAAATGATACGGGATAACATGAAGTATTCTGAAATAATTGCGAAAAAATTAAATATACTATTGGTCAAAACATATGAAGCGGAGCACGTTTACAGAATAGGCGCCGAGCGGAGCGAAAAACCACAACTAAAAAGAAGATTGAAGGGAATGGAGCAACAACGCCGAACGTTTAGCCTGGAATTACAGGAGGAGATAAGGGCTTATGGACACCGTCCCGCAAAACCAGTGGATTTTCAGATACCGGCTTGGAGGAACAGCCTGGTAACCCCCGGGGATATCTCCCATACTGAGCATCGCACCCTGCAGGTATACGAGTCATTGCTGAATGATCCGGAGACCAGCTTCCCCTCCCCAACCAAACGGATCCTCAACAATCAAAGAAAAGGTATCCTGGCCTCAAAAAATTCCGGCTGGCCAAAGTAACGTTTAGCATCCTGAGAATCCTGTCATACATAGCGATAGACTTAATTTGTCATTTTACCGGTATCCCATAGTTAACAACTCCTGATAAGTAGCCCTTTCCAAAAGCGTGAATTTTCCTATTTTTATAGCCCGCATTAGCAGTCTCAAAAACAACCTATGTACCTGATATTTGACACGGAAACAACCGGACTTCCAAAAAGATGGGATGCCCCGCATACCGATACGGACAACTGGCCTCGCTGCGTACAGATAGCCTGGCAGTTGCATGACGACATGGGTAACCTTTTGGAGCACCAGGATTATCTGGTACAACCACAAGGTTTCAATATTCCGTATGATGCCGAGCAAATCCATGGCATTTCCACCGAACTGGCAGAAGACCAGGGTATCCCTATAGCAACTATCCTTGCCGAATTCAGTAAGGTGCTTTCGGAGGCGAAATTCATCGTGGGCCAGAACGTTGGTTTTGACATCAATATCATGGGTGCGGAATTCCACCGTCAAGGCCTTAATAACCTCCTCCAGGAACTCCCGGTACTGGATACCTGTACGGAAATAACAGCCGGACTCTGCCGGATAGCTGGGGGTCGCGGTGGTAAATTCAAATTACCCACCCTTACCGAACTCCATGCTTTTCTTTTTGAAGTACCCTTTGCAGAGGCCCATAATGCCACCGCGGATGTAGAAGCAACGGCCCGTTGTTTTTTTGAATTGGTAAGGAAGAGGGCATTTACCCGGGAGGAGCTATTGGCAGCTCCGGGCTACCTGGCCAATTTTACCAAAGCCAATCCGGAGACCATAGCACGCTACGGCCTGAAGCACCTCGACCTTAAAAAAGCCTCTGACAGGATACGGCAACGATCTGTGGATGCGGATTCCATGGAAGTTTCACATGAGGAGATCAGGGCGAACATCAAAACCCTGGAGGACGCACAGTTTGTCCATTTGCACAACCACTCCCAGTTCTCTGTATTGCAATCAACCATTAAAATAAAAGACCTCGTTAAATGCACCGCAGAGAACCAGATGCCTGCGGTAGCGATTACAGACCATGCCAATATGATGGGCGCTTTCCATTTTGTCCGCGAAATAACGGCACACAACAAGCAGGTCAAAGATCAGAATGCAGAGGCCCTCAAAAACGGAAGCCCGTTAAAGCAGGAAATAAAACCGATCCTGGGTTGCGAATTTTTTGTCTGCGAGGACCATACCAACAAAAATGTTAAGGATCACGGGTACCAGGTTGTTTTGCTGGCCAAAAACAAAAAAGGATACCACAACCTTGCGAAGATGTCATCCCTGGCCTATACCGATGGTTTTTATTATGTACCCCGGATAGACAGGCAGCTATTGGAAACCTATAAGGATGATATTATTATGCTCACGGGGAACCTTTACGGGGAGGTCCCTTCCAAAATCCTGAATGTGGGGGAAAAGCAGGCGGAGGAAGCCCTGCTCTCGTGGAAGGCTCTCTTTGGCGGGGACCTATACATAGAGGTCATGCGGCATGGGCAGGAAGATGAGGACCGGGCAAACCAGGTATTAATAGCAATGGCTGGCAGGCACAACATAAAAATGGTTGCTACCAACAACACGTATTATTGTGCCCGGGAAGATGCCGAGGCGCACGATATCCTCCTCTGCGTTAAGGACGGGGAAAAACAGGCTACACCCATTGGCCGTGGCAGGGGTTACCGGTATGGATTGCCCAACCAGGAATATTATTTCAAATCCACGGATCAGATGAAGGAGCTGTTCAGGGACATCCCGGAATGCATCCTCAATATCCAGGAAATAGTTGATAAGATCGAACCCTTCGGACTTGCCCGGGAGGTACTCCTTCCGGCATTTGAGATCCCGGATGAGTTCCGGGTTTCCGAAGATGCCACAGACGGTGGCAGGAGGGGGGAGAATGCTTATCTGAAACACCTCACCTACGCCGGGGCGGAAAAGCGCTATGGTACGGTTACCCCAGAAATCGCCGAACGGATCGATTTTGAATTAAATACCATAGCCAACTCGGGTTACCCTGGTTATTTCCTGATCGTTGAGGATTTTATCCGGGAAGCCCGCAAAATGGATGTATCGGTAGGCCCCGGACGGGGTTCGGCAGCCGGTTCCGTAGTGGCCTATTGCCTTCAGATCACCAATATTGACCCCTTAAAATACGACCTGCTCTTTGAGCGCTTCCTGAACCCTGACCGGGTATCCATGCCCGATATCGATATTGATTTTGATGATGAAGGCCGGGGGCGGGTGATGGATTATGTAATAAAAAAATACGGGACCAAACAGGTGGCCCAGATCATTACCTACGGTACCATGGCTGCCAAATCGGCCATCCGGGATACCGCCCGGGTGCTCGACCTGCCCCTGAATGACGCGGACCGCATTGCCAAATTGGTCCCCAACATGGCCAAACTGGAAAAGATATTTGCGATCCCCGAAGCAGATTTGAAGAAAAAGTTCCGGTCTGATGAACTGGAAAAAATAAACCAGCTACTCAATATTGCAGATGGGGATGACCTGGAGGCACAAACCGTAAAAATGGCAAGGGTACTGGAAGGTTCGCTCCGGAATACGGGAATACATGCCTGTGGCGTTATCATTACCCCCGATGATATTACCAATTTTGTTCCCGTTGCCACTGCCAAGGATTCCGACCTGTACGTGACGCAATTCGACAACTCGGTGGTGGAAAGTGCCGGTCTGTTGAAAATGGACTTCCTGGGCCTTAAAACCCTGACACTGATAAAGGATACTGTCAAAATAGTACGGGCGCGTCTGGGAATTGAACTGGTGCCCGATGAATTTCCGCTGGATGATGAAGAAACCTATAAACTGTTCCAAAGGGGAGATACGGTAGGGATATTCCAATATGAATCCGTAGGGATGCAAAAGCACCTCAAAGAGCTGAAGCCTACGGTTTTTGATGACCTTATCGCCATGAATGCCCTCTACAGACCGGGTCCGATGGAATACATCCCCACTTTTACAACAAGGAAAAACGGGTTTACGGAAATCAGCTACGACCTTCCGGAGATGGAAGAATTCTTAAAGGAGACCTATGGAATTACGGTCTACCAGGAACAGGTGATGTTGCTTTCCCAGAAACTGGCAGGTTTTTCAAAAGGCGAGGCCGATGTACTCCGTAAAGCGATGGGGAAAAAGATATTCTCGCTGCTGCAGAAATTGAAGCCTCAATTCCTTGAAGGCGGTGAAAAGAACGGGCATCCACGGGAAATTCTGGAAAAGATCTGGAAAGATTGGGAATCCTTTGCCGCCTACGCATTTAATAAAAGCCATTCCACCTGTTACGCTTATATTGCCTATCAGACTGCCTATTTAAAAGCTCACTATCCGGCAGAGTATATGGCTGCAGTGCTTTCCAACAATATGAACGACATCAAGCAGGTGACCTTCTTTATGGAAGAATGCAAGCGGATGGGGCTGGATGTACTGGGACCAGACATCAATGAATCGTATTATAAGTTTGCCGTTAACAAGGAGAATGCGGTACGGTTCGGGATGGGCGCTATCAAAGGCGTTGGCAGGTCCGCAGTGGAGACCATCGTAGAGAACCGGAAAAAGGACGGCCCCTATAAATCGGTATTCGACCTGGCCAAACGAATCGACCTCAGATGCGCCAATAAAAAGTCATTTGAAAACCTGGCGCTTGCCGGTGGTTTTGATTCCTTTAAAGAAACGCATCGGGCACAGTATTTTCATAATGAAGGGGATGGGGTAACCTTCCTGGAGAAAGTTATACGGTATGGTGCAAGGTATCAGGAAGGAGAGAATTCTGCCCAGGTTAACCTGTTCGGCGATGCCAGTGAAGTTCAGATTCCAGAGCCCGTTGTACCTCCGTGTGAGGCCTGGGGAACCATGGAAAAACTCCGGAGGGAGAAGGAAGTGGTGGGTATTTATATCTCGGGGCACCCCCTGGATGATTTTAAAACAGAGATCGATGCATTCTGTAATTCCGAGGTATCCTGCTTCACTAAACTGGAAGAGTTTGTGAACCGGGAATTGTCTGTGGCAGGTGTAGTGACCGATGTGCAGCACCGGATCTCCAAAAATGGGAAAGGGTGGGCCATGTTTATTATGGAAGATTATACGGACACCTTTGAATTCCGGATTTTCGGGGAGGAATACCTGAAGTTCCGGCACTTCCTGATGATCAATTCGTTCGTATATATCAAAGTATTTATCCGTGACGGTTGGATCAACCGGGACACAGGTAAAAAGGGGGAGCCCAGGATGCAATTCAACAATTTTATGATGCTCCAGGAGGTGATGGAATCCTTTGCCAGGAAACTGACCATCAAACTGAATATCGATGAATTAAAGGAACAACAGATACAGGAACTTAAAGACACCCTTGTTTCCTATAAAGGTGACCACTCCCTCCATTTTATAGTATATGAAATGGAAGAAGAGATAAAGGTGAACCTCTCCTGTCGTAAACAGAAAGTTCAGATAACCAGCGAATTACTTGCAACCTTGAACCAGAAGGATTTCCATTACAAACTCAATTAGATCTTCCGGGTGGCTATAAAGAGCAGCTGTTAAAGATGGCATGTCTTTGCCGGTTCATACAACGATCTCCTGTCCCTCAACCGCCAGTTCGATGGGAAATCCAGGGTTATGGTTTTGCAGGTATTTCTGGTAGATCCGGGTCTTCTCGGTATCGGATTGCGTTGGGTCATGGTGAAATAAAATCAGCTTTTTTGCCTGGAGTCGGGCGGCATATTCCACGGCGAGATCCAGCGAACAATGTCCCCACCCTATTTTCTTCCAATATTCCCCCCGGGTATATTGTGAATCATGGATAAGTAGATCTGTCTTATATGCAAGGTCAAATCCGGATACCCATGAATCTTCCGGAAAAAGGTGTTGCTTGCCAACCATCGGTTCATGGTCCGGCATATAGGCTATACTTTTTATTCCGCTTGTTACCCGAAATCCTACGGTAGGACCGGGATGGCTGATAAATTCCGTAGTCACCGTAAATTTCCCAAGTTTAAAAGGTGTATTGGGCAATTCATGGACATGCAGATCGGATGGTATATCCCGCAGGGGTATCGGGAATAAGGGGGGCGACAGGAATCTGTTCAACCTTGCCTGCAGGGATTGGGTACTCCCCCCGGGACCCCATATATGGACTTGCTTTCCAGGATCGAACAGCGGTTTACAGAAACCGAGGCCCTGTATATGGTCCATGTGCAAGTGGGTCAATAATATATCTATACGGGCCTTGGGATAATCCTGGTCAAAATTGATCCCCAGGATACCCGTGCCGGCATCTATGATCAATCGTTCATCCCCATCGATGATCTCTATACAGGAAGTATTTCCCCCTAACTGCTGATGGTCAGTAGAAGATGTGGGATACGATCCCCTTGTACCATGTAGCGCTATTTTCATGGTAGAAGCTCATTATTCCAGAATATGGCCATGGCGCCAGAAAAAACACCGGATCGGCCAATGATCGGAATGGATGTCACCGCTATTTTAGTCGATTTGCCCCCCGTACTTTTTATCCAGAATGTTTTATGGGCAGGTTCCTTACTGTTTACGGTCATAACCAGCGGGAGTTCCGCAGGGGGGATGGAATTGCCCTCCTCATCATGGGGGTACCATGTTGTACCCCATTCACCTACAAGCATTTCTCCCGTATCCTGGAATCGCTGCCCGAGGATTTCCTCTGCAGGCGCATTATAAAAAAGCAGGGTTCCTTTGGGGTTAACGATAAAAACAGGTACGCTCAGGCAATCGGCAAGTTGCCTGCTCAAAATTAATTCGATGGAATGTCCGGGCATTGCCTGGCGGGATTAAGATCGGTTGTATTATTAAATATAAGAAATATTAACACAACGCGGCGGGAATGCATTTATTTAATCCTGGGTTAAGCTGGTTAGCAGAAGCCGGGGCTGCAATTGTGTATATAAGGCACGCTAAATTCGGGTACTGTGTTGTTCGCAGCCGGGGAAATAAAAAGTCGCGCCCTGTACGGTGCCATCATGCCTGGATTACATTTTTTCTGCAACTTCAAAGCGTTTACTCCTGCGCGCTGCTGACAGCATGCTCCCACCATTTTTTCACACGCATAAACATTTTATACTCAATAATTTAAAGGCATTATAGTAGGCAATGCCTATGATTTCTGACATTTATTTAAAATTTTACGCAATCGATTTCTTAGATTTGTCTATGAGCTTATTTAATTATCCGGACATGTTGACCCGGTATCTTCATGCTCCGATAATATAACTTATCGTGATAAAACGCTGTTTTTTATCCAAACAATTCGAACTAAAATCAACCAAAAGATGACTCAGAAACTTCAGTATGTATTGATGTTTGCAGCACTGCTATGCTTTCATGACCTGGCAGCCCAAACAGTATCCGGCACGGTTACGGATGAAACCGGAACCCCTTTGCCAGGCGTGAATGTCGTGGAAAAGGGTACCACCAATGGAACATCTACCGATTTTGATGGTAATTATGTTATCAGTGTTTCCAATGCTTCAGCCACCCTGGTTTATTCATCGCTGGGATTCACTACGATGGAGATGGCACTGAACGGGCGATCCACTATCAATGTTACCCTTGCAGAGGATGCCGAACAACTGGGAGAGGTTGTGGTAACGGCCCTCGGGATCCGCAAGGAAACCAAGGCCCTGGGGTATTCCCTGACAGAAGTCGGCGGCGAGGAGATATCCACCATCAAGCAACCCAATGCCATCAACTCGCTCCAGGGCAAGATCGCCGGGGTTAACATAACCCAAAATGCAACGGGCGCGGCTGGCTCCAGCCGGGTGGTGATTCGGGGAGCAAGCTCTTTATCAGGTGATAACCAACCTCTGTATATTGTTGACGGTATCCCCATCGGCAATGATAACAACGGATCAGCCGGTTTATGGGGTGGTTCAGACGGGGGAGATGGCATATCCAGTATCAACCCGGATGATATCGAATCGATCAGTGTCCTGAAAGGGGGTGCGGCTTCCGCCTTATATGGTTCACGGGCCGCTGGGGGGGTTATTATTGTAACCACCAAATCAGGCAGCGATCAGGAAGGGTTCGGCGTAGAATTCAGCAGTTCCGTAACCTTTGACAATGTTGATACTTCCCTCCAGGATTTCCAGACGGAATATGGGCAGGGTACCCAGGGAAGGAAGCCTGCCAATACTGCCGAAGCACTGGACCTTGGGTTAACATCATGGGGAGCACGGCTGGACGGTTCCCTTGTCCCGCAATGGGATGGTGTGTCCAGGCCATACGCTTATGTAGGAAGTAACCTCGACCATTTCTACAGGACTGGTACTACCTTTATCAATACGGTAGCCCTCACCAGCGGATCGGAGAAGGTAAATTACAGGTTGTCTGCCTCGGACCTAACCAACAACGACGTAATGCCTAATTCTGGTTTGAACAGAAAATCATTTTCCCTTAGCAGCGGGGCCACCTTGGCGGAACGGCTGACCACGCAGGTGAATGCACAGTATATTATTGAGAACGTCAACAACAGGCCCAGGCTCTCTGATGCACCCGGCAACGGCAACTTCACGGTGGCCAATCTCTCACCCAACGTAGATGTTCGGTTTATGCAGCCAGGAGCGAATCCGGATGGAACAGAACGCAGGTACTCTAATAATACCTTTTCACAAAACCCGTATTTCGCGGCTTATAATTTCCGGAATGAAGATACCAAAAACCGAATCATTGCCTCCACTACCCTGCGGTATGATATACTGGACTGGTTATATATTTCGGGGCGTGCCGGGATAGACCACCAGACCATCAACCGAACATCAGTTGAACCCTATGGTACAGCTTACAAACCATTGGGGGGCATGAATCTGGAAGAACGGAGATATACACAGGTAGATGCCGACCTGATTTTGGGATTGGAGAAGGATATCACGGATAAATTTGCCACTACGGCATTTGTGGGAGTCAATAAGAACCAGATCAAAGCAGAAAATCTCAATTTGGGAGGGAATGATTTTATTGTACCCGGATTGGAAGATATTGGCAACCTTGCCATTCAAAGCAGGAGCAGGTTCTTTAGCGAGCGTAAAATCGGATCTGTATACGGATCCGTAGAGTTGTCATGGGACAGGTGGGCTTACCTCACATTTACCGGCAGGAACGACTGGTTTTCCACCCTGTCCTTCCCCGGGAAAACCACCCCTAACAATGATTTTTACCCATCGGTCAATGCAAGTTTGATTCTTTCGGATGCCTTTGAGATGCCCGAACCGGTTAGCTTCCTCAAACTGCGCGGTGGCTATTCCGAAGTTGCAGGTGGTGCCCAGGATGCGTACCAGTTAGCGCTGACCTATGAAATATTTGGCCAGAGCTTCCTCGGCCAACCTTTGGGCAGGGTTAACGGAGGAACCGTCCCCAATGCCAATTTGGTTCCCTTCAGCAAAACGGAACTGGAGGTGGGTCTCGATGCACGGTTTTTCAACAACCGGCTATCGCTCGATATCGCCCTATACACCAACGAAACAACCAAGGATATAGTGGATGTATCCACATCTGTATTTTCCGGTTACGGAGCGGCCAAGGCTAATATCGGCAAGGTGGAGAACCAGGGGGTAGAAGTGTTGCTTTCCGGCTCCCCGCTCCGTACAGAAAACTTTAACTGGACAACCACCCTGAACGGATCCTATAACAAGGGCAAGGTGCTGGCTACAAATGAAGATAATGCTGATGTAAACCTCGATGAACCACGAACGCAAAATGTGCGTATCACCCATGTTGTAGGAGAGGCTTATGGCACCATAGTGGGCGTTTCATATGACCGCGATGAGAGTGGCAATATCCGGTATGACATTAACAGTGACGGGGTGCCGCTGGCAGTGGAAGGAGAACGAAAAATACTCGGTGAAGGAGTGCCGCCGCTAACCCTGGGCTTTACAAATACATTTTCGTATAAGAACTTCAGCCTTAATTTTCTGATTGATGGTAAATTCGGTGGACAGATATTTTCAGGGACCAATACGGTCCTCTACGGGAACGGGCTGCACAAAGCTACTCTGGAAGGCAGGGAGAATGGTCTTACAGTCTCGGGTATCGATGCGGCTACAGACCAACCCTTTACCACCACAGTGGCACCGGAATTTCTTCAGAACTATTACGGAGAGATCAATGATATAGCCGAAGAATTTGTGGAAGATTCGGATTATATAAAATTCAGACAAATGAGTTTAGGGTATACACTTCCCAACCAGTTCCTGGACAATACCTTTTTAACAAGTGTCAATATCCAGTTGATCGCGTCCAACCTTTTCTATATTAAAAGAAGTGTGGACAACATTGATCCCGAGAGTGCCTATAATGTGAGTAATTCACAAGGCCTTGAGTATTTCGGTGTCCCGTCGACAAGAAGTTATGGTTTAAATTTAAATGTTAAGTTTTAAAAAATAAGTTATGAAAAAATCGATATATATAGCATTATTCACGCTTATTCTAGGCGCCTGTGACAAGGGTTTTGAAGATGTGAATGTTGATCCCACAAAACCTGTGCAGGTAGCTGTTTCCACCAAGCTGACTGCAACCCAAAAATTTATATCCAGTGAACGCTACGACAACTGGCGGGCTAACCTCATCTACCAATCTACCATGATGCAACACCTTGCCACTACGGCCGGATACTGGTCAGGGGACAAATATACCTGGAACAAGGGCTATGCCTCTTCCCTCATTGACAGGTATTACGGAAATGCGGTTAAAAGCGTGGAAGACATGCTGGTGCAACTGGAGACTGAAAATGCCCCTGCAGAAATGAAGGCTATTACCCGGATCATGCGCGTGTATATCTATTCCAGGCTCACTGATCTTTACGGGGACGTTCCCTATAGCGAAGCGGGAAAGGCAGTCATAGAAGGGATATTATTGCCCAGGTATGATGCACAAAGTGAAATCTACCCGGACCTCTTAAAGGAACTGGAAGAATCAGCAGCCGATCTGGGCACCGGGACTTCTGGTTTCGGTGCGGCTGACCTCATCTACCAGGGAGATCAGTCCAAATGGAAGAAGCTGGCAAATTCCCTTATGCTCAGGCTTGGTTTCCGCCTGATCAAGGTAGATGCCGCGGCTTCACAGGCCTGGGTTACCAAGGCAATCGCCGGGGGGGTAATGGAATCCAATGCAGATATATTTTACCTGCAGCATGACCCTGAGAATAACAGGAATGGAAATAGCGAGGCATTTGATGCAGATGGTAACCAACGGATGAGCAAAACGTTTATCGATTTTTTACAGGGCGATCCAAGATTGCCAGTCCTTGCTTCCCGGAGAAGTGATGACAGTACCGATCCCGCAGACCTCAAAGGCTTGCCTAATGGCCTGGATTCGAACCTGCTTCTGGAAAGTACGGGGGAAGAAAATACAGATGCGTATGCCTGGCCCAATCCAATTATCAGGAACTTTGAAGACCCCATGTTCTTTCAATCCTATGCCGAGGTTGAATTTATGCTGGCAGAGGCTGCCGTACGGTGGGGATTAGCCGGTGGTGATCCGGAACCCCATTATAATGCCGGGGTACGGGCGGCCATGAAAATGCTGGAACTTTACGGGCCGGAGGCCACTATAGCAGATGCCGATATCGATGCGTATCTGGCCGCGAACCCCTTCGATGCCGCAAATGCTATCGAACAGATCAATACGCAGTACTGGGCCGCTACCTTCCTGAATGAATATGAAGCCTTTGCCAACTGGAGGCGCACCGGGTTTCCGGTATTAACCCCGGTGGTGTATCCTGGCAATGAAACAGGGGGTACTATTCCCAGGAGGCTGACCTACCCTGAAAGCGAACAAAGCAATAACCCGGAGAATTACGCAGCTGCCATCGCAGCACAGGGTCCGGATGTGCTTACTACCCGGGTTTGGTGGGATGTTGAATAAACAACATTTAGTAGCAGGCAATAATACGGGTAAGATCTAATGTTAAAAAAAGGAGGGGAAACTCTCCTTTGTTGCAGTATAAATTGATAATGTATGTTTTTCCACAGTCCATTGAGGACCCGGGCAGGGATTACGTGTCTTTTGCTGCTGGGCCTGTTTGCCACCGCCCAACAGCCCAAACGCTTTACCTTCTTAAATTCCGGGCAGACAGGAATTGACTTTACTAATAAGGTCAGGGATTCCAAAGACAGGAACATCCTCCTGTATTCCAATTTTTATGGGGGCGCAGGGGTGGGTGTCGGAGACTTCAATGGGGATGGGCTGCAGGACATATATTTCGCAGGGAACCTGGTCCCGGACCAGTTATACTTCAACGAGGGAGGACTTTCTTTTAAGCAGGCGACGAAAAATGCAGGTATAAAGGATGATGGAGGATGGTCTACCGGGGTCACTGTAGCGGATGTTGACAATGACGGGGATTTAGATATATATGTAAGTCGGGAATTATACGATGACAGACCGGATCTTAGGGCCAATTTATTGTATATCAATACGGGCGATGGAACTTTTACGGAAGAAGCGGAAAAATATGGGGTAGCGGATACCCAACGGACGCGCCATGCCACTTTTTTCGATTATGATAAGGATGGCTTTGCAGATCTTCTCCTGCTAACACAGCCGCCAAATCCTGGCAGCTATTCCAAATTATCAGGCAGTACCCTACTCCTTCCTGAATACCATTTGAAGCTACTGAAAAATACCGGCAAGGGGTCCTTTACGGAGGTAAGCCGGCAAGCCGGGATACAAAAGACCGGCTTTCCCAATGCGGTATCGGCAAGTGACCTCAATGGTGACGGGTGGACGGACCTCTATATCGCCAATGATTTTTACGCGCCGGATTTTCTTTACATAAACAACAAGGACGGAACATTCACAAACACTATCGATTCGGCAATGGGCCATATCCCCTACTACAGCATGGGGGTGGATGTTGCGGATATCAATAATGATGCTTTACCCGATGTTTTCGTGGTTGATATGGTGGCAGAGGATAATTTCAGGCTGAAGTCGAATATGAGCGGGATGAATCCTGATGCGTTCTGGAAGGTTGTAAAGGAAGGTGGGCATTACCAATATATGTACAATGCCCTGCAACTGAATAACGGCAATGACACTTTTAGTGACATCGCTCAAATAACAGGGATGGCTGCCACGGACTGGAGCTGGTCTAATCTTATAGCCGATTTGGACAATGACGGCTTGAAGGACGCCTATATAACCAACGGGTTATTGCATGATATCCGTAATACAGATGCCGATAAACGGGTAGGTCAATATATTACGGATACAGCCAATGAATGGGTACGAAACAACCCTGGCGGAGGGGATGTTTCCATATGGGATATCCTGGATCTGGACAAGACAATTTCCCTGATGCCATCCCAGCCCCTGCAAAATTATGCTTTTAAAAACAAGGGAAAAATGCTGTTTGAAAAGGTGATGGAAGAATGGGGCCTTACTGACACCTCTTTTTCCAATGGATCAGCCTTTGCTGATTTTGATAATGACGGTGACCTGGACCTGGTCGTAAATAATATCAACCAAAAGGCATTTCTGTACAGAAATAACTCGGAATCGCTCCCCGATGCCAATTATCTCAGGGTATGGCTGACTGATAAACACCACAGGACGACGTTTGGAACGAAGGTAAAAATTTATACCGGGGGGGAGATGCAGTTTTACGAATCGACCAATGTCCGGGGGATCTATTCCACCAGTGAACAGGCAGTACATTTCGGAATGGGTAGCAGGGAAGTTGCAGACAGCCTTGTAGTCCTATGGCCCAACGGGAAAAAAACGGTGATACCCAATCTGCGTACAAATCAGTTAGTTAATCTGGACATGGACCAGGCTGAAGCGGCCCACAGTGAAGACACCATGCAAAAAAAGCTGCTTTTTACGCATCAGGTACCGGCTCCAATACCCTATAAACACCAGGAAAACGATTTTGACGATTACCGGTACCAGGTACTGCTTCCCCATAAACTATCTCAGTTTGGACCTGCACTTGCCATAGGGGATGTTAACAATGATGGGCTGCAGGATATCTTCATAGGAGGGGCGACAGGTTTTGAGGCTGTCCTCTTCCGCCAGGACGCGGCTGGAGGCTTTTCTCATAGTTCATTGGCACTATGGAAAAAGGAAGCACCCTATGAGGATGTAGACGCCCTGTTCGTGGATGTAAACGGCGATGGATTCCAGGATCTGTATGTGGTTAGCGGGGGGAACGAATACCCGGCCAACGACCTGCATTATGTAGATCGCCTATACCTGAACGATGGTACCGGCAATTTCTCAAAAGGCGCCATCCTAAACGTAGGCCGCATGAGTGGCTCCAGGGTCGTAGCCGCTGATTATGACCAGGATGGCGACACAGACCTGTTCGTTGGCGGGAGGATTGTTCCACATCAATACCCATTGCCGGCAACAAGTATGTTGCTGATCAATGAAAACGGACAGTTAGAAAACCGGACAGAGCTTCTGGCACCAGAACTTATAAATATCGGGATGGTTACGGATGCTGCCTGGACTGATTATGATTCAGACGGAGATACGGATCTGGTGGTTGTGGGGGAATGGATGCCTGTTACCATCCTGAAAAATGAAAATGGAAAATTATCCAAAGCTGCTGTACCCACACTGGAACGGACAACCGGCTGGTGGTTCAGCCTGGACCAGGGGGATTTTGACAAGGACGGGGATATGGACCTGGTAGCAGGGAACCTTGGCCTGAATTATAAATATAAAACATCTCCTGAAAAACCCTTTGATATCTACTTCAACGATTTTGACACCAATGGCCTGGGGGATATTGTACTGGGTTACTATAACGGGGATAAACATTATCCGTTACGGGGTTTTTCCTGTTCGGCTCAGCAAGTCCCTGGACTAAAACAGGCTATAGGAAAGTACGATATTTTCGCTTCCATGGAGATTGACGCCGTCTATGGTAGTGAAAACCTCGCCAATTCCCTGCATTACAAAGCCGATACTTTTGCCTCTTCTTACATTGAAAATCTGGGAGGAGGTGCGTTTACCATTAGTGCCTTACCCCGGGAAGCTCAACTTTCCAATATAAATGATATTAGCATAGCCGATTTTGATGGGGACAGGAATATGGATTTGCTGGTGACCGGGAACCTTTTTGTATCTGAAATAGAAACACCCCGGAACGATGCTGGAACCGGCCTGCTTCTTTTGGGCAACGGGAACGGGGAATTTAAGCCTGTCCCCGGCAAGGATAGTGGATTTCTCACCCGCGGGGATTCCCGCAAAATGCTGCCGGGGCTGGTAGGGGGTATGCCTGTGATTTGGGTGGCCAACAATAATGGTGCACTGCAGGTTTTTTACAGGTCAAAGGAATTGCATTAGCAGAACTACAATGAAGCGCCCCCTATTTTTTTATGGGGTACTGCAATACGCAAATTACAGTAAGATTCGGGTAATTAATACACTCTTAGCTTCCAACTATATAATAATCCTTCATTCTTTCGGAAATCTAAACTAGCTTTAGGACGGTGTTGCAATCCAGCACTGTTTCCATAACGTTATGGCATCTGCATTTCGTCATTTCAATATGGAAAGTTCCTACCATGGATTGGTCAGATCGTGATTCCCCTCTTATCATACACACCTAAAATTTATTGTTATGGAACATTTTCAGAATTTGAAATCTCTTTTCGGGCGGGTACCCCATGGTATTTTTGGCAACTTTGTACCCCATCAGACCCGCGTTTTTAAGTCGGGTATGGCCCTGTATGTCCTGGGGGCGATGTTCCTGCTCCTGTCCGGTTGTAAATCGAGCACGGTATTATTGGCGAACTTTAAAAATGACTCTGTGGGCTCCCCCCCGGCCAGCGCGCAGCCGACAGGGACGGTGACTGTTAAATCGGGCTCGGGTACCATCCAGGTAGTATCGGCTCCGGCAGTGGGAATGCCAGCGAATAACTGGTGTATGATCAGCCACCCACTTGTCCAAACGGATCCAACAGAACTCACGGGGAATTTTACGCAGTTTGGATTGGGGAATTATGGAATTCTTGCCAGCCTTCACATACCAAAAGGCAGTGGCGTTGTAACCGTACAGTTTGAAGCTTCCAGCCAAAGCCCCTTACCATTTGGTCCCTTCCTTCATGTGGATTTTATGCCGGAAGGTGATGTAAGGATAGACGACAGCAATGTGCGATTCGGATCCTTCCCCAGGGATGAAAATTTTGTGCTGTCTGTTAGCCTTGTCATTACCCAGACAAGTGCAACGGCCGAAATTTCCCTCCTGGGTGGCAATGCGTCCGGCAGCATCAATACTACGGTACAGTCTAATGTCCTCCCGCTGGCACGGCAATTTGGTGCAGTAAAATTTTGGGTGGGCTTTCAACATAATGGAACCCTGTTTGTAGACGACATCCTTGTAACCCGAAAAAATCCCTGACCTGTAAACCCGGGGGCATATGGAAATAAAAAAACAGGTATAAAACCAGTATACCAGGGGTACCTGCCCGGGCTGCCGTATGACCTTCAGCAAGTTTTGCCCTGTTAAAAAAGTGGGCAGTACAGTGGCAGTTCGCAGTATTACAGGTTCAATGTTTCAATGGACTACATCTGTTAATTAGAAATTTTTCGGTCTATTTTTATTTTTGTAGGAAATCAAGCGGTTTTCACGCAGGTCAAAAGACCGCTGCTTACTAATAACTGCGACTGCCAACTTTAAAAAAACAGGATTGCTTTCCCTGCTGCCCCCGGGAAAGACTAAAGACCATAGATTAACTTTTTATCCCTTTTTTTTCTTGTCCAAAAAGGAATACAAAAAAGACACCTTCTCCGCAGGTATTTTTCCGCACAGCGGAAAACCGGCTCAGAAACTTCGCCACCACGCCTTGACGTGGCGGTACCATTCGAAGCTTTCTTCGCCTATACTTCGGATAAGGGTAGCCTTTGGGTTCAACGTTCAATGCTTCACTAGCGTTCAGCATGACAAAGATCCGGCAAGAAGTACCAATCAGAGAGTTCCCCTCCCGGGAGGGGATTAAGGGGTGGGTAAAGCGTAGTACGAAGGAGGAAGTAGAGAAAAACGGTCAGTGCTACTTAAGGGGATTTCTTTTTCATCCCTTTTTGCTTGTCCAAAAAGGAATGCAAAAAAGACACCTTCTCCGCAGGTATTTTCCGCACAGCGGAAAACCGGATCAGAAACTTCGCCACCACGCCTTGGCGTGGCGGTACCCCTCGAAGGTTTCTTCGCCTATACATCGGATAATGGTAGCCTTTGGGTTCAACGTTCAATGCTTCACTAGCGTTCAGCATGACAAAGATCCGGCAAGAAGTACCAATCAGAGAGTTCCCCTCCCGGGAGGGGATTAAGGGGTGGGTAAAGCGTAGTACGAAGGAGGAAGTAGAGAAAAATGGTCAGTGCTACTTAAGGGGATTCCTTTTTCATCCCTTTTTGCTTGTCCAAAAAGGAATGCAAAAAAGACACCTTCTCCGCAGGTATTTTTCCGCACAGCGGAAAACCGGCTCAGAAACTTCGCCACCACGCCAATGCTTGGAGGTAACCCACGAAGCTTTCTTCGCTAATACTTCGCATAAGGGTAGCCTTGCCCTCCACTATTTGACCGGCCAGGCCATTACCCCTACTTAATTTGAAAAAGCAAAATTTCCGCGTAGCTCCTCCCATGGCTTGGGAGGGTAAATACTGCGGACTGCGACTGCCAACTTAAAAAGGATATTTCTAAATACCGCTTGCGGGCTTGGGGTTCTTAACCCCCCCCGATTTTAAGTTAGCGGGACTTACTGCAAATTACATGCGGATTAGTTCCTAAGATTTAAATTTATTGGAATTCGCATAATGCCCGGGGTTTGCGCTAGTCTCTCCTGGAAAAAGGTTAGAGACATCCATGGTTTTTTTTATCCCTTTTTGCTTGTCCAAAAAGGAATGCAAAAAAGACACCTTTTCCGCAGGTATTTTTCCGCACAGCGGAAAACCGGCTTGACTTCGGAGGACATATATTATTTTCTGCCAACAAATAACTGCTATAACCAGTTCTGACATTTTCCTGGATACCTGTTGCCTGGGGTCTCAGCCCCGCCCCACTCATAAGTTACAGGAAAACGCTGCAAAGAACTTGCATATTGGTTCTTGGGATAAATGTTATCAGGGTAGCTGCCTGCTGCTACGGTTAACTTTTAAAAGCGGGATAATCCAAGGGAGCATTTACTCTTAAAATAATCAGATAAACAGGCATTGGAGATGTTTTAATTTCTTTCCTTAAAAAATATTCAGGAACTTCACTTTTTGGAATTGGCAATATGAATCATTGAAGTAATGGTTAGCGCAGAACATAAACTAAAAGAACGGATCAAGGAATTGACCTGCCTGTATGAGGTTACCTCGATCATCGTAAATTCTGATTACGACCATTTGTCAGCCTCACTCGAGGCCATCACCCGCTGCCTTAAAAAAGCATGGCAATTTGCGGACGATACAGAAGTATTGCTGACAAGCGGGGAATACCGTGTTCAGACGGATGGCTTCAGCCCCGACATGGTTACTATCCAGGCGGTCATTCAAATCTTCAACAAGCCGGAAGGGTTTATACAGGTAGGATATCCAGAAGGTAGTTACAAGCAATCCGACTTTCTGGAGGAAGAAAAAAAACTTCTCGAAAACGTGGCTTTGGCGGTTGGCAACCTGTTGGAACGGAAACAGGTGCATGCCAGTGAAGCTGCCATCAAACGCCAGGTTGAACGTGCCGACCGCCTCCATATACTGGGAGAAATAACAGCTGGAATTGCCCACGAACTGAACACGCCACTGGCCAACATCCTCGGTTTCACAGAATTGCTTAAGGAACGGATTCATGATAAATCAGCACTTCGCGATCTGGAAAAAATTGTGGGCAACGCCATTTACAGTCGGGAAGTGGTCAAGAAACTTATGTTCTTTGCCTGTGAAATGCCGCAGCACATGAAGACAGTCGCAGTGGTCCCTTTGGTTGAAAATGTTTTAAAACTTCTCGGCCCTTCCCTGCGTAAGAAAAAAATCATCCTGAAGAGGACCTTTAGCGATGACGACATTGAACTTCGAGCCGATACCGTGCAATTGACCCAGGTACTTTTTAACCTCATCATGAATGCTGTTTATTTTTCCCCAATAGGGGGGACTGTCGATATTACGATTGAAAAAAGGGATAAAGTAGTTCAGATCCGTATTTCAGATGAAGGATCCGGGATTGAACCGGATAAAGAAGATAAGATATTCGAACCGTTCTTTACAACAAAACCAATGGGTGAAGGATCCGGCCTTGGGCTTAGTGTAGTACATGGCATCATCAGTAGCCACAAGGGAACGATTTCACACAGCCAAAACACCCCGAAAGGTACAATTTTTACCATTGATCTGCCTAAATTGTAAATATGGCATTACAGAAAGAAAACATTTTGCTGGTTGATGACGATATCGATATCCTGGAGCTATTGCAGCGCCACCTGCAATCGCTGGATTACCATACCTACAAAGCAGTTTCTGTCAAGGAGGCGATTTCTATTTTAAAGGATACGTATATCGACCTTTTGATTACCGATATACAAATGCCCCAGGTTGACGGACTCCAGTTGGTCAAATTCGCCGACGAACATTATCCAGACATGCCAAAGCTGGTCATTACAGGCTACCCTTCGGTCGATGATGCGTTGGAGGTCATCAAATCGGGTGCGACGGATTACCTGACAAAACCCTTTACCAAGGAAGAACTGAAAGAAGCCGTACATAAAGCCTTTGAAAGCGGAGTCCGGCGCAACCTGAACCGGACCCCATCGACATCGGGTTCCGGGCACCAATATGTTGACATGATCGGCGCGTCGGAGGCATTTCAAAAGGTTACCGATCTTATAGATCGTGTGAAAAACAACAAGGCGACCGTACTGGTGCAGGGTGAAAGCGGTACAGGAAAGGAATTGGTAGCACGGGCCATTCATTATTCAGGGAAGTTTTCCCGGGCCCCCTTCATAGCTGTGAACTGTGCTGCCATACCCGAGAATCTTCTGGAGGCAGAACTTTTCGGTTATGTCAAAGGTGCCTTTACCGATGCCCGTGAAAGTCGTGAAGGCTTTTTTCAGGCAGCAGATGGAGGAACATTATTCCTGGACGAAATCGGGGCGGCATCCCTCGCCATACAGACTAAATTATTACGCGCCCTTCAGGAAAAAGAGATCATTAAAGTGGGCTCGCGCAAGGCCGAAAAAGTGGAAATCCGTATTATAGCTGCGACCAACAGCAATCTTAAAGAGGCCATACAACATGACCACTTCAGGGAAGATCTTTACTATCGTCTGACTGTTGTGGAAATACAAGTACCCGCTCTCCGGGACCGCAAATCAGACATTCCCCTTCTTGTTGAAAAATTCCTAAAAAAATATGCTGTGGAATATAAGGACCGGCTATTGGGAATTGCTCCGGATGCGCTGCAGATACTCCAACGGTATCATTGGCCTGGCAATATCCGGGAACTTGAAAACGCTATCCAACGGGCAATCATCATGAGCGATGGTTCCATTGAGGTCAAAGACCTTCCGGATTCCCTAAAATTTCAGATCAATTTTCCCGATTCCGATTTAATTCCCTTACGGGAAATGGAAAGGCAATATATTCAACAGGTACTTGCCCATACCGGAGGAAACAAGACAAAAGCATCCGAAATTCTCCAGATCGACCGAAAGACCCTACGGGAGAAATTAAAATAGTAACTGGTGCAAAACTCCCCATCTGGGGATTATCTCCCCAGTCCATAACTACAACAAATTTATACTTACCGAGGTATTACCCTGATTTTCAGAGATCTAAGATTCCTGGCCGGCTTCATTATTATTTGGGCATACACTTTGCACAATCGATCAAAAAGAAAAATGAAATACGGCAACCTGATATTGGAAAAAAAAGATTTCGTCCTAATAAAACGGTATCAGCATGTGAACCGATACATCGAGGATTATGCCCATAAGGATGCCCTGGACGACCTGGAGGATAATATGTCAAAAGCACGGATTTACAGTTTGGACGAGATGCCGGATGATGTGGTGCGGATCTATTCCTATGTTACCGTGAGCATTGGTTCAGAATGGAAGGAAACTTTCCAGTTAGTCCTTCCTTATGAAAATGACATAGCGAACGATAAAATTTCCGTTCAGAGCACTCTGGGGGCTTCCGTGATTGGTCTTTCCAAGGGAGATACCATCCGATATGGTCTGCCAGGCGGTATGATGTCCCTGAGGATCGAAAACGTTAAACAGAGTCAAAAGCAATGCGATGTACGTATCGCCGATGAAATTTTCAGGCAGGTCCTGCCGAAACATACTAAAAATTCAGTAACCCTAAATATATAGATATGATAAAGTTTGCAATTGCCATGTTATTTTCAATAAGTGTATTACACGCACAACAGACAGTAAACCCGATACCCGAAGAAGAAGTACAGGTAGGTGACGTTCTTGAAGTCGGCAAGCCCGAAACGAATCGATACAAGTATATTGATTTCCCTCGTGAGAATTTCATCATCAAAAAAGGAGGGGTCGCAAATTATAAGCGGGCACAAGGTAAAAAAGTAGTAGTAACCTCAATTTCTGAAAAAAAGGACGGCACGAAACAGATCAAAATCAAGCGCGAGGACGGAGGACGCTTTTTTGGAAGCCACACCACTATAAAGGCTGACTTAAAAGATGCCTTGAATTCCGGCGAATTGCTGGCAAGATAATTCGACCTTCGTCCGCTTATCCGACGGATACTCCCTCCATTGGTTCTACCGATTCAGGTTCATTGGTGGGGGGAGGATTCAGAAGGATCCAGTTATTTTCTAAACAGATCTAAACCTTGCAATAATGAATTATTTGGAAAGGAGCATATGCTCTACCTGCAGGTATATTTCTGATTGCGTGCTTACCACGGACAAGAGCACTATCAGCTCCTGTAGTGAATATGTACACCAATTGGAAAAAGAATTTGATCTCTTGCCCACCGGGCCATGCGAAAAGTTTATAGGAAATAACTATGAACAAATAGAAACAGTACTACACTAATGACAATGTTAGCAAAAACACCAAAGAAAAAAATAATCCTGAAACAGGGCATGCTGGAGAACGTAATGCGCCAGTTCGACAATGCAGCCGATATCCTTGGCCTAAATCCTGACATCCGGAAAATACTGGAAGTAACAAACAATGAACTCGTCGTACATTTTCCGGTACGGATGGACAATGGCGAAGTAGAGGTCTTTACCGGCTACAGGGTACAGCACAATAATGCTTTGGGACCTTATAAAGGGGGGCTTCGCTATCATGCAACGGTAGATATAGATGCGGCAAGAGCCCTGGCCATGTGGATGACCTGGAAGACCTCTCTGGCCGGGCTGCCTTTTGGCGGAGCCAAGGGGGGGATCCAGATAAATCCTAAAAACTATTCCAAAGCCGAACTGGAGCACATAACACGGCGGTTTACGTATGCACTTGGTGATAATATCGGACCGGAACTGGATATACCAGCTCCGGACGTCAACACCGATGCCCAGACTATGGCATGGATCCTGGACACATATATGTCTACTAAACCCCCTGCAGAGCGCTCTACCAACCTGCATGTGGTTACCGGCAAACCAATTGGAGCGGGAGGCTCTGCCGGACGGGACCGGGCTACCGGGTTTGGGGTTTTTCTCACCATCAGATTTTGGGCTGAACAAAAAAATATCAGCCTGAAAGGTAAAACATTCATTGTCCAGGGTTTTGGAAACGTCGGCTACTGGACTTCTCATTTCCTGGAAAGGGAGGGCGCTGTCCTGATTGCAGTACAGGATGCAACGGGGAGCATCCGGAATGAGAACGGGATTTCAGCGGACGCACTGTTGGCATATTCCCAGGCAAACAACCGTAGCATATCCGGCTTTGCCGGTGCCCGGGCCATAGACATTACGGAATTTTTCGGGATCGAATGCGACATCCTGGTTCCGGCAGCCCTGGGCAACCAGATCACTGCGAATAATGCACATCAGATCAAGGCATACCTGATCGCTGAAGGTGCTAACGGCCCAACCGATGTCGAAGCCGAAAAATTCCTTTTGAACAAAGGCATAGATATAATTCCGGATATCCTGTGCAATTCGGGAGGGGTGATCGGGAGCTACTATGAATGGCTTCAAAACCGAAACGGTGAGATCTGGCAACTGGAAGAGGTGATGGCAAAACTGGAGAAGAAATTGAAGGAATCCTTTACAAAAGTCATTGAAACCGCAAAAGAACGAAATGTAGATATGCGTACCGCGGCTTTTATGATCGCCATAGAACGACTGGAGGATGCCTATGTGCAAAGGGGAATATTCCCATGACAACAAGAAGAATTGGGGGAAAGGGAAGCCAATTTAAAAATCAAGGGTAAAACCATAACTATGAAATACAACAGTCTGATCATAGAGAAAAAGGAATACCTCCTTTTGAAACGGTATATGAACCTTTCGGGGTTTTACCAGGACGAAACCTTACGGAAATCGGTCAAAAAACTCGTGGGCGAACTGGAATCGGCCCACATCCTGGATGAGTCGGATATGCCCCGGGACGTTATCCGGTTTAATACTATGGTAACCATCGCTTCAAAGGACGGATGGCATAAAACGTTTCAATTGGTTGTGCCCACCCAAAGCGATGTGAAGGAAGATAGAATATCGATCCTTACCCCAATGGGTGCGGCAGTGATGGGGTATGCAGAAGGCGATTCGGTACTTTGGGAATTCCCCGCCGGGGAGCAAAAACTAACCGTTGAAAAAGTAGTTCAGGGGAAAGTCCCTGTTAAAATAAACATGGTATTATGAACACAGCGAAACCCTTTTATAGCCACGAACCCGACAGCAGGATCATGATGAAAAAAGATAAAGTGGAGGTGAGCAATTGGTCTGATGACCTCGATTATGTAAACCAGGAGCTGGAATACCTTTTGGATATCGAGGACAGCATGCTGCGCAATCCGGAACTGTACCGGCAATTGCATACCCTGCGTCGCGACAACCAATTAGTGCTGGGTGCATTATACCGGTATGAAACGTCCATGCGCAATGCTGTGGAATGCGATACCACGCAATGTGATGCCTATTACCTGCACAATCACGAAAAGCACCGCACCATGTACCTGGATCATATAAAAGGATATCGCACCGTAAAAACAAAGGTGCTTTCAAAAATTTTGTTGAACACCAAACACTAAACAAAAAATAATACCATGGGAAAAAAGCTATTAGTACTGACCGATTTTTCTAAAAGTTCATGGAATGCCATTCAATATGCTGTCAGGCTCTACGAACACCGCCCCTGTGATCTGTATATCCTGAACACTTACCGAACGGAATCCCATGGTTTTGATAGTATTACCCTGCTTCCGGAAGAGGTAATAAACAAGCAGTCCGAAAATCGCTCCAAGAAAGGACTGGGCGATATCCTGGAACGTGTGTCGGAAAACGACAGGAACATCCGGCATCATTTTTATATGATATCCCGCCCGGGACCGCTGTTGGATGCCGTAAAGGATTTGGTTGTCAACCAGGAAATAGATATGATCTTCATGGGCAACAGGGGAGTGGACAACATACAAAAAAACAGGTATGGAAAAAACACCCTGGAAATTATACAGAACATCAGGAACTGCCCGGTAATGGTGGTGCCGGAAATAGCAACGCCCGGCCCTCCTAAGGAAATTGTCCTCGCGACCAATTTCCACACCAAATTTGACTTCCAGGAAATGGATCACCTTGCTGAAATGGCAAGGTTGACCAGGGCTAAGGTAAGGGTGCTCAGCCTTGCCGACCGGGGGGCGCTGGATCCTCATCAAAAAAAGAACAAGTTAAGCCTGCGCCGGCATTTTGAGGGGGTGGATTTTAGTGTTTATACAGTAGGAAACCTGAAAATGGAGGAAGCCTTCAACACGTTGGGGGCAGGATCCGGGAATATGATCAGCTATATCGATAAAAAGCCCTCCCTTTTGGAACGGTTGGGTTTTGGAAGATCTATGCTGGAAAGACTCGGCCATTTTAAGGATATGCCGGTTCTCGCGTTACATGGATAAATTTCTATCTGCCCATAATTTTTCAGTAGCGTATAAAACAAACGGATGAAAGATAATGCAGCGTCGTGATTGGAATACCTTTGCGCCCTGTTCGTTACGGGAAGTGGATTTTCCAGGCTGTTCAACTCTTGCTTTTTGGCGTAAACCAGGACCTGTGCCTATGCAATTTCAACCTAATCAAAAGGTTTTTTGGTGCTAATTGAAATCCTGTTCCAACTGTTTATGGTAACCACAGCCATTATTAGTTGAGCCAGATAATGTTCATCAAATAGCGCTATGGCCTTTGCGTACGTTTCGTCTGTCAGTCCCTTTTGATGGATCAGGGTGATTTCCTCTGTGATTTCGAGGATCAATTTTTCATCCTCGCTGAATAGGTCTGTTTCCCTCCAGGCATCCAGCAGGAATAGTCTTTGCTGGCTTTCCCCGTCCTTTAACGCCTCTCTGGTGTGCATATCAATGCAGTAGGCACAGCCGTTTATCTGTGAAGCACGGACGAATATCAGGTGCTTGTGTTTGTTTTGTAACCCACTGTTCTTCAGATAATTTACAAGTGTAAACATGCCTTTGTAGGCATCGGGCTCCACTATATGGATCTGGATTCTGCTTTTCATGGTGTATAATTTTAAGTGTCCATGACAAAGCTAAAAAGCAGATAGGCCTGTACTCCTTAAACTGGTTTAAGAAAATTGCTTCCTCCGTATTTCACTGACGTATTCCGGGGTCAGTCCCAAAAAGGATGCAATAAGGTATTGGGGTACCCGTTGGGCGAAATCGGGGAATTGTTGCGTAAAATGAAGATAGATCTCCTCTTTGGACCATTCAAACTGATACTTTACCCGCATCAATGACGCACCATAGGCAATCTGATATAGTTTTCTAAAGTACTTTTCCAGTTCCGGAAAGCTTTCGAGGAGCTGCTCCTGGGCCCTATAGTCTATTTTTAGTACCGTTGAAGGCTCCACAGCCTGGATGAAAAATTCTGATTTCCTTTGTGAGCCATAGGCTAAATAATCCGTAATCCACCAATTCTCAATCGCAAATTGGACGGTCTGCTTTGTTCCCCCTGCTGATATAAAGTACATGTTCAAACAGCCCTTTACCGCAAAAAAATGGTTGATGCATGGTGTACCGGCGACCATTAGATGCTCTTTCTTTTTTACTTTTTGGGTTGAGAATGCCGCGAGTATTCCGGGAAAATCTAATGGATCTAAATCAACATACCGCCGTATATGCAAAAAAAGAGGGTGTTCACTATACGATTTATCCTGGTTCATTTTCATACTTCAAATTTACAAAAACCACCGAATGGTAATGCATCATTACAGCCTATGAAGTAAGTAAAAACCGGGTTCTTCAACACGATCCATCAACCGGGCTGGCGCTCGTCCGTGACGGGTGCCATTCTGAAAAAAAACCTTTCTGAACAATCAACCCTTCTGACGCTCGCCTGTGACGAGTGCCATTCTGAAAAAAAAACTTTACTGAACAATCAACCCTTCTGGCGCTCGTCTGTGACGAGTGCCTTCTAAATAAGAAAACCCAATTTCGTCAATCTCAAAAGTAGCGTCATCTTCGGCACTATTTCTGGCGCTACGGAATTTCCATTCGGTAGGTTTCGTGACAAAACCTGCTTTATCTGGATTGTTATGTATATAATCCAGTTTTTGCTTTATGACCGCTATACTCCATAATTTAATTGGCATTATTGTGTTGCCAAAACTGATATAGCCTATTAATAGTGTACACTACAACCGCTTATTCAAATGGATGCTTATATGGATGGTTCATCTATGAAAGGAGACCATGATTATAAATGTCAATAGTTTAATTCATTTGACCATTAAATCTTCCAATAGCGCTATTTCTGCTGGCAATGCCGGATGATTTCAAGACTTTAAATTTTAAATAGAAGGATTACACTGAAAGCTATAAGTTTTTGCTGCCTGGCTGTTATGTGGCAGTAGCCTATGTGTGCCACCTTTGGACATGTTTAACCTTATAACAAAAGTGTCATGAAAAAAATTGTAATCGGCTTTATAATCCTTGGACTGGCCAACCAGGGAGTGGCTCAGAGAGAAGCAATGGAAGGATGGTTTCAAGGTATTTTGCTCACAGGTGTTACCGTGTCCCCCCTGATCAATGGGGACTATCTGACTGAAGTTCAGGCAGGGGTACATTCTCCCCTGGTGATGAACCTGGAAAACGAAGTAGCGCGATACGATGTTACCCGGTCACCCATTTACAATAAGACTGCAAAAGTGTACAAGATTGCTTTCAGGCACCCCAATGCCCGAATCCTTGCCACCTTTGACGACAAAGGAATCCTGCAATCTTCTTTTGAAAAGTTTAAAGACATTGCCTGCCCCGAGAAAGTTAGGAATGCCCTCTTTATGGAATACAAGGGGTGGAAAATGAAAAGCAATGCCTATTATGTGTACTATTCCCAGAATGGCGAATTGCGCAAACTCTACAAGATAGAGCTCGAAAACGGTGATAAAAAACAAACTGTAAGGCTTCGCCCCGAAGGAACACTGTTGGCAGCGGATGAATTTCTCTCCCCCTTCGAATTGGTCCGGAACTAAATTGGTGCCAATTAATTGAAGTTATGTGAATGCCGGAAACGGGCGTGAACTGGATTGTTCCGTTCCGCTCCTGATAGCTGTGTAAAATAAAGCTGAGGAATATCCATAAAAATGGCCATCTAGTATCGGTTAGAGCCAGGGAAGGAATTTTTAAAAAGCCACTCTATTGAACACATGAAAGATTCCTTTTTTGGCGCGGATTTAACGCCCAATTGATGTAGTTGTTTCGCCATGAACCGGAGTTCCAAAGAAGTACGCAAGACCCATTCAGATTATCCCCCCAAGAACCGCCCTAGAAGTGATATGGCATTTCATACCGGTCCGATATACAGTCACCAGTGCCCAAGTATTGGCAAGTCAATTTTGAACAGTCTACATTAAATATTTAGTATCTTAGAGTAGGAATTTACCTAAGGACGATCCGATTCCCGGGCCGGAACCGGACCGTCCTACCCAAACGATGAAGCAATGGAAACGACAGTCTCCATGGACGGGCAATTTCTCCAACGGTTGACAGCTATTTTGGACACCCACTTGGAAGAGGAGTATTTTGGGGTAGACGAGCTAGCCCGGGAAGTCGGACTTAGTAAGTCTCAATTGCTTCGAAAACTCCAGGCCCTTAAGAACAAATCCACCTCACAGTTCATCAGGGAATACCGGCTGGAGAAAGCGGGTGAATTTCTGCAACAACAGGTAGGTACAGCAGCGGAGATCGCCTACAAAGTGGGTTTTTCAAGCCCTACCTATTTCAGCAGTTGCTTCCGTGAATACTTTGGCTATCCACCTGGGGAGGCAAAATTCCACGAACCGGGCAGCCTGAAGGGGTCCGGTGTTGAAAAAGGGCACAATATTGAGAAAGTCCAAAGTATAACCACCAGCTGGAGAAGAAAGATTGTGTATGCCGTGTTAGGAATAGGATTCTTGTTGGCCACGTCCTTTATTATCTATCGGGCTACACAAAGCAGGATACCTATAACTACCCAGAATACCATCGCAACGTCCAAAGAAGAAAAGTCAATTGCAGTACTCCCCTTTGCCAATATGAGCGGTGATCCCAATTTTGAATATCTCAGCGATGGAATGACCGATGCCGTCATTTCGCGCCTCGCTGAGATACATTCCTTACATAAGGTGGTGCCTTTTACTACCATGTCTGCATATAAAGACACGGATAAGAGCATCATTGAGATCGCTTCCGAACTGGGAGTGACCCACCTGCTGGAGGGTAACGTACAAATGGCCGGGGACACGGTAAGGATCATCCTCCGACTTATCGACGGCAGGGCCGACACGTATGACTGGTCCGAGGATTACAGGGCTGTCTGGGACGTTGACGAAATATTCCGGATGCAGGCCAGCGTAGCCGAGAATGTTGCGGACAAAATGAACGCAGCGGTAACACCGGAAGAATCAGCATCCATCCGAAAGGAACCCACCAACAGCAACGAGGCATACAATCTACATCTTCAGGCCGAATACCAGAGGGCCCGGGACAATGTTACTGGCTACGAAAATGCCGTATCCTTGTATGAAAAAGCCATTTCCCTGGATCCAAATTATGCGGATGCATACATTGGATTGGCTTATATCTGGATGGCCCGGGGACTCTGGAGGGGAATCAGCGATGAAAAACTGGCTTGGGGACAAGCGAAAGAACTTCTACAAAAGGCGCAGCAAATAGACCCCTCCAGGAAGCAAATAGAACATACCCTGTATGCGGGTTATTTTTATTTCGACTGGGATTTTGAATTAGTGGAAAAGTATTTTCAGCGCTATTTACCGGAGCTTGATTATGGAAAAGTTTCCTGGATGGGTGATTATGCGATAAAGACCAACAGATCCGAGGAGGCGCTTGGGATAAGTGAATCATTTATTCAAAAGGAACCCCTGGTCGGAAAAAATTATGGACAAAAAGTAAGGGCCTTGATGCGCCTTGGGCGGTCCGAAGAGGCGTCGACCCTTCTAAGAGATACAGATCCTTTATTTAATGACAATTTTCATTGCTTACGGAACTCAGCCTTTAATCATTATAATCTTGGCGAATTTGACCAATCCAGGAGCCAATTGAACAAGCTGATGAACGGATTCAAGGACAGGCCCCCACTTATACTTTGGATCAATGCCATGCTATTGGCACGCGAAGGAAAGCAAAAGGAAAGTAAAGAGCAATTGTCTGAAATAATCCAACTATATGAAAAAGGAGCCTCCGGTAGCCCCGCCTGGTTTATTGCACTTTATCACTGCACCTTTAAGGATTTTGACAATACGTTTTTCTGGTTGGAAAAATCGTATGAACGGCATGAAAGTGAGTTGATAAATTTGTTAATAGCCAACGAATTAGCACCTGTTCGCAACGATCCCCGTTACCGGAAATTATATGAGAAGGTAGGTTTTTCGAAAGTGGTCCCCTTCATGCTTGAAGGAAAAGTAAATTAACAACATTGACTAAATAGATTTGCCAGCTTTTAAATTTTGTCAGGCTCCATGTTAAGAACACCCACATTCTCCAACTTGAATTACAGGTATTTTTCAAGGCTCCCTCCTAAGCCAGCCTTATTCGCTCGGGCTGCGAAAACTGAAGTGCTTCGGAGGGGTCAGGTATCGAATACTGCGACTGCCCCTCTTTCGCCATACCATTATAAAAACCACATGAATGACCTGTTAACTTAGCTGAAATGCTATGAAACCTCTGCTTACTGCTTACTTCTAATGCCCCTCCTTCGCCCATGGCTTTGAAAGGCAAGCACTGCAGACAACTACTGCCCCTTTAAAAGCAGGATTGCTTTCAGTTCGTTACATTTAAGGATGATTCATAAAGACCTGTATTTTATAGCTATCGTACCACCCCGGGAGGTCAGGGAACAGGTAGTTGCACTCCAGCTGGAAATGAAGCGGCATTTCAGAGCGGGCCATGCCCTTAAGTCCCCGCCCCATATCACCTTGCAAATGCCTTTTAGGCTAGCTCCTGAATTGCTTGGTAAACTGGAAAATGTGCTAAGCCATTTCGCGACCTCTCGGCAGCCATTCATTCTGGAATTGGATGGTTTTGATTGTTTTGCTCCGCGGGTCATTTTTATCCGCGTCAGGGATCACGGGCCGGTCAAAACCCTGGCAACGGGATTGAAATCCGTTTTGCTGGAAAAGCAGATAGTGTCCGTCCGGGGTGGTGCCGCACCGCTCCACCCCCATATGACAGTTGCCACCAGGGACCTGGACGAAGCTCGTTTTGCAACGGCCTGGGCTGCATACCAAAATCGTTCATTTAAGGAGAATTTTAAAGTGAACAGACTGATTTTGCTAAAGCATAACGGGAAATTTTGGGATACTTATACCGATTTTGAATTTGAAGGCTCCGGGGAGTTAAAACGAACATGAAGGCGAAAAGACATAGTGGACCATTATGTGGATAAGGCGTACTGAAACAGGAACCGGGGAATTAATCAGGGCCGGATTCTTAAAACCGGGTCTTCGCAAAACGAATGGGATCGGGCAGGGATGTCAAAAGTATCCCTGTCCTTAGGTGACCGAATCCTGGACGACCCGGATTATCCGGCTTCTGCTGGCTGCATCGGACACTTGTAACCCGGAAAGGCATGTTTCAAATAAAACCGGGTTATGGTTCGGGGTTCTAAACCCCGCCCCGTGTATAAGTTACTGGAACATCCGGTAAAGAACTTGCATACTGGGTTTTGCCTTCTAAAGTTTTTAGTTTTCTTTTAGTTCCGGGGATTTCTTTTTAGATAAATGGTGTTTAGGGGCCCGGAGATTGGGAATTTCATTACACATAAGAGATCTACTTGCTTTCTGCCCCTCCTGCCCCCTTGACTTTGGAGGACAACTACTATTTTCTGCTAATAATTAACTGCTATTACCAATTCTGACATTTTCTCAAATTCCGGTTATTATTATGGGGTCTCAAAACCCCGCCCCTCTTTAAAGTTACTGGAATATACTGCAAAAAAAATGCAAATTAGCAGGAAGGATTAAGGTGAAGTTTCCTGCCATGCCAGCGGTTCCGATAGTACCCGCATCTGCTCCTTCCTGGCGCCCATGGCTGCGAAGGGTGAAAAGATTAGGAGGACACGCACTGCAGACTGCTACTGCCCCTCCTTCGCTCATGACTTTGGAGGGCAAGCACTGCAGCTTCCACCTGTCAACTTAAATGGCAATATTTTCAAATACTCGTTTCGGTACTGGGGTCTCAACCCCGCCCCATTTTCAAGTTAGGGCTACATCCTGCAAATAACAAGCGGAGTAATTCCTGGATTTAAAGTGGGCAGATTTCCCGTATGACCGGGGTTGCTCTTACTGTGGAGCGGGAAACGCTTTAAGCCATTAAACGTACTTACTTTACAAATCCGAAATTTGCAGATAGCTGTTACCCTCTTTCGCCTTTATAAAAGTTGATTGAATGACCTGTTAATTTAGCTGAAATGCTACTGAACCTCTGTTTACTGATACCTGCTACTGCCAACTTTAAAAAAAACGGGATTGCTTTCCCTGCTGCCACCGGCAAAGACTAAAAACATCCATAGATTAACTTTTTATCCCTTTTTGCTTGTCCAAAAAGGAATGCAAAAAAGACACCTTCTCCGCAGGTATTTTTCCGCAAAGCGGAAAACCGGCTCAGAAACTTCGCCACCACGCCTTGGCGTGGCGGTACCATTCGAAGCTTTCTTCGCCTATACTTCGGATAAGGGTAGCCCTGCCCTCAGCCACTTGTCCGGTCAGGCCATTACACCTACTCAATTTTGAAAAAGCAAAATTTCCGCGTACCTCCTCCCATTGCTTCCCAGGGCAGGCACTGCAGCTTCCACCTGTCAACTTAAATGGCAATATTTTCAACTACTCGTTTCGGTACTGGGGTCTCAACCCCGCCCCACTTTCAAGTTAGGGCTACATCCTGCAAATAACAAGCGGAGTAATTCCTGGATTTAAAGTGGGCAGATTTCCCGTATGACCGGGGTTGCTCTTACTGTGGAGCGGGAAACGCTTTAAGCCATTACGCGTACTTACTTTACAAATCCGAAATTTGCAGATAGCTGTTACCCTCTTTCGCCTTTATAAAAGTTGATTGAATGACCTGTTAATTTAGCTGAAATGCTACTGAACCTCTGTTTACTGATACCTGCTACTGCCAACTTTAAAAAAAACGGGATTGCTTTCCCTGCTACCACCTGCAAAGACTAAAAACATCCATAGATTAACTTTTTATCCCTTTTTGCTTGTCCAAAAAGGAATGCAAAAAAGACACCTTCTCCGCAGGTATTTTTCCGCAAGCGGAAAACCGGCTCAGAAACTTCGCCACCACGCCTTGGCGTGGCGGTACCATTCGAAGCTTTCTTCGCCTATTCGGATAAGGGTAGCCCTGCCCTCAGCCATTTGTCCGGTCAGGCCATTACACCTACTCAATTTGAAAAAGCAAAATTTCCGCGTACCTCCTCCCATTGCTTCCCAGGGCATGCACTGCAGATTCCACCTGTCAACTAAAATGGCAATATTTTCAAATACTCGTTTCGGTACTGGGGTCTCAGCCCAACCCCGCTCTTAAGTTAGTGTTACTTACTGCAAAGTACATGCGGATTAATTCCTGGGATCTAAATTTGTCGGAAATTTATTGCTGACCCGGGGTATGCTATTGAGGGAGCCGGAAGTAAATCTGACTTAGGCCTACCCTTTACACTTCCGGGGAGGACGTAGAACTCCTGTTTGCTTTGGAGCTACAAAAGACCGCTGCATACTGATAACTGTTACTGCCAACTTTAAAAAAAACGGGATTGCTTTCCCTGCTGCCCCCGGCAAAGACTAAAAACATCCATAGATTAACTTTTTATCACTTTTTGCTTGTCCAGAAGGAATGCAAAAATGTCTGGTTCTCTGCAGGTATTTTGCCTCGGCGGAAAACCAGCTAACCCCCGGCATAGGGTGCTGTTTTAAAGGGCTGAAAAAAAAAATATAATTTTTTCAGGAGTTTCCAGCACTGGGTTGTTTTATATATGTAACCAAACAAAATTGATCATGAAGAACATTGTGTCAGACAAAGCGGTAGTATTAGAACAAGATGAAGAAATAAAAAAAATATTTGAGAACAACGATAAAATTTTAAAAAGCCTTATCGTATTTTCAATTATAGAGATGGTGTTGTTAATGGCAATGTTATAAGATAAACAGTGTTAAAATTTCTACACAATCATACTAATGAACGATCCCTTGATCAACCAAAAAAGCAGGGCTTCAGTTTTGGTTTTTTTAAGGGATTGTTTTATTGAAACCCCTAACACGCATTACATTCTAATCCATCAATAGATTGAACGAAACATTCGGTGTTATTCCGAGGGAACTTTGTCCGGTTTTCTGTGCATCCTGCAGGGATAATAAACGGTAAAACGAGTTTATGGTGTTGTTCCGATTGAGGGCATTCCACACGGATGCACCGATTCTAATTTTGGTTTTATTCCCTATATCAAATTCATATTTAGCCGACAGGTCCAGGCGGATATAATCATCCAGTCGTTCACCATTTACTATGTCATAATTAACTGCCCCATCGACCACCTCCTCTCCAGGTAGTGACCTAGTAAAAGGCTTTCCCGTATGCCAGTTTATACCTGTGGCGATGAGCAACCGGCCAATTGAATAATTGATTCCCATGGTCAGTGCGTGTGTGATATCAAAATTGTTGGGAAAACTTACTTCCGGCAGGTTTTTAAAAAGGTAATCGCTCTTCAAATAGGCATAACTGACCCAGATACTTTGGTTTTCAAATTGTTTTCGCAACAATAGGTCAATTCCCCTGGCATTATAGGATCCGGATGTTTTTACAAACGCATAACGGTCCTGAAAACCTTGACTTTGTGTGGTAATCCCATCTACATGTTTATAATAGGCTACTGAACTGACCAGCCAACTTTTTTTAGTAAAGTTAAGTCCCAGAGATACCTGCTTGCTTGTTATTACGGGGATGGATTGGTTGTTAGAAAGTTGCCACCGTCGTTTTTCAATGCCTAAAAAGTCGTTTTGAAAGTTGATGATCTGTGACGTGTTCTGGTGTTTGAATTCACCAAGGACTTCTATATCAAAATTTTTATGGAAAGCATGATTAAAGCTGATGCGCGGTTCCCATAACTGTTTATTAAATTCTTCCAGGTAATTGATACGTAGTCCCAGATTTAATAATGTAGCGGCATTTTGGGAAGAAAATCTGGTTTGAGACGAAACAGCGTGCGTTCGTAGAACTTCCCCTTCCAACCTTATAAAAACCGGGTCGTCAACATCATCCAGGTTCGTCACCTTCGTTTCCACAAAATGGTAGCCATTTATCCAGTCCATATGGGGAGTGATCTTGTTGCGGGTTATAACGTTAAGACCGGTCTCAGAAACTTTGTTTTCCTGTAAAAACCTTTGGTCCTCGAGGATGTTGGCGTTGATGGCTTTCAGTTTATAGTCACTGTTGTATAAAGCTATCTCAGATCCAAATGCATCTGTCCAGTCCCTGATGTATTGTAATCCTTCTGCTATGCTATTTTGAGAAAGATTGCTTTGACGGATCTGTAGTGAGCCCGAAACTGAAGCATTTTCGTTAAACGAAACGTTGTTGGCCGTATGGATGAAATTAATACGCAGGCGATCTTTGGAGGACGGATGAAAAAGCAGTCGAAATGAAGCATCGTAAAAGTCGAACGCAACATCGGAATTAGTTACGGCTGCCGTTAAGCGTTCCAATTCCGTATCCTGGGAAATACGGTTAAAATACTCCGAGTAGGTAGGGGTCTCCACCAAATCGCTAACCGACTTTCGGGCTGCCACCTGTATGGAGGCCTTTTCTCCTAACGGCGTATCAACCGAACCATTGATATCCAAAAAATTCACACCTATAATACCCTTTAACCGGGTGCTTAGATCATCATCGGTCTTCATGGATATGGTGCCGGAAACCCCATCCGTTTCAGTAGCGCTGCTGCCATTTTTACGAAGCTCCACCTTTTGGGTGATGTGGGGATTGTACATGGATATCAACCCAAAAAAATGACCGGACTGGTACATTTTAATACCATCCCAGGTAATAAGGTTCTGGTCGTTACTCCCGCCCCGTATATTAATATTGGAAACGGTTTCATCGATACTTTGTATACCTGGCAAAGCTTGTACCGAAAGCAAAACATCATCTTCCACCAGTCCGGGCAGGATACTAAACCTGTCAAAATCTATTTGAAAAGAACCATTATCCAGCTTATCAATCCCCCGTATCAAGAAATCGTATACCGTGACTTCTGCCAGCCTTTCCTGATCAGGAATAAGAAACCAGGTAATGCATCGCTTGGTATCAAGGGACTTTATGGGTATATCCAGGGGCTTATAACCAATATGCCCTATCCTTATTAAATCGCTCTCCTGCAATCCCTCAAATTCAAAAAAACCTGCCTCATTGGTTATAGTGCCGGTAGAATTCATTTCTATGGTGACATAAGGCAGGGTTTCACCGGTATCCTTATCCCTGAGATAACCACAAAATCGGATTCTTTCTTTACTGACAGATATAATCCCGTCGGTAACGACCACAAAGTCAAGCTTGCTATGTCTGCTTATATACTCAAGGGATTCTTCAAGCTTCAGGGACGTATTGGGTGGAGGTATTGCAATTTCATCGATCAGCCTGGAGGCATAGTTAAATTTTACCCCAAAGCGTTCCTGCAACTCCTTCAAAATACCTGGGAGCGGTTTGGGAGCATCTGTTTGAGCTATAGTGCAGAAACAATGAAATGTCAGTAAAAAGAGTAAAGGAAAAAGTTGTCTATTGGTCACTCATACTAAAACGGACGGTATTTGGTTTTATTATTTGATATTCCAGGCCCAGTGGCTCGCTTAGGGCAAGCAGTGCATTTTCAAGGTTATCATGTTCAAAACCGCCGGTAAATAGCTGATCCGTATTTACATTTTCAATAATGATGTGGACATCATACTGCCTTTCCAGTTCGGCGAAAACCTCCGATAATGCGACACGCTGAAAATAGCTCATACTGTCGGTCCATTGTGGTGTCTTGTAGGAGTTTTTCCCAAGTGTAATCTCCCCGTCCCGGGATCTGAAATTATCGCCTGCCTGTAATATGTGGCTATTGTCCCCGGATTTTACGCGCACAGTACCTTCAAAACAGGCAACCTCAAAAATAGTACCTCGCTGCTTTACATTAAATTCCGTACCCAAGACACTTACCGTACCCTTTGAGGTGATAACATTGAATCTAGCTCCCTTGGCAACATCAAAAAAGGCCTCCCCTTCCAGGTTGACTTCCCTATTGGAATCCCACTCTTTTTCGTTGAAGGTAACTGCAGTAAGGGCATTCAGCACTACCCTGGAGGCGTCAGGTAAATCGATGGAGGTCTTTTCAGCAATCAGGGTATGTACTTCCGTCATCCGGCTGGAAAGAAAGAAATAGTATATACCAAAGGCAACTGCTACCACACTGGCTATACGCAGCGCGGGAGCTAACCAGTGTAACTTCCTGACGTTCGTATTTGGCGAAATGACACGAGCCCTGAATGATTCAAAATCCGCGGCAGCAGAAAAGTTAGATGCCCTGAAATCCGAAGCATTTGCTATAATATTTTTATAGAAAGACGCTTCGTCCAGGTTATCAAACTCCTTCTTTTCTTCCACTGTCAGTTCATCTGACAGCCACTTTCGCATAAGTTTATCCTTGTCCATCACTATGGCGCTTTTTATATAGAACAACTATATCCTGTATTCTCCTGATCATTTTATCTTAAAATTTTCCAATTCTTTTTTCAGAAGGTCAAAAGCCGAATAAATACGGTACTCCACAACCTTTCGGGTTACACCTAAAAGTTGTGCAATTTCCTCGTGTTTCTTACCTTCCACCTTATTCAGCATAAAAGCCGTTCTTTGTTCATCGGACATTTTGGCAAGGGCATCCTGATATTTTTTATGGTACTGTTCTTTTTCCAGAAGGAATTCGGGGTTTTCATTGGTGTATCCTTTCGGGGCCACACTTTGGTATCTTAATACCACTTTTTGGTGTTTTACTTCATTAAGCATAAGGTTATTGGCAGTTGTAAACAGAAAAGACTTGGCTTTCTCCGAAGATACTTTTTTACAGTTTTCCCAAAGTTTTGCAAATGCATCCTGTGTTTTATCCCCAGGATTTAGCCGCTCCCCATATTTATAATACAGGAAATCATGGAGGCTTTTGGCATATTTGTTATAGATGTTGGAAAACAATGTTTCCTCACAAATATTTTGGTGCAGCTCTTTTTTCAACCAGGAATTTTATTTCTTACTCAAAATTAGGGAAACTTATTTTATAAAAACTTTTCAGGAGATTCTTTCGTTTAGTTGTTATAGTATAGATACGATAGCTTCATAATCAGAATATGATGAAATATTTTTTAAAATCCTGTGCGCTTTTACTGTTCGTGGTGGGCATGATAAATATATCCTGCCGGAAAGAGGAGTTCCAACTTGTTGAAACCCCGGCTGAACAAGGTTTGGTTGCCGATTCAAATGTTGCAAAACTCTTGGCCAGAACCACAATGAATGACGGTTCAGTGGACAATATAATAGACAAATCCAGTTGCTTTTCCATAGAACTACCCGTCAGTGTTATTGCGAATGGTACAGCTATTACGGTAGAAAGTTCCGGTGATTTGGACGAAATTGAGGCCATATTGGATGAAAATTACGATGATGTGGATTCCATAGAGATAATTTTTCCCATCAGAATCGTATTCCCTGATTATACTACAACCGCTGTTTCCACCTATGAGGAATTACAGGGTTTTGCTGATGACTGCCCTGCAGAGAATGCTGCAGATGAGGATATAGAATGTGTCGATATACGGTATCCTGTCTCTCTTTCCTTATTCAATACCAGTACTGAGCAATTCAATACGGTGACCGTGTCTGACGACAAGTCATTTTTCCAATTTTTAAAAGATTTAGACAATGATGTTATCGTCAGTGTTGATTTTCCCGTTACGGTCATTGCTAATGATGGTTCTGAAATGGAAATCTCGGACCTGGACGCACTTGGGAACTATATTGAAATTGTGAAGGACAGTTGTGATGAAGATGATGATAATTATTACGATGATGACGACTGTGACGATTGCAGTACCGAACAGCTGGTAGATGTATTTTCAGGTTGTACTGAATGGGTAGTCGCTATTCTCATACGTAGTGAGGTGGATCTTGGAGACCTGTTTGCTACCTATTCATTCACGTTTGAAGATGATGGCACCGTTACGGTTGTCTCTGAAACCAGTACATATTTCGGAACATGGTCAGCCAGCGGTTCCGGAAACTCCATCACGATGGTCATAGACGTACCTGGTTTACCTGATTTCAATGGACTGTGGACAGTCAATGAACTAACCTCCAACGAAGACATTGTAAACCTGCTTACAGGGAATGATATACTCCGTTTGGAAAACGCCTGTATAAGCGGCAATGAAAATGAAAATATTCCCGTAATAATAGACGAATCTATAATCGACGGCAGTTGGGAGATTAATTCTCTTATACTGGGAATAGTAGACAGGACACTTGATCTTGTAGATTACAGCCTGGTATTTAACAATGATGGAACAGTGGTTGCCAATAACATTATACCCATCAACGGCACATGGAGCTTTGAAAATGAAGAGACGATCCTTGATTTGAACTTTGGTTTGGCAATTCCATTAAACCTGCTTAATGGTACCTGGCAAATAGTTTCCATATCAGATACCCGGATCGAATTGCAGATTAAGGACTTACTTGGAGACAAGATCCTGATATTGACAAAACAATAGCATTCATAAACGACGGGGCGTACTGGGGATACGCCCCTTTTATCAAGCACACTATTGCGTTGAGCTTTATATGCGTCGGACGAGTGTCTGGCAGGACTCTGCGAGGAAGGCCGAAAAGCTTCGGATTCCAATACTGGCAATTGCCTGCCGCAATTGTCCCCCTCCTGCGCCTTTATAAGAACCGCTTGAATGATCTGTTAACTTAACCTAAGTACAGCTGAACCTCTATTTATTAATAGCTGCTACTGCCCCTCCTTCGCCCATGGCTTTGGAGGGCAAGCACTGCAGACTGCTACTGTCAACTTAAATGGGAATATTTTTAAATACTGGTTTCGGTCCTGGGGTCTCAACCCCGCCCCACTTTCAAGTTAGGGCTACATTCTGCAAAGAACAAGCGGAGTTATTCCTGGATTAAAGTGGGCAGGTTTCCCTCATGACTGGGGTTGCTCTTACGCGGGGGCGGGAAACGCGCGAAGCCATTACCCGTAACTACTTCACAAATACTGAATCTGCAGATCGCTGTCCGCTAAAATGCTACTGAACCTCTGTTTACTGATAACTGCTACTGCCAACTTTAAAAAAAACGGGATTGCTTTCCCTGCTACCACCTGCAAAGTCTAAAAACATCCATAGATTAACTTTTTATCCCTTTTTGCTTGTCCAAAAAGGAATGCAAAAAAGACACCTTCTCCGCAGGTATTTTTCCGCAAAGCGGAAAACCGGCTCAGAAACTTCGCCACCACGCCTTGGCGTGGCGGTACCATTCGAAGCTTTCTTCGCCTATACTTCGGATAAGGGTAGCCCTGCCCTCAGCCATTTGTCCGGTCAGGACATTATGCATACTCAATTTGAAAAGGCAAGTTCCGGGAAGCTGCTCCCATGGCTTCACAGGGCTAGGATTGCAGACTGTTACTGCCAACTTACAAGTGGATATTTCAAAATACCCAGTACGATTATGGGGTCTTAACCCCGCCCCGTCCTTAAGTTAACGGGACCTACTGCAAACAACAAGCGGAATTCCCGGGATCTAAATTTGTTGGATTTTTATGGCTGACCCGGGGTATGTTAGTGAGGGACCCGGAAGTAGCCCTGGCTAAGACCCCCCCCGGGGAGCGACTTTGTGCAGCACACCTGTTTGCTTTAGAGCTACAAAAGACCGCTGCTTACTGATAACTGTTACTGCCAACTTTATCGCTGCGCAGGGAAAGCGGCCCAATGGGGTGGGCTTAGCCTAAGGCCAATGCAAAGTTCAACGATCAATGTTAAAGGCAGTGCACTGCTAGTGAAACTCATGCGATGGCTCCGCAATTTCGTGCGAAGGGCTCTGCTTCACTACGGTCTGGACGGAAACCGTTTATTTAAAAGTGATTCACTGGATCTTTTAAATAAGGGCTCCGTAAGACATTTCCGTTTAGATCTTTTACGCATTATAGTCCTTGATAGGCTTGATATTTATTAAAAGACGTATCAACCAGAAAGATGAAAGTGAAATTCTGGATGTGGTGTTTAACGGTATTGCTTATGAGGAGTGTTGACTTATGAGGTGAACATATTTAATATTGTCATGTATCTGCTAAAACGTTCACTATGGGCTCCGGTTCAAACCATCCTTTTTTCATTTTAAATTTAACCCAAATACCCGCATAAATACTTGCAATCAGTACGATCAATCCGGCATTCATATACACTTGAAGCGTCATTTCTGGCGAGGGAGAGTTGTTCAAAATCATATAGACCATTCCAATAATGCCAAATACTTGTGGTAATGGGTACCACGGACTTTTAAAAGGACGCCCAAAATCCGGGTATCTTTTTCTCAATACTATAAGGTTGATATGTGCGATAACATAAGCTACAAGCCAAACCGTTCCGGCGGAAATCATCAATGTCAATATAATACCATCTTGGTCCCTGAGGAGAATGCTCGGTATCATAATAAGTGAGGCTACGAACATAATACCCAACCAAGGTGTTTTGGTTTTGGGCTGTAACTTCATAAATAGACTTGGTAATTGATGGTTTTGGGCCATACCGTAAAGCATTCGAGGAATGGTTGCCAAAACCGTGTTGATTGTACTGCAGGTTGCAGTTATCGCCAATACCGCGAGAATTAATTTTCCTGATTCCCCAAAAAGGGCTGAGACCAGAACCGTATGGGGAATTTCAGATTCGGCCAAGGCGGTCTGGGGCCCGCTGAAATATCCCGCCAGAGCTACCAAGGTATAAACGACTAACAAAACTACGGCTGCCAAAATCATTGATCGGGGAATGTTTTTGGTGGGATTTTTGGTCTCCTCGATCATTGGGCATACGAATTCTAAGCCAAAAAAGGACCACAATGCCAGCATGGTTAGACTTAATACACTGATATCTAAATTTTTAAAGCTTTCCCAAATTGTCAAAAATGATCCGCCATGGGGTTCGCTTGCAGTCAATCCGGTTATACCGATAACGAGTAATGATGTCACCATCAAATACGCTAACAAGTTCTGTATTTTAGCGAAAAAATCCACTCCCATTATATTAAGTAACATCAAAATAATAATAATCAGCCAGCCGATTTGTACAAAGGATCCTGGGAACAAGGTGTTTAATACGGCTTCCAATAAGAACAATTCTGCCGATAATCCAAAAATTGCTGGTGCCAAATACCCGGCAATTGTTGCCACTATGGCTGGCACGTGCCCAATTGCTACTTCTGTGTAAGCACTGATACTGCCAGCTTTGGGTAGCATGAGCGCCAATTCGGAAAAAGTAAACACATAGCAAAGTGTCAGAATAAATGCAATAAGGAGTGCCGCAAAAAAATCGCCTCCTCCATGACCGACTCCCTGTAGAATACTTACGAATACCACTTGTGCGACCACCACGCCCACCGCAATGGCAAACAATGAGCGGAGGCCCAAGACTCTTTTCAAAGTTCCTGAAGATCCTTCAGAGGTATTCATAATTTCAAGGTATATATCATCAATCCGCTGTCCTTACCGGAAATAAAACCATCAGTTGAAAAAGGCTCGTTGCCTTTGGCTTCAATTTCCGTAGCTACTCTTTTCTGACGGCGGAAGGGAGCAAAGTAAATCCGGGCTGCTCCAAGAGCTTCACATGCAGCTCCCGTCCATTGATTTGTTCCGGCAATAACCATGTATTTATACCCTTGTTTTTGAAAACTTTCAAAAGAGGATATAAAAAGTTCGAAGGTGTGTTCAGAGGGAAGTTCAGCAGATCGGGCGATCATTGCGATGTAACCTACTTCTCCTTTTTGGAGCGCCTTTTTCAAAACAGGATACTTGTCCTTTAGCGCTTGTATAGCTATATGTTCATGGTTATGAATAAAATCGATTATGGGATTTTGATACAAAAATGTTGCCTCCAGAAATGGGTCATTTTGTCGCCATTTTACCTCTTTATCCGGTAATGTGATGTTTAGCGAACCTCCGATTATTTTGGCACGATCATTCCTAATTACCAGAGAATGGCGAAACGTATCCCCATTCATCCTAATTGCCCCGATTGGATGGGATGGATCTGTCATAAAGATCAATCGTACAAACCATAATAAAAGATTCTCTTTAGTCCAAGCTCCAAAGGAATTATTTCCCAAAGCGTCTGAATGGGTTATATCAAGTATATTTTCGGGAATTTGTTTAGGGGGATGAACGTATCGATTCATGGGTTCATTAACGGCAAACGAACAGGCAATTATACGTGCCAATTCTAATATTTGATTTAAGTCATTTTTTCTTAACGGCCCTGGCGCATATTTGTGGCTTCGAAATTTTCGAGCCGATTCAAAATCCACTGGAGGGAGGTTATTTGGAAGACTATAAAGCCCATGTCGCTCAATGTCAGCAGCTGTTGGATACTTACACCACGGCAGTTTTAAGGGAAGGATTGGTTGGTTCATTCTACCTACAAGATACATATAATCCTTTGATTAATAAGACTTTAAAAAGCGCTACCTACGAGACAAAAAAAAATCATGTGGGTTTGCAACTGAAATAATTTAAAAAAATATCAAAGTCATAATGGTAACAACAGCAATTTGCGATTGGTTTTATCGTTCCCCGTTTTCCAATTAACATGCTATTTTAATTATCTTACCCTCATAGGAAATCAATCGTAAAAACAGGGTACGAAATGGATCATCATTAGTGCAATAACAATAAAATTCCTTACTGCCTGCGAAACTATAACTGTGGATAACCGCCAAATGAATTCTGCTGTCCATAACGACAAGCGGATGCTCTTGATACTTTAATAGGATTTGCCCGTAAACTATTATTTTACAGGCTTTTAATACCAATTCGGAAATCTCCGAGCGGTCTGGACGGGACTTCCTTCGGCTTTGCCTCAGGATAAACCTCTCGTCCCTTGTATATTCCCGGGATAATGGTACAGAAATGAAAAAACCCCCAACTTTCGTTAAAGGCTTTTGGGGTCTGGACGGGACTTCCTTCGGCTTGAAGATGGTAATGGTAGAATTGGTAGGGCTGTGGCCGAAAAAGCACTTTCTCAAAGCATTGGACGTCCAGTTTTGTTTAGTCTTTCCAAATCAATTGAGGGCAAAAAGAAAAATTACTATGATGCTTTAAAAACTGCTCAACGTTCTAATGAAATTACAGACTGGATAAGCTACTTTATCACAACTGTTTTGGATGCCCAAATAGATGCCGAGCAAGAAATCGAATTTACCCTAAAGAAAACAAAGTTCTTTGACCAACATAAGGATGAACTAAATGACCGCCAACAAAAAGTAGTTCGAAGAATGTTGGAAGAAGGCCATCAAGGTTTTGAGGGAGGGATGAACGCTCGTAAATATGTTTCCATTGCTAGTACATCAAAGGCAACTGCCACGAGGGATTTACAAGACTTGGTTGAAAAAAATATTTTCAAGCCTATTGGGGGTGGGAGGAGTACGAGGTATGAGATTAAGATTTAATTATACAATTTCGCCTGCCCGAAAAGCTTAATGTGGAAACCTTGTCAAGATATTCTGCCTATTCTTCCGTATTAATAGATGTAGCACAGTCCTAAAATTGGTTCTTTTTACAAGACTTTACCTTTCACATAAAAATCAAAGGATTTTACATTGCTTTTTATCCCATTCAAATAATAATCGAAAATCATCTATTAATAGTTCACATATTGTTCAAGAAAAAAGGGCCATATGTACAGAATATCAACCTTTATAGTATTGGTTTTGGTTATCGCTACAGCCAATGCACAACAGGACGTAAAAATCTCCAAAATAAAGGATCCTGTAAAAATCGATGGAATTTTAAACGAGCCATTATGGTCAACTCTTAACAAAGCCAGCCCTTTTTTGAACCAATGGCCCAAAGATGTCGGAAATGCAAAACTACAGACTGAAGTCAGGCTTGCCTATGACAATGAGTACCTGTATGTTGGAATTACGTGTTTTGATCAATCAAACAAGCATATCATAAGAACCCTTAAAAGAGACCAAGACGATGAACATTTTGGAAGTGATGGCATTGCGATAGTCTTGGACCCCTTTAACCAGAAGACAAATGGTTTCTTCTTCGGAGTCAATGCAGGAGGTGCCCAGTTTGAAGGTTTGATAAGTGTAGAAGGAAACGAATCATTTATCAATGAAAACTGGGACAACAAATGGTTTTCGGAAATTTCTTTGGGAGATAATGTTTGGTACGTTGAAATGGCCATTCCCTTCAGGACCTTAAGATACGATCCATCCAACATGATCTGGGGGTTGAACTTTGTCAGAAATGATATGAAAAACAACTACTACACCTCTTGGAACCGTGTTCCCCTGAATTTGAACACTATAAATCTAGGTTATACCGGCAAGATGATCTGGGATGAAAATCCGCCGAACCCTAAAAAAGGCAATATCAATCTTCTACCTTATGTCGCCGGTGGCGTAACCAAAGATCATGTATCCGATTATAGGGCAGACTATACGTTTGAAGCAGGCATTGAAGCAAAACTAGCCATTTCACCCTCGATGAATCTCGATTTGACCATTAATCCTGATTTTTCCAATGTTGACGTCGACCAACAAATTACCAACCTCACTAGATTTCCTTTGTTCTTTCCAGAAAGAAGGGGTTTTTTCCTAGAAAACAGTGATCTGTTCACCTCTTTCGGGAAAGAAAACATCAACCCTTTCTTTTCAAGAAGAATAGGGTTGCAAAACGGTACCCCGATTCCTATCCACTATGGAGCAAGAGTGTCAGGAAACGTAACGAATAAACTTAGGGTTGGCCTAATGAATATACAAACGGGTAAAACAGATGCTGTGAATCCCCAGAACTATTTTGTTTCCGCTCTTTCACAACGTGTTGGCAAAAGATCCACTTTCGATGCCCTATTTGTTAATCGACAGCGTACATCAAGCCGTTCAGATTCGACCCAAAGTGCTTTCAATCGGGTCTTGGCCCTAGAATATAATTTTTTGGATGAACCTGGCAAATGGAGCGCCAACCTAGGTGTTCACAAGTCTTTCAATCCAGGTGATCTGGATGGGGAATATTATTATACCAGTACGATTCGATTCAATAACAAAAATATATTGGTCCGTTTAAAAGGGGATAGGGTGGGTGAGAACTATCTTACGGATGTAGGTTTTGTACCCAGGTTGAACAATTTCGATGCGGAAAGTGAGTCTGTGATAAGACTTGGGTACTACGAACTATCGCAACTAGTCGTCTATAATTTCTTCCCAAAAAAAGAGACTTCAAAATACAACCTGCACGGACCAAGGGTTTCCACACGGGTTTTCTTGAACACTGATGGGTCACTTAATTCTTCATTTGCCGGGTTCTATTATTTCTTTGATTTCAAAAATCAGAATGCCTTGGAACTAAACTATGTAAATGAGAAGAACGATTTGCCATTTGATTCATTTATTGTGGGCGGTATTCCATTCCCCAAAGGGTATTACTCTTATGACACCTTCGGTTTCTGGTTTCGGCTGGATCCCAGAAAAAGAATATCAGGAAGTTTAGGAGTGGATTACGGTACTTTCTATGATGGCAACCGACTTTCGATCAATGCGCAGTCAAATATCCGCTTTCAACCGTGGGGTAATTTTAGCTTACGGTACGATTTTAACGACGTGAGCTTGCCCTCAGGTCTCGAAAGCGACCAACTTCACCTATTTGGGCTAACCTCCGAAATATCGTTCTCGAACAAGATGTTCTGGACCACATTCCTACAATACAATACCCAAATCGACAACATCAATCTCAATAGCAGGTTTCAGTGGAGATTTCTGCCTATGTCGGACTTTTTTGTGGTGTACACTGAAAATTATTTTCCGGAAAACCTGACCATAAATAACAGGGGTTTGATTCTAAAATTGACCTATTGGTTTTAAAATCATTAAAAATTGAAGAGAAGAAAATTCATTGGAATAAGCGCAATAACTTTCAGATTCTTCAGTTTTGGTCTTTTCTTTATAAAAGGATCATCTTCAGGAATGCTCCAAGTTCCAATATAGAAGGATAACTTTTCAAGGGGATTTTATGGTGAGTACGCAGTATTGCAGATTGTTAACATTGGACCAAGCGATAAATTGATCCTATTTTTCATTTTTTGATTTCGACAACGACAAAATGGGCTTTAGGTGGCTCGATGCACTACATTTAAAATGATACTCTATTCGCTTTTAAAAAGTTCGTTTTTTTTATTTGGATCTGTTTTGCGTACTTATTTATTGGCTCTGTTGCGATTTTAGCAGTATTCAGAATATCTTGTGGGATAAACCTCTTAACAAACCCGTTCGATAATTACACGACAAGAGAAACGGCAGTGGACAATAAATGGGCCTATTTTTTAAACGTTTGGCAGTTTTAAAAGTCTGTCCATCTAAAGTTTTTAATATGTTGTTGTTTTTAAATTAAATTATGAACGCTTTCTTAGAGCTATGTTTTTTTTAAACGGTTTGTTATGAAACTTTGATCGCCGTTACTTCCAATTCAGGATCATTTACCAGAAGGGATGTAACCACATTGTCTTTTAGGTTAAATCTTACCTTTACCGATGGCGCGCCGTTATACATAAAACTTCCATTTCCGAGATAATATATTGAACCTCCAAATCCCCCGATGCGGGCGAGTGACAACCTTTTCTGCATATTGACGGCTACCGTAAATCCATCTTTCTCTCCGTCGCCATATTTGTAGTCTCCTACGTATTTTTTTTGCGCCTCTTCAGGCATCTTCTCATATTTTTCACCATCGGCGTCACCTAAACCTTCTAAATAGTCTATGGTTCGCCTTAGATTGTCATTTTGCTTTTGCGTCATATCACCTTTCATCCGTTCCCCGGCATATGCGTGATTCAATAGGCTTATACCATGAGGGCCAAGTGTTTTTTGAATACCGGAATGAAGTTCGATAATAGATTTTACTACCTCATAATTCCCTAACATGGCAAATGTGAATATGGAAGGTCTGGCACCTTTGCTCATTAGATAGAGTGCGATATCCCGTCTTCCAACATGTGATGCTGCACCAATAGCGGACTCGAAGTCGCCAAAACGCCATTCCCAGACAGCACGTGCCAACTCCGGTCTTTTTTCCACCAAATTCTTTACCGCCTCCAAATCGGAATGTGATTTCCCCACTACCGTACCGACAACCTCTGGGTCGATGTTCGGCCAATATTTAGGTACTTCACTACTAATTTCACTATTTAAAATACCATTCGTTTTTCCAGTATTAGCACTAACAAGGCTTGATACCGACAAACCTAGTAAACCTAACGCTGAATTTTTAATTACTTTTCTTCTGTCCATATTCTTATTTCTGTTTTGAATTTTTTGTATACTTTATTTGGGTGATTCGGATATTTTTAGATGGTTAAGCTACAGCAATGATTGCAAAGCCAACATGATTATTTTTTTCATAGTCTAATTATTCGAACGTTTCCAGATGGCTTTAGGCTGTTTTATCCAAATTTGACTTTCAAGGTCAAAGATTTCACTCTCGGTACGGATTGTGGAATCATTAAGAAATGTATGTGTGTCTTTATGGCGCTCTGCAGCCCCGTTTGAATATATTATTTCAAAATTTGATTTCCTTATAATGGAATCAGGAAAATAGCTCGTGCTTTTGACACTACCCATTTGTCCCTTTTGTACAAAGATTACCGAGTCGATTATTGGATCTTTGTACTCCGTTACATTCCAAAATACAATCGTATCGCCAGTTTGGGTAAAACCAAAAATAGTACCTTTCAAAGTATCGGGTCCTGGCATTTCGAACATCATGGTAAATGAATCAAACCCAACGGTCGTATCCTTTGGGTAGTGAACCCATGTACCATTATCTTTTGTGATTTTTTCAAAGAACTTTTTTGAATTCTCGATCTTTTCAAATTGGGTTCGTTCCGTACATGAAAAAACGAACAGGGCACTAATTACGATACCAATAGATTTTGATTTTTTCATCTGTTGAACAATTTGAAGGGCATGTTGGGCTTAAAAAATAGTATAGAAGACAATAACAGGTAATTGAACGCGAGTTCAGCTTCCCCAAAAATCAATCCTTTATGGCCAATGAATACCGCTACGAGCATCACTATAATTATAAGTGCGGTAAAGAAGCGTGTCCAGATATTGAGAATAGTCATCAACCCACCTAAGCATTCAGAGATTTTTGCCACGTAAGCGGCGATGGCGGGAAACGGTATTCCCAAGGATTCTAGATATCCGGCAAAACCAGACATTCCACCCAACAACAAAGGTTCATAACTGTGAAAGATTAACATGATACCTAGCCAATATCGAATCAACCATGTCAAATTAAAAAAGGGCAGTTTTTTAGTCATCCAAGTTTATTTTTAAAACAACCGGCTCATAAAGCTTATCCAAGGCATACAGGCTTCCATCTTGGTTAAAACTTCCGAATTGTGCATTGGCCAAGTAATAGAAATGTTCCTCCACTATTTCTCCCGTGGTGGGGTTGTCCATCATCGGATGGTTTAGCTCCAAAACTTCAGAAGTTACAATGGCATCTTTTTCTTGACTCAGACCGAACCTTCGTACCGCCTTTATGTCTGGTTGAACACCGATTAAAAAACCTTTATGGTAGTAAAGGCCATCGATGCTTTCCCGACCTGATATTTTCACTTCTTTGGGAGCGGAGAGTCCTTTTATCTCCTTTGATTTCAAATCTATCTTGGCTATCCCTTGAGAATGCGCGACAAACAGGTAATTATCGACTTCAGAGTAGGCAAGGCCATTCGGATAAGGAAAATCGGAAAGATCAAATGCCTTCTGTAGTTCATCATTTGCACCTATTTTGTAAATGGCATGCTCGTTGAACATGTGGGTGATGTAAACGGTACCATCGTTGGCTATGGCCATATCATTAAAAAAGTGAACCTCCTTTTCGTTATCTAAAACATACTTTTTAAGAAGTGTACCGGTGTCTAGGTCAAACTTAAAAATACCGGAGGGCCTTCCGTCAACATCATCTTTTCGTTTATATCCTACCAGGTTCTCGCCTCCGGTACTGCAAGCCCAAAGAAGCCTTTTTCTAAAATCGATTTGCATTCCGATGACCATCCATAGGCCATTTTCTTTTTGATCGACAAAATCCGTGATTTCGCCCTCGGTATCTATTCTAAGGATTTTACCTTTTCTAGTGCTTCCCATATAAAAGGATGCCGTTTTGGGATCATAGGCTATACTCTCGGGTATCAAATCTTTTTCAGGTACGGCGAAAGCTATATGGCTATTATTTGATCGCTTCGGTGATTCTTGGGAGACCGAAAACTGCATGGCGCCAAGGCAAAATAGTATCAAGTGGTATTTTATAGGTAATCGTTGCATGTAAGGAAGCTTTTGAAGTTTATAAATCCGGACTTGAAATTAATGGATGTTCGTTAGCGCCATTGGATTTTTATTCCAAAGCTTCCTTATATGATGTATAATGCCTTAATTTTAATGTAAAATAGAAATTGCAGCAGTTTGGATAATTTCCGCTTCACTTTACATAAAAACCGAAAAGCCGGTAGTTAAAAAACTTAGGTTTGCTGATTAAATTTTTTACCAGAAAATTGAACTATAGGCAGGTTTTATATCATATGGTGTTTTGGGTCGTAATTATGGCCTCTTTCGCCATTTCCGAATGGGGTTATAGTCAGTCTCTGACGGATGCCGTGATATTTGAACTTCTTTTTCTGCCGGCTAGGTTGGTAGCCGTATATGTCAACTGGTTTGTATTGATACCAAAAATCTTATATAAGAACAAGCTTGGCCGCTACTTCCTCTACTTGATTTTTATTTTGATCGTTTTGGCCATAGCCCATCGGTACTTCATGTTATATTGGGGATATCCTAAATTTTTTCCACAATGGATGGAAGGTCAGGAAATCCAAGTGTTCCAATTATCCAGAATTGTCCAAAATGCGCTTATTATCGTTTCTCCGGTTGCATTTACCTCAGGGTTAAAATTATTTATGGATTGGTACAAACAACGGAAAGAAACCGAAGCGCTCAGACAAGAAAAAAAGGAAGCCGAACTGAAATTCTTAAAGGCGCAAACGAATCCGCATTTCCTATTCAACTCCCTGAACAGTATATATGGGCTGGCGCTGGAAAAATCGGAGAAGACCCCTTCGTTGATTTTGAAGCTATCGGATATATTAAGCTATACACTCTATGAATCGGGCGTGCCTAAAGTATCGCTTGATAAGGAAGTTAAATTGATAGAAAATATCATTGCCCTTGAAAAGGAACGATTTGAAAAAAGAGTAGAGATAACCTTCGAAAAAAAAGGGGATTTTGACCAAATAGAAATACCCCCCTTATTACTAGTCCCTTTGGTAGAAAACGCGTTTAAACATGGCGTAAAAAATGAGGTGCATAAAGGATGGATCAACATATCATTGGTAGTTGAGAAAAGCCAATTGTTCTTTAAAATAGAAAATAGCATTCCCGAACGTACCGACTTCTTAGAAGATGAAAGAGGATTGGGCCTTAAAAACGTTTCCCGAAGATTGGAACTCATTTATGGGGAAAATCATAGTCTTCAAATCAAAAAAACGAATAACACGTTTTTGGTATCACTAAAAATCGAACTCATAAATAAACAATGAAACTGAAATGCGTAATTGTTGATGATGAGCCCATCGCTCAAAACATTGTTAAGGGTTTTATAGCAGACACACCCAATCTAGAATTATTTACTGTTTGTGACAATGCTTTGGAGGCACTGGGCGTATTGGAAAAAAATAAAATAGATATTCTTTTTTTGGATATCGAAATGCCCAAACTGAGCGGATTGAGTTTTTTAAAAACATTACCCGACCCACCGGCAACCATTATTACTACGGCCTACAGGGAATTTGCTTTGGAGGGTTTTGAATTGAGTGTTGTCGATTACTTGCTCAAGCCATTCTCCTTTGAGCGGTTTTTAAAGGCCATCAATAAGGTGAACTTAACGATCAGTTCGGAAAGCGGAACCTTGGAAGCAAAAAATACGTTGGAGTATACGTACTTTAAAGTTGATAGAAAAAACGTAAAAGTGAGATTCGATGAAATATTTTACATCCAGGGGTTGAGCAATTATGTAAAAATACATATGGAAAATGACATGCTAGTGGTCTATGAAAAACTATTGGATTTGGAAAAGACCTTGCCCAAAGATGAATTTGTGAGAATTCATAAATCCTTAATCGTTTCATTGGCCAAAATTAAATCGTATCGTAGTGATTCCATCGAAATAGCCGATAAGGAACTGTCAATAGGAAACACCTATAGAGAACGATTTTTATCGACGATCAAAAAAGCAAACCGATGAAAAAGTCATTTTTTTTTCGCCTTTTTTCTCTTGCACTTGATTTCACTGAATGCCCAGTGGGAGTTTAGGGAAATAATAAAGCATGACCATATTACCTACCCAAAGACAAGCAAGAAAGGGTCAGTGTCACAAGAAATTGGCATTACCACCATCAAAGTCGATTATCATTGGCCTGCAGTAAGAAACAGGAATATCTTTGGCGCATTGGTGCCTTACGATCAGATTTGGAGAGCAGGAGCGGAAGAGTCGACTACCATTACCATTATGGATTCCGTGACTATTGATGGGAATCCAATGGCCCCAGGTAAGTACGGCCTCCACATCATCCCAAAAGAGAATAGCTTTGTGGTCATTTTTTCGAACAACCATACGCAATGGGGAAGTTTTTTCTATGACAAAGCTGAAGATGTGCTTCGAGTAGAAGTTCCAATAATGGATATCGATTTCACGGAAAACTTACGCTATCAGTTTGATTTGACTACTGAAAACAGTGCAGATTTGATTATGAAATGGGCCGATAAAGGTTTGCGTCTTTCTATTGAAGTGAATGAAATCTCGACCACCCTCGCCGTGATTCGCGATGAATTAAGAACATTGCCCCGATTTACATGGAGAGGTTCTAGGGAAGCTGCCTTATTCTGTTGGCTTCATGATACCCATCTTAAAGAAGCGTTAGAATGGATCGATCTATCTATTAGTTACGAAGAACGGTTTGAAAATGTTTTTGTGAAGTCCAGAATCTTGAATGCTATGGGAAAGTTGGAAGAAGCACAACGTTATTTGACCAAAGCAAAAATGCTGGGTGGTGCGAACAATATGATTTTTATAGCTCGGGAGGTCATTGGGCATCATAATAGCCCTGAGAAGGCTATCGAGGTATTGAATGTGGTCTCCCAAAACTACCCTGAAAACTATGAGACCCATTATTACAAAGGAGTTGCTTATGGCTGGCTGGGCAAAATGGAAATAGCAAAGAGCGAGTTTTTAAAATCTACCAAATTAGCAAGAACCCAAAAGGAAAAAGAGCGGGTTCTATCAAGAATGAATGAGTTTAGGTTTTGAAACGGTTCTTCAATCCCGCGGGTATTGATGTCTTTTTAACCGGCCATTTTTCAAGACGGTTTAGATTTAAGATAGGGTTAGGGAAGTAGGGTCCAATTCTTGGTTTCATTAAGTAGTATCCGTAATTCACCTTTTATAGCACCACAAATTTTGAACTTATCGAAAATTATAATTAAGAGAAGCGAGCGAAACGAAGTTTCGTGCTGCAAGCCCCAAATACTTACACAAACTAATCTGCTTGCGAGACAAATCGCACCGATTTGACTCAAATTCTTTCCTTTTTTATAGGGCTTAGGGAGCCTTTTGACTCAAATCAGTAAAAATTCAAAAATCTTTTCAAGAATAGTATTTGTCGCAAATTTCTGCCATTTTATTGGGGTTTCCGCTTCATTTGCCGCAAATATGGGCTTTCCCAAGGATTTGTTTTAAGTAAGGCACTGGAAATAAGGAACATATAGAAGACGTCGATATAGGCCAATCCCGTAAAACAGCAAAATATGAAAATGTCCCTTATTCGTTCCAATCTTTGGTTTTGAAATCGGGTATCTATAAGCCGTTGTAGTTCTTCTTCGGTAAGGTATTTTCGCTCCCGTGTTTTCCAACTCGCTTTCCAGTAAAAGAAAGGGTCTCTGCTAATCCACTGATTGGCATAAGCGATACGTATTATTTTCTTGAGGTTAATGATATATTTTGTTGCCGAATTGTGACCCAATTTCTTATTGGATTTTAAAAAAAATTCGAAGCTTGTAATAAACTCGTGCTTTACCCTTTCGAGCGGTAAATCTTTTCGGTTATACTTATAGTGGATAAAGTGCTTGCAATGTTTTAACGCCGTTTTATATCGTTGTAAAGTGCCCGATGCATATTCAGTTCCCACCAGACTTTCCATTTCATCATTATGATTTTGGAAGGTTTCCAACAACATCCATTGTTTTTTTCCCTTACCCAAATAAGTATCGGTAATTTGTTGTGCACTCATGGGTTCTCCATTTTTAAGTAGTTCTTCATGAATTCGATAACAGCGGTTTCTAACATAATCCAAAAAAGTATTGAATTCGGATACCTGCTTCGTTGTACCCCTTAATTTTCCAGATACTGTGCACCATCGCTTAATCTCAATCTTTTTTCCCAAGCTAAATTCACTTCGCTGTCCGCCAACCGTTATACGTGCGTACAACGATGCCAGACCATCGTTATCAGATGACCTTTTCTTTGGGTAAAACAGTATGGATACGGTGCCAAACACGAACAAAATTTTACTGGTTCTTCCTTGAAGTTATAAAAAGAAATTCTGCGAAAAAACATCTATAGATTTCGTTAACAGTCCAAAAAGGGCATTTTTGCGAATCTTTCAACGCAAAAAAAGAGGCACCGAATTGCTCACCTTTTTTATCGATTTAAATGGATTGTTTTGGTATGTAAGGAAAATAAAAAAGCCCGTAAACTATTAATTTACAGGCTTTTCGCATTAATTTGGATTTCTCCAAGCGTTCTGGACGGGACTTCCTTCGGCTTTGCCTCAGGATAAACCTCTCGTCCCTTGTATATACCCGGGATAATGGTATAGAAATGAAAAAACCCCCAACTTTCGTTGAAGGCTTTTGCGGTCTGGACGGGACTCGAACCCGCGACCCCCTGCGTGACAGGCAGGTATTCTAACCAACTGAACTACCAGACCAAAATGTAATGAACTTATTAATATCATTAGGCAGGTATACTAACCTCCCGATATCTATCGGGATGAACTACCAGACCAAAATGTAATGAACTTTCTCTTATATTTCCAGAGGGCCTGCGCCCTCCGTAGCTGCACATGCAGCGAAGGAGGGTGCAAATATACGCTGCTAATTGAATTCCACAAACAATTTATTCCTAAAATACCGGTGTATCACAGAAACTTTTGCCGCTCCACCATAAATGTATTGAGAACCCGGGAAAAAGGCATGCGGATATCTACATCCACATATTTAATCTTATACTGTGCGCATTTCATCCTGAGGGTTGCGAGATACTCCCCTAAGCCGGCTTCATATGCTTCCCTGATCGTATCGGCATACAAGTCTATATGGTCTCCTGTCTCTACATCCAGGAAGCGTTTGGGGCCATTCTCAAAATTAAAATGCAATTCAGTCTCCTTGTCGAGCAGATGGAAGAGGACTACGTCGTGTTTGTTATATTTCAAATGCCGGAGTGCTTCAAATAATCGATCATCTTCCATAGTGGTCTGGAACATATCCGTAAACAGGAAGATCAGGCTGCGGCGTTTTATCTTTTCAGCAATCTGGTGCAGGTAGGTATAGGTTTCTGTTTGTTGGGCAGGTTTCGTTTCCTGGCTGATCTCGCTGAGTTTTGCCAGCAACATCTGGTGGTGGCGTTCGCTGCCCTTTTCTGGGGCGTAATACGAATAGTTACCCGCATATACACTAAGCCCTACGGCATCCCGTTGCTTTTTGAGCAAATTCATCAGGGAGGCAATGGCCAACACCCCAAAACCAATTTTATTGAGATTGTCCAGGGAAAGGATTGGGATCTCCGGGTAGTACATGGAAGCCGAATTGTCCAATATCATATGACACCGCAGGTTGGTCTCCTCTTCGTATCGTTTCGTGTAGAGCTTGTCTGTCCGGGCGTATAATTTCCAGTCGATGTGCTTGGTGCTCTCCCCGGTATTGTAAATCTTATGTTCGGCAAACTCTGCCGAAAAACCATGGAACGGGCTCTTGTGGATCCCGCTTATAAAACCCTCCACCACCTGGTTGGCCAGGAGTTCAAGGTTTTGAAATAGGGTCGCTTTATGTAATTCCGTCTGCAGGTTCATAAGACTAAGATACGGAAGATCTTATATAAGATTACTATGCTGAATTTCAGCATCCCATCGGAACGCAGCCTATCTGCTGAATTTGAAGAATATCCTTATTGGGGTACAGGTATAAAAAAACCCGGTAACAGATACCGGGCTTTATACTGTAAGGCTACATTTTATTAAAGTGCCGCGTCTATTGCGTCTGTATAAACCTTTTTGGGGGAAACCCCAACCTGCCGGTTGACGATTTCGCCATTCTTAAAGACCAAAACGGTAGGGATGTTACGTACCCCATATTTTGCAGCGTATTCCTGGTTGGCATCCACATCTACCTTACCAACAACAGCTTTGCCTTCATATTCACTGCTAACCTCGTCAATAATAGGACCAACCATTCGGCAGGGACCACACCATGCTGCCCAGAAATCAACCACTACCGGTTTATTGCTTTTTAATACTACCTCGTCAAAGGTAGCATCTGTTATTTCTAATGCCATATTGAATGTTTTTAATAGTTCACAAAGTTAGTTATTTATTTACCGTATTCCTTACTCTCATGACATTCGTTTTGACTATATCCGTATTATCAAAGTTTATATAGCCGGTCTATGGGCACCAGAAAAATGATAGAAAAACGCCCCGGATGTTTGGTATCAAGTTTCGTTTTCCGGTACCCGGTGTTTTGAGGAGAATGTGCCAGCTACCATGAATAGGCTCCTTTATAAAAAAACGAAAAACCCGGAATTAGATTCCGGGTTTTATTTCCAGCCTGTAATAATCCCCCTTAGGGACGTCAGGGATTCAGGGTATACGTAAACGTAATCTTTGTCTGATAGGTTTCCCCGTTAACATCTTTCAGGTTGTAGTTACCAGAGAAGGTATAGGCTGTTTTATCTGCATTAAAGTGGATCGCCATATTCTGGAGGTTACAGCCACTAACCAGGCTCAAGGTTCCGGTTGCCAGCTTCCAGGTTCCTTCCGAAGTCGTTTTGTTGACGCAACCCGAAGCCACCATCCCCTGGTTAAAAACATAGGTCCTCCCCTGGTTAAAGGCAAAAACGGCATCTTTCTGGCAATCGGTATACTGAACAAATATATCTTTTATGGGGTTGTCCGCGTCATCATCTGTAAGGTCTATCTCCTTATCGGATACAATGGCTGTCAAGACCCATTCCCCAACCAGGTCTGGTTCTTCCCCGGTTAGTCCACCTGTGTAGTCAGTCGGGCAGTCCAAATTATTGTTATCCGGGAGGCAGCTGATGAACAGAAAATTCAGCATCCCAAAGGCCAGCATAAAAATCATATTTTGCTTCATATTATTATATTTAAGATTTAATTCTAGATAACAAAAACATCAAAGAGTTGCATCGAAAAACAAAAAATATCTGTACAGATCAATCTAGTTCGCACCAACCTCGAAAAACTATTGCTTTTCCCGGCATCTATCCCCTTAAAAGTCCTTGTTGTATTTGTTCCTGTAGTCAAAAGGTGTTAAGCCGGTTATCTTCCTGAATACGTTCCTGAAGGCTTTTGTATCCGTATACCCAACATCGAACATCACTTCACTTATATTTTTGCGCGTGGATTCAAAACTCCTTTTGGCGGCCTCCACCTTTACCCGTTGCAGGTATTCGATTACCGTATTGTCCGTTGCCTGTTTAAACCTGCGTTCAAAACTCCGACGGCTCATGGCAACTTTCCCTGATAATTCATCCACCGTGATCTTTTCCGGATAATTCGCTTCTATATAATGCTGGACCTTCATGATCTCATCATCACAGTGGTCCTTTTGACCATTGAACATCATAAATGCGGCCTGGCTTTCACGGTCGATATCGATTGCAAAATATTTGGAGGCCAGGATAGCCGTATCCCTGTCTGTATATTTTTCCAGCAGGTATAATAGCAGGTTCCAATAAGAATTCGCCCCGCCGCTGGAATAGATCCCACTGTCTTCGGTAATTATACCCCCTTCCACTACTTCCACTTCCGGGAAAGTCTCCCTGAATTCATTGTAATATGCCCAATGCGTGGAGCAGCGCTTCCCATTCAACAAACCTGTTGATGCCAGTAAAAAGGCTCCCACACAAAGCGATGCTACCTCCGCACCGTTTTTATAATGGTCCAGAATCCAGGGGACCGCCTCCTGGTTGCGGGTTACGGCATGTTCCATATTGCCAAAAAGAGCTGGGATCAGCACAAGATCAGTTGGTGGTGCCTCCGCCAAAACTGCATCCGTATGTACGGAATATAAACCGTTGCTGAAAACAACCTCCCTTGTGAGTCCAACCAGGCTAACCTCAAAGAGGGGCTCCTCCCCCCTGGCTTGTAAAAACCGGTTGGCTGTTGTAAAAAGATACTGCGGATCGGCAACAGATTCAATCACCGCCGATTCCGGAACTAGGATTGTAATTTTTTTCATACACTTAATTCAATAATTTATCTGGCGGGATCAACCCTTGGAAATGCCGTTATCACACCCTCTGGATATATTAAATGTACATGAACTTTGTGCTATTCAAAACATCTTGTTTAAATTTTATTCATTATGAAAATAAATAGTGTCATATTCTGGACAGCAACCACTATCATTTTTTTATGGGAAGGGCTTATGCCTGCTCTTACATCACATACCGACATGGCAAAGGAAGGTATCCGCCATCTGGGCTATCCGCATTATTTTGGAAGTGCCCTGGTTATCTTTAAGGTCCTGGGGGCATTGACACTTTTAATCCCAGGATTGCCGGTCAAACTCAAAGAATGGACCTATGCGGGCTTCACCTTCAATTTTCTGTTTGCAAGCATCAGTCATTGGTCAGTGGATGGTCCGGGGCTACCGGCACTATTACCCTTGATCTTTTTAATGCTCCTTGCGGTCTCCTATGTTTCTTATCATAAATTAAACCAAGCAGCCACTGGGCAGGTAGCCTGAGCTTACCCGCCACTGATGGTCGCCTGTCCGTATGGCAGCGTGATATCTTTAAAGCGTGATACGCAATTTAGCGGATGGACGGCATTCCAAAAAGATACGCCTACGTGCCAAAAAAACAAAGTCAAGTCATGGAGATTGTTGCCAGACTCCTTACCTTAACATTGCATAAGGCCCCCGAAGAACATTACGCACTGGAATTTTTCGGTGACGCTGGTTTTGTAGCCTGATGGGCATACGCAATCATTTTACTATAAAACTTATATATATGAAAGTAAACCCCTATTTAAACTTCGATGGCGAGGCCGAAAAAGCTTTCAAATTTTACAGATCCGTTTTTGGCGGGGAGTTTAGCAGTAACCTTAAAATGAAGGAAGCACCGGGGGGTGAGGCATTTAGTGAAGCCGAACAGAACAGGACAATGCATATAGGATTGCCTATTGGACAAGGCCAGTTTTTAATGGCATCGGATATCATTCCATCTGCCGGCCATAAGTTGATTAAAGGAAACAATATCTACATTTCAATCCACCCGGAAAGCAGGGAAGAGGCGGACCGGTTATTCAAAGGACTATGCCAGGGAGGTAAGATTGAGATGCCGATGGATGAGCAGTTCTGGGGCGATTATTTTGGCAGCCTGGAAGATCAATTCGGGGTACATTGGATGGTTAATTTCAATGCACAGCAAATGTCCTGATTAAGAAGTACATACTATAAATAAAGAAACAATGTTGCAAAATTCAAAGGCATTCGGCGGTTTTTCCGTAAACGACCTGCAAAAAGCCAAAACTTTCTATAAAGGTACCCTGGGGTTAACGGTTAAAGATAACCCGATGGGGATCCTGGAATTACACCTCACTGGCACAAACCCCATGATCATTTATCCCAAGGTCGATCATAAGCCAGCCACATTCACTGTATTGAATTTTCCTGTAAAAGACCTGGAAAAAATCGTGGACGGGCTGATAGGCCTCGGTCTCCGGTTTGAACAATACCCGGAACTCAACACCGACAGCAAGGGTATTTCCCGGACGGAAGGACCGTTGATAGCCTGGTTCAAAGACCCGGCCGGCAATATTCTGTCTGTAATCCAGGAGGGCTGAAGCAGTTAAGGTATGCTTTCAGATATAAGTTGGATTGAGTTGAGAACACTGGACACGCTCCGGAAAAGCGAAATAATTTCTCTTTGGAACAGGGAATATCCGTCAAAGCTGGCACTGGCTGATCCTGACTCATTCGATACATATCTGGAATCCCTGGAAGATAAACACCATGTACTGCTCATGGATGATTCAGGAAAATTGATAGGTTGGCTGGTCTGTTTTATCAGGGACAATGCGCGTTGGTTTGCGATGCTCATCGATTCACCGGCACAGGGTAAGGGCCTGGGATCCGCCCTGTTGGACTGGGCGAAAAGGCAGTATATGGAATTAAATGGGTGGGTAATTGAGTCAGGTACCGAACGGAAACAAAATGGGGAAAATTATAAATCTCCCGTCAATTTCTATCAGAAGAACGGATTTGAGATCTGCCCGGAGGTGGAGCTTACTAAAAAAAATATAACAGGCATCCTGGTCCGTTGGCGCCGATAAGGCAATAAGAGCCAAAGGTTATTGCACCAGTTGCGTGTAACAACTACACCCTTATTGCGAGGCACGGGGTTCTGAAGTAATTTTTTAGGTAGTAACTGCAGGTATAGAAGGTGCTGAATCTTTTGGATTTCCAGTCTATATATTTATTATATTAGCTTGTATAACTGTAAAACCATCTATTATGAGAAGTCTTCTTTGGCTTGTTGCCGTAATTTTGATCATAGTCTGGCTCTTAGGTATTTTGGATATCATTCCAGGAATTGGAACCAATAGTTTGATCCATGTCTTGCTTGTAATAGCTGTAATCGTAGTCTTATATAACATTATATCCGGCCGCAAACCCCTGTAATCTTATAGCCGGGCGAAATCCGATATCCAGTGGCAGTCAGCTGCTGCGGAAAGTGCCGTAAAAAAAGGCACCTGAGGTGGCTGGATGGGCTTGCTTTGTATTTCTCAACGCTTGGCATCAGCTGCTTTAAAGATATCGTATTTCAATCCAACTGTAAACCTCCGGTCGTAGAATCCGATCCGGGAGGTTCTCCTGTGAATTCCCTGATAGAGCCGTAAAGGTTGATTGGTGAGGTTGTTCACCCCGGCATACAGGCTCAGGTTTTTATGAATGTTAAAACTTGCGTTAAAGTCGAGCAACAGTTGCCTGTCATAAAAGATATCTTCCAGGCTTCTCCCCCCCACTTCTTTCAGGTAGGCCCCTGAAAAATTAGCAGATAAACGGGCTGTAAAATCCTTGACCTCATAGCCCAGGGAAGCATTGAACAAATGAGGTGGCGTATCCGGGAGGTTAAGGTCAACCCTGTCTATACCCTGCACATCCCGGATGCCTTCCGTAACTGAATTCAGGAAGGTATAATTAAAATCAAAGCTCAGGTGGCGTGCAAAACCCGGTAAAAAATCAAGTTGTCGCTGGTAATTGAGTTCCACCCCATAAAGGGCCGCCTCTTCCCCGTTCAACGGTTGAAAAAGTGTAAACCCCGAGGTACCCGGGCCATACTGATCATCCGTTGTAACACTCCGGAAAGTGTACATGAAGTTTTTGATGTTTTTGCTAAATACGCCAAGGGATAAAATACCGACAGAGCTGTAATAATGTTCTGCCATCAGGTCAAAGTTAGTGGAGGTTGCGGGGTTAAGCCCTGGGTTACCAACCGAGATCTCCCTGTCACTGTATACTATCTCACGGGTAGGTACCATATCCACATAATTAGGGCGGGAGAGGGCGCTCGTCCATGCGAACCTGAGAACGGTATTGGCTGACAACCCATACCGGATATGAAATGATGGCAAAAAGTTGTTATACGATTCCGTTGCCATCTCCTGTCCGACCAGGCCGGAATTTTCTTCAATGCTATTTGCCAGTGCATTAAACAAGGTATTTTCCACCCGTACGCCAGCCAGGACGTTAAGGGAGATACCAAACTGTTGACGGGTCATGGCATAGGCTGCAAAAACATCCTCATCTACCTGATAGTTTTGTTTCAGGAATTCACCGGGGATCACCTCTCCATTCCGGAGGTCAAGATCACCAAGCCATCGCTCGTCCGGAAATATACCTGCCCTGTATTGGGGTCCTGCAAGGAAGCCGGGATCCGTATAATCCCGATTCGGTGTTTCCGCCAGGGTTGGAAAGGATTCTTCCAGGTCAAACCGGTTAAAGCCGTTCTCCCTGACTTTTGATTTCATCCTCCCCCTGCTGCCAAATTTTAACTGTCCGTCTGCGGTTTCAATTACATTCCAGGGCAGCGTCACATTAAGGAAGAAATTGATATCCTCCTCCCGGGTATAGTTGCTTTCCTCGATGATCTCATCGTACTCAAAACCGGTGAGATCCCCGGAAAGTATCGGGTTTTCAGGCACAAACAAGGGATAACGGGGATTCCCGGTTTTCCTGATGATCCCATAAATGGCTTTATATTCGGCAGTTCGTTCGTGAGCAATATCTTCAAATGTTGCCGATACTGCGGTGAGCCAGTCTATCCGCAAAGTACCCCATAAATGGTTTCCTCCAAGGGTATAATTCTGCATCCGCTGATCTTCCAATCTTGCATTTTTCCCCCTGTCTGTGGCAATCCCGCCCCGGGTCTGTCTGCTAACCAAAACAGGAAACCGTACCAGGTCACGGCCCGTCAGTGAGAAATCGCCGTCAGCAATCTCACTGCCTTCCAGAACCTCCTGTTCAAATACATACCTGTTTTCCCGGTCATCACGCCAGTTATAAATGGTTTTGAGATACAGGCTGTTGGAAGCATTTAGCTGATAATCAAAATTCGCGGCAAAACTCCGCCGGACGCGTTGTATCCAAAAGGGCTGGATTTCAAGGATAGCCGGGTACGGATCCACGCTAACCTGCTCAATAATGGGTTCCCCGCTGGCATCCGTGTTTCCTGTGTTGTAGGAGAAGGAATCAGACCATGTCGCTTCCACCGTATCAGACCCAAAATCGTTATCATTGATGGAAGCTGAGAGCATCCAACCAAATTTATCGTCATCCGTACGATCGCCATACAGAAAGGACCCATTCAGTATCCGTTTGTCAGAGATAAAATTGATCCCCGAACCCAGGGTAGCAGAAACCCTGAAGCCCTGTGGGGAAGTGCGTGTGACCAGGTTCACCGATCCCCCCAGCGCGTCTGCATCCATATCGGGGGTCAGGGTTTTGATGACTTCTATGGTTTGGATCATATCCGCGGGGATCAGGTCTAATTGGATATTCCTGTTATCCCCTTCTGCCGAAGGAATCCTGCTACCATTAAGAGTTACGGAATTTAATTCCGGGGAAAGTCCCCTTATGATGAGGTCACGGGCCTCCCCCTGATCCAGCTGGACAGCAATCCCCGATATCCGTTTGAGGGCGTCCCCGATATTGGCATCCGGGAATTTGCCGATTTGATCAGTAGAAACAATGTTACTGATATTTATAGCGTTCTTTTGGGTATTCAGAGCCTTCGCATGTGAAGCAGAACCCCGGGAAACCACCTCAACCCCCTTTAAGAGGATGCTTTTTGGAACCAGCATAACGGTTAGGAATATAGTTTGATCGTTTGGGATACCAACCTGTTCCTGGTAATCCGAATAGCCCAGGTAGCGTACCTGTACCTCAAACTTCCCGGCAGGTACGTTGAGCAGGGTAAACCTGCCGTTGAGATCAGATACGGTGCCTTTGCCGGCTCCTGACATAAAAATTGTGGCTCCTGAGACAGGGATCCCATCCGGGTCAATAATTGCTCCCTGAATATTCCCGTATTGTGCATACGAAAAGCAGGACATAAAATTGAGTAACCATATTATCCCGATATGTCTAACCTCCCATTCCATCCCGCGAAAGCTACATATAATTAAGGCCAAAGGGAGAGTCCCACTTGCCCTGTGCATATAAATTTAGACATTTCAGCCTACCCCGGGCAATCTGGTGGGTTTTGACAGTAAGTAAATTGGTGTCGTGGCGGTACTGGTAATACTGGTACATGAGACCGGTGGATCAATCGGTGACGCGGCCCGAGGTGGTTTCTTGGAGCAGGTTACAAATAATCCTCAAACCGCGTGAGTTTGTTCCGCAAGTGTTTAACCTCCTCCTGAAGGTCCCTGACTTTTTTCAACAGGTGATCAACGGCCTGCAAACCCTCGGGGTTGATCTGCAATTCCCGGTGCAAACGGAGCATTTTTTCAAGCCGTGGCAATTCGGTAAGCTGAAGGATAGGTTCCCGGTCCCTGAATTCCAGTTTGATCACTTCAAATTCCTGCAGTTCATAGACAAAAGATTCCTCAATCTCATGACTGTTGCAGAATTCCTTTATCCTGATATATTTTCGTGCTCCCATAGTCTTAATTCAGATTGGTTTCTTCCAGTTGTTTGAACAGTTGTTTCTGGGCTTCCGTCAGGTCTTTAGGGATCCGGACCTGATAGGTGATGATAAGGTCCCCAAAATGACCTTCCTTTTTATACACCGGGAAGCCCTTGCCCTTCAATTTGACCTGCGTGCCGGTCTGGGTTTCAGGTTTAATGTTCAGTTTCACCTTCCCGCTCAGGGTATCTATAACAACATCCCCGCCCAGTACGGCACGGGTCAGTGGTAATTGTACGGTTTTATAAAGCTGGGACCCTTCCCGTTTGAACTCCGTGGTATTCCGTATGGAAAAGGTAATGAAGAGGTCCCCCTTCGGACCCCCATTGATCCCTTCGCCGCCATGGCCTTTTATTTTTATGGTCTGTCCGTCCTCGATTCCGGCAGGTATGGTGATCCGGATATTTCTATTGTTGATGGTGAGGGTCCTTTTATGGGTATGCAATACATCCATGAGGCCCAATTCCAGGGTCGCATTATAATCCTGGCCTTTGTATTTCACACGCCCGCTGCGATTGGAGAACCCGGAGCCGCCAAACATGGATTCGAAGAAATCGGAAAAATCGGCCCCCTGCCCCCCGGAATAAGTATAGCCTCCAGATCCGCCGCCCTGGTTCCGGGTACGTTGCTGTTTTTCAAATTCCTCTGCGTGTTGCCAATCCTTCCCGTACTTGTCATACTTTTTTCGTTTCTCAGCATCGCTCAGTACCTCATTGGCCTCATTGATCTGCTTGAACAACTTCTCAGCTTCCGGATCGTTGGGATTGATATCCGGGTGGTATTTCCTGGCAAGTTTTCGATACGCCTTTTTGATTTCACTCTCGGTCGCATTTTTATCAATACCCAATACCTTATAATAATCTATAAAATCCATGCGAAGCCTTTCAATTTTCCACTCTGTGATTCAACCGTTAAAATACTTAAAATCTACGTCTTTTGGTTTCCAAACTAGTTTGATTTTTGATGATATCCGTTATCCTCTGCACCAGCTCGAAAACAGGCCTTTCAATCCAAAGTCGTTGCCTGTCAATATTGAATTTGCAACATAGTTCAGGAGATAACCGTATTTTTAGTACTTCTGTTGATATACGGAAATCCAGGAATGGTAAAATTAAAATCATCATGCAAAAAATAATGATCTTCCCCACCCTCTTTGTAGCTCTTTTAACGCTGCTCATCCCAAGTTCAGCTTCCTTACATGGGCAGGATTCCGCCTTGCCTAAAATTGTCCTGATCACCCTGGACGGGGTACGCTGGCAGGACTTTTTTACCGGGGCAGATGCCTCCCTGATCACCAACCCCGAATATGTACATGACACCCTTATGCTCAAAAACCTTTTCTGGCGGGATACCCCCGAAGCCAGGCGGGGGGTATTGATGCCATTCCTCTGGAAGAATGCACTCAGGATAGGGCAATTCCATGGCAACCGGCTTCATGGCAGCAAGGTGGACTTAACCAATAAACTATGGTTTTCCTACCCCGGTTATAATGAGATACTGAGTGGCAGGGCCGACGATGCCCGGATAACGAGTAATGAGAAACTGAACAACCCCAACAAGACAGTCCTGGAAATTGTCAACGCATCCCACAGTTTCAGCGGGAAAGTAGCTGCTTTTGGTAGTTGGGATGTTTTCCCCTATATCGTCAATGAAAACCGGTCCGGGATCCCTGTTAATGCTGGATTTGAACCGGCAGCAGGATCTGATCTTACCGCTCATGAGCTGTGGCTGAATGAAATGCAGGAACGGATTCCAAGCCCCTGGGGTTCTGTCCGCCTGGATGCCTTTACGGGTCAGTACGCCCTGGAATACATGAAAAAGAACCATCCGGACCTGGTCTATATCGCGTTTGGTGAGACGGACGACTTTGCCCATGACGGGGATTACCAGGCCTATTTGAAAGCTATGCACAATACCGACCTTTTGATACGGGACTTATGGGAATTTGTGCAGGATGACCCTGAATACCGGGATAATACCATTTTCCTGATCACAACAGACCACGGTAGGGGTACGAGACCACTGGACTCCTGGAAAAACCATGGTGACGATGTGCCCAATGCCGGAGAGGTATGGCTTGTTGCTTTTGGTAATGGCGTCCGAAATAAAGGAGAAGTAAAATCGGAAGAACAAGTATTCAGCATCCAGATCGCCCCGACGATCTTAGCTTTCCTGCAACTAAATGAAGCCGGCGAAACCCTACCTGGGAAGCCCCTCGAGCTGAAGGACTGAGTCTGTTATCCTGCCACAAGAAACCACTCCATGCAGCTAAGGTTTGAGTTAGCTTAGAACTGAAACCGATACTGCCATTGCACCGGACTCAATTTTGAGGGGATTGGAAAGGTCAACAGGAAGGATTTCCGGTATTAAACCTTAAAGTACACCTTGTGCTGATCGAGGAAATAAGTGATATACCAGAATATAAAGAGCACAAAAAGTGAGTTGACAACCAGTATCAAATCCCCGGGAACGCCAATCGGGGCGAGAAGGCCTTCCGTAAAGATCCTCCCAAAATCACGGAACCATTGGGATCCGACGGTTTCCGCGAACAAATAAATAAATATAGAATTCGTTCCTACGACGGAAAAGATCCGCAACCATTTTTTATGATTCCCCCTGATATCTATCCACCAGTAAAACAAGGCCAGTGCAAGGATGGTCCACCCGCCGGAAGCCAGCGTAAAGGAAGTGGTGGCCAATCGCTTAATGATCGGGGTAATATGGGTCAGATCCAAAGCATACCCCAGGACAAGGATCACCATTCCCCATGTTATAAAAGGTTTCAGCTTTGCCGATGCACTTCGGTCTGAAAGCAGGACCTGCCCGCAAACGACCCCCCAGATGGTATGTGCTGCGGTTGGTATAAAATTAATAGTTACCCATCCGTCCCCGTTGAGTTTCCCCATAAAGACCATATCCATAAACGAACCAAAACTTGCCCCGTTGTTATAGGGATCCGATGGGTTATAGGCACGGTAGAGTATTTCCGTAAGCACCAGCAAACCAGCCGATATGATAATTTGTGTGCGGTGGGGCAGGTTCATGATAGCATAAGCTATGAGTATGGTAAAGGCCAGTTGTACCAGTACATTCCATAGTTCCCATACCAGCGCATGGCTGTAAACACAGTGCAGCAACACCCCGAAAGCAAATAATAATATACACCGTCTTATGATATGCCTGGTAACAGAACTCCTGCTGCCTGTTTTCAATCGTTTGCGGATCGAAAACGGCATTGCTACCCCCACGATGAACATAAAGAAGGGTTGTATCAGGTCCCAGAACCGCAGTCCGTGCCAGGGATGGTGGTGCAACTGTTCTGCCACCGTACTGAGGGCTGTATTGCCCCGAACCAGTTCGGAGAAATTATGATGAAATCCGGCAGCTTCTGCAATGAGCAGGAACATGGTCAAACCGCGAAAGACATCAAGGGAAAAAAGGCGTTTGGACACGGGCGCAGCAAATTGGCTCATAGCGGAAAGGTTGGTTGTTGAAATTAAATTTACATATAATAACTCATACTATTTGCTTTAATAAGTCCCTTCATTTTGGGACGGCAACCCGGGCCCTAATTTCAGGCTTTCAATAACGTACCGGCCCACATTCCTTCCCTGTTCAACGCCCTTCTCAATAGCCGGCCGGTAATGGATCCCACCGTATAAACGGCTTAAGGCCGCTTCCTGTGAAGCCTTTAAAAATGAAGGGTATCCCCTGGCGGGTAATCCATAGGGTACTTCGGTGGAATCCACAAAGGCATACTGGTCCCCAAACCAATGTGTCAAAACCGTAGCAGCCGCTGTTGAAGCCACACTGTGACCGGAGGTGTATTCGGGGAAGGCAGGTGTTTGAAGTATGGGAGTCCAGTCCGGGTCAATATATTTATTGATAAACGTTTCGGGACGCGTTAGGTTACTTTTGAACTTCTGGTCCCAGCAACTTATGAAAGAGTCCGCCAGGGCCATGCTCACCTGCGCCAAAACCGCGGCATCTGCATCGATGCTGAAGCCCTGTTCCTCAAGGACCTGGGCGGTTATGTGCATCCAATGCCCGCCCGGGGATATCTGTTGCTGGAAATACATTACATGTCCCTTCGTATGAGAGATATTCGGATTACAATCCCAGAATTTAGCGATATTCAGTTGTTCCTCGGTCAGGCCAAGGACCGTACCATACACATCCATGGCTTCGGAATAAAAGGAGGATTCCAATTTCGTATCAAATTCGGTGGGAAGGCCGGGATCAAACTGCGCGGCGGAATCCAGGACAAAAGGGCGGATAGTGTTCCAATGTGGCTCAATAGCTTCCATATAGTCGGGTGGTGTGGGGCGCCAACGGGCAGGGTCATCATTCACACTGTAACGTGGCAGCGCTGTCCTCCGGTTATAACCATCCTTTTGCGACCATTCCAGTATCTGTTCTGCCATTGCCTCCCCAAAAGCAACTGAATTGGCATGGATCTCCTTATCGATCCCAATTTTCTGAACGTTGCCAAGCAATTCTGACTGCTGGCCGGCAATCCGTTCCTGGTCAAATACCAGTTTTTCAGCCACTGCGGTAAACGCCACAAGTGCAGAAAGGGGATAATAATATTGCTTGCCGGTTTCCGGTACAGGCAGGGATTTCAGGCCATTGAGCTGTCCTGCAAGCGAAGGGCGGTTGGTATCCAAATGCCGTGCGCATTCATAGGCTGCGATATTAGGATAGGCATAGATCCTGCTGGCCACAGGAGGGGTAAAGATATCCGCAACGATCACATCGGTCAGCAACCGGTTCTGCCGCATCAGGCTTCCCTGGAAATAGCTGTCCAGCCCCGCTTCATCATGTGGTTTTCCACAGCCGGAAAGCAACAATAACCCCAGGAACAGTATTACTGCCCGGAATCTATTGGTCCGTAAAAAATGTTTCTGTACTCCCATCAAAACTGGTTATCCTTATTTCTTTGATCTGATCATGGATCACGATGCTCCTGGAACTTTGGGATAAGTATCCCGATCCATAATAAACTTCCATCCGGTTCTTCCGGCCATCCTTGAACAGGATCTCGGCAAGCCTGACATCGTCATTCAACATTAGCACTCCGGGCTTCCCCGATTCGTGGAAGACGTTTAAGGGGCCGTCATTGGAGGCCGCCAGGATGTATGAACCCCCTTTTGGATTTCGGAGGAGTGCAAGGCCACTGCCATCCTCATCATGTAAAAAACCACTTTGTCCGAGGGTAAGTGGCTTTAATCCCCCACGGCCATCTCCCTGCATTACAATGCCTTTGATAGCATCATACTGCCCTGCTGCTACTTCTGTAGAATAGGAATTCCCTGTTAACAGCACATCCACGTTACCATCCAGATCAAGGTCTTCGATAAGGATGCCTTCAACAGGGCCTACCTGGCATTCGATGGGAAGTGTATGCAATTCAAACTGCCCTCCACCTAAATTTTCGAGGTAGCTACTGGCAAAGTTATAGCTTTTTACCACATAGGCATCCTGTAGTTCTTCGGGTAAAAATGATTTTTCAAAAGTAGATTCGGCATAGGACTCGTAGGTTTTAAACCGGCCCCTCATGGCATTGATCTGACTGATGATCTCGTCCCGCGAATGGGCTAAGTAATTTTCACCATCATTAAAATAGCACATCACCGGGTCTATCTTCCCGTCATTGTCATAGTCCTTGGCATAAATGCACAGCGGTTCTGTTTTGGTTGCCACGAATTTGCTGTTCAGCCCCAGGTTCCCAAGGATATAATCGGTATCCCCGTCATTGTCGAAGTCACCTCCGTTTATGCTGTTCCACCATCCTTCACTCTTCAGCAGGCCGGAAGGCTGCTCCCGGGTGAACACCCCTCCTTCATTATGAAAAAGCAGTATGGGCATAAATTCGCCGCAGGCAATCAGGTCTGCCCATCCGTCAGCATCATAGTCAGACCAGAGCGCCCCGCTAACCATGGTCAGTTGGTCCCAGCCGGGGATGGTATCACTGATATCCCTGAATCTTAAATTTCCCCCATCCTTATCCACAAGGTTTTCCAGGAGGTAACTTTTGGCGGGAAGGGGGTAAGCACCCGGACTTACCCTTCCCCCTACAAAGAGGTCGAGATCCCCATCCCTGTCAAAATCGGCAGCGGTGACCACGGATCCACTGGAGGTTATAGGTGGCAGTGCCCGGGAGGCTGAATAATTCCCCTTCCCGTCATTGAGGTAAAGCCGGTCCTGGTACAGGCTTGTATCCCCATTGGCATGATATCCTCCGCTCACTACATACAAATCTGTATCCCCATCCCTGTCTGCATCAAAGAACAAGGCCCCCATATCCTCATATTGTGCATCGGAACCCCAATCCCGGGCTTCCAGGTTACCGTTGGCATCCTGTAAAAACAACTGCCCCTCCTGCCCTGCAGCTCCTCCAACATAAAAATCTTCGAAGCCATCCTTATTGATATCTGCGACAGCAACCCCCGGGCCCAGCCTGGAATGCATATGTGGCAAAATCGGCTGTAACTTAAAATCAACCATTGGGTCTTCCCGGTGGGTATAGGAAACTTTCAGGGTGTCGGTTACATCCGTAAACCAGGTTTTTTTCGGTAAGGCCGGTTTTTTTTGTTTTACAGGAAGTGCCTGGGCCTGTGTGAGGATCAGGGTCTGATCCAGTTTCACGTTCTGCAGCAGCTGATACGTATGGTCCGGCCACCAAATCTCTATACTATCCGCGATCTGCTCCGAACCAAATCCGAAATGGATCACAGGATCCACGCTGCTTTCATAACCCCTGCTGAGATATTGTTCGGCAAACTGGCTCCGGTTCCCCGCTGTAACCCTGATCCGACTGCCAATCCCGGCGTTGTTCGGCAGGGATCCCTTCAGTTTTAGACGCAAATAATGCCCTGCAGACTTCTTATTACCTGTATTCTCATACAAAAAAGCAGGCTGGTTGACATTGTTGACCAACAGGTCCAGGTCGCCATCATTATCAAGGTCGGCATAGGCGGCCCCGTTGGAACAGCTTGGTTCCTCAATACCCCAGGCTTCTGTTACATTTTCGAAGGTAGCGTCGCCCTTGTTCCTAAAGGCATAGTTAATCAGTTTTGCACTGGGGAGGTTCTTTATGGATTGTAGCTTCTGACTGATCTTTGTATCCGGGTCTCCCAGGGGGTTGTCATAGATATTCTGGTAATGGATATAGTCCAGGTTTCCCAGATCCCTTAAAAATCCGTTGGATACAAACATATCCCTGTATCCATCGTTATCAAAGTCGGCCAGAAGCGGGCTCCAGCTCCAGTCTGTGCTGCTCACCCCGGCCAGGAATCCAATTTCACTGAACTTTCCTTCCCCCTGGTTCAACTGTAGGGTATTCCTGCTGTACTGGGGATCATAGCCTGCTTCCAACATCATCTGGAACCGGTCATAGCCTGTGGAGGAAATAATCAGTTTTTGGCGTGCATTATCTTCCGGTCTCATATCAAGGACCATGATATCAGGTTTTCCATTGTTGTCAATATCCGCCACATCATTGCCCATGCCGGCATAGGAGCTGTGGTTAATATAATCCCGGATCTCGTCCCTGAAGTGCCCGTCCCCCTGGTTGATATACAATATATCATTGCCTATAAAGTCATTGGATACATAAATATCCGGCCAACCGTCGTTGTTGATGTCCGAAATTCCCACCCCCAATCCATATCCTTCCACAAGAATCCCTGCCTCGAGGGTTACATCAGTAAATGTACCGTTGCCCTCATTCCTGTACAACCGGTCATTACTGACTGATTCGCCCTGCAGTTTTCTGGGGGCACTGCTGTTCACCCTGTATTCATAGGCTGCCGGGTTTATCAGCAGGTACATATCCAGATCCTGATCATTATCATAATCAAAAAAGGCCGCCTGCATGGCCTGGCGGGTATCTGCCAACCCAAACTCAGTCGCCCTTTCTGAGAAGGTCATATCCCCATTGTTTATGTACAATAAGTTAGCACGCCGGGCCTCCTCGCCCCCACCCGATACGCAGATATAAATGTCGAGCCACCCGTCCTGATTGATATCTATCATGGTGGCACCAGTGCCCCAACTGTCATTCAGGATCCCGGATTTGCTGCTGATATCCTCGAATTGCAGCCCCCCTTTATTGAGATAAAGCCTCCCTGATACCATGTTGCCGCTAAAATACACATCATTGAGCCCGTCGTTATTAATGTCCCCAACGGCAACCCCGGCCCCGGTATAAATATTCATAAACTGAAAAACATTGACACTGTCAGATTCCCTGATTGTATTGTTAAAGCTGATACCGGTTTCGGAGGCATTCAACAATTTGAACCGGGGAGTTTCCCTGTCCTTGCAGGAAGTAACAAGCAAGGTCCAGAACATAACCCAGCAAAGTGTTTGGATACCTTTCATGGAAGCTGCAGGTTTTCGGTACTATTTCCATTCATATCCTGTATGGTAACAGAAACTGCATCGACCGGGATATACAGGATACGACTGCCCTGGGACAAGTATCCGGATCCGTAATAGAATTCCGTTTTCTGTACCTTTCCGTTTTGAAGGGTTACGATGGCAACCCGGTCACCCGGTTTGGCCTTATAGAGGCGGGTAGTGTCCCTGTCGACGGCAAAGGTGTTGACAGGGCCATTATTTATAGAGGCAATCGCCAACTCCTTTTCTTCCCATGGGATGTTGACCAACGCCTTGGCATCTCCCTGCACATAGTACCCGCTTTTCGTGACATCCACCGGATCGAAATTCCCTTTGCCATCCCCCGCAAGCAGCCATCCTATAGACGCATCATAGCGTCCCGAAAATACTTCCCCGCTGAAAAAGTTCCCTACCGCAAGCAGGTCCATATTCCCGTCGCCTGTATAATCTTCCACGAGCATCCCGTACATGGGTGCGATCTGGGCTTTTCTTGGCAGTGGTGTCATCCTGAAAGTGCCGTCACCCAGGTTTTCCAGATAGCTGCTGGAGAATGTTTCACTTTTAACCACTAAGGCATCGGCCAGTTCGGCCTTGGTAAAGGATTCGTCAAAGGTTGCATTGGCATAATCCGAATAGGTCCTGAAGCGGCCCCTCATGGCATTGATCTGTTCAATCAGGTCATTGCGGGAATGGGCAATATAATTTTCGCCATCGATATAATAGCACATGACCGGGTCAATCTGGCCGTTCTTGTCATAATCTTTGGCATAAATACAAAGGGGTTCGGCAGCACTGGCCTTGTATCTGCTGTTAAGCCCCAGGTTGCCCAGGATGTAATCGCTGTCGCCGTCGTTGTCAAAATCACCGGCAGTGATGCTATTCCACCACCCATGGGTATGCTTTAACCCTGTTTGCCCGGTAACCTCCACGAGTTGCCCGCGCCGGTTCTCATAAAATCGTATGGGCATAAACTCCCCGGCTATGATAAGGTCTGGCCAGGTATCGTTGTTGAAGTCGGTCCATAGTGCGGCGGTGACCATCCCCAATTCACCGCAAAGGGCGGCGTTCTTTTGGGTATCCCGGGTAAACCGGATCTGCTTGCTGTCACTATTGTTTTTTAAGAGCATGCTTACGGGGGAAAGCGGGTATTCCCCCGGTTTCACCCGCCCCCCAACAAAGAGGTCCAGGAGGCCATCTTTATCATAGTCGGCAGCCGTCACCACGGAACCGCTCGTTGTATTTTCAGGCAAGGCATCAGCCCGGGTAAAACCCCCTGTACCGTCATTCCTGTATAGCCTGTCCTGGTATCGCTTGTCCCCGACCGGAAAAGAAGACCCCCCGCTTACCACGTACAGGTCCTGGTCGCCGTCATTGTCCGCATCAAAGAATACAGCACCCATGTCTTCCGCAGCTGCATCCTGGAAATTCTCCTGCCTGAAATGCCCATTTTCCTCCTGTATAAAAAGGACACCGGTTTCCCCTGAAGCCCCCCCAATAAAACAATCCTCCTTCCCGTCGGCATTGATGTCAGCCACAGCAAGGCCCGGTCCGTTGCGGGAGTGCATATGCGGGAGCAGCGGTTGAATCTTAAAGTCTACAAAATCATCTTCCTTATGTGAATGGGCCAACCCGATACTATCCGTCTCATGAAAGGGTGATGGCCTGGTTTCCAGGGGAGGCAGCTCCACTTCCGTGGCTTCGGTATAGTCCAGGGTGAGTATCCGGCCACCAGGGATATTTGTAAGCAGTTGCTGTTTGCCATCCGGCCAGGTTACCCGGAGGCTATCCAGCATCCCCGTATCTCCCAGCCCGAAATGCAGGGACGCTTCCATGGTGGAAAGGTAACCGCGGTACGGAGTAAAATAACGCTGCTGCATGGCCCCGCCGTAATATAGCTGCACCGTGCTCCCGATCCCATCAAGGTTTGGTCTCCCTCCTTTGAACCTTACGGTCAGGGATTGATTTCCCGGACCGGCGGCCAGCTTGTTTTCATAGAGCAAAGCAGGGTCATCAATGTTGTTTATAACCAGGTCCAGGTCCCCGTCATTGTCCAGGTCCCCATATGCCATCCCATTGGAATAGGTCGGTTTTGTAAAGCCTACTTCCCGGGAAATATCGGTGAATTGCAGTTCCCCGGTATTCCTGAAAAAATAGTTGTGCAATTTAATGCCTGGCAATTTGTTCAGTTCCTCCAGGCGTTGTTTCCTGTTGGCCTCCTCCGTACCCATGGTAAGGATGCGGTTTCCATATACCATAAAATCGAGATTGGTGATATCCTGCCGGTACCCATTGGTAACACAAAGGTCATTTAACCCGTCCTGGTCAAAGTCGGCCAGGAGGGCACTCCAGCTCCATTCAGTCGCGGCCATTCCGGCAATTTGCCCTACCTCGCTGAAGGATCCGTTCCCATTGTTCAGTTGCAGGGTGTTGCGGATATACTGCGGGTGGTACCCATAGGAAAGCCCGTTCATGAATTCATCGTAATTATTCCCCACCATGGTCAGTTTCCAGCGGGCGTTATCTTTGGGAAGCATATCGAGGACAACCACATCCATCAGCCCGTCATTGTTGATATCCGCGATATCGTTCCCCATCCCGTTAAAGGTAAGGTGCTCAAAATACCCGGAAATTTCATTGCGAAAGGTTCCATCCTGCCGGTTGATATACAGCAGGTCATCGGTAAGAAAATCATTTGAAACGTAGATATCCGGCCACCCATCCCGGTTGATATCACAAACCTCGACGCCAAGGCCGAAGCCTTCGATGAGGATGCCGGCATCCGCCGAAACATCCGTAAACGTCCCATCCCCGTTATTCCGGAATAATTTGTCAGCGGACGGTGCTTTTCCCGTCCGGTCCTTTGGTCGGGAGGTATTCCGGTTAAAATCGACCAGCGCGTTGCTGAGCAGGTACATGTCCAGGTCCCCGTCCCGGTCATAGTCAAAAAATGCGGATTGAACAGAATACCCTTCATCCGCCAGCCCCCAGGCAGCAGCCGCTTCTTCAAACTGCAGGCCCCCGCCTTGTTTGCCCTTATTAAGGAACAATAAGTTGGCGCGGTCACGACCTTCCGACCCCCGGGGCCCGCCTTTGCTTACATAGATGTCCGGGTAGCCATCCTGGTTGATATCAACAACAGAAACCCCATTCGACCAATGGGTGGATCCGGCTCCGGAGTCCGTTGTAACATCCTCAAATTTCCAATTACCCAGGTTACGGTACAGCCTGTTGCTGACCATATTGCCCGTAAAGTAAAGGTCCTGCAGGCCGTCTTTGTCAAAATCTGCTATGGCAACACCAGCACCGTTAAACATATATTCAAATTCGAGAACAGAAAGGGCATCGGTATATTCGAGTTGATTGGCAAAGCTGACGCCTGTTTTTCGGGGCGGCATTTCTTCGAATTGTAATCCTTCGGTATCGTTGCAGGACAGGGCAGTGGCCAGGGTCACTGACAATAGGACGGAACCGATGTATCGTATAAAATTCATAGGGCAACAACGAATATAACAACAAACCTCCAAACAAAAAGAATCCAATCTCTTAAAACTAGATTGGATTCCCAGTGGTTTAGCTAACCAAATAATATTTTGCAATTCAGGTATCGTATAGAGACATTTTAATACCCGGAGTTTTGGATCAGCAGTCCTTTGGACCGGTCAATTTCTGACAGCGGAAAGGGAAAAACATTGAATTTATCATCCCATGCGGCCCCGAAGATCTGGGATCCGATGCCCCAGCGGGTGATATCGAACCACCGATGGGGTTCCAGTGCCAGTTCAACCCTTTTTTCCTGCCGCATTGCCTGTGTGAGGTCCGCAGAAACATCCAGGATGGGCAAGCCTGCCCGCAGCCGTATATCGTCTATCTGTTGTTTGGCAATGGTCAGGTCCCCGCCCCCTTCGATCAGGGCTTCGGCATACAGCAATTTTAATTCCGCAAACCGGAACCAGCGTTCGTTATTGTAATCTGCCTGCCCGTTAGGGGAGCTGTTACCGCCAACTGTATTGATAGATCCCCTGTATTTCTTCAGGGTGAAGCTGGTTGATGACCAGGAGGTATCATATGGTATTTCATAGCGCGATCCGTCAAAGGTAAAATAGGTATCCCCTCCTTCATAGAAGATGGTCTGGGCCCGGACATCCCCAGGTTCAAAGGCATCCACCAAATCCTGAGTGGGTGCCCAATACCCTAATTTTCCTCCGGGGGCACCGTTGCTTGCATCCCAGAACCAACCCCTGCCAGTTCCCTGGGAGGCTTTGAAGTCCTCGGAATGGGTGTCGTCAAAAACCCAGATGTTGTCATCGGAGAACGGTCCGCCATATTGAATCTCGAAAATGGATTCCGAATTATTCTCATTATTATAGGCAAAGACCTGTTCATAATCAGTTACCAGTTCATAGGGCCCGTTATCCACTACATCCTGGAAGGCTGCGATAGCGGCTGCCCAGTCCTGTTTCCATACATTTACTTTTCCCACGTAGGATTTTGCGGCCCAGGAGGTTGCCCTTCCGGTATTGCTGCTGTCCCATACATCCGGCAGTCCGGCTGCTGCATCTGCAAAATCGGCGAGTATTGCAGCGTATAATTCGTCCTGTGTTGCATTGGGCTTTGCCTGGTCATTGATCCCGGGAACTATTTCCATGGCAAGTGGCGGGGTACCGAAAAGTTTCAGGGCCTGGAAATGGAACCAGGCACGTAGAAATTTAGCTTCAGCACGCAGTACGGTCTTATCATCTTCCGTCAGTTCATTTTCATTATCCAGATTCTCGATCACCAGGTTCGCACGGTAGATCCCTTCATATATTTGGGTATAGACGGCAGCATAGGGTTTGTCACTGGACCGGATCTGCAGCGCATCCAAATCCCGCGAGATCTGGTCCGAGTTTACGGCATCCGCCGCAACATCATCCGTTATGGTAAGGGTTATTTTCCAGAACTCCCCGAATTCCCCAAGGGTTTCCGTACTGGTACCCCAGAAATCCTGGATGGAAGAGTAGGAAGCAAATACAGCTCCGTCAAAATCTGCCCGCGTCTTATAAAAGGTATCCGTTGTAAGGCGGTCCAAGGGTTGCAGGTCCAGCTCGTTATTGCAGGAAAATATTCCCAGGACGCAGAAACTGACGATTATTATATTTATTTTTTTCATAATAATTTTATTATAAAGATATTTAAATATTGTTTTAATTGAAAGTCACTGACCATCCTAATTGTATGATCCTGGGGAGCGGTGAGGCCCCTCCGTCAACACCGGATGCCAGGGTAAAATCACCTTTTTGATAACTCTGCGTACGACCTACTTCCGGGTCATATCCCGAATATTTTGTAAAGGTGGCTAAATTCTGTACTCCGATATAGAATCGCATCCGGGAGACAAATTCATTGGTCCAGGTCCTGAGCAGGTCGGGCGATAAACTATAGCCCAATGAGATATTTTGGATACGCAGGTACCCTGCATCTTCAATCCAGCGGTCGGAATACCTGTTATTGCCATTGGGGTCACCCGGGGCAAGCCGGGGATTGGAACTGGAGGTGGCGGTGCCTTCCCCTGTCCAGCGATCGAGCACCTGGGTGGAGAAATTGCTGTTTCCCTGTAGGCTCTCCAGGCTGGTCCTGCCTGCATTATACACCTGCTTGTTGCCGACGCCCCGGAAATTTACTGAGAAATCGAACCCCAGGTATTCGGCATTGAAGTTCATCCCGTAGAAAAATTTAGGGAAGGGACTTCCGATAATCGTCCTGTCTTCCGAATTGATCTGCCCGTCCCCATTAACATCCACAAAACGGATATCCCCGGGTGACGGTGTGCCTTCCGCATCCGGCAGGGCGGCTGCAACTTCGGCGTCATTCTGATAGAGCCCATCAGTCTTATAGCCGTAATAATGCCCCAGGCTTTCACCAACTATGGTCCTGTGGGTGGAACCCCCACCGGTACCGGTAATGATCTGGGTGATCTCCCCCAGGTCTATGACTTCATTCTTTACAGTGGTGATATTACCCCCGAAACTATAGGTAAAGTCTCCTGCCTGGTCGCCATAATTGAAGGCAAATTCAACCCCGGAGTTTTTGATCTCCCCGATATTGGCATCAGCAGGGAGAAAGAATCCGGAGACGTAGGGCAGGGGAAGCCCCAGCAATACATCTTTGGTGGTCTTATTGTAATAGTCGGCGGTCATGGTGAGTTTTCCACTGAGGAAACTGGCATCCACACCAATATCGGTTTGGGTACTGGTCTCCCATTTCAGGTCCTCATTGGCAAAAGTAGTAGGGGCAGGCGCCACAATAGTCCCCTGGTCATCCCCGATCACATAGCGAATATTGTTGTCGATGGAACTTAAAAAGGCAAAGTTAAGACCGGTAAACTGGTTTCCTGACTGCCCCCAGCCGGCACGGACCTTAATATCATCCACCCAATCGGTTTCCGGGAAAAAATCTTCATCCGTAATCCTCCAGCCAACTGAAATAGAGGGGAATATCTGGTCCCTGTTGGCTTCGGAAAAACGGGATGTAGCATCCCTCCTCATGTTAAAAGTGGCCAGGTATTTTCCCTGGTAGTTATAGGTTATACGGCCAAGCCACCCCTGCAGCGTCCACAGGTCGGCCTCATTGGCACCTGCAACGGTGGTACCGGTAGCGGCAAAGTTGATGTTAAACAGGTCACGTCCCTGTAACCTGACCTTATCAAATCGGAATTTTGTCTGTTCAAAACCGAACAGGGCAGCAATGTTGTGATCGCCATCCCCAAAAGTTTTGTCATAGGATAAGGTGGCTGCGGAGGTAAGGGTGAGTTCAATAGGCCTTTCCGAAACCAGCAGGGAAGTACCTGTAGAATTGTTCAGGGTGGCGGCGGTTGTCAGGTAGTCGCCAACCCCTACATTATAGTCGATCCCAAGGGAGGGTCGAAGTTTTAAACCTTCCAGGAATTCCAGTTCCCCATAAAAATTCCCCAGGACTTTGCGGGTCTGTACGGTAGTTTTGGTAAACCGGTCATCTGTATTGAACAAATAGTTGGTGGCGGAACCGTTCCCGACAGTCGTAGGGTTCACATCATTATACCCAAAGGCCCCGCTTCCATAGGGCTGGTAATAGGGGGCGTTCAACGCGGCTCTGAAACCGGCATAGATACCCGGTTCGCTCTGCACCTGCCGGTCTGTCTGGCTTATCAACAAGGATTCCCCGAACTTCAAATATTTTCCGGCTTTGATGTCGGCATTGGCTTTAAAGGAATAGCGCGTAAAAGCCTGGGCCCTCTCAATCCCTTCCTGGTCCAGGTATGCGCCGGAAATAAAATAATTGGCCTTTTCACTGCCCCCGCTTACGGCGACATTGTGGTTTTGTACCAGCCCGGTCTTAAAGATAAGGTCCTGCCAGTCTACAAAAGGCTGTCCGCTGAACTGGGAAACGTCCGTCCCCAATTGCCCCTGGATGTCAATATATTGCTGCACATTCAGGACGTTTATTTGTTCCCGGGCATTGGCGGCCGAGACATAGCCGTCATAGGTTACCCTTGCATCCCCTGTTTTCCCCCTTTTGGTGGTAACGATGATCACACCATTGGCAGCCCTGGCACCGTAGATAGCGGTTGAAGCGGCATCCTTCAGGACATCAATGGACTCTATGTCGTTGGAGTTGAGGCCGGCCAGTGGATTGGAATCCGTGGTGGAAGAGGTATTTACCGTGATGTTGGTCGTTAATACGATGGGAACACCATCAATCACCCATAACGGATCGTTCACCCCGGGCGTACCAATTCCCCGTATATTAACACTGATGGGTGCGCCCGGATCCCCGCTCCGGTTCGTGATATTTACACCAGTCAGGGTCCCGGCAAGTGCCTGGTCCGGACTTGTGATAGGTTTGGTGACAATATCTGTGCTGCCAATGGAAGCAACTGCTCCTGTCAGATCTGCTTTTCTTTGGGTACCATACCCCACAACCACCACTTCACTAAGGGATTGCGCATCTTCGGACATGGTAACGTCAATTGTACTACGCCCGTTTATAGGCACCTCCTGGGTGGAATACCCAATAAATGAAAACACCAGTGTAGTGGCCCCCTCCGGCGCGGTGATGGAATAATTTCCATCAAAATCGGATACAGCGCCGACCGTGGTACCCTTAACCACAATGCTGGCACCGGGAAGTGGCCCGCCTGGGTCGGTTATTACACCTGATATGGTATTTTGACCAAAGCCTGCCTGAATCCCCAACAATACCGTCAGGACGAGTGAGAGGCATAACCGATGGTTGGCACAGGATCCCGTAAAGAATTGTTTCATAATGCAAAAGGTTTAGAGTTAGTTATTTTCAATATCATCCGGGGGCAGGATGCTGCATAATCCTATCTGGTACTTAGATATGTACTATGATACACTATGCTACTTTAACAAATTTATCAATAAAGTTGATATATGAAACTAAATTTCATAAATATATATTACATTAACAATCTTAAATGAAATTGGTTAACGGATTTGCATTACCGTTCGCCTGGTGAAAATAGAATTTAATGCTTTGTTCCGCAAAATAGGGCAGTTGAGGGAACTGAGGTAGTGCCACCGGTAAAAGCTACCTGATCTGGTCAATGAGAATTTTCCCCTTAAACGGATAACCTTAATCTACATTTAAAGCGACCCTTGCGATTAAACTCAGGGGCTACATTAGAATTAGAGCATAGTGAATGTCATTGATTGATAAAATTCTAAAGTTTAAGGAAGATCCCACTTTATTGAAGCATGACCATTTGGTTCAGGGTGTGATTGCCGCGATAGATGAAAAGATCCTGCAAAGGGGGGATCAGTTACCTTCGATCAATATGATGGTACGCGATCTGGGCTATGCCCGTAAAACCATCGTCAATGCTTATGAAGAACTGAAGAACAGGGGACTGGTTGAATCAAAAAAATTAAAGGGCTATTTTATAATCAGCGATGAAACCAGGATTACCCTTAGGATCGCCTTATTATTATTTGCTTTCCAGCGCTTTCAGGAAGAATTCTATAATACCTTCCGCAAGGAACTCGGAAAACGCTTTCAGATCGATGTGTTTTTCCATCATAATAACCCCGGTGTATTTGAAACTATATTTGCCAACATCCGGGGGAAATATGGAAAATATGTAATAGCCCCCATCCCCGATCCCAGGCTTATCCCCTTATTGCGAACCATAGCGCCTGATAAATTATTGATCATTGACCGGTACATCCCCCTGCCCCGGCACTATTCGTATATCGCTCAGGAATTCGAAAGGAGTACCTATATCAAACTGGTGGAGCTATTGGCAGATATCCGAAAGTATGACAAGTTTATATTTATCGACAGCTCCTTTGATTCCCCTGTTGAGATCAAGAACACGTTCCAACAATTTATATCCGATTATAAGATTAATGGCAGCATCCTAAAAAAATACAAAGCAGGAAGCCTTAAAAAAGGGACACTCTATTTTTTTATAAGTGATACATTTTTGTGGGATGTACTTCGCGATTGCAGAGACATGGATTATAAATTGGGAGAGGATGTTGGAGTATTATCACACGATGACCACATGGTTAAAGAAATAATTTTTGGGGGAATCACCACCATATCCACTGATTTTAACGATATGGCAAAAAGGGCTGCCGCCCATATCAAGGCAGGGATACCCATGCAGGTAATCATGCCCATGAATTTGATAAAGCGAAATTCTTTATGAGGAAATTCCAATACCCGTCCGATTTTCTTCCTCCGTCAATTTTGCCATATTATATTTTATGGTAAATTTGATGTGTAGCATAGGGTATCATAGCAAAGGAATTCCGGAAGGGCTTTGCTCCATAAAATAAACGAGCCCCGTTACAGGTATTGGATCCTGTACGGATAAGATTAAGTTTTAGTGTAATTTTTCCAAGTTAGTCCTTTAAGAGCCAGGCATGCAATATGCCTGGCTTTTATATCGCCATACACTCCGACGGGGTTCCCCGTTTTACAGATGGGTTCAGTCTCCACGTCGGCTGCGTACTGATTCAAGTTGCTTAAATTGTCCTGTTGAATGGCTGGCTGATACCGCAGCCGGGAATTAACCAGAACCTGTAACAGATGAAACCATTCTCACCATCACTGATCATCGAGTCGCCCGGCAGGATCAACCTGATCGGGGAACATACCGATTATAACCTGGGCTATGTCTTGCCCACGGCAATCGACAAAAGGATTACCTTTAAATTCCGTTCAAATGATACCGCTGCTCATTGCACTGTCCTCAGTGCAGGCCGGGATCAGTCCCTGTCCATAGACCTCCAAAAGATAGTACCCAGCGATATTGAGTGGGAAAATTATATCCTGGGGGTATTGCATGAAATAGGCAAAAGGTCCGGAGGCCTCCGGGGGTTCGATTGCGTAATAGAAAGCAACCTCCCGGTTGGATCCGGGGTGAGCTCATCTGCCGCACTGGAATGTGGCCTGGCCTATGGGCTCAATGAATTGTTCAACCTTGGGCTGAGCCGGGAAGATATTGTCTCGCTTTCCCGGGATGCGGAACACAGTTTCGTGGGCACTCAATGTGGGATCATGGACCAGTTTGCATCGGTGATGAGCAGGAAGGGGCATGTGATATTGCTCGATTGCAGGACTCTGGAACATTCTTATATCCCGTTGAAAACCGACCCGTATAAACTACTGCTGCTGAACACCAATGTATCCCATAACCTGGCCAGCAGCGAATACAACACCCGGAAAAGGGAGTGTGAGGAAGGGGTTGCCATTATTCAGAAACTATATCCCGGGGTACAATCGCTTCGGGATGCCACGCTGCATATGCTGGAAACCGTCAGGGAACGGCTGAGGCCGGTAGTTTACAAGCGCTGCAGGTTTATTATCGAAGAAAATGAACGGGTCCTGGCCGTTGCCGATGCCTTGCAGAACCAGGATATACCCCGGGTAGGCACCTTGCTGTATGAAGGTCATTCCGGACTGAGCCATTTATATGAAATAAGTTGCCCTGAATCTGATTTTTTGGTTGACTATACACGGGATATACAGGCTGTTTTAGGGGCCAGGCAGATGGGGGGTGGTTTTGGGGGATGCACCATCAACCTGGTACACGAGACGGCGGTTGAAAGCTTTACGAAGGATATCGCAAAAGCCTACGCAGACGCCTTCCCTATCCACCTGACACATTTCGAAGCAGAACCCAGTGAAGGCACCTTTATAAGCTACCCGCAACAAACTCATATGGAATAAAGCGGGGTTCACCACAACATTTGGCACTTACACATCATTTGTTTTGGGAAACGGTACCCCCTCGCTACATTTACACTGTAATCAAACCAAATAAATTTTTTCATTTTCATATAGTGTTCTCGTAAAAGGGTCCTCTCTCTCCAGACAGGATCCTTTTTAGTTGGTACCCTCCAGATGCCATTCTTCTTCGATTCCTCATCATACCGGAGATTCACCACAACAATCCGCACATACACATCATTTGTTTTGGGAAACAGTACCCCCTCCCTACATTTACACTGTAATCAAACCAAATAAATTTTTTCATTTTCATATAGTGTTCTCGTAAAAGGGTCCTCTCTCTCCAGACAGGATCCTTTTTAGTTGGTACCCTCCAGATGCCATTCTTCTTCCGATTCCCCATCATACCGGAGATTCACCACAACAATCCGCACATACACATCATTTGTTTTGGGAAACGGTACCCCCGCGCTACATTTACACTGTAATCAAACCAAATAAATTTTTTCATTTTCATATAGTGTTCTCGTAAAAGGATCCTCTCTCTCCAGACAGGATCCTTTTTAGTTGGTATTATTCATATCTTTCGTTTTCAGGGAGCAGCATCGGACCGGCTGTTTTCCCTGCTTTTTAATAGTTTGGTACTTGTTTTCATATCGGCATAGCGGGGATCCTGGATAAAGTCCTGTTTTTGCATCTTCAGCACTTCAATACTCAAAAAACCAAATTCACTGACCACCTTCCCATAGAACCGGTAGATACCTTTTCCCCTGAAGTAATACTTAGCGGCAACAGGCGGGAAGAGTACTGTGTCAAAAACCTCCCCATACTGGTCTGTCAGGGTTGCAAAATGCATGCGTTTCCCCGTATGGGTATTGGTATTCTTTACGGTAACCAGGTATCCATATATATCTATATAGCTATTGAGGTAAGCTGCCAGGTCCCTGCTTCCATTGGCATTAACAGGGGGCGTTGCCAGCAGGTCAAAGGGGCTGCAGAGGCAAAAACCCAGGAGTTCCAGTTGGGTGTAGGCTGTTTCCAAAGCGGTAGCATAGAGTTTGGGGATCTCAAACTCCTTGTGGGTTGGCGGGAACAATTTAGGGTGTTCAATGCCATTGCCCTTGGAAAGGAACAGGTGCGCCTGCCATAATAGTTCATGTTTGTTGATGCCCGTGAAGCGGAAGGCATCCATCCGTATGAGGATGCTCACCTGCTCAATGGAGATCAGCACCCTGTCCAGGAAATCCTCCAGGGAAAGAAAAACCCCATGCAGGTTTCGTTCTTTGAGTATCCGTTCCATTACCCGGGCCTCCAATTCGCGCAGGTACAAAAAGCCCAGGTAAATATCCGTTCCGCAGATGCAATTAACGGCCACGCTTTTATTGATACAGGGGGCATGGATGGTCCCGCCCCGCATGCGTGCTTCATGCACATAAAATTCAGGGCGGTAAAATCCACCCCCGTTATTGAGGACGGCCACCATATATTCCAGTGGAAAATAGGCCCTTAAAAAAAGGCTTTGGTAACTCTCCACCGCATAGGAAGCCGAATGGCCCTTTGCAAAGGCATACCCTGCAAAACTGGCGACCTGGTCCCATATTTCTGAGACCAGGGCTTCTTCGTAGCCTTTTGCATGGCAATTTTCCAGGAATTTATCTTTTACCTTCTGGAATTCATCCCGGGACCGGAATTTTCCACTCATCCCCCTGCGGAGCACATCGGCCTCCCCCAGGCTGAGCCCTGCAAAATAGTGGGCTACCTTGATCACATCTTCCTGGTACACCATCACCCCGTAGGTTTCGGGCATGATATCCAGCATCACCGGATGGGCCACCTGCTTTGCCCTTTCTTTATCCCGGTGCCGCAGGATGTATTCCCGCATCATCCCGCTCTTCGCCACCCCCGGGCGTATGATGGAACTGGCAGCTACCAACCCCAGGTAGGTATCCACTTCCAGTTTTTTGAGGAGCATGCGCATAGCAGGCGATTCCACATAAAAACACCCCATGCATTGCGCCGTTTTAATGAGGTTATTGACAATGGGGTCTTCCTTGAATTGTTTGATATTATGGATATCCACTTTAGAAAATTCCCCGGGCCTGTTATGCTCCAGGATCTGCAGGGTCTCTTTTATTTTGGCCAGTCCGCGCTGGGCCAGGATATCAAATTTATACAGCCCCACATCCTCTGCTATGACCATGTCAAACTGGGTGGTAGCAAATCCTTTGGGCGGGAGGTGGGTTGCAGAAAAATAATGCAGGGGGCGTTCGCTGATCAGGATCCCCCCGGCATGCACACTGAGGTAATTGGGCATATTTTTGATCAGCTGGCCATATTTTAACACCAGCAGGGATACTTCATCAAGGTCTGATAGCCGGTAATGCCCGTCGCATAAAAAATCGATTTCTGCTTTGGGCAGCCCGAAGACCTTCCCCAGTTCCCTAACCACACCCCGTTCCTTGAAAGTCACATAGGTACCCAACAACGCCACATGGTCAAAGCGGTCAAAAATATACCGGGTCATTTCTTCCCGGTCTTTCCAGGAAAAATCTATGTCAAAATCGGGCGGATTGGCCCGGTACAAATTTATAAAGCGTTCAAAATAGAGATCGAGTTCTATAGGATCCACGTCGGTGATCCGGAGGAGGTAGGCTACAATGCTGTTGGCCCCGCTCCCCCGCCCTACATAAAAGAAGCCCTTTTTCCGGGCATGGGAAACGATATCCCAATTGATCAAAAAATAGGATACAAATTCCTTTTCCCTGATAAGGGCAAGTTCCTTCCGGAGCCGGGCGTGAACGTGTTCTCCCTCTTCCGGATACCGGTAGGGCAGGCCTTCGTGGCACAATTGCTCCAGGAATTTTTCATCGGCCTCTTTGGAACCGAGGTAGGTTTTCAGGTTTTGGGGAGTCCGTTCTTCTGAAAAATCAAAATGGATGCTGCAGGAGTTCATCAGCTGTTCTGTGTTCTCCAAAATAAAGGGATATTCGGAAAAGGCGGCTGCCAGGTTTGCCACGGGGAACATTTTTTCCGCTTCCCCGGCCTGCTCTTCAGGTGGCAGTTTGCTCAGCAGTACGTTGTTGTCAATGGCCCGCAGGAGACGGTGCGCGTTAAAGTCGCGCTTGTTCCTGAAGGTCACCGGCTGGAGCACCACCAGTTTTCCGGTTTGTTCCTTCAACCGGGAGAAGGGCAACCTGCGGAGGTCTGCCAGGGAAACCCCTATGAATTCATGTTCCGCAAAGGTATCCTGGTCATTGAGCACTACTTTTTCAAAAGGGTAGATCACACAGGCATTCCGGAAAGCGGGGGCTTTTGGGGGCAATTCCTTTTCTTCATGGAGGTGTTTGGACAAAAAGCTATTCAACTCCTCGTAGCCTTCATTATTCCGGGCAATCCCCACAAAACAGGGGCTTACCCCATTCCTGAAATCGATCCCCAAAATGGGCCTGATCCCATATTCTGCTGCTTTGCGCACAAAATTGAGCCCCGCCGAGGTATTGTTGATATCGGTCAGGGCCAGGTGTGTGACCTGGTGTTCCACGGCCAGCTGCAACAGCTCCACTTCTGAAAAAGTACCGTAGCGAAGGCTGTAGTAAGTGTGGCAGTTGAGATACATGGCAAGTAGGGTTGAAGGTTTGTGATGTTTGATTCCTGATGGCCGGGGGGACGTATCCCCGTGAAAGGATATAGCGGCCCGCAGCCGTCTTATTGCTTCCGGTGTGCCAGTACAATGGGTGGCTGCCCGTTAAAAGGGTTCTGCATCCTGCCAATGGTTTTGGCTCCCAGGCCGGAGGCTCTCAAAACGCTCTTGTCCCCGTACCGTTCCCGTATGTGGTCCATGGCCGCGTACAGGTTCAGGGCTTCTTCCGTGTCTTCAAAAAGGTTGATCTGGTAATTGCCCGGCACCAGGTGGCTGAACCGGATCCCCACCAGGCGGACTAACAACCGCCGGTTGTACAGCGTGCGGAACAGATCCAGTATCCGGGGGATAAGGATGTGGTCTGCGCTGGTATAGGGGATGCGCAATTGCTTGGAATAGGTATTGAAGTCGGAATACCGGAGCTTTACCGTAATACAGGCCGTTAATTTCCCGCCCCGCCGCAACTGGTAGGCCAGGTTTTCGGTCATGGCAATAAGGATACCCCTGAGTTTCACCACATCGATGGTATCCTTGTCGAAAGTGCGTTCGGTGGAGATCGATTTGCGGTCGCAAAAAGGGATCACAGGGGTATGGTCTACCCCGTTGGCCCGTTTCCATATGACCGTTCCGTTGGCTCCCAATACCCGTTGCATAAGATCCAGCGGCATTTCCTGTACGGTCTGCACTTTCCGCAATCCCAGGTTCCGGAGGGTCTGGTAGGTCTTGTCACCTACCATGGGGATCTTTTTTATGGACAGGGGGGCCAGGAAGGGCTTTTCATAGCCCAGATCCACTTTGAGCTGGTTGTTGGGCTTTGCCTCATTGGTAGCCACCTTTGAAACCACCTTATTGACCGACAGGCCAAAGGAAATGGGGAGCCCGGTTTCCCGGATAATGGTTTTCCGCAATTCAGAGGCATAGTGGTAGCAGCCAAAAAAACGGTCCATCCCGGAAAGGTCTGCATAAAACTCATCGATACTCGATTTCTCGAACAGCGGCACCTTCTCCCGGATGATCTCCGTTACCACATCGGAATGTTTGCTGTAGGTCCCTGCATTCCCTTTTATGACGATGGCTTCCGGGCACAGTTCCCGTGCCATTTTCATGGGCATGCCGGAGTGCACCCCAAACCCCCGCGTTTCATAGCTGCAGGCTGCCACCACCCCCCGGTCACTGGTGCCCCCCACCAATAAGGGCTTGTTGCGCAACTCCCTGTTGATAAGCCGTTCCACGGATACGTAAAACGTATCCAGGTCAAGGTGAAGTATGGTCTTTTGCATAGCGGTTCAGATGAACTGCTAATATATGGATTATTTCCATTTTTATGGAATATTTCCAATATAAAAATAACAAAAAACCCCCAACCTGGGTTGAGGGTATGTGCCGTGTTTCCAGCTTCCTTCCCGATAACAATCGGGAGTATCCGGATCAGGACATTTGCAACATGTACACAAAGGTGATCACCACCGTCAGGTACAGCGCCAGAAGGATCCTGCCATATTGAAGGTTCACCTTCTTTCCTATCCATTTAAGGTTATCCACTAGTAGCGTCATATGCAAGGGTTTTTAATGAATATTAAATTCCTGTGCCCCGTTATACGTGCCTAATCAAAGGCAAAACCTGTAGAAATCCTGAATATCAGTGCGTAGGTAGCTATAAAAAGGAGTGCAAAGCTGAACCAGGAGAACACTTTAAGGTAGTTCTTCAGGAGGTAGAGCCGAATATCCCGGAAGGCTTCCAAATAAATCTCTTTAAAAAGTAATAGTGTTTCCATATTTCCAAATGTTTAAATTAAACTTAACCTGTGACTACAAATGTCGGGCTATAGTATACCCCCGGTATAAATAATAGATAAAGCATGGAAATACCCTGTTCAAATACACCCCCTAAAATTTCATCCCCCAAAACAGGTAGTTCATGGAAATAATTTGGGAGGAACTTTACGGTCCGCTTTATAAGGCGCATCCACGATAGAAAAATTCCATAAAAAACCTCGATTCTAAGTTATTTCAAGGAGGGACAGGAATAAAAATTCTTGTTATCCCTGATTCTTAACCCAGCGATAACTAAATGGCACATTCCGGACATTAATTGGAGCCCTTCGTCCTAAATGGTTTGTGTACCGAATAAAAAAACAGCATCTTCTCAATCAGAAAAATCAGTTTCTACTCAAAACCAATTAATCATGAAAAAATTATTATTTCTAAGTGTCTCCCTGCTCCTCTTTGCAGGTTGCAGCGATGATTCCCTCGAGGGTTTATCAAATAAGCCGGGATCCGAAGCAACCCAGGTCGCCTCAGCGAAGGCTCAGTTGCTCAATTACATTCGCGAAAATAATATAAAACCCGGGCTGGTATTAAATTCAGGTAAGTCAAAATTGAACGCAGCCAGTAAAACACGACCAGGGGCCGGGTTATCCAATATCAAGGATTACGAGTTTTATCAGTCGATTGTAGCGCGGGCTATTAACGGTGCCGATTATGAATGTGGCCCTACTGCCATAGATAGTTATATTCAAAGCATTATTCAGGATTGGACCGCTGATGACTTTGACTTATACTTCTTTTTGGGGGCGTATGTAGTTCTTGACGCTGTTTATGTATATGACAATGAGGACGGCGGCCAGTATTATGGGCCGGAAGGCCAATTTACGAACCAAATGAACCGCACGTTTAAAGATATTCTCAGGTTCTGGAATATCCCTACGGATATTCTGCTGAGGGACGCACACGGAACTGTTTTTAACGATGTTGAAAAGGTGACTAACTTATTGCTGCTCTATGGCTTTCCGGCAGTTGATGCCGCATTTTTTGCGGACTTGCTCAGGACCGTTTACGGCTCCGATAAATATGATAACTTCAATCATCCCCTCCTGTCCTTCAATGCATTTGCAGCCCCAGCAGATGATTTCTTCGGAACCCCTAAGAAAATCGTTATGGGTGATGGTATCATGACAGCCTACGAGGAACTAGGCTACGGGGACGTGGCTCCCCAGGCCATCCTGGCGCATGAATACGGCCATCATGTGCAATTTGCAAAAAATGTAGTGTTCTTAAATACTCCTGAAAGTACCAGAAGAACCGAGTTGATGGCAGATGCCCTTGCCGCTTACTATCTGACCCACAAAAAAGGAGCGACCATGAACTGGAAAAGAGTGCAGCAGTTTTTACAGGTTTTTTTCTCAATCGGGGACTGCCAGTTTGCCTCACCCGGACACCACGGTACGCCAAATCAACGGATGAAGGCTGCTGCATTTGGCTATAATACAGCGAACGACACCAAGAAAAAAGGCAAGGTACTTAGCGCTGAAGAATTCATTTCGTTGTTTGAAGCAGAATTGCCTTCGCTAATCGAGCCCGATGCAATCCCCTGATATCTATAAGAATAACCGAATATCCATTTTATTGCAATTAGGAATAACCTCTGGTTTTTTTGGTTAAAACCGGAGGTTTTTTTGATCTACCTCCAAAAATTCCGATTCCCAGGGTAATCCTACACCTTCACGGGATTATTTTATTCATAATCGGAACCTTTCTGTTAGCATTGCAGGATAGCCGGCGTTATACTTGCCCTGTACAGGTTACGGGAAAATTCGGTATCTTAACACTGGCCTCAAGCATCTTCAGGCAATTGATCCTCAGGGGTGGCAGGCTGGTTCCTCCGACTTACAGTATCCGCGAATACCAGGGACATGGGGGAAATATTACAAACATGGCGAAAACACGTCAAATTCAGCAGCACGGGCCCCGGCGCCTCAGTTTACCTATTCCTGGTACTGATATGGCTGGTGATCTATCCCATGAGTTCACAATCCGCTGCCGGGGAAACCGGTTTCTTACCTATACAGAACTATTCCCATGAGGAATATAAGGCCCACCACCAAAACTGGTTTATCACCCAGGACCAAAATGCTTTTATCTATACCGCGAATGGCCTGGGGATACTGGAATTTGACGGGACTTCCTGGCGGCTGATAAGTGCTCCCGGGTTACAGGCGGTGCGGACCGTGGTGGTGGATGTCAACAACCGGAAGTGGGTTGGTGCCGACCGGGAACTGGGATACCTTGAGCCAGATTCACTGGGGTTTCTTCAATTTAAATCCCTCAAACACAAGATCCCTGCAGGCCACGAACTAACGGGTAATATCTGGCAGGTTTTCCCCGAAGGCAACAGGGTCCTTTTCTTTACAGACAGGACCATCTATTGCTGGGAAGATGGGGAATTCCGGATCATTCCCGTCCCCGGGAATATCTACAGGGAATACCAGATTCATGGAATTGTGTATGTAGACATCAGTGGGATGGGGATGTACGAACTGGTAGGCGACAACCTGGAACTAATCCCGGACGGCGAACTATTCGCTGAAAACGGAGCGGTGATCGCAATACCTTATGACTCCCGTTCCGTTCTTTTCGCCACCAGGGCCCCAGGCCTATATGTGTACAATACCAACAGTGTCAGCAGGCTGGAAAACCAGGTAGAAGACTATTTGCATGAAAATAACCTGTACGCCGCCCGCCGGCTGACCGACTCCACCTACGCCTTTGCCACGTTGCGGGGGGGCATAGCACTTATGGACAAAACCGGGAACTGGCTCGGGGCGGTAACTGAAGCAAGCGGGCTTCAGAATAACCAGGTCCATGGCCTTGCCGTAGACCGGGAATATGCACTGTGGGCTGCATTGCAAACCGGTATCTCCAAAATAAGCCTCCATAGGCCATACCAGCATTTTGACAAACGATCAGGGATTGAAGGTACCGTTGCGGCCATAACCCGGCATGAAGGCAGGCTGTATGTGGGAACCTATACAGGGCTTTTTGTTTTGCATAGGAGCCCAGGGACTGCCCCTTCAGAATTTATAAGGATCCAGGGGATCGAGAGCGGCTGTTTCGCTTTGTTGTCCGCGCAGGGTGAGCTCTTCGCCGCAACAGCCAACGGCACTTTCCGGATAAACGGACAGGAGGTGGAAGCATTAAACCGACTCGCAGGTTGCCGTGCGCTTTACCCCTCCCACCGGGACACCAACCGGATATATGTGGGACATATGCATGGGCTGTCTACCATCTATAAATCCAACGGCGGCTGGGTTGCAGAATCAAATCTCGAACAACTTAAGGAAGATATATTTTCGATCACTTCCGACGCGTCCGGGAAACTATGGCTTGGGACATCTCTCAACAAGGTGATCTCCGTGGATATCCCATTAAAACCCGGACAGGGAGTTCCAACGGATTTTGAGCAGGCAGTAGTTCAGGATTATGCCAATGGGTTGCCAAAAGGAAGTGCTACCGTTTTTTTTATAGACGGGTCCTTGTATGTGGTAACCAATGATCCCAAAGCCCCTTTATTTGAATACGATGCTGCAGGTGAACGCTTTGTCCCCAATACCGATTTTGGTGTTAAATTCGGGCTGGATTCCCTCTCGATATTTCCCATTGCCTACCAGCAAGACGGGAAATTCCTGATGCTGGAGTCGGCCGGACTGGAAGGCATACAACCCCGTTTTTCCGCTGTCAGGCAAACAAACGGCAACTATGCGGTTCAGCGGATATATGATGAGGAAATCCGGAGTACCACCGAAACCCATATCTTCTGGGATGTAGGTAAGCTGCTTTGGACAGGAGGTGAGATGATCACCAAATATGACATGGGAAACGGCTTTGATTTTCAGCAACCTTTTTCCACCCATATCCGTAAAGTAACCGCGGGGCAGGATTCCACACTTTTCGGCGGGGTGCCTTCCAAAGGCAGTGAGCCCCTCCTCCCTTACAAAAACGGGGGGTTACGATTTGAATATTCGGCCACTTCCCTTGCAAATCCGGAAAGCAACCGCTTCCAGTACTGGCTTGAGGGATTTGAAGATGGTTGGTCTGACTGGTCTCCGGAATCCCGGAAGGATTATACCAACCTCCCGGAAGGGAACTACCGGTTTAAGGCCCGTGCACAAAACCTGTATGGGGTAGTAGGAAATATCGGGAGCTATGAATTTGTGATTCGTACGCCATGGTATCGCTCCATTTGGGCATATATGGTTTACACCACTTTAATCCTGCTGTCGGTATGGGGGCTTCTCCAATGGCGAGCCAGGCAATTGCTTGCCAAAAATGAGGCCCTGGAACAACTGGTGGCCATGAGGACAGCCGAAGTACAGCACCAGGCAAACCAGTTGCGGATACAGGCAGAAAAGCTCCAGCAACTTGACAAGGCCAAGTCTCGATTTTTTGCGAATATTTCCCACGAATTCCGCACTCCCCTGACGCTGATCAAGGGGCCCATAGAACACCTGGAACAGCATAACGGTGCCAGTTTGAGCCTGGACACTATAAAAATGATTCGCCGTAACGCCAACCGCCTGCTTCAGATGGTAAACCAGCTATTGGATTTGTCAAGGCTGGATGAGGGCAATTTAAAACTGACACCTACGGAAGGGGATGTTTTAAAATGTCTCCGGGTGGCCACCGCTTCCTTTAATTCACATGCGGCCCAGCGAAACATCGATTACAAGGTACAGATACCACAGGGGTCATTATGGGCCGCTTTTGATCGTGATAAACTTGAAAACGTGGTATATAACCTGCTCGGGAATGCTTTCAAATTCAGTGAGGATAATGCATCTATTTCATTCCTGGCCTCCAGTGGAAAAGCAACCCTGCAACTGGTGGTAACCGATACCGGTAAAGGCATCCCGGAAGTAAAACTACCCCACATCTTCGAACGATTCTACCAGGCAGATGACAGTACAACAAGGGATAAGGAAGGATCGGGGATCGGGCTCTCCCTATCCCGGGACCTGGTTAAATTAATGGGCGGGAGTATCCAGGTGACCAGTGAAGTCGGGAAAGGTACTGTCTTTACGGTCCAGTTCCCATTGGAAGAAATTAAAACGCGGCAGCGAAGCGAAACTACGGACCCCCATCTGCCTCCCTCACTTCCCAAAAAGGCTTTCGCACTATCAAGGAGTGATCGGAGGCAATTGCCTGGCATCCTTCTCGTAGAGGACAATACAGACATGCGGCAGTTCATCAAGGAACGGTTGCTTCCCCATTACCGTGTTACGGAAGCGGAGAATGGTGAAAAAGGGTTGAAAACAGCCCTTAAGAACCCTCCGGATCTGATCGTTACAGATCTGATGATGCCCCGAATGGACGGGATTGAATTTTGCAAACGGATAAAGACAGAACTGCTGACAAGCCATATCCCTGTGATAATGCTAACCGCTAAGGCAGGGCGGGAAAATAAGATTGAAGGGCTGGAAACCGGGGCCGACGACTACCTGACAAAACCCTTTGACGGGAAGGAACTCCTGGTGCGGATAAAAAACCTCATTGAACAACGACAACGCTTACGGGAGTTATTCGGCAAGAGGGATACGAAGGTCAATCCGGGTGAGGTTACGGTCACCTCATTGGACCAACGTTTCCTGGAACAGTTGCTGAACCTACTTGAGGCCGAGCATGCCGACCCGGATTTTGGGGTGCCACAAATGCAGCAGGCAATGGCCATGAGTAAAACCCAGCTTCACAGAAAGCTGAAATCTTTGACCAATGAATCGCCCGGGGAATTGTTACGGAATTTTCGACTGAAAAGGGCCGCACAGTTATTGCGGCAAAAGGAGGATAGCATTACCCGGATAGCCTATAAGGTGGGCTTTAATAATTTATCCTACTTCGCCAAATGTTTTAAAGAACTTTACGGGCAATCCCCGTCCTCTTACTGAGGCATCCGCTTCCATTTCCAATAAGTTTATGATCACCGGAACCCTGCTGTTAAAATCGGGAACCCTGCTGTTAGACCACTGTATGCAACTTACTTAGATTTACCCAGTAGTATCACTTCCCCCGCAGCGTTCAAACCTTTACAAACAATTTCCTATGAAGCAGGAACAGGCTTCACTGGGATAGCGATCACTGATTGAAATACAGGTCAGGGTTGCCTTGTATTACGGAATTAGGGATATAAGTTGGGACAAAAAGCGTCCTGAAAACTCATCTTAAAAATTACTATCATGAAAACAAAAAAAAACGACGATGTAAGCATCCATACGGTTATCTGGCTGCTAATCCTATTACTTCTTTTCTTTTCGGTCTTGCTTAGTTGCAGTAAGAGTAATCCGGACCCGGGTCCGGACCCGGATCCGAACCCAAAGCCTGTGGTAACCACCATCAGCGCGATTAGCCCTACCAGTGGTAGTGTTGGCACGGAAGTGACCATTACAGGCACCAACTTCAGCAGTACCGCCTCAGATAACAAGGTTACGTTTAACGGGGTTGCAGCAACGGTATCATCGGCCTCGGCCACTCAGATAGTTGCTGAGGTTCCTGCAACCGCAACAACAGGAAATGTTGCCATCACCGTACTGGGGAGAAACGCCCAGGGACCGTCATTTACAGTCCTCACCGGGAATATTTTTGCCTGTGCCAATAAGACGATCACAGAAAATACTGTTTTGGAGGACGTGGAGCCCGGGGACGCCATAGATTATGTTGTACAATGTGATATTTCCGTCATGGGAAATGCCCTGCTTACCATCGAACCGGGGGTAATCATTGCCTTTGAAGGGGCGGAAAGCGGCATTTTTACCAGTGAAGGGGGCGGGCTGAAAGCTGTAGGCACCGCAGCAAATCCAATAAAATTTATCGGGACAAGTGAAAACAAAGGGGTTTGGAAAGGGGTGTATTTCGGCTCAAACCATCCGGAAAACAGGCTCGAGTATGTAACTGTGATGCATGCCGGGAGGACTGCTTCGGGCCAGTCAGGGCAGAAAGGGGCCATTCAGCTTTCGCAAAAGGAGGCTTCCAAAGCTGCCATCATTAATTGTAACGTTGCAGCCAATGATGGATACGGAATTTACATTACGGATAAGAGCGTTGTAGATGCCTTTTCCGGTAATTTCATCAATGACAATCAATTGGCACCGGTGGGAATGTTTTTTAATCAGCTGGGGGCCCTGGATGAACAATCAAGCTATCAGGGGAATGGATCTGATTACGTGGAAGTACATGCCAACGATATCCAGGATGAAGCCGTTGGGATGGCAACCATCGATGTGCCATACAGGTTTGTGGAAAGCAAGCGCTACAACATTAACAATGCCCTGACAATCAGCCCGGGGAATATCCTGGAATTCAGTACCGGGGGAGGATTCAGGCTGGGCGAGCAGGCCTCGGATTGCATAACCAGGACGGGGACCCTCAATGCAACAGGCACTGCCGACGCCCATATTGAATTCAGGGGGGTAACCCCCGGAAAAGGTACCTGGCTGGGGATCGGCATCAATTCTTCAAGCCCGGACAACAAGCTCATCTACTGTGATGTTACAGGAGGCGGCAGTGATGACCTTTACAATGCATCCGACTTTTCTGCCAATATCACCTTGCAATGTGAGAGCACTGTGACTATTCAACATAGTACGATTACAGAAAGTGGCGGTTTTGGGATCTACCTGCACGAGGAAGATGCCCGCCTCCTCGCATTTGAGGAAAATAGTATTACGGACAATGAATTGGCCCCCGTATTGCTGCACCTGCCGCAGGTGGCAGGTTTGGATACAGCAACCACCTATTCAGGCTCCAATGGGCGGGAATACATCCAGGTATACGGCCAGGCGATCGTAGATGATGACCTCACCATTGCCAGGCTGGATGTTCCCTACCGCATCAGCACGGACCGTTCGGGCAGGGAGACCTATGTGGAGAAGGCACTGACAATCATGCCGGGGGTAATCCTCGAATTTGAAACTGCTGCCGGGATCGTCCTGGGATCGCCCGGAGTAGATTGTATCCCATTGACGGGCTCTTTAAATGCCGTGGGAACCGCCCAGGATCCGATAGTTTTCAGAGGGGCAACTGACGGTCAGGGAACCTGGCTGGGGGTAGGTATCAATTCGGGCACGGCTGCCAATCAATTGGAATACTGTGAGATCAGCGGAGGAGGCTCCAGCCAGATGTACAATGCCGGGGGACAGGGGAACATCGTCATGACCTGTGGGTCAAGCCTTGAGGTTGGTAACAGTACCATAAGCGACAGCGGGGGCTGGGGAATTGATTTCGTACAGGGGGCAAACAGTCTCACACAGTCAAACAATACTTTTTCCGACAACGCCAATGGCGATATTGCGCCGTAGCACGCAACCGTTATCAGCTAAATACAAAGGCCCTGGTAAAATTACCAGGGCTTTGTCTATCGGATAAAGTCGGTTGAGGCATAGCATCTCCCATTGCAGAATGAAACCGGAAAACAAACGCATACCATCCAATACCAAAACCTGCGATTTGGGGATTAAGCGGATTGCCATACAGTCTATTTGTAGTACCTTAAAGGCTTCCTGCTGAACGCCCCTTCCGTCGCTGGAAGCAACACCCGGCTTCTTATAGCGCAGCCCATTATCCGGCTGTTTTAGCAGCAGTGCTCATTCGAATGACAGCAGGCAACAAATTGAGGTGCAACTATCTTAAATATTGAGAAAAATGAATACAGCATCATTGCTTTTAAAATTAAAGGAAGCGTTTAATACGCATGATATCGATTCATTTACAGCATGTTTCAACGAGGACTACCATAGTGAACAACCTGCACATCCGGACCGCACGTTTCGGGGGAAGGAACAGGTAAAAGAAAACTGGTCTTCGATATTTTCTGAAATGCCCGACTTTTCAGCACAGCTGTTAAGTCATTCGATCAGCAATAAAACCATCCGGGCTGAATGGGAATGGCAGGGAACTAGACAGGATAAAAGCAGGTTGCTGATGCGGGGAGTGACCATAATGGGCGCTGAAGAAGGGAAGATCAAATGGGGAAGGTTGTATGTAGAACCGGTTGAAAGAAGTGGAAAAGGCATTGAAGCCACGGTTCAGGAAGTTATGCAAGGCAAAAAGGATAACTAAAAACGGAATCTCACAATCCGTCAAAGTACTAATCAAAAAACACCGTAAACATTGACTTTTACAGGGTTTTTAAGTACCTCGGGTGGGAATCGAACCCATGATACCAAATGAATTCATAGAAAACTATGAAAATAGCCCGGATCCTTTACTTTTAAAAGGTATATAAAAACGGGAGGAGATCAATTGCGATGATGGAGTTGTTCGTTAAAGAAAATAGTGTATGGCAAATTAAGCACCTTAAAGTTGTAATTACAAAATAACAATTACTGCTAACAAAGAACTGAGTTAATAATTAAGGAAGCGACCACTACCAGCCACCACCGCCACCACCGCCGCCCCCGCCGCCAGAGAATCCGCCGCCGCCAGAACCACTTCCACTACTTGAGGGTGGTGTAGCAGATTTGCTTAAGGAATTGGAAAGTGATGCATTTAAGGTATGGTTAAAGGTAGAAAAGTTACCAACATGACCTGCATACCATGTAGGTTGGTAGTTTTGGTCTATGATGGATTTATTAATGAGGCTTTGGAATTTGGCTCCCCAAACATCTTCAGCTCCCAACACGACAGCGTAAGGCAATAATTTCTCAAAAATTTCCGGAGTTAAATCTGGTGGGTTAAAGTGTGCAATCATTTTTTCTTCGGCCGCACCCAAGTACATTTTAAATCCATCTATCAAGGATTTAATCTTTAGTTTTTCAACAGCTGGTTTTCTGATTAAATATTGATAAATTAAAAAGAACACAATATTTACAACTAAAAATATAAAGAAGATCAACCCGTCATTCCCCCCTTGAAAGTAGTTCGAGGCGAGAAACACAAATAGGAATATACCCGCGATTATGGTTAAAATTGGAATTGCCCAAAATTTAAAATTAAAACCCTGATAAATAAAACTATGATGCTGTTTTCTTAATGAAGCTTTATACGCAGTCGCTGCACTTTGAACTTTGGAATCGTATTTACCATCCAATGTTAAGATGCTATTACCTGAAAATAATTTTGAAAAGAGTACACGTTCTTCATCGTTGAGCAATCCTGAATCTTCCTTTATTTTATGGATGATAAACTTTTTGCTTTTAAACAATCCGAAAACATATTCCTGGATATCTTCTTCAATTTTAAGATATCCTTTTACTGCTAAATTTAAAATGGAACCTGTAATCAAATCCCCATGATAGCGTAATTTGTATAACATCCCTACAGAAGCAGGTGTCATTTTATTTGGGACTTCGAACTGCGGAAACACTGTTGGTTTTGGTGGATCGATACCAAACTTCAACCAAGTGAATCCGTAATAAAACAAGAGCGCTAAACTTATAAATCCACTTAAAATGAGTGCTCCAAATTTTTGAAGAAATGATGGAGGCGGCGGTGGCGGTGGTTGGCGCACTGTTCCTTTATTAAAACCTACTGCCACCGTTAAGTTTTCTCCTGCCCTTAGGTTTTCTGCGCTAAAACGAATACTGTTCTCAGAGTGTATCGTTGAAATACAATTGGTGCTGGTACTCCCATACCTTCCGGTATAGCAAGCGTCTTGTAAAATTTTCCCGCCTTTGGGTAGTGTGATTTGGCTTGAAACCTGGGCAAAAGACAAAGACCAATCAAAACCATTGACATTCCAGTAAATTTCGTCGTAAGCTTCAAAAAAACGAATTTGTCCACTTATACTATAGGTAATCGTATAAGTATATTCACCTTCATTTAAAAACACATCCTTTTCCCCTACATAAATGGTAATTGCTCCATTTCCTTGTTCCGTGTGGTATTTGGAAGTTCTACCATCTCTTTCAACAGAAAGTACTGTAAAATCCAGATTAACTTTTTTGCCTAAACTATCGGTACTTACAGTTGGGACAGTGCGTGTAATTCCTCTTTTAAAGATGGTGCCGTTTGCATATATTTTAATGTACTCTTTAACAGTAATTATACTTGAAGTTTCCACTTCAATATCAGAATGAAATGAAAGTATCCTTTCACTTTGCGAAAGCAAGGCAAAGGAGTTCATAATTAGCAGTACAACAAAAAAAAGCTGCTTCAACGCTTAAAACTTTACCTGTGGATTTTGTCTTTCAGCTTCCATATCAATTTCAAAATATTCTGCCTTTTTGAAGTTGGTCATTCCCGCAATTATGTTTGATGGAAACGAATCTATTAAAATATTATAATCGCGAGTCGTGCCATTATAATAACGTCTTGATTTTTCAAGGTCAGATTCTATATCAGACAATTCGTTTTGCAAGCTTAGAAAATTCTCGTTTGCTTTTAGTTCAGGGTATTGTTCAGCTACAGCATATAAGTTTATTAAAGCCCTGTTTAACTGATTTTCTGCGGCTTGTTGTCCTTCAACGGTCGTCGAGTTTTGTGCTTGATTTCGTGCTTTGGTGACATTTTCAAATGTTTCCTTTTCATGGCTTGCGTAGCCTTTTACGGTTTCGACTAAGTTTGGGATCAGATCATACCGTTTTTTTAATTGCACGTCGATACCACTCCAGGCTTCAGCTACGAGTGTGCTTAATTTTACCAATCTGTTGTAAATGCCAACGCCGTAAAATGATACCAAAACCACAAGACCAATAATTGCATATAGTACTATCATATTAATTATTTAAGAAATAAAGATATCGATAAATTAATGAAAAATGCCGGGACTGAAAGCGTATCAGAAATAATAAGAAATGGAATCGAAAAAAAAGTGAATATACTATATACAGAAACATACCAGAAGGATAGTCTAAACCTCAACTATCCTATTTAAAAATAACATAAGCACAACAGGGTGTATCTTGCATTACTCCGAAATTCCTGATCAGAAAACCGTCACTTTACCGTCACTTAGAAAAGTATAAAACCCCGTAAACTTTGCTGTTTACAGGGTTTTTAAGTACCTCGGGTGGGAATCGAACCCACACTCCCGAAAGAACTGGATTTTGAATCCAGCGCGTCTACCAATTCCGCCACCGAGGCAATCGTATAATTATTATAGAACTCCAGCGCGCCTGCCTGCCGATACCTATCGGGACCGCCAGCGAGGCAATTTATTTCAAATCGAATCTCGCAACTTACGAAGATATTCTTTTCCAACACCCGACTTAAAATATTTTTCTCTCTTCCTGCCTTCTATCCTATCAGAGCAAGTTTCCTTATAGATTAACCGAAAAGGCCTGTAACTCCTGGTTACTCTCTCCCAGCCCCGTTGGTGCCTATTCAATCTTGACACCAGGTCTTTGGTCATCCCTACATAAATATAGTTCTGATCACAACTCGCTAAAGCATACACCCAAATCACATTTTATAGTCTACTTCCAGCGCGCCTGCCTGCCGGCAGGCAGGTCTACCAATTCCGCCACCGAGGCAATCGTATAATTATTTTAACTCCAGCGCGCCTGCCTGCCGAAAGCTATCGGGACCGCCAGCGAGGCAATTTATTTCAAATCGAATCTCGCAACTTACGAAGATATTCTTTTCCAACACCCGACTTAAAATATTTTTCTCTCTTCCTGCCTTCTATCCTATCAGAGCAAGTTTCCTTATAGATTAACCGAAAAGGCCTGTAACTCCTGGTTACTCTCTCCCAGCCCCGTTGGTGCCTATTCAATCTTGACACCAGGTCTTTGGTCATCCCTACATAAATATAGTTCTGATCACAACTCGCTAAGGCATACACCCAAATCACATTTTATAGTCTACTTCCAGCGCGCCTGCCTGCCGGCAGGCAGGTCTACCAATTCCGCCACCGAGGCAATCGTATAATTATTATAACTCCAGCGCGCCTGCCTGCCGATACCTATCGGGACCGTCACCGAAGTAATCAATAATCCAGTTTCAACACCGGCCGGCCGGCCGGCCGATACCACCCCGTCAAAACAGGACTGCAAAGCTAAAAAATATTTTCCATCAGCTACTCAAAATTCTATACATTTATCCCTTCCAACCCAAATTAATTTTTAAATTTGCACCTCCTTTACAGAAAGGGCCTTCAAAAGCCCCTGTCCTGATATACGGGGAAGGAGCGAATACAATTCAGCAACTATGTCCTATACAGTGCCCGAGCCCAAAATTTTTGCTTGTACACAAAGCGGTGTCCTGGGGGAAAAGATAGCCCAGGCCTACGGCGCAACCCTGGGCAACGTACTGTTTTCCAGGTATAGTGACGGGGAATTCCAACCTTCGTTCGAGGAATCCATCCGGGGAACCAGGATATTTATCATTGGATCCACCAATCCAGGACCGGAAAACCTTATGGAAATGTTACTGATGCTCGATGCTGCCAAAAGGGCTTCCGCGCGGCACATTACCGCCGTAATACCGTATTTCGGGTGGGCAAGGCAGGACCGGAAAGATAAACCCCGGGTACCGATAGCAGCAAAATTGGTGGCAAAAATGCTGGAAGCCGCGGGTGCTACGCGTATCATTACGATGGATCTGCATGCAGACCAGATCCAGGGATTTTTTGAAAAACCGGTAGACCATTTATTTGCCTCTACCTTGTTTTTACCTTACTTGCGAAAACTCAACCTGGAAAACCTCACAATCGCATCCCCGGATATGGGTGGTTCCAAAAGGGCCTATGCCTATTCACGGGCCCTCGAAAGCGATGTGGTGATCTGCTATAAACAGCGAGCCAAGGCCAATGTTATTTCCCATATGGAACTTATCGGTGATGTACAGGGTAAAAATGTGGTCCTGGTGGATGACATGGTCGATACTGCCGGGACGCTTACCAAGGCTGCCGACCTGATGATAGAACGGGGTGCAGTCAGTGTCCGTGCCATTACCACCCACGGATTGTTATCCGGGGGGGCTTATGAAAAGATTGAAAAATCACAGTTGCTGGAACTGATCGTAACGGATTCAATTCCAATTTCGCCTAAAAGTGATAAAGTAAAAGTACTTACCTGTGCAGACCTCTTTGCGGATGTGATGCACCGGGTACATAACAATACATCAATCGCCTCCAAATTCCTGATGTAACCTGTATAGGAAATGGGGATGGGGGCATTGTGAATACTTAATTTTTAAATTTGAACAAATAAAATGAAATCAATTACAATTAAAGGATCAGAAAGAGAAAGCGTGGGCAAGAAGGCAACCAAAGCCCTACGTAATGCTGGAAAGGTTCCTTGCGTGATATACGGAGGGGAAAAACCATTACACTTTTCAGCGGAGGAATTATCATTCCGGGATTTGGTGTATACCTCCAACGCGCATACGGTTGTAGTTAAACTCGACAAAGAGAAAAAATTACGGGCGGTAATGCAGGATATACAGTTTCATCCTGTTACCGATAAGATAATCCACGTAGATTTTTACCAATTATTCGATGATAAGCCCGTTACTATGGCCATCCCCGTAAAACTGCATGGCAGTTCCCCCGGGGTCCGAAATGGTGGCAGGCTGTTATTCCGGAACCGAAAACTGGATATCAAGGCATTACCAGATCATCTGCCGGATTCATTTGACATAGATATCTCACAACTGAAGATTGGGGATAACATAACCGTTGAATCATTGTTAAATGATGATTTCACTATTTTACACCCGGATAACACCGTTGTCGTACAGGTTAAAACAGCCCGTGCAGCAATCGTGATTGAAGAGGAAGAAGGTGCTGAAGGTGCAGAAGATGGAGATGTTTCCGCTGAAGGAGAGGATGCTGGAGAATCAACCGGTGGCGACTCTGAGTCGGATAATAAAGAATAATTTTAATTTATCAAATATACCAAGCATCCCCTATCCTGGCAAGAAACAGGATTGGGGATGCTTTTGTATTTTTGAGTAGTCATTCCAAAGCATGCGTCATTTTTTAAAGAATTTTTTTAAAAGGAAACAATCAATTATATCAGAAGAAGAACCGGTGAAGAAGTTTTTAGTGGTTGGCCTGGGCAATATTGGGGCGGAGTATGAAGGAACCCGGCATAACGTTGGGTTTCAAATAGTCGATTCCCTGGCAACTGCCCGGGGTTTTACATTTGCATCCGATAAATTGGGAGATATAGGAACCTTTAAGGTAAAAGGCCGTCAAATCTTCTGCCTGAAACCCTCAACCTACATGAACCGTAGTGGTAAAGCCTTAAAATACTGGCAGGAAAAGGAAAAGGTTCCGCTGGAAAACCTGCTTGTTATAGCGGATGATATCAACCTGCCGTTTGGAACTTTGAGGTTAAAGACAAAAGGCAGCGATGGCGGTCACAATGGTTTAAAAGATATACAGCATACGCTGCAGACCACGCACTATAACCGGTTGCGGTTTGGAGTGGGATCTGAATTCAATAAAGGCCGACAAGTTGATTATGTATTGGGGAAATGGAGTGTGGAGGAACATGCCCAAATAGGGGAACGCCTGGAGATTGCCACTGCAATCATTGAATCTTTTGTACTTGCCGGACCCAAATTAACTATGAACCAATTCAATGGTTCCTGAGTTCCGCATCAATTCACTTTAAATGAGAATATCCCGGAATCTGATGTATTCCCTTCCCTGTCCGTGGTGGTGACCCTCCAATAATAAATGGAATCGGAGGAGACCGTTACGTTCACGTTGGTGGTGTTTATCGGTCCCGTTGTTGCCAGGTCCAACGGTGGGATTTCCGTTGCAAAATATACCTCGTATCCCGCAATATCGTTATCCACATCGGCCCCGGTCCATTCAAGTCTTACTTCATTGTTGAGGTCAGCGGGGACTGTAGAACCTGAAAGTGGTGATACCGGCTGGGCGGGAAATGGTGCATACGTAATACGCGACCCGGCATTGTAAAAATACCATTTGGCGCTGCTGGCCGATTCCTGGGTTTCCGAATTCCGTGTTATGACAAGCCAGGAGAAGGGAGCACCCTTCTCCAGAGGCAGTTTGGCGGAAAGGGTTTCCGTACTTACCGTTTGTATAGTGCCCGTTTCCAGGTGGGTTACCCTGAGTTCATACTTCTGGGCATTTGCGGCTTGCTGCCATTTGAATTCAACCTCGCTGGTAGTGCCATCAAGGTCTACCCCGGTAGTACATTCGGAATTCTGAAGGGGAAAGGATAGCACAGCCGCTGATGGTGGCTTGGGAGAATCTTTCCGACATGCCACAAGCATTAGTATACAAAAACCAACTAGCAGTCCTTTCATCGCTTGATCACTTTAAAGGTAGCTTTTACATCCTTACCGATTATACTCACAAAATATAAACCTGATTGCAGGCCGGTTAAATCCAGCGTTGCTTCCGTACCATGGAGATGCATGGTCTCCTGGCTTACCAGTCGGCCATTCCCATCGTGCAGCGTCACCTGCAATTCCACCAATTCCCTCCCAAGGAATATTTGGGTGACATTAATAAAGGGGTTTGGATACAGGATTGGCCTATCAGAATGGAATATCTGTTCCTCGTAGACTCCCTGGCAGGGAAGGTCCGTGCTGACTTTCAGGGAATTGGTGCCGTTTTTTGCGGTTAGGGTGATCTCCGGCCCTATTACGATCATCGGCGTTCCATTCCATTCCACATTATAATAATCCGACCCGGTAAGGGTAAGGGTCACCTCAGCTCCATCCGGCGAAAGCACCGAGGTTACAGAGAGCGGGTCGGGCTGTGTAATAATCGCTTCAAAACAGATTTCTTCAAAATCGTTGGTACCGTCTGAACCTGTAATACAGGCCGTGTATGTTCCCGCATTCAAATTATTCAGGGAATAGGAATTCGTGAAACTGGCAGTGGTATTCACCCCGGCGCCCTCTATGGTTACACTGTAATCCAGGGATTGGGCAGCTGTTAGTACAAGGCTGCCGTTATTGCTCTCCCTGCAGGATTCGCTTTCAATGGCCAGGGTAAAATTCGCGGGGTCAAATTTGAAAACAGGACATCCGTTGGTATCTACCTGTGTTCCTGGTGGGGTATTAAGACAAAGATCATCTCCGTCATCAAAAACCCCGTCATTGTCATCATCCGGCCTGAATATACCTTCCACGCATATTTCCAGGGTAAATCCCCGGAGGATGCCCCCGTCCGCAGGGGCTGTATCCCTGACTTCCAGGACCCAATCCCCCAGTGTGGATTCCCCGTTCAGAGAGGCCAGAGAACCCAGCGGCCGCATACGGCCACTTATACCAGGATTTCCTCCACAACTAAAATCACTGCCGTCATCGTCAAATGTGGCATCGATATTCTGAAGATCCCCGCATGAATTGGCCGCCAGCACCACCGTTGTGCCGGAAGGCGAAGTAAGGCTAATATACAGGTCGGACAGGAATGTATGGTCCAGTTCCAGGATCACATTGACATCTGAAACTACCAGGTCATTGACATAGGAGATACTGGAGACTATGGTGGGGGTCCCTGTTGATGAGATGGTTAAAGGGGTGTCACCAGCCACTATGCTTTTACAATTCAGCGCAATGGTTGTAAAACTAAAGGGCGGGCCAAAGCTTCCCTGGCCACAATCATTTTTGGGCATTACCCTCCAGAAATACCGTGTCTCTTCCAATAAGTTTACAGGCACATACGTGTTTGATATGACAGATGCTGTTTCTATTATGGTATTGAAGCCTGCATCCCTTGCGATCTGAATATCATATCCGGTATAACTTATATTGGCATCCCAAAGCAGCGCTTGGTTCAGGCTCACTTCAACCGCCCCGTCAGCCGGACTGCTAAGTGCAACGGGAGGAAAAGAAGTGTTGAATATCTCAATTACGATATCAACCTCTTTGGTAACGGACGCAGCGGTACCTATCACTTTTACCGGGTAGCTGCCGGCGGCTACCCCGGAGGTATTGGATAATGTAATATTCACTGCAGTATTGTCTGCCGATGCGGAAGTCGGGCTGATGGCCACCCCCAATCCCGGGGGGGAACCCGTGACGGAAAAGGACACAGCCTCGTTAAATCCCCCAAAGGAGTTATAGGTAAAGGGAACAACCAGGTTTTCAGGTTGGCAAACATTGAATGTCAGGGTTGCGAAATCCATTACAAAGGGGGATTGCGCTATGATAAAATCCGCCGCATTCACGGCGAAAAAAATATTATCACTTGCCTCAACCATGATCCGTGCTGTTGAAGTTGGGATGGCAGGAATGAGTATTTCCTGTTCCCCGTCATTGGGGACATCCTGGGCAAGGATTATAGGGAAGGTAACCCCTCCGTCAGTAGAGAGGAGCAGTGTAACCCTCATGGCGTTGATCGGTTGTATATCGGTATTACCCACATCCCATGTAATGGTTTGATTGCTGCCGGTATCATAGGTTACAGGGGTGTCCTGGGAAGTAACCATAAATGGCCCGGAACTGTTTAATACGGTGACCAATACTTCATCGGAGACCACTTGCCCCCCGCCAGGTGCATTGTCGCGGACGGTAAAGGCAAAATTCAGGTCCCGTTCCACATCAGACACGGTTTCCCATGCCGAATTGACAGGGGGGTTTACCTGTGTGAGGTTCCCCTTTATAACCTCCTCTAATTTTGGAAAATAGCGGTCAGGGGAGAGCGATGGTTTTTGCGACCTGAAATTGGCACCGCTGGGGTTTTGTGGTCCAAATGTACCCGAGGTCACCACCCCGTTGTCTATTTGTTCCCATGTATAGGTGAGCACATCCCCGGCATCGGAATCGGATGCGATACCATTTAGCACAAAAGCGGTAGATTTCGGGATGATAAAATTCCCGATAGGTGTTATGGTCGGAGGTGTATCGGACAGGGGTGTTTCCTGTGCACAATTCGTAGTGTCCAGATAATCCGAAATCTGCTGAATGCTGATATAATGGAAATAATCGTCTCCGTTGGGAGCTACATTGTTGCCATCCACAATACCGGCGTATCCCATTATGGTGGTTCCGCTGGCAGGCTCAAACTGCACATCAGTACCTTCGGATTCAAAGGACCAGGTATGGTTGGCGCCGAATTGGTGGCCCAGTTCATGGGCAACAAAATCAAGGTCAAAAACGTCCCCGACAGGATTCAATGCAGCGGAATAGGCACTCCCCTTTTGGTTATCCTGGCATACAGATCCAATAAACCCGGCATTTCCCCCATCATTGTCTTCATGGAACAGATGACCCACATCATAATTTGCTTCCCCGATCGCAGTAGTTAGTGTATTTTGTACCTGGGTATTTAAATTCCCGGAATATGGGTCAGCTGCAGGATTGGTAAAGATAACCGCATCGGTATCGGGCACCAGTTCCAGGGTTACGGCCAGATCCCTTTCAAATACTTCATTTACCCGGGTCAGGGTTGCATTGATCGCCGCCAGTGCGTCCGCTACCGTGCCGCCATGAAACTGGGTGTACTCCCCAGATGCCGATATGGCAATCCGGAAGGTCCGCAGCGTTTGATCATCGGCAAGTTTCGCAGTTCCCGGGGTTTTACTTTGTTGAATCCCAGCCTCGGTATAACAAATGAATTCCGTATCCGTATCTAATTGCAGTTCCCGGTTATATAGAACATACTGATTGCCCCCTTCCGAAGATTGCTGCATGAAGGTGGCCTTTTGGCTGTCCGAATGCACGATCATGCTTTGAATCCCTTTCGGAGAAACGCTGAACCGGATCCGATCTCCCCGCTTATCCATACTAACCCCGGAATACGACTTTATGGAAGGATATTTGGCTGATAATCCGGGTGAAAAGACCGGGGTTTCTGCCACAGAAAAAGGCACCAATTTACCCTTTTGGTCCGGGAAATAAACGATATTTCGTATTCCTTTGGAAGAGGACACCGTTGCCAGAACATTAAAAATAGCCTGTTCCTCCAGGCGGAAGAACTGAATTTCCCGGCTGTCTAATCCTTTTAAGGACGGGGCAAGGGGGGCCTTTGAAGTCACTTCATGCTTCCAGTAACCGGTTTGGGCAAATCCCGAATACGAAAGAAATAGTATGGTAATTGTTAAAACTAGCCGTAATTTTGTCCACATTGTGGGGAATTTGGAACTTTAAAAGTAAGTCTTTTTATTATTTTATTCAGTGGTAACAGTCCAAAGCATTACGAAATACGATAAAAAGCATTTCACTGCCATTACGATAGGTACTTTTGACGGTGTGCATCTGGGCCACAAAAAAATTCTCCAACATCTCATAAGTACTGCGAAGGCGAGGCAACTGCAATCCACGGTACTTACATTTTTTCCCCACCCCCGCATGGTCCTTCAAAAGGACGCGGATATAAAACTCCTCAATACCATTGAAGAGAAAGCGGCCATCATGGAAAAAATTGGGCTCGACTGCCTGATCATTCATCCCTTTACCAAACAATTCTCGCGTTTATCCGCTACTCAATTTGTACGGGATATTCTTGTAAACCAGTTGCGGACCAAAAAAATTATCATTGGCTATGACCACCGCTTCGGGAGGAACCGGAATGCCGATATTCACGACCTTATCGCCTTTGGTAATGCCCTTGAATTTGAGGTGGAGGAAATACCGGCCCAGGAAATAAACAAAGTGTCCATTAGTTCCACAAAGATCCGCAATGCACTGCTGAATGGAGATGTTCGGACCGCCAACAAATACCTTGGGTATGCCTACCTGCTTACCGGGACGGTGATAAAGGGAAAAGGGCTGGGCCGGCAGATCAGCTTCCCAACAGCTAACCTGCATATAGCAGAGCACTATAAACTTATCCCCAAAAACGGGGTCTATGTGATCCGTTGTTTTCTAAACAAAAAGAAATGTTTTGGTATGATGAACATCGGTTACAATCCTACAGTGGACGGCACCCAAAAAAGTGTTGAAATTCATTTTCTCGATTTTGAAGGGGACCTGTATGGCCAGAAGATACAGATTGAAATATTGGAGCGTATCCGGGATGAGCACAAATTCAGCTCCGTGGACGCTTTGAAGGAACAGTTGTTAAAAGACAAGCAAACCTCCCTCTCCATAATCAACCGCTAGATGCTGGATCGTTTGCTCTTCAGGAAGATCGATAACAGTCCGTTGATAATTTTCCGCGTATTTTTTGGAATCCTGATAGCCATTGAATCCTTTGGAGCTATACTGACAGGGTGGGTGTACCGGACCCTGGTGGAACCAAAATTTACCTTTTCCTTCATCGGGTTTGAATGGATACAGCCGCTGCCCGGAAGCGGGATGTATATTTATTTTATGGTGATGGGCACCCTGGGGATCTGCATTGCCCTGGGGTATAAATACCGATGGAGTATGATGGGTTTCACAGTACTGTGGACAGGAGTCTACCTGATGCAGAAAGCTTCCTATAACAACCACTACTACCTCCTGGTCCTTGTTTCGTTCATGATGTGCCTCTTCCCTGCCCACAGGAGCTATTCCCTGGACAGCAAACTGAACCCTTCCATTCAAAGCGACAGTATGTACAGCTACATCAAATGGATTGTGGTCCTGCAACTAATTATAGTTTACACTTTTGCTTCTGTGGCCAAGTTATATGGAGACTGGCTCGATTTTACTTTTATAAGGTTATTGATGCTCAGTAAATCAGGTTATTATTTTATCGGGGAGACGCTGCAACTGCCTGTTGTCCACAAAATTATCGGGATTTCCGGCATCCTGTTCGATTTGTTGATCGTACCTGCACTGTTATGGCGTCGAACCAGGTTAGGGGCCTTCCTGGTTTCCATCATCTTCCATCTTTTCAATTCGTTTGTTTTCCAGATCGGGATATTTCCCTACCTGGCCCTTGCCTTTACCGTTTTCTTCTTTGAACCCGAAACGATACGGTCCCTGTTCTTCAGGAATAAAATCCCATGGCAACAAGGGGCGGTTGAAGTGCCCCCTTATAAAAAATGGCTGCTCCTTCTTGGCAGCATCTATTTTATAATACAATTATGCCTGCCCCTCCGGCACTACCTGATAAAGGACGATGTTTTGTGGACCGAAGAAGGGCATCGGTTGAGCTGGCGCATGATGCTCCGGGGAAGGGCCGGGACCATCCAGTTCACGGTAGTCAATAAAGCCGATGGCTCCGGGGAGGTCGTAAAACTGGAAGACTACCTCACCCTGAAGCAGATCCGGAAGGTGGAAGCCTATCCGGACTTTATATGGCAGTTCGCACAGCATCTGAAAAAAGAATACGCCAAAAAAGGGGAGGACATAGCCGTATATGTAAAATCCGAGGTCAGTGTAAACGGCAAACCAAGAAAGCCGTTCATAGATCCCCGGACAGACCTGGCGAAGGTGCCCTGGGACCACTTCCGGCACCAGGAATGGATACTCCCATCCAGGTAAAATGTTCCGGACTTGTTTATGTACAATGCCCTGCTGGATTGGTAACACTATATCGGGCTGGGTTCCCGGACGATATCCCATAGAAAATTGTTGCCTTAAATCACAGGATTAGCTTAAATTTGCACGACATAAATCACATTAAATGTTGCAATTACAGGCCATACGGGATGCTAAGACCCAAATTATAGCGGCCCTGAAGAAAAGGAACATAGACGCCACCCCTTTGGTGGAGCAGGTACTGCAACTGGATGAAAAGCGGCGTGCCACCCAAACGAGGCTGGACTCCATGCTGGCAGAAAGCAACCAGTTGTCCCGGGAAATAGGGATGCTGTATAAAACAGGAAAGGCACAGGAGGCCAATGCCAAAAAGGAGCAAACCTCCCGGTTAAAGGAAGATTCTAAAATCCTCGCAGAAAACCTCAGCACCCTTAGCGCGCAACTGGAGGACGCCCTGTACCTTATACCCAATACGCCACATGAACTGGTTCCCCGTGGTACGAAGGAAACGGACAATGAGGAGGTTTTCAGGGAGGGACACATTCCCGAACTGGGAACAGGAGCACTGCCACACTGGGAACTGGCTTCAAAATATAATATTATTGATTTTGAATTGGGGGTTAAGGTTACCGGAGCAGGCTTCCCGGTATACAAAGGAAAAGGCGCGCGCCTGCAACGTGCCCTGATCGCGTATTTCCTGGATAAAAACACGGCAGCTGGCTATCTGGAGATGCAGGTTCCCTACCTGGTTAATGAAACCTCGGGGTATGGTACCGGGCAACTGCCTGACAAGGAAGGGCAAATGTACCATGTGGGCGCCGACAACCTTTACCTCATCCCAACCGCTGAAGTTCCCGTGACGAACCTGTTGAGGGGTAACATACTGGACCTAAAAGATCTACCGGTGCGCTATACAGCATATACCCCCTGTTTCAGGCGGGAAGCGGGAAGTTATGGGGCACATGTCCGGGGGTTGAACCGGCTGCACCAGTTTGATAAGGTTGAGATCGTACGGGTGGAACACCCGGAGAATTCCTATACCGCTTTGGACGGGATGGTTGAACATGTTAAATCCATACTCCGCGAATTACAACTGCCGTTTCGCATCCTCCGGCTCTGCGGCGGTGATCTGGGATTCACAGCTGCCTTAACCTATGATTTTGAAGTTTTCTCAACCGCTCAGGACCGGTGGCTTGAAATCAGTTCCGTATCCAATTTTGAAACCTTCCAGAGCAACCGGTTAAAACTCCGGTTCAAAGATGAGGATAACAAGACCGTGCTGCCACACACCCTCAATGGCAGTTCCCTTGCGCTGCCCCGCGTCCTGGCAGGGATACTGGAGAACTGCCAGACAAAACAAGGGATCCGTATACCTGAGGTACTGCTGCCTTACACCGGATTTGAATATATTGATTAATCCCCATGGATCAGGAAGGAATTGCACAAAGATACCTGAGCTACCTTAAAAAGGGAGACCTGCAGGGGATCCTGTCCCTTTTCGCTGATAATGCCATTGTGGAATCTCCCCTTTACGGTATCCGGGGAGCAGGGGAATTCTTCCGTATATTACTGGAGGATACGCACGCTTCTGATATAAAGCAGGACGGGATTTTCACAGAAAGGGAAAAAAACAGGATAGCATTGCTTTTTGATTATCACTGGACACTTTCCAATGGCAGTTCCGCACAATTCAGCGTGGTGGATATCCTGGAATTCGATTCCGACCAAAAAATTGAAAAGCTGACCATCATTTATGACACCGAAGGGGTCAGGAACCTTGTCAGGCCAAGAATCTGAAACTTCCCCGCGTGATATAGCACCATAAAACCTTGTATCCTTCTTAACAGGTTTTAATAGCAACTATCTTATATTTGTGTAATGAGGTTGGTGCTACTTTTAGGGTTTCTGATGCTGGGAACAGTGCTATTTTCCCAGGATGACTTCCTTGCCAAGCAATACTTTAATGATGGGGAATATGAGAAAGCGCTCATCTATTACGAGAAACTGGTTGCCCTAAACCCACGCCGTACCGACCACACTGAAGGGCTGATAGCCTGCTATCAGCAACTGGAAAAATATACGGAAGCCGAAGAATTTATGCTCGATAAAATAAACTCGGGCAATCCCTTCCCCACTATCTTCATTGAATTGGGCTATAATTACCGGTTGCAGGACAAACCTGAACTGGCTGATAAAAACTATGCCATCGCGCTGTCTGCCATCGAAGAAAACCCCAATTTCGGATACGGCATTGGATTCAGTTTTCAGAAATATGCCTTACTGGATCAAGCCCTCAAAGCCTACTCCAGGGCGATGGAACTCAACCCGCAGTTGGATTATAATTTTCAGATGGCGCGGATATACGGGGAACAGGGAGATATTGAAAAAATGTATGAGTCCTACCTGGAACTTATTGGGAATGGCAAATCTTCCCTGACCAATATTTTAAGCAACATCGACACCTTTATAACTTCCGATCCCCTCAACGAAAACAATATCAAATTAAAAAAAGTATTGTTACAAAAGGCACAGCGCACCCCGGACCTGGTATGGAATGAAATGCTAAGCTGGCTTTTTGTCCAGCAAAAACAATTCGGGAGTGCCTTCAATCAGGAAAAGGCAATTTATAAAAGGGCGGAAGGAAGCACCTTGCAGCGCCTTGAAAGCCTTGGAAAAATGGCACTTCAGGAGAAGGCATCAGCGGATGCACAGACCATTTTTGAGTATATCATCAATAATGCCAGCAACCCGGTAACCCAACTCAATGCACAGCTAAACCTTATAGACATCACCCTGCTGGAACCCGATACCAAATCGCTGGATGCAGTACAGAAACAATTTGAGGAATTGATGGAAATTCACGGCTACCAGCCACAGACTGTTCAGTTACAGGTTGCCTATGCTAATTTCCTTACCTTCAGGAAAGATGACCCTGAAAAAGCTATTGCCATCCTTAAACAAAGCCTGGAATTGCCATTGAACAAATATGGAAATGCGTATATCAAATTGGCCCTTGGTGACATCCTGGTCTTTGACCAGAAATTCAATGAAGCCCTTATCCACTTTTCACAGGTGCAAAAGAATCTTAAAAATGACGTTTTGGGACAGGAAGCCCGGTACAAAGTTGCCCAGACAAGTTTCTACAAAGGTGATTTTGACTGGTCGCTTACCCAATTGAAAGTATTGCGGGGATCTACCTCCCAACTGATCGCAAATGACGCGATGCAGCTGAGTCTTTTGATCTCGGATAATTCGCTTGAAGACTCCACCCAGACGGCCCTTAAAAAATATGCCCGGGCAGACCTGCTGGCCTATCAGCACAAAACCCGGGAAGCCATCGATGCCCTGGAGGATATCCTGCAGCACCACAAAGGTGAGAAGATCGAAGATGAAGCATTGTTAAAACAGGGATCCCTTCTGGAGACATTAAAAGACTTTGAGGCTGCTAAATTCAATTACCAGAAAATCGTGGAATTCTACGGAAATGGTATCCTGGCAGATGATGCTAATTTTGCGCTGGCTGAATTATACCGGAATATCATTAATGACCCGCAAAAGGCTATGGAACACTATGAAAAAATCATTTATAATTACCAGGATAGTTACTATTTTCCACAGGCCCGTAAAAATTTCAGGATCCTGAGGGGAGATGCTATCAATTGAATTAATTCAAAAGCCCTCCAGGGACTAATCCGGTAGCTTCCATGTACATCTATAATGTAACGATAAATGTTGATGAATCCGTACACGACCAATGGTTGGATTGGATGCGCGGTACCCATATCCCGGATATGCTGGCCACCGGGAAATTCTCCCGGGCTAAATTATGCAAGGTACTGCTGACAGAAGAAATGGGGGGAATAACCTACGCAATACAATATAGTACGCCCAACCGGGAAACCCTGCAAGCTTATTATGAATTGGATGCCCCCCGCCTGAGGAAGGCGACCCTGAAAAAATTCAAGGATAAATTTGTAGTGTTCAGAACCGAACTGGAAGTAATAGATCTTCAGGAAACGGGCCCTGCCAGTGCAACCCACTATCTTTTTTGCTACGGGACATTGCAGGACCCGGCCGTACAGCTGCAGATTTTTTCCAGGAAATGGCAGGGGTCTGAAGCACGGCTGCCCGGATATACCTCAGCCCCTGAAAAAATCGCAGGTTTGTATCCTGTGATTGTACCATCCCAAGACCCAAAAGAGAGTGTAAAAGGGGAAGTTTATCTGATAAGTGCACCGGAGCTGGTCCTGGCAGATACCTACGAAGGGGTAGGATACAAAAGGATCAGGGTTTTGCTCAACTCGGGAATTGAAGCCTGGGTATATGTGCAAAACCCGAATTTGTTTCAACCCTGATGACAGATGGCAAAAGGAAAAAATAAACATTCGCAACCCCGCAATTGGCATAAAGGCAAACCGGGTGGTACAAGTCCGGTTAAGGCCAAAAAATACCTGGGGCAACATTTTCTGAAGGATGAAAATATTGCACAAAAGATAGCCGGCACCCTGTCGCTTAAAGGATATCGCCAGGTTCTTGAGATAGGACCGGGAACCGGGGTTTTGACAAAATACCTCTTAGGGCGGGATATAGACCTAATCGCCATGGAATTCGATGCAGAATCTGTGGTTTATCTCAACCATAGCTTCCCCCTGGATCATCCTGAGGCATTCCGGCGAACCGGATCGTTCCGCGTAGTGGAGGCAGATTTCCTGGGCTTTGACCTCCACACGCTTTACGGTGACCAACCCTTTGCCATTACTGGCAATTTTCCCTATAATATTTCAACCCAGATCGTATTTAAACTGCTGGATTACAAAGATCAGGTTCCTGAGTTCTCAGGCATGTTCCAGAAAGAGGTGGCCCAGCGGATCTGCAGTTCGGCGGGGAGTAAAATTTACGGGATCCTCTCCGTACTTGTCCAGGCTTATTACGATGCCAGCTATTTGTTCTCGGTAGACCCCGGGGTTTTTGACCCCCCGCCCAAGGTGGAATCAGGGGTTTTGAGCCTGGTGCGCAAAGTGGATCAGGAACTGGGATGCGATGAGAAATTATTCTTCATGGTTGTGAAAACAGCATTTAATCAACGTAGGAAAACCTTAAGGAACAGCCTGAAGGGGTTGGACCTTTCCGCGGAACTCAGGGAAGATCCCATTTTTGATTTGCGACCGGAACAACTCGATGTATCCCAATTTATAGGTCTTACCAGGATGGTAATGACAGACCGCCGGCTTTGAGGTTTTGGGATATGGGAGTGCAAGAAAAGCCTGGTGCCTCCGGGAAGGCTTCCTATAAAACTTTAGATAGGCTTCTCACGGAACAACTCCTAACTTTTATTTAGCTTTGCGGGGGTTCATAACGAATCGGCAGTTCAAAAATAACAGGAATGACACCCTTTAAACTCACAGATGAACTTGTAGCTGAAATAGAACAGCTCATTCTTAACCAGCAGAACACGGAACTGAATGCCCTGCTGAATGAGATCCATTATGCCGATGTAGCAGAGATCATCAATGAACTAAACGCAGAGGAAGCAACCTATCTTATAAAGTTGCTCAACAGTGATAAAACGTCTGATATCCTAACGGAGTTGGATGATGATATCCGGGAGGCAATATTCAATAACCTCTCATCCAAGGAGATAGCGGGGGAACTAGAAGAACTGGATACGGATGATGCCGCAGACATCGTTGCAGAACTTCCCCGGGAAATTGTCCAGGAAGTCATTTCTGAAATAGCAGACAGGGAGCATGCTAAGGATATTGTAGACCTGCTGCGTTATGATGAAAATTCTGCCGGCGGTCTCATGGCAAAGGAACTTGTGAAAGTAAATGAAAACTGGACCGTGCTCACCTGCGTTAAGGAAATGCGGGCACAGGCGGAAAGTGTTACCAGGGTTCATTCGATCTATGTGGTGGATGACGAAGAAAAATTAAAAGGCAGGCTTTCGCTCAAGGACCTCCTAACCACTTCCACCACCGCCCCCATAAGGGATATTTATATCCCGAAGGTAGATGCCGTCAATGTCAATGAAAAGCCTGAGGAGGTTGCCAAGATCATGTCTAAGTACGATCTGGAGGCTATTCCTGTTGTGGATGAAATAGGTAGGCTTGTTGGGCGGATTACCATTGATGACATTGTAGATGTGATCAAGGAGGAAGCTGAAAAAGATTACCAGATGGCAGCAGGTATTTCCCAGGATGTGGAGGCTGATGACAGTATTTTCCACCTGACCAGGGCTCGCCTTCCCTGGTTGTTCCTCGGGATGATTGGCGGCGTAGGAGCCGCTGCCATTATGGGTGGGTTTGAAGATTTGATAAGCAGGCATGCCATTTTGTTCTTCTTTACCCCTTTGATCGCCGCTATGGCAGGCAATGTGGGAGTACAATCCAGCGCTATTGTAGTGCAGGGACTTGCAAACGATGACATAAAAGGCAGTATAGGCAAACGGCTATTTAAGGAAACCCTTCTTGCTGCCCTCAATGGGATAATACTGGCATCAATATTGTTGTTTTTCACCTGGTGGTGGAATGGGGATATCTTTGTGTCCATGGCCATTTCGCTCTCCCTGGTCTCCGTGATCATTGTAGCTGGGATCATAGGGACTTTTATCCCCATATTCCTTCATAAGCGGGGAATTGACCCTGCCATTGCCACAGGCCCATTCATCACTACCAGCAATGATATATTTGGTATCCTTATTTATTTTTCCATCGCCAAAATGATCCTTGGTCTTTGAACACTCAATCGCCGGAAGTGCATGCTTCCCAGCTAGTGGGCACATGTACCCGGTCAGCCATTTTACCGCCTAATCATAGCGTATGAGTCCCTGCCGTACTGCTTTTTTTAGTATTTTTATTGCCCTTCCTTTCCCCCTAAAACAATTTAAAACAAACGCAGTGGAATGAAAGCCATCAATCTTACATCCAAATTGGAAACCTTTGACAAAATATGGCATCCCCACCAGATTGCCGCTGTTGATGATATGCAGGTGATCCTGGCCAAAATAAAGGGTGAATTCATTTGGCATGCCCACGAGGGTGAAGACGAGCTTTTCCAGGTTTTAAAAGGTACCTTATATATGCAGTTCCGGGACCGGACCGAAGTGGTGAAAGAAGGTGAGATCATAGTGGTTCCCAAGGGGGTTGAACATTGCCCGGCAACCCGGGACGGGGAAGAAGTGCACCTTTTGCTTTTTGAAAAACAAACAACGGCCCATACCGGGGAGGTTCAGGACAGATTAACCCAAACCGATTATCCTAAAATTTAAGTATTGATGAAGGTTCTCCATGTAGATACCAACCACCCTTTGCTGATGGAACAACTGGCAGCAGCCGGGTTTCACAATCAAGAGGATTATACTTCCTCAAAAGACGAGGTTGCAAAAAAAATTCACGAATTCGATGGCATAATAATCCGCAGTCGTTTTTCCCTGGACAGGAGTTTTTTACAGAAGGCGAGCAACCTGAAATTTATTGGAAGGGTGGGTGCCGGATTGGAAAATATAGATCTTGTCGAAGCAGCGGACAAAGGGATATTTGTCGTGGCCGCCCCGGAAGGCAACCGCAATGCGGTTGGCGAACATTCCCTTGGTATGTTATTATCACTGATGAATAATCTCAATAAGGCAGACCGTGAAGTTCGCGCCGGTACCTGGGACAGGGAAGGGAACCGCGGACATGAACTGGACGGGAAAACGATCGGGATCTATGGGTATGGAAATATGGGAAAGGCCTTTGCCAGAAAGCTTACGGGTTTTGATGTGGAGGTTATCTGCTATGACATCGTGGGGGGCGTGGGAGATGCCAATGCCCGGCAGGTAGGTATCATGGAACTGCGCCAGAAAGCGGAGGTATTGAGTCTTCACCTTCCCCAGACTCCCGAAACATTTAAGATCGTAAATACGGCATTCATCAATGCCTTCAGGAATCCGTTTTGGTTTTTGAATACGGCCCGTGGCAATTGTGTTGCGACTGAAGACCTCATAGCGGCTTTGGACTCCGGTAAGATCCTTGGCGCCGGACTGGATGTCCTGGAGTATGAAAAATCAACCTTTGAGGATATGTTTTCAGATAAAAAGTTACCCGAAGCTTTCCGATACCTGGTCGATAGCGAAAATGTATTGCTATCCCCCCATGTGGCAGGATGGACCGTAGAAAGCAAACAAAAACTGGCTCAGACCATTGCTGATAAAATCATAGCAAGATTTTGTTAAGTCCCGGAAATTTCGGTTTATAAAAAAACAGTTCTTACAATCAGACTCCTGATCCTTGCTGTAACTGACTTTTTCAGGGTAAGCACCGGTTCCTTTACCCGATCAGAAATCCCCTGTGAACTGGTCATTGCTGCAGGTAATCTTCTTTGCCGGCAGCTACTGCAATACTATGATCCTGCAAAGAAAAATAGTGGTATCGGGAGGCATTGACCGGCAAAAAAAATTGGAGAACCCGGAGTAAGCAAAGTACTGCCTCGAGTATCCCGCGGCTTGTAAAACAAGGAATAATGTTGAAAAATTGTTCGTTTCGGAAAGCACCGTAAAAACCCACAAGTCCAATGTCCTTGAATAATTGCAGGCCAGGTGGCGGACTAAAGCTCTGCATAATGCAAGGGAACTGCGGATCATCTGATACGTGCATATGGTGCTAAAGTAGGATCTTTTTGGTACTTTAGTAAGAGCAAAGACCCCTTCCCCCACCCTATTTTTTGAAAAGCTGGTTCAAAAAAAGATCAAAATGAGGAACACCGTCATCCGATATGGATTATATGGGCTTTTCGTTGCCATGATCTTATTTTCAGCCGGACTCTATTTCGGCAAAGGAATGGATATGGAGTCCCAGGAAGTAGTGGGTTATATAACCATGGTTGCCTCCCTGTCTTTTGTTTTCTTGGGTGTAAAACATTATCGGGATGCTCTGAACGGTGGCAAACTAAGCTTTCAAAGAGCTGTGCTGCTGGGACTGCTGATCGCTGTCTTTGTCGCAGCAGGAATTGCTATAGCGGATCTCATATATACAACCTTTATAAACCCTGATTTTTTCACAGAGTACTCCGAGCGGCTGATCGCTGATGGGTATAAAGGAGAGGTCCCTGATTATGGGCGTGTTTTTATGGCCGTGATTATGTTCCTCACGGTTATGATTATAGGGTTGATCATATCGCTGATTTCTGCTTTGATCTACCAACACAAATAATAGGATATGACTTCAGACGCAAGATCACCTGACGAGTATGTAGCCGGTCTTTCGGGCGACAGAAAGCAGGCGGTAATGAAACTTCGGGCGGTCATCAAAAAAAACCTTCCGGCAGGGTTTAAGGAGACCATGAGTTATGGGATGATCGGCTATGTTGTGCCGTTCGAACGCTATCCGGCAGGGTACCATGTCAACCCGGATCTGCCCTTGCCATTTATAAACCTGGCATCTCAAAAGAAGTATATCGCAATGTATCATTCCGGGCTTTATGCCAGCCCTACCTTGCTTTCCTGGTTTAAGGAAGCCTATCCCCGGCATGTAAATACACGGTTGGATATGGGCAAGAGTTGCATCAGGTTTAAAAATACAGCCCATATACCCTATGAACTTATTGGGGAGCTATGTTCTAAAATGTCTGTTGAAGAATGGATCGAACTATATGAAGTGAATACCAACCGGCAGGGTACCGGCAAAAAGTAAAGCGATTTGTGGGGAAGCAGGGGTACAGGAATTTGAATTGCCGGGATAGCGGCATTACAACGGATATATTATTTAATCCTGATTGTACCGCACACATAAGACCGGATGCACTAAAAAATTGAAAGGGAGTGGAATAAATTAAACAACAATTAGTATGAAGGACAGGGTTACAGGATTAGGCGGATTTTTCTTTAAATCGAAGGACCCCGATGCTATTAAAAAATGGTATAAACAGCATCTGGGCCTACCAACAGATCAGTATGGATGCACTTTTTGGTGGAAGGATAAGGAAGGGAATGATTGTATAACCCAATGGGGTCCGTTTAAGGAAGATACGTCTTATTTTGAGCCGAGTAAAAAACAATTTATGATGAACTACCGGGTAGCGGACCTGGTGTCTTTATTGGCAGTTTTGAAAGAAGAAGGCGTTGAGGTCATCGGCGATATTCAGGAATTCGAATACGGTAAATTCGGTTATATTATGGACCCCGAAGGAAACAAATTAGAGCTCTGGGAACCAGTGGATAAGGCATTTCTTTGATTAAGAAATAATTATTACATTTAACATAGTTATAAACCAACAAAAACAATAACCATGTCAGACGATAACAAAGATTTAGGGGATAAGGCGGAAGATGCCTTTGACAGTGGCAGGGAATCTGCCAAGGAGTTTAAAAAGGATACTAAGGAAGCGGCGGACGAATTTGCCAGTGAAGCCAAAAAGACAGCAAATGAATTTTCGGAGGGCCTGAAAGGTGCAGGCGGGGAAAACAAAAAGATCCTGGCAGGTATCCTGGCTATCATCCTGGGCTCCCTGGGGGTACATAAATTTTTGTTGGGTTATAATAAGGAGGGTTTTATACTCCTCGGTTTTACACTCATATCCTATGTGCTGGCGTGTTTTATCATTGGTGCTTTCCTGGTCTGGATCCCTGCGGTTATCGGGTTGATAGAGGGCATTATTTACCTTACGAAATCCGATGAAGAGTTTTACGCTACCTACCAGGTTGGTAGAAAGCCATGGTTCTGATATAATGGAAGTCAGGTTCTCCCCAACCTGACTTTTTTATTCCCACCGTTATCGTAATATTGCAATAACTGAATGACTTAGGCATAGGGAACGTCCGGAATTCCATCCCTGCCAATTTCCCGGAGGCTCCGACCCCTGCTTTGCTCTCCGGAGCCCACTAAATATTTCCGCGCGGATTATACTAGTCGGATTTTTTTATTTCGAAGCTTTATCGTAATATTGCAATATCACTTTTAATGTACCATGGGAGCTACCAAAACACATATTTTTACGAATGCTCATAATACAATCGCTGCCGCCGCCAAAGTTTTGGCGCACCCCGCAAGGGTTGCCATATTACAATATATCAGCAAACAGGAAAATTGTATCTGCAATGACCTGGTAGATGTCATCGGATTATCACAACCCACTATTTCGCAACACCTGAACGAAATAAAAAAAATAGGGTTGCTCAAAGGTACCTTCCACGGTAAAAACCTTTGCTATTGTATCAATACAGAAAAATGGGAGGAACTCCAGGAAACCTTTCAGGATTTCTTCGGTAAAATAAATCAGAATTGTTGCTAAATTAATACCTATGAAAACACATGAATTCTTGTCCGCTTTACAAAATAACCCCGCCACATACCTGCAATTTGAATATAAGCCCGGCCATTTGGTAAAACCCGATTACCACATCACTGAAATTAAAAACACCCGAATTGAATCGGTAGATTGCGGGGGGCAGACCGATCAGTGGAATGAAACCATTATCCAGCTCTGGGAAAGCCCGGCACTTGCCCTGAAAGGCGCCCCTATGAAAACCGGCAAAGCCCTCCGAATCCTGGAGAAAGTCCACTCGGTTAAACCTATGGACCCCCAGGCCGAACTGAAATTTGAATACGGCAATCCAAGTTTTCATGCCGCTCATCTGCTGGTCAAAGATCTGACTGTACAGGATAATACCCTTATGGTAAAGCTGACCATGGACAAAACAGATTGTAAGGCCAGGGAAAAATGCGGTGTCCCCGCAAAGAAGATAAAAGAAAAAGAAGCAGCAGCCTGCTGTACCCCCGGGTCTGGTTGTTGCTAATTATAAGGATAGCCCATGGAGATCAGGGACATGACACGCGATGACTGGGAGGCGGTTGCGGATATATATGCCGAAGGGATTGCCACCGGTTATGCCACCTTTGAAAAAAACATCCCGGATTTTACGATCTGGGATGCCAACCACCTCAAAATTGGAAGGCTGGTAGCGACGGAAGGGACGTCGGTTCTCGGATGGGCAGCATTGTCTCCGGTTTCCAGCAGGTGCGTTTATGGGGGAGTGGCAGAAGTAAGCGTCTATATCAGATCCAATAACTGGAACAAAGGCATCGGGATGCTACTGATGAATACCCTCATACTCCATAGCGAGGAAGCCGGGTTCTGGACATTGCAATCAGGGATCTTTCCTGAGAATACCGGCAGTATCAGACTGCATGAAAAGGCAGGCTTCCGGCTGATCGGGAAAAGGGAAAGAGTAGGGAAACTGGACGGGGTCTGGAAAGACAACCTGCTTTTTGAAAAAAGAAGCAGACGCGTGGGAATAACGTAACATTTTTCATAAAATATATACAGTTGAAGAACATACTGGTACTATGTACAGGCAATTCATGCAGGAGCCAGATGGCCCATGGCTACCTCAATGCGCTGCAGGAAGGAAAAGCAAAAATTTACAGTGCAGGAATTGAAGCCCATGGCTTAAATCCCGGGGCTGTATCCACCATGAAGGAAGATGGAATAGATATCAGCCACCATACGTCAAACCTTGTGGATGAATACAGGGGGATGCAGTGGGACTATATCATTACGGTCTGCGACCATGCCCAGGAGAATTGCCCGTTTATCCCTGGCCCAAATGCAGAACGCATCCACCATAACTTTTCTGACCCCTCAAAAGTACGGGGATCCGGGGAGGAAATACATAAAGCCTTCGCTGATGCAAGAAATGAGATCAAAGCATTTTGCGAAGATTTCATACTGCATAAGCTGCCTTAAGAACCATTGCTTTCCGCCAGTTTGCGTTCCAGTTCAGCCTGAAATTCCTCCATTACCGGCTTTACGGTGCTTTCGGGCAGGTCAGCTATCTTTATATACATAAGCCCGTCAACCGAATTGTTGAACAATGGGTCTACATTGAATGCGACTACCTTCGCATTCTGCTTGATGTATTTTTTAATCAGGACGGGTAAACGCAGGCTTCCGGGCTCCACCTCTTCAATCAGCCTGTCAAATTTATTCAGATCCGCTTCCGTTTCATCAAATACGAATTCCTTGTCTGCATCCTTTAATTTTACCTTGAATTCTTTTTTGGGCCTTACATACTGCGCAACATACGGATCCCAATAATTCGATTTCATAAACTCGATCATGAGCGACTTGGAAAAGTTGGAAAATTGATTGCTGATGCTTACCCCCCCAATCAAATATTTATGCTCGGGGTACCGCAGCGTTGTATGTACTATGCCCTTCCATAAAAGGAAAAGAGGCATAGGTTTCTGCTGGTATTCCTTGATAATATAGGCACGGCCCATCTCAATGGACTGCCGCATCATACCATGTAATTCGGGTTCAAACCGAAACAGGTCCTGCAGGTAGAAACCATCTATACCATGCAGATCGAATATTTCGGAACCCATTCCCATACGGTAGGCACCAACAATGGCTTTCTCCTCATCATCCCATAAAAACAAATGGTGGTAGTATTCATCAAACCTGTCAAGGTCTATTGAATTATTAGTCCCCTCCCCTATGGCCCGGAATGTCATCTCCCTTTGCCTGCCAATTTCCTGGAGGATAAACGGCATATCTTTTTTCTGCGCCAGGAAGACCTCATAGTTCTTGCTTTGCAGGAGGCGGCAGTCCTTTTCCCTCAGTTTTTCGATTTCCCCCTGAATAACTTCGGTACGTACTGCTGTAGCAATCTTCCGCGGGGGCATAGGTATTTTCAGCGATGTCGGGAAGGATGTAGGGATCTGGTCAATAAGCCGCTCCTTTACATAGCCATGCGCCAGCATATAGGTCTTCATGCGCAACAGTTCCGTAAATTCCTCCAGCGAGTTTTGTTCCATTTGAACAGCGACCGAAATGGGATGCCCTATCCGTACCTTGATCGACCTGTTTCGTTGGGTAGTTACCTCGGAAGGCAGCTTGGCCGTCCGGAAAATAGCATTGATCTTGGATAAGGTATAAAACAGTTTGCTGTTCCTGGCATGGAAGTATATCGGTACAACGGGCACCTTTGCCTTGCGGATCAGCTTGATGGCAGCTTCTTCCCATGGTCTGTCGACTATTAGCCGTTCGTCCCTGTAGGTGGATACCTCACCGGCTGGGAAGATACCTAATGGATGCCCTTGCTGCAGGTGCCCAAGGGCTGATTTAAATCCGGCAAGGCTGCTTTTAACATCCTTGCGGTCCTCAAAAGGATTGACCGGCATGATATAGGGGGAAATTGGGGCAATCCGATGGAGCAGGAAATTGGCGATGATCTTAAAATCAGACCGGTGCTGCAGCATGAGCTTCAGCAGTAAAACCCCATCAATTCCACCCAGCGGGTGGTTGCTGATGGTGATAAATGCCCCGTCCTTCGGCAATCTTTTAAAATCTTCCTCCGGTATTTCAAAATTGATTTCGTAGTGGTCCAGGATGGCATCCAGAAATTCAAGCCCCTGCAGGTGCCTGTGCTTTTTGTAGAAACTGTTGATGGAGGATAATTGAGTGATATGCATCAGCGACCACCCCATGAACGTTCCCAATAAACCATATTTGTCAAGGTTTATCGCTTTGGCTACTTCTTTGGCCGTGACTAAACCCATATCCTTTCCAAATATTGCATGGGTAAATATAGGAAATTGAATAGTGGGGAGCCCCATTTTAACATAGCCAATTCCCCCGAAACCCTAACTACCTGACCACCAATTGCACTGTTTCCCTGCCGCGCTGTTCCAGTAAAACTTCTCTGCCATTCTGAAGGGAATTAATCGCTTCCGTATTGAAATGCCGGATGGTATACAATGAGACCCCTTCATGATAATCCACCTTGAACTTACCCTTAAGCCGGTCTAACAGACCATCCAAACCGCCGAACCTGTTATCAATGCAAACCGAAAAACTGATGGCGGAATTCTGGATCAGGTCTACCTTCATCTTATGGTCATGCAGCAACTTGAAAAGGTCCCCGATACTATCCTCCACGATAAAGGAAAAATCAAGGGAAGAGAGCTTCATCAGAACCTGGTCCTTTTTCACAATAAAACAGGGCACTTCAGGATCTATCCCAATACCCTTTCCCACCGTGGTACCCGGATCTCCCGGATTGATAAAGGACTTAACGTGAAGGGCTATTTCTTTCCTTTGCAAGGGCTGCAGGGTTTTAGGGTGTATTACGGAAGCTCCGTAAAAAGCCAGTTCTATAGCCTCGCGGTAGGATATTTTGTTCAATAACTGGGGTTTTTCGAAATAGCGGGGATCTGCATTCAAAACACCGGGGACATCCTTCCATATAGTAACGGAAGAAGCGCTCAGGCAATACGCCAGGATGGCTGCAGTGTAATCTGATCCTTCCCGGCCCAGGGTTGTGGTGAAATTATTGTCATCGCTGCCCAAAAAACCCTGTGTGATGTATAAGGTACCCTTTTTTGCAAGTCGCGATACCTGGAGCTGTGTTTGTTCCCATTGGACACCTGCATCCCGGTAATTGGTGTCTGTCTTTATCAAATTCCGGACATCAAGCCAGGTGTTAGGCACCCCAACCGCTTCCAGATAAGCACTGACGATCGTAGTGGATAGCAATTCCCCGTACCCGACTACCTGGTCATAGACAAAGTTATAGGCAGGGGATTTGTTCCAGGCCAGAAAACCTTGAATTTCATCGAAGAGTAATGTCAGCTGCTTATAAACAGGATGCGATTCATCCGGAATCAGGGAATTGAGGATATCCAGATGATATGTCTTGATATCCTCCAGCACGCTCGGCACTTCCGACCGGCCATTGAAATACGTATCCACAACCTTTTCCATTGCATTGGTTGTTTTGCCCATGGCCGAAACCACCAGGAAGGTATCCTCATAACCTGTGGCATGAAGTACCTTAACCAAATTTCGTACACCATCTGCATCCTTGACCGACGCCCCCCCGAATTTAAAGATTCTCATATGTTTGCTATATAATTTTGTATTCCCTCTTCGTCTAATTGCACCACATCCCAGTCGCGCATCACCCGGGCCCCTTTTTTCTCATAAAACCGGATGGCCGTTTCATTCCAGTCCAGGACCTCCCAACTGATCCGTTTAACGCCAAGTCGATGTCCGTATTTTACCACTTCATCCAGCAGCGCCGTTCCCAATCCACTGCCCCGCATGGATTCTGATACGATCAGGTCTTCCAAATGGATCACAGGGCCTTTCCAGGTAGAATACCGGGGATAGACCAAGGCCATCCCCACTATTTTTTGCTCTCGCTCTGCAACAAAACACTGGAATAATTTATCGCTGCCAAATCCGTCCCGGATCAGTTCGGCCGTATCTATTTCCACCGCATTCCCCTCCTTTTCAAAAAGGGCCAACTCCCTGATGAGCATTAAAACCTGATCCATATCCGTGCGCCTTGCAGCCCTGATGTGGTATTTCATATTTGTTACAAATAAAACACAAAGTTATAAATTTAAATATCTTCGGCTGGGCGAAATCGTTGTAGATTCACAAAATAACCGATATTTGTGCCTAAAATTAGCTACCCCCTCCAAATGGACAAAAAAAATAAGACCCTTGGTGAGTTTATAATTGAGAACCAGGCCGAATTTCAATACTCCTCCGGTGAACTTTCCAAACTTATCAATGCCATCCGGCTTGCAGCAAAGGTTGTGAACCATGAAGTTAACAAAGCTGGTCTGATCGATATCCTCGGAGCCGCCGGCGAGACTAATATACAGGGTGAAAACCAGCAGAAACTGGATGTTCTGGCGAATGAAAAATTCATAAAAGCCCTGCAAAACAGGGAAATTGTCTGTGGTATTGCCTCGGAGGAAGAGGATGACTTTATCAGTATCAACAGCAATGACAAATTGCATCAAAACAAATATGTGGTGCTGATTGATCCACTGGATGGATCTTCAAACATTGATGTAAATGTTTCGGTTGGTACCATTTTTTCAATTTACAGGAGGATCACTCCGGTTGGCACACCGGTGACCCTGGCCGATTTTCTCCAAAAGGGCAGTGACCAGGTTGCGGCCGGTTATATTATCTATGGCACCTCAACCATGTTGGTGTACACTACCGGCCATGGTGTGAACGGTTTCACATTAAACCCCGCCATAGGAACCTTCTATCTGTCTCACCCCGAAATGCAGTTTCCTGAAACCGGACAAATCTACTCGGTAAATGAAGGGAATTATATCCATTTCCCGCAAGGTGTCAAGGACTACATAAAATACTGCCAGATGGAAGAAGAGGACAGACCCTATACTTCCCGATATATCGGTTCCCTCGTTTCCGATTTTCACCGCAATATGATCAAAGGGGGTATTTACCTCTATCCTAAGAGCAGCAAGGACTCCAACGGGAAATTACGGTTGTTGTATGAATGCAACCCAATGGCATTCCTGGCAGAACAGGCTAATGGAAAAGCAAGCGACGGATTCGGGCGTATTCTTGACCTTCAGCCCACAGAACTACACCAGCGGGTCCCATTCTTTTGCGGAAGCCGGAAAATGGTGGATAAAGCAGAGGAATTTATGGCTAAATATGCGTGAGCTGGAGCTGGATCCCCCATATCAGGAGAATTCCGCGGACCTCAATGCCGGATGAGGTATAAATAATCATCAAAATCAAGCTGTCCCCTGAATATGACCAGCGATCGTTGAATTACCTTATTGGCCGTCGTAGCAGAAAAACCAAGTCCGATCGCATATTTCTTCAGCAGCTGCATCTCTTCCGCATCAATGTCATGATCCACAAAAATAATCTGGAAAAGGTCATATAAGCGTTCCAATCGCTTTTCAGAACTCAGCGGGGGGTCAATTGGGTATTTGTTCTCCTTTTTCATCACCTCCTTGTATTCTGCAGCTGTGATATCCAGCTTGTCTGCAAACTTATCCAATAATTTACGTTCGATAGGTTGGATTTCACCATCAGAAGCAGCCAGGGTGGCCATGGCCGCAAAATGGGCCAGGTTGCGACGGTGTTCACTATTCCCATACAAATCACTAAACGACATATTTCTTGAAATTTAATTTGGGCAAATATAAATTTTTTAGAGGTCTCCGATTTACAATACCTTGATTATTTTAGGCTTTCCCTCCCGCATGCCACCTGATACGTGGCAACAAACGGTTTCAGCTAGTAAGAACCCGACTGTTCCTGCCTGTGAAGGAGAAACTATTATCCGAACCGGCAGGAGGGAAAATCGTATATTGATAGCACTATGGCCCAACCCCTTCTTGAATTTACGGAAAATGGCATTTACTGCCAAATAGCAGATGTGTACCTGGACCCATGGCGCCCGGTAGACAGGGCAATAATTTCCCACGGGCACTCAGATCACAGTCGATGGGGCAACAAACATTATATAACGCATCACCGGAACGTACCCATAATAACCCACCGCCTGGGGGCCATCGATGTTACAGGGAAGGAATGGGGTGAGACCTTCAGCATCAACGGTGTAACATTCAGCCTGCACCCCGCAGGCCACATTATTGGTTCCTCCCAGGTACGGGTTGCTTACAAAGGAGAGGTGTGGGTGTTTTCGGGTGACTATAAAACCGAGGATGATGGGGTTGCCACTCCTTATGAAGTAATACGCTGCCATACTTTTATTACGGAATGCACCTTTGGGCTGCCTGCTTTTAAATGGACGCCCCAGAAAGAAGTTTTCCGTGATATCAATTCCTGGTGGGCCGAAAACCAGGCAGAGGGCAAAACCTCGGTGCTGTTTGGGTATACACTGGGAAAAGCACAGCGCTTGCTGAAACACCTCGATCCCGAAATTGGTACCATCTATACCCACGGGGCTGTGGAAAATATGACGGAGGTCCTGCGTCCATTGGTCCGTTTCCCCCCAACCCAACGCATTACCCCTGATACCCGGAAACAAGACTTGTTGGGGCACCTGGTCCTGGCGCCCCCCAGTGCCCATGGGAGCCCGTGGATCCGGAAAATGGTCCCCTACGTAACTGCCACCGCCAGCGGATGGATGGCCTTCCGGGGAGCCCGCAGGAGAAGGGCAGTTGACAAAGGCTTTGTGCTGAGTGACCATTGTGACTGGCAGGGGCTTTTAGGGAGCATCCGGGAAACAGGGGCGGAAAAGGTCATCTGCACCCACGGTTATACCGAAATATTTTCCAGGTTTTTAAGGGAACAGGGATATGACGCCAGGACGGAGCAGACACAATACGAAGGGGAATCCGGGGAATTAACGCCCTCCGGGGAGGACAGGGAACTCGATGACAGGACACTGAATGATACAGGAAACCTTCCCCAAACCGGCAGCCTGTGAGGAGGATACCGGGCCGCCAAATGCATTATTATGAAATATTTTTCCGAGCTTATTAAAAAACTGGACAGCACCAATAAAACCAATAGCAAGGTGCAGGCGCTCACCGAATACTTTAGAAAAGTCGAGGACCGGGATAAGGTATGGGCTATTGCCATCTTATCGCATCGCCGCCCCCCCAGGCCCGTCAATACCACACTTTTAAGACTCTGGTCTGCGGAACTGGCAGAAATCCCCTTATGGTTGTTCGAAGAAAGCTACCATATCGTGGGAGACCTTGCAGAAACTATCGCACTGGTTATACCCGCTTCCAATAAAAGCACTGAAAAAAGCTTAAGTCAGTTCATGGATGAGATGATCAGCCTGAAATCCAAAACTGAAGAAGACAAAAAACGATACCTTTTTGAAAATTGGAAAGACCTGAACTATTACGAGCGATTTGTGTTTACAAAATTGATGACAGGGGGATTCCGCATTGGGATCAGCCAAAAATTGATGACCCGCTCCCTGGGAAAGGCCACCGGAATCGATGAAGATATCCTGGCACACAAACTTATGGGTAACTGGGATCCGGCAACCATAGGGTTTCAGGAATTGGTGATGGAAACCCGGGAAAGCGATTACCTTTCCAAACCATATCCCTTTTATCTTGCCTATGCCCTTGAAAACAGTCCGGAGGACTTGGGCGATATTACAGCATGGGCCTTTGAACACAAATGGGACGGGATCCGATGCCAGGCTATTGTCCGGGATGACCATCTTTTTGTCTGGAGCCGGGGCGAAGAACTCGTCACGGATAAGTATCCCGAATTCCATGAGTTTATCGGGATCGTCCCTAATGGAACCGTTATCGATGGGGAGATAGTACCCTTCCCCAAGGGGAATATCGGCACATTTAACGACCTGCAGTCGCGCATTGGCCGTAAAACTGTTTCCAAAACCTTGTTAAAAAAAGTCCCGGTTCGGCTCATTGCCTATGACCTACTGGAATGGGAAGGCAGAGATATAAGGCAGTTGCCCTATGTGGCCCGGCGAAAACTTTTGGTATCCCTCATCCGTAAAATTGCGGTTACCACCAACCCGGATGACCCGGAATTTATACCGCTGCAACTTTCAGCCGCCATGGAATTTGCGGCCTGGGAAGCCGTGGCTGATGAAAGAGACCGCTCGCGGGAGGTTATGAGCGAAGGCCTGATGTTCAAACGTAAAGGCTCACCGTATCTGGTGGGACGCAAAAAGGGTGATTGGTGGAAGTGGAAGGTGGCACCCCTGACCATAGACGCGGTCCTGACCTATGCCATGCGTGGCCATGGCAGGCGCAGCAACCTCTTTACAGATTATACCTTTGCCCTATGGGATACCGCAGAAGACGGAACCAGGGAACTGGTGACTTTTGCCAAGGCCTATTCAGGCCTTACGGATACGGAATTTCGGCAGGTTGATGCCTGGATCAAGAGGAATACCCTGGAACGGTTCGGACCTGTCAGGAGTGTTACACCCCACCATGTCTTTGAGATTGCCTTTGAAGGGATCGCTTTCTCCAAAAGGCATAAAAGTGGTATTGCCACCCGGTTTCCACGCATCCTTCGCTGGCGGCAGGATAAGAAGATCGAAGAAGCCAATACGCTGGAAGACCTGAAGGCACTTATTCCTGCTCCTGCGGATTCGGAAAATACAGCCAAAGCCATTCTAAACAAGGATCATGCAAAACCCTGATCCACATTCCAGGCAGCGGACAACCCGTAAGCAGCTATTTGAGGTCGCCATTTCCTGGTTCAGGCAGCAAAAATGGACTCCATTTGCCTTCCAGAAAGAAACCTGGACCGCATTCCTCCAGGGAAAACACGGGCTGCTGAATGCTCCTACCGGCAGTGGTAAAACATATGCCCTCTGGTTCCCGATAGTGCTGAATTACATGCGGAAGAACCCGGATTATAAAATCCGGCACCCCAAAGGGATCAAAGCCATTTGGATCACCCCCCTCCGGGCACTTTCCCAGGAAATCAGGCAATCTGCAGAGCGTATTACCCTGGACCTGGACACGGGGCTTACGGTTGGGATCCGGACAGGTGATACCTCCACCAGGGAAAGGGCCCGGCAACGAAAAGCAATGCCAGATCTCCTTATCACCACCCCGGAAAGCCTCCACCTTTTGCTGGCTACAAAAGGATATGACAGTATATTCCGGGAATGTACCGCTATCGTGGTTGATGAGTGGCATGAATTGCTGGGGACCAAACGGGGGGTACAGGTAGAACTGGCACTCTCCCGGCTGAAGACAATTGCGCCGGAACTGAGGATCTGGGGGATTTCCGCCACGATCGGTAACCTGGAAGAGGCACGGGAAGTCTTACTGGGCCCGCAAACGGAGGCCTTGCAAAATTCCATATTGATCAAAGCCAATCTCAGGAAAAAGATAACCGTCAAAAGCATCATCCCAACGGAAATGGAAACCTTTCCCTGGCGGGGCCATTTAGGCTTGCGGCTGCTTGAAGACGTCATTCCCATTATCAACAACAGCAAAACAACGCTCCTCTTTACCAACACCCGCAGCCAGTGTGAGATCTGGTTCCGGAAAATTTTGGACAAACATCCCGAATATGCCGGCGAAATTGCAATGCACCATGGGAGCATCCATAAGGAAACCCGTATCTGGGTAGAACAGGCCATCCGGAACGAAAGCCTCAAAGCTGTAGTATGTACATCAAGCCTGGACCTGGGTGTGGATTTTGCCCCTGTGGAAACCGTGGTACAAATAGGCGGGCCAAAAGGGGTGGCACGCTTCCTGCAACGCGCCGGCCGTAGCGGGCACAGGCCAGGCAAGGAAAGTGTTATCTATTTTCTGCCTACCCATGCCATTGAACTGGTGGAAGCCTCGGCATTGCAGCAGGCCGTAAAACAACAGGCTGTGGAAGACCGCATTCCGTACCTTAACAGTTTTGATGTCCTGGTCCAATACCTGACTACACTCGCTGTCTCAGACGGATTCTATCCGGATGACATCTGGCGCGAGGTTCAGGGTACCTTCTGTTACCAGGCCATGACCCTTGATGAATGGCATTGGCTCCTGAATTTTATCGTATTAGGCAGCCAAAGCCTGCAGACGTATGATGAATATAAAAAGGTTGTCGTAGGAACTGATGGCAGGTTCAGGGTAACAAACAAGGGTATCGCCATGCGGCACCGGTTCCAGATAGGGACCATTGTGGGTGACGCCAACCTTACAGTACGGTATCAAAAAGGGGGGTATATCGGTACCATTGAGGAGTCTTTTATTTCCAAACTTAGTCCGGGTGATATTTTTACTTTTGCCGGAAGGAACCTTGAATTTATCCGGCTGAAGGAAATGCAGGTCCAGGTGCGAAATTCCCCAAAAAAAACAGGAAAGGTCCCTAGCTGGATGGGCGGGAGGCTTACACTTTCCGCGCAGATGTCTGAACTCCTGAGGCAGGAGCTCTATTCCGCTGCCACCCCCCCGGATGGCAATCCAGGAAAACCCGCTCCCTCGGTGGAGATAAAAGCCCTTGCCCCCCTTTTCGACAGGCAAAGACAGGAAAGTATCGTGCCGGGTCCGGGGCAGTTTTTGATTGAGACATTCAAGACACAGGACGGTTACCACCATATCTTCTACCCATTTGAAGGCCGGTTTGTCCATGAAGCAATGGGCAGTTTACTGAGTTACCGGATAAGCCTCCTGGCACCCATTACCTTTTCACTCGCATTCAATGATTACGGGTTTGAACTGTTATCCGATAAGGAATTAGACATGCAACAGGTACTGGACAATGACCTGTTCACGGTGGAATTCCTGTTTGATGACCTGCAGAAAAGCCTGAATTCCACGGAGATGGCCCGCAGGAAATTCAGGGATATCGCCGTCATCAGTGGGATGGTCTTTACAGGGTACCCTGCCAAAAATATCAAAATGAAACATTTGCAGAGCGGCTCCCAATTACTTTTCGACGTTTTCCGTGAATACGAACCTGAAAATCTTCTGTTCCGGCAGGCTTTCAGGGAAACCTTTGAACACCAGCTGGAAGAAGGCAGGTTGCGCATAGCGCTGGAAAGGATTGCCGGGCAGGAGATCGTCTGGAAGGCCTGCAAAGAACCCACCCCGTTTGCTTTTCCTATTATAACAGACCGGTTGCGGGAAAAATTATCGAGTGAAAAACTGGCGGACAGGATCCGGAGGATGACGGCAAAATTAACGCGCTGATTGCAGGGAAACACATTTTGATAACCACTTCTGTCTGGTTATCTTTGACACATGACCCAGACGATCAGTCTCCAAAACCAACAATTTATCCTGCACCCCTCGGGTGCCCTATACTGGCCACAGCAGTCCCTCCTGCTCATCAGCGATGTACACCTGGGGAAAGTCTCCCATTTCCGCAAATTCGGGGCTGCAGTCCCGGCATCTGCCATCCGGCGCAATTTTGAAATGTTGGCTGAAACAATGGAATTTTTTAACCCGGAAAAGATCTGTTTCCTGGGAGACCTCTTCCATTCCCACCTCAACAGTGAATGGGCATATTTTGAATCCTGGGTTCTAAGTTGCAACCTGGAAATCATCCTGGTATCCGGGAACCATGACATCATTTCCCCCCTGAAATTTCAGGCACTGGGCATTAAAGTGGTTCCTGAAATTGAGTTGGATGGATTCCTTTTAACGCATCACCCCGAAGAACGGACGGGCTTCTACAATTTCTCCGGCCACCTCCATCCCGCAGTCAGACTCAGGGGCAAAGGAAGGCAATCCCTTAGGCTGCCGTGTTTTTACCTCCGGAAAATGCAACTGATCCTTCCGGCATTCGGGGCTTTTACCGGAACCCATGTGATCAAAATGGAACAGGACCATGAAGCATTTGCCATCGCGGATGCCACAGTGATAAAAATTTAGGCCTTTCCTTGGGCGGGCCTGACGCAGACCTTATATTTGCACAAATTTTTACGGTTGACCCAAATTGCAATCCAGCAACTGTTCGCACAGTCTCCACAACTCCGGAAACTGCAGGATGCTATTGCCGCTTCCCAAAAAGATATCACCATAAGCGGGCTAACAGGCTCGGCACTTTCGTTCGCGCTTGCCGCAGCATTCAAAGACCTGAATACACCGTTTTTGGTGGTCCTGAATGACAAGGAAGAAGCGGCATACCACCTCAATGATTTGGAACAGATGGTGGGCGAAAAGGACGTGCTGTTCTATCCGGGAAGTTACAGGCGGCCCTATCAGGTCGAGGAAACAGACAACGCCAATGTATTGCTGCGCGCTGAGGTATTGAACCGGATCAATTCCAGGAAAAAACCGGCGCTGATCGTCACCTATCCCGATGCGCTTTTCGAAATGGTAGTCACCCGGAAGGAACTGGATAAAAATACGCTGAAAATAAAACTCGGAGACACCCTCTCCCTTGATTTTCTGAATGAAGTCCTTTTTGAATACCATTTCCACCGTGTGGATTTTGTTACAGAACCGGGCGAGTTTTCGGTAAGGGGAGGGATAGTCGATGTCTTTTCTTTTTCCCACAATGAACCTTACCGGATAGAATTTTTTGGGGATGAAGTGGATAGCCTGAGGACATTTGATGTGGAATCTCAATTATCCACCGATACCGTTAAGAAAATAAGTATTATCCCCAATGTTGAGAATAAATCCCAACAGGAGATCCGCGAAAGTTTCCTGCAGTATATAGCCCCGTCCACCCTGGTTTTCAGCAAGGACGAAGAGCTGCTCTTTTCGAGGATCGATTCCTTTTTCGACAAGGCTAAAGAGGCCTTTAAAGCGCTGTCAACAACCCTGAAACACTCAAAACCGGAAGTACTTTTCACCACCTCGGCCATGCTGAAACAGCAATTGACTTCCTTTACGAAGGTGCATTTAGGAACGTCGGCCCTTCACAAAAACAACGCTGAGATTACCTTTGAGATCAATCCCCAGCCAGCATTCAATAAAAAATTCGACTTGCTGATCAGCAACCTCAAAGGCTTGCATGCCCGGGGATATACCAACTATATATGTTGCTCCACAGAACAACAGGCCAAACGGTTTCATGACATTTTTGAAGAAGTAGAAAAGGATGTGCATTACCAGACAGTTGTATTCCCACTCTATGCAGGATTTAGTGCCCCCGAATTGCAAATTGCCTGTTATACGGATCACCAGATCTTTGAACGCTACCATAAATTCCATTTAAAGAATGGGTATGCCAAAAAACAGGCTATCTCGCTCAAGGAACTCAACAAACTTGAAATCGGGGATTATGTAACCCATATTGATCATGGGATTGGAAAATTCGGGGGGCTTCAGAATATCGATGTGGAAGGGAAGCGGCAGGAGGCCATCAAATTGATCTATGGTGACCGGGACATTTTATACGTCAGCATCCATTCACTGCATAAAATTTCGAAATTCAATGGAAAGGACGGGGCCGTTCCTAAAATTTACAAACTGGGTTCTGCGGCCTGGAAAAAACTGAAGCAGAAGACCAAATCCCGGGTGAAGCAGATCGCTTTTGACCTCATCAAGGTGTACGCCAAAAGAAGGCTTGAAAAAGGATTGCAATATGCCCCCGACAGTTATCTGCAGCTGGAACTGGAGGCCTCCTTTATCTATGAAGACACGCCGGACCAGACCACGGCTACCGAAGACATCAAAAGGGATATGGAAAGTGAAAGGCCCATGGACAGGCTGGTATGCGGGGATGTTGGCTTCGGTAAAACCGAAGTGGCCATCCGGGCCGCCTTTAAGGCAGTAGACAATGGGAAACAGGTGGCCGTTCTCGTCCCCACCACCATCCTGGCCTTCCAGCACCACCGTACCTTTACAGAGCGCCTGAAAGAGATGCCGGTCACCGTAGATTACCTGAACCGCTTCCGTACGGCGAAAGAGAAAAAAGAAACCCTGGAAGGCCTGGCTTCCGGAAAGGTTGATATTATTATCGGAACCCACCAGTTGGTCAATAAAAATGTAAAATTCAGGGACCTTGGGCTGCTGATCGTAGACGAGGAGCAAAAGTTCGGGGTATCCGTAAAAGATAAATTAAAGGCGATCAAAGAGAATGTGGATGTATTGACCCTTACCGCCACCCCCATTCCCAGGACGCTGCAATTCAGCCTGATGGCGGCTAGGGACCTCTCAGTGATCAACACCCCGCCCCCCAACAGGTATCCAATTGAAAGCAGGGTCATACGGTTGAATGAAGAGGTCATTCGGGATGCCATCAGTTATGAAATACAGCGGGGCGGGCAGGTGTTTTTCATCCACAACCGAATTGAAAATATCAAAGAGGTGGCCGGGATGATTCAGCGGCTTGTGCCGGACGCCAAGGTAGGGATAGGACACGGCCAGATGGAAGGCAAGCGGCTCGAAACCCTGATGCTGGCATTTATGAACGGGGCATTTGATGTATTGGTATCCACGACTATCGTAGAGAGCGGCCTCGATGTGGCGAATGCCAATACTATTTTTATCAACAATGCCAATAATTTCGGGCTGAGTGATTTACACCAAATGCGGGGAAGGGTTGGCCGGAGTAACAAAAAAGCCTTTTGCTATTTCATAACCCCTCCTTATGATAGCATGACCCAGGATGCCCGCAAAAGGATCGAAGCCCTGGAACAATTCACCGAATTGGGAAGTGGATTTAATATAGCCATGAAAGACTTGGAAATCAGGGGCGCCGGTGATCTGCTGGGAGGCGAGCAAAGCGGGTTTATCAACGAAATTGGATTTGAGGCGTACCAGAAAATTTTGGCAGAGGCAATTGATGAGCTGAAGGAAAATGAGTTCAGGGAATTATATGAAGAGGTGGATGGCCATAGGGAGAAGCACTACGTGAAAGACACCCAATTAGATGCTGACTTTGAATTGCTATTCCCGGATGACTATATCAACAATATCACAGAGCGCCTCAACCAGTATACCGAACTGAATGCTGTAAAGGAGGAAGCTGGGCTTCGGAAATATGAAGCCCAGCTCGTCGACCGGTTCGGAGAACTCCCTGTACAGGTGGAAGATCTGCTCAATTCGGTCCGGATTAAATGGATAGCGAATAGTATGGGGCTGGAAAAAGTGGTGATGAAAAAAGGGAAACTCCTCGGCTACTTTCTTTCAGATCAGCAATCCGATTACTATCAGAGCCCGGTATTTACACGGGTACTCCAATTCGTTCAGGCCCATCCCGATCGCTGCAAGATCAAAGAAAAAAACACCCGGAATGGTCTACGGCTGCTTCTCATATTTGAAAACATCCGGTCCGTGGATATGGCCCTGGAAGCCCTTCAGCCCTTTGCCGTCACCCCGGAAACCGTTGCATGAACCACCCGGAATACAGAGCGCTGAAGTACCTGCCCCAGGTCCAATGCAGGGGGCTGTCACTTTCACTTTCGTGAGATAAGCGCTATATTTGAAGAGAAGACCCTGGCATCTGCACCCCAATGCCCTTAAGTCGCAACTAACCACAAACCTGAATATAGTATCATGACGAAGCCGTTTATCGCCATTTTTGTTGTGCTGTCCGTTGTTTTAGGTTCTTGTAAAGAAAAACAAACCGTCATTTCCAGGGATCTGATACTGCAGGAATGGGTTATCAACGATACAGCGGTATCCAGGATCGATTCCACTCTCAGGAGTTACGTGGACCTGGGCAAAGTGGCCGGTATTTCCGCCCTGATTTATGAAAAAGACAAAGAGGTATATTTCAGGGCATTTGGATTTGCAGACCGCGATGCCAACATACCCATGGCCCGCAATACCATCGTGCAGATCTATTCCATGACCAAACCGATCACAGGGACTGCCCTGATGACCTTATATGAAAAAGGTGCATTTGCCCTGGATGACCCTGTTGCGCAATACGCCCCGGAGTTTGAAAACCTGAGTGTATATGCCGGCGAGGATGCTTCGGGGAGACCCATATTGGAAGAACCCCACCGCCCGGTAACCATACGCGACATCACCCGCCACACAGCCGGATTTGGAAGGAACCAGGAGATCCCGGGGCTTGGAAAATATATCGCAGCTGCTGACGCGCTGAACAGGGAAAATACCCTGGTCCAAATGGCTCAGAAAATGGGGGCTACCCCCCTTTACTTCCATCCGGGTGAGCAATGGGAATATGGACCAAGCGTAGATGTACAGGCCTTCCTGGTGGAAAGGATCTCGGGGCAACCCTACCAGGAATATGTACGGAAGCATGTACTTGACCCTTTAAAAATGGACGATACCCGCTATTTTGTCCCGGAAGCGGACAGGGAGCGGTTCGCTGCCATGTACCGCTTAGATGACGCAGGAGTACTTGTCCAATTACCGGATGATGAGGCCAAATCTGATTACCTTCAGCACTGGCCCCTTACCAGGGGAGGGTCTGGCCTGACTTCCACCCTTGATGATTATATGCGTTTTGCCCGGATGCTGGTCCATGGGGGAACGCTGGATTCGGTTACGGTCCTGGAACCTGAAACCGTGGAATTGATGGCTACCAACCAGCTGGCTGAAAGTATTACAGAACGATCCTTTTTGCCCAGTAAGGGTAAAGTAGGCTTCGGGATCGATTTTGCAGTACGACTGGAACCACCTGCCACACCGGAAGAAAACAACGGTGTTGTGGGGGAATTTTTCTGGGACGGGGCTGCCAGCACCCTTTTTTGGGTAGATCCGGTGAACAACCTTACTGCCGTGCTTTTTGTGCAGTTATTTCCCTATGACCCTATAAAACTTCATAAAAATTTCAGGGATGCAGTCTATGGACCCCTCGATGCAATCACGCACTAGGCAACCTGTCCAATTGCTGCTAATGCCAGAGGTAAGATTACCTTTACCGCAAGGCAACACCATCCTTCGACAGGCCTTTGCACTACACATGAAAACAATACTTTCTTCGCTCTTTTACCTGGCCATATTGTCTGCGACTGCCCAGCATACTATATCAGGCTCTTTTGCACCCGCCGGGGACTTTACCTGGCTCATTGCCTACTCCCTGACACCCGGGGGGCAGGACTATACAACTGACAGTCGGATTACAGCGGGCAGGTTTACACTACAGCTCCCGGCAGATACCCCCCCCGGGGTGTACAGACTGGTGTATGCGATCCCCCAGGACACCTATTATTTGGATGTGATCTTTAACGGGAAGGAGGATGTGGAATTTAATTTCGAAAGCAGTACCGGGGTGTCCTTTATCCGGTCCGAAGAAAACAAGCTGTTCCATGCCTATTTTACAGAAATTACTGCAGTTGAGAAAGACATCAGGGCGGCATATGCTGCCAACTCCCAAAAAGAGGCACTCCCGGATTTAGCTGCACGGTTGTTGGAAATCCAGGCAGACTACGAGGCCCGTTCCCAGGGGCTGCTGGTCCATCGCTTTATCACTGCCAACCACCCGTATATTCCCGCCAAAGCCGAATCGGCTGATAGCTATTTAAAGCACCGGAAGGAACATTATTTTGACCACCTCAACGTAAACGACACCCTGCTGCAGGTGTCGGGTTATTTAACGGACAAGCTGATCAGTTACATTTATGACGTAAGCCCGGGATCTACTGCAGCCAACCCTGACAGCCTGCAGCATATAACAGAAAATATCCGGGATATCGCTGCTAAAATCGGAGATGCCAGGGATGAATTCAAAATACAGGTCTATGATACCCTTTGGTCCCGGCTGGCAAAAACGGGCAACTATGCGCTTTCTGATTGGGTGTATACCGACTACCTGCAGCAACCTGCACTCCGGGCCGGAAATTTAAAACTTATCGAAAAAATAGAAGCGTTTAACCGCTTGCGGATAGGCCAGCGGGCCCCAGAGATCAGCTGGCAGGCAGGGGAAGGAACCAGAAAGCTGGGCGACTTAACCGGGGCAGACACCTATATCCTTTTGTTCTGGAGCAGCGAGTGCCCGCATTGCCTTCATGAATTACCTCAACTACAGGCCGCATTGGGTGGTAAAACCGGAATACAGGTCCTTGCTGTTGGATTGGAAGACGATGCGGAAAACTGGTCGCGTGAATCCTTAAGGCTTCCATCCTTCGAACATGCCCTGGCCCTGGGTAAATGGGAGAGTGCGTATGCCGGCATGTATGCTATTGAAAAGACCCCAACCTATTTTGTATTGGACAAGGATAAGCATATTCTTTCGCGGCCGGAAGATTACCAAAGCCTGATGAACTGGCTAAGGGCAAACAGCAGGTTGTAAATCCGGGCCATAAAATTGCAGGTAACAGGTAGGTTAAAGGGTCTTGAGGTCCTTGATGGTTTTAAATGCGGTATCTACCTGCTCATCATTGACCAGGATTGTAAATTCATTGGTAGTGGAAATCACTTCATACAAGACGATCCCCTCCCAGGCCAGCCGCTGGAATATAAAATAATAGATCCCGGGGACCGACACATTCTCAGCAGGAAGCTTCACTGTTATAGAAGCCAGGTTACCCGCCTTCTGGGTGCATTTTTCCGCTTTGAAGAGGGTTTCCACAACGGCATCCAGGCTATTGCTGACTACGATATTCAATTCATTCACGCCCCTTGAGGAGGTGTAGAATACTTCCTTATTCTTGTTGACCTCCTCCATCAGGAGCGTCTGGTTTTCCAGGATTGAATCGGAGACAAGGAAGGTAAAATCGGTCAGGGAAGATCGCACCGTAATTTCCCCTATATTCTTCAGGACTTTTATGATCCTGTGGGTTGCCCTGAATTCCATGTCATCAGACAGCCGTTTCAATGCCATTACAATAGCCCCGTTGCGGATATCCTTCCCGAGTTCCTCCTCAATCTCGGGCTTGACAATGCGGGAGAGGGAAGTCAGGTTTATGATACCCTGGGCCAGCGCACTCTGCAAGAAGGGCTTTTTTTTGATGTACTGTTCTACGACTGAAGAAATTGTTTTCATTTGGATTGATTGCATTACAAACCTAACAAAATGTTATAAATAAAACAAATTAATCCTATTTTTTCAGGTAGGCGTAAGCGGACCCCAGTTTAAAAATGATAGAAGGCATTTTCCAGATGTTCGATGGTGGTTCCTTCACGCGTGCGCAGAATGGTAATAATATCAAAACGTACCTCCACTTCGAGCGCTCTCCGGATGACATACTGGTCCGCAGCAAGGACCAATAATTTAATTTTCTTTTTGGTGATGGTATCCGCTATATTTTCAATAAAGGTGGAGCTCCGGCATTTCACCTCTACAATTGCCAGGATATCCCCTTTCCGGGCAATGATGTCTACCTCGGCCTTGAGATACCGGAAATTCTGTTCGCAAATTGTATAGCCCCTTTCGATGAGGAAGGCAGCCGCCAATTCCTCCCCTTCCTTCCCTAAGTCATTATGATCGCCCATCTTTCTGCGTTTTTTTTAGAAATATGTATACAGCATCCTATAGAACAACCGATTCACCGGGTACGTGTACATTCCTGGCCCCAACAGGCCGCAGTATAACGAAAATATCCATAATACAATACTAACTAATTTTTTTAAGCGTTAAGAATCTGCCCCCTAGACACATGGACGTCTTAAAGCCTAAAAAATTATGGATTATTTTGTTAACTGTAATACGGCCACCCTGGCTCCGTATACAATTCCCTTGGACAAACTCAGGGCGGCACATTTATACAGAAGGCTCGGGTTTAGCGCTCCTGTACAAACTATTGATCAGGCCGTGGGCCAATCTGCCGCAGCCCTTGTGGATTCCCTGATCAATGAAGCACTATCCATCCCACCGATCCCTCCCCCCCTCTGGGCAGACTGGAATGGCAGCAATTATCCTGAAGATGATGACCAGGCCCGCCAGATCATCAATGCGCAGCGGGACGAATGGCAGCTGGCCTATACCAATAATTTGATAAGCAACAACCTTCGGGACCGATTAAGTTTTTTCTGGAGTAACCACCTGGTAACCCAGCTGGAAATTTACGAGTGTAATTCTTTCCTGTATTATTATACGGATTGCCTGCAACGGAATGCCATTGGCAATTTCAAAACATTCCTGAGTGAAATTGGGCTTACCAGTGCCATGTTATACTATCTGGACGGGGTTTATAACAATGGTAATAACCCCAACGAAAATTATGCCCGGGAATTATATGAACTCTTTTCTCTTGGCGAAGGCAACGGATATACGGAACAGGACATCATAGAGACCGCCCGTGCACTCTCAGGCTATGTGGAACGCGGAGAACTGGGATGTGAACCTGTATCGTTTGACCCCGCATACCATGACTCGGGAAGCAAAACCATCCTCGGGCAGACTGGTAATTGGGGCTACGACGATGTAATCGATATCCTTTTTCAACAACGGCCCACTGAAATCGCCGGGTATATCTGTACAAAACTGTACGAGTTTTTTGTGCACCCTGATGCGAATGACGATGCCGGCAATGCACAGGCGATTATTTCAGGCATGGCTGCCACCTTTGTAGCCAACAATTTTGAAATCGCCCCCGTCTTATCCCAGCTTTTTAAGAGTCAGCATTTTTTTGACGATGAGGCTATCGGCGTAATAATCAAAAGTCCCATGGATGTGTATATTAATCTTATCCGGGAAACCGCTTTCTCCTATAATGATGATGCGCTCCGCTTTTTAAATAGTTCGAGCAGCCTACTGGGTCAATCGCTTTTTGACCCGGTTGACGTTGCCGGATGGCAGCGGGACCGGACCTGGATCAATACCAATTTTATCATTGGACGCTGGCTGACCACAGAGATCTTCCTGGAAAGCTTTTACCAGAACGACCCGGAAGAATTCCGGACACTGGCCATGGATGCCGTTGGGTCTGCGGACAGTAACACCAGCAATCCGGAAAAGGTGGTTACGGCGGTTGTCAATAAATTTTTGCCCAAAGGACTGTTAACCCAGCAGGATTTTGATAATGCCATGTCGGTTTTCAAGATCGAAGATGTACCGGAAAATTATTACGGTTCTGATTATACCCCTGGCGGACTGGGATTATGGATGCTTGCCGTGAGTCCGGAAGTTCCACAGCAGGTATTTTTACTGCTCATGCACCTTTCAAGGCAACCCGAATTTCAACTAAAATAATACCTACAGTTATGTGCAACAACCATATCCCACTACAAAATAAGAGCCCTTTGGGCCACGATGAAGAACACAAAGTATGGAGCAGGCGTTCCTTTTTACAGGCTCTTGGGATCGCGGGTTCCGGATCCATGATGCTGGGGAGTAACATGCTTACCGCATCCGCACCATCCCCACTGACTGCTGCGATCGCCAATGCAGATACAGATTCTATCCTGATACTCATCAGGCTATCCGGTGGCAATGACGGATTAAGTACCGTCATACCCATTGATCAGTATGATACATATGCCAATGCACGGCCCAACATCTACATCCCTGAAAGCAAAGTGCTGAAACTCACTGATGAGTACGGGGTACCCTCCTATATGAATGCACTGGAGCCTATGTGGGGGAACGGGCAGTTCAAGGCGGTACATGGTGTAGGCTATGAAAACCAAAGCCTCTCGCACTTTACCGGCTCCGATATCTTTGCCAACACCGATCTGACGACCACCGGTTTCCGGGGTCTGAATACCGGATGGATGGGCCGGTATTTTGAAGATATTTACCCGGATTACCTGGTCAACCCTCCCGCCTCCCCCGCAGCAATCCAGATCGGCAACTTTGGAAGCCTGGTGTTCCAGGGAGAAGAAACCAATTATGCCTTTGTGACTTCCAATATTGACCAGCTGGAAGAGATTGCCGAAACAGGTGTACAATACAGCCTGGATGACAGCTTGTTCAATAACTGTATGTACGGTGACCAGTTAAAATTCCTAAGGGGCGTGGCAAACACAACCTATGAGTATTCCGGGCTGATCCATGAAGCGTATGAAAGGGGGCAGAACCAGGTTGAATACCAGGACAATTATTTTGCGAGGCAAATGGCCTTGCTGGCCCGACTCATAAAAGGAAATCTGGGCACCAAGGTGTATATGATCTCCATGGGCGGTTTTGATACCCACGGAAATCAACCCCTGGCCCACGAGCAGCTGATGTCTAACCTTTCCATCGCCATCAACAATTTCTATGAGGATGTAGCTTTCACCCAGCAGGATGAAAAAGTCCTTAGTATGACCTTTTCCGAATTTGGGAGGAGGATCTTTGAGAATGGTTCCTATGGGACAGACCATGGCAAGGCAGCCCCTACCCTGTTCTTTGGCTCCGGACTAAACGGCAGTGCCTTTGTAGGGGAACATCCTTCCCTCGAAAACCCAAACGGGCGGGGTAACCTGGAATATACCATGGACTTCAGGGATTTGTATGCAACCGTCCTTGCAGAATGGCTCTGCGTTCCGATACCCCTTGTGGAACAACATTTGCTGGATCATCCCTATGCCCCGGTCAACCTTGGTTTTAATTGCAGTGGTGTCCCATTTCCCGAGATCGCCTACAGCAGTGATCCGCCAACCCTGCCGACACCGGAAGACCCGGTTGCGGAAAACCCAACCCCGGAATTACTGGACGCCATTATCCATAAACCGTTCTACCCAACAAAAGGGACACCCCATATTTACCTGGAAATGCCCTTCACGGCACATGTGGATATACAATTGTTCAATATCCTTGGGCAGAAAGTGGGTACAGTTTACAATGAAATCATGGCTGAAGGCTCTGCGGAACTCAACATCTGTGACCTGATCCCCGCGTCCTTGTCAACCGGCAAATATATCTACCGGATCCAGGTTTCAGATAAGAAAATGTCCAAATCCGTAATGGTAGCCTGACGCTGCTACTGCGGGTAAACAGCCCGACACCTTCAACCGACATTGGTAAACCTAAGGGTGGTCTGTTGCAGAAGGGTGACCGCCTTTTTAACCGGATGGTAGTGCAAGGCCTGAAAAAATGGTTATTTTTGTGCCTTAATTTTACTTTTGATGTCTCAACATCCGCACGAAAAGACCCGGGATAAGCACGGGAGGTATACTATCACGGCTGCACTTCCTTATACAAATGGTCCTATACACATCGGACATCTGGCCGGGGTGTACGTCCCTGCAGACATCTATGTCAGGTACTTACGGCTTACCGGGAATGATGTAGCCTTTATTAGTGGCAGTGATGAACATGGTGTTGCAATTCCCATGAAGGCACAAAAAGAAGGGATTTCCCCCCAACAACTCATAGATAAATACCATGGCATCATCCAGCAATCTTTTGCGGATTTTGGGATATCATTTGATAATTATTCAAGGACTTCTGCCCAGATCCACCATGAGACCGCATCTGATTTTTTCAAAAAATTGTACCAACAGGGAGATTTTCTGGAGGAAATCACAGCCCAGCTATACGACGAAAAGGCCGGGCAGTTCCTCGCAGACCGGTTTGTGACCGGAACCTGTCCAAAATGCGGCTTTGAGGAAGCCTATGGGGACCAATGCGAAAATTGTGGCTCCTCCCTGAATGCCACGGATCTGATCAACCCTAAGTCGGCTATCACCGGTGCCATCCCTACCATGAAAGAAACCAAACATTGGTTTTTGCCCCTGGACCGCTATGAAGATTTCCTAAAAGAATGGATACTCGTTGGTCATAAAAACGACTGGAAACCCAATGTGTATGGTCAGTGTAAATCCTGGATCGACGATGGGTTAAAACCACGGGCAGTAACCCGCGACCTGGATTGGGGTATCCCCGTTCCCGTAAAAGGTGCTGAAGGCAAGGTATTATATGTATGGTTTGATGCGCCTATAGGGTATATCTCCTCCACCCGGGAATGGGCAGCCCGGGAAGGAAAGGACTGGGAACCCTATTGGAAGGACAAGGACACCAAACTGCTGCATTTTATCGGTAAGGACAATATTGTATTCCATTGTATCATATTTCCCTGTATGCTGAAGGCACATGGGGATTATATACTCCCTGCCAATGTTCCGGCCAATGAATTCCTCAACCTCGAAGGAAATAAATTGTCCACTTCTAAGAATTGGGCGGTTTGGTTGCATGAATACCTGCTGGAATTCCCGGATATGCAGGACGTATTGCGGTATACCCTTACGGCCAATGCCCCCGAGACGAAGGACAATGATTTTACATGGAAGGACTTTCAGGCCAGGAACAACAATGAACTGGTAGCCATCTTCGGGAATTTTATAAACAGGGTGGTGGTGCTGACGAACAAGTATTACACCGGTAAAGTCCCCGTACCTTCAGATTTTACCCAGGTAGATCTGGAAACCCTTGAAAGCCTGGGTAAATTCCCGGACCTCATTTCGGATTCCATTGAACGGTACCGCTTCCGGGAAGCCGGGCAGGAGGTGATGAACCTGGCACGCCTGGGGAATAAATACCTTGCCGATGCAGAGCCCTGGAAGGTAGTGAAAGTGGACGGGAAAAGGGTGCAGACCATCCTTTTTGTTGCCTTGCAGATCGCAGCCGGACTGGCTGTTACCAGTGAACCATTTTTGCCTTTTACCTCCGACAAATTAAAGAAAATACTAGGACTCGAAAGCAATAGCTTATCATGGGATAGCATCCGCAATCCCAAGAACCTGCTTCCTGCGGGCCATCAGATAGGCGGGGCAGAATTGCTTTTCAGGAAGATAGAAGATAGTGAAATTGAAGCCCAGTTGCAGAAACTGGAGGCGACTAAAAAAAGTAATGCATCCGATACTATGAAAATCGTGCCACAAAAAGAAACGATCAGTTATGATGATTTTGCCAAAATGGATATGCGTGTAGGGACAATAGTGGAGGCGGAAAAAATGGCAAAGGCTAACAAATTGCTGGTGCTGAAAATTGATACCGGCCTTGATACGCGCACCATTGTGTCCGGTATTGCGGAAAGTTTTACACCTGAAGAAGTAGTAGGAAGGAAAGTCACGGTGCTGGTTAACCTTGCGCCCAGGGAACTTAGGGGAGTAAGCAGTGAGGGGATGATCCTGATGACGGAAGATGAAAACGGGAAACTGGCTTTCCTGAATCCAGACAGTGATGGTGTGGGCAACGGCATGACGGTTACCTGAAATCGCTCAATTTTTTCATAGCGGTAGCAGTAGGCCTTCAACGGCCAAAAACAGAATGCCTGAAGCCTGGTAACAACCAGGCCCGCTTTCTAAAAAGTATTGCTGTGTGACTGCGATCTGGTACAGCGAGGCATCTACTGCGGATCCTCATTTTTAATCATACCGAGCTTGCCGGGCGAAGCCTTATCTTCAACAGATGAGAGTTGCGTTGCAAGGGCTGCGGTGTTGAACTGTTCGTAAAATTCAGCTTGCAGGTAGTAGAGACTTCCATGGCCGCATCGAACGGAACATTCGGCTTTATGGGAGGCATAGGCCTCGCTTTTACCCTTGAGGTAACTTATGTACGTAGAATAATTCAATTTCTTTAAGCCTGCTTCAAAACCTTTCTGGTCATTCCAGTAATCCTGCTGGTCCTCTTCACTGGTTAAACGAAGGGATTGTTCCAGCACTGCGTCTTCACGGGCAAGTTCTTCAAAGAACCTGGATTCTTCTCCTTCAGCATCTGATTGTTGTGCCTGCATTATAACCGGACAGCAAAGCGATACCACCATCAGGAATCCTCCCATACGTCGTAACCATTTCATTTTTTTGTTGTTTTAAATGCTTATCCGAAAAAATGCCTGAATGCTGCGACTGCTGCTCAATTCCTGTCACGTCACGCCCGATTACAATCGGGATACATAAGGCAGGTCCTTAGCATTACAAACTCAATCAGGTGTTCACACGGATAGTCTTATTGTGTGATAACTATAAAAAGGGGATCGCAGGGGGAATTCTTATACTAAAAATTAGGAAAATTTACCACAATTTCAAATAAAAACAGTCCAATTGCGAACTTCCTCGACATGACGTAAAGGAACGGACTTTTGCCTGGAATTTTGTACCCTAACGCCCGTATTTGTAATTCTATTAGGATACCTCCGGAAATCCGTTGAATTATTCATTATCTTAATACCAAAATCCCTTAAATATGTCCTTAGAAACCGCATTCTTAACCAGTTACGCAATGTTTCTAATCCGTGTGGTTATCGCCATTGTTTTCTTTTCCAGCGGTAAAAACCATGTTCAGGATCCCAAAGGGCGGGGTGAAAGTATTGGTTTGCCTCCAGCTCAAACAACCATATTGGGGGTCTTTGAAATGCTGGCGGCTGTCTCCCTCATTTTAGGGGTCTTTATCCAGGCAGGCGCTGCCCTGATCATCCTTGTTATGCTGGGGGCTATATACAAGAAAACAGTGGTATGGAAAACAGGATTTTATGCGGAAGAAGGATTTGGGTGGCATTATGACCTGCTACTCCTTTCCGGGGCATTTGTGATCTTCAGCACCGGAGGCGGGCATTTCGTGCTATGGTAATCACCAATGATCCCGTATCGGGCCTTTGGGTAGGCCGTGAAGGTTACCAGCATTACAGCACTATCCGGAGCGGAAGTATTCACGTTACATACTCCGGAATACTGGAGGTGGTGTGGGTCCTGACCGTGCCATCCACCGGGAATCCAAAAAAGAAAAGGGTCCAAAAATATTCCCCAGGGATACATAAACAAAAAAGCCTCCATTTAGAAGGCTTTCTATTATTCCATCAATACACATTGGTATTGCTATTTGCCAAGCATCAGCAGTTCATTGCATTTGATTTCCGTGATATACCGCTTATCCCCTTCTTTTGTTTCGTAGGAGCGGTGGATGAGCTTCCCCTCCACGGCTACTTCCTTTCCTTTGGTCAGGTAGCTTTCCACGATCTCGGCAGTCTTGCCCCAGGCAATTATATTGTGCCATTGGGTGTCTTCCACTTTCTCGCCCTTGGCATTGCGATAGCTTTCATTGGTGGCAATAGAAAATTTTGCCAGCTTGCTGCCGCTGTCCAGGTTTACAATTTCGGGGTCCTGCCCCAGGTGTCCAATCAACTGTACTTTGTTTCTAAGTGCATTCATTTTTACTGATTTTACGGTTAAACAATTGATACTATCGAATGCCTTTGCAATCCGACAACACAAACCTAAACAGCATGCACCACCTTATTCGGTTGGGAATTGTTTATTTTCGTTTGTAAACGTTTGTTGTCGTTTGTATAAATGACCAGGAGAGCAGGTCAGTTAGGGTCGTATCGCCGAATTATGTAATTTAAGTATCGGTAAAAACCTCCCTATGGGTTTTCCATGCCTGGCTCCCACGCTGCCGCTTTGCCTGCTGGCCTTGCTGGTTGCTGTCGCATGTGCCCCAGGTAATCCCGCGACTGTCAGAAACAAACCAATAAACCGCCCACAGGAACAGGCGGCCCAAACCTTTTTCCTTGCAGATAGCATATTGAAACCAGATAATGGCAGGGTTTTACTGGAACTCGAACTGATTGCGCTGAAGGAAGCCCTGCAGGCCACTGACAGCATTTCCCGAAAAGCGCACCTGACCCATGCCCTGACTTTCAGGAAGATCCGGCACACCAGCCCGGCAATAAAGGAAGCAGAAAATTCGCTTGAGATCAATGAAGGCCTCGCAGAATATACGGCCGTTATGCTAAGCGGGAGAAAGGATGCTGCCATGAAAAGTCATTTGAAAAGAAGTGCTGCGGAATTTCATACCAACCCCACCTTTGTGCGTTCCTTTGCCTATCAGACTATTCCGCTTTACGGTTTTCTGTTGTCCCTGCAGTATCCGGCATGGCATCAAGAAATCAATGCGGACTCCAACCTCACCGATTTTTTCATCCGGTCGCTTGGGATTGTCCGCCCTTCCAATCCTTCCCTGGCCGGTATGAATTTAGGAGATACCTACGATTATAATGCGATCCTCCGGCAGGAGTTGCTCCGGAAGCGCACCCGGCTGGCGACCATTGCAAACTATAAGAACCTCTTCCTGAACTCCCCCACCCTTACGGTCTTTTTTGAAAATATGAATGTCTCTTTTGATCCCCGGAATATCATCCCGCTGGACACGCTTGGAACCGTGTATCCCAACCTGCGAATCACGGATAATTTTGGGGTGCAATCGGTTGAAAAAGGGGCGCTGATGAGTCCCGACTGGAGCCATCTTACGGTTTCTGAACCGGAAAATATCCAGCCTACCCACATGACTGGAAATGGCTGGAAACTGGAACTGAATAAATCCTGGCGGGTGGTGAAGGATAAGGATTCGTACAGGCTGAAAAAAAATGGTCTTCCCTGAAGCGATCTGCTGCCTTACATCCTCAGCAGGATGGGAATCGATTCAGACATGCTGTTGTTCTGGACAAATACAACGGTTTTAAGTACCCCGCAAAGCAGGTCCAGGTGCTGCGCTGTTTCCCATTCCTTCCCTGCTTCAATGGTTGGCAAGCCCAGGAAAACAATATCGGCACCGGCACTTTGTTCGTGGAGTACCGAGACAAAGCTGCCGGTGCTGACCATAATTTGTACGTCTGCCTGTATCCTTGAAATGGGGAGCATTTCATCAATGCCCGTTTGAAGCCTTATTTTGTTCACCTCATCCCTGACAACTGATAGGATACGGATCTTCGCAAATTCCCATTGCGGGTTGAGTTGCAGCAGGTAGGCCAGCAACAGCATCAGGTCCCCATTATTCCGCTGCCCCGCCCACCATATATCTATTTTTCGCCCCCTTTGCGTAAGGCCCGTAGTAATCCTTGATAAGATCACATTTTTGCCTTTCTCCGCCATGGCCCTTACTATTTTCAGCTCATTGATCTGCCCTTCTCTGTCATCGGACCAGTCGAACAATATGGTATTGGTGCGCAATCCCGGCAACCCGTGGCCTTTAGCCACATCGATAAACCCCTCATAGTAATTAGCTACGGCATACACTTCGCAAAAGGCCTGAAACCCATACCGTCCGATCTTCGCCGCCATCTCCCTTTCCAGGGCTTTACGGTCAAAGTGCCCGTTTCCTTCATCCTCGAGTGTCAGGTGGGCAAGGGTAAGGATCCCATGGTTCTGTCCCAGCAGCTCGCCCAACTTGATCAGGCTGAGCTGTTTTTCAACATTTTTTACAAACAGGAGCATAAGCGGCCTCCAGTTCCGCTCACTTATTTTTCTGTTCTTCAGTTGCAGGAGGGCAAAACGGGCCACCTTTATCCAGAAACCCACGGAAACATCCCCCCATTGTTGTTCAATGGTCCTGGAACGAAGCCAGATATATAAACCCCCTACGATCAGCAGGGCTACGAGGCAGGCCCAGGGATTGATCAGGAACATGACCCCAATGGCCCCGCAGGCACCCAGGATGGAAATATACCAGGGTACTTTGATGCGGGGCCGGTAATAAGGTTCCGCCACCAGGGTTTCCAGGGCTGCGCTAAAATTAATGGTTACATATAAGGTAAGGAACAATACGGATACGAGTTGGGCAATGGTATTGAGTTCACCCAGTGCTACTGCGAACAATGCGATGGCCCCGCTGATCCAGGTGGCATAGGTAGGCTGGCCCGTACCGGAGAGTCTGGCCAGGAATTTAGGTGCCAGCCCATCCATCGAAAGGGCCTGTAATACCCGGGGGCCTCCCAGGATGCTGCCAAAGGCAGAAGAAAGGATAGCACCCCAAACAGCGGGAATGACCAGGAGACCTCCCAGAACCGCTACCGTGGTCCAGGTTTTTAATCCGAATTCCGTATCCGTCAGCTGTTCTGCCGTCAACATGCCGGTCGAAGCCAGTAGTACCGGGATCAGCACATAGATAAACGTACCGGTCAGCACCGCGCCCAGCGTTCCTTTCGGGATCGACCTGCGGGGGTTCTTCAGGTCGCCGCTCATCCCGATCCCTGCCGTAAAGCCGGTTACCGCGGGAAAAAATACGGCAAATACATACCAAAATCCTTCGGGGGCTGTTTTATAACCTGCCTCCATCAAAGGGGCATGAACATCATTGAGCAGTACGCCGGCTGCCAGGGCGAGGATAGATAACACCACCAGGATCAGGATCGGGATCTGCAGCTTTAAGGTGAAGGCAGCACTTTTTGCGGATAAAAGGGTAACCAGTACTATAAAGAATGCCGTAAGGCCCTGTAGGGCATATCCCGGTAAAGCCCCCCAATGGACCGGCCAGAAAATAAGAATGGCTTCTGCCAGCCCGAAGCAATAAAAGGTAACACTCAGGGTACGGCAGAAATACAGCGGGATCCCAATGGCGCCCCCGGTTTCCATTCCCAGGCTCCGGGAGATCAAAAAATACTCCCCCCCAACACCCACGTTGATATTGGTTGCCATGGCAGAAGCACTCAAGCCTGTAATAAAAGTGATGGAACTGGAAAGTACAACGATAACAATAGTCCACCCCAATCCAACATTCCCTACAACCCAACCAAACCGCAGGTACATGATCAGTCCCAGTATGGTAAGCACGCTGGGAACATATACACCTAAAAAAGTGCCGAATTTGCGGGAACCGGATATAGCGATTTCAGCCATTTTATAAAATAGCAAAAAACCAAGGATTTCCGGGGTTAAAGTATAAAATAAATGGCGGCCAAAAATTCTTCCGGAATTCATAGCCGTCCCGGAATTTAGAACTACCCTATTTATCCTTTAAATTTCTATATTGCACAGTACAAATCAATTTAAATACAAAATGATCAAACAAGGATGTAATTTCCTTTTGGGGCTGCTTCTCCTGGTGTGTCTTAAATTATCCGCCCAGGACCCCAGGGGTATGGTGGCTGATATCGTAAAGGAGGGAACCGGGAATTCACAATTGGAACAACTCGCCTTTGAACTGATGGACGGTATCGGCCCCCGGCTGGTGGGGACCCCACAGATGAAACAGGCCAACGACTGGGCCGTAGCTACCTATAAAAAATGGGGTATTGAGGCGAAAAATGAAGCCTGGGGTACCTGGCGTGGCTGGGAACGCGGCATCACCCATATAGACCTGGTCTCCCCCCGCTTGGTAAGCCTCCGGGGAACACAACTCGCCTGGAGTCCGGCCACCCCAAAGGATGGGATTACCGCAGGCTTGGTAATCATCCCCATGTTGACTGACTCCCTTGCCTTTGTAAAATGGCTTCCAACTGTCAAAGGTAAATTTGTGATGGTTTCCATGAACCAGCCTACAGGCCGACCGGATGATAACTGGGAAGAATTTGCGACCCCCGAATCCTTTGAAAGGATGAAAAAAGAGCGGGACGAGCAAAACGAAGAATGGGATCAAAGGTTGCGCAATTCGGGCTATTCCAGCAGAGATATCAACGAAGCACTTGAAAATGCAGGTGCGGTCGGGATCGTGCAATCACGCTGGTCCAATGGGTTCGGTGCCAATAAGATTTTTAGTGCCAACACCAAAAAGATTCCGGTGGTAGACCTGTCCCTGGAAGATTACGGGATGGTCTACCGGCTGGTGGAAAACGGGAAAGACCCGAAGATCCAAGTGGTCGCCTCTTCCAAAGACCTGGGAACGGTACCCACCTTTAATACCATTGCAACGATTCCCGGGACCGAACTACCGGGTGAATATGTAGTCTTGTCCGCCCATTTCGATTCCTGGGACGGCGGCACCGGGGCCACGGATAATGGAACCGGTACATTAACCATGCTGGAGGCGGCCCGCATCCTCAGGAAAGTATATCCCAATCCGAAACGCACCATCCTGATCGGCCACTGGGGCAGTGAAGAACAGGGCCTGAACGGTTCCAGTGCCTTTGTACAGGACCACCCCGAAGTTGTGGAAGGCCTGCAGGCACTCTTTAACCAGGACAACGGTACCGGCAGGGTCGTCAGTATATCGGGTCAGGGTTTCCTGAATGCCTACGACTACCTCGGGCGGTGGCTGCAGGTGGTTCCGGAAGATATTACCCGGCATATTGAAACCACCTTCCCCGGGACACCGGCACGTGGAGGGTCTGATTATGCTTCCTTCCTGGCTGCAGGTGCTCCCGCTTTTTCCCTGAGTTCCCTCAGCTGGAGCTATTGGAATTACACCTGGCATACCAACCTGGATACCTATGATAAGATCGTTTTTGACGATGTCAGGAACAATGCGATCCTGACCGCGATCCTGGCCTATATGGCAAGTGAAGATCCCGAAAAAACATCCCGGGAAAAGGCGGTCCTGCCCATCGATTCCAGGACAGGCAAACAACAGGAATGGCCGGAGCCCCGGACCCCGGAACGCAATGGCGGAACTAATTAAATATAAATCCAGATGAAAACATTATTAGTTGCCTTATTCGTATTATGTGCCTTTTCAGGCGTGGCACAAACAACTTCCCTGCAAAAGTCACCCCCGCTAACCGAAACCTCAGCAGATGACGCTGGTATGTCTGCTGATCGGATTGCCCGTATTGACCTTATGCTGCAACAAGCCGTATCCGATGATAATCTTCCCGGCATTGTGGCACTGATTGCCCGGAACGGTAAAATTGTTTTGCACAAAGCTTACGGCATGGCAAACAATGCGGAAGGGAAACAAATGGAGAAGGATGCAATTTTCCGGATCGCCTCCCAGACAAAAGCCATTACCGCAACTGCCGTCATGATGTTATGGGAGGAAGGGAAGTTTCAATTAGACCATCCCGTTTCCATGTATATCCCTGAATTCAAGGACGCACAGATAATCGATACCTTCAATGAATCGGATAGCAGCTATACCACCAAGCCATCCGAAAAGGAAATCACCATCCGGCATCTGCTGACCCACACTTCCGGGATCGGGTATGGGGTGATCGACGGGGACGACCGCTTTAAAAAGATCTACCACAAGGCGGGCATCACGGATCTCTTCACCACAGAGGATATCCCCATTGGGGAGAGTGTCAAAAAACTGGCCAAACTCCCATTGCACCATACCCCGGGCGAGGCCTTTACCTATAGCGAAGGCCTGGACGTGCTGGGCTATTTTATAGAGGTGGTTTCCGGCATGCCGTTTGACCAATTCCTGAAAACCCGCATATTTGATCCCCTGGGGATGGAAGATACCTGGTTCTACCTGCCTACCGATAAACACGACAGGCTGGTGGCGGTTCAGCATAAAAAGGATGGGAAATGGGTTAAATATCCTGAAACATTCTACGATACGGATTATCCCATCAAAGGCGCCCGGCGCTTTTTCTCCGGGGGGGCCGGGTTATCGAGTACTGTAAAGGACTATGCCACCTTTTTGCAGATGTACCTGAATATGGGGGAATTGAATGGGGTTCGGATACTGAGCCGCACTACGGTCCAAAGTATCATGGGCAACCAGATTGGGGATATCTGGGCAGGAGGTCCCAAACACTATGGCCTGGCCTTCGGGGTTGTCAACCAGAAAGGACAGGACCTCGGGGGGGAAGGGAGCCTGGGTACGTTCGACTGGGGCGGCTACTTCAACACCCAATATTTTGCTGATCCCAAAGAGCAGATCATCGGGTTGTTGTTCAAACAGGTCCAGGGAGAATTTACAGATACTACCGGCTGGAAATTCCGGCAGATGGTATTTTCAGCGGTGGATGATTAATATATCATAGGATTTATAGTTTAGAAGTGCCACTTAAAACCTGCCGACACTTATCGGATTTCACAGTTCTTACGGTAATTTATCCTGCATCTAATCCCTATTATAAATGAAACAACACATTTTTTTATAATAAGCATAATAATTACAAACCATTTTAAATCTTTCCCGGTAACGGGGATATAAATATCATTTACCAGATTATATGAAAACCATCCAACTACTTTGCATATGCCTTTTTGTTATTTCCTTTACCAGCCAGGCCCAAAAACGGAATAAGAAACCTGCCGAACCGGCTTTTAAAGTGGAGGATTCCACCTACCACGGCCTGAAATGGCGCAACATCGGGCCCTTCAGGGGAGGCCGGAGTGTCGCCTCCACCGGGGTTGTGGGGCAGCCGATGACCTATTATATGGGCAGCACCGGCGGCGGGATCTGGAAGACGACTGATGATGGCATCACCTGGAAAAACGTATCGGATACGTTCCTGAAAACAGGCACCGTAGGGGCCTTGGCCGTTTCCGAAAGCAACCCGAACATCGTGGTGGCCGGGATGGGGGAACACGCTGCCCGGGGGGTCATGACCTCCATGGGAGACGGTGTCTATAAATCGACAGACGCAGGCAAGACCTGGCAACACATGGGCCTGGACCATACACGGCATATTTCGGATGTCATCATCCACCCCACAGATCCCGATATACTATTCGTGGCCGCCCAGGGCGCTCAATATGGTCCTTCCGAGGACCGGGGGATCTACCGGTCATCGGATGGCGGCATCACCTGGGAAAAAGTCTTATTCGTAGACAGTACCACCGGGGCATCTTCCTTGTCCATGGATATGAAGAACCCCCTGATCCTGTATGCGGCCATGTGGCAGCACCGCCGGTATCCCTGGACCATGGAATCCGGTGGGAAGAATTCCGGGTTGTATAAATCCACGGACGGGGGCTACACCTGGGAAAAACTGAAGGAAGGGCTACCGGAAGAATTCGGGAAAGCCGGCATATCAGTATCCAGGGCCAACCCCGAAGTGGTATTTGCCGTGGTGGAAGCCGAAGGCGAAAAAGGCGGGGTTTACCGCTCCGATGATGCCGGAAAAAAATGGACCCTGGTAAATAAGGACCGCATCAACATAACCCGGTCCTGGTATTATATGGAGATCTTTGCAGATCCCCAGAATGAAAATATTGTCTATGTGCTGAACGCCCCGGTCACCCGGTCCATAGACGGGGGGAAAAACTTTTCTACCCTGTCAACTCCCCATGGTGATAACCACGACCTGTGGATCAATCCCCATGACAATACAAAAATGATCAATTCCAATGACGGGGGTGCCAACATTTCCAACAATGGTGGGGAGAGCTGGAGTACCCAGGAAAACCAGCCTACAGCGCAGTTCTACCGGGTCATCACAGACAACCTTGTACCCTACAATGTCTATGGCGGGCAGCAAGACAACTCGGCTATCGCGATAGCCAGCCGTACCAACGGGCAGGGAATCGACTGGAAGGACTGGTACTCCGTAGCCGGTTGTGAGAGTGCCTACCTGGCCTTTAACCCGGACAACCCCGATGTCATTTACGGCGGCTGTTACCAGGGGATCATCGAGAAATGGATGCGTGCTTCCCGCGAAGGGAAATCCATCAAGGAATACCCGGAACTCTCTCTGGGAAATGCCCCGGAAGGTTTTAAGTTCCGATATAACTGGAATGCCCCCATCATTAGTTCCCCCCATGACCGCAATACCATTTACCATGCAGGAAATGTGGTGTTTAAAACTACCGATGGCGGACTCAACTGGAAGGTGGTAAGTCCGGACCTCACCCGGAATGACAAGGCACAGCAGGGGCCTGGTGGCGGGCCCTATACCAATGAGGCCGCTGGAGGGGAAAACTACAATACACTCATGTATCTCGTGGAATCCCCCCATGAAGCCGGGGTGCTGTGGGCCGGCAGTGATGACGGCCTTATCCATATTACCAAAGACGGGGGCAATTCGTGGGACAACGTTACCCCGGCTGACCTGCCCGAGGGAATCATCAACAGTATTGAGGTTTCCCCGCATGATCCTGCCACCGCCTATGCCGTTGTGATGCGGTATAAATTTATGGACCTCGCCCCCTATGTTTTCAAAACAACTGATTATGGAAAGACCTGGTCAAAAATCGTGAATGGTTTTGACGGCGAGCATAACTTCGTGCGCGTTGTTCGGGAGGATCCCAAAAAAAAGGGTCTGTTATATGCCGGGACAGAAACCGGCATGTACGTTTCCTTTAACGACGGTCAGATCTGGCAACCCCTGCAGCTCAATCTCCCCGTAGTACCCATCAATGACCTTATGATCCAGGACAATGACCTTGTGGCGGCCACAGCCGGTCGCTCCTTCTGGATCCTGGACGATCTGAGCGCCCTCCAGCAAGGCCCCCCTCCGGCACAACCCATAGCAGTCTTCAAACCCAAAGATACCTATCTGCTGTTTGGGGGAAGTTCGGAAAAACCCGTGCCCGGACTTGGGCAGAATCCGAAACAAGGGGTAACATTGGATTATTTCCTGGACAAGGACGCGGACAGCCTGGACCTCGAATTGCAGGTCCTCCACGAAGGCAAACTGCTGCGGACCTATACCAATAAATCCCAGAAGGATTTTAAATCCTGGCCGGGCGGGCCATCCAAACCGGAGGTGTTGCCTGCCAAAAAAGGATTCAACCGCTTTACTTGGAATTTTCGGAAGGAATCCCTGCCAGGGATTGACAAGGTCTTTGTATATGGTAATTATGACGGTTCCCGGGTTGGACCCGGGAACTATATGTTGCGGTTAACATTGGATAGCCTGACCTCGGAGACAATGGTCACCATCCTGCCAAATCCCAATGTGGACACCGCCCAACCCGACTATGAAGAGCAGCAGGCCATGCTTAATCAGATCGAAACCACTTTGAAAGACATCCATGACGCGGTTAATGCCATGCGATCGGCCAAATCACAGCTGAATCAGTATGCCGCCCTGCTGAAAGACAACGATAAAGCAACCGAACTGCTGGAAAAAGGTAAATCCCTGGTAAAACAGATCGAAACCTGGGAGCAAAAACTAATCCAACCGCAACAGAAAACCTTCCAGGATGTCATCAATTATAACAACCAGCTGAATGCAGAACTGATGAATTTGAAGGAATATGTAGACGCAACGGATCCTGCCGTAACACAGGGTGCCAAAGACCGGTTGGCGGATCTTATGACCGACTGGAAAACATTTGAACAGGAAAAAGACCAGATCGTGGTTTCCGAAATGGCCGCATACAACAAGTTATATGCAGACCTGGGCTTTTCTGCTATCATATTGCAGGAGTAAATAAGGCTGCAACAGCCTGCAATAAAACAGAAGTGGTAAAAAGACCCACACATGGAAAAACCATTTATAAGCGACCGGGAATTCCAGGGGATGGACTATACCCACATGCGCCTCCCAAAGGGCGAGTACGAACAATGCACCTTTACAGGTTGTAATTTTTCGAACGGGTTTCTGGACAACAGTATATTCAGGGAGTGCGAGTTCCGTGAATGTAACATCAGCAATGCCAACCTGGCGCATGCAACATTTACTGAAACAACTTTCATTACCTGTAAAATGATCGGGTTGCGCTTTGAGACCTGTGACGGACTTTTTATGTCATTTTCCTTTGACAACTGCAACCTCAGTTATTGTTCTTTCTATGGACTTACCCTGAAAAACTTACGTTTTGACACCTGTAACCTGCAGGAAGCTGATTTTACGAATGCAGACCTGTCCGGGGCTTCATTTAACCACTGTAACCTGGATAGGGCACAGTTTAATAATACCACCCTGGTTAAAGCGGATTTTAGTACGGCGCAAAATTTTACGATCGACCCGGGAGAAAACAAGATCTTTAAAGCCAAATTTTCAATAAAGGGGCTTCCCGGCCTGTTATCCAAATATGGTATTGTCATTGATAGTGGTGACCAGGGGTAAGGATTTGTGCAAGCTGTTTGCAGGGGATAATTCGTATCTTATCCATATCAATAATTGTAGTATGAAACAGTTGGCAATTCTTTTTATTTTCTTTACGGCCAGTGCGGTGTCACAAAATACAGAAGCCTTTGATCCGGACGTAGTTGCGCCAAAAGCGACCCTGGATGATGCAGCGTGGATAGCGGGCCACTGGAAAGGAGAGGCATTGGGAGGCACTGCCGAGGAGATATGGAGTCCTCCGTTGGGAGGATCCATGATGTTTGTATTCAAATTAGTGGTGGATAAAAAGGTTAGTTTCTATGAAATAGGCCATATTAAGGAATCCGGGGAAACTCTGCTGTTGCAATTGAAGCACTTTTACGGCAGCCTGGAGGGATGGGAAGAGAAGGATGAAACAGTAGACTTTAAACTGGTCCGGGTAGAGAAGGACAGGCTCTATTTTGATGGGTTTACCTTTGAGAGGATAGGTCCGGATGAACTTAATTTATACGTTGTCATTGAACAGGAAGAGGGCCGGGAGCAGGAAGTGAAATTCAACTATAAAAGGCAGGACTAAGTTGGAGAAAAAGTGTCTGGAGTGCGGGGCAGAATTAAAAGGCAGGGTAGACAAGAAGTACTGCTCTGATTACTGTCGCAATGCATATAACAACCAGTTGAACAAGGACAGCAAGAACCTGGTGCGCAACATCAACAACCGCTTGCGTAAAAACTACCGTATCCTGGACAGTTTTACCTTGAATGAAGGGAAGACCCGGACCACAAAAACCCGGTTGATGGATAAGGGTTTTGATTTTGAGTATATCACAAACCTGTACACTACCAAAAAAGGTACTACCTATTATTTTGTATATGATCTGGGTTACCTTCCCCTGGACAACGATTATTATATGATCGTTAAACGGGAATAACGGGCTGATTCGTAAAGGCGCAAAGTTACCGGCCAGGGTTGTGAGATATGAAAAAACATAAATATAGGAGACATCCGGGCACCCTATTCCCGCTTATTTCCAGTTATGGCCCGTTAGCTTGAGTGCGGCAATGACAATATCTTTACGGCTGATCTGTCCCACCAAAAGACCGTTTTCCATAACGGGCAGCCTTCGCCGTTTGTGCTTATCGAACACACCGGCAGCATCAAAAATACTCATATCATGCGGGATGGTCTCTACATCCTTGGTCATAAACCGTTCAACACTCTTATCCAGGATAGGCTGGTTGAAATACCGGCTTTCGGAAATTTGCTTCATACAGTCGGCTTCCGATATAATGCCTACCAGAAATCCGTTATCATCCATAACAGGACCCCCGGAGATCCGGTTTTTTGCAAAGGATTCCATGACTTCAAGGATAGACTGGTCCGGGGTGAAAGTGGTTAGCTTTCGGGTCATATAGTCTGCGACCAATATGGGTGCATCATATTCCTTCTTCGAACCTACCTTGGCCCTGCGGCCCATAAAACTCTTGATTCCCATATGGTTTGGTTTTTAGGTTAATCTTAAATATAGGCTATTTAGCCCTTAGTTTTAAATTAAATCGATTAAATGTTTCAGCCACCGGGAATTTTATACATTTATGGCTCAACCCTTTAAGATGCGGAAAAACCCATCGATCCTCTCATTTTTACTCATCCTCCTGGCAATCTATTGGGGCTTTCGGTCCACGATGCCTGAGTACCATGAAAATGCCGAACCTGCCCTTAGCTCCTTTTCTGTAGACAGGGCCCTGGAACATGTGAAGGCAATTTCCTCATCTCCCCATGCCGTCGGCTTCCCTGCCCACCAGACGGTTCAGGACTACATCGTGGGGGAATTATCTGAAATGGGACTGGAAACCAGCATTCAGCAGGGATATTCCAGCGGCGATTGGGCCAATTACAGCAAAGCCGTAAATATCCTGGCAAAGATTAAAGGCAGTGGTGACGGGAAGGCCCTGGTGCTGCTGTCACACTATGACAGCAGCCCCCATTCTTCCCTGGGGGCGAGTGACGCAGGGAGCGGTGTCGCTTCCATCCTCGAGGGGATCCGTGCTTTCCTTTCGGAAAATACAATTCCTGCAAATGACATCATTATACTGTTTACGGACGCGGAAGAATTAGGACTTAACGGGGCCGACCTGTTTGTAAACGATCATCCCTGGGCCGGGGATGTGGGTTTGGTATTGAACTTTGAAGCCCGGGGCAGCGGGGGTCCTTCCTATATGCTGATAGAGACCAACGGGGGAAATGCAAAACTGATCCGTGAATTTAGCAGGGCCCGCCCCGGATTTCCGGTAGCCAATTCGCTGGTATACAGCATTTATAAAATGTTGCCCAATGATACTGACCTCACCGTCTTCCGGGAGGACAAGGATATTGATGGTTTTAATTTTGCGTTTATAGATGATCATTTTGACTACCATACCCAACTGGATGACTATGAACGGCTGGACAGGAATTCGCTGGCACACCAGGGCAGCTACCTGATGCCACTGCTCCATTATTTTGCCAATTCGGAGTTGGGCAGCCTGAAAACCACGGAGGACTATGTCTATATCAGCCTTCCTTTTTTTAAACTTGTTTCCTATCCATTTGGCTGGATATGGCCGATGTATGGATTGGCATTGCTGATCTTTATTGTCCTGACCATACAGGGATTCCGTAAGGGAGTGTTGCAGTTCAGGGAGGTGGGAAAAGGTTTTTTGCCGCTGCTGTTGTCCTTGTTCCTTACTGGCGTAGCAGGATATTTCAGCTGGCCGGTACTTAAATCTGTTTATCCCCAATACAATGATATCCTGCAGGGGTTTACCTATAATGGCCATGCGTATATTGCGGCTTTTGTATTTTTTTCCATCGGGGTATGTTTTTGGGCCTATCACAAATTCCGGAAAGTAAGTACCCCAAATTTGCTGGTATCTGCATCCATGCTATGGTTGGTCATTTGCGGCCTCGTCAACATGTATTTACCAGGGGCGGGGTTTTTCATCATTCCGTTGTATGCACTGCTGGCCTCCTACCTCATCATCCTCTACCAGGAAGTTCCAAGTCCTTTCCTGATGGTCTTCCTTGCAATCCCCGCCATCTGGATCTACGCACCATTCATAAAAATGTTCCCCGTTGGCCTGGGTTTGAAAATGATGGTCGCGGCAACTGTTGTGACCACCCTCGCCTTTTTGTTGCTTCTCCCGGTTTTCAGCTATTACAGAAGAAAATCAAGATATGCCTATATCAGTATGTTTTGTTGTGTCGCTTTCCTCGTAGCAGCGCATTTAAATTCGGGTTTCAGCGACGATAACCCCAAACCCACCAGTTTGTTATACCTGCTGGACGCCGATGCGGGAACCGCGAAATGGGCCACCTATGAGCGGCAGGTATCAGACTGGACGCAGGCGTATATAAGTACGGACCCTGAATTGCCCGGTGTAATGGGAAGCAAGCAGATCAGCAGTAAATATGGTACCGGGTTTACATTTCTTTCGGATGCGCCGCTGAAAGATATTCCCACTCCCACAATCGAAAAAATAAAGGATACCGTGTGGGGCGGGGAGCGGTTTCTCACCCTTCGCATTACCCCCCAACGCGCTGTGAACCGATTGGAAATCTATACAAATGAAATTCCCGTCACAGCAGCAACCATCAATGGCATTCCGCTGGCTGCCGGGTTTTTGGAAGTCAGAACTGCGGGTAAATTGGTAACCCATTATGTCAGCGACAATGAATTTACGGAGCTGGCGCTTACGTTGCCTCCGGGCATTAAATTGGAACTCACGCTGTATGAAGCCTCCAATGACCTCCTGAAAAATCCGCTTTTTTCCATACCGCAAAGGCCTGAGGATGCAATCCCGATGCCATTCGTCCTGAACGATGCCATCGTAATCGTTAAAACACTTCACTTTTGAAAGAAACAATTGCCATAGCAGGGTGTGGATGGCTTGGCTTCCCGCTTGCCCGGAACCTGCTCTCAGCAGGCTATACCATCCATGGCAGTACAACTTCCCCGGAAAAAATGGGACAGCTGCAAAATGCCGGGATCATCCCCTTTTTGATCACACTTAAAGAAGATGGTATTTCAGGGAACATGACTGATTTTTTAAAGGATGCAGAGATCGTGGTAGTCAATGTACCACCTGGCTTAAGGGGTACAAAACATACGGAAGATTATGTTCAAAAGATGAACCGGTTACAGGAAGCTATAAGCACATCCGGGGTTAGGAAGCTTTTATTTATAAGCAGTACTTCTGTCTATGGGGATCTTGAGGGGGAGGTAACCGAGGCAACCGAACCGAAACCGGTTACAGAATCAGGCAAACAGGTATTGGCTGCAGAAATGATATTCCGGGATGCTCCGGGGCTGGACAGCACTGTTATCCGTTTCGGTGGACTGATAGGCCCCGACCGGCATCCGGTGACACATTTGGCTGGCAGGAAGGGGCTCAAAAATGGCGGGGAACCGGTGAACCTTATACATCTGGATGATTGTATAGGAATGATTCGTAGCATACTTGAAAGTTCATACTGGAACGAAACCTTTATCGGCGTCTTTCCATACCACCCGACAAAACGGCAATACTACCTTTCCGAAGCGGCTAAAAGACGCCTTCCGGCACCGGAATATGAGGAGGAAAACAAGCAAATAATAGGAAAAACCCTCAAAAGTAGGAATTTTATTAACAAAAAATATAGCTTTTTGACCCCGATTTCCGATGAATTCACCACGGAAAAATAATCATTCACAACAAAAACCCCGATAAACGGTTAAATTATCTCGTTGATTTTCAGGATTTTATAGTTTTGGCGTATCTTTATATAAATGTAAAATCCCGTAATGTCATGGAAAAATCAAGTTTAAGTGGGAGGATTTTAGTGGAAATTGAAAGTTTAATCTCCCGTAGTTGTACCAAAGGCAGGATCAGCAAAAAGTCGCAGAAATTGCACGAGGTAATTGTAAAAAAGCACTACAATGCAGCAGAAGTATCTATCGACTATCACAGAAAGAGGATAGCCCTGGATATTATCATGGATGACACGTGCTATGACCCACAAAAGGTGAACACCAATGTACCCACATTGCATGCCAACCTTCTGTTTCAAAATCTTTGTGATTTTCTGAAGTCGTGTCTTGAAACGGACAAAAAAAGCCTGGCTTTCTACTCCGGCGTCCTGCAGTCATATACCAGGAAAGACATCACATTGACGATGGTCTAAGGACCTGCCAAAAACAACCCCCATAGAATCAGGATGCCCATGCGGCATCCTTTTTTGGTTATAGGCTGGGCCGATCCCAAAAAAATGTAGTAATTTTGCCGCACTTAAATTAATGAAGATGCGAACGCTACTAATGGCAGTGCTGTGGACGATTGGTTTTACGGCTGCTGCCCAGACCACCTCTGAACTCCAGAAACATTATGAAGCATTTTATAAAGAAATGCAATTGCAGGGAGACATCAATGGGGTGATCAACGCCCTCACCCATTTGAATGTATTGTCGCCTTCCAAGGAACGACAGGACACCCTTGCCTACGTATACGCAAACAACAACCAGCACATGCAGGCGTTGAATACGATCGGAATTGAAAAAAACGAATCCGATTCGGATCTGGCGGTGCAGGTAAAGGCCATCTCCCTTAAGGCATTGAATCAACCAAAGCGGGCCCTCGAACAATTTGAAATATTATTCAAAAGGACTCCCAGTGCCTATCTCGCCTATGAGCTCGCGGACCTGAAAATACAAACCGGGGATAATCCGGGAGCCGAAAAAGACATAGAATACGGGATTGCGAATGCAACGGATGAAATGAAATATGCGTTCTATGAGCGGCAGCAGCCCTATGAGGTTCCGCTAAAGGCCGCTTTTCTTCATTTAAAGGGATTGGTACAATACAATATGGACAAAAATGCGATCGAAGCTGCTATAGCCACCATAGATGAAGCCTTGAAGATCGATCCCAATTTTAACCTGGCCAGCCTAAGCAAACAGGCACTGGAATCCAGAAAGGCCCAGCCCGCTGCTGAGGTTAAGAATTAAACACCTCAACTATACCACTCTCCTGTTTAAAAAAAGGCTTGATTTTATTGGTTGAGGATAAGCAGTGAATCCAGGTTGTTGTTGACAATCACATTGAACTGCATCCGCATGGCATTGTAAGCCCCTATCATTTCTGTGACCGGAACCGTTAACTCCGTACGGTTCTCCAACGCAGCCTTTACTTTTAAAATGTATGTTTTGAGGACTCTTTGCCGGCTTTTTATGGGAGAAGTGTCAAAGGTTTCGGGATATTCGGATTCTTCCAGTTGTTTTTGGTTTTCGATGATCGCTTCAATTATCAGGATCAGGTCTTCTTCATTTTCTGCCAGGTATATGGTTTCTACACTTGCTGCAAGGGTATTGTATTCCTGCCACTCATCCAGGATGGCACTTGTCTTGTCATTGACCGGCGCACTTTTAGGTACCGAATCCAGGTTGAATTTTTCAGCCGCCCCTGTTTGGGAAGATTGCGCTGTCTGCTGCCGCTGGCATGAAAGAAACAAGATAGCCAGGACCCATAAAAGGTGTATTTTTCCCATAGGGCGAATGTACAAATTTTAATAAAAGCTATCTTTGCCCGCGAACGCAATTAACCCAATTTTAAGCAATGCAAAAATCCATACTGATTTTAGGCGCCTGTGGGCAAATAGGTACCGAACTTACTTTTGCACTCCGTGAAATATATGGGAATCAGAAGGTAATTGCCAGTGATATCCGGAACGGAAGCGACAACCTGATGTCTGCCGGGCCTTTTGAAATTCTGGATGCCACCAATTACCAGTCGCTGGAAGATGTAGTGATGCATTATGAAATTGAGGAGGTATACCTGATGGCAGCGATGCTGAGTGCTACTGCGGAGAAATTTCCAATGCGGGCGTGGAACCTCAATATGAACTCGCTTTTCAATGTGCTGGACCTGGCAAAGGAAAAAAAGATCGAGAAGGTATTCTGGCCATCCAGTATTGCCGTCTTTGGCTCGAATACACCTAAGGAGCAGACCCCCCAACACGCCATTATGGAACCCAGTACAGTCTACGGTATCAGCAAACAATCCGGGGAAAGGTGGTGCGCCTATTATTACCATAAATTTGGGGTGGATGTACGGAGTGTACGCTATCCGGGGCTAATCAGCTGGAAAACGCTGCCAGGCGGGGGTACCACGGATTACGCAGTTGAAATTTACGAAAAAGCACTTACTGAAGGGTCCTACACCTGTTTCCTGAAGGAGGACTCAAAATTACCCATGATGTTTATGGATGATGCTATCCGGGCTACCATCGACCTGATGCAATGCGATCCGGAAAAATTGACGGTTCGTTCTTCCTATAACCTGGCTGCCATGAGTTTTGATCCCCGCGAAATCGCAGAAAGCATCCGGGGCTACATCCCGGAATTCAAAATTGACTACAAACCGGATTTCAGGCAGGTCATCGCCGATTCGTGGCCTGAAAGCATTGATGATTCCCAAGCCAGAAGCGACTGGGGCTGGAAACCGGAATTCGATCTCGCCAAAACCACCTCTGAAATGCTTCAGAACCTGAAAACCTAGGAGAAGATCTCCTTAGGGTTTTTAAAACATTTGAATTCGACCGTATGCCCGTTGGGGTCCTTTACAAAAAAGGAGGTATGCTGCCCGGTCTTCCCCTGTAGGAATGTCGCCTTGGTGGTCAGGGTATATTCTGAGGCTTCCAGCTTCTCATACAAATTGTCCCAGAGCTGCTGGTCAATGATAACCCCGTAATGGAAGGACGGCAGTACGGTTTCCTCAAATTTATAGGATTTAAAATCGAACTTGAAGTCGCCCGACCGTGTAAATGTTATCTCGTTCCCGAACAAGTCTATATCGACCCATCTTGTGGTATTTCTACCCAAGCCGGCTCCGATCACATCTATATAAAAATCCATTGTTTTGGAAATACTGGTGCAAGGGAGGGACAAGTGAAAAGGTGCTTTTTTCATAGCTTACAAGATGTTTTGATCCCTAATCTTCTTCACCGTCTTCACTTTCGTCCGGCATTACGTCGGGATCCGTAACAGCATCCGGATCATCATCCTCAAATTCCTCGTAATCATCCTCATCATAATTCTCCATGGTCTTCACCAGCTTGGCACTTATTTTCACAAGGTATTTAGTGTCATCAGTGGTAACCTCAACAGCTTCCACCCGCTCCCCATGGATATTTTTGAATGTAATGATATGTTCCATTTCATATCCATCGGGATATCGCTCCACAAGTAGTTTTAATACCTCCGGTGTTAACTTTTTAAAATCTACTATGACCCTCTTTAAATTATCCATAATTACATGTCCAAAAGATAAGCAAAAATTAATGGTGCAACAATAGTGGCATCACTTTCAATAATAAATTTGGGGGTTTCCATACCCAATTTTCCCCAGGTTATCTTCTCATTGGGCACGGCGCCGGAATACGACCCATAACTGGTAGTACTATCACTGATCTGGCAGAAATAGCTCCAGAAGGGAGTGTCTGTACGTTCCATATCCTGGTACAGCATCGGAACTACACAGATGGGGAAATCACCTGCGATCCCACCCCCTATCTGGAAAAATCCGATCCCATTCTCAGAGTTATCCGTATACCAGTCGGCCAGGAAGGTCATGTACTCTATCCCCGATTTCATGGTACTGGCTTTTAGTTCGCCCTTGAGCACGTAGGATGCGAAAATATTCCCCATCGTACTGTCTTCCCACCCCGGGCAGATAATAGGGAGGTTTTGGGATGCTGCAGCGTACATCCAGGAATCCTTGAGGTCTATCTCATAATGTTCTTCCAATACTCCGGATAGCAGCATTTTATACATGAATTCATGGGGGAAATACCGCTCCCCTTTGTCTTCGGCATCCTTCCAGATCTTATGGATGTGTTTTTGCAATCGGCGGAACGCCTCCTCTTCCGGGATGCAGGTATCTGTAACCCTGTTCAGCCCCTTTTCCAAAAGGTCCCATTCATCCTGGGGTGTCAGGTCCCGGTAATCAGGAACACGCCTGTAATGCGAATGGGCAACCAGGTTCATGATATCTTCTTCCAGGTTAGCCCCTGTACAGGAAATGATGTGGACCTTTTTCTGGCGGATAACCTCGGCGAATATTTTCCCCAATTCAGCCGTGCTCATCGCCCCGGCAAGGGATACAAGCATCCGCGCACCCTGCTCCAACTGTACTTCATAGCCTTTGGCGGCATCTACCAGTGCCGCAGCATTGAAATGCAGGTAATATTTTGATATAAATTCGGATATGGGTCCTTTAGTCATCATCTTCAAATTTACCGACAGGCCCGTTGCCCGATTTGTATTCCTTGTCATAGGTATTATCATAGTCATCCTCCACCACTTCCCCCATGAACTTATAGCTCAGCATTTTGTAATAGAGCTTCGCTGCCAGGTAATCCGAGGATTTGTCATTGGAACTGGGGCAAAGCTCCGTAATGTCAAAACCTACCACGTTTTTCTCTTCAAATACCTGCTTCAGGAAATCGAGCGTTTCATACCAGAACAGTCCTCCCGGCTCAGGAGTCCCTGTGGAAGGCATAATGGATGGGTCAAGGGCATCCAGGTCAAAGGTAATAAATACATTGTCTGTCAGCAGGTCCAGCACTTTATCCGTCCAGAACTCGTCATTCACCATATCATGGGCAAAGAAGGTTTTATCTTCATCCATAAACGTCTTTTCAATGGCATCCATGCTTCGGATCCCTACCTGGACCAGGTTGGTGGTCTGGCTTGCTTCATGCACGGCACAGGCATGGTTGAAGGGACTGCCGTTATATGATTTGCGAAGGTCTGCATGGGCATCTAAATGCAGAACCGAAAGGTTGTCGAAGCACTCGTTAAAGGCACGGATACTCCCGATGGAAATAGAGTGCTCCCCCCCGATCAGGGTTACAAATTTATTCCGTTTGATATAATCCTTTGTAATTTTGTGCACTTCCCTGACCATTGTTTCGGGGGAACTGTCTTCCTCGATAGCTTCAGACAAATAGATACCCTGTTCATAGACCTGTGTTTCGGTTTCTATATCATAGAGTTCCATGTTTTCGGAGGCTCGCAGGAATGCCCCGGGGCCCCTGTCGGCTCCTTTGCCCCAGGTACTTGTACCATCATAGGGTACAGGGATCAAGACTATCTTGGCTTTCTCCAGTTGTGCGAATTCGTCCGGAATCCCGGCGTAATTCTTTGTTGTTTCCATATCCTAAAATTTGCAGAAGGTCTTTTGCCTTCTGTTGTTCGCTAAAAAGTTCCGTTTTAATATTTCCATCCTGATCCTTAAAGATCAGTATCTGTTTGGGGTGTGGGATCAGGCAGTGCTGCAGGCCCCCGTAACCCCCTAAGGTCTCCTGGTATGCCCCGGTATTGAAAAAGCCAATATACAACGGTTTATCCCTCCTGTATTTTGGCAAATAGATGGCATTCATATCTTGCTGGCTATTGTAATAATCATCACTGTCGCAGGTGAGCCCGCCCAACAATACCCGTTCGTATTCATCATGCCAGCGGTTTACCGGCAGCATAATGAATCGCTTATTGATAGCCCACGAGTCTGGCAAGGTAGTTATAAACGAGGAATCGATCATGTTCCACTTTTCCCTGTCGTTCTGTTGTTTCTGGTAGAGCACTTCATAGATGGCACCGCCGCTTTCCCCTACCGTAAAACTCCCGAATTCAGTAAAAATATTGGGGACCGGGATATCGGCCTCCATACAGGCAATGTTTATCTGGTTGATGATCTCATCGATCATATACTGGTAATCGTATTCAAAGGCCAACGAATTTTTGATCGGGAAGCCACCCCCGATGTTCAGGCTGTCCAGGGTGGGGCATATTTTTTTTAACCGCACGTATACCTTAAGGCATTTCAGGAGCTCGTTCCAATAATAGGCGTTATCGCGGATGCCGGTATTGATAAAGAAATGAAGCATCTTCAGTTCAATTTTATCATTGTCCCTGATCTGGTTCTCGTAAAAGGGGACGATGTTCCGGTAACCGATACCCAAACGGGAAGTATAGAACTCAAATTTGGGTTCCTCTTCAGATGCGATCCGGATACCGATCTTGTAACTGTCATCAATCGCCTCGGACAGCAGGTCTATTTCCTCATAATTATCGATAATGGGAATACAGTTCTGGTGGCCCTTATTGATGAGCCGCGCAATATTCTCAATATATTCATCGCGTTTAAACCCATTGCACAGGACATAGGTTGAATCTTTGATGCGGCCCTCCCCGATCAGCGTTTCCACGATATTGATATCAACGGCAGATGAGGTTTCTATGTGGATGTCATTCTTCAGGGCTTCCTGCAATACAAAATGAAAGTGGGAGCTCTTGGTGCAATAACTATAAAAATATTTTCCCTTGTAATCGTGCTTTTTCATCCCCTTGGCGAACCATTTTTTGGCACGGCCAATATTTTCCGAGATACGGGGGAGGTACGTAAATTTAAGGGGGCTTCCGTATTGTTCGATCAGGCCATTCAGTGAAATCCCATGGAATAGGAGTTCATCATCGTCCAGCGTAAATTCTTCCTGGGGAAAATAATAAGTCTGATCAATAAGATCACTGTATTTTATATTCATCAAGTAAAGTTAATGGTGATTACAATAGGCCGGTCTTTTAATTTCATGGTATATGATGCTGGGGAGCATAACAAGGGTCACATTTAAGCAGATTTCCGGGGTTATTCATGAGGACAACAATCTGTCACCGGGCAGGCAATTGTTAGAACAAAATACAGGGGCTAAAACCAGCCGATGCTGCCGGTTATTCATTAGAAATGCCCCTACGGGATCAGCTTTTCGGTTGCCCGAGGGCTCTGTTTTGGAAATACAACACATCATCTGGCTTCAAAACAAAAGGGTATAACCTATTTGATATAATTTGACTTTGTAAATGAAAACAAAAATAATTAAATAGCCGTCATTTTGTCCAAATTTAACCGCATGTTTTAAAAGTCTTCCTTAGATATCCCTTATATTGGCTCCTATACAGCCCCATGTACTTGACGAACCCTCATTTTATGCTTATATTAGTTATATAAATCCCGGTTCAATGAAGGTTACACGCTGTAAAATCATCTGTTTTATTTTAGTATTTCCGGTAAGCCTCCAGTTGCTTTTTGCGCAAATCCCATCCGGCGTCTATCGTTACACAGACCAAAACAAAGAAAAAACCACCATCCATGAACTGAAATTAAAGGACGGATACATGGTGCAGGCTATATATGAAACGGAGCCATCCAAATTCATAATGTCTTTGGGCGGATTTTATACTACCCAGAATGATTCGCTCAACCTCCGGCTAGAATTCCATTCCGGCTATGATACCGATCCGGTTACCCGGAAGCACTATGCATACCGTATGGAGGGTACAGACCTTGTACTCGACCAAAAAAGATTCAGGGCACAGTCCCCCCTAAGACAACCCCTGGATGGTATATGGCTTTTCGCATCCCGCGGACCCGATACCGGGCAGGAAAGACGGGGTGACAGCAATCCAAGAAAAACACTGAAGTTCCTCCTCGACGGAACTTTTCAATGGATTGCATACAATACGGAAACGCTTGAATTTTTCGGTACGGGGGGCGGCATGTATACGGCGGAGGATGGAACCTATACGGAGAACATAGCCTTCTTCTCCCGTGATAATACCCGGGCAGGTGCCCGGTTGGCGTTTACCTATGAATTACAGGGATCAGACTGGCACCATAAAGGAGAAAACAGTAAAGGGGAGCCTATGTACGAGATATGGACCAGGCGCCTTCAACCGGCGGGATCTGAGTGAATATCCGATTTGCCACCCGACTTTTGTAACAGTTTAATATGATAGATCTCAACGCCCTTGTCAATGGGCTTGAGCATATCATACATATTGAGGGCAACAATACTTGCCCCGTGCATGGCCTCTACCTCCACCCCTGTTTTATAATTCGTTTTTACCGTGATCCGTATAAGGATCCGAAGCCCTGAAATGTCATAGGAAATATCCGTATATTCTATTGGAAGCGGATGGCAGTCGGGAAGCAGGTCCGCCGTTTTCTTTACCCCCAGTAATCCGGCTGCCCTGCTCATGGCGAAGACGTCGCCCTTGGGAACGGTTTTGTTTTCTATCGCACGGATGGTTTCCGGTAAACTTACCTGCACTATCGCCTGGGCAACGGCAGTCCGCAGCGTTGATTTTTTATGTGTGATGTCTACCATAATATACTTCAGGTATTGACTTTCCACTGATAGGAATTGTCTTCAAACAATTCCTTGCCAAACACGGGGACTTCCTTTTTGATATCTTCCACCACCTGGTGCAACGCCTCAAAAACTTCCTTTCGGTGTGGGGAAGACACGAATACGAACAGACAGATCCCCCCAACAGGTACTGCCCCCAGACTGTGGTAAATATGGAGGCAACTCAGGTTGAATTTTTCAAACGCAGCTTCCCGGATCTCGTGGAATTTTTGGTTCGCCATTTCCTGGTAGGCCGTATATTCGATAGCGGCCACCACTTTGCCATCTATGATATCGGCCCGAACCTGCCCCAGGAAAATATCATGTGCCCCGATACCGGTCTTCCCCTGGTGCCCGGCAATAGACTGAGCTATGAAATCAGGCGAAATTGCCCCTTGTTTAAAGACGTTTTTAACCACTTTTTTTTTCAATTAGATGGTGCCATATTACTAAGATAGGGAAGAATTGGAAACCCTATCCCTGTAAGGCGTGATTTGTCTTTTGATTTCTATATGAAAAGCATGTTTTTGATAGCTCCTGCTTCGGTCGGTTGCTCACTGACATCCTAACGGCCCAACCACATCAGCGCTGCCAGCAAAAGCCTATTTTGGCCGGAACTGCTGAAAGAAGACGACAACGCGGTATTGGTCCCGGTTTCATAGTCCATATCATTGTGCCCCATATTGAAATAGACCATCCTATATTTTATATTGGTCCATACGACCGGGTAGTAGCCGCTATGCCATATCTCATCGGGCCTGGGACCTGTACCGAGGGGAAAACTCGAGGGATCAATAGACAACAGAACCCGGATGTCAGGATTGAGTCGCAGGTTTTTTTTCCAGCGGTACCATTCATTGGGGGCGGATTGGACTTTCTCCTCCAATCCCGTGGTCACAGGATGCCTGCCGTCCTCTACCTTAAGGATGGCAGCCGCAGGCCTCCAGGTGTTGCCGGCGTATTCCCCACATCCCAGGAATTTGTTCTGGTACCAATCCCAGTTATCAGGGTAGGCTGAAGGACTGAGCGCGAAAGCTGCAAAATGGAAACCAAGCCAGGCCCCGCCATTTCTCATGTAATTTTCAAAAGCTGTTCTTTGCAACGGATCTTCTGGACGTGAGTCCAGAAAAATGACAACATCGTACCCGGCAAGATTGGCTTCGTTCAGGTGGTTCCAATTGTTGGTGCTGTCATAACAAAACCCGTTGGCCTCCGCTACTTCGCTGATCCATTTATGGGCCTCAGCCACAAAACTGATGTGGGCAGCGTCCTCTTTGGCGGTATAGAATGCAAGTGCCTTAAAACCACATGGAGCCATGGCTTGGGAGGAAATACCATAACAGCATAGGAAAAATGCAAACAGCCACGGGACCTTTACGGCAAAACTAAAAATGTTGAACGGGATGGTTCTCCATGGAAAAGTCCTGCCCATGGGTGCCTTAATCCTGGTTTAAGGAGTCGTGGATTTCTTTGATCATCAATCTCGACTCAAGTTTTAATTCGATCTGTCCCATAACAATGCGGGCCAGTTGCAACAACATCACGGATTCCTTTGCATTTAAGGCCCGTGGGTTTTTGTCTATGATGCACAGGGTTCCCAAATTATAGCCGCAGGCGGAGCGTAGCGGTGCCGCCGCATAAAACTGTAATCCCATCACCCCTGCTACCAGGGGATTGGACAATGTACGGGGATCCTTACGCGCATCCGCCACTATATAGATATCATCAGAGAGGATGGCCGAACTGCACAGACCGGGGCTGCGGGGAATTTCATCAACGTCCAGCCCAAACGAAGATTTGAACCAGATCCGGTCCGTATCAACCATCGTAATGATGGCAATCGGGACATTAAATATTTTAGTAGCCAGGGCTGTGATATCATCAAAATACCCGTCCGGTGGGGTATCCAGGATTTCGTATTTATATAAACTCTCCAGGCGTTTACGTTCTCCAATCATATTCATATATAAATCTACATAATAAGTTGAGACTTTCAGGTAATGCACCCATTTTTCACAATTTATGCCACGGATGTTATCCAGTTACTGAAGCTTTGCGGTCTGCGGGCTAAAGATCACGCCGGTTACTTTTCCGGCTTCAGGAATTCGACAGCATGAATTGATAAAATCTCCTATTTTGCAGACTACAAAATCTACACTAAATAAAAAATCAACAGTTCGGGCGATGGCCTCCAATGGGGTATAAAATAAAATGCACACTTTCCTGATCACTGCATTTTCTGCGCCTTCAAAAATTTCCTGATGTCAGAATGATGGAATTGCCGCGCATAATCCAAAGCGGTGTAGCCTTTTACAGATACCTGTATAGCTGCGCCCTTTTGCACTAAATATTCAACCATCTCCAACGGTCCGTATTTCGCAGCGTACATAAGCGGTGTCTTATCTGCACAAACCCCTTCTATATCGGCACCATTTTCCACGAAAAACCGCAGTGATTTCATGGACTTTAATTTGATGCTGATGGCAAGGAAATTATATTTCTTACTATCTGCCACACCGTAACATGCATTAATTAATTCAGCATTGGTATAGTGTTCCAGCTTTTCAGTTTTTCCAAATTTTATAGCTGTCGCCATCTCACTAGTCAATTCCTGACTACAGGCCCCCACTGCTGATAATGCAGTAAAGAGTATGAGTAACAATATATTTAAACCTGTATGCATGACGACACTTTGGAAAGCCTGGCCTGATTATTAACCCCAATAAGATACATAATTAAATGGAAATTATTTTCATGTATTCCCAAAAGAGGTATGGAGATAAAACAGCCAGGAAACCCATTCAGGTCGTAACCACAGTATTGAGCCACCCTACTTACCTGGACCATCCGGAATTAAAGACTCCATCGGTTGCCTACCTCGGATACAGGTTTGCATCCGTCATATTCCTGGGGTACCGGATCATAACTGAGCACTTTTTCACCGATTTCTTCCGAGGTAAAATACGCCCAAATGGCCATGGACTTCAGGGATCTGTAAAAACCTACGGGTTGCTGTGTGCCTGCAGCCGTACCCCACACACTGCTATTGAATTTGCCGGATCCGGCTTCGGCTGACTGTAGCATGGCCACCCTGTCCGTTTCGCCCAGATCTGCGAAGGTATCGCCGAACTGCCGGGTGCAGTTGGCATTGAATGCTGCCATCTCTGACCGCATCTTTTCCTGTGCCTCCGTGTCATAAGTCTTTGCGAATACCTTGTCGAGGAATATATCCACCTTAACATCCAAGGCCCCGGGTGTCTCCGTACGGGGTAATATCGTGTCTGCCAGGGCGGCTACCAACTGGGCTTCGGCTTTCGTAAAGAACAACGGCTGCCAGTCTGGTCGGGTTTCTGATTTGCAGGAATGTAACAGGGATAGCAAGGAGGGCATCACCAGGGTGGCTCCCGCTAACAATCCTGTATTCTGCAAGGCTTTTCTTCTGTCCATATCGTCAGATATTTTGTTTTTTCATTTCCGAAACCGCATGGTGCGCTGCCCGGGCCGTAAGCGCCATATAGGTCAGGGAAGGATTGACACAGGAACTGGAAGCCATACAGGCCCCATCAGTGACAAAGACATTTTTAGCTGCATGGACCTGGTTGGTTCCATTCAAAACAGAAGTTTTCGGGTCACGGCCCATCCGGGCCGTGCCCATCTCATGGATACCATAACCGGGTTCGTGCTCATTGTCAAATCCTACCACATCCTTTACCCCTGCCCTTTCCAGCATCTCCACCGCGTCTGCCCGGATTTGCCTGTTCAGTGCTTTTTCATTTTCTTTATACTCACAATCGATAGCCAGGGTTGGCTGGCCCCACTTGTCAAGGCTATTCGTATCCAACGTGACTTTGTTCTCATGATAGGGCAGGCATTCAGCAAATCCGGTGATAAAGAACTCCCATGGCCCTGGTTTTAAGATACTGTCTTTATACCCTGGGCCGAATTCTTCGATATTGGCTGCTGCCTGGATACCGCTGCGGCCACCCCCACCCTGGAAGCCGAATCCCCTCAAAAATTTATCCGACTTTGTCTGCCCGTTAATATTGACATATCTTGGAATATAGATTCCATTCGGGCGCCTGCCCTTGTAATATTCGGTATCAAAGCCTTCCACGCTGCCCAGGGCACCGATCCTATAGGTATGGTCCATGAGGTTATGCCCCAGCTCCTCACTGTCATTTCCAAACCCGTTTTCGAATCTGCCCGAAGTGGAGTTCAACAGGATCTGGGTGGAACTTAAGGTAGAAGCATTGCAAAATATGATCCTCGACTTAAAGTCGATCGTTTCATTGGTTTCCGAATCTATGATCCGGACACCGGTTGCTTTCCCCTTTTTTTCATCATAGGTAATGGACTGCACAATGGAATATGGCCGGAAGGTCAGGTTTCCGGTGGCATGGGCTGCAGGCAGTGTTACAGCATTGCTGCTAAAGTAGGCGCCATAGGGGCATCCCCGGCTGCACCGGTTCCGGTACTGGCATTTACCCCTTCCATTGAGTGGCTCGGTCAGGTGGGCAACCCTCCCAATGATCATATGCCTCCCCGGGAATTCTTTTTCAATCCTTCTTTTCAAATGTTTCTCAACACAGTTGAGTTCCATGGGTGGCAGGAAGTGGCTGTCTGGTAATTGGGGCAGCCCCAGGGCTTCCCCGCTGATCCCGGCAAATTTCTCAACATAGGTATACCAGGGTTCGATGTCCTTATATCGGATGGGCCAGTCAACCCCATATCCATCGATGGCATTGGCCTCAAAATCCAGGTCGCTCCAGCGATAGGTTTGCTTGCCCCATAAAAGAGACCTGCCCCCCATCTGGTGGGCCCGGATCCAGAGGAACGGCTTGACTTCCGTATAGGGGTTTTCGGCATCATTGGCGAAGAAGTGTTCCGTGTCAGTTCCTACAAAGCCTGACCGTATTGCTTTGTTGTGCTTTTGTTTCTGTTCGGGGGTCAGGGATCCCCGCAGTTCGCTGTCCCAGGGATCTTCATTCATAGTGGGGTAGTCAATGACATGCTCTACGATCCTTCCACGCTCCAGTACGAGTGTTTTCAATCCCTGCTCACAGAGTTCCTTGGCAGCCCATCCCCCGCTGATACCGGAACCGATGACGATCGCATCGTACGTAAGCTGTTTTTCTGCATCAATATTAAAATTTGCCATATTATCCTATGGTTGTTGCCTCATTCAGGGATTGTTAACATAGCGGAAAACCCGGAAAACTAACAATACAGTTCACCGGGTTAAAGGTAAAATTTTCCCTGTCTCCTGCAACTACTATGGCTGAATTGCCGGGTTTCCTATAGCTGAATGGCGAATTTATCCTACTATCCGGGATTTATTTAATGACCCTGAACAGCGAAGTGGGTTCATCAAAGCCTTTCAGGAGGATGTCTCCTACCTTTTCAAAGGCGATCTGGTTATCCTGACTCAGATCCCGGACAACCTGTGAAATGAGGATTTCCCCGGGATTTGCTTCGGAGCATATCCTTGCGGCCTCCTGAACTGCTTTCCCAAAAAAATCACCGTGTTCCTCGATGGGTTCCCCCGCACTGATTCCAATACGAATATTCAAAGGATCCCCGGGATAGTTGGTCTTGTGCCTGGTGATTCCAAGCTGAATCTCACGGGCACATTTAACCGCATTTGAAGTAGTTATAAACGAGGCCATGATACCGTCACCGGTATGCTTGACTTCCCGCCCTTTGTGTTTCCTCAAAGCATTCCTGGTAATCGCGTTGAGGATATGCAGCAAATGAAGGGCTTTAGCGTCCCCGTACGTTGTTGTCATTCTGGTGGAGTCTACAAGATCTGTAAACAAGATGGCCCGGAATGCAGTATCCACATGAAAAGTATCGGGAGACGTAAAGGGCATTGGATCATTGATCCTCCCCAGGAATGTTTGTACAATGCTTGGATCTACCTCAATTATTTCATGGGGCACCGATCCATGCGATTCATCATGAGCCTGGCAGATAGCTTCTTTATTTGGAGCTTCCACCAGGCAAAAGGCGGTGCATCTTTCTTCGTCAAACCAATAGGTCAAAAATTTTACCTGGTATTTATCCTGGACCTTAATGTCCTTTTCATGGGCATTGGCCAAAGAATGCTGAGTGGCTCCCTCTATAAAATGGCGATCAATAAATATGGGCATCGTTTGCGGGATCAGTTAATTAACGGGGGAGGGTTGTAGGTTAAATGTATCAAAAAATCGGATAAAAGGTTCAATCAATTGGTTTTAAAATCAATTCGGTCGAAACCAATTCGAAATTAATCCATTTAAAATAACGTCGGTTTAGCAGGCGCTGAAAATGTAAGCTATGGATTATAATAACGTTCCTGTTGCTCTGAAGGATTGACGGAAATTAAATTCAGATCCGGTTATGTTACCCTCCGGATCACGTTCGAAATCTACAGTTATGGGTAAGGGAGGAATGGTAAATACATCTTTTTCCTGTTCGATCAGGAAGTGGGAAAATAGAATTGATGGTATATTTCCAGGAACTGCCCGTTCCATCCGATTCTCATTTTAAAGGAATCATGAAGGCTCGTATAATGTCCCATGTATCCGCTGTAGCCTTGCCCAAAACCCGAATAGTTGCCTGGTATGACGGCCGGCAGGGGAGTTGTGTCATTTAAATGCTTTCTGAATTCAACCTGATTACGATGCTAAAACCTATCGGAATGTAATTGTTTGCCCTTACATGCGCCGTGTTAATTCGATCCCTTGGAGTACGTATAATATGTATACCTAATTTTTTCATCCAGTTTTTTCCCGGGTAATTGCATATAACAAACTGCTGATCTTCACTGAATAGGCAGTATGATGGAATGTTGCCCTTTCTTCAACAATGAAGAGGTGTACGTCGCAGTAAGCATATATACTCCCTTTGTTATGGTATCAGGCTTTTTTATTGTCCGGAAAATTCCTTCCAGACCGGGCAGAACCCATCTGTTTTTCATTCCACCTTCGGTTAGTACATACGCTGCAATTTGTTCAGTTTCCGTTACAGTAAAATCGGGATGGGATGGCATCACCATAGTACCCCATTCACCGCTGGATCCTTCTAAAATGTGACGTGCAAGCGATTTGATATTGTCCGGGGTTATTTCATATCTGTCTGCAATATTTGAAAAGGAAGGACCCGCAAGTACCGATTTATCCGCATGACAGCCAAAGCAGGTGGATTTCTTTATTAATGACAGGCCTTTATGATCTTGCTCCTTTCCTGACATTTTAAGTAATTCCAGTATCTCTTCTTCATTCGAAGTGGGTATAAATTCTATTTTCAGCAGGACTTCATTGCTATTTATTTCGCCATATCTCGATTCTCCATCTTTTATGTCGGACACATCAATGGAATATCGCACATAATCATCCCAGGTAACGTCCTCATCTATATTTTTGGATATATGCAATTTTACCATGGGAACGGGTTCTTCCTGTACTATATCAGGAGAAATAATTCCGTCATCCCCACTATTTGAGGTACAGACAACCATGATCAGAAATGAGTATAAAATATTCTTCATAAGCTTATTGCAGCAGTTGCGTATTAAGCAGAATCGATCTCCATGGCTACCCTATTAGCAGCATTTGTAGCAGCCTCCATTCCCCAACTCCTATTATCCGTATGTGCACCACCAAAATGGATTCTACCCTGGGCTGTCATAATATGGGGCCAGTATTTTGACAAGGCCCCCAAGCCTGAAAAACCATGCCGTTCACATCCAAGTACAAACGGGTCTTTCGACCAATCCTTCACCAGGGTCTGTTCTATGTTGATAGTAGATCGGTTACCGGGGTAGAGTTCCCTGAAAGCTTCCAAGGTGCGTAATGGGTTAGTTCCGCCCGGGGCTTTTGCCATTAGGCATACCCTCTCAGTATCAACCTCATCTGCAACTTGCCAGATATGGGTAAGGGATGGATGATCAAATGATAAATTAATACTCAGGTTATCCTCTAACCAGAATTTGGATCTTGCCTGGAAAACAATTCTTGTGGTTTGATCATAAGCGAGATTATCAAAAATGTATTGCTTTTCCGCCGGCAATGCGGGGGTCACCGGAATATTTTTTAGTGTAGTTGTTCGTAGGCAGCACGCAAGGTAATCAGCGGACATTTCCTTGACTTCTCCAAACTCTCTGTATTTAACGGTAACTTTTGTTTCCCCATTCTCGATTTCCAATACCTGACAATCCAGCTTAACTCTTGATCCCAGGCGTCGTCCAAATTCATTGGTCAGCACTTGATTTCCCCCTTTGAGGCGAAATAGTTTAAACTGCTTATCGTACCCGCGTTCGTGCATTATATACGCCTGCCAAATACTATAGAGAGCGGAGGTCTGCTCTCCCCCCAAAATAGTCATTGCTGCCTTTGAGGCTCCCCCTTTTTTATAGATTTGAGAGACGGGTATATTTTCCAAATGGTCATATCCTATCCCAAACGGCTGGTATTCATCCGTAAATTTGTCAAAATAGGGTTCCAGATATAGCTGTTGCAGGCTGGATGAAGGGTTTGATAGTATAAATTGTGATTCTTTATTGTTAAATCCTCCCAGGTTCTTAACCTTCTGATCGTATGTTTCACTTTGAAGTTTATCTGTGACCCATACACCGTCTATTCTTGTCAACCTGTCTTGCCGGTGGAAATAGGGGAGTACGGAAAGATTAAACTCTTCAATATATTTCCAGTAATTCCTATACCCTGGTTTGGTAAAATTTTCTGCTCCAAAATCAGCATATAATCCATCCGAAAGACCATCGTGTACTGAAAGTACGGCCCCACCATACCGCCCAGAGGCTTCCAAAACTATTATCTCGTGCCCCATTTTCATTAATTCATATGCACAGCAAAGCCCACTTATGCCGGCTCCTGCTATAATTACTTTTTTGCTTTTACCTGGTGTGGGTTTTGGAATTTTAAGCGCTTCATCTTCACTTCCCACATCCGCCATGACGCTCACAGGAATAAGGGAGGCCCCCAGTCCGGAACAGAAAGTATCCTTGATGAATTTTCTTCTTTTTATATTTTTCATACCTCCCTTAATTTAATATGAGAAAGTCTTTCTGTAGTCCTAGAACTAATGCCGTTTTTCAATTTAGTTCAATACAAATTCGCAGTTAGGCGAAAACACAGGACCAGCCTGGGCTCATGATCCCGATAATCCCAATATTCCAAGGGCATTCTTGTTATATATTTTTTCCAGTACTTCATCCGGAAGGTATAGTCCATAGATCATCCAGCGCCCCTGTAATTTATGTGCCGATGAGGGATCAATATATTCATCATCGGTTTCAAGAAAACGGAAATACAAACGATATGCCTCGGCATCACAGGGTGTATCCGTGCCAAACAGGATGCGGTCCTGGTATTTGATAAAAAATTTACGGGCAGTATACGGCTGCCGCCCAAGTTCACTGATACGTGCATCAATGTCGACATAAAAATTCGGGAAGCTATCCAACCAGCTTCCTACAACGGCTAAGTCTTCCGGGAGATTACCAAAATGTGCCCCAATAAAAATGGTATTTGGGTGCCTTTTTATAACACGATTACGGGCTTCCAATATTTCCATTTTAGACGGAAATTCTTCCCCGTAAAAGGACCATTCAGGGTTATTTCCCAATTCATCATAGCGCTCGTTGTATTGATCTACAGGCGTAAAAAAAGCTTTGGGATCTGAAACGTGAATTTCAACCGGAATACCAAGCTCGCCACATTTCGCCCATATTGGGTCGATCCGCGGATCATCCACGGCCACAAAATTTCCGGTGGCATCTTTAAACCCCAAACCCAAGTCCTTTGATATTTTTAAACCCTTACATCCCATTTTAACTGCTTTTGCTAATTTCTCTGCTTCCTTAACACCAAAATTGGGTTCATCGATTTTGCTGAAATCCGGCCTGAAAAAAGGCAAAAACCTATCTTTAGCCACAGCTGCGGAAACTTTGAGGTGTTCTTTGTAAAAATCATCCTTGGAAAGCGCGTCCAGGCTTACACATTTCCAGACCCCTGCCTTATCCATTTCTTCCAGGTAGTGCTTTGTGTTTTCAAGGTCTCCCAGATGGTTATGAATGTCAATGACAGGAAATTTGGCCTTAACAATGTGGGTTTCTTTCGTTACCAGCTGACTTACAGGTTGCCAGTCTGCCAGTTTTAGGTCTCCCGTCTGTGCCCACATATCCACTGCTATCCCCACAAACAGGGATAGTACCAATCCACTTTTGTGCAATTTTTTCATTATTTCCTATTTTAATAATCAACTTCCTTTTTCTTACACCAGGTGTCCGGAAGCAAGTTAAAGTTTTATTTCCCCTTCTTAGGGAGCGTCCCGGATATCGATTTTCTCCCCAATTTCCAGGATATGGTAGCGCTCCTGCATGGGTTTTGACAATCGAAATTTCACCTCATGGGGATACCCGCTGGTCCAGTATCTGTTCTGACTGGTTACTTTAAAGGTGGCCCTGTGTTGTGGCAATATATAGGCCGGTTCCAATTCATTTATAAGGATCAGGGAGGGGTCTATATGGGTATTATGTTCGGTAGGGGAGAAAAACAAAACGTCAACCTTATCAAGAAATAAATGGTCTTCCAGCAATACGGTGTCCCCCATTTGCAGAAAGCGTTTACCACCAATGGTTATCAGATAGCCGCAATCTTCAAGATTGGCATCGTAGTAAACAGCAAATTTTGGGTTGCCGTGGATGGCCCTTACCGGTTCAATGCGCACTTCCCCAATTGTGAAAGGCACCCTGGGGGTGGCGACTTTAATACGATTCTCCGGGATACGTAGTTCCTCCTGGGCGATCTCCCTGCAATTCGCCGGCATCACAAAAACACAATGCCCGCTTTTGGACAAGATCGCAGTGGTTTCCCTCTCAAAGTGATCTCCGTGTTCGTGGCTGATTAAGGAAATATCCAATTCCTTTGCCAGTTCGCTGGCGGCAATGGGTGCCGGCACTGCACGTTCTTCTGATTCCAACGCCAGGTCCGTTCCAATGAGTATGTCATTGTATTTTATAAGCCAGCCGTTGTGGCCTGTCCACCAAACCGCCAGGCCGGAGGAATGCGATCGTATTTCCTTAAGTAGCTGTCCCGCTGCGTAGGGTTCCTGGGCATACAGGGAGTTCGCCATTCCCGGCAGCACCAGTAGCAGGAGGAAGGACACTTTACAATTAGCAGCTATATTTTTGACCATACCCATACATTTAACTATACAGTGGGGGGCGCTCTTTCCATTTGCCCCTCGTAAAGTCGGGCACATCTGTGGGCTTGCTCTTTTCCGCCACAGAAGCTTCAGAAAGTGGCGAGATGGAACTGCTTGTCACCGAATCATATACGTCCCAATCGGGCATGGTATTATCCTGCAGGGCAGCGATAAGCCGATGCCAGTTTATGGGGGTTTTCGTATCACTGCTCCCGTGGCCACGAATGGCCCCGCCCTTTCTGGGCGGAGGATTGTAATTTTGTATCATCGGATGTTCAAACTCCTTTACATATTTTTCCGCAGACTCCCACTGGTGTTCCTCCGGACTCCGTCCTTCAATATAGATCCTGGAATTTTCCCTGTCTTTCAGATACACCCCACTGGTGCCTTGTATGCGAAAGCTCTCTCTGGGATGGGGTGTATGCGTATCGTGATTCAGGGTGATCATTTTACCGTTTACAGTTCTTATCAGCGTAGCATTGTAATCCCCAAGGGCCATTTTCATGCTCGCATAGGGATGGTCTTCGCCGTACATGGATGCGGCATATCTGTTGAGCATTACAGATTTTGAGCTCATGGAAACAAGATAATCGAACCGGTCTCCATGATTGATATCCAATGCAGGCATCATATTCCTCATTGGATGATCGGGATACAAGTTTCCATTTCGGTCAATGGCGTGCTGCAATCGCCAGGGTTCCTCGTCCGGGTCAAATTTCACCCTTCTCAGATCGTGAACATACCCACTCTCAACATGAATTATATCACCCAGGAGATTTTTCCGAACCATATTGAGCAAGGTCATATCTCCAAAGCCACCCAATACAAGACTGGCCCATTTTCCGGTTTTTTCAAAGGTTTCCACTAAATTCCAGCCCTCATCCAGGGTTTGAATAAGGGGCACTTCACAAGCAGCATGTTTATTATTATTCATGGCGGCGAGGCATATTGGGGCATGCCATTTCCATGAGGTACTTATAATCACTGCGTCCAGTTCCTCCTCTTCACACAACCGATTAAAATCGGTAGGTCCGCGGTCATAGAGCCTTGGTGTGGGTTGCCCTGCCTCCTCAATCCATCTTTTTGCCCTGTAGAGCCGGTCTGGCTTAATTTCACATATTGCGGGTATTTCCACCCCTTCAATGCCCAGAGCCACATCAAGGTGATAGGAACCACGGCCACCTATTCCAACAAACCCGAGCCTGATCGTTTTTGCAGATCCCGAAAAGGTTTCCCGGCCCAAAAGACTCATTGGGAGGCCTAAACTGGCCAACGAAAGTCCTCCCATGGCAGCTGCGGACTGTTTTAAGAAGTGTCTTCTTTCATAATCATTCGAATCCATAATCTTATTGTATTAGTTGGACATATTTTCTATTTGCTTTCAATTTTCAATAGGGACATCGCATTTTCCAGGTAGATTTTATCAATAACTTCCCGCGGTAGTTTTAATCCTTTCAATTCACCAAAGCCACGTAGGTTTATCCTGGAATCGGTTACATAAAATTTCCAGTCGTTAAACCAGGTTTCATGTATCTGTTGTTTCAATTCATCCGGAGTATCCGTGGGATTAATAGCCGAATCGGTTCCATAAATCAATCGGTCCTGGTATTTTATAAAGAATTTTCGTGTTTTTTGTCGATCCTTAAGGGCATGAAGCTTAAGGTTGGGCATGCGGGTGAGGTCTACCCGCATACGGGGAAAAGCATCAAGTCGTTTTGCCAGTTCCTCCAGGCTCCATTCCAGGCTGCCCAAATGTGCTCCCATAAAGTTCAGGAGGGGATGCTTTTCCAGCATGTGGTCCCTTGCCCTTATTTGATCCTCGTACGAGGGGTAGTCCGGATGCAAATACATATGATATTCAGGGTGAGCACCATAATATCCTTGGCTGAAGGTCATTTCTTCCAGGGGCAGCCAGCAATCCTTTGGTTCCCCGTTATGTCCCAGCAACGGTACACCTGATTCTGTGAGAAAAGTTAGTACCGAATCAATCCTGGGGTGGTCTACCATTACAAAATCACCATTTTCATCTCTTAGATCCATGCCGATATTCTTCCAGATCTTGACAGCGGTGGCCCCTTTGGTGAAGGAATATTTCAGAGCTGCTATGGTATCGTCCACCCAATCCCTTTCGGACCAATTGGCCACTTTGAAGGTGGTTGCAAACCTCATTTGGTCAGGGAAGCTTTTAAGGTGTTGAACGGCAAATTCCTGTTGTGACTCCATTGGAACTCCAAAGGGGCGGTCATCTACAATATCCAGAAAACCGAAATTATCTTCCTTTGCCTGGTGAATGAAATATGTCTCGGATGTATTAATATGTATATGGACATCGAATTTTTTAACCTTACTGAAGTCTTCCAGTTGGTAATAATCCTGATGTTCTATCCGGGGCTGCCCCCCCTGCACCGCAATAGATAAACCAAGCGACAGAATAGCAGGTAAAAACCCAAACTTGTTTTGCATAATGGTTGTACATGTGATTACTCAAATATATAATTTCAAATTTTAAATCTATCCTGATATTCGCGTGGTAAATCTGATACAGTACTGATGAAGGTCAAGCTCTTTTTACTTTCCTGTTACTTCAGGGTCGTTGATCATATCTGACCAACTCGTTTTTCCATCTTTTCCCTGGCCATCATCCGTAATCAGACCAGTATTATCTAATGTCCTAAATAGTACAGCCGGGGACGACCACAGCACCTATTATCCAGAAATTGGAAAAACGGGGCACGGGAGATACCTGCAACATCCACTAGTACCTTCTTGCAAATGCTCCCGGCATTTTAAGATCCTCTTTTCAAGAGCTCCACCGTTTGATTAATTGTAAAAAGGATTTTCTTTGTCCCGGGAATGGAATACAGGCTATGCCCCGTCTCCAAACATCAGAAGGATGAATTCTGCTGGTTCTTCATTGGGGTTAAGCACTTCATGACTCATGCCCGGTGGGATAAAAAAGGCATTTCCAGCTTCAATTTCGTAGTCTATATCATTCAATCGGGCAGTCACCTTTCCTTTTATCAGGATGATCATCGAAGAAAATGGATTGGTTTTCGAAAGCGGATGTTCATTGGCATGTTGCCCGGGATGAAGAAAACCATAGCCCGTCCTGAGCCCTGTATCATAATAAAAGATAGCCGCCTGAGCGCCATGCGTGCCCCTCGTATAATGGTGGCCAAAAGGAACCATCTCCGGCATACCCTTCGTCCAGAAATGGAATGTAAGTTTCATTACCTCACTGTCGAACCCTTCGTTGGGTTCAAATCCATTCATAAACTCCAGGTCCAGCGGGAGCATAGTCAGTAGAAAATGCTTTAACACCAGCTGTAAGGGAATTGATCTCTCCTTTGTCTAGCTGGATCAATGTTCTTATGTTGGTACTATAATAAAAAGTCGGCTTTGCCGGCGTTCCTTTTGAAATGCTGATTTGTGATGTTCTGTTTTCGGTAGCTGCCATTGCTTCCACATGCCACATCTCTTTGTCTACCTCCACACCGAACGAATGATCTGAAGTAAACATGGGATCAACATTGTAATCAGACGCAAACCTTTTCAAGATATTCCTGATCGTATCCTCCTGAGCGCTCACCGAAGCAGATATACTGAAAAAGAAGCTGGTAAGGATAAGGTTAAACATCAGGTATTGATATTTACCGGGTGGTTTAATTAATGATGCTTTCATTATAATATGTTTTATGATTCGTAATAGGGACGAATCAAATGACCTGATGGTTACAGAGATATGGTTTAATCAGGGCAATTAGGGATGAACTTCCCTGATTTAGGGATGAAATTAGTTAAGAGGAACTTGTATGGAAATGTTTTTCTGCCATGTGCTCCACTTGAGATGTGTGTCTTTTAGAGATCTTAACTGGCTTTTCAATATTTCGCAACTTCAAAATTAAGCCGCGGGTGTTCTTCTTAATTGATTCAAGGTGGAAAAGATTACTGATAATCGAACGGTTACATTGTACAAATAATTCATTGTCTATTACACTTTCCATTTTTGAGAGCGTAGCCCTGATAAGGTGTTTTTTAACCTGGCCATTTTCCAGAAAGGTGATTCCCACATAGTTGTCTTCAGATTTAATACAAATGATCGCATGTAGACGCAATGCAATCTGATCGGTTTTATAATCACCTTTTAAAATGATCACTTCATGTTGTGCCGAATGGCTGTTTGAAATAGCGCGGGTTTCCAGGTAATCCTTAGTTATATTAGAGTAACTATAAAAAAATATAGTCCCAAAAAATGGAAAAATAAAAACGGAACTTAATTCAAGTATGTGTTTCACATAGCTTGATAAACTAAAGTCGTGAAAACCCCCTAAGTAATTATATAATAAAAAACTGCTGCTGCCAACTGAAATAAAATAATAAAGAAACCAAGAAGCAAGTAAACAGGTGCTATTCTGGTCTCCAATAATTTTTGGTCTAAGAATAAACTCATTAAAACCAATGGTAAGAAATATAAGGGGCATAATCCAGATAAGACCCAATGCCAGTTCCCAGCTGATACCTTCACTGGGACGGTAATTGTTAACTCCAAATGGTTGAAAAAAGATCAAAAAAAGATAAATGAAGACACTGGAAATAAGTGCTAAATGAATCTTAAATGCTTTACTCCTCGGGTATTTTAGTGAGTTTAGAGTATACATATGTATCAACGCTATGGGTAAGCCCGTGCTTATATCATAAATTTCAAGCAGGCGGGGTAAACAGGGCTCGATTTTTTCGATGCCAACAATGCTTTCGATTAAATTTAAGAAATAACATCTAGCAAATCATGGCTTATGGCAGCAGTTCGGGATCTGAAATTCAGAATTCTTCCTCAGAGCATAATTAAGCCCACTGTGGACCAATAGAGCAAGATATTGAAGCTTTACCAAATGACAGGTATGCTGATCCTGAGAACGCCTCATTCTGACTTGTTTTTTGTCTAGGGCCATGGAAGGCAGACACCATAAGCAGGGCTGCCCAAAGAATTTAAATTTGGAGTAGCCTCAAAAAAAAAGTTAACCAAAAAACCAAATAGTAATCCAGGGAACCGGACTAGTGCTTGTTACAGGAACCTGTGATGTATAGTTTTTATTTCAAAATATCGATAGTTGAGATTTTGTTGTAAATTCTTCAAGAAACCTCATTCCCTTATACGAGTTTCCTTTTTCATTCAACTTCGGACTCCAAACTGCAATTGCATATTGACTTGGATGTATTGCTATAATTCCTCCACCAACTCCACTCTTGCCTGGAAGACCAACTTTAAAAGCGAATTCTCCGGATTCGTCATAAAACCCGCACGTTTGCATCAGTGCATTTATTCGTTTACACTGGCTTTTGGTTAGTATCCGATTGTTATTCATTGTGCTGCAACCATTATTTGCCAAAAACAAAAATAAATCTGAAAGTTCTTTGCAATTCATCTCCAGAGAGCAAAGGTCAAAATAGAAATCAAGAACATCTAAAGGTTCATTTTGAATATTCCCAAAGGATTTAATGAAATTACATAAGGCTGCATTTCGAAATCCTTCTTTTTTTTCTGAAGCAGCAATTTTACCTGAATAATTTAATTCTGAATTATCAGAAATACTTCGAATAAAAGACAAAAAATCTTCTTTAGGGTTTTCCAGATTGCTCAAAAGAATATCTGATATCACTATTGCGCCGGCATTTATGAATGGATTTCTGGGTATCCCTTTATCTGCCTCAAGTTGCACAAGCGAATTAAACGCTGAACCGGAAGGTTCTACGCCAAGCCTCTCCCAAATTTTCTCCCCGAGAATACGGTATGCCAAGCTTAATGAAAGTACTTTTGCCATACTCTGTATCGAAAATTTCTCGTGACAATTGCCTATACCGAATCTAATATGGTCAATTGTGGATATATGGACGCCAAAATTTCCTGGATCAACATTAGCTAATTCGGGGATATAAGATGCCACCTGGCCTTCGTCATTTATATTTTTAACATTTTGGTATACAGCTAGTATTAGTTCTTCAAAATTCATTCATCCTGTTTTTAAATGTATACAATGTGCATTTATAGTAGTAAGGTATTATAATTCAACTCTCGAATAACCCCGTGAATGGGGAATAACAAAGGTGAAATCAATACGCTCTGTTGCGTAGTTTTAGTTACCCTTACGGTATGGAAAAACAGCTTTACCCAGAAGCGAATAGACCGGTGTTTTTTTGATTTCCTATAATTTCGGGTTTTGGAATAACGCATTAAAACCAATGGGTGGAATTATAGGGGGATGTTCCGGATATGTTCCTTTTCAATTTACACGGTTTTTTACCGTTTCCCCTCTATAAAATTGGATAATGTTCATAGCGGCAAGCCTGGACATTTCGTTTCGGGCTTCCATTGTCGCAGATCCGATATGGGGTGTGACCGCCACATTTTCCATCTCTAACAATGGATTATCAGGTTTCATCGGTTCCGGGTTGGTGACATCCAATCCGGCACCCCAAATGGTTTTGTTTTGTAAAGCCGCTATCAAATCGTTTTCATTGTGAATACCTCCCCTGGCGGTATTTAAAAAAACAGCGGAGGGTTTCATCTTCCCAAATGCCGCGCTATTGAACTTTTCCCGGGTATCTGCTGTAAGCGAACAATGTACGGAAAGAATGTCGCTGTGCTTCAACAGATCGTCAAAAGAAACAAAAGTGGCCCTTAATTCCCGTTCTGCCTCGGTATTCTGACTGCGATTATGGTAAAGTACCTTCATGCCATAGGCTCCCGAACACCGTTTTGCGAACTCCGTTCCGATACGCCCCAAACCGTATACCCCCAGGGTTTTTTCTTTTAATTCCATGCCCAAATTGGCCTGTGGTCGAAAGTGATCCCATTCTTTCCTTATAATTTTTTTGTGCATATAAAACATCTTCCGCGATACGGCCAGCAAGAGTCCGAAAGCTATATCCGCGGTTGCATCTACCATGGCATTGGGTGTATTGGCAATGGGAATACCGAGTTCAGTTGCCTTTTTTATATTGATGTTGTCATAGCCAGCCGCAAACTGAGAAATCAATTTCAGGTGTTTGTTTCGGACAAGGAAGTTACTGTCAATTTTATAACTGCTTGTTGAAAGAAGAATGTCATGTTCCTGTGAGGCCTCAAGAAATTGCGCACTGTCCATGGGTGCATCATTGGTCCAGACTGTAACCTCCAGCCCTGCTTCCCGGAGCAGGTCTATACCGATCTTTGGGATATTTAACGAAACCAATACCTTCATATAAAGATTAATGTAAATAAAAATTATGGATTCTGTGATTGCAGGAAGAGAATTATACTTTAGTGATACCTATCTCTAAGGAACTATGAGACTTACGTATTATAACCAGGTGACCCATGGATATGGATAGAGCTAGAAAGCTTTTTAAGTCGCTTTTACCCGGGATATTCCTGTTTGGGTTTACGATTGGGACGGGAAGTGTAACAGCCATGGCAAAGGCCGGAGCCGATTATGGAATGTCTTTATTATGGACGATTTTCTTATCATGTGCCATCACATTTTTTTTGATCAATCTGTTTGGAAAATATACGCTGGTTTCAGGTCAAACCGCCTTACAATCCTTCAGAAAATATATCCATCCAGCCGTAGGGTTCTTTTTTATAATAACCCTTACCGCCCATGTCTGTGGCAGTGTAATTGGGGTTATGGGTATTTTGGGGGATGTGTGCTTTGAATGGTCAAAAAACTTCATCGATGGCGGGATCAGGCCGATCTATTTCGCAATTTTCTATATTGCCCTTGTCTATATACTCTTTCTCATCGGGAAGACGGTAGTCTTTCAAAATATACTTGCGGTATTCGTTGGGATAATGGCTATTTGTTTTTTGATCAACTGTTTCCTTTTGATGCCGCCCGCAAAGGAAATAGCATTGGGAATGATACCCAATATACCGGATTCTGAGTCGGAAAAAAGCGCATTTCTGGTCATCGCCTCTATGGTAGGCACTACCGTATTTTCAGGCTTGTTTATTTTAAGGACCACCCTGGTAAAGGAAGCCGGATGGTCCATGAAGGACCTTAAAAAACAAAAAAAGGATGCGCTGTTTTCAGGTTTTTTAATGTTTGTGGTCAGTGGTTCTATCATGGCAGCTGCAGCGGGGACCTTATTTATAAAGGGAATAAAACTGGAAAATGTTTCAGAAATGATAACCCTTCTGGAACCATTGGCAGGATCCTTTGCCGTATCTACATTTACAGTCGGACTTATCGCCGCCGGGGTGTCATCGCAATTTCCAAATGTGGCATTGTTACCCTGGCTGTTAGACGATTATTATGAGCGAAAACCTGACTTGAGGCGAACCAGCTACCGGATTATCGCACTGATGATTTCCTTGTTGGGGCTTATAGTGCCCGTTTTTAATGCCAAACCCATAGCGGTCATGATTACTTCCCAGGCGTTCGGCGCACTGGTGCTGCCTGCGACCGTGGCATGTATACTGTTTCTCGGCCAAAAAGAATCTTTAATGGGTAGCTATAAATTTTCCAAGGGGACTAATTTTATAGTGCTGCTGATATTGATTTTTTCTTTGATTATGAGCTATATGAGCTATACCAGTATCATTTATACACTAAGATCTCTATAGATCTATTACCAGATAGCGTATAGCCATCCTGAATATTCGCATTCTCGTGAAGCTTTAAAAACCAGCTGTGAAATTTTCCTTTCTTTACTAAATCCGAGTAATCCCTTTCCCGAAATATTGTTAATAAAGATTCATATTTTGTAATAATTTACTTCATTTTCTAATCTTTTTTTAACAATTTAGTTTTCAGAAATTAAAAAGACAATCAATATGAAGCACATCTTAACCATTATTGTTATCTGTCTGTCGACCTATCTTGTTAAAGGTCAGGAGATCCGGGGAGTAGTTACTAGCATCCTTGATGAACCATTACCCGGCGTGTCGGTTGTGGTATTTGGCACCCCCAACGGAACGGCGACCAATTTTGACGGAGAATACTCCATAGCGGCAAAACAAGGGGATGTTTTGCGGTTTTCTTATTTGGGTATGAAGCCCAGGATGATAACTGTGGGAACAAACAAGGTCATCGATGTGATCTTAGAGGAAGATTCCGAACAATTGAACGAGGTAGTGGTTACCGCTTTTGGAATCACCCAGGAGAAAAAGGCGTTGGGCTATGCTGTTCAGAGTGTTAATGCGGAAACAATTGCCCAAACCAAGCAAGCGAACCTGGTAAGTTCTTTACAGGGACAGGTTGCCGGTGTTCAGATCACCAATTCCGGGGGTGCACCGGGACAGAGTGCGCGTATCATTATCAGGGGCATCAATTCACTCGATCCAAACGCCGACAACCAACCGCTTTTTGTAGTGGACGGTGTCCCGATCGATAATTCCACGGTTGAATCCCAAAATACGCCCAGGGGCCTTTCGAATAGGGCCGCCGATATCAACCCGGCGGATGTTGAATCAATGTCTGTCCTTAAGGGAGCGGCAGCGACCGCTTTGTACGGGGTAAGGGCCGCGAATGGCGCGGTCATCATAACTACAAAAAAGGGGATGGAGGGACAAACAAGAATCAATTTCAACACATCCATAGGTTTTGAAGAATTGAACAGCTTACCTGATCTTCAGAAGGAATATGGACAGGGTTTTAGCGGTGAGTACGATCCGACCAGCTTTTGGCCGTCATGGGGAGCACCTATCTCTGAAGTTGCGCAGACCGTGCCGGGCCATAAATATCAGGATAACTGGAACCGTGCGTTTAACACCGGGGTACAGACAGACAATAGCCTTAGTATATCGGGAGGCGGCGAAAAGGCTACCTTTTATGGCTCTGTCGGTCGTTTCAAGCAGGAGGGAATTATACCTTTCAGTGACTGGGACAGAACAACGGCTAAACTTTCGGGAAGTGTAAAAGTCAGTGAGAAATTCGATTTTAGCGGTTCCATAAACTACTCCAATTCAGGAGGTAATCGAGTTCCCCACGACCGTTTTATGGAAAGGATGATGTACTGGGCGGAAACCCAGGATGTGCGGGATTACATCAACCCTGATGGCACCATGCGGACCTATGGCAATACGAATCCCATATATGATGCCAGGTTCAGCACCTATGAGGATGATGTAAACCGGGTAATAGGCAATATAAATTTAAACTATAGCCCTTTTGAATGGCTGACGCTTTCCTATAGGGCAGGTGCCGATGTCTACAGTGACTCCCGTACGGAAATCACTCCGGGCCCAAAAGGAATCGATGGTGAGGTCGCCCTGGATTCCGAGGGTTTTATCGAAGAGACCAGAATAAACAGCCGGGATTTGACCTCCAATTTTTACATTACCCTCAAAAAGGATTTTGGTGAGGACTGGAACACTACCCTTAGATTGGGCAACGATATATTTGAAAGAAGGTTTGACAGGCTTACTTCCAGGGGTGAGGACTTTGTGATTCCCGATTTTTACGATTTGAGTTTTACCAACCAAATTTTTACGGATCAGGGTAAAAGTATAAGGAGATTGGTGGGTTTTTATGGCGATCTGATGGTTAATTACAAAGAATACCTGTTTCTGAACATAACGGGAAGAAACGATATTTCATCGACCTTGCCCAAGGAAAACAATTCTTTCTTTTACCCCTCTTTTAGTTTAGGTTATGTGTTCAGTGAACATTTTGACTTACCGTCCTGGTTAACTTTCGGTAAATTAAGAGGTTCGTGGGCACAGGTTGGAAAGGATACGAACCCTCACGTTTTAGGGGCGTTTTTTGTATCTCCGGACCAGTTTCCCTTAAATGGACAAGTAGGTTTCAGCAGGGATAGTCAGTTCGGTGACCCAGGGCTTAAGCCGGAACTTAACACCTCATTGGAATTCGGTATGCAACTGGCATTTTTTGACAATCTACTGGATCTGGATGTCACCTATTACAAAAACAATGCGGTAGACCAGATAATTCCCGTGCCCATTTCCGATGCCACGGGTTTTTCATCCTTTGTAACCAATGCAGGTGAAATAGAAAATAGCGGCCTGGAGGTCGTTTTGGGTGCCAATATTGTCCGCTCGGAAGATTTTCAATGGAAAACAAGTCTGAACTTTTCAGTGAACAATAATGAAATCAAGGCAATTCGGGAAGGCATTGACGAAATTCTTGTAGGCAGCCAATTCGGATATGCCGGAAGCACGGTGACCATGAGGTTGGTAGAGGGGGAGGCTTACGGTAATCTGTACGGTACCAGTTATGCCCGTTTTGGTGCTGATGAGGACAACACCTCATTAAATAGAGGGCTTCCGCTGATAATCGATGCCGACGGGTTCCCGTTGAGCAATGCAAATCCGCTAATCCTTGGAAATGCGGTGCCAAAATGGATAGGTGGTCTCAGGAACGATCTGTTGTACAAGAATTTCGATTTCAGTTTTCTTATCGATTTCAGGGCAGATGTGGAACAATATGACCAGTTCGGCAATTTTCTTTCAGCTTTCGGTAAAGCTGCATATTCCCTCGCCAGGAATGATTTCCGGGTCTTTGAAGGGGTTTTGGCGGATGGTACGTCGAATACCCAACAGGTTTGGTTGGGTCAGGGTGTTGGACCCGATGGACGGGATTACGGCGCAGGCTTTTGGAGAAATGATTACAGGGGGCTTAGCGAAAATTTCGTCCAGGACGCCAGTTTTATCAAATTGAGGAACATAACAGTAGCATATAATTTCGATGGTAAGATCCTTGATAGAACACCACTCAAATCCCTCCGGGTTTCATTGGCCGCCAATAATATCATTTTATACACTCCGTGGGATGGGTTTGATCCGGAGTCTTTTTCGGCAGGAGCCGGTGGAAATGCTGTCGGCTTTACCGGTCTCGGTTTTCCAGGGACACAAAGCTATTTCCTGACATTGAATTTTGGGTTATAAACTGAGGTAGAAAACTTATAGCCCGACAAATTTGGGCTTCATAAATGATTTAAAAATGAAAGTAAAGAAAAATAATATCCTAAGAGCTGCGATCATTTTGGCGTTAATGGCCGTTTCCTGCGATTCCTATCTGGATGTAAATGAAAATCCAAACGATCCGGTAGATGCCCCAATTGCCGGATTGACCATCAATAGTACTTACGAATCCGCCATGAACGTTTTCAGGGTGGGGGATATCACCTCCAATTATGTTCAATATCTGGCATCCCCCAACCCGGCAAGTTCCTCCGATACCATGGACCCCGTAAGCAACGACAATACATGGTCTAGCCTCTACAATGTAATGACCGATCTCACGGTTTTAATTGAAAAGGCCGAGCTTGAAGGAGCAGGTCATTATCAGGGAGCGGCCCAGATCATGATGGCGCTGAACCTGGGAATGGGAGTTGATGTTTTTGGGGATATGCCGTTTTCCGAAAGTTTCGATTTTGAAACGCTTACACCTTCCTATGACCAGGATGAACAATTATATGAGTTGATAATGAACTTTTTGGATGAAGGAATTGCAAATCTGCAAGGCCCAACCACAAGCTCCCTGGGAGATGATGATTTTATTTACCAGGGGGATGTCGAAAAATGGATAGCGTTCGGAAACATGTTAAAGGCAAGGTATATGATTCATTTGAAGGGATTGCCGGGTTATGATCCGGATATGGTGTTGACCGCATTGGAGAATGGACTAGGCTCGAATGAGGATAATGCACAGGTCAATTTCTTCGAATCAGCTGAGAACCCCTGGTTCGATGTGGCAAGGGATAATGCCAGCCTGGTTCTGGGCGGATGGATTTCCGAACAGTTTATAGAGGCATTGGACGGCGAATCATATGGCGTGGTCGATCCAAGATTAGCGTTAATGGCAGGCGCTACGGACGATGGCGAATTTGTGGGAACCGTGAACGGTGCGGGAAGAGGAGACGCACCTGAACAAGGCGCAAGGTCTACTTTGATAGAAGGCCAATATTATACCTCGCTCACCTCCCCTGTATTGATCGCTACCTTTAGTGAGCAAAAATTTATCGAGGCGGAAGTAACCTTTACAATCGATAAGACCAGGTCCTATCAAGCGTATCTGGATGGGATTGCAGCGCATATGGAAATGCTATCTGTTCCCCAGGATGAGATCGAAGATTACCTGGCGGACCCAAATGTAGGTATGGGGGAAGTGGCTTTCACACTGGATGATATCTTCAAGGAAAAGTGGATCGCCTTATTTCTGCACCCGGAGACATGGAACGATGCCAGAAGATATAATTATGAATACAGGAACATGAGCCTTCCTGCCAACTTAAATCCTGATTTGAACGGGCAGTTCATTCGAAGGCTGCCATATCCGGATAATGAAATCAGCAGAAATGGTAACAATGTCCCGTCGGTAACATTGCTCGATCGTATATTTTGGGATGCAGCTGATTGAACCCGATAAGGTTTCTTAATATGAATTAAATCTGAGGTTGTTTGTTATATTGGCGTGCGTGGTTATTTCTTTTAAATAGCTGTTGGTTTTTGATTTGATATGACCGGAAACAGCCCATTTTCATAAAGGATCCCCAGATGATTGTAAAGTTCCACTTCCCAATCCTGCCAGCTGCACCAGGAGATAGCTGCGCTGTTCCTGAGAAAGACTCGCTTTGAAAATACAAATAGCCAGCTGCATAAGGCAGCTGGGTTTATTTTTGGCCCAAATCTCACCAGGAGATAGCTGCGCTGTTCCTGAGAAAGACTCGCTTTGAAAATACAAATAGCCAGCTGCATAAGGCAGCTGGGTTTATTTTTGGCCCAAATCTCACCAGGAGATAGCTGCGCTGTTCCTGAGAAAGACTCGCTTTGAAAATACAAATAGCCAGCTGCATAAGGCAGCTGGGTTTATTTTTGGCCCAAATCTCACCAGGAGATAGCTGCGCTGTTCCTGAGAAAGACTCGTTCTGAAAATACAAATAGCCAGCTGCATAAGGCAGCTGGGTTTATTTTTGGCCGGACTTCGATAAAGCAAGCTTTTCTCGCCAGGGCCAAAAATAAATGCCTTTGCTTTCGCAAAGGCTATTTGTGCTTATTCGTAGCCTCACCAGGAATCGAACCTGGATCTAAAGTTTAGGAAACTTCTATTCTATCCGTTGAACTATGAGGCCTGTTTCGGACTGCGAATTTAATAATACTTTTTGAATGTGTGCCTAAAAAATGTGTGGATATCGGGGCTATCCGTTGAACTATGAGGCCTGTTTGGGACTGCGAAATAAAAAACACCCGGGTATTCCCGGGTGTTTTGCATTCGGTAAAGAACAGGTCTATTCAATTTCATTTCCCATATGGTCTAATTTGATATTTTTTTTCTTTTTCTGTTTGATAATATCAATACTGAAAATCTTTTTGGCATCCCTGTTGCGGGTATAATTTACAACATATGTATTGCCATCCACCGTCCAATCCGGGTATTCCCGGTACAGGTAGTTGACTACCTCATCCGGCACGATGATATCTTCATAGTGTTCAAAGGTTTTTAGGATTATACCATCATTGTCAAAAATGGCCAGTATCCTGCCATCGAGCTGTTCAAAGCGGACCTTGTATTCCAGGTCGGCCCCCGGGCTGAACTTGGGGGAGTTTTCGATGTTATAAAAAGCAGCCTGTCGCTCAAGGGTCAACACCCGCTCCGATTTCGTATTCTGTTTTACAGCGGCAAAATACATCATGTTCAGAGGACGTACCACGACTTCCCTGAGAACAACTTCTTCCATATCATTATCCAATTCCTGTGAATACCCCAGGCCGGCCAGTCCCAGGATCATAAGGCCAATTACCAATTTTTTCATGACATCTTTGTTTTATGGATTCCTTTGCCCAAAGATGGCATAAATCACCAGGTACTGCCTAGCAGCTATCACGCAATTGTTCGCAATTTTCTATTGTAATGATCTAAATTAATTTTGAATCCTGTTGCGTATGAGCCATACAGAATGCTTTGTTCCAATTATGCAGGAAATCAATACGCTTCCTGTGCAGCAGCGGACCTATTATAAGTTCATGACCTCGGAAAATCCTCTTTTATTCAATAACTCTTTGAAACGCGGGTCTTGATGTAATGAAGCAAAACAAGGCTGTACATACAACCATCTCATTTCAGGCTCGTTGTGGGTATATGACTTTTCCAGCCATTCAAGGGTCCTATTATAATCCTGTAAGGTTGCAAAATAAAATGCCAGGTGGTATGCCGGACTTCCCGGGGCATCCTCATCGAACATTGAAGAAAGTTCACTGATAAGCTGCTCGTCCCTAAAACTTCCTTTTTCTTCATTTTGCATCAGTGACGTCAAAACCAGTGCTAATGGTGAAGACGTAAACCAGGCGTCTAGAGCAAAACTTTCAAGGACTTGTTTACAATGCTCCCATTCACCTAGATGGTATAAAAGTAGGGCACCTTTAATTTTTAACCATTCGAGCTCATTGTATAAGGGCATAATTTCGTCTAACATGCTAATGGCCTCTGAATTTTTACCTGTCCAATATAATCCCCACGCCTTTAGCAACCTCATTTTTAAACTTTTGGGATCATCTTCAATGGCCATTTCAATTGCGTGAAAAGCGTCTGTAAGTCTGTTTGTTTGCATAGCATACGCCGTCATTTCAGGTGAAATAAATAAAGAGTCCCTTACAATGAGATTTTGATAGTATTTTTCAACTCTATGAAAATCCCAGTCAAACAGGAACAAACTGAAATAATATTCATCAAGCAATGCCCTATCCGTCGGATGTAATTCCAGGGCTTTATCCATGTAATATTTCGCCTTCTGATATGCTTCACTTTTATTATAGTATTTAAAGAACGCCTGAATCCTCCAAATTCGCGACATCCCTACATAGGCCTCTACGAAACTACTATCCGCCCCTATGGCTTTTTCATAAAAGTGAACAGCATCGTCAAGTCCAACCCTGTTCATCTGCATCATATAATGTTCCGCTTTCAAATAATGGCTGTAAGCCTCATATTTTTTTGTTGGCATCCTTTTAATTAATTCCACTTCCTGATGTGAGATCTGTACCCCCATTTTCCCGGCTACCTTCTCTGCTACCCTGGCTTGCATCTCAAATAAAGCGCCATCATTCCAGTTAGCCCGGTAATCATCGGACCATTCGTATGAATCTGCACGACCGTCGATCAGTCGGAGTATTACCTTCACCGTATCACCCGAGCGTTGGACATTTCCCTCCAGCAGATGGGTAACTCCCAGTTCACCGGCGATCTGCGCAGTACCCTTGTCGGTATTTTTATAGGTCAGCATGGTGGTAAAAGAAATAACATTTTTGATGGAACGTATCTTTGCCAGGCGAGAAATGATGGCATCGGTCATGCCATCACTCACATATTGAAATTCCGGATCACCACTCAGATTTTTAAACGGGATCACTGCAATAGACTTGTCCGCTACCCCTACGGGGAGCAGCACTTCCTGTTTATCGCTTTGCGAATTCAAATACAGTATAGAAGCGACCGCTACAACGAGCAGCAGGCCTACCAAAGAAAAAACAAGAATTGTTCTTTTTGAAACGCCGTTTATTCGTACGGTGTCGGCTTCCACTTTCCCCGCTGTATCCGGGATGGTTTCGTTTCTAATTTTCGCTTCCCCCGGAGGGTACCCATAGTATTCGTGAAAACAGGTGCCGAAATAGCTGGGGCTTGAGAAGCCCACTCGGTATGCAATTTCTGAAGCGGTACCTGCATTTTCCTGTAATAAGTCCATCGCTTTTCGAAGCCTGTATTCCCGGATAAATTGGCTTGTGGAGGTACCCTTTAATATGTGAAGCTTCCGAAGGAGCTGAGACTTGCTGCATCCAATTGCACTGGCAAGTTCATTTACCCCAAAATTTTCCCTGCCCAGGTTGGCGTCGAGGATCTGGGTCAGCCGTAGTAGAAATTCCTGGTCCCTGGATACTGATCGTTCCATGGTGGCTGAAATAAGGGGGAAGAGATTTGTTTTTAAAAGTCATTTCCAACTAAAGATACAAATTTATTATCTCTAATATGTTAATGAAGAGGCCTTTAGAAACTGTATTTTTAAATCGCGTATTTGCGAAAGTGAGGTCTAAAAAACTAACATACCTACTTAAGAGTCGCTTTACGACCTTTACATATCCCCCTCCGGAAAGATGTTTAATTTATACCTATATCTTGGCCTGATATGCATGTTAATTGGCCAGATTGGGTAACTATATATTTGTAATATTGTAATATCAATTAGAACGAAAGTCATGAAAATATTAATATTTTCTGCAGAACAGCCCAATCTGTTTAATTTTTCCGGCGTTTACGAGGTTTTTAAGGAAGCACTCGATAATGGAGCCGATGTGGAAATAGCCTTTATTTCTACGGAGCATAGTTTGTCCAGTTCCGCCGGTTTGATGCTATCCGGGTTTCAGCATTATTCCCAGGCGACCGCCTCCCGGGGGGATTACCTGCTGATCTGCGGCAGGGATCCTTCCCTGGAACTCGACGGTGATTTTCATAACTGGCTGCACACCCTGGAGGCTGGTGGTGTGCGCCTTGCTTCCATTTGCACAGGGGCGTTTATTTTAGGCTGGGCCGGACTGCTCAACGGGCGCAAATGTACCACTCATTGGAAGTATACCAAGGCCTTGGCAGAGGGCTTTCCAAAGGCACAGGTCGTTGAAGACCAGATCTTTGTAAAGGACAGGGATATCATCACCAGTGCAGGTTCTGCAGCAGGGATAGACCTGGCGCTTTCGATTATCGAGGAGGAGTTCGGGGCTCAATTTACCTGCAAAGTTGCCAGGGAATTAGTGGTCTATTTACGAAGGGATGGAACCCATACTCAAAAAAGCATTTATCTCAATTACCGAAACCACATCCATCAGGGCATTCACAAAGTGCAGGATTTCCTTTTGAGCCATATGGATAAAAAATCCAACCTCGATGAACTGGCGGATCTGGCTAACATGAGTACCCGGAACCTGACCCGCGTCTTTAAGAAATCGGCCGGGATAACTATCAATGAATTCACTACCCAGGCCAAGATAACGTATGCCCAAAAATTGCTGAACAATTCAGATTTGACCATAGAGGCCATTTCTGCCCGGTGCGGCTACGATGATGCCACACAATTCCGCAGGATCTGGAAGTCGCGCTTCAAAAAATTACCCTCACAATACAGAGCTGTCTCATGATACAAATTGAACTACGCCATTATCGCATGGTCGTCGCCGTACACCATGAAGGCAACCTTACCAGGGCCGCACGGAAACTGTGGCTCACCCAATCTGCCCTTAGTCATCAGTTGAAGGAACTCGAGGAAGGCCTGGGACTTCCTGTCTTTCTGAGGCATAAAAATACCATGATACTTACTGCGGCAGGTAAAATCCTGTTTGGTACGGCCCATAAGATCCTAACAGAAGAGAACGAATTCAAGATAACTTTTGACAACTTCAGGAATGGAATAAAAGGCAGGCTCCGGATTGGCCTCGGCACAAAACTCGCCGGGTACTGGCTTCCGTCAATTTTTAGTTCCCGTTCTTCCCTCTCGCCTGAACTGCCCATGGACATAAGTGACCATAGCGGTCAGGGTGCCCGGGAAACCTTAATGGCGGGAAAAGTGGATGTCCTTATCCTGGAGTTGCCATCCGGCACCCCTAAAGAAAAAGATCTTGAGTATACAAAGATAGGGAACAGTAAAAAAGTTTTTCTGATGTCCGGACATTCCCTAATGCCTCAAACGGTCCAAAAATTGCTGACCCTGGACCCCGATTTTCAGTATTCGCAGCTGTTCCAGGCCCTGGTGGCCAGGAAATTGGTATCTCCAAGTGCTTTGAATTCGGTCGGACAGCTTGAACTGTTCCTGAAATTGGTCAAAAATGGGTTTGCAATCGGAATTCTGGACGCACATCTTGCAGGTGACCTCGGAACAGATGGTAAATTCAGGACCTTTCCTGTGAACCTGCCGGAAGCCAGGAGCAGCTGGTATCTCGTCAGCCTTAAAGAGTTTGAAAAGATTGAACCGAACAGGCAATTTTTGTCGCAGTTCCGTAGCTATTTGAAATACAAAAGAAGCATCCCTTTGATCCAAAGCCTATGAAAACCCGGATATTCCCAGCAACCCTTGGCTTATTATTCCTTTCCGTCCTGCCGCTTAAGTGCCAGGAACATCGGCCCACCTATCATTGGCAGGAAGTGGACAGCGTCGGGATTTTTTACAGAAAGGCTGGCAATCCTGAGCACCCGGTCCTGGTCTTATTGCACGGCACACCTTCCTCTTCCGTGATGTACCAGGAGTTGATGGAATTGCTGCTGGATGATTTTTACCTGATCGCACCGGATTATCCTGCCCATGGCTATTCCGATAGCCCGCCAGCTTCCACCTACCGATATACCTTTGAGAACATCTCAATGACAATACGCCAACTCCTGTCCCTTTTGGGAATTGAGAAGTATTCGCTATACATGCAGGATTACGGGGCACCCGTGGGGTTCAGGATGGCTGTGGCAGCGCCGCAAAAAATTGACCGCCTTATCATCCAAAATGCCAATGCCTATCTGGAAGGCTTCCCCCAAGCGCAGGACAATCAGGGGGTATTGCAGACCTATTGGCGTACCAGGGATGCGCAATATGAAAAAGACTGGGTCGGTTTCTACAGCAGCCTGCAACCTGCCACTGCCGGCAAATGGCGCCATGGGCCTAAGGTTAATCCGGATCGCAGGGCCCTGGACATTGCCGTCATGCAAAGACCTGGAACACTGGCATTATTCCAGGAGCTGTGGTTCGATTACGGCAACAATGTGAAAGACTACCCCAAATGGCAGGAATACCTTCGTGAAAATCAACCCCCTGCCCTGGTGCTATGGGGCAAGGAAGACGTATTCTTTACAATCCCCGGCGCAGTGGCATACCTCAACGATCTTCCCCGGGCTGAGGTCCACCTGCTCAATGGGGGGCATTGGCTCGCAACCGATGATAATCCGATAATGGTAGCCGGGCTCATTACGGCCTTCTTTAAGGAAAATCCATAAAGCCCTGTATGTCTGCCAATAAAAAGATTCGGGAATATGAAAACTATGAAGCTTACAGTAATGCTGCTTTTTTTTGGCATCCCGAAATTAGGGGCACAACCGGTGGATACACTTGTAGTACTTAAAGCAGCAGCCACCATAACCTTCGATGGTATGCCCTTTGAGGAAGCCTGGGCAGGAATGGCACCCCTCCCTATGGTGGTATTTACACCTAAATACAAGGCCGACGCCAGTGAGCGTACGGAGATCCGGCTGGCCCATGACGGTGAATACCTCTACATTGCAGGAAAACTATATGATTCCGAACCCGAAGCCATACAGGGTAATTCCCTGATCCGGGATTTTAATACCGCCGGGGATTTTTTCAATGTCTGTATCGATTCCTTCAACGATAATGAAACATACTGGTATTTCGGGACCATGCCATCCGGCAATCGGTTGGATGCCGAAATACCCAATGATGCCGAGACCGATTTTATTTTCAACCAAAGCTGGAATACATTCTGGGACGTAAAAACCGCCATCACTGAACAGGGATGGTTCGTAGAAATGCGCATCCCGTTTTCGAGCCTGAGGTTCAAAGCCCACGGAGAAGTAATCATCCTCGGTTTCAGTGTCAACAGGCTCATAGGCAGAAAATTTGAAAGGCATGTTTTCCCGGATATCCCGCCGCACTGGCCTGCAGCTGTCTGGAAGGCCTCCCAGGCCCAAAAAATACGGATTGAAGGGGTTGATGAGAAAAAACCACTCTATATAACACCCTATGTACTGGGCGGTTTCTCAAGAGAAAAAAAACAGGACGTAACCCCGGAGGTAGCCGGGTACAACAAGTTCGTTAAAAAAGAGGCGGGGCTCGACCTTAAATTGGGGATAGCCAGCAATTATACATTGGACATTAGCCTGAACACCGATTTTGCACAGGTGGAGGCAGACGATTTTCAGGCCAACCTCAGCAGATTTTCATTGTTTTTTCCCGAAAAGCGGCAGTTTTTCCAGGAAAGGGCAGGTGTATTCTCCTTTGAGACCAGTGGGCTTAACCGCTTGTTCAACAGCCGTGTCATCGGCCTGACCCCAGCCGGGAGGCCCGTACGGGTTTATGGCGGGATCCGGTTTGTAGGAAGGGCAAAGGGTAACGATCTGGGGATATTGAGCATGCAAACCCAGGCACCTGACAGCATGGGCTCGGAGAATTACAGCATCGCCCGGTACCGCAGGAGGATTTTTAATAAAAATTCCTATATCGGGGCAATTGCACTATCCAAAATAGATGAAATGGGCAATTATAATTTCAGTTATGGACTCGATGGTCAAATCCGGGTCCACGCACAGCATTTCCTGACCCTGAAGGCCGGGCAATCAGTTACATCAGGAGACGATGGGTATTTTATGTATGGGATGTGGGAGAAAAGAGCATTCAAAGGGCTGGGATTTTCTGTTGAGGTCGATAAGACTTCGGACGATTTCAACCCCGGACTGGGATTTATCCTCAGACGCAACCTGTTGCTTGGGCAGAAGACCAGCTATGGCATATTACCGGAAAAAAGTAAATACTTTCAGGCAATTTCAACGGAATTAAGCAATACATTCTATTATCGAAATTCCGATGCTGAATTGGAAACCAGGAATACCAAATTTAATACCGTTGTGAATATGCGCAACGGCAGCTACTGGAACATTGGCTACCAGCATATTTTTGACGCTGTTCAAATTGATTTTAGTATTTCTGAAAACGTGATGGTCCCGGCAGGGAAATACAACTACGGCGGATTCCTCCTGGGGTACAGAACGAATGTTAACGGGAATTTCCGCGTCGCATCTTCCCTGGAAGTCGGAAGGTTTTACTCGGGAAAGAATTATATTATGTCCGTTGCCCCAAGCTGGAACCCTTCTAAACACCTGGAATTGCAGGCCGGCTATACCTATCAGGCTATTGATTTTGGGCATCAGGGAGTCCGGGCAGATATCGGGACCCTCAAGGCGCTGGTCGCCTTTGACCTGAAATGGTCTGTAAGCACACTCCTCCAATACAATAAGATCAGCGAAAGACTGGGGGTAAATGCACGGCTCCGTTTTAACACCGCCGAAGGGCGGGACCTGTTCCTTGTGTTCAATCAACTTAATGATGTTAGGTCCGGCGCATTGAACAGCACATTGCCTGGCGTTAACCAGTGGAGTCTTTTTATCAAGTATACACACGCCTTCAACCTTACCAGGTAAGGGTGCTGTATTTTTTCTTTTTTGCCAACTTCAAAAGCGCCTTCTGAATGTCGCAAATGTCTGCCGGATTCAATGGCGCTAAATCGTTATAGTACCAGGGTTGTTCATCGATATGCGGAAAATAAAGCGCCTGCTGCTTTATTTTGCCCGATAGGAAGGGAGGTATGACCGCCGTTCATAGTTCCCCTTAGCCCTTTTATTACTGCCGGGTTGCAGGATTACAGGGATCTTGTGAAATTAGGTTTATGAATACAAAAGTAAAAGCCTATGGGCTGTTGTTCCTGTTAGCATCCCTTTGGGGTCCTTCCTTCCTGTTCCTGAAAATAGCGGTAGCTGATCTTCCGCCGGTGACCATTGCATGTATCCGGAGTATGGCAGGGGCACTGATCCTGATCCTGGTAGTATGGAAAAAGGGATTGCGCTTTCCCACCAAGCCCTGGGTTTATGTCCACTTTTTACTGATCGGGCTATTTTCAATGGCGCTGCCCTTTTCCCTGATCACCTGGAGTGAACAATTTATCGATAGCGCCATGGCAGCCGTTGTTAATTCTTCCATGCCCCTCTACACCATCATCCTGGCCCATTTTATGATACCAACTGAAAGCATCACGTTTCCTAAAATGATCGGACTGATGGTTGGTTTAACCGGTGTGCTTGTGCTCCTATTACCATCCATTTCCCTGGAAGGGAATGCCGTGACGTCCGGCATCATTGCAGCCAGCATAGCAGCATTGAGTTATGGGGTGGGGGCGGTATACGCTAAATTAAAAATGAAAGGCCAGCCTCCGTTAATGGCTACTTCCCTCCAACTCTCCGCTTCGGCCTTGCTGCTCCTTCCGGCCTCTCTGGTATTGGAAGATCCGTTGTTGAGCCTGCCACAGCTGCAAATGGACAGTCTTTTGGCCCTGGCCTACCTCAGCCTTATTGCCACCGTACTCGCCTTTTATTTATACTTTAAGTTACTGGATAAATCGGGCGCCAGCTTTGTTTCCAATGTTACCTATATCATGCCGCTATATGGGATCGTATTAGGTTATGTTTTCCTGGAGGAAACGCTGTCCCTGCTTTCCCTGCTGGGTGCTGTTCTTATTATTACAGGAATCGGAATTTCAGGTGGACTATGGAATCGGATAGTGAGATACTCAAACTGTCGGCAACAGCAGGTATGCTGTACGTAAAGAGGCTGGGGCCATCAATGGTTTTTTATGGGAGAAAGCCTGTGTTTCTTCAGCCTCAAACAAATACATCGGATAAAAAAGTTGTCCTGTTAAAAAAGTTGGCAGTAGACAGGGGCAGTTGGCAGACGTATCTGCATTCAAGGTTCAATATTTAAAGTTCCCTCTTACGCCAGCCTTCTTCGCCAAGGCTACGAAGGCCGTTGTGCTTCAGATGACAGGCAAAGTTTTGCCCTATTAAAGAAGTTGGCAGTATACAATGGCAGTTCGCAGTACTACATCTGTTAATCAGAAATTTTTCGGCCTATTTTTATTTTGGTATGAAATCAAGCGTTTTCACGCAGGCAGTAGGAAGCCGTCCAAAGAGCATTTCGCAAGGGTAAAGCGGACTGGGCGGTGTGGCAGTGGAAAGCGCGTAGATTTCCAAAAAATAAAAATCAGCCAGGGAGTTTTTTGATTGAAAAAAGAAATATGAACAGATCATGCGGCATATCCAATCCCTATTTACATTGGGATCAAAACCGCAGCTGTCGATAACGCTGCTTACTCTTATCACCTTGTGCAGTTTTCTTCATTCATTTTGCCTTGATGCAAAATGAATCAAAAAATCAAGAAGGATTTGAGGAAATTTTTGATCCCGAAGTAATGAGGGATCAAAACCGCAGCTGCCGCTATCGCTGCATGCTCTTTTTCGCTTACGCGAAACGCATTTCCGCTTGCGGCCCTGCTATTCTGAAAATCCTTCGGAGTTATCACAGTATGAAAGTGTTGATTAGAAAAGGCATCAGCCAGAGAGTTTTCTGGTTGAAAAAAGAATAAACTAATTGCAGTCAATGCCCTTTGACAGTTATTAATCGGCAGTATTAGTTATTCAAATTTCAATGGTTAAGGTTCAAAGTTACCCCTATAAAAAGTTCGCAGTTTGTCAGGCTGAGCGCCCCCCTTGACCGTCCCGATAGCTCGGGAGCGCAGTCGAAGCGCAGAAAAATAAAGTGGGCAGAATACAGTGGCACTCCCTCAATCCGCCACTTCCACAACCATCTCCACCTCAATGGCGATATTGTTCGGCAAAGATCCCATCCCTACTGCCGCCCGGGCATGTTTTCCCCGCTCCCCGAAGACCGCTACCATCAGGTCTGAATAACCATTTACCACTTTGGGGTGGTCCGTAAACTCAGGGACCGCATTCACCATGCCTTTTACCTTGACAATCCGGATGACTTTGTTCAGGTTCCCCAGTTCGGCCTTTAGCACCGATAACTGGTTGATGCCCGTAACCCGGGCAGCTTCATATCCCTGCTCTATCGTAAGGTCAGCCCCCAGTTTCCCTGTAATATCTTCCCCATTTGACTGCTTGGGGCCCTTCCCGGCCAGAAAAATAAGGTTCCCGGTTCGTACAGCATTCACATAATTGGCAACCGGTGCCGACGGGGTGCTCAAATCGATCCCCAGTTCCTTCAGGCGGGCTTCAGGATCATAAGTTTCGATAGTCTTGTCCGGGGCCTTCGGCTCCTCCTTTTTGGTATTACAGGCCAGTACCAGCAACCCCAGGATTCCCATTAAAATCTTGTTCTTATACATCATCATAATTTTTTGAATCAGGCAATTGTAAGGACCTCCTTCACCCGGCTGGCGACAATTCGTTCCTGACCGGGCTCCATCATCCAGGTGGTGATCCCTATGGTATCCTTATCCCCTACTGTAGCAATTGCCGGGTGTCCTTCCATGAGTTGTTTGCGGGCATCTTCGGGCGTGATTTTTACCTGGTTTTGGTCCCACCGGATTCTCAGGGAAGGCACATGGTTGGCATGGGGGGGAACATGGATCTCCGTATCCACACCTTTAACGGACAATGCGCTCTCACTGATCAGGTTGATCTGTTCCTCCCACAATTGCCATTCTTTTTCATGATCCTTTTTCAAGTATAACTCCAGTGCCACCAGCATCCCCAGTACCTCCTCCTTATTGACTTTCATGCCCCGGGCAATGGTGGTACCCCTTGGTGGGGTATGGAGTCGCGCTGCTTCAATATGGCTCCGGTTCCCCAACAGTAGTCCGGCGCTTTGCGGCCCGCGAATCCCTTTTCCACCGGAAAACGCCACCAGGTCGAATCCCAATTTGGTGAACTTAAATAGGTTTTCCACCGGCGGGACATCCGCTGCACAGTCTATAAAAGTGGCTACGTTATGTTTCTTTCCTATTGCAACAAATTCCTCCCATTTGATTTCACCTTCATCCGTATTGGCATTCAAAAACCAGAGCATGGCTGTATTTTTATTGATGGCAGCCTCCAGTTCTCCGGCTGATTTTATCCTTACCAGTTTAGCCCCTGTATTGGTCAATGCATGGGTATATCCAATGTTATGGGCTTCCTGCAGGATGACCTCATTTTTTAGTCCCGTTGCATCCGGGAGCTGGGCTACCTTATCCGGATCCATGCCACACATCACCCCCGCCAGCCCGATGGTCATGGCACCGAATGCACCGGATGATACGGTGGCATACTCACAGTTGAGCAACTGGGCGATACGTTCCCCTACCTTGTCGTGCAACTGGTCCAGGTCTACATATTCCGTGGCACCGAAGGCGATAGCTGAAGTTACCTCTTCCGGCATCAGGGAGCCGGTCATAGAGGTATAGGTCCCGGCTGCGTTGATAAAGGTTCGCAACCCCAATTCCTTGAAGTAATTACGTTTCAGGGGGCCCGGTGGTGCGGCGCCCATCACCTGGGGACCTATCAGGCCTGCGCCAGCCAAACCGCCTAGTACCGGAACGCTGGAAACCAGTTGTAACAATTTTCTCCTGCTGATCATTCCATTTTGTTTTATGTAGTTAATCCAAAGCTGCTATGCAATCCATTTCCACAAGTGAATCCCCGGGAACACCCCCATAAGTGGCTACTGTAGTCCGTACCGGCGGGCTGTCCCCAAATCGTCCCCGGAAAACCTCGTTCATTCCATTGTAATCAGCCAGGTCTGCCAGGTAGACATTCACTTTCAACACCTTTTCCATGGAGGAACCGTTGTTCTCCAGTTCCTTCTGGAGTTCCTTGAGCACATGGTCCGTATGCGATTTGATATCGCCTTCAAAATGTGCACCCTTTCCGGCAATATACAGTGTATTGCCATGCTTTACAGCTCCCGAAAATAGAGGGATATCCTGGTCTGTCACCACACCCGAAACTACTTTTTTGGCAGGCTTGCCCGATTTTCCCATGGCATTGGCCGTACCAACCCCGAGGAGGGCGGCCATTGCCAGCCCCATTTTTTTAAAGGACGATCTTCTTGTTGTTTTTTCCATTGTTCTTGAGTTTAGAATTTATATAAGCTTTTACGCTGTTTCGAGGCCAATTATCCTAACCCTGCTGATGAGGTGGGGCAATTGCCTTGTCTGGGGATATCCTATCCCCTGTTTTTTTACGGTCGGGATCCCTGTCCCGCCACCAGGTAGCCAGGGAAGAGCCTGAAATATTCATCCAGGGCCCAAATACGGCCGGCGCGAGACCAACCGTTGCCACTTTCCCCATTTCAAGTGCTATGCCGGAGGCCAGGCCTCCGTTTTGCATCCCTACTTCCAGGGCGATGGTCCTGCAATCCTGTTCTTTCATCTTCAAAGCCCTGCAACTCCAGTACCCCAGAAAATAACCAAGAAGGTTATGTATGACCGCTGCCAGGATAAGAAGGACTCCTATGGTCAAAAGGCTGTCCCTCCCGGCAGCGGTGATGATCATGATGATAACCGCAATGCCGGCCATGGATACGATGGGCATGGCCTTGTCAAGCCATTTGGCCTTCCCGTGGAAAAAATGGTTGAACAGCAACCCTGCAATTATCGGGATGATCACGATCTTTGTGATGCTCAGCATCATGCCCCAGAAATCCACGGGGACAAATTGTCCGGCCAGGGCCTTCATCAGCAAGGGTGTCATCAAGGGGGCAAGCAAGGTGGATACGGCAGTTAAAGTTACGGATAAGGCGAGGTTCGCTTTGGCCAGGTAGGACATCACATTGGAGGCCAGGCCACTTGGGGAAGAACCGATAAGCACAACCCCTGCGGCAATTTCCGGTGGAAAGGCGAACAGGGTAGCTATGGTAAACCCAAGGAGTGGCATGATTGTAAACTGGCAGACAACACCCACCATTACCCCTTTGGGCATTTTTACCACTCCCAGAAAATCACGGACGCTCATGGCCGTTCCCATCCCGAACATAATCAGCTGCAGCAGTGGAACTATCAGGGATTGCAACTGGAAACCCTTAACCTCCACGAGATACGCAGGATAATACATGGAAATAGTCACTGCTGCAAATATCAGTATCGTAAATGAGAAGCCTTTAAAGGATTCATATCCCCGTACCGCAAAGGCGAGCAATATAAAAAAACACACCAGGGCCGGGCCTGCATCGTCACCGTCACCTAAGGCTATCAGCACAACCGCAGCCAGCAGCGCCACGATGGCAGCAAGCAGGAGGAGCGTATAGGATCTTTTCATAAAATTCCTTTGAGTATTCTCTTGGTAAACATATTCTCATTATTCATTCCATAATGGTTTTGATATCCCATTCAGGTCCCAAACCACCTTCCCGTCGCGCATCGTCAGTTCGCATTCCAGTTTTCGGGTTCCGTCCATCCGGAGTCCCCGGGTATCGATAAACCCGAATTTGCCTTCCCGCAAATCGAGGATCGTGATATCTGCCCCCGCTCCTTCAGATAGGTGGCCCAATGCTGTTTTGTTGATATACTGTGCCGGGTTCCAGGTAACACATTGGATCACATCTTTCACCGGCATCCCCATATTGAGGAATTTGGACATTACGTTAATAATATCCTTCATACCCCCGTTCATGCTTCCTGTATGCAGATCCGTGCTGATGGAATTGGGTTTAAACCCCTGCTTTAAAGCCGGGATAGCCTGCTCAAAAACAAAGCTGCCGCCACCATGGCCCACATCGAATAAGATCCCCCGCTTTTGCGCAGCGAAAACGAAGGACCGTACCTTCCCATCATCCCCTACCACAGGGATCCGTCCGTCTACATGGGCGTAGGTGTGCGTAAAGATATCCCCCGGGCGTAATTTTTCCATAAATAAGGTTTCAATCGACAATTCGGGTTCACTACCACCAAAATCGACCATCACAGGGATATTAGCCAGTTTTCCCGCCTCCACGGCCCGTTCGGTAGGCGTCCAGTCGAAGCCACTGAAATGAGCGAGTTTAACGCCTACGATCAATTCCGGGTATTGCCGGGCTACCATAGCTGTCAGTTTGGGGTCCATATCGGCGCTATTCTGTTCCACGGCCCCCCCTTTCATCCCGGATCCCACTATATTAAGGAAGGATAATACCCGGGTTTCAGACCGGTCTATTGTCTGTTCCTTGAATGTCCGGAAATTACGCCAGCCTGCACCGCCCACATCCACCACGGTTGTTACCCCGCTCCTGAATGAAAATCCATCAGGGGGAAGGGCTGAGAAACCATTGCTGAGATAGGCGTCTGGTTCGGTACCGTAAAAATTATGGCTGTGGATATCGATCAGCCCCGGGCATACAAAGAGCCCTGTTGCAGATATGACCAGTTTGGCCTGGGATGATGGGATATCCGCGGCAACGCTGGCGATCTTTCCATCCAGGATGGCCACATCCATTACCTGGTCGATAGCGTTTTTAGGGTCTATGACATGTCCGCCTTTGATCAGTATGTCAAAATTCTGCGCTCTGGCACCGGTCGCCATCAGCAGACACCAAAGCCCGATAAAACTTTTAATTACAGTATTCGTTTTCATCTTCCTGGTTTTTTTATTGTATAGTATCACTTGCCGCCTCCCGAACCCTGGCTACCTCCGCTGCCGTAACGGCTGCTGCACTATTGCCAAAATTGGCCCGGATATAGGTTAGCACTTCTGCTATTTCCGTATCGCTCAGGAAAGCATGCTGGGGCATAACGCCACTATACTGTTCCCCGTTCACCTCAATGGCACCTTCCATACCCTTCAAAAGTATGGCTATGAGCCTGTCCTTGTCCCCGGAGACCCATTCTGTTCCTGCAAGTGGCGGAAAACGCCCTGATGCCCCGGTGCCATCTCCCTGGTGACAGGCACTGCAAAACTTGGAATAGATAGCCTCTCCCCCGCTGAGGTCTTCTTTCATCAAATTGTCTGTAACAACATCAGGGGTGCGGATATGGGGCAATTCCTTACGAGCTTCCATCGATGCCAGTTGCGGCAGACCAAAATCTTCTTTATCCCCGGTATAGTTTACTTTCCAGATCTTTCCTTTGACGGAATCTGAAATGTAAAGCGATCCGTCGGGCCCTACAGCAATACCCATGGGCCGGTAAAGTGCATCATTTACATTCACGATAGGGTCAACCCCGGCAAATCCATCCGCAAAAACTTCCCATTCCCCCGTGGGATTCCCGTTCCGGAAGGGGACAAAACAAACAAAATAACCGGATTGCGGGTAGGGTGCCCGGTTGGTGGATCCATGGAATGCAATAAAAGCGCCGTTTTTATAGCGAGCCGGGAATTGTTCCCCGTGATAGAATACCAGGTCATTGGGCGCCCAGTGGCCGGGAAATCCGATGAGCGGATCTTCATACTCCGCGCAGCGTCCGATTATCCTGCCATCGCCTCCGTACTCCGGGGCCAGTACCTTTTTCCCCTGTACCTGGTCATAATAGCAGTAAGGCCATCCAAAGTTGGACCCCTCGGTGACTTTCATAAATTCCTCTGAAGGCAGTATGGCGCTCTGCCAGGGAGAAAAAATATTGGGAAAGAGCCTCAGCAGGTCATCACGCCCATGCATCACCACATATAATTGTTCATCCTGGGGGTTCCAGTCCATGGCCACCACACTCCGGATGCCGGAAGCATAGCGGGAGCCGTCTTTTTGGGTTTGCCCAGTTTTATTGGCATCAAAACGCCAGATACCTCCATGGTCTTCCAACTGAGGGCAGGGGTCCAGGCCGGGAGCACGGGGTGTTCGTTTGGGTTCCTGGCAGGCATTGGAGGGCGCACCAAAGGGAACGTACATATTCCCTTTATTATCGAATGCCAGCGGTTTCCCGATATGTTCGTGTTTGCCATGCTCATGGTCATCTGTAAGGATAACTTCCATTTCCCCCTCGGGGATCAGGGTACCGGGTTTCAGTTTATACCGGTATACGACCAGGTCGGAGCTGTGATACAGATACCCGTTATAAATCCGGACAGACGTAGCGTAACTCCACTTATCCAGGCCACCATAGGCCCCAAACTTTTCCACCACATCAGCCTGGCCATCATCATCCGTATCCTGTAGAACCGCAATGGAACCAGCTTCCCCTGAATTCCGGAGCTTGGCATAAATAACCCCATCCGGGTTGACGGCCAGGTGCCGTACTGTTTCGGCCATACTGTCCACAACTACTGTTGCCTTAAAATTATCGGGAATAAAGAGGCCTCCATTCACGGGGTCTTTACGGCAGTGTACCAGGAAGATGATACAGGCAGCATACAGCAGGAGTCGTTTGATATCGATACGCATTGTCGTCTATTCCTTGTTGCATTTAATTCACCAGCTACGGGGCCCGTTACCAGCAGCGATGGTACAAATTCACCCTCCATTTCCCGGGATGGCACTGGCTGGTTAGCAAAGTCAAGATAGCGTACTTTTTCCGGCAAAACAAGGTAAGATTCTCAAATGTGTTCGAACACACTTAATAAAATTATCTTGGTTGATCCATATACCATCGGCTTCGGCGGGCATGAACGGTTCAGGAATCAAGCAATCGCTGAAGAAGGTGAACCCTATTCAGGGACCTTCAGAGGATGTATATGGTGTGGCCACTTTCCCGGGATTGGAGGTCGTCCCATCTGCCAGATTATGTGGACACACATAAAACCAGACCAAAAATTCAGGTTGGGATATTCTTATTCGAAGTAAAGACGAAGAACCCTTCGATGGGTACAACCACGCTTTGGTGTAGTGGCGCAGGAAGGATCTAATCCGCTTGTTCCTTGCAGTAGGTCCGGCTAACTTAAGAACGGGGCGGGGTTGAGACCCCATAATCTTGAATAGTATTTAGAAATATTCCTTTGTAAGTTGGCAGTAGCAGTCTGCAGTACTTGCCCTGGTAAGTCACGGGAGCAGCTTCCCGGAAATTAGCTTTTTCAAATTAATGGCCTGGCCACATAAATAGTTAAGGGTTGGGATACCCTTCTCCGAAGTATAGGCGAAGCAAGCTTCAATGGGTACCCCACGCCTGGGCGTGGTGGCGCAGGGAGGATCTAATCCGCTTGTTCCTTACAGTATGTCCGGCTAACTTTAGAACGGGGCGGGGTTGTAACCCCAAGCCCGGAACATGTATCCGTGAAAATGTCAGAACTGGTAATAGCAGTTATTTGTTAGCAGAAAACAGAGAGCAGTAATCAGTACTACGCCCTTCGTAGCCAAAGGCGAAGAAGGGAACAGTGAACTTTTAGTGACTTTCTGTTATGTTCTTTTTTAATGGAGTAAAAAAGAACCAAAAAACTCCCTGGCTGATTTTTATTTTCTTGAAATCTACACGCTTTCCACCGCCGCACCGTCCAGACCGCTTTCACTCCGTGGAATGCTCTTTGGACGGCTTCCTATGACCTGCGTGAAAACCGCTTGATTTCCTACTAAAATAAAAATAGGCCGAAAAATTTCTAATTAACAGATATAGTCCATTGGAACATTGAACTTGTAATACTGCCAACTGCCACTGTATACTGCCAACTATTTTAATAGGGCAAAACTTTGTCTGTCCTCCGAAGCCGGGTGCGCAGGAGTGGGCAGCTGCATGGAAATATCGCTATACAAAAGGGATTATAACTAATGGCCCCGGGGGACAACTAGTTAAGGTTTAGGTAATCCTTCTTCGAAGTATAGGCGAAGCAGGCTTCTATGGGTACAGCCACGCCTGGGCGTGGTGGCGAAGGAAAGATCTAATCCGCTTGTTCTTTGCAGTAGGCTCAGCTAACTTAAGGACGGGGTGGGGTTGTGACCCCAGGCACATACCGGGTATTTGGAAAAGTGCCCCTTTGAATGGACAACCGCCACGCATTGGCATGGTGGCGAAGTTTTCTAAGCTGGTTCTCCGTTGTGCCGAAAAATACCTGCCGGGAAGGTCTCTTTTTTGCAGTGGCTATACATTCGAGGTACTACGTTCAACGCCAAAAGTGGTACTTCAAACTTGATCAGTAGTTCGCCGAAGGCATTCACTGCATTCAATTTGGCCAGGGAACGCTAATCATCGTTTTTGTTTACCTTGTATAACTCTTTAGACACTTCTTCATATTTATCTCCCTGGTTCCAGGTGGGAGTTGCAGGATCATTGGCAATATTACGGCCCGAGAGGACATAGCTTCTAAAGAATTTTAGCAAATAATCATAATCCAGCGTCGGTGCTTCATCGCCGGGCCGGTGATAATACTTTGTTACATCACCATTGAATGCCGTGAACCCCAATGAGAATGTCGGGGAGGGAATGCCTTTTACTGCGAAGTTTACATTATCGCTCCTGTCGAACAATCCTTCCTCTTTGGCCGGATCATCAATCGCTTTGAGTCCGAAGGCAGCAACAGCACTGCTGATGTTCTTTTCAGCAGACGTACGTGTTAAACCAATAATGGTGGCCAATGATGTGTCATTATACCCGCCATTGTCACTATTAAAACAGTACACCATTTGGTCCAATGGCAATACGGGGTTTTCTACGTAATATTTACTCCCCAGAAGGCCCTTTTCCTCCCCGGTAAACAAAATAAACAATGCGGAACGCCTGGTGGGATATTTTGCCAGGTTCTCAGCCATACTTAAAACCGTTGTTGTGCCAATTGCATTATCCCTGGCGCCATTATAAATGGTGTCTCCTGTTTCGTCCGGGGCACCAATCCCAACATGATCATAATGTGCAGAGTAGATGATGTATTCAGCCTTGAGTTTTGGATCGGTGCCTTCGACAACACCAATGACGTTCTGGGACAGCACCGGGGTTTCTATTTTATCATTGATCGATAGTGAAACCTTGACCGCCTTGTTGCTGAGGTCATTTGCCAGGGTTCCCTCCGGGTCCAAAACCCATAGGTGGGCAACTTCCTTTTCCTTGCCCTTAGTACCCTCGTCCAGGTCGATAGTTAATTGCGGAGTATTAAAATTATGATCGATAAAACCCCATATGGTATCATCGGTGTTAATGAGTTCTATAATGGCAAGGACACCATGCTCCCTTGCCAATTCCTGCTTGGTTATCCGCAATCCAAATGCGGCCCTTGTATCTGCGGCTTCAGGGCCACCTGCTTCAACTAGTATAACTTTTCCATTAACGTTCTTGCCTGCATAGTCCTCTTCCAATCCATATCCCATAAAAACCGCTTCAGCCTGGCTCTCTACTGCAACGGGAACGATAATGGCATACTCATTCATCACGTTTCCATTGATCTCAATTGAAACCTTACTAGGGGGCGAAACCTGTTTTAGGTTTACATCCTGGTAATACGTGCCGGTTTTGGGGTTCGGTTTTACACCGTAACCACGTAACGAATTTGCCAGGTAGGACGCCGCAATTTTTAATTCCGGTGTTCCAGTTTCCCTTCCCTTCAGGACATCATCTGCCAGGAAATAGATATGCCCCTCTATTTTGGATTTACTGGTTGTTTCTGTTACTTTTTCTATTTCTGACTGGGCTGAAAGTGTACAAACACCAATCAGGGCTGCCATAATTGCGAACTTCCTCATACATGTATTTTTATATATTATTTTGTTTTTTAGCTCACTATACTTCATAGGGAGGTTTTTTGGACACTAGTCTTAATTCTTAGAGCCCCGGATGTAACTGGTCCACCTCAAGGTATTTTTCATGCATAAGGCTCAGCGCGAACGCAGCGGCTGATGCGATAAACACGGAATAATCAAATGCGACCTTGATACCGGCAGAAAAAGTCATAGCCAAGGCGAATAACAACAATAGCCATCCGCTCAATCTTGCCACAAGCTCCGTTTGAAACCCGATCAGCAAACAGGCTCCCAATACAATTTCCGCAGTGGTTGCCACGATACCAACTGCGGGTATCCAGGTAGCCGGTATCCATGGGTTGATCAGCGCTGTATACCCCAGAAAGGCATCCCAATTTCCCCATACGGCCATTTCACTGTCCCAGATGCCAAACCTGTCGGCAACAGCGGACAAGAATGCAGTGGCTATGGCAACACGTAGAAATAATTTGATTATTTTGTGGCTTTTCATAGCACTTTTAAAGCTTAAATTAATACGCAATTGGTATACCTATTCAAATAAGAGGGTGCCAAAATACTCTGGGGTATGGAAATTCGGCCGTTCCGTTAGCACCGGATTCCAACTGAGGTAATGGGGTTGTGCCATATCATCCCCGCACTTGTAAAAATTGGCCCGTGCCTGCAAACCTGTTAGGCCTATGCCTTTATCATGTGTCAGGATACCAGCAGGGATCACTACCGTCATTTCCCAGCGGTGGTCTCCCAGTTTTTCTATGAAGGGCTCCCTTCCCAGGGTGGATTCCACTTCTATATTTTCCTGGATGAGCCCGGGGTCGATGAATGTCCTTCCGGCAATTCCCGGGCCATATGCAAGGTGGACCGTGCCGATGGCATTGATCTCAAAATTATAATAATTCCCGTCCCCTTTGGGATCCAGGAAAAACTCCAGGCAGCTATCCCGGTGGGTAGCACTGTTCGTTTCCGTCCGGGTAGCCAGTATGTCCGTTTCATCCACGTAATATTTGATCCAGATCTGGTTATTGGAATGGGCAATCCGGAAGGATACTTCCGGCTGGTAAGGGAACGATTCCCAGTTTACAACATCAATATGTTGCAGGGACGTATTGGCTTCCAGCAGATCGGATACCTGCTGCAACGACAAAACCCCTTCCGATGCAATAGCTTTCACTGCGAGGACTTTCGTATTGCTGTTTTGGGTGCAGGCCACTGCCATGCACATCCCCACGAAAAACAATGTGAACCCTTTTACCATCGTCCTGTTATCTCTGATGAATATACAAAAGAATATAGTATAAATAGTCGCGCCCATTTACAGCGAAAGGGAACTGAAGGATATCATGATATAGACCACGATCGTCACCACAGCAACTGAGGCCAGTATATCCCATAAATTGTAACTCTTCTTGTTCAACGCGTTTTGCTCGGGACTGACAGTCCCGTAGGTGAGGCCGTCCAACTGAACAGCTGAGGGTGCAGGATAGCACAGGCTTACCAACACGGCAATGGCTATACAGGTGGCAAAAAAATAGGCCCCGAATACCAGCCAGTTGATATGGGCAATACTATACAGGATGCTACCTTCCGTAAAACTCCCTTTAACTATTTCCAGGGTCAGTTTGGAAAACCCTATGAGCAATCCCCCCACCAATGTAGCAATTGCGCCGTTGGCGTTGATGCGTTTATAAAATATCCCCAGGAGGAAAACCGCGGTGATCGGGGGCGAGATGTACGCCTGCACATTCTGCAGGTATTCGTAGAGCCCCTCTGAAAGTGTTGTGATAATCGGGATCCACAACAACCCCAGGCCAACTACAAAAAAAGTGGCGACCCTCCCGGTCCTGACCAGTTCGGCTTCCGGTTTGTTAGGGCGTAATTTTTTATAGATATCCAGCGTAAATAAGGTTGAACACGAATTGAAAACAGATGCCAGGGAACTCATGAGCGCGGCGAGGAGCCCGGCTGCCACCAAGCCCCTCAAACCCGATGGCATAATATTGCTCATCAGGACGGGGAAGGCTTCATCCGGGTTTTCCCAATGTAGTTTACCCTGCATTTTCAGCCCCAGGGCGATGACCCCGGGCACCAGGAAAAGAAACACGGGCATCAGTTTTAAAAGGGCGCCAAAAATAGTACCCCGGCGGCCCTCCTTGATATTCCTTGCCGCCAGAACCCGTTGTACGATTACCTGGTCCGTACACCAATACCATATCCCTACCACCGTACTGGTAAAAAACAAGGGAAGCCAGGGATAATCCGGATCCGAATTGGGCCGCCACATGTTAAAATAATCAGGGCCAATAGTTGCCTTCAGTTCCCCCCAGCCCCCAACAGACTGAAGTCCCAGATATGTGAGGACCCCCGCGCCCATCACCAGCACAACGGTCTGGATGGTCTCCGTGTAGACCACGGCCCGCATACCCCCCAGGATGGTATACAATCCCGTAAGTAAAACGGTCGAGACAGCCCCGATCCAGAATGGTATCCCCAGGAGTGCCGAAACCACCACCCCCCCGGCATAGATGGTCACGGAAACTTTGGTCAGGATATATGCAATAAGGGAAACTACAGAAAGTACCCACCGTGAACGGGCATCGAAACGTTTTTCCAGGAATTCCGGCATGGTAAACACACCGCTACGGGCATAAAAAGGGAGGAACACCCACCCCAGCATCAGGACGATCCAGGCATGGAGCTCATAGATCAGCAGCGGCATTTTGTTGCCGGCCCCGTTCCCGGCCAAACCTACCACATGTTCAGACCCGATGTTCGATGCAAAAATGGAGGCGCCGATCATAAACCATCCTATATTCCGGCCTGCGAGGAAATAATCTTCCGTATTCTGCTGTTTTTGCCGGATAACCCACCAGGCAACACCCAGCAATAAAATAAAATAAGCCGTAATCACCACCCAGTCGAGCGTATCGAGACCCTTCATAGCTCATCCTTTTTTGGTTGGTCCAGCTGTATGCTGTTTACTGATAAGGTATTAAGCTGTTTCATGGTCGACAAATGTGAAATCGGGCAATTTTATGATTTCCCCGCCTTTCAGGGCCGACTCATGTGCGAGGATGCCCACGCAGGTGATATTGGCAGATTGCCGGGCATTGGGGTACGGCTGCGATTTTTCTACCAGGGCATTGATGAACTGGTGCACCAGGTGGGGGTGCGATCCGCCATGTCCGGCTCCCTGTGTAAAGGAAAGATGTTGGTGTTCTTCGGAATCATACACTCCCTGAGTCGTAAAATGTTGGATAGCTGGGGGCAGGAGTTTGGCGAAGTCCGGGCATTCCACCTTTTCAGGGATTTCGGTTTCCGGCTTTTTGGCGGTATGGATCACCAGGGGCTCCCCTTCGATCAGTGGCCATTCCACGGATTTTTTGGAACCATATACTTCAAAACTTTCGCGGTATTGCCGTGCAACATCAAAGAGGGAACGGTATACCTGGGCACTCAAATCAGAATTTCTGAATTTGATATGGGTGCTTTCCACAGCAAAGGGGGAATTATAGTGGGGAATGAGTTCGTCCCGGATCGTACCGGAGCCGAAACAGGAAACATATTCTGCTTCCCCACGGGTAAGTCCCAGTACGGGGCCTACACAATGTGTTGCATAATGCATGGGGGGAAGTCCGGGCCAGTAATTTGGCCATCCATCCATATCCTGCTGGTGGCTCGCTTTCAGGAACTGTACTTTTCCCAGCTCTCCCTTCTCATAGAACTCTTTCATGAAGAGAAACTCCCGTGCATATACCACAGTTTCCATCATCATATAGGTCAGACCTGATTGCGTTGTCAATTTTACGATTTGCTCACATTCCTCCAGAGTAGTAGCCATCGGTACCGTGCATGCTACATGCTTCCCGGCCTTTAATGCCTTGATGGACTGTCTGCCATGATCGGGAATTGGGGTATTGATGTGTACTGCATCAATCTCCGGATCTTTTAGTAATTCATCAAAAGAGGAATACCTTTTTTTGATTTGAAATGCATCGGCCAGCGCATTCAGCTTATCGGTATTGCGTTGGGAAACAGCGACCAGGTTGGCATTGGGATGTTTCTGATAGATCGGGATAAATTCGGCTCCAAACCCGAGGCCCACAATGGCCACATTGATTTTTGTATCACTCATACGATTCCTGTTTTATGGATTGAATATTCGTTTTATAAATTGGAGTCCATCTGAAGCAAACACATCCTGGTTCTCGGCAAGGTTCTTCCAGATGCATACAGCAGCGGCCAATTCCTTGATTTCAGGGGTGAAACTTTCGATGACCATCGGCCCGGTGTAGCCGACATCGGCCAGCCCCTTCCGAAAGTCATCCCAGGGCGTCAACCCGGACCCCGGGATACCCCGGTGGTTTTCCGAAACCTGGACATGTATCAGTTTCTTTCCGACGGATCGGATGGCGTCCCCTATATTTTTTTCCTCGATCGTCATGTGGAAGCCATCCAGCAAAACCTTGGCACTGCCATGGTCGATATCCTTTACCAGTCGCATAACATCCTCCGCCGTATTGACCATATCAGATTCAAACCTGTTAAGCGGTTCCAGGGCAATTGCCAGTCCCCTGGATTGCGCCATCTCACAAACTTTCTTTAAATTTTTTACAGCCCTGTCCCATTCGGTCTTCCTTTGCTGGGCAGATACAAGCCTTGCCTTTCCCACTGCTGAATACATCGGTCCTGCCAGAAAGCCCACCTCCAGGATGTTGCAGAGTTCAAAACACTGTTCAATATACCGGAAGCAATTTTCGTGTACGGATACCTCATCATGAGTGAGGTCCTTCGCCGGCCCGAAAACCCCACATACCGTAGCCTGCAGGCCGGAGTCCCGCAGGGCCGTTTTGACGACTTCCCCATCGATAAGGTCCGGGTCTTCCACCGGGATCTCCACGAGGTCGAACCCCATTTTCTTTATTTTGGGGAATAGGGAAATAGACTCCGTGTTAAACGGTGATTGCCATAACCATGTACTTACTCCATATGTTATTTTTCCTGACATGTTTATGCTGTCATTATGTTATAATTCTGTACCATGTGCCAGGTAAATCCTTGGTCCTTTTCTGCTATGCCTGAGCGAAACATTTTCTCTGGAGTCTTCATCGGTTGATCGTTGGTTCTCTAAACCCCTTTGGCGGCTACTACCCTCATGGTGCCCTGCATGATACGCCAGTGCCCAGGGAAAGTACAGATATATGGATATAACCCGGGTTCGGTGGGCGCTGTGAACCTCAGCGTCACCTTGTCTTCCGGGTTGATAATCGCTGTGGCAAACAATACCTCCGGTAGCTTTGGGACGTAATTTTGCGCTGCCCCACCGGGTTCCGTCGCCAACTTATCCGCGGCCATTCCCACGACTTCCTTTTTCCCGGGTTGGGTAATTACCAGGTTGTGCTGCATGAAATCCGTATTTTCAAAGACCAGTTCCACTGTTTCACCGGCCTCCACTACAAACTCGGTGATATCATATTTCATTTCATTTTTAATGGTACTGATGGTCAGGGAGGTTCCTGCTTTTGAGGTATCATCAACAGAAGCCACAGTTTGCCCTACTTTGCCTATATAGGTTTTTACAAAAGTTTCCGCTAGTCCGGCTGCCTGCAGCTCCTGGCCGTCCGGGAGGGTTGCAGGCGCCTGATAGCCCGGATGCCCTTTTTGAAAAGCTTCTATAAAACCCTGGATATGCGTGGTAGCGGCTATATACACGGCTTGCGACAACCATTCATCCTTTATTACTTTTTGCTGCTGGCTTAATCCATATAAAATTTTTCCGATGTCTTCCGAAGGTTCCCTCTCAGCAACATACAGGACAGCCTGCAATTGGACCCCGGGATCACGGTCCTGTAAGACACCTGACTCTAAAATGTCCTTTTCTCCGGCAGCTGTTTTTGGCAGTACCTGTATGGCTGCGCGGCGGACTGCGGCAGCGGGATGGAACAATGCCCCCCTCACAACTGCGGCCGCCTGGGGATCCCCTTCAATTATTCCCAGGCCATCCAGGGTCCACAGCGCGTGTAGGGCACCGGGGTTCAACCCAAGCTGATCAGTGGATGAATCATTGATCAGGGTATATAACCCGGTCAAAACATCGGTTTTCCCGCTTTCAACCAGGAGTCGCTGTGCATGTAGCCGCCAAAGCAAGTTGTCATTGGATAAAGCCTCCAATAGTCCGCCCGGGTCAGCCGTATCCAGGGTTATCTTTTTGTGTTCATTTTCAGATACTGGAACCACCCGCCAGATACGGCCCCTTGAGATATCCCGCAACGGATTTATATAGGCATTCCCTTTTCCGTTCTCAGCATTATAACCCCCCCTCTCCTCGGTAGGCGTGGGGTTGTGCTGCACTATAAAATTATACCAGTCGAGCACCCACACGGCCCCATCCGGACCTGTTTTGGCCTCTACCGGCGACACCCATTCATCAGCGCCGGCCAGCAGGTTCCCACCGTCTTCCTCGCGATACCCGGCCCCTTCACGGACTATACGGGCCTGGTGGACGACCCCCCCGGTGGGTTCGCAAACAAAGGCTATCTTGTTCCAATAGTTTTCAGGATAGTCGCGTGCCGTATAAAAATGATGCCCGGCAGCAGCTGTAAAGCCCCCGAACACATCTACCTGCCTGACGTTGGCGGTAATGGGTTGCATGTCATAATGCCCGTCGATCTTCTTGCTACCCGCTACAGAGATCCCTTCCACAGTGCTGAACAAGCTGTTCGGAATCCCGAGGAAGACACTATGGGTATTATTTGCAGTTGACGCAAAAACGGAATTATCTTCCGTAAACCCAAGGCCCCAGGTATTGTTGCTGGTATTGGTTAAAAATTCAAAATTCTCCAGTGCGGGATCGAACCGGTAGACCCCCTGCCGGAATTCCTGGTCCCGGCCGAATATTTGTCCCTGGAACCCGGAATAGCCCACTACACCATAAATGTTGTTGTCTATACCATATTGCAGATTGGAAGGGCCTGCATGTGTATCAAAAACCCCCCATCCCGTAATAACGGTTTCCCGGACATCGGCAACATCGTCTCCGTTTGTATCCTTTAAAAAGATGAAATCAGGGGCCTGGGATATAATAATGCCACCATTGGAAAACACAAAACTGGTAGGGATATTAAGGTTGTCGGCAAATACCGTGAATTTATCTGCCTTCCCATCCCCATCGGTATCCTCGCAAATTTTGATCCTGTCGTCGCCCGTCCCCTTATCATCCAGTACCGTGTTAGGGTAATCAACGGTTTCTACAACCCACAGCCTCCCTTTTTCATCCCAGTTCATCGCAATGGGATTGATGATCTCCGGTTCGGATGCAAATAGTTCCAGGCTGAAACCTGAGGGTACCTGCATGAGCTTTTTGGAGGCCTCGGGAGAAAGCGGCATCTGGTATTTGGGGGCAGGGTCCCTTTTTTCATAATTGGGGATATTGGCCATTTCCTTATATTCCAGTTTTGGGATATCCGCCGCATAAGCCTCCCGGTTTTTCCTGGCCTGATCATTGACCGCCCATAGTATACCGGCTTTGATCAGTTGTTGGAACCCCGGGTTGTTCCAGGTCCGTTCATCATGCCCGTAGGCCGTATAGAAAACCTTCCCTTTTCCATAATCCCTGACCCAGGTCCACGGTTCATGGTGCGTTCCTTCCACCCGTTCCATCAATACCGTTATGTCATCAGCCATTTTTTCGTGACGGTAGGTTTCATCCCAGGCAGGAAACTCCTGCACGGATTCCATGGCCGGATGGTCCTTTTTTACAATGTTTGCCGTGAATGTGCCGGTTTCATGGCTCATAAACTGGCCGCCTACCAATTCAATATACCCGGGTGAATCCTGAAAACAAAAACTGGCGGAATGGATGGGGATAAGGGCATGGCCTTCTTTAACAAAATTCAGCAGTGCCTTTTCCCGGGTCGGATTCAGGGATTCATGGTTGGCATAAATGATAAGTCCATCATATAATGAGAGCGTTTCCGCGCTAAGGTCATCCAGGTTTTCGGTATAGGTAATGTTGATCCCACTTTGGGAAAGACTGGTGGCAAGGATTGGCATATACGCCCTGGAATTATGGTGTTCCCGGGCATGTCCCAGAAACAGCAGTTCTATCCTCCGGGGCTTGGAATCGTCTTTGGCTTCTTTTTCACTGTGGCAGCCTGCTATAAAAATAAGGAGTACGGAAATGTATAGTGCGCTGTTTGAAACTATCCTCATGGTTGGTTATTTTGATATTGTTGCTTAGATTTTGATGGTTCCCGGTAAAGCGGCTGCATTAAAAGAGCTGTTCCCTCATTTTTCGTTTAATTCGTTTATAAGCGCTATTGGTTTTGTGCAGGTTGATAATATGCCGGGGTTAAAATTAGCCCCGGTGATCCAAGGATGCAAGGCATACCATTCATTGGCCTTTTTAATACTCCATGTAGCTGCTTCAATAGTTCATCCTGCGCCTTCCCGGTGTAGACGTTCAGAAGATACACGCAGATAAGGAGTGTGAATTTATTCATATTTCAGGTGTGCGTAATTATTTAAAATTTATTTATACCCGGGCTATAGGCTTCGTTTTCACCGGGTCCCTCGTTGTTCCGGTCACCGGGAAGGCATTTATTCGCGACCGGGCTGCACCCATTGGGATCAGTATCAGAATTTCTACCAAGGTTGATTGCCGTGGTCTATAAAAATAAGAGACTTTTCGGGATTCCTCATAAAAAAATTAACTGTTTCATCCAACTGGAAACAGCTCCCCGGGTATGATCCATCCTAAGGCGCAATCAGTGAAGCGATAACGCTATTGCGACAGACAGTGCGCCCGGAATTAATAACAATTCCAAAGTAACATGTGATTTTTTTCAAAACAGCTCAGCTCATAAAGAAATTGACGGATTATCAGCCGGTAAACCTGAATGATGCTTATCTCATTGCATTTCCAAGGCGGCTTTCAAATCGAGTTCGGCCACGGAATTGACAACCATATCAGGCTTGAAGGGAAAGTCATCCAGGACATTCTTTTTAGATACGCCTGAAAGGGTCAGGATGGTGGTATATCCCAATTGTACACCGCCTAAAATATCGGTGTCCATGGTGTCGCCTATGATAATTGTTTCCCGCGCCTCCAGTCCAAGGGTTTTCCGGGCCGCTCGCATCATTACCGGACTGGGTTTTCCAACCGAAAAGGCCTTTTTGCCGGTTGCTTCCTCCATCATGGCCACGATGGCCTTGATTCCTAAATTGGCCCATCCTTTTTTCTTGGGCGAGGGATCCAGGTTGGTAGCAATAAGCTTGGAACCGGACAGCACCATGTCAACCGCATTATTGACCATCTCCAGGGTAAAGTTCCTGCCTTCCCCAACAACAACAAAATCCGGGTTCTGATTAACCAGTGTATATCCCTGTTGGTGGAGGCTCGTTATCAGCCCGCCTTCACCAAGTACATAGGCTGTACCCTTTGGATTCATAAAAGAAAGGAACCAGGCAGTGGCCATGGCACTTGTATAGACGTTGGCCTCCTTTATGTGAATCCCCATTTTGCTCACCTTGTTGACAGTATCAAGCGGGGTACGCTGGCTGTTATTGGTCATAAATAGGAAAGGTATTTTATCCTTCTGCAAGGTGGCGATGAATTTATCGGCACCTGGAATCATGTCATCCCCGCTGTAAATGACACCGTCCATATCTATCAAAAATCCCTTTTTCATAACTTCCTGATTAAGCAGCCATCACCATTATGAATTAATAATGGCGTTATAGCTGCGATTCGCAACTAAATTAAAAAACGATACGCATACAGGCAAAGGGGGAATCAGGAATTTATCACGTTCCTACCGCAGGTAATTTACCGGCTGGGGTGTTTCCTTTAAATCCTCCTTCAGGAGAACATTCCTGAGGGGCCTGCCCATCCCCTCCCAGGCCACCTGCATGATATCTTGCGGACGGAGTACAAACCCTTCCCCAAAGCTAAAGGCATCCGCCCCAAAAAAATGTATATGGGCCTGCCCCGGCACCTGATGGTTCCTATATTTAAAATGGTGGTATTCCAGATTTGATAAGCTGTGCGCCATGTTTGCCTCCCCGGTCTCAATTTCCCTATCCCAGACTACGGCTCCTTGGCGCAGGATACTAACGTTTCCCGGGATCGACTGGAAATCGGAGCGGATCACCAATTCAGGTCCGATGGCGCAATTCCGGATCTTGGAAGGGGCGAGGTACAAATAATTCTTCCGTTCCATAAGATGGTCGGAAAATTCATTGGCAGTCGTAAATCCAATCCTCCACGGTTTTCCCTCCGTGTCTATCAGGTAAACCCCTGCTATTTCAGGCTCCTCCCCGCCGTCATCTCCGTAACCAGGGATTTTCAGGGCTGACCCATGGCCCCGGATCAAGGTTCCGTTACCTTTATAAAACCATTCCGGCTGAACACCTACCTGGCCATTTTCCGGACGGCCTCCCTCGACCCCCATCAGGTAAATTTTCATACTGTCTGTCAGCGCCTGCCCTTCTCCCGCTTCATGCATCTTCTGACGATTCTCCGCGCTGGCCTTATGTGTGAGTCCGGTCCCCGACAATTGCAGCGCAAGGGGATTCGACGGGTGATCAAATGATGGGAGTACCTTCCAGGCGGAATGGCCCTGATAGATGGGATCATAATCCAACTCCATTTCCGAAAGATGTTGTTTGACCAGGCTCCGGATATCACCCGAATTACGTATCGCTTCCGTTGCCAGATCATAGGCCGTATGAAAGCGGTCCAGGATTTTCAGGACCGGTTCTTCTACCAGTGCCAGCTTCCGCCCATCCGTAGGATGGGATAATTGTATCAATCTCATCGGGAAAAGATAGTTTTTCGCCTTTAAAGTACTATAAAAACAGGGATCATCCTATTAAAAATTGGGGGGCCTTCCCAGTTTCACCGACATTAAACGCACGCTAGGGTTTGATATACAAGAAGTTATTTTTAGGGTCAAATTATAGCGCAATCCGATCCAAAAATGATAGGTACTCAAGCTAATTTTAATATTGTTATTTACTGAATAATCATTAAAAAAAAGAAATTATGAGTGCACAGGATAAAAATCAAAAGGACAAAAAAGGTTCTGAGAGTAAAAAAGCAGGTTCTGACAAGAACCAGAAAAAAGGGGCTCCCAGAACCACTAAAAAATAGTTTTGGAAATTGTCTAAGTTAGGAACGGCCCTGTCTTTTAGGCAGGGCTTTTCTATGTATAATTACTACAGTTACGAACTACAACCTCGTGTGAACAGGATTGGAATGTATCCTTAAATCAACCCTTAATTTTAGAAGTGTATTGTTTATCTCCTCGGCCTGCGACTGCAACAAGGCATAAGTGACCCCAGGCAAATCCAGGGTGGCCAGTACCCGCTGATAGGAATGTACCAGGGCTTGTTCTTTTTCGATCACCCACGCTTCAACTTTCAATGGGTCCATGCTGCCATCGGCCAGGGCCGGCGGAAAATGAATATAGGCATGTTCCGCTACCGGATGGTCACTCCAGTTGACCTTATGGACCATATGGTACTCATGGGCCAGTAAATGTGCGAAACGGATACGCTGCTGTTGCTGTAGCCTGAAAAATAAATTGCTGGCCTGATAATGGTTAGCCGCTGCCAGGCGGTCATACGCATCTGCAGAGGCTATTATCTCGGATAACAGGTATGCGAGGTCGGTATCCCTTTTTCCATCTATAGTTTCCATATCCTTTTTTATTTACATATTCTGAGCTTTATTTCACTATTCCTGCCTGAATAATTGCTTCTACTTAAAGTTAGCATAAATTCTGTCAGGTTATACACCTTAGGGATAATGGGACTATCCCTGCTATGGATCAGATCAAAAAATGCAAGCCCAACCCCCATCATTTGTATATCTCCCGGGGATCATTCGCCGGTGTCATCCGTTAGTTCGGGTCGATACCCGGAAATCAGTTTCAGGATCGCTTTCTCAGACGGGGAAAAATAGAGTTCTCCTTCTGCGTGACTTTCCACATACTTAAATGATTTTATTAGGCTGCCATCCTCGTAAGCAGAAACCAGGAGTGGGTGTACATAATATTTTCTGCATACGGTCCGGGTATTGCCCAGGGCGGTGGCCGCTGCATCGTATGCTTCAATAATATTCTTATTGACCAGCTTCGGGTCTGTTTCTGTCCCGAGTTCCATAAGCGCATCGAAGAAAACAACGGAAGCTGCCCATGTCCTGAAATCCTTGGCGGTAAAAAATGCCTTGCTGATCTCATGGAGGTATTCATTTACCATGGAACTGTCTATCTGCTGTTTATCCCCATTATCATCATAGTATTGGAATAATTCCCATCCCGGAATGTCCTCACAACGGTTTACCAGGCGGATCAGCTTTTTGTTTTTCAGGGTTACCGTATGTTTTTTCCCCTTCTTACCTATAAATTCAAACCTGAGCCCGTTCTTGTGGATATTTACATGTCGTTTTCGCAAGGTTGACAGCCCGTACGATTTATTCCTTTTTGCATACTGGGCACTGCCGATCCTGATATGGGTTTCCTCCATTAGTTTGATCACGAGGGCCAGCACCTTTGTCCTGGGCCAGCCCCGCTGACTGAGGTCCTTGTCTACCTGAGCCCGGATCAGTGGCAGGATCTTCCCAAAGGAAGCCATCTTATAGAATTTGGTCTGGTTACGTATCCGCATCCAGGTGGGATGATAGCGGTACTGCTTCCGGTTCTTCGCATCCTTTCCCACCGCCTGCAGGTGGCCGTTGTGTAAATGGGTGATCCGTACATTTTCCCAGGCTGGTGGAATCACAAGGCCATCTATCCGCTCCAGTAATTCCTGATCACTGATTGGCTTTTCCTTTAACTTGTATTCGAATCCCGCATCGTTGCGGATCCTGGTTATCGGCAGCTTTTTATCATCCACATAAACCAGGTCAAGGTGTTCCATTACCGTCTCCGGTGCAGTCAAAATTTGCTTTAAAAGGTTGCTATGGGTCATCGTTGCCGTCGCTTAGTAAGTTATTCCTAAAGTGCCATAAAAATAGTATCCATATCCCAATGGAAGGTGCTGTAATGCCAGCTTGGTTAACACTTTTGAAACAAGGCCAGCTGATGGGGACTTCCAATAAAATGGGTCAAGAATAGAATGATTTGCGATCCTTCCCATCCTGCCAAGACCATACCTTTGTACCAGCTCCTTCAGAGAGCTTAAAGCCTTGAGGAATAACTCCATCAGTTGATATTAAAAAGGATAATATGAAAACATTGGTTACAGAAAATGAGAAACTTGCACAATTCGAGGGGCAATGGCACACAACCGGGAAAATTCTGAACTCAGAAAATAAACAGCAGGATGACCTCCGTGGGAGCGAAACATATGAATGGCTTCCCGGTGATCATTTTATGCTGCATAAGGTGGATGTGACAATCGGGAATGAACAACATATTTCCTATGAGATCATCGGTTTTGATCAAAATGCACAGCATTATACATTGCAGCAGTATGATAATAAGGGGAATTCAAGGTCTATGACCGCTTCCCTGCGGGACGGTCTCTGGAGTATCCTCGGTGAAAAGCTGCGGTTTAACGGCCGGTTTAACCAGGAAGGAACTGAATTTAACGGGGTTTGGGAAAAGTTGGTGGATGGTGAAGGGTGGCAGGAATTTATGGAAGTTTCCCTCCGGAAAGAGTGAGCAGCAAGCAGTCGCAGTAGGCAGTAACCTTGTATTCAAGTTTTAGGGTTCCCTTCTTCGCTTTAATTAAACGGACTGCTATGGAACAATGACTACCGGATCGCTAAAAAGGCAACTATAATCAGAGAAGCTCATACTGTCCACTGCTTACTGTTCACTGCTTACTGTTCACTGCTTACTGCTGCCAGCCTCCCAAGTCCCCGGATTTGTCTGTAGCAAGTCCAGTACCCCTTCAATAAAATGGGGATCCGTAATATCTATTTGCAGGGCCTTCAGGATATTCTCCGGTGAATCCCGGTAACCGTTTCGTAACATCCCCAGGTATTCCGAAACAAATCCGGCCCTGTTTGTTTTGCTGAGGTCATAGTACCGGATGGCCAGTGCTGAAGCGATCATGTCATGCATATTATGATAGGGTTCCCGGAAACTGGTGTCGAGAAGCATCCAGAACCCTTTACGGAACGGATCCCTGCCGTACAGCCCTGGATTGATTTTCATTCCCAATGCATACGTTGTGGCATCAAGATCTTCCGGTGTTTTTATCTGTCCCGCAATAATTCCTTTAAGCAGGAAATATTCAATGAAGGCTTCTTCAGTGCTCCCATACAGTACCTCTAACCGCTCCCTAAGTTGTTGCCCGTATATTTTTTTTCGGGGAATATCTTTTTCTGTATCCAGCAAATAATCAAAGATCAATAATTCATTGAATTTACCGAATGATTCCGTAAAATAGGCAGGCCCCCTTGCATAGACCATCGGCACCTTATGGTTGTACATGAGAGAGGCCTGGATGGCATGCCCTGCTTCATGCCCCAGTAGTGACAGGTCAATAAGATACCCTTCATAATTAAGGGCATAAAATATACTGGGGAATATTGGATAGACGCTGGCTGTTCCCCGGATCGGGATGCGGTTATCCCCTCCCACAATGTCCATCCTGCCATTTTCCGGATCGAGCAGGGCTCCGAGCTCTGATTGGTAATCCGGTCCCAGGAAGGCGAGGGACTTCATAATGATTGCTGTTGCCTCTTCAATGGTGAACCGTATAGTTGGCGGAACCGCTGTTTCCTCCCCGTTTTCTTTTGAGTCCGGACGGGATTTCAAAACCGCTGCGAAGAAATTCTCAATGACCGTATTGGGAATTTGGTTATAGAATGATTTCTCCTCCAGCAAATTATCAAAACCCTTTAATTTTGAAAATGCATCCAATCCTTTTATATAATTGATGTAGCCGGAACCCAGGGCTTCCCTTTGGGTGGCATAGCCAAGAAAATATTTTTGTTCCGCCTCCTGCCGTACAGCAGGATCCGGGTGGTTCTGCCACCTGCTCATTTCATTGAGCAGGTCAATCTCGCCATCGGGTGCAGCCACTTTTTCAAAGGTCATATGCTGAAGTGCCCGGTCATAAAATGAATTGTCGTTGAGGTATTCGAAAACGGAGCTCATCAGTTGCCGGGATTCCGACAGGGTGTAGGGTTCTTCAGAGCGCAGCTGTTCCAGATAGAACGCAAACTCATGATCTGCCGGCTGGATATCCATTGCGGATTGGGGTAAGGTAAAGATTTTATCCTTCACCAGGGCGCGCACCGTAACCATCTCCCCCCTGATGGAATCCGAAATTACCATTGTCTTTTCGTTCCGCATATCCACCGCGTACTTTAAAAAAAAATAAAGGTCGAGTTTCCGGTACTGCCTTTCCGCGTCATCATATATGCTCAGGGTACTGATCAGGCCCTCCTGGTCTTTTGTTTCGCTGATCCTTTGCACTACTAACCGTAGCTGTTCACCTAAACCAGCCATGGCATTATCCAGCGCCTCAGCGTCTTTAAAAAAATTCTGTTCGAAATCAAAATGATAGCTGCTTTTGAGATCAGCAGGGATCGGCATAAATTCCTGGGCAGCCATCATTTGAAATCCCAGAGCAAGTACAATACACAATAGTTTATTCATAATAAGTTAGTTCGTTACGGTATCAAAAAAATCCAGACGTCAGTATTCTTGTAATGGGCGCCTGGTTCAGAGCCCTGCCGTCTAAATTATATAGTCGGGAATTTTTAAAAGGTTACAGCACACCCCGGAAGAATTATCTTTGAATGTCCCTGGGTGCAGTCAGGATATCAACTCTGTTAGGTTGGAAAGGACGGGTAAAGGCAGGTATTCAAAAAAATCCGGTGTGGGTAAAGGGTCCGGTTTATTTGTGTTAATTTTAAGGTCTGTCCCCTTTACTACGGTACGCGGAGGGCAAAGGGAACTGACGTATTTTGTTGGGCCCCCGTACCAGGGGCGAGGCGTCGACTACTTAAAAAACACTTTATTAGGACCAGTAATAAATTCTACAAGCACATGAAAATAGCAATGTTAGGATCGGGTTTTATTGCCCGCTTTTATGCAGAATCCCTGCATGCCCAAAGAAGGAAGGACCAAATTACCACCGTTTATTCCCGAAATTTAAAAAACGCCAAACGCTTTGCGGAAGATTATGGACTATCCTTCCATACGGATAAAATGGAAGCGGCCATCGACCACCCGGAAGTTGATGTGGTGATCATCTCCCTGCCCAACCACCTGCATGAACCGGCGGTAAGGGCCTGTGTGCAGGCCGGAAAACATGTGCTTTGCACAAAACCGCTTGGAAGGACTGCAAAGGAGGCTGCCAACATGCTAAGGATGGTTGAAGGGGCCGGCCTGTTCGGGGGCTATCTGGAGGACCTTTGTTATACCCCGAAATTCCTGAAGTCTATGGAAAGTATCCGGAAGGGTACTGTGGGGCGGGTGCTGTGGGCCAAATCAAGGGAGACCCATCCGGGGCCTCACAGCGATTGGTTTTGGGATAAGGAACAATCCGGTGGCGGTGCCATCATCGACCTGGGCTGCCATTGTGTGGCGATCAGCCGAAATTTTATCGGCAAAAACAGTAAACCCCTGGAGGTGATGTGTTGGGCAGATACCCAGGTTCACCCTATCGATGCTGAGGACCATGCGATTGGCCTTGTTAAATATGCCAACGGTGCCATCGGCCAGTTTGAGGTTAGCTGGGCTTTCCGCGGCGGAATGGATCTCCGCGATGAGGTAATGGGCACGGAAGGCACTATCTGGATCAACAGCTTTTTACGGACCGGTTTTGAAATGTTCTCCAGTGGCAAGGGGGAGAATTATGTAGCGGAAAAAGCGGAAGTTAGCCAGGGATGGCTGTTTCCGGTTGGGGATGAGGCCCATGAACTGGGGTATCCCAATATGTTTACAGATATGTTCACCGCCATAGAGGAGGGCCGCGATCCGCTTGAAACTTTTTATGATGGTTATGTGGTCAATGCCATTTTGGATGCAGCGTATAAATCCGCGGAAACCAGGTTATGGGAGCCTGTGATACTGGATGACTGGCGGGGGGATACTGCTGATAGTACAGATAAAGAACGGATCTCCTATGATGCGGACCATTACCTCATCAAAAAGGAAACCCTGCCAAACGGGGATACCAAACTGATCCTGAAACACAAGGTAAGCGGCGAGGTAGTGCAACGAACCACCCAGATTCCATAGGTGATTGTCTTTTTATAAATCCATAGAACCAATGTGGAGGACGCTCAGATCTTTTCCAGGGTCTGATCGGTGTCCCCGGAAACCCAATCCGTTTGCACATCTGCTTCAAACCCTGCCGTAGCCTTATTTTTGATGGCATCGGCCCCCACTTTCAACAGAGGGGTATAACTCGCATGTTGCACTTCCTTATAAGGGTTGTTGCGGGCTGCATTGTAACAGCATATCAGGGACCACCTGGGATTATCGGAACGGTTCTGGTCTGAACGGTGGAGGATATTACAATCGAAAAAAAGCGCATCCCCCGGATCCATTTCCACATATACCAACGGAAATACCTCTTTTGCCTGGTTCACCCGCTCCATATCAGCCCCCGCCTGTTCCCCGGTAAGCGAATGGTCTACCCTGCCCATGGCCTGTGAGCCTTTCAATACCTGGAGGCATCCATTTTCGCGGGTTGCCTTATCCACAGCGATCGTGACACTGGTAAGCAACGGTTGCAGCAGTCCGAAATTATACCAGTAGCCGTAATCCTGGTGCCAGGTCCAGGCACCCCCAACTTTGGCATCTTTAAGGATCATCTTGGAATGGTAATGGTACACCTCCCCTTCCAGGAGGTCTTCTGCTACCTCCACAAGTCGCTCGCTCCTGGCAAACATGCCATAGATAGTGTCGCCGGGATGGTTCCAGAGCGATAAGCGTACGGTCCCACCTTCCCCGTCCGCCCTTCCGTAGGAACGCCTGTCCAGTTCGCGGTCTGCCATGGCTGCATTTTTAAGCAGCATGATCTCTTCCTGGTCAAAAAGGTTTTTAAGCAACAGGTAGCCGTCCTTTTTATATGATCGGATTTGTTTATCGGTTAACATACAGCAACAATTTAAGGGGAAAACAAGAAACTACACGACATGAAATTACAACAGTCCGGGTTCCTGCACAAATGTATGATACTAAAAGTGCGGGGCGGCTGCAAAATCAATACCGGAGAACGTTATTTTCAGCTTCCGGGAACTGCAGATTATGCATTTTATCTTACCTTCATGCAGGATATATGATTCACTGTTTTTTTGCTTCTGAATTAGTATTATCCCTGCTATTTAAACATACTTCGATTATGAATCTGTACAATAATTCACGGAGGAAATTCCTGAAGAACACCGGGATTGCTGCAGCCGGTATTACTATAGTACCCAGTAATGTGATCGCAGGACTCGGCCACCGTGCACCCAGTGATACGCTGAACATCGTTGGGATCGGGGTTGGTGGGAAGGGCTTTAACAACCTCAATGCAATGGCATCTGAAAATATCATTGGCCTCTGCGATATCGACTGGAATTATAGTGAACACTGTTTTAAAGCCTTCCCGAAAGCCAAAAAATATTATGACTGGCGTACGATGTTCGACGAGTTGGGCAACACCATGGATGCTGTAATGGTGGCTACGGCCGACCATACCCATGCCGCTATTGCGGCCACTGCCCTTACAATGGACAAGCATGTTTACTGTCAAAAACCCCTGACCCATTCTATCTATGAATCCCGGTTGCTGACAAAACTGGCAGAAAAGCACCCCGTAGCAACCCAGATGGGCAACCAGGGCAATTCCGGCGACGGGGTTCGCCAGCTATGTGAATGGGTATGGAATGGGGAAATTGGGGAAGTATTGGAAGCACATGCATATACAGACCGGCCCATTTGGCCGCAGGGACTGGAACGTCCGACGGAAGCCATGAAAATCCCTGAAAATTTTGATTGGGACCTCTTTATCGGTCCTGCACCCAAACGGCCCTACCATGAGATATATACCCCCTGGAACTGGCGGGGTTGGTGGGATTTTGGCACCGGTGCATTCGGGGATATGGCCTGCCATGTACTGGACCCTGTATACAGGGCATTGGCATTGGGCTCCCCGGCAACTATCTCCGGCAGTTCCACAACGGCCAATACTGAAAGTGCTCCTAATGCCGAAAAAGTACGGTTCAGCTTCCCCGCGCGGGAAGATATGGAGAAGGTTAAGATGCCTGCCGCAGAAGTTCATTGGTATGACGGGGGATTTTTGCCGGACCGGCCGGCCGGTTTACCGGATGGGGTACCCCTGATCCGGGATGGCCTGGGCGGATGCATATTGGTAGGCACCCGGGATACGCTGATCAGCGATTGTGGCGGGTTCAACCCGCGGTTACTATCCGGGAGGATCCCTAACGTAACACCCTACCTGCGACGGGTTCCGGGATCAGTCGATTACAGCGACGGGCCACATGAGCAGGACTGGATCCGGGCCTGCAAGGAATCACCGGAAAACAGGACCCCGGGCTCCGCCCACTTCGGGTACGCAGGACCCTTTAATGAAATGGTTTTGCTGGGCGTCCTGGCTATAAGGTTAAAGGGATTGAACAAGGTCTTACAGTGGGATGCCCCAAATATGGAATTTACCAATATCGGGCAGGGTGATACCATGGAAGTGGTGGAAAGTTTCGGTTTCCGGATGGTGAATGGCCACCCTACCTGGAACGTGGACCACGTTGAACTCCATGCGCTGGAGTCTGCCAGGGAATATTTGAGGCACACCTACCAGAACGGCTGGAACCTCCCGGATATGCCTGCATAACGGGGAATACATTTATTCATTGAGGACTGCGATAACCTCCCGGTTGATCTTCCGTACCTCGGGAACGCTCAATTTATCCATCTTCCGGTCATAGGTCATCAGGCCGTTTACCTCTCCTTCCACATCGGTTGTCTGGGTATATACTGCAGCCGAAAAGCCTGCCTTTACAAGCTTTTTGAGCATTTCGGCATATTTGATATATTCGGCTGTTACTTCCTTACTGTTCTTTAATTTAATATATCCCCAGTTATCGCCGGTTCTCCATAAATGTCCTTCCATCGGAAGTCCTATCCCCCCGTATTCCCCGAGGACTGTTACCCTGTTGGCATCATAAAGGTAGAGTTCGGGCTGCGGGTAATTATGCAGGTCCAGGATATCCCCCGTTTCAAAATGGTTTCCGCCGCTGGCTGAATTTACCAGCCTGCCAGGGTCTTCATTTTTAGTCCATTCCGTGATCTCCTGGGTTTTGAACTGCCCCCAGGCCTCATTAAAGGGAACCCAGACCACAATGCTGGGATAATTGTATAGAAAGTCCATTATTTCCTTCCATTCCTTCCGGTATATCCTTTCTGATTCCCCGCTGCGTTTTAATTCGTTCCCTTCAAAATAATCCCTGTTCTGCCATCCCCTCGTATAGTCACCACTGGGCATATCCTGCCAGACCAGCACCCCCAGGCGGTCACAATGGGTATACCATCGGGCCGGCTCCACTTTAACATGCTTCCGGATCATATTAAACCCAAATTCCTTCGTCTTTTCAATATCGTACTTCAGGGCTTCATCGGTGGGCGCGGTATACAGGCCATCAGGCCACCACCCCTGGTCCAGCGGCCCGTATTGGAAATAATCCCGGTTGTTGAGCTGCATCCGCATGACCCCCATGTCATCCCGCTGCATGCTGATCTTACGCATGGCAAAATAGCTACTTACCTCATCGGTCACCTCACCCTTCCGGAACAGCTTAACGTTCAGGTCATATAAATGGGGCGATTCCGGGGACCATAACCGGGGATAATCAAGCGTTAGTTCCAGTGGCTCATTTGCCGATGCCCTTGCGACTGCGACACTATTGCCATCCTCCAGCACTTCTGCCTCGATAAGGTCTCCATAGGCAGCAGCCGTGATAAGGGCTTCAATCCGGATGCTGTGATGGTCAATATCAGGGGTCAGGCGTAACTGCCTGATGTGATTTTCCGGTACCGGTTCGAGCCACACGGTTTGCCAGATGCCGGTGACCGGGGTATACCAGATACCTTCGGGATCCTTCACTTGTTTTCCCCGGGGTTGCGGACCTCCATCTGTGGGATCCCACACCCTCACAGTTAAATCCTGGGACCCTTCCTTCAAAAAGGGTGTAATATCAAAGTAAAACGGGCTGTATCCTCCCGTATGGGAACCCACCTTAATATCATTGAGCCAGATATCGGCCTTCCAGTCAACAGCTCCAAAGTTTAAAAGGATTTGTTCCCCGCTCCATTCGGCGGGGACCTCAAAATCAGAATGGTACCAAAGTTCGTTTGATTCCCCCACAGATTTCATTACTCCGGATAGGCTTGATTCCACAGCGAAAGGCACCAGGATACTGCCGTCGAAACGGGTAGGCTTACTGCTTCCGAAGGGTAGGATTGCATAATCCCACAGCCCGTTAAGGTTCTTCCACTGTTCGCGTTCCAGGATAGGCCTGGGGTACTCGGGCAATACGTTCGTCGGGGTTAAACCCTCAGACCATGCGGTTTTAATCTTATCACCCGCCGGCTGCCATTGGGCCATCAGCGGCAGGCAGCAATAAAGAAGCAGCAGGGTACAGAAAATTTTTTTCATATGTTGGGTTTTCGTATGGATAAACAGGTTGGAACTAATTGTATTTTCAATAAGAAGCACCCTGCCATTTGATTTTTAAAGATATAAAGTGGGGAGGAATCCACGAAATTATTACAGGAAAGGTGGCGGCCATTCGGAAAAACAAAAAACCCGGTGGAACTACACCAGGTTTATTATGAGCGGCGTAGAGAACACTATACCACTAAAAGAGGGAGCCGGTATAATGATTGCAGACCCAGCCTATGCATGCAATTCCCATGCAGATCATAAACCTGGCTATTTCCATAAAATCAACTTTAGTCTTCATAATCGGGGGGTTTAAAGTTTGATTAAATTAAAGTAACCCAGGATTGCATGGCACGTGCAAAAAATAGTCAAACGTCAAAATTTATTCGATGGCGGATCAGAACGGGGCATTTCATCCCGAATTGTGGAAGTTTACAGGGAATTGCAATTCCCGGATTAGCCCGACTAAAATACAGGAATACGGGTTTAAGGGTAGAATCGGCCTGGAATTCCTTAGCCATAGCCATTTTTACATATGCTGAACACGGGATTTGTGATTAAAAGCTGGGAGTCCTGATTCCTGCGGCAAATATTGGTCTTACATTCAGAAAGGATGTTGGGAGGCGTTTTTAGCCTTCGGCTCTTTTTCGGGGGTGAAATCCTCAATAGACAATAGGATGGAATCACTGAACTCCTTTACACCTTTGATTTCCCGTGCGTTGAACAGAAAGGAATGTTCTTTCCCCATGGTAGATTTTATCCGGATTTCTTTATCCCGGATACGTTTTTTCAGAGCAAGTACTTCCTGCAGACGGGAGCGAAGCTCTGAAATGCCCCACATTTTATTATGGACTTCGAAAAAGGGTTTGCCTACCGTTTCCTTTTTGGTCACTCCGAAACGGGTAAAGTAGGACGCATTGGCTGCCTTAATGCTGAAATCTTTTTCCAGGATCACAAAAGGTTCCCTTAAATGTTCAAGGACGATGTCCAGATATTCCTGGCCCCTTGCCTGATTATCCCCGCTTTCCTGAAGTTCCATGTTAACAAGTGTAAGTTCCCTAACGGTGGTTTGCAGTTCCTGCCTGGAGGATTCCAGTTCTTCATTCAGGCTTCTCATTTCCTCATTGCTGCTCAGCATCTCTTCCTGAGCACTCTGTAATTCTTCCGTATAGGCCTCCTGTTCCTCCAGGATTTCGTGCATATCTTCCCTGGCGCGCTCCAGTTCCCTTTCCAGGGCCGCTATCCGCCACTGGGTATTGTTCTTTACGGGTGGTGTTACCAGTTTTCTCATCTTTTTCCAAAACATTTTCAACCAGGTACCTTCCTGCAATTTTTTCCGGAACAGGATGAGATAATAGGCTTCAGTGGTGTCCGTAAGGGGCACGACCTCTATGGTAGCCCAGTATCGCTCCCCGCCGTGAAGGATGGGAATGCCATCTGTAATGACAATTTCCTTGTTATTTCTTGCCTTGTCCAGCGCAGCGCGAAGATCAAATTCCAGTTCCTTATTTGCCATTTTCAGGAGCGCATGGGTCGGTTTGCCGTGGGAGGGCAACAAAAATGGAGTTATACTGTTGTTGAAGTGCACAACTTTCAGGTGATCATCCACAATAACACTGGCAGGTATGTATCTCGAGACCAGGATGGCATCCGCACTTTTCCTGAAATCCGTTTGCGAGGGACCATACGGTAAAGGTGTACTTCCCCATACCCTGTTTACTTTCAGATGGCTGGAAGCAACCTTGAGGAAATCCCCTGATTTTGTTGTATGTTTATAGATTTTCCCATTATCAGAAACGGGTGTATAGGAATCGGATGGTACCACGGCAGTTTCAGATTTGCCTAGCTGCAAAAATCCGTTCTCCTTTAAGGCATAGTGAAATGTCTCAAGTGCCACCCGTTGCATTTCAGGATGCAAACAGGAGATGATATCCCTGCAGCTAACCAGGTCCACTTTTCCGAATGGTGGGTCCTTCATGAAATTATGAACCGTGAATACGATCGTATCACGAATGGGCTTGACTACCCGGTAATTCCCGCCGGAATGGGTAAAATAGTCCTCCCGCTGCCAATCAGGGAGCGGTTCTATTTCCTGCGCACTGAAAATACCTGCACGTGCTTTTTTTATAGCATCACTGGAAATGTCTGAAGCAAAAATCTTTATAGCAGTGCGATGCAGGTTATATCCTGCTGTAAGACCGCCCAGCGAATCAAATAGTCCAAATGCAAGCGCATAGGCATCTTCCCCCGTACTACAGGCCGGAACCCATACCCGGATAGGATCGTCCGGTGCCCGGTCTTTCACAAGAAAGGGGAAAACGTTTTTGCTTAGTTCATCGAATACCTCCGGTTCCCGGAAAAGGGGTGTTACTTTTCTGAGGAGGTCACTGAACAATGCATCCTGCTCTACCCTGCTTTCCCCGAGAAGTACCAGGTAGTCCTCCTGCCGGGGACACTGGTTGATCACCATCCTGCGGATGATACGCTTCATGAGAACAGATTGCTTGTAGCAACTGAAATCCACCCCGCTGTACAGCATTATTTCGGACACAATTTTTTTCAGGTAGCCTTCCCCAGTTGATTGTTGACCTTCCCCGACCAAGTTTTCCATTTCATAGAGGGCACGTATAGTGTTCAGCCTGGTGGGGATTTCCTCTACGGGCAGGACCAAATCAACTACCCCTGACAGGATGGCGCTTTTAGGCATCCCATCCCATGCGCCAGGCCCGGGATCCTCGGCAAAGGTAATGCCGCCATGATCCCGTATATTCTTTAATCCTACACAACCCTCATGAGGAGTGCCCGAAAGCACCACGCCCATAGCATATATTCCGTGCTCCCGGGCCAGGGAACTAAAAAAGGTATCGATGGGCGGGGCAAATGCGCCTTTTTTGCACGGGGTAAGTTTCAGTGAATGACCTGATACTTCCGGTATCGTGTTCTCAGGGATGACGTAGACATGGTCCGGCTCGATCCTGCAACTGGCATCAATTTCAAGCACGGGTATGCTGGGGGACGGGGAGTGTATTCTCTGAAGTATACTTTCGTGCGTGGGGGAAAGGCGTTGTACAAGTAAATAAGCTATACCCGAATTCGCCGGAATGGCCTTCAGAAATTTTTGAAAGGATTCAATTCCCCCTGCCGATGCGCCTACACCGACCAGAGGGAAATTTTCCTGAGTATCGTATGCTGACATTAGAGTTATTGTTTGCCTTGGGAAACCTACCTAAAGATACGGGATAAAATCCGGTATTAATAGGTATTCGGCAACTTTTTGATTCAGGAGGGAAGATCCGGAAAGTAAGATTTCATTTTGATTTGTGTCTGATTTTCAGGGAAATACGGGGTCTGTAAAAGGAAAACCGGGGTGGGGGCCTCATTGCATGCATTGCCTCATACTTGTTTTCAACGTACCGAACATACCGTTCATGGTATTTCATTCCTGCAGTGGTGCATTTTATCTCCTTTCCCTACCAATGGACAAAAAAATAAGGACAAACCAAGCAGATATCGCAATTTTGTCCTGTAACCCAAATTACTAAACCTACGACTATGAAACGGAAATTTTCTTTCAGGAATCTCGTACTGCTGCTAGGTGGTCTGTTTATTACCTATATGATCTTTCGAATCATTACTACTATGGTGCTACACTGACGCATTGCACCTTCATCAATACCAGCAGGTTGATTCCCTGCCGGAACGCACCCCGATACGATATTGGAGAACAGCACAATCGCAGGGAGTCCTGTTCACACAGTACAGGTTACCTTTCTTCGGAATTTATCCCTATTCTGGGTCCGCTGTGGCTGAAACCGGCCTGTTGCATCGCCAGGGGATAAAAAAATGCCTGGAAGGAATGGATTCCCCAGGCATTTTTATGTACCGATATACGGTTTACTGCTTGTCTAAATAGGATTTCCCTGCGCAAGGCTTAGTAAAAAGACAAAGAGGGTAAGGCCCAGCAGGGCAAAGCAGACCCAGGAATAGACCATTAAAACTTTTTTAAGGAATGAATTTCCTTTTAACCGGAAACCATTCCAGTAGATTTCCTTGATAAGGGATACTGTTTTCATATTTCTATAGTGTTTCTGTTCGGTATAAAGATGTGTTAAATTCTGCAGGATGTACAAAATTCTAGGTGAACTGCACATGCTTCTGTCTACCGGCAACACAAATTGTACGAATCCGTTGAACTACCTATAAATCGGTATGAACAGCATCCACACGATATGCCATAACAATACTGTCATAGCCGATTTCGAAATTAGTGAGAAATCACATTTGAAGATATAAATCCCATCAGGGAGGAACGAATGATCAGGACACTAATTCAGCAGACTTGTCCGGTTCCCATGAATTATATTCCTATCCTATAAAAGAATGGGTACCATTTATACCAATATTCCATCCATTTATACAATTCAATCCGGATTATTTAATTTGATGTCTTATTTTTCGGACGGAAATATTTTAAGATAAGTGATCATCAATGCTTTTGCTGAAATTATCAGCGCCTTGACCAACCAAACCCCATAGGTCTGCTCCTTTTTTAAAATCAACTCCAAAGATCCCTCTTCACATCTGTTCCCCATACAAGAAATAATCCTCAAATACAGCATTATGGGAACAAGAAAGAATGCCAAATTTTTATCAGCAACGGAAATAGAGAATTTTGTAAAAGCCTGCGTTCATATGAAGGCGGACATCATAAATCCGGGAGCGCCTCTCAATCAACGCTATAGTAAATGGGAAGAGTTTGTGGCCGTCCATTGGATGATACAACAGGCTTTTGCCCCGGGGGCGGCTAATGTAAACTTTGGACACGGGGCCTCGAATAATGCCACCGGGGCGTACAGCTTTTTAAGCTGGCACCGGTATTTCCTGTTTCAGTTTGAAGAGGAATTAAGGAGTTACTTCCCGGCGGATGATGTTAGGCTGCCCTATTGGGACTGGACCAACCCTGCAAGTATCATGACCGATACATTTATGGGACCTGACGGAACCGGTACCGGAAACGTGGTGCGGCAGGGTTATTTTGCCAACACGGCACCAGGTACCGGCCCAAATGCAACAGCACTTCCTCCCTGGTGGCCGGCAGGGCTGAATAATTGGAGATTGCCCGGATTTTTCGGGGCTAACAGCGGAGGCCTCAGGAGAAATACCGGAAATCCTGCCGGGCTGCCTACTGTAACTGATTTTCAGGAAACCCTGGCAATGGGCAATTACGAGGATTTTCAGCAAGCCCTGGAAAACGGGGAGGGGGCGATAACTTCGGCCACCCGGATGCACAATGGCATGCACAACTGGGTTGGTGGCGGCGGGCATATGACCCAGCCCACAGTTTCCCCGTTTGATCCCTTCTTTTACCTGCTCCATTGCAATGTGGACCGGTTGTGGGCCATGTGGCAAATGGATGGCCATGCAAGCGAGTATCCCGTAGCCGGCGGTAATCCACACCAAAACAGAAACGATTTGATGTATCCCTGGATAGGGGGTGCTGCCGGTTATGGTACCAATGCCAGCATTGCAGGTAATATTCCCATGCCGGCATGGGTGGCACCCGCAGGGGCACAACAAAATGGAGATACCCTCAACTTCAGGGACCTGGGATATTCATATGATTGCATTCCTATCATGGGAATTGGCCTGGACCGCACCGGCAGTATGCTGGGGCTTACCCCGGATCCCATGGTGGTCACCGATCCGGATGTCACCAAATGGGAAGCCGCAAAAAGAGGGGTCTCCGCGTTTTTACAGGATGCCGAAACCGCCCAGGCAAGTGGGGCCATTTATCTGATAGGCGGTATCAAAACCTTCAGGAGTTTCTTCGGGAACCAGTTCGATCCGGTTTTCGGACCCCCTACATTTGGATTGATCAAATCGGGTACCAGTTTTAGCAAAAATACTTTTGATGCCAATATCCTCCCGATGACCCCGGGAGGAGGCACCCCACTTGCCGATGCGCTGAGCGATGTACAGAATACCCTGGTGGAAGCCCCTTTTGGTGGTGATCCTTCCGATGAGCAGCGGTATCTGGCAATGCTCACAGACGGCCTGTTGACCACCGGATCAGCTATGAATACCATACCGAATGGCAGCTTTACCAGGACCACTGTCTTTGCCATGGGCTTCGGGACCGGTGCGGATGTTTCCTATCCAACGCTGACCTCTATGGCCCAGAAAGGAACGGACTTCTCCGCAGGTCATATTTTTCATGGGGAAACAGCCGGTACTATCGATAAATTCTTCGCCAATTCATTAGCTGTGGCTATTGGATTTGACCCTGTGATGGATCCGGTCATTGAATTGTTCGCCGGGGAACATACCCACCTGTATTATGAGGCGACCTCTGCTGACGATGCTATCCTGATCACCGCCCAGGGAATGGACTTCAGGGACAGGAACTGGCAGTTTATGCTGCACGCACCCAATGGGGAAGCAATGTATGGGCACGACAGGGGTCACGAACACGGCGCATCATGCCACCATTGTTGTCCTGCCCCCCACATTACGGCCAAAAGGTCTGACGGTCGGTTAACCGTGATGGTACAAAGGGGAAGCGCCAGTAAGGATTGCTGGGTTGGAAGGTGGGAACTCATGATTTCCTACAAAACCGAAAAACTCACCAGCATGCTGATGCCGGAACTCGGGGAGCTGCTGTTCCCTGTTTCCGCAGGGACGATCAGGGGGCCCAGGTATGCGCGCCTGTTGAACCAGCCCCAAAAGAGGATCGCCACCCGCAATATTTTTACCAGGAGCCAGCACGGATTGGATATCCGGGCGGTAAGCACCAACCGGAGCGATAATGACGCCTGCAACATGGTCGTGAACTTTTATGCCAGGACCCGTTTAAAAATCGAGTTAGTCCTGGAAAACAATCTTGTAAACATCGGGGAGGAAATAAAAATAGGGATACACGCAGATTCCACAGCAGGAAGCGTGCAGGACATGCAGGGGTTTGCCCGTATGGTTTCCCCCGCCTTTGATATCGCGGAACTGTTGCCCCAGGACAGGGTTGACGAGATCATCAAAAAACTGGAAGAAGAAAAACGCAGGAAGGACTATTCCAAAGACAAAAAGCACAAGCCCGAACTGGATATAGCCCTTATCCTGGCTAAAATAGAAAAAGAGAAGGAGGGCCTGGAGTTTATCAAGGATTCGGCTGTAGAAGTGGTTAGCCATCATGGTGGGCCACTGCATATGCATATCCATGACACCCAGGTACCGGGTACCTACCATTTTGGAATTTATATAGAAGGTACCTATTCCCCCAACGCTTCCAACACTCCTGGAAATAACAATGAACATGAGCATGGGAACCATGAATCTGTGTCCATGCCAGATCAGGAACTGGAAAACTTTTCAAGGCTCCTGAATGTTAGTGTCGGGGTTTTAAATTCATGATGTTAGTTGTGACCATGGCGATGCCCGGTACCCAATGCGATAAAAAGGATATTGCCTTGCTTGGAAGACCTGGCATCGCCAAAGCTCATAATAGTATAATCTGATCCGGAGCATTGCATATTTATTGGTGCGCGGATGAGGAATCTCATTATTTTCTTCAATGGATCCCGTAACGGGAAGCTTTCTTGCTGTTTACACATTGGTAAACTCCATCCATACATATATGTCTTGAATTGTTCCATTTATTTATAAGTTTAAATGAATTTGCTACACAACCAATCTACCCTCCCGTTTGGTCAAAACCTCGTTGAGTTGTTCACAGATTCATAAAGAAAAAGGATTTTAAAGGAAAACCGTAATGACCTGATCCCACTAAATTCTCAATACCATAAAACAACCCAGTTATGAATGTTAGAAAGAATGTAAGTGCACTTACCAATCCAGAGAAAACGGCTTACGTCAATGCCGTCCTGGCACTGAAAGCCGATACTACAAGTCCGCGGCCAGCTGCCGCCAACATGGCTGGGGCACTAAACAGGTATGATGTTTATGTATGGATCCATATGTTAGTGGAAATGGGAGCACATGGAGGGGCCGCTTTTACACCCTGGCACCGGGAGTTCCTACGGCAATTGGAACTTGAGCTGCAGGATGTCTCCGGTAATTCGGCATTGACCATCCCCTACTGGGATTTTGTGGAACACCGCGATCCAACAGATGCTTCGGATTCCGGCAACCCCTTTACTGCAAACTTTATGGGGGGAATGGGAACAGGCGCGGATAACCGGGTACTGACGGGACAATTTGCAGAAAGTGCGGGATGGATTTTGAACGTAAGGACCGGACAGGCCACCGGGAACAGGAGGGACAACACAACTTATCTAAGGCGCAGAACGACACTAAATTCAGGCAATTTGCCCGAAAGGGCCGATTTGGATGCTGCCTTGACCCGTACCGATTATGATGCCAATCCCTTTGCAGAAGGAAATCCTGACCCCACCCCGGGGGAAATTGCCTCGAGCTTCCGGAAAGTTTTGGAATATGCGCTGCACAACGGGCCACATCAATTGGTAGGGGGCAACATGATGCCACCTACCTCCCCCAACGATCCCCTTTTTTTCCTGCACCATAGCAATATAGACAGGATCTGGGCCATATGGCAGCAACGTCCCAATGGAGGGATTACCAACTACGATCCAAATGCTGGTACCCCGGGCCATAGCCTGAACAATGTAATGTCCATGCTGGAAAATACTTTCTTCCTTTTCCCGGTACTGAACCGTCCCACCAATGTGCTGAACCACAAGAATCTGGGCTATATGTACGATGTGGACCACCCAATATTCGCGGCAGTGGCAACGGATCTGTTCTTTGGCACGGTCGAGGAAGGTTCAACTGTCCAATTACCGGTATCCATTCAGATGGAAACAGGCCGGAATGTAAAATTCCAGATCGATGCCTTTGGCGGTGATCCTGAATTCGGGGCACCAACCGGATCCCCGGCCTTTGAAACAGTACCCCATACCAATGGTATATCCCAAACACATAATGTCCTCATACAGTTCCAGGCCTCCGGGACAGGCCCGAAAAATGGTATGGTAACCATTAAAGCGTATATAAATGATACCGATCGCTACTATTCCAATGTAGCCGGGGATTATGAGGTTGGTTCCTGGACGGTAGGCCTCCATGCCACCGTTATTGAAGAAGTGAAGTCTGCCATTGCCATGGTCCTGGATAAATCCTATAGTATGACCTGGAATGACAGTACCAGTATTACCCGGTTCGAAATGCTGGAAAATGCCGTTATGGCCGTCAGGGACATGCTGGGCCCCGACGATGGTGTGGGTATGGTATATTATGATACCACTGCCAATCCCATTTTTGGTATTACGCGAAAAGCTTCCGGGGGAACAGCGGCAGTCAACGCCGCCCTGGCAGATCCTGCAAATAATCCCAGCGGAAACACCGCGATAGGGCTGGGGATCATTGATGGGGCAACTATGTTAACCGACGAGATAAATGCCCCGGGTACCCCCTATACCAATTTTGGGATGTTGGTAATGACCGATGGCAACCAAAACGTACACCCTTATATCAATGAGGCACCGGTACCCGCTTCCATTTCCGGGATCAGTCAGGATATCTATGCTGTGGGACTGGGCCAGCAGAACACCACCAGCGAAGCTGCCCTGAACGAAATCTCAACAGCGCTGCTGATTACCGGTACCATGACCGAAACAGAACGTTTGTTTAAATTAACTAATTATTTCCTACAGATACTGGCCGATATCAAGAAGATGGATATTGTAGTGGATCCGATTGGAAGCCTTCAATTTGGCTTGAAAAAGGAAATAGAGTTCGCCATCTGCGAGGCAGACATTAATGCCAATTGTGTCATACTTTCTCCACTTGCACCTTTTATCAAGGCAAGCCTGATAACCCCGGGGGGCCAAGAAATCACCGGAACTACCGGCAATATTACACATGAAGTTAATGCCAACAACCAACTCTATAGGATCCGCTTCCCGGGTCTTGCCGATAAGCCCGGCGAAACCCATTCAGGGAACTGGAAAGTAGTGCTACAACTCTATTCCAGGGAGGAGGTTAAAAAAATATGCCAGGAATGGAGCAATTATGAAGACCTTTTTAAAAATATGGGTCGATTTACATCAGTACCCTACAGCGTGTCTGTCTATACCCGCTCGGATCTGAATCTTAGCTGTTCCATTGAAAATTCGGTTGATGTGGTTGGTGCGGAAGTTCATCTTTTTGCGGATCTTGCCCAGTTCAGGCGGGCCATCAGCGGGAACGTACAGGCAGAGATACAATGGCCCAATGGAAGCAATAAAATAGTGGCGCTGCACGAAATTACTACCGGAGCATTTTCAGGCAGTTTTGTAGCAGACAGATCCGGTATCTACCAGGTGATCGTCAAGGCAAAGGGCCGCTCCATCGATGGTAAACTATTTACCCGGGAAGCCTTGCGGAGTATTTCGATCTATAGGAACATCCCGGAAAGGCCGGGCGACGCTGGAGGCGATACCGGGGAAGCAACCTGCAGGATGATAAAATGCCTGCTTTCCCAGGATAGCGTTCTTCGTTTTTTGAAAAAGAACGAACTTGATCCGGGCGAATTGAAAAAATGCCTTGAGGGGTATTGTGCAGGAGAGAATATAATAGGCCAATATAAAACCACCATGAAAAATGAGAAAAAGGAAAACAAGGCAGTCTCCTCGGAAATCAGTGCCTCAGAAGCGGGTAGTTCCTGTCTGGAATCCGTGATCACCACCCCGCAACTACGGAAGATTGAATACCCGGAGCCCAAGATCCCGGAAATGTCAATGATGGCAATGAACATGCCAGCCTTTAAGTTAAACGAAAAAGGGGAGTTTGAGAAGGTAGAATTTACCTTTGATGAGCGCCCTAAAAAGCCAAAGGGCAAGAAGAAAAAATAGAAATTGAAATGTTTGATGTAAGAGACCGGTATACCGGTGCCGGTTTCTTATTTAATTACATTGAATGAGTGCTTCTCAGACGCGTATATCGGACATAATCAGGTACGGAAATCAGATCCCCCTGCATATTGTCACCAGGTTTTTTAAATCCATACAGAATATCTACCCAATTACACATATTTTTGCTCTGCAGCAATGATATAGAACTAATTTTATTGAAAAGGATCTGAGTGTTGAATAGCTACCATCGTGATCCTGTTTAAAAAGTCCGCCCCTTCTTGCCCCATGCCGGTTCGTTTCTCTGCCTGTCAATGGTAATTGCGTTAAATAAAATCAACGTATTAAACATGGTTATTTGCGGTTAAAGAATTGGGAAATTAAATCCAAACGGGTAAAACAGTGCAAAACGGGGTATCTGAAAGCGGGATAAACAAGTCCGGTGAGCACTGTGGAATCCCGAAAAAATCATAAAAGAAAAGCAAGGAGAAATGACTGTAAAAGTTTACAAAATCAGTTATGGGAATAAGAAACTTAATATCTATATTAAATAAATATTTAGTTCTGGTAATAGGATGTGTTAACCGTACTTTTAAGGTACTCAATCGGATAAATCAGGGATTGTTCGAAATTAATTGCGGGGTTTAACCTAAGGGCAGATATTTGAAAATTAGATAAATGGACAGATCAGGTATATAGCAATTTGGCTTATGAAAAGGGTACTTAAAAATATAGCAACTTCATATGTAAATGTTCAAAAATCCATCAGGACAGACTACGACCACTATAAGCTCAAGAAAAAGATTGATAAACTCAATACCCTTTACGGAAGTAAAGAATTGACTACGCAGCAGAAAGCAGAAATTACATCCTTCTACAGTACGTTTGGGTTCAAGGACATCAAGTGTTCCTGGCATCGGTATTACACGGCCTGCAACGGTATCCATTCTGTAAAATATGTTCCGGAAAACATTTTTTACCTGTTACTGGAACCCAAATTGAATAACTATGATTACACGTCGGCCCTGGGAGATAAGAATTTACTGGACAAATTATTCCCCAATATTAAACATCCGGAGGTAGTTGTCAAAAACATCAATGGTTTGTACTATGACAAATCTGAAATAATTGGCCTGGATCGTGTTGTTAAACTGTGTAACACTGCTGGCAAAATGATCATAAAGCCTACCATTGACAGTTATGGCGGGAAAAATGTGGTCCTCTTTCAGTGCAGTAATGGTATTACGGATTATAATGATAAGCCATTAGAACAGCTGCTGGTGGATTATGAAAAAAACTTTGTCATCCAGAAGGTATTAAAGCAACATCCCTTGTTGGAAAAGTTGAATAGCACATCCGTAAACACCTTCCGGGTCGTCAGTTATCTCAAGGACCGGGAATCCAAGGTTTTATCCATTACGGTACGGATGGGGAAAAAGGGTTCCACCAATGATAATGTATCTACCGGGGGTTTATCGTGTGGTGTACGGAAGGACGGTACACTGAATGAAGTAGGATATGACCTGCACGGTAAAAAAGTTACCGAAACGGATGGTGGGATTAAGTTTTCTGATATCCAATTTCCTTTCATTGATAAGCTAAAGGATGCGGCTACCCGGCTGCATATCCAGGCGCCTCATTTCAGGCTTATTTCCTGGGATATGACACTGGACACCTCAGGGGAAGTGGTGTTGATCGAATATAATATCTATGGGCAGGAATGCAATTCACACCAGATGCACAACGGCCCCGTCTTTGCCGAACTGTTGCAGGAGCTGAACGGATCCGGGTCTTTTAATCTGTAAACAGGCCTCCAAAGCCTTTTTGCCATTTCTGACGCTCTCAAACATTGTCATTCCGAACCCCACACTGTCATTCCGAACCCCCCACTGTCATTTGGAATCCCCCACTGATCTTTAGAACCCCCACTGATATTTAGAACCCCCACGCTCTCATTCTGAAACTCCACGCTGTCATTCCGAAACCCTACGCTGTCATTCCGAAACCCTACGCTGTCATTTTGAACCCCCACTGTCATTTCGAACGAAGTGAGAAATCCCGCATTCCCTATTAATGAACCATGAAACCTGGCAACAACCTTTAATTCAGCTGCCGGTACTCCATCGGGGTACCGACCGTGTTCCACAAAAAAGCATCTTCGATACGTACCGTATGATCCGAATGGGGGAAGCCCCGAAGCAGATCGATGTACATTTCGTCGAAAATACGATGGACCCGACGGGTTTGGGCGAACCTGCTTTTCCTCCTGTTTTTGCAGCGGTAGCCAATGCCCTGTACAAAGCGACCGGAAAACGGTACTATGACCAGCCTTACCTTGCTTAAACGCAGCTAACAAAATTATTTTGCAAAGGATCTATTGCTTACCGGGTATTTTAACCTAAATTATTTTTCATTCCGAACGATGCTTTCGACACTTTCGCGGTACGTCTCCCCAATCGACAATTCCTTATCCCCCAGAAAAATGCTGTTCCTGCGAATTGCCGTGATTTCCGACAGGGCAACGGCATACGAGCGGTGGATCCTGAGGAATCGGTTTTCGGGAAGTTCCGATTCCAGCTCCTTAAAACTGGTGCGTACCACCAGCGGATGTTGGGCATCCTTTAAATAGAACTTGATGTAATCGCCATAGCCTTTCATCCAGATGATATTGTCAAACTTTATTTTTACCTGGCTGTAATCGGCATTTACAAAGAAATGATCCGGGGCGTTTTGGACGGGAGAAGTTTTTGCCGACTTCAGCTCGAACAGTTTTTTGGCCCGGTTACAGGCCCTGACAAAGCGTTCCAAAGAAACAGGTTTTACGAGGTAGTCCACTACATCCAGATCATAGCTTTCCACCGCATATTGTTTATAGGCAGTAATAAAAATCACCAGGGGCCTGACTTCCAGGCTGGCAATAAACTGAAGTCCGGTTAGTCCAGGCATCTGAATGTCGATGAACACCAGATCTACTGGATGTTCCTTCATGGTTTCCATCGCCTCAAAAGCATTCTCGCAGGCCCCTACTAAATTCAGGAAAGGCACCTTCCCGATATTGTCGGTCAGGAGGCCAAGGGCCAGGGGTTCGTCATCTATAGCTATACAATTCATTGCGTCTCAAAAGCTAATTGCAAGGTAACGATAAACCAGTCCGCGGTTTTGTCGATCGTAAGATCATGTTCCTTTCCATAAAGGAGTTCAAGCCTTCTTTTGACATTTGACATCCCGATACCGGAAACCTTGTCCTTGGCGTCGTCAGTCTCGATATATTTGTTCTTTACCGTAAAGACAAGGGTATTATTGTCAGCCTTCAGGAAAATATCGATGACCGGATTTTCCAGCATCCCCGTGCCGTGTTTAAAAGCATTTTCCACAAAGGGAACCAAGAGCATGGGTTCGATCGTATGCCAGTCCTCTATCAATTCCACGTCAAAATTAACGTTCAGCCGCTTCCCGAAGCGGAGTTTTTGCAGATCGATGTAATTCTGCAGATAATCTACTTCGCTCTTTAAAAGTGCCTTATCCTCATCCGTTTCGTACAACATATACTGCATCAGGGCAGACAATTTTAAAATAGTAGGCTCCAGTTCCTCGCTTTTCAGACGTACCAGGGCTACGATATTGTTGAGCACATTGAACAAAAAATGCGGGCTGATCTGGGAGCGCAAAAAGGAGAGTTCCGTTTTGAGGGTTTCGCTTTCCCGTTCCTTCTTTCTGCGTTCCAGTTCCAAACGGTCGTTTACCGTTCTAAAGGCGACAGCTGTCAAAACAAAGAACAAAAAAGGCAGGGCGTTGTGCCAAAGGGCCTTATAGATAGAGTAGGGAGCTTCGAACACCAGCGCCTCATATACCAAACGGTTGATCAAAAGAATACCGGCCAATAGACCAACGTTGACTCCCAGATATACCAAAACTTTTCTACGGTACAATATACGGGGAATAAGAATCTGCGTATTCAAATAAAACGTTGTTACCCAAAAAAGGTTCATGACGATATTCAATACGAGGAGCTTAAGGGCAAATTCCGTTGGCATCCTACCCTCTTGCCATTGCAGGGAAAAGATATAGGGGAGCGAAAAAACAGATCCCCAGACCAGCAGATGAATAATTACGGTCTGATATTTTTTAAATGATTTAAACTGAAGGTCCATATCTTGTAGTTCTTCCGGATGGCCAATATAGTGAACTCTTTTTCTATTACATGCGCCCGGCGGTTCCAACCACTTTATCGGTAAAAGCTCTTCAAGACAGTTATATCAAGATAAAGTGAGCCGCTGCATGCTGAAGCAGGTAACCCCACAGGGCATCAGGCCTATGAGGTTATCAACCAACCATTAATCAATAGGTTATCCAATAACGATACTTTCGTGGTAGGTGTTTGTACCGTTTTTTACCGTAACTGTATACCGGCCTTTGATGGCCGATTCAAAATTGAATGTCTTTTGAACTATAAATTCATCTCCTACTGTTTCATTGAATATGACCCTATCCTGGTCATCCATGATTAAAATGGCTACATCCGCTTCTTTCTGGTTCATTAAATTCAGATAGATTTTGTCCCCCGCCTTACGAAATACAGTTTTCGGATTGTTTTCCGCACGGTCAACTATCTTCACTTCGGTGTCTTTTAGGTTGAGGGTAAAAATGACAGATTGCAACGGGTTTTTAACGGCAAAGAAATACGTTCCGTTTGCAAGTTTTTCCAGATTGAATTTTTTGGCGTAACGGTTTTCCCGGGTATTCTCGAAGAAAATCGGGTTGTTGTCAGCATCGGTCAATCTGAGGGTCGATGCTTTGATTTGATCTTCCAACTCAAGGATGATGCTTTTGGCATCATTTCCTGGCACCAAACTGATTTTTGGATCATTCGCCATGCTGGAAGTCGTTGCGGACATTAGGGCAAGTACTACTGAAATTTTAAAAATTGTTTTCATGCTATTTTGTTTTGTGTCTGCAATCGCAAACAGGTTACTAACTTATCTACAGGACAAACATACAGCACAGGATAAGGCCATATGACAAGTTGCGATGAACCGGGAAAAGTTCGCGGTAAACCCGGAAAGTTTATCGGTTTTCAAATTTTAATGGTTTCAAAAGAGGACGACACCGGCCACCTGTGACCGGTTTACTTTTATAGGTATTTGAATGATCATCCCGGATTATGTGGTAAAAATGAAGTCGCAAGCTGCACTCGAAAAGCAACTATCATAAAAGGAAAAGCCTCTGGCTTTCGCCAAAGGCCACTCCCGATTATCAATCAACCCTGATCTGTTTTGGATCGGTTTGAAGATGAAAACCAATCTAAGCTTCTGGTTCAAATTGGATCTCATCCTCCATTCCTTTATAAGGATTGAATCCCTTGGGCAGATATTCCGCCGTGTCAAATCCCAGGTCTATTTCCTTTTCGGTTTCTATAAAGTTGATTTGGTCAAGGTCCGGTTCCATTCCGGCATATGCATCGAATCCGGCTGGCAGGTATTCCGCCGTGTCGAATCCCAGGTCTATTTCCTTTTCGGTTTCTATAAAGTTGATTTGGTCAAGGTCGGGTTCCATTCCGGCATACGCATCGAATCCTGCTGGCAGGTATTCTGCCGTGTCAAATCCAAGATCGATTTCTTCAACGGTTTCCATTACAACGATATCATCTATAGACAACAGCCCACTTTCGCATTGGCCACGTAATTCATTGATAAAGGGTTGTTGTAATTCGGTCAAGCTCGTTTCAGCCTTACTCGTTTCTTTTGATTTTTCACATTCTCCTTTTCCCGCGAATGATAACAATGCCAGGGCCAGTATTCCTATTCCTGATACTACTTTGAATTTTTTCATGATATTTTGTTTTGATGTCTGCATTCGCAAACGGTTACTAACTTATCTACAGGACAAACATACAACGCAGGATAAGGCTATATGACAAGTTGCGATGAACCGGGAAAAGTTAGCGGTCAACACCAAAAACTTCGCTATCCACGATTTTTGACAATCGGGGGGTTGCCTGAAAGTTCTCCTATAAAAGAGTTTTCTATCAAGGGGGAATTAAAGGGGATGGCATTTATTTTGCCATAAAGGGGGAAAGGAAAAAAGAAACTGAGCTTGCAGTGCCCTCGGGGTTATTAAAATTTAAGCTGCCGAAAACCTGTTATATAGTTTATATCTTAAAAGACATATACAAGAATGACCGATCTGGTTCCTCGTAAGCACCTGTAAATGCGGACACCATATAATGACCTGTCGTTTAATTCAAATAAATCTTCGCCGGCAGGATAATGTGACTATTTTAATCTCCTGATCGGAAGATGTAATTTTTCGTTTGCTGTCATGAACCTGAATGTCTATCTTTTGCCAAACTCCCCGGCACGCCGGCTGGAAGAAAGTTATGATCATCACATTCGCCATTATTGGATCCTTGCTGCTCATCATTGTCATCGGCAAATTGAATATGTCCATTCAATTCGGCAAACAGGTCAAAACACTTTTTGCCCAGTCTAAAAGTATATCCCATCAAACCTTCCTGAAACACCAACTGGACAATTTACCGGAACCGGTGCAACGCTATTTCAACCATATCTTAAAAGAAGGGCAACCCTACATAAGCTACGCAAGAATTAAACACACCGGAAACTTTAAGGCAAACCTCGACAAGGATTGGATGAACATAACAGGGGAACAATACGCAACAACCGAAAAACCAGGTTTTATCTGGAAGGGAACAACGAATATGTTTGTGGCAAGAGACCTGTATATTTCCGGTAAGGGCAGATTGGTGGTATCGCTTTTTTCATTGTTTACGGTGGTTGACGCCAAAGGTGAGCATTATGACCAGGGGGAATTACTCAGATGGCTGGGGGAAAGTGTTTTGTACCCCACCAATTTACTGCCGGGAGAAAGGCTACAGTGGTTACCCATTGATACACATACTGCAAGTCTGACATTTAATTACAAGGGGCTGTCCTTATTCTTCAAAATGACATTCAACGAGGTTGGTGAGATTACCGGGATGGAAACCAAAAGATATATGGATGAAAAGAACCTCGAAACATGGATAATAAATGCCTCGCATTACAAGGAGGTGAATAATGTGATCATACCGACGGCCTTTGATGTATCCTGGCGATTGGAGAAGGGCGATTTCAGCTATGCAAAATTCAATATTACGGAGGTTGAGTATGACAGACCTGAAAGATTCTGATTGTCGGAGAAATGTTCCTGTAGTTAAATTGAAGTCCCAACATATGCAGCTATCCTTAACTTATTATATGAGGCCTTTTAATAGAATTCAGGTATTTACCTTTACCAGTGAAAATTCAACTCAGGAATTTCCTAAAGCATAAACTATGAGCGATTTACCGGATAATTATTTAGATAACCATTACATACACAAAAGTAACTGGTTAAGGGCCGCCGTACTGGGTGCCAATGACGGAATCTTATCAACCGCCAGTCTTGCGATAGGGGTTGCAGCTGCAAGTGACCTGAGGGAACCGCTTGTCCTGGCAACGCTGGCTGGTTTGGTTGCCGGGGCGCTTTCCATGGCGGCCGGGGAATATGTTTCCGTCAGTTCCCAGACTGATGTTGAAAAAGCGGACATTGAACGGGAGAAGGTGGAATTGCAGGAAACGCCAAAACTGGAATTGCTCCGTTTAGCGGAAATCTATGAAAACCGTGGGTTAAAAAAGGAAACTGCCTTACAGGTTGCCAAAGAACTGACAGCGCATGATGTGCTGGCGGCCCATGTGAGGGATGAGCTGGGAATCAATGAAATAAGTCAGGCGAAACCCATACAGGCGGCCCTGGCCTCGGGCGCATCCTTTACGGTGGGGGGGATACTCCCGTTGCTTGCGGTGTTATTCCTCCCGCTCCTGAATATGGAATATTATCTATATGGTTTTGCCATTCTATTCCTGATTATCCTGGGAGGCATAACAGCCAAAACAGGTGGTTCCGGTATCGGGAAAGCGATCTTACGGATTACTTTTTGGGGCACGGCAGCAATGGGACTGACGGCTTTGGTAGGATACCTGTTCCATGTGAACGTGGGATAAAAAAGATACATATCGGAGGTCCGAAAACTCACATACAAGCGGGTCCGGATTTCACGCGTACCACCTTGCCCCTGCTGTCCTTGCACATCTCCTCGTTGTCATTTCGAAGCCTTATTCGTTGTCATTTCAAATACCCCCCGGGTTGTCATTTCGCCCCCCCATTTGTCATTTCGAACGCAGTGAGAAATCCAACTTGGCTTGCCTATGGGATTCCTGCACAATAAGTAAGCATTGGCATGAAACAATCTTTCTAAAAGAAATCAAACAGCGCCACGATACCGTTATACGAAATCAGGCAGGCAAAAAGCAGGGCAGCAGCTAAGCCTGTATTAATCCAGATACTGGTCTTGTAGCCTTTCATAATCTCCTTGTTGTTGACCAACAGAAGGATACCGATAATCACTATGGGCAACACAAATACGTTGAACACCTGGGAGACGATCTGCATTTGGATCGGATTGGCCCCGAAAACCGGCACGATCAATGCAAATAAACAGGCGAAAAAGGTTATGATCTTAAATTGTTTCGAACTTGTATCCAATTCCCCGGACTGGTAATCCGCCAATAAGATCGGTGCAATCAGCAAACATGGAAAAATTGATGAGAGTCCGGCGCTTAGGGTGCCAAAAAAGAAAAGTGTAAGGGCAAATTTACCGGCCACTGGCTCCAGAGTATTGACCATGTCCAACACTTTGGTCACCGGTTGCCCCTGATGGAACAAAGCCCCGCTTGCCACTGCCATCACGGCAGCGCTTATGACAAAAACAAGGCAGGCGGCGATAATAGCATCCTTTTTTTGCTGGCTCCTATTATCAATGGTCCAGCCCTTTCCTTTGATAAACAGGGGGCGCGATAAGAATGTTGCTGATGCCATGGTAGTACCAACAAACGCTGCCACCATCATCTTCCCCCCTTCCACCTGGGGCACCGAAGGGATCAGTCCTTTTAGAACCTCCATAGGCAGGGGATACACCATAAAAAGGGATATGATGAACGACAACCCCATAATAGTTACGAAAATGACCAGGATCTTTTCGAAGAAGGTGTATTTGCCCACCAATAATAGTGCATACATAATAGCGATCACTATAATGGCCACCGTCAACACTGTCTCATAACGGAACCCTTCCAATTGTGGAAAGTAGATCAGGAATATTTCAAAAATAATAGTTGCGGAAATACCCAAAATACCCATCAAAGAATTCCATTGGCCGAAGGAGATGCCGATGATAATTAAGATGGCAATAACCTTCCCTCCCCTGATGTGCTTTTTGAAACCGTAGAGTGCGGTCTCCCCGGAGATCAGGGCGTAGTTGCCATAGGCATACATCAAAAGCCCCGAAAAAACACAGCTGAGCAAAAGCACCCATAACAATTGCATCCCGTAGGTGCTGCCTGCCACGATCATGGAAGTTACACTACCTGTGCCGATGGTATACCCGATCGCAAATATACCGGGGCCAAAGGCCAATACCAACGCCAATAGTTTTTTCAGGAAGGACTGGTTTGCCGTTGGTTTATCCATGTTTTCAGTTCCGTAATTTTTGGATGGTGGCCAGGGTTTCCTTCACCGTATTCGCCAACCCCTTGTAATCCTTGTTGGCCAGGATCTCTCTACTGATCAGTTTGGAGCCCATCCCCACACAGGTTACCCCGGAATCAAACCATGCTTTAAGGTTGGCTTCATCGGTGCTGACACCGCCGGTTGGCATGATACTTGTCCAGGGTTGCGGGCCTTTGATCGCCTTTACGAAGGCCGGTCCGTATATATCTCCGGGGAACAGTTTTACGATTTCACAGCCCAGTTCTTCGGCCTGGTTGATTTCGGTCAGGGAACCACAACCCGGCGACCATAATACCTTTCTCCGGTTGCATACGCGGGCAATGTCCTCCCTCAGGGAGGGGGTTACAATAAAATTTGCACCCATTTGCATGAACATAGATGCTGCCCCGGCATCCGTTATGGACCCTACACCCATGATCATCCCTGGGAGTTCTTTAACGGCATACTTGTTCATTTCGGAAAACACCTCAAAGGCGAAATCGCCGCGGGCGGTAAACTCCATCAGCCTCGCGCCACCGTCGTAGCAGGCTTTTAATATATTTTTTCCCAATGCTACATCAGAATGGTAAAACAACGGAACCATCCCGGTTTCCTTCATTACCTGTGCAACCTCTATTCTTGAATATTGTGCCATTTGTTGTATTATGCTTCTGTTAGAATTTTATTGAAATCATATTCCGATGGATCCGGCAGATACTGCTTTGCAGCTTCATAATCTCCTTCCTGCAAATAATACAGGTTTTGGAAACAAAGCTTTGCAAATTCAGAATCGATTTCCACCAGTCTGGGGGCTATCTTTCCGTCTTTATCCTGGATCTCTGATAAAAAGAGCGGCGTTACCTCTCCCCGTGAATTGGCGGTCACCATACAGCCGCTTTTGCCTTCATCATAAAGTTTCTTCACCCCAAGTCCCAGGAGTGTGCAGAGGGTAAGATCAAATCCGATCGGGCGGCAACAACGCAATTCATAGCCTAATTCCACGGGCCGGCTTTTAATATCAATCCCCAGAGCTTTGAGTTTTTGCTGAACCAGCATGTTAAAAATATGGGCTTTGCTCACATTTCCCAATTCGGGATGGCCGTGGTCATCGTAGGTAAAATTGATGCCACATTTATCCAGTTCGGATTTCGGCATGTTATGGAAGACCCCTTCGCTGATCAGGGCGACGCCATAGTTGATATTTTCGATCTTTCGCTTTACCATAGACGAAATGACCATGCGCACTACCTTGTCAAATGTGATGTTCGACCTGGAAAACATTTCCGGAATGACCATCATCGGAAAATGGCAGCTTGCGGCTATTCCGAATGCCAGATGCCCGGCTGACCTGCCCATGGCAGACATCACAAACCAATTTTGACTCGTGCGCGCATCTTCGTACGTGGTGTTTCCTATACGTACCCCTTCGTCCTTGGCGGAATGAAAACCAAACGTGGGATTCCTGTCAGGTAACGGCAGATCATTATCAATTGTTTTGGGAACGTGAATATTGGATATACTGATGCCTTCCTTCTTCAGGTAGCCCGTAATCCTGTTGGCGGTAGAAGCGGTATCATCTCCCCCTATACTTACCAGGAGTTTTACGTTATTTTTTATAAAAAGATCCGTGTTGAGCTTTTCGTCCTTCGGCTTGAACCGGCTCATAACCAGGGTTGAGCCCCCCCTGCTGAAAATTCGATCTGCATGGAAAAAATCAAATTCCTTGATTTCCGGATTTTCGCTGAAAATACCCTTAAACCCTTCATGCAAACCCAATACCCGAAATCCATCTTTTAAAAATGCCTTGGCCACCGTGCTGATCACAGAATTAATCCCCGGTGCCGGGCCCCCTCCGCAAAGGATTAATATGGATTTTTGATTCGACATTTCTTACTGGATTTATTGGTAATTCTCCGGTTCCATCATCTGGATACCCTTCCGGATGCGTCTCCTCCCATCAATTTATTGACTTCATCCACGGTCACCAGGTTGGCATCTCCTTTTATGGTATGTTTGAGGCAGGATGCGGCAACAGCAAAATCAAGTGCATTCTGGTCGTCATCCGGATACGTCAAAAGACCGTATATCAGTCCGCCCATAAAGGAATCCCCTCCTCCCACACGGTCAACGATATCCGTGATTTGATATTCCCGTGTCTTAAAAAGGGTCTCCCCGTCATACAGGACGCCAGCCCACGTATTATGGGAGGCAGAAATGGAACCGCGCAGGGTGGTGATCACCTTTTTGGCTTTAGGAAATTTTTTCATCATCTGTTTGCAGACAGACAGGAATGCCTCGGCCTTAACATGTTCCCCCTGTGTGGTAATGTCGAGTCCTTCGGGTTTGATATTAAAATGTTTCTCCGCGTCCTCTTCATTGCCCAATATGATATCACAATAGGAGGTTAATTCCGTCATAATCGCCTCACGATCCCCACCGTAGTTCCATAGTTTAGCCCGGTAGTTCAGGTCGGTTGAAATAGTGATGCCCATTTCACTTGCTACTTTAACAGCTTCTAAACAGGCATCGGCAGCACCCTGTGAGATGGCAGGGGTAATGCCTGTCCAGTGGAACCATCCGGCACCATCAAATACTTTTTTCCAATCCACCATGCCCGGTTTGATTTCACATATGGCGGAATGCGCCCGGTCATAGACGACCTTACTGCCCCGGCTTACTGCGCCCGTTTCCAGAAAATAAATCCCGAGGCGATCTCCCCCGAAGATGATATTCTGTGTATTGACCCCACGTTTACGCATTTCCATCAGGGCACATTCGCCGATATCATTTTTCGGAAGCCTGGTCACAAAATCTACAGGCACCCCAAAATTGGCCAGGGAAACCGCTACATTCGATTCACCACCGCCGTATACGACATCAAAACTGCTGGCCTGTGAGAACCTTAAAAAGCCTTCCGGTGCGAGGCGGAGCATAATCTCTCCGAATGTTACTACTTTTTTCATACACGTTTAATTTGTTTTGATTCCTGGAAACGAAAGCAACGCTGTTTCCAATACAAGATTCATTGATTTTAAATTCCCAAGCCCTGCCCGCCACCGATTTGGATCGTTTCGGCTGTTATAAAGGCTGCGTCTGTACCCGCGAGGAACGAAACAACGGAAGCCACATCTTCCGGTTGGCCTAACCTTCCCAGTAAGATATTGTTTTTCCAGGAGGCGAATACTTCTGGTTTCGTAGCTTTAATCTGGGCATGGAAAGGCGTATCGATGGTACCGGGAGATACGGCATTCACCCGTATTCCATATTCCGCCAGGTCTTTAGCCAATGCCCTGGTGATAGCATGAACCCCTGCTTTGGATGTTCCATAAATTCCGGCACCCGGGCCCCCTGCGTTCCACCCGGCAATTGATGTATAATTTATTATTGTTGGATTCTCTCCCTTTTTAAGGAATGGTATTGCAGCCCGTGACGCAAAAAATACAGAGTCCAGATTCAGGGCCATTACCGATCTGTAAAACTCCGTGGTCATTTCTTCAAATCGGGACCTCCCCCCCAATCCACCTGCGTTATTGACAAGGACGTCAATCTTTCCATACTTTTCACCAATGGCTTTAATATTTTTAGTTACCGCTTCATCGTTGGTAACGTCAAAACCATGGTATTCAGCTGTTATTCCTTCGGCCTCAAGCTCTTTAACTCTTTGAGCCCCTGTGGCATCATCAATTCCATTCAATACCACCTTAAACCCGTCTTTACCCAATCTTTTGGCTACTTCGAAACCAATACCTCCGGTAGCTCCGGTAATGACCGCTATTCTTCCATTTGATCTGCTCATTTTATACAATTTAATTTCTTATTATTCAATTCAGTTAATTTTCTTCGACAGGACCTATTACCTTCACCAATTTATAGACCGACAGTACTCCCAGCGGTACAAATACAGCAATTATAATAAAGGCGGGGGTATAGGAGACCTTTGTGATCACCGGGATCAAAAAGTTCATTATGATTACCGAAAATATGCCTACCGTGCCGCCCAGACCTGCCAGTGTACCTACTGATTTCCCGCTGAACAGGTCACTTGGGAGTGTTTGTATGTTTGATATGGCAAATTGAAAACCGAACAATACAAAGGCGACAATGATCACAAATTTGGTTGGATTATCGGCAAGATAAATGGTGGCCAGGAGACCTATAAACATCATAAGCCCTCCCATCCAAATAGTCCTTTTCCGAGCTGCGTCTACAGAAGTCCCGCCCTGGATCCATCTGCCGGTCATCAGTCCTCCCATAACACTTCCCACCGCGGCGCCAACAAAGGGTACCCATGCAAACATCCCGATTTCCTTTACATCAAAACCATAGGTGTTCTGAAGGTAAATTGGCATCCATCCCACAAAGAGCCACCAGATGGGTTCAAAGAAAAACCGGGAGGCCAGCACGGACCAGGATTCCTTATAGGATAAAATTTGCCGTATGCTCAGGGCCTTGCCATCATGATCTTCCTGCCTGCCGGAGTATCTTCCCGAGACAATATGTTTCTTTTCTTCATCGGTAATCCAGGGATGGGCTTCAGGTAGTTTTTTATTGAATATAAGCCAGGGTATGATCCATAACATCCCGGTTGCCCCAATGATAACAAAGGTCGTTTTCCAGCCAAATCCCAGGTATAAAAAAGCGATAAGCGGCGGGGCTATTACAGAACCAAGGGAAGCACCTGCATTAAAAATGCCCTGTCCGATTGCGCGTTCCTTAACCGGGAACCATTCTGCATTGCTCTTTACGGCACCCGGCCAGTTTCCTGCTTCCGACACCCCCAATAGAACCCTGAACAGGCTAATGGACAGCACACCCCGAGAGAATGCATGTAGGATGGAGGCAAGGGACCAAAAGAAAATGGAAATGACATAGCCAAGCCGGGTACCCACTTTATCGTACAATTTTCCTGAAATTGCCTGTCCAAGGGCGTAGGCTACCATGAATACATTCAGGATAATAGCATAGTCTGATTCCGTCATACCCAGTTCTTCGGATATTCCTGGCCACATTATGGCCAGTGCCGAACGATCGATGTAATTTATGACTGTGGCCAGGGCAATAAGCCCTATTATCCACCATCTCAGACCTTTTAGTTTCATCACAATATTTGTTTATAGATTTCCAACGCAATACACCCGGGAATTGGCTCAACCATCGAACAATTCTATCCCCTTGCAATTCTCGACTTTACCTTATAAACCTGTGATAATGTTATGGCTGAAACCCCATGCGATCAGACGATGTTTACTGGTAATTACAGATCTATGTATATTTTCCTCCAGGTATATTATATGTTTATCAGAACGATACAAGCGAGCAATTTTATCTTCCTTATACCCATTAGACTTTTATATTATAACAGTACTGATACAAAACTTTAAAGTGTATTTTGATTTTTTCCTTGGCCAATTGGGGATCCTGGCTTTTTATGGCCTCAAAAATATCCCGATGTTCCTGGATAGCCATAAAGGCCATATTCTTGTCACATACATGATATCGTTCAAAATTGGTGATGATTGCCGGTGTAATGATCAGCATGATGGTGTGCATAGTATCGTTGCCACTAGCTTCGGCTATGGCCAGATGAAACAGCAAATCTTCCTGAACCGCCTCTTCTCCTTTAAGAACCTTGTCACTGTACGCCTCCATGGCTGCTTCGATTTGTATCAAATCCTTTTTTGTTCTTCTTGTTGCTGCAAGGCGGACGGTCTTTAATTCCAACAAGATCCTCGTCTCCACCAGGGACTTAAAATCCGGTCCTTTTAATCGCAGTATATCTGCGATCATCCCGTTCATGGCGATCTGGCCTATATTTGCAATGAAAGTCCCGCTTTGGGGCTTGGATTTCAATATTCCATAAAACTCAAGCTTTTGTATAGCTTCCCGAAGATTGCTCCTGCTGACCTCAAATTTCTCCGCTAATTTTCTTTCGGAAGGCAGCTTATCGCCAGGCTCCAGGTTTTTATAGTTGATCAGGTCCCGGATCTTTGAAATAATGTCATTTTGAATTTCCTGATTATCATTTTTCGTTAGAATTTCAATTTTCATTTGCCATGTCTATTTGATGCTGTAACACTAAATTGGTTAACCAGATTGGTTTGTTAAATTATGCAAATTACGCAATTCAAATGACCTATCCCATAATTTGAAATTTTATTGGTTCCTTTTACCACAACTGTGATTTGTATATCCGGTCTTTTTTGTAAAGCAGCCCCACATAAACAAGTAACTGGCCAGTAAATATTCAGTAATATGGTTGAAGCTGAATGGTCAAGGTCAAAATTCTTCGTAATAAACCAATTAGAATTAGTATCCCGGGTTCTGTGTTATCACCCCATCGCTCGAAAGAACTTCTGAATTTGGAATCGGAAACACATCATAATTACTATTTATTGTTTCTCCAATTTCAGCATCGACGGTTCCCGTTCTGACCAAATCGAACCATCTGTGCCCTTCAAAGGCCAATTCCACTCTTCTTTCGTCCTGTATGGCCTGACTTAACATAAGCCTGTGTAGCTTACTGTGACAGTATGATCAGACGGATTAAACCAGCTCTCGTTCGTATATGATCTAATAGAGCAAGCACTTCTTCTGGCGGAAGCACCATTCTCATTCAACGCTTCCGCATACATTAGAATAATATCCGATAATCTCAACTCTATCCAGTCCTGTTCAAGACCTCCGGGATATTTCACCCCTACACCACTGCCTCATCGATAGTTAGGGCTCTTCTTAAATCAATACCTCCACCAAGGGCATCACTGGCAACTGCATCAAAAGCAGCGGTAAGGCCGGGTCTAGCGGGTGTAGGTGATTTTGTGTCACTCCACTAAACCATCCCGGAAACTCAGTAGCAGGGTCATATTCGTCTGGAATAGATGTTGATCTTAAGGTTGCAAACAGGATTTCTGAATTGCCATCGGCTACAACGTTGGCAAAGTCGGTTTCCAAACTAATCCCTGCCCCAGCTGCTCGCATTTATAACCGCGGCAAGTTCTGTTTCCGCACTGCCATAATTTCCTCTGTACATGTATACTTTCCCCAGGAACCCCCTTGCTGCAATTTGAGATGCACGTCCACTTGCTAATCCGGAATTATCCAGGACAGCAATGGCATCCTGGAAGTCCGGAATGATCACATTATCGTACACCTCGCTAGCCGGCTGTCTTGTTAAGATAGACTGATCTCATACGTCTGGTGACTCGAGATAGATTCACGGTCACGTCACCAAAAACCATTACGAGCTTAAAATAAGACAGCCCCCTTAAGAATTTGGCCTCGGCTACCTCGGTAGCATCTGATGAATTATTTATAACGTTATTTGCACTTAAGATCGACTTGTACAAATTGCTATAAAATGGTCGAAAAAATTGCTCTACCAAATCTCCACCAGCCAAATCCGAATTGAATCTGTCAAATGCAGGATAGGGTTCTTCGGCCATCAACATATTGTCAGCCCTAAAATCGCCCATCACCGCCAATGGCGTTGGTGAGCCGGTCTGATAATGATACGCCGCATTCAAAACACCAGTATAATCCGACAAATTACTTGATTCAATTTGTTTGGGGGGCAATTGATTCAAATCATTGTCACATGCTGTTAGGAACAGCAACAATCCCAATATTAAATATATATTTTTCATCATTTATTATTTAGAAGTTAACATTTAAACCAAGCGTAAAGCTTCTGACGATGGGGCTCGCACCTTCCTGGTAACCGTAGGTTGTTGGGCCCAGATAACCGCCATTGCCAGTCTCTACACCTTCAGGATTAAAGGATGTATAATTATCTCCGAAGATGTACAACAAATTGGTGGCTGCGCCATATATTCTCACAGAACTTAGGCCAATTTTGTTAATTACATCCGAATCAAGGGTATAACCTAAAGTCAGGTTTCTCAACGCTAAATAAGAAGCATCCTGAATACCTGCACCGTGTGCATTCCTGGTCTCTTCATAATGCAGCCCGTTTGCATCGGCAATGCCATCACCGTCAGCATCAAAACTATCCCGTAATCTGCCACCAAACTGTGATTTCCAGTAAATTGGATCGATGTTGTAAACTTCCGCTCCCTGAGATCCCTGGAACTGGAGTCCTAAATCAAAAGCCTTATAGTTTACATTACTTGACAATCCCCAATAAAAATCCGGGGTGGCTGACCCTAACTTGACATAATCATCTTCATACGTAATCTCACCATCACCGTTTTGGTCAACAACATACCATTCTGAGCTTCCGAACCCAATATTTCTGGATGGATCTGCTATATGGATCGTTTCAACCTCACCGATCACCGCGTATCCCCACATTTCACCAAGTTCTCCACCTACATAATTCCGAAATTCAGGGCCTCTGCCACTAGGTCCACCATAAACTGTCCGGGGCAGTTCGTCCAAATCCCCAAGACTAGTGATTTCCTGATTAACCGTAGATAAGTTCGCACCAATGCTCCAGGACAAATCCTCCTTTTGTAGGATACTTGCATTCAGTTCCAACTCCAAACCAGAACTTGTAATATTACCACGATTAAGTACGACAGAAGGTACACCGAACACCTCAGACACACTTTGATTGATCAACATGTCTTCAATATCAGAGGTGTAATAATCCGCACTTAATCTAAACCGGTTATTAACAAACCCTAAATCAGCACCGTAGTTAGTCTCGGTATTGGTTTGCCAAGTTAAATTTGGGTTTGCCACGTTAGAAGGGATAAGAAATCCACTCCCGTAAGCGGTCGGTGCCGTACTCAAAAGGCTCAAGGCATCGTAAGACCCTAAGAAAGACGTTGTACCCAATGACCCCGTACTAAATCTTAGTTTTAATAGACTCCATCCAATACCATCTCCGAAAAATGATTCATTGTGTATATTCCAACCTAGAGAAAGTGCCGGAAAGGTTGCGAATCTTTTATTGGCCCCGAAACGGGAATCACCATCTCTTCTGATCGAGGCGGAAAATAAATAACGATCGTCAAACGCATATTGAAGTCTTCCAAAAACACTCCTTCTTGACCTTGTCTCATCTATCTCCTGTGTGATCACATCTGCAGGATCAAATTGATTGTAATTCAGGGGCAGACCAATTGGTACATTCGTTGCATTCGAACTAAAGCCCTTTATATAATTATTTTGGAATTCAATTCCGGCTACCGCAGCAATATCATGTTTACCGATCACTTTGGCATAATTCAAAGTAGTTTCGCTCAACACCGAAGATCTTTTTATATTTGAGATATTTAAGTCAGATTGATTGGAACGTTCCTGAGAATCTGCCAGGACACCCTGATAATAATAGTTCTCAGTATCTGTAAAATCTCCGCCCAGAACCGTTTTGACATTTAAGCCATCTAGGAGTTCATATTGCAGATACGAACTCACATTACCAAAATAGGTTGTTTGATAATTGCGCGCATTGTCAAATTTTGCTGCCGGACCTGCATCACCAGATCCGCCAATACCATTTTGATTTCTACCATAATGCCATTCGTGAGCAATATCACCGGGCACTAGACCATAGATACTTGAGGTAATATTACCGGTACCTCTATAACCTTGGTCAAATGTGTCATCCATTCTGCCGCCATCGCCGCCGTACGTTACAACACCTGCATCAGCTAACGCTTGTCTCTGGGCATCCAATGACTGAACGAAATCAATTGACGCCTGTGTATGATAAATAGGATGAATACTATATGATCTGAGGAGATCTCTCATATCATGAGGAACAATATCCTGCTTCCCATAGAATCCATTAAAACTTACACCGGCCTGAACCCTGTCTCCCAAATTAGCATCAACATTCAAACGCGCGTTTAGTCTTTCAAAACCTTGCCCTCTTACTATACCCTCCGTGTTCAGATAACCAAGCGAAGCAAAGGATTTTAAATCTTCACTGCCCCCGCTAACGCTGAAGTCATGACTTTGTGTAGTACCACTTTGAAAAAGCCAATCCTCTATACTTACTACATCAGGAGCATTCCTGTAGGCATTTATTCTATAATTCACTAAACGGGGATCAACTGCAGAAAGATCATAAGCACTAGTTTGTAATTCATCTGCCCATTCTCCCGCGGTCTTAAGCATTTCAATATCTTTCACATATTTTTGTGAGAAGCTGGTATAGCTGTTGTAACTAAAGTTGGCTTTACCCGCCCTACCTTTTTTGGTGGTTACCAAAATAACACCATTTGCTCCCCTGGATCCATAAATGGCAGCAGAAGCAGCATCTTTTAAAACCTCCAGACTTTGAATATCGTTGGGGTTTACCGTTGCCAGGCTTCCCGAAATTGGATACCCATCCACAACAATAAGTGGATTTGAATCACCTGAAAGCGATGACGCTGCTCTAATTTGGATCTTGGGATCTGCACCCGGCTCACCACTTTGGTTCTGAATCAAGACACCGGGTAATTTACCTGCCAAAGCATCATCGACACGGGCAGCCTGTATGCCAGCAACCTCTTCCCCTCCTACCCTGGCTACGGCTCCAGTCAGATGTGATTTCTTCTGGGTACCGTAACCTACCACTACCACTTCATCAAGCTGTGCCGAATCTTCGGCAAGCGTAACGTTCAGGGTTTCCTGACCATCTATGGGGATTGCCTGACTGGCGAATCCTAAAGAGGAAAAAACCAATACGTCTCCATTACTAACTTCAATGGAATAATTTCCATCAAAATCGGCAGCAGTCCCTGTTGAGGTATTTTGGATAATTACGTTAACCCCGGGAATTGGGGTCCCGGCCGCGTCAATTACCGTACCGGTCAAGATATAACCGTCTTGAGCCATCAAGATACTATTGACAAGCAATAGTACGATCAATGTTAGTTTCGTTTTTAAGTTCATTTGTGATTTAATTAAGTTAGTACTCTAGTTGGTCAATGCATTTATTGGAAATGACGTTTAAAATGTCGGCCTACCAACACATTGAAATTTCAACATACTAAGCACACATTTTCAACTGAAGTCAACTTTGCAACAAATGTGTTTATAGTAATATTTACAGGTCTTACATATTTTCCCTTCAGAACGAGGGAGTCCTCCAAAAGGATAGGCGTACAGCCGTCCTTTTTCTTTTCAAAATATTCCTAATCGGTGATTGGTGTAACCGGAGATCATGAATAGTTCAGTTAGGTTCTTTATAGCTGATATTGGTTATCCATATTGGTTAACCACTTTGGTTTACCAAATATATACTATTTATTCGTTATAAAAAAATTATCTTAAAATTTAACATTTGGAGCAGTTGGTATGCTGTTGTTCAAGAAGTTGTGATTCTGTACTCGACGTTGAACCCAGCCAAAATTTCGGTTATGAAAAAGCCAGGCCTCCGTTTATATCAATATTAGCCCCTGTAATAAAAGTGGTCTCGGAAGAAGCCAGGCAGGCCACCGTATTGGCTATTTCTTCAGCCGTTCCCTCCCGCCGTAAGGGGGTCATACCTGCAACCTTTTCCCTGATATTGTCTTTGGTGAACGTATCATGAAAAGTTGTTGCTATCATTCCAGGGCAGAGTGCATTTACCCTAATATTTTTAGGCCCTACCTCTTTTGCCAGACTTCGGGTAAAAGTCATAATGGCACCTTTCGAAGTTGCGTATGCCAGCGATCCGCCACCGCCTCCATCCCGCCCTGCCTGCGAAGCAATGTTGATTATTGAACCACCTGGCTTCATATGCGGTAAAACCGCTTTGGATACCAGGAAGGTGGAATTTAAATTCAATTTGATGACCTTGTCAAAAAAGGCCTCGTCCATTTCCTCCATGGTCTTCCGGGCAACAAGCCCCCCGGCATTGTTCACAAGGAGATCGATGGAGGGGCCAAAGGCCTTTATTGTTTCATCGATAAGCCTGCTTACATCCGCTTGTTTGGTGACGTCTGCCTTCACGATGATACCTTCGCTTCCGGCCGCCTGTATTTCTTCTAAAGTTTCTTTCGCGTTTGCTTCATTGTTGAAATAATTTGCGACCACTTTGGCACCTTCCTTCGCCAATCTTACAGATATGGCTCTTCCTATATCCCGTGTACCCCCTGTTACTATTGCTACTTTTCCCTTTAAATCCATAGTCTGTTTTTTTCTTTAGTTAGTCATAAAATCTTCCCGAATGGACTAAATACATCAAGTATAATCCCTGCTTTTGTACATTTTGTTCCATAAAGTTCGTGTGAAGGAATAAAATGGAATTACATATTATATACCCCGCCATTTATGTCCAGGGTAGCGCCCGTAATAAAGCCATCGTATTCAGACCCCAAATATGCAACCGCTCGTGCCACGTCATCAGCGGTACCCGCCCTTTGGATTGGAATGCCTGCCGTTGTCGCCGCTGCTGATTCCTTAGATGTATGCGTATTGTGAAAGGAGGTTCCCAGAATAAGACCTGGAGCAACAGCGTTAACCCGTATTCCCTTAGGACCCAATTCTGAAGAGAGCGCCCGCGTGAATGTTAGTATGGCTCCTTTGCTGGTAGAATACGCAAGCGAACCGGGATGACCGCCTTTGCGCCCGGCAAGTGAGGCCAAATTAACAATGCTGGTATTGTCATTTTTTGCAAGATGGGTAACTGCAGCCCGCGTTACAAACATCATGGATGTAAGGTTGATATCCATTACCTTTTGCCAGAACTCCACCTCCATTTCACTCAGCATTCTACGAGCCACCAGTGAACCTGCATTGTTAACAAGTATGTCTAAACCACCAAGTGCCGCTACTGTTTTTTCAACCAAAACATTCGCGTCAACTTCTTTCGTTAGATCACCACTTATGGCAACCGCTTTTTGCCCTTTGCCAACTGCATATTCAACCAATTGGTCCGCAGTATCGGAACTGGAAAAATAGTGGATGGCAACATGGGCGCCGCTATCGATAAAATGCCTGGTAATTGCTTCGCCAATTCCCTGAGCACCTGCGGTGATGAGTACGTTTTTTCCGGCTAGTTTGTTGTTCATATTCTGTAGATAATAATACTATTGATAACTTTAAACCAATTCTTATTTAGTCATGGAATTTTCGCGGATTGGACCAGCGATTTTTTTAACTATGACTTTTTATCTCCAAAATAAGATACCCCACCACCACTTAGGAAATCTTCTCTTACCGGACTAAATGTGTCGATTAGTACCCCTTCTTCCAAACAAACTGCACTATGCAATAGATTAGGTTCAATATAAACTCCATCTCCTGCTTCTACAATTTTCTTTTCACCATTAATTACGAATTCAAATTTACCTGAAACACAATAGGTGGCCTGGGTGTGAAAATGTTGATGAGGTGCCCCTAATGCCCCTTTCTCAAATTTCACTTTTACCATCATGATCTGGTTATCGTAACCTAAAAACTTTCTTGATACTCCTCCACCAAGCTCTTCCCATTTCATTTCTTTTGTGATGATGTACTTTTCACTAAATCGTTTCATAATTTTAATTTATTTCTATTTAAAATGATAAGGACCTGACCATTTATAACCCGTATCATTTATAGTTATTTGATGTTCTTTTGTTTTAGATGCATCGGTATTGCACAGGATAAACATCTTTGTGTGCCCCATCGTATCTTCAATGCTCACCGCGGTGTACTCAGCTGTATCAAGCATAACTTCCAACTTTGCAATACTGCTGTATGAGTCAACGGCAAATTCAGATACAGGGCTGTAACTCCCATGAGGCTCTATGATGGATGCGAAAACGGTATTTTGCGTCTGCTTCCTTCGGAGCATCAGGGCTGCGTCCCTTCGTAGATTGAATTCGGGATCGTTTGCACCCAACCTTGTGAATAGCAGTTCGTCAAAACCTTTGGTAGCCGCGGTCAGGGAGTAAAAACGCCCCTTGTTCATCCACATGAATTTGGTGTTTTCTTCAGCAGGATTGCCCATACCTTCAACCCACAGGTGCTGGTAGCCATGTGCTTTGCCCAAAACATCGAGTACAGCAGAAGCCTCATATTCAAAATTAACCTGCATCACCTGCCCCATAAAATAAAAAGGCAGGTCGTATTGGTTGGGTTTATCAGAGGTCACTCTCATAAGGTCCAGCACATAAGGCTTTTCCAAACCATCCTCTTTTATTACCGCCATGGTACGGTGCAGTTCCGTTCCGGGATAGGCATTGCGTTCCTTTGCACTCACAACCTGAACGTCCCTGCCGGCACCGTCAAAAAAGTACAATTCCGGGTGATGCTTACTGCCAATTTCATATTCCCCCGTAAAATGGGAAGTTTCATTTTGGGTGATGGTGTTATGCGCTATGGTCTGTTTGGCCCAGGTGGTGTTCTCCTTTAAATAATTTCCACCTCCTTTTTGTTCGATATTCACGAACCGGGCAAGCCCGTAATCCTGGATCACTTCATCCCCTTCTTCGAAAAGCGAAAAGGATAGTTTGTCATAATGGCCATGGCTCAAACCCTGGGCAGCGTATTTGAAGACCAGGGTCAGCTCTTCATCGCCATACCGTAGGATGCCCACCCCGCCCTGTTTACCGTCCGCCCCGTCTGTGAGGTTGATTGACTTTTTCTGAAAGGGTATCGCTTTGCCATCCCGTATGCCGATAGCGACCGCAAGACCCGAATCATCCAGGAGTACCTCGTCCTGTTTTTCAGCAATACTCAAAAATTCCGGATTGTGGCCCCCGTAGTGATAAGCGATATCGACCGCGGTGACCAATTCGCGGGAATAATAGGACATACCTTTTTGGGCATCGTTTAGCGTGAAGAATTCACCATCCGCATCTGAAAGATTGATCAGGGTATAAACGGATTTCAGCAAAACACTATCCTTGTGTTCAAAGATCCGGATATCCGGCCTGGCATTATGCAAACCTTCTGCGAAAATCAGAAATGGATACATGGCATATCGCTGATAATAAGGCCCTTCGGTGTAATATCCATCGGGAGAAAAAGGTTCATCTACGTTGGCCAGGAATCCTACTTGCTGGCCTTCCTCCCTGATCAGGCCGCCATCATTGTCCCGGGCACCTGCTTCAAGGCCGTCGTCTTTCAATCCATACAGCGCCCTATCTATTAACTCATTGTCATTCATTACCAATCCTATCATGCCTACCGCGGCATTACCCCAGGTACTATGGTTATGTACCCGGTTAAAGAACTGCGGGTTCCCTACGGAGATAAAATCGGCAAATGGGCGGAACAGGTTTTTCTCCAGGGAGTTGCGCTCTTTTTTAGTAAGCCAGTCATAGATACAGTCGTAAGCCTGACTCACATACACCAGCCAGTTGGAATCATTGAGGCATTGCCAGAACAACTTTCCGCGGGCATAGGATCTTTCCTGGGGATGCACCGGAAGATCCTTGTACATAGCCTCATATTGGAACAACATATCGCGGATATAGATGGCATATTTCTCATTCCCCAGAATCTGGAACAATACCCCTGCTTTTTGCAAAATCAAAAAATTGCGCTTGTGCCGCTCGTGGGTATACCCCCCGGAAAAATCTTTTGGGATGGGAGTTTCAATACCCAGCGCGATTTCGGCATCCACCTCTTCCCTTACCTTTTGCAGCGTGGCATCGAAAAGCGGTACCGTGCCCAATTCTTTTTTAATTTTCGCTACCCCGGTTTTGGTCAGTATCAGATTGGGATGTTCCTGGCAGAGCCCACGGTTTGGGATCATTGTAAACCCCATGGTAAAAACCATTAGGAGAAAACCTATATGTTTTACTGGTCCTATCATTTTACCGGGTCTTGATCCCCAAATCGGAACCGTCGGTGGCCTTTCCTTTTAAGGGGGAATCGTTACGTAGGTCATATGTTCCGTCAGAAAACCCAGGGGGCAGGCTCCATTGGTTTTCGATCATATATTTTTGATCGCCGGTGACGATCATCGTATCCGAGTTGTAAAAATTATTGTTCCGGATCTGCACTATAGGCTCCCCAACAACCAAATGCATGTTAATGGGCTTGCTGTCTATAAAAATGTTGTCTTTTATTTCGATCTCCTGAACGCCATATAATGATACTGCTGCATCATACTTGTTTTTCGCGCCAAGGCCAACCTGATCAAAAACATTATGCTCTATCTCCAAAAACGGACCAAAGGTACTTTCGTCTTTTCCCCCTCTATATAAACGCAGTGCAGCTCCCTGAAGTTCCGTGATTGTGTTGTTTTTCATCAGGAAGTATTCTACGTTATAAGCTCCGATATCATCCGTTTCATTGTCCAATGCGGCAATATTACCTGTTATGTTCTTAAAGGTTGAATTCTGAATACTGATGGTGTCCGCGAAGGTGCCTTTGGCAGCGCGTAGTACATCGAAAGAATGGTTTACAATTAAGTCTTTGAACTCGCAATTATCGATGAACAATTTGTAATTATCGATCATGGAGTTCTTACTGGTGCTTATCACTGAATTACCGGCATAATCAGGCGATTTTGCTCCGTCGAATACGATGTTTACCAAAGATAAGCTACCCCCGTTCCGGATTTCGAAAGCCATCATCCTTTCAAACAGAATAGTTGCTTTTTCTGTTCCGGACGTTTTAATAGTAAGGGGGTGGTTTATTTTTACGGATTTAGTCAATAAGTAGGTTTCCCCTGCTTCCAGTTCTATAATATCTCCTGGTTCCGATTCCTTTACAACATCATGCAAGGTGTTGATACCAGCGGCTGCTTTAATGGTTTTGCCAGAATTTAATATTACACTTGGATCTGCCTTGGAATACCAGGCTGTTCCCGTATTATCTTTCGTTGCAATATCCGGACTTATTGTAACCTTATTTTTTAGTTTATCTGACGTAGGGATTAAAAAACCCTGTTCATTTTTAACCAATTGGATATCCGCAGTTTCAAAACCAACAGGAATAGTGGTTGTTACGTTTTTTCCCAGGATGTTCCCTTTAAAGGTAATTCCGCTGATATCATCATAAACCGTGAAAAGATCTTTCCTGCTTTCATGGTATAAAATATTGTCTGAAAATTCCGAGGACCTCGGTGCCTGACTTCGTTCAGCATCACTCCCGGCACAAAAAAGGATATTGTCGCAATTTATAAACGTGTTGTTGTTTACTTTTGATTCAATTACGGGGACGTACCTATTTGGCGGTGAATCCGGCACCCCATTCATCATAACGAATGCTCCTCTGAAACGATATCCGGTTAAGCCAACGTGGTAATTATTAATAACCGTTTGTCTTTCGTTGATTACCCGAACGCCACCTGTACTCGGTTTTCCATTGCCAATGAATACATTGCCATCAACCAGTGTTTCATTGCCATGACGCATTGTTAAAGTCCCCGTACATTCAAAAAAGGTGTTGTACTTAAAGGTATTTTGACAGGATTTGTTTGATATGATCTCGTGTTCGCCGTTACACCTGTCAAAATAATTAGACTCCACCAGGGTATTCGAATTTTCCAATGCATTATGACTGGTTCCTATCCGTAACGTTTCGCCCCCATTATTGCCATAGGTGGGACGTGGTCCAAAATAGTTATGGTCTATTCTGTGATTATTTTCCCTGCTCTCCTCTGTATCTAAGCCAACGATCATCGTTACACCCAGATTCTTCTTTCCGGAAATATGGTTGTGATCTATACGATTATTTTTTCCATAAATGGTAACCCAATAATCCTGGTCCTGCCGTTCGGGATTGTTGTAATTATCAATAACACATTCGGTTAACCGGGAATTATTTGCCATTTCTTCCCTGTTCTTCCTAAAAGAAATTACAGCATCTGTTGGCGTATAGCCATTTTTAAAGACCAAACCTTTAACGATTAAATGCTCACCGGCAATTCTTAAATTAGAAGCTCCTTCCAGAATAACTTTTCCCTTTTCTTCAACGGTTAGCGTAATTGGTTTTTCAGCCGTTCCGTTTGCGTCGAATAAAAGTTCAGCATCCGTCCATGTTCCGTTTGCAAGCACAATACTATCACCCGGTTGTACATTTCGGAGCATTTCTTCAAACTCTGCTACATCCTTTACAGTCCCAGTTTGCTGTTCTGTAGCACATGATAGGGCTGCGATAAGAAGAAGCATGGAAAAATAGTTGGGAAGGTGTCTCATGTCCAAAATTGGTTTACCAGTTTGGTTTACCAAAAATACATATTTTTATGGAACCACCAAATATTTAACATAAAATCCATCGACCGTACCCTTAACAACGTATGACCCCCGCGAATTCTATACTTCCCCAAATGCGGGCATTGCCCCAGGCTACCGTTGCAACAGGGCATGCTGCAAAAGAATTTCAGCCCACGTTTCCTGTAAAACACCACTGGAAAAAGTGCAGGAGTAAGCTAGAGTTGAAGTTGTAGCGATCGTATTACTTTTTTCAGATGTATGACAGTATGATCACAGACTGGAATGCAATTTCGGTTTGGCACTGCGCTTTAACAAATAGCCAATAAGGGAAATGATCAGGGCACAGACCACAAAGAGGACCCTTCCCCAAAGCGGGTTGGGAATGAGGGCCATTAACAAAATTCCCCCGCTCATAGCCATTACCATATTGCCCAATTTTCGCCTTTGCTGACTGTCGTACTCATCTTGTTGATCATCTGCAATATAGGGCGTTTCCAAATCTTCGAAAAAGCGATCTGTTTCGAGTTTATGATCGTCCTTCGCTTCCTTGTAGAATAAGGAAGTTGCCCAGAAAAAACCAGCAGTGATGAATACATGGCCGGCAACTGTCAGAATTATATTCATGTCAATAATTTCCCGTTCGGTTAGCGGGCTGATACCAATCATTGCCGCAAATACTTCCGGGGTAAACACATACATAACCACCCAGGAAACTAAAAATCCTACTGCGATAGTAGCCCAGGGTGCCCATTTAGGGGTCTTTTTTACAACAATACCAACAACTAACGGCACCATCATCGGCACCTGGACCATCGTGGATACGGACATCATCAATTCAAATAAACTAAGTTTTTCCAGCGATGCGAAATACAGCGCAGCCACAATTATTCCCAACCCGCTGATAAAGCTGATCAGTTGACTGAGCCGCAACAGCTTTTTGTCATCGGTTTGTTTGTTCCTTTTGGCAAGAAATGGCTGGTAGATACTCCGAACAAAGATTCCTGCGTTTTTGTTGAGTGCCGAGTCCATGGAAGACATGGATGCGGCAAAAAGGCCGGCCATCAACAACCCTACAGTACCTATTGGCATGGCATTTCGGGCGAACACCAGGTATACCGCATCTGCCGCCTTGTTGCCCAGTTGCGGATAGACCGCTGCGGCATCCGGGTATAAGGTGGCCGCTGCCCAGGGGGGGATAAACCATATAATGCTTCCCACTCCCATAAGCGTCATGGCCAATATGGCTGCTTTACGGGCGTTGAAAGAATCCTTTGCGTTAAGCCATCGAAACGAATCATGAAGATTCATCATGGTTATGACCTGTTTCGGTAAAAAGAAGATAAATGTTCCGAATAATATTAACGGATAATTCATATTGGGGCCTATGATAAAACCACCTGGAAAATCTTTAACTATATTCACCGGGCCGTCTACCATTACCAATGCTACCACCGCGCAGGCTACAGAAACAACTGCCACTACCAAAGTTTGAACAAAATCAGAAGCAACAACTCCCCAGGCACCTGAAAGTACCGATACGAAAAGTACGGTCAGTCCAATCGAAATAATGGTTAAAGACATATCTGCATCGAAAACGGCACTGGTGAACACCCCCAGGGCGTTCAACCAAACACCCGCATTTAGGAAGGAGAATGCGATCAACGCCCACGCAAAAAATGTTTCATTTTCATGGCCAAATCGCCCTCTTATTGCTTCGGTGGGTACATCCACCCTCATTTGCCTGAACCGATGGGAGAAGTACGCCCACCCGCAAAAGAAGGCAAAGGTATTACCAATATACACGGCGACTATGGCAAATCCGTCTGTGAAGGCTTTACCTGCCGCGCCAGTGAAGGTCACGGCTGAGAATTGCGCCATAAAAGCGGTAGCCCCTACCATCCACCACAACATCCTGCCGCCTCCCCGAAAATAATCGCTCGTGGATTTACTTGCCATTCGAGAAAATACAACGCCAATTGCAAGGATCAGTACAAAGTATATAGCTATTACTAGATAATCATAAAACATAGTTTTTCCTTTTTATTGCAGATGACGAACATCTGTCCAGTTATCATTCTTTCTGATTAAATCAATGAGTTGCTGGTACAGACTACCCTCTTTGAAGGATTGATATGGTGAGAATGTTTCGCCATTGATATCTTTCACAAATTCCCGAACCAGGTAATGCCAGTTTCGCTCCGTATCGCTATCGATTTTTGGTTGATTATCCGCTATTTCCTGAGGTATGGGCAACTCTTCCCATGTTTTGTTTTCACCATACAAATACAGCGGGCCCATGCCATAGTGGCCCTCAATGTAAATCGCGCCCTTTGTACCATAAAATACAATATGGTTCTCCTGAAATTTGGGGTTCAGTCCGCCATGTTTGAAAAGTATGGAAACCGGCTTGGCAGCAAATTCACTTTCCAATTGTGCCAACACGGTATAGGACCACTCCACATTACTTTCTCCCCATTTCAGGGAAGGGTCATTCAGGTCTTCGGGGATAAAGTCCCGCCTGGTTTTGAAATTATGCACACCTTCTACGATAGGCGCTTTGCCCAAGTCATCACGCACTTCTCCAATTATCGAGACTATTTTTTCGCCGATTACGGATGTTGCAATTGAAATCATATGGGTAAAGTTGTTGTTAAGTCGGCCGCCGCCGTCTTCTTTCCGGTGCGACCATCCAAAAGGAATGTTCCGCTCCAGGTTGAAATGCGATATGAACTCGGCTTCCACAGGTTCGCCGATTGCACCATTTGCAACGAGCTGCCTAGCGTGTTGAATGTGTGGCATATATCTGAAGCTGGAAGCAAACGCCGTTTTTACTTTTTTCTTTTGTGCCAGTTGGTACAATTCTAAAGCTGATGCCCCGGTATCAGTAAGTGGCTTGTCGCTGAATACATGACATCCAAACTCGATTGCCTGTTTAATTGGTTCATAATGGGCGCCACCTGGCGTGGCAATGGAAACGATATCGGGTTGGCACTCCTTCAATGCCTGTTGCCAATCTGTGCCAGAATAGGGAATATCCATTTTACTGGCCACCTTTTTTACAACACTTGGTGTTCTGCCTACTATACCCACTACCTCGACTCCAAATGCCCGAAATGCATCGGCATGGCCCTGACCGGCAAATCCTGTTCCTGATATGAGTACTTTTAACTTTTTGTCCATTTATCTATAATTTTGATTAACTGTTTCTTCTGTTGGCAGCATTTCTTACCAATTCCATAAGGTGCCATCTTCCAACCGATTTATTGGCAGGTATGAACGCTTATAAGGGTAATTCTTTCCGGCCTCCTCGTCGTAATCAATTCCCCAACCAGGTATGTCATCCATATACAGCAATCCTTCTTTTAATTCAACTTTGTAGCGGAACACCTCATTGAGCTCAGGGGTTCCAAAACCGATAAATTCCTGAATGCCGAAATTTGGTGCCCAAAGATTAAAATGCATATGGGCCATCAGGCAGACCGGCGACAGGTCGGGTGCTCCGTGTGGAGCCATACGCACATGATATAAGGACGCAAAATCTGCTAATTTTTTTAAGGGAGTTAATCCGCCACCATGGGTGGCCGCAGTTCGCACATAATCTATCCACTGGTTTTGTATCATCTGCTTGGCATCCCAGAGCGTGTTGAATTTTTCCCCTGTTGCCAACGGAGTATCGGTATGTTCCCTAACGACTTTATATCCTTCGGCATTTTCCGTAGATACGGCATCCTCTATAAAAAGTAACTTATAGGGTTCCAATAGTTTCCCCAATCGGGATGCCTCGATAGGGGTCAGTCTGCTATGCACATCGTGGCAAAGGGCTACTTCATAACCAAATTTCTCCCGTGCCTGTTTAAAGAGTTCGGGAATGAAATTCATGTATTTTGTGGTAGACCACTCTTGTTCCGGCGGTAAGGGCCTGTTGCCCTGTAATTCGTAATAGTTCTTTTTGCCCTCCATGGTACCGTACGTACCCTTCGTATTGGGAAGGGCACATTGTAAGCGCACAGCTTTGTATCCCTCTTTTATCATTGTGCCCAGGTTATCCAGGACTTCTTCTATCGTTTCCCCATTGGCATGACCGTATACCGTGACCCCCTTCCTGCTTTTTCCGCCGAGTAGCTGATAGACCGGCATATTGGCAAGCTTTCCCTTGATATCCCAAAGGGCCATATCTATAGCGCCAATAGCAGCAATACTCACAGCACCGTTTTGCCAGTAGGCTCCTTTGTACAGATACTGCCAAATATCCTCGATCTGATGGGCATCCATCCCGAGAAGACAGGGAACGATGTGTTCCTCTAAATAGGCCACTACGGCCATTTCCCTCCCGTTAAGGGTGGCATCCCCAAGCCCGTATGTGCCATCTTCCGTTATGATCTTAACAGTGATGAAATTGCGGCCCGGGCTGCAAACAAAAACTTTTATATCCTTTATTCTCATCTTTATCTCTTCTGAATCCGCTTTGCTTTTAATGAACTCACTCTTTAATTGGCGATGTGCCGGCACCCAGAGTGGCTTCTTTAAACCAAACTTCTGTATAACTTCCGTTTGCATATTGTTTGGCAATGTCCCCATTATAGGTATCTGATCCGGTACTCCAGACTATATTTTCCTCCGGGGATTTTCCATTGGTTTGATTGTAAGCACCTTGTTTGAAATATTGAATTTCACCTGCATAGGCATTTACCCGTTCAATACCATCACGACCAATTGCCGCGTATAATGTCAATATCTGCTGGGGAATATCTGATTTTTTGGAAAAGTCCGAATTCAGTAAATCCTTTGTGAATGTTTTGGTTTCATGGCCCTCGCTTTTAAACGTGAGGTACATGATGCCTTCATAAACGTTGATCTCATAGCTGAATTCTTCTCCTAATTCAATACCGTCTTCCGGTTCTTCGGGGTAGGTTGCCGGGTCTGATCCTACAACGGACATGTCATAACCCCAAACTGCTGTTGAATAATCCCATCGTTTTGAATTATCGCCTGCGGTGTTGATCTCATAGTTCCAAAATACAGACCCTTTTGTATGTCCGGGAAATTTCTTGTAAAAGATCTTTAATGGTTCGTTTTCATGCCCCTCATCACTATGGATTTGCCCAACTACGACAGAATATGAAGCGGCAACCCTAGCATCACCGGAAGTTGAAACATGCATCACCTTTAATGTTCCGGTTAATCTGCCACCGGTTTCAGGGATCCAATGTTCCTTTTCTCCTAATTCCGTTCTTGTATTGCTTGAAGTTCGTGAGGTAACTCCGGAATTAGGTGTTTTGTATACAACCCAATCCGATTTCCCGTCATTGTCAACATAAAAGAAATCTTTCTTTTCATAATTTACCAGGTCTTCAGAGCGCGTTCCATCTCCTAAAAGGATATTCCATTTATCCATAAACGGGAGTACATCGCTTGGATATAGTGTGGCTTTTAAATCTTCATTATCGGTCTTTTTGGTTTTGTCCAGGCAGCTGTTTGAAGTGAATGCAAGGCCAATGATTAAAAGCGGTTTGACGAATGATCTAATGATTTTGAAACGCATAATTGTTTGCTTATTGTGTTATTAAATTCTTCATGAATGGGACCGTGCGGGAGTTGAAGTCTTTCAAAAACTACCTTCTTATCGACCCTGAGGTATCCCCTTCCAGTAAGCTTTGTACGTTTTCCAGTGATACCAAATTGACATCCCCGGGAACAGTATGTTTTAAGGCACAGGCAGCGGAGGCGAAATCCAAAGCCTGTTCATCATCATAATGAAGAAGCCCATAAATAAGGCCGGCGGCAAAGGCATCCCCAGTACCAACACGGTCTATAATATGGGTAATGTTCAGCATATCTGTTTTAATATACGTTTCTCCGTTCCACATTTTTCCCTGTATCTGGTGGTGGGAAGCACTTATGGATCTCCTGGTCTTTTTGACCACTTTTTTGATATTTGGAAAAATAGCTATTAACTGTTTGGCTAAATCCTGGAATTTATCCTCCTCCTGACCCAGTCCGAACATCTCGCGGATACCCCGGCTACTTGTAATCACAACATCACAATGTTGCACCAGATCGGGGATGACCTGTTGCATGGTTTTTCCATATTTCCACATGTTGCTGCGCGAATTAATATCGCCAGAAACCGTAATCCCCAATTTGTTAGCCGTTTTAATGGCATCCAGGCAACACATAGCAGCTCCTTCCGAAATGGCCGGGGTAATCCCTGTCCAATGAAACCAATCTGCGCCCTGCAGGACCTGTTCCCAATCTACCATAGACGGTTCTATTAAAGAGAAAGAAGATCCTTCCCTTACATAGATTACTTCACTATGCCTGTGCACGGCACCTTTTTCCAGAAAATACATACCCAACATGTCATTGCCATACATAACGTGTTCAGTACTGATCCAATGTTTGCGTAAAAACTGCGTGGCCGCCTTTCCAAGGGCGTTATCCGGAAAACGCGTCACATGGGCGGCTTTCATGCCCAAATAGGCGCATGAAATGGCCACGTTTGCCTCCCCCCCACCATAAACAAGTTCGAATGAGGAAGCCTGGGAAAATTTCTCATAGCCCGGCGGGGACAAACGCATCATTACTTCACCAAATGTTACCAGTTTTTTGGCCATAATTTCTAGTACATTAACGTAAGAGGAAGGTTTTCCTCCACAACCAACTCCCCTGAGTTTTTTATTGTGTTATTCGAATAGGTATTATTTTTTGCACCCCACAGACGGGCAACCAGTTTCACTTGGTTATCAATGAATTCGTTTCCGGAAAGGTCTACATTGATGATACCGTAGGTATTGATCAAAATTCCGTTATCTTCCTGGGCGCCGCATTTTGTGAAGGTACTGTTGGTCACTACCAGATTACCCCCAACTGTTGATTCATCATAGCCCCCCCTGTAGTAGTCGATTACATTTTTACCGATATTTTCGAAACGGCACGTATCGACAACTATGTTTTCGGCACTGTATTCACCACGATCATCGGTTTCTTCTGACAGTTCAAGCCCGTTGGTACAGTTCTTTATCAGGGTAGTATTGAATTTTATATATTCGGAAAAAGAATATTTGTATCCTTTCAGCACAGAATCGAAACCCGATATCTCACAGTCCACCACGTCCAGATTATACAGGCTGGACATGTTAGCCTGCAAAGTGGCAAATGCATATTGGTCTATTGAACCCGTAAGCCTGACACCTATGAGTGTAAGCTGCCCTTTGGGGTTCATTTCAAACGCCGGTGTTTTTGATTCGCCTTCGTAATGAATGGTGACCTTATTATCAGCATCAGCAGAAATGACCGTTAGCTTTTTATCAATCTTCAATGGATTTTTTATCTCATACAGCGCAGCGGACAGCATGATGGTGTCCCCGCTTTGTGCCGCTTCAAGCGTTTGATGCAACTGGTCGATGGAACCAACAGTATGTGTCTTGTGTACACTATCTTTAGAAGATTCCGGGCGGTACCAATCCGGGCCGTATCGGGACAAGTCCATGAGATTTGGCTTGGCTTCGGGTGCGCCGGAAATAGCCCCCACCATATTATTATCAGCCCGCGGATTTCCAAACAGGTCTTCTGTAATCTGGTCAAACTCAAATCCATTATACAGTTCAACTCCTGAAAGGTCACCGGACGGGATAAATATAGGTGCCTCCAGTTCTGATAATGAAAAATCCTTCAATTCAATGCCAGGCATATTTTCAAATGGAACGCCCTGATTATTGATAACATTACTTTTAAACTCGATGCCATCTATTGAATCATATGCTTTTACGGGCTGCTTATCACCGGTTTCATTGTAGATCAGGTTATTTGCCACAATGGTACGAATGGGTCTTGCCGACCTGATTTCAGAAGCGGGTAGTATATCCTTTTGGTCTGTATTAGCGCCTACTCCAAACTGCCATGGCGAAGTACACTGTATCCAGGAGTTGTAAGCCACTACCACATCTGTAACCTGCAAATACCTGTTGAGCGGGGATTTCGGAATACCGTTCATGACCGCAAGCGGACTTCTGAAAGTCTTGCCTTTCAGGTTATAAAAATAGTTGTTTGTTACCCAATGGCCTGTACCTATCAGCCTCACACCCCCGATTTGTTCAGAATTCGTATCTCCGATAAAATAATTACCATCAATGACACAATAGTTTCCGTGCCTGGTTACCAGGGAGCCTTCGCTTTTGTAAAACACATTATTCCTGAACTCATTGAAATTTGTTTTACTTGAAATAACTTCAACTTCCCCATTACATCGCTCAAAAAAATTGTTGGCTACCAGGGTATGGCTGGGAGCCATGGATGAAAAACTATTACCAAGTTGTATGGTCTCTGCACTGGGTCCGCCTTTGGGAGGTCTTGGCCCGAAATGGTTACGCGTGATTCTGTGGTAATTCTTTATGTTTTTATTCCCTTCCAAATCAACCCTGACAGTAGGCCCTCTATTGGACTTGCCCGCTATGTAACAATGATCCAGCGCATTATAGCGCCCTTTAAACAATACCCAGAGATCGGTCTGGTTTCTTTGGGCTTTATTGTAATCCAGGATCACACAGTTGGTAATGCGGGAATGGTTGGCGACAGTATCCTCGTTAATTGCAAACTCAACCACGGATTCGGAAGGGGAGGCGCCCTGTGTGAAATACAAACCGTTAACTTCCAGGTATTCACCTCCAAGTTTCAGGTCAGATTTTCCTTTGATATGTACCTTGCCAGCTGTTTCGGCTTTTAATATAATGGGTTCTTTCTCATTTCCATAACCTACAAAGCGGATGTTGACATCATTCCATTCTCCATTTGCCATGACAATTGCATCTCCCGGAGTTGCTTTTGCTATCGCTTCATGCAATTCCGTGATATCTTTAACATAGATTTCTGTATGATCATAATTTTCACCACAGGAAAGCAGCACCACAAATGAACCTACGATGAAGAAACATTTTTTTATCATTTCAAATTTGATTTCCTTTCAAATAGTGGTCTCGGTTCCGCAATAAAATATGTGCTCTTACGGGCAACAATAGGCGGTATGTATATTCACAATACCAGGCTGGGGGATCATCCGTATTTACGGGCCAGGTACTTTAAAATGGTATCTACTATTTCCTGTTCGGAATAGGTCATGTCGATGGTCAGGGCCCTCTTTGGGATTTCGAGGGTCTCAAAGTCCGATTTAAGCAGGGAAGCAGGCCGGTTTTGACCTTCAATCTTTTCAGCCCGATGGGCAGCATTTTCGTAAGAGTCGTTCATAAAAACCCAATCCAGCTGGTGACCGATAGCGGCGGTCAGCGATTTGCGGTGTTCTTTCTTCAATATCGAACATGAAATGACACATCCCTTCCGGGTGGCATGCTCTAAAATCAATTCCTTAATGGAAATCAGCCATTTTTCCAGCTCCGCATCCTGGGGTAGCTTACCTGCGGGCAGATCTTTGGAAGCAGGCAACTGATCCGCATCAAAGAAGGGAACTTCCATTCTTTGGGCCACTTTTTGAGCCACGGCGCTCTTTCCCGTGCCGCAGACCCCAACCAGAATGACTAAATGATTACGATTTTCCATACTATATTTAAATTGGTTAACCAGTTTGGTTTACCAAAAATAAGTATATTTGCGTAACAACCAAAAATTTAACACAAAAAAATAGAAATCAATTCAATGAAAAGCATGGCCGGGAACATTTCAAGAAGGCAATTTGTAAAAACAGCTTCCGGCGCCCTGGGAGCAATCCCCATACTGGGTTATGGAAACATGGTAAGCATCCCCCGGGACTTCTCCCCAGATACTATATCCGTCCACCTTTTTTCGAAACATCTGCAATTCCTCAATTACAGGGATATGGCTGAGGCGGCGGCCGAAATGGGTTTTGACGGGCTCGACCTGACCGTCAGGCCTGAAGGTCATGTTTTACCGGAAAGGGTAGCCGAAGATTTACCGAAAGCGGCGGAATCGATGCAAAAATTCGGTTTAAAACCCGCTTTGATGACAACAAATGTTACGGATGCGACCGATCCGGAAAGCAGGACTTTATTGCAAACTGCCAGCTCGTTAGGGTTCAGCCACTATCGTACCGGTTGGTTAACGTATCCTGAAGAAAAAACAATCCCGGATAGCATCGCAGGCTACGCCCGTGAATTTAAGGAACTGGCAACCCTGAATCAGGAAATGGGGCTGCACGGGGGTTACCAAAACCATGCAGGCAACCATGTAGGTGCCCCTATTTGGGATATCCCCCAGCTATTAAAAGACAGCGATCCCCGGTGGATGGGCTGCCAATACGATATCCGGCATGCTACCGTAGAAGGCGGGAGTAGTTGGGAGCTCGGATTGCGGTTGATCAAAGATTACATCAATACCCTTGTCATCAAGGATTTTAAATGGGGACAGGTAGCCGGGAAATGGAAGCCGGTCAACGTGCCCCTGGGTGAAGGCATGGTAAATTTTCCAGCCTATTTTTCGCTGCTGAAAAAATACGGGATAAACGTACCGATATCCCTGCACTATGAATACGAATTAGGCGGGGCAGAGCATGGCGCGACCAAAATAACCATGGAACAAAAGGAAATTTTCAGCCAAATGAAAAAGGACCTGGCCTTTTTAAGGACTGCATGGGCTAAGGCCGAATAAGAATTCAAATCATCCATTATGCCTCCACTATCAGATGCAACACGTAAAAAATTAAAATCAGTCAGTACGGCCACAGTGGCAACCTGCCTCTTTAAAAAAGGATTGAAGAACCAATTTATTCAAGGCGTAAAACCACTTCAAAAAGGCAGGCCTAATATGGTCGGGGAGGCTTATACTTTGCGATACATCCCGGCACGGGAAGATTTGAATCCGATTACGGTCTTCCGGGATCCGAAGCATCCGCAACGGATGGCAGTAGAGCAATGTCCGGAAGGTCAGGTCATGGTCATTGATAGCAGAAAAGATGCCCGCGCCGCTTCCGCCGGATCAATTTTAATTACCAGGCTGATGGTCCGCGGTGCAGCCGGAATTGTAACCGATGGTGGATTCAGGGATTCCGCTGAAATTGCAGCGCTTGACTTTTCTTCCTACCACAACACGCCCTCGGCGCCTACCAACCTTACCCTGCACCAGGCCATTGATATCAATGTGCCCATAGGGTGCGGGGACGTGGCCGTTTTTCCAGGGGATGTTATCCTGGGGGATGACGATGGGGTGATGGTCATTCCCGCCCATCTGGCAGATGAAGTCGCAGCGGAATGTACCGAAATGACGCTGTTTGAGAATTTTGTCATGGAAAAGGTACAGGAAGGCAGATCTGTTGTAGGCCTGTATCCCCTGACGGATGAAAAAATTGAAAAGGAATTTATGGCGTGGCGAAAAGACAGGGAGGGTTATTGATCCAAAAACTCCTTCCGGACTACCTCAAAATACCGGGCGCTTACCGGAATGGCAACATCCCTTATCACCAGATCCCTGCCTTTAAGCGCGTTTATCCAACTCCGGTTTACGATATAAGATCGGTGTACCCGCATGAAAATATCGGCCGGCAGCTTTTTTTCCAGGGCGGATAGCGACTGATTGCTCATAATCTTTCCTTTTGCGGTATGGTAAACAACATATTCGCTATCGCTCTGAATATAAAGAATATCCGCATATTTTATCTTATGCAGATCATAGCCCGATTTAACGGTTATTGAATCATCCTGAGTGTTCGTTTCCAGGGATTTTGCCTTGTTCACTGCAACCAGGAAACGTTCGAAAGTGATTGGTTTCAGCAGGTAGTCCAATGCGTTCAGTTCATAGCCCTCCAGGGCATATTCCGAATAGGCTGTAGTAAAAATAACCCGGGTGGTTTCCGGGATCATTCTGGCAAAATCCGTTCCTTTGATTTCCGGCATTTGTATATCCAAAAACAACAGGTCCACCGCTCTTTCCCGCATGTGGCCCATTGCTTCTGCCGGACTTTCCACAGAACTGACCAGTTCTAAAAAATCCAACTTGCCAATGTATGTTTCAAGCAGGGTCCGTGCCAGTTCCTCATCATCGACTACCAGACATTTAATCGTTTGCATGCAATGCTATGTTTAGTTGAACCTTAAAAGTAGTATCCTTTTCAATGATTGATAATTCGTGGCTCCCGGGATACAGAATGGCCAGTCTCCTTTTTACATTGTCGAGTCCGATCCCGCCCACGGCATCTTTCTGGATGGGAATTTTCGAAAAGCTGTTCTCAATTTCAAAAAGTACGCCCGATGAATCCGCCTCGATCCGTATCCGGATATAGGCATTGCTTATTTTTTCAATATTACTGTGCTTCAAGGCGTTTTCCATAAAGGGGATAAACAGCATGGGAGCCACTTTGACATTTTTGTCCTTTACAACAAAATTAACGGTAATAGGGTAGTTTTTGCTGCTTCTCAAGGTGAACAGCTTAATATAATTCTCGATATAGGCAACCTCCTTCTCCAGGGGAACCAGTTCCTGCTCACAATCATATAATACGTACCGAAGCATATCCGAAAGGTAACTTATACCTTGTTGGGTCTTGCCCGAATCGATGACCGAAAGGGCATAGATGTTGTTCAGCGAATTAAACAAAAAATGGGGGTTGATCTGCGATTTCAAAAGCTTCAGCTCTGTCTGTAAATTTTCATTCTTATTGCGGATTGTCTCCTCTTCCTTCTTCTGGGCAAACAAAAAAGTCTCTACAAACGTGGCCAGTACATAGGCCATGCCCAGAACCAAAAAATGAATGAGGAATTGCGGGGGCATCATGGGCCGCCCGCCGGGTATCGGACCATCGGCATTTCCGTGTGGCGGAATTTCCGGGAGGGGGGGCGGGCCCTCAATGGGGCCCATGAAATTATCGGAAATAACAAAGGAGGACAAAACAATAAGCGCAAGGGATACAACCGCAAAGACCCCGTATTTTTTCTTAAAAAAAAGAACCGGGGCTGTATAGTAGATCAGTACGGCTATAACCACAATCTGCATCAGGTAGGACGGCCCGTTCTTCTGGAGAAAGCCCACGCCACCGGTTGTGATCAACATAGCCAGCAGCCAAACGGCAAGCCACAAAATGACGTGAAAAAGAAATCGTTTTGTACGGTTCATGCTGCAAATAAAGGGAAATATTTTTCATCCGAAGCCGAAATATACTTTGGTATACCCCATCAAAACCAATGTTCACAGGAATTATACCTCCATTGGCTGAAAAGCTGCCGGGGTTCACTGAAAGGATCCATTTGCCATTCAACCATTGCACATCTTTGCAGTCTCATACTGGAACTTTTAAATAAAAAAACATGAAAGCAAAAGCATTTAAAACAAGTATCACAACAGCAGTTTTCGCCTTATTCTTTACCGGGTTAAGCTATGCCCAACCACCTCAAAATGGCAGGGGCAATCAGGAACCACCGTCCGTTGATGAAATTTTCAAACAGTTAGATAAGGACGAGGACGGAAAACTATCCAAGAAAGAAGTCAAAGGCCCCCTTAAGGACGACTTTACAAAAATCGATACCAACGAAGATGGTTTCCTTTCTAAAGAGGAAGTAACAAAGGCACCGAAACCAAACCGTAAAGGTGGTCAAAGAAGCAACTAAGCAAACGCGCCGAACTTAAACAAGGAATTTAAAATCTTAAGACAGAACTATGACGGAGCAATTTTTGAAAACCATGGCCCTATCGCTATTCATTACTTTTTTTATCGCCTGTACCCAGGACGATACCGTAACGGAGATAACGGGGGAAACCCCGGAAGAAGAGACAAGCGATGATACGGACACCGCCGCCGTTGACGATACGGATTTCGAAGCCACGGACTGGTCGGCTGAAACGCATGGCAATGATACTGACCCCAACTTTGAGGAGGTATTCGATGACAATGCCGTAAAGCGGGTGGATATCGTGATCAGTGAAGCGCGTTGGCAAAGTATGTTGGATGATATGACCCAGCTCTACGGCACATTTGGCGCATCAAGTGGCGGTCCCGGAGGCGGCCCCGGCGGTGCGCCAGGGGATACGTTTGCCGAAGAAGAAGACCCGATTTTTGTTCCTGCAGAAGTATTTTATAATGGTAAGGAATGGTATCGGGTAGGAGTTCGATTCAAAGGAAACTCAAGCTTACAATCTACCTGGCAGGCCGGCAATATGAAATTATCGTTTAAACTGGACTTCGATGAATTTGAAGATGATTATCCACAAATTGACAACCAGCGTTTTTATGGGTTTAAAAAATTGAGCCTTAAGAACAATTTCAACGATAGATCTATGCTACGCGAAAAGGTCGCAGGAGATATTTTCAGAACGGCAGGTTTGGTAAGTTCGCATACGGCGTTTTACACGGTTTACATCGACCACGGGGATGGACCTACCTATTTTGGCCTGTATACCCTGGTTGAAGAAGTTGACGATACGGTAATCGATACGCAATTTGCCGATAATGACGGCAATCTGTACAAGCCCGATGGCGATGGTGCAAGTTTTGCGGAAGGCACTTTTACCGAAGATGTCTTTGTAAAGAAGACCAACGAAGATGAAGCCGATTGGTCGGATATCCAGCGTCTTTTTACCGCGCTCCATGATGAAACAAGAACGACCGATGCCGCGACCTGGAGAATGAACCTGGAAACGGTTCTGGATACCGATGTCTTTCTGCACTATCTGGCGGTTAACACGGTAATACAAAACTGGGACACCTATGGAAGAATGACACATAACTATTATCTGTATAACAACCTTGATACCGGTAAACTAAACTGGATTCCCTGGGACAATAATGAAGCACTTGAAGAGGGCAATATGGGAGGCTCGCCGGCACTCGATTTTTCAGATGTGACGGACACACAATGGCCTTTGATAGGGTATCTCTACCAGGATCCAGTTTACAAAGCGCAATATGATGCGTATGTACAAGATGTGGTCGATAATGCATTCGATGTAAGTACAGTTCAAGCCACGTATAGCGCATATGCAAGTTTAGTAGCATCCTATGCGACATCCGAATTACCCGGTTATACTTTTTTAAATAGCAGTTCAGATTTTCAGGCGGCCGTAAGCGAATTGAATACACACGTCTCGCAACGGACAACAGCAGCAGCTGACTATTTGTCAAATTAAGGATTTTCAAATCCGTTATTATTCATTTTAAAAACAAAATCATGAAAAATATAGTACCGCTTTTTTACGTTTGCTCATTTCTTTTCATTTCATGCAACAGCTGCAGTTCGGACGACACAACAGATGCTGTCGTTGAAGATGAAGTATCTGATGAACTTGTGGTGAATGTAGAAGCTTCCTACTTTACATCAAACGATGTAACCATTACCACGGTGCCTTGTACCTTATCGGATGGCACCGAAACGGATTGCTATCAAATCGTTACAAACAGCACGCCGTCCGATCATGAAATGGGGCCATGGTGTCCGGACAATATTGCAGATGATGCTCTGGCTGGTGGTATTTGGCTGGAAGGCGGAGAGGTCTATGATGTAGATGGTGCCTTTGTTGAAAATATGGCAACCTTTTACAACGATACCAATTGGCTTATGTATGATGCAAACGGAGATATTTATATCACCGATACTGAGGACGATTGCATTAACGCGGCCAATCCGAATGTAGGCGACGAATACGAAAACTTCTGTGTGGAATGCCTCCCCTCCTATATTACGGATCTGACCCAAACGTGGACGATACCCATAACCCCTGTTCTCCAGGGCAACCCCGTTTTGTTTACCACGGCCGGGGGACCCGGAGGACCCCCGGGACAAGGCAATTCGGCTCCCTCCACCCGGGGTGTCGCATTAAACGGCATTGAATTTTCCGCTCCTGCACCTGTAGATAATATCCTGGGGGCATATACCCTCGCCCCCTTTGATGATGCCGGCGGTCATATTAACGTACACCAGGGGTATCACTATCATGCAGCCACAGGTTTCAGCACAAAAGTAGCACAGGAAGACGGGCATGCAGCTTTGATAGGCTACGCATTGGATGGAAACGGAATTTATGAATTATTGGATGCAGACGGAAGTTCTCCCACTGACCTGGATGAACTGCGGGGCCACACCGATGTTACACGCGGTTACCATTACCACGTAGATGAGGCAGGTAACAATAATTTTATCAATGGCCTGAAAGGTGCCTACGCCAACTAAAACATAAAAAAATGAAAAAGTATATTTTATTATTTGTTGCCGTATTGTTTTCAATGGCAGGTTTTGCCCACAATCCCGATGTTTCTACCATCATGCTGGTTGAAAAGGAGAATAACTCCTGGGTGGTGCAGATCAGTGCATCATTGACCGCTTTTCAGCAAGAAATACGGACCCATTTTAGCTGAAACTCCTTATAAAACCCCCGGCGAGTTTCAACAGATGGTGTTGGAGCATTTCAGTAACAATCTGCATATTCGTTTTAATGATGGCGGTAATAGTAAACTTGTTAAAGGGATTGTAAAACTGGGACATGAAACCAGTGTGGTTTTCGAAGTGGATGGTATTCCGCTGGATATAAATTCGGTTCGGGTTGAAAACAATGCCTTTAAAACTATCTCCAGAAGCCAAAGTGCCCTGTTAATTTTAAAGGAAGGTTTTAGCAAAGAACATTTCGTTTTAAATAATGTCAACAACCATACGCTGGCATTGCAGGTGCAGGGTAATAAGTTTGTAGAGGCCGGGCAGAGCAGGGCAAGTTTCTTTTCGCCTTATTCAGGACTCTTGTTTATTGGTCTTTTGGGAGTCAGTTATTTACTCTATTCTGTCTTTTGGAACAAAAAAATGGGCCTAAAAACCAAACATTAACCTGCATGTAAGATCAAAAGGCAATTAAAAGATCCTACTAAAATTTGTTGGTTAGTTGACCTAAAGCTTCGTAAACCTTTACGGAGCTTTTATTTTCAAAAAATGGATTTTAAACCGGGCATTAAAATATCGAACATGAAGGTTTTCAGAAAAATAAGAAGAAATTTGGTGGCTTCAGGAAAAATAAAAAATTACCTGATCTACGCTCTTGGGGAAATCCTGTTGATCGTTTTGGGGATCCTGATTGCCTGGAAGATCAATGATTTTAACGATACAAGAAAAAACAAGATAGTCCAGGCAAAAATATATGAGAGCTTATATGAGGAGTTGCATACAAACCTGAATGTCCTGGACAGTGCCATTGTCCGATATAATAACCATGTACTTTACCTCCGTAGTTCCCTTAAGTATGCAGGCCTTCCTCCAATGGCATTAACGCAGGAAGCCAAAGACCTGATTGTGCAGATAAAATTCAGGAATTCAAATTTGAGGAATGATGCATTGAGTTCAATTAATAATTCGAACAAATTTCAATTTCTTGAAAACGACTCCCTTACCGAATTACTATCGGAGTATCCTATTGAATTAAACACGTATAAGATCCAGGAAATAAAGATCCGGAATATTATAGATAACCGCTTGAAACCAGTTATAGAAAAACACATTTCATTGATCGATATACTTCCGGAAGAGAACAATAATTATAATCGGATTCCCATTTTCGGGCAGGATTCAAATTATACAGATTTATTGAATAGCAGGGAATATCAAAATAGTGTAATTGACCAAATATTACAAACCCGTATCCAATTGACCATTGGGAGGAAGCTTCGAAAAAAAACAGAGATCCTTGCTATAAAATTAAAGCAGGAATTAAAAGGTAGCTAAAACCTTCAGCAAGTAATTTTTCATTGAAGTTAAAAAGTATTGACAGCGTTATTTCAACAATTCACTTAAAACCTGATGCGGTTCACTGAATAGGGAATTTTAGTATCCTTTCTTTTAAGAGCTTTGGCCTCAAATAGCAGTTTACGAAAGCAAACACTTAAAATATAATATCATGAATAAAGATGTAATAAAAATTGTGCCCTTTTCATTCTTCATGCTGATGGCATTGACGGCTTTTGTCGCATGTAGCAGTGACAGTATATATGATCCGGCAACGGATGAGGAAGGACAGACCGTTACCGAATTACACGCTGCTTTCTCGGCATTTAACCCGGAAGCAACTACGATTTATCTTGACGGGTCTGATGTAGTCATAGAAACGACCGGATTGCCAAACCACGAAACCGTCTATTGGGGAGAGGGTAATGCCCTGTACAGGGAAGAGCCGGATGTTGACCTGACACCCAGTATTATGTCGAGTAACAACAATGCCACCACGATTGTGGTAGCTGCAACGCCCAATTTGAGCGGCAGTACTGTTGCAACCGACTTTAACACCATCGGAATTGCAGTTAGCGGTTCTTCCATTTTCAATGACCAGGAAGGCAATGGCCCATTAGCTCAGGCAGCGGCAAGTTTGGATTGGACGGGAGCCCATATTGGCCCCGGTGTGTATCACTATCACCTGGAGCCGAAGGCTTTTACCAATGATGATGAAAACCTGGTAGGGATCCTGTTGGATGGTGTTTTCCTATACGGTAGAAAATGCAATTCAACCGGAACCTATCCTACAGACCTTGATGCCTCAGGCGGGCATACGGCTGCCACCCAATACACAGAAGGGGAAGTGGAATACCATTATCACATTATCAATGAGGTCTATTCCACAACAGGGTCTTATCTGGCTTTTGCCGGTCCATATCAGGGATATTAAATGAGACGGGTAAGATGGGTGTTCGTAAGTGTACTGGTGCTCCTTATTTCGAATTGCATGGAGCAATTTAAAAGCAATGATACCATGGATAAAGGTGTGGTCGTGGAAGAAATTGCTGTCGTCATCGATAGTTTGGAGGTAGCGAAAAATGCATTGGAGCTCCATCCACTTGAAGGCAAATGGTATTACAGGAACCAGCCTTTCAACGGATATTCTTTAAAATATCATGCGAATGGTACTTTGGGCGAAAGACTTGGTTATTATAATGGTAAACGGGAAGGTATCGCTAAGAAGTGGTCTGAGAACGGGGTGCTGCGAATTGAATCCAGTTACAGGCAAAATCGCCTGGTGGGAATGTACAGAAGTTGGTGGGAAAATGGGGTATTGGCCGCAGAATCGCACTACGTAAACGGAACAATGAACGGATTTTCAAAAGAGTGGTACCCTACCGGGGTATTGGCCAAAGCCCGGCAACTGGTTGATGGGAAAGAAGATGGCCTGCAAAAAGCCTGGTTGCAGAATGGTACCTTATATGTCAATTATGAAGCAAAAAACGGGCGCATATATGGTATGCGAAGGGCAAATTCATGTTATCAACTGGAAGATGAAGTTGTTGTCAGGGATTAAGTGGTTACAGCTACCTGTGCTGTTGGTCCTTGTTTTTTTAGGGGGATGCGATCAGCAACAGAAAAAGGGAATCGTGCAGGCAGCAGAAACCAGCGGGGTGGAGCATTTGCCTTATTACAAAGACGAATCTTTTACACCGCATTGGTTACCACCCGATAGCGAAGCGGAAGAGGGCTTTCATAAGATCCCGGATTTTAAGCTTGTTGATCAACTGGGGGATACTATTACCCAAAAAACCTTTGAGAACAAGATCTATATTACGGACTTCTTTTTTACAAGTTGCCCGGGTATCTGCCTGAAAATGACCGGCAATATGTTTATCATCCAGGAAGCGTTCAAGGATGACCCGGACGTTCTGTTGCTGTCCCATTCGGTTACGCCATCGATAGATTCCGTGTCCGTCCTTAAGGATTATGCTGAAGATCATGGCGTAATCAATACGAAATGGCATTTGGTCACGGGTGATAAAAAGGAGATCTACGAACTGGGCAGGAATGCGTATTTCGTTGAAAACGATTTAGGCCTCCCCAAAGATATTAATGATTTTCTGCACACGGAGAATTTCCTGCTCGTGGATAAGAACAAACACATTCGTGGGATCTACAACGGCCTGAACAGGGCATCGATCGCACAACTGATTGCGGATATCGAAACGCTTAAATCCGAATAAAAGCCAGGTTATTTTCTGTCATTACCCGGTCATCATTGCCATTGGCTGCCATAAACTCCCACACACCACCTGGCCCCTTCGCTATCATTTCGAACCACCCCTTGTCATTTCGAACGAAGTGAGAAACCCATGAAACTAGGGAACGCACCATACCGTGATAAGAAATCAGGCAGGCAAAATGCTGTATCCAAAGTTGGACAACAACGACCATTCAATAGCTGAAAAATTGAATAGAATCATTGTTTCTCGCTACTGCAAATACATCGTGCCCCTGAATTTTTAAAAGGCCAAAGTCACGGACCTCGCCTTCTATAAACAAGCCACTTTCCTGATATGGAATTGTTTTAAACTTGCCGTGACCAGTTCCATTTAAAAGCAGCCCGTAACTGGCATCGTATCTTCCAACCTCCGGTTTTACATTATACAGATTGCCCCCAAGTACAATATCTTCCCGGCCATCTTTGTTCATGTCGTTTATCAATATGGCATAGATCGGTGAAAGTTGGGCCTCCAAGGGAAGTGGTTCGATCTTAAAACCGTCAATCCCATTATTCCATAAAATTGCACTTTCGAGCAGTACCGCCTTGTGCACAATAGACCCTTTCAATTCTTCATCAGTAAAGATTTCATTGATTCTTTGACCCTTGTAATCTTCATATTTGAGGTATTTTTTCTTGAGATGGGGCAATTGCATTACCAAATCATGCCGTAAAGCCATAGGATAGGACACCCCCTCATTAAAGGAACAGATCATTGGTTCCACACTGCCATTTCTATCGAAATCGTTGATGTAGCATGTAATCGGTTCCTGGACGCTTGCCTTGAATCTGGAGTTCAATCCATGGTTACCTGCAACGAAATCGTCATCTCCGTCTCCGTCCAAATCGGCGGCATGTAAGACATTCCACCACCCCGAGGTCTGATTAAGGCCAACTGTTTCCGATACCTCGGTAAATTTTCCACTTTCATTTTTAAAGAGCTTCACGGCCATCCATTCACCCACTACCATCAGATCCACATCGCCATCCTGGTCGTAATCGTTCCAGACCGCATCCGTAATCAGTCCTACCCCAATTAATCCAGGACTTATTTCTTCCGTAACATTCACAAAGTTTCCCTGGCCATCGTTCTTCAGGATATACCCATTTTGCGGCACACCGTACAAGCCCGATTTTAACCGGACCCCCACAAAGAGGTCCTGATCACCATCATTATCATAATCACTCGCGGTCACAACAGAAGTACATTCTGGTTTTCCGGCTGGAAAAATTTGATCCGATCTGTGAAATTTTCCTTTTCCGTCATTGATATACAACCTATCCAACAACGCAAGGGAACTGGACGAGAATTCGCTGCCACCACTGGTAACATAAAGATCCTGGTCGCCATCACCATCCACATCGACGAACAAACAATCTGTATCCTCGCTTCCGGCATCTTTTTCAAAAAGTTCCTTGTTGCTCTCCACATATTTTCCTTCAGGTGACTGTAAAAAAAGTTTGCCTGGCATATCCTTGGCCCCTCCAATATAAAAATCATCGGTGCCGTTTCCATCCACATCGGCTACTGACATTTTAGGCCCTTCCGTAGATCTCATTTGATACAACAGGCGATCACGATCAAAATCAGAAAATATATTTTCCTTATGCTTAAAATCAGGTGATACTTCCCCGGAAACATCCCTGAAGGTCCTGTCGTCTATCTTTTCCCTTATGCTTCGGCCCATGGGTACGGCAACGGCATCTGCTTCCTCCAGAACCAGGGTTTGGTTGGTATGTACATTGGTCATAAGTGTCTGCTTACCATATGGCCATTCCACCAGTAAGGTATCAATTACTTCTACGTCCCCTAATCCAAAGTTCAACCGGGGATCGACCGATGATTGAAAGCCTCGATTTGGAGATTGCTCCTGGTAATATGTCCTCCCATTATTTTTAATCGTAACCTTAGAACCCACACCAAGGTTGTTCTTTCCATTACCCTGCATAGCTATTTTAAGAAAATGATTGTTACCATGCACCTTCTCAGAAAGGTTACGGTATATGAACGGAGGCATACTTGCATTGTTCACTACCAGGTCCAGGTCGCCATCATTATCAAGGTCGCCATAAGCTGCCCCATTGGAATGGCTGGGCTCGTTAAGCCCCCATACATCCGTTTTGTTTTTGAAACCCAGTTCTTTTTCGCCGGAATATGCATAGTTCGGAATACGGTTTACCGGAATCATCTCGATCAATTGCCTGTAGTCTACACCGTCTTCTTTGATGATCATACGGGCGACTTCTTCATTGGCTACATAATTTATATAATCCTGGTTCAAAATGTCCTGGGCAAGACCGTTGGCTACATACAAATCTTTAAAACCATCATTATCCAGGTCCATGATTAAGGCACTCCAGCTCCAATCGGTTGCCTCAACGCCCGACAACCGGCCTATTTCGCTAAATGTGATGCCCTGTAGTGAATCTATCCCATTGTGCCGATGCAGCATGTTACGGGTAAATTGGTGATAATACCCGTTTTTCAGATTGTAATTGTATTTATTCCAGTCTTCAAAGGTCATAGTTGTCTTAAACCGTTCTTCCCCTTCCGGAAGCATTTCTGTAACAAATATTTCAGGAAAACCGTCTCCGGTAATATCGGCAATATCAGAACCCATTGATGCTGCACTTATCGACCGCATCTGCTTTTCCAACGCTTCGCGAAAAGTTCCGTCGCCATTGTTCATATAGATATAATCCCTTTCAAAAAAATCGTTGGATATGTACAGGTCCGGCCATCCATCCTTATCGAGATCACTGACTGAAACCCCGAGACCAAACCCTATAACACTCCCATAGATACCAGCTTCTTCGCTCACATCTTCGAAAATGCCATCATTGTTGCGCATTAATTTGTCACCCCCAAGAACATCCCTGATGGGTCGCTCATTTTCCCTGAGATTAAAACTGCCTATGGAGCGGTAGGAATTATTGAGAAGGTAAATATCAAGATCACCATCTTTGTCGTAATCAAAGAAGGCCGCTTGTGTCGAGTACCCTATATCGGCAACACCCAATTCTTCGGCCCGCTCGGAAAAAGTGCCATCCTGGTTATTTATAAAAAATTCATTCTGCTTATTATCCCCGGCAACATCGCCCGAATTACAGACGTAGATATCGAGCCAGCCATCGGCATTTATATCCACCATGGCAACCCCCGTAGACCAGGCTTTGTTTCCGCCAACCATCGCTTTTTCGGTGACATCTTCAAAGGTGAAATCTCCCTTATTCAGGTATAACCTATTGGAAACCAGGTTGCCCGTAAAATAAATATCCAGAAGTCCGTCGTTATTTACATCGCCAAGACCAACCCCACCACCATTATAGTAGTTTCTGTATTTATAAATATTAAAATCGTTGGTATAGCTCAGGGTATTCTCAAAATCGATATGCGTACGCTCTGCATTTAGCAACTCGAACAACGGCATAGCCACATCCTCATTCTTTTCGGAACACGCTAAAACCAACAGGATTCCTAAAAAACATGTGAAACACTTCATTTTTGGCATGGCTGGATATATCTAGTAGTTCGGGGCTATTCTATTTGTTTAAAGATTTTTATGGTATCGTCATTCCTGGCCACCAAAATATAGTGTTCACCGGCAATGCGGATGGTTTTCAGATCCCGGATTTGGCCTTGTACAAAAAACCCCGAGTCAGAGTTGTCCACTATGTTAATGTTGCCGTCATGCCCTACCTCCATGAAGGTGCCATACGAACTTGCGTAGATACCAACCTGGGGTTTAGCCTTATACTGATTTCCCCCCATCATAATTTCCCTGGTTCCATCTTTGTCAAAATCCTGTATCAGGACGCTGTAAGTAGGCGCAATTTGGGATTCCGTGGGCAATCGCTTCACCTTAAAAATACCATTTTCATTGAAGAGCGCTATGGAAGCCGTTTCGAATACCTTTAAATTCAATGAACCCACCAACTGCTCCGCTGTAAAAATGTCTGTCACGGTCTGCTCTTTATAATCATCATATTTAAGATACTTTTTAAGTAAATAGGGCATTTGTGCCGTGATCTCTGTTTTCGTTGCGATGGGATATGACGCGCTACCGTTAAAAATAGAAATGACATGATCTATCTTGCCGTTTTGATCAAAATCATTAACCAACATTGAGGCGGGCTTCTCAACCGAAGCCCTAAAACCGGTATTCAACCCTAAGTTGCCGGCTACCATATCCATATCTCCATCGCCATCAATATCTTCCAACGCCAGGGTATTCCAAAAACCATTCGTATTCCTCAAACCAGCAGCTTCGGTAATTTCAACTAATTTACCCTTCTCATTTTTGAACCCTCTAATCGGCATCCATTCGCCACAGATGAACAAATCGTCATCGCCATCCTGATCATAATCAAACCAATTTGCATCGGTAACCATCCCTGGTTCTACTAACGCGGGTGCCTTGTCTATCGTAATATCATCGAATTTGCCGGTTCCGTCATTTTGTAACAGGTAGCTGTTGGCTGGTATTCCATAGGCCAATGGCACTACCCGACCCCCAACAAAAACGTCCATATCGCCATCATTGTCATAATCGCTGATGGCATAACACGAGGTACTGCCCAATTTGGAAGGAAAAGTAGCAGATCTTGCAAAATTTCCTTTCCCGTCATTCAGGTACATCCTATCGGCCAGGGCTAAAGATTGCCTGGAAAATTCATATCCGCCACTGGCAACCAACAAATCCTTGTCTCCATCGTTGTCTAAATCCACAAAAAGGGCATCGGTATCTTCCGATTCCCTGTCATTATCGAAAACAGGGTTTTTCGAAGCGATAAACCGTCCCAGACTGTCACCCAGATAAAGCACCCCGGGGAAACCTTTGGCCCCACCCACATAAAAATCTTCATATCCATCATTGTTTACATCTGAAACTGCCAGTTTTGGTCCTTCATTGGATATCATGTGGTATAAAAGCTTATCGTTATTGAAATCGACGAAGTTATTCTCCTTATGTGTATACGGGATATTGATTTGGTGCGTAACATCCTTGAATCGCCTCCTGGTACTGACGTTGGCCTTGGGCAATTTTGTTGATTCCGTACCCTCGGGTTGCTTAAAATGTATAAATTCATTCACCTTCGGGTTATAGGTTGTCTCAACATGCCCATTCGGCCAATCTATACGAAGCGAGTCGATATGGTCTTTATTGCCAAGACCGAAATTGAGGCGATTGTCGACGGTTGACATGGATCCACGAATAGGATACAATTCCTGGAAGTACAGTTGCCCATCTACCCACACGGTAACCTGGCTGCCTATTGCATGGGTATTCAACGTATTAGCAGTTAGTGATACATTCAAAAAATGATTGTTACTGCCTGGAGTATTGTTCTTATATAAAAAAGGGGGCATATTGATATTGGTTACAACCAGGTCGAGGTCTCCATCATTGTCCAGGTCTCCAAAAGCCGAACCCGTAGAAAAGCCAGGTTGGTCCATGCCCCACTCCATGGCAGTTTCGCGATAATCCATATCTTGATGTAAGGTATACATATGATTGGAAATAGGCACAGATGGCATTAGATCGATAAGTTTCGTAATGACAGTACCGCTCTCACGAAAAGATTGTTTGATCATTTCACTATTGGAGTAGAAGTTTATATAATCCCCATCGGTAAGGTCCTTGAAAATACCGTTGGTAACAAATATTTCATTATGGCCGTTATTATCAAAATCGGCCATCAATACCCCCCAACTCCAATCGGTTGCATCCATGCCCGCTAACCTTGAAATCTCGCTAAAGGCTATTTTATCCGATCCTGAAGATCCACCCCGATTCCATTGAAAGGAATTACGGGGAAACTGTCTGTGATACCCTTTGTTTTCTTTCAATTTATAGGTATCCCAACTATCGAAGACTACCTTAGTCTTTCTTCGGGCATCCTCTTTTGGAAGCATTTCTGTGACATAAATATCAGGGTAACCATCATGGTTCATATCTGCTATATCAACACCCATGGCACCCTGACTAATTTCAGGCATCATCTCTTCCAACTGTTCAGTGAACGTACCGTCACCATTGTTTATATAGAGATAATCTCTTTCGAAAAAATCATTGGCCACGTATATATCCGGCCATGTATCCCTATTTACATCGCCAATTGAAACGCCCAGACCGTACCCTATTACACTTCCATAAATACCCGCCGCTTCACTGACATCCGTAAAAAAAGCACCTTCATTCCGATAGAGTTTGTTGCTTTCCCCTTTATCCCTTTTCTGACGGAGTTCATTACCTGAATCCAACACGATCTCGGTAGGATAGATGGAATTGTTTAACAAGTACATATCCAAATCGCCATCTTTGTCCATATCAAAAAAAGTGGCATGCACTGATAGGCCCATATCATCTATCCCATATTGTTCGGCCAATTCTTTGAAAATCGGAATTCCTTCAGCATTATTGCCTTGATTGATGAAAAGTTCGTTATGTCGATTTTCTCCCTCGGGATTACCAGATTTACATACGTATACATCCAATTTACCATCGCCATTAACATCTACAATACTGACCCCTGTAGACCATACATCAGGGCTGGCCACACCAGCAATTGCCGTCACGTCCATAAATTTAAAGTCACCCATGTTCAGATAGCATTTATTATCCACCTGATTGCCACTAAAAAAAATATCCAGTAATCCGTCACTGTTGAGATCCCCAAGTCCAACCCCGGATCCATTGTAAAAACCCTTGTAGAGATACACATTGAATTCTTCGGTGTATGTAAGGTGATTTTCGAAATCAATACCCGCAGCCTGCGCGTTTATCAACTCAAAAACGGGTGTATCCTTCTTAGGATCTTCGCTATCCGTATTACAGGAAGCCATACAGCCCAGGAAGACCAGCAGTATTTGGCCAAGCTTCACCTTACAATAAATACGCAGTATCCTTCTCATCAAAAATCATTTTTCTGTCGCTACGTTCAACAAATCGTTTCAGCTGTAAACTAAGAACTATTCGTTCCCTTCGGCCCTGTCATATTGTAGTATTTGTAAATCAGGACCTGTCAACAACGGACTTATCGGTAAATGTATAGGTTAGCCGTGACAAATTGAAAACCAAGGTGCAAAGGTTTGCATAGGTTTGTAGTTCTGGTTTATGCGCCATTAGTTATCTTTAAAGGCGACCTGACAAGCATATAGTTTTTGGTCATAATGTTGTTAAATTTAAAGAAAACAATTATGAAAATTTTCAATTATTCTTTTTTATCCGATTTCCATCCTATTCTATTATTGACCGTTTCGGTACTGTTCTTTTTTCAAACCACCGAAGTAAGGAGCCAAAAGCCTTATGAAGGCAAAGTGATCATGGCGGCTTTTGCACATCCGGATGATGAAGGAACGGTAGCCCCTATCCTGGCCAAATATATTCGGGAAGGGGCAACAGTGCACCTGGTGATCGTTACCGATGGCAGGTATGGCACCAATGATCATCATGATCATGTAGCAGGGGAAACCCTTGTGGCTACCCGGAAGGAAGAGATGAAATGCGCCGCTGAAAAACTGGGTGTTCAACTGCACCATTTGGATTATCATGACCAATTAAGGGCCGGAGAGGGTTATGACGGCCACGTTCCCCATGCGAGAAAAATGATTCAGGAACTTTATGGCATCGTTGAAAAGGTACAACCTGATGTAATGATTACATGGGGTCCGGACGGGGGATCCACGCATATGGACCATAGATTGGTGGGGGCATCTGTTACCCAGGTATTCCTGGCCAAAGATTGGGGAGAAAACCCAAAGTCCCTGTTCTACTATGGCACACCCACCGATCTTATAGAGGATTCGGAAAGCAGCATACTTCGTGGACAGGCGGGTAAATATCTACGGACCAAGGTTTCCTATACAGAGGAAGACTTTGAAAAGGCCTATAATTCATTTAAGTGCCATTACAGCCAGATAGATCCGAAAATGACCAAAGAAGACCTCAGGAAATGGCGGGATAAGAATGGCATGTTCGTTTACCTGAGGAAATTTGAAGCGCCACAAACGGATTCCGATACTGTTTTTGACTGATAACAGGCCACCTGTTATTCTTTTGAATTAACAAAGATAACCGGGGCATCATTGTTTCTGCTGACAAGAAGCAATGTGTGCCCGGTTTTTTGCTCTATTAATTTCACATCACGGGCATCTCCCCTAACGGCCCAACCAGTATATCTTGGTTCCCTGGCATAAAATTTCCCAGTTCCGGCACCTTTCAAAAAATTACCATAGGAAGCATCTGCCCTGCCGATGCTGGGTGGATGGGCATAGAAGTTGCCCACGGTTACCATGTCCTTGAAACTATCCCCGTCAAAATCGGCGGTTTCGAACCCGAAAATAGCAGACCACTGCGCTTCCTTCGGAAGTGGAAGCATGGTAAACTGACCATTGCCCTGGTTTTCCAGATATGTCGATTCGAGTGTTTCCGCTTTTCTATGATCCATACCTTCTCTCATGGATGCAGGTAGTACCTGGTCCACCGTTTTTGTTGCGAAATCGTCATAATTCCGAAATTGTTTCCGAATGGAGACCACTTGTCCCTTGAGTTCATCCAAGTCTTGATAGATATATTCTTTCCCTTGTTTCCAATAGGTAAAAATGGGGTCGGTGCTTCCGTTTCCATCAAAGTCTTTGACGTACAGCCCTAGCGGGCTTTCAGGTGTTGGTTTAAATCCCGAATTGGTTCCCTGGTTTCCGACCATAAGATCCTGGTCCCCATCGCCATCCATATCATCGGCGTGAATGGTATTCCACCAACCCGATGAATTCGCAACCTGTCGTAGCGATAAATCCCTCTCGGTAAACCTAATAATCGTAATGGGCATCCACTCCCCTACGACGAACAATTCTTTGGAATCATCAATAAAAACGGCATCGGTAACCATTCCTAAGTCCAGGAGAGCATCAACAGTACGATCAGCTAACAATTTACCATTCCCATGATTCCATAAAATAGTACTTCCGGGCGTAACGCCATACCGACCCACCACCGACCGTGCCCCTACGAAAATATCGATATGTCCGTCACCATCAAAGTCGTTTGCCACTACTGTTGAGCCATTGGTTAGTACATTGGTTTCCGTTTTGAATGCGTCGAAATGGCCATTTCCATCATTTGTATAGATTCTATCTCTAAACCTGGAGCCCATTCCCGGTTCCCCGCCCCCACTCACCACATATAGATCCTGGTCGCCATCGGCATCCAAATCAAAGAATACCGCATCGGTATCCTCGAATTCGCTATCAGATAAAAAGGGTTTTGATTCCAACTTCTTAAAACTACCTTTTAAAGTCTGTATGTAAAGTGCGCCCGCTTGAAAGGCAGCCCCACCGATATAAAAATCGTCCAGTCCATCCCCATTTACATCTCCCAGGGTTATTTTGGGTCCCTCCGTGGAGAGTTTGCGAAGCAACAAACGATCGGTCTGAAAATCATTGTATTTATTTTCACGATGTATAAAGTCTAAATCCGCTATATCGATTTTGGAAAATATTTTATGTATTTCAGGTTGAACTTTAGCTGTATTCATCGACTTGTCATGATGTAGGACCAATGTTGTATTTACAGCGACATCATGTATGATCTGGGTGTTTCCATCCGGCCACGTTACATGAACGGTGGTAATCTTATTGTTTTTCCCCAAACCAAAATGCAGCGGAATATCGACCGATGAAAGCCAGCCACGGGTAGGATTTACTTCAAGAGTTTGTTCCATATTGTCTGTAATGACCAGGACTTTGGCACCTATTCCCAAGCTGTTTTTATCGGGACCCTTCAATTTGACGCGCAGATAATTATTGTGATAGATTTCCCGGGCATTATTCCGGTAGATGGTGGCTTCTTCATTCAGATTATTGACTACCAGGTCCAGGTCTCCATCATTGTCAAGGTCCCCGTAGGAGGCACCCATGGAATACCCCTTAAGATCAAGCCCCCACTTTTCGGATACATCTTCAAACTCAAGCCCGCCCTTATTCATAAAAGCAATGTTGTGCGCGGTTCCATCCGGCATGATATCGGCGAGTTCCAGATCGGATAAGGACTTAGCATGTTCGTTATAGGCAAAGTTTATGTAATCAAGGTCGTTGGGGCGATGCCGAATCCCATTCGTAATGAAAAGGTCTTTCTGTCCGTCGTTATTCAGATCGGCGATCAGGGGGGCCCAACTCCAGTCTGTCGCCTGCATCCCTGCCTGTTGACCCACCTCGCTGAATTGCACACCCTGTCCAAAAAGCTGTCCCCTGTTTAATTGAAGCATGTTCCTTGTGTACTGATCCTGGTACCCAAAGCCTAAGCGGAAATCGTATATGTCCGGGGGTGACTCGGCAGCAGATTTTTTTCTTATGGCCTCATCGAAGGGTCTCATATCAGCAGTAAAAATATCGGGTAGGGCATCATTGTTCAAATCGGCAATATCGCTGCCCATCGAAAATCTACTGGTATGTCCCATTGCCTCCGTCCCGCGTTCCGAAAAAGTCCCGTCACAATTATTGAAATAGAGAAAATCATTTTCATGGAAGTCATTCGATATATAGATATCAGGACAACCATTGTCATCCAGATCAGCTACTGCAGCCGATAAACCATATCCTGCTGAGCCCCCATAAATGCCCGACATCTCACTTACATCTTTGAACCAATTGTTGTCATTATTCAACAGCAGGTCCCCGGAAAGCGTATCCCGTATTTTCCTGTTGGCGGTATCGGTATAAACTTCCGGTTTATGAACGGCGTGCCGGAGTTGATACAGATCGAGATCACCGTCCAGGTCGTAGTCGAAAAAATAGGCCTGCTGGCAGAAGCCCACCACATCAAGCCCATAATCCCGGGAAGCCTCGGTAAAGGTCAGGTTGCCATTATTTATAAATAGCTGGTTGTGGCCCTGGAACTGCTTATAGTCACCCACAACGCTGAGGTACACATCCAGATTGCCATCGTTGTTCACATCGGCCATGGTAACTCCCGTGACCCAGCTTTTATAGCCGGATGGGCCTGCAATGCCTGCAGATTCTGTAATATCTTCAAAGACAAAATTGCCCTTGTTCAGGTATAGTTTGTTGGGTAATTGATTGGCAGTCAAATAGATATCCGGCAGATCATCGTTGTTGATATCTCCGATTGCCACCCCTCCTCCATTGTGGGCATACAGGTACTGAACAATGTTCAGGTCTTCTGATTCCTTTAAATCGTTGCGGAAATATAGCTGCGTTTGAGTATTGGCCAATGGTGTAAACAGAAACTTTTCCTGCTTTTCACAGCCTGCCAAACAGCAAAACAGGAACACTATACATCCCGCGACCGGCAGTGTAATTAATTGTATAGGCTTTTTCAGCGAACCGCATACAGTACGGGAAATCATAGCTCATTTTTCGTTAAGATTGGTCTCCGTTCCCGGGTTGTCATCTTCCTGTGGCAGCATCAAAGGTCGGCATCATTCGGCGCAACCTCCCTTGTTTTCTCGGATGACAGATCAAAATACCGGGCGATCACGCTGTTCCGGGACACATTCTTATAGACGGATATCCTCCTGTTCCCATTTATCCAGACGAAGGCAATATCCTGATCCGGTTTTTTTGATACGATTTCCAGATAATCTTTCCCGTATTGTTCAATGTACAGTTCAACAATTTCCTTGTGCAGGAGGTCAATGGAATACTTTGGATTCCAGGGTGCGAAGGCGGGATACGTATATTCAACAGGCAACTCTGTAATTTTGCCGTCAGAGAAATTAGGATAAAAATTGACGTTGTATTTTTTGTCATTCCTTTCCATCTCATAGAATACCGTAGTATTCCCTGCTCCTTCCTTGTAAACCCCCTTTTTATTCAACTCCCAGCAATGTGCAAAAAACTCCCGTTTGTTCATCCCGAATTGTATACCATGCAACAGCGTATCATTTCTGATGTTTGTGGCCAATTCCCGTTCAACCAGTTTATAATACGTAACACTATCCTTACAACCGGCAGCAACACAGGACACTACAACAAGTGTGATTGCGTACAATTGAGTTCTCAATTTCTTCATAATTCATTCAAAGATACCAATTTGCAAAAAGCCAGGTAAATAGTGCTATTTACTTGGCTTCAAGACTCAACTTAAACTAACTTTCTCTTAATACCCAGGGTTTTGCGTAAGGTTTGGATTTGCTTCTAACTGGGTTCGCGCAATTGGAAAAATATTTACGTGGTCGCTTGGATCTGCAGGTTTGAACTGCCAGGCATCGTTAAACGTCCCGAATCGAATCTGATCCTGTCTCCGATAGCCTTCAAATGCTGTTTCCCGGCCCCGCTCATCCAGCATGTCTTCCAGGGTCAGGGCAGCCAGTGGCGGCACCCCGGCTCTTTCCCGGATTATATTGACAAGGACCAGCGCTTCTGAAGTATTTCCCAGACGCAATTCAGCCTCTGCTTTGGTCAGTAAGATATCACCATATCGGAACAAGGGGAAGTCATTACTCATATTGGCCGGGTCACCGCCGAGTTCAAATTCGAATTTTCCTATACGGGTTCCCTCCTGCCGTAGTGCATCGCGCAGGCCGGTAATAGATGGGGTGAACTCAACGGGCTGACCGTTCGGGTCCGATGGTTCTGCACTGGCATCCATTAAAGGATTTCCGGAAGAATCATATTGCGGGCCCACAACAAAACTCTGTTTCCGCACGTCGTCATCATCAAATTTATTGTAAAAATCTTCGAGGGATGAATAACCATTCCAAGGTTGTGCGGTAAAATTATAGGTCTTTTGGCTTTCATAATGCAAGGTCCGGACGGCCACGCTCATGCCTCCTGAGAAAATACGATCATAAACAAATACGAAAATATTCTCGGGAGAGGTTTCATTGGAAATACTGAAGTTGTCGAAAAAATCAGGAGTCAGATTGTAGTTGCCGGAGTCGATGATCGCATCGACATTTACAATGACTTTTTCCCATTCCGGGGAGCCTACATAAACCTCGGCATTCAAATATACTTTAGCTAAAAGCGCATGGGCCACCCACTTGTTAATTTTACCGTAGGTGGATGCGACATCCGTTGGCAAATCATTGATTACGGCTTCTACCTCGCTGGTTACAAATGCATAGATCTCTGCCCGTGAATTATTTGCAGGATTTTCTTCGGCATCCGCGAAGGAGGTGACCAAGGGAACATTCCCGTATATATCCATTAAATGGTAATAGTTAATGGCGCGTAAAACCCTTAGTTCATTAATCGTCTGCAGGGCCGCATCCGTGCCGGTCTGCTCTAATTGAAAAATGATTCGGTTGGCATTATTGATCCCGCTATAGAGCGGGTTCCAACTAAAGTCCGCATAAAAATCGTCTGCGTTGAAGTCATGTTCATGCATTCTGGCCCACTGGCCATTTTCAGCCCAATCGGTACCCCTGGTTGGAACAATACCTTCATCGGAAGAAACCAGGCTGGTAACCCACGGACCTCCTATCCAGCCACTATAGCTGGAATACGCGGCACCAACCAGTGCGGTGACCTCTTCTTCGGTTTTGCCAAACTCTGAACTAATGACCTCGGTATAAATATCCTCCTCGAGATCACAGCCCGTGAGTATCACAATTGCAAACAGGCCGATGAAAAATTTATAGTAACTCTCTTTTTTGAACATATCTTTTTTTTTAGAAACCAACATTTAAACCAATAGTAAACGTACGTGTAGTAAACCAGGTAGCCCTGCGATCAATACCAGGTGCCAACGCATCGGGTGTTTGTGTCAGGAAGCCCCCATTGTCGGCCTGGCCAACATCACTATAACGAACTTCAGGATCTACACCCTCATAACCGGTAATGGTAAATAAGTTCTGGCCAGATGCATAAAGTCGGACCGATTTGATTCCGTTTTCTTCAGAAAGCCCGGGAAGGTTATATCCCAAGGTCACATTATCCAGGGTCATATAATCTGCTTTTTCTACATACAGACTGCTTAACCTGGATTCATTAACCGTCAGGCCCTGTAGTTCCGGCCTGTTACTGGAGGCCAAAACATTATATGTAGGAGCAACATTGGGTTGTTCATAAAAGGCCCTGGTAGCATTAACCAGACTATGCCCGAACATTCCCCTTAATAAGAAGTTCAGGTCCCAATTCTTATAATTGAATGTATTTACAATATTCAAGGAAAAATCCGGTAAACCGTTGCCAACCACTACGAAGTCATTTACATCTGTAGAAACATTCCACGTACCATCGGCATTGATTCCATTAAAAAGGGGAACATAAATATCCCCGAGCCGTCTGCCAGGCTCAACAAGTATGGGCGTCGCTGCCCCGAGACCAGGAGAACCCAAAGAACCTATCCGTTGTTGTTCATCCCTGTCCAATGCCTTCAGGCGGTTTTTAAAGGTCGCCAGGTTAATCCCGGGGGTCCATGAAAAATCACTGCTGAAAACCGCTTTATATTCCAGGGCCAGTTCAAAGCCCGAATTCTCAATTTCACCAACATTCAGCAATGTGGTCCCGAAAAGATTGGGAGGCACCGGAACCGACTGGTACCGCAACAAATCTGAAGTCGTACGGGTATAGTAATCCATACTACCGGAAAGTCTGCTGGTAAAGAGTGCAAAATCAAAACCAAAGTTCCATTCCGTTTTTTCTTCCCATTTCAGGTCAGGGTTCGGATTACTGGCCGGTGCATATGCGGAAACAAACGCACCGTTGTTGAAGGCATTCCCACTGGCCCCTACAGTGGCCTGAGCAGGCGCGATCAGATCGAGCGCCGGTATATTTCCTGTGAGGCCCCAACTGGCTCTGAATTTCAAATAGTTGAAAGGCCCTAAGTTATTTTCAAATATGTTGGTCAGGTTGATCCCCGCACTTACAGACCCAAAAGTTCCCCACCTGTTATTGGAACCAAATCTGTCGTGCCCTTCAGGACGCAAGGCTGCGGACAGGAAATACGTATCTGCATACCCTAGATTGACCCTCGCAAAAAAGGCCAGCAATTTGGATTTTCTCTTAAAAGATGCCAATGAAGCCAGTCCATTCCGCACATCCCCGGAGAGCGCCAGGTTATCCAGGATAGCATCCGAAACAAAGTCACCGGCGACGATCTGGGTACCCTCAGCTTCAAATTGCTGATACGAAGTGCCCGCCAGCAGGTTGATGTTAAGTTTGTCAATATCGGTGGAATAATTGATGGTAAAGTCTGTTTGCTGGGATAGATCCTTTTGTACGTTTCGCCTAAGGAGGCCATTTCTTGCCTGGCCCCTCCACAAGGCGCTTTTACCATATTTTTCGTTTATCAGTGAGTTATCTATCTGCATCCCGTAATAGCCTCCGATGGTAAGGCCCGTGATCAATTCAAAATCAAGGTTTACACCAGCCGTAATATTTTCCCGGTCCCTGTTATTGGAGTTACTCTCTATAATGGAAACAGGGTTGAACGTATCAAAACCCCCCGTTTCGAAGAAGGTTCCATCAGGATTCCTGATCGGTGCCGTTGGATTATATATGGTAGCGTATCGAAAGGCATCGTCAAAACCCCTGTTTTCCTCTCTTTTGGTAGCCGATACAACCGCATTGATCCTTAAACGGTCGTTGATGGCTCTTTGATCCACAGTAATACGACCATTGATCTGATCGAAACCCGTATTTTTCTGGACACCCTGCATATCCCTGTAATTGAGGGAGGCACGATACGTGGCTTTATTAGTTCCGCCCGAGGCCGAAAGACTATGGACATGGCCTAATGCAGTCTGGCTGATTTCTTCCAGCCAGTCGGTATCAGCGCCCAGTATGTTGCTGGATGTTACATTCGGCAAAGCGGAAAACTGTGCCGCATCGGCCACTTCGGTTCTGCGCGCCTGGCTTTCTACGCTGGCGTAGCCGGTATAATTGAGTTCCGAAAAATTGGCTTTACCCTTTTTCGTTGTTATCAAAATAACACCCGAAGAACCTCGCGTACCGTAAATCGCAGCTGCACCCCCATCTTTTAGTACATCGATGCTTGCAATATCATTGGGATCCACACTTTGCAATGAACCCCCTACCAGCCCATCGATTACGACCAAGGGGGTTGTATTGGCGCCCAGGGTGGAAATACCCCGCAGGCGTATTGAAAATTCTCCGTTAGGATCACCCCCCGGCCGCGAAATATTCAGCCCCGACACCTTGCCCTGCAGGAGTTGCTGGGGAGTATTTATATTCCCTTTATTGAAATCCTCAGCATTGACACTGGCAACAGAACTTGTTACTGCCTTTCTGGCCAGGGTGCCGTAACCCACCAGGACCACTTCATCCAGCAGGGCGACATCTTCTTCCAATGCGACATCGATCGTTACCTGACCCGCAGCAGGAATTTCGGTCGTTTTAAAACCGATATAACTAAAGACCAAAGTGGCCGCTTCATCAACAGTTATAGCGTAATTGCCGTCAAAATCGGTTTGGGTGCCATTCAGGGTCCCTTTAGCCACAATACTCACCCCGGGCAACGGGTTGCCATCAGCAGCCGAGGTTACCGTGCCGGTCACGGTCTTCTCCTGGGCAAAAGCAGCCTGCACCAGAAAAACAAGAATTAAACACAAAAGTGGTTTTTTAATCATCATTCAGTAGTTTGGTTAGTTAGGTTGTTACAGCGGTTCCAAGCAATGGAGCATAACTATTCTAAAGTGTCATTTATCCATCGTAGTTGTCATTGTTGATATTCTTAAATAAATGATATTGCTACATAAAAAAGAACCCTTTTTATAGATCATATTCAATAAAAATACAAAAACCCTTCATTTATGCTAATTTTTTTTATGCAAAGCTTGCATTAATGTTAAGATACCATCTTCATATCAATCCGGATTCGAATACTTCCAACTGTACATCAGCGGGCGCCGTTTGGTTTGTAATAGGGTCCAACAAAATTTTTGTTGAGTGCATGTCAATACCAAACCCGGATTGCTCCATGTTTCGCCTTTTGTTACTTACATCGGAATAGCGCAGGTGGATTTACCACTTCTGAAATTGTAGGTTAATTGCAAGGTGATCATCAGGTATGAGAAGTTTTACGGCAATGCCAAAACAGGTTTTCGGCCAATCCTGCGCCATGGGTACGGGTTACACTGGATACACGCCCGCACAAGCAAAATGAACCATTTTAACTGCTGATAAACATATATTTGTTGTTAATCGGTTATACTTTTTAAGTGGATAACATCCTGCCTTCGGGATTGATTGCAACTGGCATCGGCCTGTGGTTGTGCAAAAAAGCCGGCGAGGCCTTGAAGAATAGTTTGTTGCAGGCAATACACTTATGAACCTGGCACCCTGAGTAATTACCAATACTATTGCGGTCTGGTGTAAAAACCAAATGATATCAATTTAATTAGATAACTTGCCAGATAAAATAAGAGTACTCAAGGTTTCCTGGAAGCTCTTTAATCCTATGTTTTAGGTTTAAAGAGCACCAAAAAATTAAATTCCATCATAAAAACAAGTTTAACCTGAACAACAGCAGATATGAAAAACACAAAACCTCTCACAAGACCAGGAAAATATGGTATGAAATTCACATCGTTGATGGTGCTAATTCAAATTGCCATTCTTTTTATACAGCATCCGGTAATTGCGCAGGATTCGAATAAGGACAAAACCTTATTGGCGGTCTTTGCGCATCCGGATGACGAAATTACCCTGGGTGCCATTCTCAATAAATATGTAGAAGAAGGTGTCAACGTCTATTTGGTAGTTGCGACAGACGGTCGCTTTGGAACGAATGATCGCACGGAACATGTAGCGGGGGATGACCTGGCTGCATTACGAAGGGAAGAGATGCAATGTTCGGCAGATCAACTGGGTGTGGAGCTTATCCATTTAAAATACCAGGATCAACTTAAATCTTCCGAAGGTTACGACGGCCATATGCCACATATTCGGTCGTTGATGAAAGATATATATGATATTATTGAAAGAGTTCAACCCGATGCCATTGTAACCTTTGGTCCCGATGGTTGGTCGAACCATATGGATCATCGATTGGTCGGTGCCAGTGTAACACAGGCATATTTGAGTAAAATGTGGGAAAAGCCCATAAACCTGCTATATGTGGGCAGACCGTCAAATCTTATGGAAGATCCAGAGCAAAAAATACTTGCGGGCCAGGATATTGGCTATTTAACAACGAAAGTTACGTACTCTGAGAAAAACAAGGATGCCTTTATAAATGCCCTCGCCTGCCACAAGAGTCAATTCGGGGAAGATGCATTGGATCGAATGCAGAAGAGAAGATCAAACGATGATAATGTTGTTTACCTAAGAAAATTTGTCGGGCCAACTGAAAGTTCCGATTCCGTTTTTAACTAAGAAATATGTTCGCAACCACCAGGTCAGTACTAAAAAGTGCCCGCAATTTTATCTTCATAATCCTGGTTATATTGTTGGAAGGATGTCTTGATGCTGCATCCGGAGAAAAGGACGGAGCGCCTTCCATACTATTCGAGTCTGTAAACGTCATCGACGCAAAGTCTGGCGAAAGAGAGAACTTTAATGTACTTATTACTGGGAACAGAATCGTAGCAATTTCCAACGAGCCCATTAAAAGCCCTTCAAACTGCAAGGTTGTAAACGGAAAAGGAAAATATTTGATTCCGGGCCTGTGGGATTCCCATGTACATGTAACGTTTACACCAGGTCTTGAGAAGTCCATGTTTCGGCTCTTTTTGGGTAATGGCATTACCAGTATACGCGATACGGGAGGCATGCCCGACAAAATATTGCCCTGGAAAGAAAAATCTCTGAAAGAACCTGATAGCGCTCCCCGATTATTTATTGCCGGACCTTTGTTGGATGGCCATCCCAACGTCTATGACGGAAGCCATGGGAGACCTGAAATTTCGGTGGGTCTGAGTTCTGAAGAGGAGGCCATAGCCATGGTCGATTCTCTTGCTGCCGCCGGCGTAGATTTTATAAAATCGTACGAAATGTTGAGTCCCGCCCTGTTCAGGACCATTATGGCCGCTGCAGGAAAACATAAGCTGCCGGTAACCGGCCATGTACCCTTAAGCGTTGATGCAATTGAAGCGAGTGATGCCGGCCTCAGGAGTATGGAACATTTGCGAAACCTTGAAATGTCATGCTCATCCGATTTTGATTCCCTTTTACAGGCAAGAAAACAAATGCTGGCCGAAGGAAAAGAACTGTCCGGTGGCGTATTACGATCCGATATCCATTCGGCACAGCGCATGCACGCATTTAAGACCTTTGATGAACAAAGGGCATCTGCGGTATTGGAAGCCCTGGAAAAAAACGGGACCTGGCAGATACCCACGGTTTCCCTGGCCAGGGGGGAATAAATAGACTGTATGAAAATGAGGACTGGAAAAAGACCTTCGAATCCCTGCCCGCGGCTGTAAGGGAAAAATGGCTTGCAGCCGCCAAGGAAGCCGCAGGGAAAAAGAGTAGTGAACTTAGCATTGCGCATGGGGAGTGGGTATTAATGATGGTCAAAAAGCTGAAAGAATCCCGGATCAAGGTTTTGGCCGGGACTGATACACCAATCGGATTTCTTACCCCTGGGTACAGTCTTCACAAAGAGTTGGAAATGTTGGTCAAGGGCGGTATGCTGCCGTTGGAGGCAATTGAATCTGCAACACTCTTACCCGCTACCTATTTTATGGTGCAGGACAGTATAGGCACCATTGATAAAAATATGATTGCGGATCTTGTATTGCTTGATGCCAACCCCTTGAAGGATATCACCAATACGCGTAGGATAAGCGCGGTGGTCCGTAACGGCACCTATTATAATCAAAAAGCGCTAGACAGCCTGCTCCGTAGAGAGTAAGAATATATCGATAACCCCCTCATTGTCATTTCGAACCCCCTCGTTGTCATTTCGAACCACCCCTTGTCATTCCGAACCACTCATGGTCATTTCGACCCCCATTTGTCATTTCGAACGAAGTGAGAAACCTGCGCCAGCTGGCCCCTTTGTCATTTCGAACCCCCTCTTGTCATTTCGAACCATCCCTTGTCATTTCGAACCACCCCTTGTCATTTCGAACCATCCCTTGTCATTTCGAACCACCCCTTGTCATTTCGAACCACCCCTTGTCATTTCGAACCACCCCCTGTCATTTCGAACGCAGTGAGAAACCCACGCCCTTGATTGCGCTCGTCTGCGATCGGAGCGTTAAGTTATTTGTTACGTATTGGTTGAATTCGACCGGCAGGCATTTTTTAGTGATCTTATCAAAAAGGAAAATTTAAAAGCCAGGGGATTGTGGAATACCGAATACTTGCTTTACATTAAATTGATCAATACCGACTGTTCTTTACCCAATTCACGAACAAGGGCACCCATTGGTTCGTACCATCGGCAGCTCTTCCGATTCCGAAACCGTGCCCTCCTTTGGGAAAAATATGTGCTTCAACCAAAACCCGGTGCTCCACTAATTTTTGCATATACAAGGTGGACTCTTCAAGGCTACAGGAATCGTCATCGATCGCATGTACCAAAAACGCCTGAGGCGTATCTTCAGTAACCAGATTCAATAATGTATTTTTATCAATTTCCTCCTCAGTAAGTTTTCGGTGGTATAGATTGCTTTCCAACCAGTTCTTATTACCCGCGCTTAAATTGGTCACCCCATAAATCAAGCCTGTAAAGTCTGGATTCTCATCCGGCTCGTCACTTACCCAAAGCCCCAGTACTGCAGCCAAATGGCCGCCGGCAGAAAAGCCTATAACGCCTATCTCATCACTGTTTATACCGTAGGCCTCCGCTTTTTCATGCATCATTTTCAGTGCTTTTCGCCCATCAGTCAATGGCACCAGATGTGGCTTGTTGGAAGATATTGGATTCGGTATTCTATATTTCAGAACGGCCGCCGTAATGCCATTTTTTGAAAGCAATTCTGCCAATTCATAGCCTTCATGGTACATTGCTACCAATTCATATCCCCCGCCAGGAATTATGACGACCGCCTTCCCGGTATTTTGCCCTTCCGCTTTGTAGATGGTCAGCGTAGGTTCTGTAATGTTTCCAACTGCTTTTGTACCCCATACCTCTTTTTCATACTCTGTAAGATCGTTATCCTTATAAAAAGGTCTTTTTCCCGCTTCCCAAAGTTTAAATTCCTCCTGGGCATTCCCTTGGTAGCATGTTATAAAAAATAATAGCAAATGAAGTACTAAAGCGGTCGTTCTCATAGGATAAAAGTATTTAAAATTCCATCACAATATTCAGGAACTTGTGGAAGTGTCATTATGGACCACCCAGTGTCATTCCGACCCTCCTTTGTCATTCCGACCCCCTCGCTGTCATTTCGAACCCCCTCGTTGTCATTTCGAACGAAGTGAGAAACCCATAACAGACCAACCCCTTCCTGAAAATGGCCCCGCGCCAGCTGGCCCCTTTGTCATTTCGAACCCCCTCTTGTCATTTCGAACGAAGTGAGAAACCTGCGCCACCTGGCCCCTTTGTCATTTCGAAGGCCCCCTCTTGTCATTTCGAACCCCCTCTTGTCATTTCGAACGAAGTGAGAAACCTGCGCCACCTGGCCCCTTTGTCATTTCGAACCCCCTCTTGTCATTTCGAACGAAGTGAGAAACCTGCGCCACCTGGCCCCTTCGTCATTTCGAACCCCTTCTTGTCATTTCGAACGAAGTGAGAAACCCGCCACCTGGCCTGGTCCCTTCGCTCGTCATTTCGAACCCCCATTGTCATTTCGAACGAAGTGAGAAACCTGCGCCACTTTGTCCACTTGTCATTTCGACCCCCTTGTCGTTTCGAACGAAGTGAGACACCTGCGCCACCTGGCCTTCCTTCGCCTTCGCTCTGGATAAACTTCTCGTCCAAGTTTTCTCACGAAAAAAAGCCACTATTTCTAGTGGCTTGTCGTCGCTGTCGCTCCTCCTCTTGGGCTTCCTTCGCCTTCGCTCTGGATAAACTTCTCGCCCAAGTTTTTTTCACAAAAAAAAGCCACTATTTCTAGTGGCTTGTCGTCGCTGTCGCTCCTCCTCTTGGGCTCGAACCAAGGACCCTCTGATTAACAGTCAGATGCTCTAACCAACTGAGCTAAGGAGGAAAATAATGGTTTTCTTACCCGTGATATCCGCGTAAGAGGGTGCAAATATAACGGATTCTTTCAAATCCCCCAAATAAAAAAATCAGCTTTTCTACTTCACCAGCCATTTGTAAATATCGTTGCCATTTGCGAACAACAACAAGCCGATCAACAGGAAAAACCCTACCATCTGGGCATACTCCAAAAATTTGTCACTCGGCTTGCGGCCCGTGACCATTTCATATAACAAAAAGGTTACATGTCCCCCGTCCAATGCCGGTATCGGCAGGATGTTCATAAAGGCCAGTATGATCGATATCAGTGCGGTGGTGGACCAGAATGCCGCCCAGTTCCAGGTATCGGGGAACATATTCCCGATAGCCGCAAACCCCCCGACACCCTTATAGGCTCCCGTTTCAGGGTTGAATATTTTCTTCAGCTGCTTTACATAACTGCCCAGGGTGGTAACACCCCGGTCTATCCCCGCCGGGATGGATTCCACGAACGAATATTTTTTGGTTTCCAGCTTCAGGATTCCCCGGGCCTCCATATCCTCGTATGTCGGGATGCCCGGGATGATCCCAATGGTGGCCGTATCGCTGATCATTACAGGAATCTGTACCACCTGGTTCCCGGCACGTTTCACTCTCAGTTCCACTTCCTGTCCCTTGTAATTCTCCAGGATGGGTTTGGCCTCATCGAAATACTGCACCGGATAGGAGCCGATTGCCGTTATCTCGTCCTTTTCCTGCAACCCGGAATTGATGTTTGCCGATTCCCTGGATACCTCCCCCACCACAAAGGGGATCCTGGGGTTCAGGAAGCGGATGCGGTCCTCGTCCTCCAGCAGGGTGGCAATAAAATCCACCGGGATCTCTTTCTCTATCGTATTACCGTCACGTGTAATGGTGATCGTATTCCCATTGATAATATCGCCCAGCAACGTATTGAAAGTAGGTACCTTCTCGCCATCTATAGCAATAATATGATCCCCGGTCTCAACACCCAGCTTATCCCCTATATTCTTGTCCATCACCCAGACCCCATCCTTCAGGCTGTTCATGGGAATAAACTCATCCCCGTACGAATACGCCATCCCGATGTAGATAACCACGGCCAGCACAAAATTAACTGTTACCCCGCCCAACATGATGATCAACCGCTGCCAGGCCGGTTTACTCCGGAATTCCCATGGTTTGGGCTCCTCGGCCATCTGCTCCGTATCCATGCTCTCATCGATCATCCCCGCGATCTTTACATAGCCTCCCAAGGGCAGCCACCCGATCCCATATACCGTCTCCCCTATCTTTTTCTTGAACAGGGAAAACTTGATGTCAAAGAACAGGTAGAATTTTTCTACGCGGGTCTTGAAAAGTTTGGCAGGTATAAAATGCCCCAATTCATGCAGGACGATCAGCAGCGAAAGACTTAGTAAAAATTGAATGGTTTTGATCAGTATGGGACTCATTGGCCTTTTCTAAATTTTTGAACGCACAAAAGTACACTTTTACAGGGTCTTACAAAAGCGAAACCCCGGGCCTCATCTATATTTATGAAAGTTTTGGCAGCTGAACCACGGCTTCTTTTTGAAAGCCTCCCCGTAAGGCATTACCTTTGTCAAAAAAATTTATGCGCTCCTTTTTTGCCAAATACAAGCTTTTCGGGATCGTATTAATGGGGCTTTCCGCCGTGATCATCGTACTGTTCTACAATGCCCTGAAACCCAAAACCGTCCTCCCCGTATTCCAACCGGCGGATTTTAACCCGGAACTGGTGGACGATTCCATTCAGTATGTAAAGAAATACCATACCATCGCCAACTTTTCACTTACCAACCAGAACGGCAAACACATTACCCAGGATGATTACAAGGATAAGATCTACGTAGCCGACTTCTTCTTTACCACCTGCCCTTCCATCTGCCCCATCATGACCAAGAACTTGGCCGGCATACAGTCGCGCTACCTGGACGACCCGGATGTCCTGTTGCTCTCCCATACCGTGACGCCCGAGATAGACTCCGTTGCCCAACTTAAAAAATATGCCCGCGAAAAAGGGGTGGTCGATTCCAAATGGAACCTGGTTACCGGGGATAAAAAGCAGATCTATGACCTGGCCCGTAAATCATACCTGGCCGTAAAAGACGATGGTGACGGCGGTCCTTATGATATGATCCATACCGAAAATTTTATCCTGGTGGACAAAGAAAAAAGGATCCGGGGCACCTACGATGGCACAGATCCGGAAGCTATCGACGATCTGCTGGAGGATATTGAAACACTTAAAAAGTCCTATAAGGACTAATTTCCCGGGCGTTACTTTTGGATTATCCCGCCGGATTAATCCCACATGTGTCATACAGGTACAACCCGGCGGCCTTTTTGGTTATTTTCCGCGTCTATTCCGCAATTTTCTGTTATTTTTGTGCTTACTTATAATCAATCTAAATAAAAATTGGGTACGACGGTTGCAGATTTGAAGCGAGGGGAAAAAGGGATTATCAGGGAGTTTGCTGATGATATCCTCCCCATTAAATTGCTGGAACTGGGTTGTTTGCCGGGCAACCAGATAGAAATGATCCAGGTAGCACCCTTTTTTGATCCTATCTACATCAATGTTAACGGTTCACATATCGCCATCCGAAGGGCCGTTGCGCTCCTGATAGAGCTCGACATTATTGAAGCTAATCCCCGGATATGAGCAAGAACATCAATGTAGCCCTCATTGGTAATCCGAATACAGGGAAGACCTCCGTTTTCAATGCACTGACCGGCCTCAAACAGAAAGTAGGCAACTACCCGGGCATCACGGTTGAAAAAAAAGAAGGGATCTGTAAACTCCCCCGCGGTGTAAAAGCCCATATCCTCGACCTGCCCGGGACCTACAGCCTCAATACCACTTCCCTGGATGAAAGCGTTGTCGTGGAGCTGCTGCTCAACAAAAACGACAAGGACTTTCCGGATGTGGCCGTGGTGGTAAGTGATGTGGAGAATTTAAAGCGCAATTTACTGTTGTTCACGCAGATAAAGGACCTGAAGATCCCCGCCATCCTGGTGATCAACATGGCTGACCGCATGCCCCGAAAAGGCATTTCCCTCGATATTGAACTTCTTGAGGAAAAACTCGACACCAGGATAGCCCTGATCAGCACCCGGAAAGGTACCGGGATAGAGAAACTGAAGGAACTCATTGCCGACTATAAAAACCTTTCGGTTGCTCAAAATGTGGATAGTACCGTTATAGACCGGGCGTATTTTGACAGGCTACGGAAAACATTCCCGAAGGAAGACCTCTATAAACTCTGGCTGGTGATAACCCAGGATGTCAATTTTATGCCGATCGAGAAAAAGCCGGTCAAAGACACCAGCTCCTTCGCTACAAAATCCAAATCCGAGCTGAAGCGGCTGCAGCAAAAGGAAACGATCCTGAGGTACCAGTTCATCAACGGCATCCTCAAGGAAACCTATAAGGTGGATCTAAATGCCGCCAAGGGCCTCCGGGCCAGCTTTGACAAGATCCTTACCCATAAGGTTTTCGGTTATGTTATTTTCATGATCATCCTGCTCACGATCTTCCAGGCGATCTATGACTGGAGCAGCTACCCCATGGACTTTATCGATGAACAATTTGCCATTGCCAGTGAATGGGTGAAAACTACACTGCCAGAAGGCGTATTTACAAACCTCATTGCCGAGGGCATCCTCGCTGGCATTGGGGGTATTGTCATTTTTATCCCCCAGATCGCCTTTTTGTTCCTCTTCATAGCACTCCTGGAAGAATCGGGGTATATGAGCCGTGTGGTATTCCTGATGGACCGGTTGATGCGCCCCTTTGGCCTCAGTGGCAAGAGTGTGGTGCCGCTGATCTCCGGCACCGCCTGCGCCATTCCCGCGGTGATGGCTACCCGGAATATCGAAAACTGGAAGGAAAGGCTGATCACCATCCTGGTAACCCCTTTTACAACCTGCTCTGCCCGACTCCCCGTATACCTTATTATCATTGCACTCGTAATCCCTGAAGGCCGTTTTATGGGCCTGAGCTACCAGGCCCTGACACTCATGTTCCTCTACCTCATTGGATTTGGGGCGGCTATTATTTCGGCCATGATCCTGAACAGGATATTGAATATCCGGAGCCGGACGTTCTTTGTGATGGAAATGCCCAATTACAAAATGCCGCTGTTCAAAAATGTGGCGTATACCGTAATAGAAAAGACCAAAAGTTTTGTCTATGGGGCAGGGAAAATCATATTGGCCATTTCAGTGATCCTCTGGTTCCTCGGCACGAATGGGTATTCGGATGATTTCAGGAATGCGGAGACCATTGTTAAAAATAAGATCAGGGAGCAGGGGTTTACGGAATACAACCAAAATACGATCGGGTACAAACTGAAAGCCTACGAGCAACACCTGCAGGATACGATGCCTGCAGATGACCGGCCGGCCCAAATCGCACTACAGGATTCGCTGGAGATCAAACGGGCTGAACTTACAGAGAAGGCAGAAAACCAGGAAGTGGCAGGATACAGGCTCGAAAAATCCTATATTGGCCTTATGGGAAAAGCCATCGAGCCCATTGTGCAACCCCTTGGCTATGACTGGAAGATAGGGATCGCTGTGCTGACCTCCTTCGCGGCGCGGGAAGTGTTCGTGGGGACACTGGCCACTATTTATAGTGTAGGCAACGATGAAGAAAATACGATCAAGAACAGGATGGCTGCCGAGGTCAACCCCCGGACCAAAAAACCGCTGTTCAACCTGGCCTCAGGAATTTCCCTGCTGCTGTTCTATGCTTTTGCCATGCAATGTATGAGCACCCTGGCCGTAGTAAAAAAAGAAACCAACAGTTGGAAATGGCCCGTCGCCCAATTGGTATTAATGAGCGTTTTTGCGTATATTGTAGCATTGATCGCCTACCAGTTATTAAAGTAGGGCGCGATCTAATTAAGTAAGTAAAAGAATGATAACCTTTCAGAGCATTTTGGTTTATATAACACTGGCAGTTGCCGTGGGCTATATCGCAAAAAAATTCTTCCTCCCCCGAAAACTGTTCGCCTCCAAACGGGGCAAGTCCCACGGCTGCGGCCAGGACGACTGCGGCTGCCATTAGGGGATTCCGCGCCTTTGGCCCTATCCGGTACCCTCCGTTTTCTCACGTGTATACTTCATTTTAGACCTGTCCTTTCCACACAGCGACAGATTTTTTATCCCCCTGCTGTAACCTTTTGTATTTTTCAGACTATATACTAATGAACACAAACGAATACGCAATTTCTTGAAAGATCTGACCGACGAGGAATTAATGGCAAGGGTGGCTTCCGGAAACCTGGAAGCGCTAAAATTTCTCTTCGAGAGACACCATAAGCATGTGTATAATTTTTTGTGTAAAATGTCCGGGGACCCCGAATTGAGCGAGGATATTACGCAGGATGTGTTTTATAAGATTCTGAAATACAGGGAATCCTATAACAATGGGAAATTTATTTCCTGGCTGTTCACCATTGCCCGGAATAACCTGGCATCCCATTACAAGAACCGGGGTCCACATCCTATAGGCATGGACCAGGTTGGGAACTCGCTACAGGCGGATGAAGACAGCAGGGCAGAAGAAAATTCACAATTGCAGCTGGCCCTGAGCAGGCTGAACCCCGCTGACAGGGAATTGCTGATCCTGAACAGGCTGCAGGATATAAAATACCGGGAACTGGCAGAGATCATGGGGTCGACCACCGGGGCCATCAAAACAAAAGTCAGCCGGGCCCTTCAAAAACTGAAGATACTCTATTTTGAAAATGTGTAAACATGGAAGATAAACACGTTAGAAACTTGCTGCCCGAATATATAGACGGGGTCCTGGAAAAATCCCGGCAAAAAGCGGTGGCATTACATCTGGACAGCTGCAGTGACTGCCGGCGGGAATGGGACCAATTGCGAACGCTCCTGAAGGCGTTTGACGAGGAGGAAAAAGAAGTTCCGGGCGAACGCCTGAGAAGCAACTTTTACGCTTTGCTGGAACGGGAAATGGCATCGTCAAAAAAAGTCATCCCTTTACGAATCCAATCCACCCCCATCCGGGCTACAGCGCTTTTAAAAGTAGCGGCAGGGGTTGCTTTACTGATAGGCGCCTTCTTCCTGGGTAAATACGAGCAGCAACAACGTACGGGCACCACCATTAGGGCCCTGGTTGCACAATCCAATGACATGCGGCAAACCGCCATGCTGTCACTGCTCGGGAACCGGTCGGCCAGCAAACGGATACAAGGGGTAAATTATATTGAGGAATTCAGTGATCCGGATAAAACTATCATGGAAGCCCTGATCCGCAGGATGATCCTGGATGATAATACCAATGTGCGCCTGGCGGCAGTGGATGCGCTGCAGCAGTTCAAAACTTCCCCTGGGGTTACAGCATCCTACATTAAGGCATTGGAAACGGAAAAGGAACCGGCGGTCCAACTGGCATTGATCAGGATCCTGGTAAGCCTCCGTGAAAAAAAGGCGGTGCCCCCTATGCAAAAGCTGCTGGAAAATACGGATACCGAAAACTTTATAAAAGAACAAATCAAATCACTTTTACCCACCCTTGTATAACGATCAAAACTCAGACAGATGAAACAATTTATACTTTTTTGCTTTTGTTGCCTCATAACTGTAATGGCAGGCGCCCAGGAATTCACCCAGTCACTGGAAGGGGCGGAATGGGTCAAAATAGAATCCAAAGCCCGGATCCGGGTAAAGGCCCACGATAAAAGTCAGCTACTGATCAAAACCGGTTCCAAAGCAGCGATCCCGGCCAGGGCAGCCGGCTTAAAACTCGTAGGTGAAGGAGGTCCGGACAATACGGAGGTCGGGTTCTATGTAGCCCGGGAAGGCAATAATCTTATCATCAGGAACCTTAGGAAATCAGAAAATGAAACTGCGGAAATATACCTCCCTGCCAACCAGAACATTTCCATCTTATGCGATGGGTTGAACGATTTGGAGGTCGAAGGTTTTTCCGGCGAAATTGAAGCCAGTTCCGAGGTTACCGGAAATATCACGATGACCAACGTTACAGGACCCCTCACCGTGGATTCCAATACCGGGACGGTGTCGGTAACTTTCGGGAAGGTAAGCCAATCTTCACCTATCTCCATTTCCACGGCAACCGGGGAGATTGACGTAACCCTTCCAAGGGATACCGCGGCGGACCTTACCCTTCAATCCACTATGGGCGAGATCTATTCCAATTTTGAACTGAACGTACCCGACAAGGATGGGCTGAAAGCTATTTCATCCCAAAAAGTGAACGGCTCCATCAACAAAGGAGGTGTTAAAATTCAATTGAACTCAGCAACCGGCAACATTTACCTCAGGAAAAAATAATCAAAAAACAATACAGCATGAAAACTTTTAATACGACCCTGTTCCTGGCGCTCATCAGCCTGGGGGTGCAGGCACAAAGGACAATAGAGAAGGATTTTGATTACAAAGGACAGGTCATAGACCTTGATGTTAAATTCGCCTCGGAGATCGAAGTGAAGACATGGGATACCCCTTCAGTCTATTTCAAGGCTTCCCTGGAAACCGAGGAGGGGAAGTACCTGGAATATTATGAATTGGATGTGCAGGAAAGCGATCAGGAAATTCAAATTACTGCTAAAGCAGAGCCATTGTTCAAAAAGTTCCATGAGGAATGGGAGCGGGAACACCCGGATAAGAAACACAGATCCTATACCGGGGATACGTATGATTTCCAATATATTCTCTATGTTCCAAAAGGCACCACTTTTAAGGTGAGCAGTATCAACGGCAACTTAACAGCTTCAGAGATAGACGGCGATTTCACGGCAGAGCTTATCAACGGGAACATCGCTATTTCTGAATATGCCGGAACCCTCAAACTGAATACGATCAACGGCGAAATAGACCTGAAAATGATGAATACCCGGTTGGTTGCCGAGACCATCCATGGCAATATCTACGCAGACGGCAGTATGAAATTAAAGACTACGGACCGTTATATAGGCCAGAAAGTAGAGGGGAATTTTGACAAGGGCACCAGCATCCTGCTCCTCAATACCATCAACGGGAATATGTACCTGCGGCTTTAGGTTTTTTGAAAGGCCAGGGATTATGGCATCCTCCTGCATTACAGGAGGTTCGCGATAAAGGAATACAGCAGCATTCCCCAGCCCAGCAACAGGGACAACCCCCCGAGTGGGGTAATGGGACCCAATATCCTTATTTTTTTTCCTCTGGAGGCAGCAAAGTTTAAGCCATAAATACTAAAGGAAAACAGGAAGGTCCCCAGGATAAAGGCATATGCCATATAGGTCTCCAGTGAGGAAGTAAACCCCAGGTTAAAACCCAGCATCAATAATACCAGGGCATGGTACATCTGATATGTTACCCCGGTTTCAAAGCTTTTAAGCTGGGCCTCACTGAAAGATTTTTTTAAGAAATGCGCCCCGAATGCCCCGAATAATACAGCCAGAAATCCATAGAGGGCTCCAAACACCTGAACAGTTAAGATCATGGTCGTGAATTTAACGCTAAGATAATCACCCGTCAGCTGTATTTAGGGATACGTGGCAACTAATTGACAGCGTTCGATTCTTCAGGGGGAAAGTCTGATTTTTTAGCAGGGAACAATATGCCTCCCGGGGATTTCCTACCTTTGAAACTGCTAAACAAAACATTGGCAAAGATGCTACGGACATACCTTTTACTCAGTCTGCTGATCTGTGCCCTGGCAGCTTGCGGGACTTCCAAAGCCACGGAACAGGAAAATGGGTCTGTTTCAAAATCCCGCTGGGATAAGAACCGGGGAAACATTACCCTGATCGACCAGATCCGGCAATTGCCGGGTGTGACCCTCCGCAACGGGGTACCGGTGATCACCAAAGCCACCAATACCATTTATGAATCCGGGTCCCCTGAACCCCTGTATGTGCTCGATGATTATATAGTGGGCAATTCTTTCCGCGACGTAAGCCAGCTGGTGAACCCGGCCAATATTGAGGATATTGTAACCATTACGGGTCCGGACGCCTCCTTCTATGGCACCCGGGGGGGCCATGGCGTCATCAGGATAACCACGATCAAGTAGTACGCAGCATGTACCTGTAAATACTGTGTGAGCCGCAGTTTCCCCCTGGCTTTAAACCATGTAGGGGAAATGGGGAGGGAGACCTTAGCAACAGCAGGGTTTACGGTTTATCATAGAAGAATTGCTCCCGCACGATTTGACCATCTTTCGTTTTGAAGACTGCGATCTCCGAAGACTTGGATCGTTGTCCCGAAGGTTTGTGGGTCGTATCCATTTCAAATTTTACGGAGAACCAATTATCAGAGATGGTGGGTTCCGATGCATGGATATGGTGTGCATCAAACGTATCAGCCCACCACTGTGCCTTTTTCATAACGGCATCCATGCCTTCCATCCGGGCCATTTCACTTTGGTCCTCTGTTTCAATACTTACAATTTCAGGGCTGTACAATTCATGGTACGCTTTCATGTAATCCCCCTTGTTGCACCATTCCACCAAGTGGTTTGCAATTTCTTTGGTGCTCCTGCTGGCAGTTGTTTCCATATTGTTCTTTTTAAATGATTTATGAACAATAAGTTACAAAAAATACGGGCTCCGATTTTGGCCTTAACAAAAGTTTAAAACTCCACGCATACCAGCTTGGGTTACTGCAAGGGAAGCCGGATGCGATCAGGAAAGCGATGGAAATGGCCGTGGTATGTCGGCCTTATTCGAGGGTAACGGTAATCTCGCTATTGGAGGCCAGCGGGATGGTACATTCTTTAAAACTGGGGGGGCCGAAGGTCTTCATCCGGGCATTGGAAAAACCGACATTTTCCCTGGGCATTCCCAGCCAATTGGTATCCAGGACTTTGTTATTATTCTCATCATGAAAGACGGCCAGGGCATAATTTCCCATGGGAAGGTCATTGATGACCAGATGGGTTATTCCCTCTATCGCCTGGGTACTGTCACTCCTGTATACTTTTTCAAATTCCAGGAAACCATCACTTTTATTATAAACAGCATAGCTGATGGTTCCCTCCGAATTTTTGACGCCCTGTACTTCAATGGACAGGGAGTTTTGTGCGTTGCTTAAAAACGGTAGTGTCAGGCAGATCATTAAAATTAGTTTCATAGTTCCGGGGTTCCACTCGGGAGTATAACTCACAATAAGTATTAAAAGTATGTATTGGTTGTCATTTTTGCAAGGTGTAAACGGAAAATGGGAAATTGCTTTCCCGGGCGTACCCGCAAACAGCATGTTACATCTTAAAAGCAATGCGGATAGCTTTTCAGAACCAGCATGTATCAACGGGTTATTTCTCCTGGGTGGACCGCACTGAATCTATTTTATGTTCGAGGAAATCAAACATAGCTGCGGTCTCCAGGGAATCCGAAAAATTGAGGTACAGCAACAGGGAATCATGGTGCACGATCCGGATCTTGGGGTTCATCAGGTTATCTACATACACAGACACCCGGTTCTCCGGATTGACAGAATCCTTAAAAACGCCTTTTTCCATTTCCCAGGCAGAAAATCCGTGTACCCTTTCCATATGTGGGATCCGGGGCACCATTTTAACACTGTCCAGCTCGGAATAGTTCAGTTCGGTTTTATAGACTCCGGAGAGGATGCGGAGCCTGTCATTTTTGGATTTGGTCCAGTTTTTTGCATGTGCCAGGAAGGCCAGCACACAAATGATAAGGGTAATTATGATCACCAAATTCCACACCCAGTGCCGTTTCTTTTTCATGTGTATCTGAAGTACGTGAGTTGTTCTGTTTCCGTAAAGTACGAATGGTACTAATCAAAACGAAATCCAGGCCATAAAATTACTGCCCGGACCGATATTTTGTGCCGAAAATTCCTTTTCCTCCTAATTTCCCGGGTAGCGAATGGGGTTAAGCCAATAATTTCCTGCTTCCCCGACGCCAACTGTGAATATCAACCCAGTCCCACATCCAGCGCCATCATAATGATAAAGCCCCCGATAAAACCCATGGTGGCAATATCCGTGTACTTGTCTTGCTGGGTTTCGGGGATCACTTCCTCCACGACCACAAAAATCATGGCACCGGCTGCAAAAGAAAGGGCATAGGGCAGTATTGGCTGGAAGGTTAGTACCGCCCAGGCACCCAGGACAGCTGCAATGGGTTCCACGATGGCAGAGGCCTGCCCATACAAAAAGCTTTTTGACCTGCTCAGGCCTTGTCGCCGCAGCGGCATGGCTACAGCGAACCCTTCGGGAAAATTCTGTAACCCAATGCCCAGGGCCAGGGCCACGGCGCCCCCGATGGATGCGCCTTCAAAGCCGGCGGCTACCCCACCAAACAAAACCCCTACCGCCAGGCCTTCCGGGATATTGTGGAGGGTGATGGCCAGGGTGAGGAGGGTGGTCCGGTGCCAGGGGGTTTTGATCCCTTCCTTTTCACTTTCCTTGAAATTGATATGTAAATGGGGCAGGATCTTGTCCAGTCCGAATATAAAAGCCGCCCCTGCAAGGAACCCGACCGCTGCCGGGATCACCTTCACAAAACCGTCCCCCGGGCTCATCTCTATACCGGGTGCCAGCAGGCTCCAGAAACTGGCGGCTACCATAACCCCCCCGGTAAAACCCAGCATACCGTCCAGGACAGCCCTGTTCATGGTCTTAAAAAGGAATACCAGGGCAGCACCCGCAGCAGTGAGTCCCCAGGTAAAGAGGGTAGCATAGAGCGCTGCTAAAATAGGATCGATCGATTCGAAATAAAGGATAACATCTTCCATTGTATATTAGTTACTGTGATGGTTCGTATTCCCCGGGATCGTTACGGTTACCCGGGCATTAAAATATAGATCCTGCTCGGCTTTGATGCCTGTACCTATTATAGTCTCCAGTTGTATCAGCGGATGGACCTGGTGGCCTGCTCCATACCATTTTCCTGGACCACTTCTTCCCGGAAATCCAGTCCCATCCGCAATTCAAGTGCATCCGTGATCCCATATAAAAATACGCCTGAAAACAGCGTATTGATATTGCTTTTTATCTCACCTTCAAGATACGATTCATTGGATGTGGCAAACTCCAGTTGGACAGACCCTTTCAGGGTACTTGTGGCAGATTCACTGGCATCCTGAGCATGTGCCCAGTTGGCTGCACCGAACCAAACGGTTAATAGGACCACATGCATCAGGTCCCACGTCATTCCGAGTCCACTGTTTTAATAAAAAGGTTAGCGGCAATCTCACTGGAGATCCGCATCTTCTTATCCCGTACTTTAATTTCCAGGGAACCGTCAAATTCCTCCCTGTCCAGGATGGTGATCTTATCCCCTAGCGCAATTTTATTTTTATCCAGAAATTTCAGAAATGCGGGAGAAGAATCCTTAACCCCCACACAAATACCTCCCTGGTTCAGAGCAATCTCGGTAAGAAGCCGTTTATGCGACGCTTTAAACTCGCCTTCTTTCGAGGGTATTGGGTCCCCATGCGGGTCATATTTTGGAAATCCCAGGTGCGCATCGAGCCGGTCTATTAACTCTTCGCTTTTGATATGCTCCAGCTGCTCGGCAATTTCATGTACCTCATCCCAGGAAAAATTCAGCTTCTCTACTAAAAATACCTCCCAAAGGCGGTGTTTCCGGATCACAGCTAAGGCTGTCTTAACACCTGCCTTGCTAAGGCTTACACCCTGGTATTTTTTATAATGCAGTAAGCCTTTATCTGATAATTTTTTAACCATGTCTGTGACAGAAGATGGCTTTGTATCCATTTCATCAGCAATGGCATTGGTGGATACCGCTTCAGACCGGGTTTTCCCTAAATGGAAGATGGCTTTCAGGTAGTTCTCCTCGGAATGAGTCATACGAAATTTTCTTTTAGCGAAATTACATTTTTATTTATTAAAACTTATATTTAGTCTAAGCTAAATATTTTTTTATATTTGTATAAATATTATATTGTATCAATGAAAAAATGGTTCAGCCGTTTTTGTTTTTTGCTTTGGGTTTCCGGGGTCTGGTTGGCGTCCTGTGAGAAACTGGAACCTGGGTCACCAGCTGATCATGACCTGCTGGATGGCCCGGTGGAAGGGCTTACCTATTCCGAATCCCGTGTGTTTCTGGCCGGGGATGTTGCCTTTAACGATGAGGTATTCACTACGGTCACCGGCCTCGGTCCACTGTTTGTCGCTACCAGTTGTGCCAGTTGCCATGCGGGTGACGGCAAGGGGCATCCCTTCAGTACCCTGACCCGTTTTGGGCAATCTGCGCCCGGGTCCAATATGTTTTTGGGGCTCGGTGGTCCTCAGCTCCAGCACCGGGCATTGCCGGGTTATGATCCTGAACAGATTCCCCCCAATGCTTCCTTTTCAAAATTTACACCCCCGGCGAATACCGGTCTGGGATTCCTGGAATTGGTCCCGGACACGGCTATCATTGATATGGCCGATCCCGACGATCTGGATGGTGATGGGATTTCCGGAATACCCCATTGGATTACCCCACCTGATTTTGTTCCAATTTTTCCCGATGCTGTAATAAAGGATGGTAAATATATACACCGATTTGGGAAAAAAGCAGCGGCCTATAGCTTGCTCCACCAAACCGTGAATGCCTACAGTGAGGATATTGGCGTCGCTTCCATATTTGCTCCAATCGATACGTTTTCCGGACTCGAGGTGGATCCCGAAATTTCCACCCAGACCCTCAATGATGTGGTCTTTTATCTTCAAACGCTAAAAGCTCCGATCCCCAGAAACCAGGATGACCCAATAATCGGGTTAGGCCGGGACGTATTCGAAAAGGTCAATTGTACTGGATGCCATGTCGCTACGTTAAAAACCGGTTATTCTTCCGTGGAGGGCCTGTCCAATACCGAATTCCATCCCTATACAGACTTGTTGTTACACGATATGGGCCCAGGCCTCGACGATGGTTATACGGAAGGCAACGCTGAGACCTACGAATGGAGGACCCCTCCGCTCTGGGGCCTGGGCCTGGCTCACAATTCCCAGGGGGGTCAGTTGTTTTTAATGCATGATGGCAGGGCCCGTAGTATTGAAGAGGCCATTTTGATTCATGGGGGGGAAGCCACCCGCAGCAGGTCTGCTTTTGAAGCTGTTTCTCCAAAGGAAAAAGAGGCACTAATCGCATTTTTAAATTCATTGTAATGAACAGACAAACTTTCCTTCAAACCTGCTCGGCGGGATGCCTCGGATTAACAGCTTTAGGTACCATGCTGCAAAGCTGTACGAGTTCAAAAATAATTAAGTCCACCATCGAAGGAGAATACCTGATCGTTCCTATCGTTGCATTTGAAGTCATCAAAAAGGACAGGAAAACGTACCGGCCCTTTGTAATCGCTCAAAATGATACCCTCCGCTATCCTATAAGTATTTATCGTAATTCGGAAGGTAAATACAATGCTTTACTAATGCGCTGTACACACCAGGGAACAGAATTGCAGGTATTTGGGGATAAACTGCAATGTCCTGCCCACGGCAGTGAATTTGAAACAAACGGGCAGGTTACTGAGGGGCCTGCCGATGAAAACCTGCGGACCTTCCCTGTTATCATCGCCGGCGACAACTTAAAAATCTCCCTGGCATGAGACCAATCCATGAACTTGCTTTAGTTGCAGGTTGCATCCTTTTATGCGGTACGACGGTCCTAAGCCAGGTAGACAGCACCTTATTAAAAAGAGTTCCGGCAGATTCCCTTAAGGGGCAAATGAACATGGATGCTACCTATAACCGTCCCTTTCTCGGTATGGGAAAGCTACCGGTTTCCCTCGGAGGCTATATGGAAGTGAACTGGCAACACCTGGGAACCGATGGGATTAGTGAAGGACATCAGTTCCAGGCGCGAAGACTAACCCTCTTTGTTGCCGCTACCGTTTCCAGCAGATTAAAATTCCTGACCGAAATTGAATTTGAAGAAGGGGGCAGGGAAATTGCGATAGAATTTGCTTCGCTCGATATGGAGTTTCACCCGCTGCTAAATCTTCGGGGAGGTATCATCCTTAACCCCATAGGAGCTTTTAACCAAAACCACGATGGACCCAAATGGGAGTTTACGGATCGCCCGATTTCTGCTACACAAATGCTTCCCGCAACCTGGAGCACGCCCGGGTTTGGCATGTATGGGAAATATTTTGCCAAAAAATGGATGATAGGGTATGAAGCATACCTGACCGGGGGGTTTGATGATGCGATCATTCAAAACAGCGAAAACAAGACATTTCTTCCTGCAGCAAAAGAAAATGCAGATAGGTTCGAAGAAGGCAACAGTCTGCTCACCCTAAAATTTGCAGTCCGCAATGATAAGGTTGGGGAAGTGGGGATCTCCTATATGGGGGGCACATATAATACCTTTGTAGAAGACGGGCTCACCCTCGATGACAGGAGGTACCTCAATATAATGGCGATTGATTTCAATACTACGCTGCCCAAAGTGCAAACCTTTATTACCGGGGAATGGGCATGGGTACATGTTGATGTGCCGGACTCCTTTTCCCAGCAATTCGGCAATAAACAACGGGGGGGATTTATAGACATCGTCCAGCCAGTTCTGAAAAAAAAGCTGCTTGGATGGGACAACGCAGTCGTAAATATTGCCTGCCGTTTGGAGTATGTGGACTGGAATAAAGGCAATTTCATTGAAACAGGGCAGAAAATCCACGATGAAATTTGGAGTATCATGCCGGCCCTAAGTTTCAGGCCCACACGGCAAACGGTCCTCCGACTGAATTACAGGTACTCCAGGCAACGTGATCTACTGGGTAATCCGCCCTCCATTACGGGTGGCTTCCTGTTCGGACTCTCTACTTATTTCTGATCAGGGACTGTATGTATTCCCCGATTCCCCAGGGTTACAAGGCCCGGATTTCTCTAACTTGACTATCTTGCAGGCCAGCAAAAAACAATGGCAGATTACGATTATATCATTATCGGGGCAGGGGCAGCCGGACTCATGCTGGCCGATGCTATGGGGAAAGATGCCTTTTTCAGTCAGAAAAAGATCCTGCTCCTGGACAAAGACGCCAAACAGACCAATGACCGCACCTGGAGTTTCTGGGAAAAAGGATCCGGTGATTTTGACAGCATACTGCACCGTTCCTGGGATCATATCCGTATTGGCGGAAAGGATTTCAGCCACCGTTTGGGCATTGCACCTTATACGTACAAAATGCTGCGGGGTATTGATTTTTATAATCATTTCCTGGATCGCCTCAGGGAGTATCCCAACATCACTTTTAAACACGCCCAGGTGACCCGGGTAGCAGAACTGCCCGCGGTGGTTGAAGTCAGTACGGCAACGGAAAACCATACGGCATTACAGGTCTTCAACAGCATCTTCAATTATAAGGATATTACGCGACAGCGTACCTACCCGGTACTGCAGCAGCATTTTATAGGCTGGTTCGTACAAACAGAAAAACCCGTTTTCTTATCAGATACCGCCACCTTTATGGATTTTTCCATTCCCCAGGAGGGCAACACACGGTTTATGTATGTCCTGCCATTTTCGCAAACACATGCGTTGGTGGAATACACCCTTTTTTCGGAATTTCCTCTTCCCGATTCCGCATATGAAAATGCCATACAGCGGTATCTTTCAGAACAACTTAAGGCAGGATCGTATAAGGTTCTGGAGAAAGAGCACGGCAGCATCCCGATGAGCTGTTATCCTTTTTGGCAGCACAATACCGAAAAAATACTATACATCGGAACAGCTGGCGGGTGGACGAAACCCAGTACCGGTTTTACGTTCAGGAATACCGTCAAGAAGACTACAGCCCTGTTGGAACACCTGAAAGCCCGTAGATCCCTGGTTTCATTTTCCGCAAAAAACCGGTTCTGGTGGTATGACCTGCTGCTGCTCGACATTCTTTACAGGCACAATGAAAAAGGAGGCCATATTTTTGAAACCTTATTCCGAAAACGCAACCCCCGGCTACTCCTGAAATTCCTGGATGAAGAGACCAGTATTTGGGAAGACCTGAAGGTTATTTCAGGGTGCCCGAAACGCCTGTTTATAAATGCCCTTTTCTACAGGATATGGGGCGTATCTTTTCAAAGCAGGGAAAAATAGGCGATAGTCCTACTGTCAATTTGGCAATTATTGTCCATTATTAAGTTGATTATCGAAATTATTCAATTAATATTTTAACGTATCTTTATCATATAGTATATTTTTTTAATTTTAGAAATAGTACTGTAAACCTAAATAAACAACCGAGAGCACATGAACAACAAACCTAAATCATGGATCAGGTGTACGTCTGCTATGTACACCCTTTTGACATTTTTACTGCTAAGCAGTGTCTTTTTATCCGGAGTCTACGCCCAGGAACTCACCATTACCGGTACGGTGACGTCGGCTTCGGATGGTGTTCCCCTCCCCGGGGTATCCATCGTGGATGTAAATGATTCCTTCAACGGGGTGGTAGCCGATTTTGACGGAAACTATACCATTACGGTCACCAACGGCAGTACCAGTTTGCGCTACAGCTATATCGGGTTCAGGACGGAAATCGTACCCGTAAACAATCGGGCGACCATTGACCTTGCCATGGAAGAGGACGTCGCCAGTCTGGACGAAGTTGTGGTGGTGGGATATGGAACCCAGAAAAAAGCAACGGTAACCGGTGCGGTCACTGCTGTGCAGGGCGCTGTGCTGGAAACGTCACCGGCCGTCAGTATATCCAACTCCCTGGCAGGGAGACTGCCGGGGGTAGTGATCATTCAAACCAGCGGGGAACCCGGGAACGACGAATCCACCATCAGCATCCGGGGAACCAATACCCTGGGCAACAACCAACCGCTCGTGGTAATTGACGGTATCCCTGACAGGGATGGCGGTATCGGGCGGCTTAACGGAAACGACATCGAAAATATCTCCGTGCTGAAAGATGCCTCGGCGGCCATTTATGGCGCAAGGGCGGCCAACGGCGCCATCATCGTGACGACCAAACAGGGGAAAGCAGGCAAACCTACCATCACCTATAATGCAGATTTCGGGATGAACCAGCCTACGGTTATACCGGAAATGTCAAATGCTGTGGAATATGCGAACATCATGAATGAACTCCCAATATATAACAACATCCCGGTCAACGAATGGCAGGCGGCTTCCCAGGCTATACGGTCAACAGGCAGCTATACTTCGCCTACCCCGGGCATCGGGACCCTGAATGCCAATTACAGCCCCGAGGCGGTACAGGCATATGGCGATGGTTCAGATCTTTACCTGTATCCGGACTCCGATTGGTTTGCGGCAACCTTCAAGGACTGGGCATTACAACAACGACATAACTTGTCGGTCAGCGGGGGAAGCGAAGACATAAAATATTTCTCCTCGCTGGGATATACAGACCAGGATGCCTATTACAGGAATTCGGCAAACCGTTTCCAGCAATATAATTTCCGGATCAACACGGATGCCAAGATCAATGATTATATCCGGGCTAAATTAGGGTTCGCCTATCGCAAGGAAGACCGTGCCTTCCCGACTGAAGGCGCAGGGGCTATTTTCAGGATGCTCATGCGGGGCCGGCCTACCGAACCCGCCGTATGGCCTAATGGGTTGCCAGGGCCCGATATCGAAAACGGGCAGCAACCGGTAGTAGTAACCACCAATGCAACCGGCTATGACAAGCAACCCACAGACTACCTCCAGTTTACCGGCTCTGTTGATATCGACAACCCATGGATAGAAGGCCTGAAACTGACACTCCTCGCGGGTGTTGACCAAAGCCAGGAACGCCAGAAACGATGGGAGACTCCCTGGACCTTATACTTTCTGGACCGGGAACAATATATTGCTACAGGGGTTCCGGTACTGGAAGGGGCCATCCGTTCCAACTTTACGGATGCAAGGCTGACACAGTCATCCGGCAACAGGCTCAATACGAACCTCACCGCCTTATTAACCTACGACCGCACTTTTGGCGACCATACATTTAATATCCTCGCAGGTGTTACACAGGAAGTATTCAAGGGGGATATATTTACTGCCTTCAGGCGGAATTACATTTCCACAGCGGTGGATCAGCTCTTTGCCGGGGGTGCCACCCAGACCGTGGACGGCAGGGCCTTCAACCGAACCAGATTAGGATATTATGGCCGTTTTCAATACAACTTTAAGGAGAAATACCTTGCCGAGTTTATCTGGCGGTATGATGGTTCCTATATCTTCCCGGCTGCAGACCGTTTCGGGTTCTTCCCCGGGATACTGGCGGGCTGGAACATCAGCAATGAGGAATTTTTTGACGTTAATGGTATTGAATACCTGAAATTAAGGGCCTCTTATGGACAAATGGGAAACGACCAGGTATTTTTTAATAACAACCTCCAGGAATTTGCATTCCTGTCTACCTATGGATTCGGGGAATACCCCATCAACGGACAGGTGGTTACCACCCTGCAGGAAGCGCTGCTCGCCAACCCGAGCTTTACCTGGGAACGGGCCAACAACCTCAACGTAGGACTGGACGGGATCATCCTGGATGGCAACCTTAGTTTTACCCTCGAATACTTCCTTAACAAAAGGGATCAGATCCTGATCCAGCAAACAGGTTCTACCCCGGGCTCCTCCGGGATCAGCAACCTGTTGCCGCCTGTAAATGCCGGTAAGGTGGACAATGAAGGTTTTGAATTTGCACTAAATTACTACGGAGGCAGCGAGGATGGCTTTAAATGGGATGCCGGGGTAAACGGGGGCTATGCCAAGAATAAAGTGGTCTTCATGGACGAGATACCCGGGGCACCTGACTACCAGTTGGCAGAAGGGAAACCTATCGGCGGATACCTGGTATACCAGTCGGACGGGGCATTTTTTGACCAGGCTGAGATCGCAGGCAACACGCTCGACTATAGTAATGTTACCTCCAACCTGAAGCCCGGGGATATGAAATTCAAGGATGTGAACGGGGATGGGATCATCGATGCGGACGACCAGGTACGACTGGATGAGAATGCCACCCCAACTTTTAACTTCGGTGCCACGTTCAATGCTTCCTACAAGAACTTTGACCTCTCCATGCTGTTGCAGGGAGCCACCGGATCCTCCATCAGGATCTACACCGAATCCGGGGATATCGGGAACTTTCTGAAATACAGTTATGACAATCGTTGGAGCATTGACAACCCAAGCAGTGTACATCCCCGGCTGGCGAGCAGGGGGGATACCTATTATACAAGCGGAAGTTTTGGAAACAATACCTATTTTTTATATAGTAAGGATTATATTCGCTTAAAGAACATACAGTTAGCCTATAATTTCCCTTCAAGGTTGATAGAACCATTCGGGCTGTCTAATTTTAAAGTATATGTCAGTGGCCTTAATCTGGTCACTTGGGCCGCCAATGACATATTTGATCCGGAGGCCACCAATAGTGCAGGTACCTACTACCCGCAGGCACGGGTGATCAATACCGGGTTTAGTTTAACGTTTTAAAAATCAGTTATGAAAAAAAGAAGATTGTTACTGTTTTGCGCCATAGTGGTAGCGCTACTGCCGTTGTCGTGCAACAAGGATTTTTTGGAAACCAAACCCCTCGATAAAATATCGGCGGACGCCACGTGGGCAGATGGTGCCCTATCTGAGGCTTTTGTATTCAACGTGTATTCCTTTCTGGGATATGGCGGATTTGAGGAAGAAGCGCTTGCCTCCATCACGGATGAGGCGATGTTTACCCATTCCGGTCGCGGGATCGAGGTGATTACGGAGGGAACGCTGAGCGAATCCGGTACCGGGAACACTGGCATCATCCCGCAATGGAATGAATTGTTCTCGGCCATACGGCAGGCGAATGTGGCGGTGCAGGAATTGCCGGAGGCTACCTTTGACAATGCGGAATTAAAGGACCGGTTACTGGGGGAAGCCCTTTTCCTCAGGGCTTATTACTACCATCAATTGATGCGCTATTACGGTGGCGCTCCGCTTATAGACAGGCCCTATGAACTCAATGAAGACTATTCCATTGCCAGGGCCACCTATGCCGAACTGGTTGATTTTGTCGTTGGATGATCTGAACCAGGCCATCACGCTCCTGGATGGCCAGCCCAGCAACGCCGGGCAGGGCATCGATGCTCAGCGCTATGGGACTGAAATCACGCGTGCTTTTATATGCCGCGAGTGACCTTCGGGACGGGCCTACTGCCAGCGCCAATTCAACGGCGCATGCGAGTTATTCCAACCTGGACCTGGTAGCCTATACAACCGGCGACCGGGCGGCCCGGTGGAACGCGGCCAAGGCTGCCGCAAAGGCGGTTCTGGATGCAACTTCCGGGTATAAACTGGACCTTTCGGCCCCTGTTTCAGCGGAGGAAGGTACCGCCAATTACATCTCCAGTCGCCATGGGTGGCGGAAGTGCAGTGGGCGATGCCGCTGCACGGTCCGAATTACTGTTTGAAAGGACCCATACACCACTCTTTACAGTGGAGAGTGACTGGCCGCTGGGCGGGATCCACCAGGGTATCAACAACGGGCCCAACGGATACCACAACTGGGCGGGTAATACCCCCATACAACTGTTGGTGGACGATTATGAGATGATGGACGGTTCCAAATTTGACTGGAACAATCCGGCACATGCAGCCGACCCATATGCCAACAGGGATCCACGGTTGAATGCAACTATACTATATGACGGTTCAGGGTGGAAACCCAGGCCTTCCGATGTTGCGAGCATTGATCCTGTTGACCAGATCCAGACCGGGTATTATGCCGATGGAAAAGGTGGGATTGTAAACGGGGTGGATACCACGGGAATCGCCTATTGAAAACTGGAACGGCAGCCGGACCGGTTATTATGTGCGGAAATTTATAGACCCGGACCCCGGTCTGGTCGATAACCAATCCAGCGCACAGGTTGTCCCATGGCCCTTTATCCGGTATTCGGAGATCGTGCTCAATTATGTTGAGGCATCCATTGAAACCGGGGATGAAGGGGAAGCCGTAAACTGGCTCAATAAATTGCGGTTCAGGGTAGGCATGCCTGCCATCAACGATTCGGGTTCTGCACTTATGGAGCGGTACCAAAATGAAAGGCGTATTGAACTGGCCTATGAAGAACACCGTTACCACGATGCCCGCCGCTGGATGATTGCGCCGGAGACGCTCGGAAGAGGTATAAAAGTGATGAATGTACAGGCTTCCCTGCAACCAGGAGCCAGTGCCCTGTCTCCCTACCGTCATGACAAGACGGTATATGACTATACCTATTCCTCGGTAGACAATACGGAAAATGAAACCAGGACCTGGGTAGACAAAATGTATTTTTTCCCCATAAGCAGGGATGAATTGCAACGAAATGAAAAGCTGGTCCAGAATCCTGGATATTAGTTGAATTGGAATTAATTTAAGAAAGATTCTGTCCCTTCCCGGGGATAGAATCTTTATTTTTATACCCTGTATTATCGGCCACCCAACAATTCAATACCCACCATGGTATAGACCTGCATACCCATGGATGCGGGGCCATCATTTTTTACGTGAAGCTGATGGTTCCCGGACAGGGATAGATATACCGACGTACGAACAGATAAAGAGCAATAGATGACTTCGACTTTTCGCACCTGCTTTTTCCTTTCAATCGGGATTGTGATGGCCGGGATCTCCAGCTGCAAACGCGAGGGTAAGGAGCCTCCCGCCCAACCCGCCGATACAACGCCACCCCTGTTCACCTTGCTGGGCCCTGAACTGACCAATATCCATTTTCAAAATAAACTTACCGAAGGCCTCAACACAAACGTGCTTACCTATGAATATCTCTACAATGGCGGGGGGGTTGCCACAGGGGATTTTAACGGGGATGATCTTATAGATATCTATTTTACGTCCAATATGTCTGATAACCGTTTCTATATCAACGATGGGGGAATGAAGTTCCGGGACGTTACGGAACGCGCAAAGGTTACAGGCCGGACCGGTCCCTGGAAAACCGGCATAACCGCAGTGGACATCAACGGGGATGACAGGCTCGACCTGTATCTCTGTTATTCCGGGGCCATGCCGGCCGAAAAACGCAAAAACCAGTTATTTATCAATGAAGGTACTGATGAAAACAATGTACCCGTCTTCTCTGAAAAAGCTGCGGAATATGGCCTGGACAGCCCCGCATTCAGCAACCAGGGGTATTTCCTTGATTATGACCGGGACGGCGACCTGGACATGTTGCTATTGAACCATAATCCCAAGTCCCTCCCGGTCCTTAACGAAACCAGTACCCAAACCCTTCTCAAAGTGGACGATCCATTACAGGGCGTGCGGTTGTACCGCCAGGATAAAGGCAGGTTTACAGATGTAACCGTCACAGCCGGCATCAGCGGTTCGGCGCTTACCTATGGCCTGGGGATTGGCATCAGTGACCTGAACAATGACGGATGGCTCGATTTTTACGTCTCCAATGATTATACAATCCCCGACTACCTCTACATCAATAACCGGAATGGCACCTTTACAGATGAACTGGAATCCAGCCTCGGGCATACCAGCCACTTTTCCATGGGCAACAATATCGCCGATATCAACAATGATGGTATGCCGGATATCTATACGCTGGACATGCTGCCGGAGGACAACCACCGGCAGAAATTATTGCTGGCACCGGACAATTATGAAAAATTTGACCTGAACCTGCGCTCGGGGTTCCATTACCAATACATGCGAAACATGTTGCAGCTCAATAACGGGAACGGCACCTTCAGTGAAATAGGCCAGTTGGCGGGTGTATCCAATACCGACTGGAGTTGGGCAGCACTGCTGGCAGATTATGACAATGACGGCTGGAAAGATCTGTTTGTCACCAACGGCTATTTCCGGGATTATACCAACCTGGATTTTATCAATTACATGGAAGGGTATGTACAATCCAAAGGAAGGTTGCAACGGGAGGATGTGCTGCAGATCATCAATAAAATGCCTGCTTCGGACCTTACCAATTACCTGTTCACCAATATAGACGGGAAACGCTTCCGCAATGCAACCAAAGCATATGGCCTGGACAAGCCCGCAAACAGCAATGGGGCTGTCTATGCGGACCTGGACAACGACGGGGACCTGGACCTCGTGGTCAACAACATCAACCAACCGGCCTTTATCTACAGGAATGAGGTACAACGGGAGGGTAAAAATTACCTGCAACTCCGGTTAAAGGGAGGGGACCTGAATACACAGGGCATCGGGGCTCATGTAACAATTTATAACGGCAATGGGCGGCAGGACCTGGAACAGGTGACCAGCAGGGGCTACCTGTCCTCTGTTTCACCCATCCTCCATTTTGGACTTGGAGATGAAAAGAAGATCGACTCCCTGTTGATTACCTGGAATACGGGCAAATCACAAAAACTTACCGCCGTCCGGGGCGGCCAATTGCTGGTACTGGATGAAAAGGAGGCCGGAAGGATTGAAAACAGGAAGGCCAAGCCGGTTCCCCTGCTCGAAGAAATACCCGCCCCTGTAAAATATGTCGCCAACAGATCGTCCGTAAATGATTTTAAACGGCAATCCCTTTTGCTGAGCCAGTTCTCGCATATGGGCCCTGCTATGGCAAAAGGGGATGTAAACCGAGACGGGCTGGAGGATATTTTTATTGGCGGAGGGCAGGACCAGGCCGCAATCCTCTTCCTGCAGCAAATAAATGGCTCCTTTCAGAAAAAGGATATACCTGTATTTGAACAGCATCGTGCCGGCACGGATGCCGATGCTGCAGTTTTTGATGCCAACGGCGATGGGAAGGAGGATATTTATGTGGCTACAGGGGGATACTTCAATCTGGACGGGAAGGATAGCCTCCTGCAGGACAAGCTTTATCTGGGAGATGGACTGGGAGGGTTTTCCAATAGCACCTCGGCCCTGCCGGAAATGTTTACCAGTAATAGCTGTGTGGCGGTCAATGATATTAACGGAGACGGTTCCCCGGATGTGTTTGTAGGGGGAAGGGTTGTTCCGGGGAGATATCCTGAAGCACCCGTAAGCCGGATATTGGTCAATGATGGCCACGGGCATTTCACAGACCAGACAAGCTCCATAGCACCCCGAATTGCTAAACTGGGCATGGTGACAGATGCCCGGTGGGCGGACCTGAACGGTGATAATGCAATGGACCTCATCGTGGTCGGAGAGTGGATGCCGGTGACTGTATTCCTGAATGTGGATGGAAAACTACAGGAAGACACTGATACTTATTTTCCGGGATCCTATACGGGATGGTGGAATACGATCGGGTTAGAAGATCTCAACGCGGATGGCAAACCCGATTTTCTCCTGGGCAATATGGGCACCAATACGCAATTCAGGGTGACGGAAAAAGAGCCCGCGGAAATGTATTTTGCCGATTTTGACCAAAATGGTTCCATAGACCCGCTGTTCTGCTATTATATCAATGGCAAAAGCTACCCCTACCTTACCCGGGATGAATTGCTGGGGCAACTGGCAGGGCTGCGGTCCCGTTTTACGAGCTATCAGAGTTATGCAGATGCCACGCTCCCCGAGATCTTTACGGCTGAACAGCTAAACCAGGCGGGCCACCTTACAGCCAATCGCATGGAAACTACCTTGTTCCTGAGCACGGCTGATGGCCGCTATGAAACTGCTTCCCTTCCCATCGAGGCACAGTATGCCCCGGTCAACGAGGTGGCCTTTGCAGATTATAACTTTGATGGCACAATGGATATGATCCTTCTTGGGAACAACCACCATTTTAAATTACGATTGGGTAAATTTGATGCCAATTACGGCACATTACTGCTGGGGGATGGCAAGGGCGGGTTTCGGTATGTGGATCAGGTATCTTCAGGCCTGGCAGTCGCCGGGGAAGTACAAAGTTCCATACAAATAGGTGATGTACTGTTTATGGGCATTTACGGAGAAGCGGTAAAAGCCTATAAACTAAAACAAAGTAAGTAGCATGAAGCGTAAAATGATGTCATGGATCGGTTTGATAACGTTGGGGTCATTGCTGTGCCTTGGGGGTTGCCATAAGGAGCCGGCCAAGCAACTGACCCAGGAGGCTGTAGTAATGGAATGGTCCAAAATGGCCCTGTACATAACCCGGTACACCCCGGCCAATTCCCCCACGTTTGCATCAAGGGGGTTCGGATATATCGGCCTTACACTATATGAAAGCGTTGTTAACGGTTATGAGCCTTATCAATCAATGGCCGGACAGCTCAATGGCCTGGGCGAACTCCCAAAACCCGATAACGGGGTGAGCTATAACTGGGTCCTGTCCCTGAATGCGGCACAGGCCGCCATATTACAAAGCATTTATGTCCAAACTTCAGACGAGAATAAAACCCGTATTGATTCGCTCGAAAGGGTTGTTTATAACCAATTTGCAGCAACTACAGACCCGGAAACCGCCCTGCGATCTGTGGCGTATGGAAAATCTGTGGCCGGGGCTGTTTTTGAATGGTCAAAGACCGATGGCGGCCACCGCGGGTACCTGAAAAATTTTGATAAGAAAGCGCAATTCCCTTCGGGTCCCGGATCTTGGCAACCCCCCCTGTTTGCACAATCCTTCAGTCATTACCCGCTGCATCCCCACTGGGGGGATAACCGTACATTCGTCAAAGAGAATGCCATGCTTCCGTTACCGGAACGGATACCGTATGATACGGTCCCCGGATCGCCCTATTATGAAGAGTTTATGGAGGTTTATAAAAAGGAACGCGAACTCACCCAACGGGAAAAAGAAGCAGCCATCTGGTGGGGCGATGATCCGGATGTTACCTTTACACCCCCGGGACATTCCTATTACCTCGCTACTTTGGCCATGGAACAAAAACGCCCCCCCCTGATCCAGTGCGCCCAGGTTTATGCCCAGGTAGGGATGGCAACGGCCGATGCCTTTATCAATTGCTGGAAGTGGAAATACCATTTCTTCTCCGAAAGGCCCAATACCTTTATCCCCCGTTATATAGATCCGGAATGGCAGTCTTTCTGGCCAGACCCGCCCTTCCCCGCCTTTCCTTCCGGCCATGCCATACAGGCGGCAGCTGCTGCCCGCGTATTGGAAGCCAATTTCGGAAACGAGTTCCATTTTGTGGATAAAGCCCATGAAGGCAGGGAGCGGGACGATGTTCGCGATACAGATTTTACGGTGCGCGAATTTGATTCCTTCTGGGAAGCAGCGCGGGAAACGGCTGATTCCCGCTTCTACGGCGGTATCCATACCCCGTGGGATAATACTGTTGGGCTGGAAGAGGGCACTAAAATAGCCGGGAATGTCATCTCCCTGCAGTGGAAAAAACAACCGCAGTCATGATGCAGGCCATGTGGAAAATCCTCCTTCCTTTGATACTGACAGTGTGCTTAAGTGCCCGGGGCCAGCAGCCCTTTACGGATATCACTGAAATCTCGGGTATCAACCACCAATTCAGGGTATTTGAAGGCACTTTTGGTGGCGGAGCCACCGTCTTTGATGTAAACAAGGATGGATTTGAAGACCTTTTTATCACGGGGGGTACAGCGGATGATGCCTTATACCTGAACAATGGGGACGGGACCTTCAGGAATATCTTTGAGTCTTCAGGCCTTGAAATTACCCGTGGGTTTGTAACCCAGGGTGCGGTGAGTGCGGATGTGAACCGTGATGGCTGGAGGGATCTCTTTATCACAACGATCAAAACCAGTGACAGTTCCCAGGTGATCCCAAGGGCCCAGAACCTGCTTTTCCTGAATAACGGGGACCTTACCTTCCGGGACGCTACTGTGGAATATAAACTAGACCAGCTCAACTCATTCAGTACCGGGCCCAGTTTTGGCGATGCCAACGGCGATGGCTACCCCGACCTTTATGTAGGGAATTATTTTCTGGAATTCGAAGGCAAACTGGGGGTGTTGAAGGATGCCACCATCGTGAGCGCCAACCAGACGGCACGGGGATACCTCCTGATCAATAAAAACGGCAGCTATTTTGAAAATGAGTACGAATCCTATGGCCTGAACCACCGCGGTTTTGGTTTCGGGGCCTTGTTCACGGATTTTGATAATGACGGGGACCAGGACCTGCTGGTGAACCAGGATTTCGGATACAAGGCAGTGCCTAATTTTCTATATGAAAACCGGTATCCGAAGAAAGGCTTCAGGGACGTAAGCAAGGAAACAGCCATGGACCTGAAGGTCAATGCCATGGGGGCAGCGGTTGGGGATTATGACAACAACGGCTGGCTTGATTACTACGTTACCAATGTCCGGTTTAACCTTTTTATGGAAAACCATGGCGTAGGCCAGCCTTTCAGCGACCGTTCAAAGGAATTAGGCACCTACAGCCTGGCGATCAGCTGGGGCGCGAATTTTGCGGATTTTGACCAGGATACGGACCTGGACCTGTATGTCTCTAACGGCGACCTTAACCCCAATTGCACCCCGATGGGGAATTTTTATTTTGAGAATGAAGGGGGTATGTTTACCGAGAAAGGCCGTGCCATGGGTATCAACGATTACGGGATAGGCAGGGGTTCAGCGGTGTTCGATATAGAGAATGACGGGGACCTGGATATCATCGTGGTGAACCAAAAGCCGGTACAGGATTACCCGGTTCCTTCCACAACCCGTTTGTTCCGCAATGATGCTTCCAAAGGCAACTGGCTCAAAGTAGCATTGGTAGGGTCAGATGCTGAAAAAAATGGCCTGGGATCCCGGGTAAAAGTGGTTTCAGGGAATACCCGGATGATACGTGAAATTGATGGCGGGGGCTCCAGCCACCTCTCACAAAATTCAGCAATAGCCCATTTCGGACTCGGGGCGGCAACCCGGGTAGATTCGGTAATTGTTACCTGGATCGGCGGAGGAAAGCAGGTGCTCCTCAACCAGGATGCCAATCAGATGCTGACGATTACCCAGGAAAAAACTGATTCCCCGGGAAGAAGCTGGCTTATCGCACTACTCGTCACAGGCCTCCTGCTACTTGCTTATTTATTGATCAGGAGAAGGAGATCGGGGGCCCGAACTGTGGGCCGGCAAAGCACGCCCTGATGACTACCCGCATTTCGGTTAAGGTTGCCAACGGCCTGTTATCCTGAGGATCTTTAGTATCAGCTTATACCTCCCGGTTCATCAAAGAACCACCAACCTGTCTTAGCAGGTCCTTTTCCGCTTCGGGCAGTTGCAGATGCTGTAATTTTTCAAATGCGGCTTCCGTATATTTTTGAATCGCCTCCTGGGTCTTTTCGGCTGCACCGCTTTCTCTGTAGATGGCCTTTACGGCAGCGACCTTATGATCCGGGTCCCGGGCAATTCCGGTGAACATCTTATCGAGGTCTTTTGCGGCGGATGGCGAAGCCATTTGCCGCGCATTCAGGTATAAAATTGTTTTCTTGTTTTCAATGATATCCCCTCCCACCTGTTTCCCAAAAAGGTCTGGATCTCCAAATGCATCCAGGTAATCGTCCTGTAACTGGAACGCGATCCCCAGGTTGCTTCCAAAATCATAAATTGCCTGTACATCCGCAGCCGGGGCATTGGCGATCAGGGCACCCATTTTCATTGAAGCCCCTATCAGGATGGCAGTTTTGCATTCGATCATGTGGATGTATTCGGTCAGTGTGACATCATTGCGCGACTCAAAGTCAACATCGTATTGCTGGCCTTCACACACTCCGAAGGCTGTTTCCGTAAAGAGCGCCACCAGCTTTTTATACAGTTCCGGTTCATAATCTTCAAAAAACTGGTAGGATCGTATCAGCATGGCGTCGCCGGAGAGGATGGCTGTATTGACATCCCATTTATCATGAACTGTACTATTGCCCCTTCTTAAAGGCGCCCCGTCCATGATATCATCGTGCACCAAAGAGAAATTATGGAAAAGCTCAAGCGCCAGTGCCGCAGGTAACGCCATCTTATGGTCTGTTCCATAAAGCTCCGCTGTCAGCAGGGCCAGCACCGGGCGGATCCTCTTGCCACCCAGGCCCAGGATATAGGCCATCGGGTTATAAAGATTAACCGGCTCGGAAGCCTGTATACTGCTATTTAAAAACATCTCAAACTCCCTGCGATAGTCATCAACAGTGCGCATAGCATCCAATTTTTCCAAAAATACATTAAAAGATGGCACTACACCAGAACCCTTGATCTGGGAAAAGGAAAAGGCAACAAAACGTTAAGAAATTGTAAAACTTTGGAAACTTTTTATGTTTTTTTAGTTTCCTGTCCTATATTTGCGCTCCTTTATGAAAGAAAATATTTTACACAAAGCCACCGAACTTTTTTTGAATCACGGATTCAAAAGTGTTACAATGGATGATATTGCCAATGAAATGGGCATTTCCAAAAAGACCATCTACGCACATTTTGATAATAAAACATCCCTGGTGGAGGCCAGCACCCAGTATCTGTTTTCAATTATATCTGAAGGTATCGATCATATCTGCAGTCTCGGAAAGAATCCCATTGAGGAGCTTTACGAAATAAAAAAGTTTATGATGCTGCAATTAAAAGATGAAAAGTCCTCCCCGCAATACCAGCTACAAAAATATTACCCTCATATTCATGATAAAGTTAAAAGCATGCAATTTGAGGTGATGAAGCAATGTGTTGTTGACAATATCAGGAGGGGTATCGAAATAGGAATCTACAGGGAGAACCTCAATATAGATTTCGTGTCCCGGATCTATTTTTCCGGGGTTACCAGTATCAAAGACCAAAAACTTTTCCCCATCGATTTATTCCCTGTTGCAACAGTGGTTGACGAATATCTTGAATACCACCTTCGGGGAATTGTAACGCCTAAAGGCAGGGGCATCCTCAATGAAATAATCAATTCAAACCACGAATAATGCGGAATATATACCTAGCCCTCCTCATCATTATTGCTATAGTACCGGCATTCCCGCAGGAACAACCTGATAGTTTTTCTCTCGAAGAAGCTATTTCCTATGCCCTCGAACACAATTACAGCGCTATCAATGCCGAGCGGGATATCCTGGATGCGAGAAAGCAAAAATGGGAAACCATCGCAACGGGCCTCCCACAAATAACAGGGGATGTCAGCTACCAGAATCAACTAAAACAACCGGTATCCCTGATACCTGCCGAATTTTTTGGAGGGGAGCCCGGCACGTTCCAACCCATTGTTTTCGGACAGCCCCAACAAGCCAATGCTACTGCCACCTTACGCCAGCAGATTTTTGACGGATCGTACCTTGTGGGGGTACAGGCAACAAAAGCCTTCCTCAGCTACAGTCAGAACAATAAGGAGAAAACCGCCCAGGAAGTGCGGAGTGCGGTCGTGGAAGCCTATGGTAATGTCCTTCTGGCACGGGAAAGTGTCAGTATCCTGGAAAAAAATGAGGCAACCCTGGAAAAGAATTTGTTTGAAACCCAAAAAATATTTGAAAATGGCCTCGGGGATGAAGAAAGTGCGGAACAGCTGCAAATAACCCTGTCCTCTATTCAGAACCAGTTGAAAAATGCACTTCGATTACAGGATATAACGCTTCAAATGCTCAACCTGGTAATGGGCCTGCCAATAGATAACGGCACTATCCTCGAAGAAGACCTGGATGCCCTTGCTCAGGAACAGATCAACCCCGGACTGCTGGAAACGGAATTTATCGTGGAAGACAATGTGGATTTTAAGCTGGTCAATAACCTGAACGAACAGCGCTTTTTTGAACTGAAATTAGCCAGGAGTCGGGCGTTACCTACGTTAAATGCTTTTATCAACTACGGGAGTTCTGCCTTTAGCAATAATTTCGATTTCCTCAATGGCGGTGCGCAGTGGTTTGACTCCTCCATCCTTGGGTTCGACCTCAGCATCCCCATTTTCAGCTCCTTCAAGAGAAGTGCCACTACACAACGGGCCAAAATTGCCCTTCAGAAAGCCAAAACAGAACTATTGGAGACATCCGAAAAACTCCGGCTGCAATTAGAGCGTTCAAAAAGTGATTATATCCTTTCCATTGAACAATATAGCACCAGCAAGGAAAACCTGGGACTGGCAGAAAGGATCGAGCAAAAGAATCAGATCAAATATCAGGAAGGAATTGCCAGCAGCTTTGACCTGCGGCAGGCTCAGACACAGTTGTACTCAGCACAACAGGAATATTTACAGTCCATGGTCAATGTGATCAATTCAAAGACAGCACTGGAAATCATACTAAATAAATAATACAGCAACCTATAAAACTACAGAAATGAGATACGCAACCTTCCTTTTAGTAATAGCATTGATATGTTTCTCCTGCGGTGATGCCAAACAGACCTCGGTAGAAGATGTCATTGCCCAGGGGGACATTACAGCCATACGGACCAAAAGAACGGAGATCTCAACGCAGCAAAAGGCATTGGACCAACAATTGAAAAAGCTGGATTCCACCATTGCAACCCTTGATACAGATGAAAACCTCCCACTCGTATCCACCCTGGAAGCAAAAAAAGAGTCCTTTAACCATTATCTGGAACTGCAGGGGGATGTGATGACAAAACAAAATGTGCTGATCTATCCTGAAATGGCAGGTACCCTGATAAAAGTATACGTCAAAGAGGGGCAGCAGGTCCGGAAAGGCCAGTTGCTCGCGGTTATAGACGACGGCGGTATGGGAAGCCAGCTGGAACAACTGAAAACCCAGGCGGCCCTGGCAAAAACGACATTTGAACGGCAGAAAAGGCTGTGGGATCAAAAGATCGGTTCGGAGATCCAGTATTTGCAGGCCAAAACCACGTATGAGGCATCGGAAAATGCGGTGAAACAAGCGGAAAGCCAACTGGGAAAGTCAACCATCCGTGCCCCTTTCTCAGGTATAGTGGATGATGTTATAAAAGAACAGGGGACAGTGGTCTCCCCGGGGTCCGGGAGTGAGGTTTTCAGGCTCATCAACCTGTCCGACATGTATATAGAAGTTGAGGTTCCCGAACGCTACCTGGGAAGTGTGACAAACGGAAAAGAAGTACAGGTTTATTTCCCCATCATACATGACAGCCTTGTAACCAAAGTACGTACAACAGGTAATTTTATCAACCCCAATAACCGTTCCTTCAGCGTAGAAATACCGGTCACGAATAAAAACCCGAATATAAAACCCAACCTTACTGCCAAGGTAAGGATCAATGATTACACCAACGGAGATGCCATTTTGATCCCCCTTAGTATAATTTCTGAGAATTCCGAGGGAGAACAGTATGTGTATACCGCTACCGGTACAGAGGATGCCAACATTGCAGTAGCCAAAAGGAATATCGTAACCACCGGCCAGTCTCAGGGGAGCCTGGTGGAAATACTCGATGGAATATCCGATGGAGACCACATAATCAAAGAAGGCGCCCGCAGTGTAAAGGATGGTCAGAAAGTTGAAATTCTAAAGCAATAGCATATGAGCAAGCTGGAAAAGAACGCAAATAAGGAATTTCGGTTATCCTCCTGGGCCATCGATAACGCTTCTGTTATCTATGTAATGATCGGACTCTTCTTCTTTATAGGGTTATCCTCTTATTTCGCATTGCCCCGGGAAGATTTTCCTGAAATCAAGGAAACCAAGATATATGTAAGTACCCCCTACCCCGGAAATACCGCGGAGGATATTGAGCGGCTGATCGCTGATCCGCTGGAAGACCGGTTAAAGGATGTCAGCAATGTAGTGGAACTCACGTCCACCTCACAGGAAGATTATGCCATCATTACAGTGGAATTCGATGAGGAAATTTCGGTAGAAGAGGCGAAACAAAAAGTAAAGGACGAAGTGGATGCCGAAAAGGCAAGTGAAGACTGGCCTACTTTCAACAATGCCAAGGTGGAGCCCAATGTTTTTGATCTCAACCTATCCGAGCAGTACCCGATTATGAACATCAATTTCACCGGGGATTACCCGGTGGAAAAATTAAAGGAATTTGCGGAATACCTGCAGGATGAAATTGAAGACCTTCCCGAAATTAAAAATGCCGATATCCGGGGGGCCCAGGAGAAGGAGGTGGAGGTAGCCGTGGATATCTACCAGATGATGGCTGCACAGGTCAGTTTCAATGATGTTTTACAGGCGATAGGCAACGGGAATATGACCATGTCAGCCGGAAACCTGCAGACCAGCGGCCAGCGAAGGACCATTCGGATACTGGGGGAAATTGAAAATCCCCGTGAGCTGAACGAATTTGTTGTAAAGGCTGAAAATGGCAATGCGGTGTATCTGAAGGATATTGCAGAAGTTCGTTTTAAAGAGGAAGATAAAACAACGTATGCAAGGGAATTTGGCGATAACGTAGTAATGCTCGACGTTAAGAAAAGGGCAGGTAAAAACGCCATTGCCGCGGCTGATAAGATCAAGGAAATCATCAAAAAAAGCCAGGCAGATTATTTCCCGGCAGACCTGAACATTTCGGTTGCCAATGATTCTTCTTCTCGGACCCTGAACCAGGTTGATGACCTCGTAAACAATATCATTTTCGGGATCATCCTGGTGGTGACGGTACTGATGTTCTTTCTGGGTTTCCGGAACGCACTCTTTGTAGGGTTTGCCATCCCCATGTCCATGTTTATGTCCTTTATGATCCTTTCCCTGCTGGGCTACACGCTCAATACTATGATCCTTTTTGCCATGATCATGGGCCTCGGTATGCTGGTAGATAACGGGATCGTGGTAGTGGAGAACGTATACAGGCTGATGGATGAAGGCATGTCGCGTACGGAGGCTGCAAAAAAAGGGATAGGGGAAATTGCGTTTCCCATCATTATTTCCACATTGACCACAGTTGCTGCATTTGTGCCGCTGGGGTTATGGCCGGGGATATTCGGGCAGTTTATGATCTATTTTCCGATAACCCTTTCCGTTGTCCTGGGATCCTCCTTGTTTGTGGCCATTTTTATGAACTCCATGCTGGTCTCCAGCTTTATGGAAGTGGGTGACAAGGAACTCACCTTAAAGCAGCTGATAAGGCTTAGTGTCATTTTAGGAAGTATAGGGCTGATGATCCTGATCTTCGGGGGAACCATGAGGGGCCTTGGTTCATTGATGTTATTCACGGCCATAATGTTCTGGATCTATAAATATATCCTTAAAAAATGGGCTACACGATTTCAACGCAATACCATGGTCCGCTTTGAAAATTTTTATGAACGAAGGCTAAAGCATGCCCTAAGGGGGAGGAATGTCTTTTGGTACGTTGGGATAACCGGGCTTATGCTTCTGACAGTATTTATGCTGTTTGGATTGTCTGTTTCGAGTGGCCGGACGAAAATTGAATTTTTCCCGGACAACACCCCCAACGAGATCTATGTATATATTGAATACCCCCAGGGCACTTCTATCGAAAAAACCAATGAATTGACCGAAGCAATCGAGAAAAGGGTATATGCTGTAGCGAATGGGAGCGAATATACCAATGGGGATTTTAACTACCTGGTACAATCAGCAGTTTCACAAGTAGGCGAAGGTGCCGGCAATCCTTTTACAGATAGCGGTTCATCTGCCGAAATGCCCCACCGCGGAAAGGTCACCATTTCCATGCGGGAATACAAATACCGGGATGGCAGGGATACGGAAGAGCTGCGGACCAAAATCCAGGATGCGCTGAAAGGAATATACCCGGGGGTCGCAATATCCGTTGAAAAGGATGCAGCCGGACCTCCCGCGGGCTATCCTATAAATATTGAATTGGAAGGTATGGATTATGATGAGCTGATCAATACAGCAGAAAATATCCGGAACTTCATCAATACTAAAAATATTCCCGGGATCGAAGAACTCAAAATTGATGTCAATAAGGCCAAACCCTCAATGGAAGTCGTAGTAGACCGTGAAAAAGCAGGAGAATTGGGAGTATCCGTAGGACAGGTTGGTAGCCAGTTGCGGCGATCCCTCTTCGGTGAAAAAGCCGGGGTATACAAAAAGGAGGGGGATGATTATGATATCAATGTCCGGTTTAATGAGGAAAACAGGTACGACAAGAGTGCGCTTTTTAATCAGAATATCATTTTCAGGGACCAGGCTTCCGGCAAGATCAAGGAGATCCCGGTGTCCGCGGTTGCAACACAACGGAATACCTCGGCCTTCAGTGCCATAAAGCACAGGGACAATAAACGGGTTGTTACCGTATATTCCGGGCTGAAACCCGGTTTTACGGATGCTGCGGCCATTGTTTCGGAGATCCGTAAGGAAATGGAGGACTACAAAGCCCTTCCGTCGGATATCCGTATTGATTATACCGGGCAGATCGAGGAACAGAACAAACAGATGAATTTCCTGGTAGGTGCCTTTTTCGGTGGCCTGGGACTGATCATGCTCATCCTTATTTTCCAGTTTGGTGGCATCTCCAAACCACTGATCATCATGATTGCCATTTTCTTAAGTTTTATCGGGGTATTTGGCGGGCTCATGCTTACGGGCTGGTCTTTTGTGATCATGATGACCATGATGGGCATCATTTCCCTGGCCGGAATCGTGGTGAACAACGGGGTGGTGCTACTGGACTATACCCAGATCCTGATCGACAGGAAAAAGGTGGCCCTCGGCATGGAAGATAAGGACCTGTTATCTAAAAAAGAGGTAATGGATGTGATCATACAAGGAGGAAAAGCAAGGTTGAGACCTGTAATTCTGACTGCAATAACCACGGTTCTCGGGCTCATCCCCCTGGCGATCGGCTTGAATATTGATTTCTTCTCCCTCTTCTCAGAATTCGATCCAAAGATCTATGTGGGTGGGGATAACGTTATATTTTGGGGACCTCTTGCATGGACTGTAATCTTCGGACTGATCGTTGCCACCTTCCTGACGCTGATCATCGTTCCGGTGTTGTTCAACATCGTATACAGGATGAAAATATGGATGCGGGGATTACGCGAAAAACCCCGGACCAAGGAAGAGAAGCTGGAAATAGCGGCTTAGCCCGAAAAGATAAACCCCGGCCTCAAGAGCCGGGGTTTTTAATTTGGTACTGCCGGGAATCCGTTACTGGTTTTCGTTTTGGGGCACGGGAAACTGGGTAACCGCGTTATCCCCGGGACGGTCTATCACCAGTTCATCAAGCATGCCAAACCTTCTCAGGTCAATCCAACGGTGCCCTTCGGCAAAGAGGGAATACCTCCTTTCGTACAACAGCCTGTCCACATCAACAGTACCCGGGGCAACATCCCCCAGGCCTGCCGCATTCCGGACAATGTTGATAGCCGCTTCCGCTTCGGCAGGGTTGGACACCCTATTTGCTTCTGCATAGAGCAGGATGAGTTCTTCATTGCGAATAATGGGAACCGGGTCAACACTGGATTCATAGATATATACATCATGCGTCCCCGGGGTTAAATTGGCGATATTCAGCTCGCTGTCCCTCAGAACAGCCTTATTGGAGCGGGTGTCCCCGGGTTCTGCAGAATTGACCCAGTCCGGATGTGCAATCCGTGCATTGGCCCCTGTGGAGTTCAAAGCAAAAAATAATTGGTTCAGCGCGTCAGAACCAGCTGATGAAAACTGGTAATATGCCCCGGCATAGAGATCGCCGTTCAGGTCCATAAAGGAATCATCCAGGGCACTGAGGACAAGGGCATAATTCTCCTGGTAAGCGGCAGCCCTTGCTGTAATGGCGCGGTTGAATTCAAAATACGATACCCCCAGGGTATTTGGTGCAACGTCCCCCCCAATGGCCAGGTCCGCGGCGGCATCCTCCAGCAGGCTTATTATAGTGGATAGAGACTCATCGTAATTTTGAAAAGGCCCTAAATCATTGGGATCAGAAACGTCTATACGGATACCGTTCTGGTAGAGCATATCTAAAACCGAAAGCAGTTCAAAGGCCTTCATGGTATTGGCAAACCCCCTTATAGCCGATTTTTCGGCATCTGTAAAGGGTTCTTTGGTATTCTCAAGCCCTTCCAGCATCAGGTTACACTCCTTTACAACCGCATATTTTGCCGCATAAGGGGTCGTCAGGTAAAATGCGTTGTCATCCAGCGTTCCTGTCATCAAATCCCCTGTCCAGCGGGGGTCGGAACTCTGATGCCGCCAGTAATCCCTTCCCAAAACAGAAATTGCATCAATCTCGGTTGCCAGGCGGTCCCGCATATCAGCGAGAATCCCGGAAACTACCTGGGGGAGTTCCGGCCGGGAAAGTCCTTCTGAAATGGACGATGTTTCCGGTCCGTTTAAATCCCTTCCCTCTTCAATGGTACAGGCGAACCCCAGGAACAGGAGGAGGGTTGCACTTAGAGCCTGTATAATATTTAAATTTTTCATAATGATTCTTTTATAGTGTTAGAGTCCTACAGACAAGTGAAACATAAATCTTTTTGATGAGGGGAAAGGGGCAACCTCTATCCCGATACCCGCAGCCGCGGAACCAAAATTCGAAACTTCGGGGTCATAGCTGTTGTAATCAAAAATATTGATCAGGTTCCTGCCGGAAAATCCGACTTTTACATCCGAAACGTGGCCCTTGAATAATTTCTCCAGGGTGGTTGTCGGAATGGTATAATACAGCCCTACTTCCCGCAGTTTCAGATAGGAGGCATCCTCCACAAAAGGCTCTGCATTCCCGCTCAGGAAGGCTCCGATCCTGTAATCCCCGTTGGGTGTTGTCCCTGCAGGATCCAGCGTAATTTCATCGTAATCTGCGCTGGTACCACCGAAATCCGAGAGCAAGCGGCTTAAATTGACGTTATCCCCGCCTTTTTTCCAATGCCACAAAAAGGACAGCGTAAAAGCCCGGTACCGGAGGTTGTTGCTAAAGGTCATTTGAAAGTCGGGTTCCGCATCCCCTAATACCACCACGTTGCCATTGACATCATTCCCCACGATCTGGGTGGCACTCTTGCCCTCTTCGATCCTGAATGTTCCCAAGCCGGTACCAAATCCCTGTGTGTCGAAGGAATTAACCGTCAGTTCGGTAATCTCAGACCTGTTCTTAAACCAGGTTGTGTTGATATCCCAGGAAAAATCCGGGGTGTCAAACGCCTTGGCATCAAGACCCAGCTCCAAGCCGTTGTTTTCCAAGGAACCTGCATTGGCCCATCGAAAGGTATATCCGGAGGATGGTTCATTATCTGCCTGAAGGATCAGGTCTTCCACTTTTTTGTTATACCAGGTCACCACCAGGGAAATGCGATTGTCAAAGAACCCCGCATCCAAACCGATTTCCAGTTCTTTCTGCCGTTCCGGCTGGATACTGGGATCCCCAAGCGTTGTTGGGGTTATGATCCCCACATTACCGTTTATGGTGGTATTGAGGTAGGACGTAAACAAAGCGCCGTACGGTGCAAAGTTCCCGGCTTCCCCGTAAGCAGCACGCAACTTAACCTGGTCAACTCCCTGCACTGTCCAAAAATCAAAATTATGGATGTTAACCGCGGCTGAAGCTTTTGGATAATAGAATAATTCATTGGCATCCCCGTTATTGGAGGATTTATCACCCCGTAACCCCAGGGTGCCTATGAACTTATCCTGGAAGTTTACTTCTTCCTGAACAAAAAAACCGGAATCTTCCTGCTCCAGCCGGAATTGATCTACCCCTACGTTTGCCGCCTGGTCTACATTGGATTCGGATGCTATAAGGCCGGTGGAGGTAACCCGGACGGTATTTTGCGAAAATTGCTGGTTGGTTACCCCTGCCTGGGTCGTGAAGCTGAGTTCCCCGGGCGTCGTATAATTATGAAGTAAAAAGGCGGAATAATTGGCATCTGTATTCTGGGTTGTCCCGTCTGAGGTCAGGCCATCCACCCCGCCAACAGCAGGACTCATAAATTGCAGGTCTCGCGGGAAGAATACGGTGGTTTTCAAAGTATAGGTGTCCAAACCGGCCCGCAGGATCAGCTTCAGGTTCTGTCGTTCTGTCCTGAACAGCAATGCATCGAGGGATCCCCCGCCGATCAGCCTTTTGACGGACTCATTGTTTACCATGACATCACGGGTGTGTACCTGGTTGGAGGAATTGAAAGGATGATCCGGGTAGTTCCCGTCTGCGTCCGGGAGGAGGTAATCCCAGGGACGGGTGAACAAGGTAGAGACCCCGATAGTAGTATTTGTATTATCGTTGTTGAAAAATCCCCGGTCAGCGCTGGAGCTGATATAATTCCCGGTGACCGACAACTTGATATCATCCGTTATAAAGTGATCCACGTTTAACCGGACCGATTTTTTACCGGCTCCGGTTTTCTTTACAATCCCATCCTCCTCGTTAGTGGTAAAGCTGCCAAAGAAAGAGGTTTTCTCATTGCCTCCGGAAACGCTGGCACTGGTATTGGAAATAAATCCTTTTTCCCCATAGATCTCTTTTTCATAATCGATGAGCGTCCCGGCATTTTGGGCTGCCGTAAACAGGGCTCCCTCCCCGTACACACTTTCTGCAAGAGCAGCTGTCCAGTTACGCTGGCCCAGGAGGTTCACCGCCTCATTCCATCCCACGGCCTGGGAAAAGTTGACCTTCGTTTTCCCCTGCTTTCCTTTCTTTGTGGTAATGATCACCACCCCGGCTGCTGCACGGGAACCATAAATGGCTGCCGCGGAGGCCCCTTTCAATATCTCAACGCTGGCGATGTCCTCCGGATTGATATCCGCGATCCTGTTGGAGGCATTGTCCTGGTTATCTGTGGTGGAAGCACCCCCGCCTGCTGCATTGGAAACGTCATTCAGACCGCCTGCGAATACGCTGTTGTTGTTTACATAGACCCCGTCAATGATATACAAAGGCTGCCCGTTGCTGTTGATGGAAGTAACCCCCCTCAATTTAACGGAAATACCACCCCCGGGTGCCCCGGATGCTGCGGTGATCTGTGCCCCGACAAACTTACCGGCCAGGGCTCCGTCTAATGTTTGGGGAGATGTCCGTCCTGTAAGCTCGTCAGCCGAGACGGAAGCAACCGCATTGGCCGCATTGCTCCGCTTGATGGAGGAGGCCAGCCCCGTTACAACCACCTCATCCAGCCCGGTTGCGGATTCCAGCATCGAAATGTCGAGTGTGGTGGCGGTATTCACCTGTTCTTCAATGGTTTGGTATCCCAAAGAGGAGAAAACCAGGACAGCCGGAAAGCTGTCGACGTTCAATTCGTAATTCCCGTCAAAGTCCGTAGTAGTCCCGGTAGTGGTTCCCTTTACTACAACATTTACCCCGGGTAAGGGAGTATTCGATGCTGCATCTGTAACATTCCCAGTGACTGTCCCCTGCGAAAATGCCAGAAATGGCATGGCAAGGCACAACCACAGGAATTTTCTTCCTAAGTTGATTTTTTTCATGTTTGTTCGTTTTTTGTTAGTAATTGTGAATACCAAGTTAGTAAAGAAATGAATCAAATAATGTGAATTCGATAATTTTCTAAACCCCTGCTTCCTCCGTAACACACCTTATTACCAGCAAAATACACTTTAGCCATAGAGTTAACATGCAATCTTCTTACATTTGCGGCTGTAAAAATGAAGAACTAGCATGTACAGGAGTCACACCTGTGGTGAGTTGAACGCATCACATATAGAAACAGAGGTAACACTTGCCGGATGGGTCCATAAAATAAGGGATAAGGGATTTGTGGTATGGATTGACCTGCGGGACCGGTATGGCATTACACAACTGGTGTTCGATCAGGAACGCAGCCCGGCGGAGCTTCTTGAAAAGGCACGTTCCCTGGGTCGGGAATTTGTGATACAGGTTACCGGAAAGGTGATCGAAAGGACCTCTAAAAATCCCAACATGGATACCGGAAGTATTGAGGTCCTTCCCACTGATCTCAAGATCCTGAACAGCTCGCTCCTACCGCCCTTTACCATTGAAGACCAGACAGACGGCGGGGAAGATATCCGGATGAAATACCGCTACCTGGATATTCGGAGGTCACCGGTGAAGAACAACCTTATCTTCCGGAGTAAAGTTGCCATGGAGGTGCGAAAATATTTATCTTCAGAGGGTTTTATAGAAGTTGAGACCCCTTACCTCATCAAATCCACACCCGAAGGGGCCCGCGATTTTGTTGTGCCCAGCCGGATGAATGAAGGCCAGTTCTATGCACTGCCGCAATCCCCCCAAACCTTCAAACAATTGCTGATGGTCGGCGGACTCGATAAGTATTTTCAGATCGTGAAATGCTTCCGCGATGAAGACTTGCGCGCCGACAGGCAACCGGAATTTACTCAGATCGATTGTGAGATGGCATTTGTTGAGCAGGACGATATCCTGGAAGTATTTGAGGGGTTAACCAGGCATTTGATACGGGAAATAGCAAACCAGGAGGTAGGAAAATTCCCAAGGCTTACCTATGACGAAGCCATGCGCCGGTACGGTAATGACAAGCCGGATATCCGCTTTGGGATGGAATTCGGAAACCTCAATGACATCGCCAGGCATAAGGAATTTGAAGTCTTCAATTCGGCAGAATTGGTGGCAGGCATCGCTGTACCGGGTGCTGCATCCTATACCCGAAAAGAAATTGACCAGTTGATCGACTGGGTTCGGAGGCCCCAGATTGGGGCAAAAGGGATGGTTTACGTAAAATGTAATGAGGATGGAACCTACAAATCCTCCGTTGATAAATTCTATGATGAAAAAGACCTGGCCGCATGGGCTGCCGTAACCGGTGCAGCCCCGGGCGACCTTATTTTTATCCTCTCGGGGGATACACATGCGACGAGGACACAATTAAGTGCACTACGGATGGAAATGGCCAGGCGGCTGGGCCTGCGAAAGGCAACTGAATTTGCGCCCCTCTGGGTAGTTGATTTCCCATTGCTGGAATGGGATGAAGAAATTGGGAATTTCCATGCCATGCACCACCCTTTTACCGCCCCCAAACCGGGGCAACTCCCATTATTGGAATCCAATCCCGGGGCAGTAAGGGCCAACGCCTACGACCTCGTACTCAATGGTAACGAGGTAGGCGGGGGTTCTATAAGAATACATGATTCCGAAACCCAGGCGATTATGTTCCGGCACCTGGGCTTTACCGAGGAGCAGGCAAAAGCACAATTTGGTTTTTTGATGGATGCCTTTAAGTTTGGTGCGCCCCCACATGGCGGGATTGCCTTTGGCCTGGACCGTCTCGTGGCCATCCTTGGTGGGCAGGAAACCATACGCGATTTTATTGCGTTTCCTAAAAACAACAGTGGCCGTGATGTGATGATAGACGCCCCGGCGCCCATAGATCCGGATCAACTAAAGGAACTCCATTTAAAGCTGGACCTTTGACAAGGGCTGTGAAGAAAGCCATTCAGATCAATATCACCGGATGAGGATTGCCATACAGGGTATCCTCCAAGGGAATTGAATACCTTTAATTCCGAAATACGGTTTTTAACATGCCCAACCCCGGTACTATATTTACACGATTCCTGAAGTGGCGGTATAAACATATATCAGAAAAGACCTTTACCTATGTTTTAAGTATAGCGGTGGGTTTCCTGGCCGGATTAGCGGCCGTTACCATAAAAAACAGTACCTATTTCATCGAATCCCTGTTGGAGCAGGGGATCGTGCTTTCCCACTACCAGTTATATTTTATACTGCCGGTAATCGGACTTACACTGGTATACCTTTATGTAAAATTCATCCACCGGGAAGCGCTTGAACATGCCATTTCCTCTATCCTCTTTGCACTTTCCCGGAAGAAGGGTGTAATTAGCCTTAAAAAAATATATACCCCTCTGATCACAGCGCCGCTCACAGTCGGATTTGGGGGTTCTGTGGGGCTGTTGGGGCCGGCGGTGGCCTCAGCTGCTGCCCTCAGTTCCAATTTCGGCAGGCTGCTGCATGTACATCCAAAAATCCGTACCCTGCTGATCGCCTGTGCTTCCGCCGGGGCCATAGCATCCATATTCCAGGCGCCCATTGCTGCCATAATTTTTGCAGTTGAGATTTTCAGCCTGGACCTTACCATGCTATCACTGCTACCCTTGCTGCTGGCTTCGATAGCAGGCGTACTGACTTCCTATTTTTTCCTTGGGGATGAAAACCTGTTCAACTTTACACTGACAGACAAATTTGAGATAAACGACACCTTGTTCTACATCGTCCTCGGGGTAGGGACCGCATTTGCCTCTATCTACTTTACCAAAATGTACTTTGTGATTTTAAAGTTCTTTGAACGCTTTAAAAGTCCAAAATATAAATTGCTGGTAGGAGGTCTGGCTATCGGGGTAATGCTTTATTTTATTCCCCCCTTATATGGGGAAGGCCTGGGATTTATCAACGATTTACTGCAGGGGGAGCATATCAAGGCGCTGGGGAAAACACCTTTTGACCAGTTTACCGGAAATATCTGGGTGGTTATAGCACTGCTGCTGGGAATAACCATCTTTAAAGCGGTGGCGATGACCACTACTTTTGCTGCCGGGGGAGCCGGGGGTATTTTTATCCCCACAATGGTAATGGGGAGTACATTTGGGAATGCCGTCGCCAAGATCATCAATAATTCGGGCCTTGGATTTCTTGTAAGCGAAAGCAACTTTACGCTCATCGGAATGGCGGGACTTATAACCGGTGTGCTCCACGCCCCGTTAACGGCAATTTTCCTTATAGCAGAAATTACCGGCGGCTATGAGCTTTTTGTTCCCCTGATGATCACGGCTGCCATATCCTATCTGATCACCAAAAATTCGATGGAGCATACCATATATACCCGGGAACTTGCCGAAATTGGGGCACTTATCACCCACAACAAGGATAAAACGGTTTTGACGCTGATGCACCTGGACGACGTGCTGGAAAAGGATTTCAAAGTGGTCAGTCAGACGATGACCCTGGGGGATATGCTATTTAACTCAGTAGCGAAATCCACCCGCAACATTTTCCCTGTGGTAGATGAAAATGGTGTATTGACGGGCATCGTTTTACTGGATGATATCCGCGAGTTTATGTTTGACAGGGATAAATACGAAACCGTGCAGGTTGAAGCCATCATGCACAGTGCCCCTGAACATATCTTTTATGAAAAAGACAGTATGCAAAGGGTCATGCAAAAATTCCAGGACAGTGGTGCCTGGAACCTGCCCGTCATCAAAGGGGGTAAATATTACGGTTTCGTCTCCAAATCCAAACTCCTTACGGCCTACCGGAGAAAGTTGATTAACTTTACACGCTAATGCGGTTTAAGATGAAATATTTTGTTTTGATGGTGGTCCTGGCATCCGCAGGGGCCATCATCTATGGGTTCCAGCTGCAGGAAAATGACCCGGACCTGGCAAATAAATATATCGGGTTTGGAACGGTGGGCCTGTTCCTGGTCGCTATGCCCTTATTCCTTATATCCGCAAGCAAAGGCAAAAAAGTTAAAGATTATATGTTAACGGATGAAAATATTAAAAAAATGCAAGGGAAAAATAGGGAAAATACTGAAAATCAATAATACTACAGATTTTTAAAGGTCTCTTTTATAGGGTTCTGCCCAAAAAATTATATTTTAGTATAGAAATCTATATTATTTTAATTTTTATTTAATGACTGGAACTGTAAAATTTTTCAATGAATCCAAAGGATACGGCTTCATTACAAACGACACCACCGGAAAGGACATCTTTGTTCATGCAACGGCGCTGAACGGCGTAGAATTGAACGAAGGAGACAAAGTAGAATACCAGGAAGAAGATGGCAGAAAAGGACTGGTTGCTGCACAAGTGCAGGTAATCGGATAACAATATTGTATTCTTTATTTTGATTGGATCCCGCTACTGGCGGGATTTTTTTTGGTTTAATTTAAATTCCGTTTTTCAATAAAGAACTTTTTAAGCAATTCAGAAGCCTCGTTTTCCAGGATACCCCCAACAACTATGGTTTTGGGGTGGATCCTGGTCCCCATTACCGAGAATCCCCGCTGGGCATCATGAGCGCCGAAAACAATTTTGGGGATCTGGCTCCAGTAAAGCGCTCCGGCACACATCTGGCAAGGCTCCAGGGTAACATAGAGCGTACAATCATGCAGGTATTTGCCGCCCAAAAAATTGGAAGCGGCGGTTATGGCCTGCATTTCCGCATGGGCAGTTACATCGTTGAGGCGCTCCGTGAGGTTATGTGCTTTGGCAATTATCCGGTCTTTCACGACAACGATCGCACCAACAGGTATTTCGCCAATTTCAAATGCTGCTTCAGCCTCCTGTAAAGCCTTCTTCATAAAGTACGCGTCATTGAGATTGAGGTCCATTCCCCCAAAAATACAATTTTCGATCAAAAATGGGGGAGTACAGCAACTGAATTGATGTACCTTTGTGCCCTGTTATGCATAACCTGGCAAGTATTCATTCCCCTATGGACCTTCGCTTGTTGAAACCAAGCGACTTGCCTGCCCTTGCACAGGAATTACGGGAATTTATAATAGATATTGTAGCCACTAAGGAAGGGCACCTGGGTGCAAGCCTTGGGGTTGTTGAACTTACCATTGCCATCCATTATGTTTTCAATACACCCGCAGATAAACTTATATGGGATGTGGGCCATCAGGCCTACGGCCACAAAATTCTGACCGGGAGGCGGGACATGTTTCATACCAACCGCCAGCTGGGGGGTATTAGCGGATTCCCTAAAAGAAGTGAAAGTGAATATGACGATTTTGGTACGGGGCATAGTTCAACCTCCATTTCTGCGATTTTGGGCATGGCACTTGCCGCCAGGCTCCGGGGCGATACCGGGAGACAACACATCGCCGTTATCGGCGACGCGTCCATTGCCAGCGGAATGGCATTCGAGGGGCTCAACCATGCGGGTGTCACAGACACCAACGTGCTCATCATCCTGAACGATAATGCCATCGGGATCGATCCCAGCGTTGGGGCATTGAAAAAATACCTGACGAATGTCAAAAAAGGGACCGCCAAAGATGAAAATATCTTTGAATGCCTGAACTTCAATTATACAGGCCCTGTAGACGGACATGATATCCCGGGGCTGATCGCCGAATTGGTACGTCTTAAATCGATTGGAGGCCCTAAACTCTTACACATCATCACCACCAAGGGAAAAGGCCTGAAAAAGGCAGAAGAAGACCAGGTCCTTTACCATGCCCCTGGTAAATTCGTCAAGGAAACAGGAGACCTTATCCCCGGGCCCCGAAAAAGTGAATTCCCAAAATATCAGGACGTATTCGGGCATTCGCTGGTTGAACTTGCAAAAACGAACCCCAGGATTATCGGGATTACACCTGCCATGCCCACCGGGAGTTCGCTTAAATATATGATGGAGGAAATCCCGGAGCGTGCCTTTGATGTGGGTATAGCCGAACAACATGCGGTAACGCTTGCAGCGGGCATGGCAGCAGACGGTTTTATCCCCTTTTGCAACATTTATTCCACATTCCTGCAACGGGCCTATGATCAGCTGATCCATGATGTTGCCCTGCAAAACCTCCCGGTTATTTTTTGTCTAGACAGGGCCGGATTGGTTGGGCAGGATGGGGCCACACACCATGGCATCTTTGATATCGCCTACTTGCGATGCATCCCAAACCTCATCGTTTTTTCCCCGATGAATGAAATAGAACTCCGGAATATCATGTATACCGCCCAATTGGGACTTAAAGGCCCTATTGCAATCAGGTACCCCAGGGGGAACGGCGTTACCAAAGCATGGAGACTCCCTTTTCAGGAAATCGCCATCGGGAAGGCCGAGATTTTGAAGGAAGGCACCAGAATAGCCATTCTCAGCATAGGCCACATAGGCAATGCCCTGGTGGATATTATCCCTGAATCAGGCCAGCCATCCATGGTGGGCCATTACAACATGCGGTTTGTAAAACCGTTGGATACTGCTATGCTGCAGAAGGTGTTCACAAACTATGATTTTATCATCACGGTAGAAGATGGCAGTGAAAAAGGAGGGTTTGGCAGTGCCGTGCTGGAATATGCCAATTCACAAGGCTGGAAGAACCCTGTAAAAATATTTGGCGTGAAAGATCAGTTTATAACCCATGGTACCGTAGCCGAACTCCAGGCCCTGGCCGGAATAGACCGCAATACCATCAATGAGTATATCAATAAATTAGCCTATGAGAACCAATAATGTAACGAAACAAACCGCTTTCGGTATCTTATTCCTTCTATGTAGTTTCTTAAAAGCCCAGGACAGCATACCTGCTGTCAATGCTGATTCCACCAAAATAGATACCATTGTAATCCGGGCCACCCATTACAAAATAAAAAGCATCCCCAGATCCGCTAACCTCACCAACCCCGTAATTTCTTTTAATAAGACGAAACCTCTAAACAAACCCTTTAATCGATTTAAGGTGCCCTCTTTCTGGGAACGCGAAAACCTGATTGGCCTGAGCCTCAGTGAGGTCGCTTTTGTAAATTGGAATGCCGGGGGTGATAACTCTGTCTCTGCACTTGGAAAGGCAAGGATAGTACGCAACTATAAGTTCCGGTACATCCAGTGGATGAATGAAATGGAACTGAATTTCGGATGGAACGCACAGGAAGGCAGGAAATGGCGCAAAACAGACGATGCTATCAGGCTGAGTTCCACGTACGGCTATCGCCGGGATACCCTCAGCAATTGGTATTATTCCGTAAAGGGTAACTTTAACACCCAGTTTGCCGATGGTTTTAAATACCCGGACAGGACCGCACCCATTTCCAGGTTTATGGCCCCCGGTTACCTGTTCCTGGGCGCAGGAACATCCTATATCTCGGAAGGAGGGAACCTGAATATCTACCTTTCGCCCCTAACCCATAAGTCGACCTATGTACTGGACCAGACTCTGGCAGACAAAGGGGCCTTTGGTGTAGGGAAAGCGACCCTGGACGAAGATGGCAACGTGGTCACAGAAGGTGAAAATGTTTTTGTGGAACTCGGCTTTTTACTAAGCAACAGCTGGGAGACAAGTTTGGGCAAAAACGTTTCTATGAATCATAAAATCAGCCTGTATACGGATTACCTCAGGGTATTTGGCAACGTGGATGTGGACTGGGAACTCAACTTTAATCTTACAGTCAACGAATATATCAATGCAAGCATAGAAGCACATATGCTCTATGATGACGATATTAAATTTGATGAAGTGGTAGCAGCGGATGGGACAGTAATTAAACCGGGAAGGACCCGGATACAATTCCGGCAAGTCCTCGGTATAGGCATAGCATACAGCTTTTAAAGGCTTTTCCCGGTGATTTTGGTGTGGATGTAGACCGCCGCACTATCGGACAGGCTGGCAACATAACAGCATACATTCAAAAGCACTTCATAAAACGGCAGGTCCGTGTTCCTGTAATTCCCTGGCAAGGTTGACGTAATCAGCTGGTCATAACTAGTTGGATGACCCTCCTTTGTATGGATCAGGGCAGCAGTATAAACCTCCAGTATATCGGTCAGTATTCGGAAACCCGCGATCTCCTTTTCAACTACCTCCTGAGAGCGGTAAATCCTTTGTACGCTCAGATTGATGATATCCTCCACCTGTGCTTTGTATTTGCTTTTGGAGAGCAGCGGCACCATTAAATTACCCTGGAGGATAGCTTCTTCATTCTGAAGGAATAAAGCGACTGCGTCTGTAAGCAGCGTGTTGATGGCCAGTGCCCTGAGGTATCCCAGGCGGTCCTCCCGCAAGGTGATGGCATGGTATTTTTTGGTATTGATGGTATCCCTGACCAAATTAATAAGGTATTCCAGGGCATAATCCTCAGGAATGAGGCCCATATTGATTCCATCTTCAAAATCGATTATGGTGTAACAGATATCATCAGCAGCCTCTACCAGATACGCCAGGGGATGCCGGGCATAGGCAACATCCGGCTCTTCCCGTGTCCGGAGCATTCCCAGCTCATCTGCAACTTCCCGGAAAAAAGCTTTTTCAGATTGGAATACCCCGTATTTTTTATCTGCAATATGTGGGGTTGGTTTTTTGGGTAGTGATTCCTTTGGATACTTCATAAAAGCCCCCAGTGTTGCATAGCTGATCCGGAGTCCCCCGGATACACCTTCCCGGGATTGGGTCAATAATTTAAACCCATTGGCATTGCCTTCGAAATCTACCAGGTCCTGGTATTCCTTTTCCGTCAGTAACTCCCGGTATTTTGCCCCCGGTCCGGTGCCAAAGAATTCCCCGATGGCCTTTTCCCCACTGTGGCCAAAAGGCGGGTTACCAATGTCATGTGCAAGGGAGGCAGCCGCCACGATGGCTCCAAAATCATTGAACCGATAACCATGTTGTTTCTTCAGGGCCGGGTGTTTTTCCAATACCTGCTGCCCTACCATCCTCCCAAGGCTACGGCCAACTACAGAAACTTCCAGGCTGTGCGTGAGCCGGGTATGTACAAAATCTGTTTCAGACAATGGTATTACCTGTGTCTTGTCCTGCAAGCTCCGGAAGGCCGCTGAGAATATGACCCGGTCATAGTCTACTTCAAAACCCAGGCGGGTCTCGTCCTGTTCGCTTCGCAACCTTTTATGGCCATCCCCGAATCGGTTTAGTGAAAGTAGTTGTTCCCAGTTCATATTCATGGTTTCCCAAATTAGGCCGCAATATAAAACATTTCACTGCATCACGGTGGCTCCTTCAGCTGCTGCCCTTAACCTTAATTTCATGTGTTAACGCAAACCTTACAATATAACCATACAGGTTTAACCTGAATGTAACGCGGTCTTTACGCGCAACATGGTTATTTGCAGTGAACTAATCAAGGGGTTCCAAACCCGTGATAACTATGAAGACACTAAATCAAATGATCATGAAAAAATTGCTTTTCTCCATGCTGGCTATAGCAGCCTTAGGAATTACGTCCTGCAGCAAAAATGACAACACGCAACCGGATCCGGATGCAACGGCAACCTGTTCTGATGGTATCCAGAACCAGGGCGAGACCGGGGTGGATTGCGGCGGTCCCAATTGCCAGGCCTGTGAAGTAGCCCCAACCTGTACCGACGGTATTCAGAACGGGGATGAAGAAGGAATAGATTGCGGCGGTTCCTGCACGGACTGTGATACATCCGGCACTGTAGGGGTCACTGAAAATATAACAACTGACACGAGCTGGACATCCGATAACATCTATGAACTTGAAGGGAGGATTACCGTTACCAACGGAGCAACCCTGACCATTGAACCGGGTACCATTATTAAAGCCTTTGCCGGTACCGGCGCCAATGCTTCCGTACTGATCATCGCCAGGGGCTCCAAAATTGAGGCGGTGGGCACTGCTGCCCAACCCATAGTCTTCACCTCGGTGGCCGATAACATCGAATTGGGGCAAACCGCCGGGACCAACCTTACCCAGGATGACCGGGGTCTTTGGGGAGGATTAATCCTTTTGGGTAACGCCCCCGTTTCACTGGATGGTGATGCCACTGATGCGCAGATTGAAGGTATCCCTGCAAGTGATACTAATGGATTGTATGGCGGAATAGATCCGGCAGATGATTCCGGAACGGTTCAATACGTCTCCATCCGCCATGGCGGTGCCCTTATCGGGGAAGGGAATGAAATCAACGGCCTTACCCTCGGGGGTGTAGGTTCGGGCACTACTATTGACAATGTGGAAATTGTAGGCAATGTGGATGACGGGATAGAATTTTTTGGCGGAACCGTCAATGCCACCAATCTTTTAGTGTGGGCCCAGGGAGATGACGGTCTGGATATTGACCAGGCCTATTCGGGCACTATCGATAATGCGGTTGTCGTTCAGGGAAGCATCTCGGATCACGGCCTTGAAATAGACGGCCCTGAAGGATCATTGGACGGTGCTTTTATCCTGACCAATGTTACCCTTTTTGGGTTGAGCGCCAATACGGCCGATGGCGAGATCGCTGATTTCCGTTCGGATGCCCAGGGTACCGTAAGCAATGTCCTGGTAGTTGGTTTTACAGGGATTGCAGACGGACTCCAGTTCTCTGATATAGAACTGGACAATGACGGGGTTGCGGCAAACTATACGAGTGGCCTGCTGAATTTTATGGCCTGGCAGATAGTATTGCCTGAAGGGGTCACGGCTTCTGCTCAAATTTTTGACGACCAATCAGTTATTGGCTCCTCATTTGAAACAGATGCCGCCACATTCTCATCAGCCGTCGCGGATTTTGCATCCGCTACGGTTGGAGCTGATGTTACGGCCTTTGCCTGGACCTACGCCAACACCAAAGCCGGACTTGGTTTTTAACGAAATATTCAATTAAAATGTAACCAATTGCCCGCCATCAAAAATGGCGGGCAATTACTGTATAGTATAGCACATGAACAAATCACAAATAGGCAAGAGTTTTATGATGGTACTTTCCCTGCTATGGATGCAGCTGACACTGGCTCAGCAAGGGATTATATCAGGCACTGTGAATGATGGGGAAGTCAATGATATCCTGCCGTTTGCCAATATACTGGTAAAGGGAACAACTGTGGGGACAACCTCTGATTTTGACGGAAAGTACACCCTGGAAGTCGATCCCGGTTCCTATACCGTTGTATTTTCGTTCCTGGGATACGAAACCAAAGAGATCACCGAAGTACAAGTTAAGCCCGGAGTTGAGATTCCGGTGGATGTAACCTTAAATCCGGCCTCAAATCAATTGGATGAAGTTGTTATCACTACCACCGTATCCAAAAACACAGAGGCCGCTGTGCTCAACCTCCAAAAAAGGTCTGTGGCCCTGCTCGATGGCCTTTCGATCCAAAGCATCAAACGCGCAGGTGCCAATGACATTGCCAGTGCGGTTAAAAGTGTACCCGGCGTTTCCGTACAGGGGGGCAAATTTGTATATGTCCGCGGATTGGGTGACCGGTATACCAAGTCCATCTTAAATGGTATGGATGTCCCCGGGCTTGATCCTGACCGGAATACATTGCAACTGGATATCTTTCCCACCAACATCCTGGACAACATTATCGTTGTAAAATCATCAACAGCGGATCTCCCTGCAGATTTTACCGGTGGTGTCGTCGATATTGTTACGAAAGACCTGCCATCCCAGGCGGAATATAGTATCTCCCTGGGTGCAGGCTATAATTCAAGCATGCATTTTAAAAGCAATTTCCTCTCCTACCCGGGCAGTGATACCGATTTCCTGGGGTATGACAACGGATTGCGGGATATCCCTATAGCACAACAAACAGAAATTCCGATCCCGGCCCAGGATGGTGTCACTGCAAGGATACTTACCCGTCGTTTTGACCGGAACCTGGCAGCGGAACAGGATCAGAGCAGGATGGACTTTAACCTGGGGTTGACCGCCGGCAACCAGTATAACCTTAATGAATCGGGCACAAGACGGCTCGGTTACCTGGCATCCGTCTCGTACCGCAATACCACGGAATTTTACGAGGATTATATAGACGGCCAGGTTTTCAGGAAAGAAGACAAGGATAAATCGCAGTTTGAACTGAACGATGACCGTACCCAGGTCGGAGACCTCGGAGTGAACAGTGTATTGTTAAACGGCCTGGCCGGGATATCACTGAAGACGGAACGTTCCAAATACAAACTGAACGTCCTCCATATCCAAAATGGGGAATCGGGTGCCTCTTTCCTGGAACAGGCTAATTTTGGTGTGAATTCCAATGAAAATGAGCGGGATGTCCTGGCATATACCCAGCGTTCTATCACGAATGGGTTGCTCAACGGGGTTCATACCAACAGCGATGCTTCCTGGCTACTGGAATGGAAGTTTTCCCCTACCCTTTCCAGGATCTATGACAAGGACCTGAGGGTCACTCCCTTCCGGCTTAACCAAAATGGCACCAAAACTATTTCCCCCAGTGAATCGGGAGACCCCACGCGTATCTGGCGTGAACTCCAGGAGGTTAACCTGGCCGGTAAGCTGGATATAACCCGGAAGCACAACCTGTTTAACAGAGATGCAAAGTTCAGATTTGGTGGCGCTTACACATTTAAAAACAGGGATTTTGTAGTGGACCAGTTTGCCTTCCCGGTGCAGTCAAGGACCGGTAATTTCAGCCTTCGTTTCAATGGGGATGCCAACCAGGTGCTGGCTTTGGAAAATATCTATGCCCTGGATACCCAGGAAGGTACCTATGTTCGAAGGGATTCCAATATTTCCGATTCTTTTGAATCTGAAATTACCGTAGCCGCCGGGTATCTTTCCGAGGAATTCAGGCTTTCAGACAGGTTCAATTCCATACTGGGACTAAGAATGGAAAAATTTGACCTCATCTATTCCGGGGAATCCCAGACCAGGGGCGTCCTGGAACAGGAAAAGATCCTGAACAAGACCGATTTTTTCCCTTCAGCCAACCTGATCTATGACCTGGACGAAGCAGGCAGCCGAAAAGTGCGGGTTTCCTATTCCAGGACGACAGCCAGGCCCTCTTTTAAGGAAGCATCCATCGCCGAGATTTTTGACCCCGTATCCAGTACTTTTTTTATAGGCAACCTGGATATCCAACCCACCTATATCAATAACTTCGATCTCAGATTCGAAAGTTATGGGGAAGGCAACACATTTTTTGCGGTCAGCGGGTTCTATAAGTCATTCAATGATCCGATTGAGCTTACTTTTATCCGTGAAGCCCGCGGGCAGTTTACACCATTAAACCTCGGAAATGCAAAGGTCTTTGGAGGCGAACTGGAGGTGCGGCGAAACCTTGGCTTTATCAAGGGATTGGAAAATTTTAACGTCAATACCAACATATCTCTCATTGAATCTCGTCAAAGGTTTAGTGCCGATGAGCAGGATGCCCGGAGAGACAACCTCCGTACGGGTGAGACCCTTGGAACATATCGGAAATTACAGGGGCAATCCCCTTATCTGGTCAATTTCGGTTTGAACTATGATGGTTCGGAAAGTGGCTGGCAGGCCGGCTTGTTTTACAATGTTCAGGGAGAGACCCTGGAGATCGTAGGCAATGGTGATATCCCGGATGTGTTTACAGAACCATTCCATAACCTCAGCATGAATTTCAGCAAGGAATTCGGGAAGGACAAACAGCAAAAGGTTTCCCTGCGTTTCAGCAATATTCTGGATGATACCGTTGAGAGTGTTTATAAATCCTACCGAGCCGAAAACAAAGTTTTTTCCAGAAGGACCCCGGGACAGGCCATTTCCCTTAGCTATGGATTACAGTTTTAAGGGATGGAAGAGCGCAAGAAGGAAATGTAGTAGGTGATACGGATTATGAGGTGCGGTTAAAAGGAAGGTCAAAACATTATGGAGGTTTAATGCCCGGTTAACCTTCCCTTTACATGGCAGCCTTTTCTTTACACAAGAATTTTCTTCAGTTATGAAACAAGGTTTATGGATAGCGGTGTTTTTAATATGCTTCGGCCTGTATGCACAGGATCAGGGAAGTATTTCCGGACAGATCCTGGATAAGGAAATGAACCTGGAACCGCTTTATCATGCGGAGGTAGTATTAAATTCTTCAGGAGAACGTGTGAAAACGAATTTCATGGGAAATTTTAGATTTAACCACCTGGATATTGGAAAAGATACGCTGGAAGTACGCTATCCCGGGTATGCAACCGCCAAAATTCCTGTAAACATAACCACAGGCCATATAAATCCCATTCAATGTGCCCTTGAGGCAAGGTCTATCGCCTTGGAGGACATGATGAGCCTCTTACCGAAAGCAAGTGCAAGAGGTCTAAAAGAATAGATATTAAATTCTACGTTGGATAAATGCTGGCTTTCGGACAGGAACTATTCAATTATTCTTGACTACCCCGGAGTTCTTTACAACGCCATCTATAGTGGCTATTAAATTATCCCTGTATTCGACTTCTGTCTGTCTGTCACCTTCCCAAAACAGCCATTTGCCCGATTTAACGCCGTTGATATAGGTACCAAGGGCAACTTTCTGACCCATTTCATCATAACTGGTCCATTGGCCGTGTAGTTTCCGGTCCAGGTTGAAGGTCCCCTTTTGACTGATCACTCCATTGTCGTGGTAAAATGTTGCCTCAATAAGGTTGGTGTCCTCGTTTAATACCAACTTCTGCTCCTGCTGGGCATGCGCCGCAAAAACACTTAGTAAAACAACCAGTACCAACCATTTTTTAAGCATAATCTTTCAATTAGGGATGTATATACACTACTAAAGATACCAATAATTTACAATACAGGAACATTTTCATAACGTTAAATTTACATTGGTATTGCTTCCGGTTTCCCTGATTTCCATAGTCGACTTCATCATTAACATCTTTTAATGATTCCTTAATATTTAGGTTACGCTAAGCTCACTTTTATAGTCCATTTTTGATCCTGTGTTTAAACACAAACAACCGGATTTCATATTCTTAGTTTTTGTCAGCTTTATATATGGATTCTAAGGACTGCCTCTGGCCAAGGCAGTTTTTTAATGAGCGCTATAATAATCTTTAGGAAACATTAACTTAACATAGGTATTGGTTCTTTGCAGTGACAAAAACTAGTACACGATGAAATCATTTTTAGTATCCTTTGTGGCGGTGTGGTTTTTCTGCAGTTCGGCCTATTCTCAGGAAAACAGTACCCCTGCATTTGGCAAAGGCATTTTTAACCTGGTTGGCAAGGATAGTACCTGGAGTATGCATATTGCAGCCCGGATGCAGTTTTTGGGCTCTGCAAGTTGGTCCAAAGGGACTGACGGGGGCCTGGTAGACCCGGAATCAAGTTTTATGGTCCGCAGGGCGCGTCTTAAATTCGACGGGTTTGCATATAGCCCAAAGTTGGAATATAAACTCGAGTTGGGCCTTTCTAACAGCGATATTTCCGGGGCTTCCGAATTTACGGGTGATGCTCCCCGCTATATACTCGATGCGGTGGTCATGTGGAATTTCTATAAGAATTTTGATTTGTGGGTAGGGCAGACCAAACTGCCGGGCAATGTGGAACGGGTCATTTCTTCCGGAAACCTGCAACTGGTTGACCGGTCTTTGCTCAACAGCCGGTTCAATATTGACCGGGATATGGGGATTCAGTTACGGCACCATTTTACCATTTCCGAAAACTTTATGGTCCGTGAAAAATTAGCGATGTCACAGGGAGAAGGCCGAAATATCACCAGCGGCAACCTGGGGGGGCATGAATATACAGCCCGTCTGGAGCTATTGCCACTGGGCGAATTTGAAAGTGACGGGGAATACAGTGGGAGTGACCTGAAAAGGGAGGTAACACCCAAATTGATGCTTGCAGCTACCTATGATGCCAACCTAAATGCCGTCAAGGACAGGAGTAACCAGGGTTCTTATATGACCAATGATATTGGTTTTTACGAAACCGATATCAATACCCTTTTTATCGATGCTGTATTCAAGTATGACGGATTCTCGGTAATGGCAGAGTACGCCAACAGGGATGCGGAAGATCCGATCGCCAAAAACTCAGATGGTACGCCCACGGGGGATGTGGTCCAGGTTGGAAGCGGCCTGAACCTCCAGGCGGGGTATTTGTTCCCTTCCAATTGGGAGGTTTCCGGAAGGTATACCAATATACAACTGGATGAAAACATCACTGGCAGTAACCCGGAATCCCAGTATACACTTGGCGTATCCAAATATATAGTCGGGCATAAACTAAAGGTTCAGACAGATCTCAGCTATCTTTCAGTAGATACCGGGACGGATGAATTGATGTACCGGTTGCAACTCGATGTCCATTTTTAATATAACGCAGTAAAAACACAACCATGAAAAATATACTAATTGTACTATCCCTTGCGCTGGCCGTTGCTGCCTGTGGGGAAAAGAAGGAAAAATCAGGGGACAGCCAGGATATGGCCAACCTGGAAGGGACCATTAAAGTAGATGGGTCGAGCACTGTGTTTCCGATAACGGAAGCCGTAGCAGAAGAATTTCGGGCGGAACAGCCTGATGTAAAGGTCACCATCGGTGTTTCCGGTACCGGGGGTGGATTTAAAAAATTCTCCCGGGGGGAGACCAATATTTCGGATGCTTCCCGGCCCATCAAAGACATGGAAATTGCAGCCTGCAAGGAAAACAATGTAGGTTATGTGGAACTCGAAATTGCCTATGACGGACTAGCCTTACTGGTACACCCTGAAAACGACTGGGTAGATAGTTTTACTGCCGGGGAATTAAAGATGCTATGGGAACCATCCGCCCAGGGAAAAGTGATGAAATGGAACCAGATCCGCCCGGAATGGCCCAATGAAGAAATACATCTCTTTGGCCCTGGCGTAGCTTCAGGGACCTACGATTATTTTACGGAGGCCATTGTGGGCACCAGCGGCTCCAGTCGTGGCGACTTTACAGCCAGTGAAGATGACCATGTCTTGGTACAGGGGATAGCCGGGGATAAATATTCCCTCGGGTTTTTCGGACTTGCCTATTACACCGAGAACAAGGATAAATTGAAACTGATAGGAGTAGACAATGGCAAGGAGGTTGTGATGCCCAGTCTCGAAACTGTGAGCAATGGTACCTACAGCCCTTTATCGCGGCCTTTGTTCATCTATGTCAACAGCACCTCTGTTGCTTCCCCGGAAGTAGTGGCATTTGTTGATTTTTATCTGGAAAATGCTGAAGAACTATCAGAAGATGTTGGATATATTCCCCTCCCTGATGAAAATTACAGCAAGCAAAAAGAGAAATTCAAGGCTTTTGTTGCGGAACATAAATAGTCCTTTATTGGGGTAACCGATAGCCCGAAAGCCATCGGTTACCCTATTTAATAAGTATAGCGATGCGTAAGATCAAAGAAAGCATAATTGAAAAAACCCTTTTTTCCAGTGCTTTTATTACCATAGCGGTTACCGCTGGTATCATCGCTGTGCTTTCCCTGGAAACAGTCCGGTTTTTCAGTGAGGTGTCTATCATCGATTTTTTCACCGATACCCAATGGACGCCGCTGTTCACGGAAAAACATTTTGGCATCCTGCCATTGCTGTCAGGAACGCTCCTCACTTCATTTATCGCGATAATTTTTGCTTTGCCAATCGGCTTGTCCATCAGTATCTATTTGAGTGAATATGCCCCTGACGGCTTCCGGAAAACTGTAAAGCCCTTATTGGAGCTCCTTGCTGCTGTTCCTACGGTGGTATACGGTTTTTTTGCTTTGGTTGTGGTGACCCCATTCCTGCAACAATTTATTCCCGGTTTGTCTGGTTTTAATTCCCTGTCAGCTGGTATCGTTATGGGGATCATGATCATTCCCTTTATATCATCCCTGAGCGAAGATGCCCTCCACGCCGTTCCGGATGCACTTCGTGAGGCATCCTTTGGGATGGGAGCCACTAAATTACAGACTGCCTTTAAGGTCATTGTCCCGGCAGCCTCATCGGGCATCATAGTCTCCATCATCCTGGCTATATCCAGGGCTATTGGGGAAACCATGATTGTTGCAATAGCGGCGGGCCAGCAACCCAGGCTTACGCTGGACCCAACAGTTCCTATAGAGACCATAACGGCATTCATCGTACAGGTGAGCCTGGGGGACGTTCAACACGGATCCCTGGAATACCGTACCATTTTTGCGGCTGGGATCACCTTATTTGTCTTTACGTTCCTGCTCAATACAGTAAGTTACAGGATCAGGAAAAAATACCGGGAAAAGTATGCGTAGTATGCGGAAGAACAGGTGGAAAGATGAACTTTTCAAATATTGGGGCATTTTTTGCACCATTATAGGACTGCTGCTCCTTGTAGTCTTTATCGGGGATATCCTTATCGACGGAATCCGGAGGATTGACTGGGGTTTCATCACTGACCTTCCTTCCCGAAAGCCTGAAAATTCCGGGATATATACAGCGTTGATGGGCAGTATATGGGTATTGGTGCTTACCACCCTCATCGCCTTTCCCCTGGGGGTGGCGGCAGGGATCTATCTGGAGGAGTATAGCAAAAAAAACAGGCTGGCCGGACTACTGGAAATCAATATTTCCAACCTCGCCGGGGTGCCATCTATAATCTATGGATTATTGGGGCTGGAGGTGTTTGTTAGGATCATGCGCCTTGGCCCCAGTGTTTTAGCCGGGAGCCTTACCCTGTCTCTGCTCATCCTCCCAATCGTAATTGTAGCCACACGGGAAGCGATCAAAGCGGTCCCTACGTCTATTAAAGATGCATCCTATGCCCTGGGAGCTTCCAAGTGGCAGACCATATGGAACCAGGTGCTGCCGGCATCGGGCGGGGGCATACTTACCGGAGTGATCCTGGCTTTATCCAGGGCCGTAGGTGAAACGGCACCCTTGATCGTAATCGGGGCCCTGGCCTATGTGCCATTTGTTCCCGAAAGTCCTATGGATGAATTTTCAGTGCTCCCTATCCAGATTTTCAACTGGATTTCCAGGCCGCAACCTGGATTCATTGAAAACGCGGCAGCAGCCATTATCATATTATTGCTGATTACCTTTGTTATGAACGGAATTGCGGTTTACTTTAGAAATAAATGGCAGAAGAAATTGAGTTAACTATGGAAACGCCTGTAATAAAAACGCCACTGACGGATGGTATTTTTGATCCATCTTTAAAAAAGATCCCCAAGATAGAGGTTGAGAAGGTAAAAGCCTGGTATGGCGATTTCCAGGCTATCAAAGGGATCAATATGACCATTAAACCCAACACGGTCACCGCATTTATTGGCCCGTCGGGCTGTGGGAAATCTACCTTCCTCCGGCTTTTTAACAGGATGAATGACTATATCGATTCATTCCGGATGGAAGGCAAAGTGCTGATTAATGGCAAAAACATCTATAAGAAAAAAGTGGTGGTTGAGGATTTGCGGAAGCAAATAGGCATGGTCTTCCAGAAACCGAACCCTTTTCCCAAATCAATTTTTGAAAATGTCGCCTATGGGTTGAAAATCCATGGAATCAAAGATAAAAGATTTATCAGTGAGCGTGTAGAAAAGGCCCTGAAACAAGCGGATCTTTGGGAAGAGGTGAAAAACGACCTTAAAAAATCAGCACTGGCTTTATCGGGAGGACAACAGCAACGGCTGTGTATAGCCCGGACCCTTGCCATTGAGCCCTCCGTGATCCTGATGGATGAACCCACCTCTTCGCTCGATCCTATTTCAACATCCAGGATAGAAGAGCTTATTTACCAGCTGAAGGAAAAATATACCATCATCATCGTTACACACAACATGCAGCAGGCCAGCCGTATAAGCGATTACACAGCTTTCTTCTATATGGGTGACCTGATAGAATTCAACAAAACAAAAATCCTGTTCACCAATCCGGAAAAAGAACAAACCGAAAACTACATCACCGGACGTTTCGGATAAATCCAGAATACATATGTTAGAAAATGTTGCACAACACAGATCCGGACTCCAGGAAGCGGGCAATGAAATGCTCAACCTTTGCAGGTCACAACTGGATAAATCGCGGGAAGCCTTCCTTACCAACGACGGGGACCTGGCGGAGGAAGTAAATTATACGGAAACCCGGGTCAATGCCCTTGATATAAAGATTCAAAGGGACTGTGAACGGTATCTCGCATTGTTTAACCCCGTAGCAATGGACTTACGCTTCGTGATGGCTATCCTTAAGATCAACTATGACCTCGAAAGGATCGCTGACCATGCCTACAATATTTCCAAATATGTCATCGAGGAAGATAAGAAGATGAATCCCCGGTTATTAAAAGCGCTGGATTTCGATAAAATGTACGAAACGATTGATACCATGATGGATTATATCGCCTCCGCCTATACGGACAGCGATGTTAAACTGGCCAGGAAGGTTTTCAAAAAGGATAAGATTTTAGATAAGATCAATGCCAATTCCTTCCAGGTCCTTGAAGAGGAGATTAAAAAAAATCCCGCCATCGTCCGGGAGGGATTGATCCTTTTTTCCGTTGTCAAAAAACTTGAAAGGGTGGGCGATCTCATTAAAAATATTGCCGAAGAAATTATCTTTTATACCGAAGCTGAGGTTATCAAGCATAAAAAGAAAAAATAAGACCGCTATCTTCACATTTTTAATAATTGCCAGTATATTCAAACCTTAAAAATTGTCCGGATTTACAAATACATCCGGAACAGGCAATTCAAATTCGCAGGATTAATGTACATTACGCGCGATAACCGGAACTCTAGATTATGGATAATATTTACTTGCTAATGGTCATCGCGCTGGGTGCTTTGGCCGTGGCGGACCTTGTGGTAGGTGTCAGCAACGATGCCGTAAATTTCTTGAATTCAGCAATTGGTTCCAAGGCGATCTCTTTCAGGACCATCATGATCGTTGCAAGTCTGGGCATAGCCCTCGGGGCAATATTTTCTAGCGGGATGATGGAAGTTGCCCGGAAAGGCATCTTCAATCCCGGGGAATTTTACTTCAACGAGATTATGTTCATTTTTATGGCCGTAATGATCACGGATATCCTCCTCCTCGATTTTTTCAACACCGTAGGAATGCCAACTTCTACCACAGTATCTATTGTATTTGAGCTTCTGGGGGCAGCGGTTGCCATGTCTATGATAAAAATAGCTGCAGACGGCGGGAGTTTCACGGAAGTGGTAAACTATATCAATACCTCCAAAGCCACTGAGATCATCGTGGGGATCTTGCTTTCCGTTGTGATCTCATTTACCATCGGTGCCTTTGTACAATGGATCTCCCGGCTATTGCTATCCCATAACTTCGAAAAAAAGGCCAGCTGGGTTGGTGCGATATTCGGTGGCATCGCCTTAACGGCCATAACTTATTTTATTTTTATCAAAGGCATCAAGGATACCCCCTTTGCAGATCAGAATTATGATTTGTTTGAAGGTGGAACTATTTCACAATTCCTGGAAACGCATGTATATGCCATAATTGGAGCGAGTTTCCTGTTATGGTTCCTGCTTTCCTATGTCCTGATCAATTTCGGGCGTGTCAATATTTATAAAGTAATCATCGGGGTGGGCACGTTTGCCCTGGCACTGGCCTTCGCAGGAAACGACCTGGTAAATTTTATCGGCGTCCCGATCGCTGCGTACCAGTCTTACGAAGCCTGGATCGTATCGGGCCAGGCAGCTACTGAATTCAGCATGGATGTACTGGCATCAAAAGTACCCACCCCTACCATTTTATTGTTCCTTTCCGGGATGGTAATGGTCACAACCTTATGGCTATCCAAAAAAGCGCGTTATGTTACCGATACAGAGATCAACCTCGCCCGGGAGGGAGAGGCAAAGGAACGTTTTGAACCCAATTTCCTGTCGAGGAGCCTGGTCCGTTTTGCCATGACCATCGGGGACTATTCCTCCTCCCTCCTCCCCGAATCTGTCCAGACAAATATCGATAACCGGTTTAAAAAGCCTGTCATAAAACTTCCCAAAGGCAAGACCCATGAACTGCCGGCTTTTGACATGGTACGGGCAGCTGTGAATCTGATGGTGGCCGGGATTCTTATTTCCATTGCCACATCCTATAAACTCCCGTTGTCTACTACCTACGTGACCTTTATGGTTGCGATGGGCACATCCCTGGCAGACAGGGCTTGGGGGAGTGAGAGTGCCGTTTACCGCGTTGCCGGTGTCCTGAATGTGATCGGGGGATGGTTCCTTACCGCTATCATTGCTTTTATTGCTGCAGGAGCCGTTTTAACCATTATAAGTTTTGGAAAGGGTGCAGCCATAGCAATATTATTGTTTGCGGCCATCTTGTTGCTGGCCAGGAATTATATTTCCTATACCCGGAAATCCAGGGAGATCAGGGCTGAAGACAGCCTGAACCGGACGGAAAGCAGCTCCATCCATGGCGTGATCGAAGAAAGCTCCAAGAATATATCAAATGTGGTCAAGCGAAGCCATAAAATCTATTCCAATTCCATCAACGGCCTGGCCACCCAGGACCTGAGCATGTTGAAGAAAAACAAAAAACAGGGTTCCAAGTTATCCACAGAGATCGATGACCTGAGGGACAGCATCTTCTATTTTATCAAGAACCTGGATGAAAAAAGTGTGGGGGCCAGCCATTTTTACATCAATATGCTGAGCTATCTCCAGGATATGGCACAATCCCTCGAGTATATCGGCAAAGTATGCCATAAACACGTTCATAACAACCACAAAAAGCTCAAATACAACCAGGTGAAGGACCTCAAGGAAATTGAGGGGAAACTGGGGGAAATCCTTACCAAAAGCAAAGATGCATTTGACCAGCATTCCTTTGAAAAAATCGGGATGATCCTGAAATCCAAACAGGAAATTTTTGACCTTGTCTCCCAAAAAATCGAGAAGCAGATCAGTCGAACCAGAACAGAGGAATCCAGCCCAAAAAATACGACGCTCTATTTCTCCCTGCTATTGGAAACAAAAGACCTGATGGCTGCAACCTTCCGGCTGTTGGAACAGTACAATATTACCTATGATGGCAAAGTGATCCCCCCTACGGACCAATAAAAACCTGCCTGGGGAAGAAGGAGGGATCGTAACGACGTTAACCTGTAAGCTATAATGATGCGCTATAAAATAGTTTTGTTTTTCTCGCTAACGCTTTCAACCGCCTTTGCCCAGGACCTTACCGGGGAACAGCTTTTGGAAAAAACGATCCGATACCATGACCCCCGGGGTGTTTGGCCAGCATTTCACGGGGAGTTGACTATCCTTAGTAGTACACCGGGAAAAGGGGACCGGGTCAGTGAGGTTATACTGGACCTGCCAGCCCAATACTTTAAGCTTTCAGCCGCCCGTGACGGGGATACCATTACCTATGTTATGGATAAAAGTAGCTGTACCCCTGAATTGAATGGCAACACCAGTATTAGTGAAGCAGATGCCATAAAACACAACATTAGTTGTGAACGTGGCAAAAGCATGAAAGATTATTACACCTATCTCTATGGCCTGCCCATGAAATTAAAAGATCCGGGCACCCTGGTGGACCCCGAAGTAACAAAAAGGAACTTCAAAGGCAGGGAATACCTTGTTTTAAAGGTTACCTATGCAGCGTCAGTGGGAACGGATACCTGGTATTTCTATTTTGACCCGGCAACTTATGCCATGCAGCTGTATCAGTTTTATCATGATGAATCCAAAAATGACGGTGAGTATATCCTGTTAAGCGGGGAGCTGGAAGTAAAGGGCATTAGGATGCCCCAAACGAGGGCCTGGTACTTTAATAAGGATAACACCTACCTCGGCACGGATATCCTGGAAAAGGCCACCGCCCTGTAACCCATACGGCCATACTTTCCGTAAACCGGATATTCATTTACTGCCCTAAATACTGCATCCCCAACAGTAATCCAGCCCTTCCCTCCGGGTTACTGCTCTCGTAATTCCGGACAAGTAGTTAAAGCGGTTCATTTTTTAGTACTTTAGATATGCTAAAAAGAAGCGGAATGAAACCAGGATCTCAAGGGCATACGTCAGGTCTGCTGTACTTCACGTTATTCGTAATGGTGTGTATTTCAAATTGCTTAAGCGCACAGCTTGAACCCGCCGCTATTTTTTCAGACCATATGGTGCTGCAGCGAGACAGCGAGATCCCCGTGTGGGGTACCGCCGCCCCCGGGGGAAAAGTTATTGTGTTCTTTGATGGAGCAGATTACAGCGCAGTGGCCGATACCGATGGAAACTGGGAAATACAACTTCCCGCAATGGAGGCCGGGGGACCATTTGAAATGAAGATCATAAGCGAAAGCGGTACGCGTGAGTACGTGGATATACTGATGGGTGATGTTTGGCTTTGCTCCGGGCAATCCAATATGGAATGGGTCCTTGCCAATACCCTGGACGCCGAAACGGAAATCCCCCGGGGAGATCATCCCGGGATCCGCCAATTTAAGGTCCCGCATGCTTCCGCTGTCCTACCTGAAGAAACCTTACCGGGTGGGGCATGGGAAAGGGCTACCCCAAAAACAGTAGGTGATTTTACTGCGGTCGGTTATTACTTCGCCAAACAAATTGAACAGCAGGAGGCAGTAGCTGTGGGGCTGATAAACAGCTCCTGGGGGGGAAGCCGCATTGAACCCTGGATGGATGCTGACGCCCTGGGGTATACAAACCCTGCACAGGTGGCCGAAGAGCAAAAAGCAAAGAAGGAGGCCTCGCAGCAAGCCTTTAACGAATTCCTGAAGACCAAACTGGATACTATCCCCCTTGCAGACATGGGTATGAGCGGGGAAGAAGCTTTATGGGCCCGGGAGGATACCGATGATAAAGCATGGGATGAGATGGAGCTTCCCGTTCTCTGGGAGAATGCGGGATGGGAAGGAACGGACGGGGTCTTCTGGTTCCGGAAAACCGTTTCCCTGGGGAAGGGAATGCATATCCAGGATGCCACCCTCAGCCTGGGACCCGTTGACGACAACGACCAAACCTGGTTTAACGGGCACCCCATCGGAACGACAGAACAATACAATACCAACAGGTTTTACAAAGTGCCCTCCAAATACCTCCGGGAAGGGAAAAATACCATCACCATTCGTGTTACAGATACCGGCGGGGGCGGGGGGATCTATGGGGATGCGGCACAACTCCATTTGGAGGCTGGTGCTAAAACCATCCCGCTGGCAGGCAAGTGGAAATATAAAGTTGGCATGGTCGATCCGGGACCCGGATCACAGGGCGATAACCAACAACCAACCCTGCTTTATAATAAAATGATCCATCCCATCCTGAAGTTCCCAATAAAAGGGGTGCTTTGGTATCAGGGGGAATCCAATGCAGGAAATCCCGAGGATGCGGGCGGATACGCGGACCTATTCAAAGCACTGATCAGCAGCTGGCGAAAGCTTTTTAACAAAGGTGATTTTCCTTTCCTGTATGTACAGCTGGCCAACTTCATGGAAGCGAAAAAGGATCCGGGGCCAAGCAACTGGGCGCTGTTGCGGGAATCACAGGACAAGGCACTGGAACTCCCCAATACAGGCCAGGCCGTTATCATCGATATTGGGGAAGCCGGTGATATCCATCCCCGCAACAAAAAGGATGTAGGCATGCGGCTTGCACTGGCCGCTGAACATATAGCCTATGGCAGGGATGTTGTATTCTCCGGGCCCGTAGTTCGGAACATGCAAAAAGAGGGATCTAAAATGGTGCTGCAATTTGATCACGTCGGAGGGGGCTTGGTTGCCGGAAACGGGAAACCCCTGAATGGTTTCAGTATAGCGGGAAAAAATGGAAAATTTACCTGGGCCAATGCAGTTATAAAGGGGGAAACAATAGAGGTATCATCAAAAGACATCCCAAATCCGGTTGCGGTTCGATATGCCTGGGCTGATAATCCGGAAGAGGCCAACTTGTACAACAGGGAAGGTTTACCGGCAAGTCCTTTCAGGACAGACACATGGGCTGAATAACAATCCGCATAACGTAACAATTAAAAAGGACACATATGAAAATAATTATTTGCATCAGCTTATTGAGCTGCCTCATACCCATGCAGGGCCAGGGCCCGGAGGAATTATTGTTGAAGGACTTTGAGCCGGTCTCCATTTATAAGTCAAAACAGTCACATATAGAACGTGCCAGATACCCCATTGTGGACTTCCATTCCCATCCCGATGCCACATCAGATGATGAAATCAAAGAGTGGGTGCGCACGATGGATAAAGTAGGCGTTCAAACCTCCATTGTCCTGACCTACAGCACCGGGGACCGGTTCGATAGTATCTATAAATTATATGCTCCTTACGGAGATCGCTTTCAGTTGTGGTGTGGGTTTGATTATACAGGATATAATGAAAAGGGTTGGAGTGAAAAGGCAGTGCAGGAATTGGAACGGTGTTATAAGGTAGGGGCCCGGGGCGTCGGGGAGCTCGGGGATAAAGGGTCCGGACTTTTCTATTCAAAACCTTCGCCCCCTGCTATAGGGATGCACATTGATGATGCCCGGATGCAGCCACTGCTGAAACGCTGTGGGGAATTGGGTATGCCCATCAGTGTGCACGTGGCAGACCCCTATTGGATGTACCTGCCCATGGATAAGCACAATGACGGATTGATGAATGCCTATAAATGGAAGATCGATACGCAAAAACCTGGCTTGTTGCAACACCAGGAATTGGTCAATACGCTGGAAAATGCCGTCAAGGCAAACCCGAATACCACCTTCATTGCCTGCCACCTGGCCAATTGCAGCTATGACCTTAGCATTTTAGGGAAACTTCTGGATGCCTATCCCAACCTTTATGCCGATGTCTCCGCCCGTTATGCAGAGATCGCCCCTATCCCGAGACATGTAAAGGCTTTTTTTGAACAGCATCAGGACAAACTTGTTTACGGGACAGATATGGGTATGGAAATCCCTATGTATGAAATTACGTTCCGCATCCTGGAATCTGCAGATGAACATTTTTATGACAAGGACCGTTTTTCATACCACTGGCCCCTTAATGGCTTGAACCTGGACGACAGCACGCTTAAAAAGCTCTATGGTGAAAATGCAAAAAAGATACTGAAAAATTGACCTGCCGCAGCACCGGAGGCCTGCAATAAAAAATTTCTTTACTAATTGAAATATAAATAGTAAATTGTATCAATCCATTTAAACCAATATTGTTGATTCCACTCCCGACCGACAAATTGATGGTTACCCTGGAACTGGACATTGGGTTGTTCTTTTTCTATCCCAATATGGTGGTCTCTCAGATGAACGAGGGGGTCACCGTAAATTTTGACAATGTCCTGCCTGTCTTATTAAAAGGCCTTCAATATTACTCCGCGGATACCCCCCTGGTCTATATCTCCAATAGGATAAATTCTTATTCTTTTGACCCTACCATTCACCTGGAAGCACGCGAAGTATTTTCAAATTTGAAAGGCTATGGCGTAGTAGTGTACGACGATATGAACCTGAGGATCGCGCAATTGGAACAGGAATTTATCAATTACCCCATCCGGATATTCCATAGCCTGGAAGAAGCAAGGAACTGGGGACAGCAATTGTTACTGGAGCATTGACAGAACTGCGTGTACGCTCTATCCTGCTGATTAGCGGTAAAAATTCATTTCATCCATATAATTCCACACTGCCTCCGGCAACATGGCCCTTATATCTTTCCCGGCTTTGTGCTGATCCCGGATAAATGTGGATGAGATTTCCATTATTGGGGCATCCATATGGTGAATTTTTGGATGGTTGCTATATTGCGTGGAAATTGCACCCCGCGATACCCGGGGATAACAATAGATAGCATGGTCCTTCAGTATCTGTTCGTGGTTCTTCCATTTGTGGAACCCTTTGAGATTGTCTTCCCCCATCAGCAAGGTAAATTCCATGTTGTTGCCATAGCGTTCTTCCAGATGAACAAGCGTATGGATGGTATAATTCGGCTGCGGCAAATCAAACTCGATCTTACTGGGCTTTAACCGGGGGTAGTCCTTTACCGCCTCATACACCATCTGATACCGGTGATTGTTATCCAGCAGGGACTCCTTTACCTTAAACGGGCTTTTTGGGGTTATAACCAACCATACTTCTGCGAGATCGGAGAACTCAGCCATATAACTGGCAATGACCAGATGCCCTATGTGGATAGGATTGAAGGTCCCAAAAAATAAACCTACTTTTTTCATTTTTTCAATTCCTCGCCTGGGACCGGGGTACTGATAAATTCCGCTACCAGGTCATGCGCTTCCTTCAGTGCCACATCGAGGTCGTAGTTTTTGATGATCTTGTCAAATTGCGGGGCTGTTGCCATTTCAATAGAGGCTTTGGCAATCCTCATGTTTATTTTATCATCGCTCTCCGTACTTCGTTTTTTCAACCGGATTTTCAGTTCATCCACACTGGGAGGCTTTACAAAAACTGCAAGTGTCCTTTCCGGAAATTTCCTTTTGATACGCAGTCCGCCAACAACATCAATATCGAAAATTACATTCTTTCCCTCAGCCCAGAGCCTTTCCACTTCCGTCTTAAGGGTTCCGTAGAAATTATCACGGTATACCTCCTCCCACTCCAGGAAGTCATTCTCCTTGATGTGGTTCTTAAATTCTGAGATGGTCATAAAATAATAGTGTTCCCCATGCTTTTCACGCATACGGCGGGGTCGGGAAGTCGCAGATACCGAGAAAGCCAGGTTGAGATCTGCTTGCGCCAGAAGGTGCCGTACGATGGTGGTCTTACCACTACCTGAAGGGGCTGAGAAGACAAGTAATTTTCCGCCTTTCATTATAAAACATTGAGCATTTGTTCCTTTACTTTTTCCAGTTCATCCTTCATCTGTACGACCACCTGTTGCATCGGCGCATGGTTGGCTTTGGAACCAATCGTATTGATCTCCCTCCCTATCTCCTGGCTGATAAATCCCAATTTGCGTCCGTTTGAATCGGATGACTTGAGGGTTTTGGTAAAATAATCGAGATGGTTGGCCAGCCGGACTTTTTCTTCGGTGATATCATATTTCTCCAGATAATAGATAAGTTCCTGTTCAAAACGATTGGCATCCAACTCCGTTTTTAAATCCAATACTGCTTTTTCAAGTCGTTCCCGTATCGTTGCCAACCTATCAGCATCCATCTCACTGACCTGCTGGAGCAGCAGCTTTAAAGCTGTTATCCTGTCCAGAAAATCCTTCTCCAGGACCTTGCCTTCCTCAGACCGGAAGGCCTGTATTTCTTCCAGCGCTATCTTCAGGGTTTTTTGAATAGCCTTATATTCCTCCTCATCTATATCGTCCTTATCTGTTCGGAGGGCATCTGGTAAGCGGATTGCCATTTCCAGTAATTTAAGGTCTTCTCCCTCAGCGATAGACCTCAGTTGCTTCATATATTGCCGTACCACCACTTCATTGATCCCGGGAGCGGCTTCATCTCCGGTAATTTCAACATAAAGCCCGAAATCTATTTTTCCCCTAACCAGGGTGTTGGCTATTAATTTCCGTAATTCCAACTCCTTTTCCCTGTAACCTGCTGGCATCCTCGCATTGATATCCAGGCTCTTGCTATTGAGGGATTTTAGCTCAATCGTGATTTTTTTTGAAGGAAGTTGCATTACATGCTTCCCAAACCCTGTCATGGATTGGATCATAAACTTTTTTTGAATTTTGCCAAAGGTAGCTAAATTTGAGTTTTGCCAAGCAGGCATGATAATATTCAACCGAAGGATATAATAATTGGTATTCCGGCCCAGAAGACAGTAGCCACAGACCATCGGCAAAAATGTATTGTTAGCATCCGGAATATACCAGATACTTCGTACCAGCTAAAAAGCTGGCAGTGATCCCTTTATGCGCTTGGGGCTTAAAGCTCCCTTACCCATATATTCCGGTAACTCACGCGGCTATTATCCCCATGGTCCTGGAGCTTTAAGGGGCCTTTGCCGTGAGCCGGATTTTTTGGCCAGCCGATGTAGGGGGTTGTACCTTTTATTTCGGTGTGATCCTGAATCAGCACACCATTGTGCAGCACGGTAACAGTCGCGGATTTAATTTTTTCCCCGTTGCCGTTGAATTCCGGGGCATGGTAGATTATGTCATAGGTATTCCATTCCCCCGTGGGAACAGATGCCTTGGCCAATGGCGGTCCCTGTTTGTAGATAGAGCCTACCTGGCCGTTGACATAGGTATCGTTGTTGTTGTTGTCCAGGACCTGGACCTCATACAGGCCGGATAGGAATATGCCGCTATTTGCCCTGTGCTGCCCTTCTTCCCGGACATCGGCAGGGGATTTCCATTCAATATGCAGTTGGATATCGCCAAAATTCTGTTTGGTCTGAATGTCGCCCGTTTTATCGCTTACCGTCATACTGCCATCCCCGTTCAGGTTCCATTTTGCTTCTGTGCTGTCCCTGGAGGATATCCAGTTGTCCAGGCTTGTTCCATCAAAAAGTATGATGGCATCACTTGGCGCCCCGTTTTTACCCACGGGATCAACGACGGGGGGCACTGGTTCGAAATATTCTGTCTGTTCCGGTTTGGTTGGCTCCTCACCTGTGTACTCCTTGTAATGAATGACCTGGTCTTTATGGGATTCCGGCGCCGCTATGGCCTTATCCTGTGCTTCCCCTTTACAGGCCCCTATTCCAAGGGCCAGTATACAAAAATAAAATACTCTCATTCGTTTTTTGGATTTAGTCTGATGGCCAGGTAAGGCCTGTTTATCAATAAGTGCATACCACCCAATCATGCGTAATTATGGTATAGTATATATTTAATGCCCTAGAGTTCCTTAATTTTTATATTCCTGAAAGCCACGATGTCCCCGTGGTCCTGAAGCCCTATTTTACCGCTGGCTGCTTTGCCAAAACCTTCCCAATCTGCAAATTTGGATTTGGATACCATCACATCCCACATCTCGTTTCCTACCGGGAAGGTGACAATTTCTTCCCCGTTCAAGACCACACTTCCTTTATGGGCCTTATGGTCCACGGTAAGGACGCAGGTATTCCATTCCCCTACAGGTTTGGTAACATCGTTGCTGGGGCCCACCATATCATACAGTGAACCTGCCTGGTGCGTTGTCCCCACCTTTGCGTCGGGGTGCTTCGCATTATCCAAAACCTGGATCTCCGGCCCTGTTTCGTAAGGCTCCTTATATTTTTCATCCTCCTGTATTCCCCAGAAGAACCCGCTGTTGCCCCCCTCTGATATGCGCCATTCCAGGGATAGTACAAAATCAGTGTAGGCATCAACCGTTACCAGGTTGTAGTTTACACCTTCCGGCCTGGGCTTGGGTGGCTCCAAAACCATGGTCCCGTCTTCTATTTTCCAACCCTCCGGAATGCCTTCCTGGTTATAGCCTTTCCAGCCATCAAAGGAAGTGCCATCAAAAAGCACCTTCCAGTCGCCCTTATTGCTGTTCTCATTCCCTGATTCTGTCATTGCCTCAGACATATTGCCGTCATCGGATTTGGCTGCTTTTTCCCTGCAACCACTCCCGAATGCGACCATTAGTACGATAAGTAGTAATTTTTTCATAGGTTCCTGAGTTATATTCCCAATATTTTTCTGAGCATTTTTTGATCCGTGGTGCCTCCGGCAAAGTCATCAAATGTCTTTTCGGTAGCTTCAATGATATGGTCCTGTATGAATTTGGCGCCTTCCCGTGCCCCTTGTTCCGGGCTTTTTATGCAACATTCCCATTCCATTACCGCCCATACATCGCATCCGTATTGTGTAAGCTTGGAGAAGATGGTCTTGAAATCGATTTGTCCGTCACCCAAAGACCTGTACCTGCCTGCACGGTCACCCCAGTCATTATACCCCCCAAAGGCACCTTTTTTACCAGTAGGGTTGAATTCCGAATCCTTCACATGGAACGCCCTGATAAATTCATGGTAGTGGTCTATATAGGTGATATAATCCAGCTGCTGCAACACAAAATGACTGGGATCATACAAAATATTTACGCGCTTATGGTTACCGGTTGCCTTCAGGAACCTTTCAAAAGTATCCCCGTCATGAAGGTCCTCCCCCGGGTGGATTTCGTAGCAGACATCCACACCTTCCTTGTCAAAATGGTCCAGTATCGGCAACCATCGTTTTGCCAATTCCTCAAATCCCAATTCCACCAGGCCAGGGGGGCGTTGCGGCCAGGGATGCCAGGTATGCCATAACAGCGCCCCGGAAAAAGTGGCGTGTGCTTTTAATCCGAGCCTTCGGCTGGCGGTAGCGGCCTTTTTGACCACGCCAACAGCCCATTCGGTCCTCGCTTTCGGGTTGTTTTTTACAGCATCCGGCGCAAAATTGTCGAACATAAGGTCATAGGCCGGGTGCACTGCCACCAGTTGACCCTGCAAATGCGTCGAAAGCTCCGTGATCTCCAGGCCATGGGAATTGACCTTGCCCTTCAATTCATCACAATAGTCCTGGCTTTCCGCTGCTTTGTCCAGGTCTATCAAAAATCCTTCCCAGGTAGGGATCTGTATCCCTTTGTATCCAAGGTCCGCTGCCCATTTGCACATGCCGTCCAGGGAGTTAAACGGTGCTTTACTATCAACGAATTGTGCCAGGAAAACCGCTGGTCCTTTAATTGTCTTCATCTGATTGATTTGCTATGTTATTCAACTTGGTGTTTATTCAATTATAAGAATTAAACCCTATATTTAGTGGATAAAACAGGGTATGTAATCCTATTGTAGCAAGTTATAAATATAGGAAATACAAAAGAATAAAATGAAAAATAATAGCATGAATCAGAATGAAGGGTATGATGCTATAGTGGTGGGCACAGGTATCAGCGGAGGCTGGGCCGCCAAAGAACTTTGTGAAAACGGATTAAAAACGCTGGTACTGGAACGCGGCCGGATGGTGAAGCATATTGATGATTACAAAACGATGAACGATGATGTCTGGGATTACCCGTATAAAGGGGAACTTTCCAGGGAAGACCGGGATAAATACCATAAGCAGCTGCGCGTGAACTGGGCACCAAAGGATGATGTCAAACACTTTTTTGTGAATGACCTCGAACATCCCTATGTGGAGACAAAACGATTCGACTGGATCCGGGGTTATCAGGTGGGGGGACGGTCGCTTACCTGGGGAAGGCAGAGTTATCGCTGGAGCGATATTGATTTTGAGGCCAACCTCAAAGAGGACATTGCAGTGGACTGGCCGGTACGGTACAAGGATATTGCACCCTGGTATGATAAAGTAGAGGAATATATCGGTGTAAGCGGAGAAAACCTTGGGCTTAAACAATTGCCGGACGGTAAATTCCAACCTCCCATGGAACTCATGTGCCCGGAAGAGGACCTGAAAAAATCCATGGCATCCAAATTTGATGATGGCCGGCTGCTGACCATCGGACGGGTGGCCCATATCACCGATAATAAAGCCGATTTCACTGGCAGGACGCCCTGCCAGTACCGGAACAGGTGCTGGAGGGGCTGCCCCTTCGGCGGGTATTTCAGCAGCAATTCATCTACCTTGCCGGCAGCCGAGCGCACCGGCAACTTAACCCTGCGGCCCAACAGCATAGTACATGAGGTGATGTACGATAGCAATTCGGGCAAAGCAACAGGTGTACGTGTTATCGATACGGAGACGCATGAGAAACTGACCTTTCAGGCCAAGGTGATCTTTCTGTGCGCTTCTTCCATGGCTTCCGTTGGGATCCTCTTACAATCAAAATCAGACAGGTTCCCGGATGGAATGGGGAATGATTATGACCAGGTGGGGAGAAACATTATGGACCACCATTATAAATTGGGAGCCTCAGCCAAAGTGGACGGCTACCTCGACAAATATTATAAGGGCCGGCGTCCGAACGGATTTTACATCCCGCGCTTTGTCAACCTCGACGACAGGATAAAAAAGAAGGAATACCTCCGCGGGTTTGGTTACCAGGGGGGGGCAAGCCGGGAAGACTGGACAGCCGCTGTGGCAGAGATGCAATATGGCAGGGACCTGAAGGACTCCATCCTTAAACCCGGGGCGTGGAAAATCGGGGCAACCGGTTTTGGCGAAATGCTGCCGTACCATGACAACCGCGTAACCCTAAGCGCAACTGAAAAGGACCAATGGGGTTTGCCGCAACTCGATTTTGATGTGGAGTTCAGGGAAAATGAATATAAAATGAGGGAAGACATCATCAGGCAGCTTGTAAGTATCTTCGAAGCAGCAGGGTTTAGGGAGGTAACCACTTTTGATGAAACCACCGGGCCGGGGCTGGGGATACATGAAATGGGGGGAGCCCGTATGGGATGGAATCCCAGGACTTCCGTGGTCAATCAACACAACCAGTTGCATGACGTCCCGAATGTATATATTACCGATGGGGCTTTCATGACCTCGGCCAGTTGTGTAAACCCCTCCCTGACTTATATGGCCTTTACCGCAAGGGCCGCCAAACATGCTGCAGACCAATTCAAATCAGGAAACTTCTCCTAAAACCAAACAACCGCTTCTATGAAAAACGCATCAGCCAGGAATATATGGGGCGATTATCTGGATACCCACCTAAAATATGTTTTTGTAGCGGAACCAAGGGTAACCCATTTAGGAGATACTGAAGAAGATGCCAACCGGGCCATAAAGCTGGTGCTGGCAGAAAAAAAACGCGCCACCTCCCATTCTTTGCTCGGCCTGCAATATAGAAAAACCCCGTTACCCAAGATTGGAGACTTTACTATTCTTACGGATTGGGATGGCGTTGCGAAATGTATCGTGCGGACTGTTGCCGTACGGCTTAAACCCTTCTTTGCAATCACTGCGTCCTATGCCTTACTTGATGGGGAAGGCAACCATAGCCTGGAGGCCTGGAAACAAAAGCACTGGGATTTCTATACCCGCGAACTTGCACCCTTCGGAAGGGTGCCGCGGGACAGTATGATCGTCGTCTGCGAAGTCTTTGAAAAAGTGTATCAGCGTTAGTACGGTTTGCCCTCTAAACGTAAGGTCGGCCACAGCCCCGTGGCAACGTTACGGCAGCCCCGGGGAGTGCCTCCCGGGTTCAGTCCAGCTCTACCCAAACATTTCCACCCTTATGCGAGGCCACAGAGGCTTCAATAAAATTCAGGCCGCGGACGCCGTCGGTAATAGTTGGGAATTCCCCGTCGTTATAATTTTCACCCCTGATGGCCCTTGCCACCCCTAAATAAATGTTGGCCATGGAATCGAAAATACCCTCCGGGTGCCCTGCCGGCAATTTAGTGCCGTCCAGGGATAGTTTTGAATTATAGGCATGCCCTGGTTTATAGATTTGGGTAGGTTCCGTATCGCTTAATCTATACAAAAAATTAGGGTTTTCCTGTTCCCACCGCAGGCCTGCCTTTTCCCCGTAGATGGCTATTGCAAGTCCATTTTCTTCCCCCGTGGCTACCTGGCTGCCCCTTATCACCCCCTTAATGTGTTTGCCCATTCGAATGAGCACAGTGCCGTCAACGTCCATCTGGTTATCGTCATACAGGTAATTAAAGTCGCACAGCAGGGACTTCACTTCCAGTCCGGTTGTATATTCAATCAGGTTAAATGCATGTACCCCTATATCCCCCATGCAGGAACTTATCCCTGCTTTTTTGGGGTCTAACCGCCATACGGTGGAACGTTTTGACTTGTCATGGATGATGGGGTTGATCCAACCCTGGTAATAGCGGGCATCCACTTTATGGATTTTACCCAATTCCCCGGATTTGATCATTTCACGCATTTGACGAACCATCGGATAACCAGTGTAGGTATGGGTAACAGCAAAAACGGTTCCCGCCTTCTGTTGGGCTTCCCTGAGGATCTTCGCTTCTTCATAGGTGGTGGTCATCGGCTTTTCACAAATTACGTGGAACCCGTTGTCCACTAGTTTTTTTGCCATTGGAAAATGCAAAAAATTGGGTGTTAGGATAGAACATACCTGAATCCTTTCCTCCTTGGGGAGTTTCATTTCTTCCTCCACCAACGTATCAAAATCGATATAGATCCTGTTGGTAGGCACATCAATTTCCTTTGCAAAGGCCATGTTATCGTCAAAGTTGGGGTTAAAAACTGCCCCGACTATTTCATAATTATCATTGATATGTGCGGCAACCCTGTGCAGGACACCGATCAGGGAATCGCCTCCCCCTCCTAATATTCCAAGTCTGATTTTTTTTGGCATAACGTTCTGTTCTTTTTATTTTTTGTATTCGATGGATTCATTCTTAAAAAATAGTGCAAAGAGCACCGATACCCCGAGCGCAAAAATAGCGGGGAAAGACCATATTTTGATCCAGTCATGGGAATTTTCTGCCAGCAGGTAGGTATCTGTGATCTTCCCGGCTACCCAAAATCCGATCAACATCCCAAAGCCATAGGTGGCAAGGGTTATTAACCCCTGCGCTGCACTTTTGAATTTTTCTCCCGCTTTTGAATCCGTATAAATCTGCCCGGAAACGAAGAAGAAATCATAACATATCCCGTGGAGTGCTATCCCAATTATAAGCATAAAAGCCAGGTCGCCTGCATTGCCATACGCAAATAGGAAGTATCGGATGGTCCAGGCCAGCATGCCTGCAATGATGGTAAGCTTAAAGCCAAACTTCCGGAAGAAGAAGGGCAGCAACAACATGAATCCCACTTCAGAGACCTGGCCAATCGTCATTTTACCGGTCGGGTTATTCATGCCTATCTCCGCTAGAAAAGGATTCGCATTCTGATAGTAGAAGGCAAGCGGTATGCAGATCAGTATCGAGGATATAAAAAATATCAGGAAGTTTTTATCCTTTAGCAGTTTCAGCGCATCAAGCCCCAGTATCGCGGATATACTTACCTTTTCCTCCTTGTCGATTTTCGGGGGTGTTTTGGGCAGTGTAAAACTAAATAAGCCCAGGATGGCGGACACGATGGCTACCATCAGGAAGGTATTGCGCAGCAGTCCTTCCGCTCTCGCGTCGGGAGAATCCCACAGAAAAACATAACTGATTATGAGTCCGGCAACAATCCATCCGATAGTCCCAAAGACCCGGATGCGTGGAAATTCTTTGGTGGGGTTCTTCATTTGATTAAAAGAGACCGAATTAACAAGGGCCAGGGTTGGCATATAGAGTATCATATACCCCAGCACGTAGGGATAAAATCCGGTAAAATCAACTGCGTTGTACATCTGGTACATCAGCACGGCACCGGCAAGGTGCAGTACACCCAGGATGCGTTCTGCATTGAAATAGCGGTCTGCTATAAGGCCGATAATAAAAGGGGCTATGATGGCACCCCATGACTGGGTAGAAAAAGCCATGGCCACTTCCCCTCCTGTGGCACTTAAGTTATTGCCTAAAAAAGTACCCAGCGTTACAAACCATCCTCCCCATATGAAAAATTCCAGGAACATCATAAAGGAGAGCTGCACTTTTATTTTCGTATTCATCGGTGTGGTTTTTGGTTTATCGCCTGTAAAAAATAAAATCCAGCGGGATGGGTTCAAGGCCATTATTCCTCAAATCCATGGAAATCTGGGACCGGTGGTGGGTTGAATGGTTTATAATATGAAACAGGATATCCTGTATGGTATTCGTATAGGACTTTCCCTCGGAATTTTCATAGGCGATGCGCTTTTCAAAATTGTCGGCAGTGGTGAGGATCTCAAATGAATTGCGCTGATTTTCATAATGAATATCACCCCAATCCGCCATGGTATGGAGCTGCCAAACCGTATACACTGGTTTTTTATCCAGTATCCTGGCATTCCACAGGTGATGTGCATTCAGCACATGGCTGAACAGCCGGATGCTTTTTTCAGGAACGGTTTCCAGTTTCAGGCATTCTTCAATCATTTTTTTATTACAGTAGTAATTATAATCAAATAACTGATTAAAAAATACTTTCATCAGGTTGGGCTAAAAGATCGGTTATTGTATTTGTTTGGCTGCATTTAGTAAAAGTTCCCGGGTTGCTTTAATTCCTGCTTCTTCCCCTAACTCGCTACCTTCATATTCCACCCCTATAAAACCGGTATAGCCGGCATCCTTTACTATCTGAAGCATTTTAACATAATCAATATCCCTTTCGTTGCCCGCATCGTCAAAGTTGTTCGATTTGGCGCTGACCGCTTTTGCGTATGGCATCAGTTCTGAAACCCCCTTGTAGATATCATACAGCTCGTCACAGCCGGTATCACTCCGTGTGATACAGAAATTCCCGAAGTCGGGTAAGGTGCCGCAATTTGGCATATTAACCGCCTTCATTACAGATGCGAGCATCGCACCATTGGAGGAAAGGCCACCATGGTTCTCTACCAGGATATTGATATTCTTATCCCTGGCATAGGTTGCAAGTTTGGTGAGGGCATCTATGGAATTCGCCTTCCATTCCTCCGGGTTCTCGCTACCGGCAAGATTTACACGGATGGCATGGCATCCCATAGCTTGTGCAGCGTCCACCCATTTGTGATGGCGTTCAACAGCGGCATTGCGTTCCATGGCATCACTGACTGCAAGGTTGCCCTGGCCGTCAATCATGATCAGGACATTTTTAAGGCCATACTTTTTCGCTTCCGCATTCGATTTTTCAACAAAAGCGGCCATGGCCTCCTCTGAATAATTCGCATTTTCGAGTTCGGGATTATAAAGTTGGCTCACGTATTCCAGGCCGTTAAAGCCCCAGTCATGGGCCATCTGCGCAAAACTATAGGGATCTGTGTTCCCTTCGAATATCATTTTATGAATAGACCACTGCGCGAGTGACAGATCGAAAAATGGGTCAGCTTTCTCCATGGTAACAGCCTTGGTTTCGGTTTTATCGTCTTTTTTGGGGGTTTCCTTGCAGGAGACCAGTAAGGCAATCAATAAAAGCGTTGCCCAAAAAGAAGTATTACGACCAATATTTCTTTTGTTCATTTTGATTTTTGGTTAGTTGAATATTATTTCTCTAGATTTACCATAATCTTATGGTGCAGTGCTCCCCGGAAGTATAGCGTTTAAAAGTAGAAAATTAATTTTATATTTAATAAATTTAGAGAATAAACAATTTTGATACATGGGTAAATTCTATTACAATGATGAACAGGAGTCGTATGATGCGATTGTTGTCGGGACGGGTATAAGTGGTGGCTGGGCTGCCAAGGAGTTATGTGAGAACGGTATGAAGACCCTGATTCTTGAAAGGGGGCGGATGGTAAAGCATATCGAAGATTATCCCACAGCCAATCTGGACGACTGGGATCTTCCGAATCGGGGGGAACCTACTCGGGAGGACCTGGCCAAACAGCCGAAACAAAGCAGGACCGGCTATACCACGAATGCCGCCAGTGCCATGTGGTTCGTAAATGACCTTGAACACCCATATAACGAGATCAAGCGTTTTGACTGGATGCGGGGTTACCATGTCGGCGGGCGTTCTCTGCAATGGGGACGGCATAGCTACCGCTGGAGCGATATTGATTTTACAGCAAACCAAAAGGATAAAATTGCGGTAGACTGGCCGGTTCGGTACAAGGACATCGCGCCCTGGTATGACAAGGTGGAGACCTTTATCGGGGTGACAGGGGAAACACTGGGGCTTCCCCAATTGCCAGATGGCAAGTTTGAGCCGATGATGCAACTGAATTGCCTCGAGGACCATGTCAAGGAAAAAGTAGCTGAAAATTTTGACGGCCGGGTGGTTACTGCCGGCCGGGTAGCCCATATTAACAGCGATACAAAATATGACGGGAGGAGCCGGTGCCAATACCGGAACCGTTGTATCAGGGGTTGTCCGTTCGGGGCCTATTTCAGCAGCCTGTCCTCTACCCTCCCGGCAGCAGAAAAGACAGGCAATCTGACACTTCGTCCGGATTCAATCGTACATGAGGTGATGTATGACCCCGATACCAAAAGGGCCACTGGGGTGAAGGTAATTGACAGGGTGACCAAGGAAACCCATGAATTCAAAGCCAAGGTGATCTTCCTTTGTGCGTCTGCTATCGCTTCCACCTCCATTTTAATGCAATCCAAATCAGATCGGTTCCCAAATGGAATGGGGAATGACTCTGATCAATTGGGCCGCAACATTATGGACCACCATTTAGGCGTAGGTGCCTCCGGTAAATTTGATGGATTTGAAGATAAATATTATAAGGGACGTAAACCCAACGGCATCTATATCCCCAGGTTCCGGAACCTTGGAGGGGATAGCAACCGGTCCGACTACAAACGGGGCTTCGGATACCAGGGTGGTGCGGGCAGGGGCAACTGGGAAGATGCGGTTGCCGAACTTTCCCATGGAAAAGCATTGAAAGAGGCCATCCTCAAACCCGGGGGCTGGACCTTTGGTATGACAGGCTTCGGGGAGGTGCTTCCCTACGAGGACAACAGGATGACGCTCGATTATGATAAATTGGATGGATGGGGATTGCCTACCGTTACCTTTGATGCGGAATTCAAGGAAAACGAATGGGCCATGCGTAAGGATATGAAAGAGTCTGCTGTAGAAATGCTTGAAAAGGCAGGTTTACGCGATGTTACCCCATATGACAACCCCGGCGCATTAGGGCTGGGAATACACGAAATGGGGACCGCCCGCATGGGAAGGGACCGGAAGACGTCTGTACTCAACGGATACAACCAGATCCACGATGTGCCCAATGTCTACGTAACGGACGGCGCGTTTATGACCTCAGCGGCCTGTGTAAACCCGTCACTGACATACATGGCGTTTACCGCCAGGGCAGCCAAACATGCTGCAGAACAACTTAAAAAAGGACTTATATAATGGATAGAAGAATCGCATTAAAAAATATGGGGCTCGCACTGGGATACACCGTTGCCATACCATCGCTGCTGAGCATTGTTCAAAGTTGTAAAAATGAAACAGTGCTGGAATGGACGCCCGACTTTTTTACCCAGGAAGAAGGCAATGTGCTGACCCACCTGGTGGATGTTATCATCCCAAAGACAGATACGCCCTCTGCGACCGATGTACAGGTCAATATTTTCATAGACCGGTTTACCAATGAGGTGATGGAAAAGGATCAGCAGGAATTTTTCAGGATGAGCATGGATAACTTCATCCGGAAAGCACTTGCAGATTCCGGGAAAGACAATGTTGCAGATCTGGCCCCCGAAGACCTGGAACCGGTTCTGGCTGCATCGCTCAGGAATACGAAAGAGGATCAGGTAAAAATGTTCGAAAGCATTTCAGAATACCAACAGGCTGTTTCAGAAGGCAAGGAAGTGACGCTGGACGAAAACATCGCACGGTTCGCTTTCGCCAATAATCTGAGGGGACTGACCATTTGGGGCTATAAAACCTCCGAATATGTGGGAGAGGAATTATTGGTCTATTTGCCGGTCCCAGGGGAATTTATAGCCTGTGGAGACCTTAATGAGCTTACAAAAGGCAAGGCCTGGTCCATATAAACATCCCCAATTGAAAAGACGTAGTTTTATACAAAAATCAGCACTCACCGGGGGGGCGCTTTCTATTGGTACGGCGAGCGCATTCGGCGCCCTGGGGCATACGAATGCCCCTCCTGCCTTTAACCTTGATTACGCACCCCATTTGGGCATGTTCCAGGAGCATGCAGGGGAAGATCCCATAGCCCAGCTTAAATTTATGGCAGAACAGGGCTTTACTGCTTTTGAAGATAATGGCATGGCCGGCAGGGAAACCTCCTTACAGGAAAAAATGGCTTCTACCATGGAAGCCGAGGGTATCCGCATGGGGGTGTTTGTAGCGCACACGATCTATTGGACAGAACCCGGACTGGTTTCCGGGGACTCCGCGAGGAGAGATGAATTCCTTACAGAAATCAGGAAAGCCGTTGATGTGGCGAAAAGAGTCAATGCCAAATGGATGACCGTTGTGCCGGGCCATGTAGACCTCGCCATGTCTATGGGATACCAAACCGCCAATGTCATAGAATCCTTAAAGCAGGCATCCGCAATACTCGAACCACACGGATTGATCATGGTACTGGAACCTTTGAATTTCAGGGATCATCCCGGACTGTTCCTTACGGGTTCCGCACAGGCCTACTCTATCTGCAAGGCGGTTGCGTCCCCTTCCTGCAAGATCCTATTTGATATTTACCACCAACAGATCACTGAAGGTAATTTAATCCCGAATATTGAGGCCTGCTGGGATGAGATCGCTTATTTCCAGATCGGCGATAACCCCGGACGTAAAGAACCCACTACCGGGGAGATCAACTATAAAAATGTCTTCAAATACATCCACAGCCGCGGATTTAAGGGCATAATGGGGATGGAGCACGGCAATTCAGCCCCTGGGAAAGAGGGGGAACTAGCGGTGATCTCGGCCTATAAACAGGCCGATTCCTTTATGTAATAATCTCAGTTTTACCCACCTTCATCTGTATTTTTAACGTATTGTTTGGAAAGTTTAAATATCCTTCCTGCGTCTAATAGGATATGGAAGCGTATGTCTGTTTTCTGGTGGTGTATTGCCTGCTCTATTTCTGGGGGAAGGACGTTTATCGCATCATACACAGAAAATAAGCGACCCGGGCTTCCAGGAGCCGGATGTACTCGGTATGAATCTTCAGCGGGAATACCGTAAAGACTTACCCTGGTAAACTATTTTTGCGTTTTTGGCGTATATAAACTGACACACTATCAAAAGGGGCATTGATATGGACAGCTATTTTATTCTACTGTTTATCTATACCGCTTTGTTCGTTTTCTCGTACAACGTGGTGAGACCCTATTTTAACAAATAAGGGCCCTGAACACCCACCATTTTACGGGCATCATTTTAAAATTGTAGGATTTCATTTCTGCAAATGTCTCTGTTTACGGCAGTTTGTGCCCAGTAAACAGAATACCCCCGGAGCTGCCTGCTGTGGGGAACAGTAACTCCCGAGGTATTCTCAATAATAAACACTATCCGTTCGCGAAGGGCGCAGGAGTGATCCGGGCGGGGATTACGATCCACACATAAGACAATCGTCGTCTGCCTGTCCTTCTTTTGCCTTTTCTATCAAGGACTTCATTTCTTCCGCTGATAGAGGTTCCACCGTTACCTCCGTATCTTTTACGGTATCGGGGGCCGTATCCTGTAACGTTTCCGCAGCTGCAGAGGTAACTTCGGCTGTTGCCGCGATGCTTACCGGGACTTCTTTTTTCTTGGTATTGTCCAGGGTGAATTTAATGGCATCAACAGCGGCTTTTGTACGCAGGTAATACATCCCGGTTTTGAGACCGCTCTTCCAACCATAAAAATGCATGGATGTAAGTTTGGAGTAATTGGCATTTTCCATAAACAGGTTCAGGGACTGACTCTGGTCAATAAAATATCCCCGCTGCCGGGCCATATCTATGATATCTTTCATGCTTAGTTCCCATACGGTCTTGTATAATTCCTTGATATCTTCAGGGATACCCTCGATATCCTGTACGGATCCATTAGCGCGCATCAGTTGCTGTTTCAGGGTATCATTCCAAATACCCAATCCAACCAGGTCTTCCAGCAAATGTTTGTTTACTACGATAAATTCGCCGGAAAGCACCCTCCGTGTGTAAATATTGGATGTATAGGGTTCAAAACATTCATTGTTCCCTAAAATCTGAGAGGTGGAAGCTGTTGGCATCGGCGCTACCAGCAGCGAGTTCCGGACACCGTTTTTAACCACGCTCTTGCGTAGCTTTTCCCAGTCCCATCTCCCGGACAACTCTGTGTCCTTGATTCCCCAAAGGTTGTGCTGAAACTCACCCCTGGATATGGGGGATCCTTTAAAGGTGGAATAAGGGCCTTCTTCCTTGGCCTGTTCCATTGAAGCGGTAACCGCTGCAAAGTAGAGTGTTTCAAATATATCCTGATTCAGTTTCTTGGCCTCATCCGAAGTGAAGGGCAGGCGCAACATAATGAAGGTATCCGCCAGTCCCTGTACCCCAAGCCCTATAGGCCTGTGCCGCATATTGGAATTTTCAGCTTCTTTTACCGGATAATAGTTCCGGTCAATAACCCGGTTCAGGTTTTTGGTTACCCGTTTGGTAACCTTAAAGAGCTCCTTGTGATCAAATTCCCCGTTCTTAATGAACATCGGCAAGGCAATGGAGGCCAAATTACAGACCGCAACCTCATCAGGAGAGGTATACTCCATGATTTCCGTGCATAAATTGGAGGATCGGATCGTTCCCAGGTTCTTTTGGTTACTCTTGCGGTTGGCTGCATCCTTGTAGAGCATATAGGGGGTACCGGTTTCTATCTGGGATTCCAGTATCTTTTCCCACAGTTCCCTGGCCTTGATGGTTTTCCGTCCCTTGCCCCGGCCTTCATATTCAGTATATAATTTTTCAAAGTCTTCGCTATGGCTGCTAAAGAGGCCCGGGCATTCGTTGGGGCACATAAGGGTCCATTCCTCATTGGCTTCCACCCTTTTCATAAATAGATCCGGTATCCACATGGCGTAGAACAAATCCCGTGCCCTCATTTCCTCTTTTCCATGATTCTTTTTCAGGTCCAGGAACTCAAAGATATCGGCATGCCAGGGTTCCACATAAATGGCAAAACTCCCCTTTCTTTTGCCACCGCCCTGATCTACATACCTTGCAGTATCGTTAAAAACCTGCAACATCGGCACGATCCCGTTAGACGTTCCGTTGGTGCCGGCTATATAGGATCCCGTTGCCCTTATATTGTGGATAGAAAGTCCGATCCCCCCTGCCGATTGCGAAATTTTGGCCGTTTGCTTCAGGGTATCATAGATACCGTCAATACTGTCATCCTTCATGGCCAGCAGGAAGCAGGAAGACATTTGTGGTTTTGGTGTCCCCGAGTTGAACAAAGTGGGGGTCGCATGCGTAAAATATTTTTTGGACATCAATTCATAGGTCTCAATAACGGAATCCAGGTCATTGAGATGTATCCCTACGGCCACCCGCATAAGCATGTGTTGCGGGCGTTCAGCGATTTTCCCGTTGAGTTTCAGCAGATAGGAACGTTCCAGGGTTTTGAAACCGAAGTAATCATAGCCGAAGTCCCGGTTGTAGATTATGGTGGAATCCAGGAAATCAGCGTTATCCCGGATTACCTCGAATACTTCGTCGGACAACAGGGGTGCTTTTTTCCCGGTTCGCGGGTTGATATATTCATACAAATCCTTCATCGCCTCGGAAAAGGATTTTTTGGTGTTCTTATGAAGATTGGAAACTGAGATACGGGCAGCAAGTTTGGCATAATCAGGGTGTGTTGTGGTCATCGTGGCAGCGATCTCCGCTGCCAGGTTATCCAGTTCTGATGTGGTAACCCCATCGTACAGGCCTTCTATAACCCTGACCGCTACTTTGACCGGATCTACCAGGACATTGAGGCCATAACATAATTTGCGAACTCTTGCCGTGATCTTATCGAACATCATCGGCTCTTTTCTTCCATCTCTTTTAACTACGAACATATCTATTGAATTACGGGTTTCACTTGGTTTATTCAGCTTACAGGACCAGTTGCCCTTATACGGTTACTCAGGATATCCGGTGTACAGGCTGACAGGGCTGTTTAGCTTCCCTGTACAGCGCGCTGACAGGTACTTTATCAGGGTGGGAATACCGGCGTTCATACAACCTGTATGAGCGGCGTGTAATTCCCTTATGTATATCTATTTGATTGTGGTTGGGCATACGATCCCAACGGTTCGCTTCTCGTGTATGCTATGCCCCGGAATCAGAATTCAGCATCAAAGCTGATCTTCTGTGAATCCGTGTCCTTATCCTGGTTCAGCACACCTGCCTTCTGATATTCGGAAACCCTCTTTTCAAAGAAATTGGTTTTTCCCTGAAGGGATATCATTTCCATAAAATCAAATGGATTTGTGGCGTTATAGACCCTTTCACATTCCAATTCTACCAGTAACCGGTCGGTTACAAATTCCAGGTATTGGGTCATCAGCTTCGAATTCATCCCTATAAGACTTGCCGGCAGGGATTCTGTTATGAATTCCCGTTCGATATCCAAAGCATTGGTAAGTATCTCTGTGATCCGTGCCTTGGGCACTTTGTTGATCAGGTGTTTGTTGTGGAGGTGTACGGCATAATCACAGTGCATACCTTCATCCCTGGAAATCAGTTCATTTGAGAAGGTAAGGCCTGGCATTAACCCTCTTTTTTTCAGCCAGAAGATAGAGCAGAATGCCCCGGAGAAAAATATACCTTCCACGGCTGCAAAGGCGATCAGCCTTTCGGCAAAGCTAGGGGAGTCAATCCATTGGAGGGCCCAGTCAGCTTTTTTCTTGATGGCCGGAAAATTTTCTATGGCCTTGAAAAGTAAGTTCTTTTCCTTCTCATCCTTTACATAGGTGTCTATCAGGAGGGAATAGGTCTCTGAATGGATATTCTCCATCATGATCTGAAAGCCATAAAAAAACTTGGCTTCGGTATACTGGACTTCACTTACGAAATTCTCCGCAAGGTTTTCGTTTACAATACCATCCGATGCAGCAAAAAAAGCAAGAATGTGTTTTATAAAATAGCGTTCGTCATCATTTAGTTTGTTGTTCCAGTCAGCCATGTCCTGGTGCAGGTCAATTTCCTCGGCAGTCCAGAAACAGGCCTCGCATTTTTTGTACCATTCCCATAAGTCGTGATGCTGTATTGGGAAAATTACAAAGCGATTTTCGTTTTCCTTTAAAATGGGTTCTACCGAGTTCGACATATTGAATGGTTTTATTTTGTTAGTATGTATCGTGATTTTTGATATGTGCCGGGACCAACAAAGATTGGAAAATGCGTTGAATTTCTAAAGCCCGATTCCGCAATAACCCTACAAAGTTTTTAACACGGGTTGTTGAAATGTACCTTGGACTCTAGTGTTTGTTGCCCTTTTGAAAAGTTCTGAATTTGTATAAAAATCGAGGATTTTTAATAAACCATAAAGTATATTAAAATAATACTTATTGGTCTGTTCTGTGGGTCGAAGGAGTAAGCTGTTGACAGTCTTGGTCTAAGGTATCTTCGGGGCTTAAAACATCTTTTTTTGACTGCTTTCTGTGCCCGGGAGGTATTCCGGCTGGATCAGCAGCGAAAAGATCTGGAAAGTGGTTCAAATAACTGCAAATTGCCATCCTGCCATCCCGGAAGCTTCCGGAAGGGTTGGTTATGGCAGGCAGGGATTAGAGCTGCCCCTGCCAAGTGGGTACGTTTGTAATAATATGAAACCGCCAAACCGTACGGCCTTCCCGATTAATCAAAACTTACATTACTATCATTGCGTCTGCGGATCTAGGTAGTTCCCCCGAAACCTAAAAATCCTGCAAACACGCTGACCCACAAGTGGTCTGGTAATTCCAATAGTAACAAATCGTTAGGGAGCTTTTCAGCATGGTATGCCTAAACATACCCCCAGCTAAAGGCCGCACTTTTGGTTTGACAGTGTCATAATACTACATGGTTTAGAATTCGACTTAATATTGACTTTCTATTTTTTTATCGCACTGAATTTTCCCAGAACCGTCAGTTGTTGGTTATTTTCGTTGCGAAACTTCATTTCAATGCTTCCCGCCAACCTATCGGGATCAATAAGGTCTATTTTGATCGTTCCCTCCTTGGCAAAAAATGGCAATTCCCCCATGGAATCGATATTAGCAAACCCGAACACCCCGTCAAAATTGGGAAAATACACGGGACCATTCCTTGAAATCCTATAGGTGCCGGCAGCTAATCTTTCGGAGGTACCGGGGCGTGATATCAGAAACCCCAAAGAATGAGCCCCGGACCCCTGGTCATTCTCAAATTGGAGTTCCGTCAGCGCATATTCCCGTCCCGATGCAGCGGATTTTATTGCCGTATCAAACGATATTTTACCCCTGAGTTCAAGGCTGCTGTTTTCCAGGAGCTGCAGGCTGTAATTACCCGAAACAGGATTTGCCGCAGGTGATAAAGTTCCGGGTGATATATAGGATGTGAACAGGAGCGGGAGTAAAATCCACATCCCGTAACGTATCATTTTGGTGATCACAATCATTTTATTCATAACACCTCAGTTAGGGGGAATCTGCGCTAAGCTGTTTATCAGCCAACTGCCTAATCCCTGTCGTATCCGCATATACAATTTCATCATATGGAGTATTACTGCCTTTTCGTTCAGATAATACTGCTATTAGCAACATTAAGAGCAATACGGTAAAAAATATCATACATCTTTTCATGACTCCCGACTTCAATATACTTGTGGCTAAAGGCCTGCGGGGGATTAATACTGCCAAAATAAAATGTTGCAGGTCAGCTCCCTGTAGGTTTTGTACGGATGGTATAAAATAATGTATGAATGGTATATTACCACTTCATGCCAACTGTCATTATTTTATATTTAGCTGATATACATAAAGTTATCATGTTCCAGTGAATGTACTATTTTGTAGTATTTATCTTACGTCTAGCGGCTTCAAGGCACCGTATGGGTAGAATGTGTACCATATCTGACCATCTATACGCAATATGCTTCTATTGGTACAATTTTAGCCAATGCCCATTTACAGAAGGGTATTTTTGAGTATCTTACCTTAATATTCAAGCCATAATGTTGCAAGCCGTAATCGTAGATGATGAGATCAAAGCTCTTCAAAGTCTCTCCTGGGAATTGACCAATTTCAGTAATGAGATCAATGTAGTTTCGTCCTTTACCGATCCATTTGAAGCCCTGCAATATTTGGATTCAAATACGCCGGATTGCCTGTTCCTGGATATCGAAATGCCCACAATGGACGGTTTCCAGTTTATACAAAAGCTAAAAAATAAGGATTTCCCGGTTGTCATTACAACTGCGTATAACCAGTATGCCATCAAAGCCCTGAAGAATGAGGCCATTGATTACCTTCTTAAGCCCATAGATACAGATGATTTGCGGGATACCATCGTAAAGATCAAAAAACACAATGCCAAAAACTTCAGTGCCGAAAGACTGGAGAAACTACTGGTCAATTTCAATGCGAATCCCGCTCAACGGAAAATCACCTTTAACACAGATGGCAAACTGCTTTTTTTGAGCAGTGATGAGATCCTGTATGCCGAATCTGATGGTAATTACAGCACCATTTTCTTAAGCGACGGTCAAAAGATCGTGCTGACCAAAAAATTAAAAGAAGTCAATGAAATACTTCCCGGGGATACATTTTTCCGCATACACAATTCCTACATAATAAATCTTACCAAGATCAAGGAGTTCTTAAAAACCGATGGATATGTGGTACTGCAATCCAACCATAAGATCCCGGTTTCCCGTCAAAAAAAGTCTGATTTCCTGGACATGTTATAAGCTGTTTTATGAGTTTAATCCGAGTTAAGACAACATGCCTGCTTTTCTTACTGGCCTGGCAATGCTCCCTGGCCCAGAATATACCCGCATCTTTCCGAAAAACAGTGGATAGCCTCATACGCACAGCTCCCAAAACCTATGTCGAACTGGATGCCGCATTACGGCCCAACAGGCGGGACAGCACCCTGATGAAATACTTCCTGCTGGAAGCTGCCAAATCCAGATATTTAGACGGGCAGTCCTACGCATATAACCAATTGGGCACCAAATACAGGAATATTTCCGAATTCTATCGCGCCATCGAACTGCATAAAAAGGGTCTGGAAGCAGCTGAACAGGCACATAACCTTGAATTCAGGATTTTCAGCCTCAACATGCTAGCCGTGGCATACCGCCGGCTGGATGCCATTAAGACAGCACTCGATTACAGTCAGGAGGCCCTGGAACTGGCTGAAAAAATCGAGAACCCCTCGGAAGGCATCAAAAGAAGCATCAATGTATCCCACAACAGTATCGGAAATATTTACGTTACGCTGAAACAGTACGACCTGGCAGTGGAACAGTTCAGGACCTCCCTGAAACTGGAAGAGGAATTGGGCAATCTCCAGGGAATGGCCATTAACCACCAGAATATAGGTGAATGCATGGAAGAACAGGGCCGCCTGGAAGAAGCGCTTAAAAGTTACAGGACTTCCCTTGCGTATAATGAGGAAAATGATTCGGACCGCGGCAAAGCGATCTGTAAAAACAGTATTGCCCAAATCTACATCAAGCAGAACAAACTGCAGGAGGCACTGCAAATTTTGGAGCCTACCCTATTATCTGCAGAAGCCACGGGTGACAAACATATCATTGTAGGTGTCCTTATCAACCTGGGGTGGGTACTTACAAAGCTCAACCGGTATACGGAAGCCAACCAATACCTCAATGAAGGACGCAATATGTCCTTAGACCATAACTTCCCGATCTACCTGACCAAAAGCTATACGCTGCTTTCTGACCTCGCCAACCAAAAGGGCGAATACCAACATGCCCTGGCGTATTACAAAAAAGCGAAGGAGATAGAAGAAAGTATTACCAATGAGGTGAATATCAGTTATGTAAATGATGTGATCATACGGTATGATTCCCAGAAAAAGACCAATCAGATCGAAGTGCTTGCCAACCAAAACGAGATCGTTGAACTGAAACTGAGAAGGAACCAGAATATCTTATTGGTAAGCGCCCTGCTCCTGGCCTTGTTCACCCTTATACTCTATATCCTATACCGGCAGTATCAGTTAAAAAGCGATAAAAAAATGCTCACCCTGGAACAAAGTATGCTGCGGAGCCAGATGAACCCCCATTTTCTATTCAATTCCCTGAATTCCATCAAGCTATATATTATCAACAACGAGCAAAAAAATGCCGTACACTACCTCAATAAATTCTCCAAGCTCGTCCGGAAGATACTCGAAGCTTCCGACCTTAAGGAAATTCCTTTGGCAGAAGAGCTGGAAACCGTGGAATTATATATGAATATCGAAAACATTCGATTTTCCAATGAAATACTTTTTGATATAAAGGTGTGTGATGCGGTGGACCCACACCTTATTAAAATCCCATCCCTAATCCTGCAGCCCTTTCTGGAGAATGCCTTATGGCACGGACTATCATCCAAAGAAGGTGAGAAACAGATAGCGATACAGGTGACGCGCGAGAAAAGCGGTTTTATTCAAATCGCCATAACGGACAATGGAATTGGAAGGGCAATGTCTGAAAAACTGAAGGAAAGCAAGGTCCTTAAGCGGAAGTCCGTCGGGATCGATATTACCAAGGAGCGGCTGGCAAATTTTTCCCGGGATTACCAGAATTCATTTGATGTGGAAATAAATGACCTCTATGATCAGCTGGGGAATTCGACCGGCACCCGGGTCGTACTGCATATCCCCACTATCTGATATGTTTGGCAGCTACCTTTTCCAAGGCTGCATACCACCCTTTCCCGAATTTCCGGATCAGTGCCTCCTTTACAAATTTGAATACGGGTACCTGTAGCTCAGTGCCCAGTGCACAGGCAGGGTCACAAATATGCCATTTATGGTAATTCACTGCAGTCAATTCCCTGTATTCCTTTACACGTACCGGGTATAAATGGCAGGAAACCGGCTTTTTCCATTTTGTAGCGCCTTTGCTAAAAGCCTCTTCCAGTCCACATTTGACTACACCCGTATCCGAAAAGACAACATAGGCACACTCACTGTTGTTTACCAGTGGCGTTTCCCATTCGCCATCCTCTCCCTTTATAAACGCCCCCTGCTTTTCTATAGCTTCAATTCCTTCCGGCCGCAGGAAAGGCTTCACATCGCTATAAATAGCTACGAGGATCTCCGTTTCTTTTTCTTCCAGGGGCGCCCCTGCTTCCCCGTCGACACAACAGGCGCCCTTGCATGCATGGAGATTGCATACGAAATCGGTATCGATTATCTCCTCAGACACTAAAGTTTTACCCAGTTGGAACATCCGCATTATTTCAAACCGCAAAGATACTTTTTTGCAGGCATCCACCACATTATTTTAAGAGTCCACCCTTAGAAATTGAATTTAGATGTACCTTTGCCGGCTAATTTATGGATATGACATTTAACTTTAATTTCAGGGAAATAGCATCTGCAAGTATGATCCTGTTTGCGGTTATTGATATTGTGGGCAGCATCCCTATTATCATCAGTTTAAAAAACAGGGTGGGCCGTATTCAATCCGGCAAGGCTACCATTGTTGCGGCCAGTATTATGGTGGCGTTTCTGTTCATCGGGGAGGAAATACTCAAGCTTATCGGGATCGATGTCAATTCCTTTGCGGTTGCCGGATCCTTTGTGCTTTTCTTCCTTGCCATTGAAATGATCCTGGGGGTGGTCCTTTACAAGGATGATCAACCGGAAAGTGCTTCGGTCGTTCCCATCGCATTTCCGCTGATCGCCGGAGCAGGTACCATGACCTCCCTGTTGTCACTCAGGGCAGAATATCACGTTGAGAACATCATTATCGCTATCATCGTAAATGTTATATTTGTATATCTTGTTCTGAAGTCATCCGGGAAGATTGAACGCATACTGGGCAATAGCGGATTAAGCATCATCCGAAAGGTTTTCGGAGTGATCCTTATGGCCATCGCAGTCAAATTGTTCGCCACCAATATCAATCAGCTCTTCTAGGAAAAACCCCAGTCTGTCAAATGAAAACACATTTAAATCGTATGGAATGAATAAGGCGGTTACCGTTATAGTACTCATTTTTGCAATAGGCCTGATCGCCTATAATACCACCCTGATCGATTTTCAGGATCCTTTTAACGGCAACAGTATCATTGCGGTAATCGGTATTGTTGCCTCGTTGTGTGCCATCGTGCTGTTGCTGATATTTATCACCTCAAAAAAGATTGAGAAAAAAATAAAGGACGACTGAACTGTCCGGTAGCTTTACGGGAAGCTGTTCAGTTTATGTACCTTTAAGGGACATGAGAATCCGTCATATCCCGTTATTAGCATCGCTTCTTTTCCTGCAACCATGTTTTCCGCAGGCACCTTCCCTGGAAGTGGGAACAGTTTATGACTCCTTGCCTGTCAATGCCAGTTCTTCAGAAAATTTTGCACTCTACCTTCCGGGGGATTATACTGTACATGATCTTTCTGCCATCCTTTTTATTTTCGATCCGGCCGGGAGGGGAAAAAAGGGAGTCGAAAATTTTATAGAAGTGGCCGAAAAATACAAGTACATACTGGTATGTTCCAACCAGGTAAAAAATGGCCCCTATGAAACCAATCTGGCCCTGGTGGAGCGCCTATTTGACAAGGTATTTTCGCAATTCAATATCGACGACAAACAGATTTACACAGCCGGTTTTTCAGGGGGCTCCCGCCTGGCGGTAACAATAGCCGTTCTCTCGGGTGCCATACAGGGAGTGGTTGGGTGCGGGGCTGGATTCTCCGGTAATACGATGTACCTCCCCACCCAGGCCAGTAGTTTTTCCTATGCCGGGCTGGTAGGCGATCGCGATATGAATTATCAGGAAATGTTCAAGGCAACGCGATGGCTCTCCTCCATGGGCCTGCCGACTGAACTCTTTACGTACGAGGATGACCATCAATGGCCACCACCGGAGCAACTGATGCGCGCGTTCGATTGGTTGGAACTGCAGGCATTCCAAAAAGGGGTCCGAAAGAAGGATGAGTATGTCATCCGCTCAACTTTTGAGAAGGCTGTCCGGATTGCCCTGCAGTTTGAAAGGGATGAAAAGATGGTACAGGCCGTAGTTGAATATGAAAGGATACTGCGAAATTACCAGGAATATTATACCCTGGACACCTTAAATTCCAAGGTTCGGGTGTTGCAAAAAACAAAATCCTACAGGACAGGGATCCGGGACAGGGAACGCGTTGCCTCTTTGGAAGACACCCTTTCCTCCCGGTATTTAAGAAAATTCAGGGCCGGGATGCGTGCCGGCACCGGAAACGATGATCTTACATGGTGGCAAAAACAAGTAGGGAAACTCGATATGGACTACGTCAACAGCGACCGGCCCTATTTGCAGCAAATGGGCACTCGTTTACGATATCAGTTATATGCCCTGGCAGTGGAATCCTTCGAAAACCAGGTTCGGAACACGGCACAGGAAAAAGCCATATACTGTGCCAGAATTTTAGTGTTGCAGGATCCTGATAACCCCTATTTTCATTTTATCGTGGCCAGGGGCTTTGCCGGGTTAAACTTAATCGATCAATCCCTGTCCCATCTGGAACTGGCAATAGCAAACGGGTGGGACGACCAGGCGGCCCTGGCCAATACAAAGGAGTTCCACAGGCTCAGGCAAAATCCAAGGTTCCGTGAGTTGTTGCTGAGAAATTGAGCTGTCTGATCAACAAAATCTAATCCAGGATAGCGGGCCTTTTTACCTTCCGGCGCACAGCGGACGTATCCATCTCTACTACTTTTTTAAGCATTGGATCGGCTACTGCCCCGATCTGGGCCTGAAGGTTGGCCGAAAATAGTTGTTCCGCAAGTGCGGCTTTTAAATATAATTTCAATGTATCCTCATAATCATAAAAATTGAGCCGGATATTACTCGCAACCGAATAGTCGACAAATTTTTCGAAAAGAATGTCGTCGATCCTGAATTCCTTCACAAACTGTTGGCTGTTGTAATCATTGTACCGTTTCCGGTCTTCCTCAAGGTGATCGAAGATAAAGCGGGACAAGAATCCAAAACTCCTCAGGCTTTCGATCTCCTCTTCTTCATTGGTGCCGATGGGAACAAATACATCCGGTATGATCCCACCGCCACCATAGACCACCTTCCCCTTGGGGGTAGTGAATTTTAAGGAATCCATTACTTTAATGCTGTCCACTGAAACCAATTCCCCGCTGTGGTAGCGTTCGGTGAATTTCTGATAGTAATCCTTGGTACCGTTGTGGTAATCTTTCTGGATGGAACGCCCCGAAGGGGTATAATAACGGGATACGGTAAGCCGCACTGCCGACCCGTCTCCCAATTCCATTTCCCGCTGTACCAACCCTTTGCCAAACGACCTTCGTCCTATAATGGTTCCTATATCATTGTCCTGCAGGGCTCCTGCAATGATCTCACTGGCAGATGCGGATCGCTCATTGATCAAAACATAGACCGGTTTGCCCTCAAAACTGCCTTTCCTGGTGGCATAACTCCTGTCTATTTTCCCTTTCTTATTCTTCGTAAACAGGATAAGCTTCCCGTCCTGCAGGAATTCATCCGCCAGCTGTTCTGCAATACCAAGGTACCCCCCCGGGTTATCCCTGAGGTCAAGCGTCAGCTTTCTGGCACCTTGTTTCCGCAAACTATTCAAAGCCGCCAAAAACTCATTGTATGTCGTTTCCGCAAAGCGGTTAACCTTGATATAACCGATCTCCGGGGTCAGCATATAGTAAGACTCAACGCTTTTGATGGGGATATGGTCTCGTTTGACATTCACGCTGAACGACCTGTTTTCCGATTTGCGGTACACCTTAAGTTTTACCGAGGACCCTATTTTCCCCTTTAGTTTATTGACTACCTCATCACTGCGAAACCGTTGCCCGAAAAGGGTGTCCGTATCTGCCAGGAGGATGCGGTCACCGGCGCGGATGCCTTTGAGATAACTCGGTCCCTTTTCGATTGTCCTGATAACCGAAATGGTATCCTTGACCATATAAAAACTGATCCCGATTCCAACAAAGTCTCCTTTCATGTTTTCAGAAACTTTTGCCATTTCATTCCTGGGAATATAAACCGAATGCGGATCTAGTTTATCGAGGATATTATTGACTGTTATATCTACTATGCTGTCTGTGTTGATCTCATCTACATATTCATAATCGATATAATCGATAAGCCGGTTCAGCTTATCTTTTTTGGAATTTGTGGTAAAAAGTTTTTCGGGGCTGTCGTTGAAATGGAGTTTTCCCCCAACAAAAATACCCACGGCTAGTGCCAGGGCTATTATAGTGGGCAGTATATAGTAATATTTCTTCATGGGAATCAAGGCGGTTTATACCACATTTTCAATCACAGGCAGGAAGGCCAGGGACACGCCTGCCTTTTTCAGGAACTGTAACCCTGAATCATCTTTGTAAGCCACCTGGTATACAACACGTTTTATGCCAGACTGGTGGATCAGCTTACTGCATTCCCTGCAGGGCGACAAGGTTATATATAATGTGGCTCCTTCACAGGATTGGGTGGAGGATGCAACTTTGGAAATTGCGTTGGCTTCGGCATGCAACACATACCATTTTGTATAGCCTTCCTCATCCTCACATTTATTTTCAAACCCTGTGGGGGTGCCATTGTACCCGTCCGATATGATCATCCTGTCGCGTACAATGATGGCCCCAACCTGCTTCCTTTTACAAAAAGACAGTTTGCCCCATTCATAGGCCATCCGCAGATAAGCCCTGTCATATTTTTCCTGTTTGCTTTCTTTCACCCGGGCAGTATCCTTTTATCGTTAAATTTTGGCAAAACACTAATATACCGGCTTTGCAAGAGCCCTCCAACCTAAAACGGTTAATTTTGTATTAAATCCGACATCCCGCAACTGTACCTATCGGATATTTCCCCCTTCCGGCATTCCTTCGTGGCCACGTATGTACACGGAGGCTACCATGGGATAGCCTCTATGAGCATTGGAAGGGTCAACAGTGCGATAACACCGGATCCCACCCCAATGAATACTGCCTTCCTGACGTGAAGGAAAGTCTCCGTTGCCAGGGCCAGGATCAGGACACCAAAAATAATAAGTACCTGGGAAATTTCAATCCCGGTTGCAAACCCGGTTAAGGGGATTGCCTTTTGGGCTTCCCCTGCCAGGAGCATATTGAAATAATTAGAAAACCCAAATCCATGGATCAGCCCAAAAAATGCAGTGGATGCAAGCTGCCCTATCCAATTTTTGGCATCCGCCGCTTTCCTTAAATTGACAACGTTCAGGCCTGCAGTCAAAAGGATGGTGACCGGGATTAAGAACTCGATAAGGTCCACGGCTACCCGTGCGATACCAAATACAGACAATGCAAGGGATACGCAATGCGCCAGTGTAAAGAGGGTAGCCAGCACCACGATCTTTCTCCAGTTTTTAAAGGTAAAGGGTAGTGCAAGTGCGCACAGGAACAATACATGGTCCAGTGCACCGGGGTTGAGGACATGGTTCAGTCCCAGTTTACAATAGAACCAGAATTCAGCCATATTTCTTTTTTTTGCTGCCGGGAGTCAGGGGAGTCAGCCAGGCACAGACTAGGATTAAGATCGTGGAAGGGCTAACCGGGGCTGCCGGTTTACAAACCTCTTTCCCCCTGTATTTCTTCATATGCCTTCTGAACCTGTTTGAATTTTTCCTCAGCCCCGTTCTTAATCGCTTCATTCTCCGTATTCACCCTGTCCGGATGATACTTTTTGGCCATGGTACGGTATGCCCGCTTTACTTCGTCGTCCGTTGCAGTGCGCTCAATTTCCAGTATTTTATAGGCATTGTCCGCAGATTGGACAAACATGGCCATGATGCTTTCAAAATCGCTCCTGCCCAATTTAAGGTATCCGGCTATTTCCCTAATTTTTTCTATTTCGGCCACGCTGACATTGCCGTCAGCCTTTGCGATCGCAAACAGGAAATGCAGTAATTGCAGTCTGACTTCATAGCGCGTCCGCATGTTCAGGAACTCGCAGATGCGGTCTGCGGAGATTTCCCTTTTTTTGATGACCTCATTAAATGTCCTGAAAATGGCATTGGAACGTTCTTTGCCATAGGTGCTCAGGAAGTATTGGCGTACATAGTCCAGTTCACGCTGGCTAACCTGCCCGTCGGCCTTGATCACGATGGAGCACAGGGACAGCAGGTTTAATTCGAAATCAGCAGGTGATACCTGCTGCCTTGTCATATCACGGAATATGGTTCTGGGGCCATCCCCCCGGCTGAAATTATCTATAAAACTTCCTATCACAAATCCGACAATAGCCCCCGGGAACCGAAAAAGAAAATAGCCGAGCATCGCGGCAAACCATTTGATCATAATGCGTTCAAAATTTTCGCAAAGATAGGTTATTACGCCTGAAAATTACGACGGGTGGGAAGTTAAGCTTTTGCCTGTAAATGCGACAAATTGGTTATCTTTGTAGCATCTTAAAAATTTAAAGAAAAGACTATGTACCCTGCAGAATTAGTAAAACCTATGAGAGAAGACCTGGCATCTGCCGGGTTCGAAGAATTATATACTGCCGAAGACGTTGAAAAGGCTGTCCATCAGCCTGGCACTACCCTCGTGGTAGTGAATTCAGTATGTGGATGTGCGGCGGCCAATGCACGGCCTGCTGCCAAATTGAGTTTGCAGCATTCCAAAAAACCGGATCATCTTATCACCGTCTTCGCGGGCGTTGATACAGAAGCCGTTGATGCTGCCAGGAACCTGATGGTACCGTTTCCACCATCTTCCCCAAGTATGGCCCTTTTCAAGGATGGTGAACTTGTACACATGATAGAACGGCACCATATTGAAGGAAGGCCTGCTGAGCTTATTGCTGAAAACCTAACGGAAGCCTATAACGAATTCTGTTGATCCGGCTCCCAGGACGGGATAATTTCAAAAGAATCAAAATAATGCCGCTCAGCAATGGGCGGTTTTTTATTTTTGTGGTATGCGGAAAATACTGGCATACCCACTCTCTGTCCTTTACCTGCTTTTTTTTGGGCTGACCCTCCTCTTCTTTCATCCTGTACAATGGGTGTGCCACCGGGTATTCGGATATGAGGCCCACAAGAAGAGTGTAAGCATCCTGAACTTATGCCTGATGCGGTGCACCCACCTTCTCGGTACGACGTATACCTTTGACAATCCCCATGCCATCCCTCCCAACCGGCCGCTGATCATTGTTGCCAACCACCAGAGTATGAATGATATCCCCCCAATCATCTGGTACATGCGGGCGTTCCATCCAAAATTCGTCAGCAAGCAGGAATTGGGCAAAGGGATCCCCAGTGTTTCCTATAACCTGCGCCACGGGGGGTCTGCGCTTATCAACAGGAAAGACAGCAGACAGGCAATGGTCGCTATTTCCCAGTTGGGCAGGTATATACAAAAACATAATCGCAGCGCTGTGATTTTCCCGGAAGGGACACGGAGTCCTACCGGTCACCCGAAAAAGTTCCAGCCTACCGGGCTGAAAATCCTGATGAAAAATGCCCCTTCGGCACTGGTGGTACCCATCAGTATCAACAACTCCTGGAAGATGGTGCGCTATGGGAAATTCCCCTTTGGGATAGGTAACCATCTTGTCTTCAAGGTACACAGGCCAATGGAAATTGGCAGTGATATGGACAGCCTAATTTTCCAGGTCGAACAACAAGTGACCGGGAGCGTAAATTCATTTTAATGAACGATGCAGCTATCGTAGAACAGACCATTGAATTTGTGAAGGATACCCTCCAGGATATGGAAGGGGGGCACGACTGGTTCCATATCCAAAGGGTGTTCCGGAATGCGATCCTGATCGCAAAGGAGGAAAAGACCGATATCCTGGTAGTGAGCCTGGGGGCTTTACTGCACGATATTGCCGATTCCAAATTCCATGGTGGGGACGAAAGCCTGGGTCCTGAGAGGGCAGCCGAATTTTTGCGCTCCCTGCAACTCCCCCCGTGACCATTACCCATGTGAGGAAAATCGTGGCGCACATATCATTTAAAAATAGCCTTGGAGTGACAGCAAGGAAATTTAATTCCAGGGAATTGCAGGTGGTTCAGGATGCCGACAGGCTGGATGCCATGGGGGCTATAGGGATAGCCCGCGCATTTAACTATGGAGGATACCGGAACAGGACCCTCTATGATCCGGATATCCCCCCAAAGCTTAAAATGACGAAAGCGGAATATAAAAAGTCAACAGGGCCTACCATCAACCACTTTTATGAAAAATTACTCCTGCTAAAAGATAAGATGAACACGCCTGCGGGAAAAAGACTGGCCGCTGAACGGCATCAGTTTATGCTGGATTATCTGGCGCAATTTTACAGCGAATGGAACCCATTTTAAGATGCTGTCCAGCCAGGTCCCATTTTAGTACCGGGGGAATATCCCAAATTTATATTTTTTGTAACTTCCAATTTCAATCTACAATCAAAATTCATCATGCAAAGAAGAAAATTCATTAAAAATGCCGCGGCAACGTCGGCCGCATTTTCCATTGTCCCAAGCTTTGTTTTGGGGAAAGGCCATGTGCCTCCCAGCGATACACTGTATATCGGTGCCTTTGGGGTAGGAGGCCGGGGGGCATCTGTAATGCAGGGCCTTGACGAAACCCAAAAGGTCAAATTTGTCACACTCTGTGATGTTGATGACCGGATGGCCGCCGATACGTACAAAAAATATCCAATGGCCGCGAGATACAAGGATTTCAGGCATGTCTATGACAAACACCTGTCAGAGATCGATGCCATAATGGTAGCAACACCGGACCATATGCATGCTTCCATTGCCCTGCCCTTTATGAAAGCTAAAAAACATGCCTATGTTGAAAAACCTTTGACCCACAATATCAACGAAGCGCGTATGATGACCAGTGTGGCCCGGGACAATGGCATAGTCACCCAGATGGGGAACCAGGGTGCTTCCAGCGACGGCAGCCGCGAGGCAAAAGAATGGATCCAGTCTGGAATTATTGGTAAGGTCCATAGGGTTGATTGCTGGACCAACCGCCCGGTATGGCCACAAGGCATACCCGTACCAACAGAGAAGGACCCTATCCCGGCGGGACTCGACTGGGACCTGTGGCTGGGGGTGGCCGCAAAAAGGGATTATAATGATGCCTATTTACCCTTCAAATGGCGTGGATGGTGGGACTTTGGGACCGGAGCCCTCGGCGATATGGGATGCCATATAATGGAAACACCCTTCAGCGTGCTGGACCTTGGGTACCCTACAGAGGCCGAAGCCAGTTGTACCACCAACTGGGTTGGCGACTTTGTAGAGGCCGATTACAACCAGTCCTGCCCCTCCTCTTCCATTGTACGTCTCAAGTTCAATACGCCTGAACATGGGGATATTGCACTGAACTGGTATGATGGCGGCATCCTGCCCGACCTTCCGGATGAATTGAAGGATGGGGAGACCATTGGCGACTCAGGTGGAGGTTCCATTTTATACGGAAGTCGTGGAATTCTGGTTTGCGATGTATATTCAAGAAATGCCAGGCTACTCCCATCGGAGACTATGAAACTGCTGAATCCTCCAACCCCGTATTTAAAACGAATAGATGGCGATACGGAGGGACATCAGCGCAACTTTGTGGAAGGATGCCTCAATGGAACCGAAACCTCATCCGACTTTAAACGGTCCGGGCCGCTGACAGAAGCTGTATTGATGGGCAACCTGGCCATAAAAGCATTTCAGTATAAAGAATTCAAGCCCGGGAAAAAAGCCGGGGATTGGGATCCGTTCAACTACCCGGGAAGGCGCAAAATTCTATGGGATGGGGAGAATATGCGGGTAACCAATTATGAAAAAGCCAATGAATGGGTTAAAGGAAATTATCGTGAAGGCTGGGACCTGAGTTAACTATCCTTGTCCAGGTGCCGCAATTTTTTACGCAAATGTTTTTTTTCCAGTTCATTTTGGGTAATTGATATGGCTGCCATCAGGGCCTCCCTGGCGGCAGCCATTTCTTTTAAACTTGCTAAAAGTTCAGCTGCTATGGCGTGATACAGTGCATTTTCCTTAAAATTGGGATAATCCCTGTATTGCTGTAATAGGATCCATGCCTTTTCTGCTCCATACACTTTATAAAATGGGACTACCCGGTTAAGGGCTACCATCGGTGAAAAATTTTGTTCCATTTGCAGGTCATAAAGCTTCAGGATATTTTTCCAGTCGGTGTCAGCAAATGTGGCGGCTGTGCAATGATAATAGGATACTGCAGCCTCCAAATGGTAGCTGGAAGGTACCCTGCCGGTGGTCCCCGAATTTTCCAGGTGGCGGATCCCGATAGTAATGAGGGCCCGGTCATATTTAGACCGATCCTGGTGTTCCATATCCACCAATTCAAGATTATTGTCCAGGCGCGCGTCAAAGCGCGATACATGAAAACACATCAGTGCGATCAAGGCATTGAGGTTTGGGTGCCGGCAATAGGGGTTGTCCTGTAATAGCAACGACAGGCGGATTGCTTCATAACAAATATCCCTGCGAATTGCCAGGGCCCCGGTTGCAGGGGAATACCCTTCCGAAAACAGCAGGTAGATGACGCGTAAAACTACAAACAACCTGGATTGCAGCCCCATTTCAACTGGGATCTCAAGCGTTGTTATCGCATCCTTTAGTTTTTTCCTGGCACGGGTAAATGATTTTGCAACCGTTTCTTCCTTTTTCAGCAGTACCCGGGCGATTTCCCTGTTCCCAAAACCCCCTATTAGTTTTAAGCTCAGGATTAACTGGTATGCTACCGGTAACGAAGGATGGCAGCAGGCGAAGATCATTTTGAGCTGGCTGTCTGAAATACTGTTTTCTAGGGAAATGTCGGCTGGAAGAATATCAACCGGTCCCTTAAGATAGGATTCGTCGAAAACCATTTTTGTATCCCTGCGCACCATATCGATAAACCGGTTTCCAGCCACCCGGAGCAACCAGGCCGTAGGATTATCCGGGGGGTCCCGGTATGCCCACAGTTGCATTGCTTTTATAAGGGCATCCTGAACCGCGTCTTCTATTTTTTCGAGGTGGGCAGGCCCAAACCGGTGAACCAGTATGGCCATTATCCTGCCATACTCATATCGGAACACCTTTTCAACAAGTTGATTCTGACCTTTCATTTCCTAAAAGTAAAAAGTCCGAAGGAAGGATCGGACTTTTAATCAAACTTCCCGGCAGATAACTACATATCCATGGACATGATTTCCCGAACTTCCACATTTCCCTCATGCTCAAAGATGGGACAACCCTTCGAAATGTCGACAGCCTTGTTCAGGTTATCCGCAGAAACGATGAGGTAGCCGCCGACGATCTCAGCACCTTCGGCAAAAGGTCCGTCTGTAATTACTTCGCCTGCCTTTTCAACAACCTTGCCTTCTTTGGCAAGCGGCAGACCATCGACCAGCTGCCCCTTTTCTTTAAGGCCACCCATCCAAGCCCCCCATTTTTGCATATGTTGCTGCATCTCTTCAGGGGATTGTTCCATCCTTCTGGAATCCCCGCCTCTGAATAAAAATAAATAATTGCTCATGATCGAATATTTTATTTGTTACTACTTTGATATACCAGTAAGACGAACCTGGAATATACAATTGGACAGGTTTCGTGTTTTTATTAAAATAACCTTAGCTGACCGTCTTTATAATGTTCGTACAATCCATGGTTTAACTTCGGAAAGGAACGTCCGCTGAAGTACGATTGCCGGGCTATCTTCACCATACTATGGATTTGTTCAGCAAACTGACCTTCCCCGCGGTTCCGCACCCCAAACCGGCTGTCGTTCAGGGTTCCCCCATGACATAACTCGATCTGGTGCAAAACCTTCTCTGCTTTCCCGGGCAGCGCTTTTCGGATCCAGTCGGCGAAAATCCTGCCAATTGCCCCGTTGAGGCGTACGACTGTAAAAGCAAATGACAGTGCCCCGTTGTCGGCAACCGCTTTGGCCAGCTGCAATACTTCATGGCTATTGATGCCGGGTATAATTGGCGCCAGCATGGCATTTACCGGGATCTTGTTTTCTGAAAGGAGGCGGATGGTTTCCAGCCTTTTGGCGATGGTGGCTGTCCTGGGTTCAAGCAGGCGGCGTGTTTTCTCAGAGAGGGATGTAACGGAAATATTGACGCCGATCAACCCGTCTTTGCTGAGTTCTTTGAGGATATCCAGATCCCGCAGGATCCGTGAATTCTTGGTGATGATCCCAACAGGATGCCGGTATTTTAAAAAAACTTCCAGGCACTTACGGGTAATGCCATAGCGCTGCTCCGCCGGCTGGTAGCAGTCCGTATTGCCGGAGAGTACTATGGTACAGGCCTGCCAGTTTTTTTGTTTTAACTTCTCTTCCAACAACCGGGGAGCATCCTCTTTTACCAAAATCCTCCTTTCAAAATCGAGTCCTGCCCCATAACCCCAATATTCATGGGAATTCCGGGCATAACAATAGACGCAACCGTGTTCGCATCCCTGGTACGGGTTCATGGAATACTGCATGCCCACATCGGGGCTTGTGACCTTATTTACGATGGTCTTGGGAAAAATGGGCAGGTAAAGGGTTTTGTTGGTGTCGGCCTCTTCCCCTTCAACCCTGCAGAATTCAAGGAAATCATCCCTGAATTCATGGGTCTGTTTGCTGAATCGGTTGGGGACATGGCCCTGCGCACCCCGCCCTTTGATATAGTGATCCTGGTTCAAATTTGGGATTTATTCCAAATATATGGATTTATTCCAAATTATAAGGACGAAGATGTGTTAAAATCCGGGGCACGGATTACCGTATGGATACATTGACCAATTGCTTTTTGGTCCCGCGTTTCGCGTAAAACAAGATAGCATCATCAACAGGGTCCATCAGGGGTTTGGAAACCATCAGGGGCAAGCGGGCCTCTACGTTATCGATTACCTTTTCATAGCTGATCTTCCCTTCCTCATCCAGTTGAATAACGAATACATTGCGGTTTCGGCTCAGGCCCTGCTTAAAGATAAGGCGTTCGTTGCTGAGGAGCTGAGGATTCTCGGCAGCAGTACTGATAAAAAAATAGGTTTTATCCCCTTTGGTATAGGAGCTGTAAGATGCGTACGCATCATCCCCCTGTGTCACTTCTGCCTTATTGATATTCCGCGCCCATACCATATCCCCCGCAGCGTTCAGTTTAACGCTGACGATGTCATTGTGGTGGAAGCGCTCCACACGGAGTCGCCCCCCACTGGAATTAGCCTGTACACTGGTGGTTACAAAATATTCTTCCGCGTTGAACAGGATGGCATTGTCATCCGTAATACTGACATTTTTAAAGACGAGGTCCTGTACGTTTTCTGCATTTTCCTTCCCGTATTTGTCGAACATGAACTGTTCTGAGAACGGTTGGTATTTTATTGTTCTGAGGGCCAGGGTAGCAGGGTCCAGGCTGAAATAACTAAGACCGTTGTACCGATTGTCCTTCCTGTCGGCATAGAACCCGACACATATCAGTTTTTCATTTTGCAAGACCGGCTTTAATCCTTCGGAATATTTTCCTTCCGAATCAAATGTCTGCACGGTAGCCCCGGCTTTTGATAATTTGATCAGTTCGTATTGAAATTTCCGTTCCAGGGCAGAAAACCGTTTCTTTTTAAAATAAGCTTTCCCGATGATATAGGCATTTTTAAGGTCAGGGGAAACCACGATATCCTCAAATGCATAATTTTTATCTTCCACTTCCGAGGAAAAATCGTGTTCCATCAATTTATTGAGGGATGCATTGAATACATAAATATGGTGTTTGTTAACTTTCTTCTTTTTAAAATGGGTACTGATCACAAACGCGGACTTATCATCGTTAAAAAGTGCGGTTGTTGTAAATCCGGAATTGAAGTTCCGGTTATAGTAATTTTTGTCCAAGGGATTGTCTACCGGTTCTGAAGGCACGGACAAGATGGTTTCCTGTGTAAAATTAAAATCGGTTATGGGACTCCGGTGTACTACATAATCGTATGCTTCCCGCAGCAGGTCATACTCCAAAAAGAGCAGATACAATTGCCCGTTGGCAACATAACCCGCCACAAACTCCGGGCCTTTTAACTTGTAATTGAATTCCGCAGTAAGTTCCAGATCTGCGTTGTAATGTTCTATGAAATACCCCTTTGGTTTTAAGATCATCCCGCCAAAGTAGGCTCTTACAAGCAGGTACCCCCCTTTGCCATCATCTGAGATCGAGGCCAGGTTGGAATATTTGTACTTATCGTTATATTTTTCACCGAATTGATATTCAACAGGCAGTTCCTGGGCCATGGTTACAATAGAGGCCAGGACCGCTAAAAGTGTTATTCCGATGCATTTCATAAGGGGTAGTGCTGATTTAGGCCATATTATGTTCCCGGGAAATCTGCTTTTCGTTTTTCAAGGAAGGCGTTTGTGCCCTCCCTGAAATCGGCTGTGCCGAAACAGGCACCAAAAGCTTTTATTTCGGTTTGGTAACCTGAAGCATTATTCCTAAAACCCGCATTTACAGCTTTTATTGCATTTCCGATGGCAACAGGTGAATTATTCGCTATTTTACCAGCCAGTTTTTTGCAATACGACAGGAGCTCTTCCTGGGAAACCATGTGGTTGACCAGTCCATATTCCAGGGCCCTTTCCACATCGATCATCCCGGCCGTCATGATCAGTTCCATAGCCCTGCCCCTGCCTATCAGCTGAGGCAGCCTTTGCGTTCCCCCGTAACCGGGAATAAGGCCGAGGGATACTTCAGGAAGCCCCATCCTCGCATTGTGGCTGGCCACCCGGAAATGACAGGCCATCGCCAGTTCCAGCCCTCCCCCCAGCGCAAATCCATTTATGGCAGCGATCACGGGGGTTGACAGGTTTTCAATAAAATCAAAAAGCAGCTCCTGTCCCTTTTCAGCCAGCTTGCTGCCTTCTTTCACGGAATATTGAGCGAATTCGGAAATATCGGCACCGGCTACAAATGCCTTCTCCCCGCTTCCGGTTACAATAATCACCCGTATAGCGGCATCTTTATCCAGATGATCCAGGGCTGTGTGCAGTTCCCTGATGGTTTCCCTGTTCAGTGCATTGAGTTTATCGGGCCGGTTGATGATGATCACAGCCAGGTTATCTTCTTTTTCAGTTACAATATTTTCAAATTTCATGACAGTAAATATTAGGTGTTACTCCTTTGGTAGTTTTACAGTAAATACGGTTCCCTTGCCGGGTTGGGATGTGAAATCGATACTTCCCTTATAGGTTTCCACGATATTTTTAACCATTCCCAGCCCCAGTCCCATCCCACTCGATTTCGTAGTAAATTTAGGTTCAAATACTTTGTCCCGGAATTCATCTGCTATCCCAATACCGTTATCCGCAACAGAAATTTTTACGTAATCGCCATCGGAAACAACGGAAACCAGGATGCGCGGCGATTCTGCTTCGGGCAGGGCCTGGATGGCATTTTTGATAAGATTGGTTACAACGCGGATGAGCTGTGTCCTGTCCAGCTTCGCTATGATCACCTTTTCCGGGGTAATGAGATGGATGTAGTCCTCATTGAATATATCAAGAGCCAGTTTAACGATCTTTACAACATCGAGCGTCTCATTTTGCTGTGCCGGCATTTCTGCAAAATTGGAAAAGGCCGATGCAATACTGCTCATGGTGTCGATCTGCTGTATGAGCGTTTTCGAAAACTCGGTGATCTTGGTATTCATATTGGGATCCCTGGGGTCAAAATTCCGCTGGAAACTCTGCACGCTGAGGCGCATAGGGGTCAGCGGGTTTTTTATCTCATGCGCCACCTGTTTGGCCATTTCACGCCAGGCCTGCTCCCGCTCCCCCCTTGCCAGTTTGGCTGCGCTTTGTTCCAGCTCATCGATCATACCATTATAAGCATCCACCAGTTTGCCGATCTCCTGGCTGGTATCTTTTATGAATATTTTTTCATTCCGCCGGGTAAGGTGCGTTTCCGTTAACTTGTCCGAAATAGTCTCGAGGGACCGGGTAATATATTTCGATATAAAATAGGCAAGCACTATGGCTATCAACAGCATAAAAAGGTACACCCCGCCCAGCCTGAACAGAAATTCCCTCAATTCCATGTCGTTGAAGGAATTGTCTTCAAAATAGGGAAGGTTTAATATCCCAATTGGTTTGAACATTTGGTCCGTGATGTAGGTATAGGAAGCCTGGAATTTAAAGCCGGCTGCTGAATTGACCTCCACATACCGTTTTGTGGCACTGGTGGTAAGGTGGTTCAAAACTTCAGGTTCCAGGCAGGTGGAAATGGAATCATTGTTGAATTTAGGCCTGGAACTTTTAATAAGCTGCCCTTCCAGGTCGTAGATATTGAAATTTACATTTTGAACATCGGCAATGCGGTAGATCTCATCCTTAAAAATAAGTCCGAGGTATTCCGTGGTGGCGGGATAGGTAGTTCCCTGTATGGCGTAATCAATGCTTTGCTTGATCTGGGACTCTTTGCGTTCCAGACGGTCCTGGTGGTAATCCCTGGATTGTTCGCGATACTGATAGATGGTCACCCCGGCGATTAATACGGAGGCGATAAGCACCAGCAGGATCATGGTAATAAAAATCCGGGAACGTAGCGATAGTTTTCGTAACAAAGGTGCTCAATTTGCCGTTAAAGATAGCAATTATCAGTCCAAAGTGGGCGGTGCGACAGTATCAGCACTGGTATACATTCGGGTAAGCTGAATCGGACTACAGGAGGAGCTGCTGCCTACTTTACATCCTTCCCCTGCCGGAGGCGGTTATAGAGCCTGATACCAACCATCAGCAGGATCACCAGCACCAGGATACCGATAAGCCCATAGATCCAGTTAACGGCGCTTTTGAGGATTGCCAGGAATACAACTGAAAAGAGCAGCAGGGTGGCCCCTTCATTCCAGATCCTCATGAAGCGTGAAGTATACCGGATGGTATTTTCCTGTAATTGGCGAAATATCTGGTGGGTTTTCAGATGGTAGGCGAAAAGGACTGCCACAAATACCAATTTAACGTGCATCCAGGGTTGTTGTAACCATTGGGGCATCAGGATAAGCAGCCAGATGGCAAAGACGGTAGCCAGGATAGCAGAAGGCCAGGTGATGATATACCACAGCCGACTCGCCATTATTTTAAACTGGGCCGTAAGGATCTCCTTTTCCGGTGAAGGTTTTTCACTGGCTTCAATGTGGTAAATAAAGAGTCGTGGGATATAGAATAACCCCGCAAACCAGGTGATCACGAAGATCAGGTGCAGGGCTTTTATATAACTATAGGCTTCGTTCATGCTCATTTCACGTGGATAGCCCCGATCCCGGACTCCCATAACCTGGTATTATAGGCAGGAATGGCGGTTTGCAGGAAAGCCTCCCCCTTTTTCTTCAAAGATAGCCATTGGGTATCAAGTTCTGCTTTCCGGTTACGGGATCCCTGGTTGATCCGGGGGATGGTACTGTTGGACTGATTGATCAGGAACAGGTATTCCGCCGTAAATTTATTCGGGAAATTCTCCACATCATCATAGGCCTTTGATTTCCGCTGGATCATATCGGTATCCCAAGCTTTGAGGGCCGCTATCAGCTCTTCCCCTTCCTTTCGTACCGGGCCTTCTTCCAAGTCATCTATGAGGGAACGCAATTGGAGTTGCGCATCGTAGAGTGTATTCACCATAGTGTGCATCTCTGTAAGTTTTGATTCCATGTCTCCCATAAAGGTGTCATACTCCTGATAGGTCGCCGGGTTTATTTCCCATCCTGGGGTACTTACGATTTCTCCCATCGCAGATACGGTCTCACCGCCCATTGTTAACCGAATGGTATAGTTGCCCGGGATGGCCTTATGCCCCTTAAATCCGGCTTCCATGTACACATCAGGGATTCCGGGCATAATTGGATGGTGGAGGTCCCATACAAATCGATTGAGGCCTGGAGTTGTCCCTACTACAGGTGCAGGCGGGGGGCCGCCACCATTGTGTTTTATGTACGATTTATCTTTGACCGAAGTAAATGTCCGAACCACTTTCCCACCGGAATCCACTATCTCCAGTTCCACTACCGTTGAATCCTTTTGTTCCGGAAGGAAATAATATAGTACCATCCCATTCGCCGGGTTGACGCCTGTAAGTGGGTCTGTACCTTTTACCTCTGCCGCGGTATTATTATCCAGGGGACTTCCCCAGTCGGCATTATATGCCGCTTCCGGCTGGAAGATTTGCAGGCCTTCCTGACCTTCCCTGTACTGGGCAAGTGCTGCCAGGTCATCAAGGATCCAGAACGAGCGACCGGAAGTGGCCACGATCAGGTCACCCTGGTGCACCATAAGATCCGTGACGGGGGTTACCGGGAGGTTTAACTGAAAGGATTCCCAGGATTTCCCGCCATTCCAGGACACAAACATCCCTTTCTCCGTCCCTGCATATAAGAGGTCCTTGCGCTGATTATCTTCCCGTACCACCCTGGTGAAAGCACCATAGGGGATCCCGGAGCTGATATTGCTCCAGCTGGTCCCGTAGTCTGTTGTTTTATAGAGTGCCGGGGTATAATCATTGAATTTATACCGGGTAGTAGCAATATAAGCTGTACCCGGGTCATGGGGAGATACTTCGATTGCATTGACCAGGCATTCGGCCAGCCCTTTTGGGGTCACATTCCCCCATGATTCGCCATTATCCCGGGTTACATACACCAGCCCGTCGTCACTCCCCGTCCAGATCACACCTTTCTCATGCGGGGATTCTGCGATATAGGCGAGTGTGCCATAATTCTCGGCCCCAACAGCTTCAATGGTATAGGGCCCCCCTCCAAATCCTTGTTTTGCATCATTATTTCGTGTCAGGTCCGGGGAAACCTCTTCCCAGGTAACACCCATGTCCCGCGTTCGCAAGACCAGTTGTGCCCCGTGGTAGAAAGTCGCCGGTTCGTGCATGGACCGGATTATAGGTGCATTCCAATTGTACAGGTATTTCATATCGCGGGCGGCCCGCCCCAGGTATTGTATGGGGGCAGCCATGACATTGGTACCCGATTTGGTCTGTGAATCGAGCACATCGATGGTGCCCAGATAACTGCCCCCCATTACATAGCGGGGATTATTGGGATCGAATGCCAAAAATGCACTTTCCCCGCCGGCTGAGTATGTCCAGTCTTCATCGGTGATCCCCGAACGCCCTACGGAGAGGCTGGCTATTTTCACCGATGTATTATCTTGTTGTCCCCCGTAAATATTATAGGGAAAAAGCAGGTCGGCGTTGATGCGGTAAAATTGTGCCGTAGGCATGTTATCCAGTGTGGACCAGGTTTTTCCGTAATCAAAGGAGATGCCCGCACCCCCGTCATCTGCCAACACCATATTTTTTGAATTGTCAGGGTTGATCCAGAGGTCATGGTAATCCCCGTGGGAATCCGGGAGGGTTTCCCAGGTCTTCCCACCATCCGTTGACCGTAAAGTTGGCGCACTGAGCACATAGACCGTATTCTCCTCATTCGGATCAGCAAAGACTTCGATATAATACCATGCCCGTTGTACCAGCCTGTTATCACCACTGGCCATACTCCAGGATTTTCCGGCGTTATCAGACACAAACAGGCCCCCTTTGTCTGCATTGGAATCACTTTCGATCAGAGCATATACTTTCTCGGGGTTAGCCGGGCTCACGGCAATGGCCATTTTTCCTTTTTCTTCCGGCAATCCTTCATGGATCGTTTGCCATGTTTTACCGGAATCAACCGATTTATAGAGCCCGCTTCCCGGCCCTCCGCTGATGATCTTATCCGGGGTTCGCTGGTGCTCCCACATGGCTGCATACAAAACATTGGGGGAGTGCCGGTCCTGCGAAAGTTCTATCCCCCCAGTCCGGTCGTTTACATACAATACTTTTTCCCATGATTCCCCCCCGTCGGAAGATTTATAAATCCCGCGTTCCTCATTAGGTGCGTACAGGGCTCCCTGGGCAGCGACATATACAATATCCGGATCGGAAGGATGGATTACGATTCGTGCTATATGCTGTGTTTTTTCCAATCCGATCTTTTTCCAGGTTTTGCCCGCATCACTCGATTTGTACATTCCATCCCCATAGGAGGTCATCACCCCGCGTACAGCGTGTTCCCCCATTCCGCAGTAAACCACATTGGGGTTGGATGCCGACACTGCCACGGCTCCTACCGACCCCGTTTCAAAAAAACCATCCGAGATATTCAGCCATCGCTGCCCGGCATCGGTAGTCTTCCACAACCCACCGCCGGTGGTGCCCATATAATAGGTGAGGGGATCCCCCACCACCCCACTGGCCGTCACGGACCGCCCACCCCGGAAGGGTCCGATGTTTCGGTATGTCAGCGGTTTAAATATTTTTTCAGCCGTTTGGCCCGCCAGGGTGCCAACCGCCAGTACAGCGGCAAGCAGGAGTATACTTTTGTTCATATGCAAGACGGGTAAGCCCCGAAATATTTAATTAAACTATAAATTTTATTCCCGACTTCCTGAAAGTACGTCAGAGATGTTCAGGCAGTCAGCACGCAACATACCATTATCGCTTTAACTGCCGCATGCTTCTTATGATTATTTTTCCAAAAACAGGTAATTCAGGCTCAGTTCGTTAAAAGACTTGTTAAATGCATTGATCTCCTCGGATACCATGGCATCAAAAGTATTGAGTTCCCTGTCTATTTCCGCCGTCAGTTCGTTTTTTACAGCAATATCCTGGTCTGTGGGAGGAAAATCATCCAGGGCTACCAAGCTGTTGAGATGCCCGAGTTTATTTGTCAAGCGGATCGGAAAATTCAGGGGATCCTGGCTGCTCTGGTTCTTGGTCTGATAGAGCGCCTTCTCAATATCACCAAACCCCTCCTTCATTTTTTTGGCTTTTTCCACCAAATCCCTGGTTTGGTCATTATCCTTGTACTGTTTGATAAATGCATCCAACTGGTCGGTGATCTTCCGGATCTTACGGATGGATTCGTGCGCTTTTTCAATCGTCGCATTCACATCGCTGATAAAGTCGTGTTGCTTTTGCATGTCGGCCACCGTAGCTTCCGCCCGTGGATCAGGGATGATCCTGAAATCCTGTGAAGTACTGTTCCCGTTAACAGTAAGTGCAACCTTGTAGTCCCCTGGTACAGCTTTGGCGCCATCGAGGCTGGCCCACCACAATATCATTCCTTCCAATTCTTCAGCTCCTTTGCCCTCAGTATCCCAAACAAAGGTATTGCCCCCTTTTTTGACCTCCAGCTTTTTGTCTTTATCCTTTGCCCCCCTGCTAAATGTTGCCAGGGTATCACCGGATTTGGTAAAGTAGGTGAGCGATACACTGTCCTTTTCCGCGAGGTCTTTAACATAAAAGTGGGTAATGACGCCATTCGGGTGATTAGACCCCGTTGTGAGCGAAGGTTTTGAGGCTGCCCCCCCCTTCGTACGATAGGATTCCTTTGGCTTGTACAGGATCATTTGTGCCCCGGTATCCATTTTTTCCAGTTGATGCAATACGCTCAGGTCATCAATGATCCAAAGGCTTCTGCCCTGTGTGGCCACGATCAGGTTGTTTTCCTTTACTGCAAGGTCCGTGATGGGTACAATGGGTAAATTAAGCTGGAAGGTTTTCCAGCTGGCCCCATCATCAAAAGAGATATACATGCCGGTCTCTGTCCCAGCATACAGCAACCCCTTTTTTTTGGGGTCTTCCCGCACGACACGCGTAAAGTGTTCCTTATTTATACCATTCGTTATCTTTTCCCAGCTTTTGCCATAATCGGTGGTTTTATACAAATAAGGCTCGAAATCCCCCAATTTATAGCGGGTTGCGGCCACATAGCAGGTGCCCTCCTCAAATGCAGAGGGCTCCACGCTGTTGATCATACTCCACTCTGGCAGGCCGGCGGGGGTTACATTCTCCCAATTTTCTCCCCCATCCCGGGTTATATGGATCAGGCCATCATCACTGCCAACCCACAACAAGCCTTCCGTAAGGGGGCTTTCGTTGGCGGCAAACAAGGTACAATAGTACTCTACCCCGGTATTGTCCTGGGTGATGGGACCGCCACTTGAAACCAGTTTCTCCGGGTCATTCCGGGTAAGATCACCACTAAGAAGTTTCCAGCTCTGGCCTTCATTGGTACTCAGGTGTACATGGTTTGAAAATGTATATAATTTTTTGGGATCATGCCTGCTGAAAAGAATAGGGAAATTCCACTGAAAGCGATATTTCATACCTTCCGCCCCATAACCCATAGGGTTATCCGGCCATACATTAATACCCCGGACTGTATGCGTCTTATGGTTTACGCGTGTCAGGAAACCTCCATAGCTGCCACCATATACAATATCGTTGTTTGTGGGATCAACGGCAATATGAGCCGATTCCCCCCCGGCCGTTTCCTCCCAGTCCTCTTCGCCAATTGCCATACCATCGCTCCGGTGGTTTATCCGGATCGTGGAATTGTCCTGCTGGGCAGCATAGATCCGGTACGGAAATGCATTATCAGTTGTTACCCTGTAAAACTGGGCCGTCGGCTGATTGTAATAAGTGCTCCAGGTTTCCCCCGCATCGTACGATATCTGGGCTCCCCCGTCATCCCCGATGATCATCCGTTTCGAATCCTCCGGTGCTATCCATAGGTCGTGATGGTCCCCGTGGGGGGCATTAAACGTGTTGAAAGTCTTGCCGCCATCGGTAGAACGGTGGTATTGTACATTCAGTACGTACACAATATCCTCGTCTTCAGTATCAGCATATACCCGTGTATAGTACCAGGCACGCTGCCTTAATTTCCGTTCACTGTTTACCAGCGTCCATTTCTTACCGCCGTCATCTGAGCGATACAGCCCCCCCTTTTCCTTGTTTTCAACGATAGCCCAAACCCGTTCGGAGTTTTTAGGGGATACAGTTATCCCCATTATTCCCAGGGTATCCTTCGGAAAACCATCATTTTTGGAGATCTCATTCCATGTTTCGCCACTGTCCGTACTTTTCCAGAGGGCAGAACCCTCCCCCCCGCTGCTTAAACTATACGGGGTTCGCTGTGCACGCCAGGTGGAAGCATACAGGATCCGTGGGTTATTAGGGTCAAACACCAGATCTACGGCACCTGCCTGATCGTTGGCGAACAAGGTCCTGCGCCAGGTCTGGCCTCCATCCGTACTTTTATATACCCCGCGTTCCTCATTCGGTTTGTAGATATTCCCCAGCACAGCGGCATATACGATAGTGTGATCGCTGGGATGTATACGTATCCGGGGGATATGCCGGCTTTCCTTTAGTCCCGCTGAGGTCCAGGTTTTACCTGCATCCTCCGTTTTCCAGACACCATAGCCGGAGGAGACATTTCCACGAAGCGTTTTCTCACCCCCACCTACGTAGATCACGTTCGGGTCGCTCTGTGCCACTTCTACGGCTCCAATACTCCCCCCGAAAAATCCGTCGGAGATATTGCTCCAGCTGCGTCCCCCGTCCGTGGTTTTCCAGACTCCCCCGCCGGTGGCCCCAAAATAAAAGAGGTTCGGTTCTCCGGGTACACCGGTAACCGCAGCCGACCTGCCCCCTCTGAAAGGCCCGATCAGCCGATATTCCAGACTGGAATAGAGACCTTCAGGATAGGGATCCGGGGTAGTGTTTTTACGTTTTTGGGATGATGTCTGTAAGGGAATTAAAAAAATGGCCAATAGCAATAAACCCATTCGGGCAAATAGTTTTTTCATAGTTTGAACGTTCGAATTAGTCAAGCTTAAATGTACCAAAAAAGTTGGGAAACCAAAATCTCTTGCCTGCTACTAGTTTACCGGCTCGGAAAAGGCCTTTTGCGTGTCCTTAAAAGTTGTTACATTGCAAAGGCATCCCCATAGTGCCCCTAAGATACCGTGGCTGATATAACAGGGCTGCCAACATCATTAGTAAACAGAACGCTGTATGAGATCATTAGCTACACTTTTCCTGATTACAATTAGTATTGTGCCCCTGCAGTCACAGGACAGGGTCACCGGTGCCCTTTTTGCGACACGGTCTGAAGTACTTGCCCAGAATGGTATGGTTGCTACCAGCCACCCGTTAGCCACCCAGATAGGGCTGCAGGTACTCAGGGATGGCGGCAATGCCATAGATGCAGCAATTGCGGCGAATGCAGCATTGGGGCTTATGGAGCCTACCGGCAGTGGTATTGGCGGGGACCTTTTTGCCATCATTTGGGACGCAAAAACCAAAAAGCTCTACGGGCTGAACGCCAGCGGGAGATCGCCAAAATCCTTGACCCTTGCCTATTTTGAGAAGCAGGGATTAACCAGTATCCCCTCTCATGGCCCTCTGCCTGTCAGCGTCCCCGGTGCGGTTGATGGTTGGTTTGAACTCCTTGATAAATTTGGGTCCAGACCGATGGAAGAACTGCTGGCACCGTCTATATCCTATGCAGAAAATGGATTTCCGCTCACAGAACTGATCGCCTGGTATATGCAGGGCATACCTGAAATAGATAAAGCCGGCTACGCCAACATTGCAGATACCTATCTCAGGCCGAACAACAACAGGATACCCGCGGAAGGTGAAATTTACAGGAATCCCTATCTGGCGGAGACTTACAGGAAAATTGCCGCTGGTGGGCGGGAGGTCTTTTATAAGGGTGAGCTGGCAACGGTCATGACACGTTTTATGAAGGAACAGGGAGGATTCCTTTCCGAAGAAGATTTTGCGGCCCACAGCTCGGAATGGGTTGAACCCGTATCGGTAAATTACCGGGGATATGATGTCTGGGAACTGCCTCCCAATGGCCAGGGTATCGCCGCCCTGCAAATGCTCCAGCTATTGGAAGGCTATGATTTTTCGAACATTCCTTTTGGAAGTGCCGAACACCTTCACCTTTTCACGGAGGCCAAAAAACTTGCCTTTGAAGACAGGGCCCGGTATTATGCCGATATGGATTTTGTAAAGGTGCCCGTTACCAGGTTGCTGTCTGACGAGTACGCCCAGGAAAGAAGGAAACTGATGGGAGACAATGCCGCTGTATACTCAGCGGGGGAGATCAGTGCAGGGGAAACCATCTATATGACAACTGCAGACAGCCAAGGCAATATGATCTCCCTCATCCAGAGCAATTACCGGGGGCTGGGTTCTTATATGGTACCCCCAAAACTGGGTTTTATGTTCCAGGACAGGGGGGAATTGTTCAGCCTTCAGAAAGGGCAGGCCAACACGTACGAACCCGGTAAACGTCCATTTCATACTATCATCCCGGCATTTATTACCAAAGATGGGGAACCCTATGTAAGCTTTGGGGTTATGGGTGGGGATTTTCAACCCCAGGGACATACACAAATCGTGATGAACCTCATCGATTTCGGTATGAACCTGCAGGAAGCTGGTGATGCCCCCAGATGGGACCATACCGGCACAGCATCCCCAACGGGGGACCCCACAGAGGGAACCGGGGAGATCCGCCTGGAATCAGGCATCCCCTATGAGACGATCAGGGGCCTGATGGACAGGGGGCACCGGGTGGGTTTTAGCAGGGGAATTTATGGTGGGTACCAGGCCATTTTATGGGACAAAAAGAACAAGGTCTATCACGGGGCCTCTGAAAGCAGGAAGGACGGGCAGGCGGCAGGGTATTAACCGCACAGCCGCATTCCAATACATTAAAATTAAAGGCATATCATGAAAAACATCAACAGAAGAAATTTTATTCGCAAAACTTCCCTTGCCGGGGCCGCATTAGGCATAGGCCCGACATTGGTTAATGGCCAGGGCCCAGGTGCACAACGGCCCCTGGCAGCAAAATATATGGGAGGCTTCGCAGCCCCGCCGCTGGAAACCATACGTGCCGCTTTCATTGGAGTAGGTGCCCGTGGTGGTGGCCACCTCCAGTTCTTTGCTGCCCTGGAAGGCACAGAAGTTGTGGCGATCAGCGACCTCTATGAAGACAATGTAAAAAAATGGCAGGATGTTGCAGTCGGGATCGGTGGCGGGGAACGTCATAATGCTATTGCCACATATTATGGGGAGGAGAACAAATGGAAGACCATGCTGAAGGAGGTGAAGCCCGATGTGGTCTTTATCGCTACAAACTGGAATAACCATGCCCCGATGGCCATCGAATCGATGAAACAGGGGGCTCATGCCATGGTGGAGGTCCCCATCGCGGTAACCCTTAAAGAAATGTGGGACATCGTTGACACTTCCGAACAGACCGGCAGGCATTGCATGATGATGGAAAACGTAAATTATGACCGGGACGAACTTATGTTTCTGAATATGTGCCGGCTGGGGGTAATCGGGGAACTCCTGCATGCGGAAGCTGCCTATATCCATGAACTGAGGGGGCAAATGGATCAGGTTGACCGCGGGACCGGGTCCTGGCGCACCCCCCATTATGCCAAACGCAACGGCAACCTGTACCCGACACACGGCCTGGGACCCGTTGCCCAGTACATGAACCTGGGCCGAAAAGAAGATACCTTTGGCAGCCTTGTTTCCTTTTCCACACCCGCCCTGGGGAGGAATGCATATGCTGAAAAACATTTTCCGGCCGACCATAAATGGAACCAACTCGATTTTAAAGGGGGGGACTTGAATACATCTATTATTAAAACAAACCTGGGGCGTACGATCCTGGTCCAATGGGACGAAACCAGCCCCCGGCCGTATACCCGCCTGAACCTCATCCAGGGAACCAAGGGTACGCTGGCGGGATTCCCAACCCGGGTTGCACTCGAAGGCGGGGTAGCGGGGGTGACGGAGGACCACCACAGTTGGGTTGAGGGGGAACAGCTGGCTGTACTTTATGAAAAATATGACCACCCGCTGTACAAGCGGCTGAACCAAAAGACGAAAGACAGTGGCCACGGCGGAATGGACGGGATGATGATGTACCGCATCGTCGAATGCCTGCACCAGGGCCTGCCCCTGGATCAGAACCTCTATGAAGGCTGTTTTTGGAGTGCTGTAGGCCCTTTGAGTGAGCAGTCCGTTGCTATGGGCGGTGCACCCAGGCCTTCCCGGATTTTACTAGGGGAAATTGGAAAGACACGGCACCCCTCGGGATCATTACTTAGTGACTGAAATATTCCGGGAACCAGGGTGGGCGAAATTCAGCAGGATTGGGAGTCACTTATTCCCGGAAGGCTTATTGTATGAAAAAAAGATAGTATCTTTTGTCCCTGAAACCGCAAAAAAGTACAGCAATTAATTCCACGATACTATGAATAAAAGAGAATTTTTAAAAGGCGCTGCCGCCCTGTCATCTTTCGCCTTACTCCCATCCGGGGTTTGGGCCTTCACAAAAAGCAAACGGTTGCGTACGGCCCATATAGGCGTAGGGAACATGGGCGCGGAAGACCTGAAAGCGATTTCATCCCATAAACTTGTAGACGTTACTGTCCTCTGCGACGTGGATGCCGACAACCTTGCAGCTGCCCATGCATTGCACCCAAAAGCAAAAATATTCTCTGACTACCGGAAAATGCTTATGGAAATGGGGGATCAGATCGATGCCGTGATCGTATCCACCCCGGACCATACCCATGCCCCTGCTTCCATGATGGCGATGAACATGGATAAGCCCGTGTACTGCCAGAAACCCCTGAGCCACCACGTATCAGAAGCACGTGCCATGCGTAAACTGGCAGAAGAAAAAAACCTCATCACCCAAATGGGCATACAGGTGCATTCCTTTTATGATTATAAACTGGCCACGTTGTTGATCCAGTCCGGGATCATCGGAAAAGTGAATACCGTACGGGCATGGTCACCCAAGAATTGGGGATATGACGGCCCGGCCCCGGAAGGAAGTGATCCTGTTCCGGCTCAGCTCGACTGGAACCTTTGGCTGGGGACTTCGGCCAAAAGGCCTTATAAGGAAGGGTTTTACCATCCGGCAAACTGGCGGAAACTGGTGGATTACGGTTGCGGTACGTTAGGCGACATGGGAGTCCATATTTTTGATACACCCTATAATGCGCTGGCCCTGGACGTCCCCAAAACCATTGTAAATGAATGCCGGGAACCTACCGGGTTCGGGTATCCGGTAAACAATACGGTTACCTATGAATTCCCTGGAACTGATTACACCACAGATACCCTGAAATGGGTTTGGTATGATGGCCCCGGCGCTCCGGAGAGCCATGAAGACCTGAAATTGCCGGAGGGGGAAACCCTCCACGACCAGGGAGCGATGTTCATGGGTGAAAAAGGCAGGCTGTACCTCCCCCATTTTATGGAACTCCCCAAACTGATAGTCGATGGAAAATACCAGGAAATGGACATAGCCTCCTTCGAGTTGGGAGCGCCTGTAAGGGACTATGAATCGGAAGGCAAAAAACATTACCACCAATTCGTGGATGCCTGCTTGGGAACCGATAGCTGTTCGGCACCATTTTCCTATGCAGCCCGACTTACAGAAACAATACTTTTGGGGGTTATCGCGGGAAGGTTTCCGAATCAGACGCTCCACTGGGACAATGCTTCGGCAAAATTCGCAGAGGATGAAGCGAACCAATATCTGGAGTCGGCATACCGGGATTTTTAAGGTTGGGGGGATCACTGCGGGTTCAGAATAGAAATTTATTTTCTGGATACCTGGTATAACATTTTATTGCCAGGAATGCCTTTAAGGTTATACCTGCCCATTTCCATAAATTCAAAGGACACATTTTGGGTGATCTCTTTAAGTGTATCAGAAGTCCATATTTCCTTGCTTCCTGCATAGCCTAACAGCCGGGACGCAATATGTACATTTGCACCGCGGATGTCACCTTCGGCAAACTCAATTTCTCCTGCGTGCAGGCCACCACGGATCAGTATATTTTCTTCCGCCAGTGCCGTTATCAATTTCAGGGAGCATTCAAGGGCTTCCGTCGCTGTTTCAAACGTAACAAGAAATCCATCGCCGGTATCCTTTATGATTTCCCCGTTATAGTGCTGCACAGTACGGGTTACTATTGCCGTGTGTTTTTCCAGTAATTCGATCCACTTTCTATCTCCCAGTTCCAGGACCATCTCGGTGGACGAAACGATATCGGTAAATAAGATCACCCGCAATGCCCTCCTGATATTTTCTGACCGATGCCTGATGGTTTCTTCATAAGGTTCCTTTACCCCGAGGAATTCGTATACTTCTCTCCAGAATTCGGTCCATGCAGGTTCTGTCTCCTGCAAAATATGATTGTTGCTGTTGAGTCGGACAAAACGGGCATTGGGGATAAGTTCTGCCAGGAGTTTCCCTTCTTTAAACGGAATAGAGGCATCTCCCTGGGGATGGAGGATCAGGGTTGGACATTTAACGTTTGCGGCTTCTTCAACAACATTGGACAGATGCATTTCCCTTTCCAGCTGGGCTGCAATTTCCGGTTCCGTTGAGATTTTCATCAATTCATTGAATGCCTGAATAACATGGTCTGCAGCATCTGGCATTATCTGGGCGGAAAAAAACTTGCGGAAGGCGGGATTGTCCTTTCCCCATCCCAACCTGATCATATCGATAAGCATTTGTTCTTCCCGCTTCCCGGTCTCGCTCAGGTCCCTGTGTAACCATCCCCGGGCATAACCCCCTAGGATAATTAGTTTTTTTACCCTTTCGGGATATCGCGCTGCAAATGCAACAGCTACCGTCGAACCCTGCGATTGCCCGAAAAGATTAAAGGTTTCAAGGCCTTCAGCATCAACAACAGCTTTCAGGTCCTCGATCCAGGTATCCCAGCTGTAATCCCGACTATACCAGTCAGACAGACCGTTGCCCCGTTCATCATACCGGATCAGGGTATGGAATCTGGCCAGTCCCTTCAGGAAAGGTCTCCAGGTAGGGTTTTGCCAATCGTGTTCAAGGTGCGTAATATAAGTCGCCGTTTTAACAAGGGGTTCCCCGCTGCCCAGGACCGCATACGCAATCTGGGTGCCATCAGCAGAATGGGTTTTACGGATTTTCTGGTCCATTGGCAATGATTTGTGATTGTTAAAGATAGGAAATCAGGAAGGTTATGAATCGCTTAATAAACTATTTGATCCCGGAACAGCAATACCCTTCAGGTTGCGTTGCTTTTATTTTAATGAGCTATCGCATTTAATTACCGAGGATTATGTACCTTTCTTGTACCATGGACCCTGGCCTTTCATAACCGGGCTTCTCCATAAAAAACGATCAGATGGATAAACGCCACCTTGCCCTGGTGCTTGCATGCGTTATGCTTTCGTGCGACAATGAGAAAATGGAAGAAATTGTAGTGATCGGAGGGGGCCTGATGGGAAGCGCAGCCGGTTGGCAGTTATCTCGTTCCGGGGCCCAGGTTCTATTACTGGAACAACAGGATTCTGTCTACAGGTATGGATCAAGTTTTGGAGACTCGCGGATTTCCCGCAGTCTGGGCCCAGCGGGGGATCTGTTTTCCTACCTGCAACAGACCTCGGTGGCTGAGACCCATACATTGATCAACTTCCTCAATACGAAGCAAAAAGCGGGCAGCCACAGCATGGAGGATATTTATACCACATCTCCCGTAACCTATATTTTTCAAAAATCACAGGATGAACTGGTAGCCGGATTGTTAAAAGGGCAAACTGATCCGTATGAATACGCTTCCAACCCTTCGGAGGCCATGACATTTTTTGGGATGAAGGTAAACGATTCGCTCCGGATCATACGGGAAACCAAGCCCTATTCAGGAACTATGAACCCGGTCGTATTGATCGCGAAACTCCACGAAGGCATCAAACTGGCAGGTAGCCAGGTACAGTATAATGAAAAGGTAACACGGCTCCAAAGGATCAGGGACCACTACAGGATCGTTACCACTAATTCCAAAACTGGGGAATCCCAAACCATCCGCGCCAGAAAAATAGTGTCGGCCGCCGGACCGTATACCGGTAGTCTCTTAGTTGATCTGGCCCCGTACTTTGACCGGCTTATTACTACCAAAAGACTGTTTCTGGCATTTTTTAAACCGGATAAATCTTTCTGGGAATCCCTGGATACGTCCCAAAAGAGCCATTTCAATGCATCCTTCCCGACAGCTGAAATGGACTCGGAAATTTTTTATGCCATGTTGGACAATTACGATGAGGAGGGTATTCCGATCATTAAGGCAGGCGGGCATTTCCTGCGAACGGATGTGCCGGATCTCAACAAGGCATGGGGTATGCCGGTTTCTGTAACGGAACAGGAATGGGCCAAATCACATCTCCTGAAATACCTGGCATTACTGGGATTCCCCTGTTCCAGTACTGATTTGGACTATTATAAGGGGTACTCCTGTGTGTATTCCCTTTCTGCTTCAGAGATCCCTTATGTAACCCGGTTACCCAGGGACCAGGGCAGCACAGATCCCAACGTCGTAGTTATTGCCGGACTTTCCGGGGTGGGTGCCAAGGGAGCGCTTGCATACGGTTTGCATGCAGCAGATCTGCTCCTGGGAAAGGACAATAGCGACGTGGCATATCAAAAGGCTAAAAAAGGACTGGGGGAAGAACGCCTGCTCCTCGATATAAAAACACTAAAACAGGGAACTCCAGTTAGCCAAAAAATAAAAATCGAACCGAAAAAGGATGGCACCGTGTATGTCGATGGAGGTATTTTCTTTAGACAAAACTGGTGAAGTATATAAACTTTTATTTTAACCTTTAACAAAAACCATACGATATGCATAGCTCTTTCCAGCAGGCAACCAGCTATCTGTTATTTTTTATCCTGGCCTGTTCCAGCCTGGTTGGTCAGGATACAACCTTTGTCTACGGTGATGCCTTGCCGGACGCCCCGGAACTTTCTGAAAGAGGGTCGTACAATATAGGTGTCCGCACCATGGACCTGGTGAACAGGAACCAAATAGATGTATTGAACTCAGATAAAGGTGTGGATCCGTACTATGACCGCCCTTTGAAAGTTGAAGTATGGTACCCGGGTAAACTGCCGCCGGATAGCGAGGCGGCCATCCGTTATGAAGACGTAATGGGAACCGCGGGCGATAGTCTACGGCCGCTGATCCCTTTTAGCTTCAGGGGCCGGGCACTGCGCGATGCGGAACCTGATACCGAAGGCGGGCCTTACCCACTGCTAATCGTATCACACGGCTATGTAGGTTCCCGCTACCTCATGACCTACCTGACTGAAAACCTCGCTTCTAAAGGGTATATCGTAGTTGCTATAGACCATACGGATTCCACTTTTAAGGACGCCAATGCCTTTCCAAGTACGCTGTTGAACCGAGCGAAGGACATCCGCTTCGTCCTGGACGAAATGGCCCGTATAGGAGGGGATCAAAATGATATACTGTCTGGTATAATTGATTCCGGCAACACGGGGATCATCGGGTATTCCATGGGCGGATATGGGGTGCTGAATGTTGCAGGTGCAGGGTATAGTGATGGTTTGACTACTTTTTTTGCCGGGATGACAGGAGGCAGCACCGCTATTTCGAGCCTGGCTGCCGGCAGCCCGGAGTACAGCTCCAGAAATGACAGCCGGATAAAGGCAGTAGTGGCTTTTGCACCCTGGGGAATGGAAAGGGGGGTATGGGATGCGGAAGGACTTAAGGGCCTTTCAAAACCTGTCCTCTTTGTAGCGGGTAGCCAGGATGATATTTCAGGTTATGAAAAAGGGATCAGGGCAATTTACGAGGGGGCCGTCAATGCGGACCGGTACCTGCTGACCTATATAAATGCACGGCATAATGTGGCGCCAAATCCTCCGCCAGCTGCATCCCTGGAACCGGGACTCCATATCGATGAATATTACAGGTATGCCGAGCCTTCATGGGACCAGCGCAGGATAAACAACATCAACCAGCATTTTGTAACTGCCTTCCTGGGCATCCACCTGAAACAAAAAGACTATAGTAAGTTCCTGGATCTCCCTGAGGATTCCAATTCCGGGGATTGGGCCGGATTCAAACCAAGGTCTTCCACCGGCATGCAACTGCTGCATTCCAATGCCAATTGAGGTAATTTTAAGATGGGATACACTATGCTGATTTCCATATATAAACTACCTTGGCCTGCTCCAATACTATTGGCAAATGGAAACAGCACATTCGATGACAGCCGGGGATCACAGCGTACTTATCCATGCGAAACGGCAGATGGAAGACATTGGTTGGGCCATGAAAGGGCTAAATAAAATGGGGAACGTCCTGGAAAACCGTATCAAATTGTTACCACAGAAACAGCAAAAATGGTTGCAGCAAACCACTTATAAAGTCTTGCATACTGTGGTGAAAAGCAATCTGTTGTCCATGAAAAAAGGTACTTCGGGGAAATCCCCCATCAATTTAACCTACAAGGCACTGATAACCTCTTCGGGGGCAGTAGGAGGAGCATTCGGGGTAGCAGCCTTTGCGGCCGACCTTACGCTGGCTACCAAGCTGATGATGCGGTCAATCATGGATATTGCACGCAGTGAAGGGGAAGATCTCAAAAACCCAGATACGCAGCTGGCCTGTTTACAGGTTTTTGCACTGGGTGGGAAATCCAGGCACGATGACAGCCTCGAAACAGGCTATTACGCGTCCAGGATCGCCATGAATACAGCCTTCAAAGGCGGGTCAAAGGCCCTGCAGGGACTTCTGAAAGGAAGCGCGAATCCATTGTTACTGGTTATTGCCGAGGTGGCGGCCCGCTTCAGCGTACAGGTATCTGAAAAATTTGTTGCCCAGGCTATGCCTGTGCTGGGAGCGGTAGGGGGCGCGGCCATAAACCTTGCATTTATCGACCATTTCCAGAACATGGCGCATGCACATTTTGCCATCAGGAGGTTGGAACGGAAATACGGGGAAGACCTGGTGCGAAAACAATATGAAGCAATCAGATAGCAAGGACGATAGCATAGTGCGCCATTTCAATAACAGGCATAATCCATAACAGATTCCTGCCCTTCCATAGCAATAAAATTTGTACCTTTTAAAGGTCCGGAAATCCTGTTCCAAATTCGGGAATCCGGATAGTAACCTCCCCCGTATTAATAATCTTATTAAATAAAGGATCTATGGAAAAAATAATTCATTGCAGGGATGTAGGTTTTGATTGCGAAGGTGTCATCCGTGCAAATTCCGAAGAAGAGGCGCTGCAGCTGGCTGCTGCCCATGCCAAAAATGAACACGGGCTTAAACACATCACCCATGATGTAGTGGAAAAGATCAAGTCGGTTATGCGGGATGCCTGACATACTTCGGTATTTTGCTCTGTAATGCTGCCGTACCCTTTGCGGTTCTGCCTGACGGGAATGCGGGTGCGATTCTTGTGCTGGTATCCGGAATCCATACCTATTTCTGTATGCAAAGGGTGTTGCTACACGCGGCCCAAAAGTCGCAATTCAATGAAACATGAATCCGGAAAGAAGAAATATTGTAAAGATACTCGGGCTCACCGGTGTGGGCTTTGCGTTCCTCCCTCCCTCCTGGTCATTCCCAGCTTCACCTGAAATGCGGAACCGCAGCATTCCCTCCTCGGGGGAACTCCTTCCGGTAGTGGGCTTGGGAACCTGGCAATCCTTTGACGTTGGCCGCGATCCCCAGGCATTGGAACAACGTAAGATTGTGTTGCAGGAAATGAAACGTATGGGCGGGAAGGTAATTGATTCTTCACCCATGTATGGCAGTTCAGAATCGGTGGTCGGCCGGCTTACGCAAGCACTTTCCATGGGGGATGATTTTTTCTACGCTTCAAAAATTTGGACCTCGGGGAAAGACGCCGGGATGGCCCAAATGAAATCCTCTGCGCAAAAAATGGAACGGCAGACCATGGACCTGATGCAGGTACATAACCTGATCGACTGGCAAACACACGTGAAATCTCTAAGAGCCTGGAAGGACGAAGGTAAAATACGTTACTGGGGACTAACCCATTATGTGGATTCAGCCCATGATACCCTTAGTAAGATCATACGACAGGAACGGCCGGATTTTGTACAATTCAATTATTCCATCCAATCGAGAAATGCCGAAAAATCCTTATTCCCCACGGCACAGCAATATGGGACTGCTGTCCTTATCAACCAGCCATTTGAAAGCGGGCAGCTTTTCCGCAAGGTAAAAGGGAAGCCGCTCCCAGACTGGGCTGCCGATCATGATATCACAAGTTGGGGCAACTATTTCCTGAAGTTTATTCTGGCGCAGGAAGCAGTGACCTGCGTCATTCCCGGGACCTCGGACCCCAAACACCTGCTGGATAATATGGGAGCAGGCTATGGCAGCCTTCCAGACGCCGCGGGAACGGAACGGATGGCTGCCTATCTGAAAACACTATAAGGCTTCCGTAAGTTTAGTAAAAACCTGCCTTCGGGACCCATCTGCCATACTTTTAAGTCTTTTAAGGCATGCTAGCGCGCAGGCAGAAGTTTTGTCCGGATCTCCCGCCGTAAATATAAGCCGGTCACCAGGGTAGAGAGGAGATCGGCTATCGGAAAAGATATCCAAACCCCGATTTCCCCAATCAACGGGGGAAGAATCAGGATAAGGGGGATAAAAAAGAAGCCCTGCCGGGTAAGTGTCAGGAGCAACGCGGGAACTGCCTTTCCGATCGCCTGAAAATAGGCTGCCCCAATCAACTGTAAAGCGATGACAGGGGTGGCGGAAAATACCCACCGCATGGCGGCAGGCGAATGTTCCAGAACAAACGCATTGGTTGCCAGGTCCAAGGCAGACATCCCTGGTTTATCGCTTAAGAAAAGTCCGGCAATCTCAGCAGGGAAGATCATCAATCCAATAAATACCACCGTTGCCACGAGGGCGGCATACCCAATTGCCGTATTGATCGATTCACGGACCCGCGGGAATTTTTCAGCACCATAATTGAACCCCGCAATCGGCATAAATCCCTGGGTAACGCCAAATACCGGAAAAAGGGCAAACATAAGGGTCCTTCCAATAATGGCATAAACCGCCACCATGGGTTCTCCTCCCAGATCATATAAAATATTGTTTAGCAACAGGTAGGTAATACTGACTACCGCCTGCCTGGCAAGTGTGACAAATCCCAGGGAGCCAATTTCCCGTAAGATGGGCATGTCCAGTCGGAAATTGTGGAAGCTAATCTTAAGTTCCGAGTTTTTAGAGAGGAAAAACCAGAAAATATACCCGAAACACAGCAGGTAGCTGGCCGTTGTTGCCCAGGCAGCTCCTTCCATCCCCCAATCGAATACATTGATAAACAAATAATCCATCATCAGATTGCCTACAGATGGGATGATCATGGCAATCATGGCAAATTTGGGTTTCCCCTCTGCCCGGATCACTGTATTCCCCATCATGCACAAGGCCAGAAAAGGGACTCCGTACAGGACAATGGTATAATAGGTCTTGGCCGGGTCAAATATAGCGCCTTTTCCCCCGAAGGCCGGAATAAGAGTATCTACATAGTACAAGCCCAGGATAACCATCAGGATGGTTACCAGGAGGGTAAGGGAGATCTGGTTCCCAAAAGTTTTAAGGGCCTTTTGCCTGTTGTCCGCGCCCAGAGCCCTCGATATAATGCTGCTTCCCCCAATACCGATGGCCATTCCCAAAGCGGCGATAAAAAATGAAACCGGCAAAACCACATTGATCGCAGCAATAGCTATGGAACCGATCCAGTTTCCGACAAAAATTGAATCGACCAGGATGTTGAGGCTCATTACGAGTATCCCGATGGATGCCGGCAATGCCTGTTTGATCAGTAATCTGCCAATGGGTTCTGTGCCTAATTGTTCCGAAGCGACTTTAGCCATGAGGAATTATGAAAGTGTGTTGATCTGGGGTTTTAGATGACAATATACCAGCAAAATTAAAGCCTGGATCCATTTTGGTTTAACCTGATTCGGTTTAATAGTATTTCCATGCATTTTATAGCCCTTTCTTTACACATCCGATTCAGGGCAGCGCATCTGTTTCCTCCCAGGTATTGATCCATTGGGCCATTACAGACACCCAGGCCATAGCGTCATTTAAACAAGGGATATGTTTGTATTGCTCCCCCCCGGCTTCCAGGAACTGCTTTTTCCCTTCCATAGCTATTTCTTCCAGCGTTTCCAGGCAGTCACTCACAAATGCCGGGGTGATCACCACCAGGTTCTTTTTGCCTTGTGCTGCCAGCCGTACAAACTCAAAATCGGTATAGGGTTTCAGCCAGGGGTCATTGGGCAACCGGCTTTGGAAAGAATTACTGACTTTATCCGGAGGGAGGCCAAGGTATGCTACCACCTGCTCCGTGGTCCGGAAACACTGGTGCCTGTAACAGGTATTGTGGGCAACTGAATTGGTAGTGCAGCAGGTGTCATTTATCCTGCAATGGAATCGGGTGGGATCCGATTTCCGGATGTGTCTTTCCGGAATGCCGTGATAGGAAAACAAAATATGGTCATAATCCAATCCGGCTATCCCACGGGCAATTCCCTCCGACAGCACTTTTATATATTCAAGACGGTCATAAAAGGCCGGTAGGGTAGTAAGGCGAATCTCCGGGAAGTATTGCTGCTGCACCTCCATGGTTTTCACCACGACCGTTTCATAGGAGCTCATGGCATAGTGTGGGTAAAGTGGTACCAGCAATACCTCTGTAACATCCTTTGAACGCAGTTCTTCCAGAGCTCCGTGTATCGTCATGGAACCGTAGCGCATCCCCAGGGCAACCGGCACTTCCGTCTGTTCCTGTACCTTCTTTTGAAACCGCTCGGAAATTACCACCAGCGGGGAACCCTCCTTCCACCAGATTTTGGAATAGGCATGGGCTGATTTTTTGGGGCGGGTTTGCAGGATGATCCCACGCACCAGGATGGTCCGTAGCCATACCGGGACGTCTATCACCCTTTCATCCATTAAAAACTCATCCAGGTATGGTTTTACATCTTTCGCAGTGGGACTATCGGGTGATCCCAGGTTCACCAATAAAACTCCTTTCATCTAAATGGCTTCCGGTTTTCTTTTAACAAACGTAAAAATACTACTTGCATGGAAACTACGTTAAAATATAAGAAAGCTTTCTTGATGCCAATATAGGGAGTAGTTATGATAGGGCTACCGCTTAATCTTCTCCCGGATGTACTATTAACTGCCTCGTTCAAACATCATGCTTTCAGGACGAGCCTTGCCAAATCGACTGAATATGCGCTTAACCTGCACCCTGGTACTACTCTGCCTTTATTTTCATGCTGCCGCACAGGAAGAAAACAGCCTCCTTTGGGAGATCTCCGGGAATGGCCTGGAAAAAACTTCGTACCTCTATGGCACGATGCATGTCAGTAAAAAGATCGCCTTCCGCCTGGATGACGTCTTCTATGAAGCCTTGCAACAGAGTGAAAAGGTGGCCCTGGAATCGGACCCTGCCACCTGGCTGGAAAATGACATAGACAATGGTAGTTCGGGGTATGCAGAAGGCAGTTCCTTTTCCCCTAAAGGATTCTACACACATCCCTTTATCATCAATAATCCGTCACGGGAAGACCTGGCAGCCTACCTCGCATTTGAAGACCGGCTGGTCAATAATATCCTCTATCGGACGAACGAATCGGATCAGAACTTTGAAGAAGAAACCTATCTGGATATGTTTATCTACCAGGCTGGCAGCAAGTTTAACAAGCCCATTATTGCGCTGGAAGACCTGGAAGAATCCACTGCCCTCGTGGGCAGGGCAAGCCTGAATTCCATCAAACAAAAACCAGATGAGTGGCTGCAAAAGAAAATGCAGCGACAAGACCTGATGTACCTCATGCAGGATGCGTACAGGGAACGGAATATCAACCTGCTCGATTCCATTGACCGGGCGATGTATACAGACCATTACCTTGAGAACATGCTTTATATACGCAATGCCAACATGGCTCACCGGCTGGATTCCGTTATGCGGAAAGCTAAAATTTTTGCAGGGATAGGGGCAGCACACCTCCCGGGCGAAGCAGGGGTGATCTCGTTGTTGCGGAATATGGGGTATACTGTTGATCCCCTGGTTTCCGCTTCATCTGAAAAAGGCAAAAGCATCAAGGAGGCATTCGAATCAAAGATCCGGGATAATACATATGTGCCCTATAGTCCTGATGACAATTTGTTTACCATCAGTCTGCCTGCCAGGCTCTACCCAGTAGCTGAAACAGTAAACACCACCTATATCTCCCCGGATTTAGCCAACGGAAGCTATTTTATGCTGAACCGCGTTCCCACCTTTTCATTCCTGAAAAAAGAGTCCGCCTATTCCATGGATGACATAGAAGGATTGCTATTTGAAAATATCCCAGGGAAAATCAAGGTCAAGACCCGCATCCGTAAAAATGGTTATGAGGGCCTCGATATTACCAACCAGCTAAAGAACGGGGATTACCAACGATATCAGATATTCCGCACTCCCCTGGAAATACTCATTTTCAAAATGGGGGGGGAAGGGGATTATGTTGCCGTCCATTCCGATACTATTTTCAACAGCCTGAAATTCCGGAAGTTTACAAAAGAAAAAGTAAAACTCGCTTCCGGGTTCCGGGATTTTGAGGTATCCATGCCCTCTATGCACCGTTTTACCAACCGCTACCGCAAGGGTTACCGGCAGATAGAAGCCTATGATTCTATCAGCAGTTCGTATTATTTCCTCCGAAAGGCCACGCTGAACGATTTTAACTTTATAGAAGAGGACACCTTTGAACTGAAACAGATCCAGAAAAGATTCTACAAGGACCTGAACCTCAACCCAACGTACCGCCAGGCAGCAGCTGAATCCCTGGAGTCGCAGGCCATGTACGACACGGTAACGAACAGGACGTTGTATTTGAAAACCACCCTCAGACGGGGAGATTATTATTTGCTGGGCATTCTTACAAATGATGCACAGGAAGCAACGGAATTCTTCGGATCATTCCGGATAAAGCCTGTAGTGTACCCGGAACCATTTAGAAAGGTGCGGGATACCGCCCTTTTCTTCACTACCGTTTCATCTGTAAAACCCCCTAAATTTGTAGAAAGCAGCCGAAGTTATTTCCGCCGGGGCGAAAAGGCAAAATCATACGCCCCGTATTCCAAAAAAACGGTTTATCAAAATAAGAACGATGAGGCCATTACAGTGGAGCTTAACAAAAGTCATGACTACCTTACATTTCCCGGTATCGACTCTATATGGACGCTCCGCAGAAAACAATACGCCCATAAAAAATTCCGGATACATTCCGAAAAATCGTTCACCTCGCCCGAAGGATATGAAGAACTACAGCTGACACTCTCAGACACTGCCAGTACAAGGGGCATCCTGATCAAGAATGTACTGAAAGGCGGGATATTGTATGAAGTCAAGGCCCAGGTAGATACGGTTGGGCAGCCCAGCCGGTTTGTGTCGGAATTTTTTGAAAATTTCAAACCGGCAGACACGCTGATCGGGCGGGATATCATGGCTGATAAAACGACCGATTTCTTTGCCGACCTCCGGGCCAATGACAGTATAGTACTGAGCGGATACCGTTTCGTGCTGTTTGATAACCGCCATATTGATTCCCTGAAACACTATATATCCGCCTTTGATTTTCCCGAGGACAAAAAACATATCCAGTCCCACCTCATCCAGAAATTAGGGCGGCTCAATGATCCCAGGGTCACCTCCTTTTTCAGGGAATTCTATGATAGTTCCTATACCAATTCCGGGGCACAGATCAGGATTTTGCAGGCCATCTCCCGCGCCCAGGATGAAAATTCGGTGCGACTCCTGCTGGATCTTATGTCCAGGGACCTCCCGTTGGTTGCCAACCCAATTGAGATCAGGACTATTTTTAAACCCTATTGCGACAGCCTTCCGCTGGCCAGGAAGCTTTTTCCGGATATATTGGATTATAGTGGCATAGCGGAGTATAAATCCCCCATCTTTTCACTTTTGGCGGAATTAAAATCGAAAGACCTTATCCGGTCAGGGAGTTACCGGAACTATAAAAAACAACTATTGACCGATGCGAATATTCAGTTGAAGCGTTATTTGGGGCAACTTACCCCGGCCTCAAAATCGCGGAGGACATCCCGTTCTGTAAGTATCCCGAAAGGCATCCTGGAAGATTATGCCGTTTTGTTATTTCCCTTCAGCCACGAAAAAGAAGTGGCGCAGTTCTTTGATAGGCTGCAGCGGGTGCCTGATCCGGGGATTAAAACAGCCTATGCAACACTCCTGGCACGATATGGCAGGGAAATACCAACCGGTATGCTTGATTCCCTGGCTGCAGATGTCAACAGCAGGGCCTTACTCTTCAGCAGCCTTGAAGGAATTGGTAAAACCAGCGTATTCCCGCAAGTCTTCCGTTCCAGGAAAGCAATGGCCGAGGCTGCTTTGTTTGAAAAGAACGATTTTGATGAAAATAAGGTGGTTGTTCAATTTATGGAACAAAAGAATTTACTGTTCAGGGGAACAACCTATACCGGATTTTACTTTAAGCTCAGAAAAAAACAGGAATACGACAAAAATTTTAAAATGCACCTGGTGGTCTTTAAAACCGATGATCCCCTTAAGGTGACCCCCTTTTATAAAAATAAAGGGATGCGGATCGAGGATACGGATACGGATTCCGAAGCCATGGAATATGTGACGGAGGAATTTATGCTGAAAGACCGAAAACGGGCAGTGGTTTTCAGGCCCGATCAAAACTGGGGCTATACTGAATTTTAAGGCCGGTAGGGTAAACGCTATTAGTCTTCACAGTACGTCTAATGTTCAAAATTCCGGCTCCTTGATGGGGCGGGGCCTGGAGAATCAGGCCACCCTCAAATACTCCGCAGGGTACAAAAGTACGGCATGTAGGGTGCTCTCAATGGCTTTTTTGAAGATATTCTTATTTTCAGTAAACAGGACTTGCGTAGTGAATCCTTCCGAATGAATATGCCTCCAAATGCCCGGGTATTAAAGAACCTGCCTGGTTCATGCAATCTACCTCGAAACCGGGCCGTTATGTAGGCAGTCCCCACAACTCAAGGCGATTGAAGCATTTTGTCACTGAACCCCCTGTCGGAAGATACCGGAAAGCATACAAATAGAGGTACGGGCAATTTGGAATATTCGCAAACCCTCTTACATTTGCACTAACCCGAATACCTTAGTTCAGGGGTATCGCCAAATTCCGGACACATGAATCACAAGCTGTTCTTTTTGCCCCTCCTTATACTGAGCCAGTATGGAACGGCTCAGCAAATTACCTGTTCCGTAAAGGACAAACAGGCCGTGGAAGACAAGATCGTGGCTACCACTGGGATGCTCACGGGAGATTTTGGGCAGACCCTGGTGGCGGTTGGTAAAACATTTTTAGGGACTGCCTATGTAGCCAAAACCCTGGAAGTCGGGCAGGAAGAAACCCTGGTCATCAACCTGCAGGGCCTGGACTGTACCACTTTTGTGGAAAATGTATTGGCATTATCGCTGATGCTAAAAGCCCAACAGAACAATTTTGAAGACTTTGCCAGGACATTGGAATACATACGCTACAAGGACGGAAAATTGGATGGATATGCCTCCAGGCTCCATTATTTCACGGAATGGATCGCCAACAATGAATCCAAGGGACTCCTCAGGAATATTACAAAAGATATCGGCGGGACAGCGATTACCAAGGACATCAATTTTATGAGCACACACCGGGAATTGTACCCGTTTTTAAGCGATGATGCCAATCTGGGGAAATTAAGGGAATCGGAAGAATACCTTAATTCCCAGCCAATCTGTATGCTGCCCCGGGATGAAGTGGCGGCAAGTGAACCGATGATCCATAGCGGGGATATAATTGCGCTTACCACATCAATTGAAGGCCTGGATGTAACCCATACCGGTATTGCCACCCGTGAAGCAGACGGCCGTATCCATCTGCTGCATGCATCCTCTTCCGGGCAGGTTGAGGTCTCAGCCCTGCCACTGGCCGACTATCTTAAAAAAGTAAGGAGCAATACCGGGATCCTCGTAGCGCGACCTTTGTGAGCAGCTAACCGGATGATACGGATACTTTTCCATCCGTTATTCCCGGCCCAGACAGTACGCAATTCCGCCCAGTAAATGCTGCCTGAAATCAGGGTCATCATAGGCTTCTTCTGTATGGCCCAGCCCGGTGTAGAATGCCCTTCCCCCATCAAATTCATGATACCAGGCAATGGGGTGGTTCTCCCCGTTTTCGCCACCGGTATAACTGGATTCATCCAACTTTATCACTACGCGTATTTTGGGATTAAGGCTTTTAAAATTATACCATTCGTCAAAATGGTCCCAGCTGGGCTGCAGGTGTCTCGTTGAAGGATGCTTCCGGTCTACCACCAACAGGGTAGCCTCCTGCTGTTTAGGGTGACTTTTGAAGTAAGCACCCACAAGTTTACCGTACCAGGGCCAGTCGTACTCCGTGTCGCTCGCAGCATGGATCCCCATGAAATTGCCCCCGTCATTGATGTAGCCCCTGAAGGCCTGTTCCTGTTCTTCCCCCAGTACATCGAGGGTTGTGCTGAGGAAAACAACCAGCTGGTACTTATTTAATGTTTCTTTCCTGAATTGCAGGGAGTCTTCTGTATGTGTAATCTCAAACCGGTTCGCCTTCCCCAGTTCCCGAAGGGTTGCTACCCCCTTTTCTATGGATTTGTGCCGGAACCCGGCAGTTTTTGTAAATACCAGAACCTGGGCCAGTTCCGCCCCGGCCCGGGCTGGCGTTCCCGTTTTGCTGACGGCCTGGCCCCGGGAACAATCAGGGATAAACAACAGGGATAGCAGACAAGCCAGGATTGGTTTGATGTTTTTCATACTGACGGTATTTATTGGATTTGTGGGCATTTAAGATCCGACGGCTCAGGTTGCAAGGGACATCAGGTATTTTTTAGGGGTAGTACCATATTTCCTTTTAAAAGCGGCTATAAAATGACTGGCCGTACTATAGCCAATCTTGAGTCCCACTTCATTGACATTGTACTTGTTGGACTCCAGCATCTTCCGGGCATAATCCATTTTATAATCAAACAGAAAACTGTATACCGAATCCCCGTAAACCTGTTTAAAACCTTCCTTCAGCTTCCTGATGGGAAGTCCGATTTCCTCTGACAGCTCTGCTAATGAAGGGGGTTCTGCCATCCTGGAAATGACTATTTCCTTGGCCTTACGAAGCCGTTTGACGTTATCTTCATCTGCCAGAAAAGGGCACTGTTCCTTATCTGCATCTTCACTGCGGTTAAAGTACAGTGAGATAAGTTCATATACTTTTCCTTTTAAATAAAGGGATTTGATGGAAGGGTGCAGGTTGTAATTCATGATCTGGCTAAGGATAATGGCTACTGCCGGAGATACCGTTTCCTGGGCATAATATTTTTTATCCTTGTTCTCTGCCCTTAAAAAATGGATATACTCCGCCTCCCTCGAAAACAGGGAATGAAATTTCCGGATGGTCATCACAATGGAAACCATCCATGAATTGGCACTTAGTTCCATATTCAGGGGAAGGTCTATCTGCGTATTATATAGCAGCAGGGAACTTTCCTCGCTTACCTCGAGGGCATACCGCCCATCGTTGAAGATAAACTTGGCATGTCCTTTCAAACAAAAATGCAATTGTATATAGGAGCTGTCTATGGCACGGGTAATATGTTCTGCTTTCGTGCCGTCATTCTGGATCTTCAACACAAAAAATCCTTCCTCTATCAGTACTTCCAACACAGAACCTTCAGCGATATTTTTCACAACAGTATCCATACGGTAATCTTCTTTTTTATTTAGAAACATTCTAATTAAAGGACGCAAAACCTCCCATGGTTAGGCTAAAATTACGCTTATTCCTTCAAAAATTGTCGATTCGGGGTCAAAAAAACTTACATCGACATAATTTGTTCCTCCTGCGTTATTTTTATAGGATTCAAGCCTATATTTTTGTGGCACCTATCATACTACATGCAACGTTACCATATCTCGAAGCACAATTCTTTTTATACCATCGGCCTGAATTACAGGAAAGCCGATGCCGATCTGCGGGGAAAGTTCAGTCTGGATGAAGCAGCATCGCATAATCTGTTGGTACAGGCAAAGGAACAGGACCTCGACGGGCTTATCGTAACGTCTACCTGTAACCGAACGGAACTCCATGGTTTTGCTCAGCACCCATTTCAACTGATAAAACTGCTTTGTGACAATTCCAAAGGGACTGTGGAAGAGTTCCAGGAAGTAGCTTACGTGCATAAGAACAAAGAAGCCATCAGCCACCTTTTCCGCGTAGGGACCGGGCTTGACAGCCAGATCCTGGGGGATTTTGAAATCATAAGCCAGTTAAAGCGCAGCTTTAGCCAGTCCAAGAAAATGGGGTTGGCCAATCCGTTTATAGAACGCTTGTGCAATGCCGTGATACAGGCCAGTAAAAGGATCAAGACAGAAACCGAGATCTCTTCAGGAGCCACTTCAGTGGCATTTGCCTCGGTTCGGTACATATTCAACACCATCCCTGACATCTCCGAAAAGGACATCTTGCTTTTCGGCGTGGGGAAGATCGGGAGGAATACCTGCGACAACCTGCTGAAACACACCAACAATTCGCATATAACCCTTATCAACCGCACCCGGGATAAAGCCCAGACAGTTGGCGGAAAATTTAACCTTGTGGTCAGGGATTACGGAGACCTGCAAACAGAAATCCGTAAAGCCGATGTCCTGATCGTAGCCACCGGGGCGCAGTCGCCCACCATATCCAAAGACCTGGTCTATCCAAAGAAACCACTTCTGATTCTGGACCTTTCTATCCCCCGTAATGTTGCCGATGACGTGTCGGATCTGGAAAATGTTACCGTAGTCCACCTCGATCAACTATCACAAATGACCGATGCTACCATGCTGAAACGAAGGCAGTACATACCTCAGGCAGAGGCGATTATTGAAGAGGTGAAAGGTGACTTTATACAATGGCTGGAAACACGCAAATTTGCGCCGGTAATCAAAGCCCTCAAAAAGAAGCTGCGGTCCATGAAGGATGAAGAATTAAATTACCAGTCGCGCAAACTGAGCAACTTTGACCCTGAACATGCGGATGTAATTTCCGATCGTATCATCCAAAAGATCACCAAGCAGTTCGCCAACCATCTGAAGGATTCCAATGCAGACGCTGAAGGAAGCCTGGAACTCATCCAAAAGGTATTCCAACTCCAAATAGAAACCCCATGAACAGGGTTATCCGAATTGGAACACGCGATAGTGAACTGGCGCTATGGCAGGCAAATGCCGTAAAACAACAACTCGATGCTACCGGATATGAAACCCAACTGGTCCCCATTGTTTCCACCGGCGACTTACGACTCGATAAGCCGCTGCATGAGTTGGGCATCACAGGGATCTTTACCAAAACACTGGATGTGGCCCTGATACGGGGTGAAATAGATATAGCTGTCCATTCCCTTAAAGATGTCCCTACCATATTGCCTGCCGGGATCGTACAGGCCGCCGTCCTTAAACGCGGCAACTGCAATGATCTCCTGGTCTATAAAAACAATGAGGAATTCCTCGCCCAAAAGGAAGCCGTTATCGCTACCGGAAGCCTCAGGCGGACAGCCCAGTGGCTGAACCGGTACCCTACCCACACGCTGGTTGGCCTCAGGGGTAACGTGAATACAAGGCTGCAGAAACTCCGGGACAATGATTGGAACGGGGCTATATTTGCCGCCGCAGGTCTTGAGCGGATAGGGCTAAAACCGCAGGATTCCATTACGCTTGACTGGATGCTCCCTGCACCCGCCCAGGGTGCTATTATGATCGCAGCCCTGGAAAAGGAGGATTACATACTGGAGGCATGTGCCGCTCTGAACCATGAAGGGACAGCCATTTGTACCGGCATAGAACGTGAATTCCTGAATGTGCTGGAAGGGGGTTGTACAGCACCCATAGGTGCTCTGGCCTTTATCCGGAAAGATAAGGGCGAAGTAACTTTTAAAGGTGTCTTACTGAACCGGGATGGTACCAAAAAAATAGAGGTAACCCAAACAGCCCCGTTAGGTGAGCATCATAAAATTGCCCGGGAATGCGCAGACATCGTCCTGAAAAGGGGTGGTAAGCGTCTGATGAATGAATTACAACTGACCGAAAAGCAGGCCAATATCTTTTCCACCAAAAAACTCACGATTGACCAACTCGGTCTGTTTCATGATAGCATATCGGTGTCAGGGGAGGATTTTATAAAAATCAGCCCTAACCGTATCCCGGCTTCGGTGTTGCAGTCCAAAATTCAGAATGTGATCATCACCAGTAAGAATGCCGTGGAGGCACTCCTGCTGAACCTTCCGGGGAATCAGATGCAGTTCGAGAATATCTACTGTGTGGGAAGGAAAACAAAACGCCTGGTTGAAAAGCGAATCGGTAAGGTAAAACATGTGGAAAACAGTGCCCGCAAACTGGCCGATTATCTGGTAGAATACCTGGAAGGACTTGAAGTTACCTATTTCTGCAGCGATCTTCGCCTTGATGACCTGCCCGACATCCTTGCAGCAAACAATATTGAGGTACACGAAGTTGAAACCTATAAAACAAAATATGCGCCTGTAAAAATCCCGGAAAGCGCAGATGGGGTACTGTTCTTCAGCCCTTCCACAGTGCATAGCTTCCTGTTGGAAAACAAGGCAGATAAGATTGCATTTTGCATAGGGGAGACAACCGCTGCCGAAGCCAGGATCCATTTTAAGGACGTACGGGTGGCTTCCCTGCCCACAGCAGAAGACCTGATCAGGCTGGTCAACAAAAAGTATGACAATACCAAAGCAAAACCTGCGTCCAATGCTTCCGGATTATAAAAAAACTATGTTACAAAACGATCTTCTATTACGCGCACTCAAGGGTGAAACCGTGCAGCGCCCCCCTGTATGGATGATGCGGCAGGCGGGCCGGTATCTTCCCGAATTCAGGGAAATTCGCGATAAATATGATTTTTTTACCCGGTGCCAGACCCCGGAACTGGCTTCGGAAATAACGGTGCAACCCATCCGGAGATTCGGTATGGACGCCGCCATCCTTTTCAGTGACATTTTGGTAGTCCCCCAGGCGATGGGGATAGAGGTGCAGATGAAACCTAATTTTGGCCCTTACCTGCCCCAACCCATCCGCTCCCAAAAAATGGTGGATGAGGTTATCATCCCGGAGGTTGAAGAGGCATTGGGGTATGTGATGCAGGCCATTGCCATGACACGTGAAAAATTAGGGGATACAGTACCCCTGATCGGTTTCGCAGGCTCGCCCTGGACCCTCTTGTGCTATTGCGTTCAGGGTGAAGGGAGCAAAACCTTTGACAAGGCCAAGGAATTCTGCTTTAAAGAACCCGTGGCAGCACACCAGCTGCTCCAGAAAATTACCGATACCACCATAGCCTACCTGAAGGCAAAAGCGGGGGCGGGGGTAGATGCCGTGCAGATATTCGATTCCTGGGGGGGGATGTTATCCCCCGAGGATTACAGGGAATTTTCCTGGCAGTACATACAGCAGATCATCGATGCCCTGAAGGATGATACCCCGGTCATCGTTTTTGGAAAGGGTTGCTGGTTTGCCCTTGGCGAAATGGCAACTTCCGGGGCAGCGGCATTGGGGGTCGACTGGACCTGCTCTGCCCGGAATGCCCGGTATCTTTCGGGAGGCAACATAACCCTCCAGGGGAATTTTGACCCGGCCCGGTTGTTGTCCCCACCCGCGCTGATCCGGAAAATGGTAACCCGAATGATCCGCGAGTTTGGAAAAGATAATTATATTGCCAACCTGGGACATGGTATCCTTCCGAACATTCCGGTCGCCAACGCAAAAGCCTTTGTGGATGCCGTAAAGGAATACAGGCAGGAATAAAAATCCCTGGTTTCCGGGGAGCAAAGAACCCTGCAGATGGAACAGAATTTTCAAATCACAGAATTAGCCGCAGATGATGCCCGGAGCCTGTCCGAATTGATGATTGCGAATGCCGAACGGTTTAAAACATATTTTCCCAATACACTTGCCCAGAACCTTAGTTTCCAGGCCTCAAGCAATTATATCGTCCAGCAGCTAAACGAGCGAAAATATCATTCTGAATATACATGGGTCATTAAAAAAATGCCGGAGAATGTTGCAGCCGGACTGGTCATCCTGAAAAAACTGAACTGGCGGATCAGGCGGGGCGAACTGGCCTATTGTATAGGCGCAGCCTATGAAGGCCGGGGATGGGTTACACAGGCAGTTAAAGAATTATCGAACCTCGCATTGGGTTCGTTGGGCATAAAAACGCTGCAGATAATTGTACACAGAAGCAACGGGGAAAGTATAAAAGTTGCTGAGAACAGCGGGTATCAATGGAAAAAAACATTGAAAAAAGCCTATACCCCACCTGGCTGCCCACCCCAGGATATGGAGTTGTACGTACGGAAATCCCTGATGTGACCAAACGATCAATTTCACAATGAGCTTAATAATTAGGATCGACCCATGAAGAACAAATTCTACGATTATATTGTCGGCCTTCAAAATAGAATTACAGCCTCCCTGGAAGATGCCGATGGCGGAGCACTTTTCCGTGAAGACCTTTGGGAACGGCCCGAAGGTGGGGGGGGCAGGTCCCGGATTTTGGAAGATGGCGCTATTTTTGAAAAAGGTGGCGTAAATATCTCTGCCGTTCACGGGGAACTCCCGGAGAGCATGCAGCACTATTTCGGAGTGACTGAGGCAGATTTCTTTGCCTGTGGTCTGAGTCTCGTCCTGCATCCGCTCAGTCCGCTGGTCCCCACGGTCCATGCCAATTGGCGTTACTTTGAAATGTATGACAAAAAAGGCGCTGTCGTTGACCAATGGTTTGGAGGGGGGCAGGACCTTACCCCCTATTATCTGTTCGAAGACGATGCCCGGCATTTCCATGCGATCTGCAAAGGGGTGTGCGATACCCACCATCCGGATTTTTATAAGGATTTTAAACAGAAGTGCGACACGTATTTCTGGAATTCCCATAGAAACGAAGCGAGGGGTGTTGGGGGGTTGTTCTTTGATTATTGCAGAGCCACTGACCAGATATCCCTCGATGACTGGTACCGGTTTGTAACGGATGTGGGGGATCATTTCCTTGCGTCTTACCTCCCGATTGTGGAGCGGAGGAAAAACCTGCCCTACACCGCCCACCACAGGGATTGGCAGGAAATAAGGCGGGGGCGGTATGTGGAGTTTAATCTGGTGCACGACAAGGGTACACTTTTTGGGTTGCGGACGAATGGCCGGGTGGAAAGTATTCTGATGAGCCTGCCCCCCCGCGTGCAGTGGCGGTATGACCATCATCCTTCTAAAGGTAGTGAAGAGGAAGTTATGTTAAGTGTATTGAAAAATCCGCGGGAATGGGTACCTTAACCCAAGAATTCGGAAAATGAAACAAACCCTGTATCAAATAGATGCTTTTACCGACAGACTCTATGCCGGAAACCCCGCAGCCGTATGTATTATGGATCGATGGCCGGATGACAGTACCATGCAGCAAATTGCCGCAGAAAACAACCTTGCTGAAACGGCTTTTGTGGTCCGGCAGGGGGATCAATTCCATATTCGCTGGTTTACCCCGGAAATTGAAGTAGACCTGTGCGGACATGCCACCCTGGCTTCAGCATATGTTTTGTTCCGATACCACCTTCCTGAACAGGAAAAACTTGATTTTTACTCCCCGAGAAGTGGAAAATTAACGGTGGAACGAAAAAAGGATGGCCTTTTGGAAATGGATTTCCCCACGGATGCATTGCAAAAAATAGATCCCATGCCCGACATTATTGACGCGGTTGGAAAAGCACCCGATGCATGGTGGAAAGGCAAAACCGACCTGTTGTTGGTCTATTCACGTCAGCAGGAAATAGCGGCACTATGCCCCGATTTTTTTAAACTTGCCAGGATTGATGTAAGGGGAGTCATCGTTACGGCACCTGGGGATGAGGTAGATTTTGTCTCCCGTTTTTTTGCTCCCCAAGCGGGTATCCCGGAAGATCCGGTTACCGGTTCTGCCCATACAAGTCTGGCACCTTACTGGTCCGGCATCCTTGGGAAAAACAAAATGAAAGCAAAACAGCTGTCGGCACGCGGAGGTGATATCCAATGTGAATTCCTGGGGGAGCGGGTTAAAATTGCCGGGAAAGCCGTTGCCTATATGGTGGGTGAAATTGACCTCTGACCCAAGGTGTAAGGGACCAGGCAGTCCGGGAAGTAACAGCAGCTTCAAAAGTGCCTGTATTATCCAGGCAGGTAAGAACTTAAAAAGTTTGTAATGTATCCGATCAGAAGAAACAGAAGACTTAGAACCACCAGCGCCATTCGCCGCCTTGTGCAGGAAACCGTAATTAGTCCGGCCGACTTCCTTGTTCCCTTATTTGTAGTGGAGGGAAAAGGGGTAAGGGAGGAAATACCATCCATGCCGGGATATTACCGCCAGAGCCTGGATAACCTTCAGAAGGAAGTAAAGGAGTTGTGGAAAATGGGGTTGTGTGCCGTATTGCTTTTTGTGAAGGTGCCCGATAATTTAAAAGATAACAAAGGCACTGAGGCCCTGAATGAACATGGCCTGATGCAGCGGGCAGTCCAATCGGTAAAAAGCGCTTGCCCGGAGATGCTCGTTATGACAGATGTGGCGTTGGATCCTTATTCATTGTTCGGGCATGACGGCATTGTAAGGGATGGACAGATACTCAATGATGAAACGGTTGAGATACTGGCGGAAATGAGTGTATCGCACGCCATGGCGGGGGCTGATTTTGTCGCCCCAAGTGATATGATGGATGGCCGGATCGCAGCAATCCGGGATGCCCTGGAAGACGAGGAACTTATCAATACGGGGATCATGAGTTACAGCGCCAAATACGCCAGTGCTTTTTATGGACCGTTCCGGGATGCCCTGGATTCGGCCCCTGCAGATACCGCCGGGATTCCCAAAAACAAAATGAGTTATCAGATGGATCCCCGCAACCGGTTTGAAGCCATCAAAGCTGTCCAGATGGATATAGACGAGGGCGCAGACATTGTGATGGTGAAGCCCGGCCTGTGCTACCTGGATATTGTCCGGGAGATAAAAAATGAGATAGAGGTGCCGCTGGCAGTCTATCAGGTATCGGGGGAATATGCCATGCTGAAAGCGGCCGCCGAAAAAGGCTGGCTCGACCATGATACAGCCATGATGGAACAACTGATCGCCATCAAGCGGGCCGGGGCAAATATAATAGCCAGTTACTTTGCCAAAGACGCTGTCAGATTACTTGGATAACCTAATACTTTCCCCCGTTTCATGAAGCCCCACATTTTAATACTTATTGGTTTAATATGTCTTTCATCCCACGGGCAGGAGTTTCCCCGGGATTCCGCCCACACTGGAAAGCTTCAAAGGGCAGATCCATCATCGGTAGGGATGGATGCCGCATTCATCCATGCACGGGTGGATTCCATTATGAACACAGGGATACAAAACCAGGCATTCCCCGGGGCACAATTACTGGTTGCCAGGGGGGGCAAGGTTATTTTCCATGCTGCCTATGGTTACCATACCTATGACAGCATCGAAATGGTGGCACCGGATGACTTGTACGACCTTGCATCTGTTACGAAGATCATGGGACCTTTACCGGCCATCATGAAATTGGTGGAGGAAGGCAAATTGCAGTTGGATGTTCCGTTCAGTACCTACTGGCGTCCCTGGAGGCGTTACCGGGATAAAAAAGACCTTACGCTACGACAGATACTGGCTCATCAGGCTGGTTTGCAACCCTATATCGTATTTCTCAACGAGGTGATGAAGAAAGGCAGGTTAAAAAGGCGCTTTGTACATCAAAATCCTTCTTCCCGCTTTCAAAAAAAGGCCTACGACAGCCTGTATGTCAAAAATCGATTTATCCGTAAAATGCACCGGATCATGAACCGGTCCGGGGTTAGCAAGGATAAAAAGTACCTGTATTCCGGACTTACCTTCCTTATTTTCCCGGAAGTAATCTCCCAAATTACGGGCATACCGTATGAAACCTACCTCCAGCAGAATTTTTATGGCCCCATGGGTACTACCACCCTGGGCTTTAATCCGGAAACCAAACATTTCGCAAATGCCATCGTGCCTACCGAAATAGATACCTTGTTCCGGCATGCCCTTACCCGGGGGTATGTACATGATGAAAATGCATCCCTTATGGGCGGGGTATCCGGAAATGCAGGCCTTTTTGCGACCGCAACGGACCTGGCGGCGATGATGCAGTTATACCAGAACTTCGGAGTATATGCGGGAAAAAGATATTTTGCTGAGGCTACACTTAAAGAGTTTACACGGGTACAATTCCCAGGGAATGACAACCGGCGGGGGCTGGGATTCGATAAACCATTGTTAAATAATAAGGAAGTTCCCTTTTCAGAAGCCTACCCGGCCCCGGAAGCCAGTGGCAGTAGTTTCGGGCACAGTGGATTTACCGGCACCTTTGTATGGGCAGATCCTGAATACCGATTGGTATTTATATTTCTTTCGAACAGGGTCTACCCTTCCCGGGACCATTTAAATCTGTATGATCTCAACATTCGGACAGCACTTCACCAGGTATTTTATCAAGCCAATTTGAAATCGCAATAAGCACCCGAAATACCATATTTATTTATAATTTAGTATCCAAATCCGAACCATGGGGTTACTGATATTTTATGCGCTCATTTCCATCTTCTTTTCATTTATCTGCTCTATCCTGGAAGCAGTGCTCCTCAGTATTACACCTACGTATATCAATCTGAAAAAAAAGGAGGGAAAATCATATGCCATGACCCTTGAAACGCTTAAAAAGGACGTAGACCAGCCCCTGATCGCAATCCTCACCCTGAATACGGTTGCACATACAGTGGGTGCCATCCTGGTAGGGGTACAGGCTAAATCGGCTTATAACGCTACATACGGAAGCAGATCGGCCACTTTTCTCGGATTTGAATTTACAGAGGACCTGATGGTGGGGGTAGTTTCCACGGTCATGACCCTCCTTATCCTGGTCACCTCCGAGATAATCCCAAAGACCATCGGTGCGACCTATTGGAGGAAGCTGACCAACTTTACAGCCATTACGCTGAAAGGTATGGTATTGGTATTAAAATATACGGGCCTGTTATGGATACTCCAGTTGTTTACCCGTTTAATAAGCAACAAAAATCCGCATGTCAGTATTTTGAGCCGGGAGGATTTTACCACGATGGCGGATATTGCCCGGGATGAAGGTGTTTTTCAGGAATCAGAATCCACGGTGATCAAAAACCTGCTGAAATTAAATGAAGTCCTGGTAAAAGATATCATGACACCAAGGGCTGTGATGCAAATTGCCCCAGAGAATAAATCCATTGCTGCCTTTTACAGTGAAAACCAACGGTTTCGTTTTTCCCGGATACCTGTACACGGGGAACAGGAAGACAGTATAACCGGGTATGTTTTGAAGGACAACCTGCTGGAAGAAATCATCCACAATAAGGGCCATATGCTTTTGGCAGACATCAAAAGGGAACTGCTGGTCACCAAACGCAAAACCCCTATCCCCCAATTATTCGAAACGCTTATTGCCAAAAGGGAACACATCGCCCTCGTGGTGGATGAATACGGGTCTGTCAGCGGGCTGGTTACTATGGAAGATGTGATAGAAACCCTCCTGGGCCTGGAAATTATGGATGAAAGTGATACCATTGCCGACTTACAACTCCTTGCCAGGAAAAACTGGGAGGACCGGGCAAAGCGTACAGGGGTCATTGAGTAGCCATGAAAAGTATTGAATTCAATACCCCATTGGGGAAGGCAAGCCTTAAAGGAGATGCATCAGGCATATGTGCCCTTACGGTCAGTGACGGTACTATCCCAGAACCTGTAAGGGTCCCAGCGGTGTTAGCCGGAGCGGTTGCCCAGCTCAGAGCTTACTTTGAGGGCAGCAGGCAATCCTTTGACCTGGTATTGAATCCGTATGGAACAACATTTCAAAAAAGGGTATGGAAGGCCCTCCTGGATATCCCTTATGGGGAGACGGTATCCTATAAAGAATTAACCCTGAGATTGGGTGATATAAAGGCGATCCGGGCAGTAGCTTCGGCCAATGCACGCAACCCGTTATGGATCATCATCCCTTGTCATCGGGTGATCGGATCAGATGGCTCCTTAACCGGGTATGCTGGAGGCCTTAACCGTAAAAAATGGCTGCTGGAGCTGGAAACCCCTTCCCGGCAGCACCTGCTTTTCTGAAAATTACAGACCACCCGGTCTGTCCCTGGTGCTTATGGGTCGACACGTATACCCGCATAGGGCAGTTCACCTGTTTTTCCCAGCCTTTTCCGATTATTACCTGCCTGTTGTTGGGCTGAGGAACCCCACCATACCAACCGCACGGTTTGTAATAGGGTCTTTTTCTAGTGTACAATATAGATCGGTACAAAGGGCATTGGGATGTTATCCAGTAACTCCCCCTGTTCTGATATTACAAGGATACCTCCTTCAAATAGGGTGCTGCCGTCTTTTGTATATCCCACCAGAAACGTATTCCCCTCCTGCTGATATCCGAATGCTGTCAGGAGGATGGGTGCCTGCAGCTCAACCTGCACCTGTTGTACAATGGTGATCATATCGAGGATCCTGTTTTCCTCCTTTGCAAAATCATAGACGGCAGGACCAAAAGGCACTACCGTTGGTTGGGCATAAAAATTAAGATAATAAAGGGTCCCATCGATAAGGTCCGCTTCAAGCGGTCCGGGGGAAAAATATCTGTTCAGGGTAAACGATGATTCTTCCAGGATATCCAATGTATTGAAATCATAAACCGTATAGCCGTACTTCCCGCGGTCAATCCCGGTAAAAATCACCAAATTCCCCTCGTTATTGAAAAGCATACTGGGTGCAGCAGTTCCGAAATCCAAAGTTCGCAGCAAAACCTCTTGGTCCGGATCTAAAATAGCCGCCTTGTAGGTGTCGCCCGCATCCAAATAGGGAACGATAAGCTTTTTGTCGTAGTACAGGGGCTGAAAAACTCCTTGTGTATTGAAGCCGATATTCAATTCAGTATTGTTCCCGCCCTGGGGGTCTATTATAAGTACGCCAAAATTGGAGCTCCCTTCGGGACTGTAATACCCCATAAACAGCTTATCTTCCGAATTGGCGCCCCATATGACCGATCGTTCAGGGCTGTTGGTATAAAAGTTGTCATAAGCTGTACTGCTGCCGGTTTCACTGTTGAATTGTACTGCAGAAAAATTCCCGGAAGCAAAACTGTAAAATGTAAGGACCTTGTTTACCTGCCTGAGTGTAATGAATTGCCGGGGGACATTCAATGTTTCCGTGAGATTGATCAAGGTACCCTGCCCGGAAGTTGCGGAATAAGTATAATGCAGAATGTTCGCCGTATCCTCCCCCAAAACCGTAAAATCAGGCGTTCCTGGAATGGGTTCTGCAGGGGGATCGTCATCATTGCCTACGCAGGAAGCAAGGAAGGTGGCCAGGAGGAGCCACCAAAGCAAGGTAGGGTACTTCATGCAACTTTTTTATTAAAGTTACACAAATTTAGGTATGTACACTACAGGATCTAAGAGCCTGTTCCAGAAAGGCATTCATCTTCAAATTAGTTTGTATCTTTATTCTAGCCGAAACAACCCCCCTGTTTCCCGGCATTTCAGTAGATCCCTGAGGAAAGGAAGGTGCGCTGAATTGCCGCCAAACGGATCATTTCAGCCCTTTCCGCCGTCAGATTTTAGCATAAAACCATCTGGTTCCTTATGTATGGTAATAAAAGGGGAGGTCATACATGACATCCGGATCAGGGCCTGGTTACACTTAAAATTAAGTAAGGTATGTTACAAAAAATAAATCTGGAGGACATCCTTTTCCTTGATATTGAAACGGTCCCCGAAATGGCCGGTTTTGCGGATCTTGATGAAATCAAACAAGAGCTGTGGGAACAGAAATCCCGATACCAGCGGCAGGAGGATGTTAGTGCGGAAACCTTTTATGAAAAGGCAGGGATCTGGGCGGAGTTCGGTAAGATCATCTGCATATCGGTCGGCTACTTTAAATTCAAAGGGGATATCCGGAATTTCAGGCTTACTACATTTCATGGGGAAGAACGGCATATCCTGAAGGAATTCAAAAACCTCTTAAACGGGTATTTTGCGCATCCAAAACACCTGCTCTGTGCCCACAATGGAAAAGAATTCGATTTTCCATACATCGCCCGGAGGATGATCATCCACAGCATGCTGTTACCCGCCAAACTTGATCTGTTTGGGAAAAAACCCTGGGAAGTGCCCCATTTGGATACGCTTGAACTATGGAAATTCGGGGATTACAAGCATTATACTTCCTTAAAACTGATGGCGAATGTGCTGGGCATCGCATCCCCCAAGGGAGATATAGACGGCAGTATGGTCCGAAGCGTATATTATGAAGAAGGTGATATGGAGCGAATCATACGATATTGTGAACTGGACGTGGTGACCCTTGCCCAGGTGTTTCTCAGGTTACGAAACGACGTGCCCCTCGCTCCGGAAGAAATCATAAGAATATGAAGGAAATCGGTTCAGGTCCTCAAAAACCGTCTTATGCTCCACTTCTGTAATCCCTGCCACCGGCTAACTTTTGGAAGTCCGCCTTCCCGGTCCCCCGATTGTCCGTGCAAGTTTGATACTTAATTTGTGAAGCGATTCGGGGTCTGTTGTTTAAAACCCCCGGATGTAACCTCGTCATCGGGTGTTGCAGTCTCATCTGCAGTATCGAACCGGTTTTCCAGGTTATGGAATGCGGTGGTATACCACTGCCCGCTATTAGTTGGATAGAAAAAGGGGGAAAGTCAAGAAATCTTTGGTTGTGGGTATACTTTACAAAAAACACTTGGCCCCGATTGTTTAGATTTGCAGTATACTAAAAGTTATGATTGAGAAGAATAGTATTTCTTATGAAAAAGTTGTCCTGATCGGGGTTATAACGAAAGAACAGGATGAGGTAAAGGTCAGGGAGTATCTGGATGAACTTGAATTCCTTACATATACCGCGGGTGGCGAAGTCTTTAAACGATTTGTGCAACGGATCGATCTTCCAAATCCCAAAACGTTTATAGGTAGCGGCAAGATGCAGGAAGTTGAGGCGTATGTTACCGAAAATGAAATAGGATCCGTCATCTTTGATGATGAGTTGAGTCCGGTTCAGCAGCGAAATATCGAAAAACAATTACGGTGCAAGATCCTGGATCGAACCGGGCTTATCCTCGATATTTTCGCCCAGCGCGCCAAAACCAGTTATGCCCACACCCAGGTAGAGCTGGCGCAATATGAATATCTCCTGCCGAGGTTAACCGGTTTATGGACGCATTTGGAGCGGCAACGGGGTGGAATTGGTATGCGGGGTCCCGGGGAAACGGAAATCGAAACTGACCGGAGGATCGTCCGGGACAGGATCGCGCTGCTCAAGAAAAAACTGACCAAAATAGACAAGCAGATGGAAACCCAAAGGGGTAACAGGGGTTCCCTGGTCAGGGTGGCATTGATAGGATATACCAACGTGGGGAAGTCAACACTAATGAATGTTATCAGTAAGAGTGAAGTATTTGCCGAGGACAAGCTTTTCGCGACCCTGGATACCACGGTCCGCAAAGTGGTCATCGGAAACCTCCCCTTTTTGCTAAGCGATACGGTAGGGTTTATCAGGAAACTCCCAACCCAATTGGTGGAGAGTTTTAAAAGCACACTGGATGAAGTGCGGGAAGCAGACCTGCTACTCCATGTGGTGGATATATCGCACCCTCATTTTGAAGACCACATCGCCTCTGTCAACAAGGTATTGGTGGAGATCAAAGCGGCAGATAAGCAAACCTTAATGGTATTCAACAAGATAGACCAGTACCATCCGGAGACGATTGATACGGATGATCTGGTTACGGAAAAAACAAGCGGACATTTTACGCTGGAAGAGTGGCAAAAGACATGGATGGGCCGTGTTGGCGACAGTGCGCTTTTTATCTCTGCACTGAACAGGGAAAACCTGGAGGAATTCAAAATACGGTTATACCGCGAGGTCCGGGAAATCCATATCAGCCGCTTCCCGTATAACAACTTTTTATATCCTGAAAACCTGGACCAGTATTAACTATTTGCAGCTTATTTTGAATAAATCCGGACTTCCATGTTACATTGGATTACTTTCACAACATCTTTTGGCCATTTCACAACAAAAATTTACCGGATGGGGGGTGTAAACCTATATTTGCGCAGACATCAGGAGTTAGTGTTCCACCCCCAATTCTAATGCTTTTCCTGATGTTTAAATAAAGTGTTTATCCCCGTTAAGAGCGGGAGCCAAATCGCAACTTAATCTATACGCTATCCGACCAAATTTTACGCAACCTGCTTAACTAACAAAGCCCTGTCTGACTGAACAGGGCTTTTTTTTTTAATTCGCTAAGATGGTTGGGAGTGTATGCGTGTCCCAGCGGAGCCCGGTATGAGCCGCTTTCAAAGGCCCGCGCAAACATCTTTTCCCCGGTTCCATTGGGTTCGGAAAAATACTATTGGAAGTATACCAGCAACTGAACTGTTTCTTCGGGATCCGGTATATGACCTCCGCCAAACGTTTTGCCATTGATATGATACAGAACCGGGATTACCAGGGCAACTTCATCGGTCAGGATACAGGATCCGTGCTCCAGTGTACTTGCTATCCTTCCATTGGCATCGGCTACCACAACATTTCCGGTACCGTTCGATGGCCCGACCGGTGGATTGTTAAAATTCACAAAATCATTTGCAAAATCAATGCTTTCCCCGACTTTTCGCAATCGCTTGAGGTAGGCAAGCCAAAAGCTATAGGTCCCATTCGGGATCAATCCTTCCAGTGTAATTTCGATGCTTGAGGATTCTCCATTGCAATGGACCAGCAAATTCCCCTTGGCTTTTTTAAATTCAGATAAGGTAACATGGTGACCGTCCGGTGCCTTTATAGCTGTCAGCAAGCCTATGGGATTATCAAAAATGTTGGCAGCATAAAGGGGTTCGTCTGGATCCGTAGGTGTATTCCCGTCCTGGTCCACTATTTCTTCCACTATCTGCACATTGCCAAAATTGAGGTGTGCTTTTATGGGCTGTGGTTCTACTGCAAAATCAATTGTAACTACCTTATCTGATGCTACCTGGACAGTGGCCGGGGTATTGCTGATCAGTTCTGTTGTCAGGGGTAATTCAATTTCGATCCCATACGTGCCAACATCCTTTGTTTTTATGGCGTAAATGCCTTCAGTATTGGTTGCTTTGGACGTTTCCTCAGAACCTTTTACGGCTGTTATCAACGTACTGGGGTAAGGATTCCCCTTTTCATCCACTACCGTGCCCCTTACCTCTCCCGTTTCGCCCGATACAGGCTGTGTAACCTGTTCCGAGTTGCTTTTGGTACAAGCCATTACCGTTACGGAGAATAGGATGTTCAGGAGAACTAACCTACTGACAAATAATCGTCCATTTGTGCTTTTTGTTTTCATGATTGAAATGTTAAAGTTATGCGTTGTTTCGGGGAACAGTAATCGGGTAGCCAGGAAGGGGATTTACTATTTTTCCGGGATAGCGGGATTACTTCAAAATTAGCATTGTGACCCGTGGTACACTAACAGCCTGGTTCCGGATCCTGACAGCATATTCCCTGAACCGATTTTGGTCATCCAATAAGGACGGGGCTCTATATAGGACAGATAAAATTATAGTAAGGTTAGGTTTACAGTGATTGCATCAAAACATAATACGAAGGGAGGTCTGGCTGATCTGGCTCCCAGAACTCACCCCAGATATGCGGAGGGTGCCACTCCATACAACCCCTTAAAGCATTTTGCAAAATAGGAAAGGTTGTTAAATCCGACTTTATAGGCGATTTGAGTAACCGTGTCTTGTTTACTGGCCAGCAACTGAGCGGCTCTTTTTAACCGGAAATTGCGCAGCAATTCTCCCGGGGCCTCATTGGTGAGGGCCTTCAATTTTCGATGCAACTGGGTCTTACTCATCGCCAATGCAGCCTGCATTTGAGGAACGCCGAATTCGGAATTCGAAAAATGTGACTCGAGTAGTTCCAGCACCCCTTCCAAAAACTTTTGATCTATTGATGTGACTGTTATATTTTTCGGATGTATGTTTTCATTGCCACTACCAAACAAAGCCCGAAGTTTTTGACGCTGCCCGATAAGGTTTTTAACCCGTACCAGAAGCTCCATACCATCGAAAGGTTTGGTAAGGTAATCGTCTGCACCCGTTTCAAGTCCTTCCAGTTTGTTTTCCAGTCCTGCCTTAGCCGTCAGCAGGATGATGGGAATATGGCTGGTACGCAGGTCTGATTTTAATTGTTTACAAAGTTCGATCCCGTCCATTTTCGGCATCATCAGGTCTGATATAATTAAATCCGGGGAAAGGTCAATTGCCTTTTGCAGCCCTTCCACCCCATTGGTGGTCGCCGTCACTTTGTAGGACCCGATCAATTTATCCTTTATAAAACGGCACATATCTGCATTATCCTCCACAAGAACGATCACAGGGAGATCTCTAAGATCCGGCCTGCCGAAATTATAGGAAACCTTTTCTGCCCGGGACACTGGCTGTTCGGTAAAATGCCCCCTCATAGCTTCACTCCTGATTTGTATTTCCTGGAGCGGCAACTGGACGGTAAAGAATGTTCCCTTGGTCACTTCACTGCTTACTGTAATAGAGCCGTCCATAAGCGTAATCAACTCCTTGGAAAGAGAAAGTCCGATTCCTGTACCTTCCTGTTTTTTATTAAAATCGTCATCAGCCTGATAGAACCGATCAAAAATGAATGGAAGATTTTCAGCCGTTATGCCCCTTCCTGTATCCGAAACCTCTAATTGTATCCCATCTTTTACAGGCTCAACCATAAAAGCAATAACTGCCCCGTCTTCACTGTACTTAAATGCATTCCCCAGTAAATTATAAATAATATTTTCCAGTTTATCCCTATCGAAAGCAGTCCAGTATACGCTTTGCGGTATGCTGATCCGATAATCTATTTGACGCTGGGCGGCATGTGAACTGAATGCTGAAGCCGTTGCCCGCATCGATCTATAAACATCGCCCTCGGTAAGGGATAGCGTTAAACTGCCCTGGTCTATTTTTGATAGGTCCAATAACTGATTGACCATGTTAAGAACCCTGTTGGTATTGCGCCTGACCATCTTGATATCCTCTACGCTCAATCGTTCATCCGGATTTTGTTCCAAATAGTCAATCGGGCCTTTGATGAGCGTAAGGGGGGTTCGGAATTCGTGGGATATGTTTGCGAAAAAATTCGATTTTAAAGTATCCATTACTTTCAATTCACGGTTTGTCCTTTGCTTTATCCGATACTGATTGTAAATCAGGGCGGCAAGGACCAGCAGAATCAATGCAAAGGCGATCAGGGTATTGCGCTCATTGACTCGTTTAAGGATCAGCAAATTCTTTAATTCATTTTCAGAACCCAATAAAGCTATTTCTTTTGCTTTCTGTTCATTCTGATATTTCGCTTCAATATCGCTGGCCAGATCCCTTTTTTCACGGTTATAAAAACTATCCCGGATGACAGCATAATCATGCATGGCTTTATATGCATTCTGATAATCACCTTTCCTTTCATAGATTTGCGATAAACTTTCATGAACTTCCATTTGCAAAAGATCCTGCCTTAACGGAACTGCCACCCCTAAAGCCTTTTGGAGATTTGAGATAGCTTCTTCATCCCGGTTCATTTGATCGTACAGGTTACCGAGTGCTACAAGGGAATAACCCAGATTCAGGGAATCCTTGACTTCAAAAGCCAGCGACGAGGCACCTTCATAAAAGGTTAAAGCTGAAGTGAGATTGCCAAGCTTTTTATAGATCTCACCCATAGTGTATTGGCAGTATGCCATTCTTTTTTTATTTCCCAGCAGCTCGTAGTCCTTTAGCGACCGGGTATTATATTCTAAAGCCTTCTTCAATTCACCCTTATTTTTATGAATTACTGCGAGGTTGTGGGCGATGAATGCCATCCCCGACCTATCACCTATTATTTGGTAGAGACTGTCACTCTTCCTTAAATAAGCGACTGAACTTGCATAATTTTCCAACCTTCGGTGAAGGAATCCAATATTACCCCATATTTTGGCGAGTTTTTCTGCTGCGTTCAACTGGTGATATATTTTGGCAGCCGATGTTAATAAGGCCATCGCTTTAGTATACTCTCCGGATTCCGTATAGATACTCGACAAAAGTATGTGGGAATCAGCAATTGACAATTGGTCATTTTTCTGTTCGGACAGGTCCAGGTGCATCTGGTGATACCGATTTGCATTTTTGTGGTCCCCCTTGCTCCAATAGGCATAGCCCAGACCCAGCACGGCATCAAACCTATAAGTTTCGAGGGAATCGTTATCTGAAAATTCCAGCCCCTTGTTATAATAATAAATAGCTGAATCAAAGCTTGATTGGGACATCCAATAAGCCGCATACCGGCAATAACTTGCCCTTAACCAGCTGTCTTTTCCGGCTGCAAGTGAGTGTTCAATGGCCCTGATGGCAAATGGCCTGGCCTTTTCAGGGGAAGTGGAAATAATCTGATCAAAAAGCTGGTGCTGTGCCCGGATTATAGTGGTATCGCCAATTGATTCATGCACGGCGGCTTTCAGTGATTCGTTATCACTCTGTGCCGGAAGGTGGGGGCATCCTAACCAGATGAAGATGAAGATCAGTTTTTTCATACCCCCCGATTATCTATACAAGATACATTAATAAATTACGTACAAGGATACAGCAGAATGTATCCTTAATGCTAACACCTTAGTGCCAAAGTATAAAAGGATAGTTACATTGGCTGTTTTGGATTCTTTTATCAAGGCTTCACAAACGCTTCCCCTGGTAAAAGCAGCACCTGGTATATACACAACATACCGGTGCGGGTTCACAACATAAATTTATCCCGATGGAATTACGATCCTATATTTACAGTGTATTCGAGTGCGAGTTTAACCCCCAATCTGAACCCAAAATCGATGTAAAGTGTGAACCCAGACCTGAATACGCCTCCCTGTGTAAATCCGTACCCAATCGTAATAACCAACCTTAAACCCGGATATAACCTCCGGGATTATTTTTTTTGCACAAATGCCAATTGAAGGAGGTCAACATTCCAATTGATTTTTAAGAAACTGATTTGCTAAAGTATTTCGGTACAGAAATCAAAACCATAGCCATTACATGGTTTCCCTTTCGCTGAAAGGTTGTTTTTGTTCGTTAAAAGTAAGGTTTGGATTGCCTGTAGACAGGGCTTCCCCGGCCTGCAGGTCCCCGGTTGGCGATAAAATGATACCGTTGGTATTTTACACAACAACAGGGCATGAATTCACAACATAAATTTAACGGAAGGCTAAATCCGGCTTACATTTACAGTGTAATTAAGTTAAGGTGTTTGTCCCAAATCTTACCCCGATCTTAATTTCCGAGTATGGACCCCAAACCTGTACTTAACCAAAAAGTAACCCAATCTTACAAAACCTGCTTATCTAAAAAAACCTGACGACAACGTCAGGTTTTTTTTATTCCTGCCAGGGACTGCCAGCTAAAATGAATAACTCAGCCCGAGGGTCCAGTAGGTCTGTAGTTTGTTATCCACGGTCTCAAAGGTAGCCGCTGTATCACCCAGTGTATTTACAGCATAATTCAGGGCTTCCTGTTTGTTGTTCCTCAAACCAAAATCAAACCCAACCCCGATCATCTTCCAAAGGGTATACCCAAAAGAATTCGTCCAGGTCCAGTTGCTAAGGTCCCCGCTTTCGTAACTCTGGAACAGGGACAAATTGGTCTTAAAGTTGACAGCCCCGATCTTCCGGGTGTAATCAGCAAGTATCTTTGCCCCTAGGGAAGACTGGAAAATTGCATCCTCCTTGCTGAACACAAAGTTATAGTTGAGCGGGTGTACCACTACGATCAGATCCGTAACAGGGGTCCAGGTACCCCCCACACCAAGATCCAGGTAGCCCGGATCGTTGAAATTATCCAAAATAGTCGTCCGGTATTCCCCCAGGGCAGAGATGGCAAAAGTGCCACTCAGCTTGCGCCCGTAAAGGGAGTTGATGTTAAAGACATCGGTTGCCTGCCTGAAGCTGTCATTGTCGGTGGGATCATCCTTATCATCCAGTTTCACCCAGGAAAAATTTACATTCCCTGAATTCCTCCAGAAAAATTTATCCTGGTTCAGGTTGGCGAATGCATTAACCGTGAACCCAATATTCCCGGCAGAATTGTTAGGGATCCCCTGCGAATACCAGTTGTTGAAATTTGAAATACTCCCACCTATGGTCCCGAAAGCACCCCTTTTCCAGCCGGGAAGGGCATCGAGCTGTGCCTGTAAGGCATTAACGCGACCCTGTATTGCGGCTATTGAGTCGTTTTTGGCCGCTTTGGCAGCCCTTAATTCTTCTTCTGTTTGCGCAAAACAATTGACAGTACCGGCCAGGACGGCCAGTAGTACTATAAAATTCTTCATCCTGTTAGTGTTTAGTATCTGTTATTAACAATAAATTTAAGGAATGTTGATAAAACAGCTGGGTTTTCAACATTATTTCCTGCGGTAGAGGGGCACAGAGGAACAGGCCTCCCCATACATAACATTTTGTGCAACCGCCCCGATCTTTTCCGCCGCCCAGAGGTATGCATTCAACGGTACGGGTTTCCTGCTGCATCCTTTGATAATAACTGATTTGCCTGTATAGGCCGAAGTATCCATCCCATCCAGTACAGTTTGGTAAAGGGAGGTTTCCAGGTCCTGCAGGCTGCCTGCGACCACCTTGCGGGCAAACGGCTGGAGCCGGGTAGTTATTAACATATAGGCCCATCCGGGGACAATGGCATCTGTTGAACACTGCAGGGCGACAAAAGCATCCTGATACTTTTCCCAGGGATGCTCCTCCACACAGCGCCTGAACTCCTTTTCCCGGAGTACCAGGCCTTCATGCAGCCAGTCTTTGATATCGATGGACACCCGCCGGCCTTCAGGATAAAGATCTTCCAGGTTAAACGTTATCAGTTTGCTTTGGGCAACTCGATTTAGAATTTCATCTGCCATTGCGGGAAATGCATTTCTTAAAAGTTAATACAAGTATCATGGCTGCCTTCCGGGGCCGGCAGGAGGACACCACTGCAGGCGTTTGCAGGTGTTGGGTCATAGCAGGCCTAATTCCAGTTTGGCCTCTTCACTCATCAGGTCCTGTGTCCAGGGAGGATCGAAAGTGATTTCCACCTCAGCGGTATGGACCATATCAAGGGACTTCACCTTTTCCTCCACCTCAACAGGCAGGGTCTCCGCAACGGGGCAGTTGGGGGACGTGAGCGTCATCAATATTTTAACGTCATTGTCTTCATTTACAAATACATCGTAAATCAGCCCCAATTCATAAATATCAACCGGGATCTCAGGATCATAAATGGTTTTTAAAACCCGTACGATTTTCTCCCCCAATTCCTGTGTGTCAACTAGTGTTGTTTCATCGCTCATTTTCGTGCTTTTTAAAAGTGTCCGGGAACCCTCAGCAAGATCGCTGCAAACACAGCAACCCGCCCGGTTACCCCAATTGGGTCTGATACGCCAGCGCGTACATTTTCAATTGTTTTATCATATTCACCAAGCCATTGGCCCGGGTGGGGGACAAATGCTCCTTCAACCCGATAGCATCAATAAATTCAGTGTCCGCTTCTATGATATCCGCCGGCTTCTGATTGCTGAACACCCGGATAAGGATAGCAATAATACCTTTGGTGATGATGGCGTCACTATCCGCCGTGAATACCAGTTTATCATTGTCCAGCTCCGCGTGGACCCAGACTTTGCTTTGGCAACCTTTAATGATGTTATCGTCAGTCTTATATTTATCGTCAATCAGGGGCAACGATTTACCTAATTCGATCATGTACTCATATCGCTGCATCCAATCATCAAACATGGAAAATTCATCCACTATTTCCGACTGTATCTCCGCTATCGTCATATATTCCTTTTCTACAAAAATACGATAACTAACGCTGTCATTCAACAGTTTCCGCCAATTGTACTATTTTATTAACCAATGCTTAGAGTCAATCAGTATTCGGAATAGGTCGCCTTCAAAACAGGATCAAATCAGAATTTCTTTGTAGCTGGGATGATTCCCTAGGAAAGCATTTGTTTTGCCTTTTTAACCCCGGCTACCAGAATATTGACTTCTTCCATGGTATTATAGAAACTGAAGCTGGCCCTGACCGTTCCCGGGATCTTAAAGAAATCCATTATGGGTTGTGCGCAATGGTGGCCCGTTCTTACGGCAATACCTAATTTGTCGAGGATAGTACCGATATCATAGGGGTGCAATCCTGCTATATTGAAGGATACCACGGCAGTTTTTTCTTTGGCTGTACCATATATCCTAAGTCCTTCGATACCCAGCAATTCTGTCGTGGCATATTCCAGCAGTTGCTGCTCGTACCGGGCGATGGCACTCAAACCGATGGCATTGAGGTAATCCAGTGCCACTCCAAAGGCTATTCCACCACAAATGTTGGGCGTCCCGGCTTCAAATTTATGCGGTAATTCAGCATAGGTCGTTTTTTCAAAAGTGACCTCCTTTATCATTTCCCCCCGCCCTGGTAAGGCGGTAACCTGTTCAGCCATTCTTCCTTCCCATACAGGACGCCTACGCCTGTAGGCCCGCACATTTTATGTGCGGAAACGGTATAGAAGTCCACATCCAGGGCCTGCATATCGGCTTTGATGTGGGGTGCGGCCTGGGCCCCGTCAATCAAAACGGCCGCCCCTATACCATGGGCTGCATCAATGATCTCCCGGATGGGGTTGATGGTCCCCAGTGCATTCGACACATGGTTGCAGAAAACGAGTCGCGTACGGGCAGACAACAGCCCTTTATAGGACTCCATAATCAATTCCCCCTCCTGGTTCATGGGGATGACCTTTAAAATTGCCCCTGTCCGTTCACATAGCATTTGCCAGGGCACTATATTGCTATGGTGTTCCATAGCGGATACCAATATTTCATCGCCTTCGGACAGGATGGTCCCAAAGCCATGGGCAACAAGGTTAATACTGTGGGTAGTTCCGGAAGTAAATATGATTTCCCTGCTTTTTGCGGCATTGAAGTGGCGCCGGATTTTCTCCCGTGCCTGTTCATATTTATCCGTGGCTTCCTGGGAAAGAGCATGGACGCCCCTGTGGATGTTCGCATTGTAATGCTGGTAGTAATCCACAATGGCATCTATGACCTGTTGCGGTGTTTGTGAGGTTGCTGCATTATCGAGGTATACGAGCGGATAACCATTGACTTCCCGTTGGAGAATCGGGAAATCTTCCCGGATTGCATCAATGTTGAATTGAGGGTTTGCCCTCATATCTGCAAAGGCAGTGAAAGTGGCTTCCTCTTTATCGTCTTCTTCCTTTTTGCTCTGTATGCCCATGATGAGAAATTAAGGGGTGGGGGTTAATCGTCAGAAAAGCAAGGGATACTACAGCTCAAATCCCAACCGAACATTCAGTTTGGTAGCGACCAGTTTATTGATCCGGGCTTTTAATTCAGGGATCCTGACGCTCTCCAATACATTATTGGAGAAAGCGTACATCAACAGGGCTGTTGCCTCTTTTTTGGGAATGCCCCTTGATTGCAGGTAAAACAGGGCATCCATGTCCAGTTGGCCAATGGTACATCCGTGTGAACATTTAACATCATCCGCAAAGATTTCCAGTTGCGGCTTGGTATTGATCGTTGCCTTGTCGCTGATCAGCACATTATTGTTCTGCTGGAAGGCATTCGTTTTCTGGGCCAGCTTATCCACAATGATCTTCCCGTTAAATACACCTGTGGACTGCTCCCCGTAGATACCCTTGTAATCCTGGTGGCTTTCACAGTTTGGTTGCAGGTGATGAACCAGGGTATGGTGGTCTACGTGTTGCTTTTCCCCTAATATGGTAACCCCCTTGAGTGTAGAATTTATATGCTCCCCGTTCTGATAAAAGTTAAGGTTGTTCCGCGTCAGTTTTCCCCCAAAGGAAAAAGTATGGACACTCACTTCACTGCTATCCTTCTGAGAGATATAGGTGTTGTCTATAAGGGACGCACTTTTGAAGTTGTTCTGAAGCTTATAATAGTCTACAATGGCATTTTTGGCGGCAAATATTTCCGTAACCGAATTCGTAAAGACCTCATTGGTGGTAAGGCTTTGGTGTCTTTCTATCACCTGAAGTTCTGCATTTTCCTCTACCACGATAAGGTTTCGGGGCTGCAGCAACAAACTAGCCTCGTTTCCGGTTGCGAAATGTAGTATTTCCACCGGTTTTTTGGGGGCCTTGTTCTTTGGGATGTAGATATAGGCACCTTCCCGGCTAAAAGCCGTGTTCAATGTAGTCAGCGATTCTTCGGTAGAAGCCACCTTATTAAAGTACACATCGATAACCTGTTTGTACATGGGTTTGGTCAACGCCGAACTCATAAGGCAGATATCAACGCCATCATGGGTCGTTTCTGAAAGGTACGAACTGTAAATGCCGTCTATAAATACAATTTTATAGGTATCGATGTCATGCAGGAAATACTTCTTTACGTCCCGGTATTCCAGTGTGTTTTCCTCTTTTGGGAAAATACTGAAGTCTACCTTTAACAGGCTGTTGAGGGAGGTATACTTCCAGGCTTCCTGTTTTTTGTTTGGAAACCCCCTGCTTTCAAAATTTTTGATGGCTTCTGAGCGGATGTCGTGCACCGGGTGCTCCACATCTATATTGTTCTCAAATGCCAGGAAAGAGGAAACCAATTTATCTTTTAAATCCATTTTATAAGCGTTCAGTGAGTGGCGTCTTCCACCTGTTAAACCACAGTTTCATTTTTGAGCCAGTCGTACCCCTTTTCTTCCAGTTGCAGCGCCAGGTCCTTGCTGCCTGACTTCACAATCTTTCCTTCGTGCAATACGTGTACATAATCCGGGATGATGTATTCCAGAAGCCGCTGGTAATGGGTGATAAGGATAACAGCTTTATCTTTGCTCCTCAGTTTGTTGACACCATCAGCAACGATCCGGAGCGCATCGATATCCAGACCGGAATCGGTTTCATCCAAAATGGCAAGTTTTGGCTCCAGCATGGCCATCTGGAAAATTTCGTTCCGCTTCTTCTCCCCCCCGGAAAATCCTTCGTTGAGGGACCGGGATAAAAATTTACGGTCAATATTGAGCATCTCAGATTTCTCCCGGATCTTTTTCAACATGGTATTGGCCGGCATATCTTCCTGCCCTCGTGCTTTGCGGGACTCATTGATAGCCGTTTTCATAAAATTGGTAACGGTTACCCCAGGGATTTCAACGGGATATTGAAATGACAGGAATATCCCTTTATGAGCCCTTTCCTCCGGGGCGGAATCCACCAGGTCTTCCCCTTCAAAAAAGATCTCACCCTGGGTTACTTCAAATTCTTCCTTCCCGGCTATAACCGAAGCGAGCGTACTTTTCCCCGATCCATTGGGGCCCATTATGGCATGGACCTCCCCGGCCTTTACCTCCAGGTTAATGCCATTTAAAATTTCATTCCCTTCTACTCCTGCATGCAGGTCTCTTTATTACTAGCATCATTCTTTTAATTTAAATATTTCGGTGCCACCGGCATCTTATCAAAATCTTCTTTCTGGTGTTGTATATACACTTTTGCATTATTTTCCCGGGCATATGCTTCAAACGCTTCCATGCTGGACAGGGTCTCCGGGACACTGGTATTGAATTTCGGAACCCGTTTGTATTCCCTGTTCTCATACAAGTGATACAGGTCACCGGATAACAGCGTAGGGCCATTTTCAGGAAGGTCCAGGTATAGTACCTGGTGCCCCGGGGTGTGCCCGGGCATGGACTTCAAAATAACACTCCCATCTCCAAAAACATCGTAATCTCCGTTCAGCCGCTGTACTTTTTGCAACTCTTTTATGGCATTGTAGTAATCAGGGGAGTTCTTTTGTGACGCTTCACTGGTGATATAATCATATTCGGGTCCCTGAACCAGCCAGGTGGCATCACGGAATGTGTTGGCATGGCCGGTGTGGTCAAAATGGGTATGGGAAAGCGCGAAATAAGTTATATCCACAGGGGTGAAGCCAATTTTCTTAAGCTGATTGACCATGGAATCTTTACGGGAAACGGTGAAATTGCCATCCGGGGAAGTATAGGGTTCCGGCTGGCCTACTAATGCTTCGGGCAGTCCCGCATCCCACATCAGGTTTCCCTTGGGGTGAACAATTACATAGTAGGGATCTGCAAATTCCTTTTGCTGTCCCATGTAGACCGAATCCTGTGCAAATAATTCGAGGTTATTCACCATAACAGTACCCCCGCTGAAGGTGTAGAGCTTAAGTTCCGGTTTTTGCACCGCAGTGGTTGCGGCATCCGGGTCGCTTTCCTTTTTAACCTCCTTGCAGGCAAAAATAGCCAGCAGCAGTATAAAACCTACGATTTTCCTCATAATGGCATTAAAAATTTTGTTATCCAACCGAACCTTCCAAACTGATCTCCAATAATTTTTGGGCTTCCACGGCAAATTCCATCGGCAATTTATTCAATACCTCCTTGCTGAATCCATTTACGATAAGAGCAATGGCTTTTTCAGTGGGAATTCCGCGCTGATTGCAGTAAAAGATCTGATCCTCCCCTATCTTACTGGTGGTGGCCTCATGTTCTATTTGGGCCGATCTGTTTTTTACTTCGATATAGGGAAAGGTATGTGCCCCGCAATCATTCCCCATAAGCAACGAATCACATTGCGAGAAATTCCGTGCGTTCTCTGCCCGGCTGCTGACCTGTACCAGCCCCCTGTAACTATTCTGTGATTTCCCGGCGGATATCCCCTTGGAAATAATCGTGCTCCTTGTATTTTTTCCGAGATGGATCATCTTGGTACCTGTATCTGCCTGTTGATGGTTATTGGTAACAGCAATGGAATAAAATTCCCCGATGGAATGATCCCCTTTCAGGATACAGGACGGATATTTCCAGGTAATGGCAGAACCCGTCTCGACCTGGGTCCAGGATATCTTTGCGTTTTTCTCGCATAAGCCCCTTTTGGTAACAAAATTGTAGACACCCCCGCGGCCTTCCTTATCGCCCGGGTACCAGTTTTGTACCGTTGAGTATTTAATTTCAGCGTCATCGAGTGCTATGAGTTCCACAACAGCGGCATGTAACTGGTTTTCATCGCGGGATGGCGCTGTACAGCCTTCCAGATAACTTACATAACTTCCCTGGTCCGCGATCACAAGCGTTCTCTCAAACTGGCCGGTACCTGCCTGGTTTATCCTAAAATAGGTAGACAGTTCCATTGGGCAGCGGACACCTTTTGGGATATAACAAAAGGATCCGTCCGAAAAAACAGCGGAATTAAGGGCCGCATAAAAGTTATCCTTTTGGGGTACTACACTGCCAATATATTTTTTGACCAATTCCGGATGTTCCCGGATCGCTTCAGAGATGGAACAGAAAATGATTCCTTTCTCCCCGAGGGTTTTCTTAAAGGTAGTGGCCACTGAAACAGAATCCATGACAATATCCACAGCAACTCCTGCCAGCATTTTTTGTTCATCCAGGGAGATCCCCAGCTTTTTGAATGTTTCCAGCAGTTCGGGATCGACCTCATCCAGGCTGTTATACTGCGGCTTTTTAGTGGGTGCAGAATAGTATGAAATATTCTGGAAATCAGGTTTCTTATACCGGATATTTGCCCATTCCGGCTCCGACATCTCCTTCCATGCCTTAAAGGATTCAAGCCGCCACTCTGTCATCCATGCTGGTTCCTCCTTCTTAAGGGAAATAGCCCGTACAATATCTTCATTAAGGCCAATAGGAAAGGTATCCGATTCAATATCGGTATAAAAACCATATTCGTATTCTTTGGTCTCCAGTTCCTTTTTTAATTGTTCTTCAGTATATGCCATGGCTTTAAGGCCCCGCTATGCGGCGGGGATATTTTTAGCTGTTAAACAAATCTTCTTCATGCGTTCCTCCTGATAATTAAGTGTATCCCTGCGGCTTCTGATCGCCGTCGGGGAATGTATTATAATGAAAAACTTTCACCGCAACCGCAGGTTCGCTGCGCGTTGGGATTATTAAATACAAAACCTTTCCCGTTGAGGCCCCCCGAGTATTCGAGAATGGTGCCGGCCAGGTATAGGAAACTTTTTTTATCCACGATGATCCGCACCGAATTATCTTCAAAAACCTTATCGGTTTCATCGGCCTTCGTATCAAATTTCAGTTCATAAGACAGGCCGCTGCATCCCCCGCTTTTAACACCTACGCGCACGTAGTCCCTGGAGGCGTCGAACCCTTCCTCTGTCATGAGGTTGATAACCCGCTGCTTAGCAGTTTCAGAAACTTGTATCATTCTTATTTGGTATAATTCTAAATAGAATACAAATATAGGGCATTAGTAGGGTAATACCGCAAATCCTAACATTAATATAACGCATGCAGGCATAGGGTTCCTCTATCTTGCAGCTGGCCAGGGAAGAAACAACCTGGGGCGCAATTTGCAGCGCAGCGCAGCAGTTTTCAGGGGCTTCGGTAAGGGGAGGCAGATTCCACTCCCCCTAAAGGGATTTAATTATCATCTCCAATTTCATCTATGGTCTTGTCAATTTCGTCATTTACCTCCTTGTCAACTTTTTCCCCGGCTTTTTCCAATACCCCCTTTTCCTCTTTTGTTTCCTTTTCGATGACAACGGTCTTTTCCTTTGTTTCCCTGCAGGAATGAAAGGCTGGAGCAACCAGGAATACGAAGGTTAGCACCAAAAGTAAATTTTTCATATGTGTTGATTTTGTATGGAGGCAAAATAAGGATAATCTGCTGGAATCTCAGTTTATATGGCCAGAGCTTTAGTCGAACTCGAGGATGACCAGGTCTGAAAGCCCTTTATTTTGAAGGTCCAGCAGGTCCGTACTGGAGCTTTCGCCTGCCAGGAGTATCCCGAGGTTGTGTTCGGTGGCGCTGAACCCAAAATCCAGGCCCGCCCCTCCCACAGAATACTGCCATACCATATGCCCTTCCGAATCGGTCTTCAATACCCACATATCGTTTTGACCCTTATTTGCTGTGAGGTCACCATCCGTGCTTCTCGAATTCCCAGCCAATATAAAACCGCCGTCTGTGCCTTGACTCACACTCCTGCCCATGTCAAAACCTGTTCCCCCGAAAGTGCGTTCCCAAATCAGGTTGCCCAGATCATCTACCTTGATTAGCCACAGATCGGATCCCCCATGGTTGCCGGACACATCGGTATCCGTGCTGAATGTATGCCCTGTAATTACATACGCCCCGTCATCTGTGTTTGCAATATCATAGGAAATATCGATGCCTGACCCTCCGAACCTCCGATCCCACACCAGTTCACCCTTCGGATCTATTTTTAATACCCAGAAATCATAGCTTCCCTTGGTCGCTGAAAAGGCATCATCACTTTCGCTGAAGCCTGTCATGACAAATCCCCCGTCGTTGGCAAGTGCCACTGCATGAGCCCGGTCGTTATTGGTGCCACCGAAATACCGCCTCCATTCCAGGTTACCGGCGGCATCAACCTTGGTGCCCCAAAATTCACCCACTCCATGCAGGGTGTGCGAATATCCCTTGGCTCCCCCTTCGCCTCCGGATGCCACAACATCCAAAAAGCCAACAAAGAAAAAGCCACCATCAGCCGTTTGCAGGAGGTCATAGGAGTGGTCATGCCCGGCAAAGCCAAAGCTCCTTTCCCATTCGATATTCCCAGCTGCATCCAGTTTAACTATCCAGTTGTCATGGAACCCTTCATTGCGGCTGCCATCTCCATCATTGCTCATGGCATACCCTATCAGTGCATAGCCCCCATCCTTTGTTTGAACCACGGATTGTCCCCTGTCATCCTTACTGCCCCCGTACGTCCTGTTCCACTCCATTTCCCCGGCGGCATTGAATTTCAGCAACCAGTAGTCCGCATCGGGCATGGACTGGTCGTTGATGTCCCCGTCCGTGCTGCTGCTGTAGCCCAGCACCGCAAATCCGCCATCTGAAGTATTGATAACAGCGTGGCCTGCCTCACTGCCCGTACCCCCAAAATTATGGATCCAGTTCACGGAACCCTTAAATCCAGCCCCTTCCCTGTCAGTTTCCCCATTCGGATGCATGGCATCCCGGGAACAGGCGATACAACCAATCCAAATCAGAAGGAGGAGCTTGAATTTCATGTGGCTCAGTTAGATTTCCCGATTACAAAAAGTCCCGATTCAATATCGCTGACAATGATCTTCCCGCTTTCAAAATAAGGATATACACTCCACACCCCGGTATAGGATGCGGTATCATGTGCCGGGAAGGTATCGAAATACCCCGATTCGATGAGGGTTGTCTCTGCTATTCCGGAAATATCCACAACCCGGACCCCCGCACTATAGTTGGCAAGAATGAACTGGTCACCCTTTACGTAACCGTTGTGGTCTATCGCCGGGGTGGGCCCAAGATAGGCTGTATGCAATACCGGCGCATCCAGGTCTGTAAGGTCAAAAACAAGGGTGCGCGAGTTAAACCCAAAATTGCTTTCGTCTTGTTCGTCACCCTGCAGGTAGTATCGCTGGTCTTCTGTCAGCCATCCCTGGTGTGAATATACAAGGTTGCTATATTGAAATGAAGAAATGCTTACGGGATTTGCCTTATCCGTCACATCTACAAGTACGACCTGGGTTTCATTGGAGCCAATGAATAGTTCCCTCCCCGTATAATCCGGATCGGGGCCGTTATAGGTTACCACCTGGGCATCATGGGTATACCCCTTGGCACCATACCCACCTGCGGCGATTGGGTTTTTGGGGTCCCTGATATCAATAAAATGAACACCCCCACCATACAAATCATTCCTTGCGGTACCCACCGGATAGGCGAATCCGGTACTTTCGTTGATAACTATATTGTGTGAAGTCCCGAATCCTGTATACCGCGCATCTTCCGTAAAAGTTACCGGAGGACTGGCAATGTTCCTCAGTTTTGTGAGGTCGAAAACCTGCATCCCATGGCCTGGGGCTTCAGAGCCGATAAACGCATGGTTTTGATATACTTTAATATCGCGCCAGGGGCTGTTCCCGGTAGCGGTCGGTAGCTTGCCAAGGTACGTCAGCCGTTCCGTATCTGTGATATCCACAAAGGCGGTCCCGTTATCCAGGCCGATCAGGGCATACTCCCTTCCCCCTACAGGATCCGTCCACCCCCAGATGTCATTTGCAGAGGCAGCATCCATCACCTGAAGCGGCACAAGGGCCAGCAGGTCATATCCATTGCAGGCATACGCCCCGGCCAGCCCGCTTTCACATGGTGTGAAACCTGTGATACCATCGTCATCAATGGTGGGTGTACCCCCTGTATCAACCGGTTCGGCTGGAGGGGGATCATCTTTTGAACAGGCGAGGAACAGGCAGGTTAAGAGTATTAAAATGCATCTTTTTTGCATAGCATAGTTTTTTGTAAGACCCGGATTCTTTTTCAGGATAAAGATAAGATATAAATCCTATCTCCGTATTTTTGCAGCATGTTCGAAGACAAGAAACCATCCAGGACTTCCCTGGAAGAATTGGGCGAATTTGCACTGATTGAGCACCTCACCCGCAGCTTCAAACCAGGCCGGAAATCCACTGTAAAAGCTATAGGGGATGATGCTGCAGTAATGGATTTCGCGAAAAAGCATGCGGTGGTCTCAACGGACCTTCTGATCGAGGGCGTCCATTTTGACCTTAGCTATATGCCCTTGAAACACCTGGGCTACAAAGCTGTAGTAGTCAACCTGAGTGATATCAGTGCCATGAATGCAATTCCTACCCAGGTTACGGTCTCCATTGCCGTTTCCAACCGTTTCCCCCTCGAGGCATTGGAAGAATTATATGAAGGCATTGCCCTGGCGGCTAAAAAATACAAGGTGGATGTCGTAGGGGGGGATACCACATCCTCATCCAAGGGGATGCTGATCAGCGTTACGGCCATCGGGCAGGCTGATCCAGACAGGATTGTCTATCGGGATGGGGCGAAAGCCAATGACCTGCTGGTTGTTAGCGGTGACCTTGGCGCAGCATACCTGGGGCTGCAGGTGCTCGAAAGGGAAAAGGAAGTCTTCAAGGTGAACCCGGAAAACCAGCCGGACCTGACCCCGTATAGCTATCTTGTGGAACGCCAGTTAAAACCGGAAGCCAGAACAGATATTATTGAATTGCTGGAGGTGCTGGGGGTGCAGCCAACATCTATGATCGACATAAGTGACGGGTTGTCATCCGAGATCCTGCACTTGTGCCGGCAAAGTAAAGTAGGATGTAATCTGTATGAGGATAAACTGCCCCTGGACCCGTCTGTTATATCGGGGTGTGAGGAATTCAGGTTAGATAGTACACTGGTGGCGCTAAGCGGGGGAGAAGACTACGAATTATTGTTTACCATTGACCAAAAAAAATTCCCGAAAATTAAGGGCAATCCTAATCTGACTGTCGTGGGGCACATGACCGAAGAGAATGAGGGTGCTTACTTGATTTCCAGGAATAATTCTAAAATTCCGTTAACCGCCCAGGGTTGGAACTCTTTTGGCAACTGATCAGGCTACCTGCTGATGCGTAGCTCCATGCCTTTTCTGGTATAAGTTTTCGAGGGTATCATTGATTTCCTGTAACTCGGGTGTCAACACGGATAGATTTCCACTGACATCGGTAGTTACCTGTTTGCCGCAGTGAACACATTTGTACTCCTTGATATGGAGGGTAACTTTCTTTGAAACGGAGTAGTGGTGCCCAAAAATATTGCAGAATATTTTTTTCATGACGTAGGTTTTTAGGGTGCATTGGTAAGGTTTGGGGACCGTAAATGCTGGTTAAACTTGGAATTGGATCTTAAAAATGACGCTCGCGTATCACTTTAATTTAACAACGGTAATCCTTCCGGTTTTATTGGGTGCCATACACTATTTTTATCAAATATTCGATGAAAGAATGATTTTTCGGTCAACGGTAACAAACCTTCGGTAAACGGCGCCTTCTGCTGCATACTTTTTTCTGCTATCTTTCCTCAGATTTTCAACCGATGCCTAAGACCAGACTCACGCTTGTTACTGCATTTGCCTTGTTCTCGCTATTCTTTGGTGCCGGTAACCTCATCCTTCCCCCACAACTTGGCTATAAGTCGGGTGAGCTATGGTGGCTTGTAACAGCAGGTTTCTGCATTTCTGCAGTTTTTATCCCTCTATTGGGCATCCTTGCACATGCCCGGCTGCAGGGCACTATGTACCATTTTGCGAATAAAGTCTCTCCGGCATTCAGTGTGGTCTACTGTTATCTGATCTATGCCATTTCTATAACCCTCCCATCTCCCCGAACGGCCTCCGTTACACACGAGATTGCGATCCATCCTTTTTTTGAGAGTCCGGCCCTCCTTACCAGCATCCTGTATTTTGCGCTGGTATTGGCAGTTGTACTGAACCGCTCCAAAATTGTAAACTTTATCGGTAAGGTGTTAACGCCCCTCATCATTTTGATACTTATTTTGATGATAGGCCATGCTATATTCGAATTTCCCTTTGCTTTTGATAAGAGTTCCCTGCCAAGCCCGTTTACCCATGGAATCCTTGAGGGATATCAAACGTTTGATGCAATCGGGGCCGTTGTGGTTGGTGCGGTGATCATTATTTCCGTCGATCTGAAACTGAAGGGTTCCAGCTATAAAGACAAACGAAGATTGATTTCGCGGGCAGGTTGGATGGCAGGATTTGCCCTTTTGTTCATCTACGCCGGACTCATTTTGACCGGGGCGCTTGTAGAACCGCAATTTGAACCGGCAATCAGCCGGACGGCTTTACTTACCGGGATCAGCAAGGCGACACTTGGGATTTCAGCCAATTACATGCTGAGTGTCCTGGTAAGCCTGGCTTGTTTTACGACGGCGGTAGGCATTGTAACAGGTACGGCTGACTTTGTAACTTCCCGGGCGTCGGGTTCACCAAAGGTATATACCCTTACGGCTGTAGCGGCCTCTATAATTGGGGTACTGATGGGCCAGTTAAATGTGGATTATATCATAGCGGTAGCCCTGCCTGCGCTGATGTTTGTATATCCTATAACCATTGTGCTGATCCTGCTCAATGCGGTTCCCCAACGGTATGCGCACCAAACTGTTTTCAGGGCTGTTGTTTTGGTCACCATCGTATTCAGCATCCCTGATTTCCTCGCAAGCCTGGGATTGGGTGAATCCATCAAGGAGCTGCAAAGGTCAATTCCGTTCAGTGACTTCAGTTTGGGATGGGTCTTTCCGGCCCTGTTAACATTTGCTATCACCAATATTTTCCACAACCGCAATCCGCCGGCAGTGGATTAATTGTGCGACCGTCGGGCTACGAACCAGCCATCAATGCTTCAATCTCCCCGGCCTCAATGGGAATGTCCCGCATCAGGTTAAAGGGGGCCCCGCTTTCCTGTATCACTACATCGTCTTCCAACCGGATCCCCATTTTTTCCGCCGGGATATAGATCCCCGGTTCCACTGTAAAAACCATATTGGCCTTCATGGGGGTCTTCAAGGGACCGTAGTCATGCGTGTCCAGGCCGATATGATGACTGGTGCCGTGCATGAAGTACTTTTTGTAGGCCGGCCAATCCTTTTCTTCCTTCTGGATGTCGGCTTTTTCCAGGAGACCAAGGCCGAGCAGTTCGGAAGTCATGATCTTCCCTACTTCCTTATGGTACTCGGCCCACAGGGTGCCCGGGACAAGCATTTGCGTAGCTTCGTTCTTTACCCGCAATACGGCATCATACACCTGGCGCTGCCGTGGGGTAAAGCGGCCGTTCACCGGAATGGTCCTGGTCATGTCGCTTGAATAATTTGCATATTCCGCGGCAAGATCCATCAGGATAAGGTCCCCGTCCCTGCACTGGTTATTGTTTTCAACATAATGCAGTACATTGGCATTGTTCCCGGATGCGATTATAGGGGTATAGGCAAATCCCCGGGACCTGTTCCTTACAAATTCGTGCAGGTACTCTGCCTCCAGTTCGTATTCCCAAATTCCAGGCCTGGTAAATTGGAGGACCCTTCGGAAACCTTTATTTGTAATATCGCAGGCCACCTGCATCAGCTCAAGCTCTTCAGGTTCCTTTACACTGCGTATTTCCTGCAATATCGGATTGCTCTTTGCCACCCGGTGTGCTGGATATTCCCTTTTGCATTTGAGGATAAAGCGATCTTCCCGGGTTTGGGTTTCCACGGCCTGCCGGTAATGTTCATTGGTATTGAAATAAATAGTCTCTGCTTCCGTCATCAGGTCAAAGAAAACCTTATCAAAATCCGTCAGCCAATGAACGTTCTTTATACCCGACACCTCAGTAGCCCGTTGCCTGGTCAATTTTTCACCTTCCCATACGGCAATATGTTCATTGGTTTCCCGAACAAACAGGACTTCCCTTTTTTTCAGATCCAGGGCCGTTGGAAACAACAGCAAAATACTTTCCTCCTGGTCTATCCCGCTCAGGTAAAAAATATCCCGGTGTTGCTGAAAAGGCATGGTACTATCCGCACTTATCGGATAAATATCATTGGAGTTGAAAACCGCGATACCGCCCGGTTTCATATGCTGCATGAATTTCCTGCGGTTTTTTACAAATAGATTGCTGCTGATGGGCTCGTATTTCATGTAGACCTGAATTTTTCCAAAAATAGCCAAATGGGATAACACCCCATAGAAAAAAGGGATTCAAATATTGCGGGAACTTTATCTTTGAAAGCAACCCAATTATATTTTTCTGAAAATAGATTCAAATTCCTAAATTCGACGACCATTAAAAAATATAGCCATGTCCAAGCCACTGCTTTTCCTTGCCTTTGTTTTCACCACCCTACCAATCCTTAGCCAGCCGGGAGCTACTTCTTCAGATGAAATAAGGGATGCCCTTGCCCGGAAACAGCAATTGGAGGAAAGATCTCTCTTTAAAAATATACCTTCCAAAAATATTGGCCCTACCATCATGAGTGGCCGTGTAGTGGATGTTGAGGCCAATCCGGCCAACCCGATAGAATTCTATGTGGGATATGCATCCGGTGGATTGTGGTATACCCAGAACAACGGGATTTCATTGATCCCGGTCATGGATAATTCCCCTACCCAGAATGTTGGGGATTTTGCGGTAGACTGGCAATCGGGAACGATCTGGATAGGGACAGGCGAAAATAATTCATCAAGGTCTTCTTATGCAGGTATTGGCATCCTTAAATCAACGGACAAGGGGAGAACCTGGCAACATATGGGGTTGCCGGATTCGCACCATATCGGGAGTATCGTGATCAACCCGGAAAATAACGATGAGGTAGTTGTAGGGGTCACTGGCCACCTGTATTCCCCTAATGAAGAACGGGGGGTTTACAAGACAACAGATGGCGGCAAAACATGGAACCGAACCCTTTTTGTGAGCAACACTGCCGGAGTCATAGACCTGGTACATACCCCGGGAAATTTTGACACCCAATGGGCCGCCACATGGGAAAAAGACCGAAAAGCCTGGAATTTTACCGGTAACGGGGCCGGATCGGCCATCTATAAAAGCCTTGATGGCGGAACTACCTGGAGCATTGTTTCAACACCACAGAGTGGTTTTCCAACAGGGGAAGGCATAGGCCGGATAGGGCTGGCTGCATATGACCAGGATACGGTGTACGCAGTGGTCGACAATCAGAACCGAAGGGATAAGGACAAAGAGGAACCTGATACCAAAGACGGGCTTAATAAGGAAGATTTTAAAACGATGTCAGTTGATGCCTTTCTGAAAATTGATGATGATAAATTCAACGATTTCCTGAAAAAGAATGGCTTCCAGGAAAAATACAAAGCAGAAAACGTAAAACAGATGGTGCGAAGCGGCGCTGTAAAACCTATTGACCTTGCCAAATACCTGGAGGATGCCAATTCATTATTATTCGATACCCCGGTTGTGGGCGCGGAGGTCTACCGAAGTGATGATGGAGGACAGAGCTGGAAAAAGATGAATGAAAAATATATTGACGACCTGTATTACAGCTACGGATATTATTTTGGGGAGGTGCGGGTAGACCCGGCCAATAAGGATAAAATATACCTGCTGGGGGTTCCGCTCATCAAATCGGAGGACGGTGGCCGTTCCTATACTTCCATCGATGGGGATAATGTACATTCAGACCACCAGGCCCTCTGGGTTGATCCTTCCATGCCTGGGCACCTAATCAACGGAAACGATGGTGGCCTTAACATGACCTATGATGACGGGGGTAACTGGAGCAAACTCAATTCTACCTCAGTTGGGCAATTCTATGCCATAGCGGTAGATAATGAAAAACCGTACAATGTATATGGGGGATTGCAGGACAATGGAGTTTGGATGGGCCCGCACGATGCCGATCAGGATAATGGATGGCAACAAAGTGGCCATCATCCCTGGAAATCCATTTTGGGCGGGGATGGAATGCAGGTACAGGTGGATACCAGAAATGCAGCAGTGGTGTATACCGGTTTCCAGTTTGGAAACTATTACCGCCTGAACCTCGATAAAGATCAGCGCACATACATACAGCCCAAACATGAACTGGGGGAGGCTCCATATCGTTTTAACTGGCAGACCCCCATCCTGTTGTCTCCCCACAACCAGGACATCCTCTATTTGGGAAGCAACAGGCTGCATCGTTCACTGAACCAGGGAGATGACTGGGAAGCTATTTCGGATGACCTCACCCGGGGGGGTAAAAGCGGGAATGTCGCATACGGAACCATTAGTACCATCTCGGAATCCCCTTTTAAATTCGGGCTGCTCTATGGAGGAAGTGATGACGGGCTTATCCATATATCGCAGGACGGTGGCGGAAGCTGGAAAGAGGTGGGCAGGAATATCAACCTTCCCGGCGAGCCGGCGATGAATACGCAAAATGCAGGGCTTTGGGTAAGCCGCGTCGTAGCTTCCCGGCATCAGAAGGAGCGGGTATACGCAACCCTTAACGGATATCGCTGGGATGATTTCGAACCTTATATCTATCTGAGTGAGGATTATGGTGCCACCTGGAAAAACATTGCAGCTGATATCCCGGCCTCGCCGGTAAATGTGATCATTGAAGATCCGCATAACGAAAACCTGCTGTTTGCCGGTACGGATAATGGTCTGTATGCTTCTTTGGACCGGGGAAACTCCTGGCAGCTTTTTCAGGAAGGCATCCCCAATGTGGCGGTCCATGACCTGGCCATACAGGGAAACGCAAAACATTTACTGGTGGGGACTCATGGCCGCGGTATCTATAAAGCAGACATCTCCCGTTTGGAAGGATTAACACCGGAGGTGCTGCAAAAAGCGCTCTATGTGTATCCACTGGAGCCCATCAGCTATTCAGATGGATGGGGGAATTCGTATAGCAGCTGGAGCAAACCGAACACCCCGGGTCTTGATGTGGTCTTTTATTCAAATTCTACCACCACCTATACTGCCCGGGTCAGAACCCAGGACAATATTGTCGTCAGTGAAGCCGAGGTTGTCGCAGATAAAGGATTGAATATTATGTCATATGACCTTGCCTTTTCAAAGAAAGGCCAGCTCGATTTCCAAAAAAAGAACAAAAAAGAACTGAAGGAAGCCGGGAATGGAAAGACCTACCTTCCCGAGGGGAAATATGAAGTGGAGGTTTCCGGAAACGGAACAACCGAAAATGTGCCTTTTGAGATTAAGGCACGATAACGTGGCAGTAATACAGGGAAATTCACCGGGCTAAAGATAAAAATTCGCTTTGTTGGATTCATCTGCCGTTACAGACCGGGCGGTCTGTTGAGGCATTCAGGAAAAGGACATTACAACAAGCAACGCGGATTAAGGTTCCATTTTGACGGTAAAAGGGAGGAAAGCGGGCAGCATTGCCGGATTGCCCCCCGCCTGCCGACCAGCCGGTCTGTAAAAGCAAAGAGATCCTGCCGGGGATTTGCTTTATGCTGATTGATTTGTGGTCAGGATTTGCGGTATACGGCCTATTTACCGATATGGAACAAAGCATCCCCCTGATTAACGACAGCCTGGTGGTTGATCGCGATGATATACCCTTCAAAAGGAGCCTTTATTTTTTTATGGTGTGTCGTGTAGGTATCCGTTATAAATCCCAGGGCCTGGCCTTTTTTTACCGCACATCCATTGGTGATTTCCGGGATAAACATCCCCGCCGTATGGGCCCGCAGCCAGCGGCGCTCCTCCAGATATTTCATGGTGTTTGGTTCCTGAAATTCGTCATCAATTTTGCGGATCATCCCATAATGTTTCATTATGTTCAATATACCTTGTATCCCTTCTTTGATGCCGGAACCGTCAAAACGCATACTCTCCCCTGCTTCGAATACAATGGTGGGCTTCCCCATTCTATTTGCCGCATTCCTGAATGAGCCGGGAATCAGTCGGGACGGAAATGTAAACGGTGCATTGAAGATTTCCGCAAGGTGCCTGCTCTGGGCGTCATCCTTGGTAAAGCGCACCTGCGGGAAATTCTCCCGCAAACCTCCTCCCGTATGGAGATCGATCCCGAAATCGATTTGCGAAAGGATCTCCGAGGTATAATAATAGGCAATGCGGCTGGCCATGGAACCCGATTTGGTGCCCGGGAAACTCCTGTTCACATCCCTGCCGTCCGGCACATCGCGGGTATAATGTATAAATCCATAGACGTTCAGGATAGGAACGGCGATTATGGCGCCTTTCATGACTTTAAAGTATTTTTTCTGCAGCATCCGCCGCACGATCTCTATCCCATTGATCTCATCGCCATGCAACCCCGCCTGCACCAGGATTACCGGACCGGGTTTTTTGGCATTGAAAACATAGACCGGGATATCGATTAGGGTGCCTGTGGGAAGCCTGTCAATACTGATTTTCAGGAGTCGGGAGGTACCGGGTGCTACCGCTTCATTGCTGATAATGATATCTTTGTTCTCAATTCCTACCTTCATGTTGAGATAAATGTTTTTGATATATGCGATATCTTGTTCCAGGAATCCCCCCTGCATGCCTTTCCGGTGAGATAAATGGGTCATCGTTTGGGAATGATCGCCCCGGTTCCTGCTTCGCCGCCCTAATATCGTTCAAAAAACGGAATCTTAACCAACAGCGGGAAGAATTTACAAAGACCGCTGTCCTATCTGCCGGATACACCCCCGAACGCGGTGTTGTTTTGAGGAATAGTGCTGCCGGGCTTCTGCACATAAATAATAGTTATTAAGAAATCTAAAGTATTGATTTACTTATCAAACCTAAAGTTTGTTAAAGACGACCCTATGGCCTAATTTTGTAAACGTCCAATAAACTAACCCTATATGAGCGGATTGATAAAATCTTCTATTGCCAGAAAAATCGTCATGGCCTTGTCAGGCCTTTTTCTGGTCATCTTTCTTGCCCAGCACTTTACGATCAATTTCACGTCCGTAATTGCACCGGATACCTTTAACTCCTGGTCGCATTTTATGGGATACAACCCCGTGGTACAATTCATCTTCCAGCCCATCCTGATAGCAGGGGTGATCATACACTTTGTGATGGGAATCGTACTGGAAATCCAGAACAACAAGGCACGGGCCATTAAATACCAAAAGTTCAGGGGAAGCGCAAATTCCTCCTGGATGTCCCGGAATATGATCATTACCGGTCTGGTAGTGCTGGCATTCCTCGGGCTGCATATGTACGATTTCTGGTTTCACGAGATGGCTTTTAAATATATAGCCGGAAATCCTGAAGACCCCACGCGCTATTATGCTGAAACAGTAGAAAAATTTGAACCTTTCTGGAGGACGGTCCTGTATATAGGGTCATTCGTTTTGCTCTCCCTGCACCTGTGGCATGGATTTGCATCTTCTTTCCAATCCCTTGGTGTCAGCAATATATTCAGCGATTCCCTCCGCGTATTTACGAGGGCCTATGCCGTCCTGATCCCCCTGGGCTTTATATTCATTGCCTTATACCATCATTTTAACCCTATTACACATTGATTATGGGTAAATTAGATTCCAAAGTACCTTCAGGACCGCTCGCCGACAAATGGACCAAACACAAGAATGAGATTCATCTGGTCAATCCTGCCAACAAGCGGAATATCGATATCATCGTGGTCGGTACAGGCCTCGCCGGGGGATCTGCCGCGGCCACTTTGGCGGAATTAGGTTATAATGTAAAGACATTCTGTTACCAGGATTCTCCCCGCAGGGCGCATTCCATTGCGGCCCAGGGAGGGATCAATGCAGCAAAAAATTACCAGGGTGATGGTGACAGTGCCTACCGGCTCTTTTATGATACTATCAAGGGTGGCGATTACAGGTCCCGGGAAGCCAATGTATATAGGCTTGCAGAAGAATCTGTTAACATTATAGACCAATGTGTGGCACAAGGTGTCCCTTTTGCCAGGGAATATGGGGGGCTTTTGGATAACCGATCCTTTGGTGGCGTATTGGTATCCCGTACCTTCTATGCCAAAGGACAAACCGGGCAGCAACTCTTGCTGGGGTGCTACGCGGCAATGAACCGGCAGATAAACCGTGGGAAGATCAAGGCCTTCAACCGGCATGAAATGCTGGATATAGTCCTCGTTGACGGCAAAGCCAGGGGAATTATAGCCAGGGACCTCGTCAGTGGTGACATTGAACGCCATTCTGCGCACGCTGTAGTACTGGCCTCCGGCGGCTACGGGAATGTTTTTTTCCTATCTACCAATGCCATGGGCAGCAATGTAATGGCAGCCTGGCGGGCACACCGGAGGGGGGCGTTTTTTGCCAATCCCTGTTTTACCCAGATCCACCCAACCTGTATCCCCGTTTCGGGGGAACACCAGTCCAAACTGACCCTCATGTCTGAATCCCTTAGGAACGATGGCAGGATATGGGTGCCCAAGCGACTGGAAGATGCACAGGCAATCCGGGAAGGAAGGTTAAAACCGGTACAGTTGATCGAAGAGGAACGGGACTACTACCTGGAACGAAGGTACCCCGCCTTTGGTAACCTGGTACCCCGCGATGTAGCGTCCCGGGCTGCGAAAGAACGATGTGACGCCGGTTTTGGGGTCAATAAGACGGGCGAAGCGGTATTCCTGGATTTTGCCTCAGCCATAGAACGGTACGGAAAGGAACAGGCCATGATAGCTGGCCAGAAAGATGCAGCTGCTGAAACGATCCGTGAACTTGGGGAAAAAGTGATTTCCGAAAAATACGGAAACCTCTTCCAGATGTATGAAAAAATTGTAGACGAAGACCCCTATAATACCCCGATGATGATCTACCCGGCCGTGCACTATACCATGGGCGGACTCTGGGTGGATTATAACCTCCAAACCACCATCCCGGGTTGCTACTGTATCGGCGAAGCCAATTTCAGCGACCACGGGGCAAACCGGCTTGGTGCTTCCGCACTGATGCAGGGACTTGCTGACGGGTATTTTGTACTCCCCTATACAATTGGGGACTATCTCTCCCATGATATCCGGACCGGGAAGATTCCCACGGATTCCGCAGCGTTTGATGCAGCCGAAGCCAGTGTGAAGGAGCGTTTGGAAAAACTGATGGGTGCAAAGGGAGAACATTCTGTGGATTACTATCATAAAAGGCTGGGTAAGATCATGTGGAACAAATGCGGGATGGCCCGGAATGCCGGCAATCTCCAGGATGCCATTGAAGAGATCGCTGTCCTGAGGGCAGATTTCTGGGAAAATGTCAGGATCCCGGGCGAGTTGAATACAATGAACCAGGAACTGGAAAAAGCAGGCCGGGTGGCAGATTTCCTGGAGCTTGGGGAATTGTTTGCAAAAGATGCGCTGCATAGGAATGAATCCTGTGGCGGACATTTCCGGGAAGAATACCAGACCCCGGACGGGGAAGCCCTCCGGGATGACGAAAATTTTAAATATGTTGCAGCCTGGGAATACAAGGGGCAGCCGAAAGATGCCATTTTGCATAAGGAGCACCTGATCTATGAAAATATAGAACTCAAGACAAGGTCCTATAAATAATGACAGGACTTGCTTTAGGATCTCCGCAGACCACAAAAAATATATAATACAGTATGAAATTTAACCTCAAAATATGGCGTCAGAAAGACGCCCGCACCAAAGGGGCCATGGTTGAGTACCCTATCAGGGATATCGATGGAGATATGTCCTTCCTGGAAATGATGGACGTACTGAATGAAGACCTGATCAACAAAGGTGATGAACCGGTGGAATTTGACCATGATTGCCGCGAGGGGATCTGTGGGTCCTGTTCCCTACAAATCAACGGGGAGCCTCACGGACCGGACAGGCTGGTTGCTACCTGCCAGCTCCATATGAGGCGGTTTGCCGACGGGGATACCATTGTCATTGAGCCTTTCCGGGCAACTGCCTTCCCCGTGATCAAAGACCTTGTTGTTGATCGCAGTTCCTTTGACCGGATCCAGCAGGCCGGCGGTTATATTTCCGTAAATACATCAGGCAATACCGTTGACGCAAATGCCATCCCCATAGATAAACATGATGCAGACAAGGCTATGGATTCCGCAACCTGCATTGGTTGTGGGGCCTGTGTAGCCGCCTGTAAAAATGCCAGTGCCATGTTGTTCACCTCAGCTAAAATTTCCCAGTTTGCGTTGCTCCCACAGGGAAGGGTGGAAGCCACGGAAAGGGTCAAGAATATGGTGCGCCAGATGGACCTGGAAGGATTTGGGAACTGTACCAACACCGGAGCCTGTGAGGTGGAATGTCCCAAAGGCATCTCCCTGGAAAACATCGCCCGGATGAACAGGGAATATATGGGGGCCAAAATGAAGGGTTAGAAATCAGGGAGCTCAAATTTCCAGTTTTCTTTACCCTGCCAACTCCCAGGGTTATTTCCGTATTTTTATAGGAACAAACTATTCCTATGGCAGCAAGTATACGATCGATTTCGTCCAAACTCCCTAACCTTCCCACTTCCATATTTTCCATCATGAGCGGGTTGGCCAGCGAGCACAATGCGCTGAACCTCTCCCAGGGCTTCCCCAATTTCCAGCCGGATGCTGTTTTGATGGACCTCGTAACCAAAGCCATGCAGGAAGGGTATAACCAATACGCCCCTATGGCCGGTATCTATTCCCTCCGTGAAGTGATTTCAGATAAAATAAGTTCGCTACATGGTGCCAGCTACGATCCGGAAACCGAGGTTACCATCACGGTTGGGGCCACGCAGGCTATTTTTACCATCATAACGGCTTTTATATGGCCAGGTGATGAAGTGATTGTTTTCAAACCGGCCTATGATTGCTATGAACCGGCTATCCGTGCCAACGGCGGGATCCCTGTGTTCCTGCAATTGGAAGGCAGCGGTTTTAAAATAAACTGGGAAGATTTTAAAGGCAAACTGACGCAGAAAACCAAAATGGTCATAATCAATACCCCACATAATCCAAGTGGGACCGTATTCTCAAAGGCCGACATGCTGCAGCTACAGGCTTTACTAAGCGACACAGATAGTATACTCCTGAGCGATGAGGTATATGAGCACATTGTATTTGACGGAAGACAGCATGAAAGTGCCTCCCGGTTTCCCGGGCTTGCCTCCCGTAGCTTTGTCTGCGCTTCCTTTGGAAAAACATTTCACAGCACAGGCTGGAAAATGGGGTATTGTGTGGCAGCTGCGGCCCTTATGAAGGAATTCCGTAAAATACACGAATTCAATGTATTCTGTGTAAATCACCCCGTTCAGAAGGCATTAGCTGAATACCTTAAGGACCCGCAGCACTACCTGGGCCTGAACCAATTTTACCAGGATAAACGCGATCTGTTTTTATCCCGGATTGCCTCCTCGAGGTTTTCCTTTATCCCCGCAGAGGGCACTTATTTCCAGTTACTGGACTATGCCGGGATAACAGAAGAGGGGGATGTGGAGCTAGCCCGGAAGCTTACCATGGAAAAAGGCCTGGCCAGTATCCCTATCTCCGTATTCAATGTGGGAGGCCAGGACAATAAGCAGTTGCGTTTCTGCTTTGCGAAAACCACCGAAACCCTCGAAAGGGCAGCTGATATCTTATGTGCTGTTTAGCGCATAGAAGCCTGAATTAATCCAAGGAACTCCCCTATCTTTGACGGCTCCAACCAGCGGGTTACCACCACGAGGTCATGAACCTTGTCAACCACTATAAAATTTCCCCCAAAGCCGGCAGCGTAATAAAGTTCTTCGGGCAGACCTTCCATATGTTCCTCTCCTTTCGTATTCAACCACCACATATACCCATAGCTCTTATTAGGTACGGATGGGGTCACCGCGTTGCGTATCCATTGCTCACTGATCAGTTGTTCTGATTTCCATTTCCCCGAATTGAGGAAAAGCAACCCGAAGCGGGCCATATCCTCTGTATTGATAAACAGGCCGGCGCCTGAATGGCCTCCCCCAGTCACAGATTTCATCTGCAACCCATCGATTTCAGTCCAGGCGTGGTCATAACCATACCATCTCCAGGTGGATGAAGCCCCTATTTTATCCATGATATGTTCTTTCAGGACAAGCGGCAAAGGCTTACGCCAAACATGGGTCAGGGCATATGCCAGGACATTGACCCGGACATCATTATACTCCATAACGGTACCGGGTTCATGGAGCTCCCTGTTCTTCCATTCATCCAGCCCCCCCTCATTGGGTGGCCTGTCTGCCCAATCCTGACCGCCCCAGATCTCCCCGGACCAATCCGAATTCTGTTGTAACAGATGGGCCCAGCTGATCCGGCTGTTGTGCCCCCCCTCAAAGGTCCCATCCCAAATATAGGTTGCCACCTTATCCTCCGTGGAGGCAATTAAACCTTTATCCACGGCCAGGCCCGCGACGGTGGATAAAAAGCTTTTGGTAACGCTAAAGGTCATATCAACCCGCTGTACATCTCCCCATGAATGGATCACATAACCATTTTTCAGTACGAGTCCGGCCGGCCCGCCCCGTTTTTTGGTGGGACCCAAAATCTCATGATAAGGCTCGCGCTCAAACCCTTTAAGGATGGCAATTCGCAAATCACGCAATCCGGAGTATTCATTTTCAATGGCGAAGCTGACAGCTGTCTCCAGTTTCGCTGCGTCCACGGAAACTTCCGCGGGGGACTTCCGGGCCCATTCCACATTCTTTTCCGGGAAATAATAGGGTTCTTGTGAGAAGACAAGGTTGCTGCAAAAAACAGACAGCAACGCAAAGTATAAGCGTGTGGTCATCGGCGATGTTTTAGGATTCCAAGGTAGGTAAATTCATTTTCATGAGCCAGTCCATTTGCCGGTCCTTGCCGATATAATATGGGTGCATTGCAAATTTGGCAAATCCCAGCCTTTCGTAAAAACGGATCGCCGCTGCATTTTCCTCCCAAACCCCCAGCCAGATATAGGATTTCTTAATCACCCTGTCCATTTTCAAGATTTCGGATATGATCCATTCGCCGATTTTCCGGCCCTGGAATTCAGACAAGACGTAAATTCTTTCCAATTCAATTCCTTCCGCTTCCTTCAGGTCAGTCTGCGCATCATTTTCGTTGAGTTTGAAATAGGCAACAACCGCTCCCCCCTCGGTAACGAAAAAAAATGAAGTGTCAGGATTGCGAAGCTCCCGGGCGATCTTTTCTTTGCTCAGGGAGGTATTGAGGTAGTGTTCAAAATCGGCTGGGTCATTCAGTGCCTCAAAGGCGTCGATAAATGTCTGCCTGGAAATCCTGGTAAGTTCCGTAAGGTGTTGCGGTCCACATTTGTGAATTTTCCGTAGCATATACATTAAAATATAGGCTAAAATAAAAAAAGGAGCAGGATATTAGTCCTGCTCCTTTTAATAATCTGCTCCGGATCGTTACAGCATGAATAGTTTTCTTGCAAGCATTACGATCCCGCTGTAAAAGTCGTTGTGATACACCTGGACTTCTTTTTCGGCAGGTCTGTGGTTAATTTGGGCTTCCATAGCTAAGTAGGTTTGTAAAAGTCATTCCTGATGGTAATCGGGAGGGGGTAACTTTTAATTAATAGTTAAATATAGCGTCAAATTACCAGATCCCTGAATTATTGTTGTGAAGCCTGTACAAAATGTTGTGAAAAGCCGGGGCTTCGAAAAATACCCCATAAAATGCAACAATGCCAATCCCTATAATTCCATTTCAGGGATTTCACCCTCGATCACCAAAGTGCCTTCCGTGGCATGTTTAATTTCCTCTGTAGAAACCCCCGGAGCCCTTTCCAGCAATCGGAACCCCTGGGAGGTTACTTCCAAAACGGCCAGGTTGGTAACGATTTTCTTTACGCACTGTACCCCCGTCAGGGGCAGGGAACACTTCCGAAGCAATTTGGATTCGCCGGCCTTATTGGTATGCATCATGGCCACAATGATATTTTCTGCCGAGGCCACAAGGTCCATTGCCCCGCCCATTCCTTTGACCATTTTTCCGGGAATCTTCCAATTGGCGATATCCCCGTTTTCAGCGACTTCCATGGCTCCCAGAATTGTCAGGTCCACATGCCGGCCCCGTATCATCCCGAAACTGGTGGCCGAATCAAAGAAGGAGGCTCCCGGCAGGGTGGTTATGGTCTGCTTGCCGGCATTGATAAGGTCTGCATCCGCTTCCCCTTCATAGGGAAAAGGGCCCATACCCAGTACCCCGTTCTCACTCTGGAACTCCACACTGATATCTTCGCGAACATAATTGGCTACCAGTGTAGGTATCCCTATCCCGAGGTTTACATAATACCCATCCCGGACCTCCCGGGCGATACGCTTTGCAATTCCATTTTTATCGAGCATAGTGTTTATTAGCTGATTTTACCTGCGTTTCCTTACCGTGAGTTGTTCAATCCTTTTTTCATAGTCCTGACCCTGGAAGATGCGTTGTACAAAAATTCCGGGGATATGGATTTCATTGGGGTCCAGGCCCCCGGCAGGCACTAGTTCTTCCACTTCAGCCACGGTTACGGTTGCCGCCCCGCACATGCACGGATTGAAATTTCTGGCTGTTCCTTTGAAGATCAGGTTGCCGGCTTCATCGCCCTTCCAGGCCTTTACAAATGCAAAATCTGCCTTAAAAGCTTCTTCCAGTACGTACATTTTACCGTTGAATTCCCGGGTTTCCTTTCCTTCGGCTACCTCTGTACCATAACCTGCCGGGGTGTAGATTGCCGGGAAACCTGCCTGGGCCGCCCTGCATTTTTCCGCTAGCGTTCCCTGGGGGGTTAGTTCCACCTCCAGTTCACCGCTCAGCATCTGCCGCTCAAATTCATAATTTTCCCCTACATAGGAAGAGATCATTTTACGGATCTGACGCTTTTGCAACAATAATCCGAGGCCAAAATCATCCACTCCCGCATTATTGCTGATACAGGTAATATCCTTAATACCGAGACGCACCAGTTCAGCAATTGCATTTTCCGGGATTCCGCATAATCCAAACCCCCCCAGCATGAAGGTCATTCCATCTGTTACCCCATCCAGGGCCTGTTTTACATCCGCTACCGTTTTTCGTATCATCTTTGTCAGTCCAGGTTTCTCATTCTCCTTCCCGTTCTAAAAATACAGTTATTAATAAAAAAACCCGCTTAAAAGCGGGATTAATTCTGATGCATTTCAAACTAAAGCCTGAAACAATACCTACTCTAGAAATCAAGGTCATCCAGGTCATCGCTCAGGTCATTATCATCCTGGACTTCCTGGACAATCTTGGTACAATCCACATTGATGGACAGATCTTCAGGGACAGGAAACTCTTCATCTGAAATTCCAAGATCCTTCTCTGCATAATTGCGTTTCATATAGAGTGCCCAGATAGGGAGTGCCATGGTCGCACCCTGACCATAGGTGATGGTCCGGAAATGGGTGGCCCTGTCATCTCCTCCTACCCACACACCTGTAACCAGGTTGGGGACCATCCCCATGAACCAGCCATCGCTTTGGTTTTGTGTAGTCCCGGTCTTCCCGGCGATGGGATTGGTAAATTCGTAGGGGTACCCGGTCATCACCTCTTTGTATTCCGTGGCATTCTTTTTATAATTATGACGCAATCGTGTCCCCGATCCGCCTTCCGTAACCCCTTCCATGAGGTTGATCATTGCATAGGCCACATCTTTGCTGAGCACGTCTTTGGTCTCGGGTACATATTCAAACAATACGGTACCGTTCTTATCTTCGATCCGTGTAACCATAACAGGTTTTACATATACCCCCTGGTTGACAAATGTTCCATAGGCCCCTACCATTTCATAGACATTGATCTCCGGCGTCCCTAGGGCAATGGATGGGACTTCAGGGATATCCCCGTCCATCCCGAGGTTCCGGACAATGGAGACCACAGCCTTGGGGCCAACGCGGTCAATCAATTGGGCTGTTACCGTATTGATGGAATTTGCAAGGGCCTCCTTCAGGGTATAATTCCTGCCGGAATATTTTCCGTCGGCGTTTTTAGGGCACCATGGTTCGGGATTTCCGTGTTTACCCGCCTCGATACAATACTGGCTGTCCGGGAGGGAGTCGCAGGGCGAATACCGCAACTGGTCAATGGCTGCGGCATATACAAAGGGTTTAAAGGTAGATCCGGCCTGCCGTGCCCCCTGGAACACATGGTCATATTGGAAATGTTTGTAATTAAGCCCCCCTACCCAGGCCTTTACATGGCCCGTCTGGGGCTCCATGGACATCATGGCGGCCCGTAAAAAGGTCTTGTAATACCTGATAGAATCCAGCGGTGTCATCACGGTATCTTTTTCCTGGATCTCGCTATTCCAGTCGAAAACGGTCATTTCAGTTTCTTTTGTAAAGGATTCCCGTATGTCCTTCTCGGAGGCGCCATTGGCTTTCATGGTCTTCCAGCGGTGCGAGCTCTTCATGGCCCGTTCCATGATCCTGTCTATTTCCTCCGGCTCCAGTTCCAGGAAAGGCGTAGTACTATTGCGGTCCGGGGTATTCTGGTGAAAAAATTCCTTTTGAAGGTTCTTCATATGCTCCGATACCGCCAGCTCCGCGTTTTTCTGCATGCGGTAATCAATTGTGGTATAAATCTTAAGGCCATCCAGATAGAGGTTCCACCGATCCCGTTCCCCTTTCAGGGCAGGTTTGGGGTTTTTGGCGATCCACCGGTTCATAAACCCCTGCAGGTACATCCTGAAATAGGTGGCTAACCCTTCCCGGTGGTTTTCCGGGCTGAAGTTGATATCCATTTTAAGTGCCTGGAGGGAATCCCGTTCCTCCTCACTGAGGAAATCGTATTTCTCCATCTGGGACAATACGGTATTCCTTCGGTCGCGTACCAGTTCTTCCCGCCGGATCGGATTGTAGAGGGAAGAATTTTTCAACATGCCCACCAGGACTGCAGATTCTTCCGTTTTCAGGGCATTCGGCTCTTTGCCAAAATAGATACGGGAAGCAGACCGAATACCATCCGCGTTATATCCGAAATCATAGATATTCATATACATAGCTATGATCTCCTCTTTGGTATAATTGCGTTCCAGCCGGGTAGCGATAACCCATTCCTTAATCTTTTGTGTAAGGGCCTGGAATTTATTTTTGGACCGGATCCCTACAAACAATTGCCTGGCCAGTTGCTGGGAGATGGTACTGGCGCCACCGCGCTGGCCCAGGAAGAAAAGTGCCCGTAATGTGCCTCGTGCATCTACCCCTGAATGATTGAAGTAGCGGGCATCTTCCGTAGCGACAAGGGCATGCACCAGGTTTTCAGGAAGGTCCTTATAGGCTACAGGCGTCCGGTTGTCATCCAGATAAAATTTGCCCAGTGTATGGCCATCTGATGAGATGATCTCCGTAGCCAGGTTGGTTTGCGGGTTTTCCAGGCGTTCAAAGGTGGGCATTTCACCAAAGGCACCCCAGGCAGCCAACAGGAAGATCAGCAGTATTGCGAAGATACCTGCCGCAAACAGTATCCAAAACCATTTGATGAACGCATAAAAATTATCGGGTTTCTTTTTTTTGGCCATACCTACTTGCTCTTTTCAATTTCAAAACCAACATCCGTGATTCCCTGTAATTCCTGTATGCCATCTGAAGTGCCATTTTTCCGCATAGCATGGGTGATTTGCAGGGTGTATATTCCATTAACGGGGAAAACTATGTTTTCCTTATACCAGAGCTTATTTTCTTTGATACTGCCATACCCTTTTCCCAACCATTCACCTGTAGGCAGTGCCATTTCGTATTCCAGGGTATCCCGTGTGGTCTGTCCTCCCGGCAAACCCAACTCTGCGATCAAAAAGAGATTGCTGTAGGGGTAGGAATTATCATTCCTGATGTGGATGAACATATCATAACGACTCAGTGTATCAATCTCTGAAAAGGTGAATTCCATGGGGTGATCCGCCTCCCATTTTCCGGCATCTACTGTTTGGTACTGTGATACGACCAGGGTATCCGAACAGGAAAAAGCCGCAGTGAGGGCCAGGCCTATACAGAACTTTTTAAGCATTTCGGGAAGGTCTTTTTTTGGGGTTCCGCTTTTTCCTTGATTTGTTTTTTTTACCCCTCGATTTGGAATGGGGTCTGTCAAAGCGCGTCAGGCTGTCCTGCCCGACAACGTTTTCAAAAACCAAAGCTTCTTCTGTTACATTATCAGCAGCATATTCCTCAAGGCTTGCAACTTTGATATTCTGCTTGTTTTTTTCGAGTATCTCCTGTACCTGCTGCTTTTTGAGCACATGCCAATTGGCAGGATCATCCTTATAGGAAAACCAAAGTATCCCTTTGAAAATGTCGGTTTTCTGACAATACGCCACTCCTTTTTCGGTAAGCACCTTGGTATCCTGTGCAGGAAAGTCAATCAGTGCATCCATGTACACATCCAGTTCATAATTAAGGCAACACTTGAGTTTCCCGCATTGTCCGGCCAATTTTTGTGGGTTCAGGGAAAGTTGCTGATACCGGGCAGCTGCTGTACTAACAGACCTGAAATCAGAAAGCCAGGTTGAGCAGCACAATTCCCTGCCGCAGGAGCCAATACCGCCCAGGCGCTGTGCCTCCTGCCGGTAACCGATCTGCCTCATTTCTATACGAATGGCAAAGGCCTTGGCCATATCCTTTATCAACTGCCTGAAATCAACGCGTTCTTCTGCGGTATAGTAAAACGTGGCCTTGGAACCATCGCCCTGAAATTCCACATCGGAGATCTTCATTTGAAGGCGGAGTAAAATTGCGATCTCCCGGGCCCTTTTCTTTATTTCTTCCTCCTTATCACGGCATCGTTGCCATTTATCAATATCTTTCTGGCTCGCTTTTCTGTATATCTTAGGCAGTTCAGGATTTTCCGGATCTTCCTTTTTCTTTTTCATCTGGACTTTCACCAACTCCCCGACCAGAGTTACCATCCCGATATCATGGCCGGCCTTAGCCTGTGTAGCTACGACGTCCCCGATGGCCAGGGAGATTCCTTCAGGATTCCTGAAAAATTCCTTCCTGCTATTTTTAAACCGGACTTCCACGCAATCAAACGGCTTCTGACCGTTGGGCAGCGACATGTTGGAAAGCCAGTCGAACACGGTCAATTTATTACAGCCATCCGTTCCGCAAGTCCCGTTGTTCTTGCATCCCCTTGGCTGTCCTTCCTTACCGGTTGAACAACTGTTACAACCCATACTTTATATCTTGAACCGGCAAAAAGGAGGGCCTTTTAGCCAGTTTAGGTTCATATTCAATTTAACCGTAAAGATAACACAATTTGTGCTGGAAATGAAGAAGCTCTTCGTTGTGCAGGGGTGATCTGTTATTTCCCCACCCCCGCATTAGCAATCAGCAGTTTCTGAGAGCGGTACTACTTTTTAAACGGAAGGACATCAGAACGGCCTTTCTTGAATATTTTATTGCTGATTTCCCTGCCTTTCCTGAGCTTTTTCTGCTCCTCATACGGAAGGGCCGCGATGTCTTTACAGGCATCAGAACAGCAGTTGTCCATCTTCTGCGCACAGGTATCACACTGTATGAACAGCAAATGGCACGCCTCGTTGGCACAGTTTACATGGGAATCACAGGGAACGCCACACTGGTGGCAATGGGATATGATATCTTCGGAAATACGCTCTCCCCGGCGGTGGTCAAATACAAAATTTTTGCCCAGGAACTTATTCTCCAAGGCTTGTTCCTTAACCTGCCTGACATAGTCGATGATACCCCCTTCCAGTTGGAATACCCTTTTAAAGCCTTTATGCTTGTAATATGCGCTTGCCTTTTCGCAGCGGATCCCCCCCGTGCAATACATGACCAGGTTTTTATCTTCCTTGTGGGTTGCCAGGTCTTTTTCAATGATATCCAGTGACTCCCGGAAGGTATCAACATCCGGGGTTATGGCATTATTAAAGTGTCCTATTTCGCTTTCGTAATGGTTGCGCATATCCACCACAATGGTATCAGGATCCTCCAGCAGCCGGTTGAACTCGGCAGCGTTTACATGGATTCCTTTGTCCGTGACATCAAAAGTGGCATCATTAAGGCCATCGGCAACAATTTTGTCGCGGATCTTCACCTTGAGTTTCAGGAATGATGTATTGGAATGTTCCACAGCGATATTGAGGCGCACCTGCTCCAGGAAAGTAATGCTGTCTAAATGATCCTTAAAGGCTTCGAAATGGATGGCAGGAACGGATAACTGCGCATTTATGCCTTCGTGTGCCACATAGATCCTGCCCAGCACATCGAGCTCATTCCAGTGAATGAACAGGTGGTTCCTGAAAATTTGCAGGTTTGCAATATATGCATAGGCGTAAAAAGAGATGGTCAATCGATCCTGCCCTGCAGCTTCAATGAGGGCTTCCCTTTCCTTCGCGCTTAATGTATTGTACAGTTGCATGCTATACCAATTATTAAGTTCATCGTAAAATACAAGTTGCAAAAATAGCAATAATGCCCCGGAAAGCCAATATGATCCGTGGGGAAACCTGTTTCTGTAAAGTACCGGAAACTCCTGCTGACTGCGCGGTAATGGCAAGAAAGATGGGGTACAAAAAAACCCCGGGCTTTACCCGGGGTTCTCTGCAGACCACTTCTGCTATACTTTCTTTTTCATAGAATCTTCGTGTTTCAGTGGCCTTCAGTTCCCATTAGCAACCTTAACAATGGGCGTATTTTGTGCTTCAGTACGAACACTTACCCCTAGGATGCAGGAAAGTCAAAAAGGTTGCTTCGGACATTGTGATATGCAAAAAGAAATGGTAATTTAGCTGCCCTAACATAATCAAAATGGAGAAAGTCAGTAGCGAAAAAGAAGCCAAGTTGAAAGCCCTTAAACTCACGCTGGATAAGCTTGATAAAACTTATGGGAAAGGGGCTGTAATGAAAATGGGTGATGCAGTGGTCGCTGATGTGGAAGTAATTTCTTCAGGCTCCCTGGGATTAGATATAGCACTTGGTGTGGGGGGTTACCCCCGCGGGCGGGTCATTGAAATCTATGGCCCGGAATCCTCGGGAAAGACAACATTAACGCTGCATGCGATAGCAGAGGCTCAGAAAAACGGTGGTATCGCAGCTTTTATTGATGCGGAGCACGCCTTTGACCGCTTTTATGCCCAAAAACTCGGGGTAGACATTGACAATCTCATCATATCCCAACCCGATAACGGGGAACAGGCATTGGAAATCACAGATAACTTAATTCGCTCCGGCGCCATCGATATCGTTATTATCGATTCGGTTGCTGCCCTTACCCCTAAAAGTGAGATAGAAGGGGAAATGGGGGATTCCAAGATGGGACTCCATGCCCGCTTGATGTCCCAGGCGTTGCGGAAATTGACCGGCTCTATCAGCAAAACCCACTGTACGGTAATTTTTATCAACCAACTCCGCGAAAAAATCGGGGTGATGTTTGGAAATCCGGAAACGACCACCGGGGGCAACGCCCTTAAATTCTATGCATCCGTTCGACTTGATATTAGACGTTCCACACAGATAAAGGATACGGACGGCGCTGTCCAGGGTAACAAAACCAGGGTTAAGGTTGTAAAGAATAAAGTAGCACCTCCCTTTAAAATGGCTGAATTCGATATCATGTACGGGGAAGGTATTTCCAAAATTGGCGAGATCCTGGACCTGGGTGTGGAGTTCGAAATCATCAAAAAAAGTGGTTCGTGGTTTAGTTATGGCGATATAAAATTAGGACAGGGCAGGGACGCGGTAAAAGATCTGTTAAAGGATAACCCGGAACTACTGGAAGAGCTGGAAGGAAAGATCAAGGAAGCCATTGCATCTGTTGCCAGGTAAAAGATAGCGCCGTCCGGGCAGCAGGATCGGATTTCCTGGTTTTTAAAGCAACCTTTCCCGCCCGGCATCATCTTTAGTACACATTAAAGATGAGTAATCTATGAAGAAAGCGTTAGTAATACTGCTTGGTTTAATTACCATTTCCCTGGCATCCTGCAGTCTGGATGACAACGGAACCAAATTCCACTTTGTACCTCTTAAGATCGTGGCGGCCGATCTCCCGGAATCATTCAGCCTGAATGAAACCTACCAGGTTGCCGTAACCTACGAGCTTCCCAACAACTGTAGTTTTTTCGAAGGTTTTGATGTCACTAAATCCAATGATTCCATCCGTAACGTGGTAGCCATTGGTACGCAGTTGGAACAACCGGACTGCACGGCGGAGGTGGTGGAAAAGCAATCCACTTTTAGCTTTGTCTGCCTGTATAACCAAACGTATGTATTTCGGTTCTGGAACGGGGAGGATGAGCAGGGGAATGCACAGTATTTTGAGATCGAGGTACCTGTAGAGTAACGGAATTACCTCATTTTACAAATTAATCTAGCCAACATTTTGAGTCTGGAAGAACTCATACATAATTGTAAAAGAGGGGATAGAAAGGCGCAGGAACATTTGTACAGGGAGTATTCCCGTATTTTGTTTGGGGTATGCCTGAAATATTCACGCAACAAAACTGAGGCTGAAGATAACCTTCATGATAGTTTCATGACCATATATGATAAAATCGACCAGTTTCAGTTCAAAGGGTCTTTTGAAGGGTGGATCAAGCGCATAACAGTGAATACCGTACTCCAGAAATACCGGAAACAGGAATACCTGAATGTGGTGACAGAAAATTATGAAGAAGAAACCGACGAGGGATCTGGTTTTGCAGACATCCCCCTGCAGACATTGCTCCGGTACATTCAGGAATTGCCCAACAAGTACCGGATTACCTTCAATATGTACGTGCTGGATGGCTATACCCATAAGGAAATTGGGGAACAAATGGGTACATCACCCGGGACATCAAAATCCAACCTTGCCAGGGCAAGGGCTATCCTTAAGGAAAGGATCAGGAGAGACAACATCAATATAGCCTAAAACTATACACATGGACAAAAATAATTTGGACGATCTGTTCCAGGAGAAATTCAAGGACTTTAAGGAAGTCCCGGATGAAAAGGTCTGGGGATCCATAGCACATTCCCTGGATCAGCAGAAAAAAAGGCGCGCGGTACCCCTTTGGTGGAAATTGGCAGGGGTAGCCGCACTGATCGCCATCCTTTTCCTCGTTGTCAACCCATTTGGCGAGCCTGATGGATCCACTATACTAATTACAGATACCGACCAGCCTGCTAATCCGGCTGCTTCGGACAATCCCGCCGACACAATTAAGCCCGGTACCGCGAACGACCGGGAAGCGAATGGTATTTCTGCCAGGGACGGGGATACCGGATCTGCAGCAGATGAGCGTAAAGCCGTGGTCAACAAAGATGTTAACTCAGGCAATTCAGTTGCGCAAAAGGGAAACTACCCTCAACCGGGAAAGGACCCCAGCAAAGGAGCATCTCAAATTACAGAAAACAGGATCCAAAAAGATACGGCTTCCAGGGGCGTCCGCAGCCAGGAACGAACTATATCGGAGGAAGCACGGGATGGAATAGCCCGGGTTGAACAGGGCGTTGCCACCAAGGATAAGGATGCTGCTGCAGCTGATGGGGAATTGAACAGGTCCAGGGAGCTGGAAGATGCCCAGGAGGCGATAGCAGGGGCAGAAGCTGCCCCGAATGATGCTGAGGAAGGGGAAACTGCAGGGAAGAAATCTATTTTCGACGAGATAGCAGCGGCGGAACAGGAAGAGGAAGAGATAGCCGCAACCGACCATAAATGGTCTGTTGGAGCCCGGGTTGCCCCGGTTTATTTTAATTCCTTCGGAGAGGGGTCCCCCATCCATCCAAACTTTGTGTCGAATTCCAAAACCGGAAACGTCAATTTAAGTTATGGGTTGTCCGTAGCCTATGAAGTATCGCCAAAAATAAGTGTGCGGTCCGGAGTGAACAAAGTAGAATATGGTTATGACACGAATGACATCCAGTTTACCTCCTCCCTGGCCGCTTCGACGCAGTTACAACTGACCAATATAGATTATGCCCTGGCTTCCAAGAACCTGGTGGTCCAGAGCCTTTCTACCACGGAAGGGACCCCGGATGTAATCGCAAACAATTCCAGGGAAGTTGCCGGACCCGAACCCTCGCAAAATGGCCGGATGGTACAGCAATTCGGGTATCTGGAGGTACCCCTGGAGGTTAATTATGCCTTGCTGGACACCAAAGTGGGCATCAACCTGATCGGGGGCGTGAGTTCGCTGTTCCTGGTTGATAATATGGTCACCCTTCAATCCGGTAACGGGGCAACCCAAATAGGGGAAGCCAACAATATCAATACGGTTAATTTCAGCACGAATGTGGGCTTTGGAATAAATTACCAGCTGTCACAGAAAATACAATTGAACCTGGAACCGGTGTTCAAATACCAATTAAATACCTTTTCAGATTCCTCGGGTAATTTTGAGCCGTTTTCCATAGGTGTTTACAGCGGTCTTAATTTTAAATTTTAGGCACGGACATGCCAGGGAAATGACAATGTTGGTTAGGTTGGTTATTGCAATTGCTTTAACACCTGAACGCCCCGCATAGCTTATGCGGGGCGTTTAAATTTTCGCTGAGAACGGGCCTGCTGTAAGTTCGGAGAGTATCACTTCCCGGACTGCATGCCGAAGCCGGATTTTTTGAACTTTGTCTGCACGGGATGTATCAAAAAAAGAATGCACCTTTACCCGCGTAATCCCGGGTTTCCCTTTAAAAAAGGTGAAAGGAAACCGGGCTTTGTTGTCATAAAAAGTTATGGGTACTACTGGTATTCCATGAGCAATTGCCATCTTAAATGCACCATCCTTGAATTCATCAAGCAGTACCGTTTCTTCCGGCACCCCACCCTCGGGAAATATGCAGATGCTGAGACCCTGGTTCAGCCTGCGTTGTGCCCTGCGGTACACCCCGGTCCTGCTTTTTGTATCCTCCCTGTCTACCATGATACAAACCCTTTTATAAAAAAACCCGAAGAGTGGAATTTTGGCGAGTTCCTTTTTACCTACAAAAACAAAGGGGTTCCTGCTAACTCTGAGCATCAACATAATATCCAACATGCTCGTGTGGTTGGCCACCAGCATATAACTTTGGCCTTTTACCATGCGCTCCTGCCAGGTTATCCAGGGAGGACAACCCATTCCATAGAGGATTGGTGCAGCCCATAAATTTCTTGCCATCCAAAAAAACTGGGGGTACCATCTTTCTGAAAAAGTAAAGAAAAGCAGCAGCGGGAAAAAAATCAATATGGGGACCGTCACCAATACATAGAACCAGACACGGTATAGGATCAGACTTATTTTCTTGAATAGGGAAACCATGGTTTCAAAAGTAGAATTTTTTGTGGATCATTCCCCGCACAATCAGGCTGTGGTATAAAAAGGCCTGGTGGATGACACTATACCTTCCGGTATCCACAATTATTAAATAGCGGCCAAACCTCATTTTTAATTCCCGTATCATTAAATTTGCCGATAAAAAAAGATGGCCAGAATTTTAACAGGGATTCAAAGTACAGGTACTCCACACCTGGGCAATATTTTAGGGGCTATTATCCCTGCCATGGAGATGGCCAACGACCCGGCTAATGAATCCTTTCTCTTCATAGCCGATATGCATTCCCTCACGCAAATCAAAAACGGCAGCCAGTTGCGCGAGAATACCTATGCTACTGCCGCTGCCTGGCTGGCATTTGGGCTGGATATTGAGAAGACTGTTTTTTACCGGCAAAGCGATGTTCCCCAGGTAACCGAGCTTGCATGGTACCTCAGTTGTTTTTTCCCCTATCAAAGGCTGACACTCGCCCACTCCTTTAAAGATAAGGCAGACCGGCTGGAGGATGTCAACGCAGGCTTGTTTGCATACCCTATGCTGATGGCCGCGGACATCCTGTTATATGATGCAAATATCGTCCCCGTGGGAAAAGATCAACTGCAGCATTTGGAAATGACCCGGGACGTGGCTTCCCGTTTCCATGCGCAATTGGGGGAGACCTTTGTAATCCCGGAGGCTAATGTCCAGGAGGAATCGATGTATATCCCCGGAACGGATGGTGAAAAAATGAGCAAAAGCAAAGGGAACCTTATCGATATCTTCCTCCCGGACAAAAAATTACGTAAACAAATTATGGGAATTGTGACCGACAGTACCCCAATGGAAGCGCCGAAAGACCCCGAAGGCGATACTGTCTTTGCCCTCTATAAAGTTATAGCCTCGGATTCACAGGTCGCCGCTATGCGTGATAATTACCGGAATGGCAACTATGGATACGGCCATGCGAAACAAGCCCTGTATGAACTTATCCTGGACCGGTTCGGTGAAGCCAGGGCCAAATTCAGCTATTATATGTCTAATCCGGATGAAGTGGACAATGCCCTTGCCATCGGGGCGGCGAAGGCCCATCAGGTAGCCGGGGAAGTACTGGAAAGGGTACGGGTAAAACTGGGATATTAAAAATTATATAGCCTCAAATGCCTTGCCTGGCAGGGGTCTAACAATGCCTTTCATCTCCATGTTCAGCAGGGTGGAGGAGGCCCTGAAGACGGGGATTTGACAGGCCAGTGCAATACTGTCCAAAAGTTGCTTCCCTTCCTGTTCCAGGTAATTGTAAATAATCCGTTCAGTTTCATCCATCGTAATGAATAACTGTCGCTGGACCGGTGCCCGTTGCTCCGGGGCCACATCCCAGTTCAGCAGATATACCAGGTCGGCAGCTGAGGTCAGCAGATGGGCCTTTTGCTGCTTGATAAGGTTGTTGCATCCCAGGCTGAAGGTATCATCTGCCCTCCCTGGCACCGCAAAAACATCCCTGTTATAACTATTGGCAATATCAGCAGTTACCAGACTGCCCCCTCGTTCTGCGGATTCAATTACTACAGTTGCCTCACTCATACCTGCTATGATCCGGTTCCTTTTCAGGAAATTTTCCCTGTCCGGATTGCTGGTACTCCAGAATTCCGTGAGGAATCCCCCATTTTTTAGGATGGCAGGCGCATATTTCCGATGGGTCCTGGGATATAACTGGTTCAGGCCATGGGCCAGGCACCCAATGGTCTGCAAGCCATGTTTCAGGGCGGCCTTTTGTATGCGGATATCGACCCCGTAGGCAAAACCACTTACAATTACAGGGTCTAATGGGGCCAGATCTGCAACGAAGCGGTCACAAAAATCCATTCCGTATGCAGTGATATTCCGCGTTCCCACAACACTGAGAACTTTCCTCCCTGCCAGATCTACAGTCCCCTTCTGAAATAACAGGATGGGGCCATCCGGGCAATGCTTCAGGTATGAAGGGTACTGCGTATCCGTAAAAGCAAAGGTTTCAATTTCGTTTTTGTAAATATATTCATATTCAGCTTCTGCAGCTTCCAGGTGTTCGGCATCATAAATGCCCCGGATGGTCATAGGCCCGATGCCCTCAATTTTCTTCAGATGATCCCTTTTACCGGAAAAAATGGCTTCCGGACTGCCGCAATGCGCAATGAGCTTTTTCGCTGTTTTGTCCCCTACATGAGGCGTATGCTGTAATCTTAGCATCGCAACCAGCTCATCCTTAGTCATTTATACCTATTTTATAATTATTCACAAAATACACATTTTATTATGTTAATAAAAGTTACGTCCCGGAGTTTGATGTGCTTTTATTTTTTTTCCATCTTTGTAGGTATGCAAACCGAAAACTATATAGAAGAACTGCTATACAGGTTCAACTGTGTGGTGGTACCCGAATTTGGGGCATTCCTTACCCAATTGAAATCAGCCGTTATCCATAGGCCAACAAATTCCTTTTACCCTCCTTCCAAGATCATTTCTTTCAATGAACAGCTGTCTTCAAATGATGGCCTCCTGGTTTCCTATATGGCCGGTGCGGAAAAAGTAACGTATGAGAAAATGTTGCAGCAGACCCTGGAAACTGCCCAGAAATGGAAAAAGCAACTTACTGATGGGGAGCGGTTAACGCTTAACAATATAGGGGAATTATGGCTGAACCCGGAGGGGAAGGTACAATTCCAGCCTTCCTATAAAGTAAACTACCTGACTGCCTCATTTGGTTTGTCAACCTTTGTATCGATCCCCGTAACGCGGGAAATTTTAAAAGAGGACGTAGTGGCTTTGGAAGAAAAGATCCCTTTTATCTTTACCCCTGAAGAACGGAAAAAAGCGCCATGGAGGCCGTATGCAAAGTACGCTGCGGTTTTCCTGTTGGCACTGGCCACGGGCCTGACAGGTTACAGGTTCTATAGCGAAACTGTTAACAAACAGCAACTGGCCCAGGAAGAAGCCCAGGTCCTGGTATCCCGCAATATCCAGGAAGCCACATTTTTTAATGCCAGCCCCCTTGAACTTCCTGCCCTTAAACTGGAAATAAAAAGAAAGCATACGGGCATTCACCATATCATTGCCGGAGCCTTCCGGGTTAAGGAAAACGCCGATAAAAAAGTCAGGCAACTGCAGCGCAGGGGGTATAAATCGGTATATTTAGGGGTTAATCAATACGGCCTCCACCAGGTAACCTACGGCAGCTTTGAAAATCCGGAAGAAGCACTTCGCTCCCTGAAAGAAATAAAACGTACGGTCTCTACCGATGCCTGGTTACTGTCATCCAAATAATAATCCTCCTTTTTTAACGCTGACTATTAGCTGTATCTTTGCCTAAAATTTAAGGTATGCAGGCTAAAACCCCCAGTGAATCACGAACTATCATGACAGATATGGTACTCCCCAGTGAGACCAATCCGCTGAACAATCTATTTGGCGGGGAGTTGCTGGCCAGGATGGACCGGGCGGCGAGTATTGCAGCCCGGCGCCACAGCCGCCGGATAACCGTTACCGCTTCCGTGAACCATGTGGCATTTAACCGCTCAGTCCCATTAGGGAGTGTAGTGACCGTTGAAGCTGCAATTTCCAGGACCTTTACAACCTCCATGGAAGTATATATCGATGTCTGGATGGAAGACAGGGTCAGCGGAGAACGGGCTAAGGCCAATGAGGCCATCTATACATTCGTAGCCGTAGATGATACAGGAAAGCCCACGAAGGTCCCCCCTTTACTGCCGGAAACACAGCTTGAAAAGGAACGCTTTGACGGTGCCCTTCGCCGGAAACAACTCAGCCTTGTGCTGGCGGGCAAAATGAAGCCTAAAGAGGCAACGGAGTTGCGGGCGCTGTTTATGAACGACACCCCGGTACCCCGGGACTAATCGCTTTTATAATACCTATTTTCAGAAGTCGAAATTATCCGGATCCGGCCCAAAACGCTTTCCCCTGTCCAGGGAATCCAGAAATGCCATATCTTCCGGCAACAGCTCAAAATCGAACAAATCTGCATTCTCCCGGATACGGTCTTTATGAACCGATTTTGGAATGGTAACAACACCTTTTTGCAGGTCCCACCGCAACACCACCTGGGCTATGCTTTTATCGTAACGGGCGGCCAGTTCACCCAGGCTTTCCAATCCGAAAACCGTTCCCTGCATCAAAGGCGACCAGCCTTCATACTGGACAGCGTGTGCCTTGCAGAAACTGAGCAGTTCCTGCTGAACCAGATAGGGATGGAACTCAACCTGGTTAACCATGGGAATCACGGTGGCAGTTCCGAACAGGTCGTGCAGGTGGTGTTGCAGGAAATTGCAGACTCCAATCGCCCTGACCCTTTTCTCAGCATACAACCGCTCCAGCGCACGCCAGGTTTCCTTGTATTTACCCGGAACGGGCCAGTGCACAAGATACAGATCAAGGTACTCCAGATCCAGTTTGTTGAGACTGGTTTCAAAAGCTTTCATCGTATTGTCATAGCCCTGATCTGTATTCCATACCTTACTTACAATGAATAGTTCTTCCCGGGGAACCGGAGCGTTCGCAACGGCAACTCCTACCCCCGTTTCATTATGGTAGGCTGCGGCGGTATCAATATGCCGGTAACCGGCTTCTATAGCCCATTGTATGGCTTTTTCTACTTCCCCCCCGTTGTGCGACTGGTAAACGCCCAGCCCCAGATAAGGCATTTTTACTCCATTGTACAAAGTACAAGTACCGGAAATATCTGTGATTTTATCCATGCATGTCCATTTTACAGCCTGTAGATCCACTCCTCGGGATTGAGGCGATTGGCATCCTCATAGAGGTAGAACTTTAACTGGGTCAGACCGTTAAACCGATTGGTATATATTTCACCTAATTCTGCCTTTGCCGGAACCTTATCCCCCTTTTTCACATATAGGTTGGAAAGGTTATAATAGGTACTGATAAAATTACCATGTTTTAACTGGACGCCCTTATTTCCGCCGGGAACTGCTAATATGGCAATTACTTCCCCTTCAAAAACAGCCCTGGCTTTCGCCCCTTTGTCGGTTGCAATTATCACGCCGTTGCTCTGATGCTTTATCCCGGGATAGACGGCGTCATTATATACCCCGAAACCCTGTTTTTTGATCCCTTTTTCAACCGGCCATATAAGTTTGCCCTTGTTGGCGGAAAAATTATTTGCCACCAAGGTGGCTTCGGGTGTTAACACAAAGGTGCTGTTATTCGTGCTGGTCTTTCCGGCTTCCTTATTGGATGCTGCTATGGCGCTGCGGATGAGCCGGTCGATCTGTTGTTCTATTTTTTGGGCTTCTTTCTTCTTCTGTTGGATCTCCACGGCATATTTGCTCTCATTCTGCCTGATGGTCTTAAGCAATTCCTTCTGATCCAAAATTTCATTGAGCATCTGATCCTTAACGCTTTGATTTTGTGTAATCAGGCGTTCCTTTACTTTCCGCTGTTCCGTAAGGTCCTTGTTCAATTGAGTAAGTTCATCGGTTGTTTTGATGATCTGATCCCCTTGTTCCTTCCGGAACTGTGTGTATTGCTTCAGGTATTGCAACCGCTTGAATGCCTGGAAAAAACTTTCGGAAGACAAGAGGAACATCAACCTGTTCTGCTGTGATCTGTTCTGGTACGATTTCTGGATCATCCTGGCATAGTCTGCTTTCAGGGATTCCAGATCCTCCCTTAATTTGGAAATATTCCGGATATTGGCGTTGATCTGCCGGTTCAACAGGTTGGATTGCTGGTTTGTGACGCGGATCAGTTGCTGCCGGACATTGATTTTTTGGTCTAGTCCTTCCATTTGGTCCAGGATCGTGCCTTTCTGCTTCTTTTCAACAAACAGCAACCGGTTGATCTCTTCGATCTCATGCTGCAGTTGTTCCCGTTTGGCTTCCAATGTTTTTTGCTCGCTGGTTTGCCCATTGACATGCGCTGTAACCAGCCCAATCAATATAAACACAAAATAAATACAGTATGTATACCAGTTGCGCATATTATTTGAGCACTATTTTTTCAAAGCCATTGGGTATGGTATATGGAAAATTAAGGTTTTTATCGAATTCCATATTGCGGTATTCGATATCGATCACCGTACGTTTTTCCCGTTCTATCGCGGTTATCCCGATTTCCGATGGCAAAATACGGTTTGCTACGTCCTGGTAATTTTTATAACGGATGGCCAGCAGCCTCTTTTTTAATGGCTGTGACAGCTGTTCGGCAGCAATTTTAAAATACCGGGGTTCAATCTGGAACAGGATCTTATAGAGGGGAAGGGGATCCTTTGGTTTGAGTTCATAGGTTTCCCCACTGACTGCAGCATCGTACCTTTCTTCCCGCAGGTCAAGCAGTGCTTGCCCCAGCAGCAGGTTCTGCACTTTCTCAAAATCGAGTTCAGTACCAAGCAGATCGCTCAGGTAGTCAAAATCCCCATCGAAATACTCATTCTGCAGTTTATTGTAGAAGGATACCCTGGAAGGGGTAATAAAAACTTTAACGAGTCCCAAAGGGGCACTCATCCATATGGTTTTATCCTTTTCCATCCGAAGGCTCACCCCCAGGCTTTGGGAAGTTTCGCCATCTGTGTAATCTATCTTGATGCGGCCGCTGAGGGTTTTGAATTCCGGCTGATTCCTGTAATGGTTTTTAATAACCGTTTTCGCCGCCAGCCTGGTATCGATACTTCCTGCTGTTACCACTTTACCTGATTTACAAGCTGTAAAAAGCAACATCATTACTCCCAGGGCCATCCATCTATACCCAAAATTACGCCTCTTCATCACCATATTATGAACCCGATTTTATTTTGCTAAGATACATATTTGCCTTCGATGTGTTTCCCATCGCTGTATAAGAAGTTACCAGTTCGGTATAGAACCTGATGGCCAGTTCCTTGTCTTCAACCAGATAATCCAATCCCGATTCCAGTATCCCCACAGCTTCCCCGGGTTTTGCATTCTTATTCAGCGCCATACCGTATGTATAATAGAAATAGGGCATTGACGGGAAGTTTTCCACAGCCTCTGCGGCAACTCCTTCCAAAGCGGCAAAGTCCTCCCGCGATATAAGCGTTGCGATCCGGGCCATGTAATCATCCATAGGGTTTGCTATGGGTTCTGTGGATTCCTTCGGACTGGCCTCCCGGGTCAGGGATGGCTCCTGTAGCTGTAAGGAATCCGCTATCTTGAGTGCCAGGGCTTTTGAAAAGGGCGTTACTTTCAGTTCTTTTAAGACCGCCAGGGCGTACTGGTATTCCTTTCGGATATAATATACCCGGGCCAGGTTCTCCTTCAGGTCCTGGTTGTCATATGGCAGCTGTTCCCTTATGGCCGCCACATCTGTCCCCTGCCGCTTTAAAATATCCACCAGGGTTTCCAGGTACCAGTAGTTGCCGGGGGCTGCTCCCACAGCCTTTACTGCATAATCCTGTGCCAGCGGGTATTCCTTGTCTTCCCCATAAGCTTTTGCCAGCTCATGGTCAATGACGGTATTCGATGCGTCTAATCGCTTGCATTCAAGCAGCAGCTGCACAGCTTTGTCATAATTTTCAATACCTTTTTGTTTCAGGGCTTCAAAGAAATGTTCCTGAAACTCATCGGTATATTCCTCCAGGGAAACGGCTGCACTTTCTTCCTCCTGGGCACCACTAATCCCCGGGATTAGGAAGATCCCGATGATCATTTGCAATAAAAGCAACCTGATTCCCATCGTATGTGCATTTAGTGCGGCCGGTGAAGTTGAAAGTTAACCTGGAGTGTCAGACGCCGGTGCTGCCAAAGCCCCCGACCCCCCGTTGCGTATCTGAGAGTACCTCCCCTTCAATCCATTCCGCGCGTTCGTGTTGTGCAATTACCAATTGCGCTATTCGTTCCCCATCCTCGATAATAAAAGGCACGTCTGATAAATTGGCAAGGATGACACCAATTTCCCCCCTGTAATCGGCATCTATGGTCCCGGGGGAATTGAGGACGGTTACCCCGTGCTTTAGCGCCAGGCCGCTGCGGGGCCTTACCTGGGCCTCATATCCGGAAGGGATTTCGAGGAATAAGCCCGTTTTTACCAGTGCCCTCTGCAGGGGTTGCAGCGTAATGGGCTTTTCGACAGAAGCCCTTAGATCCAGCCCGGCAGAAGCCGCAGTGGCATAGGCAGGTAGTGGGTGTACGGACTTGTTGATTATTTTGACCTTCATCTCTTTAAAAATATTTGCCGTAGTTTATCGAATTCGAGTTTGTAAACAATCCCTAAAAATAGTAAAAGAAACAGGCTCCCTATTACCAAATTTCTGTTAAATGCATAGAATGAAAGGGCAGAGAACACGATTGAGAGCACCAGGTAAAAAATGATCTTCCGGAAATTGTAGGGAATGGGGTAATAGATCCTGCCATAGAAGTATGAAAGAAACATCATGCAGCTATACGCCGCCAGGGTAGCTATTGCAGATGCGTAGTATCCTATCTCCGGAATAAAGACATAGTTGATCAGTATTGTTATAAACGCGCCTACAAGAGAGATAAAAGCCCCAAACCGCGTACGGTCCGTTACTTTATACCAAACAGAAAGGTTGTGGTAGATCCCAAGGAAAAAACTAGCCAATATTATTATCGGAACGACCGGCATTGCTTCCCAATAGGCCGTATCCCGAACAAATAACACTTTAAGGACATCTGCATAAACAACCACCGCCAACAGGATAATGCTCCCAAGGACTACAAAATAATTCGTTATCTGGGCATATGCCTTCTCAGGGTTAACGGAGGTTGAATGGCTAAAAAAGAAGGGCTCTATACCGAGTCGGAAGGCGGTTGCGAACAGGGTCATGAACAAGGCAAGTTTATAGCAGGCAGAATACTTGCCGATCTCACTTTTTGCAATGGCTTCGGGCAAAAGTTCTGAAAGCATCACCCTGTCAAACACTTCATTGATCGTAAACGCGATCCCTGCAACCATCACCGGAAGCCCGTAGCGCATCATCCTGTTCCACAACTGTTTATCGAAAACATAGGATACCCTGAAATAGAGTCCGGCCATCATTAGAAGTGTCAGGCCACTGGCTATCAGGTTGGAAATAAAGATATACGAGATCTCAAAATCGGGAATATATATTGCATTCAGCAGGCTCTCCGGATTCGCCATTGCGAGAGCGGGGAGCAGCAGCAGGAAATAGATATTCAGGCCCAGGTTAACAGCCACGTTTACAAATTTGATCATGGCATACCGCATAGGCTGCTCATTGGCCCGGAGCCAGGCGAACGGGACTATGGTGAGCGCATCCAGCGCCAGGATATAGATCACAAAGGCAATATATCGCGGATCGATATTCAGGATTTCGGCCAGCATCCCGCGGAATATCCATGCAAGTACTGCAAACCCCAGGGTGGAAGCGGAAATGCTGATCAGGGATGTTGAAACCACCCTGGATTTATCCTGTTCCGTATTATAAAACCGGAAAAATGCGGTTTCCATCCCATAGGCCAGGACGACATTAAAGATGGCAAACCACGCGAAAATAAGGGTTACTTCCCCGTACGAACCCGGGGGCATTACATCCGTATAGATCGGAACCAGGATAAAGGACAGCATCCGTGGCAATACGGTAGCCATGCCATAGATAAACGTTTGTTTAAAGAGTTTCTGGAACAGGCCCAAATGCGTGAAAGTTATGTAAGGTTTAAAATTAGGTATTTAAACCCTGCAAAAAAAGTTAGTTTTGGGGTCTGTCGGGATTTATCCTGGCCGGAATAGCGATTATCCCTGGTACCTTGACATATTTCACTTTGTCATTTTCCAGGTAACTCAGGATGGCCTCATCGTCTTTTAAATCAAATGGAAAGTCGGGTTCATCGCCTTTTTTGATCTTTGGAGGCTGGTTCCCTACTTCCTGCCGGGGATCTGCATGCATGTTGATGTCCGGTTTAGCAATGCCGAACCGCGCCGTTGCCATTACGCCCTGGTTCTCCAGTGCCAGTACAACCCCGGCCATCTGCCCCCGGAAGTAGATATTCTGCAAAGGCACTTCGTCGGCAGACATCTCTGTCAGCGTGATTTTCACAACATGCCCTGCTATGTTCTGTTCCTCACCTGCCATCAGCGGCTCGTAGGTGGCCGAACCGATGACAAAAGGGGGAGTACGCTCCAGCTTTTTCTGTGAGGAGCAACCCGCAAGGACTGTAAGGACCGCAATCAGGAGTATTAGCGTATATTTCATAAGCTTCTTTTTAATTGCACGCATTTGGTAAAGGTAGGTATTCAAAATTGGTGCCAGGAATCTATAAAACTTCCCGGCGACGTGCTATTAGCCCGTTACAGATAGTTCTGAATGGCGTCTGGATTACATTACCGAATGCACTGCTTATCCATTTAAAGCTTCAGCTCCTCCAACAATTTCTAAAATTTCATTGGTAATCGCAGCCTGTCTTGCTTTGTTGTAGGTGAGTTTCAACTGATCCCGCATCTCGGTGGCGTTATCCGTTGCCTTATGCATAGCGGTCATACGCGCCCCATGCTCACTTGCAAAAGAATCCCGTATGGATTTAAACAATTGGGTTTTTAGCGATTTTGGGATCAACTGTTCTACTATTTCAGCCTTGGAGGGTTCAAAGATATAATCGGTAGTAGCGGTTTTTTCCCCTTCCATGGGCGCAATGGGAAGGAACTGTTCGGTCATGATGATCTGTGTAGCCGCATTCTTGAACTTGTTGTACACCACATCGATCCTGTCGTAGGTGCCGGATGTAAATTTCTCCATTAGCTCTTCTGCAATGGCTGCTACGTTGTCAAATGTAAGCTCCTCATAGACACTGCTGTGGTTGGAAACAATGGTACATTTTTTACCCAGTATATCATTCGCTTTTTTCCCGATTGTCATAAAATCTACCTGCTTACCGGCATATTGCTCCTTTGCCAGGTACAGACTGTGCTTTATGATATTGGTATTAAACGCACCACATAAACCCCGGTTGGATGTTATGGAAACGATCAAAACCTTGTTTACTTCCCGGTTGTCAGCATACGAGCTCCCGGCATCAGCATCCATACTTGCGCTCAGATTCTGCAAAAGCTCTGTTAATTTGTCTGAATAGGGGCGCATGGCCGTAATGGCATCCTGTGCTTTCTTCAGTTTTGCAGCAGAAACCATTTTCATGGCACTGGTGATCTGCATGGTTGAGGATACCGATGCTATTCTGTTACGTATTTCCTTTAAATTGGCCATACTTCTGCTTTATGGTTTGTAGGGATTACTTTTCCATGTTTCTCGAAACCTGAAGAGCTGTACCCTTTGCTATTCCTGTCCTGCCCTTTCCCTATTTGTATTTGGCCGTCAGCTCCTTGCTTACCGCTGTCAGCGTGTCTGTTACTTCATCCGTAAGTTTACCGGCCTTTAGTGCATCAAGGACACCCCTGTGGCGGGCATTCAGAAATTCCAGAAAATCCTTTTCAAACTCCTTGACCTTATCTGCCGGGACATCCCGTAATAGGTTCTTGGAACCGGCATAGATAATGGCGATCTGGTCTTCAACAGTATATGGGTCGTTCTGGGCTTGTTTGAGGATCTCCACATTGCGGCGGCCCTTCTCAATAACATTCAGGGTAGCAGCATCCAGGTCTGAACCGAATTTGGCAAAAGCCTCCAATTCCCTGAATTGCGCCTGGTCCAGTTTAAGGGTACCGGCCACTTTCTTCATCGATTTGATCTGGGCGTTACCTCCCACACGGGATACGGATATCCCCACGTTGATTGCAGGTCTTACTCCCTGGTTGAAAAGATCCTGCTCCAGGAATATCTGTCCGTCCGTAATCGAAATTACGTTTGTAGGGATATAAGCCGAAACGTCACCTGCCTGGGTTTCAATGATGGGAAGGGCTGTTAACGATCCCCCACCCTTTACCATCGGTTTCAGGGGTAAAGGCAGGTCATTCATTTCACCGGCGATCTTATCATCATTGATGATCTTGGCGGCACGCTCCAATAACCTGGAATGCAGGTAAAACACATCCCCGGGGTAGGCTTCCCTTCCCGGAGGGCGTCGTAAGAGGAGTGATACCTCCCTGTAGGCAACTGCCTGTTTGGAAAGGTCATCAAAAATGATCAGCGCAGGCCGGCCGGTATCCCGGAAATATTCTCCGATAGCCGCTCCTGCAAAAGGTGCGTATACCTGCATCGGTGCCGGGTCTGAGGCATTCGCAGCTACGATGGTAGTATAGGCAAGCGCCCCTTTATCTTCAAGTGTTTTGGCGATATTCGCAACGGTAGATGCCTTCTGGCCAATGGCCACATAAATACAATATACGGGTACCCCTGCATCATAGAACTCCTTCTGGTTCAGGATGGTATCTATACATACCGTGGTCTTCCCGGTCTGCCGGTCACCAATTACAAGTTCCCTTTGACCCCGCCCGATGGGGATCATGGCATCAATTGCTTTGATCCCTGTTTGTAAGGGTTCATTCACCGGCTGCCTGAAGATTACCCCCGGGGCCTTCCGCTCAAGTGGCATTTCGTACAATTCCCCGCTTACGGAACCTTTTCCGTCTATCGGATTTCCCAGGGTGTCCACCACACGGCCAACAATTCCCTCCCCAACTTTTATAGAGGCAATTCGCTGGGTCCGTTTTACGGTATCCCCTTCCATTACCTGCCTGGATGGACCCAGGAGTACCACCCCGACATTGTCTTCTTCCAGGTTTAGAACAATCCCTTCCAGGCCGCCGTCAAAAGCAACCAGTTCCCCGTATTGTACATTGGCAAGTCCGTAAACCCGGGCAATACCATCCCCAACCTGTAGAACTGTCCCAACCTCATCAAGGGTTGCCTTGGCTTCAAATCCTGCTAATTGTTTCTTTAAAATTGCTGATACCTCAGCGGCTTTTACTTCTGCCATGTTGTTTAAGATCTAAGTCGAACGTAACAAGCTGTAATGCTTCCACCTCCGCAATTTGTACTTATATAGTATTCGTGAATGCTGTTTTAATCCTGTTCAGTTTATTTGAAATACTCGCATCATACTGCAGGTCTCCTACCCGCAATACAAATCCACCGATAATGCCTTCATCGATCCTGTTTTCCAAATTCATTTCATTTCCCGTGAGTTCCTTAACGCGCTCCAATATGTGTTCTTCCAGGTCTTTAGTTAAGGGTACAGCCGTTGTAACATAGGCAACTCCCTCTCCCTTTCGTTGTTCATTAAGGATGATGTATTTAAATGCAACTTCATTCAAAATGGAAATGCGCTTGTTGTCAACCAACATATTGAGCAGCCCTTCCGTAATCTGGTGAGCCCCCTCAAAGACGGCCGACAGGACTTTCTTTTTGGTTGCATTCGGGATCACAGGGCTCCCCAACATATTCTGCAGGTCCTTATGATCAGCAATAGTAGCGGTAATATGCCGCATATCGTTATCAACTTCCGCTGTGGCCTTGCGTTGGAGGGCAAGGTCTAAGACGGCTTTGGCATAACGGATGGCTGCTCTTGATTCGTTCATGCCAGTCTAATTCAGTTTTATATCCCCCAGCATATCCGATACCATCTTCAATTGCTTGTCTTTATTGGATAATTCCGTTTTAATGACCTTTTCCGCGATCTCCACTGAAAGCTTTGCCACCTGATCCTTGATCTCGGTTACAGCGGCTTTCTTCTCACTCTCGATGGTGGCCTTGGCCTGTTTGATCATTTTATCACCTTCCACCTTGGATTGTTCCTTTGCATCTGAAAGGATTTTTTCCTTTAATTCACGCGCCTCCTTAAGCAAACTTTCCCGTTCGGCCCTGGCTTCCTTAAGGATCCTTTCGTTGTCCGCTTTCAGGTTTTGCATTTCCTTTCGGGCATTTTCCGCCTCCGCAAGGGCTGAGATAATAGACCCCTCCCGTTCATTGACAGAATTAAGGATGGGCCTCCAGGCAAATTTCCGAAGAATAAAAAGCAGCACAAAAAAGGATAACGTTGTCCAAAAAATAAGGCCCCATTCCGGTGTTACTAAATCCATATCGTTTACATTAAATTAAATTTTAAAAAAAAGCAAGGTGTGGCCAACCGCCACACCCGACCTATTACTTGTCCATTGCAAGGAAAGAAACCACTACTGCAAACAGTGCGATCGCCTCAATGAAGGCAATCAATACGATTGCAGCACCCTGGAGTTTCCCCTGCATTTCGGGCTGACGTGCCATAGCTTCCATAGCCGCCCCACCAATTTTACCAACGCCGATACCCCCGCCAATAGCTGCAAGACCTGCTCCTATAGCAGCAAGTGCACCATAACTGATGGTCGCCGTTTCCTGTAATAATGCTAAACTCATAGTTTAAGATATTTAAAAATTAATTAATGTTCTGCTTCTAATGCCTGCCCAAAATACAAGGCAGATAACAAGGTAAAAATATACGCCTGAATAGCCACCACCAGGACTTCAATGATACTTATGAAAACTACAAATATCACAGAAGCGGGGGACACCCACAGGCTATTCAGCACAAAGATCAGCGAGATCAGACTAAGGACGATAACGTGCCCTGCCGTAATGTTCGCAAACAATCGGATCATCAATGCTGCCGGTTTGATAAACATCCCCATAAACTCAATAGGGGCCAAAAACAATTTCATATATACAGGCACCCCGGGCATCCAAAGCATGTGTTTCCAGTAATAGCTTTTGCTGCTAACGATGGTGATGATAAAGGTTATCACAGCCAGGGCCAGTGTAAAGGCTATGTTCCCGCTGAGGTTACTGCTGAAGGGGAAAAAAGGGATCAGCCCAAATATATTGTTGAGCCAGATAAAGAAGAAAAGCGTCAGCAAAAAGGGCATGTATTTTTTATAGTGATGCTCCCCTATATTCGGGATCGCGATCTCATCCCGGATAAAAAGGATTATAGGCTCCAGGAATTTACCCATGCCTTTGGGCATATTGGTGCCCGACTTCCGGTAGGACCTGGCCGCAGAAACAAATAATACAATGATCAGCAGCAGGGAAAGGAACATGGAAAACACGTTCTTCGTGATGGACAGATCAACCGGGCGCTCAGCATTTGCAGGGTGCCCTTCCGAGTCCATTTCAATCTGGGAGGCACCGCTTTCAAGCCGGTAAATTTTATCATGCACGTTCACAAAATCCATCCCTTTCCTATTAACAACGGTTTGGCCTTCCTTGTCGTGATGGAATTCACTCGACATAAAAGTTACAAATCCATTGTCTGTCCAGAGGATAACAGGAAGAGGCAGCGTGATATCACCCGCAATATGAAACTCATGGCTATCCTTAATGTGATGGAAAATAAGTTCGGTGGTATTGAACGCACCCTTTTCTTCCGGCTGGTCTGATGCCGCTGAAACCACTGCTGAAAAGGAAAGCAGCATGACGGTCAAAAGTGCCCTGAATGTACTGGTTTGCATAGCAATTTTCATGTAAAGAACCCCTCTAAAATTTCGCTGCAAATGTACATACATTATATGAACTGGCAAACAATATTTTTTGGTTTATCCTGATTTCTGCAGAAACTTATTTACACCCATTATTTCAACTGTCAGAAACAAAAAATAGGGGATAAAAAAATTGATGATCTCCAATTGGCTATGCTCGGATCTCCCCATAAAAATAGGAGCTAATAAAACAATGGCTGCGAGCATCTTAGCAATGGTGAGGATGATAAATAGCTGGAAAACCCGGTTAGGGCTGGACTTGTTAAAATAGCGCAAGGCAGCAAATACAATGCTTACCGAAATCAGGTGGAAACCATATATCTTATAAAGGGAGATGTACAGGTGCTTTTCGGGATACTGTTCAAGGATATACCTGTGAATCAGGAATACGATCACTGTTAACAGCAGGATTTTAATAACAAACCGGGCTATATCCCTAATCATCCGTTGCCTTGTTTCCCTTTGAACTCCCCCCTGCTCCCCGAATTGCAATATACATGGCGAGGCCAACTGAGGCGAGGGAACAGGCCAGCGTAAACCCACGGTACTGGTTCGGGTAGGCTTCATCGAGTTTTACACCTGCATAACTTCCCAAACCAATCACCACGATCATCTGAACCGCTATACCCGAAAATTTTGCATAGGAAGAGAGCGGATTTTCCTTATCAGGAGGCTTTGGCTGGCTCATTGGCACTGCTGGAACTGCTTCCTACTGATGACCTGTATCCACTGCCTGCTGAACTGTTTTCTGAGGCGCTCTTTGTGGAAGAACTGCTTGCCTGGGGTGTACTGCTGCTGCTACTTACCCCTCCCTTCCCTTTCATGGTACAGGATGCATTAAAGGCAGCTCCCGGTTCTACTGCGAGCTTGGATACGGAAACGGTGCCTTCTATAACGGCAGAAGCCTTCAGGGATAACAGATCGGATACCAGAAGCTCACCATTGAAGCTCCCTTCGATATCGGCATTCACACATTCTACTTTTCCATGGATGTAACCATCCTTGCCAATTACCACCTTCCCGGATGTTTTAACATTGCCATCCAGTTTACCGTCTATACGGAAATCAGCTTCGGAAACGATATCACCTTTGATTTTTGTATTCTTTTCGATCCTGTTGGGTTGTCCTCCTGTTTCGTTCATAATTTTAGGTTTTTTGTTGTCTGAAAACATCTTGTTTATGGTTTTGGGGTTAAAAATTGTTCCTGGTATTCTTGTAGGTTTTTATGTACTTGAATGATTTTATAGTTAGAGGATAAAATTACAAAATTCTCATTATCAATCCGGTAATCTTTATTGTTTTTTAGCAACTCCACATAACCAAGCGCGTAATCACGGGATTTAAAGCCATGTACGACTACAAATTGTTCTTCCAGGTTATAGATATCTTTGGAGACGATATTTCGGTAGTTCAGATCGACGATAGATTTGCGTAATCGTTCCTCTAACGTCAGTGCCGCATCGTTTTGCTGCCTTTTGAAGGGGAACACTACCTTCCAGTTCCCAGGGCCGGCCTCAGCGGCAAATTCCTTTGGTTCCAGATTAGGAAGTTGCTCGGCAACCATCTGCTGGGCTTTTTTGCCTTCCGGATTATTGGGATAGTTCAATGCCACGTAATTCAACGCCTCCCTGAAATCATTGAATCCCTGTAACCTGCCGATCGCATTTGCTTTCAGCATTTCAAACTTGGGAACGATGGGGTCTCCCGTGTAGCGGTGTACCTGCTCTTCGGCAGCTGTGATGACATAGAGGAAGTCCTGGGCCTGAAAACGCTTATACAGGGCTGCATAATTCGCTTCCGGACTGTCGGCCGCATCCGTGAGTATTGCCTGTGGATTCAAAAGTATCTCCGCATAGCGCGATTGGGGATGGTTTTGAATGATATTAATTTTCATACTGTTGGCTAGCGGACTTTCCAATTCCTCGTATATTTTGTATAAATTGTATTTGGAAGGAAGTATCAGCCGTTCTTCCGGGTTGGAGCGCAGCACGTCCTCCAATTTTCCGGCAGCCAGTTCATTCTCTTTGAATTTTTCCTTATAGATCAGGCCCAATTGATAATTGGCAAAATTCCGTTCCCTTTGCAGGCTGTCTATAACGGCAACATCCGTTGGTATTTGCTCCAGATAAAATTCCACCGAATAGCGTTGCTCCTCCGTCGGCTCCTTTATTCCGGTACTGTCTGAAACCAGGAGTTGCGCGCCGGAAACTGGGGGCAATGATTTGTTTTTATTGCTCCATCGCCAGTCATCTTCCAGGGGCCTTTTACCCCAGTTGTTCACAAATTCTGTTTTTCCGTAACCCAGGCTTGTTATATTGTAAAAATAAAATTTCCCCTGGTTCTCCCGGCCCCCCTGGGAAGCGCCAAACGTTGCAAACCCTGCCGCAGCCCGCGCCTCTTCCTCACGGGCTGCATCATCCGCGGTTTGTTTCAGGGAAGCAATATGCTTCTCATAATAAGCTGTTTGTGCTTCTTTGGGCATATGGTATATGGTGATCACGCTGTCCGCATACTGCACCACCTCCTCATAGGCTATCACATCTTCCAGGTTGTCAAATTTCTTTTTAGTTGCCCGGTATTCCCGCGTATTCGCTGCGAGGTTAGACAGCACACTGTCGAAATAGGCACCTGCTGTCTTAAAATTGTTTCGATCAAAATAGTATTCTGCAAGGTCCCCGTAATTGTGGGCATTGAGCTGCGGCAAATTGCTGGTGGCCCGGAGTGACTTATTGTAGTAGACAAGGGCCAGGCTATCGTTACCGGCGCCCATTTGCACCTTCGCAATTTCCCGGAATATCTTGTCCAGGTACGGACGGTTCTCCCGGTTCCCTTCCAGGTCTGTAAGGTATTCCATCAGGGCATTCCTGTTATCCTCCGTAACTTCCGTATTCTGGATCTTTTGGATATGCGCATTGATCATATATATCCGGGGCGACTTTCGGTTGAGGTCGATCAGTTTATCAAAAGCGTAATTGGCACTGTCCTTATACCCCAGTTCGTTATAGAGTTGTCCTATGATATAGTAATACCGGCCCTTTTCAGCATCTTTCCGCGTATAGGCTGAGGCAATTTTCAATTGGTGGATAGCCGTATCCGGCGCATTCAGGTTGATATAAGCCTGCGCCATAACCGCCCGGGCATCAGCATATTCCTGATCCTTCAGTTCTTCCAGTCTGAGAAGCCGCTTTAAATTTTTTAATGCAAGCTCCTCGTTTTCCAATCGTACATTGGTTTTCTCACGCCAGATTGTGGCCTCATTCAATTTATCGCTTTGTGTATACTTATTGAGGATATAATTGAAGGCTTCCAGAGCTGGAATATAGCGGTGATCAAAATAGCGGGCCTTCCCAAGTAGTAAAAAGGATTCATCGGTCTGGGGATTCCGTTCTTCGTTACCGATATCCATACTGTGTTTCTGGATAGCCTTGGTAGCCTTTTCTTCTGCTATGACGAAATTAGGGTTATTGTTTTCAGAATCGAGTTCAATTTCCTCCTGTACTTCCATCCTTTCCACCGGGAGGATCTTCCAGTAATCATCCTGATAGGCTTCATTGAGTTGTTCACGGCCTTCTTCGAACGCAATATTGCCGTTGTACAATACATTGTATTTGGTATTGAGGGCATGCCAGTTACGGTTAATAAAGGCATCTTTTTTGGTAGAACAGGCATTGAAAAACAGCCCTCCCACCATGGTAGATACTAAAAAAATATAACGAAGCTTCAAAATTCCCGGTATGCGTTCGTAGTGTAAACTGAAAAACAACGGGTTTAGTATGCCGTTGGTCGGCAAAAATAGGTTAAATTTTCTCCCTGTTGCCAATGGATGTCGATACGCCACAGGGATTCAGCCGGCGAAGAAGGTTTCCAGTTCCTTTAAGGTTTCGGCTGAGGTCCTTATATCCCTTACAATTTCCCCTTTATTCAATACCACAATCCGATCACACACCTCCGTGACATGGCTGAGGTCATGGCTCGATATGAGTATGGTAACTTCCTTATTCCGGGCCAGGTCCCGGATTATCGCCTTGAGCCGTATCTGGGTGGTGGGGTCAAGGTTCGCAAAGGGTTCATCCAGAATGATCACTTCCGGGTCTCCTATCAGCGTAGCCACGATACCCACCTTTTTCTGGTTCCCCTTCGAAAGGTCACGCAGATACTTACGCTGCCCCAGGATCTCTCCATGGAAAAAATCCTCAAAGCCCGAAAGAAGGGCGTTCACGTCGGCCTTGTTCCTACCCCGTAGTTCCCCGATAAAATAAAAATATTCTTCCGGTGTCAGGTAACCTATAAGGAATGATTCATCGATAAATGCAGCCGTAAAAGGCTTCCAGGCTTCACTTGTATTCACCTGAACCTCATTGTTGACTATGCTTCCCGTAGTGGGACGTATCAGGTCGAGCATCAGGCTGAAAAAGGTTGTTTTCCCGGCACCATTGTTACCTACCAGGCCAAAGCTCTCCCCATTGGGGATCTGGAGCTGGTCAATTTGGAGAACTGTCTGGGTTCCGTATATTTTGCTCAGGTTTTGAACGGTTATCATAATCTTACATGAATTATTGTGTCCTACCCTTTTTGCTGGTAGGCCAGAAGCGTCTTATATTTTTCCTTTTTGTATATATTTTCGATTTTGCGAAATACCCAATTTTTAAAGGTAAATCCCAATATTCCGGCCAGCACTACCATGATGTAGCCCGCTGTGGGATTGATCAGGTAATGACCCAAAGCGTAGATAACCATGGGAAGCAGGAGTTTGGGGAGGGTCAGCAAAAGGGTCTTGGCATTGAATGCCTGTTTATCCCCAAAAGCCTTTTTCCCCGAAGTGAGGTCAATGGGCGTCTTGATATAGGCACCCCCCCAGAGCACCAGGTAAGAGTTGACGCCAATGTTGTAAACCGCACCTACCAGAACGGCCAGGTAGGCATCCCAGCCAAAATAGAGGTAGCCCGAAGCCAACACTGTACTGATCAGGGTGGCAATCACCACAAGGTACCACTTAGAGTCCAGGTATTCCCGGTACCGGATATTCTGACTCATCATAAGGGGGTAGTACGAACTGTCCCAGCTGGGCACATATTGTCCAAAACTGAACAGGAACCCGCCGGATACAAAGATCCCTGCAAAAACCTTCCAGACCGGGTTATTATACGATTCAACCGCTCCCGTAAAAAAGAGCAGCCCATAGAAAAGGAAAAGGAACCCCATGATCACGGCTGTCCTGGAGCGCTTGTTCCTTCTGATCAGTTTGAGATCGTTCTTTAGGAAAGTTCCGAGGATCCCAAAACGGTTCAACCAGGTATAATCCTCTGTCCTGGCAATGGCCTGCCGGGTTGCCAAACCCGCGTCCAGGTACATATTTTTCTTAAAATAACGGAATGCAGTACTATAGCTTACGGCTAACAGCAACCAGGGAATTACGGCTGTCCAGGGATGGCTGAACAGGTAATCCCATAACGGGCCTGTATAGGTGGTTATATCAAACCAGCCATAATACTGCAAAACGGCGAACCCGAGGATAACCCCCAGTACCGGGTAAAAAACCGAGTCCTTGTTATTCATTAAAATATTCAGGAAGTTATTGCATAAAAAAAGTGCCATGATCCCAAGGTGCCAGCCTACAACACCAGCCGGGTCGTATCCCTCTACAAGTAACACGATGGAAAAAGGCACAAAAAAGAAGGCATGGCCCCAGTTGAAAAAGGATATCACGGTCTTCCCCAGGGAAAACCGGACTACCTGGGTCTTGTTAAACGGGAGGTACAACAGCGGCTTGATATTGACCACCGGCATTTTTTGCAGCATATACCGCAAATAAAGATCTCCGACCAGGTAATAGATCAGGAACCGGTTGACCAGCTGTAGCGGTTCGCCGATCCCTGCCTTTCGAATAAGATAATAGGATCCCACGCCCATAGAAAGAAATGCCACTATAAAGTAAAGCGCCCCAAATACCATGAGGATTTTAAACGCCAGGTTTGTTTTGAAGGTGGCGGACCTGTAAAAGGATTTCCATTGGAGGCTGATAAAGTGCTTAAACATCCTGGAAGACAAATTTTCTCAGTTATAAAGTGCAAACTAAACCAATTTTGTTACAATTTGCTGCTATAAATTCCAATTCAGGCTGTAATTCGTCCTTGTTTTGTGTAATTTTGCCCAAATTTTTGGCAAATGACTAATTTTTATCCCCTTACTGTCGCTGCGATCGAAGAACTGACCCCTAATGCTGTGGCAGTTACCCTGGAAATTCCGGCCGAATTGAAAGAAAAGTTTTCCTTTAAAGCTGGGCAATATATAACCATCCGTTATAACCACAATGGTACTGAAATACGGCGGGCGTATTCCATTTCCTCCACCCCCAGCGAAAAACAGGTCACCATCGGCATTAAAAAAGTATTGGACGGGACGTTTTCGGTATATGCCAATACCACCCTTAAAAAAGGCGATACCCTGCATGTAATGCCCCCCGGGGGCCGTTTTATCTATTCCCCGTCAGGGACCGCAGAACACGTAGCGGCCTTTGCAGCCGGAAGCGGGATTACCCCGATCATGAGCATCGCCCAAACCGTGTTGGACGCACATCCCGAAAACACCTTTGTGCTGGTATATGGCAATTCAAAGAGGGAAGAAACCATGTTCTATGAGGACCTGCATGAACTTTATAAAAAATATACCGATAGGTTTAGCCTTCAGTTCATCTATAGCCGGGCCCGTGAGTCGGATAGCCTGTTCGGGCGTATTGAGCCGTCCACAGTCAATTTCATAGTAAAGAACAAGCATAAGGGAACTTCCTTTGACCAGTATTACATTTGTGGCCCGGAGCCCATGATCAAGTCGGTATCGGATACCCTTAAAGGCAACGGGGTGCCCCCCGCGAAAATCCACTTCGAACTTTTCACTTCTGCGGATCAGGCAGACCAGCTGGCGGAGGCTTTGGAAGGCAAAACCCAATTGGAGGTCGTACTCGATGACGAGGTGTTTAATTTTACGATGGACAAGAAAATGCTGGTGCTGGATGCCGTATTGAAGGAAAATATCGATGCGCCTTATTCCTGCCAGGGCGGTGTTTGCAGCACCTGTATAGCACGGATCAAGGAAGGTAAGGCAGAAATGGTAAAGAACCAGATCCTTACGGACGGGGAGATCGCTGACGGATTTATCCTCACCTGCCAGGCCCACCCGCTTACCCCAGTTTTGAAGGTAGATTATGATGATGTCTGAACCGGGTTGAATTCCAATCTCCGGTTCCCATACCCTGTGCGGATTGAAATCCTGACAGATCCTCCGGCTGTGCGTTAAAGTAAGGTCTCCCTTGTAATTAAAAAAGCAATTTCCCGACCAAACCCCTGGTGCATTTTATCGTACGTTTACAAAGGCACGCCCGAAATGGAACATCCTAAAGAGACCGCTATCCTCATTTTTGCCAATTCCCCCGAAGAGGAATTGAAGCATAAGCCTGTGCTGCATGGTGTGCTCCTGTTCGATGCCCTTACAGAACGTACGGTCAGGACGGTGCAGGCCACGGGCATCCCTTATTTCCATTTCACGGAAAATGAGCAGACGGGGAATTCCTTCGGGGAGCGTTTTGTAAATGCAGTTACAGCCATTTTTGATAAAGGCTTTTCCGCAGTCATCACGCTGGGGAACGATTCGCCCCAACTAAAAGCCTCTGATATCCATAAAGCACACCAACTGCTATTGCAGGACCGGTTTGTTCTGGGGCCTGCTGCTGACGGAGGCTGTTACCTTATGGGGTTGCAAAAAGCCCACTTTGATCTTTTGGGTATGTCCGCTATGCCCTGGCAGCGGGGAGACCTTTCCCAGGCCTTACTTGCCAAGGCCGGTCAGCTCGGGCTTCCGTTCGCTCCGTTGCGAATGCTTTACGACCTGGATACCGAAATGGACATCAAACAAATCGGACGGCGTTTTCACACTATCGGGAAGAGGATACGGTCCCTTATCCAACGTTTATTTGCAGAAAAGAAAGAAGGGCATGAACTTCTTGTTATGGGTTCTTATACCCGGTGCCACGCTACATTTTTCAATAAAGGCTCCCCCTATCTCCAGCCGCAATCCTGACAGGATTCCAACTGCCTTGCAATATAGAGGTTCCAAAGCCTTCACGTAGTTGGTAATTCTTAACCACCTACCCTGGTATTAACTATCACTATAATTAAATCCTTACAATGGGAAATACATATTACGATGCTGCCGACCTCAGGAAGTTCGGTAAAATTACAGAATGGAGTGAAGAGCTCGGCACCCGGTTTTTTGAGTACTATTCAAAGGTTTTCGAAGAAGGTGCCCTCACAGCCCGGGAAAAATCATTGATTGCCCTCGCGGTGGCCCACGTTGTTAAATGTCCGTATTGTATAGATGCCTATACAAAGGACGGCCTTGAAAAAGGTATAACAAAGGAGGAAATGATGGAAGCTGTGCATGCCGGAGCTGCTATTGAAAGCGGTGCAACCCTGGTGCATGGTGTACAAATGATGAATAAGTACAACAAACTAAGCATGTAAAGGTCCGTGTCCGGGCATTCCTGAATAATAAGGTATGGCCCCCGCCGCGGCAGGCCCCTTATCAACAATTTAATGGGGCATACCTTTTACGATGCCTTCCCGGCAGTTACCGGGTCTGAATATTGATTCGAGAAATAATGGCTACTAAATCATTAAAAGCAAGGCACAATGAGCTTGCAGAAACCAACAGGCAACTGGAAATCCTGAATGGAGGGATCTTTGCAGATGGGGAACTCCCATTCTTTAAAGATAAAATAGCCCAAATCGGGCATTTTCCGCTTCGACCTAAAAAATTGGAGATCCTGCAGATCAATGTGGGCTATATGTGCAACCAGGTATGTGAACATTGCCATGTGGATGCAGGCCCGGACCGCAAGGAGATCATGACCCGGGAAACGATGGAGCAATGCCTGGAGGTGATCCGTCATACCGGTGCCCATACACTGGACCTTACGGGCGGGGCGCCGGAGATGAACCCTGACTTCCGCTGGTTTGTGGAAGAGGCCTCAAAAGCCGGAATACAGGATTTTATTGTACGTTCCAACCTTACTATTATCCGGGCCAATAAAAAGTATCATGACCTGCCTGAATTTTTTAAAGAGCACAATGTGCATGTCATTTCTTCCATGCCCCACTATACGAGGGGCAAGACAGACAAGCAACGGGGTGAAGGTGTTTTTGACAAGTCGATCAAAGCCCTGCAGGAACTCAATGCTGTTGGATATGGTTTACCAGGCAGTCCGTTGCGACTGGACCTGGTCTATAATCCTTCAGGGGCCTTCCTGCCCGGCGACCAAAATGCCCTTGAGCATGACTTTAAAAAAGCCCTCCTGGAGGACTTCGGGATTCAGTTCCACAACCTCTTCTCCATAACGAATTTACCTATCTCACGGTTTCTGGATTACCTCATCGCTTCGGAAAACTATGAAGACTATATGTATGCACTTGTAGATGCATACAATCCCGCGGCCGTAGCCAATGTAATGTGTACCAATACCATTTCTATTAGTTGGGACGGGTGGTTGTATGATTGCGACTTCAACCAGATGCTCGATTTAAAGGTTGCGGGCAAAGTGAAGCATATAAAGGATTACAATGAGGATATCCTCCAAGACCGGGATATCATCATTTCGCAACATTGTTATGGATGTACGGCCGGTGCAGGCAGCAGCTGCCAGGGAACGGTGGCGTAATGAATGCCTGCTGACAGGCCCATATTATCTGGCGCTGCCGGCCTCATCCGCTTCTATTTTAATCCATTTTATACCTTTCATCGAATTTAATTACCGACCAAGTGGTTTGGTAAATTTCTGACTTCAGGCCATTTCCATTGAATTTTGCCCTTTAAACGAATTTATGGAGTCATATGTCCCCTAATCTTTCCGATAGAGCACTTTCGGGGGTTCTTTGTTAGAGACTTAACGGTCTGATTTTAACCAAACCCAAATCAAAATGGATAAAAATCTAAAACGCATGGCCACCATGCACAGAATGCAGGTTGCCGGGCTGGAGCTTTTCTATAAGAACGGATACCACAATACCAGTGTGGATGATATCCTGAAAGAACTATCCCTGTCCAAAGGGGCATTTTACCACCACTTTGATTCCAAAGAAGATTTCTTTGTACAGATCATCCAGAACCTGGTTGCACATAAAATGTATACCATGCTGATTGAACCTATCGAAGGAAATACGAATAGCCTCGACCTTATTTCCAGTTGTTTTGAAGATGCACTTGAAACTGCTGTACACAATGAAATGGACTATGGCTTTATACTCGGAAATTTCCTCAATGAATTCAATGGCAGGAATGCCGTGATCATGAAATACCTGAACGATATCCTGAAGATCTGGGAAGTAAACCTGGTGACGGCAATCCAGCGGGGAAAAATCAACGGTCATATAGACCGACATGTGGATAGTGAAGAAGTTGCAGTGTTTCTGATCAGTTCCTATTTGGGCATCCGTACATTTATGGTGGAGAACTCGCCCAGTGCACGGAAATACAGATTTATGAGCCAGCTCAGGATGTACTTCAGAACTATACAGCCCAAACAATTAAGCGCCTGACGGAATGATACTCCCGGTGATCCAATCGATTAGCCTGCAGCAGAAAAGACTCTTTCAATCTTTTGAAGAATGTCCTCCGGCCTGATTGTTTCCATCGCTTTTTGATACCCTTCCGGGAACTTGTTCCCATATACCGAGGTAGGGATGAGCGGAAACTTTTGGCGGTCAGCGCATAAGGAATTTTCAGGGTCGGCAGCAAATGGGGCAAATCCGGCATAGGGATGCGTTACCCCCCATAGCGTAATCGTCGGAATCCCATACATGGCAGACAGATGACCATTACCACTGTCCATGGAAACCATCAGGTCCAGGTTGGATATCAGTACCAGTTCATCTGCAAATTTCAATTTTCCCGGGATCGCAATACAATTGGGCCATCGCCCGGCCCATCCTGGCCAACCGGCGCTCTTCTTCGGATCCACCCCCAAATAAAAATAGGGTATACTTATGGCTGGCTGCAAGCTGCCCGATCACTTCTTCCATGAGTGGCAGCGGATACATTTTGCCTTCAAAGGCGGCAAAAGGGGCAATCCCGATCCATTTTAAGGCCCGGGGCCCTGCGAGGCTGGATATGATATCCGTAAGCGGGAGACGGGGCAACAATTTTACCCGCTCCAGGGATACCGGGAATCCCAGTTCACCAAATACAGCCGCGTAGCGTTCATGGGTGGATTTCAGGGGGGCAAAGGCCTTCCCCCTGCCGGCTGTAAGTGCCTTCTTCTGGGTGCGGCCCTTATCGATCTGGACAAAGGGTATACCGGAAGCTTTAAAAAACAGTTTCAAGACATTGCTTCGCAATACATTATGCAGATCGGCGACCGCATCAGGCTGAAGGGCCTTTAATTCGCCAAAGAGCTTCCAAAGTCCTGAAATTCCTTTGTGGTTCCCCCCAACCTCGGCTTCATAAATGATAACATTGGGGACCGCCGTGAACATCGGGCGAAAGAAAGCACGGGTAAGCATCGTAATCTTAAGGTCCGGATAGGTTTGGGTGAGGGCCAAAAGTACGGGGACGGTCATGGCCACATCGCCCATCGCTGACAGACGGATAACCAGTAAATGCATGCCACTGCCTGTCTCATTCGGGGAAACAGGCTGAAGGACATCATTTAGTGCCACGCAGTACGGGGTTTAAGGTATCGTCATTGTACATTTTCATCTGCCTGTATACCTTCATATATTTTCTGCCCGTTTCAATATCCGAAAGCAATTGGTCAATAGCCATGGAGAGATCCTGTTGTTGTTCCAGCAGCACCTGCAATTTGGCAGAACATTTCTGTACATGTTCAGCTGATGCCTCCTGCCGCAGGGTTTCTTCCCGCATATGATAGATCTTAAGCGCGAGAATGGACAGCCGATCCAGCGCCCAGGCAGGACTCTCTGTGTTGATGGTGGCGGAAGGCAATACATCTACCGATCGGTATTTTTCGAGGAAGTAACTGTCTATATACTCAACCAGGTCTGTTCGGTCCTGGTTGCTGGCATCTATTTTACGTTTGAGTTCCAGCGCCTTAACTGGGTCGATGGACGGATCACGGATGATATCTTCATAATGCCATTGTACCGTATCGATCCAATTCTTCCTATACAGCAGATGGCTGATATCCTTATCAGGATACGGGTTTGAAAAAGGTTGGTCCACCCGGTCTTCTACATGGTAATCCCTGATACAGGTTTCGAATATCTGGAGGGCAAAAGCGCTAAACATGTGTTCGTTTATTTGCTGCAAAGATACCTTTTATTTGATAATGAGTTCGGTGACAAAGATAACCAGGGGAAGAACAATGGAAGCAATGAGCAGCATTTCCTTGATATTGGCTTTTTTGATAACCTCAACATACTTTGTCAGTAATATGGAGGCGGGTAAAAAGGTGATTAATATGGGAAACGCGGTCGCAGAAGTTTCCAGGACGGTAACGACTAATCCAATTACGAATGAGATCGCGATAATCCTCATGGTAATCAATTTCCCGGTACCCAATTTCCCTAATTTAAGGAAGGCCCAAAATCCTGTAAAAAGTGTAATTATGCCATATATGAACAACTTGGTACTGTTGGCCCAATAGGCATAAAATGTGGTGTTGAAATTCAGGGATAAAGTATAGTGGTCCGTAAACAGGTATTCCTTATCCAGTAAGATGAGGATGCTGTAAACAATGATCCCCACCGTGCAGATCCCCAGTAAGGGTACCAGCCAATTCCGGATGTTCTTGGGTTCGTAGAAATAGATGGCGATAAAAATCAGCAGGATGTACAACAGTGCCCAGTCGTAGAACAGGCTTGAGACCGCTGTCCAGAGGGTGGCGTCAAATAGTTTCAGTTTGGTGTCCTTCATCGATCGCAGGCTGATAAGCCGCCTGTGCGCCAGGAGCAAAAAAAATCCGCACATAATGGCATTGTTATCGGTGAGTACGTCCGAAAACACCACGATCAGGCCTACATAGAAAAGGATGGTATAGGCATTGGTCCCCGTGATCTGGTTCCGTTTCACAATGAAATTCACCACAAAAATACCGAAGAGCAGCATGGCCAGGACCACAAACTGTACAACAAGATCTTCCGGGGAATAGGCGTTCTGGTAAACCAGCAAAATAAGGATCCAGTAAAAGGTAAACAGAAATCCAAGCAGTATAATATAATTTATTGGCTTTGTTTTTCCAAAAATGCTCGAAATCATCCCGGGTTTTTATATTTTTGCATGGTAAATATAACCAAGATGCGAGCATTTTTTGAAGGCATAGAAGATTTATTCGTGAACGTGCTTTTCTGGCCGTTTGATTTTTTACGGTACATCCAGAGTTGGTGGACTGCCAACATTATCAGCTGGATCTTTATAATTATCGGGATAGTGGCCTTTACCTATTGGCTGTTACAGCTCAAAAAGTTTGACGAGGAAGAAGACAAGACCATTTCCTCCCATTCCTATTTATAGGTCGAACCCGATATCCTTTCGGTAATACATATTTTCAAACCGGATATGTGAAAGGCTGCTGTATGAATGTTCTACGGCTTCCTTAAAATCCTCCCCAAAAGAAGTTACTGCCAGTACCCGTCCCCCCGAGGTGATCGCCTTCCCTCCCTTAAGCTGCGTGCCGGCGTGAAATACCAGGGACCCTTCCACCTTTTCCAGCCCGCTGATCTCCTTTCCTTTTTCATAAGCCTCTGGATAACCGCCTGAGACCGCCATGATCGTTGCCGCGGTACGCTCATCGATCTCCAGGTCTATTTGTTGCAGGCCCCCGTTCGCCACGGCACTGAAAACCTCGAGCAGGTCATTTTTGATCCTTGGGATGACCACTTCGGTTTCCGGGTCGCCCAGCCGTACGTTGTATTCAATTACAAATGGGTCGTCCCCCACGCGGATCAGGCCGATAAAGATAAACCCTTGGTAGGGCAACCCGTCTTTCTGGAGGCCGGCTATCGTCGGAGCTACAATGCGATGCTGGATTTTGTCCGCAAATTCCTTGTCGACAAAGGGGACGGGGGAGATGGCACCCATCCCGCCAGTGTTCAGTCCGGAATCTCCTTCACCTATTCGTTTGTAATCTTTGGCAGTAGGTAAAACTTTATAATTTTTCCCGTCTGTGAGCACAAAGCAACTCAGTTCAATCCCCGACAAAAACTCCTCGATCACTACTGTTGTACCGGCGCTGCCAAATTTGGATCCCAGTAGCATAGCCTGCAATTCCTTTTTGGCTTCTGTGCGGTCCTGCAATATCAAAACCCCTTTGCCGGCTGCAAGCCCATCGGCTTTGAGAACATACGGGGGTTGGATGGTGTCGAGGAAAGCGAGTCCGGCTGGGCAGGTATCGGACGTAAAACTTTTATAGGCGGCCGTAGGGATATGGTGGCGGATCATAAATTCCTTGGCAAATTCCTTGCTTCCTTCCAGGGCAGCTGCTTCCCGGGCGGGCCCAATGACGGGGATATGGGCGATTTCCGGGTCGTCCAGGAAGTAATTATGGATCCCATTGACCAGTGGATCTTCAGGCCCAACGATGACCATTTCAATGTCCTGGGACAGAACACATGCCTTTATGGACGGAAAATCATTGACATTTATATGAATGTTCTTTGCAATCAGGGCGGTCCCCGCGTTGCCGGGTGCCACGTAAAGTGTATCGAGGAGGGGACTTTGCTTTAGTTTCCAGGCCAGGGTATGTTCCCTGCCGCCAGCACCGAGGATCAGGATATTCATGAAGTGAAATTTGGGCAAAAATACGGTTTGAAACTGAAAACAGCTTCTAAAATGAGCGTTAAGCTATTATCTTTTATTCCTGCTGGTGAAATCGCGATGCTCTGTTTTATCGAGTTCTTCCCGGGTCAGTGTTTTAAAATATTCAAAGGTCTTCTTCATTCCTTCCTCCCGGCCTACTTTAGGCTCCCAGCCGAGCAGTTCCCGCGCCTTGCTGATATCTGGCTGCCGCTGCATAGGGTCGTCTTTGGGCAGGGGTTTATAGATGATCTTCTGGTCTGTCCCAGTCAGCCTGATTATTTCCTCCGCAAAATCCCTGATCGTGATCTCATGGGGGTTTCCGATATTTACCGGCAGGTCGTAGTCGCTCAGCAACAAACGGTAGATCCCTTCAACCTCATCATCGACGTAGCAAAAAGAACGGGTTTGCGAGCCATCCCCGAACACGGTGAGATCTTCGCCCCGCAATGCCTGGCCCATGAACGCCGGGATAACCCGCCCGTCATTGAGACGCATTCGGGGACCGTACGTATTGAATATACGCACTATACGGGTCTCCACACCGTGGAATCGGTTGTAGGCCATCGTGATGGATTCCTGAAACCGTTTTGCTTCATCGTAGACCCCGCGGGGGCCTATGGTGTTTACATTGCCATAGTATTCCTCAGTTTGCGGGTGCACCAGGGGATCTCCATAGATCTCAGATGTTGAGGCGATCAATATCCGTGCTCCCTTATCCTTCGCCAGGCCCAGCAGGTTGTGGGTCCCCAATGCCCCCACCTTTAATGTTTGAATGGGGATCTTTAGATAATCTATAGGACTGGCGGGGGAGGCAAAGTGCAGTATATAATCCAATGTGCCGGGTACATGCACAAATTTGGTGACATCATGGTGGTAATATTCAAATTCCTCCAGTTGAAAAAGATGCTCAATATTCTTCAGGTCTCCCGTGATCAGGTTGTCCATGGCGATCACATGAAAGCCTTCCCTGATGAACCTGTCACAGAGATGTGAACCTAAAAAACCCGCTGCGCCCGTAATTAGTACCCTTTTCACGTCTTTATATATTTAACTATTCCCTTTTATTACCGCCCGATGGATTCATAATGGAATCCTTCCGCTTTTATTTCCCGGGTATCATACAGATTCCTACCATCAAAGATGACATTTTCTTTCAACATCTCCTTCATCATCCTGAAATTGGGGTTCCTGAAAACGCCCCATTCCGTACAGATCACCAACGCATCTGCATTTTTCAGGGCATCATACATCCCATCAGCAAATGCGATGGAATCCCCGAGTTTCCGCTTTACATTGGGCATGGCCTCGGGATCAAATGCAGTGACACTTGCACCCAGGTCCAATAGCTCCTGAATTATATAGAGGGCCGGTGCTTCCCGGATGTCATCGGTTTCGGGTTTAAAAGCAAGCCCCCAAAGGCCAATTTGTTTGCCTTTCAGATCATTGTTAAAATACTTTTTTATTTTGGGTATCAGCGCCGTTTTCTGCTTCTGGTTGACATCGATCACAGATTCCAGGATCTGGAAGTTATAGCCGGAATCCTTCCCCGATTTATGTAATGCCTTCACATCTTTCGGAAAACAGGATCCCCCATAGCCGATACCCGGGAACAAAAATCGTTTCCCTATCCGGGAATCCGTCCCCATGCCAATGCGCACCTTATCTACATCCGCTCCAACCTTCTCACAAAAGTTGGCGATTTCGTTCATAAACGTAATCTTGGTGGCCAGAAAGGAATTGGAGGCATATTTCGTCAATTCTGCAGATCGTTCATCCATGATGATCACCGGGTTTCCGGAACGCACAAAGGGCTTATACAATTTTTGCATCAGGTCCGTGGCCCGGTCTGAACTGGAACCCACTACAATGCGTTCCGGTTTCAGGAAATCGTCTACTGCAAATCCTTCCCGGAGGAATTCAGGGTTGGAAACCACATCAAAATCACATTTTGCGTGCCTGGCAATGGCAGCGTGAACCTTTTCAGATGTCCCCACCGGAACTGTACTTTTATCAACTATTACCCTGTAGTCTGAAATTAGTTTTCCAATCTCCGTTGCCACGCCCAAAACATATTTCAGATCAGCAGACCCATCCTCATCTTCCGGGGTGGGAAGGGCCAGGAATATGATATCCCCATGATCCAGGCCTTCCTGCAGGGAAGTCGTAAAGGTGAGTCGCCCTGCATTTATATTTCGTTCGAACAGCACATCCAAATGGGGTTCATAGATGGGGACCTCCCCGTTTTGCATCTGCTTCACCTTTTGTTCGTCAATATCCACGCAGACCACTTCGTTCCCCGTTTCTGCCAAACAAGTCCCTGTAACAAGGCCTACGTAGCCGGTACCTACAACTGATACTTTCATTCTTTTAATTTTTGGTTAATAGCAATCTTCGGGGTGTATTTTTCAAGGCCCAAAAATAGTGATGCCGGTTGGCCCGGCCAATTATTTGTGTCGAAAACCTGCATTATTGGGTTTAAAACAATAAAACGGAGCCATACGGGGTTTTGTGTACCCCAATTTTGATTGTATCAGCTATTCGACCGGAAGATATCCAAGATCCATTGTTCTAATTGGTATAGTATATATCTAAAGGACTAAGGAGGTTTTTACAGATACGGATTTCCGGTTGGTCAGGCTTTTGTATCTGCCTTCGTTTTGCCATCGTTTTTCTTTACCGGCTTTTCCATCTTCGATCTTATTTGATTAACCTTGCGTTTTAGTAATATTTTTTGCTTTAAGGTGGTAAAATTATAATTGTATTTAAAAAAAATATAACTCAGGAATATTACTACGGAGACAAGCATGATTACCATTCCCAGGTTTTTTGCGGCACTGCCCAGGATAACAAAAAGCACTACAAAGATGATATTGAAACAGCCAATAATAAAACTGGCCTGTTTATGGCTTAAGCCCCAAAAATCGATCAACACATGGTGTATATGATTCCTGTCAGGTGAAAACGGAGCCTTCTTTCGGGCAATCCGGATCGTAAAGACCCGGGCTGTATCAAAGAGCGGGACAATAAGGATGGCGATGGCGATCAGCGGAGCATTTTCCAATAAAAAAGGCAAATCCATATAGTCATAAGGCTTCAGGGCTAAAAACTTCAGCGTGAGCACGCTTATGATAAATCCAACAATAAGGGAACCGGTATCGCCCATGAATATTTTTTTATCGGAAGACACGTTGAACCCAAAAAAGGCCATGAGGCAGGCATTCATTGAAATGGCAAGCAGTGCGAAGAAATATTCCTCCGTCAGGTAAAATATAGTGGTATAGATCATCATGATCACAATGCCCACAATGGAAGCCAGGCCGTCAATGCCATCGATAAGGTTAAAGGAATTAATGATGGTCAGCATCATAAACCCGCCTATAATCAGATACAGGTAATAGGGGATCTCATTTATGTTTAAGAATCCATTCATGGAAAAGATCGTAAAACTCGGGTTGGCAAGAATAAAGGCTATGGCACATATTTGTGCCATCAGCTTGGCCCCCGGGGAAATGACGACTAAGTCGTCCTTCAGCCCCACGATAAAAAGGATGGTAATTCCGGGAATAATATAAAAAGCTTCATCGAAGACATCCTTCCCCTTGATAAAAAAGAGTACAAAGATCAGGGTATAAAAGAACGCTACCCCGCCTAAAGTAGGTGTCTTCAGCGAATGTGAGCTTCTCCTGTTGGGGTCATCCATCAGTCGTTTGTGCTCCACTACCTTGATAATTTTAGGTATGGTCAGATAGGTGAGCAAAAATGACCCAATGAAAATTAATATGGCAGTCTCTAAGAAAAACACCTGTTATTTTTTATATGTTCCATTTTACGAAATACTTGATAATGGATCTTATGTGTGCCCACAATAGCCTGAATTCTTTCTTGGAGCCGTACTCGGAATGATGATATACGATGGCTGTTGGCAGGTACACCACACGTAAACCGATATTATGTACTTTTCTACATATATCAATATCCTCCATATACATAAAATAACGGGAATCGAAGCCCTGAACTTTTAAAAAGATACTGGTCCTAAAGAGTTGAAAGCATCCCGAAACTGCCTCTACTTCCATTTGCCTCTCCCCTAATTGATCCAGATAATTTGCTCGTTTGAAAGCGCTCTTGAATACAGACCCAAATCCAGGTATCCTCCTAATCAGGAAATCCTGAATTTTTGGAAACCGTCGAATGGATTTCTGAAAATCTCCATTTGGGTAAAGTATTTTAGGCGCGGCAATCCCAATAGATTGGTCCTTTTCCAGGCAATCTATAAGCAAAGGTATAACATCGCTGTTAAAATAGGTGTCCGGATTCAATATTAAATGATAGCTGGAAATTTCTTCCAGTTCCTTCAAAATCAAGTTATGTCCTTTACCGAAACCAAGATTTTCGCCCGTATGGATATAGGTTATCTCGGCCGAGGTGTAAAATTTTCTGAGGTAATCCGTCTTGGAGTTATCTATAAGATAGAGACGCTTTTCCAGTGGCGTACTTAAAAAACTGTTCACAGCCTGGGTCAGGATGTGTTCCTCATTATGAAATAAAACAATTGCCCCTGTTAACATTAAAATCCCTTTATATTTTCAGCGCTGCCGGATGTTCAAAAATACCCGTTTCGAGAGCAATATTAATAAGAAAAACCGCATATAAATTATTCTTACTATTGAATTTCCGCTTTTGTATCCGGTAGTAGAAACATTCCCGGAATGTCGCCTGTAATAGGTCAAAGCTTCCTGAATATAAGCGGTTCTGCCCTTCAGGTCTGCCAGGAGGCCCAACCACATATCGTGCATCGGCAACTGTCTTGGAAATGGGAGGGCAACCTGCAGCAACTCTGCCTTAAAAGCCATGGTAGCCCCTATGTAGTTATTCTTATAAAAGTTTTTTAAAAATCCAGACCGATCGTTCCTGTGATATAATAAGGAATCTTCAGTCGGCTTTTTACCTTCAAACACGAAAGCATTGGAAAAGACCAATGTATAATCCTTCAGCTTCTCCAGAGACTTTTTTACCTTCCCTTCTTTCCATATATCATCCTGGTCTGAGAGAAATATGATTTGTCCGGTCGCATTCTTCAGGGCATTCTCAAAATTATAAATCACGTTCTTGTGGGCAGAATGGTAAATCTTTATCCGGCTGTCCTGGTATGATTGAATCATCTCCAGGGTTTTGTCTGTAGAACCATCATCAGATATCACCAGTTCATCCTGAGGGGATAGTTGCATTAAAATCGAGTCAATTTGTTCTTTGATAAATGCTTCCCCATTATAAGTGGCCATGCATACTGAAATCTTCATTTGGTATGGAATCGGTGTGTGGTTGCAAACTTACTACAAATCCACATCTCCCCGGGATCCGCGCTTTGGGGAGCGGATAAAATTGGAATAAAATGTTCGAATAAATCCGAAATGCCTGTACCTCAGGGTCAGTCGCAAGGCACGGAGGAATAATATAATACTGTATTGCATCTGATCCCATATCCCATCTTTTTCGATATTTCCGGCACCTTCACAATAATAGGAAAACCTAATTGCCTGACTTGATAATGAGACGGTGTCATCGGAAAAATCCTGTTTGCATGTTTCATCGATCACATAAAACCTTGGATATATCTTTCGAAAACGCCTTATAAACTGAAAGTCACTGAAATCCAGCTTAACCTTTTCGTTATAACCACCAACTTCCCAAAATGCAGTGGTATTTACCAAAATTCCACTGTTAACGGGAGAAAGCCATTTAAAGGAATGTGTTCCCGGAGCAATGTGGCCCGGATGGAATCCTCTTTTAAACGCATAGATACAAGGTGAAAATATTTTACCATTGTTAAGGTATAAAATGGGCACAAAAAGAAAGATCTCGGGATTTTTTTTGACCGCTTCTTCATATTCAGCCAAAATGGTAGCAGGCAGCGTCGTATCCTGATCCAACAGAAGTACCCATTCCTTTTGGTGGTTCCGGGCGTGTGCAGCCCCGGCATTATACGCTTTGCTGACCCCCGGGTTTGTCGGATCGTGAAGATAGGTGATCTGCATACCCGGATAGTTATAAATCTGCTGGGGTTGGGCCGAGTTGTCATAAACAAAAATGTGGGGGCAATCCCCTGACTCACAGATTCTTTTGATAGATTGGAACGATTCACAGTCTTCCAATGCAGTATTATAGACCACTATTATTACTGTAAGGGAGTCAATGAAGTGGTGCATACTGTTTTATGATTGAATAGCAGGCTTAGACCAAACGGTTCGTATCGGATTCTTGCCCGGAGAATTCAGAATATGGGTTAAAAATAGGAAAATTGAATCTACTGTCACACCGTTGTAAACAATTCAGGAGCATGCAGCACTATTTATATTGATTAAGTGGCACTGACCGCTGCAGGCCTGCTCCCTGTAGCATCATAACTACCCTGGGAGACATTACAAACCCGAAACCCCGGCCCTTGGAATACATTATATTATATTTGTGGATTCTTGCTTGAATTGAAGATTATGTGGCTTATTCAGATGATTGTTTTATTATTGGTATTGTCAATTCTCAGGTCTTTAATTCCTGTTCGGCATAAGCTGCTTTCAATTTTCATTTCCTTGCTTTTTGCCATCGTCTTCAGCATTCAATTGAGTTCTGTTGTAGTGACGGGGGAAATTGCGAACTATCGCTTTTATGAAAATTTCAACTTTACAGATGTGCTATCGGTGGCGGCATTCTTTGGGACCGAGGGTTTTTTATTAGCACTGTCATTGATACTGGGCACCTTCGCGATACATTACCTGAGCAAATTATTCAGTGTTAAAAGGGTCCGCAGGTCTATTTCGCTGGTTTTACTGCTATTGGGAATTACGATCCTCAGTACTTCCGGCGGGATCGTTAAGAATGCTTATGATACGCTGAGTCTTAAATTTGCGGGCGATGTCTCGTTTGACGAGGCACTCATGGCCTTGAACATACCCGCAAATAAGTATGTGCCAAAAGATGAAATAACAGCATCCAGAGGGAAAAACATCATAGTCCTGTCCTTAGAGTCCATGGAAAAAGGATATTTGGGGGAAAAGCTAAAACATCTTACCCCCAATTTGTCCCGACTGGCCCAACAGCATACCATGTATACTATGAATCAAAACCCCGGTTCCACCTGGACTTCGGGATCTATGTATACGGCCATCACCGGGGTTCCTGCCTTTTTTGGCATCCATGGGAACAGTGTTTTTCAGAACAGCTATGAAAATAAACTTACAACCCTGGCGGATGTGCTGAAAAAGGCCGGTTATAATCTCCAGTATTTCATAGGAAAAAAGGAGTACTCCGGTATTGATGATATGTTGACATCCCTTGGATTTACCGTTAAATCGGAAAAAGATTTCGAAACCCGGTACGCTACGGTCGATTGGGGTATCCAGGACCTGGATCTTTTTGCCGAATTTAAAAAGGAAATCCTGTTAAAGAAAGACTCCGGCCAACCATTTGCACTGTTTTTATCTACCATTGCCACCCATTTTCCCAATGGGGTGCCAGACGATCGGATCGATAGCCTGCTCCCACCTCAAAAAAGCAGGTTGGAACTTATGGCCTCGGCTACGGATTACAACGTGGCAGATCTGATAGAATTTCTCAATAAAGAGGAGCTGTTGTCCAATACCGTATTTTATATCTACCCTGATCACCTGCTTATGGGAAATAAATCGAGGGTCGTCGAAGATTTTGATGAGCGGTCTCTCTATTTATTGACCAATGCCACGCCATCCCAGACCGGCTATCCGATCCAGGAAGATATCTACCAAATAGACCTCCCAAAAATTATCCTGGCCGGGGCAGAAATAAAACATAATGCTGCCTTTTTGACCGATTACGTAACTGAAAAGGATAAGAACGCATTTTTGCGGAAAAATGACGAAAACTTATTACGACTCAACGACGCCGCCCTTAAAACTCTGAATTGCCAGGAAGGTATCTACGTGTCTTTGGATGGTGAAAATGGTAAATTCATAATCAGGAACAAGGAGGACTTCGTGGTTCTGTCGAATACCCTGCCCAGTGTTGGTTCCTGTCAGCGCATTCTATTTGATGAACTGCTCAGGCCCGTCAGCAATTATCAAATCGATATCTCCGAGGTATTGAACCCCCCATCCGCATTTGCATACCTGGACCTATTTCGGACCAACGGCATGTTATATGGGTCGCTTAAAGGAAAATATCATTTCGGAATCACCAAAAGGGGAACCGATGAAATTATATTTAGTAAAAAGGACCTGGAACTGTTGGATGGCATTGATTTAATGCGTGAGCAGCAACGCTATATACAGCTCTCCAGCAATAGCTGGAACGTTAAAAAACAGAGCTACTTTACCATTCGAGGTGATAAGGTAGTAATCCCCCGGGGCCTGACCATTATTGTATTTAACTCCGCGTTGGAATACGAGTACAGGACATTTGATACCTATGGAAGTATCGCAGATGCAGCGGCCTTTGTGGATATTCTTCAAAAACTAAAAAAAGACAACGCCCAATATGTTATTCTTGCCCACGATTCCGCCGGTAAAAGTTTAACTCCCTATTCAAAAATCTTCCAGGATCTGGGATTCCCAACCCTGAGCGGTTTAAAAGACAGACAAGCATATATCATGTATAACCTTAACGGCAAAACCGATGAGATGGTTGATAATACAGGCATCAGTCATCAAGTGCTTTTACCATCGATGGTCAAAAACAAGGTCTCCTATTTTTCGGAGCCAAAACCAGATTTTGAGCCCAGTATCGATCGCTACATCGCACATGCGGGTGGCATGATCGATGGGGTGATGTACACGAATTCAAAGGAGGCCCTGGACAAAAGTTATGAGAGTGGTTTTCGATACTTTGAACTGGATATTGAACTAACCAGTGACGGGCATTTCGTTGCCGCCCATGACTGGAAACATTGGGCTAAGGAGACTAATTTCAGTGGCGATACCCCTGTCTCAAGAACTGAATTTCTAAAACATAAGATTCGGGGGAAATATACCACGCTAGATATGGAGGGAATCAATAAATGGTTTGCAAATCATCCCGATGCGGTTTTGGTTACCGACAAGGTTAATTCTCCGGCAAGGTTTGGGAAATTGTTCGTCGATAAGAGCCGACTGATTATGGAACTTTTCAGTCTTCCTGCAATAAGGGAGGCTGAATTAAACGGAATTTCAGTCTTAATTTCGGAACTCCCGTTAAGTCAAATCCAGGGCGACGTGGTTTCCTATCTAAAGGCTCATAAAGTTGGCTATGTATCCCTGTCCAGAAGGAACCTTGCCAATAAATGGGCCTTGCTTAAGAATCTAAGGGAGCAAGATATCAGGGTGTATGTTTACCACGTCAATTTTGATTCTGGAAGGGACGAGGCTTACGTTTTGGAAAACGAAATCGGGTTAGTATACGGCATGTATGCCGATAAATGGATCCCGGCATTTTCGGAAAATACCAAACAGCCATAAAAACCGGTTGGGAAATCCTCCGTATGTTACTGTGGGTTTATACCTGGATTTTTTTGGGGGAGGGAAGAAAATACAGTAAACAAAAAAGCGATCATATATAAAGAAGTCGTAGTCCTGAAAGGAGATTCAATTAACATCAGCAATGCCACCAGCAAAGTAACCAGCAACATTGTTTTATTGCCCTTCCTTATGTAGTGGTAGCCCATAAACAGATAGGCGCAAACAAAGAGGAATGTTCCCAGTATCCCGTTCTCCAATAAATAGGTAAGGAACTGGTTGTGCGAATGGTTGCGCGCCAAAACACTGTTAAACCCTGCTCTTTGGGCCTGTTCCAAATTTTGAAGGACAGGTTCAGACATGCCGGTGCCATGGCCCAGCCAAATATTTTCTTTAAATACCTCCCATGATATGTACCATAATTGCATCCGTTCACTATCGACAACATCGATGAAATAAACGAGGGCCGTTGCTATAACAGCGAACATGGGAAGGGCTGTTTTGCCCAACGTTTTGAGTGGTACAGCGATCAAAAAGGGCAAAAGGAACAGCATCAGTAAGGAAAATCGGGATCCCAAAAGGGCCAGGGTGATAATGCAAAAAAGCGTATAGCTATAAGCCAATTTCCTGCTGATCTCTTTCCGCTGATAGCAATCATAACAAAAAATGACGCCGATCAACATAAAAAAGGACAGAAAGGTGGTGTGTGGATAATAAAGCCACGAATTTAAGATATGTGCTGTGTTTTTTATATCAATAAAATAAGAGGCAAATCCAATGTTATAGTAGTAACCATTATAGAAGATCAGAAGCAGCCAATTGACGATGCTGATCGACATAACAATAAAATATACCATTATGTACATTTTCTTGATCTGTGTCGCACTATTCGTAAAATCGACCGAGGCCCCGATCAGGGCGAAAATCATAAAACCCAGTGGGATGGCCAATTTGGAGAAATTACCTTCCCCAATAAACAAGAGGGGTACTGCAAAAAAAACCACCAGCGAAAGCTGTATGGGTCCGAATTTAAGTTGCCTTTTTTTGTAAACCTCAAAAAAGGCGTATGCCAGCATCAATAACGAGCTAAAGGTTACCCAGGCTATCTTCAACGGAATTGCCACCAGGAACAAACCGATGAAAATCAGTTTATAATCCGTATGGGTCTTCAGTTGTTTCAACCAACTTAATAATGGCAGTAAAAGGAGTGCCAGCCAGGGCACTACGAGCAAAAGGGTACGTTGCCACTTGGGGTATACCAACTCATTGACCGGGGCAAAGACCACGTAGGGATCAAAGGGTACCGTACGGGTGTCCAAAGAAAAAGTTGCCGGGCTTTTGTCCATGTTATCCAGACACACCAAAAGGCCCAGGTTCCTGTTAATATTTTCTTCCTGTAATACAAAAAGGGTGGCAGCATTGTTTGACAGTCCGACCGAATGGAGTGTAACCTCCTTTAGTTCAGGGTCCGAGCCAAAATCCAGTCTGATATGCTTTAATTGTTCCCCTTCTTTTAGCTGAAACGGGAATCGCAGGGTGCTCGGGCCTCGTTCCACATCCAAGGATACCTGCTGGTCAATGTTAAAGTCGCTCCCGGTGTCATAGAATAGCTGCATGCCACCTTTAGCAGGGTACAAAGTCCGCACCTCCAAGGTATAGTTCCCCCCGGACAATGAAGCTTTAAGCCGGTGGCCTACATAGGCATTGATCGCCAAGGAAATGGCCATGCATATCAGGATTTGTGTCACAATTGAAAACTTAATCCTCCGGTTCATGGACTGGTAGTTTTTACAGCCGTGGTTATCTCCGCATTATCCTCTGTAGCATTGAGTTGGGTCAGTGAGGCAAGCGCAATCATAAAAAGGGATATCCCTATGGGGTTGTTGAAAAAAGGATTGGTCAGGGACAGTAAAATTACAAACAGCACACTCAGGAAAAAGGCTTTCCGTATCCCCGCAAAGCTCGTACCCCGGATGTATACATTGTACAATACGATAAAGAAAAGTGCCCAAAGTGACAGCCCAAGAATCCCCTGTTTGTGAAATACTTCCAGATAACCTATCTCCATGTGCACCTCACGGACGGGAACACCAATGCCAAAACCATGACCGATAAAAAAGCTTATTGGATTGACGCGGTCGATGACCTGTATCAGCTGTTGCACCCGTATGTTGTCGCTCAATACTTTGTCTCCAATTTCGAAGTTGCCAAAAAAGTACATACTGCCCAGGACCAGAATTGCCGTTAAGATCAGCATCCTTACCTTTAATTTTAACAATAATGGGATGCCATAGAACAAGGCATATAAAAAACCGAACATCAAAATAAAGCCACGCGTGCCGGTAAGGATCATCGCGATCAGGATGATCAGGATCGCAGTTGCCTTATGTTTGGATTCCGTATGGATCCAAAAGATAAGCCCTACCACCATATAAAGGAACCCTTTATAGAAGAATAAACCCGCTGTCCCCCTGAAGATAAAGTCAGAAGGAGAAACTTTTGAATTTACGTATTCATAGAAGGAAAGAAAATCCAGCTTTCCCAAAAGAAAGAGGACCTGTATCGCAATATAGCCCAATGCCATAAGCAGGGAGGTTTTCTTGATGAGGGAAACCACCAATTGTACGCGTTGTTCGCTGTCGATATAATAGCTAAAAAAGAGTATGCTAAAAAAATAGGAAAGCGGTTTTACATCTTCGGCGATCAATACAAAAGGTGCACCGTTCATCCATCCCAAGAAAATATAAAACAATAGTATGAGAAATACACTGGCCATCAAAACCACCGTATATTTTGGAATTCTTTCACGATAAATAAAAAGTATGCCCGCAATCGATATATTAAGGATAAACAACAACATCCGCAGCGTTGCGGGCCCTATTTCAAAAACCCTTCCGCCGCCACCAAGAAAAAGTTCCAAAAGGGTAATAATCAAGATGATTCTAAGTAGACTTCGCATCATTCAGAATGGGCTATACATATCAATATTACCATTTTTTCCTTACCCGACCCCTTTTTCCGCGAGCACCTGTCTCAAGAAGGCAAGATTATTATCCCTTTTCATGATTACCCAAACAAACAGTACCCAGGATATAGCGCAGCCCAAAACGATGATAAGACTATCATCAAAGACATAATTGATCAATCCATACATTATGGCGGTTACAATAAGAACCAACAGGTTGACAGGGGAATGCAATAACAAAGCTGGCACCTCCTTTATGCTGTAGTAATAATACATCCCAAACAACACGAAATGAACCAGCACACTTGTCCACGCCGCCGCCAGGATTCCATATTTTGGAATAAGGGCCAGGTTCAGTGTTAAACTAACAATCAGGGAAATTGCCACAGTGATCACACGGTACACCTGTTTATTGGAAACTGTAAGCAGGTTGCCCAGCAAAGTCGATACCGTCCTCAAAATCAAAACAATTGAAAAAGGCAAAACCAACACTGCGGCGCTACTATATTCCGGGGTATACAACAATTCCAATAATTCTGATCTAAAGGAAGTAAATGCCAAAAAGAGGGAACACCCTATGAGCAACAAATAAAGGAACGTCTTAGACAGAAAGGTGGACATGTTTTCTCTTCTGGACATTTTAAAGGATAAATAAGGTAGCAATACATTGGAAACAATATCCGAAAAGAGTGTCAAAATCAGCACGATCCTGAAAACCGCCTGGTAGAGGGCAACCTCTTTAGCGCCCAAAAAGATTGAAATAATTTGGGTGTCAACCATGAAATAGAAAATTCCAAGGATATTGAAGGCTCCAAAGGTCCAGCTGTTCCGGATAAGCTCCATAACCATCCCGCCCCTAAAGAAATACCCGGTAAAGGCATCCCTGCATAAAATGAAAGAAAAAATCAGCTGCACTCCCTTTGCCGCAAGTAAACAAAGAATCAAGTCTAACAGCCCCAACTGGAAATACCAATATATAAAGACCCCGACAGTCACGGAAATGGCATAAATTACCGTAGACCAGGCGTATTTGCCAAAAAGGTTCTTTACCCTTAACAAGGCCTGAAGGTAAATGGTGAATGCCGCTAATGCAGAAAAACCCAGGTATAACATACCGGCCTTAAACCAAATATCACTATAAAATACCCATAAGTATATAAAAAAGATGCCACTGGCCAATAGGGTAACGAGAACTTTGGCGAGGATACTGTTAAAAAGGTAGGTACTGCGGTGAAGGTCCTGTTGCGGATAGTCTTTGATAATCTTCAGTGAAAAACCAAAATCGGCTACTACCACAGCAAGGGCCGAAAGGGCTGCGCCGAAGCTAAGAATCCCAAAATCCTGTATTGGCATCAACTTGGCCAATACGATAAAGATTACGCTTCCGGTATATAACTGGAGTGCGGATGTTAAGGTGGACCAAAAGAGATTCCTGGAAATGGTGGCCATAGTTGTGGATCAATCTATTTGAAGGTTGCCCTGCAATCCCGCAACGTAGTTGACCTTAATGCCCAATTCGTCCATCCAACCTCTAACCGTAATGGTTTTCCAGGTCCCTGAATTTATGGCCTTTCCTTCCAATTGATTGTTCCATAGCCATTTCGGCGTGGGCCATAGAGCATACCGGGCCTGTACCGCCGCGTAAAAATCTTTTTCAACCCCCGTTTGACCATGGTGCGCCATCTGCACATAATCCGCCTTAAGCTGATCTGCCGGATACCTTTTCAGAACTTCTTGCCCCCCTTCAGGACCCAGATCACCCAGAAACAAAACAGATTTTGACTTTCCTGTTATTTTAAAGACCATTGAAGAATTATTGATTGCATTGTTGACGATTTTTTCATTGTACCCCCCAAAAACTTCCATAGCGATCCCATTTGCCAATTGAAATTTGTCACCACTGCTCACCGCAACCACTTTTGATATGGATCTGCTTACGGTCTGGTTATAGCGGGCTACCACCTCATAATTCTGAGGTTCGTTTTTTTGCACCCATTCATCCCCCAAAGGCACATGCAAGATGGTTTCGATCTCAATGGAACCCTTATCCAGTATTTCCAATAGCGCGCCAACGTGGTCTGAATGCGGGTGGGTCAGGATCCAGGTATCGATTTTACCCCCGAATTGATGTAAATAGCCTTCCAGAATGTGCGCCGTGAGCTTGCCGCCCCCGTCGATAACGATCAACTTGTTATCGTCTGTCCTAATAATATAACCCATTTGAACTTCCTCAAAGAAAGCATCCAATTGCCAGAGTGAAAAATCTTCCGTGCGATCTGGAAATGAAGTAATAGCTAAAGTCTCACTATTAACGTCAGATTTGGAACAGGATAATAGGAAAAAAAAGGAAAGCACGAAAAGTGTTACACCCCGGAAAACGTTCGTAAGGCATGCCAATAAGAGGGTCCCCTGATGCATTTCCTGACATTTTTAAGCAAGCGTTTATCTTTGGGCAAAAATACCGTATAAAAGATACTTTTTTATTTCCTTTAATTTATGTAAAACAAGGAAAACCAGTGATTTTTTTAGTTGCAAAGGTGCAAAACCTCCCATCCTGTTGACTTTATTGCGAAGGGTTTCGTCTTTTAATTCATACTTTCTCACGGTGCTTCTGCTTATTTCAGTAAGGCCACATTTACGTAGTACCTTATTAATAAATCCAGGATAGGAATTGGCGTACCCAAGATATAACCCCTTTATGTTTTTGTGCATGGCAAGGTACCGCACGATCAAAAAGCGAATATCAAACGGCTCTTCCGTAACCCATTCCTGATCAAATAAATTCAATTTGCCCTCTTTATCAACTATTATGTTAAAGGGGAGTGCGTCAAAAAATTCGGGCTTCAGCATATGGCCTGTTCCGCCATTTGCGGTGCTAGCCTCGCTTTTTAAATAATCAACCCACGCTGCCATCAGCTGTTCAAAAGCATCAAATCGATGTTTGTAAAGGGAGTCTGTAAGCATATGATGGAGGTTGTTGCCTGCGATATACGCTGATTTCTGATCGATGCGCTGCACAAGATTAGTACTCACGGACTTCGATCCCAGCCTGTTTTTGTGAACAGTGATCTCATTTGCACCATCACTGTGGAACGATGTTGCGGTATTGAAAGGTTCATGCCTGTTACAGGTATAATAGAGGCCTAATAATGACTTTTCAACCAATTCCTGTTCCTGGCCTCTGCTGGCAACGATTAAAAAAGAATTGGAAAGATCCTTGATCAATCCGTTGTCTTCAATGGCATCCCAAACCAAAGATTCGTTGAGTAGGTTCGCCTTTGGCCTGGGGTTATAATGTCTGTCCTTGGTTGATCGGATCAGATCCGATGAATTGAAGTACTTACGTTGTAAACCCGTATCCGAAAGGACCACTTTTGGTAATTTATAATCGGGGAACGGGTACAGAAATTCGGTAGATTCAAATCCGCATGTTAGCAACATCCGGCGTAATTCCTCGCGTCCAAAGGTGGTAATATCCTTCTCACCATACCTGCCTTCCAATCCGTAATAAGGTTGCGCATAATGATCCTCATTAAATCCTGCAAAGTATTTTAAACCCAGTTTATTTTCGATCGCAATCACCAGGGAACCAGTAGGTTTTAGCAGGCTCGCATAGCTTTTCAAGGCGGCATTGAAAGGATCATCGCGATCAGAATACTTAGCGGTATATTCGAAAACCCCGATCAGGGTAACGATATCGAATTTTTCATCAAATTCCAGGTCCTCTACGTTACTGCAAACAACTTTTACATTTTCCAGATCCCTGCAGCGTTCGGCAATGCATTTCGCCCTGGATAGGCTCCCTTCTACGGCGGTTATAGCTGCGCCAAGTTCTCCCATATACCTTGTGATAGCGCCACAACCAGCCCCTATCTCCAGTATTTTATGCTCTTTTTTAATGGTAAGGGGCCTCATTATATTTGCCCTGTAGGTGGTGAGGTGGTACTCACTGGACCAATCCCTGATTCTGTCGAACAGTTCCAACGAAAATATGGATGTATCTGCGGAGTTTTTAAACGAATCAAAAATGTATTGCTCGTTTTTTTCACCATCACTATAGCTGATGACCTTTTCCGGGTTTAAATACACCTTGTTTTTTTCATCAAATGCCAGATCGCTTACCTTCATCTTTAATTAACCGTTTTTGTGTGTTTTGACTTTGTTGATCATCATTGCTAAACTATCCCTCCAGTACGGAATTTCAACCCTCATGTTCCGTTTGACCTTGGACTTATCCAGTACGCTAAAGGAAGGTCGTTTGGCAGGTGTCGGAAAAGCTTCCGAACGTATTGGCGTAAGCGTAACGTGTATTTTGCTGATATCAAAAATAGCCCATGCAAAATCATACCAGCTTGCCACCCCTTCGTTGCTGTAATGATAGGTACCATAGGCGACAGAATCCTCTTTAATAATCTGTACAATAAGCCTGGCCAGGTCCCCGGCGTAGGTAGGTGTGCCGATTTGGTCATAAACCACGCTCAGGGTGTCCCGCTCGGAGCCTAACCGTAGCATGGTCTTCAAAAAATTATGCCCGTACTCGGAATACAACCACGAGGTACGTAAGATGAAATGTGCCTCCAGCGCAGATGCGGCCATCAATTCCCCCTGTAACTTGGTGGCTCCGTAAGTACCCAACGGATTTGTGGCATCCTCCTCGGTATACGGAGAAGATTTGCGCCCGTCAAAAACAAAGTCTGTCGAGATTTGTATAAACTTCGCGCGATGGGTTTTACAGGAAGCCGCAAGGTTTTTTGCACCATCCTCGTTTACCGATTTTGCAGCCTCCTGATCTGTTTCAGCCTTGTCTACCGCAGTATAAGCAGCGCAATTTACACAAAAGTCGATTTTTTCAGCAGCAAAAAAAGTGGCAACCTGATCAGGTTTTGTGATATCCAGTTCCTCTACATCAACATAGATAAAATGATAGCCTTCAAGGCCCTTGACACTGTCTCTTATGCAGGAAGCCAGCTGGCCCTTCCCGCCTGTTACCAGGACATTCCTCATAGTTTAGCCTCTTCAAAGGTTGGCAAAACAGCATCTTTCTCTGACACCCTAAGCTGACTGGCAGGTAGGACCCAATCGATATTCAATGTGGGGTCATTATAGCGTATGCCCCGTTCCGATGCCTGATTATAATAGTTATCGCATTTATAAAAGAACTCTACCGTATCGGTCAATGCAACAAAGCCATGGGCAAAACCCCTGGGAATATAAAGTTGTTTCCGGTTTTCGTAACTGAGTTCCACCGCCACGTGCAGTCCATAGGTTCCGGAATTTTTACGAAGATCCACGGCCACATCCAGAACAGTGCCCTGGAGAACCCGGACCAGCTTTGCCTGTGCATACTCCCCAACCTGCATGTGCAGGGCGCGTACCACTCCCTTTGTGGAAAACGATTGGTTATCCTGAACAAATTGTACTTCGGTTCCGATGGCGGCATTGAAGCGTTGTTTGTTGAATGATTCCATGAAGTAGCCCCTATCATCTGAAAAGACGGAGGGTTCCATTACAAAACAGCCCTTAAGATTGGTTTCATGGACAATCATAGGTTTTTATTTAATATTCCCAGCAGATTCACGCCGTACCCGCTTTTCATCAAAGGTGCGGCCAGGTCCTTAAATTGTTTTTTGTCGATAAATCCCATTTCATAGGCAGCCGCCTCGATAGCTCCAATCTTGAGGCCCTGCCTTTCCTCGATTACTTCCACAAACTGCGAAGCCTGCATGAGCGATTGAAAGGTTCCCGTATCGAGCCATGCGGTTCCCCTGTCCAATATGCTGACGCTCAATTTACCCTGTTCCAGGTAAACCTTGTTCACATCCGTGATTTCCAGTTCACCCCTGGCGCTTGGTGGAATGTTCCTGGCGATTGTTACGACGCTGTTATCGTAAAAATAAATACCTGGAACGGCATAATTCGATTTGGGATGTTGCGGCTTTTCCTCTATACTGATCGCTTTCCCGTTGGCATTAAATTCGACCACACCATAGCGTTCCGGATCCTGGACCCTATAGGCGTAGATCACACCGCCGTCAGGATCGTTATTGGATTGCAGTAATTTTGCCAGGCCTGAACCATAGAAAATGTTGTCGCCCAGGATTAAAGCCACTTTGTCTTTCCCGATAAAATCGGCCCCGATGATAAATGCCTCTGCCAAACCATTGGGGGACTCCTGCACGGCATATGAAAAGCTGCATCCATATTTCCTGCCGTCGCCCAACAGCTCCCGGAACAGCGGGAGGTCTTTTGGGGTTGATATGATCAATATTTCCCGTATCCCGGCATACATAAGTGTCGATAGGGGATAATAGATCATCGGCTTATCGTAAATGGGCATCAACTGCTTGCTTACCGACAAGGTAAGTGGGTGAAGTCGCGTTCCTGAGCCTCCCGCTAGTACTATTCCTTTCATGTTATTCAGTTACTGGGTTATTGCTTTATTTAAATCAGGCAGGCTCTTTTAGTGTGGTGCCCCTATTCGTTCAAAAAATAATGAACGCTACCGTGCGATCCCTTATGATGCGCCTCCTGCCTGCCATCTTTCTAAGAATACATTTTATCATAATAGGCCTTATAGTCTCCGGAGGTAACATGGTTCAGCCATTCCTCATTATTAAGATACCAGTCAATAGTAAGCGCAAGACCCTCCTCAAAGGTTACCGTAGGCTCCCACCCCAGTTCTTCCTTAATTTTATTGGCATCAATGGCGTATCTCAGATCATGGCCCGGGCGGTCTGTAACATATGTAATCAATTTTTCAGAAGTTCCTGTTTGCCTCCCCAATTTCTGGTCCATCTGCCTGCACAACAGTTTTACCAGATCTATGTTCTGCCATTCATTAAAACCGCCAATATTGTAGGTTTCATGGTTTTCCCCTTTATGGAAAACCAGGTCTATGGCTGCTGCGTGGTCTTTTACAAACAGCCAGTCCCGGGTATATTTGCCGTCACCATAAACCGGTAATGGTTTGTTTTCGATAATGTTGTGTATAAAAAGGGGAATCAACTTTTCCGGGAAATGATTGGGCCCATAGTTGTTGGAACAGTTTGTGAGCACATAGGGCAGGCCATACGTCTCCCCATAGGCCCTTACAAAATGGTCTGAACTTGCTTTGGATGCGGAATAAGGGGAATTGGGGTCATAGGGGGTAGTTTCAGTAAATAGTCCTTCGGCGCCCAAGGACCCGTATACCTCATCAGTACTCACATGGTAAAACCGCTTACCGCCACTTGCTCCTTTCCATAATCCTTTTGCAGCGTTCAACAAAGTTACCGTCCCGATCACATTTGTATTCACGAAGGCCAAAGGATCGGTTATGGATCTGTCAACGTGGGATTCGGCCGCCAGATGGATTACGCCATCAAACTTATACGTGTCAAAAATGGAATTGATGAAGGCCGCATCTACGATGTCCCCTTTAATAAAATGGTAATTATCCGCGTTTTCAATATCCCGGAGATTTTCCAAATTCCCCGCATAGGTGAGCGCGTCCAGGTTATATATTTGATACTCCTTATAGGTGTTCACGAACCTACGTACTACATGGGAGCCAATAAAACCTGCTCCCCCGGTAATTAAAATCTTCATTTGATTGTGTGATTTAAATCCTGTCTGTTAAATATACCGTTTGTTTTATTAACTGTTTTTCCTTAATTCAATCGCTTTCCGATTCAAAAAGACCAAGAACGACACCAGGAAAAATGCCAGCACAAATAGTATTGGAACCATTAAAAGGCTCTTATTCAAAAACTGCTTTTGTACCACTTGGGTCCTCCCGAAATTTATGATCCGAATCGCTTCCGGCTGACCCTGCATTTCCAGTTTCTTCGATTCAATGTCCCGGATGAGGGCATTTTTTAACGTCAACAGTCCCGGTATGTCCAGTTGCTCTTCCGGGCCGACCAGAATCCGGCCCTGGGCTGATTCATCCCTACTTGCCAGTTTTTCAGAATAGTTGGCCACCAACTTGTCTATTTGAAGCACCAGGTTATTGTTTTGTTCAATCCGTTCCGTGGCATTCTCCCTGCTGATTTTCATCAACTCGGTATAATAGTCATTGGAATTGATATATTCCATTAACTTCCTCGCTATATCATTCCCACGTGAAGCATTTTTATAAAAAAAGGTGATGCGGTGGACAAGGGAGCTCTTATTCATTATTTCCGAACGGACTACATCGGCTACCAGATCATCATTCTGGAATTTTTGGAGCAGTTCAAGATACTTTAATTCATTGTCCAGGTTCTTTCCTCCATTCTTGTCCTCAACAGTTTCAATTGTAACTTCAAAACCTTCGATTCCTACTACATCTATTCCTATTTTTTTAAAGAATGCTGTATCCCTGGCCTTCATATTGGCCCGGATCTCTTCAACCACATCATAGAGATAGTTTTTACTCTCCATATTGGGTTTGACGATTACCTCAGTTTTCATTTTCTTAGGCACAAACTGGTTTAGTACAAATCCCAGTACCAGGCCAACCACCACCAGCACAGCAAGGATAACAAACTTGCTTTTTATATATAGGAACAGCCTTAAAAATGCCCTTCCAAGCCTTTCAAAACCCCTGCCTATCATTTTAAAAAGTTGGCCAAGATCAATTTCCTCCGATTGCGGGCCTGGTTTCTTTGGTGCCTGATTCGTATCCATTAGTCTGTGTTGAATATTTGTTTTAGAATCTTATCGGTTATAAGGTACGTCGGTTTCACCCCGGTTGTCCCCAAGCCGCCTGATGCCAGTGTACTTCCGGTCTCCAGGGGATTGTCCGATGCATAATATGCGTACCTGACCTTTACATCCTCCCGGATACTTTTCCTGATCTTCGAAGCGGACTGAATGGCCTTCTGGTAGTGGACGCCTTCCATTTCCAGGCCGATCACACCCCATGTGGATTCATGGAAGAATTTCAGGATATCCCGGTTTTGCAGGGATGTACCCAGTACCGTCACCATGGTCCCTTCCAGAACTTTCAGTCCATTTCCGGTAAAATCGCTGCCTTTAAACTCATTTTCAAAGGGATAATTATCAGCGGTACCTTCAAAAATGTGTGCTGACGGGATCATCAGATCCCCTTTTCCTCCCTTTAAAATTCCCGCCTTCCCCATTATGGAAATAGATGCTACATTGAGAAAAACAGGGTTCTTCCTACTGATGTTAAATGGTTTTAACAGCTCGTCAATGGTTTCATATGCCTGCTCTCCGAATGCATAGTCCATCACAAATATAACGGGTTTTTGGTCATTGCCGGAGTCCGCGGGCATATCATAACAACAGGCATCCTTTCCAGGTTTTGCCATGTCAAAGATCTGTACGTCAATATTGGTCCCGGACAGGTCATTGATCTCTAACATACCGTTTTTGCGGGCTACAGCAAGCACCTTTTCGCGTAACTGGGCGTTTTTAAGCGAACTCAATGCCTCATATATCTTCAGGGATTCCTTGTTTGGGAATTCTTTGGCCAGCGCCTTCCTTGCGTACAACGAATTTACTACGCTGTGCATATTCGCGCTGATAATATGAATAGGCCTGTTGAGCAAGCCATGTTTGTTCAGCACCTCTTTAATAGTATTGGCCCATCGTTCCCCATGGATATGATGCCCTAGCCTTTCCCGTAAGAGCGCGCTAAAGGTGATGGTCCGTTTATCCCCCCCCAATTCCTCCTCGATGGCAAGTTTACCCAGCCAGTAAATTATCTTCAGGAATCGTTCCGGGTCCTTTTTGGTTGCGAGTTTTTTATAAACCTCCACGATCTCCGTAAAGGACCTTCCCAGGATAGTGGCCGTATGGATAAGTGCAACTTCCCGTTCAGCCATCGTCAGCTTAGGCTGGCTGACGGCTATTTCCAGTTTTTTCCAGTCCCGGATCGTCTTGTCGGAATCTTCGATCAATACCTTATGGCAGATCTTATGGGATTCTATAAAGAGGAAGGTAAGGTGGGTAAGGATATCATAAATATCAGACCTGCCCCGGGTAATCTCAATATTCATCTGCTCGCTGTCGATCCTGTAGCAGTTTCTCCTCCTTTTTGGCGGGACAATGGCTTTAAAATGAGAAGATGTATAGCCTTCATCCGATGTAAGGTTAATGAACCGGCATTCTTCGATGCCTTCCGGCAAACGTTCCAGCACATAGATGAGCCCGTTCAGTTCCGCTTTTTCCTCGGCAACGGAGCCGTATATTTCAGGCCGCAGCTGCAATAGTGCATTGCGCAGCGTTTCCCCGGAAACACCAAGGGGTTTGTAAAAACCCCGGTTAAAAAGATGGCGCATCGTTATATACAGCCTTTCAATGGCATTTGTGGATTCCTGCGCCCTGGTTGTAGTTTTTATGCCTTTCATAAACAGCAGCAAAATTACACTTAAAATTTAGGAATTCATCAGCACGGCTTTAATTTCCCCTGCAGCAGGTATGTTCTCCATAAGACCACTGGCCAGACAGCTGCTTTTATACTAAGTGTATGGTAATTTCGTTCATATACTCAAACGCCCTTCCGGAATTTTGGACAGGCGCCATGTGCATAACCCCGGATATCAGGAAAGATGGCTTGGTAAAGAAATACAGGAAACCATGATATACAATTCACTTCGATCAATCGGATGCATTATTGCAGGCATTTTACTCCTTATTTTGAATGGCAGTTTCAGCCTGGCGGTCAAAGCGGAAGGCAATTCTTTTAGGGAAGAACCACCAGCCCTGCACCCTGCAGCTGTTGGGGTAGTAGTCCTGAACAGCCATGGTTTCAATGCCCGGAAACCCAGTGGCTTTAGCATCAACGGGGTGACCGAACGGGTATCCAGGGGCCTTACGATAATCCATTATAATTCCCCGGATACATACGAATTCAAAACCTTCGATACCTATTCCAGTGAAGCAGCTGCTGTACTTTTTTTCCAAAGTCTGAACCAGCTTGTAAAAGACAAGGCCTCATTTTCCATCCTTGCCCATGATTCAGCAGCCAAAAGCCTTGGTACCTTTACCGGGAAGCTGAAGGAAATGGGGTTTCAGGTGCTCAGCACCCTGGGTAACAGGGAGGCCTATCTGATGCATAACCTCGCTGGCGGGATCCGGGAAGGAAAGCACGAACTATCCGTTACTATGGAAGTGCCCATTCCTGCAGGTATTGACGACAGCCGGGAATATTTTCCACAAGTGCGGTATGAATTTGAACCCAGCCCGGACCGGTATATTGCCCATGCCGGCGGCGAAGTAAACGGAATTAAATCAACCAATACCAGGGAAGCCCTGGATGAGAGTTATCGCAAAGGATTCCGGATGATGGAACTGGATATCATTCAAACCAGTGATGGGCACTATGTCGCTTCACACGATTGGGCCATGTGGTCCCGTTTTACCGGATATGAAGGAAAACTCCCTGTCAGCCGGGAAGAGTTTGTAAAACATCCAATATACGGACAGTACACCACCCTGACGATGGAACGTATAAATGAATGGTTTTCAGCCCACCCGGATGCCACCCTTATCACCGATAAAGTAAATGACCCGGTCAAATTTGCGGGACAATTCATAGACAAATCGAGGCTGATCATGGAACTCTTTAGTTTTATGGCACTCGAAGAAGCCTCCCTGAACGGCATCACGGCAATGATTTCCCAGGACCAACTGCTGTCAGTCCCGGGTGACAAGCTGGTATATTTAAAGGCCAACCAAATTGAATATGCTGCCGTTTCCAGAAGGATTGTTCCCACTGAAACCAAATTGCTCGAACAACTCAGGGCTCAGGGGGTAAAAGTATATGTTTATAATGTAAATTTTGATCCCGGAAAGGACGAACGGTATGTCCTGGACCATGAAATCGGATTGGTCTATGGAATGTATGCTGATAAATGGATATTTGACCAGCCGGCGGGGGAATTAAGGCGGTGACATCCTGAAACGCGCCGCAACTCAGGTTGAGGGCGTACCCCCATGACACCTCAAAACCTATTATTTTCCGGGTTTTCTGAAATTCAGGAGTACATCTGCAACACTTCTGTCGTTTGCCAATCGCTGAACCTTATTCTGCCCTCCAAACCTCCCCACAGATTTCATATAGTCCTGAAAGCCATCTTTCCGGATTGGAGTTACCTTTAACTGCTGTAATATCTTCCCCTTGATCAGGTCAAGATAATACGGGTTCTGGTCCTGCATGGACTGATCCAGTAAACTGCGGAAAACTTCCATGTCCGCCGGAGGTTCTTCAAATTCCACGAACCACTCATGGTATGGCAGCCCGCTCCCGGGGGGATTGATTTCAGGGGCTACTGTAAATTCATTGACCCGGGCATCCGTGGCTTCTATTGCCGATTGCATCGCCTCATCCACCTCTTTGGCTATGACATGTTCCCCGAATGCCGAAATGAAATGCTTGATCCTTCCGGAGACAATGACCCTGTAGGGCTGCTTCGAAGTAAACTGAACGGTATCTCCCAGGTTATAAGCCCAAAGCCCGGCATTTGTGGAAATGATCATTACATAGTTAACATGCAGTTCCACCTGCCCAAGCGTAATCCTCCGGGCCCCTTCATCATAAAAGGTGTCGGCTTCCACAAATTCATAAAAAATACCGGAATCGAGCAGCAGGAGCATGCCTTTTTCATCCCGGGAATCCTGAAATGCAAAAAAACCTTCGCTGGCCGGGAATAACTCAATGCTATCCACTTTTCGGCCAATAAGGTTTTCAAACCTGGCCCTGTAGGGTTCGTAATTTATCCCACCATAAATGAAAAGCTGGAAACCGGGAAAAAGATCCCCCACCTTTTTATTCGTTTTTGCGATCAGCTTTTCGAAATACATTTGTACCCAGGAAGGTATCCCCGCTATGACAGTCATGTTCTCCCCCATGGTCTCCTCCACTATCCGGTCTACCTTCTGCTCCCAATCCGGGATACAATTGGTCTCCCAACTTGGCATCCTGTTCTTCTGCAGGTATCCCGGGACATAATGGGCAGAAATACCGGAGAGCCGGCCTAGTTTAATTCCATTTTTCTCCTGTAATTCCGGGCTTCCCTGTAAGAATATCCATCGCCCATCCACAAATCCGGCATTCCCCGTTTCGTGGATATAGTGGAGGATAGCATCCCGGGAAGCCTGGACCTGGTATTTAATGGACGGGGCTGTAACCGGAATATACTTTGCACCGGAGGTTGTTCCTGAAGTTTTGGCAAGGTAAACAGGTCTCCCCGGCCACAAAATATTTTCCTTTCCGGCCCTGACCTGTTCAATATACCCCTGCAGCGACTCATATTCACGAATGGGGACGTTACGTACAAAATCAGCATGGGTGCTTATATCTTTGAATCCGTGATCCTTACCAAACACAGTGGAAGTGCCGCCGGCAATCAATTCCGCAAATACCTTTTCCTGTGTAGCCACCGGATTTTCAGACCAATGGTTGTTCCTGCTGACAATGAACCTGGCAAATTGTTTTGCGGCAAAAGCTTTTAAGGACATACGAATTATTTAAAATCGATGTAATCCAATGGATTTACTGGGATTCCATTGGTCCATAATTCAAAATGGAGGTGAGGCCCGGTAGTCAATTCCCCGGTATTGCCCACAGAAGCAATTACCTCCCCGGCCCGGACGATATCTCCCTGCGCCTTATTAAGCGAACCGTTGTGCTTATACACGGAAATAAGGTCATTCTGATGTTCCAGCATGATAACGTAACCGGTTTCTGCTGTCCATTCCGCCAGAATCACAGTCCCCGCGGCGACTGCTTTTACCGGGGAATCGGTGGGCGCAACCACATCCACGGCATAATGCCGCTTCTTGGCATCATACTCCTGGGATAAAGTGCCATTGACAGGGGAAAATAACACCAGTCCCCGCTCCCCCCTGTTCCTTTCGAACAGGTTGTATTTATCTTCCAGGGCAACGGCGGCCCGTAATAAGGAATCCTCCCGGATGGGTGTAAGGTCGACACTGGAAGGGTCTAACTTAAATTGCTCGAAGAGGGAATCCCGGTTTATTTCATTATTCTCAATATCGCCGGTGAGCACCTTCCGGATATTTTCAAGATACTTATTGGTATAATTTAGAACACCCACCAGCGAATCGGTCTTATAAGTCAGTTCAGATGCCTGTCTTTTTAACTTGGTGGAAGAATAGCCCGGAATGTATTCCCGCAAGGGGGTAAAGGCTATCAGCAGTGTGGTGAGGCCGATCAGGCCTATTATAAAAAGTGAGCCGGTAACAAACACATTCAGCCTGCTAAGCTTAAAGGATATTTTTTCCTCAAAAGTGCTTTCATTCAATATCACAAGGCGGTACTTATGTAAAAGCTTGCGTTTGATTTCCTTACCTTTTTTTCCCTTCTTTGCCATAGGCCACAAAGATAATGTTCGTGGTGGATTATGAATTAATTCCGTTTCAAAATTAAGGTATACGGTACATCACTGTCCCATTTCCATGATTTATATACAAATTAAGGCTATTGGGATTAAAATTGTATCTTCCTGTTACTATTAACACCAAGCTAATAACTTTTTTAGTAACTTTGTTTTCCATTTAAATGTTAGAATATGGTATCACAAATAATATTCCTGGTAATAGGCCCATGGCAAATTGCAATTGTTGTAATGGTGGTGCTTCTTTTGTTTGGCGGCAAAAAGATTCCTGAATTGATGAGGGGCCTTGGCAGCGGAATAAAAGAATTTAAAGATGCCTCTAAGGAGGATGACAAATTAGAAGAAAAAAAGGAATCCTAACCTTTTCAACCGTATTATAGTATATAAGCACCTCCCGGGGTGCTTTTTTTATGGCCGATATCAGGCACGCAGCCTTGGGCACATACCTTCCGGACGTCTTTTGAATACTGAATATACCTGTTAATGTGCTGTATACTACATCCTGTGCTGCTTTTACAACAAAAAATTACCTCAACGGCTTACAAGGGTTACATTTGGAATTAACGGGTCGCACCCGGGGCAACCCGCGACCTGTCAGGAAAGGAAAACAAAATTTAATTCAACCCTCCAGCTACCCAAAAAATGCCGCACGCCGCAGCCATGATGCTTAATATACCAGGAACGGATTCTATCCGGCCAGCCGGGTTTCGTCATTCAGGCCTGCAGTCTCTCACTACCCGGATGGCGCCTGCCGGTGGATGCGTTGGCGGGGGATCCGGGCCTGCGACAGCCGATCCAGGGAACCATCAGGCTATCCTGCAGGGTGTATACGAAAGCGGTAATATGCACGTTAACTGTATGTGGAGCAGAACTTTACGCTTTATGTCCTCCAATTTATGGGAACAGGGCCCTTTTTCTGCCCAACCGTGGACATTCGGGTTAATACCCAATAAAAAGCCATTGCGCTTTGAAATTTTCAATTGTCACCAACCATGAAAAATCTTTTTACGGCCTATGTATTGCTTCTGTCCTTTAGTGTCCTCTCCCAGGGGTTACACAATGGATCTGCCGTGCAAAATACAGCTACCTACGCGCTTGCCGATAATAATACCGATCAGTATTCATCTCCTTTATCCAGTGCGGGAACACACGAAGAGTTCCTGAAAGCAGCCCGGGAAAATAATATCCCCACCCGGGAATTCTCAAGACTTACAGGAGTTACGAACGGCTTCTACCTGGTTGTTGGTGTCTATGGCAACAGTAAAAATACCCGGCGACACATACGAAAGCTTAAGAAAAAACACTTCGATGCAGAGAGCTTTTTACATCCCGATTCGGGGCTCAATTATGTCTTCCTGGAATCGTATGCCAGGGGAATAGCCGCGATAGATGCAACAACCGGCCTTAAAACTTCCGGTTTCAGGGATGAAGTCTGGATCCTGGAGGTCAACGACAGTGAAGAACGGGCAGCATCAGCCACCCCGGTATCCTCGGATGTATCCGATGAGAATGGGGAAACCCGGCAGACCACATCCGAGCTCCCTGGTACTAAATCCTACGCGGATCCCGGTACCACTACCTTTAAATTATTGGAAAAGGCGGATCTCTACTTTGAAAAAATGTGGTATGCCGAGGCAGCAGAACTCTATGAAATGGCTCTGAAAAGAGATTCCGAAAATATTTCCTATAACATCATTCAAAAAGCGGGGGACGCCCACTATTTCAATACCAATATGGAGAAGGCTTACAAGTGGTATGATATGTTATACAGCAAATACGGGGAGGAAATGTCAGCTGATAATATTTTTAAATATGCCCATAGCCTTAAGGGAACCGGGAAATACAGCAGGGCTAAACGCCTGATGCGATTGTACGATAGGAAAATGCAGTCCGGCAGCTACGCCCCTGCGCCAAAGAATGCCACTCCAAAGGAAATTGTTTTGGATAACTTATTGAATACGGCCGGGCAATACGAGATCAGCAATTTGGCCATCAATTCGGAATATTCCGAATTCTCCCCGATGTTCTACCAGGAAGATCAAGTGGTGTTCGCTTCTGCCATGGATTCTTCTTTTTTCAATACCAGAAGGTATAAATGGAACGACCAACCCTACCTGGATCTCTATGTTGGCAAACTAAACCAGGAGTCTGATGATGTAAGGGAGGCCGTTAAATTTTCGAAGAAGATCAATACTAAATACCATGAGGCTTCAGTAACTTTTTCACCGGATAACAAAACCATGTACTTTACCCGGAATAATTACGGAAAAAAACTGAAACGCGATAAAAAGGGCATCAACAACCTCAAGATATATAAATCTACCAAGTCCGGTGAAGAATGGTCCGAAGCCCAGGAACTGCCCTTTAACAGCGATGAATATTCCACGGGTCATCCGGCCCTGAGTTCGGATGGCAAACAGCTGTATTTCGTATCCGACATGCCGGGAAGCCTTGGGGAAACCGACATTTTTGTGGTGGACGTATTAGCGGGGGGCGGCTATTCCGAACCGCGGAACCTGGGACCGGAAATAAATACCGAACGGCGGGAAATGTTTCCCTTTATTAGTGACAGGAAATTTTATTTCTCTTCGGATGGTCATGTTGGGATGGGGGGATTGGATATTTATGAAGTGGCCTTTGACGCAACGGAAGGATTTCTGGAAGTACGAAATATGGGGCAGCCCATCAACAGCAAGGTGGATGATTTTTCATATATCGTAAACGAGGAAAGCCCAAAAAGGATTTTTTGCATCAAACCGCAGAGGTGGAAAGGGTGATGATGATATCTACGCTTTCAAAAAGCTTATCGTGGAAGAGGTAATCGAAAATGCAATTGCCGGTGTGGTCACCGAACGGATCACAGGGGAACTTATGCCTGAGGCATTAATAGTGCTGCTCGATGAAAACAACAAAAAACTGAAGGAGATGGTCACAGGCGCCGATGGCAGTTTCGTTTTCGAAGACCTGGAGAGCAATACCAAATACACCCTCCAAACTATAAAAGAAGATTATTTTAAAGATTCCCATATAGTGGAGACCAAAATAAATGAAACCGTACATATGGACATTTCCATGAAAAAACTTACGGAACTTATCACTATAGAAGATGGCATCAAAAAACTGAAGGTCGATATGATCTATTTTGATTTTGATAAATCCTATATCAGGAAAGATGCCGCCAACGAACTGGATAAACTGGTAGCGGTTATGAAGGAATACAAGGATATGGTCATCAAGATCGAATCCCATACCGATTCCCGGGGGAAGAAGGCCTATAACAAGTTCTTGTCCAACAAAAGGGCTGAAAGCAGCAGGGACTATCTGATCGCCCAGGGAATAGCCCCTGAACGGATTGAGAGCGCCCTAGGCTACGGCGAGGAAAGATTATTGAATGAGTGCGACGGAAGTATCCGCTGCTCAGGCACTAAACACCAATTGAACCGCCGGTCCGAATTTATAATTGTGAAGATGTAAACAAGGATATAGCATCCTGTTAAACCAAACCGCAACCCGCCTGGGAAGGGTTTTTCTGTCACACGGATCCCAGTCCGGGCCCGGCCCGCAACCCAATTTCCTGAATTTTTGATAAACTTCTCATTTTCACCACATTATATGCCCACTTCACAACATTGGAATACCAAACGCATCCAGGTTTGAGTTAGGTTTTATATAAACAATAACCTTTTACGTGATGAAGCATATTCTACTCCTCAGGGAAATTTACCTGGAAGCCTTTAAAAACCTGGGAAATGTATTCCTTAAAAACTACCTTAAGATTTTTACCTGGTTTTGTTTTCTAAGTTTTATTGTAGTGCTCTATGCCTTTTTATTTCGGGTAGCAACCGGTTTTGCATTTGATTAGCATATGGTGCACTGGAGGCCTTACAAACGGCTGCAGGCACAGTGCTGAAGTATAACTGCCGGTACGTTCAGGAAAAAGCAATGTATTATTTATGCACTACCCTGGAAGAAGTGTGCGGTCCTTTGGAAAGACCTTGTCTGAAGGGGTTGGTTAGGGGTTGAACTTTACCGTTTTTATGATCGCCTCCAATTCAAACATGTAATCGCGCTTGTTTGTCGCGGGCGCAAAGGTAAAACCCTCTATGACCAGTTTTCTGTTGTTCTCCTTATCATCGATAATGTATGTAAGAAACGGGCCTGCCATTGCGTAATTTTCAATTTCCCATATTCCCCTTACTTCCGCTGCGTTCCTGCCCGCTATTTTAGCCGGGAAAACGTAGGGTGCAAAAGCTTTTTCAGTAACCATATAGGTAACCTTGTTGGGGATATCCGGTCCCGGAATATATTTTTGCCCTATCGAGTCCCGTAATCTTACAACATCCCGTGTAAAGGTGGAATCATTTGACATACTGTCCCATGGAATGGCATATACGATCATATTCAAGGTGCCTTTGGGTATTTCCCTGTCTATCCAGACAAAGTTTTCTTCCTGTTTACCCACTTTATAAATACTGGGCAGGTTGATGGTAATGCCGAACTTCTGCGAAAGGACCTTGTCCTTGCTTAAGGATCTCAGGAGGCGGTTCTGTGTCTCTGCCAGCTCCATTTCCCGGATCTCCCCTACAAACTCTTCTGCATGCTGATCGAGGTTCTCTATTATTTCCGCTTCCGTCCTTCCCTTTATGACCGCGACTTTCTGTGGCGTGGCATACAAGTCTGTTTTAACATGTGCAACATTGACGGTATCCAGGCTCACAAAGAGCACCGATCTGCGGTACCTGGTGGTAGTCGTAAAAACCTGCTGCGGCATCTGTTCGATGGTAAATCGGGCCTCATCCCACGTCAGCCCCGGGATGGGAGCAGCAAAATATCCACGGATCTTGTCGCCGACCTTACCCTCCCAGAGATCGTTTTCTATTACAATGGCCACTGTATTCAATGCACCTACAGATGCCGGTTTGTATTCCTTTTGATTGTTGTTTTTGCAGGAGGTTAGCGTTAAGAGGAAGAGTAATAGCAGTGTCCCGAATTTTTTCATGAAGGTTTATTTACGATGAACAATTACACAATTTAAGTTTTGTGCCTGGTTTTAGGTTATTACCACTAATACCGTTCCATTCTCGTAAATTTTCAATGGTAATTCCCGGATATTTCCGCGAAATCGTCCAAAGCGAATCCCCTGCCTTCACCGTATGGACTTTTGTTCCATCTGTTATGGTACCGCTTGTAGTGGTTCCCGTTGATTTGGACTGAACAGCTACAGCTTGTGTGACAGGTGTCCGGGGGAATATGGTCAGTCGCTGCCCGACCCTCAGGTTATTACTCCTGAGGCCATTCCATTGTTTGATCTGACTCACCCTGACCCCATATCGGGATGCGATCCTGCCGAGGTAGTCCCCGCTTCGCACCTTGTAACGAATCCTGTCCTGCTCCCTGACCAGCTGTGGCAATGGGGATTCCTTGCTTTTGAATTCCTGTTCCACATGTGCGTAGATGGCCTTTTCATTCGCAACAAACTTACCCAAATAGGCTTGAGGCAGTCGCAGCGGATAGGTTCTCCCGGTTACTTTAGGGATAATATTTAATTTGTATGAAGGGTTCAGGATAACCAACTCTTCCACACTAATCCCCAACAGTTCTGAAATCTGATCAAAGGTTATTAATTGTTTAATATGGATGGTATCGGTCTCAAAATAGGGCCTTTCTGCTTTTTTGGTGACAAGCCCATGTTCCTCAGCATATTCAAAGAGGTACATAGTAGCGAGGAAAGCCGGGACATACCCCGCGGTTTCCCGGGGCAGGTTGTTCCGGATATTCCAATAATTTTTATAGCCGCCTGACCGTCGGATAGCCTTATTCACATTGCCTGGCCCTGAATTGTAGGCAGCCAGTGCCAGATCCCAATCCCCGAATATACCATACAATTTGGACAAGTACTGGCAGGCGGCTTTGGTGGATTTTATAGGATCACTGCGTTCATCAACATAGCTGTTCACTTCCAGGTCAAACATTTTACCGGTACCATACATGAATTGCCAGAGGCCGGTGGCACCCACACGGGACCGGGCCCTCGGATTCAGGGCTGACTCAACAATGGCCAGGTATTTTATTTCCAGGGGGATGTTGTAATTGGCCAGTTCCTGTTCAAAGAGCGGAAAGTAAAACTGGCTCGCCATAAGCATCCGTTCCATCAGGTCTTTTTTCCGACTCAGGAAGGATTTAATTACATTTTCAAGCGAAGGATTATAGGCTATATTGAGGGGCGATTTTTCATTCATCAATTCCAGCCGCTGTTTGAGCACGGCTGAATCCAGGCTGATCAGTTCAACACGGGACGTGTCAATATCAGTTATTTCCGTGTACATCTCATCGGAGAGGGCATTGGTTTCCCGAAGCTCTTTCATCCAAATGCTATCAAAGCGAGCTGCCTCCGCATGGTCAGCTAAATTGAAGCCCGTGGTTCTCTTTTGAAGCGACAGTGGGTTATCTGTCAGGGTTGCCGAGCCGGATTCCATCTCCTCCATCTGTTCGAGGCCTTTCATGTCGAGTTCCGTGCTGTCTGTCAACTGATTTCCGGTACCTGGGAGATCTTGCTTTTTCAAAAAGATCAGATCCCTGTGTTGAGCCGCAACAGGCAGCGTCAGGAGTATTAGAAAGAATGGCAAAATTAACTTGGCGATCGTGGTCATACTACTTGGCTTAGGAGGTGGGGACTAGCGAAAATCGGTTTTTTTTATGTAACAATAAAATATTAACTCTGAAACTATCAAAATTTAAGAAAGTCCCTTAAACCGATAACGCCTTTAGGCATCTAATATTGCCGCAATTCCAGGGAGGCTTTTACCTTCCAGGCTTTCAAGCATGGCGCCTCCGCCGGTGGATACATAACTTACTTTATCCTCCAGGCCAAACTGCTTCACTGCGGCCACAGAATCTCCCCCGCCTACCAGCGAAAAAGCGCCTTTTTTGGTGGCTTCCACAATATAATTCCCCAGGGCAATGGTCCCTTTGGCAAAATTCGGCATCTCAAAGACACCGATGGGCCCATTCCATAAAATTGTTTTGGAATCCAGGATAATGTGCCTGAATTCTTTCAGTGTTTCAGGGCCGGCATCCAGGCCCTGCCACCCATCGGGGATCTGGTCAACAGGCATTGTTTTGGTTTTCGCGTCATTGCTGAATGAGTCTGCGGCAACCACATCTACGGGCAGATGCACGGTTACCCCCTTTTCAGCTGCTTTTTTGAGAATGGAAAGCGCCAGGTCTGTCTTGTCGTTTTCGCAAATGGAATCACCAATTTTGCCGCCCTGCGCTTTCACAAAGGTATAGGTCATTCCGCCGCCGATAATGAGGTGGTCCACTTTGTCCAGGATATTCTCTATGATCGTGATCTTGGAGGATACCTTGGCGCCCCCTAAAATTGCGGTGACCGGTTTTTCTCCCGTCTGCATCACCTTTTCTATTGCTTTTATCTCTTTGGCCATCAGGTACCCAAAACATTTTTTATCAGGGAAAAACCGGGCTATAATGGTAGTAGAAGCATGTGCACGGTGTGCGGTCCCGAAAGCATCGTTGACATATATTTCACCTAATTTAGCAAGTCGGGAAGCGAAATCCGGATCTCCATTTTCTTCTTCCTTATGAAACCGAAGGTTCTCGAGCAGCAGCACTTCCCCGTCCTGCAAGGCCGCAACAGACTTCGCGACTTTTTCCCCGACACAGTCGTTCACGAATTGTACCGGGAGACCCAGGATCTCTGAAACCTTCTCCCGAATATGGCTTAAGGAAAGATCCTGGTCCGGTTTTCCATCCGGGCGTCCCAGATGACTCATTAAAATAGCAGCCCCCCCTTCCTTCACAATCTTCAGGATAGTGGGTTTGGCAGATTCGATCCTGTTGACATCCGTTACCTTAAAATCAGCATCCAGTGGTACATTGAAATCCACCCGCAGCAGGGCTTTCTTACCTTTAAAATTAAAATCGTCGATTGTTTTCATGGTCTTTGTAATTTTCAAAGGGTTAAATGTACAGATTATAGGGACGTGAGTCCGCATAAAATTGAAGGGGGAAAGTCAAAAACAGTATATTTGGCTTTATGATGTTCCAGGATATACTAGGGCTCTCCCATATTAAAAAGCATCTTACCCTGAGCGCGGATGCCGGCCGCATTCCGCATGCCCAATTGTTCGTGGGGCCAGAAGGATCCGGTACGCTGGCAGCTGCGTTGGCTTATGCCCGCTATGTGCTCTGTGGCAACAGGGAGGGAGAAAACGACGGGGAGGATGCCGCCTGCAACGCCAAATGCCAAACCCTCTCCCACCCGGACCTTCATTTTACGTTTCCGGTGGCAAATACCGAGAAAGTAAAAAACCATGCCGTTAGCAACAACTTTATAGGTGAATGGCGGCAATTTGTAAAGGAACAGTGCTATGGCAACCTCTTTGATTGGTACCGGCTGATTGGGATCGAAAACAAACAAGGTCAGATAGGGGTTGAAGAGGCTCAGGAGATTGTAAAAAAACTGGCCTTAAAGTCCTATGAAGGCGGTTATAAATTCATGATTATCTGGATGGCCGAAAAAATGAATGTTGCTGCTTCCAATAAGTTGCTTAAACTGATCGAGGAACCGCCGGATAAAACCGTTTTTATCCTGATTGCAGAAGATGCCGAATCAATCCTGCAGACTATCCGATCGCGGTGCCAGATATTGAAGTTTCCTCCATTGGCTGAAGAAGCCATTGCCATGGGGCTGTCCGGAAAAGGCATTTCCAGGGAGGAAGCGCTCCGGCTGGCGCACGAAGCCAACGGCAACTTTAATAAAGCACTGGATTTGCTGAACAAGGATTCCGAGGAACTCGTATTTGAAAATTGGTTTGTACAATGGGTCCGGAGTGCTTTTAAGGCACGGGGCAATAAAGGGGCAGTACACGAATTGATCCTGTGGAGTGAGGAAATTGCACGGACTGGCAGGGAAACCCAAAAGAATTTCTTACATTATTGCCTTTCAGTTATGCGGCAGGCGATGCTTATGAATTACAACATACCGGAACTCGCTTATATGAAGATCCATATGAAATCGTTCCAGCTTGAAAAATTTGCTCCGTTTGTGCACGAAAACAATGTTGAAGCAATTGTAACTGAATTGGAAACCGCCATATACCATATTGAACGCAATGGGAATTCCAAACTGATCCTGACGGATCTCTCTATAAAATTCACCCGGTTACTGCATAAAAAAGCTGCTTGACAGTTGGCTGAACCATCCTAACAAAAATTAAATATGGATTCTCTTATTGCCCATGCTACCGAAATATTGATCCTGCTATTCCTGATCATAACTTTTTTACAAAGCGGGATAGACAAGGTGTTCGACTGGACAGGGAACCTCAACTGGCTGAAAGGGCATTTTGCAGATACGCCACTTCATGCTATAGTGCCCGTGCTCCTGAGCGTTTTATTGCTGGTAGAAATGTCGGCTGGCGTTTTATGTGCATTGGGAATTTACCAGCTGGTGATCATCGGAAAATCTACCCTGGCACTCTATGGAGCCATTGTATCCTGCGCAGCACTCCTGATGTTGCTGTTCGGGCAACGCCTTGCGAAGGATTATGACGGGGCAAAGACCGTCGCGGTCTATTTTATCCCGGCCGTGTTCCTGGTTTTTTTGCTGCAGTCCCAGCTATAGAAAACTAATCCCGGCTTTTCCTTACCAAGCCGGTCGCTACCGGGATCCTTACGCTACTTCGTATAATTCTTATTGAGAATGGCCACCAGTTCTTCAGTTAGGTCCTGGGTTTCATTCCCGTAAAGGACACTTCCGCCTTCGCCGCCTCCCAGGATAAAGGTATAGCCATTGGATTCCCCATAATCCTTGATCTCTTTTTTGATCCGGGAGACCAGGCTATCCATTGCGACCTGACCTTCCGACTGTAGTTTCTGTTCTTCCTGCTGCAATTGCTGGCCGATGAACTGCCCTTTTTGTTGCAGTACGCCCTGTTCCTCCTGTGCCTTTTTCTGTGCCATCCCCTGCGCCTTGGACTGAAAAGCCTGAACCTCTATCTGGAAAGCCTGGGAAATACTGTCCCGTCTTTTATTGAAAGCGGCAGTCTTACCCTTGTAACCGGATTCGAAATCAATTTTTCCCTGGTATTTTTCCATCAGCCTTACATTGTCTACGAACCCGATCTTGTCTTGCTGGCAGGCCCCAAGCCCTAAAAGGACAAGGGCTACAATTACTTTTTTCATTTTTTTCTTTTTAGTGGCGCAAAAATAGCAAAGCTTTTATAAAGTCGGGATATAAATCTGCTATTTCCCCAATTGAGGCGTACACCTTTGATATGCATTGAAATAGAGTCAATCTATTGGAATTTTTGATGGCATTGATATAGACTATGAGAAATGAAGTCCTGAAAATGGCCTTCCTGCCATTATAATTTATCCTTGATATATATTACCGGCATCAGGGCCAAACGTGGCGTACAAACGCTTAAATTGATTTTTCTGCCCTCTGGAGGATGTAGGTATGGGAAGAATATTCCCCTGTATGCCATGCTTTGATATTGGATTGCAATCCTCTATAAAAGGCCCGGATAAAGGGAATGCTTCCGGATCTGTATTTTTCAGAAAGCAGGGAAACATAAAAAGCATCAAAGATCAACGGATGGGTCCGGATGATTTCCAGGCCCTGTCTGTGAAAAAGGGCCTTGATTGTCGTGCGGGAAAAATGCCACAGGTGTCGGGGAACATCATAGCCCGCCCAAAAGGGTCCATAATATTGTGCATCATATGATTTGAAATTGGGGACTGCAATCAGGAGGGTGCCCCCCGGGGCCAGCAGGGATGAAAGCTGCTCAATGTGCGTTTCCAGGTTAGGCAGGTGTTCCAATACATGCCACAGGGTAATAACTTCATACACCCCTGTTGCCTGATGGGGTATCGTATCATAAACAGTCAATCCCTTTTTCTCTGCCTTGAGACGGGCTTTTGCATGGGGCTCCATCCCTGTAGCATTCCATCCTCCATTTTGTGCAAAAAGCAAAAAATCCCCGGTTCCTGTACCAATATCCAGCAAAGTCCGAGCATCCCCTGCATAACGGTTGAGCTGCTTAACTTTCCTGCGCAAACTGAATTTTTTAATGATTCCATACAGCCATTCGGTAAGGGTACGTTTGGAATCGGTATGGGAAATATACGCATCACTCTCGTAATATTTGGTTAGATCAGCCGGTTGTGGTTTTGTAATCAACATATCCAGTCGCGTGTCATGAACCAGTTCGAACTCTTCACCGGTCACCGCGAAATCTTTGGTCTTCAAATAAAAACTCATTAGCCTAGTGAATGCATTAATAAAAAGTATGGTGCACGAAACGCGCTGCAACGCTTTTAGGGCGTGGAAGTTCCACGTGGAACTCCACGCCTAACGACCCATATAAACCAACAAAACGCTGATGTCACTGGGGGAAACCCCACTGATGCGTGAGGCCTGTGAAATGGTCACCGGGCGAATAGCCTGTAATTTTTCGCGGGCTTCAAAAGAAAGTGATTTTAACTTAGTATAATCAAAATCCTGCGGGATGCTGATGTTCTCCAGGCGCTGTAACTTATCCGCATTGTTCTTCTCCTTGGCAATATAGCCTGAATACTTAACCTGGATTTCAGCCTGTTCCATTACTTCCCTGTCCAGATTATTCGTGTGAACAAACTCAGCAACTTCCTCCAGGTGCAACATATGATCCATGGTAACCCCCGGGCGGGAAAAGATCTTAAACATCTTATCAGCCTGTTTCACCGGGGCTGATTGAACTTCTTCCAGTATAACATTGGCCTTTATTGGATCATAACTTGTATCCTTAAAAAAAGAAACAAAAGCGGTGGATTGCCGCTCTTTCTGCTCCATCCTGCGCAACCGGTCCTCCCCGGCCAAACCAAGGGCATATCCCTTTGGGGTAAGTCGCAGGTCTGCATTATCCTGCCGCAAAAGCGTCCGGTATTCAGCACGGGATGTAAACATCCGGTAAGGCTCCTCAGTTCCTTTTGTGATTAAATCATCGATCAATACTCCAATATATGCCTCATCCCTTTTTAATATAAAAGGAGGTAATTCATTTATCTTAAGGTGGGCATTGATCCCGGCCATCAATCCCTGGGAAGCAGCTTCTTCATACCCGGTTGTACCATTGATCTGCCCTGCGAAATAAAGATTTTCCAGGATTTTGGTTTCCAGGCTATGCTTTAACTGGGTGGGTGGGAAATAATCGTATTCAATTGCGTAACCCGGCCTGAAGAATTTAACCTTTTCAAAACCCTTTACGGTGCGCAAGGCTCTATACTGTACATCCTCCGGCAGGGAAGTGGAAAATCCATTAACATAGACTTCAACCGTATGCCATCCTTCCGGCTCCACAAATAACTGGTGGCTGTCCTTGTCCGCAAACCGGTTGATCTTATCTTCAATCGATGGGCAATAGCGCGGACCAATGCTTTTAATCCTGCCATTAAACATGGGAGAGCGGTCAAAACCTTCCCGCAATTTCTCATGAACTTCCGAGCTTGTATGGGTCATATGACAGTCCCGCTGCTCTGTAAGCACCGGCGTATCCAGGTATGAAAACTTTTCGGGCACAACATCTCCCGGCTGGGGAATCATTACGGAATAATCCAATGACCGGCCATCCACCCGTGGGGGGGTACCGGTTTTCATTCTGCCGCTCTCAAATCCAAATTCCCGTAACTGTTCCGTAATTCCGGTTGCCGCTTTTTCCCCTGCACGGCCTCCGCCGAACTGCTTGTCACCGATATGGATGAGACCGTTTAGGAAGGTTCCATTTGTAAGCACAACGGCTTTTGCACTAATTCTCAGCCCCAGGGAAGTCTCAACCCCAACCACCTGATTTTTCTCAACCAGGAGCCCCTTCACCATATCCTGATAAAAATCCACATTGGGGGTTGCTTCCAGCGCCAGGCGCCATTCCTCCGCGAAGCGCATCCGGTCATTTTGAGCGCGGGGGCTCCACATAGCAGGGCCTTTTGATTTGTTCAACATTTTAAACTGTATGGCCGACTTGTCCGTGACAATTCCGCTATAGCCTCCCAGGGCATCAATCTCCCGTACGATCTGGCCTTTAGCAATGCCACCCATCGCCGGATTGCACGACATTTGACCTATGGTCTGCAAATTCATCGTAACCAAAAGGGTAGCGGAGCCCATATTAGCGCTGGCAGCTGCCGCTTCAGCCCCAGCATGTCCTCCACCGACTACAATAACATCATATGACTTTCCAAACATAGTTTCCTCTATTGTTCCACGTGGAACATCATCATTTTATTTTTTTCCAGTTCGCGCATCGCTTGTTGTTGTGCAGCGAACTTGTCTTCATACCCCAGCATATGCAGGATGCCATGGACCATTACCCTTCTTAATTCTTCCATAAAATCCACGTCAAACTCCGCTGCATTCTCCCGGACCCGGTCCACTGAAATATAGATTTCCCCCCCAAGCAAGCTTCCTTCTGAAGCATCGAAAGTCAGGATATCGGTATACGTATCATGGTCCAGAAAGCGGCGGTTGAGGTTAAACAGGTATTCATCTGAGCAAAATATATAATCCACCTGCCGGCATAAAGCCTTCTCACTCTGGATTACCCTACTTATCCAATCGGCATAGTAGTTTTCATTGTCCAGCTCAAATTCCACCTCATAGTGGAAGTCAATCATTAGTATTAAAATAGTTTTTAACCTTATCCTGAAAAATTTGGTGCAAAGGTAAGGTTTGTCTATTTAAAATCTCAATATCATCCCTGGATTCCTTGAGCAGTTCAGGCCTTGTGGTAATTGGATTGGTAAAAATCCGTTTATTTGCCTCACTTTCCCTTTCCTTTTTTTCACCCTGCTTCAAAGTAGCATTTTCCAGTTTAAGCAACTGATGCTCTATGGTATTCATTTTAGCAATTGTTCGCTGGGTTATCCCATTCTCCAACAAATCATTTTCGAAATCCTCCATTTGCCGGATCAACTTTCGGGCCAGCTGTTTGTCCGCTGCCTGTATCATGTCCTCCAGCTGCTTCTCCAGCTGCTCCCGTATCAATTGCTGCTCCTTGTAAATTTCATATAATTCCTGCAATGATTCTTCAGTACCGCCCCCACCGGCACCCTCACCATCCTGTTTCCCATTATTGCCCTTCCCTGCTTCCCCCTTCTCGCCGTTGCCATCTTCCCCTTCTGAACCGGACTTTCCGGATTCAGGACCCTTATCATTTCCATTCTCCCCTTTGCCATCCTTACCCTGCTCCCCGGAACTACCCGTTTGGCCCGACTCCCCGGCCTGACCCATCTTCTCCTTCAATTCCCCCTGCCCTTTAATAATATCCGGCAATTGAAAGCCTTCTTCCCCACTGCCGGATCCGGCTCCACGGGCCATACTTTCCTGCATATTATCCAAAATATTGGCCAGGTAATCCGCCAGGTTGTTAGATGCGGTCAGCACATACTGCTGATAAGATACCCCCTGGTATACCTGGTTGTCCGCTATGCTTTCCAGTGACTTGTCGATATTGTAATACACCTCTGTGATCTGTTCGTTGACAAACTCAGAAAGCTCCGCCCTTCGGAGGGACAATGCAAACAAGCTGTCATCTACATGTTCGAACAATTGCCGCAGCTCCTGCTGACTCCGGACACTATTTGAATAATGGGAAACATCCTGCTCTGAAACAGCCAACTTATCATATAAATTCTCCTGCTTAAATGAAAAGGTAACCAGGTTATCCAGAATTTGGCGAAGCATCTCAGCATCTTCAGATATGGTCGATCCTCCACCCGAGGCAGAAGCCGACTGTTTCAGGTCATCGCTCATCTCTTTAATTTTTTCCGATGCAGCCTTTTGCTTTTGACTCGCCTTCTGGCTGTTTTCCGCTCCCCCCTCTTTTCCTGCCTGCTCTGCTCCTTTTTGTTTCAGCAATTCTTCCAGGGCTTCCTTTTGATCTGATCGGACACGCTCTTCCTTCGACTTATCAATATTCAATGGCAAAGGCTTCTTTAATTCCTGATTATCCTTTTTTAATTCCCCCAGCTCCTTTGCCAATTCATCAAATGCGCGATTATATTGTTCCTGCAGGACTGCCGCAATACTGTCGAGCTCCGTTCCCGCCTTCGTCAAGATTTCCTGCTCCTTTGCCAGTTCTTCCAGGTCCCTTGCCAGTTGGGCTGCTTTCTCCGTTACATAATACCTTTTGGTCAGTTCCAGCAGCTGCTCCAGGCCCCTTTCGCTATTTTGCTGCTTCTTCCCCAGTTCTTCCAGTCTTTTGGAAAGGTCTTCCTTATCGATCTTATCCGCTATCTTATCAAGTTCCTTCAGGAGTTTTTCGTTTTTCCTTGCCTCTATTTCCTGCCGTTCCAATCGCTCCTGTAACAATTTATTCAAAGGATCCTCGGAATCATTCCTTTTGAGGTTTTCCTTTAACTGACTGCTGAATTTCTGCATCAACTGCTCCTGTTGCTCCTGTTTGCGAAGGAAATCCCTGATCTGTCGCTGGTCATTAAAATTAAGGCTGCTCTTTTCCTTTTGTTGCTGGTTTAACTTATGAAGTGTCTCCTTCTGCTCTTTAAAGCCATCCAGAGAGCGGTCCATATTATCAAGGATTGAATTCTGAAATTGGAGTTCCTTATTTCTGATCTCGTTAGCGTTGAGCACATCCATAGTAAAAACCTGGCTTTTGGAAGCTTTTCCCCCGCGCAAACCATCATTGTCAATAGCCTGAAAATACAGTTGGTAGTTCTTCCCCTCTGCAAGCTGTAAGCCCGATGGGAAGGTGTAATAGAACTGGTCAAAATTCACATTGGGCCTGGAAATCTCTATCTTCTGGATAGCTTCGGAATCATCTGCGGGATAACAGATAACCTCTATCAGCGTCAATTTGTAATCGTCTGATGCCTCCCCTGAAAAATAAGCAATATTGGGATTCAATGAATCCAATACCTGGCCTACCTTCAGGGAAGGATAGGCATCCTTTATTACGTGGAAGGCATATTCCAGTTTTTCGAAATCCGCAACATTTTCATTGGATGTCGATACGGTATAGGCCATGTCAGTATATACCCTTTTTCCCAAACTGAAACTTTCAGCATTCCTGATAAACCTTTCAGTGCTGTCCCGTGTGATCAGTTGAATATCCCGTGTATGTTTCCCCAGGATTTCCCAATTTACCATGGTACCTTCGGGAAAAGTAGCGTTACCGGTGCTTTTTAAAATTTCATCCGGTCTATTCAGGTAATCCGGAAAATCAAGTGTAATTGAAAAATCATGTATCGCAGGCGTTTTTAGGGCTACCAGCTCATATTCGGGAGATCGTAATTTATTTGCCTTTAGATGGAACCTGGTGTCCTGCAGGGGAGGGACAAATGTATACTGGTAACGGCCATCCTGCTCCTGCAGCAGGTAGTCTGTCCCATTGAGATGGATATACACCTCTTCCGGTTTTACATCGCCTTCCGTTACAACCTGCAGCTTGTATGTTTCATTCTCCAGAACATTCAGGCTGCCGGAGACCAGTTTAAAAACAAAAGGGGCTGGAGGTGCATACGCCAGGTCGTAGTTTACCACCCGTTTATAGGAGCCCAGGAACGGATTCAAATTCCCCGAAATCCAGATAATCCCAAAAACAACCGCCGGAATAAGCAGGTATTTGGTATATTTTAAATTTTCCCGCAGATCAATTGCTTTTACAAATGGAATGGGACTTAACTGATTGGAACGCTGTTCAATACTTGCCAGTAATAATTCCGATTGGTCTTTATCTTCGGCAAGGTCGAGCAGGTTGTACAATTTATCATCTACTTCGGGAAAATACCTGCCGATAAGGAGGGAAGCCTGTTTGTTGCTGATTCCCTTTCTAAACCGGAAGAGATAGCAGCCCGGGATGATGATAAAGCGGTAGAGCAAATAGGATTCAACGCCCAGGAACAGGACCAGCAAGGCCAGCCGCCCGGGGGAACTCAGCCAGAGGTAGTATTCCACTCCTAAAACAAAAAAGAGGAAGACAAATCCCAGGAACAGGAACAGGATCACCCCTTTCAATAGCATTTTGGTATAATACTTCCTGCTAAATTGATCCAGTTTATAGCGTATGTTCGAATAGGTGTCCAGAATCGGCATAATTTAATACCAAGATACCGGTTACTGGAAAAAAGGGACTCAAAAATTTGTTAAAAAGCAGCCAATGAAGCATTTAAAACGACCAGGAGCCTCATTATATCCTGGTCAGGGCTATATCCCATAGCTTTATTTCGGAAACATTCAACGTCCAACCCAATAGCAATCCCCTAAATTTACCCCGGAGATCGCGCTGCTCCGCTGGGGTGTTTTTATATCTTTGCGCTTCAATTCACATTCATGAGCCGGAAAGTACGAGTACGTTTTGCGCCCAGTCCAACAGGGCCTCTGCATATAGGTGGGGTCCGAACGGCTTTATTCAATTATCTGTATGCCAAAAAGCATGGCGGTGATTTTATCCTCAGGATTGAGGATACGGATCAAAGCCGCTATGTGCCCGGTACCGAGCAGTATATAATCGATTCGCTAAACTGGTGCGGTATCCCCTACGATGAGGGGCCGGATAAGCCCGGAAACTATGGCCCCTACCGTCAAAGTGAGCGCAAACACCTCTATGGCACCTATGCACTCCAACTTGTGGAGAAAGGGATGGCTTATTATGCATTCGATACCCCGGAATCCCTGGATCAGCACAGGCAAGACCATGAGTCTAAAGGCAAAACATTTATTTACAATTGGCATAACCGAAAAAAATTAAGGAATTCGCTTTCCCTCGCTTCGGATGAGACACAGGCCCTGCTCAATAGCGGGGTGGACTATGTGATAAGGTTTAAAACTCCCCAGGATGAAGTGCTACACCTGGAGGATAGCATCCGGGGTGCTATAACCATAGACACCAATATCCTGGACGATAAGGTTCTGTTCAAAAGCGATGGGATGCCAACATACCACCTAGCCAATATCGTGGATGATCACTTGATGGAAATCACCCATGTGATCCGGGGCGAGGAATGGCTGCCCTCCCTCGCATTGCACTTTCAGCTCTATAAGGCATTTGATTGGGAGGTACCTCAGTTTGCCCATTTGCCCCTGATCCTGAAACCGGAAGGAAAAGGAAAACTCAGTAAGCGCGATGGTGAAAAGATGGGATTTCCGGTATTTCCACTTTCCTGGGAGCGATCTGTAGGTTACCGGGATGCCGGCTATTTCCCGGAGGCCGTTATCAATTTTCTGGCTATGCTGGGATGGAATCCCGGAACAGAGCAGGAGATCTTTTCCCTTGCCGAACTGACAAAAGCATTTACACTGGACAGGGTACATAAGGGCGGAGCTCGTTTCGATCCGGACAAAACCAAATGGTATAATCAACAATACCTTCAGCGATATCCCATTTCGGCGCTAACAGCAATGAGCATCCCCCTATTGCAGGGGAAAGGCGTAGATCCCGGAAGGCTGAACCCTGCTTATGTTTCTGAAGTTATTTCAAGTATCCGGGAACGGGCTACCTTTATCTCCGACTTCTGGGATTTAGGCGCCTATTTCTTTGTGGCACCGGTACAGTATGAGGAAGGGGCCGTTAAAAAACATTGGAAACCGGACACGGCTTCGATCCTGCAACAGCTTCAGGCTCTATTGGAAGGGCTTGAGGAATTCAATTCGGCAGCGATCGAGTCGGCCGTTAAGGGATGGATACAGTCATCCGGCATGTCATTCGGAAAGGTGATGGCACCTCTACGCCTGGCACTTGTAGGAAGCTTAATGGGGCCCCATATATTCGACATCATGAGCCTCCTCGGCAAGCAGGAAAGTCTGGATCGGATCTCAAAGGCCCGAACTCTCCTGGGGGGAGAGTCAAAGTAGCGCATATTTTCCCTGATTATTTATCCCGGCTTACGGCAGCCTGGCCCCGGATTCGGGTGACCTGCAACACCGTCCGGTGAAATTTATCAACAGTTGTAACAAAAGCGGCCGGAGCGGTACTCATATGCTAAAGTCTCACTATATTCAAACCCTAACATAAAATCAATAACCATGGGCAGTTTATTACTTATACCGATCATTTTATTTGGTTTGATCATCCTATTTTCCTCCTTTTTCATAGTAAAACAGCAAACCGCAGTGATCATAGAACGGTTCGGGAGATTTAACAGTATCCGTAATTCGGGTCTACAGATGAAGATTCCGCTGGTGGATCGTATCTCCGCCCGTTTAGGTCTCAAGATCCAACAACTCGATGTCATAGTTGAAACCAAGACGCTCGATGATGTATTCGTTAAACTCAAGGTTTCCGTGCAATATGTAGTAATCAAGGAAAAGGTATATGAGGCTTTCTATAAACTGGAATATCCCCATGACCAGATCACCTCCTATGTTTTTGACGTGGTCCGGGCAGAGGTGCCCAAGATGAAACTGGATGATGTTTTCGTCAAAAAGGATGATATTGCAATTGCGGTCAAAGCGGAATTACAGGATGCCATGCTTGATTACGGGTATGATATCATCAAAACACTGGTAACGGATATCGATCCCGATTCCCAGGTTAAAGCGGCCATGAACCGCATCAATGCATCGGAGCGGGAAAAGATAGCCGCCCAGTTTGAAGGGGATGCTGCCCGTATCCTGATCGTGGAAAAAGCCAAGGCAGAAGCTGAAAGCAAGCGGCTTCAGGGCCAGGGGATTGCCGATCAGCGGAGGGAAATAGCAAGGGGGTTGGAAGAATCCGTGGAAGTTCTCAATAAGGTGGGGATCAATTCCCAGGAAGCCTCCGCCCTGATTGTGGTGACCCAGCATTATGATACGCTCCAGTCCATAGGGGAACACACCAATGCCAACCTGATCCTGCTGCCTAACTCCCCGCAGGCGGGTAGCGATATGTTAAACAACATGGTAGCTTCCTTTACCGCGAGTAATATGATAGGAGAATCCATGAAAAAACAAAACCGGAAACCCCCAAAATCCTAGGGCAGGTATCCGATAAAAGTAAACCCCGCCTATACTGCATAGACGGGGTTTTTACTTTCTTTGGTAAGGGTGTCAGGAAATTTTCTTAAATATCTTTTTGGCGATCAGGGTGATCAGGATCTTTTGAATGATTCCTCCGAAACCGCCCAGGAGATTAGAAGGATATAAACTCTTCTTGGTATTCTCGTAATTATATTTAAGGCTTTCCTTATCTACTTCCTGTTGCAGTTTCAGGATTCTCAAATCTTTGTCAATCTCGCTGAACGAGGTATATCGCTTGGGTATCCTCATAATTCATCAAAATAAAATTCAGAAAACTTTTGCAACAAAGGTTTGTCCAATCTGTTGCGCAGCATGTAAAAAACCGCCCCGACAAGAAGGTAGAAAAGACCTACAATCAGGAAACCCATAAACGTATTGTTGAGCAACTGCCCGATACCGTAGGATGCTGCCAGGGAAAGGAAGAACAAAGTAAGCATAGCTGCCATCCCCAGAAGCAGTATTTTGGAAAAGGCCGCAACCCCCTGCATCATAAACTTAAACCCTTTAAGTTTATAGTAATCCTTGCTGCTGTCCAGGTAAGAACGGATACTTGCATCCGCTTCCGCAAAATTGTTCTTTATTTCTTCAAAAGCCATGGCTTATTTCTGAAGTTCGGCATTCTTTTTCTTTAGATCGGCCAGTTTGCGCTCCAGCGTGGCTATAATATCATCTGCCTTATAGCTCATAGTTGAAATCGTATCCTCCAATTTCCTTTCAAAATCAGCCTTTTTTGCATCCGCTGTTTTAACCAGTTCTTCGGAGGCCTTGGAGATCCGGGCCGAAATATCATCCTTCGCCACCAGGGCCTTATCTTTGATCTTCTTCCTTGTTTTCTCTCCTTTATCAGGGGCATACAAAATTCCCACACCTGCTCCAATAGCTGCTCCTGTTAAAAGGGCCAGCAATACACTTCCACTATCTTTTGACATAATTATACTTTTTTAAGGTTACTAATTTGTTACTATCCATAATGATACGGCATTTGAGTCAGAGTTCTTGTTAAGGGTTGGTTAATTCCCGGCTCAATGCCGTAGATTAAACGTGGCCCTTTACCGCCTCATCTTAATGGAAGGCACAATATACGGCGTATTTCCTGACTCCATTAACTCCATCAATCATAAATTTAATGCGTATCAAAAGGGATTTTCAAGCACAGTCTGTTATAAGTCTGGGTTTCGGGGAATGCAAGGCCTTCCTGGGTTACAAGCTTTAAACTAATTGGTATTTTATTTACTGGGCAGGCTGTTTAATCATCCCCGCGCAATTTCTCCCAGCTATCCCGCAGGGGTACGGTACGGTTGAAGACCAGCTTCTCACTCGTTCTGTCCATGTCTACATTAAAATAGCCAAGCCGCTGGAATTGGAATATATCCCCGGGTTTTGCATCCTGAAGCCCGGGTTCTACATAAGCGGTTACAATTTCCAAAGAGGAGGGATTGATGAATTCCAGAAAATCCTTATCCTTATGGGTATCCGGAACCGCATCTGAAAACAATCGGTCATACAGCCGAACTTCGGCCCTGACCGCATGTTTGCACGATACCCAGTGCAGTGTCCCTTTTACTTTGCGCAAACTTTCCTCCGTGCCGCTTCCACTTTTACTTTTTGGGTCATACGTACAATGAACCTCCGTTATAGTGCCATCGGTATCTTTTTTGAAAGACGCTGCTTTAATGATATAACCGTTTTTTAAGCGCACTTCCCCCCCCGGCTTCAGCCTGAAAAATTTGCGATTGGCTTCTTCCCGGAAGTCTTCCTTTTCAATATACAATTCTCGTGAAAAAGGGATCTGCCTGGATCCCGCACGGTCATCTTCCGGGTTATTTTCTGCTTCCAGCCATTCTTCCTGTCCTTCCGGATAATTGAGGATAATCAATTTCAGGGGATCCAACACCGCCATTACCCTGGGCGCTATCTTATTCAGGTGTTCCCTGACATGAAATTCCAGCAATGCCACGTCCACTACATTTTCCCGTTTGGCAATCCCAATGGTATCCGCAAAATTCCGGATGGCCTCCGCCGTATACCCCCTGCGCCGCATTCCTGAAATTGTTGGCATGCGGGGATCATCCCAGCCCGTTACATGGCCCTGTTCCACCAATTGCAGCAATTTTCGTTTGCTGACAACAGTATGGCTTAAATTCCTACGGGCAAATTCGCGCTGCTTCGGTCGTAATTTCCCGGGCTCCTGCACCTGGTCCAGGAACCATTCATACAATTCCCGGTGGGGTGCAAATTCCAGCGTACATAAGGAATGGGTAACTTGTTCAATATAATCACTCTGTCCGTGCGCCCAATCGTACATGGGATAAATACACCAATCGGTATTCGTTCTGTGATGTGCCCGGTTTAGAATGCGGTACATGATAGGGTCCCGCAGCAGCATATTTGGGGAGGCCATATCGATCTTAGCCCGCAGGACATGGCTCCCTTCGGGGAATTGGCCTTCTTTCATCCCTTTAAAAAGTGCCAGGTTTTCCGCTACCGTACGATTCCGGTATGGCCCCGCAACACCAGGTTCAGTAGGGGTTCCCTTCTGTTCTGCCATGGCTTCCGAAGACTGGCTGTCAACATAGGCCTTCCCGGCCTGTATCAGCGCTACAGCCCATTGGTACAATTGCCCGAAATAATCTGAGGCATAGCATTCGTGTGCCCATTCATATCCCAGCCATTCCACATCCCGCTTGATGGCTTCTACATACTCCTGTTCCTCCCTGGCGGGGTTTGTGTCGTCAAAACGCAGGTTTACCGGGGCTCCGTACCGGAGTCCCAGTCCAAAATTGAGGCAAATAGAACTGGCATGGCCAATATGGAGATATCCATTGGGTTCCGGTGGAAAGCGGAATCGTAAATCATTCCGCGGAAAACCGGAATCAAGGTCCTCCTCTACGATATGCTCAATAAAATTAAGCGATCTGCTCACGTCACTCATCCCATATAATTTGAAGCTGCAAATGTAAGAAAAAGCCCGATAAATACGCGTTTGAATTCCCTAACCATACAAATACAACCATTTCACAACAAATTCAATTGGGGCTACAACATTAAATTTCCCGGGTATTAATTATATGGCATATTTGTTATTGAAAACTATGGGTCCGGTGAAGTAATCCTATTGCCTCCGGATCGGGGCACCGAGAAATACCAGGAACCATTGGTTTTACCCAAATCCAAATCGAACGACCGGTAAAACTGTAGTTCCCTAAAACTACAACTACTTATGAAACCAAATCTACCCTCCAAGTTTGCTTATTTCATTATGGCGTTTTCTTTTTTGGGAATGTCCTCACTCCAAGGCCAGGTTCTGAACGCCCCCACCGCGGCTCCCAACCAGAGCCCGCCCCCAGGTATCACCCCCTGGAATAAAGCCTGTGCTTCCGTAAGTTTTAACGATTACTGGGTGGAATTTACCTGGAGCCCTCCCCTGGTAAACAGTTCCAATGAATTTATCCTGGAACTTTCCGATGCCAGCGGGAGTTTTGCCGCTGCCGTGGAACTGGCCCGGGACGGCACGAAAAATACGACATTCGATTTTTTCTTTCAATTTGCCCTGCCGCCCGATACCCGGGGGGAAGGTTATAAAATGCGGGTGAGAAGCACCAACCCGGCCAAAACAAGCGCGGCCTCTGTGGCCTATCCTATGTATTACCGGGATTATGATGAGGCTATCCTGATCAGTCCAAACGGTGACGGGAACATCCCCCCGGGGGGTACCCTGGAACTTTGCGATGGCAACTCAGTAACCCTGGCTCCGCATAATATACCAAACAGTTCATCCTATCAGTATAACTGGTACAAAAGCTCCAGTTTGATCGTTGGGGAAAAAAGCAATTCCCTGCTGGTATCTACTGCCGGCATGTATCAGGTAGAGATCGATTACGGGGCTTGTTCCACAGCAGGAGGAGGGACCTTGTCCAATGCTATCGACATTACTACGGGTGCCAGTCTCGGCATCGCCATTAACCCTCCTGTAAAGACTTCCCTTTGTTCGGGGGAAACCCAGCCGCTAAACGCCAATATAACAGGCCAGGGCCTGACCTATACCTGGTACAGGGATAACACAGCGATTACAGCCCCCGCGATTGATGCAGACACATATATTGTGGATGCTTCTGTTCCCGGATTCGAAGGAGCTTATCAGGTTGAGATCGAAGGGCCGGGAACCTGCCTGGAACGGTCCGCTGCCATTACCATCACCAATGCCGGTAACTTCACAGTAAGCCGTGATAATCCTGCAAATGTTGTGGTCCTGCCAGGGCAGCCCCAAACACTGAGTGTAACAACCGATGCCAGCAGCCCTGCTTTCCAATGGTATAAAGAAGGTGTCCCGGTTGCAGGGGAGACAGGGAGCTCAATACTTGTAAATGACTCCCAGGCGGGAACTTATTTTGCGCGCGTATCTTTGAGTGGGGGACCTTGTTCCTCAACAGCGATAGACTCGGAAAATACCGTTGTGGTTATTCCCGACTCATTTGAAATAACGATAGCCTATGCAACTGCCTATACCTCCTGTCAAAATACCAGCATTGTGTTGGAGATCGGTTCCATTACAGCAGTGGATACAGCTGGAGGACAAACCGATGTTACCGCTGACCTGAAGTCAGATTTCAGCTACCAGTGGAAAAAGGACGGCAATGTCATTGCCGGCGCCACAGCTGAAACGCTTAGCCTTACCACTATTAACGAAAATGGCGACTATACTGTGGATGCAGCATTGAGCACCTATAATTCCACATCCGATTCGCTGTCCGTTCAACTCCTGGTCAACGAAACTTTGACACTAAACGCCACCAGCCTCATCAGTTGTGGCCCTTCAGAAGATATCACCCTCAGCACGGATACCAGCCTTACCGGCGAGAGCTATAACTGGTTCCGGGACGGGGTGAACCTCAATGTGGTAAGTGAGGCACTGGTTGTTATACAACCCGGAACATACCAATTGGTTTTAGACCGGAATGGATGCCCCCTGGGTTCCAACGAGGTGGTCATAGCACCCCTGGATGAAGAGTTGATCACAGTAGACCCGGGAACCGAAATCATTTTCCCTGAAGGCGGCTCCAGGACTGTCAGTGCCTCCGGAGGCGAATCGTACCGATGGTATGACGCCAATAATGTGGAGATGAGTGCAAGTTCCTCGGTTACCTTTACGGAAGAAGGTAATTATATCCTTATAGCTACCATCGGAAATTGTGAAATAAGCAGGGAGCTCACGGTTTCCTACCTGGATACGTTTAAGGTACCTAACGTTATTACCGTAAACGGAGACGGGATCAATGATCTTTGGATCCTTCCCAACTCCTACTCCAAAAAGGAAGATATCAACGTAGTCATTTATACTGACAATGGCGTGGAAGTCTTTAATGCAAACGATTATCAAAATAACTGGCCTCAGTCAACTACCTCATTCCCCAAACAAAATATGGTCTTTTTCTACAAGATCAAGAAGGCGGCCGAGGTCCTGAAGCAAGGTACAATAACTGTAATACGCTAAGCTTATAATTATAACATGAAGCATAGATTACTATATCTGATACTCATCCTCTTCGCGTTCACCAATGCGACCGCGCAAGATGAGAACCCGTATGTAACTTATGATGTTCCTTCCCAGAACCTCCTTAAGTTTAACCGGTTCCTCATAAATCCCACCTTTTCCACGGTACGGGAGGATAAGTCCTATATTAATCTTTTACACAGAAACCAATCGGTAGCTTTTGATGACAACAACCAGACCTATTTCCTTAGTTACAGCGGAAGGGTCAATGACCGAACGGGGTTGGGGCTTAGCCTTTATACCCAGCAAGTGGGGATCCTCAGTAATTATGGCGTGCTGGCAAATTACGCCTATGGCATCAAACTGAGCGATAAAAGCAATTTTACCTTTGGGGCCAACCTCTCTTATTACAGTAGTGGCTTTGATCAAAACAGGGCCAACCCTATAGAGAATGATCCGTTGCTGAATGGATTCCAGGACAGCTCCTTATTGTCCTTTCAACCGGGTTTCAATATATCGTACGGGCAATTCGACTTTGGGGTGTTCGCTGAAAATCTTTTTGATTACAATCTCAAGAGCAGCGAGTCCCTGACAGATTTTAAAGACAAGACCTTTTCAAGCCATTTGCAATATACCTATCCGTTTAAAAGCGGGGACGGGATATTTCAGGATGCCCGCTTAATGCCGCTGGCACGGGTACGCATGGCAGGACAGGAAGATGTCGTGCTCGGCGGAAACCTTATCCTGGATCTCCCTAAACTGGGCTGGCTGCAAGGTGGGTACGACAGCTTCTATGGAGCTTCTGCCGGTATAGGGTTTAACCTGAACAGGAGATTGTCCCTCGGCTATACGATGGAAAAGGGGCTTTCTACTGATTTCGCTGATTTTGGCCTCACCCATGAGATTTCATTTGCCTATTCCTTTACCCCCAACCTTACGGAAGACAGGGTCATGCTGGAAGATTCAGATGAATTACTGGCTGATGCAGATGAAGGAGCCGGGGATATCGCCCCATCGGATAAAGATGCAGAGATAGCCGAACTCAAAAGAAGGCTGGCAGAAAATGATGATATCCTTGCGGAACTGATGTTCCGGCAGGATTCATTGGAAAACAGCCGGCAGGATGATCTTGAACGCAGGTTTGAGATGGTCCTTCGCATGGTACGGAGGGAAACGGACGGGAACCGTCCGGACCTGGAAGAAAAAGCCAAACAAATGTACTTTATCAACAACGATAAAACAGCCATTGCAGAGAATGATACTCAAAGGGGTGACCCCATGGTAGGCCAGGAAGCGGTTACAGGGGATGTAAATTCTTCTGTACGAAGTTTTCCGGGAGAGCCCCGCGATAAGATGGCAGGTATTGAACCAAAAACTGCCGTCAGAAAAGATGCCCTTGCAACGAGGAACCGAACTGAGAAATCCCCTGTTGAACGTGCCGGAGAAAAGTCCGGAAAAGATTCTTTTACCAGGGCTATTCAGCAGCAGGGCGTGAAAGGACAGAAATTCAGGAACATTGAGGGGGTTACTGATGGATATTATGTGGTGGCCAATGTTTACAAGGGAACCCATTACCTGAACAAATTTGTCGACCAGTTATCTGGAAAAGGTATCAATGCCGATTATATAGACAACCCCCATAACGGACTGAAATATGTATACCTGCAACGGTATGACACCTGGCAGGAAGCCCTTGCAGCCCATAAATCAAAATACAACGGAAACTATGAGGGAGATCTGTGGATCATGAATGTGGAGAACAAATATACCAATGAGGCCTACGTCCGGAATACCGACAAAATCAAAGAAAAATCTGCCAAATATGCCCCGGACGTACTTCGTAAGAACGTGGTTGTCAAAGACAATGTAACCAAGGCTACGCAGGAATCATGGAACCAGGTCCTGTCCGGGACGGGTTCCGGCTACTATATCATTGCCAATGTATTTGCCAATGCCAGGAATGCCAACCGCTTTGTCAGGCTGTTAAACTCCCAGGGGCTTAGTGCAAGTTACTTTATAAACCCAAAAAATAATTATCGGTATGTTTATTTGAAACGTCATGAATCATGGAATAGTGCTTTAGTGTCCTACTACACCAAACTGAATGACGCGTATGATGATAAAATGTGGATCATGCGTGTCACGCCAAACCTGATAACCTAGATGAGCCAAATCTTTACTAAAAAATACCTACTCGCCTGTGTGGTGCTTTTTTCCTATATAGGCTTTTCGCAAGAATTCAACTCTTTTGAGATCCGCTATCAAAGCAACATCAAAGGGGACCTGACATTTATTGCCAACAATATCGTAAACAGGGATGGGGGCTCCGGAAGCACCCAACCGGAAGATCCGTATAACAATACCGGCAGGTCATCACAATATAACGATTACCTGGACCAGCAATATATTGACGTAGATTCCGACCCCACTACCTTTAGTTCGAGCAGTGCTACTTTTGCATATCCCCAGGCCAATTGTAACCTTATCCGCTACGCGGGACTTTACTGGTCTGCGACCTACCCCAGCGAACAGGCCGGGCAACCGGTGGGCACCAACCGCCAAAACGACTTCAACCAGGTCAAATTCAAAGTGCCGGGGGGCGTCTATGTGGATGTAGTGGCCGACGAAATCCTCTTTGACGGCTTTACCAGTACAGACAATTCAGTTACCCAGAACAGCCCATACGCCTGTTATGCCGATGTAACTGCACTAATAACCCCCCTTGCAGATGCACAGGGGGACTATACAATCGCAAACGTCCGATCCGTAGTGGGCTCCCTTTCCCCGGGAGGTGGTGCGTCTGCAGGCTGGACGCTGATCATTGTATATGAAAACCCAACGGACACCGGAAAACTGATCACCACTTTTGATGGATTTGCCAGGGTGAGAAGTGCGAATCCTACCGTAGACATAAATTACAGTGGCTTCAATACCATCCCGGTGGGGCCTGTGAGGGCAAGAATAGGTGCGGCTGCCCTGGAAGGGGATAACCGCATTACCGGCGACAGGCTGCGTATAAGTGCCGCCAGTATTCCGGGTTTTACCACCCTTAGTAACGGCGTCAACCCGGCATCCAACTTCTTTAATAGCAATATTACGCTGGACGGGGCCATCACCACGAACAGGAACCCTAACAGTGTTAATACCTTAGGGTATGATACCGATATATTCCTGCTGAACAACCCGGTGAATTCCGTCATCCCCAATAACGAAACAGCTGCAACCCTTCGCTTTACCTCCAATGGGGACCAGTATTATCCTTTTTTCAACTCTTTTAACGTTGAAATAATAGAACCCAACATCGTTGTAGAAAAGCGGGTAGAAGATATTGCAGGCAATGATATTACAGGCCAGGGTGTCAACCTGGGCCAGTTGCTGGACTATGTGCTGTCCTTTCAGAATATTGGGAATGACGATGGCAGCAATTACACCATACGGGATGTATTGCCTGCCAATGTTACCTTTCTGCCGGGGAACCTGGTACTACCCCCGGGGGTAACCTATGTCTACGATTCTGGCTCCCATGAGATAACCTTTAGTGTTCCCAGAAATCTTATAGAGCAGGGGGATCCGGTGTCGAGCATCCGGCTCAGGGTACGGGTTGCACAAAATTGTTTTGACTTTGTGGATGCCTGTACGGATCTTATTCAAAACCTGGCCTATTCTACTTATAGGGGGGTACTCAATAACAACCAGATAACCGATGACCCCAGTGTATCGGATTTTGACTTTTGCGGATTTGCCACCCCGGGTGCCACAAACTTTTTGCTGGATGACCTTGATGATTGTGATTTTAGCCGTACCGTTCAATTATGTGGGAATGACGTGCTATTGGATGCAGGTGACGGTTTCGACAGTTACACCTGGTATAGGGATGAAAATGGGGACAGCCTGATCGACGCGGGCGATACGCTCCTGGACGACGGAGACCCGGATAATGATCCCAGTACGCTCCAGGTTACGGATGTTGGCATCTATATCGTTGACAAAGTGGTAGCCGACCCCTGTAAAGGGTTCCAGGAAATCATCACGGTAGAACGATTCGGGACTACCCAGACCAACCCCATCATTGACCTTATCAATGATACAACCAATACCGTAGAAGGGGAGGTCGTTACCTGTTCGGATGACGGGGAACTCCTGCCCAAGATATTTCTGTGCGGCTTAAACGATTCAGAGCTTATTCAAATCAACATCCCGGATGCCCAGAGCATTCTATGGGAACAACTGGACGAAGCCAGTTGTACTGCATCTTCTTCAGATTGCGCTAACCTGAACGGTGCATGTACCTGGAACAATGTGGGAGCCGGCAACAATTTCCTGGCAGAAAATGCGGGACAATACCGCCTGATTATCAATTACCAGAACGGCTGCTTCAGCAGGTTCTATTTCAACATTTTCAAAAACCCTTTAGATCCGCAATACAACAGTACCGACCTGATATGTACGTCCCCCGGCAATATTACAGTTACCAATATGCCGGCAGATTATGATTACCAATTGCTCGATGCCACCAACGGGAATATCCTGGTGCCTTTCAGTGACAACAACGGGCCCAGTTTCACCATTGCCAGCAATGGTGCCTATACGGTGGAGATGCGCCAGCAGAACGTTACGGATGGTTGTATTTTCAGGCTCGAGGATATCGGAATTCTTACCCGTAATTTCCAGGTTGATGTGACAACCAAAGACGCCGATTGCAATGGTTTGGGTGAAATAGCGATCTCCATTTTAAATGTGGAACCACAATACTACTACGAAATTTCCCAGGGCGGTAGTACGGTAGATACATTTGGTCCAAGCGCTGATAACAATTATACGTTTCAAAACCTGAATCCCGGGGTCTACGATGTACTCGCTACCACTGATGATGGCTGCAACTATACCGAGCAGGTAACGATTAACGACGTTACAGACCTGGCAGTTACTGCCGTTACTACCAAACCGATCGATTGCACAGATGGGATCATTACCGTTACCGGGTCAGGGGGTTATCCAAACCCGGATTACCAATATGCCATTTGGAGCGTGAACGGTGTTGACCAGTATCCTGACATATCCAGTATACCCGCGGGAGCTTTCCAGGATACCAATGATTTTTTCTTTACTCCAGCTGAAGCAGGAGATTATGGATTCGTAGTGGTGGATGCCAATAACTGTTCAGCCCTTTCCAATATTGCCACTATCACCATTGCTCCTGCTGTGGAATATACCACTACGGCGGTAGATGAAACCTGTTTCGGTGCGGAAGACGGTTCTTTTGCTGTAAATGTTACAAATTCCAATGGTTATACCGTTACATACACACTCACCTATCCGGATACGAGTACTGTCAGCAATACATCGGGCTCCTTTAACGGCCTGGGTCAGGGAAATTACAGCCTAACCCTGACACAAACAAATGGTCCGGATACCTGCGACTATGTTGAAACCTTCACTATCAGCGGGCCGGTTGATTCCGCAACTGCCGATGCTGTTGTCATACAGCCCTATACCTGTCTGCAGACCGCCAGCATACAAGCACAAAATGCCAGCGGGGGAACACCAGGGTATACCTACAGCATCGATGGTATAACCTTCGGGGCCTCCGATACCTTTACAGGGCTTACAGACGGGACCTATACCGTTACGATACGGGATGCCAGCGGATGTATCACTGTTACAGCCCCGGTAACCATCCCGGCACTCGATCCGCCGACCGACACCGCTTTTGCGGCAACAGCGCCCAACTGCCCCACAGAAACATCCGATGTTACCCTTACCGTTACCGGGGGGACAGGATCCATTACCTATGAAATAATTGCGCCCGCTGCAGCGGTAGCCAATAACGGAACAAGCAACCTGTTTACAGGCCTGGCACCAGATACCTATACCTTCCGGGTAACAGATGCAAACGGTTGCGCCTATGACGAAGACCATACCATCAACCCGGTAGTGCCCATAGCCGTTGCCGGAACCTTGGTCAACAACACCTCCTGCTTCAGTGGCGCTGACGGGGCTGTTGATTTTACCGTAAATGGTTTTTCCACAACGTACAGCTATTCCGTCAACGGGGCAGCAACCGTCACGGCACAGGCAGCCCCGGTGGTAAACCTCACAGGCCTTGCAGCCGGAGATTATACCATCATTGTAACCGATGAAACAACCAACTGCAGCGCAACGGATGCCATCACTGTGAGCCAGCCGGCAGCAGGACTCAGCTTTACCTTTGCCGTCACGCCACTAACTTGCGCAGCTGATGCATCGGTGACTATCACCGCCACAGATGGCTGGGGAGGCTATTCTTACCAGATCGAACAACCAGACCTGAGCGTCCTCGGGCCACAGGCAAGCAACGTATTTTCCGGACTTAACCAGAGTGGTACCTATACCATCAGCGTAACTGACAGCGGTGGATGTACCGTAACTGACACTTTTGATATTGCAGCTCCACCAAATCCTGCTGTAACACTGGATCCTGAAACGGATCTTTGTTATGATCCGGCTACCGGCGTAAGCCTTGCGGCAAATGCAACAGGGGGTATGGCACCCTATGCCTATAGCCTTAACGGCGGACCCCTGCAAAGTTCCAATGTTTTCAACAACCTGGCCCCGGGAGCCTATACCGTTGTGGTTACCGATTCCTACGGCTGTACCGGAACGTCCAACAGTGTTACCATTGAACCCCAGCTTTCCGTTGCTGCCGTTTTAACCAAAGAATTGGATTGTACCGGTTCCCCAGATGCTGTAATTGATGTAACGATAAATGGGGGGTATTCCGCCTTCGCTTACCAGGTTAACGGGGGGGCGAGCGTGCCCGTAGTTGGCAATGCCTTCACCTATTCAACCCCATCTGACGGCACCTTTACGTTCCTGATAACGGATTCGGAAGGATGTACGGCTCAAACCACCGTGGTAATAGACCCGATCACAAACCCCGCTGCCACTCATACGGCCACTGGTCCGAGCTGTCCGGGAGTTAATGATGGTAGTGTGGAAATTGTAGTTGATACCAATTTCGGGACTCCTCCCTATCAGGTGAATTTTGATGGCAATGGGTTCTCTTCGCAGACAATTTACACAGGCCTTGATGACAAAACATACAATTACACGGTACGCGATAATAAGGGGTGTATCTATAACGGAAGTGTTACACTTTCTGATCCGAACCCAATCGATGGGGATGCTGTACTCATTCATCCGTATACCTGTTTGCAGGACGGGACCATTGAGGCTCAAAATGTCACAGGGGGTACTGCACCTTACGAATACAGCATAGACGGTGTAAATTTCTTTGGAGGTGCAGGAGCTGAAACATTTACAGGCCTGACCGATGGTGACTATGAAATTTTTATAAGGGATGCAAATGGATGCTCCTTTAAAACCAACAAGATTAAGATTGACAAAATCAAGCCCCTGGACAATCTTCATGAACGTTATATCATAGAAGCCTCCTGTCCTTCAGAAACAGGGGAGCTACGGGTACATATGCACGAGGGAGGGACAAAGCCCTATAATTTTGAAATAGTTTCGCCTGCATTCATCCCAGCCACACTGATTGATGATGAAGAAGCAACTTGGGAAAATTTACCCGTAGGTACACATATTGTCAGGGTGACGGATGCGTATGGCTGTACTATTGAAAATAGTTTTACGATAGAACCAATTGAAAAGATCACAGTATTCGGACAAGTGATAAGCAACGTATCCTGCGTTGGAGATTCTGACGGCGAAATCCTGTTCAACATTGCCGGCTTTGAGAAAAAATATGAGTTTTCAATAAATGGTGGCCCTATTGATGATAATGAGGATGATGAAACCATTAGCCTGACAGGCCTGCCGGCTGGGGATTACACTATATTGGTGACAGACGAAGAAACCAATTGTACTGCCACGGCTACCGTAACAGTTGATGAGCCCGCCAGTCCGCTGGCCTTTACCTATTCGGTTAGCCCCCTTGGCTGTACTTCAGACGCATCCGTCACCATTACCGCTGCAGATGGTTGGGGTGGGTTCTCCTACCAGGTGGAACAACCAGACCTGAGTATACTGGGACCACAGGCCAGTAATGTTTTTTCAGGACTCAACCAGGTTGGCACCTATACCATCAGCGTAACCGACAGTGGTGGCTGTACGGTAACCGATACTTTTGATGTTGCGGCACCTGCCACACCTGCAGTAACCCTGGACTCTGTGACGGATCTTTGTTATGACCCGGCTACCGGCGTAAGCCTTGGAGCAAATGCATCAGGAGGTGTGGCGCCCTATAACTACAGCCTTAACGGAGGGCCCCTGCAAAGCAGCAATATATTCAACAACCTGGCCCCCGGAGCCTATACCGTTGTGGTTACCGATTCCTACGGCTGTACCGGAACTTCCAACACCGTTACCATAGAACCACAGCTTTCAGCAGCTGCCGTTTTAACAAAAGAACTGGACTGTACCGCATCCCCCGATGCCATTATTGACGTAACCATCAACGGGGGCTATGCCGCCTTTGCCTACCAGGTAAACGGGGGGGCAAGCGTGCCCGTAGTGGGCAATGCCTTTACCTATACCACCCCAACCGACGGATCCTATACCTTCCTGATCACAGATACAGAAGGATGTACGGCACAAACAACCGTTGTCATTGATCCCATTACGAACCCGGCAGCTACAAGCAACCCTACAGATCCTACCTGTAACGGTGCAGCCGACGGCAGTGTGGAGATAGTGATCGATCCCAGTTTCGGGACAGCACCCTACCAGGTGGATTTCAACGGCCTGGGCCTTTCTGCCCAGACTGTCTATAGCGGCCTGGCAGACGGCACCTACAACTACACCGTGCAGGACAGCAAAGGATGTACTTTTGCCGGTAACGTAACACTTACAGAACCATCCGCCATCAGCGGGGATGCTGTTGTCATACAGCCCTATACCTGTCTGCAGACAGCCAGCATACAGGCACAAAATGCAAGCGGGGGAACACCCGGGTATACCTACAGTATCGACGGCATAACCTTCGGGGCCTCCGATACCTTTACAGGGCTTACTGACGGGACTTATACCATCACAATCCAGGATGCCAACGGATGTACATTCGTTACCGCGCCGGCAACCATCCCGGCACTCGATCCGCCTACGGATATCACCTTTGCGGCCACGGCACCCAACTGCCCTGCCCAAACATCCGACGTTACCCTTACCGTTACCGGGGGGACAGGATCCATTACCTATGAAATAATTGCGCCCGCTGCAGCGGTAGCCAATAACGGAACAAGCAACCTGTTTACAGGCCTGGCACCGGATACCTATACCTTCCGGGTAACAGATGCAAACGGTTGCGCCTACGACGAAATCTTTACCATAAACCCGGTAGTGCCCATAGCCGTGGCAGGTAGCCTGGTCAGCAACACTTCCTGTGTAGGTGCAGCGGATGGTGCCGTGGACTTTGCAGTAAACGGGTTTTCGGCAACCTACAGCTATTCCGTCAATGGAGGAGCGGCTGTCACAGCACAGGCAGCACCCGTGGTAAACCTCACCGGCCTCGCCGCTGGCGACTATACCATCGTGGTCACTGACGAAACAACCAATTGTACTGCCACGGCTACCGTAACAGTTGATGAGCCCGCCAGTCCGCTGGCCTTTACCTATTCGGTTAGCCCCCTTGGCTGTACTTCAGACGCATCCGTCACCATTACCGCTGCAGATGGTTGGGGTGGGTTCTCCTACCAGGTGGAACAACCAGACCTGAGCATACTGGGACCACAGGCCAGTAATGTTTTTTCAGGACTCAACCAGGTTGGCACCTATACCATCAGCGTAACCGACAGTGGTGGCTGTACGGTAACCGATACTTTTGATGTTGCGGCACCTGCCACACCTGCAGTAACCCTGGACTCTGTGACGGATCTTTGTTATGACCCGGCTACCGGCGTAAGCCTTGGAGCAAATGCATCAGGAGGTGTGGCGCCCTATAACTACAGCCTTAACGGAGGGCCCCTGCAAAGCAGCAATATATTCAACAACCTGGCCCCCGGAGCCTATACCGTTGTGGTTACCGATTCCTACGGCTGTACCGGAACTTCCAACACCGTTACCATAGAACCACAGCTTTCAGCAGCTGCCGTTTTAACAAAAGAACTGGACTGTACCGCATCCCCCGATGCCATTATTGACGTAACCATCAACGGGGGCTATGCCGCCTTTGCCTACCAGGTAAACGGGGGGGCAAGCGTGCCCGTAGTGGGCAATGCCTTTACCTATACCACCCCAACCGACGGATCCTATACCTTCCTGATCACAGATACAGAAGGATGTACGGCACAAACAACCGTTGTCATTGATCCCATTACGAACCCGGCAGCTACAAGCAACCCTACAGATCCTACCTGTAACGGTGCAGCCGACGGCAGTGTGGAGATAGTGATCGATCCCAGTTTCGGGACAGCACCCTACCAGGTGGATTTCAACGGCCTGGGCCTTTCTGCCCAGACTGTCTATAGCGGCCTGGCAGACGGCACCTACAACTACACCGTGCAGGACAGCAAAGGATGTACTTTTGCCGGTAACGTAACACTTACAGAACCATCCGCCATCAGCGGGGATGCTGTTGTCATACAGCCCTATACCTGTCTGCAGACAGCCAGCATACAGGCACAAAATGCAAGCGGGGGAACACCCGGGTATACCTACAGTATCGACGGCATAACCTTCGGGGCCTCCGATACCTTTACAGGGCTTACTGACGGGACTTATACCATCACAATCCAGGATGCCAACGGATGTACATTCGTTACCGCGCCGGCAACCATCCCGGCACTCGATCCGCCTACGGATATCACCTTTGCGGCCACGGCACCCAACTGCCCTGCCCAAACATCCGACGTTACCCTTACCGTTACCGGGGGGACAGGATCCATTACCTATGAAATAATTGCGCCCGCTGCAGCGGTAGCCAATAACGGAACAAGCAACCTGTTTACAGGCCTGGCACCAGATACCTATACCTTCCGGGTAACAGATGCAAACGGTTGCGCCTACGACGAAATCTTTACCATAAACCCGGTAGTGCCCATAGCCGTGGCAGGTAGCCTGGTCAGCAACACTTCCTGTGTAGGTGCAGCGGATGGTGCCGTGGACTTTGCAGTAAACGGGTTTTCGGCAACCTACAGCTATTCCGTCAATGGAGGAGCGGCTGTCACAGCACAGGCAGCACCCGTGGTAAACCTCACCGGCCTCGCCGCTGGCGACTATACCATCGTGGTCACTGACGAAACAACCAACTGTACTGCCACGGCTACCGTAACAGTTGATGAGCCCGCCAGTCCGCTGGCCTTTACATTTGCAGTTACGCCGCTTACCTGTGCTTCCGATGGATCGGTCACAATTAATGCCACAGGTGGCTGGGGCAGTTACCGCTACCAGATTGAACAACCAGACCTGAGTATCCTAGGACCTAAGGCGAGCAACCTGTTTACAGGATTGAATCAACTTGGCACCTACACTATACAAGTTACCGATGGAGGGGGCTGCACTGCAACGGACACCTTTGATATCGTTACTCCCGCAAATCCTGTGGCCAGTATCGATCCAAGTACAGATATGTGCTATTCCTCGACGAACCTGGCCAGTGTTGTGGTGGGGGCGTCAGGAGGTACAGCACCTTATGTTTACAGAATAAACGGAGGGCCGACCCAAACATCGAACACCTTTGCGGATTTGATTCCGGGTGACTATACCTTCACGGTAGTAGACAGTAACGGGTGCAGTGATGACATCATGCTTACTATCGAGCCCGAATTAGCTTCAAATGCCATCCTGGACAAGGATTTGGATTGTTCAGCTTCCCCAGATGCTGAAATTGATCTAGATATTCATGGCGGGTACGCTCCTTATGCCATTGAAATTGATATAAACGGGGCAGGTTTCGTTCCGTATGCCGGAGTCTTCCCGTATACAACATCAACCCCCGGCACGTACCAATTCCAGGTAACCGATAATCAGGGATGTACCGGGATTTCCAATATTGTAACTGTAACGCCCGCCGTGAACCCATCAGCTACTGCCTCAGCGAACAACCCCACCTGTAACGGGGATGCGAATGGGATTGTAGAAATAAACGTGGATCCCAATTTGGGTATCGCTCCTTATCAAATCGATTTTAACGGGATGGGGTATTCTTCACAGACCGTATATACCGGATTGCCCGCCGGAACCTATAATTATACTGTCGTGGACAGTAAAAATTGTACTTTCTCGGATACGGTAATTTTGACGGAACCCGATGTTATAACACTTTCAGCCACCGCTAACCCTATAACCTGCGGGCCTATGGGGAATGTGCCCGGGTCTATTGACGTTACAGGGGTTACCGGCGGGACCGGAAACTATACATACTATTTGCTCGACAGTGGCGGCGCATTGGCAGCTACATCCACAGCCAATCCTACAGGCCCTACGGCCCTCTCCAGTATTAATTTTGCTGACTTGTTTTTTGGCAACTACTATGTCCGGGTGATCGATGATGCCGGTTGCGAATATAATTTTGGGCCTATACAGGTGGCATCTGATGTGAATGACCTGTCCATCACCGCCAACTCTTCCGGCAGCTGTGCCATCGGGGTGTCCTATGAAATTTCCATTGTGAACGGTGTTGGCCCTTTTGAGATCCGGATCTACGACGGCACGCCTTTTAACCCCGGCGACGGGGTGACCCCGAACGGATTGCCCATTACCAGCGGGACCCCAAATGAAAGGAACCATCAGTTCAACGGCTTGGACTTTGATATCAGCTATGTCTTTGAAGCCCTGGATACCAGTACCGGGTGTACCTATATCCGGCAGTTCCCGGCGGAACCGTCACCATCACCCATTTCCATAACTGAAACCGTTACGGATATCGTTTGTAACGGAGACAATGACGGGCAGATCGATTTTGATATAGCGAATTATCATGCTGCTGTTACCAATATTGATTATGAGATCCTGGAACAACTATCCAACAGCGTAGTACGCTCGGGCACCCTGATAGGCCCCGCAGGCGGACCTGTAAATGGTTCCGAGACCAACCTCCCGGCGGGTGATTATATACTGACTGCAACCGAAGTCGGCGGCACCTTATGTTCGGCTGCCGTCACCTTCCGCATTACTGAACCTACGCCACTTGCCCTGCAACTGGTAGACCAGAATAACGCCAATTGCAACGAAAATGCGCAAGTCACGGTCCTGGCCAGTGGTGCTACAGCTCCATACACCTATGCTTTTGTACAGGACGGAGCGGCCCCGGCCCCCGGAGATTTTACGGCAAGCAATTATGCTGAATTGGATCCTGCGGTAAACCTGAATTGGGATGTGTACACCCGTGACGCAAACGGATGTATAGCCCCTGCCATGGATGTCGTAATAGCAGCAGACCCCGAACCGGTCATATCTGCCATTGTAACAAACCAATGCGCCTCGGAAGAAGGGGATTTTACGATTCAGGTAACATTAGACACTGCCGGCATGGGTCCCTATGCATTAAGTATCGATGGGGGGGCGTATCAATCCACCTCTTTAACAAATGCTGCCGATACTGTTGATATTACGGGTTTGAGCTCCGGGATGCATACCGTTGAGATCATAGATGCCAACGCTTGTGGAAACTCCGTTTCTGTCGAAATATACCCGCCTTCCTCGTTATCTGCCGAAGCGGTAGTACAACCAACCTGCTTCGCAAATGACGGTCAAATCCTTATTACACCTTATGGTGGTTCAGGGGCCTATACCTATGAGCTCTTCCTGGGAGGTGTAAGCGTTACGGGGGGTCCCCAGGCAGCTCCATTATTTACAGGCTTGGCTCCCGGCGTCTATGATGCCTTTATATATGACATTGTTGCGATGGGGTGCAGCGCCTCCGTCAGCATCCAACTGGAAGTGCCTTCAGCGGTTACATTTACCACTACCCATACCGATGTATACTGTGCTGGTGGCAATGATGGTTCCATTACGGCAATCCTGGATCCGGGGATGAACAACCCCCCCTATGTTTATGAACTCTATGACAGTACGGGCCTGATACTGCTGGAAGGACCACAGTCCAGTAACATATTCAATGATCTGAGCGCCGGTGATTACGAGGTGCTGGTACGATCTTCCCGGCTATGTGAATTCCGGGTATCTGAAACCGTATCCGAACCCGCTGTTGTGGACGTCAGCGCTACGGCTACAGACTTTGCCTGTAACCCGGACAACACCGTGGCACAGGCCGTGATAACAGCATCAGCTACCGATGGTACACCACCCTACGCGTACAGCATCAACGGGGTGAACTTCTTCGCCTCCAATACCTTTACCGTCAGCGACACAGGGGCCGTACAGAACATCACCGTTACCGTACGCGATGATAACGGGTGTACCGATACATTCCCCGTGACCATCAACCCGCTGCCAACCATCACGGCCGTAGATGTCAGCCAGGTAACCGCTATAACCTGTGCCAACGATGAGACTGCACGGGTAACCGTGACAGGCGGATCAGGAGATTTTAACTTTGACCTGCTGCCCCTGGGATCAGTCCCGACAGTTTCCCCAGGAGCCGGGGTATACAGTGCCGATTTTGCACTTACAGCACCAGGAGACTATACCTTCAGGGTAACAGACAATACAACCGGGTGCTACTTCGTGACTGTACCCTATACCGTAGCGCCATACGACCTGATAGAGGCCGTGGCCACAGCCGTTACCCCGGTAAGCTGTTTCGGGGATACCAACGGGGAGCTGTCACTGCAGGTGAACAACTACACCGGTAACTATACCTACCAGGTATTTGATGCCGCAGCAACACCCGTCACGGGAGTCATTGCAACAGATACCTTTTCCAACCCAAGGACCATCTCCGGGTTGCCGGCAGGGAACTTCTACGTGGAGGTCATCGCAACAGATACGCCCTTCTGTGATGCCCTGACCAATACCATCACCATCGGCTCGCCCAATATGGCGGTGGCCCTGGCACAGACCAGCAACATCAACGCCAATTGCAACACAGGGGCCCAGGTAGCCGTTGCGGCAAGCGGGGGTACCCCAGGGTATACCTATGCCTTTATGCCAACAGGCAACATCCCGGCTCCCGGGGATTATACCCCAAGTGCCAGCGCAACGCTCACACCGGCAAGCTACCCGGCGGATTATGACGTCTATACCCAGGATGCCAACGGCTGTTCCACTTTCATTACCATTACCGTGGATGAAGACCCGTTGCCAACCGTAACGGCGCCGGCTTATGCCACAGACCAGTGTACCTCCAACGGTACATCCTACAGCTTTACAGTTGCAGGGACCGGGATCGCTCCGCTGCAGTACAGCCTGGGGGCAGGATTCCAGACCAGCTCCACCCTGACGGTGAGCGCCCCGGGGACCTATACCGTTACCATTCGCGATGCCAACGGGTGTACCGCTACCGATACCATTACCATACTGCCCCCGCTGGGGATAACCCCACAAGTGACCGCACAGCCAAGCTGCGCCCTGAACGACGGGGAAATAACCATTGCCGCAAGCGGAGGGTCCGGTGCCTACGAGTACGACCTGCTTGATGGCGGCGGTACCAGCGTCATTGGCGGGGTGCCACAGGCATCCAATATATTTGCCGGCCTGGCCCCCGGATCCTATACCGCAATCGTATATGACACCTCCGGATCCAATTGCGACGCACAGGCTCCGATTACACTCGAAGCACCAACCCCGGTAATCTTTACCTATAACCAGGAGAATGTCTCCTGTAACGGCGGAGCAGACGGCTCTATAGAAGTCGCACTGGATCCCTCCAACGACAACCCGCCCTATACCTATACATTGGATGACGGGGTAAACCCACCCATTGTACAGGGTAGCAACCTCTTTACAGGCTTAACCGCAGGATCCTACGACATCACAGTAACCTCCAACAGGGCCTGTGTGGATACCCAGACCGTAACCATTACCGAACCCGCTGTTGTGGACGTCAGCGCTACGGCTACAGACTTTGCCTGTAACCCGGACAACACCGTGGCACAGGCCGTGATAACAGCATCAGCCACAGACGGCACGCCACCCTACGCGTACAGCATCAACGGGGTGAACTTCTTCGCCTCCAATACCTTTACCGTCAACGATACAGGGGCCGTACAGAACATCACCGTTACCGTACGCGATGATAACGGGTGTACCGATACATTCCCCGTGACCATCAACCCGCTGCCAACCATCACGGCCGTAGATGTCAGCCAGGTAACCGCTATAACCTGTGCCAACGATGAGACTGCACGGGTAACCGTGACAGGCGGATCAGGAGATTTTAACTTTGACCTGCTGCCCCTGGGATCAGTCCCGACAGTTTCCCCAGGAGCCGGGGTATACAGTGCCGATTTTGCACTTACAGCACCAGGAGACTATACCTTCAGGGTAACAGACAATACAACCGGGTGCTACTTCGTGACTGTACCCTATACCGTAGCGCCATACGACCTGATAGAGGCCGTGGCCACAGCCGTTACCCCGGTAAGCTGTTTCGGGGATACCAACGGGGAGCTGTCACTGCAGGTGAACAACTACACCGGTAACTATACCTACCAGGTATTTGATGCCGCAGCAACACCCGTCACGGGAGTCATTGCAACAGATACCTTTTCCAACCCAAGGACCATCTCCGGGTTGCCGGCAGGGAACTTCTACGTGGAGGTCATCGCAACAGATACGCCCTTCTGTGATGCCCTGACCAATACCATCACCATCGGCTCGCCCAATATGGCGGTGGCCCTGGCACAGACCAGCAACATCAACGCCAATTGCAACACAGGGGCCCAGGTAGCCGTTGCGGCAAGCGGGGGTACCCCAGGGTATACCTATGCCTTTATGCCAACAGGCAACATCCCGGCTCCCGGGGATTATACCCCAAGTGCCAGCGCAACGCTCACACCGGCAAGCTACCCGGCGGATTATGACGTCTATACCCAGGATGCCAACGGCTGTTCCACTTTCATTACCATTACCGTGGATGAAGACCCGTTGCCAACCGTAACGGCGCCGGCTTATGCCACAGACCAGTGTACCTCCAACGGTACATCCTACAGCTTTACAGTTGCAGGGACCGGGATCGCTCCGCTGCAGTACAGCCTGGGGGCAGGATTCCAGACCAGCTCCACCCTGACGGTGAGCGCCCCGGGGACCTATACCGTTACCATTCGCGATGCCAACGGGTGTACCGCTACCGATACCATTACCATACTGCCCCCGCTGGGGATAACCCCACAAGTGACCGCACAGCCAAGCTGCGCCCTGAACGACGGGGAAATAACCATTGCCGCAAGCGGAGGGTCCGGTGCCTACGAGTACGACCTGCTTGATGGCGGCGGTACCAGCGTCATTGGCGGGGTGCCACAGGCATCCAATATATTTGCCGGCCTGGCCCCCGGATCCTATACCGCAATCGTATATGACACCTCCGGATCCAATTGCGACGCACAGGCTCCGATTACACTCGAAGCACCAACCCCGGTAATCTTTACCTATAACCAGGAGAATGTCTCCTGTAACGGCGGAGCAGACGGCTCTATAGAAGTCGCACTGGATCCCTCCAACGACAACCCGCCCTATACCTATACATTGGATGACGGGGTAAACCCACCCATTGTACAGGGTAGCAACCTCTTTACAGGCTTAACCGCAGGATCCTACGACATCACAGTAACCTCCAACAGGGCCTGTGTGGATACCCAGACCGTAACCATTACCGAACCCGCTGTTGTGGACGTCAGCGCTACGGCTACAGACTTTGCCTGTAACCCGGACAACACCGTGGCACAGGCCGTGATCACCGCCACAGCCACAGACGGCACGCCTCCCTACGCGTACAGCATCGACGGGGTGAACTTCTTCGCCTCCAATACCTTTACCGTCAGCGACACAGGGGCCGTACAGAACATCACCGTTACCGTACGCGATGATAACGGGTGTACCGATACATTCCCCGTGACCATCAACCCGCTGCCAACCATCACGGCCGTAGATGTCAGCCAGGTAACCGCCATAACCTGTGCCAACGATGAGACCGCACGGGTAACCGTGACAGGCGGATCAGGAGATTTTAACTTTGACCTGCTGCCCCTGGGATCAGTCCCGACAGTTTCCCCAGGAGCCGGGGTATACAGTGCCGATTTTGCACTTACAGCACCAGGAGACTATACCTTCAGGGTAACAGACAATACAACCGGGTGCTACTTCGTGACTGTACCCTATACCGTAGCGCCATACGACCTGATAGAGGCCGTGGCCACAGCCGTTACCCCGGTAAGCTGTTTCGGGGATACCAACGGGGAGCTGTCACTGCAGGTGAACAACTACACCGGTAACTATACCTACCAGGTATTTGATGCCGCAGCAACACCCGTCACGGGAGTCATTGCAACAGATACCTTTTCCAACCCAAGGACCATCTCCGGGTTGCCGGCAGGGAACTTCTACGTGGAGGTCATCGCAACAGATACACCCTTCTGTGATGCCCTGACCAATACCATCACCATCGGCTCGCCCAATATGGCGGTGGCCCTGGCACAGACCAGCAACATCAACGCCAATTGCAACACAGGGGCCCAGGTAGCCGTTGCGGCAAGCGGGGGTACCCCAGGGTATACCTATGCCTTTATGCCAACAGGCAACATCCCGGCTCCCGGGGATTATACCCCAAGTGCCAGCGCAACGCTCACACCGGCAAGCTACCCGGCGGATTATGACGTCTATACCCAGGATGCCAACGGCTGTTCCACTTTCATTACCATTACCGTGGATGAAGACCCGTTGCCAACCGTAACGGCGCCGGCTTATGCCACAGACCAGTGTACCTCCAACGGTACATCCTACAGCTTTACAGTTGCAGGGACCGGGATCGCTCCGCTGCAGTACAGCCTGGGGGCAGGATTCCAGACCAGCTCCACCCTGACGGTGAGCGCCCCGGGGACCTATACCGTTACCATTCGCGATGCCAACGGGTGTACCGCTACCGATACCATTACCATACTGCCCCCGCTGGGGATAACCCCACAAGTGACCGCACAGCCAAGCTGCGCCCTGAACGACGGGGAAATAACCATTGCCGCAAGCGGAGGGTCCGGTGCCTACGAGTACGACCTGCTTGATGGCGGCGGTACCAGCGTCATTGGCGGGGTGCCACAGGCATCCAATATATTTGCCGGCCTGGCCCCCGGATCCTATACCGCAATCGTATATGACACCTCCGGATCCAATTGCGACGTCACAGGCTCCGATTACACTCGAAGCACCAACCCCGGTAGTCTTTACCTATAACCAGGAGAATGTCTCCTGTAACGGCGGAGCAGACGGCTCTATAGAAGTCGCACTGGATCCCTCCAACGACAACCCGCCCTATACCTATACATTGGATGACGGGGTAAACCCACCCATTGTACAGGGTAGCAACCTCTTTACAGGCTTAACCGCAGGATCCTACGACATCACAGTAACCTCCAACAGGGCCTGTGTGGATACCCAGACCGTAACCATTACCGAACCCGCTGTTGTGGACGTCAGCGCTACGGCTACAGACTTTGCCTGTAACCCGGACAACACCGTGGCACAGGCCGTGATAACAGCATCAGCCACAGACGGCACGCCTCCCTACGCGTACAGCATCAACGGGGTGAACTTCTTCGCCTCCAATACCTTTACCGTAAACGATACGGGGGCCGTACAGAACATCACCGTTACCGTACGCGATGATAACGGGTGTACCGATACATTCCCCGTGACCATCAACCCTATCAACAGATTCACGGTATCAGTAACACAAACTGCCGCCATTTCCTGTATGAACGCGGAAACAGTGGAGTTGTCCGTGACCGATAACGGGGATCCCCTGAATTCGTATACCTTTGAATTGCTTCCTGTTGGCAATCCCAATGGTGTACTGACAGCAACCCCTACCAATACAACAGCGACATTTGACCTTACTGCAGTTGGTAGTTATTCCTTCAGGGTAACTGATTCTGCAACAGGGTGCTTTATCACATCTGCAGTCTATAACATTGCCCCTTATGATCTCATTGATGTAGTCGCCAGCGCCACCGCCCCGGTAACCTGTTTCGGGGATACAAACGGCGCCATCGCTATCGATGTGTCGGGATATACCGGCGCCTATTCCTATGAAGTATTCACCAGCGCCGGGGTTAGTACCGGGGTTACAGGATTGGGGAATACGAGTACGAATCCTTTGACCATTTCCGGGATTTCCGGCGGTAATTACTATGTGAGGCTTACGGAAACGGCAGCTCCTGAATGTGTTGAGGATTCCAATGTAATTACCATACTTTCTCCTGATATGCCACTTACTGCTACCGTAAACCCGGTGGCAAATGTTACCTGTACGAATGACCAGGGCGAGATCCTGGTGGATCCGAACGGCGGCTATGCCCCCTATGATATTGTTTTGACAAACACTACAACAAGCCAGGTTTATACTGCAAACAATGTAGGCGTCAGGGTTTTTGCCGGCCTATCCGCAGGTAATTATACCGTGGTCATTACAGATAACAATGGCTGTGTCTTAAATGATACTGAAACATTAATACAACCCACGCCCATTACGGCCGATATAACAGCAGCACCTGCTTCACTGGTTTGTTATGGAGATACCAACGCAACGGTATCCGCCATCAACGTAACCGGGGGTCAGGGAACCTACCAATACCAGTTAAATTATTATGATACCAGCGGTGCCACTATTGTGTTTACCAGCGGCGGCCAAGTAAGTCCTGTTTTCAATAATCTGGGTGCAGGCGTATACAGTGTAACCGTTTCAGACGGATGGAGTTGTGATGTGGAAACCATTCAGGTAACCATAACAGAACCATCAGACGTATCGAGTTCGCTGATACAGTTAAGCCCGCTGAGCTGTACAAACCAGGCGCAAACACGACTTACAGCTACGGGCGGTACCGCGCCCTACGAATGGAGTACCAATGGAACGGTGTTTACGCCAATGTCCGGAGGAAACACCCACGTGTTTTCAGTTCCTCCCGGCATCTACCAATATTATGTCCGGGATTCCTTCGGCTGTGAGGCTACCATCTCAAACCAGGTATCTGTTGAGCCTATTGTCCCACTGGCCATCAGTCTCGATACCAGCGCAGCATTTGTAAATTGTACAGGGGAGGCCACGGCATCTTTGGTAGCGACTGCTTCCGGCGGGTTGGGTAACTACTCTTATGAGTTGTATACAGACGCGGCCTTAACCACTTTAATCGCAGGCCCTCAGACATCCAGGGTATTCAATACTTTATTTGCGGGCAGCTATTATATCCGGGTGACCAGCATGGATTGTGTTGCCGTTACCTCAGAGATACTAATCGATGAGCCTGTCCCGCTCCAGATCGATCAGGAAGAATTTACCAATGTAAGCTGTAACGGTGACAATGACGGGACCATTACGGTATCGGTTTCCGGCGGAACTGGGAACATATTGTATGCTATTTCCCCCAACCTGAACAAATTTGATTCGGTAAATACATTTACAGAACTGGAAGCCGGCGTGTATGATGTAATCGCCCAGGATCAGAACGGTTGCTTCCTGACCTTTCAATTTACCATCACACAACCCACAGCTGTTGATGTTACCTATACAGCTTTACCGGAAGTGTGTGCCGGAAGTGAGGACGGGGCCATAGATGTCTCCATATCCGGAGGTACCGCCCCGTACAGAACAGCTTTTAATTCCAACAATGATGCTGATTATGTCCTCAACCAGACCTCCTTTGTGGATCTGGCTGCCGGTACATATGTAATCTTTGTAAAAGATGCGCAGGATTGTGTTACAAACATCGTGGTGGAAATTGAAGCGGGGGTTAACCTGAATGCACTGGTTGAGCCGGTCTACGAATGTACCGGGGATACCCCTGAAAACAGGCTTGATATTACAATGGAAGACCCCTCCATTGCCAGTGATGTGCTGTATGCGCTTGACTCAACAGATCCGGCGGATATGCAGTTGAGTTCAGATTTCCGGAATATACCGCCCGGCACTCATTATATCGCTATTTCCCATGCCAATGGATGCGTGCAGACCATCGACTTCGAAATTGAAAGTTTTGAGCCCCTTACCCTGACGCTGGAGCAGAACAATATCAATGAGATAACTGCCCTGGCCGAAGGCGGGAAGGAATCGTATACGTTCTATTTCAATGATGAGGATAACGGCAACAACCCAATCTACTACATACGTAGGACTGGTATGTATACCGTCACGGTTGTGGACGAGAATGGTTGTGAGGCTTCGGCACAGATCTATATGGAGTTCATCGATGTTGAAATGCCCAATTACTTCACCCCTGATGGTGACGGCATGAATGACTACTGGAAGCCTAAGAACATTGCGCAGTTCCCTCAGATACTAATCAAAATATTTGACCGTTATGGTAGGGAGGTTGCACGTGTTGCCGTGGATGAGCAGGGCTGGGACGGAACCTATCACGGGACCGAACTTCCAACGGGCGATTACTGGTATATCATTAAACTCCACGGGGATAGTGACGACCGGGAATTCGTAGGACATTTTACCCTGTATAGATAAAGAACTTAACCAATCTAATTATGCGCTTAAAACTGTTAGCCCTTGTATTATTGTTCGGCACCATGGTGTTGAATGCGCAGGAGTTAACGCTTCCCCAGCTCTCGCAGTACCTGGCAGACAACCCCTTTGTGATGTCGCCTACGTATGCCGGGATAGGCGACCATATAAAAGTAAGGATCAACGGGCTTACCCAATGGGTTGGCATAAAGGATGCCCCGGACACCCAGTCCCTTGCCGCAGATGCCCGTATCGGGAATAAGTCGGGCCTGGGGATGTTGTTGTATAATGACAGCAATGGCGAGACCAAACAACGGGGAGCACGGGTTTCTTTTGCCCACCACCTTACGCTGGACAGGTATGATGACGAATTTTTATCATTTGGCCTCTCTTATAATTTCAACCAATTCCGGATCGATATCGAAAATTTTGATAGCCAGGATCCTGGCGTTACAGATGACCGGGCTACAACGAACCATAATTTTGATGTAGGATTCCTCTACCGAAAAGACAAGTTCTATCTGAGTTTAAATGCTTCTAACCTGATCAACAAGGACCTCACTAAATTCAATCCTGTATTTGAACCCAACCGGTTGAGGAATTATTATGTCTATACCGGTTACCGGTATACCAAGAACAAGAACAGCCGGCTGGAGATAGAGCCTTCTGTTTTCTTTCAATGGTTTGAAAGTGATGCGCGGTCCGTTACCGACCTGAACACAAAATTCAGGTGGTATGATTTTGAAGATTATTATTATGCCGGTGTTACCTATCGGTTTTTAAATGACCAAATAGGGGACCCCCTTTATATAGCACCGATTATAGGGCTGAAGAAAAGCAATTTTTATTTCGGGTATTCTTACCAGATCATCCTCAACGAAATTTTGGGATTCAGCACCGGGACCCATGTTGTGACCCTTGGTGTAGACCTCTTCCAGGGTCTAAGCAATTGCAGGTGTACTTATTAAGCCACCTTCATTTTCTATGGTAATATCCTGAAGAGAAAACGGCACCCTACTCAAAGCGATCGTTTAATATTCCATATTTTATTTGGATTCCATTAGATTTGTAGCCGATCCCAAACTTATGGGAATCTACGATGATGGGAAAGATAGTTCTTAAAAATATCCGGGTGTTTGCATACCATGGCTGCCTGGCGGAAGAAGCCCTGGTGGGCAGTGATTATAGCGTGGATGTAATGGTATATGCAGACTTATCAAAACCTGTGCTTTCGGATAAATTGTCAGAAACGGTGGATTATGTCCGTATCAACCAGATCGTCCGGGAGGAAATGGGGATCAAATCAAAATTATTGGAACATGCGGCAAAAAGGATCATGGACCGGATATTCAGGGAATCAGATATGGCATCAAAGGTTTCAGTGGCAGTAACAAAGCTCAATCCACCAATCAACGGGGATGTGGAGGCTGTGTCGGTTGTTTTAAAACAAAAGAGGGCCTGACTTTTTTTTACCGGCGCAATAAAAAATAGTACCTTTGGGCCTTAATTTGGCATCGTGGCCGAGTGGCTAGGCGCAGCTCTGCAAAAGCTTGTACAGCGGTTCGAATCCGCTCGATGCCTCAACCAAAACCTCTCAATACTGAGAGGTTTTTTTTATGTTATAAAGTTCCGGGAGGGATTTTTAACCGCTTTTATTTTAGAGTGATCCTGCCGGAATGGAATTAGTGTCCCGAATTATGCTCATTAAACAATTCGATCCGCTCCTGGATGTTGAGTTTTTTCATAGGAAAAAAACCTTTTACAATCAGCACCAGCCCGCAGATTATAAGTACAATTCCAAGCACCTTTTTCATTATGTGAATCCTTCGCCTGGTAAGTTTGGTGCGGAGTTGTTTCGCTAACAGGATCTTAAAGAGATCCGTTATCAGGTAAGCGGCAAGTAAAGAGGAGAAGAAGACAACAATCCTTTTGGGTTCATTATCCAGGCTTGGTCCTACAATTATTATAAGGCCCAGCCAAAACGCCAGGACGCCAATATTTATAAAATTCAACAGGAAACCTTTTATAAAGAGGCTGAAATAATCACTTTTCCGTGTCTTGATGACAGGTTCCTTTTTTTTGATCTGTTTATTGAAGATGGTATAGATACCATACACTAGCAGGATGAGGCCCCCAAAAACATACAACCCTGGCTGGTTACTAAGGTTTTCAAGCAACTGGTAACTACTGAAATAGGCAATGGTTAGAAAGAGGATGTCTGCGACAATTACCCCCAGATCAAAGAACAAACCGGCCCGGAAACCCTTTCTTGCGCTGGTTTCCAATAGCACGAAAAATACAGGCCCGATCATAAAGCTCAATAAAAAACCTAGTGGGATTGCGGCCTGAATATCGTCTACCATGGATCCAATTCCTTCTTTACATCCTTTTTATCTTACCCCCGAAAACCGTTTTTTCATCCATTTTAGAGGGATTACCGAATACAAGCACCTCCCCACCCGCTTTAACAGCAGCTTTTACATAATCTGATGCGAAGATCTCAGCCCTGGAACCGGCATTCACATTGACCGTTGTAAACTTGGTCTTAAATGTTTTCCCCTCATAAATCCCTCCGGTATTGATGGCTACATCCTGCAATTCCGAGGATCCGGTAGCAATTATCACACCTCCCGAAACCGATTTAATCAGCATTTGTTCAACCTGCGCGTTGATCTTAATTTCCCCTCCTTCCTGTGCCTTGAGCTCCAGAATATCCTGTTTTATAAGCTGTTCAGAAGTGATCCTGGCATCTTCATTTACATCGATCACCCCAAGATCCTCCGTGTAATACAAATCAACAAAGGTGCGGTACCCGCTAAAGATCTTATCGATCTCCATCCGAAGTTTCAATACCCCTTCATTGTTTACAATGGCAACTTTTCGTGTATTGGCCCCCGTAATTACCGCTTTATTTACATCGGACCTGATCAGCTTGACTGAGATGCCGTCAAATGCTTTCACCTCGCTGAACTTTTGCAAATCCTGGGTTACTTTTTCGTCCTGAGACCAACCTGTGTCCGCTCCCCAGATAAGGAAGATTACCATCAGTATACGTGTCATAATGTTGGTTTTAAATTCCATCCAATAGCCGTATTCACTACTATGCTTCCCGGCAGGGTTGTCAATCATATTTACCCAGCAGCGAAAAATCCAGGTGCCTTTTTACCAAATCTGAATCTTTTACACTTACCCGGACCTCGTCTCCCAATTGATATACCTTTTTATGGCGTTCCCCTATTATGGCGTATTGCTTTTCATCAAAGGTATAATAATCATCTTTTATATCCCGGATCCTCACCATTCCCTCGCATTTGTTTTCGATGATCTCCACATAGATCCCCCATTCGGTAACCCCTGATATCACACCGATAAATTCCCTGTCCTGGTGGTCCTGCATAAATTTTATCTGCATATATTTTATGGAATCCCGTTCAGCACTCGAAGCCAGGTATTCCATAGCAGAAGAATGCTTGCATTTTTCCTCGTAAATAGTATCTTTTGGAGACTTGCCTCCATCCAGGTAATGCTGCAGAAGCCGGTGTACCATTATATCCGGGTATCTCCTGATCGGGGAGGTAAAATGGGTATAATAATCGAATGCCAGGCCATAATGACCTATATTTTGAGTGGTATATATTGCCTTACTCATACTTCTGATGGTAAGGGTATCCACTAAATTCTGTTCCTTTTGTCCCTTTACATCTTCTAAGAGCTGGTTCAGCGAGTCGCTGATGGTTTTTTTGTTTTTAAAGTTTATCTGATGCCCAAAACGAGAAATAATGCTGTTTAATGCCATCAGTTTTTCTTCATCAGGATCATCATGAACCCTGTAAACAAATGTTTTTACAGGGGTTTGCTTGCCAATAAACTCGGCCACTTTACGATTGGCCAATAACATAAATTCTTCTATCAGTTTATTGGCCTCTTTTGCTTCTTTAAAATAGACACTCTGTGGTTCGTTGGCTTCATTAAGATGAAATTTCACTTCCACCTTGTCAAAGGATATAGCACCTTCCTGCATCCTTTGCTGCCTCATAATCACGGCAAGCTTATTCATTGTAAGGGTTGCTTCCACCACCGCATCCGAAACGGAATAGCCTTTTCCCCGTATTGAAACCGATTCGGGGATGCTACCATTTTTTGTTTCAATAATATGTTGCGCCTCTTCATAAGCAAAACGTTCATTTGAATTAATGACCGTCCTGCCAAACCACTCCTTTTTTACCCCAGCATTTTTATCAAGTTCAAAAATGGCCGAAAAGGTATATTTTTCCTCATTGGGACGTAAGGAACAGGCATTATTGGATAATACTTCCGGCAACATAGGCACCACCCTATCCACCAGATATACAGAGGTAGCCCGGTCATAAGCTTCATCATCCAATACGGTACCGGGCACCAAATAATGCGAAACATCCGCTATATGGATTCCTATTTCATAATTCCCGTCAGGGAGGACGCGGAAGGAAAGGGCATCATCGAAATCCTTTGCATCCTTGGGGTCGATGGTAAAGGTTAAAATATCCCGCAGGTCCCTTCTTTTTGCAATTTCTTCCTTCTTTATGGTAGTGTCGAGTTGTATTGCGAAGGCGGCGATATCAGCTGGAAATTCATATGGTAGTCCGTACTCCGCCAATATGGAGTGGATCTCGGTATCATGTTCGCCGGGCATCCCGAGAACTTCAATTATTTCCCCATAGGGTGAATCCGCCTTATCCGGCCAGTCAAGTATCCGGACTACTACCTTTTCCCCCTGTTTAGCCTTCCCGATCTTATCTTTAGGGATAAAAATATCAGTATACATTTTAAAATCCGTCGTCCGAACAAATGCAAAGGTTTTTTGCAGATCTACAATCCCCACAAAAGAACTTTTCTTTCTTTCCAGGATCTTGACGACTTCACCTTCAACTTTTCTTGAATTTCGTTTGGCAGCAACTTTGACTTCCACAATATCACCATGGAAAGCCTTGTTTAACTTATTAGCCGGAACAAAAATATCATCATCCTGGTCGTCGACTACTACATAAGCATTTCCCCTTCCGGTCACATCAACCCTTCCTGTAGCATATGTACCGCTCGAAAGTGCTTTATATTTTCCTTTGTCCTCCTCCAGTATCCTTTTTTTGGCATTTAATTCACCGAGTTTTTTAATGAGTAAATTCCTACCCTCTGTATCGGTAATTTCTAATTGGGAGGCCAGCTGTTTATAATTGAAACTCTTTTTTGGTTCTTTTTCCAAAATAGTAAATATGCCTTTGGTTATTTCGTTCTTCCGCTGGCTTTTTACTCTTTTTTTATCTTTTGACATTCAGTTTAATTTGGGGTGAAAATTACGAATTATAATCCATTGCCATTCCAATACCTCCATTTCTTTACTGCATTCCCCAAGGTTTGTGGTTATTAACATTCATACTATTATTAGTATATATTTAATTAATTTAAAACAATTTGTCTGTATATGATGGTGTGTTAATAGCGGGGATAAAAAAATGACCCTATTATTCTTTTGAACACATTAATCATATTGTTGACATATTATTGCGTGTATAACGGATTAAATATCAAAGTATTATATTATTTGTACACGGGTATTAATAACCCCTATGAACATTTTTTTTTAATAACTACTTCAAAAGTAAATGTTAATTCCCGGGGTAATTGAGTAGATATCCTACTTGTAAATATTAGCAAGTACGTTTGTATTTGTCCGGGCGGTTTTATAAAGCAAATTATTATCCGATTGCCATAAAATTGTACACACATTTTATGAGTGTTTTATTAACAAATTTTTAAGGAGGTAATACCCTCACCCTTAAAGGTCTGATGTTTTGCTAAACTCCGGTTGTTGATACTGTCCTATATATTGAAATTGTAAAGGTATTCGTACCTTTGAGTAACCTAAAGTAATTGCAAAATGAAAATAGCAATAGGCAATGATCATGCCGGAACCGATTATAAGCTGGCCATAGTGGGCCTTTTAAAATCGATGAACATCGAGGTATTGAATTTTGGCAGTGACTCTATGGATAGTGTGGATTACCCGGATTTTGTGCACCCTGTTGCAGACGCTGTTGATAAAGCATCTGTGGACCTGGGAATAATAATTTGCGGCAGCGGGAACGGAGCCTCCATGACAGCCAATAAGCATCAGAAGGTTCGGGCTGCCTTATGCTGGAATAATGAGATCGTTGCCCTGGCAAGGGAACATAACGACGCCAACATCTTAAGCCTGCCCGCACGTTTCATTGCGCTCCCACAAGCCCTGGAAATGGTAAAAACATTCCTTGATACTAAATTTGCAGGCGGGCGCCATGAGCGGAGAGTGGAAAAAATCCCATGTTCCTAAACTTGTGTAGGATAGTCATATAGTCCTTTTCTGTACCTGCACAGTTCACCAGATAGCCGGTTATTAACTAAATTTGTGCAAGAAGCGCAAAATGGGTCATTCTCACAGTCATCATGATCATAAACATACGCATGGTCACCAGCATAAGGATTTAAAGGGTAGAAACCTTTTTATCTCCATATTCCTTAACATCCTGATCACGATATCCCAGGCCATTGGCGGTTTACTTTCCGGCAGCCTTTCCCTGCTCTCTGATGCCCTCCATAATTTCAGCGATGTCTTATCCCTTATTGTAAGCTACATAGCCAACATACTTTCCAAAAAAGAAGCTTCTGCCAATAGGACATTTGGCTATAAGCGCGCAGAGATCATTGCTGCATTTGTTAATTCAGCAACCCTGATCATAGTAGCGGTAATCCTGATCAAAGAAGCTGTTGAACGGTTTATCAATCCCATTACTATAGAATCTGACCTGGTTATCTGGTTGTCCTTGTTGGGTATTGTTGCCAATGGCTTTAGTGTATTATTGCTTAAAAAAGATGCAAACAGCAATATGAATATGAAATCAGCTTATTTACACCTGCTTACGGATATGATGGCGTCTGTGGCCGTATTGGTCGGGGGGTTGCTGATGAAATTCTATGAATTGTACTGGATTGACCCGCTGCTGACCATTCTGATTGCCGTTTACCTTATCTATATGGGATATGATCTGCTGCGGGATTCTACCAGGGTTTTGATGTTGTTTACACCGAATACCATTGAAGTTCAGAAGATAGTAGATGCTATTGGAAAAATCGAGGCGGTGAAAAATGTACATCATGTGCATATCTGGCAGCTCAACGAGGATGCGGTACACCTGGAGGCGCATATAGATTTTTACCGGGATATCACCCTGTCAGAATTTGATATAATCCTGGGAAAAATTGAGGAAGAAGTATACCACAACTTTGGTATTAACCACGTCAATATCCAGCCGGAATATGGTAAATGCGACCATAAAAATGTCATAGTACAAGACTGATACCATGAAAATTATCGTAAAAAAATTCGATGAGCTCACCACCGGGGAACTTTATGCAATCCTTCAGCTACGATGCGCCGTATTTGTTTTGGAACAGCAATGTCCCTATCAGGATCTGGATGGAAAAGATCAGAAAGCATTACATATAATGGGTTATAAAGGTACGGAGCTGGTAGCGTATACCCGTATCTTTCGGCCTGGCGAGTATGCTGAAATGGCGTGTATCGGGCGGGTGGTGGTTAGCCAAACCGAGCGGAAATATGGCTATGGGAAGGAGATAATGATTGCATCCGTTGATGCCATAAAGAGCTGTTTCAGTGTTGGACACATTGAATTATCTGCACAGTTTTATCTGAAAAAATTCTATAATTCCCTGGGATTCCGGGAAGTGGGCACGACCTATCTGGAAGATGACATTCCTCATATCCGGATGGTCAACACAAAAAAAGAACCACACTAATGTGGTTCCCTATTCCCAGTTTCATAGCAATTATATCCGAATAGCCGTTTTGGAAGATAAGTTGATATCATCCAGCATATCATCCGTAAACTTATAATGACCCCTCGTCGTAATGATCCTGAACCTGTTAGACCTCATCCTGCTTAACGTATCGAGGAACAACCATTTTGACTTCAATAATTGAGGTTTGTCCGACTTGAGGCTGATATCAAAGAAATACTTCCTCCCGTTTTTATTGGCAACGATATCCGGTGTAATCCGGGAATCGTTACTCTTCTTTATAAATGACTTCGGTATCTCGTAGCCTTCCATGTCTGCCCTTATATTTTCAAAACCGTGGGCTTCCAGGTATTTGATGGATTTTTCTAAAAATTCGCTGTTTTCCGCTTTCTCTACTTTTATCATAACTAACAAGATACCAATAAATTATGAGAATTCCCAATAGGAAGCATTGATTAACAGGACTTTATGATAATTACCGGCGAATTGGTCAATTCCATGTCTTTTAACCTTTTTAAATAACAGTGAAAAAGGCCGTGTCACAAGATCTATAAGGTCACGGTTTTACCGGTCCTGAAGGATCTATCAGCAGCCAGGACAATTTGCAGGCTATGCACGGCGTCATTCATATGATTGGTAATGTCCAGGTCTTTTTGGATGGCATTAAGGAAAAACTGCTGTTCCAGAAGGCAAAGCCCGTCATGGTCCGGTTCTTCCTCCGTGCTGATGATCTCATCGCGTTTGGTAAAATTTCCTTCGGCATCCAACTCAGAATGGTGCAGGAGCAGGCCTGTGGTTTTGGTATGGCCTTCTACATTATCAGAGCCGCCCCTGGCACTTTCTACGATGGAAACACATCCCTTCGGCCCAATAACATCCTTGATAAAGAAGGCGGTCTCGCTCATCATAGGCCCCCATCCCGCTTCATACCATCCAACCGACCCGTCTGTAAAACGTACCTGTAACTGCCCGTAATTATACATATCAGAATCGATTTCCTCTGTCAACCTTGCGCCAATGGCACTGACACTTACCGGGGCAACCCCGGTCATCATACACATAATATCAACGTAATGTACCCCGCAGTCTACAATGGGCGACATGGACCGCATTAATTGCTTATGGGTATACCATTTATTACCCGAGCTTTGCTGGTTCAGGTTCATCCGCATCACCAGCGGTTTCCCCAAAGTTTTTGCAATACTGACAAAAGTATCCCAGGCCGGGTGCACCCTCAGGATATATCCTACAACCATTTTTTTGTTCATCCTCCGGGCGATCCGGACAAGTTCCCGGGCACCATCAACAGTTAGCGCAAGTGGTTTTTCAACAAATACATGTGCGCCTGCCTCCAGGCTTGCCTTTACGTATTTTTCATGGGTATCAGGATAGGTATTGATGGAAACGGCATCTGGATGGGTATCTTCCAGGGCACCCTCAAAATCGGGATAGGTGGGCAGTCCCCCAAGTTCCTGTGCCAGCCTGTTCCGGCTTTCCGGGCTCCGGCTTACGAGACCCACTATCTCAAATGCATCCAAATGCTTATATGCCCTGGCATGGCTGGCACCCATATTACCGCATCCTACTACTAATACCCTTAACTTTCCCATGACTTCTAAAAATATGAAATTCCAATGTATGTTTTACCAAAGCTATATATTGGTAGTGACTTTCACAAAACTTGTTGCGCCTGTGCGGTTGTACAGTAATTCCCGCTGACAGGATATGGAATGTTTGGGATACGAAGGTATTCAGGAAAACCCAACAATGGAATGCCACCATGGATTCAGAAATAAGTGCTCAGTAAATTTTTAACGCGTTGGTAATAGGCCTTTCCAAATAGATTTAGGTGAACCAGGAGGTAATACAGCTGATACAACCCCCTTCGCTGATCGTATCCTTCAGACACAGGAATAATTTCGTGATATGCCCTATAGAATGCCGGATCAAAACCCCCGAAGAGCCGGGACATTGCAAGATCCACTTCATGGTGACCAATATAGACTGCAGGATCTATCAAATACGGGATACCCGTATCTGAAATAAGGAAATTGCCGTACCACAGGTCACCATGCAACAAAGATGGCCCTGCATCCGGGATGTATTGCTGCAGCTTTTCCATCATCTCATCCTCCGGGGGAATGTCATGATCGGCCAACAGGTTTTGCTTTTGGGCGAGCGTTAATTGCGGCAACAACCGTTCCGACAGGTAAAAGGAGGTCCATTGCCCAGACCTTTTATTGGCCTGGGACAGGCTGCCTATAAAGTTGTGACTATGCCAGCCAAATCCAGGCTGGGAAATTGCATGCATAGTGGCCAGTTGATGGCCCAAAGTTTCCATAGCACCTGTTGTTGTCCTGCCTGGCACAACATACTCCAGCAACAGGCAGGCCCCTGTTTCCAGACCAGCTAACCCGATAACTTCCGGAACCCTGATGGTATTGGTTGCGGCAATTGCCCTCAAACCTTCCTTTTCAGCCTTGAACATGTTATCCGAGTCGGGCCCTGAATGTACTTTGCAAAAAAACCGGTCCCTGCTCGTGTAAATCAGGTACGCCTGCGATATATCACCACCGGACAGGGGCACCATTTTTGTAATTGGGAGGTTCAGGAAATCGGCCAGTTGTGATGGTAGGGATAGGCTCATTCGGTTTATAATGGAAGGCGCTGACCGATCCGGGCGACACGGTATCCATGCTCTATAACTTCCCGGTATTCAACACTAAGCGAATCCAATATAGGATTAGTGTGGTTCATATGGATAAAGTATATCTTCTCTTTTTCTTTCCCGGGGAGTTCCTTAAAGAGCTCCATACTCTCAACTACAAAGGGGTGGGGAATATCCGACATGTTTCGGTCCGGAACTTCCGCCCCATCATGAAAGGTGGCATCGATAAGGGCATAATCGACCGTTGAGAGCAGCTTAATGATACTTTGTTCCCACCGTTCCCATTTGTCGATATCCGGAATAAAAAGGGCTTTTCTGTCCGGGCCCTGAATAAGGAACCCCACGGTCTCCGAATATTCATCCCGGTGGGGGACCCTGAGCGACTGCACGGAAATATTGGGTGTGAGCCTCATAACTTCCCCCTCCTCTAACCCCTGTAAGGTAATATTTCCCTGGGACAACAACTGGTCCCAAGGTCCGTTGCGTTCCAGGAAACGCTGCATCCGGGGCATGATATAAACCGGGACGCTATCTGTATTGGCCGATTCTTTGCCCAGGTACATCAACCCCGTATAATGGCCAATATGGGCATGGGTAAGGAATATACCATCCGGTACTTTCCGGGTGGAATTGCCTGCACCCTGGAGCCGTGAAACCTGGTCCTTAATATCAGGTGTAGCTTCAAACAGGAAATTCCTGTCATATTCCGCATCCACAAGTCCTGCTGCCACCACTTTTCTCTGGTCCATTTCGGCGGTTGTTAAGGAGGCACAGCATGCTTTGGTACATCCCAGTTGCGGCGAACCGGCGTCCTGCACGGTTCCCAGGACGATCAAAAAAGGCGACTCTATTTCCGGGCTCTCCATTTTGCTATCCGCTGCTGTTGTTTGCCCGGCAGCTGGAACATGCCCATTACAGGCCTGCAACAGCAATAAAAGAATGAGGATACGGCGCACCTTATTTTTAATTGGGATTACCAGTAAATATAGCATTTTAGCAAGAAACCGGCATTGGCAAATTTGTCATTCCAGGTCCCCGGGATAGCGGCCAATAACCGTCCACCCGCCATCCACGACATGTGTCTGGCCTGTGATGTGTGCAGCTTTATCAGAAAGTAGGAACAGGCACATATGGGCCATATCTTCCGGTTTCCCGACACTCGCGGTGGGGAGGAGTTTAGCCCATGCCCCCGCATAATCCGGTTCTTCCTTTGCGGTTCGCTCCGTAAGTGTGGCGCCAGGGGCTATGGAATTGATGGTAATATGGAAAGGCGATAAGGTGAGTACCAGGCTCCGGGCGAGCATCTGGAGTGCTGCCTTTGTCATCCCGTAGGCCGCAAGGGAAGGATAGCATTTGATCCCGGTTATGGAGGACATTAAGATGACACGCCCCCCGCTACCCTGGGTCTTCATCTCTGAGGTGGCCCTTTGCACCAGGAAGAATGCCCCCCGTAGATTTAGGTTTACAACCCGCTCAAAATCTTCCGGTTTAAAAGCAAAAAAATCACCAAACAAAGTGATCCCGGCATTGGGGATAACAAAATCTACCTTCCCAAAGCGTTCCAGTGTAAAATCTACCAGCTGGTTGACCACGGCAACATCTGCAGCGTCCCCTGCAAACGGAAGGCAATTTCCGGAATAGTCTTTCCCTAGTGATTCAGCTGCACTGTTCGCCCGTTGTTCGCTGATATCATTGAGCACCACCCGGGCACCGGACTGTAATAGCAGCCTGGCAATGGCATAGCCTATCCCTTCACCGGCACCGGTGATTATGGCTACTTTATCGTGGATACCGGAGTATTGCATTACGCTTCCCTGAAATAATTAATATGCGTTCCTTTTACAGTTGCCCGGTGCATAAAAAGCCCTCCACTCAACGGAAATTTATCCAAATCAGCAGGCAGAAGCCCTCTTCTTGCGGTAGTAATATACAACGTATCCATATTTTCCCCTCCAAAACAACAGGAAGTTACCTGGAGAGCAGGCACTTCAATACGTTCGAGGACCTCCCCCCTGGCCGGATCCCATCTCCTTACACAATGACCGCCCCAGTGTGCGATCCATAGCATTCCTTCTGCGTCAATACACATTCCGTCCGGGTCGCCAAAGGATTTTGGCACTTTGAAAAGAACTTTTTTACGGGAAATGGCGCCCTCGGCCTTATCAAATTGAAAGGAAAACACGGCATGGGAGGCTGAATCGATAAAATAAAAGACTGTATGGTCTGAAGACCAGGCCATCCCATTTGAAACGGTTGTATCAGGGACCTGCAAGCTGGTATTAAAATGGGGATCCACCCTGTAAAGTGCGCCTGCTTCCGGCTGTAGGTCCTTATGCATGGTCCCGATCCAAAAATTTCCATCGGGCCCGCACTTGCCGTCGTTGCACCTCATTTTCGGATCGCTTTGAACAAGGGCATGATGGCGCATAAGGGTTTTATGTTCCGTACTGAATGTAGCCAATCCCGATTCGAGCGCCAGTAATAATCGGCCATCGCTGTAAGGGGCAACAGCGCCGGGCATTTCATCAAGATCCCAGTGCGTATTATCCTGAGTAACCGGATCATGGCAGTGTAGTCTGCAGCCTTCGATATCTACCCAATAAAGCAGCTGTTTCTGATGGTCCCAAACGGGACCTTCGCCCAGGGAGGCTTCTGTATTACAAACCAGGTTTGCCATATGTAGTGGGATGCCCGACATACTTACCGGAGTATCTCCCGGTACTTTGACTCATTGGCCAGAAGATCTGTCCCGGCCAAAATAGCGTCATCATGCTTTAAATAATAATCATAAAGCCCTTCCCGGTAGAAGTAGCGCTTTATGATCTCATCTTCGAGGTTTTTTTGCAGTTCCTTCTGGTACTTATCAAGGGCAGACAATTTACTTTTGTTTATTTCCAACAGCAGGTTCTTGTAATTTTGCTCCATTCCAGGACCAAATATTTCCATGTCTTCACCGCTTAGGGCTTCTCTCAGGGCTTTTTCAGTCTTTGTTTCAAAATTAAAGCTGCTTCGGGAAACATAATCCTTGAACTCCTTGAAGTCAGACTCGCTGTATTGGAAGGAAGCCACATCCGGGACCTGATGGTTATAATAGTAATCCGTGGCGTAGTCAAAAACCACATGGTTGTTCAGCAATGCCTCCATCAAATCATTCGTCTGTAAATCGGTGATCGCCACATCCGGCATAACCCCCCCGCCATCCTGGACCTTCCTGCCGTTGCGGGTTGTAAAATCATTGAACTGGGTTTGCTGCACTGCGTTGCCCTGTTCATCCCGGTTCCAGTAATCCAGTGATTGGATACACCGACCGGAACTGGTATAGTACCTGGAGATAGTGACCTTTAACTGGGTACCATATGTAAGCCGGAGCGGTCTTTGGACGAGGCCTTTTCCAAAACTACGGGCCCCCATGATCACAGCCCGGTCCAGGTCCTGGAGGCTGCCCGAAACGATTTCGCTGGCCGAGGCGCTGTTGCCATTGACCAGAACAACCAATGGAATTTCCGTGTCGAACGGCTGGTTTTTGGTCTTATACTCATTATTAAATTTTTTAACCTTAGACCTGGTGGTTACTATAAGCTCCCCTTTGGGGACGAAGAGGTTGGTTACATTGATGGCTTCAGACAATAGTCCCCCGGGGTTGCCCCTGAGGTCAAGGATTATACGTTCTGCCCCTTTGCCTTTAAGGTCAACCAAAGCTGCTTTTGTCTGAGAGGAGGCCTTTGCATTGAATTTTGAAAGTACGATATAGCCGGTCTTCGCATCTGCCATTTTGTAATAAGGCACTGCATCTACCTCTATGGCCTCCCGCTTTATAATGGCCGTATTGGTTTTCCCCTGGCGATTGAAGGTTACGGTTACATCCGTTGCATTGGCACCTTTTAATAATTCGGTCGCGTCATCCTTGAAATCCTGCAAGGAAATGTCGCCTATTTTGATGATCTCATCACCTGCTTTCAGCCCGGCTTTATCCGCCGGATAGTTTTTATAGGGTTCCACGATCAGCAATCGGTCGTCATAGGACCTCACCAGGGCACCAATTCCGGAATATTCCCCGGTATTGTTGATCCGGAAAGCTTCCACATCCTGTTCATTCAGGAATACGGTGTAGGGATCCAGTTCCTGCAGCATATTCTTGATGGCGGTATCCATCAGCTCCGCCGGGTTGGTCTCATCAACATAATTCATGTTGAGTTCCTTAAACAGGGTGGTGAATATCTCAATCTGTTTGGCGATCTCAAAAAAATCACTTTTATAACTGCTGGCACCGAGAAGCAATACAACTGCCAGAACGGGAATCAGGATTTTTTTATTCATCCACTTTTGCATCTTTACTGTTTTTTAAGAATTCTTCTAAAACCTTCCGCATGCCCTTTTCAATATGTTCATATAAAGGCATTTCTTTACCAAGGTATAAAAATAGAAACGCATAGCTGCCCTCTATGTTGTTAAAAATAAGCTCTTTGTTGTTACGGTAAGCTTCCCGTAAAAGCCTCTTGACCCTGTTACGGTCAACGGCCTTTTTAAAATTTTTCCTGGATACGGCAACCCCTGCCTGTACCGGTACGGCATGTGGGAGGGGGGCAGCGAGGTATATCAGTTTTACAGGGTATTTGCCGATGCTGTTCCCTTCCGAAAAAAGCGACGACAAGAGTTTTTGGCTCTTGAGTTTTTCCTTTTTGGGGTACGTATTGCGGTTCATACTGCAGATTTTTACCGGGATCCCTGTCATGCGATTATAATCTGATAAGGATTATAAAAGATAAGAGACTGCATAGTCTCCGCCCATCAAGCCTGGGAAAGATTATGGGGAATTCCAGAAATTGTTCTCCCCGTTTATGTCAGCCATCAATTGAGAGGGGTCTAAAACGATGGCTTTGATACTATCCAATGGCTTGTCAACGGTAAAATCATAATTTGAAAAAGCCCAGGGCCAATCGGGCAATAGCGTCCTTTTAAGGGCCGGATAGGGATTTTCCTTAGCGCCCCGCATCATTCGCAATGGAGCATAGAAGGTTTCTTTCGTACCGTCCTTGTAGACCACAAGTATATCAATCGGCATGGGCATCAGTCCTAACCGCTCCAGGATCACTGCGGTTTTACCGCTTTCAGACTTGACCTCTTTGATCCCGTAATCGATGGTATTGGTGGTTTGGGTCCAGTCCATAAGGTACCAGCCCAGTTCTATACCCGAAGTTTTTTCGGCTACCCGAATAAAATCATTGGGCGTAGGATGCTTGAACTGAAAACTCTTATAATACCTTCTCAGTGTTTGCATCAGCTTGTCCTGGCCTATCACGTAACCCAATTGTGCAAGGAATACTGCCCCTTTATCGTAGGCAGATATCCCATAAGCAGCATTCAGTTCATAGCGATCTGAATGTGTTGTCTGGGGCTGTTCTATCCCGGAAGTGGCCAGGCCGAAATAACTCTGGTAAGAAGATTGGAATGGGTTTTGTTGTTTTTGCTGCAGGATCTCGTTCTTGCACAGAGCTGATATAAAGGAAGCAAAACCTTCATCCATCCATGCGTGTTCTGCCTCGTTGTTGGCTAGAATTTGCTGAAACCAGGAATGGGCCATTTCATGTACCATGACGCTGACCAGGCCATTGAAATCGCGGCCGCCTGTTATCAACGTGCTCATGGCATACTCCATTCCCCCGTCTCCGCCATGGATTACGGAATATTGTTTATAAGGGTATTGGCCGATGTTCCTGCTTAAAAATTCCATTGCTTCGGCGGTTTCCGGCTGCAATTTCTTCCAGTTGTCTGTAATAGCAGGATCGTTTTTATATAAAAAGTGGAGCATAGGTCCCCCGGGGACCTGGAAGGTATCGTGGCTGTAATCAGGATCTGCAGCCCACATGAAATCATGGACCATCGGGGCCTTAAAATGCCAGGTAAGTGTTTTCCCTTTGCTCTTTTTGACTTTGGTACCGGCAGCCTCATACCCATGTCCGATTTCATCGGGATTTTGCAAGTAGCCTGTTCCGCCGACCACGTAATTCTTATCGATGGTGAGTTTCAAATCAAAATCGCCCCACACCCCGTGAAATTCCCTGGCGATATAGGGATCCGCGTGCCAGCCTTCAAAATCATATTCTGCCATTTTAGGATACCATTGGCTCATGGAAAGTGCCACCCCTTCCTTGTTGTTCCTGCCCGATCTCCTGATCTGAACGGGCACCTGCCCTTCAAATTCCATTTCCAGGGTTGCCTTTCCCCCCGGAAAGATGGGTTTGGCCAGGGCTACTTCGAGAACAGTACCTGCCAATTCGTAGGACAGCCCGGCACCGTCCTGTTTAAGGGAAGAAGCTTTCAGGTATCCTATTTCCCCGGGACCCAAAGCCGCTATCCGGCTTTTTTCGCCTTCCACCATCCTGCCATCCGGATCTTTGATGCTCTGCAGGCGCATATCCATTTCACTCCCGGGCTGAAAAGCATTAAAATACATATGGTAGAAAACCCTGTTGAGGGTATCCGGGGAATTGTTGGTATAGACCAATTGCTGTTTCCCGGTATATTGGTAGGTTTCTACGTCCATGGAGACATCCATGGTATAGTCAACATGTTGCTGCCAATAGCAGGGATCGATCTGTGCATACAGGCTAAAGCATCCTGTCCAAATAAACACAAGGGCAGTAAGTTGTACCTTCATTAACTCAATATTGATTTACAGATTTTCTTTGGAAATTTTATCAGCCAGGATCAGGGCATTGAAAGCATTGACCATGCGGCCTGCTTTGCTTGCCTTGTTAAAGGGCCTGGATTGGGAATTATCACCTGCCAGGATGACGGCAGCATTGGTTGTCTGCCCGGAATCCATCAGTATTTTCTTAACCTGCGGGGCAGTAAGTTTGGGGTATTGAGACCGGATGAGGGCAGCAACCCCGGCAACACCCGGAGCGGCAAATGAAGTTCCGTCATGAAATTCGTATGTATTGTTTGGATTCGTACTATAGATGTCAGACCCGGGAGCGAAGACATCTACATTGACCGCCCCGTAATTGGAATAGGATGCAACCATTTCGGACCCGTATTTACTGTCGAGGGCCCCTACGGTTATCACATTATCAGCCATTTCAGCGCCATTTTCTATTTGGTCATTCGGATAGTTTGAATTCTGGGGATCATCCAGGTCTTCCCCGTCATTGCCGGCGGCATGGACAATCAGGACATCCCTGGAGGCGGCATATTTAATTGCATCATAGACCCAATCGGCATTGGGGGAGAAGGATTTACCAAAACTCGCATTGATAATACTGGCGCCGTTGTCAACTGCATAGCGAATACCAAGGGCAATATCCTTATCGTATTCATCACCGTTAGGTACGGCCCGGATGCTCATGATCTCCACGTTGTTGGCCACCCCATCCATGCCTTTGCCGTTGTTCCTTTCCGCGGCAATAATGCCAGCCACATGGGTTCCGTGGTTTTCGTCCGCAGACCGGGCTTGCGGATTGCCATTGCCATACCCCCTGTCATTGATATCATAAGGATTGTCACCGGTCACTTTCCGCCCGTCAAAATCTACATTATAATTATAGTTGAGCTGATCTGAAAAGTGATTTATGCCATCATGGAGCTCAGCGATCACCTCCGGGATGGTGTCCTTAAAGCTATACATCTGCATCAAAACCCCGACATGCTGCTGGAGGGCGGCATCCTCTGTTTTTATGGCTGCTACATCTTTTTTGGTATATGATTCCGTACCAAGATGCGCTTTTACTGCAGCGTCTGCAGCTTCCACCGCCTGCAGGATCTGTTCGTACTGCTGCTTGTTCTGGGATGCCTTGGCATAGGCCGCATCCACATCGGCCTTTGCGCGGGCCTGGAGGGCAGCGTCGCCTAATTTCAGGCGTACGATCCGTGCAGTTTCCAACTGCTCGTTATAGGATTCCCCTAAAAAATTATAGCCGTGAATATCATCGACGTACCCGTTATTGTCGTCATCCTTTCCGTTGTTTGGTTTTTCATCTTTGTTGGTCCACAGAACCCCATCCAGGTCTTCATGTGTAAGGTCTATCCCTGAGTCGAGCACAGCAACGATCACCTTTTTGCCCTTTTTATTGCCAATGATCTCATCATAGGCTTTATTGACACTCATCCCCGGGATGGTATCGGAAACAAGGTCTGCATACCCCCAGCTCTTTTTTTGATCCTCCGTCAGTTCCGTGACTTTCAGGGGGATGCTGTCAATGTTCTCAACCGGGGTCGAAACAAGGGCCGTGCTGCCACAGCCGGACAGGATAACTGCCCACAGGGAGATCAACAGGAAGGATTTGGTATATTTTATCATCTTTTATAAGTATTTACATGTATTTTGAGTTAGTATTTTCCCGGGTAGGGAGCCCTGAATTGTTCCACACACCCCCGGTCTGCCAGGGTTACATAACAGGTTCTGCCATCTGCCCCGCCAAACGTGAGGTTGGAAGGTTTTTTCCCTCTAAGGGCTACTTCGGCCAGGCTATTTCCTTCTGGTGTTGCAATCAGGACAGTGCCTTTGTCATAGCGCGTAATGTACAAATTTCCCTTTACATCACAGCGCATCCCGTCCATGCCAAAATCGTCAAAGGTCATGAATTTTGACTTGTTGGCCAGGCTGCCGTCTGCAAGGATATCGTATTTCCATATTGTTCGTTGTACGGATTCATTGACGTATAGTAATTTCCCATCCGGACTCACCTCAACTCCGTTGGTGGTCCCCATATTACTTTCCAGGAGGACTAACTTCCGTTCGGGAGTAACCATCCACAGCTTACCCGTATTATCAGCCCATTTCGGGTCGCTGAGGTAGATATGGCCTGTAGCACTAACGGCAAGGTCATTGGGCTGGTTCATGGTTGAATCGCGGGCCCAGATCTCCGGAACCCTGGAATTTTTTGCAAAGCGGTATACTGTATGGCCTTTATAATCTGCGACGAACATATTGCCATCGGTATCAAATCGTATGCCATTTCCAATGCTTCCTTCCGGGAGGGTAAGGTATATTTCTCCGTTACCGTTCTTATCGACCCGCCCTATGGTACCCTCCTTCTCAAAGTTTACGGCGTACAGGAACCCCTCCCGGTCAACGGCCGGCCCCTCAATACCTTTTGTAAAGACATCCTCTGCTGTAAAATCTTCACTTTTTATGGGTTGTCCTGCACAGGAACCCAAAAGAAGAGTAGCGGGTACCCACAGCAGTGTGCTAATTGAAAACTTCATCAAAAGTATAGGTTTTATCAAGTTTCACGCCCCTGTCAGTATGTTGCAGGGTTATAACCTGGTTATGGGCATCGTGCTCCAGATACAGGTAATAACCCTCCGTTGCTGCCTGCTCTAAAAATGCGGTCTTTTCCGCCAGCGTCAGCAGCGGCCTGGTATCATACCCCATGACAAAAGGTACTGGTATATGGCCCGCGGTAGGTACCAGGTCTGCCATAAAGACAAGCATTTTACCCTTATACCGGATATGCGGGATCATTTGTTTATCTGTATGGCCATTCACAAACAGGACATCGAAATCCATTTCCGGCGCTGCCGCCCGCCCCGTGGTTACCCCCTCGATGAATTTCAATTGCCCGCTCTCCTGCATGGGCAGCAGATTTTCGGGTAAAAAGGATGCTTTTTCACGCGGGTTGGGATGTATGGCCCATTCCCAGTGATCGGCATTGGTCCAAAAAACGGCGTTTTTAAATGCAGGTTCATATCCGGTGCGGGTTGAATTCCATTGTACACTCCCCCCGCAATGGTCAAAATGCAGGTGGGTCATAAAAACATCCGAAATATCATCCCGGTGAAAACCATGAGTTTTCAGGGACTTATCCAGGGAATGATCTCCCCACCGGTAGTAATAGCCAAAAAATTTATCAGATTGCTTGTCTCCCAGGCCACTGTCAATCAAGGTTAGCCTGTTCCCATTTTCCACCAGCAGGCACCGCGCTGCAATATCGATCATATTATTGCTATCTGCCGGGTTGGTTTTACTCCAGATAGATTTGGGGACCACCCCGAACATAGCGCCACCATCCAATTTAAAGTTGCCTGATTCTATGGGATATAGCTTCATCAAGTGCGAATAAGCGTGAAAATTAAGGAATGTTATACAGTTTTATGAAGCCGGACAGTGCAATAATTCTTTATTTAACACTTTTTGTTAAATTTTCTACCCAATGTGAATATGATTCCAGCCTTGGGGAAAATGGATTACATTAGAACCGTAAACAGGCCCTAAAAACCATGTCATCTATCCAGCGTATTGGATCTTGCGCAGGCAGCCGGTGTTCTAATCTAAACCTGTATGGAGGATATATCCGATAGTTTTAAGCTTCCCTGGGAGAATCCTGTATTAATCTTTTCGCTCATCCTCCTGATCATCCTGCTGGCTCCTGTGGTATTGAACCGCTTGAAAATACCGGGGATCATCGGGCTTATCGCCTCCGGGATTGTCATTGGCCCGTATGGCTTGAGGTTGTTGGAAAAGGGCCTTTTTGTGGAGGTTTTTTCTACTGTGGGGCTTTTGTATATTATGTTTATTGCCGGACTGGAACTCGATCTAAATGAATTCAGGGCGCATCGTAAGAAAAGCTTGGTATTCGGGTTTTTTACGTTCATCATCCCCCTTACCATCGGGTTCCCGGTATGTTATTACCTGCTCGGGTATGATTTTTACGCCAGCCTGCTTACGGCCAGTATGTTTTCAACCCATACGCTGCTCACTTATCCCATCGTAAGCAGGCTCAGGGTGTCCAAGAACCGGTCTGTTGCGATCGCGGTGGGGGGAACCATCCTAACGGACACCACGGTACTGATATTGCTGGCTGTGATCGTGGGGGCTTTCAAAGGCGGCCTGACGCAGGCATTCTGGTTTCGGCTTATTGCCTCCATGGCCATTTTCCTGGCCATTATGTTCTTTATTATCCCCCGGATTGCCAAATGGTTTTTTGAAAAAATGGCCAGTGAAAAATATGCGCACTATATTTTTGTGCTGTTCGTAGTATTTCTCGCCGCATTCATGGCGCAGTTAGCCGGCGTAGAAGCCATCATTGGGGCCTTTGTTTCCGGCCTGGCCTTGAATCGGCTTATACCCCGGACCTCTGTCCTTTTTAACCGCATAGAGTTCATCGGAAATGCCCTGTTTATTCCCTTTTTCCTGATCAGTGTGGGCATGTTGGTGGATGTGAGTATCTTATTCACCGGGCCTGCAGCATTGATTGTTGCCCTGTCATTGATTGTGGTAGCGATCGCAGGCAAGTGGCTTGCAGCCTTTCTGACACAGCTGGCAATAAGGTACACCGCCTCGGAAAGGCAGCTGATATTTGGGTTGAGCAATTCGCACGCAGCCGCCACCCTTGCTATCATCCTGGTGGGATATAAGGAGAAAATCCTGGATATAAATATATTGAATGGCACCATCCTCCTTATCCTGGTCACCTGTGTGGTGGCTTCCTTTGCCACGGAACTGGCTGCCAAAAAAATAGTATTGGCATCGGAAACGGATTATAGTTCACAAAATAGCAACTCACGCACGAAAGAGCAATTGCTCCTGCCTATTGTCAACACCGCCAATATGGAAAAGGCACTGGAATTTGCCGTGCTTATCCGGGATACCGATTCTGTGGCACCCATAGCAATCCTTACGGTTGTACCCAACAATGAGGAAGCGGAAAGAAATATCCTATCGGCCAGGCATGCCCTGGAAGACTTTATAAATGAGACCACCGCAGCGGAAACCCCGGTGGATATTATAGCTACGATCGACTTTAACGCACCCAGTGGAATAGCCCGGGCCGCAAAGGAAATTATGGCGGATATTATTATCCTTGGCTGGCCAAGGCGTTCCGGATTTATGGATAAACTGGTCGGGGATAAGATTACCATTGTATTAAACAACTCCGCGAAGACCTTGTTTATCTGCCAATTCCTAAAGCCCCTGGCCAACCATGACCGCCTTATTCTGATAATCCCGCCACTGGCAGAACTGGAGGATGGGTTTTCGCTTTGGCTGCGGAAACTGGCAAGGCTGGCAACTGAATTGGGCACCCCCACTTTTTATCATTGCAATACCGGAAGCGAAAAAGCAATAACCGAATCGCTCAAAACCTACCGGATTAATTCCGTCCATAACTTTATGCGTCTGGCGCACTGGGAAACTTTCCTGAACAAACCCCCTAAAGCAGAACCCGGTGACCTGTTTGGTTTTATAGCGGCCAGGGAGGGATCTGTATCCTATTCCCGGGCCATGGAAAATTTACCTGCGCGGACGGAAACCCACTTCAGCAAAAGCAGCAAGATTGTGGTGTACCCGTCTTAAGTTGCCGGTTTGTTCCGGACAGCCCGGATCAGCAAGTTTTAGCCAGGTTGCCGGAACAAATTTATAGTAGGAATTATAACAAAATCGATCCTTAGTTAATAAGGGTTTATTTATATTAGCCCCTTTACATTCAAAGATGTTAGAATTAGCGGGTATTGTCATTCTTGGGATCATTGCACAATGGGTCGCCTGGCGCTTAAAATTGCCGGCCATCCTGCCACTGATATTGATTGGCCTGCTGGTTGGCCCAGTTTCCACCTTGTTTACAGAGGAAGGCACAAAGCTGATCAGGCCCATCTGGAATGGGGAGCGGGGCCTGTTCCCGGGGGAAAGCCTCTATTATTTTGTTTCCCTTGCCATCAGTATAATCCTTTTTGAGGGGGGGCTAACGCTGCGGCGGTCGGAAATAGCGAACGTCGGGCCGGTGATCACCAAACTGATTACCATCGGGACTGCGGTAACGTTTTTTGTTGCCGGGGCGGCTGCCCATTTTATATTTGACCTGAGCTGGAAGATCTCCTTTCTGTTCTCTTCCATGATCATCGTTACCGGACCTACCGTAATTACACCCATCCTGAGAAACATCCCCTTAAAGAAGGATCTTTCGGCCGTTTTGAAATGGGAAGGGATACTGATAGACCCGATCGGGGCGTTGGTGGCGGTCCTGGTATTTGAGTTTATCAGTATTGGAGAAGGCCAGGGATATACCAAAACGGGGCTGATCGAATTTGGAAAAGTATTGCTTTTCGGGTTTACGTTTGGGTTCGCCCTTGCCCATGCCTTTATCCTGATTATCAAGCGGAATTTAGTACCGCATTATCTCCTGAATGTGGTCTCGCTGTCAGCCGTACTCCTCGTATTTGTGATTTCCGATATGTTTGCCCATGAATCGGGATTGCTTGCCGTGGTGGTCATGGGGATGGTGATGGGAAATTCGGATTTGCCAAACCTTAAGGAACTATTGTATTTTAAGGAATCGCTGAGCGTACTGCTGATCTCCATCCTGTTTATCCTGCTCTCTGCCAGTATGAACCTGTCCGATCTGGAACTTCTTTACAATATGAAGACCATACTGCTGTTTGTTGTTGTGGTTTTCCTTATCAGGCCTATGGGCGTATTTCTGAGTGCATGGGGTTCCAACCTTACTTTTAAGGAAAAATTATTTGTCAGCTGGGTTGGCCCCAGGGGGATTGTTGCCGCAGGTATCGCCTCCCTTTTCGGCTCGAGGTTGATCCAGATGGGGGAGACGGGGGCGGAATATATTACCCCCCTGGTATTTATGATCGTCCTGGGGACGGTATTGCTCAATGCCACTACTGCGCGCTATATTGCCCAGCTGCTTGGGGTATTCCTGATCAAATCTGAAGGCATTATTATCATCGGGGCTTCAAAAGTATCACGGCTGATTGGTGAATATTTAAAGAAGAACAACCGGCATGTTGTCCTGATAGACAATAACCAGAATAACATCGAGAAAGCAAAACGGATGGGGTTGGAAGCATTTGTGGCAAATATTTATTCCGATACACTTACAGACAATATAGAACTGAACGACGTGGGATATTTAATGGCCATGACCGGGAATACGGACATCAATGAATATGCGATTAGGAAATTCAAGAAACAATTCGGGGAAAATGGCGCCTTCCGCCTTGTTAATTCCGACGAAATGAACAATCCCGACAATACCCCTAAAGAAGGCCTTTTTTCGCATACCGATGATTTTATCAAGATCACGGAAGCTGCCCGGAAGTACCCTGCCATTCATGAAATAGCCCTGAGGGATAATGATCATTATGACGGGCTGATAGAGATCACCAAGGCGGATAAGGATATTGTCCCCTTGTTCCTGAAAACCGTGGAAGGCGACCTGAGGATCATTTCCTCCTTCAGCAAAGACTTTACGGATATTACAGAGGGATTCCAACTGGCTTACCTTGGCAAGCGGATGGACGCGGCCGATAAACCCTATAAAGGAAAGGTGCAGTAAGGCGCGTCACCTGCGGCTGCCCGGATCAGTCATTTAATTTCAATACCGCCATAAAAGCCTGCTGCGGGATCTCGACATTACCCACCTGCCGCATGCGTTTCTTCCCTTTTTTCTGCTTCTCAAGGAGTTTGCGTTTTCTGGAAATGTCGCCACCATAGCATTTTGCGGTCACATCTTTCCGGAGTGCTTTGATGGTCTCCCGGGAGATAATCTTCGCGCCAATGGCGGCCTGGATGGGGATATCAAATTGTTGCCGGGGGATCAGTTCCTTTAACTTTTCGCACATCCTTTTTCCGATGTACTGTGCATTGTCATAATGGATCAGCGCTGAAAGGGCGTCAACAGGCTGTGCATTCAGCAAAATATCAACGCGCACCAGCTTTGACGGCCGCATCCCGATAGGGGAATAATCAAAGGAAGCATAGCCTTTCGACACGGTTTTGAGCCGGTCGTAAAAATCAAATACGATCTCCGCCAACGGCATGTCGAAGCAAAGTTCCACCCTGTCCGTGGTAAGATACGTCTGGTTTGTAATAATGCCACGCTTGTCAATACAGAGGGACATCACATTCCCTACAAAGTCAGATTTGGTTATGATGGTTGCCTTGATATAGGGTTCTTCTACCCGGTCAACAGTTGAGGGATCGGGCAGGTCTGAAGGATTGTTTACCACCAGGGGGGTATCCGGGTTTTTGCGGGTATAGGCATGATAACTTACGTTGGGGACGGTGGTGATCACCGTCATGTCGAATTCGCGTTCCAGCCGTTCCTGGATGATCTCCATATGCAACATCCCCAGGAATCCGCAGCGAAATCCAAATCCGAGTGCCATGCTGCTTTCCGGCGTAAAGACCAATGAGGCGTCATTGAGTTGTAATTTTTCCATGGAGGACCGGAGTTCTTCAAAATCCTCCGTATCCACCGGATAGATCCCGGCAAATACCATGGGCTTCACATCCTCAAAACCAGCGATGGGGTTTTTGGTAGGGTTATCAGCATCTGTGATCGTATCCCCCACTTTCACTTCCCGGGCTTCCTTGATACCCGTAATGAGGTAGCCCACATCCCCTGCCTTGATGCTTTTCCTGGGAAACTGGGCTAATTTCAGCGTCCCTACCTCATCTGCAAAATAATTTTTCCCGGTGGCTACAAATTTGATCTTCTGCCCCTTTTTTATCTCCCCGTTTATCACCCTGAAGTAGGTTTCCACCCCCCGGAAGGGATTGTACACAGAATCGAACACCAGGGCCTGCAGCGACTCCTCAACATTGCCACTGGGCGGGGGGATCCGCTCAATAATAGCAGAAAGGATCTCTTCTATCCCGAGCCCGGTCTTTGCGCTGGCGGGGATGACTTCTTCCGGCTTGCACCCAAGCAGGTCCACAATATCGTCAGTTACCTCTTCCGGGCTTGCACTGGGGAGGTCCACTTTGTTCAATACCGGGATAATCTCGAGGTCGTTTTCCAATGCCAGGTATAAATTGGAAATGGTTTGTGCCTGGATGCTCTGGGCCGCATCAACGACCAGGAGTGCCCCCTCGCATGCGGCAATAGATCGTGAAACTTCATATGAGAAATCCACATGCCCCGGGGTGTCGATAAGGTTCAGGATATACTGCTCCCCTTTATAGGTATACTCCATCTGGATGGCGTGGCTTTTGATGGTAATACCGCGCTCCCGTTCCAGGTCCATACTGTCCAGCAGCTGTTCTTTTTTCTCACGTTCCGTAACCGAGCCTGTAAAATCGAGCAGGCGATCCGCCAGGGTGCTTTTACCATGGTCTATATGGGCAATGATACAGAAATTGCGGATGTTCTTCATTCTCTTAACCTAATCCAGTTAAATAAGCTGCAAAGATACTTAAATTCCAGGGGCTTATCCCATAGGGGGGGGCATGTTTTTGGCAACGGGGCAGCAGCGGCAATTCAGGGCGGGGTAACGGCTCCTATTTATCAGAATCCTGCCATTCAGCAATGAACAAATTGGTATCCCTTGTGCCACCGTTATTGCGGTTGCTGGAAAATGCAAGGTATTTCCCGTCATTGGAGAATACCGGGAAAGCATCAAAGGTCTTCCCATGGGTTACCCGCTCCAGGTTCCTGCCATCGATATCTATAAAATATAAATTAAAAGGGAAACCTTTTTCTGATTCAAAATTACTGGAAAACAACACCTTCTTTCCCGAGGGATGGAAAAAGGGGCTCCAGTTGGCATTGCCGAGATACGTAAGCTGCCTGAGACGGCTGCCATCAGCATTGCAGATAAAAAGTTCCATTTCCGTTGGCTGTACGAGGCCCTGGGCCAACAGCTCCTTGTATTCCATGATCTCAGCTTCCGTTTTGGGGCGGGAGGCCCGGAAGATAATTTGAGTGCCATCAGGGGAGAAAAATGCGCCGCCATCGTACCCCAGGGTATCCGTGATCTGTCGCACATCGCTTCCGTCCAGGTTCATGGTATAGAGTTCGAGGTCCCCGCTCCGCATCGAGGTGAATACGATCTTATCACCGGTTGGGGAAATGGTGGCCTCGGCATCGTACCCCGGTTCGTTTGTCAGTTGCCGGACAATGGTACCATCCATAGTGGCCACAAAAATATCAAAGGAGTCATAGACCGGCCATACATATTTACCGTTCTTTCGCAAGGGGACTTCAGGGCATTCATCAGCTGCAAGGTGGGTGGATCCGTACAGAATATGCGCGTTGTCCGGAAGAAAATAAGCGCAGGTGGTACGTCCTTTGCCTGTACTGACCATGGGCGGTTGTTTTCCTTTGAAGGTTTCTTCCCGTCCCATCACAAATAGCTGGTCACATTGCAGTCCCCAGGCCGGGTTGTTGGATTGGAAAACGAGTTTTTTATCATCAAAGCTCCAGTAGGCTTCCGCATTGTCGCCCCCGAAAGTTACCTGCCGGATGGATTTGAAATATTTTTCTTCCGGGTAGATAAGCGTATCGCTGCCGGCCATGAGCGATCGGGTTTCCGGTGGGATTGCTGTTTTTTTGGTATCGGTTTTACAACCTGCCAGCGCCAATACTGTTAAAAGGCATATCATAGTTCTCATAGGTTGTGTAATTTTGGACAAAATTAGGAGCAAAACTGATGAAAAAAATTATTCCGTACATTATTTTGCTGGCGGCCCTTGGATGTCTTACCGGCCAACCCAAAGCTGTATCGCTCGGGGAGGATATAGCCTTTCTCGCTAATGATTCCCTTGGCGGGAGGGAAACAGGAACCCCGGAAGAGCTCGTGGCGGCCGAATATATCCGGCAACGGATGGCAGACATGGGCCTGGAACCCAAAGGCAAAACCGGGGAGTACCAGACGTTTTCTTTTAAACCCGGTAAGGACCCCCATCAGGAGGTAACCTATACACAGGGAGACAGCACTGTAACCGGGACCAATGTACTTGGGTTTATTGATAACCAGGCGGATAAGACCATCATCATCGGGGCCCACTATGACCATCTGGGGATGGGAGGTGAAGGATCCCTGTATCGGGGGGAGGCCGCCATACACAATGGGGCCGACGACAATGCCAGCGGGGTAGCCGTCCTTTTGAATCTGGCCGGCAGATTAACCGATTCGCTTAAAGGGACTAACTACCTCTTTATTGCATTTTCCGGTGAGGAACTGGGCCTGCTCGGATCCAATTATTTTGTAAAAAACCCCACTATCCCGCTCTCCGACGTCAATTATATGATCAACCTGGATATGGTAGGAAGGCTCCGGGAAGACAAGAGGCTTTCGGTGAGCGGTACAGGGACATCCCCAATCTGGAACCAGGTGCTGACTACAGCCAACCCGGGCTTTAAACTCGTGCTGAATGAATCCGGGGTGGGCCCTTCTGACCATACCTCTTTTTACCTGCAGGACATTCCCGTTCTCCACTTTTTTACCGGGCAGCACGAGGACTACCACAAACCAACGGACGATGCAGATAAATTGAATTATGAAGGTATGGAGGCTATATCGGACTATATCATGGCCATCCTGGATGAACTGGATGACAAACCCAAACTGGCGTTCCGCACTACGAAAAACGAAAGTGAGGAGGTACCCCGGTTCAAGGTTGCCCTGGGGGTAATCCCGGATTACCTCTTTGACGGCAGGGGGATGCGGATAGACGGCATCAGCGAGGATAAGCCGGCACAGAAAGCCGGATTGCAGAAAGGGGATGTGGTGGTGCAGCTGGGGGACAGCACCGTGGTGGACATGATGAGCTATATGCGGGCACTTTCCTCCTTCAATGAAGGAGATACAACCCGCGTAGTCGTTACACGGGAAGGCAGGCCGATGGAAATGAAGATCACATTCTGACAGGAACACTGTATACGAAAACAATACCCATGTTTACCCTAAAATCTGACATTGCCGCAGGCCGCGACAGCTGCAGCGTTTGATTCAATGAAATTTTCTGTAATTTTGCATCCTCTGATAAACTAACAGGCACTGGCACAGATAGCAGACATAGTACTCCCGGATTTTCCGTTGCTCCTCGCACCTATGGAGGATGTAAGCGACCCACCCTTCCGTGCTCTTTGCAAGGAACAGGGGGCAGATGTGGTCTATACTGAGTTCATATCATCCGAAGGGCTTATCCGGGACGCCGCCAAAAGCGTTATGAAGCTCGACATTTATGAAAAGGAGCGCCCTGTGGGGATACAGATCTTCGGGGCCAACCTGGATTCTATGCTCCGCTCTGTTGAGATCGTGGAAAAATCGAACCCGGACATCATCGACATCAATTTTGGCTGCCCGGTAAAAAAGGTGGTATGCAAAGGCGCCGGCGCAGGGATCCTGCGCGATATTCCACTGATGGTTTCCCTCACGAAGGCCATGGTGGAACATACCCGTTTGCCGGTGACCGTAAAAACGAGGCTGGGGTGGGACAGTGATTCCATCCGGATCGTGGAGGTGGCTGAGCGGCTTCAGGATGTGGGATGCAGTGCAATAGCCATCCATGGCCGTACAAGGGTACAGATGTACAAAGGCGATGCCGACTGGGCTCCTATAGCTGAAGTAAAGAACAACCCGCGGATGCACATCCCGGTATTTGGCAACGGGGATATTGACAGCCCGGAGGCAGCGATGAAGATGCGGGACGCGTACGGGTTGGACGGGGCAATGATCGGCAGGGCAAGCATTGGGTATCCCTGGTTCTTCAAGGAAGTGAAGCATTTTCTGAAGACAGGCACCCACCGCGACAAACCTACTATGGAAGAGCGGGTTACGGCAGCCCGCAGGCACCTGGAGATGGCCATAGCCTGGAAAGGCGAAAAACTCGGGGTTTTTGAGACCCGCCGGCATTATACGAATTACTTTAAGGGAATCCCTGATTTTAAGGAATACCGCATGAAAATGGTAACCAGTGATGCGGCTGCAGATGTGTTCGAGGCTTTTGATGAGGTTCAGTATCGGTTTGCCGACTATGAATTCAGCACCCCCTAGAGGTTTTACCAGCGGCGCGGCTATGTGCTGCGGACTTGCTACGCCAATAATTTACGCGTCACCCGGCTACTCGCAATTTTGGAGGCGATGATGCCCAGCACTATGATGGTTGCCAGCACCACCAGCACATTGAACAGCCTGTATTCGACGGGGTAGGCCAGGGAAGGGGTGATCCGCAACCAGCCAAACATCAGCTGGGACCAGATGAGCAAAGACCCCAGAAGCACCCCCAATATGCCGCCCATACCGGTAACCAGTATCCCCTGGATAAAATAGATATGCCGCAACTCTTTCAGGGTGGTCCCCAGGCTATACAATGTTTTTGAATTTTGCTGCTTGTCAAGTATCATCATGATAATGGCGCCCACCACGTTGAATAAGGCGATGATCAGGACCAGGGTAAAGATAAGGTAAGTGGCCATGTTCTCCGTATTCAGCATACGGTAGAGCGTATTGTTCAGTTCCTGCCGGCTTTTGAGCACTACAGTATTGCCCAGTATCCCCTCCAGTTTCGTCCGCAGATCTTCCAGCTCTGTGCCGGGGGTCAATTTAAAATTGATCCCCGAAACCTGTGTGCTGTCTTTCCCCAGCAGCGCCTGTACCAGCGGGAGGGAGGCAAAAACATATTTCTTGTCGAGGTTTTCTTCGATGGAATAGACCCCTGACAGTACCACGGATATTTCACTATACGAATCCTTCAGGTTTTGCGGGCTGATGGTGCCGGCCCCGGGTTTGGGTACAAGAACCAGCAGGGGGCTTCGGTAGTCGGCCACACTGAGACCCAGGAGGTTGGCGATACCGATCCCGACAACCACGTGTTGGTTGTCCAGTGTCCAATTTCCCATGTAAAGGGTGCTATCCACCCCTGTGGTGGTGGTGTAGTTGGCGTCCACCCCTTTGATATAGGCATCGGGATGGCCTTTCTGCCGGTGGGTGAGGTATACGCGTTCTTCCAGTTCTTTGGAATACGCTGCAGAGCCTGCCAGCTCCCGGAGCTGCTTTTCCTGGTCCGGGCTGAGTGAAAATGACTTCCCGACAGCAGCAACCGCTTTCAGGTCGGGGTCAAATGTATTGCTGAAGGAGAGGCTGAAGGTTTTGAGGCCGGAGAAGCCGGAAAGTACAATGAAAAGGGCACCGGAGCCGATGACAATAACGAGGAAGGTTATAAAGTTGATGATATTGACTGCATTCTGGCTGCTTTTGGAGCGGACATACCTCCGGGCTATGTAAAGGGGAAAGTTCACGTTCAGGACTTTTTTCTGCGTGCCAGAAGATCCGGGTTTTCAATGGGATTTTCCCCCCCTTCCAGGGATTTCTCGATTTTATCTATATATTCCAGGGAATCATCGAGGAAGAAATTCAGCTCGGGCATCCGGCGAAGCTGGTGGCGTGTACGCTGGGCGAGCTGATGTCGGATGTGCGGCTGGTTACCGGTAATCCATTCCAGCAATTCGGCAGCTTGTTTTACCGGGAAAATGCTGATATAGACTTTCGCAAGGGACAGGTCGGTGGTGACGGAAACCTTGGAAACAGAAATGAGGATCCCTTTCAGGCCGTTATCCAAAGCGGCCCGTTGCAGAATATCGGCCAGGTCCTTTTGGATGACCCCTGCTATCTTTTTCTGGCGTTGTGTTTCCATGCTGCAAAAGTACGGACAAATTGTGTAATTTAGTTCGATACACAAAGTGAATGCGAAGCATAGAACATATTGGGATTGCAGTAAGGGACCTGGAAGCTTCCAACCTCTTATTTGCAAAACTCCTGGGAAGGGCCCATTACAAGATCGAGGAGGTGCCTTCAGAAGGGGTAAAAACCTCCTTTTTTAAGTCGGGCAGCAACAAGATCGAGTTGCTGGAAGCGCAGGATGCCGACAGTCCGATTGCCCGATTCCTTGAAAAGAAGGGAGAGGGGGTACACCATATTGCCTTTGAGGTTTTGGATATCCGGGCAGAAATCAAGCGGCTTACGGAAGCCGGCTTTCAGGTATTGGATCAGGAACCCAGGCGTGGTGCGGACAACAAGCTGGTTGCCTTTGTGCACCCTAAAAGTACCAACGGCGTACTGGTGGAGCTATGCCAGCAAATTGAGGAGGAATAGGGCGCTAAGCTCCTTGTGGCATTTAAAAATTAGTGGTAATATTGCAAACGCAATTGCGGTCCTACCTGTCCACCTGGCGGTATGGCAGGCGGGTAGCTCAGTTGGTTACCTGCCTACCTGGCGGTATGGCAGGCAGGGAGCACCAAAGAGTTGTAATTTTGGAAAATGTATGTTTACGTTATTCGCAGTTCCAAGGATACTAGATACTATGTAGGTATAAGTTCCGATGTTGAACAGAGATTAAAAGACCATAATGCGGGACGGGCAAAGAGTACAAAAGGTTATCGGCCATGGGTACTAATTCATAAGGAAATACACCCAACCAGACTTGCTGCCCGGAAGCGTGAGGTGTATCTCAAAAGTGGATACGGCAAACAATGGCTTAAAGAAAAATATCTACTGGTCCTACCTGCCCACCTGGCGGTATGGCAGGGGGGTAGCTCAGTTGGTTACCTGCCTACCTGGCGGTATGGCAGGCAGGGAGCACCAAAGAGTTGTAATTTTGGAAAATGTATGTTTACGTTATTCGCAGTTCCAAGGACAATAGATACTATGTAGGTATAAGTTCCGATGTTGAACAGAGATTAAAAGACCATAATGCGGGACGGGCAAAGAGTACAAAAGGTTATCGGCCATGGGTACTAATTCATAAGGAAATACACCCAACCAGACTTGCTGCCCGGAAGCGTGAGGTGTATCTCAAAAGTGGATACGGCAAACAATGGCTTAAAGAAAAATATCGACTGGTCCTATAGCTCAGTTGGTTAGAGCACCTGACTCATAATCAGGTGGTCCCTGGTTCGAGCCCAGGTGGGACCACATTAAGCAGCAAACCCCGCGCAAAAGCGCGGGGTTATTTTTTGGGATCTGCCGTCAAAAACTTGTTTTTGTAAGGCAGGTATCAAAAAATAACGGCAGCCCGCGAGGGCTGTGAGGTTTGCTATTTGCAGCAGCGGGCATTCTCTGGTCCACGAGCGCAGCGAGCTAACCCAGGTGGTTAATAGAATTGTTACGGTAATTATTTAGCATGCGAATTAGCGAAGCTATTTGCAGCAGCGGGCATTCTCTGGTCCACGAGCGCAGCGAGCTAACCCAGCCTGCCCGCGCCAGCGGGGCTAATGGGGTTGAATATAGGGCACGAGCAGGATGCTCGCGCCAGCGGGGGAAAAATTACTTATTTGTGAATTAAAAGAACAAATGATCAAATAAACTACTTAAAAACTTCAGTAACTTTAGATAACCACCAAGGATTTCCCGCAGAATGATAAAGATCTTCAGAAAAATCCGCGCGCGTTTGATTCAGGAAAATAGGTTTTCCAGATACCTACTTTATGCCATCGGAGAAATCGTGCTAGTGGTTTTAGGAATCTTAATTGCTTTAAAAATAAATGACTGGAATGAACAACAAAAAAGAGATTTACTGGAGATGGAGTATTACTGTCGATTAAAGGAAGATGCCATTCAAGATTCTATAAAAGTTGAAAATTTAATTGGAGCCGACAAAAGAAGATTAGCTGCTTCAAATCAGGCTGCCAGGCTTTTACAAAAATCTAAATCAAGGAAGAATGATGTGGGAAAACAATTTAGTCTGTCGCTAGAAGGTACATTTTCCACCTTTATTCCTAACAATGCAGCATTTGAAGATCTGAAATCTGGTGCAAATCTTAATATAATTAAAGATAAGCGGGTAATAAATGCTTTGAATAACTACTTCAACAACATTAAAGGATTTACTGATATAATTGCAGTTCATTCCCAATTAATGGTCAACAGTCAATATGCTTATAATGATAAACTAGCAACAGGTTGGGTACATGGCAAACTGAATTCAAGCCGTTTTATAAAGGGTATGGACGAAGATGTGGCTAATGGTTTAAAAATTGATGAACATGAATATCTTGCTGATGACGTCATGTACCTACTCTACAATGATGCTCTTATGCACATATCCTCCAATTCAAGAAAAATAGAGATTTTAATGCTTATTAAAGAAGAAATCAGGATTTTATTAAATGTTCTGGAGAATAAATGTGATGCTTAAAATTATTCTCAATTTAAAACAACTCCTTTAGAAATTTCTGTCATTGCATACTTCAGCTGACCGGGTTTGTAATTGCCCTAGTGCTGCGAGCGTCATGCCGTACCTAAACAATGGAATTAGTGCGTGCTATGTGGTCCATTTGCTTTTTTTGGAAATAGGTGCACGAGCAGGATGCTCGCGCAGACGGGCCTCTATGATGCAGTGGCTATCCAAATAAATTTCTAGACACTGTTCATGGTCATGAGCGTTACGGACCAAATGATAAGTGATGAAAAGAAAATACCGATGGCGTTAGCCAGAAAAGCCCTTTGTTTTTCAATTTTAAAAATGTAGGCCGCAATACTTCCCGCATATACACCGGTGCCAGGCAAGGGAAGCATCACGAATAACACCAAACCCAGAAACCCGTATTTTTGAACATTTTTTCCAGACCCCCTTTTAGCTCTTTTTGCTATGAAGATGGCTGATTTCTTATAGAACCGCCAACGGATGAGATAAACATTTACTTTTTCCAAAAAGAACATCATTATTGGAAACACCAACAGATTTGCCAGAAAGCAGGAAATAAATACCACATACTGATTCAACCCGTTCAAAAGGCCATACGGGATACCCACTTTGGCCTCCCCTAAAGGCGACAGGCTCCAAAAAATAGCGATCAGCAGATCAATAATCATCCGTGAATTTTAAACAGCGAAGGTAGTAAGGAAATGGATTTTCAGAGCTTGTAAAACTCCCAAATATTCATTAAATAATAAGGGCGGGGATTAATCCCTGGCCCTTGTTGTCAAAGTATTTTTAAGAATGGAAAAACGAGTCATCAATTTCGTTCACTACCCGGCGGAAATGAATTGTTTTAATAGAAATCCGGGTTATAGTAGGTGGTACCTAATTGCTGAAAAACATGCGCCAGGCACTGATGCGCGAAAAATAACCTGGTCGAAATTAAAACGATAACCCATGAACTAAACTGCTAATGACCCTAATTGCTGATAGTTTTTTTTGGGATAGGTGGCACGAGCAGGATGCTCGCGCCAGCGGGGGCGGTACGAGAGTACACTAGCAGGAAGCTGATCAACCTAAAAAACCCCTGGAAACAGGGGTTCTCACGCATAGAGCAATTTAGCTAATCGCCACTTAAATTTTTGTCATATACCCATACTTCATCCCAGCTGTCATCAAATATCTGGTCTGTATCCCGGATAAAAGCATCCCAGGAGTCTGCCCCATGAATCTTTTCATAGGCCATTTTGAACTTTGGGTCTTCGTCATACTCCGCCCATTTTTTACTAAAGCTTACCGTGGCGTAATGCCTTCCCATTTTTCCCTGGCGGAATAAATTTTCGTAAACGCCCCATGGGTTATCCCCCTCCAGGGCTTTAACGGCATCGCTTATCTGTTTTAAGACCCGGTCCAGACCATGACCGTGCTCCGAATTTATTTCCCAGTATCGTATAAACAGGAGGGGGTAATCTGAAGCATTCGGGGTAAGCATCCCGGTATTGGAAACGGCATCGTCCTGCTGCCAATATTCCCCGCTTTCCGTTTTTTTCACATAGGGCATCACATTATCCTGCCAATCGTCATCATGTCCCCCTGCGGCAGGCCGGCTATCCAGATCGGCAAATTTTAATGGCCCCATCATCCATACCATTTTACCGGAATTGGGTCCGGAGGCTATAGTATAAACCGTGACTGAATATGGACCTTCCTTATGGTATTTCTGGTTGTGTTTCCGCATATTCTCTCCAAGGACCTTTAGTTTGGTATTGTCTGGGGTTAACATAATGGATTCCCATATGGGATCTGCCATCATGCCCTCCTGGGCGCTGACGGTAACAAATGCCCCCAGGCATAAAACAGCCAGGAGCGTACATAAACTTGTTTTTTTCAACATGATTTTTTGGTTTAGGTTATTATGAAGTTATAAGAACCTATTCCCTGGCTTAAAAAGCAAACCTAAAAGGACTAAACAACCTGTTTATTGTCCCAAGACACACAATTATTTATCAAGACTTACGGAATTAACAATCCAATCATTACAGGCACCATCATAACAAGATTCCCAGTGGATGTTGGTGTAAGCATCCTACCATACACCCAGGTACCGTAGGCATCCATTAACAAATCTGCTGCTTGGGCTGGGATGATTATCCCTACAGTGCGCGAAACCTATCGGAATCGAAAAGGTCTGCACCGGGCCATACTCGTGAAGGCCCGGGATGGTGCGGTCAGGATCTGCACTTAAACATTTGCATGATATTATTGCGTTAATAAGCTGGTCTATTTTTTTCTTTGGGAAAGATGGCACAAGCAACATGCTCGAGCCAGTGTCGGGGCAAAGTAGCGTTATTTCTGTTTAAAATAGATGGCACGAGCAAATATGCCCGCTCTTGCTATAGGATACGCCGTTTAATCCTCAATAGCCTGGACCACGATCGTTTCATATCCCCCCAGGACCTCGTCCCATTGGGGGTTGTTGTACGCATTGGTCAATAGTATCATTACCATATCATTCTGAGGGTCGATCCTGAAATAGGTTTGCCAATAGCCGTCCCATCCCCATTGCCCAGCATTGATCCCTTCCTCATTTTCTACCAGGCGGACTTCACCGCCATATCCAAATCCTACTCCCGCACCCAAACTCAATGTATCAATCTGATTCGCAAGCATCCTGTCAACGGTGGACGGCTTTAGGATTTGTGCCTCTCCCAGTTTTCCTTTGTTCAGAATGGCGCTGGCAAATTTTAAATAATCGCCTGCCGTTCCCACCAAACCGGCCCCGCCCGCAAAGTAAGTTTGTGCCCCGGAGATGGCATAATCGGTGACAAACGGATCCGGCAGGTTTTCGTCTGCGTTCGGTGTTAGCCATACATCCACCAGCCTGTCCGCTTTGTCATCCGGCAAATAAAATCCGGTGTCCTGCATACCCAGCGGTTTGAATATGTTTTCTTCGAAATACTCGTCCAGCGGAATCCCTGACACCTTCTCTACGATGTATCCCAAAACATCGATGTTGGTCCCATACGTCCAAGCCTCCCCCGGTTGGTGCATGAGCGGAGCTTTGGCCTGCTTTGGGATATTGGTAGCGAGGGTCCGTGCATCTTTTGTCCACGCTTCCACAAAATCATACCGGGGATAGATGGCTCCAGCCAGCGGGTGGAAAACGGCATACGGGATACCGGAAGTGTGGGTTAACAGGTGGTGCACCGTGATCTCCCGTTCAATGGGGACAGAAGTGAAAGTCGAATCCTTTTCGTTGAAAGTCTCCAGTACCTCTACCTCCGCAAACTCCGGGATGAATTTGGATAGCGGGTCATCGGTGGACAGCTTGCCCTGCTCTATCAATTGCATCACAGCAGTAGATGTTATCGGCTTGGACATGGATGCTAAACGAAAAATGTTGTCCAGGGACATTGCTTCCGACTTCTCCCTGTCACTGAATCCAAAGGCCTTCTGGTAAATGATTTTGTCGTTTCTTGCTATCAGGGCCACGGCACCGGAAATCAACGCAGAATCGATCGCCCATTGGATATGCGCCTCGATCTGCGCTGTTTCTTCCTCGTCAAGGCCGTATTCCACCGGATCCACGGTCGCAAGGACAACCTTGGAATCTTCTGAAGCGGAACGGGAGCCACAGGAAAAAATAAGTGCTAAAATAAGAAGTGTAGTAATCGTCCTCATGGTGTTGATTTTATGCGAAAATTAAATTAGGGATAAAATAGGTGCCAAATCTGCAAAATCCTTAAAAAGAATAAAATGCCTGATAAGTGGGAATTAGTGCCGCCAGGGCATCAAACCATTTTCAACGGAGCATATGATGGTAAAAACGGTGGCGTCAGGCTTCAAAACAACCTCCGGCCCTACACGAACATCACTCAATGGGCGGACTTTGTAAAGGATGGATACCTAACCCTTCCTTTTCATAATTATATTGGTGTTCGGAATATAACATTCATAGCGACTATAGTATATCACTTATACCTGTCAAAACCATACTCATGATACAATTCGTGGTATCGCGGATCCTGTTTCAAATGATTGAAAAGTGGATCAATCTTTAAGTATTTCAATTCGGGTTCCCTATTAATGAAAGCCCTTTCCAGGCTTGCAAAACAGGAGTCGGACATTTGATATTGGGAATAGATCCTGGCAAGGTTGTATGCTGGACTGGAGCCCGGGCTTTTTGGACGTTCTTTGAGTATATGAAGGACCTTACTGCTTTCTGTGTGGTTACCTTCTTTGAAGTATGAAATACATAAATAGCTCAACAGGTTTTCAGGAACAGTCGGGACACTTTCCATTACATGGTCTTTGAGGCCGAGAATGACACTTGCATAGTCTGCCGAATAAAATTTTGACTTAAAATACAGGTTGTCGAAATTGTTATTTTCCGGAAATAATTTTTCCCCTTCTTCAATAAATTTTTCCGCTTCGGTATAGTTCCTTTTATAGATATTGGCAGTTCCAACAATTACGTATCCGTTACAGTCGGCGGGGTCGGAACTGATCGCCTCCCGTCCCAGTTCTTCCGCTTTGTCAAATTCACCCATCCAGAAGAAGGAAGTACGCATATCGGCTTTTGATCAAAGAAGACGACGGATTTAATTGACGGATTTTTCAAAGTTCTTTTTTGAAGTTGGGAAATCGAGTTCTATAGTCCACGCCAGTAGTGCCAGCGCTGAATAACCTTCTGCAAGATTGGGATCAAGAGATACAGACCTGTTGGCAAGTTCTTTGGATTCCCTGATGGCATTCACATCGGAATATGTGCCCGTTCCATTGATTTTCCAGATCATAGCCAAAGCAAGATAGGCATAGGATGGTGCAAATGTGGAGTCTAATGCCACAGCCTGTTGATTGTATTCGATGCTTTTATCAAAATTCAGTTCTTTATAGGTATGCAGACCTTTGAGGTAAAGTGAATACACTTCCGGGTCTGTTTGTTTTTTTAGTAATCTGGAATTTTCCTCATCAGAGAGCGTAATCTTAAGCTTCTCCACTATTTTTTTATTGGCAATGGTGTCCTGTATCGCGAAAATATCTTTTGATTCCTTATCAAATCGATGCGACCAAATGGTTGAACCCTCCTTAACGTTTACAAGCGTAGTGATGATCCTGAGGATATTACCGGATTTTTGTATGCTTCCTTCGAGGATGATATTCACCTTCAGTTTTTCGCCTATGGTGCGGGCATCCAGGTCTTTTCCTTTATATTGAAATGAAGAAGTTCGTCCGATTACCTTTAAATTTTTAATGATGGTTATTGAATTTATTATTTCATCTGCCAAACCATCACTGAGGTACTCCTGGTCCTTACCCGGGCTCATATCTGTAAATGGAAGGATTGCAATTGATTTTTCAACGGTTCCGGGGCCTGGGGTTTTTGTAAGTAGAAAATCTGTAAGAAAATATACCGATGCCAAAAAAGCTATTGCGGTTAGAAAGATCAACAGCCTCTTCGGCTTCGGCTTTTTATGCCCGGCAAACCCGGAAGATGGATTAACATCAGTGGTTCCTGTAATCACCTGGTAGACCTTCACAGGTTCCTTTACATTTTTGAGTGATTGCGTTCTTACAAAACGGGTAACAATGTCTTTTTTGTTAAGCACATTGTCATGAACTACTTCGGAGATAAAAATGCTTCCGGGATTAGCGATAGCCTGGATTCGTGAAGCAATATTCACCCCATCCCCGAACACATCTTCGTTCTCAAAAACCACTTCTCCCAGATGAATGCCGATCCTTAACTGAAATTCTTTTTGGGCATTGCATCCTTCCTGCATCTTGATCGCTGCATGTACTGCATCTGATGCCGTCTGGAAGCTGGCCATTACCCCATCACCCAGTTCTTTTATCCATCTGCCATTAAACCGTTCGATGATGGGTTTCTGTAATTGCCGGTTTTTACTTAACAATTCAAAGGCCTTGTGTTCATCATCACCCATCAATGCAGTGTATCCGACAATATCAGTAAACATAATGGCAGCTAGCTGTCGGGATTGGCCCATAGAAATAACTTTTTGCTAATTATTTACCATGTTCATGAAATTGTAGATCCTCAAGAATCAATAATTGACGCGTATCGAGTATTTATCATAAAGGAATTTATGGATAGGGAGCACTCATCGATTGAAAAAGAGCACGTAATTTACAGGGAGAGGCGATGCTAATTCAATAAAATTGATACAGGACCCGGCATTTATGGTCTGACAAATTATCGTTTTCCGCATTGTTATAAACAGTACTATCTTTTTGGGGGCGTAATGTCATTGTGCAGGCATTGATATTTTTAACCTGGATAGTCTACCTTAGGACAATAATGGGATGAGGCAGGTAATTATTTGGTCCGTCCTAATTGAACCCGGATAAATGGATGTTGCAATTTTGCTTTTTAGAGAATTTGAAACATTGGATGTTTTTGGTCCGGTTGAAATCCTGGGCCGACTAAAAGACGATTATAAGATCAGGTTCTATTCAATATCCGGCGGGAATATATCCAACAGCCATGGTGTTACTATATGGACACGGAAATTAAAAAAGAAATTAAAGGCGGAGTTGACATTTTCCTGATCCCCGGGGGTTACGGTACCCGTAAGGAGGTTGGTAATGGGCCACTCCTGGAACTTATCCGGGAGATTGCCGGATCAAGCTTGTATATCCTTACAGTTTGCACGGGTACGGCTCTCCTGGCCAAGACCGGATTGCTGGACCATAAGAATGCAACAACCAATAAAATTGCATTTGACTGGGTTAGTACCAACGGGAAGAATGTGAATTGGATACGAAAAGCCAGGTGGGTGGTTGACGGAAAATATTACACATCTTCGGGGGTGAGTGCGGGAATGGATATGACCCTGGATTTTTTAAAAGACCGCCATGGAATGGACTTTGCCAGGCAGGTGGCCCAACAAATTGAATATTTGTGGACTGAAGATAGTACACATGACACTTTCTTTAAATCGGAATCCTTACCTGAAAAACCTTCAAATTAAATGGATATCATAAAATTTTCACCTGCTGGTTCGGACGTCATACCCGCACTATAATATTACCTCACTTCATTCCATGAACCTGTCTTCCCCCAGCATCATGGTTTCTCCTCCTTCTCTTCCGGCGGCGGGGGTGGCATCTTATAGGGTGTTGGCTGCGGATCGATCGCCTTTAATTCCTTTCCTGCCAGGGCCGGGTGGTCTGCAGGCACAAAGGTGGCCCGGAACGTGCTGAAGGTCATAGGCATATGATCCTGCGGATCCCCGTTGGGTTTCGTGGCATTTCCCCTGTACGGATTCAGGTACTCCCAGACGATCTCGTTTTCAGGCGTTACTTCGAAAAAGCGCCCCATCGGTCCGGCGTTTATAAAGGTATTCCCATTTTTCATCCGGTGGGCGCCGGAGATAAAGCTCGCATAAAAGGACACCGTATCCTTCGCTACATAATTCCATTCCAGCTCATCGGGCCCGAAATCGCCCCCTTCCCTTAATTGGTAGATCCCATCCGCTGTCAAAGGTGGTTTGATCTCATATACGGAGGTATAGTCCAGGGAATCCGGCCCATTCGGGATACCATTGTTAAAAATAGTTAGGTTGCCCGCACCGGGTTTCCCTTCCTCTACCCACCGCACATCATGCTGGTAGTATAACCGGCGCTTTGTAGAGTCCCCGTGGTGGTAATTCTCCGGGTTGCCCCAACGGTACAGGAAGTCGCCTCCCTTCCCGCTCCTGCCGCCTTCATGGGAGGCTGCCTCCTCCGTGGTGGTGCTCTGGTCCAGTATCAGGATTTCGCTCAGTTCCGGGGAACTGATGGCAATCTGCTGCAAGGTTGGGTTATAGCTTATGGCGTTAAAGTGGTAGAGGTCAGATCGGGCATTGAAACGGGTACGATTCCTGTCCTCCTGACCAAGGGCAATCAGGTTATCCAGGCTATCCTGACTTATGGGCTCGGGGATGGAATCCCCGGTATTAAAACTTAGCAATTCCGGGTGGTCACCGGGGTTTCCATAAAGTGGAAGTGTATCGGACAAGTCCTGGATAAGGTGGTCTTTGAGATACCATTCCCAGACAGTTTTGGCGCCGTGCAGCCCGTCCGGCTCCATTTCAACTATTTTTTCGAGCCAGGGGCCGGAATGGGGGATCAAATGGGGTGCGCGACCCATTGCGAGGGCCTCTTCATATGATATAGCCTCATATACAATGGCCAGGATATTGCCATTGGGTTTAACGGCAATATCATGGTGCAGGATATGTTTTTCATCGGCAAGTTCATAATCCCACAGTATCTTACCGTCCCAGCTGATCTTCTGGATCCGGCCATAGGGTCCGCCGAACCCGAAAACAGGGTAATCGACATCGTTTTCACCTACAACCAGGGATCCGTCATCCATTAGGTACGGGTTGAATGCCGTATAAGTCCCTTTCCAGTCGTGCACGACATCCCCTTTACGGTTTACGAGGTACGTGGAACCGGAATTGGGAACAGAAAACAGGACGTACCCGGGACTAAGTCCATCGGTAGTGATGGTGAGCCCGCGCTTCGCTTTATGGCCAAACATATCCCGGTCTGGTTTTTCAGTTTCTTTTTTTTCTTTACTGCAATTGAGGGCCAGCCCCAGTATCAATACGGAAGCGGCATAATAAACTGATTTTTTCATGGGTTGGTAATTGGTTGCTTACATTTTAGTATTACTTGAACTTCAAACTTTCGTAAGTAATGGCAACAGGCGTCGTACATCAGAAAATAATGTTATTTCCCTCCTATCCATTCTTTTGCGGGTACAAGCCATTCTTTTATGGGCCGGAATAAAAACCCATGCCCCAGCCCGGTATTGATCTCCAGTTGCTTGAATTCCTCTGCATCGGGGGAGCGGTTCATCCAATACGTATAATCCTTACCGGCAATTTTGTCCGATTTCTCATAGATGCCCAGTATGCGGCCGTGTAATTTCCAGTCAAATCGCTCTTCCGTGCGGTCGCTGTTGGCCCCCAGAAGGACATAATTAACCGGGTACCCGTTGAGGTCAGCGATCTGCATGGCCATCATGGCCCCCTTGGAGGCGCCAATGACCGTAATATTTTCCGGTGGCACACCATCTTTGACCAGTTGGTCTATTTCCCGAGATATTTTCATGCAAAAGCCATTAAAATCTGTCTTGCTGGTACGTACCTCACTATGGACCTGGTAGCCTGCCGAGTGCAGGGAATCTATGATGTCCTCATATTTGTAGGGGCCAAAATCTTCACTGACGGCATGTATCCCCTGAACTTCTACGATCATCCCATGAAGATAAAAGACATGTTTCGCGCTTCTCATATCCTGGCATGCTAAGGGGATACTCATGAGCCCAATACAGAGTATGAAATAGAGTCGGCGCATAAGGATCAAAAATGGCTTGTAAAAGGTAGTAAATTAATGGACACAACGGGGGAATTGCGGTGTTTTGTTAGCCTGGTATGATGCTTATCGGGGAAGCTGAAGCCTGACTTCCCCGGAGTATGCATTCCAATCCTGTAGGAGTTCTTTGTACTTACCAGGGGCTGAATTTTTCAGGTCATGGCTTTCCCCAATGTCTTGCGAAAGATCAAAGAGTTCAAAATTGGTCTCATCAAAAGGGCGGATCCAATTGGTGATCTTCCAATGTCCTTTTTGCAGCATGGTATAACCCGCATGTTCCAGTGCGAAAACATAGGAATCCGGGTGGATTGCCCCGGGCTCTCCGGAAACAACGGGCAAAAACGATGTTCCCCGCAATGGGTATACAGCGTTTCCCTTCCATTTTTCAGGATAGTCTACTCCGCTTAAGTCATAGATCGTCGGCGCTTATCCATGATGGAAACAAAGTTGTCATTTATACCACCTGGATTTTTAACCAAAGGCCCTGATACGATCATAGGGGTTATGACCCCCCCATTGGTGCTGTATTCCTTATAATATCTGAAAGCAGCGGTCCCGGCCTCTGCCCATGGAGGACCATAGGATATAAAGGAATTTGGCCTGCCCATAGCTTCAAAATCGTCATGTGAAATAGGTATTGATGTAAGGCCTTATGTCCGGATCACCATAATAATCCTCCCCCGCAGCCCCATTGTCCGAGATAAAGATGATGAGTGTATTTTCATAGGTCCCCGTATCCTTCAAATGGCGGATAATGCGACCAATATTGGCATCCAGATTATCAACCATGCCGGCGTACAATTCCATTTTCCGGGACTCCTTCTTCTTTTCTTCCAGTGAAAGGGTATTCCAGGGCCTGATCGAGGGATGCAGGGGAGGGAGCACGGCCTGCTCCGGGATAAGCCCCTTTTTTTGAGTTGTTCAAAGCGTACTTCCCGCAAATGCCCATATCCGTCTGAATAGTTTCCTTCATACTTCTTCCAGTATTTTTCTGCTACCTGCAAGGGCCAATGGGGAGCCGTATAGGCAGCATAGGCGAAGAATGGCTCCTGCTCATCAGCATGTTCATCGATAAAAGACAGTAATTTGTCTGTATAAACATCGGTGGAAAATTGCCCATCCGGCCATTGAGCCGCTTTCCCATCTGCTGTGTAATGGGAGCGGGAGTTATCCCCGAAAATCCCCTGGGAATTGAAATGGTTGCCCACACCCTCCAGCAGAACAAAGGACCGCTCAAAACCGAGTTGAGAAGGGTTGGCCTCCGGGGTGAGGCCAAGGTGCCATTTCCCCGCCATATACGTATGGTAGCCGCCTTCCCGTAATAGATCGGGGATGGTGGCCACCCGCTCCATAATTCGTCCTTCATAGCCAAATACTGCTGCCTCCACCGCCTGCCGTCCCACCCCAGCAATATGGTTGTCATTGCCGGTGAGCAGCATGGCCCGACTCGGGGCACACATGGGCGCTGTGTAAAACCGGCTGAACCGGATCCCGTTCAGGGCCAGGCTGTCTATGAATGGTGTCTGTATTTCTCCACCGAAGCACCCCAGATCCGAATAACCAAGATCGTCCGCCACGAGGACCAGTATATTGGGGCGCAGGGCTTCCTTGTTTTTTTGCTGCCCCGGGCTGCAGGAAATCAACCCACCATACACAGCAGTGTTGTACCGGCTTGGAGGTTCTGAAATATACGCTTTCCGGGCTTTCGGGAAAACCGGAAAGGGGATCAAGTACGCTGAATACTGGTTCATGTTCACAAAAGTTACCTGCTTTTAATCAGTAGGAGGGATAAAAAAGGGTAATTAGTCTGATTGTACCATTATATTCCTTCCCGAGCCTAAGTGTCCCGGGAAAACGGTGGATCTGGCCTAAATGTACTGATATTAATAATAATCCAATTTTGTTGCAGGGTATAAAAGGGTATGTTCCGGTCTACCATGGTTCCATTAATCATCAAGGTCACAGCGTTGACCATAGAATCCGTTGGAAGAGTCCTCCATTGAAACCTTTATTCATTAATTTTCAGAAAAAGTAACCTTATGAGATTTACCTTCTTCAGCATACTGGGCATTTTGTTCCTTTTACAGCTTTCCTGTGATTCAAAAAAGGAAGTTGAATATGACCTCGTCATAGCGTCTGCAATAATAATTGATTCGTATTCAGGAAAATTGATCAGTAATCAAAGTATCGCCATTTTACGGGATTCTATTGCGGATATCGTAAATGCAGATAGTGCCAAAATCTTCAAGGCAAAAAAAGTAGTAGATGCCAGCGGTAAATATGTGATCCCCGGGCTTTGGGATATGCACGTTCATTTTGGGGGGAGGGGATACGTTAATCTCGAAAATAAAAACCTGTTACCTCTTTTTATCGCCAACGGTGTTACCTCTGTGAGGGATTGTTCAGCAGACATAAGCCCATCCGTCTTTAAGTGGAAATCGGAAATTGAAAGGGCACCCTCCTGGGCCCCACTATATTTTCCTCAGGTCCTAAAATAGAAGGTATTCATTCCATTTGGCCGGGTGACCAGGAAATTGACAATGAGGCAGAACTTGAAAAAGCATTGGACTCCCTTGAGAAAATAGGCGCTGATTTTGTAAAGATCACGGACAATACACTGTCTCCCGAACTTTTCGAACTGGCTGTGAAAAACGCACATAAAAGGGGGTTTAGGGTATCAGGCCATATTCCCTTTAACCTTTCCGCAACCCATCTGTCAAAACTGGGTTTGACTACGGTAGAGCACCTGTCCTATTTATTGAAAGCAGGCTCTCCGGAGGAAACATCGATTATGGAAAAGACCCGATCAGGGCAAATGGATTTGGCAGCCGCCAACCTCCGGTTATATGAGTCATTTGATCCTGAATATGCGCTTGCTGTATTTAAAGAACTCCGAAGCAACCATACAGCCGTTGTTCCGACCTTGGTAGGAAACCGAATCATCTCTTACTTGGATGAAGACGACCATACCGGAGATGATCAATTGAAATACCTGGGGGGAGAGGTCTAAAGATTAAAACATATGACTGGAGGGTAGAAAGGGCCAGTAAGGCAAACCGGGATCAAATGGAAGAGAGAAAGAAACAATATATAAAACTAACATCCCTGATCCCCATCATCAAAGCTTCCGGAATGGATATCATTGCTGGAACGGACACCGGCTTTTTAAATTCTTATATCTACCCGGGTTTTGCACTCCATGAAGAATTGAAAATTTATGTTGATAGTGGATTAACCCCATTGGAAGCCCTTCAAACTTCCATTGTGAACGGTCCTAAATTTTTCGGGCTGCTGTGAGAAATACGGGTCCGTTAGAAAATGGAAAGAAGGCAGACCTGCTGGTATTGAATTCCAATCCTTTGGAGAACATCGGGGCTACCCGCGATATTTTTTTGTGGTCAGAAAAGGGCAGGTGTTGACAAAACAGGATTTGGATACCTTGTTGTCTGGTTTGAAAAAAATGAATTCAGGCATGCCATAAGCATTGCTGACACCTGTTCTCCGTTCAGTCCGGTTATATCACAGCGGGATATTGCCATGCTTTTTCCGGGGCAGGGAAACAGCCTTGTTCCCGAGCAGCGTGTAGGCCTGAATCAGTTTCCTCCTTGTATTTTTAGGATGTATCACCGCATCGATAAACCCCCTTTCCGCTGCTTCATAAGGGTTGGCAAATTTTTCGGCGTAGGCGGCTTCTTTTTCCGCCAGTTTGGCTGCCGGGTCGTCAGCGGCATCTATTTCCTTCCTGAAAATGATCTCGCTCGCCCCCTTGGCCCCCATAACAGCAATTTCGGCACCGGGCCATGCATAATTAAGGTCTGCACCAATATGCTTTGAATTCATCACATCATAGGCCCCGCCGTAGGCTTTCCTTGTAATGACGGTCACTTTGGGAACCGTTGCCTCACTCAGGGCATATAGCAATTTTGCGCCGTTGCTGATGATCCCGTTCCATTCCTGGTCCGTTCCCGGCAGGAAACCCGGAACATCCACCAGCACCAAAAGCGGGATATTGAAGCAGTCGCAAAAACGGGTAAAACGGGCTGCTTTCTTTGAACTGTCCACATCCAGGACACCCGCCAGATTCAGGGGCTGGTTCGCAACGATGCCGATGCTTTTCCCTGCCAGTCGCGCAAAGCCAACTACTATGTTCCTGGCAAATTCCTTATGGATCTCAAAAAATGTATCAGTATCTATAATTCCTATGACCACCTGCCGCATATCATAGGGTTTGTTGGCGCTCTGTGGAACGATGTCCTCCAAAACCTCCCGGATTTCGTCCCCCGGTGTATAGGGGATGTCCGGTGGGGCATCCTCGCAGTTCTGCGGCATATAGGCAACCATCTTTTTGATTTGCGCTATGCACTCCATATCATTGGCTGCCGTAACATGTGTAACGCCCGATTTTGATGCATGGGTCAGGGCACCGCCTAATTCCTCGGACGTAACATCTTCATTGGTTACAGTTTTGACCACATTGGGGCCGGTAACGAACATATAACTGGAATTCTCCACCATTAGCGTAAAATCCGTTATGGCGGGGGAATATACCGCACCTCCTGCACAGGGGCCCATAATAGCAGAAATTTGGGGCACTACCCCGGAAGCCATCACGTTTCTGTGAAAGATGTCCGCATACCCACCCAGGGACCGAACGCCTTCCTGGATTCGGGCACCACCGCTATCGTTCAGGCCAATAATCGGGACCCCTATTTTCATGGCCAAATCCATTATTTTGCAAATCTTTTCGGCATGTGTTTCGGATAGTGCACCGCCAAATACTGTAAAATCCTGCGCAAAGACACAGACTTGCCGGCCGTTGATCGCGCCATATCCGGTCACAACCCCATCGCCATAAAATACCTGCTTTTCCATCCCAAAATCCTTGCTGCGATGAGTAACGAGGGCTCCCATTTCCTCAAAAGAGCCATCATCCAGTAAAAAATGGAGCCGTTCGCGCGCCGTCAGTTTTCCCTTGGCATGCTGCTTATCGATTCGCTGCTGGCCACCTCCCAACCGCGATTTGCCCAATTTATCCTCCAGGATTTGTTTTTTATCTTTCATGCCAGCCATATTTATACTACGGATTCCGGATTCTATCGTCTGTTTTTCTGCCAATTCGATGAAACCTGTGGGGGTGTATTTAGAATTTTTTGATTATCAAGGTATAACTTCAAACCAACCTGTGCAGCAATCAGCTGCTCCCCGGCAGTTTTGGTATCGAGGGCCTCAGCCGAGTAGCATTCAGTGACGAAATTAGTATCAAAATTTCCCGAACGAAAAGCGTGATGCCTGAATACGAATTTCCCGAACTCCAGGGTAGTGGCTACACCTTCCACCTGGTATTCTTTGATGGCCCCGATCATCAATTCTATCGCTTCTTCCCTGGTTTTCCCATAGGTGATCAGCTTTGCCAGCAGGGGATCGTAATAGATCGGCACCTTCATACCTTCGCGGAAACCGTCATCCACACGGATGCCTGGCCCTTCAGGGACTTTATAGGTCGACAGCGTACCGATGCTGGGCATAAAATTTTCCAGGGGATCCTCAGCGTAGACTCGCAATTCGATTGCATGCCCCCGGATGCCCAGATCTTCCTGGGTGAATGCCAGGGTTTCACCCCTTGCTATCCTGATCTGTTGTTCTACGAGGTCAGTTCCGGTTATCAGTTCTGTTACCGGGTGTTCTACCTGCAGGCGGGTATTCATTTCAAGGAAATAGAAATTGGCATCTGAATCCATCAAAAACTCCACAGTCCCGGCCCCTGTATAGTTACAGGCTTGGGCCACCTGTATGGCAGCGGCACCCATAGCAGCCCGGGTTTCGGGCGAAAGGACAGCGGAAGGAGCTTCTTCCACTACCTTTTGATGCCGGCGTTGTATGCTGCATTCCCGTTCAAAAAGATGCACACTATTTCCATGGGTATCTGCCAGGACCTGGATTTCTATATGCCTTGGGGAGCTAACGTATTTCTCAATAAAGACAGCACCATCGCCGAAAGACGCTTCGGCTTCACTGATAGCCCGTTCCAGTTGTCCCGGTAATTCTTTCAGGGATGCAACAACCCGCATACCTTTGCCACCGCCACCGGCAGCGGCTTTGATAAGAACAGGCAGACCAATATCCTTTGCTATTGTTTCTGCCACAGTAACATCGGTAATAGCCTCTTCCGTACCAGGGACCATTGGGATGTTATAGCTGCGAACTGCTTCTTTGGCAGCCAGTTTATTGCCCATGATCTCCATGGAATAGGGACTTGGCCCAATAAAAACAAGGCCGCTATCGGCTGTCAATTGTGCAAATCGGGGATTTTCACTAAGGAACCCGTAACCGGGGTGGATGCCTTCAGCACCCGTTTCCCTGGCAGCTGCTATTATTTTTGACATGGACAAGTACGATTCGGAAGAAGGTGCTTTCCCGATCAATACGGCTTCATCGGCAAATAGCACATGGGGTGCATGCCGATCTGCTTCCGAGTAAACCGCAACCGTTTTTATGCCCATTTTCCGGGCCGTTTTCATAATCCGAAGTGCAATTTCACCCCGGTTCGCCACCAGTATTTTATGCATATGTCCTATAAATTGAACTATTCCATTTCGATGATCACCTGCCCTTTTTCTACGGCATCATCCCTTTTAACGGCTATTGATTTTACGACCCCCTCTCCCTGGGAGAGGATGATATTCTCCATCTTCATAGCGGAAAGTATCAACAAAGGGGAGCCCTCAGATATCTCCTGTCCTTCTTCAACCATAATATCGATGATAAGCCCCGGCATGGGGGCTTTTATTGAGTTAACTTTCTGAGCGGTGGTGGCAAGCAGCCCCATTTCCTGAACCCGTTGGTCAAAAGTATCCTCAATTTTAACCTCGTACGTATTGCCATTGACCGACATCCTAAGGGTTTTATGTAAATAATCGGCCCGCAATATACGTATGGTATACCCCTGCCGATCCCGCAGAACGTGAAAGTCCGCCCCGCTGGTCGCTGCTATGTCCAATCCTTCGGCATCTTTTTTGGAAACAGGTATAGCCTTTTCGTTAACGGTAATCAAATAATCCTTCATTTCCTGGAATATGTTGCAGCTGTAATCAGTGCTAAAGATATAGCATGACTGTACAGATATCAAGCATTACCACCTGATCAATTCCTGGATATACACATTTTTCATGTATTTGCTTACCGGAAAGTCAACAATTACAGTGTTGTGAAGGAACTTACAGAATTAAAAGCAGGATGTAATAATAGAGTCAAATGCCTACATATAACACCGATGCCTACATCGCATAGCCACCAAAATAAGAGAAAATCAAGGTGAATTCCATGTATTGGTAATAGAAAACGTTGCCTTAATAAGGGATTGAATTATGTGAGTTAGCCGGAACATGAAATTTGGATTGATTCCGTTTGTTCCGTAACTTGTTTATAGGTTCAGGGTGTATTTCAATGTAATACATGTATTTCTTTTTATGTGGCTATAAAGCCCTTTCAGGATAGTTCCTGCAACAATAATATCCACCAGAAGCATAAGCGAATGCCGCTTTATATAGATTACCACCAATTAGAAGGCGACCTTACCATTGAGGACGTCCGAACTGCCCACCTGGCAGATCTTTCCAATCAGGATCAATACGGAGTCCGTTATATACAGCTTTGGGTGAATAAAAGATCGGCGATGGTATTTTGTTTGATGGAAGGCCCTGACGCCGAATCCTGTGTTGCATGCCATTTAGCCTCCCATGGTAATACCCCTTGTAATATTCAGGAAGTAGAGGAAGGGTTTTTCAAGCTTTATATGGGAGAAAACCTTCTGACCGATGACAATCACATGACATTAACGGAGGAGGGGACGTTCGATACTGCCAATCGCAGTATCATGGTTATTGACCTGCTTTTGCCAGTTACAGCAATGAAAGTTCAGGACCAGCTTTCTGCTGCCAGCGAATTAAAAAAAACGGCTGCAAACATGGTAATTCAATTTAAAGGAAGAATACTTGAAAACCCGTTTCACAACCGGCTTGTGGCGGTATTTAATACTTCCAGTAATGCTTACCATTGCGCCATGAAAATCCAGGTGCTCCTTCACCCAGAGATGCAATATCGCCCAGCCTTCAGAATAGCCATTAACACTGATCAACCCTTAACAGAAAATGAAGGATTTTCCAAAGCTACAATTATTTGTGCCCATTGGATGTGCACAATCGCAGGGGTAAACCAGATTGTGCTTTCGAGTACAATGAAAAACATTCATGAAGTAGCGGCAGGAGGTTTGTCATTCCCTTCCAGTACCAGGGTATTATCAAAACCGCAAGAATCCTTTATAAAAAAGATCTTTGCATATCTGGAAAATAACATGAAATCGGAAACAGTCAGTATCAAAACACTAGGTGAGCATATCGGAATGAGCAGGACCCAATTATATAGAAAAACAGTGGAATTATCCGGTAAATCCCCCCATAAGCTCATAACCGATTTTCGAATGATTAAAGCAATGGGCCTTCTGGGGAATATGGCAGGGAATATTTCGGAAATTGCCTTTGAGGTAGGTTTCACGAATCCCTCCTATTTTAGCAAACAATTTCGTAAATTCTATGGTTATGCTCCTTCAGAATTCAGTAAATATTTCGTGTAGCATATATTGGATCAAAATTACCGGTTTCGGGAACATTTGGGGTAGCAGACAGGGTGTATAAGGGCTATATTTGTTGAGATCATAGAGATAGTTTAAGTAACGATAAATAGTGTGTCATGGAAACAGAAAATTTACAGGTCCCGGTCAAGAGTCTTTATGAAAGGTTAGGAGGAGAAAAGGGGTTGCGAAAAATTGCCAGTGATGTATTGGATAAAAACCTCAACAACTCCCGTATCGCGCATTATTTCCACCATGTGGATATGGATAAATTAAAACAATTGGTTTTTGAGTTCTTTTCAATGGGGTTAGGGGGTCCTCATACATATTCCGGGAGGGATATGGTAACCGCCCACAAGGGCTTGGATATAAGCGAGACAGATTTTGAAATTGCCAATGTGGATACCGTACGTGCTTTAAAAGAAAACGGTATCGGCGAAAAGGAAATTGAAGAGGTTATCGCCATACTCAATTCAATGAAGCAGGATGTTATAAAAAAATAAGCTGGTAATCGATGGCATGTGGAGCCATGGTTTCCTAATAATATATAATCGCCGCCCTTTTAAAACCTGCCTATTATAATTCTGTATGTAGGATCTCTCGATTTGAAAGTAGAGGCATCGAATGGATTCGAACCATTATATAAGCTCTTGCGGAGCCTAGCCTAGCCGTTCAGCCACGATGCCATGAATGTTGATTCAAATTCTTATGGTTTCGCTCTAATTAGTTCAGATTGAATACCATCATAAAACCGGCACAAAAATACTAATTCCTACAATTCAACAGCCATAATCAGACTGTTCTCTTTAATTTTTTCGGTAAAGTGGCAGCCCATCACATCGCAGCATAACCAATAGGAAGGGATGATATATTCATTGTTTGGCTTTATGTTTCAGGGAATAAGGAGGTTACCGGTTTTTTCACGGCATCCCAAAGTTTTGCCCGGTGGATAAATTGATTTCCCGACTGCATAATTTTAGCTACTTTTAGGAAAACCATCAATCATGAAATCAATCCTGCCATTATTCCAACTATTCCTTTTTCTATGTACACCACCGCTCCTATTGTCCCAGGCCCTGAGGATCCCGGATACAGTCAATATTTCCAATAGCGTTGGGAGGAAACTGGGGGTAACACAAATTGAGGTAAACTATAATGCGCCTGCTGTCCGGGGCAGGGAAGGTGCTATATGGGGCTCGGATGTGGTGCCGTATGATTTTACGGTACTGGGATTTGGCTCCGATTCCCCGTCCCCCTGGAGGGCTGGAGCGGATGAAAGCACTACCATCTCGTTTTCAACGGATGTCCAGATCAATGGCAGGGAACTTGCCGCCGGAACCTATGGGTTTTTCGTCGCGGTTTACCCGGATAGCTGCCAGCTGATATTCAATAAGAATACATCCGGGTGGGGCTCGTATTTTTATAACAGGGACCTCGATGTGCTCAGGGTAACCACCCGGCAGGAGAAGGAGGTCAGCCCGGCGAAAGAACGACTGGAATACCGGTTTTATGAGCAAACACCTACCTCCGTAACGCTGGCCCTTGAATGGGAAAAATGGCGGATCCCCTTCACGATTTCCATAAACGCCGAAAAGACCATCCTCGCAGAGATCCAAAAACAGCTTAGTGGCGCCCTGGGATTTGACCCACCCAGCTTGCTGGCCGGTGCCAGGTGGTGCCTGAGGCACAATGTCAACCAGGAGCAGGCACTGGGATGGATCAATTCGGTCGTTTCGCCGGGATTGGGTGGGCAAAATAATTTTACGGCACTCAGCATAAAAGCGGGGCTCCTGGATCAAATGGGAAAACATGGGGAGGCGCAGAAGACAATGGCACTTGCCGAAGAAAGTGCAACCATCCTGGAATTGCACCAGTATGGCCGGGAGCTTTTGATACAGAACAAAACAGCCGAGGCCTTTGCGGTTTTTGAAAGGAACTATAAAAATTATAAAGGCGCATGGCCAACCCATGTGGGGATGATGCGCGGCTATTCTGCCCTCAAAAACTTCCCGAAAGCACTGCAATTCGCTAAAAAAGCGCTGGCCCAGGCACCAGACCCCCAGAATAAAAAGGCCCTGGAAGGGATGATCGGGCAGCTGGAGGAAGGAAAGGACATTAACTGATCCAATGTGCCATTGGATATCCTGTCAGTACCTTTTCTGATTTGACAGCGATCAGAACCGCCTGAAGCCGATAGCGGTAAATTTAAAATGTATCACCATTTACCCAGAAGGACCCTGGTACCGGATCGTACCAGTTTTACACCTCCGTTGGTAGCCTGGAACTCCTTCCATGCTTTATGGCGGGCATCTACCTGCTCTTTGGAGAGCATAGCGTCCACACCGCCCATCGCGGCCTTAAAATCCTTGAATCCCTGGATGACCATGTGGGTTTCCCCGTCCGGGGAATGGCCGGAAGAAATGGTCCCCAGTACCACCAGCATGCCTTCCGTACTGAGACCTGCCGTATATTTCTTGCGGGCAGTTAAAAATGTATCGTCATCGGCAACATCGATCAGGTAATATCGCTGTATAGGATATGCTGTCGCCTGATCCCCGTCAACCGTAATGATCTGCCCCATAAAGGAGTTGAAACCTGCCTTTATATGCTGTGTCAACCGGGTTAAGAACAAATCCCAGGCCGCATTCTGGCCGCCGGCGTATTGCGATCCCATGGCGTCCAGCGATCCGGAAAACCCGATGGAATGGGTATACTCGTTACCACTGTCGTTAAAATGGTTTTCAAAAAGCCTAACCGTAACACCCTCTTTTTTGTTTTCCTTAAAATAATCGTCAACAAGCTGGTACACTGCCGCTTCATTCTGTGGTTCAACTACAAAATTATAGCTGGTCCAGTACATGTCCTGGGCCTGCAGGAAAAGGGCAGAAAAAAGCATCGAAAAAAGCATGAGATTTTTCATTTGGTGATTGGTTTTGATTGTTACTATTCAGTGTAAGGTAGGCATGTATTTTAAACCTGTTGCGAATAGCAACAGCGTGCTTACCAGCTGGATTAACCCTAAGGGTCCATCCTTTATTGTCTCGGGGAGAGCAGCGGAGGAACTGTTTTATAGTCAGGCAATACCTGAAAAAGGACCTTGTGGACTTGGCTAAAACCTGACAGCACCACGAGCACTATTTCTGCATTTTTAAAAAATAATCAGCGGAGTGTTTCCCGGACCCGTAAAAAAGGAAAAAAATACAGACCAGAAAAACGATCAGGGCCAGCAGCAGGTTGGATACATTCATCACCCCCAGGAAATTTACCAGGATGGCGCCAAGCAGGATGGGCAGTTGTATCAAAACAGCCCAGCGGGTTAATAGCCCTACGACAATTAAAAATCCGCCAACGAAATGCGCGCCGATGACGTAGTGCATGATCAGCCAGCTTCCCGGCAGGTTTTCAAAAGGTTTCATCACCTCTGTCAGCTGGGCGATATTCGACATAAAATCGATCCCCTTAATAATCAGAAAAACGCCCAATGCTGCGCGTACAAGATCCAAAACATAATAGGTGTGGGCATTGGCCCATTTGTTCAATACTTTGATTCTTCCCATAATGCGGTAGTTTTTGATGGATTGCTAACATAAGGTACTCATATTTAGGAAAATAAAAAAATAAATTACATAGCAGAACCGCGGTATTTCCCGAAACGCCGGCAGCAGGGAAACGCGGTAAAGCTAAACAAAAGCAATTTGCCTTCAGCTGTAACAGGATGGTTTATGGATACGCTTCCCTGAAATGGGAGAAACCCCGCACAACCCCCTGTTGTTCCAGGCAGGTAAGGGCGTGTATCACCCCCTCAGACAATTGCGGCACGCTACTAAGATCCTGGCCCCAGAATTCCTTTTTACCCAACACCTGTACAGCCACTCCAGCCGCTTTCTCAACCTCCCATATGTGTAAGAATTCCGAAAGGATATTGGGGTCGTCCTTTAACGGCAACTGGCGTCCTTCCCAATCACCTTTATATAATCGGATAAGGCAGGCAAAGGCATACACCAGGTGAACCGGTAGCTTGTCGGATCGCATTGTACATTCCAGGATGCCGGGCAGAACCCGGACCCGGAATTTAGCTATTGAATTCAGTGCGATACTTTGTAAGGCATGTTTCAGATAAGGGTTCCGGAAACGGTCAAAGATGGTTTCTGCATAAAGCTGTAAATTTTCCGGGTCCATGTCCAGGGTGGGGATCACCTCTTCCAAAATGGCATCCCGTATAAAAGCCCCAGTAAACCCATCCTCCATGGCCTGCTGTACGGTTTCGTGACCATATAATAGTGAAAGCGGCACCATGATGGTATGTGCCCCGTTGAGGATACGCACCTTACGTTCCCGGTAAGGGGTTAAATCCCGCACAAACTCTATATTCAGACCCGACCCGGCAACAGGCAGTTCCTGTTGCACCAGCCCCTTATCCTGGATTACCCAGCTGTGATAGTACTCCCCTTCGACCAGCAGCCGGTCTTCATAGCCAAGAGCCTTTAAGAGCGCTACTTTTTCCTCTGTTGGGAATCCTGATACGATCCTGTCCACCAGCGTATCACAAAAGATATTTGCATCGGTTAACCACTGGGTAAAAGCCGCCCCCAGGTTCCAATGTTCAGAATATTGCAGCACCGTGGCCTTCAGGACTTCCCCGTTCTTCTCAATAAGTTCACAGGGCAGTACAATACAGCCTTTCCCGGGATCGCCGCGGAAATGTTGAAACCGGTAGTGCAGCCATCGTGTCAGTTTGGCGGGGAATTCCCCCGGCGGCTCGTCAGTGATGGTATCCGAGGCATCAAACCGGATGCCGGCTTCCGTCGTATTCGAGACGATAAACCGAAGCTGTTCCTCCCGGGCAAGGTCCAGGTAGGATGTCCAGTCCTTATACGGATTAATAACCGTCTCCACACAGGTCACAAGTTTCTTATCCGTAATCAGTTCCCCCTGCTCCAATCCCTTCAGGATAACCGTAAATAACCCCCCCTGCGCTTTCAGCTCCCCGTAATCCCCCTTTGCCGTAGGTTTGATCACCGCTACCCCGCCATTAAAACCGGTGTGCTCATTAAGCAACTGAATCATCCAGTCCGTGAAGGCCCGCAAAAAATTCCCTCCGCCAAACTGCATGACCCGCAGGGGGTACCTGTGTTCCAACCCGAGATCCTTCCTGTTTAATCGATTCATTGCAGCGAATATTACAATCCGAAAAGTGAGGGTAGCCACAGGCTTAGCTGTGGGATATAGGTTACCAGGAACAAGGCAAGGATCATGGCTGCAAACAACGGCAGGAGGGGCCGGAATACCTTTTCAATGGTTGTTTTGGCGATTCCAACCCCCACAAAAAGCACAGAACCCACCGGCGGTGTACAGAGGCCGATGCAAAGGTTAAGCACCATGATGATTCCAAAGTGAACCGGGTCTAATCCCAGCCGGGTTACAACAGGCAGGAATATGGGCGTAAAAATAAGGACGGCCGGGGTCATATCCATAAAGATGCCCACCAAAAGCAGCAGTATATTGATGATCAGTAAGATCACGATCTTGTTGTCGCTCAACCCCAGCAGGGCGGTGCTGATATCCTGAGGGATATTTTCATAGGACAATGCCCAGGACATACACATGGATGCCGCTATCAGCAACATAACAACAGCGGTGGTGGCGGAGGAATCGAGCAGGATCTGCGGTAATTTGCGAAATGTTATCTCCCTGTAGAAAAAGCCAAGCAGCAGGCTGTACAAAACGGCTATGGCTGATGCTTCCGTAGCGGTAAATATACCGCTGACAATGCCCCCGATCACCACCACCAGCATGAACAAACTGGGCAGGGCGTCCAGCAGCGTCCTGATAATATCCTTCAGTTTGCTTCGTTTTCCGAGCCTGTAGCCTTTCTTCCGGGCCCACAGCGATGCCACGATCATCAGGAAAAGTCCGGTCAGCATTCCGGGCAAGTACCCGGCCAGGAATAGGGCAGCAATCGATGCCCCGCCACTGGCAAGGGAATATACAATAAGCACGTTACTGGGAGGGATGACGAGTCCGGTTGTCGCTGAGGTAATGTTCACTGCGGCTCCAAATTCACGGGAGTAACCTTCCTTCTCCATTTCCGGCCCCAGGATGCTGCCCATAGCAGAGGCCGATGCCATAGCCGAACCGGCAATAGCACCCATCAGCATGGCGGCTATGATATTGATCAGCGCCAGGCCGCCCGGAAGGGCACCTACCAGGGTTTTGGCAAAGGCGATCAGCCGGTTCGCAATGCCCCCTTTGTTCATCAATTCGCCTGATAAGATAAAGAATGGGATGGCGAGCAACGCGAAACTGTCGAGCCCTGTGGCCATCCGCTGCGCAACAGTGGTAAAGGCGGGCATGGCCGGGATACTGACCAGCATGGTCAGCAGGGATGACAGCGCGATGCTCCAGGCTACAGGGGTCCCGATGGCCAGGAGCCCGAAAAAGCTGATCACCAGCACCAGTACAGGAATACTTTCCATCATACTTCCCGGTTTAAAAGGTCTGATAGTTTATAGTAAATGATCAGGAGCCCACTTATGGGAAGGATCAGGTACACGACTGCAAGCGGAATTTGAAGGGCAGGGGACTGCTGGCCCAGCAGGTAGGAGATGTACACCAGACGGGAACCCCCGATCACCAGTGCCATGAGGACAAAGGCAATGATCAGTATACTGACAAGTTGTGACAATTTCCTGCGTGTTGCCGGTTTCGCCCGTGAAGGCAAGATTGTTATTGCCACGTGCCCGTTCTTGCCGGAGACATAGGCAGCCCCCAAAACGCCGATCCAGATCATCAGGTAGCGGGCAAGTTCATCTGTAAACGAGCTCGGTACCACCAGCACATACCGGGTGAAAACCTGCCACAATACGTTGATGACCATAATGGCCATAATGAGTATAAGGCTTGCTGCGAGTATTTTGTCAATCTTTTTTCGCATCTCTTTTATAAGGTTTTCCGGATCTGTTCTATCAGATCCTGCATCACACTATCATTACGGTAGGCTTCAAAGATCGGTGTTACCTTTTGGGAGAAGGGGGCTTTATCCGGGTATAGGATCTCTACTCCTGCTTTTTGCACTTCTGCCAGGGCTTCCGCCTCTGATTCTGCCCATAATTTGCGCTGGTATTGTACTGATTCTTTTACGGATTCCCGCAGCCACTCCTGCTCCTCGGTCGAAAGCCTGTCCCATAACTGAGTACCAGCCAGTAAAACATCCGGTAAGACGGTATGTTCGTCCAGTGAGTAATATTTGCAGACCTCGTAATGCCGCGACAAGTAAAAACTGGGTGGATTGTTTTCTGCACCGTCTACGACGCCCTGCTGCAAAGCGGTATAGAGTTCTCCCCAGGAAATAGGGGTAGGAGACCCCCCGAGTGCCTGTACCATCTCTACGGCCGTGACGCTTTCCATGACCCGTATCTTAAGGCCTTTCAGATCATCGGGTTGTTCTACTGGTTTGTCCTTGGTATAAAAGCTCCGGCTTCCGGCATCATAATACCCCAGGCCCTTGAGCCAGTATCGTTCCCCGTCTTTGAGCAACTGCTGCCCGATGGGCCCGTCCAGGACACGGAAAGAATGCTCCCGGTCCCTGAACAGGAACGGCAGCCCCAGAACCTTCATTTTAGGCGCAAAGTTTTCCAGGACCCCTACAGAGACCTTTGTCATATCCAGGCTGCCAATCTGCAGTAATTCCAGGCATTCCCGCTCGGTCCCCAGCTGTTGGCTGGGATATATTTTCAGTTTGAGTTTTCCCCCGGAGCGCTGAAGGAGGTCTTCCCCCATTTTAACCATTGCCCGGTGCACGCTGTGGTTGACATCCAGTCCATGGGCCAGCCGGATGGTCCTTGATCTTTTATCGGTTTGGCATCCCTGCAATACCACAAGTGCCAGCAAACCCAGGCTCAGAATCCTGCAATATCTCATGGGACTGCTTTTTGGGGGTTAAGGATTGAAACGGGATAATATCCCATAACAGGAAATAATGTATGATAATCCGGTGTATTCAAAGCGTATAAATTATACTGGGATCTGCTCCCTGTTAAAAATTAAAATAGGCTTTTGCATTATAATAACTAATATCCTGGATAATTTTCCCGATCCACTCCATTTCCGCAGGCAGCTCTCCGCGTTCAATCTCCTGTCCGAAGAGGTTGCAGAGCACCCGACGGAAATATTCATGCCTTGGGAAAGACAGAAAACTCCGGGAGTCTGTCAGCATTCCTATAAAGCAACTTATAAGTCCCATATTAGACAGGTCATTCATCTGGCGAACCATGCCGTCCTTCTGGTCGAGGAACCACCAGCCAGAGCCAAACTGCACCTTGCCCCGGATGCTGCCATCGTTAAAGTTACCAACCATAGTGGCCAGTACAGGATTGTCCCCCGGGTTGGAATTGTAAAGTATTGTTTTCGCCAGTTTATCCCGGGAATCGAGTGCATCTAAAAATTTTGATAATTTTTCGGCCTGTGGGTAATCGCCTATGGAATCCCAACCAGTATCCGGGCCTAATTCGCTATTCATCCTGCTGTTGTTGTTCCGGAGTGCCCCAAGGTGAAATTGCTGCACCCAGCCCATTTCATGATATGTTTCAGCAAGGAATAGGAGCAACGCACTTTGAAACTGCGCTGCTTCCATGCCGGTTAAAACCTGTCTGTTTCTTTTTTTCAGAAAGATAGAGGCTATTACAGGGGAGGAAGCCGGCTCATAATACATATGGTTCAACCCGTGATCCGATAGTTTACACCCATGCCGGTTAAAATAGGATATCCTGGATCTAAGCGCGTCGCATAAAGTATCATAGGAACTGATACTGATATTGGCTGCTTCTTCCAGTCGGTCCAGATAATCGTTATAGGCAGGGTCCTGGATCAGGATTGACTTATCCGGCCTGAAAGCAGTGCTTACCCTGGTCTTAAAGCCGCTTTCTGCTATCGTTTGGTGGTGCTCCAGCCTGTCGATGGGGTCTTCGGTGGTACAGAGCACTTCAACGTTCATTTTAGTCAATAGCTTCCTGCAGCTGTAAGCCTCAGTGTTCAATTTGCCGGAAGCTTCGTGGTAGATGGCGTCTGCCGAATTTTTGTCGAGTAGTTCATGGATATCAAAATAGCGCGCCAGTTCCAGATGTGTCCAGTGATACAGTGGGTTCCGCAGGGTATACGGTACGGATTCAGCCCATTTATCAAACTTCTCTTTATCCGAGCCATTTCCGGTTATAAAGTGCTCATCTACTCCCAGGGTACGCATGGCTCGCCATTTGTAGTGGTCTCCGGCGATCCAGACTTTGGTGATATTCGCAAAAATGGTATCATTGGCTATATCGCCCGGCGTCAAATGATTGTGGTAGTCAATAATGGGCATTTTACGGGCATACGTTTGATACAGGTCTTCCGCATATTTGTTTTCGAGTAAAAAATTTTCATGTATAAAGGGTAAACCTGGAGTCATTTAGGGATCGGTATAAGATGTTATTCCGGGTTCAATGTACAAATATTTGTCTAGGAAACATGAGGGTTATTTTAGCCGCCCCTTAGTTGCAATATAAGCGTTGAATTTTTTATCATCCTCCAGGATCCTGAAAAACCCTTCAACATAATCCCGGGCCTCTGAATATTGCCGTGGGCTGTTAAACAGGTCTTTGAGAGACGCTACCGCGCGGATCATCTCTGGCTTGTGCCTGAGATAATCTCGCCGTACTTCCTCCAAGATCGCTGCATCCCGTTGATAACCCTTGTATAACCGCTCCGTCACAACCGTGATCTTGCGGGGCATGTTCTGTATATTGGCAACAAATGCATACTCTGCATTGACGAGACCGGACATGTCAAAATCATAAGGAATGCATACGAAGCTGTTATTGATAAACAACAATTTCTCATTATGCTGCTGTTTGGTGGAATAGTCGGTATTGCCTATGAGAAACTGGAAAAATGAATTGTGCAGTGAGGATACGGGTTCCTGTTGCAGGGGATGAACCAACCTTTCCATTTCTTTTCCGTTTACACGTGCTGCCACATTTTCAATATCCTCGATCAGGATCCCTTTCAGGTTGTGGCGCTTCTCGCGGGAGCCCCTTTCTTCTATAAATTCGATACGGGCCAGCCGGGTCTTGAAATGATAGGGGGAAATGATCTCATAGAGTTTATAGGCCATATATTCTTTAAGAATATAGTCATTCGCATCCCGGTTTGTCAGACAGGGCAGCACCACCTTGATCTTCTGGTTGCCTTCAAATTCAGTGCCCAGGGCCTTTTCATGGTCCAGTTTCATTTTAAGGGGCACATAGTAACAATTATCACGCCGGAAGTTTCCCCTTGCCCGGAGGTTAATCGGCATCGAATCCCAGGCGGCCCCCTGCCTGTTAAAATACAGCATTGAATTACTATAGGTGCTGTCGTTCGTATTCTTTCTGAGTTCCTTGTTGGAAAACCTCATTTTTAGCAGCAGGGCTTTCTGTTCGCGAAATAAGGGGGATGCCGCCGAGCTGTTGATCCCTGCTACCGTATCCTGGGCCTGGGTTTGCCAGGTTAGGAAGATGCCGTACCAAAGTAATGCTATATAGAGGAGGTTTCTCATACTGCTGCTGTACTCGGGGGAGAACCTGAAATTAGCCAATTATTCGGCTATCACCTAGGGAAAAAACTGTTTATACACCCTTCCTTGGCTGTCAACCTGTATAGAAATGGCTATGGGTACACTGCAGCGAAGCTTTTAGAGGATTTTTTCTTGCGTGTTGTGATCCGGCTGTTTACAGTTCAGCACCTTTTTCTCAGAAGGCAGAGGGGTTTTTGTTTTTTGTATATTACCCCGGTCATTGCCTCCACGGGGCCACAACTATAAGGCATGAAAAAACTGGGTTATATCATTCTCCTGCTGCTACTGCCTTTCGGACTTTCATGCCAGGTCCTCCTGCCTCCTGTCCAGAGTTATAAGATCTTTGAATACAAAGCCGCCAGCAAGAACTGGAGCCTTGCCAGCGATGATGACGGCGAATTGTATGTAGCTAACAATAATGGTTTGTTACATTTTAACGGGGAGGAATGGACATTGTATAAATTGCCGCATAATACTACCCTCCGTTCGGTTGCAGTCATCAAAGGCCGCATCTATACCGGATCCTATGAAGAATTTGGGTATTGGACGAAGAATGACTTCGGGAAACTGGAGTATACATCCTTAACCCACCTTATCCGGGACCATGTTTTTACCAGTGAGGAATTCTGGCAGATTTTGCCCTATAAAGATGCTATTTTATTCAGATCTTTCTCGGGGATCTATGAATACAAGGACGATGCTATAACGATCGTGGACCCTCCTATGGTAGTAAGTTATATGGAGGTGTATCAGGATAAGGTTTTGGTAGCGGCAGGCCATGAAAAACTGTACTGGCTGAGCGGGGGAGAACTCATACCCTACGGGGAACATGAGGTTCTGGATGGAAAGATCGTAATTGATATGGACCTCATCCCGGAAGGCTTGCTCATAGGCACAAAGCTCAATGGGTGTTATATATTGAACAATGGGCAGCTGCATCCCCTCGATGCTGCTATCAACGATGAGTTAAAGCGGTTCCAGTTGAATCAGGTACTGCGATTGAGCAATGGTAAAATTGCCTTTGGGACCATTAAAAACGGAGTTTATCTGTACGACCCGGCAACAGGCACCTACCAGGTACTCAACCGGGAAGGCGGGTTGCAGAACAACACTATATTGTCCATGCTACAGTTCCGGGACCAGTTATGGTTAGGGCTCGACAATGGTGTGGACAGGGTGCAGCTCAACAATCCCCTCACATATTTTATAGATTATACGGGGGTGGTGGGAACGGTATATGACCTGGCTTTCCATAGGGGCAGCCTCTATATGGGCAGCAATACAGGAATATACTTTTTCAGGGAGAACCAGCTTGAATTTGTGGAAGGCTCCCAGGGGCATGTTTGGGACCTCGAGGTTATTGACGGGGACCTTTTTTGCGGGCACAATTCCGGAACCTTCAGGATTGAAGGCGATCAATTAAAGCTTATATCCGGGATCGCGGGTGGATATCAGATCGTGAAGATACCGGAAGCAGGCGCTTCTTTTTTGCAGGGGACCTATACCGGGATCGCAAAATATGACAGGGATACAAACGGGCAATGGGAAGCAAGACCTGTAGCCGGGTTTCCATTCCCGGTTAAGTACCTGTGTTTTGAAGACCCCGAAACCCTATGGGCAGCACACCCCTATAAGGGCCTTTACAGGATTAAACTGAATAAAGGCAAGGATTCCGTTGTAAGCAGGGAAGTCTTCAGCACCGGGGAACTGCCAAATATTTATAATGTCAAGTTGTACAACATTAAAAACCAGATCGTGCTGCAAAGTGCCGGCCAATGGTATAAATACGACCCATTCCCGGGCACCATAGGGATATTCGAAGAATTTCAGGCCTATAGAAATACGGACCTCTTGTATTTTGATGATGGTTCCTATTGGTTTGTGAACAATGATGGTTCCAAAAAGGTGATCCAGACAGACCTGAAATCGGATCGCACGGTCCTTGCCGATAAGCCGCTTCAGGAGCGTCTGGCACCGGAATCTGAGAAGGTAATAAAACAAAATGATTCCACTTATTTAATAACATTGGTGGATGGCTTTGCGAAGCTGAACCTTCCCTTGTTGAGAGAGAAAGTGAAAAGCTTCGAATTGCATAAACCACGGTTTAGTGGTTTCCGGGACGAGGAGAAGGCCTATACCCTCGTCGATACCGCTTTTCGGATTCCGTACAGGAATGCACAAGACCTGCAATTCAAGGTTTCCTCGGCCAGGCAGGTAATGCCACGATATTACTATGAATTATCCGGTCCGGCAGAAAAAGCCGCGTATACCAGCCAGGGCGTCATCCAGTTTCAAAACCTTCCTTTTGGAAACTATGAGCTACAAATAGCCACGGTAAACACAGAGAACCAAAAATCCGAACCGCTGGCGCTATCGTTTCAGATAACGGCACCCTGGTACCTGTCTGCCTGGAGTATTGCGGGCTATGTTTTGCTTTTGGTGTTGTTATTGTTTTACCTGAGATGGTTTAACCGGCGGAAACTCCAAAAAAAACATAATCGGCTTATAGCAAAACTACACCGGGAACAGGAAGAACAACTTGCACGGATTGAAAAAGAAAAACTGGCCAAAGAGATCAGGCTAAAACAAAAGGAACTTGCGAGCAGCACTATGAATGTCGCCAGGAAAAATGAAATGATCCTGGAATTAAAAAATTTGCTGATCATAAACAAGGATAAGTTTCAGAACCAGCAGCGATATCGCATGTTTATGAAAAAATTAAACAGTTCTATGGAAGACGCGGAAGACTGGAAACGTTTTGAAATGAATTTCAAGGAGCTGCACGAGGATTTTTTTGATACACTGCTGAAACGATTCCCAAACCTAACATCCAAAGATCTCAAACTGTGTGCCTATCTTAAAATGAACCTGTCTACAAAGGAGATCGCTCCCCTGATGGGAATCACCAACCGGGGTGTGGAAATTCACCGGTATCGGCTTCGAAAAAAATTGTCTCTCACAGCAAGCCAGAATATCTCAAATTTTTTGATTATGTTGAAATAACAGAAGTGAACAGTGCTGCGATCTACCCTGTTGGCAGGAAGGGAATTACATCATTACTACTTCATAATGTTAAATATTGCCAATTGATCTCTCTTTTTTCTACAGCAAAACCCCGGTTAATACTATTTTTATAGGTATAAGTGATTGATGTAGTTATTATGTACTAAAATTACTCCAAAAGGTTGTTTTATTTGATATCTTAATAAAAACCTAACGCAATCCTTGAACAATTATGAAAATACGCTACGATTTCTTGCTAATATCTTTTTTGCTTTTCCAGTTCTCCGGTTTTGCTCAACAGGATATCACTGTCTCAGGGACCATTACCGATGCGGCCGGTGAGCCCCTGCCCGGGGCCAGCATCGTCCTTATGGGTACCACCACAGGGGCCCAGTCGGATTTTGACGGGAACTACACCCTGGTTAACGTACCGGCAGATGGCACTTTGGCAATCAGCTATATCGGCTACACATCCCAGGAAATTCCCGTGGATGGCCAGACAACGATCAATATTACCCTCTCTGAAGATGCGCAGGCTTTGGATGAAGTTGTCGTAGTTGGGTACGGAACAGCTAAAAAAAGGGATCTCGCTGGTTCAATTGTCAGGGTTGAGGGCGATGTGGTTGCAGACAAGCCCAACGCCAACCCGGTTGCTTCCCTGCAGGGGAAGGTCGCTGGTTTATCGGTCGTTAACTCGGGACAGCCCGGGCAGGAACCCGATATTCGCATCAGGGGAACCGTTAGTAGAAATCAAACCAAGCCCTTATACGTCGTTGATGGAATTTTCAGTGAGGATATCAGCTATATCAATCCAAACGACATTGAATCTATAGAGTTGTTAAAGGACCCATCTTCGTTGGCCATATTCGGGGTAAGGGGAGCAAATGGTGTGATACTGGTTACCACCAAAAAGGCAAAGGCAGGAGCACTTAGTGTCACTTTTTCAGCCTCAACAGGTGTTAAGTACATCACTGGGAAACCTGATCTGGCCGATGCCGATCTGTTTAAAACATTATATGATGAACGATTGGTTAACGATGGTTTGGAACCATATGGTTCATATAACCTGTTCAATGGCAATACCGATTGGATCGATCAGGTTAAAAACGATGGTGCCATTGTCCAGAATGCCAATTTAAGTATTCAAAGCGGCAATGAAACCAATAAACTGAGTATTGGCCTGGGCTATTTAAAGGAAGAAGGGATTGTGCGCAATGAAGAGCTGCAAAGAATCACCTTTAATGTCAATGATGAAATACAGCTTTCCGATAACCTTAAAGTAGGTATTGGTATCAATGGAGTAAAATCAGATCTGCCTGGTCCACCTCCCTTTAGCCCCTATAATTTTGGGGGTGCCCTGATCGCAACCCCTATAGTGAGTCCATATAATGCAGACGGGATATATAATCAAATGCCCATTGCAATTGGCGGAGCACAGGTAGGAAACCCATTGCTCGTGGTAAACGAAAGGCTACCGACCACGGTAGATGATACGTACCGGTTTGTTGGCAATATCTTTGCGGAATTAAAATTCTTAAAGGACTTCACATTCCGAACAGCCTATATGGGCAATTATGGAATCCAAAAAGGCAGAGGATATTCTCCCCTAACGCCGGTATATGTTGCGGAAAGTGATGAAGTTGCCAATTTTTCAGGGCAAATATTAACCAGTGTTTCGCAATACAATAATACCAAACAGGATTTCCAGCAGGACTACCTGTTAACCTACACGAAAGATATTGGGGATCATGGTATCACAGCATTATTGGGCTATACCACCTTCCAGGAATATTTAGAAAATATCAATGGTTCGGTTAGGCAGCTTGCTGGGGGGGATCCTATTCCGAACGATCCAAGGTGGTGGTATTTAAACGTGTTCCCTTTTGGGGATCAGGATACACGGATTTCCAATTCCGCACAATGGGATAGGGCCACTACATCGGGCCTTTTCCGGCTATTATATAATTATCAGGGCAAATATATCCTGAACGGGTCGTTCAGGAGGGATTCTTCTTCTGAATTACCAAAAGAAACCAGGGCTCAGAATTTTTGGTCATTGGGTGCAGCCTGGGAACTGAGCAGGGAAAAATTCATGGAGAACAGCGCCATAAATTATTTAAAGATCAAGGGTTCTTATGGAGAATTGGGGAATCAATATAACGCCGTAAATTACCCTTACCTGCCCAATTATCAATTAGGGGCTTCTGCGGTGCTGGGTAATCCGCAAGGTGTAATCCCGGCTTATGTTCTGGCCTATAGGAACACGAATGACCTAAAATGGGAAACCATTACTTCCTATGAAGCGGGGTTTGAACTTGCAACCTTCGATAGCAGGTTACGGTTTGAAGCGGCCTACTATAATAAGTTAACCAAGGATCTGCTGGTTTTTGTGACAAGGGGCAGTGAGCGATTTTATACCAATGCCGGGGAAATCGAAAATAAGGGGTTTGAATTTTCAACAACCTGGACCGATGAGGCCGGGGCGGATTTTCGATATTCACTTAGCGCGAATCTGGCGACCGTGGATAACACCGTAAATTCGGTTGTGGAACCCGGTTTTGAACTTTTTGCCGGACCGACCCGTACAAGCGAAGGATTCCCGATCGGTTCTTTCTTTGGATATGAAGTGGAGGGGCTCTACCAGTCGAATCTGGATATTCAGAACTCTCCCCCAAGTACTTTGGGAGAATATGCCCCCGGAGATTTTAAATACAGGGACGTTGATGGTGATGGCGTTATAACTGAAGATGACAGGACCGTTATAGGCAACCCTACACCCGATTTCACCTATGGTGCAAGTGTGAATCTTGCCTATAGGAACCTCTCCCTTGATATAGATGTACAAGGGGTTTACGGGAATGAGATATGGCGAAACTGGGGCAATGGAAGTACCTTTGCCCAATTCAACTACCGGGCTGCAAGGGAAGACAGATGGATCGGAGGCGGGACTTCGAACTGGGAGCCAAGGTTGACGGAAGCCTCTGGGTATAACAAACTGAACTCTACTTATAATATCGAAGATGGGAGCTATGTAAGACTCAGGAATGTCCAATTGGCGTACACTTTTAAACCACTGACAATTAATGGCAAAGATATTTCAAATATGAAATTATACCTCAATGCCCAAAACTTATATACCTGGAAACACAATTCCGGATTTACACCTGAAGCCGGCGGGACCCCCATCGAGTTCAGTATTGATAACGGCGGATACCCTATACCCGTAATAACGAGTTTAGGATTTAGTGTAACATTTTAATAGAATTTAAGAATTAAAGTATTGTAATATGAAAAAAGATGCATTCTTCATTATAAAGTATGGGTTAGGTGCACTTCTTATCTTATCATCTGGCAATTCCTGTACCAGCGAACTCCTGGACACCAAGCCATTGGGGGTTGCAACTGTAGGGGATCTTACGACAGGTGGTTTTGAAGCAGATGCATTTGGATTGTATGGGCAGCTAAGGGATTCCGGGGTTTCTAACTGGACGAGATATTGGTTTCAAAGTATTCGTTCAGATGATGCTGCCAAGGGTAGCTCGGCAGGCGACCAGGCACAGGGGGGAGCTGATTTCAATGAATTTAATTATACAATTGACAGTGGCTTTAATAATGAAAACTGGAATGATCACTATAAGGTAATTAACGCCTGTAATGATCTAATCGATGCCATCGAAGTTTCCGGGTTGACTGATAGTGGCACTATGGTAAATATGGCAGAAGCCAGGATGATCAGGGCATTTCTCTATTTTGATTTAAGAAGGGATTATGGTGAGGTTCCAATAGTTGCTGAAAAGATAACAGACGTAACAGATGGGAACAACCCAAAATCTACCGAAGCCGAAGTGGATGCTTTCATTGAAGCAGACCTCGAGTATGCAAGCGCGAACCTGCCTTTAACCTGGCCCTCTATTCATGTTGGAAGGGCTACAAAGGGATTTGCTGATGGGCTGATGGCTAAACTTTACCTATATCAGGAAAATTATACCGCTTCATTGGAAAAAAGTCAGGAAGTTATCAATTCAGGGGTTTATGCATTAGAACCTTCATATAAAACATTATTTGGGATAGACGGTAACAATACCGTGGAAGCCATCTTTGAAATTCAACAATTAGTAACGGAAACAGGCCAGGAATTTGGCAATTCGTATTACCAATCACAGGGTGTAAGAGGTACAGGTACCTGGGACCTGGGATGGGGATTTAACGTCCCCACACAAAATTTGGTGGATGCTTACGAACCGGATGATCCCCGGGAAAACCACACTATCCTGGTCTCGGGTGAAGATGATGGGGGTTATGGGGGTGGCGTCTTACCCGGGACTCCCCCGCTTGACCAGTTGTATTGGAACAAAAAAGCCTATACGGAAGCGGCTGACCGGGCGAGATTCAGCTTACGGTTCAATCTTTGGGAGAACATAAAAATACTCCGGTATGCCGATGTGCTCCTCATGGCTGCTGAGGCTGCTATTCAAACTGGACAAACAGCCATTGCCACAGCCTATTTAAACCAGGTAAGAGCCAGGGCAAGGGATGGTGCGGATGTGTTACCAGACATAACTCCAGCTACATTAGAAGCTATCAAGCATGAAAGGAGAATTGAACTGGCAATGGAAGGGGAGCGTTTCTACGATTTGGTTCGCTGGGGCGATGCACCGGCCATGTTGGGGGACTTAGGCTATGAAGCAAGGAATGAGTGGTATCCAATCCCACAAACGGCAATCGATCAGTCGAATGGGGTGTTGGTACAAAATCCAAATTACTAATTAGTGTCCAAAAAAAAACAGGTATGAAAAATAGGATTCATTTAATTAAAACGGTGGCTTATGCGCTCCTGACCGCGCTGGCCATTACGAGTTGCCAGAATTTAGACAAACCCGGATTCGGAATTTATGAATTGGATCCTTCCATAGTAACCATTATTTCTCCTGAAGAAGGGTCATCCATTAAGGTTTTTGATGAGGTCACATCAGTGGATATAGAATTTGAAGTTAAAGATGACAATCTTGTCGATGAAATATCAATTGATTTGGACGGAACGGAGATTGCAAATTTGGATAATTTCAGCAATCCACGTCACATCACCGAAACCTTTACCTATGACGCGGTAGCAAACGGAAGCCATAAAATAACCGTAACATCTACCGATGTTAATGGTAAATCTACCTCTGCGGAAGTTAATTTCAGTAAAGAGCCCCCATACACTCCCACATATGATGGTGAAATCCTATACATGCCTTTTGATGGTGACTACAGGGATCTGGTTGATGGAAAATTGGCGGAGGAGGTTGGGACACCAGGATTTGCAGGTTCCGGTATTGCGGGTACCAATGCATATAAGGGTGCCCCTGATTCGTATTTAACCAAATCAACAGATGGGCTTTTAAATCCGGAGTTTAGCGCTACTTTCTGGATAAATACCATTGCGGTTCCGGACAGGGCCGGGATATTGACAATTAGCCCGGAAGATGCCGTAAATCCTGGTAATCCGAATAACAGGTCGAGTGGCTTCCGGTTGTTCAGGGAAGACGTAGGTGGGGAGCAGGTTCTCAAGTTAAATATTGGTTCTGGTGGGGATAATTGGTTCGACGGCGGTGCCGCTGCTGCATTGCCATTGGGTGAATGGGCACATGTGGCAATAAGTATGAGCGCATCGGAGGCCACCGTGTATATCAATGGGCAGGTCGTGAGCCAGGGGGCTTTCCCCGGACTGGATTGGACAGGTACTGATTTGCTTTCTATCGGTTCCGGAGCTCCCAGGTTTGTGGAATGGGGACATTTATCAGAGGAGAGCCCTATTGATGAGCTCCGTATCTTCGATAAAGCCCTCACACAAGCTGATATTCAGGCTATGATCAATGAGGCTAATCCGTATATTCCCCAATATCCCGGCGAATCATTCTATATGCCTTTTGATAATGGGTTTGTAAATCTGGTTGGCAATATAGCGGCTACCCCGGTTGGGTCGCCTGAAATAACTGGTGACGCCTATGAAGGATCAGGCGCCTATATGGGTGCCGCCGATTCGTATATAACATATCCATCAGATGGATTAACCACCCCTGAGTTCAGTGCCAGTATGTGGTTTAGATTAAGCAACATACCGGATCGCGCCGGTATACTGACCATTAGTCCGGAAGATACAGCCAATCCGGCTTATCCTGATATTCAAAATAATAGATCCTCCGGAATCAGGTTGTTCCGGGAAGATGTGGGTGGTGAGCAGGTTCTAAAACTTAATATCGGTTCAGGCGGAGACAACTGGTTTGACGGAGGTGCTGCTGCGGCAATACCATTAGGTGAATGGGCGCATCTGGCAATAAGTATTGGGGCCGCAGAGGCAACCGTATATATAAACGGGGTGGCTGTCAGCACGGGGCCGTTTCCGGGGCTTGATTGGTCTGGTTGTGATGTTATTAGCATAATGTCCGGGGCACCAAGGTTTACAGAATGGGGTCATCTATCTGATCTCAGCAGTTTGGACGAATTGAGATTCTTTAATAAGGCCTTATCTGCTGAAGAAGTTGGTGATGTATTTGGTGGGGAGGTTACACCACCGTACTTCGGAGCAACTTTGTATATGCCATTTGATGGTGACAATGTCAATAAAGCTCAAAATGTTGCGGCAACAGTTGCAGGAACCCCCGGTTTCTCAGGGGAGGGTAAGGTAGGGTCCGATTCCTATGCAGGAGCTGCAGACTCTTACCTGACCTTCCCGTCTGATGGGCTAACTACCCCGGAATTCAGTGCTGCCATGTGGTATAAGTTAAACCCCGTCCCCGACCGGGCGGGTATTCTGGCGATCAGCCCTGAAGATGTTGCCAATGCCGGCTATCCTGATATTCAGAATGACAGGTCATCCGGAATTCGGTTATTCCGGGAAGATGTGGGTGGAGATCAGGTGCTTAAACTCAATATAGGTACCGGTACAGACAATTGGTTTGACGGTGGGGCTGCCGCCGCTATTCCGGCAGGGGAATGGGCACACCTGGCAATTAGTATAGGGGCAACGGAGGCAACGGTCTATATCAATGGAGAAGTGGTAAGCACCGGATCCTTTACCGGGCTTGACTGGACCGGCGCAGATGTTATTTCCATTATGTCCGGCGCGCCAAGATTTACAGAATGGGGGCATTTATCAGACCTTAGTTTTCTTGATGAATTATACTTTTTTGATAAAGCGCTTACACAGGAAGAGATCCAGGCTCTTATGCTGGAATAGAAAAATTAGCAGGCTCCGGAATTGAATGCATGATCTGACTGGCGTCTGACTACCATTTGTTAGTTAAGTTTAAGTAGTTTTCCTAAGCTGCATTCTTTAAAAGGAATGCAGCTAAATTTTCTAAATAGGTTTTAATGTATGCCGGCAAACTCAAATAAAATAATAGCAGTGATCCTACCTTTCCTGTTGCTTTTCTTAAGCTGCAATACAGGTAAAAAGGAGGATAAGCATACCGATAAATCCCATCGTGAGGAGGATCTTACTGATGATCAACTCCTCGATTCAATACAGAAACAAACGTTCAATTATTTTTGGGATGGTGCCGAACCCAATTCAGGACTGGCGCGTGAGCGTCTCCATATGGACAATATATATCCTACGTCACCCAAAAACACGGTAACAACAGGTGGCAGCGGTTTTGGTTTAATGGCCATTCTGGTGGGTATAGAAAGAAACTTTATTACCAGGGAACAGGCATTAAATAGATTTGTCAAAATAACTGACTTCCTGGAAAAGGCAGATCGTTTTCATGGTGCCTGGCCACACTGGATTGATGGTGAAACGGGAAAGGTATACCCTTTTAGTAAGAAGGATGACGGTGGCGATCTGGTTGAAACTGCCTTTTTGATCCAGGGATTATTGACAGTTAAGGAATATTTTGAAAATGGGAATGAACAGGAAGTAGCTTTGTGCAATAAGATTCAAAAACTATGGGAAGAGGTAGAATGGGATTGGTATACCAAAGGAGGGGAAGATGTTTTATATTGGCACTGGTCGCCCAATTATGGATGGGAGATGAATTTTCCTGTTGGAGGCTACAATGAGTGTTTAATTATGTATGTGTTGGCGGCTTCATCGCCAACGCATGCTATTAAAGAATCCGTATACCACAAAGGGTGGGCATTGGATGGGGCAATTGCATCGAAAGAACAGTTCTATGATGAAGATCTGGTGCTTAATTATTTTGAACACGATGATGCTCCGGTAGGCCCTTTATTCTGGGCTCATTATTCATATTTGGGCCTGAACCCGCAAGGCTTGTCAGATGGTTATGCGGATTATTGGAAGCTTACCCAAAACCAGGCTAAAATTCATTACAAATACGCAGTGGCCAACCCTGAAAATTTTAAAGGATATGGCGAACGCATCTGGGGGTTGACCTCCAGTTATTCTTTAAATGGCTACTCCGGACACAGGCCAGGTGAAGATCTTGGCGTCATCTCTCCTACCGCGGCGTTATCCTCTTTTCCCTATACACCCCGCGAGAGCATGCAAATGCTCAGGAACCTTTATCAAAACCATGATTCGTTAATTGGAATATACGGCCCTTATGATGCCTTCAGCTTTCAGGACAATTGGTTCGTGCCAAGGTACCTGGCAATTGATCAGGGACCTATTCCGGTAATGATCGAAAACTACCGCACAGGTCTTTTATGGAAGTTATTTATGAAAAATGAAGATGTACAAAGAGGCTTGAAGAAATTGGACTTTACGGTGCAAACACCTTGATGACCCAGGTAGATCAGCCAGTGGTTGGTTAAACTGGAAAGGGTTTTTGTAAATTCATAGGCTTATTTGATCATGTTCCCTGACCGTGTTAAAATAATGGCACTTATTAAGGATCAAACCGATCAAAAATTCTGAAAGCCTGGGGAAGGATCAAAATAGTATTCGCAAGAAAGGTTGTATAGGATGGGAATATTAAAAGAACAAAAAGATGCATCCAAAAGGCAGATGATCCTTAAAATAAAATATGGTACGGTTGCGTGTTTTGTAATCGCGATTTCATTGATATCGTGCAATAAACAACGCGACCTGAATCCCGGCGAATTGACCGGTTATTTACAGTTACTGGATAGTGCACAAACCGGAATTGACTTTAATAATGCCATTCGCGAATCAGAAAATATAAATCATTTTAATTACAGCCAGATTTATAATGGTGCAGGAGTAGCCATAGGCGATATTAATAACGATGGACTACCTGATGTATTTTTCTGTGGCAACATGGTTAGTGACCGCCTATACCTCAATAAAGGGGGTCTCAAATTTGAAGATATAACCCAAGCGTCCGGAGTAGCAAAAAACTCAGGTTGGTCCTGGGGGGTAACTATGGCAGACGCAAATGCGGATGGGTACTTAGATATCTACATTAGCAGAAATGGGGAGTCCATGAATCCCAATGACAGGACAAACCAATTATACATTAATAACAAAGACCTTTCGTTTACGGAATCTGCGATGTCATATGGACTTGCTGATGCCGGCTTTTCTACACAAGCAGTGTTTTTTGATATGGATAATGATGGTGATTTGGATATGTACCAGGTCAACCAACCTCCTGACCCCAAGTTATTTAGTCGCTATAAAATACCCAGGAGTCAACAAGTATTCCATACCGATAAACTATATAAAAACGAAAATGGCAATTATCGTGATGCCTCCGAAAACGCCGGAATACCGAACACACTGGCCCATGGTTTAAGTGTTTGTGCGTCCGATTTTAATAATGATGGATGGATGGATTTATATATAACCAATGACTATGATGAGCCGGACATGATGTATTATAACAACGGCGACGGAACCTTTCAAAACGTTATTGACCAAAAATTTAAACATATTTCCAAGTTTAGCATGGGGAGTGATGCCGGAGACGTTAATAATGATGGATTTATAGATTTAATGACCCTTGATATGGCTGCCGAAGATCATTATCGCTCCAAAACCAATATGGGGTCCATGAGTTCAGAAAATTTTGAACTTTTAGTGAAATGGGGAAAACATTACCAATATATGTTCAATACCCTGCAAATTAATTCTGGCATGGGAAATTTTTATGATGTGGGTAATTTGGCCGGAATTGCCAAGACAGATTGGAGTTGGAGCGCACTTTTCGTTGATCTGGATAATAATGGCTGGAAAGATATCATAGTAACAAACGGAATCAAAAAAGATTTTCGGAACAATGATTTTTTAACCGGGGCCTATCAGCAGCTTGCAAGTGGTTCTACCTCCATTTTTAACCTGAGCAAACAAGCGCCTTCTTCCCCACTTGCCAATTATATTTTTAAGAATAATGGAGACCTGGAATTTGAAAAGGTATCAAAGGAATGGGGGTTTGATACCCCTGGATTTTCCAGTGGCATCGCTTATGGGGATTTGGATAACGATGGGGATTTGGACATTGTCATCAATAATATGGATGCGCCGGCATTTGTTTACGAAAACAAGGCAACCGGCAATTACCTGAAGATTAAATTTGAAGGCTCTGAAAATAATACGTTCGGCTATGGGTCTAGAGTGATCATAAAAAACAATGGCAAAACACAAATTGCCGAAAACACCGTAACCAGGGGCTATTTTTCCTCAGTGGAGCCCGGTGTGTTTTTTGGCCTCGGCAAAGACACGAAAATCGAGGATGTTGAAGTTATTTGGCCGGATGGAAAAATATCCCGTTTTCATGACATTAAAGCCAATTCAACCTTACTTGCCAAATATGCAAAATCAAAATTGGCAGAAAAAAAATCAGATTCAACAAACAGCCTTTTTACCCACATCCCGGCTTCTGATTTGGGCATTCAATTTGTTCATAAAGAGAATGAATTTGATGATTTTTCCAGAGAAATACTGCTGCCTTATAAATTATCCCAAAACGGCCCGTTTGCAGCTGTAGCGGATGTTAACCAGGACGGGTTGGAAGATGTTTTTTTGGGTGGAGCCAGCGGTCAGAGTGGTATGCTCTACCTGCAAGAAGAGAATGGCTCATTTATTAAAAGTTCTTCGCAAACCTGGGAAGCAGACAAGGATTCAGAAGACTTAGGCTGTTTATTTCTGGATGTTGATGGAGATAATGACATGGATTTATTTGTGACCAGCGGGGGAAATGAATTTCCGGACGGATCGCCTCTGCTAAAAGATAGAATATACCTCAATAATGGCAAGGGTGAATTTAAAAAAGATGCAACCGCGTTACCGGATATTTATACAAGTTCACAATGCGTAAAAGCATCGGACATCGATGCGGACGGTGACCTCGATCTTTTTATAGGTACACGTCTCATTGCCGGCAAATACCTTTTCCCGGCAAGCAGCTATATACTTATCAATGAAAATGGAAAATATACAGATTCAACCTCCACGACAGCTCCTGACCTACAAAATATCGGGATGGTAACCGATGCCGTTTTTACCGATATTGATAAAGATGGTGATGAGGATTTGATGGTGGTAGGCGAATGGATGCGGATAGTTCTGCTCGAAAATCGAAAAGGCGTATTTACGGATAGTTCGGAAAAATGGGGTTTGGAAGACACCAGGGGATTGTGGTGGTCAGTTACCGCAAATGATATTGATAATGATGGAGATGATGATTATATCGTTGGAAACCTGGGCAGGAATAATAAATTTAAAGCTTCACACGAACATCCCTTTAAGATCTATGCAAATGATTTTGACCATAATGGCACCAATGATATCGTCCTGGCAAATTTTTATAAAGATGATTATGTTCCGGTAAGAGGGAGAGAATGTACGAGTCAGCAAATGCCTTTTATTTCTAAAAAATTTAAGGATTACAATAGTTTTGCTTCGGCGAACCTGGCCGATATTTTACCTGAGCAGGAATTAAATAATGCCATAGCATACGAGGTCAGTAACTTTGAAAGTATTATTTTGATCAATAACGGCAGCCGGTTAGTCCGTAAACCATTAGCTGTTCAGGCACAGGTCTTCCCAATTAAATCGTCTGTCATTGAAGATTTTGATAACGATGGTAATAAAGATATTATGGTAGTCGGGAATCACTATTCAACTGAGGTTGAAACGGTTCGCTATGATTCGGGAATAGGAAGCGTTCTTATGGGAGATGGTACAAATAACTATAAACCTGTCCCTCCTTTCAAAAACGGCTTTCAGGTTCCTTATGACAGCAGAAGCATTGCCTTGATTAAAGGAAAAGACAAACAGTATATTCTGATCACGAATAATAACGATAGTCCAACAATATTTAGCTATAAAAAGGGATAATGATTAATTTAAATAACATAGATGTTGAACAAAAAGCATAGAAGTAAAATACTTCTTATATCACTCATAGTAGTATTTTTTTCATGTTCGAAAAGTTCTGAACCTGATAATCAGGTGCCGGACAAACCTGATGAGCCGGCGACAGAAGTTCTGACGGATGACGAGATACTGGATCTGGTGCAGCGGGAAACATTCAAATATTTTTGGGATTTTGCAGAGAGTAACTCCGGGGCTGCCCGGGAACGATACCATCCGGGCGATCCGTCCAACGACCCGCATACGGTAACCATTGGAGGCACGGGTTTTGGCCTTATGGCCATCCTTGTAGGTATAGAGCGCAATTTTATTACAAGGCAACAAGCTACGGAAAGGTTGAATCAAATCCTTGGTTTTTTGGAATCTGCCGATCGCTTTCATGGCGCATGGCCACATTGGTTAGACGGTAATACGGGCAATGTAAAACCTTTTAGTCCCATGGATGACGGGGGAGATCTGGTCGAAACTGCCTTTCTGGTTCAGGGTCTTATCTGTGTTAAGGAATACTTTAAAAATGGTACTGATGCCGAAAAATCATTGGCTGATAAAGCAGATACCTTATGGAAGGGGGTAGAGTGGGATTGGTATACCCAAAATGAGGAGGTGTTATACTGGCACTGGAGCCCCGTTCATGATTTTACGCTCAACCTGCAGCTCAAAGGTTATAATGAAGTGCTGATTTCCTATGTACTGGCAGCCGCTTCCCCGGATCACGGCATTGCTCCGCAGGTGTATACAAATGGATGGGCCTCTTCCGGGGAAATTCGTTCCTCGAATACAAAATACAATATACCCCTCCTGGTAAAACACAGGGGTTCTGAAGAATATGGAGGCCCCCTGTTCTGGGCTCATTATTCTTATTTGGGACTCAATCCAAAAGGGCTTTCGGATGCCTATGTCAACTACTGGGATGTAAATGTAAATCAGTCCAGGATTAATTACGTGTACTGTATTGAAAATCCCAGGTCGTTTCAGGAATATGGTCCGGACTGCTGGGGCTTAACCGCAAGTTATACCAGGAATAGTGATGGAAGTATCGGTTATATGGCCCATAGCCCGTCTAATGATACCGGTGTAATTTCTCCAACAGCGGCGCTTAGCTCCATGCCCTATACTCCGGATGAATCGATGATGGCACTCCGTTATTTTTATAAGAATAAGGATAAACTCCTGGGTCCGGCCGGGTTTTACGATGCGTTTAGTCCATCTGACAATTTTTGGGTGGCAGAGGCCTATTTGGCAATAGACCAGGGCCCCATAATCATTATGATTGAAAATTACAGGACCGGGATGCTCTGGAATTTATTTATGCAGAATACAGAGGTCAGAGCCGGATTGGAAACACTTGGCTTCACCTATCAATAGGCTGGATGGGTCCCGGATGGTTCACGGCAATTTTGTAAATTAATACGCGCTTAATCCATATTCACTTCGAAATGACTGATTTCAAATGGGCATTTTTCATAATTTTTTGGGGGTCCCTGTCGCTTGCCTCACAAGAGAAGCAGCAGACCTATTGCAACCCCATCAATATAGATTACGGCTATACCCCAATCCCTAATTTTTCCACCCAGGGCAGGCACCGTGCCACTGCCGACCCGGTAATTGTGAATTTTAAAGGGAATTATTTCCTTTTTTCTACCAACCAATGGGGATACTGGTGGAGCAGCAATATGCTGGACTGGAATTTTATACCCCGTAAATTCCTCCTGGAACAGCACAAGGTCTATGACGAACTGTGTGCACCGGCTGCTTTTGTTATGAAGGACGAATTGTATGTCATCGGTTCAACCCACGGGCCTTCCTTCCCTATCTGGAAAAGCAGGAATCCTACGGTCGATGATTGGACCATCGCTGTGGATTCCCTGAAGGTAGGCGCCTGGGATCCCGCCTTTCTGTATGATGAGGAAAAGGAAAAATTATACCTCTACTGGGGTTCCAGTAATGAGTTCCCGATCCTGGGTACCGAGATCAACCCCCGGACCCTGCAATCCGAAGGGTTTACCAAACCCATTATATCGCTGCATCCGGAAGACCATGGCTGGGAACGGTTCGGGGAATACAATGACAACACCTTCCTGCAGCCATTTATGGAGGGGGCCTGGGTAACGCTTCACAAGGGTAAGTATTACATGCAGTACGGTGCGCCGGCAACTGAATTCAGCGGGTATGCCGATGGTGTATACGTAAGTGACCAACCGCTGGGCGGCTATGTTTATCAATCACATAACCCATTCTCCTATAAACCCGGCGGTTTTGCCAGGGGCGCGGGGCATGGGGCAACCTACCAGGATAACATTGGCAATTGGTGGCATGTTTCCACCATCATCCTGGGGGTTAAGAATAATTTTGAACGAAGGATCGGGATCTGGCCGGCCGGTTTTGATGCCGAAGGCACCCTCTATTGCAATACGGCTTACGGCGACTATCCTACCTACCTACCAGCGCGGGAGGTTGACCATCGCAACGGGCTTTTTGCGGGCTGGATGTTATTGAATTATAATAAACCGGTACAGGTTTCCTCCACCCTGGGTGGGTTACAGCCCAATTTTGCGGTGGACGAGGACCTGAAGACGTATTGGTCTGCTACAACAGGGGAGAACGGAGAATGGTTTCAGACAGACCTGGGCGAAACCAGCGAGATCCGGGCCATCCAAGTTAATTATGCGGACCAGGATGCCGAATTCCTCGGCAAGAGCCAGGGGGCGTATCACCAGTATAAAATATTCCGGTCAGATGATGGAATGTCCTGGGATCTTTTAATCGATAAGAGCGGCAACAAGACCGACGTTCCCCATGATTATATTGAGCTTGACAAGGCAGTTCGGGCGCGATATCTTAAAATGGAAAATATAAAAATGCCTACCGGGAAATTTGCACTAAGCGGCTTTCGTGTGTTTGGAATGGGTAACGGAAAGGCACCCCCTACCGTTCAGGATTTTATAGCCCTCAGGGCCAGCCCGGAGAAATACGGGGAACGGCGCAGTGCCTGGCTCAAATGGCAGGTAAATACCAGTGCGGACGGCTATGTTATCTATTTCGGGAAATCCCCCGGCAAGCTGTATGGCAGCATCATGGTATATGGCAAGAACGATTATTTTTTTACGGGGATGGACAGGACAGACCCTTATTATTTCCAGATAGAAGCATTTAATGCCAATGGGATTTCGGAACGCACCCCGGAGATCAGGGTTGAATAAACAAATAAAAATGGAGATGACATCGAATTCTTATGACACTATTTTCACCGGTGTTACCATGTTTTTAGGAGTGTACGCCTGGATACTGAAGCAAACGGTCCCCCCGCCATGGTATAAAGGAAACCTGCATGGCCATTCCTGTAAATGGATTCGGGCAGGCGGTTCGCTAGACAGTCAGGCTAGCGTTAAGGCCTGTCTTAAAAAATATGGTAAATCCCGGATTGAGCAGGGGGGGAACAGTGCCGGCAGGGAAGCGCTGAAACTGAAAACCCCGGCAGCATACATACCATTCTTATCCCCTGTAAATTTTAATCAGTTTTCATTATGATCCGGACCACTACTTTCCTGATCCTGTTCCTCCTGGCAGCGATGGGATGCAAGGATCAAAAGGCTGCCGATGCTGTACCTACTCCCCCGAATATTGTCTTTATCATGGCAGATGACCACGCTTTCCAGGCTATCAGTGCCTATGGCCATCCCCTGGGGAAACTTGCCCCGACCCCCAATATTGACCGGATTGCAAGGAACGGTGCCCTTTTCACCCATAGTTTTTGCACCAATTCGATCTGCGGTCCCAGCCGGGCGGTAATCCTCACCGGGAAGCATTCCCATATCAACGGGTTCCGAATGAACGGGGACCGGTTCAACGGCGAACAGCCTACCCTCCCCAAATACCTGCAGAAAATTGGGTACCAGACAGCCGTGGTGGGTAAATGGCATCTGTACGGGGCACCTACAGGTTTTGATTATTGGGATATCCTCAATGACCAGGGTACGTACTATAATCCCCAGTTCATCCAGGATTCCGATACCACCCTTATTACCGGCTACGCTACCGATATCATTACCGAAAAGGCGATTGGCTGGTTGCAGCAGAACAGCAATTCCGGGAAACCCTTCTTCCTCATGCTCCATCATAAGGCCCCCCACAGGAACTGGATGCCAGCCCTGCGGCATATAAACCGATTTGATTCCGTTACCTTTCCGTTGCCCGACAGTTATTTTCCGACTTTTGAGAACCAACAGGCTGCCATGGAACAACAGCAGACCATCTACAAGGATATGTATGAAGGATATGATCTGAAAATGACGACCGGTTTGGGGGATTCGGAACTGGCCCATAGCCCCTGGAAAACTGATTTCGACAGGATGACCCCGGAACAGCGCCAGGCTTGGGACAATGCCTACCAGCCTAAAAACGATGCTTTCCACAAGGCCGGGTTGAGCGGGAAAGCACTGGACATCTGGAAGGGACAGCGGTACCTGCAGGATTACCTGGCAACGATCGTGGCCGTAGATGAGAGTGTGGGCCGGGTCCTGGATTACCTTGAGGAACAGGGGCTGAGTGAAAATACCCTGGTGGTATATACTTCAGACCAGGGTTTTTACCTGGGCGAAAATGGCTGGTTCGACAAACGATTTATGTACGAGGAATCCCTGAGGATGCCCTTGCTTATGCAATTACCCGGGGTTATCAGGCCCGGCAGCACTATTGATGCCATGGTGCAGAACCTTGATTTTGCCCAGACATTCCTGGACCTTGCAGGTGGCAGTGAATATACCGAAGGGATGCAGGGTAGGTCTTTTAAAGGCTTGCTGGACGGGAGCATGGATCCCGGCAACTTCAGGGATTTGGTGTACTATCATTATTATGATTTCCCCGCCTTCCACATGGTAAAAAAACACTATGGTATCCGGACCAAAAGATATAAATTGATACATTTTTATGATGATAATGATGCCTGGGAATTTTATGACCTGGAGAAAGACCCTGGAGAAAAGCACAACGCGATCTCGGAAACCCGCTATGCCGAAAGCATAACAGCCATGCATCGAAAATTGGACAGTATTCAAAAAGAATACGGTGTTACTTCCAGGGAGTTTGAAAGGGCGCCGGGGGGCGAGGTGGAACAGGCATATAAAAATTTTAAACGGTTAAGAGGTAATTAAGACTTATGAAAAACACGACACTTTTTTTTCTGCTGCTTTGCAACCTGTCCTTTCTTACCGGGCAGGAATTGGATGTACTCACCTATAATATCCGGTATGACAACCCGGATGACGGCTTGAATAGCTGGGAGAACAGGAAAGCCTTCCTTATTTCCCAATTGAATTTCTATGAACCTGATATCTTCGGTACACAGGAAGTGCTGGTCCACCAGCTGACGGCGATCAGTGACGGGATGCCGGGCTACGAACACATAGGAAAAGGAAGGGATGACGGTGCCGAAGCCGGCGAGTATTCAGCTATCTTCTACAATACAAGGATAGTGGATATGCTGCAGGAGGGGATGTTCTGGCTTTCCGAAACCCCGGAAACACCTTCTAAAGGATGGGACGCTGCCATTAAACGGGTTTGTACCTATGGCCTTTTTAAAATTAAGGGGGAAAACCAGTCATTTTGGGTGTTTAACACGCATTTTGATCATATCGGGGAAGTGGCACGGAAGGAAAGCGTATCCCTGATCCTGCGTAAGATCCGGGAGATCAACAAGCAGGGGTTGCCCGTGATCCTTATGGGGGACCTCAACCTGGAACCTGACCATACAGCAATTCAGTCCCTGGCAGCAGAAATGGATGATACCCGGGTCCTTTCCGGTAAAAAGGCTTTTGGCCCGGAAGGCACCTACAACGGTTTTCAGTTTCAGGAGCCCCTTACCCGCCGGATTGATTACATCTTTACCTCAGTGGGGGATTTTGAGCTTTTGAAATATGCTGTCCTGAGCGATTCCCGGGATGTGAGGTACCCCTCAGACCACCTCCCCGTCTTTGCCAGGTTGGAATTTAAAAAATAGGGCTTCGGGTCACCGCCATAAAATCAGCAAGGCCCCAACTGCCGTCAGTACCAGGATCATTTTCCGGTAGAACGCCTCTTTGATTATTTTCACCATCCTGATCCCCAGGATCAACCCGAGCAGTACGCCCGGCACCAACGCCAGGTTTATTTTCAGGCTTTCAGGGGTTATCGTTCCCCAAACAAAAATATGCAGCGGCAACTTGCACACATTTATTATTAGGAAAAGCCAGGCAGCCGTTCCGATAAATTCATTTTTAGGCAACCTCATGGCCAGGAAAAATATATTGGCAAAAGCTCCTGCCAGGTTGCCTATCATGGTCGTGATACCGGCCATGATCCCCATAAAGCCCGCAAAAGCCCAATGGCGGGGAACAGCTTCCGATTTTTTTTGATCCCACCAGTACATCAGCACTGCACTACCCAGGATAATGATTGCCATCCCAATTTTAAAAGTGTTCTCCGGCAGGTCTTTCCCGATGAGTACCCCAATCAGCAGGCCGAGTAACATCCAGGGAAGGAAGCGTATGATATAGCCCCACCGGGCGTGACGGTTATAATAGTATACTGCGAAAATATCTCCCAGCACCAGGAGCGGAACCAGGAGCCCGGTAGAATCCCGTGCGCCGAATGCAAGGGCCATAAGGGTGACGCTGACTATTTCAATGCCTTTTATGCCCGACTTCGAAATCCCAAGAACCACAGCGGCTGTTAGGGCAATAGTGCCTGCTGCCAGGGAGAGATCGGGAAAGAACTGAAATGGCATGGGCGCTTTTAGGATTGAAAACAAATGTATCCCAAAAAATAATATCTTTATGGCTCAACCAAAACCAAACTATGGTCTTAAGCACATTTGATTACACGCTGATCATTATCTTTTTCAGCATCGTATTGACAATCGGTGTAATCGTTTCAAAAAAATCAGGAAAAGATACAGCTGAATTTTTCTTATCGGGCCGGACGATGCCCTGGTGGTTGCTGGGACTTTCCATGGTAGCCACTACCTTTTCAACAGATACGCCAAACCTGGTCACCGATATCGTGAGGACCAACGGGGTGTCGGGGAACTGGGTCTGGTGGGCCTTCCTGATCACCGGATTGCTTACAGTTTTCGTGTATGCAAAATTATGGCGCCGATCGAACGTCAATACAGACCTGGAATTTTATGAAATGCGGTACGGTGGCGCTCCGGCCCGTTTCTTAAGAAAATTCAGGGCCATTTACCTCGGGGTTATTTTCAATGTTATCACCATGTCAGCTGTAACCCTGGCAGCCATCAAAATTGGCGGGATAATGCTGGGCCTGGAACCCTGGGTAACGGTGGTTAGTGCCGGGCTTATAACAGTAACCTTTAGTGCACTTGGTGGTTTCAAAGGAGTGGTTTATACTGATTTCCTGTTGTTTTTTGTTGCCATGAGCGGTGCCATAGGGGCTGCATATTACCTGGTGAATATCCCCGAGGTGGGGGGCATCCATGCGTTAATGGCCAATGAAAATGTACAGGACAAACTCAATATCCTCCCTGATTTTAGCAATAAAAGTGCCCTCATTACCCTGTTTATCATCCCGCTGGCGGTTCAGTGGTGGAGTTCCTGGTATCCCGGGGCAGAACCAGGTGGTGGCGGTTATATCGCACAAAGGATGCTGGCCGCGAAAGATGAGAACCACGCAATTGGTGCGACCTTCTTTTTTAACATCATGCACTACGCATTACGACCCTGGCCATGGATCCTGGTAGCGCTGGCCTCCCTGGTTGTATATCCGGATATAGCAAGTATACACGAAGCATTCCCTAATGTTACAAACGATAAGCTGGGCCATGACCTGGCGTATTCCGCCATGCTGACCAAACTGCCGAGCGGGTTGCTGGGGCTTGTGCTGGCCTCCCTGATCGCTGCCTATATGTCTACCATTTCTACCCAGCTGAACTGGGGTTCATCTTATATCGTTTATGATTTTTACAAACAACAGATCAATCCGGGGGCTTCTGAAAAAAGATTAGTGGCGGTAGGCCGTTTATCTACTGTAGCCCTTATGGTTTTTAGTGCCGGCCTGGCCTTATTGCTGCAGAATGCCCTCCAGTTATTTGAAGTGCTCCTCGTATTCGGGGCTGGGACGGGGCTTATCTTTATCTTAAGGTGGTTCTGGTGGCGGATCAATGCCTGGAGTGAGATCACCGCCATGTTTGCCTCCGGGATCATTTCTATTGTATTAAAGCTCACCCCTGTTGGCGCATTCTTTTTTGCTCCCGGTACAGGGGTCCTCCCCGATTGGATGGAGTATCCGTTCGTGGTCCTGGCAACAACCCTCATCTGGCTTGCGGCTACTTTTATGACCCAGCCTGAATCTGCTGAGGTACTTCGGAATTTCTACCGGAAGATACAACCGGGGGGCCCTGGATGGGCAAAGGTCATTGCCGATGCCCGGGAAGACAATGTAGTACTTATTAAAAAGGAGGAAAAATGGAGTGTCCCTGCCGGGATCAGTGCTATGTTGGTTGGGTGTGTGCTAATTTACAGCTGTATGTTCGCAACCGGATATTGGATCTATGGGAGACAGCCCATGGCCTATATCCTTACCGGGGTGGCCATTATCTCCGCAATACTGTTGATACGGTTATGGAACCGTATGAAAGAACATATATTGTAGTATCCAGCGAACGAAACAACCCGTATCCGATTTTATTAATCCGAAAAAGTTTTTATTAAAATGAAGCAAAGAATAATATCAGTGGATATTTTCAGGGGCCTGACTATAGCCCTGATGATCCTGGTGAACACCCCGGGGACCTGGTCTGATGTCTACAGTCCTTTTTTACATGCTTCCTGGCACGGATATACCCCTACAGACCTCGTATTCCCGTTCTTCCTTTTTATTGTTGGTACCTCCATTGTCTTTGCATACCGAAACAAACCGGTACAACCTGCCACATACAGGAAAATCCTGATCCGGGCTTTAAAATTAATCGGCCTGGGGCTTTTCCTGGGCGCCTTCACCATATATTTCCCATTTATCAAGGACTTTGAAGACATTCGCTTCCCAGGGGTATTGCAGCGAATTGGGATCGTCTTCTTCTTTGCTGCCATTTTGTTCATTAATTTCAATTGGAAAACCCTGGCAGCCATCTGCGGATTTATATTGGTCGGATATTGGTTGCTGATGGGGTATATCCCCGTAAACGGGATGGAATCCACTTTTGACCGGGCGGCCAACAACCTGGCCAATTATGTGGACCTCCATGTCCTGGGCTCCCATATGTATAAGGAAGATTACGATCCGGAAGGGATTTTAAGCACCCTCCCTTCCATCGCTTCATCGTTGCTGGGGATATTCACAGGTCTTCTCCTTCTTTCAGAATACCGGAAGAAGGTCTCCCTTATGCTGGGGATGGGTGTGATAATGGTGGTGGCAGGCCATTTATGGGATGCGGTATTCCCCATCAACAAAGCCCTTTGGAGCAGTAGTTTTGTGCTTGTGACCGCAGGGTGGGCGAATGTTTTACTCGCGCTTATCTATTATCTTACAGACGTTAAAGGCAAGGATTTCGGGGGGATATTCAAAGCCACCGGGGCCAACGCCATTACCGTTTACTTCCTGTCGAGCTTTATAACCAAACTCTTTTATTCCATAAAGGTTGACGGGGATACTTCCCTGCACGGATGGCTCTATCAGCATCTGTATGTACATGATTTTTTACCGGCGAAACTCTCATCCCTGCTGTATGCCCTTACAGTAGTTACCTTTTATATACTGCTTGCTTTGGTGATGTATAGGAAAAAAATATTTATCAAGGTGTAGATGAGCCCCGGTTGACGGCATGTACCCTATCCGGACGGCGTCTGCAGTGTAGGTGTTTTGGGGGCTGTTTTCCCGAATGCCCACATCAGAAAATCGGGGAAAATTGCAGCCCAGGTGGGCAGATCGTGCTTTCCCTCCGGTAATTCCACATACGTTATATCGCCCGGGAATGAATACCCCTTTTGCCGTAATTCCCTGATGACATCCAGGGTATCATCGATGGAATCTATGATCCCGTTTTGGTTCCGGTCCGCCTGCTCATCCTGGGTGCCGCATTGAAACCAGAATTTCAGGTGGGGATGAAAGGCCGCTTTTTTTATTTCATCCAGGATAATACGGCTTCTGTCTGCAAGGTCCTTTTTCTGATAAGCCTTTTTTCGCCACCAGAACGACCCACTGAAAACCCCTGCTTTCCCGAACGAACTGGAATGTTTTAAAACTATATCAAAGGCGGACAACCCACCCAGCGACATTCCGCAGTAGACCCAATCGCCCGGTTGCCTGGAAGTATTGAACTCGCTTTTCAAAAAGGGCATAAGCTCTTCCATGATGAATTTGGAGTACCGGAAGGCGTTTGCACCCCGGCCTTTAAAGTCGGCCGTCGATATTGTGCCATAGTCGTGGATCCGGTTTTTGTTGGTTTCTATACCAACATAAATAAAGGGCTGAATGCGCTTGTCACTGTAGGAATTTATCAGTGTTTGTTCCATGTTCATCCCCAGATAATCCTGCCCGTCATTCATCAATAAAACCGGGAAGGGTTTTTGGGTGGTTTTATAATTGCCGGGGGCTGCCCAGCGAAAGAAAACCTTCCTTTCCAGGTTCCTGGAGAAAAGGCTTCCTTTGAGCATCAACAGATTTGTTTCGAATTGCATCATTCCTGGTAGAAGTTGCAAGTATAACGAATCCGTAAATTAAATCGCACCACAGTAGAAATTAATCTAAATTAGCCACCTGTGAATAGTTGTAAGATTAACATATTTAGGGTACATTTAGAATAATGGCAAATTTGCAACACCTTCAGTACTATTCCAATACGCTGGGCAGGGATATCAACTTGGAAATTACCGGACATTGGGGCCATCCCATATTGATGTTCCCTTCATCTGGTGGCCAGTTTACCCAAAATACGGATTTTGGGCTTAACGGATCTGTGATGCAATTTGTTGAGGAGGGGAAGATCAAACTTTACAATGTGGAAACACTGGATATGCTCTCCTTTTATGCAGACGGGCTCTCATCAGAAATTAAGATCCACAACTACGAATTATACATGCGTTTTTTGCAAAATGAACTGATCCCATTTATCCAAAGGGAGTGCAATACACATAGAATTGCGGTCGCCGGAGTAAGTTTCGGGGGCTATCATGCGGCCAATACCGCCTTTCGTTTTCCCGATGTCATTTCCCACCTCTTTTCCCTGTCGGGGGTATTCAACATCCGCAAGTTTGTTCCACTTTCAGACGATATGCGGATTTATTTTAATTGCCCGGAGGAGTTTATGCAAAACGAGGAGTCCTGGAAATACAACCACATGCAGATTGTGTTGAGTACATCTGACTGGGATAGCTGCAAGCCCGGGAACCAGCACATGGCTGGGATCCTGGATTCAAAAGGCATTGCCCACTGGTATGATGAAAAAAAATGGATAGAACACGACTGGCCTTTGTGGAAAATGGTTTTTCCCGAATACATTGGCAGGTATTTTTAGAATTTGAAACGACACAAAAATATACATCATGGTAAAAAAAGTAGGAATATTATTTGGAATGGAAGACACCTTCCCGTGGGCTTTTATCAATAAAGTAAATGAATTGGGCAATGGGACAGTTGTAGCGGAACCTGTTTCCATAGATAAGGTACAGCAGGGCATAGATTACGGGTACCATGTGATCATCGACCGGATTTCGCAGGAAGTCCCCTTTTACCGTGCGTACCTTAAAAATGCTGCTTTGATGGGGACAGCAGTTATCAACAACCCCTTTTGGTGGAGTGCAGATGAAAAGTTTTTTAATAATTGCCTATCCATGCAGATAGGGGTCCCGGTACCCAAAACGATATTACTGCCTTCCAAGGCCCGGCCCGATGATACCACTGAAAAATCCTTTAGGAACCTCAAAGCACCGCTGGACTGGGATTATATCTTTAATTATATAGGATTTCCGGCCTATATGAAACCCCATTCCGGGGGCGGTTGGAAAAGCGTATACCGGGTAGATAACCCGGATGACCTGTTCGCCAAACACGAAGAAACCGGACAATTGGTTATGATGCTGCAGGAGGAAATTGTTTTCGAAGATTATTACAGGGTCTATTGCCTGGGGCAAAAATATGTACACATTATGCCTTATGAACCCCGCAATGCATTCCATGAGCGCTATGTTACCGAACCCAAAACAACCGGGGCGGAGCACCAGAAGTTAATGAAAACCATCCATGATTATACCATTAAGCTTAACAAGGCACTGGGATATGATTTCAATACAGTGGAATTCGCGATTCGCAATGGCATTCCCTATGCGATCGACTTCTGCAACCCGGCTCCTGATGCAGATGTTCATTCTGTAGGGCAGGCCAACTTTAACTGGATCGTAGAGCATGCAGCAAAATTTGCCGTAGAAAAGGCCAATTCACATAAAGGCGGGCAAAACAATTGCTCCTGGGGTACATTTTTACAAACTGCCGTAAACCCCGCCAAATCAAGTGTGGGCAAGGTCAACCTGAAGACGGCTGCACAGGCCAAAAAAACCGCGGTAAAAACCCCGCTTGGCAAAGAGGAACTCTCTGCTGCGCGCAAGCCAAGGGCGGTGGTCAATAAAACTACACCAAAGGCGGGGGCAGTTAGCTCAAAATCAAAAGCTTCCGGCACCTCAGCAAAACCTAAGCCCGGGGCAGCCCCTTCGGGCAAGGCTGCTGCTGCGAAGAAAACAACAGCCAAGACGGCGGCAAAAAACCCAAAAACCAAAAAGTAAGCAAGGGCTGAGCTATAAACCCATATACGGAAAATGAATAAGTTCACACTTGGGATAGAAGAAGAATTTCAGATACTGGATGCCGAAACATTAAAGCTTCGTTCCCAGATGTCAAAGATTATTGACGGGGGAAAAGTACTTTTAAAGGAACGCATCAAGGAAGAAATGCATCAGTCTGTGGTGGAAATGGGTACCAATATCTGTGAAAACATTCAGCAGGCCAGGGATGAAGTATCCTATTTAAGGCAACAGGTTATCGCACTGGCCGACAAGGAGGGCCTTAAGGTCGCCGCTGCGGGGACCCATCCATTTTCTCACTGGAGCGAACAGCTCATTACCCCCAACCCTAGATATGATGCCCTTATAGCAGAAATGAAGGACGTGGCCCGGTCGAATCTTATCTTCGGGATGCACGTCCACGTAGGGATTCCCAACCGGGAAGAAGGACTTCATATCATGAATGTAGCCCGGTATTTTTTGCCACACCTCTATGCACTGTCAACAAATTCCCCATTTTGGGAAGGCCGGGAGACCGGGTTCAAATCCTTTCGATCCAAGATCTTTGACAAGTTCCCCAGGACTGGGATCCCGCCCTATTTTGCCAGTGTCGCCGAGTATGATAAATTCATCGAGATCCTGGTAAAGACCCGCTGTATAGACAACGGTAAAAAAATCTGGTGGGACATCCGCCTGCATCCCTTCTATCCCACCGTGGAATTTCGCGTATGCGATATGATCCTGACCGTAGATGAGGTCATGTGTATAGCTGCATTGATGCAATGCATCATTGCCAAACTCCACCTGTTACATCGGAAGAACCAGAGTTTCAGATCGTACCGCAGGGTGCTGATCAATGAAAATAAATGGCGTGCAGCCCGCTGGGGCATAGATGCCCAACTGATCGATTTTGGTAAAGAAGAGGAGGTGCCATTCAATACCCTTATCAATGAACTCCTGGAGTTTATAGACGATGTGGTGGATGACCTGGGATGCCGCAATGAAGTGAATTATGTGTACCAGATGTTGGAGCAGGGTTCAGGGGCAGACAGGCAGCTGAAGGTGTATGAAGATTCCAAGGACCTGAAACAGGTAGTCCAGTATATAGTGGAAGAGACGGCCAAAGGGCTGTGAACCGGGCAAACGAAAAGGACAACTTTTGCGTTATAAGTCGAGTCGCAACAATTTACAGCAGGGTACATTAAGGAAAGCAGGGCTCTTACGACAGAGATGAAAAATAAAGCAATGCAGGAAACGATTAAAATAGCCGTACTGGATATGAATGCAGAACAACCCAATGAAGGGATGCGCTGTATCACTATGCTGGTGGGGCAATTTTTGGCTGGGGAGGGTATCAATGGCAGTTATGATGTTTTTGAGGTGCGGATCAAATCAGAAATACCCCGGATGGAGGACTATGATATCTTTATCTCCTCCGGAGGACCGGGTGCTCCCTATCTTACAGGATCCGATTGGGAGAAAAATTATTTTGATCTCCTGGATGCCATCCTGAACAATAATCTGGTACATCCCATAAAGAAACACCTTTTCCTGATATGCCATTCTTTTCAACTCGCATGCCTCCATTGGGATCTGGCAAAAGTAACCAAGCGAAGGTCCACCTCGTTTGGCATTTTCCCCATATTCAAGACCCAGAGCGGGGAACTTGAGCCCTTGTTTAAAGGTCTCGACAATCCATTCTATGCCGTGGATTCAAGGGATTATCAGGTTGTAGGTCCCCGGGAATGGAAGCTCGATACGCTGGATGGGAAGGTATTGTGCCGTGAAAAGATACGGCCACATGTTCCCCTGGAACGAGCGGTTATGGCTATCCGGTTTTCCAATGAAATATTCGGGGTGCAATTCCATCCCGAAGCAGATTCTGAAGGCATGCTGCGCTATTTCCTAAGGGAAGACAAGCGGAAAAAGGTCATTAAGGTACACGGGCAGAAAAAGTATCTCGACATGCTTGAACACCTGGATGATGATGATAAGATCCTCAAGACCAACAGCATAATTATTCCCAGGTTTTTGGAACAGGCAGCGGATGCGCTGGAACAGGCAAAACTAACAACAGCATGATACCAAAGGTCCGGGAAGCCTTCAACGCGGGGTTTAAACAGGAATACTATGAGAGCCTGCAACGGCAGGTGCTGTTAACCTTTGGCGAACATTGCCCCTTCCGGATATCGGAAACGCCTGTATTTATAAGCCGCGAGGTCAAAGAAATGGTAATGGAGGCCTGCGATTCCATTATAGACCAGATATGGAAGCTGGACCTTGAAGGCATCCGGAATAAGTATACGCCGGTACAAACCGGGACCGGGAACCTGAACGGAAAGCCCCATTTCCTGGCGATCGATTTTGGGCTGTGCCAGGACAACCAGGGAAAGATAGTGCCGCAACTGATCGAATTGCAGGCGTTCCCATCCCTTATGTTCTACCAGCCGTTTTTAGGCGAGGCGTTCCTTGACAATTATCCCAACATCCCCAAAAAAGGCTTCCATTATTTCCTGGATGGCCTGAATGAAGACGCGTATCACAAAAAGGTAAAAGACTTGATATTGGGCGGGGAAAATCCGGAGAATGTCATCCTGATGGAATTGTATCCGGAGCAGCAAAAAACGCGGCTCGACTTCTGGGCTACGCGACAGGCCATGGGGATAGCCGTTGTATGTATGACCAAAGTGATCAAAAAAGGCAAAAAGCTTTTTTATAAGAAAGACGGGAAACTGGTCCCCATACACCGCATTTATAACCGGGTGATCTATGATGAACTGATCCGGTATACAGACCTTAAAACAGAGTTTACCTTGTATGAGGACCTGGAAGTGGAATGGATAACTCACCCGGACTGGTTTTTTGTTATCTCTAAATGTATCATGCCCCTTTTGAAACACCGGTTTATCCCCGAATCGTTCTATCTCAGCGATATCCCGGCCGACATTGACCTGTCCGGGTATGTATTAAAGCCACTTTTCTCATTTGCAGGAAAAGGGATAGACCTGAACCCAACCCGCGAAGCCCTGGACCAGATCGCTGACCCGGGGAATTACCTCCTTCAGAAAAAGGTTGAATATGCCCCCCTCATCAAAACCAAAACAGAAAAGAATTCAAAAGTGGAACTCCGGATCCTCTACATCCTGGACCCGGAAGAAGACCAGCTGAAACCGGTGATAAATCTTACCCGGATGGGTAAAGGCGGACTTATCAATGTGTCACACCTTACGGAGGATACCTGGATAGGTTCCTCCATCAGTTTCTTTGAAGATTAGCATGATTGGGTTTATTCCCTTGATTCCAGCAACCGGGCAACGTATTTTCCGATGACATCGAATTCCAGGTTCACACTGGATCCTACCTTGTAGTGTTTAAAAAGGGTATGCTCATAGGTGTACGGAATTATGGCAACCGAAAAGGAACTGTGACCGGACCCAGCTACAGTCAGGCTAACCCCATCGATGGTTATGGAACCTTTTTGAACGGTAATATTGTTTAAGGAGGGGTCATATTCGAACGTAAATATCCAACTTCCTTCCTGGTCCTCAATGGCAGTACAGCTTCCTATTTGGTCTACGTGGCCCTGTACCAGATGGCCATCAAGCCGGGCGCCCAGTATCATACCCCGTTCCAGGTTGATGAGGCTGCCTGTATCGAGCAGCCCTAGGTTGCTCCTGATCAATGTTTCCCGGACAGCAGTAACCGTATACTCCATCCCCTGCTGCGCCACTACCGTTAGGCACACCCCGTTGTGATTGACGCTCTGGTCGGTACGGAGTTCGGGGGAAATGGCTGAGCTAATGGTTATATTCAGGTTCTCCCCATCCCTTTTTAGTGCTTTTACCTCCCCTAAAGTTTCAATTATTCCTGTAAACATGTGTCGCTAAAATTAAGTAGTTTTGTGCATCGGAATTACCGAACAAAGGTAAAGATATAATGGAGGAAGAGAGAATTATTAAAGTAGGTATTTCCATTGGGGACCTGAATGGAATTGGATGTGAGGTGGTGCTGAAAACCTTTGAAGATCAACGGATGCTCGAATTTTGTACCCCGGTGATATTTGCTTCCAACAAGGCTGTTTCACAGCAGAAAACGACCCTGGGCTTAGATATCAACTTCAATGGGGTGCCGGATGCCACAAAAAGTCTCGATGGAAAGATCAATGTGGTGAATGTCTGGAAGGAAACCCCTGAACCCCGTTTCGGGGAAGAAACCGCAGAGGCAGGGGATATGGCTTTAAAATCTTTGAGGGCTGCAGTGGCAGCACTTAAAAACAATGAAATTGACGTACTGGTCACGGCACCCATCAATAAAAAAAATATACAGAGCGAAAACTTCCGGTTTCCGGGGCATACAGATTACCTTGCCCAGGAACTGGAGGGTGACAGCCTCATGTTTATGGTTTCGGATAGTTTGAGGATAGGCCTCCTTACAGACCATGTAGCAGTTAAGGATGTTGCGGACGCTATAACCCCCCAGTTGGTCAGGGCAAAGATCAATAGCATTGAAAAATCCCTGAAGGTGGATTTTGGCATTCAAAAACCTAAAATTGCTATCCTGGGAATCAACCCGCATAGCGGCGATAACGGGGTTATCGGCAAGGAGGACGATGAGGTACTAAAACCGATGATTCGCGAGATCTCCAATGGTGGAAAACTGGTCTTCGGGCCCTATGCAGCGGATAGTTTCTTTGGATCCGGAGGGTACAAAAATTTCGATGCCGTGTTGGCTGCCTATCATGACCAGGGCCTGATCCCTTTCAAGACCCTCTCATTTGGGAACGGGGTAAATTTTACAGCCGGTCTCTCCAGGGTCCGGACCTCTCCCGACCACGGAACGGCATATGAAATAGCAGGGCAGGGGATTGCAGACCATGGGTCTTTCAAGGAAGCAGTATTTATGGCCATAAAAATTTACAGGAACCGGCAGGAATATAGGATCCTGACAAAAAATGTGTTGAAAAAGCAGAAATTAGGAAAGGTAGGACGGGATAACTAGCCTGCAGTAAATCGGGATGCACAGGCCTAAATATATTCTCAATTTGATTGGGATTTTAGAAAAAAAAAGTATCTTTGCACCCCTTAAACAAGTGTACCAGATGAAGACCCCTAAGGAATACAGTATTCCTTTTTCCGGACTGAAGGAAGGAAAACACGACTTTAAGTTTGTAATCGAGAATACGTTCTTTGAATCGCGCGGATACAATGAGTTCAATGATGCCCGCGTAGAAGTACGGCTGAAGTTGAACAAATTGAGTACCATGATGGAACTGGAGTTCAAGGCCAAAGGACTGGTGAATGTTGATTGCGACCTTACGGGGGAGGCTTATGATGAAGCTATAAAGGCATTCCTTGAAATCGTGGTGAAGTTTGGCGATGAATTCAACGATGAAGATGATGAGATCCTGATTCTCCCCCACGGGGAATTCCAGATCGATGTTGCTCAGTACATCTATGAAATGATCATCCTTGCCGTGCCTCAGAAACGGGTGCATCCCGGAGTCCTGGATGGTTCCCTGAAATCGGAACTGCTGGATAAACTGGAAGAGTTACAACCCAAAGAGAGCAAAGAGCATAAAGATAATACGGATCCCCGGTGGGATGCATTAAAGAATTTACTAACGGATAAATAAGTTGCAAAATGGCACATCCTAAAAGAAAAATATCCAGGACCAGAAGGGACAAAAGGAGAACTCATTATAAGGCAGTGGCTCCCACACTTGCAAAAGATCCTACAACAGGAGAGATGCATTTATACCACAGAGCCCACTGGCATGAAGGAAAATTATATTACCGCGGACAGGTTTTAATAGACAAGACAGAGGAAGCTGCGGCCTGATAAAATAGTATGAATACCAAAACTCCCACTTGTTATGAGTGGGAGTTTTTTTTAACTATTTCCCGAATGCTTATTCACGGTACTACTCCGGTAAATGTGGCAGTGAACTCAATTTAAAGTGGGGATCAGTACCCAAAAACAGGTCGGTAACCATCCAAAATTTTAGGCTTATGGTTATTAACTCAAAATCGGGTCAAAAACTCTTTTTTGGGACAAAAAGTCGCAAAAAATCATTACTTTTCACAGGTTTTGAAACATTTCTTTAGGTTTCTTGATAAATACCCTTTCTAGCATGAGCAAACTTTACGCAGCCATTACGGCTGTAGGGGCTTACGTTCCGGATTTCCGACTGACAAACAAGGTACTGGAAACCATGGTTGAGACCAATGACGAGTGGATTACGACCAGAACCGGGATAAAAGAACGCAGGATCCTGAAAGATAAAGACAAGGGAACATCCTACCTCGCAATCATGGCTGCGCAGGATCTTATCCGCAAGAAGAATCTGGATCCAAAAGAGATAGACCTTGTGATCCTGGGAACTGCAACCCCTGATTTGCCGGTAGCCTCCACAGCGGTATATGTTGCCACGGAGATCGGGGCGACAAATGCATTTGCATATGATATGCAGGCTGCCTGTTCCAATTTTTTGTTTGGGATGTCAACCGCGGCCAGTTATATCGAATCCGGGAAGTACAAAAAGGTACTTTTGATAGGGGCTGATAAGATGTCATCGATCCTTGATTATACAGACAGGACTACTTGTATAATATTTGGGGATGGTGCCGGAGCTGTACTTTTTGAACCGAACACGGAAGGACTGGGGATGCAGGATGAATACCTGAGATCAGACGGAACCGGCAGGCCCTTCTTAAAGATCGAGGCAGGGGGGTCCCTGTTACCGGCATCTGAGGAAACAGTACGGAACAAGCAGCATTATGTTTACCAGGATGGCAAATCTGTTTTCAAATTTGCCGTGTCCAATATGGCTGAAGTGGCAGCCATGATAATGGAACGCAATAACCTTTCACATGATGATGTAGACTGGCTGGTTCCGCATCAGGCCAATAAGCGCATCATCGATGCGACGGCCAACCGGATGGGCCTGGATGTGGAAAAGGTGATGATCAACATACAGAAATATGGAAATACAACCTCCGCAACCTTACCGCTGTTGCTGGATGATTATGAGAAACAGTTAAAGAAAGGCGATAATCTGGTCTTTGCAGCCTTTGGCGGCGGCTTCACCTGGGGAGCGATTTATTTAAAATGGGCGTATAATTCAAAATAGGAAATCAACTAAACTAAAGGTAATACCATGGATATTAAAGAGATTCAGAGCTTAATAAAGTTTGTGGCAAAATCTGGAGCCAGTGAGGTGAAACTGGAAACGGATGATATCAAGATCACCATCCGCACCGGTAGTGGAGGGCATACACAGGAAGGGATGCATACGCAACCTATGCAAATGTACAGCACTCCTATGATGCCAACTGCCCATCCTCAGCCCTCCGCAGGGAGTGCCCCGGAAGCGTCCGCTGAGAAGCCCGAGATGAAGGATGACTCCAAACATATCACCATAAAATCTCCTATCATTGGTACATTTTACCGTAAGGCCTCCCCGGATAAGCCGCCGTTTGTGGAAGTGGGGGACAGCATATCCAAAGGAGATGTACTTTGCGTAATTGAAGCTATGAAACTTTTCAATGACATTGAATCTGAGGTTTCCGGGAAAGTTGTGAAAGTCCTGGTCGAAGATTCCTCCCCCGTAGAGTTCGACCAGCCATTGTTTTTGATAGATCCATCCTAAAATACAGCATCCCGGTACCAATCGGGCCAAACCCCGGATCAACCGACAGATCTGGCACCAGGGTCCGCAGCACCCGGGATAAATTTAGACAGTTATGTTTAAAAAAATACTTATCGCAAACAGGGGAGAAATTGCGCTTCGCATCATCCGTACCTGTAAAGAAATGGGGATTAAAACCGTGGCCGTCTACTCCAAGGCAGATGAGGAAAGCCTTCATGTAAGGTTTGCAGACGAAGCCGTCTGCATAGGCCCGCCACCCAGTAGTGAATCCTACCTTAAAATTCCTAACATTATTGCCGCTGCAGAGATCACAAATGCAGATGCTATCCATCCCGGATATGGATTCCTATCTGAAAATTCCAAATTCTCCAGGATTTGCTCGGAACACGAAATAAAATTTATTGGTGCTTCCGGGGATCAAATAGATAAAATGGGTGACAAGGCAACCGCAAAGGAAACCATGAAGAAGGCCGGGGTACCAACCATTCCGGGCTCAGAAGGTTTATTGAAGGATATTGCGGATGCTAAGAAAGTGGCTAAGAAAATGGGCTATCCTGTGATGATCAAAGCGACCGCCGGCGGGGGTGGTAAGGGAATGCGCGCTGTCAAAAAAGAGGAGGATATGGAAGAACTCTTTGATAGTGCGGTCAAGGAAGCGCAGGCGGCTTTTGGCAATGGCGGGATGTATATGGAAAAACTCATTGAAGAACCCCGGCATATAGAAATCCAGATCGTGGGAGACCAATATGGAAAAGCATGCCACCTTTCGGAGCGCGATTGCTCTATCCAAAGACGGCACCAGAAATTAACAGAAGAAACCCCCTCTCCCTTTATGACGGATAAATTAAGGGATAATATGGGGCTGGCTGCGGTCAAAGCGGCTGAATATATTAAATATGAAGGTGCCGGTACGGTTGAGTTTCTGGTAGACAAGCACCGGAATTTTTATTTTATGGAAATGAATACCCGGATCCAGGTAGAACACCCTATAACGGAACAAGTCATTGATTATGACCTTATCAGGGAACAGATTCTGGTAGCAGGGGGTGTCCCCATATCCGGTAAAAATTATTTCCCAAAACTGCATTCCATAGAATGCCGGATCAATGCTGAAGATCCTTATAACGGATTCAGGCCAAGCCCCGGCAGGATTACAACACTGCATACCCCAGGCGGACATGGCATCCGGTTGGATACCCATGTTTACAGCGGTTATACAATACCCCCCAATTATGATTCCATGATCGCAAAGCTGATCACTACCGCTCAGACCCGGGAGGAAGCAATCAACAAGATGAAAAGGGCCCTGGATGAGTTCGTTATCGAAGGGGTCAAAACAACCATTCCGTTCCATCGCCAGCTGATGGATCACCCGGATTATCTGGCCGGTAATTACACTACAGCTTTCATGGATAGCTTTGTAATGCATCCCCAGCCAAAGGAATAGAGCGGCGGCGCATAATGGCTTTGTAAGGTCGCAGGGAACCATAAAACCTGCAGGCGACCAGCCTGGCCAAATCCCCCTTTCAAATGAATGTAAGTTACTGGGAATATAAGACGTGGTTGTCCAATATTGACTATACCATTATTGGCAGCGGCATTGTTGGGCTCAATTGTGCATTGCGCCTGGCAGAGCGCTTCCCGGGAGCACGGATAGTGGTTCTCGAAAAAGGTATCCTGCCACAAGGGGCGAGCACCAAAAATGCGGGCTTTGCCTGCTTCGGCAGTATTTCTGAAGTCCTGGCTGATCTGGAAACACATACGGAAGAGGAGGTACAAAGGCTGGTCCGTAAACGCTGGGAGGGTATGCAGGTATTGCGCACTATTCTTGGTGATGATAAGATTGGGTTTCAGAATTTCGGGGGGCATGAACTATTTTCCCGGGGATCGGCCGGAGCTTTATGAAAAATGCGTCAGCAACCTGCCCAGGATCAATGCCCTCCTGGAACCAATCTATAAAGCCGATGCGTTCACGCTGGAACCCAATTCCTTTAAATTCAAGAATATAGGCGATACCTATATCTCCAATAGGTTCGAGGGTCAGATAGATACGGGGCAGATGATGGCTTCCCTGATGCAGCTAACCCATTCCAAGGGCATCTTCGTTTTGAACGCCATTACGGTTGAAAGCTTTCGTGAAACCCCGGATGGTGTAAGCATATGTACAGACAAGTTCGGATTTGTTTCAAGGAAGATCCTGGTAGCGACCAATGGGTTTGCATCCCAGTTGCTGGACCGGAACGTAAAACCTGCCAGGGCGCAGGTCCTTATTACCAAACCCATACCAAACCTCCATATTAAGGGTACGTTCCATTTGGAAGAAGGATTTTATTACTTCCGGGATGTTGACAGCCGCATCCTGCTGGGTGGAGGCCGTAACCTCGATTTTAAGACTGAGGAAACCACAGACTTTGGTCACACAAAGAAGGTGATGGATAAATTGGAAAATCTGTTACAGGAAGTGATACTGCCCGGGATTCCATTTCATATAGACCGGTATTGGAGTGGCATAATGGGAGTAGGGACAGAGAAAAAACCCATTATCCAGCAGGTCTCAGACCATGTATATTGTGGCGTTCGCCTGGGAGGGATGGGGATAGCGATAGGCAGTTTGGTAGGCAGGGAGCTTGCAGACCTGATCCCGGATTGATGCAATTGTCGAATTTTATGACCTTATAGTGAATCTGCTTCTAAATCTCAAATTATAATTGTTTCTTACAGGACATTTGAGAAAATGAAATCTCCCGTTCAAACCCATAATTCGGGAACCAATTTTCAGTCAAACGAGGTAGTCCGTGGGAAAATTAGCATGTACAGTTCGTCTTAAACTCATTACAGCTTTGCTGTTACCGTATTTGTTCTGGGGTTGCGCCAGTTCCATGACAAATTATAAAAGGGAGTACAGCAGGGTATGGAAAAAAATGATCCAATCCGAAGCCTGGAAGCTTTCGATGCAGGGTACCGATACCAGCGAAACAGACCAGCAAGCGGATGTTTCCAGTTCGGCGGATACAGACGAGGGGCTGGCAGTTTTGGAATCCAAAGCGGACAGGGCCATTATTTTTGAAGAACGATACACTATCCTCGTGAAACGCGCCTATTTTAAGATCATCGCCGAGGCGGAGGCGGCAGACAGCAGGCTGAAGCATGAATACAACGTCCTTATGCAAAGGGCGCGGGAGCTCCAAAATTCACGGGACCGGGACGCAGAACGAAAACTGGAAGGTGCACGCAAGAAGTATGAGGCACACCGGGAGATGCTGGAAGGCCTTAAATCATGGAATATCCTGAGTGAATTCGGATCGGATGACATTAAGTTCTTCAAAGCCGAGAACCGGGAAAAGGTGCTGCAGATGTACAAGGCTGGGCAGCAGGAGGAACGCATCATATATTATCTGATCTATAAACTGGCAGACCTGTATCATTTTGAAGAGTGAATACGTGTGCCGGAGGAAAAATTTTCCGAATCCTGCGGACCAGCCAGTTTGGACATTTTCCGTCACTATACAATCCGTTACGTATGCCAGTTGACAACATGAAGGCCCAATTACTTACCCATTGCCGGGATTATATGACTTCCCGGATCACCCGTATTAAACAGAACCTGAAAAGCCTGCGGGAATCCCTGGATACCGAATCGAAGAGCAGTGCAGGTGATAAGCATGAGACGGGCAGGGCCATGGTGCAATTGGAGCAGGAAAAGCTGGGGCAACAATTGATGGCAGCAGAAAAGGCGCTGCAGCATCTGAAGGGCATTGATATTGAAACAGGAACATCACGGGCACATCTTGGCAGCCTGGTCCACACCACAAAAAGCAATTATTTCCTGGCGCTTTCAGCGGACGCTTTCAAAAGTGGGGAAACAGTTGTCTACTGCATCTCCCCTCAGACCCCAATAGGCGAACTCCTGCTGGGGGCTTCCGAAGGGGACACTTTTATGTTTAACAATGAGAAGATCACCATCACGGCCCTCCGCTAACTCCCAGGGGATGTAGTTAAAGCATCATAATTATCGCGCTGCCAGTGTAATTCTTTATTTTTTTGCTACTTTAATTCCCTTTACAGCAAACAAGGATATGAAGGTATACAAACTAAGAAGCGGAATCCTGGTTGAATCCAAAGCCTCTTTTCATCTGTTGAAAGGGGAGGACTGGGACCGGTTTATCAATGATGATGCTATCCTGGAGACCACCAGGCAGCGGCTTCATGCCGCCAACCGTATTGATGACCCGGGGAAACTCCTTGAGGATGAACTTGAGGCCCCGGTAAAGGGGCAGGAGATCTGGGCGAGTGGGGTTACTTACTACAACAGCAAACTGGGGAGGGAGGCGGAATCCAGAGAGGCAGGGGGCAGTAATTTTTATGCACGCGTTTATGAAGCGGAAAGGCCTGAACTTTTTTTTAAGGCGATGGGATACCGGGCCGTAGGATCGGGTGGGCTGGTGCGAAAAAGATCGGATTCTACCTGGGATGTACCGGAACCGGAACTGACACTGGTAGTTACCGCTTCCGGAAAGATCATTGGGTATACTATTGGAAATGACATGAGTTCACGTAGCATTGAAGGTGAAAATCCGTTATACCTCCCACAGGCCAAAAGTTATGACGGCTCCACAGCTCTGGGCCCCTGTATCCTGCTGAGGGATACGCCCCTGCCTGGGGCAACCCGGATAAAACTTGAGATTGTTCGCGGTGGCAAAACGGAATTTAGCGGTACAATAGCCATTGATCAGATCAAACGAAAATTCGAGGACCTTGTGCGTTACCAGTACCTGGAATGCAGCTTTCCAAATGGAAGCCTCCTGATGACCGGGACTGGCATTGTGCCAGGCCCTGAATTTAACCTCACAAGCGGCGATGAAATTACCATTTCAATAGAAGGAATCGGCGAACTGGTCAATACCGTTGCCTGACGCCTGGGCCTAACATCAATGGGAATCCGGTTTCTTCCGGCTGATTTTTTTTTCCGCCCCTATCCTTTTGGCTTTTAATCGCTTTTCCACTGCAGTCCGGGTAGGCCCGGTTCTCTTTCGTTTTTTCGGTACTTTAATGGCTGTATTCAACAGCTCTATCAAACGGGCAATAACCAGCTCCCTGTTTTTATGCTGACTGCGGGCTGTGTCGCATTGTAGCTGCAGGATCTTGTCTTTTGAGATCCGGTTCCCGAGTTTCCGGTAGATCCGGTCCTTTTCACTGGAGGTCAAACCAAGGGAATTGGCTACATCAAAGGTAAGCTCCATTTTTGACGATACCTTGTTAACATGTTGACCCCCGGCCCCACTGCTTCGAATACCTTTTAAACGTACTTCCGTCCTGATACGTGTTTTGTCCATATCAACCATGTTATGGAGCGAGCCTTTTATTCAGGGTTTCCAGGGATACGTTTAAAAATACCTTGGCGCCTTGTTCCAGAACCTTGTCTGAATGGAAATAAACCGTATGTCCTTCAGCGATGCCCGTGACCAAAAAATATGGTCCCATTAGGTATGCTTTGATTACTTCAACCTCGAGCCCCGAGGTTTGGGAAATCTTGAATTCGTGTGCATAGACTACGATACGGCGTTTGGTATCAGCATATGATTTCACAATATTTATCGGGATCCTGTTGGCTTCACCAAACAGGGAGGCAATATAAAGCTCCCCTGGTTTTTCATAAAGGGTTAGTGTAACTTCATCGGCTACTATGCGTTTATCCTTCAATACAATGATCCGGTCGGCAAAGGGCAATACATCATTGGAATCATGTGTGGCGGTTATGCAGGTGATCCCTTTTTGCTTCAGATAATCGAACACCTTACGCCGGAGGCGGTTTTTGCTGAAATTATCGATATGGCTAAAGGGTTCATCCAGTAAAAGTATTTCCGGTTCCTGGGCTAAAACGCGGGCTATGGCTACCCGTTGTTGCTGCCCCCCACTGAGGTCCCGGATTTTTACATCCGCAAAATCAGCTAGTTCAATCATTTCCATAAGGAGGTTGGTCCGCTCCCTGAATTCCTCCTGATCAAATGCAGATAAGAATTGACCGATGTTCTCCCTCACCGTGGTAAAGGGCATTAATTCAAATTCCTGGGACAGGTATTTCATATAAGGTTCCCCTGGGACCAGGTTATATTCCGGTCCCATCACCTGCTTTTCGCCCCAGTGTACTTCTCCGATACGAAGTGGAAGCAGCCCATAAATGATCTTTAACAAGGTGCTTTTCCCGCAACCACTCTCTCCCAGGATAGATACATGTTCCCCCCGTGCCACGCCAAAGGATATTTCCTCGAGCACGGTACTCTGGTCATATGAGAAAGATATCTGATCTACCTTGAGCATGGTAAAGAGTATTTGTCGGATAAAAAAACCGCTCCATAATAAGAAACGGCCGAGCATGGAAATTATTGATAAGCAACGGCAATTAGTCCTTAAAATCCTTCACCACCGCCTCATTGGGAAGCTTATCATAACCCATATTGTAAAATGTAAAACCAAAAATATCGGCATACTGATCTATCGTTTTGCTCACCGGCGTCCCTGCCCCGTGACCCGCATTGGTTTCAATCCGGATGAGGGTCGGGTTTTTACCCGCCTGGTTTTCCTGTAGTTCCGCTGCAAACTTAAAACTATGGGCAGGCACCACCCGATCATCGTGGTCGCCGGTTGTGATCAGGGTCGCGGGATACTCTACGCCTTGTTTTACATTGTGGACCGGAGAATAACCTTTGAGGTAATTGAACATTTCAACATTTTGCTCTGCGGTCCCGTAATCATAATCCCATCCCGCACCTGCCGTAAATGTATGGTATCGCAACATGTCTAATACGCCCACTGCCGGCAATGCCACCTTCATCAGGTCCGGGCGCTGGGTCATGGTAGCACCCACCAGTAAACCACCATTGGAACCACCGCTTATAGCCAAATACTCAGAAGAGGTGTATTTCTCTGCGATAAGGTATTCTGCGGCAGCAATAAAGTCATCGAAAACATTCTGCTTTTTGAGCTTTGTGCCGGCATCATGCCAGGCTTTTCCATATTCCCCCCCACCCCGTATATTGGGTACTGCATAAATCCCCCCCTGTTCCATCCATACTGCATTCACGATACTGAAGGACGGGGTGAGGCTGATATTGAATCCGCCATAGCCGTAAAGGATGGTCGGATTTTTACCATCGAGTTCGAGGCCTTTTTTATGGGTGATGATCATTGGGATTTTGGTTCCATCCCTGGATTTATAGAATACCTGGTTGGACTCATAGGACCTTGGGTCAAAGTCTATCTCAGGTTTCCAGTACTGTTGGTATTTCCCGCTTTCCACATCATAGAGAAAAATGGAACCGGGCGTGTTATAATTTGTAAAGGAAAAATAAAGTTCCTTCTCATCCTTTTTCCCATTAAACCCACCGGCACTTCCAATGCCGGGCAGTTCTACTTCCCGAATGAGGTTCCCTTCGTAGTCATATTGCAGGACTTTTGAAATGGCGTCCACCATATACTCGGTAAAAAAATACCCTCCGCCAGTCGTTGGGTTAAGCACGTTCCCGGTTTCCGGGACAAAGTCCACCCAATTCGCAGGTGCAGGATCCGAGGCATCCACCGTGACTATTTTTTTATTGGGGGCGTCTTTGTTGGTGACGATATATAATTTGGATCCAACGTTTTCTATAATATAACTGTCCGTATCCGTATTGTCCAGGATTGTGGTAAGGCCCCCAGCATCGAGGGTAAGGTCCTTGATGTAGAGTTTGTTGCCTGAAGTTGAATTGGAAGCTGTAATGACTAAAAAACGCTGGTCTTCCGTTACGCTCGCCCCAATATACCTGTGTTTTTCGGAAGCATCGCCTCCGAACACCAGTTTATCGCTTGCCTGGGGCGTACCTAACTGATGATAGTATACTTTGTGCTGATCTGTTTTTGCAGACAATTCACTACCCTTTGGCTTATCATAACTGGAATAATAAAAACCTTCGTTGCCCTTCCAGGATATACCGCTGAATTTTATATCCACAAGGGTATCTTCTACGATTTCTTTGGACCCTGCCTCAAGAACAATGGCTTTGCGCCAGTCACTTCCCGCTTCGGAAATGAGGTAGGCGGCAAGCGAACCATCCTTCGTAAAACTCAGGCCCTGCAGGGAAGTCGTACCATCTTTCGAAAAAGTATTGGGATCCAGGAAGACCTCGGGATTTCCACCGTCATTTTTTTTGCGGTAGACTACATACTGGTTTTGCAGGCCATCATTCTTGTAGTAATAGGTGAATTCACCTTCCTTAAAGGGGGAACTAAGTTTTTCATAATTCCACAATTTCTCCAACCGGTTCTTTAAATCTTCCCGGAACGGAATCTCCTCCAGGTAGCCAAAGGTAACCTGGTTTTGTTCTTTGACCCATTGCTCGGTAGCTGCACTTCTGTCGTCCTCGAGCCAACGAAACGGATCCGGGACCTCGGTTCCAAAATAGGTATCAACGGAATCAACCTTAGAGGTGGTTGGATAATTCACAACGATGGGGTTTTTTTTAGCCGCGTCCTGGCAGGAGGAACTTATAATCAGGATCAGGATCATGGACAGTGTTAATTTCATGGGGTGCTCTTTGAATAGCGCTAAAAATACCATAAAAAAAACTTTGGAACTGAATAGGGCCAAAGGTTTTAACAGTAATTTAAAGGCCGGGATCACACCATTTTTGCAGCCATTAGATATTCTGCGATCTGTACGGCATTGGTAGCTGCCCCTTTGCGGAGATTATCTGCAACGATCCAGAGGTTGAGGGTATTCGCCTGGGATTCGTCCCTTCGGATCCGCCCTACAAAAACATCGTCCTTATCATGTGCATATATTGGCATAGGGTATGAATTTGTTGCCGGGTTATCCTGTAAGACCACCCCCGGGGTATTACTTAGTAATTCCCGGACTTCCCCCAGGTCAAAATCAGTATGGAATTCCACATTTACGGCTTCTGAGTGGCCCCCGGCCGTGGGGATCCTTACCGCGGTAGCGGTAACAGAGAAAGTTCGGTCGTTCAAAATTTTCTGGGGTTCACGAGCCAGTTTCATTTCTTCCTTGGTATAGCCATTGTCCATGAATACATCGCAATGCGGCAGCGCGTTCCTGTTGATGGGGTACGGGTAGGCCATTTCCCCGGCTACGCCTGCGATCTCATTTTCCAGTTGCCTTACAGCTTTCAGGCCGGTACCTGAAACAGATTGATAGGTTGAAACCACCACCCTTTTCATGCGGTATTTGGTGTGCAAAGGGGCCAATACCATGACCAATTGGATCGTGGAACAATTTGGATTCGCAATAATTTTATCTTCCTCCGTAATTTGGGTGCCATTTATTTCGGGAACGATCAGCTTTTTTGTGGGATCCATTCGCCAGGCCGAAGAATTGTCAATGACTACTGTTCCCGTTTCGGCAAATTTGGGGGCCCACTCCAGGGAAGTATCCCCCCCCGCGGAGAAAATGGCTAGATCAGGCCGGGCATTCACAGCTTCGGCCAGGCCAATGACGGTATGTTCCTTCCCGTTGAAATTTAATTTTTTCCCAGCCGACCGTTCGGATGCTACCAGGAGCAATTCGGTCATTGGAAACTCGCGTTCGGCCAACACCTTGAGCATTACCTCCCCAACCATCCCTGTGGCTCCGACAATTGCTACTTTCATAACTGTGTATAATTAGAAGGGCAAAAGTAGTACAAGCTGCCTTTCCGGGCAAGTATGCAGTATACAAATAATTAAAATATAACAAAAAGTTATAAAATTAACAAGAAGTTACCCTACAAAAAAAACCGGCCCCGGGACACCCTGTCCCGGCAGCCGGTTAAATTGAACATGTAGTGTAGCGGCAGGCATTTTTAATGCCTTTGAGATTATTTCTTTTTGAGCAGGTCCCGGATCTCCGTCAAAAGCTGTTCCTGGGATGGTCCGGAAGGAGCTGCTTTTGGTTTCGGCTTCCTGTATTTGTTATAGGCTTTAACGATCATAAATAATACAAAGCCCACGATGATCAGGTTAATAATAGTGTTGACCCAGGCGCCGTATCGTATGGCACTTTCAGGTTTTTCGACCGTCCCGTCCGCCGCCACTACGGCTTCAGACAATACAATCTGCAAATCCGAGAAATCAACACCCCCGGTAAAGTAACCCACAACGGGCATCATAATATCATTGACAAAGCCATTGACTACCAGGCCCACCGCACTTGCCAGCAGCACGGCGACAGCAAGGTCGATAACATTGCCGGTCATTATAAAGGCTTTAAATTCTTTCCACATGGTTTATAGGTTTAAGGGATGATTGGTTTATTTGCCGCACAAGATAACCAAAATAACTAATCCTGCAAATCGTTGTAAACCCACTACAGGCCAAGGAACACCCTGGGGACACGGGCAGAAATCCCCGTTATAAGCTCATACGATATGGTATTGGCGGTACCCGCAAGGTTTTCGGCAGAATGTCCGGGCCCGAACAGAATCACTTCATCCCCTTCCTGGCAGGCCACCCCCGTAACATCGATCATGGTCATATCCATGCAAACATTCCCGATGATGGGAACCTTTTGATCTCCAATATAAACAAAGGACAATCCCCTTCCGTACTGCCGTCCTATCCCATCCGCATGGCCTATGGGGAGGGTTGCTGATACCCTGGGTTCGCCGGTGTGGTAAGCCCTGTTATACCCTACACTTTCATTGGGTCTGAGGTGGTGTATCTGTGAAATGATGGTCTTTAAGGTGGATATGGGCTTCAGGTAGACATCCATTGCGGGATCATTGCCATAACCATACAGGCCAATCCCGCTGCGCACCATATCCAGTTGCGCTTCCGGGTAATTAAGGATACCGGATGTATTCAGGATATGCCGCAATGGATTTGATGGAAGTTGCTCCTTAAATTGCTCCACTATGTTGAGATACCTGGCAATCTGTCCCTTAGTAAAATCAGTTTCCTTAACATCTTCCGAAGCTGCCAGGTGCGAGAATAGGGAAACAATACGGACCTCATCCCTTCCTTTCAGGAAACCGGTCACCCACTCCAGATCCCCCGCCCCAAAACCCAGGCGGTTCAGACCTGTATTGAATTTCAGGTGCACCGGATAGGCTCTTTGCCCTTTTTTACCGGCAGCTTCCAGGAATTCTGATAAGACTTTCCTGCTATACAAACTTGGTTCCAGCTTGTAGTCGATCAGGGTCTCAAAATTGACAGCCTGGGGATGCAGGACCAAAATCGGTGTACGGATACCCGCCTGCCGTAGTGCAACACCCTCCTGGACATAGGCAACGGCAAAATAATCGATTCCCAGGTTTTCCAGTTTCCGGGCTATCACAACGGCATCACTGCCATAGGCAAATGCCTTTACGACCCCAAGGAACATAGTGGGTTTATGCAGCTTCGACCGGATATAGCGATAGTTGTGCGCAAGGGCATCCAGGTCAATTTCCAATACAGTCTCCTTCGCTTTGGGCATAGGTGTCATCTTGTTGTAAACAATGTGTTTCCGTGAGGTTAAGGGGCTGCTATTCCCGGTTCCTACCCTCGCGGGGACCTTCGTTCACTTCTTCCACCTTTACTTCCATCTGGTTTATTTTGTCCTTGAGCATTGCCTTGTAGAAAGCGGCCCGGCTCAAAGGTTCATAGCTTTCTGTTTCACCCAGCAGGACCAATTTATCATTATCGGATTTTCTGAAGCTGTAATTCGCCAGGTTTCCGGTCCGGGTACAAATGGCATGGACCTTTGTGACATACTCCGCTGTGGCCATCAATGCCGGCATGGGGCCAAATGGGTTCCCTTTAAAATCCATGTCGAGACCGGCAATCACAACCCTGACGCCCCGGTTGGCGAGGTCGTTGCATACGGTTACGATCTCATCATCAAAAAATTGCGCTTCGTCTATGCCCACTACATCGCAATCATCTGCCAAAAGCCGGATATTCGCTGCAGCCGGAACAGGTGTTGAGCGGATCTCATTCTCATCATGTGATACAACCATCTCCTCCCCATACCGCGTGTCCACAATAGGCTTAAAGATCTCAACTTTCTGTTTGGCAAACTTGGCCCGTTTCAACCTGCGGATGAGTTCTTCGGTTTTACCCGAAAACATAGAACCGCAGATGACTTCTATCCATCCGAATTGTTCTTTGTGATTAACAGTGTTTTCGAGAAACATTTTGTAATTTTAGACGAAACTAATGGGTTTCTTCGTTCTTAAATATACCCGGGTATAAATGTATTAAAAAAGAAATACCTGTGAGGACGGGGTAAAACAAAATGAGATGAAGCGAAAATTAAAAGAGGAACTGATTAAGATGTCAACGGACATTATTACTTCCAAGGGGCTTACGGAGATCCCGGAGCTCTATGAGGCGGCAAAAAACCTCTATGAAAAACTGGCCGTTCTAAAATTCATTGAAGAAAAATTACAGGATATTGAAATTGATGTTTCCAAAAACCCACTGGCAGCCAAATTTGAAAAAATGGCCAATGCCGTCATGAACGAAAACAGATTTGTTCCTGAAAGCAACCCGCATGAGGAAGATATCATCATACCGGGCATTGACACCATAAAAGACATGATGTCAGAAATGCCTACCAGTGCAGAAGTGGATCAGGTCTTTAAAGAGTTTGTAGCTAAAAAGGAAGTGATCAAAAATGATAAGGAAGAGCTAACGCCGGAGATCAGGAATGGAAATGTTGAAAAAGCACGGGTAAAATCCCTGAACGACCAGCTAAGCAACAAAAAACTTTCCATTGGCCTGAATGACAGGCTTGCTTTTGTTAAACATCTTTTCGATGATAGTACGGAAGATTTCAACAGGGTCATCTCCCAATTGAATACCATAGAATCTGAAGAACGCTCGATTGCATTTATTGAAAATATGGTCAAGCCAGATTATGACCATTGGGCTGGCAAAGAGGAATATGTGAACCGATTTATGTTCCTTATCTCCCGGAGGTTCTCCTGAAGGCATATAGTACGATGTTGCATCCCGCTGAGGGGCCTGCTAGCCAAAAAATGGATAGACCAACATACGATGGTCAGATCGCCTCGTTAGCTATCAGTAGTATCTCGTTTGTCCCCGATCTCTCTGGGCTCCCTAAACATTTCTAATTTATGAATATGGGTAAATTATATCTGGTCCCTACCCCAATCGGAAATATGGAGGATATTACCCTGAGGGCGATCCGCATTTTAAAGGAAGTAGATATTATACTGGCTGAAGATACCCGCACCAGTGGAAAACTCCTTCAGCGGCACGGCATAGATACCCCCTTGCAAAGCCACCATATGCATAACGAACACAAGACCCTTGAAGGGATTTTAACCCGTCTCAAACAGGGGGGGGTGATGGCGATTATTTCGGATGCCGGGACCCCGGCTATTTCTGATCCTGGATTTTTGCTGACCCGGGCATGTGTGGCCAATGATATTGAGGTTGAATGCCTGCCGGGGGCTACGGCTTTTGTTCCGGCGCTGGTAAATAGCGGCCTCCCGAATGACAGGTTTGTATTTGAGGGCTTCCTCCCGCCAAAAAAAGGCAGGCAAACCCGTTTGGAACAATTGGGGCGGGAAACCCGCACCATGGTATTTTACGAGTCGCCCCACAAGCTTGTAAAAACACTATCCCAGTTTGCTGATTTTTTTGGCACTGATCGCAGTATTTCCGTTTCTCGCGAATTAACCAAATTATATGAGGAAACCATCAGGGGCACTATCGCTGAGGTGCTGGACCACTATTCCCGGAACCCGGCCAAAGGGGAAATTGTGATCGTTGTATCCGGCAACAAATAGCTAGTGCGTAAAGGTCCGTAGTGGCGGAAATGGGTGGGGAACGGGTTCCGGCTTTTCAATAACCCTGATTTGAAAGGGAGGTAATACCCAAATTACAAAGCCTTGTCACCTCAATCATCACATCTGATCCGGTAGCGCTACAAACCGGAAATCGCGACCACTGAAAAGTCCCTTATCCGATAGTTTTAAGTCGGGTATTACCAGCAAGGCCATAAAGGAGAGTGTCATAAACGGTGCGCTCAAGGTACTGCCCATAGCTTTTGCCATGGCGTCCAACGCTTCATATTCCCTGGCTGTTTCCCAGCCATCCAGTGCACTCATAATTCCCGCAACTGCCAGTGGCAGGCATTTCCGCTCCGTACCATCTACTGCACAAATGCCACCTTTATTGGCTATCAGGATGTTTACTGCCTGACAGATCATTTCATCTGATACGCCAACTGCTATGATATTATGGGAATCATGGGCAACCGAGCTCGCAATGGCCCCCTTTTTTAAACCGAAATTCTTTATAAAAGCTACTGCCGGGTCGCATTCCATATACCGGTTGACCACACTTATTTTTAAGATGTCATTTTTTACATCCGGGGCCAATCCGCCGTTGATCAAATGGGGGCTTGCATACAATTCATTTGTCACCAGTTGTCCGTCAATGGCTTCGATCACGGGAATATCCCGCGTACTTCCCCTGATAAAAAAATCCGTGGCCTGCCGGGGGCGTATCTTAAAATTATTCGGTTGCGTAAAGCGGACTGCTGCTATCAGTGATTGTCCTTCTTTGGCTACCAAAATGCCATTGATATAGTTCTGTAAGACGGTGAAACCCTTCAGGTCGCCGACACAAATGAAATCGGCCGCATCCCCTTCCCGTAAAAGGCCCACCTCCATATTATAATGATGGACCGGATTGATACAGGCCGCCTGCAAAACTTTAAATACATCTATTCCTTTACGCACAGCCCGAGCACACAATTGGTTTATATGCCCTACCAACAGGTCGTTCGGATGTTTATCATCAGAACAGAACATCATCTGTCCGTAATGTTCCGGCAATAAGTCGATCAGGGCATCGAAATTTCGGGCTGCACTGCCTTCCCGGATCAGTATTTTCATCCCATTGCCAAGCTTTTCCCTGGCTTCTTCCTGACTGAAACATTCATGGTCAGTCCCAATACCTGCTCCACAATATTTCCGGCACTGTTCTCCCCGTAACCCCGGGGCATGCCCGTCTACGGGCTTTCCGGATTCAATTGCGAATTTTATTTTTTGAAGTACCTCCGGGTCATCGTTCAGGACCCCCGGATAATTCATCATTTCAGCAAGGTAATAGATGTCTGCACAAGCCATCAGCCCCCGGATGCCTTCCGCATCGATGACGGCCCCAGCCGTTTCAAAATTGGTGGCCGGGACGCAGGAGGGTGCTCCGAAATGGAATTTAAAAGGCACTTCTTTTCCATTACTGATCATAAACTCCACCCCGGCCACCCCCAGTACATTGGCGATTTCATGCGGATCGGATACGGTGGCAACAGTTCCGTGAACTACAGCTATCCGGGCGAATTCCGAAGGCACCAGCATGGAGCTTTCAATATGGATATGGGCATCGATGAATCCCGGCAGGATAAAGGGTCCGGCCTGGCTGTCTGTTTCCCGGATGCGCACTATCTTTCCCTTTGCGATCGTAATTTCTGCGGGATAGATACGCCTGGCAGGAATATCTACCAATTGTCCCGATATCTTCCTCATAAGCTGGTATCGTTTACTTTGTTGTGAAGGGCCATCGTGCGAAGGCGTAAGGGAACCGCAGGTTGGAAACCGGAATCACTGGTGCTTTCCTTTTTCCCACCCGTATTTCCCCAGGTATTTATCGCCGCTTTCCTGCGCCCCGGGTTCGAGGGTAGTGCCCATGGAGTCATTCCAGCGGTTAAGATAGCCAAAAAGGGAGATCACTCCCAGCATTTCAACGATGTCGCCCTGGTCCCAAAATTGGTATAGGCGGTCTTTTATTTCCGTATCAACGGCGTTGGGTACCTGTGATGCGGCCAGGGCAAAATCGAGTGCTGCCCGCTCCCCTTCGGAAAAAGCGGGATGTTCGCGGTATGCCCATATGTTGTCTAATTGCTCCTGTTCTGCACCATAGCGCTCTGCCGCACGGATAGCGTGTGCCTGGCAGTAGCGGCATCCGGTCGCATTGCTGCTTACCCAGGCGATCATCCGCTTCAAGGCAGAGGAAACGGCACCCTCATTAGCCATCACGGCTTTATTAAGGTTTATAAAGGCTTTTGATATGGCCGGCCTGTGCTGCATGGTCAGTACCGAATTAGGGCAAAACCCCAGGGTTTCCGTAAAGAACTCAGCGAGTTTTTGCGTCTCTGAATCATGGTCTGCGGGAAGGGGTTTTACGAGGGGCATCTTACTTTATTTTTATTGTATTTTTGTTCCCTGCAAGAAACGAAAAAATATGGGTACCACAAATCATATCACTACCAAATGGCTGGGCAAGATGGCCTTTGAAAGCAACAACCCTTCCGGCCTGTCCCTCAGGATCGAGGCAGGCCCGGATGATGGGGGCGAGGGCAATGGATTGCGCCCCAAGGCCCTCATGCTTTCAAGCCTTGCCGGATGCACAGGAATCGACGTTGCGTCCCTGATCGGGAAAATGAAACTGGATGTGACCGATTTCAGTATTGAAACCATTGCCAACCTTACGGATGAACATCCAAAGTATTATGACAGCGTGGTAATAGAGTTCCATTTCCACGGAAAGGATCTTAAGGTTGCTAAATTGCAGAAAGCCGTGGACCTGTCCGTGGAGAAATATTGTGGGGTCATGGAGATGTTCCGGCAGTTCGCCCAACTCGAAATTAAAACCTTTTTCCATAAGGTATAAGTCCTTGAATTGCTCATCGGCCGGATCGGGGAGGAGGCCCTACCTATTCATTTGTACAATGACGGGAACGACTCATCCGGGAATTTGAATTCCGACATTGTACCGGAGCGTTTATCTTCTTAAACCCTGCATCCTGTTTACAGGGAAATTGTATATTTTGTGAATGCTGTAGACCACTCTGAAATGCGTTGGACACTTAAACCGAAACCCGATCCCGAACAAGTAAATGCACTGGCATCATCCCTTAAGGTAGAGCCCCTTATTGCATGCCTGTTGGTACAGCGGGGTATCACAAGTTATGAAGAGGCCCGGCTTTTTTTCAGGCCTCAGCTAACCGACCTCCACGACCCTTTTTTAATGAAAGACATGGAACTTGCCGTACAACGCATTGAAACCGCCATAGACAGGGAAGAGAATATCCTGATCTATGGGGATTATGATGTGGATGGCACAACAGCTGTTGCCCTGGTTTCCTCCTATTTGCTGACGTTTTACCCCAATGTGGCCACTTATATTCCGGATCGGTATGGGGAAGGATATGGTATTTCTTATCAGGGGATCGACTTTGCTGAGGACAATGGTTTCAGCCTGATAATCGCACTGGATTGTGGTGTAAAGGCCAATGCAAAGGTGGCATACGCACGGGATAAGGGTATCGATTTTATTATTTGTGACCATCACAGGCCCGGACCGGAACTCCCTGCTGCTGTAGCGGTACTCGATCCCAAAAGGGAAGATTGCTTTTATCCATACGATGAGCTCTGTGGCTGCGGAATAGGATTTAAGCTGGTCCAGGCCCTGGCTTCCAGAAAAGGATTGTCAACCCGGGACCTATTCCCGTACCTGGATCTGGTAGCCACGGCTATTGGAGCAGATATTGTACCCATAACCGGTGAGAACAGGGTGTTGGCCTATTATGGCCTGCAGGTGATCAATTCCAGACCTAGGGCAGGCTTCAAGGCCATTATTGACCAAATCCGTAAAAAAGAACTTACGATTACAGATGTGGTCTTTATCCTGGCACCGCGTATCAACGCTGCCGGAAGGATGAAGCATGGACAACATGCCGTCAACCTGCTCACAGAAACCCAGAAGGGGAGGGCAGGCGAATTTGCACGGGAAATAGAACAATTCAATACAGACAGGCGGGGGCTGGACCAGGAGATCACCATAGAGGCACTGGAGCAGATCCGTATGAATAATGAACAAGACCGCTTTACCTCTGTTGTATACAGCGAATCCTGGCATAAAGGTGTCATTGGGATCGTAGCATCCCGACTTACCGAAACGTATTACCGGCCTACACTGGTATTTACCAAAAGCGGTGATAAACTGGCAGCTTCAGCCCGTTCTGTTAGCGGGTTTGATGTATATGAGGCCCTGGAAGGCTGTGCAGAATGCATAGAACAATTTGGAGGCCATAAATATGCTGCCGGACTTACCCTGAAAGAGGATCGCTATATGGATTTCAAAACCCGGTTCGAAGAGGTGGTATCCCGGACCATAGATCCGCAGCTCCTGATCCCGGAACTCAGGGTTGACGCCGGGATCACCCTGGCAGACATTACCCCTAAACTCCTCCGCATCATACAACAGTTTGCACCTTTCGGTCCCGGCAACAAAGCCCCTGTTTTTATGGCTGAACATTTGATGGATACGGGATATGGCAAAAAGGTCGGACAGGACGGTGCCCATTTAAAACTCTCGGTAATGCAACCCGGTACAGGCCCGGTGAATGCCATTGGTTTTAATTTAGGAGGAAAGTGGGCCACAGTCTCGGATAAAAAACCATTTTCCGCTGTTTTTACAATAGAAGAAAATGAATGGCAGGGGATGGTAAGCCTCCAATTAAAGATCAAGGACGTCCTTGGAACCTGAACCTGGCCTATTTCTTCACTTCCTGCCGGAAGGTTTAATCGTGTGGAGGTAGTTTTAAATCAGGGATTGAATTTTTCCAGGGTTACACTATTACCGTCAAATACAGCATAGGTAAAATAGGTTATCCAATCACCCAGATTGATATAGCTGGATGATTCATTCAAATCGATCTGCAGCGGGAGATGGCGGTGGCCAAAGACAAAATAATCATAATGGCATTCTTCCAGTTTCCTTCGGGCGTATTGGACCAGCCATTCCTTATCTTCCCCTAGAAACCGTATATCTTCATCCCCGGAAATCATTTTGTTCTTTACGGAAAGATACTGTGCCAGGCGTACCCCCCAGTCCGGGTGCAGCCATCTGTAAAACCATTTGGATGCAGGGTTCGTAAAGATCTTTTTCATCCGCTTATAGCCCGTATCACCCGGACCCAGTCCATCGCCATGGGCAATAAAAAACGATTTCTTATTGAAGGTATATTGCCGGGGACTGTGGTAGACAGGGATATTGAGTTCTTCTTCAAAGTAGCCATCCATCCAAAGGTCGTGATTGCCCACAAAATAGAATACCGGGATCCCGGAATCCGTGATCTCCGCCAGTTTGCCAAGGGTTCGGGTAAATCCTTTTGGGACAACGGTTTTGTATTCGAACCAGAAATCGAAGAGGTCTCCCAGCAAAAAGATAGCCGCAGCGTCCTTTTTTACTACCTCCAGCCAGGCCACGAACCGCTTCTCCCTCGGGAGGCTTTCTTCCCTTGAAGGTGCCCCTAAATGGTTGTCGCTGGCAAAGTAAACCTTCTTGCCTTCCGGGATCTCGATATGTTTCATCAGGCATAAATATACGCATTGCGCCCTGCCCTGCAAACAGGGGATCCTAAAACCCGGGACACTGGGGGACTACATGGTTTCAGCACAACGCCTGCAATAGAAATAAAATGGATGCCGCCACATTGGACAAGGGATAACAGAGGATTTCAGCCTCCGTTGTCTGCTGCATACCATTCGGCATAGGCAGTCTCTGTTTCCCGCAATTGCAGGGAGTGCAAACTGATGTTCTCAGGTAATCGCGCCCTGATCCTGTCAGCAAAATCAGTGACCATATTTTCACTGGTAGGCTGGTAGCCGGCAAGGATGACCTTATGGCCCCTCGCTTCAAGTTCCTGTGCCAATTCAATATGGGGAGTTAAGCTGTTGAAAACCGTAGCATGGTCAAATGGATCCACAACTTCCTCTTTCACGATCTTCTTAAGGTCCCCGAAGTCAATGACCATCCCTAATTTAACATCGGACTCATCTGAAATTGGGGTCCCTATAACGGTAACCGAAAGCTTATAGCTGTGCCCGTGTACATTCCTGCATTTGCCGTCATAGCCGTAAAGGGCATGGCCTGTTTCAAAAGTGAATTGTTTGGTAATCCTTATCTTGCTCATGACGGTCTGCGTTACTGGCAAAGATAGCAAATGAGGTGGACTAAAACTGTACGACCGGTGTCGGTTACCGCTTAAACCGCCGGTTAGTCCGGATCCTGTTGATTACATAGACCACCAACACAAATAAGGCCAAAATCAGGAAAACAAAATTTCCGTTCAGATAATCAAAAATCATCATAGGTTTACTTATTAAAATTACCAAGGGCTTCCCGGGTAGCTGGTGATAAAGCCAGTTTCCCGGAGAGTTCCGCCCGTTCCCCGAGAAGTTCATCCCAATGCCCTGTATTTTCCCATAGCACTTTTTTCAGGGCCACCAGGGCTTCTATATTATAAGATGCCAGCTTCTGAGTAAAGAAAAAGAGTTCTTTATCCATCGCTTTGTCATCTGCAAAAACCTTGGAATAGAGCCCTTTCTCCAGCGACCAATAGGCATTCTTCCATTCTTCAGGTGCCAACGAGAGCTCAGCGAGCCCCGCAACCCCGATTTTACGCGAAACCGCAGCTGCAATGACCAGGGGCGCTATGCCGATAGCCAGTTCGGACAGGCGGATTGCGGCTGCTTCTGTTGCGAACACATAATCACATGCAGAAATCAGGCCTACACCGCCGCCCACGGCTTTTCCGTGTATCCTCCCAACGATGGGTTGGGTACAGGTACGCATGGTATTGAGGAGGTGGGCAAACCCTGAAAAAAATGCTTTGCCTTCGGCAAGGTTCGAGATTTGTTGCATTTCATCAAAGGAGGCACCTGCACAAAAAGCCCGGTCCCCTTCAGATTTCAGGAAGATTACGGAAACCTGGGTATCTTCAGAAAGCGTGCGTAAAGCTTCAGTAAGTCGATCCAGCAATTCACGGTCAAAGGAATTGCCCGCCGGATGACCGAATTCAACCGTCGCTATCCTCTCAGCGATCGTGATATAGAGACTTCCATTTTTTCTTTCCGTGTCCATAAGAAATGCAGTAGGGATTTTTTGTTCATTACCACCACAAAATTAAACCTTTTGCAATAGCGGCCGAAATTTTTGATTGAACTTCCACAGCAGGGCACTACTTCGGATAAGCATCCAGACCACAAATGCAATCCAGATCCCATAAAGGCCTATATGGAATATTTGCCCCAGGAACAGTACAGGTACAAAACCAAGGAAGGTAGCGGTCAGCAATACGTTCCTGAGGTACCTCATTTCACCAAGGCCTTTGAAAAGCCCATCCAGGACAAAGGCAATTGTATTGATGGGAAGTCCCAGGATTACAATGATAAATATTGAATAGAAGGCATCCAGGACATTCACATCCTGGGAGAACAACCGTCCAATGGGTTTATAGAATAAAAAACACGGCAACATCAGGATCAGGCTTACTCCCATCCCGTATAGTATGATCCGTCCCGCAAGTTTCCACAAACCATTATAGTCCTTTGCACCTAAAAGTTTCCCCCCCAGGATATTGCCGGCGGCCCCGTACCCATCGATAAAAAATGCCGCAAAAAGCCAGATGTTGATGGCTATCGTATGTGCCCCGATATACCTGTCGCCAAGTGCGGTTGCCTCGCGTACCGCAAGGATCAATGCAGTATTGAGGGCCAGGGCACGCACGAACAGGTTAAGGCTCATGACTACCAACCTCCCTAATTCGGGATGTATTGGGAGTTTAAGCTTCAGGCTGATATCTGTTTTCAGCAGCAGCAGTACAAATGCCATTACAGCCATTACCCCCTGTGCGATAAGGCTTGCCCAGGCAGCACCTTCCAGGTACATGGGTTCCATAAATCCCGATATTCCATAAACCAGGATAAAATCCAGCACTACATTCAGGAGGGCACCCGTTATCGCAATGACCATAGGCCAAAAGGTGTTTTGTAGACCCCTGAAAATACCCATAACGGCAAATACAAATAAGGTTAGGGGGAACCCCCATACCCGGATGGAATAATAGGAAACACAGAATTGGAGAATTTTCCCGGAGGCATTTAACAGCATAAATATCTCCTCAACCACAAAAATGGTTGCCAGCAATATCAGAATGCTCAACACTATATTGAAAAAAATAGCCTGGGCGGGAAGGTCTTCCACCTCGGCAATACGTCCAGCCCCCAGGTATTGGGATATAATGGCAGAAATGGCACTACGGGTCTGCCCAAGTATCCAGATCAGCATTGATAAAAAGGATCCTACAATCCCAACCGCGGCAAGGGATTCCACGCTGTCATAAGGGATGTTTCCCACGATAGCCGTGTCCGTGATCGATAAGAGGGGTTCTGCTATACCTGCAATGGTGGCCGGAATGGCAAGATTATTAATGGATTTAAGGGTTATTTCTGTTCTCAAAAAAGTAGTATTACAGCACTAATTCATAACAATGAAAGGGATGGGCGCTTTGTTTGGGGAAGTAGATATCACTTAATTTCCGGTAACCCCGTATTTCATAAAATTGTTGATTTCGTTTATTCTGACTGAAGGTATCCAGCCGAACGGATGCACATCCCTTTTCCCGGCTGTATGCTTCAGCGAAATCCATCAACTTCCGGGCATACCCCTTACCCTGGTAGCGGGGGTGCACCGCCAGCCGGTGGATATAGCTGTTTTTTGAGGTTGGGCAATACCAGTTTACCCGGGTGTATTCTTCATCCATTCGGGAAGAAATGACAACAAGGCCCTTTAGGGTATTATTTTCTGCAAGAACGAATAATTCATTTCGTGCCACGTCCGATTCCAAAATTGCCCGGGAAGGATACGCGTCATTCCATTGATAAATCCGGTTTTGGATCATATATGCGGTACAGGCCTTCGTGATCTCCAGAATTTCAGGTATTTCCAGTATCTTTGCACGTCTGATCATGTGATACATAACAAATTAAACGGTAAATTTATATCATAAAATTGTAAAACCCGATGAAGAATATACTGGTACCCATAGGCACTTCCCCGGATTCTCATGAAACCTTACAATATGCAGTGGATTTTGCTGCGGTTTTTTCTTCGAACCTCTATGTCATGGAAGTGTTCAGTGTAAGTTCAGGTGCAGGTGACCTCTCCAATATTGGCGAGAAAGTGGCCAAGATAAGTAAAGAACACCTGGCGGAAGTAATTGAGAAGGTAGATGCCAAGGGAGTTGAAATAAAAAAAGCAACTTTTAACGGGGACCTGGTAGACGGGCTCAAAGAAATACACCATGAAATAGGGATTGACCTGATTATCGTTGCCCCCCGGAGCAATGAAATACGGGAAGAACTATATCTTGGATATACAACAGGAAGGATTGTGAAACGCACGGATATCCCCACCTTGCTTGTTCCCAAGGGCACCGTTTTTGAACCCTTTAAAAACATCCTTACTGCTTTCGGCTCGGGGGTGCTTAAACGCAAACGGGCTTTGGATCCCCTGATAGCCATAAGTAAACAATTCGGGGCAAATGTCAAACTTTTGCTGGTCAAAAACCCGGGGTACACGGATGATGACCTTAAAATCAATACAGCACTTCTGGACATAAGTTCGCAGCTGACCATCACGGAACATGCAACCACCTATCTGGGCGTCCTCGAACACCTGCAGTCTCAGCATCCCGACCTGCTGTGTGTCTTCCGAAGGAAGCGGGGGTTTTTCAAGAGCCTCTGGGAAAAAAGCACCATCCCCAAATCTGAATTCTATGCCCGTATACCGGTATTGGTTTTAAGTGTGAAGAAGGATTGATTTACCAAAAAATTATAGGATTGGATTTTGATACTTATCCAAAAAGTATTTCCTTTGGACTTTCCATGAATTTGGGGGATTAGCTCAGCTGGCTAGAGCGCTTGCATGGCATGCAAGAGGTCACCGGTTCGACTCCGGTATTCTCCACACAAACCGTCCGAAGGATTGCATAGCCCTCCCACGCCCGTTACAAGGCTATGGAGGGTTTTTTTATTCCCCTGCCGCGAAAATCGAGAACCAACCGATCCATTTTAAGAAAAGTATAACTCTGTTGATTTCCCGGGCAGGCGCCATAGTAGTATTTTCACCTAAAACTCAAAAGGATGAAAGATTTAAGGAACAAAGTAGCATATATCACTGGTGGATCAAAAGGGATCGGTTATGGGGTAGCGGAACAACTTCTCAAGGCAGGCATGCGGGTGGCCATCAGTGGCAGAACAACAGACACCGTACAGGAAGCAGCAACCAGGCTGGGAGATGATAAATCGGTATTGGCCCTGACCTCTGATGTAACTGTACCGGAGGATGAAACAAAGGCTGTTGCAGAGATCATCCGTACATGGGGACAGCTCGATCTGGTCCTGGCCAATGCCGGTCTGGGCAATTTTGGGGCCGTGGATGAATTGTCCCTGGAGGACTGGCACGCTATGATAAATACCAACCTGAATGGTGTATTCCATACCTTAAAGGCCTCCGTGGAAGCCTTGAAAAAGTCCAAAGGATATTATATAACCCTGGCCAGCCTCGCCGGGACCAATTTCTTCGCCGGGGGGGCCGGATATAATGCTACCAAGTTTGGGGTAGTCGGCTTTACGCAGGCTGCCATGCTCGATTTAAGGAAGTATGACATTAAGGTATCAACCATTATGCCGGGATCTGTGGCTACCCATTTTAATGGGAATGAACCTTCAGAGAAAGATGCCTGGAAGATACAACCTGAGGATATTGGGGAGCTGGTCCTGGATCTTTTAAAAATGAATCCCCGGACCTTACCCAGTAAAATTGAAGTACGGCCCAGCAGACCGGACCTGAAATGATAACTACACTTCTTTCTCCGTAAAGGCAACCAACGGATCGCAGATCTCACGGATGAGGTCAAAGAGTTTTTCCCGGAATTGTTCCAGGATCTTCCCGTCGATATGGGTTTCCTTGGCCCTGCTGCCTTTTTTCTCCTTGGTGGCGAATGGCAGCCAGCCGGCCCCCAGGTTTTTAAAGGAGAAAATCCCGGCCTGTATCGGGAAGGCTTCGGCTTGCTGACTATACAATAAGGCGTAACATAGCAACTGGAAAGCTTTGCTACACTCATAGTCGCGGGTAAGTAATTCCCAGTCATATACCTCCACATTGGGAGGTTTAACAAATCCGGTTTTATAATCCACGATCCGCAGGTTTCCATCCACCTCATCGATCCTGTCCAGTTTGCCTTTAAGCAAAACGGGGAAATCGAGCCCGGGAATGTGCAACGGAAGCCTCAGGTTTACCTCCAGTGCTATAATTTTTACCTGGCTGCGGGAGAGCGAATTAATTTCCATTTGTATAAAGTTCCGGATATAGCGCACCACCACATGGAAGGCAATCAGGTTTTTTCCGCTCAGCACGCTGTCCCTTGAATAACTCCGGGTGAAATGGGTTTTAACCACAGGCTCTATCCGTGGCAGGATTTGTTTCATCGTATCCGCTTCCAGGCAGCATCCTTTAAAAGGCTGATACAACGTTTCCAGGGCATCATGAATAATGGTACCAAAGGTATTGGCAGCCACAGTTTCTTCCAGGTCCTCTGCCTCCCTGATTTTCAGGATTTCACGTTGGTAGAAATCGATGGGGTTGCGGATATAATTGGATAGGGAGGTCGGGGAGAAGCCGGATGAGGCGACTGCTTTCAGGGCTGTCAGCAACTGCTCATCTTTGGAGATACTTTGTAGCGGCGCATGGAAAGCCCGGAGCTCCGGGGACGCTACTATGTGCACAACATCACCCGGTCTGTTCCCGTCTGTCAGGAGTTGGTTGATAAAGCGGCTTTTTTCACCCCCTTCAAGCACATCAGCCTCTGTATTGTAAAGGATATATACTTGGGAAGCCCGTTGCAGCAGCCGATAGAAATGGTAGGCATAGACGGCATCTTTCTCTTTATAAGTAGGCAGGCCGAAATCCCGCTTTACATCAAAAGGAATAAAGGAGTTATTCGATTTTCCGGAGGGCAGTATCCCTTCGTTGACCGAAGTTATGATAACCGTTTCAAAATCGAGGTTCCTGCTTTCCAGCATTCCCATTATTTGCAACCCTTCCAGGGGTTCTCCCCTGAAATCAACCGTTTCAGTGGATTTAAGCTCTTTAAACAGACTGTAGAGTGATCGTATATCGTTTGCAAAAGGATACCTGTCAAGCATCTCATGCAATTGGTTAAACAAGGTGTAAAATCGGTATAGATATTCCAGATCCAGGTCGTTCCCTTCCTCCTGGAGGCTCAGTTTTAACATGGCGATCAGGGAGAGGGACCTGTTGATAAATGCCAGGGCATCCAGGTTGGGACTAAAAAAGAGATGGGATAGTGACACTTCGCAGGCCCTTTCCAACTCCTTTATTTTATGGAGATCAATGTATACCCAATTCCTTTTTTTTATTTCCTCAATGGCAAGGCTTACCTGTAAAGCCCCATCCGTGGTATACAGCATTTGGACGAAATTATGGGACAAGAATGAAAGTACGTCCCGGGCATACCACCCACGGGGATCTTGGTGCAGGTATAGCTCAAAAAACATGGTGAATAAACCGTACATGGGTGTTTTGTCGATAGGGTAGCCCATGGTGATGTTCACCTTATTGATTTCTTCGGGAATGGCATTCAACAAGGGATTCAGCAATGCTTCATCCCCCAGCACGACGGCAGTATGCTGAAGCCCTTCGGGGTTGCTCCTTCCGAGTTCCCGTAAAAGCTGCCCCACATATTTGACCTGTGAAACTTTCTTAGGCACCCCGATGATCCGTATCTCCTTTTTTCCTTTGTAGCAATTGCTCAGTCCTTTAAAGGGATGTTCCTGGAAGTACGGCCATTTTTTTTGGTGCTGCCTTAGGAAGTAGCCGGCATCATGGATGGTGTCTTCGATGAAACAGGGGTCGCTGTCCCAGTAGATATCAGCATGGGTTTTTTCAAGTATCTGCTGAATTATAGCATCTTCAGCTGCATTCAGGGCATTGAAACCCACAAATATGTGCCGCTTGTTTTTTACCGTGTCCAGATAAGCAGGCAGTCGGTCAACAGCAGTTCGGTACACCAGTCCCTGATGGCCCTGCCCAAGCGACAGGATCCGGGCAGTAAAATGGAGGTACAATTTTTCGAGGCTGTTCCAAAACCTTATATAATCCTCCATCATGGGTGTCTTGCCCGGTTGCAGATACCAGTGATTCAATTCCTGTATTGCAGAAAGGTAGCTGAATATTTTAGCGGGGGGAACGAGGTAGCGGTCCACCTCATTAAAATCCTGAAGCAGCATCTGGCCCCATTTTGAAAAATTGTAAAAACTTTCTTTCTCTGCCACGGGTTGCTGCAGGTAGGAATGGTAGAGTTCGAAGAGCAATACCGTGCTGGAGGCGTAAGACAAGCCGGAAATTTCCGCTACAAAGGTTTCTGTGCTGTAAATTTTTGGTGAAAAAAAAGGCCTTTTGGCAATTTTAGCCATGGCCGACTTCAGGAAACTGCCGGCACGTTTACTGGGGAGCACAAAGATAAGATCTTCAGGTGCTTTATTGTTCTGCCAGATATCCTGTACAACCTCATCCAAAAAACTTTGCATACCCAAAAATAAAAAAAGCCCTGACAGTATTGCCAGGGCTTTTCATTTTTATTTAATGGAAGTGAAATTCCTATTTAACCAGGTTTATTTCAGTCCTCCTGTTTTGCTGTCTTCCAGCCTTCGTGTTATTGGTAGCAATCGGTTTGGATTCTCCATAACCTATAGCTGTTAACCTATCAGCTGCCACACCTTCCTGGATTAGGAAGTCCCTAACAGAGTTAGCTCGTTTTTCAGACAATGATTGGTTTAGTTTTTCACTACCAACGCTGTCTGTATGGCCTTCTACTGTAAATTTAGCAGTTGGATATTCGTTAAGGATCCTGATGATGTCAACAAATACTCTTGTAGACGATGGGTTCAGGCTGGCTTTACCGGTGTCAAACAAGATTGTCCTTGCATATTCGTTCAATTGTTTCTGAACTTCCTCAGTTACCTCTGGGCATCCATTGTTTGCAACAGTTCCGGCTACATCCGGGCATTGGTCATCTTTGTCCAATACACTGTCACCATCTTTGTCTGGCCATGGGCATCCTTTGTTTTCAGCAGGACCTGCTTCGTTAGGACATTCATCATCCTTATCGGCTACGCCGTCTCCATCAGCATCAGGACAACCGGCTAAAGCAGCTAGTCCGGCTTCATTTGGACAAGCATCATCTTTGTCGGCAATTCCATCACCATCGGTATCAGGACAACCATTCATTTCTTTTGAACCAGCTTCGTTTGGACAGCTATCCTTACCATCCTCAATACCGTCGCCATCTGTATCAGGACAACCGTTGAAAGCTTCCAGTCCGGCAACTTCCGGGCAGGCATCGTCCTTATCGTAAATGCCATCACCATCGGTGTCAGTTCCGCCAAATTTGATTGCGATACCTCCTAAATGTTGAAAATGCTTTACACCATAATCTTCGAAAGCGTGTTTGTATTGGGTCTGAAGGGTTAAACCGATGTTTTCGGTAAACCAGAAATTAAGACCAATACCCCCGTTAACAGTTCCGGCGCCGATTTCATCCACCCAGGTGTAACCCCCACCGATCTCGATAAACGGATCAATAACTGTATTTTTTAATATTTGATATTTAATGGTACCATCAACAGCATAGTGAGATAGGTCATCCGCACTAACATCCCCTAATTTATCAATACGATTTAATGAACCTCTCACGCCAACTGAAAAGCCATCACCTACTGATTTGCTAACTGCTACATAGGAAATAGAAGGAAGGATATTCCAGTGATCAGATGCGTTGAAATACTCACTAAATAATGTACCAGTAGGATAAGCGGCATCCGTGTCGTTTGTTGGGTAAACGTCAATTGCGTTTGCTCCAAAGCTAACCTGCCACGGATTATTTTCATCCTGCGCTTGTACGTTGTTAAACCCTAGGATAAGTAGGCCAACAACCAATAATCTGTTAAGCTGTTTCATGTTCAAAATTTTAAGTTTAAGTGTTTATTAGCTGCAAATGTAAGTTGTTAAAAATTATTAACAAAATCAATTTCCCATTTTTTTTAACGCATTTTATATGGAAAAAAGGGCATTTAAACGATATTTAATACTTTCCCGACCTCTGTAAAAGCGCTGATTGCGCGATCCAGATGTTCCCTTTCATGGGCAGCTGACAACTGCACCCGAATACGGGCTTTTCCCTTTGGTACCACAGGGTAGAAGAAGCCGATAACATAAATTCCCTTGGCCAGCAACATATTGGCCATTCGCTGGGCAAGCTTGGCATCATAGAGCATTACAGGAACAATAGCGGAGTCGCCATCAATAATATCAAAACCTGCTTCCTTCATTCCCTGCTTGAAATACTTCGTGTTTTTGTCCAGTTTATCCCGCAGGGTGGTGTCTTTATCGAGCATGTCGAAAACTTTTATGGAGGCACCTACAATAGCAGGGGCAAGGGAGTTTGAAAAGAGATAAGGCCGGGAGCGTTGCCGCAACATGGCTATGATTTCCTTTTTCCCGGTGGTATAACCTCCCATCGCACCTCCCATGGCCTTTCCAAGGGTGCCGGTGATGATGTCTATTTTACCCATCACCCCTTTTTCTTCCAGGGTACCCCTACCGGTTTCGCCTATAAATCCTGTGGCATGGCATTCATCTATCATCACAAGTGCATCATATTTCTCAGCCAGCACACAAATTCTGTCCAGTGGTGCCAGCAGCCCGTCCATAGAAAAGACCCCGTCCGTCACAATGATTTTAAACCGGGCCCCGTCTGCATTGGCCTGCTGGAGCTGTTTTTCGAGGTCCTGCATGTCGCTGTTGGCATACCGGTAGCGCTTTGCCTTGCACAGCCTTACACCGTCTATAATGGACGCGTGGTTGAGCGAATCTGAAATGATGGCATCTTCTTCAGACAGCAGGGGTTCAAATACACCACCATTCGCATCAAAGGCTGCCGCATACAAGATGGTATCTTCAGTTCCGTAAAAGGCAGCAATTTTTCGCTCAAGTTCTTTGTGGATATCCTGTGTTCCACATATAAACCGAACGGAGGACATACCAAAACCATGAGTATCCATGGCATCTTTGGCGGCCTGGATAACATCGGGATGGGATGAAAGCCCCAGGTAATTGTTCGCGCAGAAATTAATGACCTCCTCCCCTGTGGAGATTCGGATCACAGCCCCCTGAGCGGAAGTAATGATCCGTTCCTCCTTGAACAGCCCTGCTTCCCTGATATCCTGTAATTCTTGTTGTAAATGTTCCTTGATCTTTCCGTACATATGCTTTTAGATAAATTCCGGGTGTATGTTCCCATCGATATAAATGATGACCTTAGCCGCTATTTCGAATCCCATTGACCGAAGCGTGTCAGCATAGGCTTCCAATTGTTCCCTGTATAAAGGATTTCTCCGTCCTGTTTTATAATCGAGGATGGAAACTTTAATCCCATCGAAAACCAATCGGTCCGGCCGTAAAATTATACCATTTTGTGTAATTATGTCCCATTCATTCCGTATAGTAAGTCCTTTTCGAAAGAATCCCTGCAGCTCAGGATGGGCCATGATCCGTTCTGCCGCCCCCTGCAGTATCGGAAGATCCTCGGAACTGGCAGCACCTGTATTGAGCAACTGTTCCAAGGCATCCTGCATATCATCTGCAGAATCCACCCAGCACATAAGCTGGTGGATCAGGTTTCCCCTTGCCAGTGCTTCGGCCCGTCCGGTATCCCAAAGCATCCCAGCGCGGGTCAGGATCTTGAACCCCGCCCTGTCTTTAAAGCTATAGCCATAAGCTATACTCTCTTCCGCAGGAGGTTGGCTGATGGATTGATTTTGTTGAAGTTCCCCAAACGTATATGTGGATTTGCCTCTTTCCCATAATCCTCCTTCCATGAGATAATGTATAAAGAGCCCCGAATAATAGGCCGGCTTACATTCCCCCGAAGTGTTCAGGTCCTTTTCAGTTAGGATATAGAGGGCATTGATAGCACGTGTAAGGGCTACGTAAAGCAGGTTGAAGGCATCAAGCTCGAGTTTGTGCTGCTCTTCTTCATATATCCCTGCCGGGGTATCACCATACTGCTCCACCTCCTGTTTTTTGCTGACCAGCAATTCTCCAAACCCGTTGTATTCACCTGCAGGTACGGGCAACCATAATTTAGGGTCAACCTCCTCATAAATATGGGTGTTGGCATATGGGAAAATTACTATGGGGAACTCCAGCCCCTTGGATTTATGGACTGTCATGACCTGGACAGCATTCATATTTTCGGGGGCAACAATACTCAGTTTCTCCTTGTTCATATCCCAGTAATCCAGGAAGGTGGTGATAGCGGCATCCTCTTTCTCTTCCACTTCTATGGCCACATCCATAAAATAGGTAAGATATGCATCGGATGGGGCTGCCAATTGGAATTGTTTTATGGCATATTCAAGGCCGTCATAAACCGAAGCCCGGTTCATTTTGCCCACATCAAATTTATAGCTTGCAAGAAGCAACCTGTCGGGGTCTCCCAGGTATTTCATGATAAAGCTGTGCCGCTCAAAACCAGCCGGGGCCAGAAAATACAGGATTTTATAGGTGTTTTCATGATCCTGTGGATGGATGCAGTACCGGAGAAGGCTGATCAGGAAATTCACTTTTTCACTTCCTTTCAGGAGCAGTGTTTCGGATGAAATAATAGGAATACCCTCCTGTAAAAGATAATCGGAAATAAGGATACCGTGTTTGCGTTTCCTGGTTAGGATACAAATATCCCGGTATGTATAGTATTTTGAGCGAACTTCGTTAATAATGTCAGATACCCGGCTGCAATAGGCCGTGTCCAGTTCATCTCCCGCTTCCTCCAGGAAGTCGAGTTGCACCTGACCTCCATTGCCGGAATTCATCTGCTGCCGGTTCCCCTCAACGAAAAGGGCTGCATAGTACGCATTATAGAGGAAGGGGCTCGTAGCGGTAAAAAAGCTGTTGTTGAATGCGATGACCTCCTCCCTGCTGCGGTAGTTGACAGGCAGGCTATGCACCGATGGATCTATGACAAAGGGTTTCCCGGGGATGTTCATGAGGTTCAGGAATTGTTCTGCCCTGCCTCCACGCCACCGGTAGATTGCCTGCTTGGCATCACCCACCAGCGTCAGCGACCCTGTGTTGCCCTCCTCATCCATACTTTCCAGGGCATTGCCCAGTAAGGGCACGAGATTATTCCACTGCAATTCAGAGGTGTCCTGGAATTCATCGATAAAATAATGACGGTATCTTTGCCCCAGCCGTTCATAGATAAACGGGGCGGGTTGGTCCCTTATGGCCTCTGACACAATCGTGTTAAATGAGGAGATGGGCAGTAGGTCCCGTTCCTTTTCCAGGAGCCGTACTTCTTGTTCTATGGCATTGAGGACGGTAAGCGGCACGAGGTTGTTATAGGCATTCCTGAGGAATGAGAGCTGGTAGAAGTGTCTTTTGATCTGCTGAAAGATCAAATTAAAAGCAGGCATTACTGCATCCATTGCGGTTTTGACCGCATCAGGGCAGGTTTTGTTATAGAGGGGTTCCTCGCCGAAATTTTGCTTCCAGGCCGCTTTATAGTCTATCCCCACGTTCCCCTGGCTTATGCTCCACATAAATTTGGGAAAATAACCTCCCTTAAAATTAGAAAATTCCAGGTCGTTTTCCTCCATGAGCTCCAGTACATCCTTTGCCCCCCGCATCATGGTTTCTTCCTGAAGTTTCATTCGCTGTTTCAGGATGCTCCGTAATTTTAAAAAATCAGCAATGTTTTTGCCATCCAGCCTTTTAAGGTGTGGCTGGTGATTTTCGTCAAAAATAAGCTTACCGATTTTCTGCAGGTCGAAACTGATATCCCAACTTTTGTCATCATCGATCTTTTCAAGTGCAAATTCCAGTAAGACCGCCGTTAGTTCTTTGTCTTGACCGGCACGATTCAACAGCTGGCCGACCGCTTCTTCCAGCAGTTTGGGCGTATCGAGGACTACTTCAAAATTCTGTGGAAGTTTCAGGTCCCGGGCAAAGGTCCTGATGAGTCTGTGGGTAAATTTATCGATGGTTGCGATATCGAAAAAAGCATAATTGTGCAGGATTTCCTGTAAAACCCTTTTCGATTTCCGTTGGAGGAGTTGGGGGTCTGTTCGGAGCTCATTGGTAACAGCGCGGAATAGAGGTGATGCGGTTGTCAGGATCAGTTGTCTGGCTGAATGCGTAAAGGCTTTCAAGGATGCGGTCTTTCATTTCGTTTACCGCTTTATTTGTAAACGTGATGGCGAGCATTTGCCTGAAGCTGTTACGGGAACCGTGGGCCAGGATGATCTTCAGGTATTCCTTTACCAATGTAAAGGTCTTTCCTGAACCTGCTGAAGCACTATAGATTTTATATGGGGTAGGCAGCACCTGGTTTTAGTCGCAAAATACACAATCTTCAAGAGTTCTTAACAAATTATTAGCGGATTATGTTTGTTAAATACCGTAGCTTTGATCAACATCTATTTTTAACTTAAAAACACTATACATATGCCTTTTAAATTACCGGAATTACCGTATGCATATAACGCATTGGAACCACATATTGATGCCAGGACCATGGAGATCCACCACACAAAGCATCACAACGGATATACTACCAACCTGAACAAGGCCATTGAAGGTACCACCCTTGCTGATAAATCTATCACTTCCATCCTGAAGGACCTGGATATGAGCAATGCTGCCGTTCGCAATAACGGTGGAGGTTTCTATAACCATAGCCTGTTCTGGACCATCATGGCACCGAATGGTGGTGGGGTCCCCTCCGGTGAACTTGCTGATGCCATCAACAGTGCATTTGGTTCATTTGAAGACTTTAAGACTAAATTCAGTGCTGCCGCAGGTTCCCGCTTCGGGTCTGGGTGGGCATGGCTTTGTGTTCATAAAGGCGGGAAGCTTGATATCTGTTCCACGCCCAACCAGGACAATCCGCTGATGCCCGATACGGGGTGCGGGGGATTCCCAATTTTGGGACTCGATGTCTGGGAACACGCTTATTACCTGAATTATCAGAATAAGAGGCCGGATTATATCAATGCCTTTTATAATGTGATCAACTGGCCGGAAGTAGCCAAACGCTATGCGGACAATAAATAAGGTGGATTCGGATCTGTAGGATCCAATAAAATATTCAGAAAGCCATTCCCGGAGACGGGGATGGTTTTTTTTGTAGTTGCAATAGAAAAGGGCGGAGAAGTCTCCACCCTTTTCGTCCCAAATCTTACCATAAACTTAACCTACTTATGCTATGGCAAGCACTAAATTACTGGTATTGTGAGAAATAACAAAGCTATTTTAGGAAAATTTAGGATATGAATTAAATATTTTTCCGATAAAGGGCAAAAACTTCCAGGCACAAATCCTTAAATCTCTGAATGTCAGTAACTAAAAAAGGCAGGATGTTATCCTGCCTTTTTTCCCCAAATCTTACCATGAACTTAACCTACTTATGCTATGGTCCTCCAAATGTATACTAATTCACCCGACGCCTTGTAAGGTTTTGGATGAACGCCTTGATAATTGGTTGAAATGCGCATTTTTGCCTATTATTTTAATATTTTGGAGGAAAAGGAGTACAAAGGGGCAGGAGCTACTCAAAGTATATCAAAGGGAATTTTCCGGGATCGGGAGATGATAAATAGGGCATCCAGCGGTCAGTTTTTATGCAGCGCTGCCTTACCTGTACCAGGGGGATTTAGGGGGTATGCAAATAAAAAAGGTGGAGAAGTCTCCACCTTTTTTGCCCCAAATCTTACCATGAACTTAACCTACTTATGCTATGGCAGGACTAAAGTATACCTGCTTTACCCCTCAGGGGCTATAAACCCGATAACAAGCACATATTATCGATGAAATGCACTTTTTTGTGCATTTCATCGATGAACTACCTAATATGCACGCTCGTTCTTCCCTTCGTAAAAGTTGATAAAGGCCCGGTTGACCACTTTATTTCCGCCGGGTGTGGGATAGTTCCCGGTAAAGTACCAATCCCCTAGATTTTTCGGACATGCCTGATGCAGGCTTTCGATGGTTTGGTAAATAATCTGTACTTCTGCGCGGATATCAGGCGGACTTAACAATTCCCCTATTTTCAGGGAGATCTCATTTGCGGTAAATGGTGCGTAGAATTCCTTAACATAATTAATGACTTCCTGATCCGGGGAATTGATCTGTTTAAGGCATTTTTTATAGATGCCCTCCACAATATCCTGTGTCCCCCTGTCTTCATGCAACCGCAAAGCAGCCTTAAAGGCGATAAAGTCTTCCAGTTTGGCCATATCTATTCCATAGCAGTCCGGATATCGTATTTGGGGGGCAGAGGATACTACTATGATCTTTTTCGGAGACAGGCGGTCCAGGATCCTAAGGATACTCTTTTGTAAGGTGGTGCCCCTGACGATGCTGTCATCGATGATAACCAGGTTGTCGCCCTCATTGACGGAACCATAGGAAATATCATAGACATGGGCTACCAGGTCGTCCCTGCTGCTGTCCTGGGTGATGAAAGTCCGGAGTTTGGCATCTTTTATGGCTACTTTCTCTATCCGGGGACGAACATCCAAAATTTTATGGAGTTCTTCCCGCGTAATATTGGCCCCTTTGGATAGGATCTGTTCTTCTTTTTTATTGTTGAGGTAATTCTGTGCTTCTTTTACCATACCAAAGAAGGAGGTTTCAGCTGTGTTGGGGATATAGGAAAAGACGGTATTTTTCAGGTCACTGTCAATGGCCGAAAGTATCTGGGGGAAAAGCAGTTTGCCCAAATCCTTCCGTTCCTGATATATTTCACGGTCGCTCCCCCTGGAAAAATAGATGCGTTCAAAGGAACACGCTTTCCGCTCGGTAGGCTTTAGGATCTCCTCAAACGTAACCGATCCGTTTTTCTTTATGATGATGGCATTGCCGGGATCAAGTTCATATACAGCATCATACGGCACATTAAAGACCGTCTGAATAGCGGGCCTTTCTGAGGCGATTACCACAACTTCCTCATCCCCGTAATAATAGACTGGTCGTATCCCTGCGGGATCCCGCAGGACGAAGGCGTCACCATGGCCCAGCAACCCTGCCATGGCATAACCACCATCCCAGTTTTTTGCGGCCTTCCTGAGGATCTTCCCAACTTTGAGACGTTCTGCAATAATCGGGGAGGCTTCCATTTTAGTATATCCTTCCTTTTTGATCTGTTTGTAGAGCTTGGCAACCGCATCGTCCAGGAAGTGCCCTATCTTTTCCATGACCGTAATGGTATCGGTCATTTCCTTCGGGTGCTGGCCCAGTTGGATGAGGTTATCAAAAAGCACCCCCACGTTCGTCATATTGAAATTTCCGGCAACGATCAGGTTCCGGTGCATCCAGTTATTCTGCCGCAAAAAGGGATGCACATTTTCAATACTGTTTTTGCCGTAGGTCCCGTACCGCACATGCCCGAGGAGGAGTTCCCCTATGTACGGGATGTTCTTCTTCTGTAATTCTGCATCGTTGAGGTATTCGGGGTGTTCTTTGATGGCGACATTTATCCGGTCATTGATCTGATCGAAAATATCCTGTATGGGTTGTGCTGCCACCGAGCGCACCCTGCTCATATAGCGTTCCCCTGCTGTCATATTCAACTTGATGCTGGCAAAACCTGCGCCATCCTGCCCGCGGTTATGCTGTTTTTCCATCATCAGGTACATCTTGTTCACCCCGTAAAAGGGTGAACCGTATTTTTTCTGGTAGTATTCCAGGGGTTTTAACAATCGGATCAGTGAAATTCCACATTCGTGCTTTATAGCGTCACTCATTGCATTGTTTCAATTAAAAAAGCCCCAATTTGCTGGGGCGTATGTTATGCTTGTAATTCGATATCAAACTGTGTCAATTCCTTGAACTGCAGCAGCCTATTTTCAACCTCCTCCTTTTTAAGGTCTTTCAGCCTTTCGGTCCCGAAGCGCTCCACGCAAAAGGAAGCGAGGTTTGCACCCTGTATAACGGCATTTTTCATGTTGTGGAATGAAATATTCTCCGTTTCAGCCAGGTAACCTGTAAATCCGCCTGCAAACGTATCACCGGCCCCGGTGGGATCAAACACCTCTTCAAGGGGTAAAGCCGGCGCAAAGAATACCTTGCTTTTATTGAACAGTAATGCCCCGTGCTCCCCTTTCTTGATAACAACGAACCGGGGTCCCATAGTTTGGATCTTCGCAGCTGCCTTTACAAGGGAATACTCGCCGGTCAGCTGCCGGGCTTCCTCATCATTGATCGTCAGGACATCTATATGTTTGATGACGTTGTTCAGCTCATCCGGGGTACTGTCCATCCAGAAGTTCATGGTATCCAGCACGATCAGTTTTGGCCTCTCCGCCATTTGATTGATCACGCTCATCTGGATATCAGGATGGAGATTCCCCAGCATCACGATATCTGCATCTTTAAAGTTTTCAGGAACAACCGGCTTAAAATCCGCCAGGACATTCAGTTCAGTACTCAGCGTATCCCTGCTGTTGAGGTCGGTGTGATACCGCCCGCGCCAGAAAAATGTCTTGCCTTCCGGAATCATCCTGATCCCGGATACATCAATCCCCCGATCCGACAGCAGGTCCAGGTAATCCTGCGGGAAATCTCCTCCCACCACGGAAACTATGGCAGCCTCCGTCTCAAACTGTGAAGCAGCCATGCCTATAAAAGTAGCAGCACCCCCAAGGATCTTATCTGTTTTGCCGAAGGGGGTTTCTATAGCATCAAAAGCTACGGTTCCCACAATAAGAAGTTTCCCCATCTAAAATTTGAAATTTGGTGCAAATATACGCTTTTGAAATTCCATATAATCGGAATGAATCCTTAAAAAAAGGGTTTATTTCCTGCCGAAATCAGCGGGGATTTCACCCCAGGCCCTGGTTTCCCATTTTACGACAGGTGTATTGTAGGAATGTGTGTTTAACCAGTCGACCGCCCGCCGTACCAGATCGAACAGATGCTTGTTCTGAGCGGTTTCTGCCAATTTGGTATTGCACTTCTTCTTGCGGACCCAGCTCATGGCCGTCCTGGAATCCGTATAAATTATGCGGTCGCTTTCCCGTTGTTGCAGATACGCCAGCCCGTGGACAATGGCTAAAAATTCGCCGATATTATTTGTGCCTTCTGCAAAAGGCCCCTGCCGGAAAAGCAGCTTTCCGGACCTGGTGTCCACCCCCTGGTATTCCATGACCCCTGGGTTTCCACTCGAAGCAGCATCCACGGCGATACTATGATAGTTTGGTTCCCCAATTCTAAGGAGATCTTGGGGGGAGAGGGCAGGCATATTTTTCTTTTTGCCCTTATAGGCCGGATAGTTGCTGTCAAATGCCTTCCGGGCCTCGGCCAGGGTGGCAAAACTCATGTACTGGGCCCCCTTAAATCCCGCTATCTGGACCTTGCAGGAGGTCCAATCGGTATAAACGCCGGGGCGTTTGCCTTTCCAGACAACATAATATTTCTTTTTGGATGTCATGTTCCCGGGAATAGCACGCGTTCAATCACCTTTGGAAAATATTCATATTCCAGGCTATGCACTTTTTCAGCGATACGTTCCGCGGTGTCGCCGGGTTCTACCCCTATCCTGACCTGCTCAATAATGGTTCCCTCATCATACTGTTCGTTCACATAGTGGATAGAAATGCCGGTTTCGGTCTCACCATTGCTTTTCACCGCTTCATGAACCTTCATGCCATACATTCCCTTTCCCCCGTATTTGGGGAGTAGGGCAGGATGGATATTCAGGATCCTATCAGGGAAATACCGGAGCATTGTATCGGGGATTTTCCAAAGGAAGCCCGCAAGGACAATCAGGTCAGGTTGCAGGCATTCCAGCAATTTCAGCAGCGCTCCGGGATCGTGGAAGGCATGGCGGTTAAAATAAAACGCACTTACATCCAATTGACTGCACCGGTCTATTACCGGGGCATCCCGTTTGTTGGTAAGCACACAGCAGATGGTAACCCTGGCGTCTTTCCGAAAAAAACGTATAATGTTTTCAACATTGGTACCGGAACCGGAAGCAAATAGAACAATGCGTTTGGTCTTCACATGGCATATTTTATGAGCCTTTTGAAAAGTACGGAGCAGCTGGAAATCCTGGTAAGGCTCCCCCGGAGCTATACAACAGGATATGGAAAGCGGTAAAAAGGATTTCACACACGGGCAGGGAGTGTTGAAACTACATCCGGAGCCACGCTTTCCTTCAAACCAAATAACCGATTCACGAGGCCAAAAATTCGGCACTAAATTAGTACTCTTGTGGTTAAATTTCTTAAATTACGTCACATTTTACCGTCAAATAGTATTATTACACCAAAGTTTTTTATTTTTGCCATCAATTTAAATTTATAAAATCATAAGATTATGTCAGACATTGCATCAAGAGTAAAAGCTATTATCGTTGACAAATTAGGCGTTGACGAAAACGAAGTTGTAACCGAAGCAAGCTTCACCAACGATTTAGGGGCAGATTCATTAGACACTGTTGAGTTGATTATGGAATTTGAAAAAGAATTTGATATTCAGATTCCGGATGATCAAGCTGAGAACATTGCTACTGTAGGCCAGGCTATTTCTTATATAGAAGAGGCCAAAAAATTCAATGATATCTTGATAAGAATCAAAATTATCCATGTGGTAACCATGCTTCATGGATATTTTTTTTTTAATTTACACGTGAGTTACACTTCAAACGAAAAATTGGTTCAATGCAATTAAAACGAGTTGTGGTTACCGGTCTGGGTGCATTAACACCAATTGGTAACAACCTGAATGAGTACTGGGAGGGGTTGAAGAACGGACGAAGCGGCTGCGCACCAATCACCTATTATGATACAGAGAAATTCAAGACCAAATTTGCCTGCGAAGTGAAGAATTATAATCCGGAAGATTATTTTGACCGGAAAGAAGTCCGCAAACTCGACCGGTTTGCACAATATGCCCTTGTTTCCTCGGATGAAGCCATCCAGGATTCCGGGATTGACCTTGATAAGGTGGACAAATACCGTGTTGGGGTCATCTGGGGTGCTGGCATTGGCGGTTTGGAGACCTTTCAGCAGGAGGTTTTAAACTATGCAACCGGTGATGGAACACCCCGGTTCAATCCTTTTTTTATCCCAAAAATGATCGCGGATATAGCGCCAGGTAACATATCCATCAAGCATGGGTTTATGGGTCCAAATTACACGACGGTTTCTGCCTGCGCATCCTCCGCCAATGCCATGATAGACGCCTTGAACTATATCCGGCTGGGATATTGCGACGTCATCGTGACGGGCGGGAGCGAAGCTGCCGTGACGATAGCAGGGATGGGTGGTTTTAATGCGATGCATGCGCTGTCTACCCGAAATGAAAGCCCGGAATCTGCTTCCAGGCCCTTTGATGCCACCCGGGACGGGTTTGTGCTGGGAGAAGGGGCCGGGGCCTTGATTCTTGAAGAATATGAACATGCCAAAGCACGGGGTGCAAAAATTTATGCAGAAGTTGCCGGCGGCGGTTTATCCAGTGATGCCTATCATATGACAGCCCCCCACCCGGATGGGATCGGGGTGGTACGCGTGATGGAAAACTGCCTGAATGACGCAGGGATAAAACCGGAGGAGGTGGATACTATCAATACCCATGGCACTTCCACACCGCTGGGGGACGTAGCTGAACTCAAAGCCATATCGCAGGTATTTGGGAAACATGCACCAGAAATCAATATTAATTCAACCAAGTCCATGACGGGCCACCTCTTAGGAGCAGCCGGTGCTATAGAAGCCATAGCCTCCATACTGGCGATGAAATATAGCCTGGTCCCGCCAACCATCAACCACACGACGGTTGATGATGAGATCGACCCAAGTTTAAACCTAACCCTCAACAAGGCCCAGCCCCGGGAGGTTAATGTTGCCATGAGCAATACCTTCGGATTTGGCGGGCACAATGCCTGCGTAATTTTTAAGAAAATCAGTTAATCCTTTCATGAACTTCCCTTCTAATATATTTAATTCCCATTCCAGAGAGGATGGGGATTTTTTATTGGGGATGAAGCGGATCCTGGGCTTTAAGCCCAAAGACCTGGCAATCTATAAAAAAGCCTTCCTGCACAGGTCGGCCAATGTTAAGGATGATGCCGGGCATCCCATGAATTATGAAAGACTTGAATTCCTGGGCGACGCCATGCTGGGGACCATCATTTCCAGGCACCTGTACAATGAAGTGCCTGCCGGGGATGAAGGGTACCTTACAAAAATGAGGTCAAAGATCGTGAGCCGTAAGCACCTGAATGAATTGGGCAAAGACCTCAATCTGATAGCATATGTGGAAAGCCGTATACCCAAATCCCATTTCGGTGACAATATTCACGGCAATGTTTTTGAAGCCCTGGTGGGAGCCATCTATTTGGACAGGGGGTACAGCTACTGCGAGAAATTTATTTCAGAGCGCGTCATAGAACCCTATGTAGATATAGAACAGCTCGAAGGCAAGGTCATCAGCTATAAGAGTTTGGTAATTGAGTGGTGCCAAAAGCAAAAAAAGGAATTCCAGTTCCTGGTTTACGAAGATACCGGTAATGATCCCCTGAAACACTTTGCTGTTAAATTGTCTATCGATGATAAAGTGATGGCAAAGGCAAGGGCAACCTCCAAGAAAAAAGCGGAGGAAAAGGCAGCCAAGAGAGCATTTTTTGCACTTCAGGACAAAATGGGCAGGTAAAGCTGCCGGATTCTTGTTAAACTCCAACGTTTTCGTTAAGGCTTCCGGGGCTTCAGCTAGTAACTTGCTAGGCTGGTTTCTTTATTAATTATATCTTTACCCGTTGCAGCAGGTATGGGAACAACACACAAAATAATGGAAGCTTGTTGTGAAGAGGCCTTTTCATTATTGGCTATTCACAGTAGTTTGGAAGACCACAATCTTGTGTATGCCATCAACAGCCTTTTGAAGACAAGGCTAAAACGGGGCCGGAATGATCTTGATATTTCCGCTGAAGTATCGTTTCCTTTTTTCGAATGGAAGGATGAATTAAACCATCGATACTGGACCCTTACCACCAACACGGGCAGTAAGGAGGAATATCCTGAGGACCAGGGCCTCTTTCAAAATGAATCCTCTCAGACGCGGTACCATCTGGTACCGGAATACCGGGAAGTGGATTATTTTTTAAAAATTGAACAGGATGATACGGAAATGGAATCGGACCTTGTAAAGGCCATTTTATCCATTCCGGGCATCGTCACAGCTTACAGTATAGACAGTACCAATCTGAAATCCAAACGCAACCTAATATTTTAGCCGTATGCCAAGCAAGAAAAAAACCAAGATAGTTGCCACCTTAGGCCCTGCTACCAGTAAGAAAAAGATCCTGAAGGAGATGATTGAAGCGGGTGTTGATGTTTTTCGTGTCAACTTTTCGCACGCGGATTACGATGACGTTACAGAACGCATCAAGATGATCCGCGAACTCAATGCCGAACTGGGAACCAACACTTCCATCCTGGCCGACCTCCAGGGACCGAAGCTTCGGGTAGGTGTAATGGCCGGTGAAGTGGTGGTAGCCCCGGGGGATGAAATTACCTTTGTGACCGGGAAACCCTTTGAAGGAACTGCCGAGCAGGTCTATATGAATTATACCAATTTTCCGCAGGATGTCAACCCGGGGGAACGAATTTTGCTGGATGACGGAAAATTGATATTTGAAGTGCTCTCAACCAATAAAAAGGACCAGGTAAAGGCCCGGGTGGTACAGGGCGGGCCACTGAAATCCAAAAAAGGGGTCAACCTGCCCAATACCAATATCTCCTTACCGGCACTGACGGCAAAGGATATCAAGGATGCCATATTTGCCATTTCCCAGGAGGTGGACTGGATCGCATTGTCTTTTGTGCGTTTCAGCCAGGACCTTATAGACCTTCAGAATATCATCAAAGAACACTCCCCGTATAAAATCCCCATCATAGCCAAGATAGAGAAGCCCGAGGCTGTGGAAAATATAGATAAGATAGTAGCGTACTGCGACGGAATTATGGTCGCCCGGGGTGACCTGGGAGTGGAGGTACCTGCTCAGGAAGTACCGCTGATACAGAAAAAACTGGTTCTGCGCGCCAAAAAGGCGCGGATCCCCGTCATTATCGCAACACAAATGATGGAGACCATGATCACCAGCCTTACCCCAACCAGGGCTGAGGTTAACGACGTCGCCAATTCCGTGATGGATGGCGCAGACGCTGTCATGCTTTCAGGCGAAACATCGGTTGGAAATTACCCCGTTCAGGTAATTCAAAAAATGTCCAGTATCCTGCAAAGTGTCGAAGGTTCAGAACTTATACAGGTACCCCATGATCCCCCGCACATCCGTACCAAACGGTATATCACGAAATCGGTATGCTACCATGCGGCAATCATGGCGAATGAAATAAAGGCGAAGGCCATTTCGACTCTTACAAACAGTGGGTATACGGCCTTCCAGATCTCGGCATGGAGGCCCAGTGCCCATATACTGGTCTTTACCTCCAATAAGCGGATACTGACCCAGTTGAACTTGCTCTGGGGTGTCAAGGCGTTTTATTATGACAAGTTTGTTTCCACCGATGAGACTATTGAGGATGTCAACAGTATCGCCTGTAAAAAGGGGTTTTTGGAGGTGGGCGATATGCTCATCAGCCTGGCGGCTATGCCCATAAAGGACAAGGGGATGGTAAATACGCTGAGGGTTACGGAAATAGAAAGCTGTTCCCTGTAAACCACAATGCGGGATATTCACCCGTTAGAGATCAAACTTAAGCTGCACTGAGACCTTGTCATTACCAGCGTTTCCACCCCGGTTCCCTTCTTCCCGGCCGGGATTTAGGTTGGATAAGGAAATCCCCAGTAATCGCACGGAATTTTGCAATTGCTCCTGATAGAGCAATTCTGTAGCGATTTCCAGGATAATGTGTTTGTCCGAAATATAGGAGGGGTAGGTCTTGCTGCGTGTCTGCAGCGTGAAATCGCTATATTTGATCTTCAGGGTAACGGTCTTGCCCGACAACCCATTTTTCCGGAGTCGCTTTTCAAGTTCATCAGTTATGTGTGACAGGCGTTCGGACATAAATATTTCACTGCTCAGGTTTTCTGAAAAGGTACGTTCTGCCCCTACCGATTTTGCAATGCGTTGAGACCTTACCTCGCTGTTGTGGATACCACGGACCACGTGGTAATAGTATTCCCCGCTTTTGCCGAATGCATTGGTGAGGAAATCAAGGGATCGGTTCCTGAGGTCCCTCCCGGTGAATATCCCCAGATTATACATCTTATCAGCAGTAACTTTCCCAACTCCATGGAACTTCCGGATGTCCAGGTTTTCCATAAAGGCTACGACTTCCTCCGGATTTACTGTTTTTTGACCATTGGGTTTGTTATAATCACTGGCAATCTTGGCGATAAACTTATTGATGGAAATACCGGCCGAAGCGGTCAGTCCCACGTCTGTAAATATGCGGTGCCGGATTTCCCGGGCGATAAGGGTCGCAGAAGGGTTCCCTTTTTTGTTCACGGTGACATCCAGATATGCTTCATCCAGGGACAGGGGTTCTACCAGATCGGTATACTCAAAAAAAATCTTACGGATACACCGGGAAATTTCGGTATACCTGTCAAAGCGGGGTTTTATAAAGATTAGTTCCGGGCAGTTGCGCCTTGCCATATAACCACTCATCGCACTTTTGACGCCATATTTCCTGGCTTCGTAACTTGCGGCAGCCACTACCCCCCTCCTGGAACCCCCTCCCACTGCAACAGGCTTTCCTTTGAGTTCGGGGTTATCCATTTGTTCAACAGATGCATAAAAAGCATCCATATCTATGTGGATGATCTTTCGGTATGGCAAATCGATGGTCATAAACAAATTTAAGTCTTATCTTAGTTATATGAAGGATACAGGCAAATCTGCTATTGTTCTCGGGGCTACAGGCCTGACCGGGGGCTTGCTTCTTACCAAGCTTCTGGATGATCCGCGCTATGCCCGTATAATTGTCTTGTCCCGCTCTTCCGCAGCAATAGAAAACCCCAAAGTGGAGGAACACCTCGTGGATATCCTGGACCTGACGACGCATTCGGAAATATTTCAGGCAGATGAAGTCTTCTGTTGTATCGGTACCACCCGTGCCAAGACAACGGATAAGAAGAAATACAAGGCAATAGATTACGGAATTCCCGTAAGTGCCGCCCGCTTATGCAAGGCAAATGACATCGACACGTTTATCGTGGTCTCCGCCTTGGGGGCCAATCCTTCCAGTTCACTTTTTTACAGCAGGATAAAGGGCGAAATGGAACAGGACGTGATCCGGATAGGTCTTCCAAAAACCCATATCCTGCAGCCATCCCTGATAGGCGGAAAACGAAAGGAAAGAAGGCTGGGGGAGTGGATCGCACAACAGTTTATGTGGGCCCTTAGATTGGTCCTGGTAGGATCCTTAAAAAAATACCGTGCAGTACCCCCAGTGGATATTGCAGTGTGTATGGTATGGTTGGCTAACAATGTATATGGGGAGATCAGGGTAAAATCTGATGAAATCAGCCGGATAGCAGAATTATGAGTTATTGCCCGAAGGACGTAGGTCACATACATAGCCTATGATAGAGATAGAACGTAAATTCCTGGTAACTTCAGAAGCTTATAAAACACAGGCTTCCTCTAAAACTCAGATCACCCAGGGATTCTTAAATACCCACCCGGAACGGACCGTCAGGGTAAGGATCATGGGAAAGCGTGCTTATTTGACCGTAAAAGGGATATCGGATAAAGCCGGCATTTCGAGGTTTGAGTGGGAAACCGAAATTGCCGTAAGTGATGCCTCGGACCTGCTGTCATTATGTGAAGCACATATCGTTGATAAAACACGGTATTTTGTAGCTGTCGGCAAGCACATATTCGAAGTGGATGAATTCCATGGGCACAACGAGGGGCTGCTGGTTGCCGAAATAGAGCTGAACGCACCGGAGGAGAAATTCTCAAAGCCATTTTGGCTGGGGACGGAGGTTACCGGGGATACCAGGTACTACAATGCACAATTGAGCAGGAAACCATTTAAATTCTGGGAAGTATGAAAAAGATAGTGTTTATAGCCGTCCTTACCGGACTGCTTAGCGGGTGCCGGGAGAATGGCGCTGCCACTCAGACTGGTGCGTCATCAGACGATACCCCTGCTAACTCAATGCGCCAGATTAAGGAGCGACTTACCGCCCGCGGATATCAAACCTTCGACTATGTTGACGAGGAAACGGGGGATACCATTCTGATGCAGCAATATTTTATGGCGTTTTTGAAAAAGGGCCCCAACCGCTCCGGGAACAAAGCAGAAACTGACAGCCTCCAGGTATTACATCTGCAACATTTGGGGAAAATGTACAAATCCGGTCATGCTGATATTTCCGGGCCTTTCGGGGACGACGGGGAGATCCGCGGCATTACCATTTATAATACCCCTACCCTTGAATTGGCAGACAGCCTGGCAAACGCAGATCCTATGGTAAAGGCGGGAAGATTGGTGATTGAGATTCATCCCTGGTGGGCGGCCAAAGGGTTTCCGTTGCGCTAGCTCCTTTACGTCCCGGAATTCAAACCCCGCTTCCGGGTTACAATGCACTTCGGAATTGTTCCAGAAAGCGGATATCATTCTCGCTCAGCAAACGGATATCGGATATCTGGTGCAGCAACAAGGCTATCCTGTCGATCCCCATCCCGAAGGCAAAACCGGAATATTCACTGGAACTGATACCGCAGTTCTCCAGCACATTCGGATCCACCATCCCACATCCCATGATCTCCAGCCATCCGGTACCTTTTGTCATCCGATGATCCGTTTCCGTTTCAAGGCCCCAATAGACATCTACTTCGGCACTGGGTTCTGTAAAAGGGAAATAAGAGGGCCTGAGCCGTATCTTCGATTTTCCAAACAATTCTGTCGTAAAAAATTGCAGGGTCTGCTTTAGGTCTGCAAAAGAGACATCCCGGTCTATATAGAGCCCCTCCACCTGGTGGAAGAAACAATGTGACCGTGCCGAGATTGCTTCATTCCGGTAAACCCTTCCCGGGGAGATGGTCCGGATTGGGGGCTTATTGTTCTCCATATAGCGGACCTGCACGGAAGATGTATGGGTTCGGAGCAGTACATCAGGATCTGTTTGTATAAAAAAAGTATCCTGCATATCCCGCGCCGGATGGTGTTCCGGAAGATTCAGGGCAGTGAAATTATGCCAGTCATCCTCGATCTCGGGCCCCTCTGAAACGTTGAACCCAATCCTTGAAAATATATCGATGATCTGGTTCTTGACAATGGAAATAGGATGGCGCCCACCAAGCGGGAGCGGTTCCCCGGGCCTCGTAAGGTCACCATATACAGCCGTTTCCATCTGCCGCCCGTTTATGGAATTTTTGAGGGCATCCACCTTTTCAGCTGCTGCAGTCTTAAGCTGATTTATTGTTTGTCCGAATTCTTTCTTATCCGGGGCTGCCACTTTTTTAAAATCCGCAAAGAACTGGTTTAAAAGCCCTTTTTTACCGAGGTATTTAATCCGGAATGCTTCAATTTCCTCCGGAGAGGACGCTGAAAATTCCGCTACTTCTGCAAGGTGCTTCTTTAATTGCTCAATCATCCTGATAACTTCATTAGTATACTACCCATATCACATACCGGTAGTGTGCCTGTCCGAAAGCAAATTTAAAACAATTATCCGTTCACTGCAGAAAAACCCACGATCTCTCAAATCCAGGCCCCTTTCCATGGCTGCTGCCATCAAAGGTCACACGGGAGCTTCCTCGGGCGCCAGGTGCACCTCCTTCTTTATCCAGGCAACACATTCATCAAAGGTGTTAAATATATGTTCATGTGGTATCAAATCAGGGATTATGTCTATATTTTCCATCAAATACCGTGGCTGTTTCAGCACCTTCGTAAGAAGGACCGTTATGTTCTTTTCCCGTAATCCCTGTACTACATCTTCCATTGCATACAGGCCTGATTGATCCATATATTGCATCCTGCCAAGCCTTATGATAACAAACCTGGCCCCTTCAGGAATTTGTTCGGCAAGGGATTGAAAATCACTTGTGGTCCCAAAGAACAGCGGTCCTTTGATATGTTTTATATAAACTTCATCCTTCAGGCTTTCAGGAAAGTCTTTTTCATCTGCCCAGGCCTTTTCCCGTTTCAAAGATTTTACATCGGAGCGCTGCGCGGTAAGGTCCCCTATCTTTTTCATAAACAAAAGGGAGGCCATGATAAGACCGATGCCCACAGCATAAACCAGGTTCCATAATGTTGACAACAACATCACCACCAGCATAACAACTACTTCTGAGCTGAGTTTCAAGGGTCCGAAGGTCATATCCTTGGGGAGGTTTGGGATTGCTTTCAGCCCCTTATAATCCATTACCCCGATCCCAACTGTTACAAGGATCCCGGCCAGTACAGCAGCCGGAATTTGGGAGGCAACTGGGCCCAGTGCCAGCAGGATAACCAGCAGTAGGAGCCCCGCAATCATGCCGGATAACTTTGTTTTCCCCCCTGATTTGATGTTCACCACGGTTCGAATGGTGGCCCCTGCCCCGGGGATACCTCCAAACATGGCGGCTATACTGTTACCGATGCCCTGTCCCACCAATTCCTTATTGGGATTGTGCTTTGTCTTTGTCATATTATCGGCCACCACAGAAGTCAACAGCGAATCAATGGCACCCAACAGTGCCAGGGTCATCGCTGCAAAAATAAAGGGCGTCAGAGAGGCGATGTTGAATTGGGTCAGAATTTCGAAGTTGGGTACCGGCAGGCCCTGCGGGATCTCTTCGATGGCCCTGTAATCCAGGCCAAAGCCATAGGCTATGCCCGATACGATCAGCAACGCTACCAGCGTACTGGGAATGGCCGAAGTAATTTTCTTAAAGCCATAAATAATGAAGATGGTGGACAGTGCAAGTATCACTTCCAGCCAGCTGATCTGCTGTATGGCGCGGGGGAGCGACCTAAGAGCACCAATAACCCCTGATGCTTCCGATGCAGCCAGGGTCTTGGATTCTTTCAGGATATCCGCCTCGGTTATATTTTCAGCCCTTGCGATGGTCTCCTCAAAATGATCCAGTACCAGGATGCCTTCTCCCGCTTCTTCCTTAAGAATGTTTTCCAGGATCAGTTCTTCTGCCACTGGTTTAAAAGATGCAACATATTCGCTGTCGTCTTTGGGGTAGTAACCCAACACCGGCAGTATCTGGGTTATAAGTATGATGACACCAATGGCTGTCATAAAACCCGATACAACCGGGTAGGGGATATATTTTATATACTTACCCAGGCCCATCAATCCTAATGCGACCTGCATGAGACCTGCGAGCAGGAAAACAGTGAGGATGGCAGGGAGGGCGCTGGCCACATCCCCCTCATACACGGCAATAATGCCCGCAACCACTACCATGCTCACCGCGGTCATGGGAGCGGTAGGCCCGGAGATCTGGGTATTGGTGCCCCCAAATAAGGCAGCAAAAAAGCCGATAAAAATGGCACCGTACAGACCGGCGCTCGGACCCAGTCCGGAACTAACCCCAAAGGCAAGTGCCAGCGGGAGTGCCACTATCCCGGCAGTGATCCCGCCAAAAATGTCCCCTTTGATATGTTTAAATGTGATATTCATGAACGTGTTGTTTAGGATTTTAATTAACAGGGCCCTGAAGGCCTTTTACATGGATTGATCCGGTCCTGTGCCCCGGTGGTTTACCACCAGGATTACAGAATAAAGTGGGGCATCAGGGAGGAGGTTATTTGATTCCATGAATTAATCGAGATGATAAATTTCCATGATACCCGTGAGGATACCTTCAAAATCAATTTTCAAATCCACCAGCTTCCCGCTGTGAACGTCAAATACCCATCCGTGTACCTTCAAACCACGGTCCCGGTAGGCTTTCTGTACCGCTGCGGTTTTGATCAGGTTGATACATTGCTCCTGTACATTGAGTTCCACCAGCCGGTCATACTTCTTTTCCTCATCCTCTATGGCGTTCAACTCTTTCCTGTGGATCCGGTAAACATCTCGTATATTTCTTAACCATGGATTCAGGAGGCCAAGGTCTGCAGACTGCATGGCAGCTTTTACACCCCCGCAGGCGAAATGACCGCAAACCACAATATGGTTCACCTTTAAATATTCTACCGCATACTCCACCACAGACATCACATTGAGGTCTATGCTGATCACCATATTTGCAATATTCCGGTGTACAAAAACGTCCCCGGGCCCCAGGCCCATCAGGTCCTCTGCTGTGACCCTGCTGTCTGAACAGCCTATATACAGCAATTCGGGACTCTGCCCTTTTCCAAGGGAGTCAAAAAAATCGGAATCCTGATCTAACTTATCCTTGATCCATTTCTGATTGTTTTCAAAAACTTTATTTAAGTCCATATTTTTATTTTAAATGTAGTGTTTAAATCTAATGATGCACCTGACAACTATGCAAACGCATCGTATATCTGTATTGCAGGAAGTCTGCTCAAACCAGAATCACGCATGATCTATCCGCGACTGCTTGGTCTAAACGAAACTAAAATTAAAATTTTTTTCGAATCAGTAAGTAAATTCGGGAGGGGGTAGGATGATTTCTGCAGTGTTGAGGGAAGAAAGGTTGTTATTGCCATCAGGGATAAGCGCCTTTTGCCGGTAGGCCCAGGCTGAAAACCGGAAGGACTGGCTTACCAGGAGTTGTTTTTCCCCTTTTATATGCTTGGTACTCTCATGTTGCTCCTCTTCGTTGATGGTTATCACAAGGCCGTTCCGGTCCCCCTTCTGCAAAAGGGTTATCACCGCAGGTGCCACAAGAGCACTGATCCATAGGGAAAGCATGAGTGTGAGTATAAGGGACCTCGACATGTTTATTGATTCGGTTTTTACAAAAATAACAGACTTGGTTGGTTTTTCGTTAACGAAACATTAAAAATCTTTCAACAGTTTTATATCCGTTGCCGGGAGCCAGCCTGTTTTTCCATCGGGCAATCTTATTTTTCTGTAGTCATTCAGTTTATCCAGCACCTCAACCTTTGTGCCTTCATGGAGCAGGAATGCCTGGGAACTCCGCTCATTTGGTTCGGACCGTACCACTACCTCCCCTGAGAAAACAATGGCAGGATCCTGGGTATTAAAATCGGAATATAGTATAAATGCAATTACCAAAGAAATCAGGGCCAGGAATAAGGCGGCAATACTGGTAATAAAGGCGATGCGTTTCTGCCCGGCATACCGTAAAAAATAAAATGCCAGATAACTGAGCACAAAAAGGATCAGAAAAGCAACGGCGGTATAGGACCATTGGTCAAAAGACATCCATTCCCTGGCATTATTATAGAGTCTGGTAAATCCTGTTTCCGGTAATTTATCAATGGCATCCAGGGTCATATTCTGTGCGAATGCCAGGTTTTCGCGAATTTCCGGATCATTCGGGGTTAACAGCAAGGCCTTTTCATAATAGTAAATGCTGGGGGCAATTTTGTTCAGCTTATAATAGGCATTGCCGAGGTTGTAATATAAAGCAGCAGAATGTTTCCCGTTTTCCAGGATCTCCATGTAATTTTCAACCGCTTTATTGAAATCCCCTTCATTGTAAGCCTCGGATGCCCTTTTAAAAAGTGATTCGTCCTGGGCATTCACAAGTGCCACGGACCAGAGAATAAATATAAAAAGTACTTTTTTCACTGTTTGCTGATGATTCACCTGTTCTAAAATATTACAGTTGTTTGTCCATAGCGGCAATAACCTCGCTGGCTTTGTCGTAATCCTGTTGCATCTGTACTTCGGAAAAAGGGCTGTACCGAGCCATTTCACAGTTTTTCAGCAAGCTGATAAACCCGTCCGAGGTAGCCTGGTCCACTTCCCTTTGCAATAATAGATCTGAAATCTTGTCTTTGCTGAATTCCGTTGTTTCAATTTTTAGCCTGGCTTTTAAATAATTGTGAAGGGCTTTTTCCAGCGCAATATAGAACGCTTCCTTATTGCCTAATTCCTTCCTTGCTTTGGAAAGGTATTTTCTGGCCAATTTATTGGCCCTTTTCACTTTATTGCCCATCACATCGCTCGCGATGGCTTCCCTCCTTTTTCCGAATATAATGGCCAGAGGGATCAGCAACAGCGGTACAAAAAGCCAGAGGTAAAAGCGGGTTGAACCGAAGAAATAAGCCGTTCCCCTGGGGGAAAGCCCGGGCTCCAGTTTGATAAAATGAAATAAGTTCCCGGTCCCTGTGACCAGCTGTTTATTGCCTGCAAGATTCCCGGCCCCCGCGCCTTCCGCAATCGCGGGCCCTCCCATTACATTGATCATGATCTCATTTGATACAAGAGTTTTGTATTGCCCTGTTTCGGGATTGAAAAAACTGAAGGAAACCTTTGGGATGGGATATTTCCCCTTGGTGGACGGCACAATGGTATAGCTATTGCTCACACTACCTTCCATCCCCGACAGGGTGGTACGTACATTTTCCTTGAATTCGGGTTCATATACTTCCAGGGACCCCGGGAGGGTGGGTTCGGGCAACTGAAACAATTTCAGGTTTCCTTTTCCTTTTATCTCTACCTTGGCCTGAAGGGATTCAGATGCTTTTAACTCCGTCTTTGAAGTGGTGACCGAAAAATTGAAATCTCCTACCGCCCCTCCAAAATCCGCTGGTTTACCTTCATCGGGCAAGGGTTTTACAGTAATGGTCCGCTGTCCGGCCGAAACGGTTTTATTGGTTTGTGAGTAAATCCTTCCCCCGAAGAAATCACGCCGATCCGTTGGGACATCCAGGGTTACATCGAGGGATAAAGGTTCTATTTCGAGCTTGCCGCTTTTCTGCGGATAGAGGACTACTCTTTTCAGTACTACGTAGCGATATGATTTCCCGTCATACATGCCGTTTTGAATGTTGTATTTACTAAAAGGCATATCCTGGCTCCAAAAATTATTGTAGGTGGGGTTATCCAGCGGCCGGAAATTGGATACATTGATCGTTGGGCTTACATATAATTTATAAACGACACTGATAGCCTCGTTCAGGTAGGGATCTGCCTTGGAAACCTCGGCAACCAGGTGCAGATTTTCATCCGCTATGTCATCAACGGTCATCTGGCCACTGGGCTTATCTACAGCGGCTGTGACTTCTACTTCTTCAGGGAGTGTCTTATAGGTTTCGCCATTGATCACAATTGTAGCCTGGGAGATCGTGAACTTTCCCCGGGCTGTTGGGGAAAGGGTATAGGAATATGTTTTTGAATAGCTTCTCACCCCATTGATCCAGGAGGAACTTATGGACTGGGAAGGACCCATGATCACCTGGAAACCATCAAAGGTCGGGGGTGAGAAGTTATCCCCGTCCCGGTTCATTTCAAAATCCACCCTCAGCCTTTCATTGATTCCAAGCTTATTTTTGCTGAGTTTCATTTCAAAAGTAACCTCATCCTGGTTTTGTGGCGTTGCACAAAAGGGCAGGATCAGCAAGATGAACGTTGAAAATAGATATTTAGCTGTTTTTTGTATCACCAGTCCTTTTCATTTTTCACTTTGGCACCTTTCACCTTTCGGGCGTCCAGCTTTTCCTGGACCTTTTTCTCTTCATTCTGCATGGCCTCCAGCAGGTTCTTTATCTGTTGCGGAGACAATTGATTGGGTCTTGGCTGCGGGCGTTCCTCCGGTTTGTCTCCTTGCTGGGGCTGCTGGTCCTTTTCCTGTTTTTCATCCCCTTCACCTTCCTTGTTGTCCTCCTGCTGTTTGTCCCCTTCATCACCCTTCTCCTTGTTGTCGTCCTTTTGCTGGTCCCCTTTGTTTTCCTCCTTGTTGTCCTTATCCTTGTTTTCTTCCTTCTCGTCTTTTTTGTCTTCCTTCTTGTCGTCGTTCTTCTGTTCGTTCTGTTGCTTTTTCAACATTTCTTTGGCGAGGGCCAGGTTATAGCGGGTTTCCTCATCGGCGGGGTTGTTGCGCAAGGCTTCCTTATAAGCCTCAACCGCTTTGCCATATTCCTTTTTCTTCATAAACACATTTCCCATATTATGGTAGGCCTTGTGCTTTTCCATTTTTTCGGTAGCCAGTTCCCCTGCTTCCTTAAAGCGACCGAATGCCTCCCCGTAGCTTTCCTTATCATAATATGCAGTCCCCAGATTATAGGGCGCTATCACGTTCTCGCCACTCTTTGCGATGGCCCTTCTGTAATCAGCCTCTGCATCAACAAAATCATTCTCGGCCAGTTGTTGATTGGCCTCCCAGGTAAGTTCTGTGGAGGCTTTGACCGCCTTGGCCTTCTCTTTTTCATCGTCCTGCGCATGGGTGCTCAGTCCTGCCAAAAGAACTAAAATTACTATGTTTCTCATTTTAGTCGATTTCTTTTTCATTAAACAGATTCAGTTTTTTAAGCCATTTGGTTTTGCGGTCCAGCAGGAATACATCCAGCAGCAGGAAAAAAAGCCCGATTCCCAAAAACCATTGGAACTGGTCCTTGTACTCTGCAAATTGTTTTGCTTCAAATTGCTTTTTGTCCATCTGGTTCAATTCATCCTTGATCGTTACGACAGCCTTTTCGGTATTGGTGCCGTTAATATACTCCCCGTTGCCTTTATCCGCAATTTCCTGCAATACTACTTCGTTGAGTTTTGTGATGACAACTTCCCCCTGTGCATCTTTTTTCAGACTCTCCACTACCCCATTCCGTTTAATCGGGATAGGCCCTCCCTTGGATTTACCTACGCCGATTGTAAATATCCGGATTCCTTCAGCGGTTGCCAGGTCTACAGCATCCAGGGTAGAATCTGCTGAATGGTCTTCCCCGTCGGAGACTATGAACAGCACGCGGTTGGTCTGTTCTTCGTCATCATAATAGGTTGAAGCCAGTTCTATGGCTGCATCGATCGCCGTCCCCTGGGATGAGAGCATATCGGTATTCATACTTTGAAGGAACATTTTGGCTGCTCCGTAATCGGTGGTGATGGGTAACTGAGGATAGGCCTGCCCGGCATAGGCAATAATCCCGATACGGTCGCTGGCCAGTTGATTGATGATCTCGGAGACCAGCCGTTTGGCCTTTTCCAGCCTGTTCGGGGCTATATCCTCTGCCAGCATGCTTTTGGAAACATCTACCGCGAAAACAATGTCAACTCCTTCCCGTTTAACCGTTTCGAGTTTAGTGCCCATTTTAGGGTTCACCAGTGCCATGACAAGAAATGAGATACCCAGCAGCAACAGGATGAGTTTGAGGGTTGCCTTAAAGTTCGATTTGTCCGGGGCGAGGCGTTTTAACAGCGCCATGTCGCTGAATTTCCTCTGTGTCCGTTTTTTCCAGATCTGTACAGCAATAAAAACCACTACCATTACCGGAATAATGAGGAGCAGGTAGAAATATGATTTTTCGTCTAACTGGATCATGTTTATTTTTTCAATATTTCGGGTTCAGGATCACAACCCCTGGCGCTTTCCCTAAATAAAACTTCGGAACAAGGTATTGCGGCACACCCATTCCAGTAACAGCAAAGCGCCTGCCAAAATTACCCAGGGCCGGAACTTTTCTTCGTATTTATAATATTTAAACTCTTCGACTTCCGTTTTTTCCAATTTATTGATCTCATCATAAATCGCCTCGAGCTTTTCATTGTCCGTGGCCCGGAAATACCTGCCGCCGGTCACTTTTGCGATATCCTGCAACAGCCCTTCATCTATCTCAACCTGCCGCATACCATATCGAAAAGAACCATCTGCATTGTACGCAATGGGGGATAGGGCGTTCCCATTGGTTCCCAGTCCGATGGTATAGGTCTTGATATTGTATTCCACAGCCAGGTCTGCCGCGGTTTTAGGTTCAATGAAACCGGAGTTATTGACACCATCCGTAAGCAAAATGATTACCTTGCTGATAGCCTTGCTTTCCTTTAGCCGGTTTACCGCAGTTGCCAGGCCCATCCCAATGGCAGTACCATCGTTTAGCTGGCCATAGGTAATTTCCCGAAGCGCATTCAGGACAATGGATTTATCGCTGGTGATCGGTGTTTTGGTAAAACTCTCCCCTGCGTAAGCAACAAGTCCGATCCGGTCATTGGGGCGTTTCCGTATAAAATCGGCCGCTACTTCCTTCAGGGCCGAAAGCCTGTTGGGCTTGAGGTCCCTGGCCAGCATACTGGAGGAAACATCTATTGCCATCACGATATCAATTCCTTTTGTGGTCTTCGTCCGCGTGGAAATATCTTCCGTCTGAGGCCTTGCCATGGCTACAATGATAGCCGTGAGGGCCAATAAACGAAGGACAAAAAGCACCGGTTTCAGTTTCGGCAGGAGCTGGTCCGAGGTGAACCCGCTGATAGTTGACATCTTTAAGGCAGGTGTATCTTCCTTTCGTTTGAAATAATACCATAGCAAAGCCAGCGGAAGCAGTAGTAGCAACCAAAAAAACTGGGGGTTTGCAAATTCTATATTTTCAAACATTACACCTGCGTTTTTACATCTACTGACCGTAGGATCCGGGCTACCATTTCCTGGGAATAGGTATCCCCGTCCATCCAGGAAACAACCAGCTGTTGCTGAAAGCCATTGCCTCCGAAAAGCAGAATTGCATATTGCCCTTTTACCAGTTCGTTGGAATCAGGGACGGAAAAACTTCCACTCCCGTATACCTTAATCCCCTTTACACCACCAATGGTGGTAAACTCCTCCTGTTTGGTAATGATATTCCGGGCACCATTTTTTTCAAATTGTTTCAATAACCCATCGACAGCCACATCGTAATTGGGCTCTTCGGGCTGGGCGAATGTGGTGGAAGTGACACCCACGGAAAACAGCCCTTCCGGATTGGTATACCGGAATGACTGGGATTCTTTGATTTTACCTGCAGCCTCAGGGGGGATCGGGGTTTCCTCCCGTAGCAGCACCTGGGGCGTTTCCAGGTTGATTGGGGGATAACCGTATGAACTGTTGATCCATTCCCCTTCGAGCAGCGTCTTTGTAGGGTTACCCAATACACTGTCCTTAACATATGTAAACCCAAAATAGGCTACGGCCAGCGCCGTGGAAAGAACAAGGAAGGCAAGGATGGATGCAGCTGCCAGGTACACTTTTCGCCTTTGTTTTTTTCGGGCAATTTCCGCCCGATAGACCTCCTGTTGCATCAAGTCCTCCTCCTTCGGCTCCGGCAGTGCTTCCTTGGTTTTAATCACGATCGTTTCCAGGGATTTTCGGTCGCCTTCCGCAACGGCGGATGACGGTTTGGAACGGGCGAACTTAACAAGATCCGCGGTTTCGAGGATTTTTTTGAATTGAAGGATGGTATCTTCCTCCAGGTTTAGTTCCCCAGCATCCTTCAGGAGTTCGAGCTTTTCGATCAATTGGTCCGTGGTGCTTTCAAGGGCTGTAACATGAACCTCTTCTTCCAGGTACGAACGTACAATATCTGTGAGTTCAGAATAATACTTCTTGTACTCGTCCTGGATGAGATACTTGGAATTCTCGAGCCTTTTCAATTCCATCAGGGCGCGGTCATAAGGGGGCAATAGGGCCTCTTTTTCCGCTGGTGTCAACGGTTTTTTTCTGAAAAGGAACCAGTAGGCCAACCCCCCTGCCACCAGCAATCCCAACACTACCCATAAAAGGGTTATCCACAAATCTGCCCGCGATTTATCAACCGGGATAAGGGGCTTGATATCAAACATATTCTGTGAAAGTGTATCAACCGGAACCGTGGCTACCCCGATCCGGACCGAATCGGTAAAATATCCCTTGCCGTTAATTTCAATGCGTTGTGCAGGCAGGGTATAGGAGCCTGAATCAAATTGGGTAAGGGCATAAATCTTTTGAAGGGTGATCCTGTCCTTATTCCGGGTGGTATCCGTCTTAAAAGCTTCTACGGTTTCCAGGGGCGAAAAGGTCTGTCCCTCGGGGAATATAACCTGGGCTGTGGAATCCGTTTCAACAGTCACCCTGAATTTAATTTGTTCCCCTATTTTGATTTGAGTGGTGTCTACCCCGGAATGCAATACCGGGCCTTCCTGTGCAGACCCGATGCCCAGGGTTAGAAACAGCAGGCATTGGAAGAATATGTTCTTCCGTGTGCAGCGCGCTTCCCTGATCATTCCCGATACTACTTTCATGGCAGCTTATCCTCTTCTTTTAAAATATCCCAATAATTTTTTTACATAGCTTTCATCTACCCTGCAATTGAGTGTACCGCATCCCGACTTGGAAAATGTTTCCTTGAAATATGCCACACGACCCCTGTTGTAGGCCTCATATGCCTGCCTTGCTTTCCTGGATTGGGTATTTACCAATTGCAACCTGCCTGTTTCCACGTCCTGCATTTGCACCATCCCAAGGTTGGGTATCTCCTCTTCCCGCTGGTCATAGACCCGGATCCCCGTCACATCGTGTTTGTTGCCGGTGATTTTTAGGGTGCGCTCATAGTCCTCCGTAATAAAATCGGATAAGACAAATACGATTGCTTTCTTTTTCATGACATTGGAAAGGTACTTCAGGGCTTCGGCCACGTCCGTCTGTCTGCTGCGTGGTGCAAATTCCAGTAGTTCGCGGATAATCCGGAGTACATGGCTCTTTCCTTTCTTGGGGGGTATAAATAATTCCACCCGGTCTGAAAAAAGGATCAATCCAACTTTGTCATTATTCTGCATGGCTGAAAATGCCAGGGTAGCAGAAATTTCGGTTATGATCTCCTTTTTGAACTGGTTAACGGTCCCAAAGAATTCAGATCCGCTGACATCCACCAGGAGCATCATGGTCAGTTCCCGTTCCTCTTCAAAAACCTTTACATAGGGTTCATTGTACCGGGCCGTAACATTCCAGTCAATGGTACGCACCTCATCCCCATATTGGTATTGCCGTACCTCGCTGAACGTCATCCCCCTCCCTTTGAATGTAGAGTGGTACTCCCCACCAAATATATGGTCGGAAAGACGCCGGGTCTTTATCTCAATTTTACGAACTTTCTTAAGTAACTCTTTAGTATCCATTGGTGTTCAAGGCTTAAAGTTGAATCCGGAAGTTCAATGGTGAACCCCGAACGGAAACATTGAACGATTATGGTACCTCGATCTCGTTGACGATGCGGTTTATGATTTCCACTGAAGTAATATTTTCCGCTTCAGCCTCGTAAGTGATACCTACCCTGTGCCGGAGCACATCGTGAATTACGGCCCGGACATCCTCCGGGACAACATAGCCCCTACGTTTGATAAAGGCATAACATTTTGCTGCACTTGCCAGGTTGATACTTCCCCTTGGCGAGGCGCCAAAACTGATGAGTGATTTCAGTTCACCCAGATCGTATTTTTCAGGATACCGGGTGGCAAATATCAGGTCGAGGATATATTTTTCAATCTTTTCGTCCATATAAACCTCCCGCACGGCCTTTTGAGCATTCAGGATCTGGTTGATGGTGACCACAGGGGATATGATGTCATGACCGCCTTTCAGGTTCTGCCGGATGATCTGCTGTTCTTCATTCATTTTAGGGTAATCGATCACCGTTTTCAACATGAAACGGTCTACCTGTGCTTCAGGCAATGGATAGGTCCCTTCCTGTTCGATGGGGTTCATGGTGGCCATTACCAGGAACGGTGGCTGCAGCTTAAAACTTTCATCGCCAATGGTTACCTGGCGTTCCTGCATTGCTTCCAGTAACGCAGACTGTACTTTGGCAGGGGCGCGGTTGATCTCGTCAGCGAGGACGAAGTTTGCAAAAATAGGCCCTTTCTTGATGGAGAACTCATTTGCCTTGATATTGTAGATCATGGTGCCCACCACATCGGCCGGGAGCAGATCGGGTGTGAATTGTATTCGGCTGAAACTGCCGTGTACGGCATTCGCAAGTGTATTTATGGCAAGGGTTTTGGCAAGTCCGGGAACCCCTTCCAGCAAAATATGCCCCTGGCCGAGGAGGCCTATCAGGAGACGTTCAAGCATGTGCTTCTGACCTACAATCGCTTTGTTCATCTCCAACATCAGCAGGTCTATAAAAGCGCTTTCCTGGGCAATTTTCTCGTTCACCGCGCTTATATCGACGGCAGCATTATTTTCCATATTTGTATTTTAGTAAATCTGTTTCAATAGGTTGGTTTAATTGTTGGGCGCAAATTGAAAATTAATTTATACAGTGGCTGTTAATGATTGGTTAAATAATGCCCGGACACCCTAAGTTTTATGAAGTTCTTAAGGTATTTATTTATAAATTCACACTCTTTCTAATAATCCGATAATGTATTCAAAAATTATTGCCGGCACCATGACCTGGGGAAGCTGGGGCAAAGATTTAAACCAAAAGCAAATGTCTGAACTGATCACCACTTGCATGGGGATGGGGATCACGGCTTTTGACCATGCGGATATTTACGGTGGCTATACCAATGAGGCCGCATTTGGCCAGGCCCTGGCTGAAACCAAAATCGACCGTGCTTCTATACAGCTTATCAGTAAATGCGGGATACAATACGTCTGTGCGGCAAGGAATAACACTATCAAACATTATGATTATTCCCCTGAATATATTATCTGGTCTGCGGAGGAATCCCTGAGGAACCTGCAGACAGATTACCTGGATCTTTTCCTGCTGCATCGCCCCAGCCCGCTGATGCATCCTGAGGTTATTGCCGGGGCCGTTTCAAAACTGAAGAAAGAAGGGAAGATTCGGAGTTTTGGGGTGTCGAATTTCACGCCTTCACAAATCGCGATGCTCGGAACAACTATTCCTGTATCCGCTAACCAGGTAGAATTTTCGCTCACTACCAACGCCGTGATGTATGATGGCACCCTCGATGATTGTATCGCCCGCAAAAGGGTTGCGATGTGCTGGAGCCCGCTGGGGAATTATTTTAAAGAAGACTCGGAACAGGTGAGCAGGATACATGCTGTAATGGCTCCCCTCGAAAACAAATATGAAGCATCGGCTGATCAGCTGTTACTCGCATGGCTTTTGCGGCATCCCGCCGGGGTATACCCGGTGGTGGGCACCACGGAAGCACATCGGCTGGAAAAGGCATTGCAGGCTGTAAATATCCAATTGGAGCTGGAAGATTGGTTTAGCCTATTGGAAGCTGCCCAGGGACACAAGGTACCTTAACAAAGATCGATCCGATGACAACAGAATCTGAAAAAACAGACCGTCCGGTACTCCGGAAACAACTCACTGCCCTCATTACAGGGTCTACAAGCGGGATAGGCATGGCAGCCGCCCGGATCTTTGCCAGGGAGGGTATAGACCTTATCCTGTGTGGCAGGAGGGAAGACCGGCTGCAACAGCTTTCGGAGGAACTGGGGCAGCATGTACGGGTTCATTCCCTTGTATTTGATGTGCGGGAGAACAAGGCCGTAAGGGAAGCTATCGACTCCCTTCCGGAACCATTTGTTGCGATTGACATCCTTCTGAACAATGCCGGGAATGCACATGGGATGGATACTATTGATAAAGGCAGTACAGAGGACTGGGATGCTATGATCGACATCAATGTAAAGGGTTTATTGTATGTCTCGAAAGCAGTTATCCCGGGGATGGTTGCCCGTGGCACCGGCCATATCATCAATATCGGTTCCACTGCGGGGAAGGAAGTTTACCCCAGGGGAAATGTGTATTGTGCCAGTAAACATGCAGTGGATGCAATCAACCAGGCTATGCGATTGGATTTAAACGAACATGGCATCCGCGTAGGAGCCGTCAACCCCGGGCTGGTTGAAACGGAGTTCAGTCAGGTACGGTTTAAAGGTGATACGGAAAGGGCCCGTTCAGTTTACCGGGGATACCAACCCCTACTTCCGGAAGATATTGCCGAGATCATCCATTTTGTTGTCTCCAGGCCATATCATGTAAATATAGCCGACCTTATTGTGATGCCCACAGCACAGGCCAGTTCAACGCTTATTAAAAAAGACCTGTAGCCCCCCGGCCCCACAGATACTCGATACAGCGTATTATCAGTATCTTTGTATACCGTGTACAATGAGCGAATGTAAGATAGATGTCTCCCGAATTTTTTAGTAGCAGCAGCAGCATATGATCAATAAGCGACTTCTCGTCAAAAACCTGCTGGCCCATAATGATGAGAACAGTTTTTATGATAAAAAACGGTTTATAAGCATAGGACAGAAGGAGGGCAAAGCCAAATTTCTGAAACACGTTTGTGCCCTTGCCAACAGCAATCCCAAAAACCACTCTTTCATAGTCATTGGGGTGGAGGATGAGGATAACAAAATAGTGGGGGTCGATTTTTTTGATGACAGTAAGATCCAGAACCTGGTCAACGCATACCTGGACAATCCCCCGCTCATCTCCTATGAAAATATACCTTTTCCCCATTTGCCGGAGGGCAAGGTGGTCGGATTGGTCACGATCCGCTCCAATGGCAGGATATGCTCCCTTCGTAAAAATATCTGGAAGTACTATGGTGGCGCCGTTTTCTTCCGGGAGGGCAGCATCAGTTTGCCGAAAGTATTCGACATACAGTTAAAGGATATCAATTCGGGAACAGTTGCAACCATTGAACAACACGCCCGCAACAATATTGAGCTCACCCTGGACGGGGTTATAGATTTTCTAAACCATCGCCATAAAGACCTCACCAGCAGTTATAAGGTCTTTAAAGAGCAATTTGTTATCTGCTGGGCAGGCCACAGGAAAAAAGTAAAGGATGAGATTTATTTTTCCCGGGTGGATATTGAACTGATCAATGAACAGGTGAAGTTATTTTATTCCACCCTGGATGAGATCACTATCAACTTTGATGAGGATTCCTTTACCATAATTGAATTTGTGCAACTGGGATTAGGGAAACAGCAAAAATATTATCCCCTGGAAAAGGTAATCATCACATTCTCAAATAATGGCACCTACCATATCCAGAGTGAGCTGATTTTTGAGCCTCCTCAATTTGATAAAAAAACGCTTCATCATATTTTTAATGCAAACAACGCCCTGCTTGCCAAGCTCGGGAAGGGATTAAAACTGACTGCCTCGGATAAGGCGGATCTTCGAAACCTTCCTGCTACCTACCTGATCTCTTATTTAAATGGTTTTGAAGAAGCCAAGGACCAACTCGACCAGGCCCGGCCGCTCCTCAAAAAATTTGACACGACCAGTTATCAGACGTTGAAGGAATCTTTGCGGATATTGCGAAAGGTACGGTACAGCTAGCGTTTGACCAGCCACAGGATACCATATGGAGGCAGTTCCAACAGGCCGCTTTGCAATGCAATACGTTTATCCGTAACGGCGTCCCTAAGGGTATTTTTTTTCATGTACCCCAGTTGTGCCACCCACCTTGCCTGTATAACCTGCCGCATCCTGTCAAAATTACAGACGACGAGTACCCCATCCCCTGTATTGCCGGTACGCTCATAAACCAACACATGGGGATTGCCGGGATGGTGCAGCACAAAATTGGCCTGGTCTGCAAAAGCAGGTGTGTTTTTACGAACCTGAATCAGGTGCTGCAGGGTTCGGAAAATCTTTGCCTGGTAATTGCGCTTCCGATCCAATGAAGCAATCACATCCCAATCGTGAACAGGCCGGTTGACCCATCTGCTGTCATCTTTTTTGGCAGGGTCCCCTAAATAGCTGTAATCATTCAGGGACCCGAGTTCATCACCACCGTATATCATGGGGATGCCACCATAAGACAGGATGATCCCATGCATGAGTATGATTTTGTCCACCGACTCCTGTATCCTGGCTTTTTCTTTGGATTGCAAGGCTTTTTCCAGCCCCAGGAGGGATGCGGCGCTGCCTGTGATCCTGCCATCCCCGGTTTTGGGGTCATACATAAAAATATACCCTGTAGCGGGCGACCAATCCAATTGCTGGCCGTAATATTCCAGCAGAAATTTACGGTGTGCCCGGGCGTCCCAGCCCACTTCATAAATATACCGGTCCTCATAGCCCAACCCGATATCATCATGGCAGCGGATATAATTGACCCAGGTAGCTTCTGCCGGTTTTGACGGAATATTTTCCAGTGTTTTATAGAGGAGCGTGGTTTTGGTAGTAGCGATGGAATTCCAGAGCAATGCCATCAGACTGGCGTTATAGGCCACTTCGCATTCATTCCCCTTCCGGATACCTTCCCCAAAATAGGCAACAATATCCCGGGGGGCTACGATAGCCTCTGCAAGCAGGATTACGCCCGGGGCCATTACCTGGAGGCACATCCTGAACAAGGCAATCAGCGTATGCGCTTCCGGCAGGTTTTGGGAGCTTGTCCCAATCTGTTTCCACAGGAAGGCAAGTGCATCAAAACGGACCATATCCACTCCCATATTCACCAGTTCCATAAGGTTTTCCAACATTGCCATAAAAACCTGCGGATTAGTATAGTTGAGGTCCCACTGGTATTCGTTGAATACGGTCATTACCCATTTCTGCATTTCCTGCTGGTAGGTAAAGTTCCCGGGGGCGGTTTGGGGGAATACTTCCGGGAGGGAAGTTTCAAAGGCATCCGGGATCGTCCTGTCTGGATATGTATAATAATATTGCTGGTATTTTTGGTCACCCCGGATGGCTTTTTTTGCCCAGGGGAATTCATTGGATGTATGATTTACTACAAAATCGAGCATCAGGTACATTTTCCTGGAACGGAGTTTTCCGGTGAGGTCCAAAAAATCCTTTTTGGCTCCAAACCGTTTATCCACCTGGGTATAACTGTTCACTGCATACCCGCCGTCATTTTCTCCTATTGGCCGTGTCGTTATAGGCATCAGGTGCAGGAAATTGATGCCCAGTTTCTCCAGATAGGGAAGTTTTTCTGCCAAACCCTTGAGGTCTTTGTTGAAATGGTCGACATAGAGTTGCATACCTGCAAGGTGCTGAGACTGGTACCAGTTGCCTTCCTTTAACCGCTGCAGGTCCTGGATCTGGAGGTCCGGGGCCCGTTTGTTGAATAGCCGGGGGAACAATTCCACTAATTCTGTGAACGCCGCTCTATGTGTAGCCTCGGGGTAGATGGTGAAGAAAAGTTCCTGAAGGATACCGGTATTGGTCTCCAGCCGAAGATTAAAAAGAAGATTCCTGTCCGCATTTTGAGGGTCTGTCAACTCCCTGCCCGCCCTTTCGCGATGTAAAGCGGCCTGGTTCATAGGAAGGTCTGTAGTTGGGCGCTATCAGGCAAGGCTTCTATGGCCCCGAACCGGGTAGTGGTCAAAGCGCCTGCCACGTTCGCTATCCGTACCATCTCCCTGAACAAATCCTCCTTAAATACCATGTCTGTCCGGGGCTGGGAAGCGATTTGCTGTAGCAGGCATCCAATAAAGGCATCCCCGGCACCAGTGGTGTCAACCGGACTAACCTTAATAGTTGGAACGGTATAACCGGCATGGGGCGAGCTTACATAAGTCCCTGCTGCCCCAAGCGTAACGGTGATTATTTTGGCCCCCACTGAATGTAAGAATGTACAGGCTTCTTGCATCTCTTTTTTGCCTGACAGCATCTGTGCTTCTTCCAAACTGAATTTACAAAGGTGGGCGTGCCTGATAAATGGAAGGCATTTTTCAATAAAAACCTTTTCCCTGTTTACCCACAGGTCCGTCCGGAAGTTAGGATCAAAACTGATAAAGGAATTGCAGGTTATCCCATCCTGAAAGTAGCGGTTGTATGCATCTTCCAGCGCTCCACCCAAAAATGAGGTGGCAGCACCAAAGTGCAGGATATTCCCGCTGAAACCGGATTGAAGGGTGGAGTCATACTGCAGATCCCGGTCAGCGCCGCGGCCGAAAACAAAATCGCGTTCCCCATCCCCTGAAATAGACACAAAGGCAAGCGTTGTAAAGGTTTGCGAGCGTTGGGCCAGGCTTGTATCAACACCAGATCCCTCCAGGGTCTGGAGCAGGAAGTCCCCAAAAGGATCCGCTCCCACACAACCTACAAATGCGCTTTTGCCACCCTGTATGGCTACGGCACAGGCAACGTTGGCAGGCGCGCCCCCGGCTTTTTTGGTAAAGGTAGTGGCCTTTCGAAGGTCGTTGCCCTGGTTTTCCGCCACAAAATCTATCAGCAATTCCCCGATACAATAGACTTTTTTCATGAATTGGTGTTGGCTCTATTTATTGCAATCAGATACAATGTTACTCAAAATAATGATTTTCCTGACCCAATCCTCATCATTTGTAAGAAAACAGCCCTGAGAGGTAAAATTTACAGGAGCCGGATGGCCTTCCCTTTTAAAGAACGGAAGCATCCGGAAGAGGAATGGGTGATCCCCGGACGCCAAAAAATGGATTTGAGGCAGATGGGGATGGCATTCGGATCAATATTTTTGAGACATTTATTAGGATTTTGCAGCTAGGATTCGCGATTTTTGCCTGATGAACAACAGACAGCTGGTTATTGGTGACATTCATGGCGGGCTACGGGCGCTCACCCAGGTGCTGGAGCTGGGCAGGGTCAGCACTGATGACCTGATCATTTTTTTAGGGGATTATGTGGACGGCTGGAGCGAGGCTGTTGAAACGGTTGATTTCCTGCGGGATTTCAAAAAATCACACCAGTGTGTTTTCCTGCGGGGCAATCATGACGACCTGTGTTGTGAATGGCTGCTGAATGGTCGTGACAATCCCATGTGGCTTCAGCACGGGGGGGCATCTACCATGAAATCGTATGCCAAGGCTTCTTCAGAAACGAAGAATGCCCATATCAAATTTTACAGCGAATTGGAAAACTATCACCTCGATGAAGAGGACCGCCTCTTCCTGCATGCAGGGTTCACAAACATGAACGGGATTGAAAACGAGTATCTGGCAACCACGTTCTATTGGGACCGAACCCTTTGGGAAATGGCGCTGTCGCTTGATCCCAAGCTGTCCAAAACGGATCGGTTATACCCCAAACGCCTGTTGCACTATAAAGAAATCTATATCGGGCATACCCCGGTTACCCGAATTGGCAAGACAAAACCTCACAATGCCGCCAATGTGTGGAACATGGATACGGGTGCTGCATTTAAAGGCCCTTTATCCCTTATTGATGTAAATACCAAACAATTATGGCAAAGCGACCCTGTACATCTGCTATATCCGGGCGAATCAGGAAGAAACTAAAATTTAGCACTTTTTGGGTAAAAAATCAGTATATTAATCACGAACTTTGTAAAAAAGAAAAATGTCTTCAAAAAATATCAGATTAGAGGTAATGCAGGCCATTGAGCCTAAGGTCCAGGGATTTATGGATTCTTTTCTGATACCTGTGGAAGAGATATGGCAACCTACAGATTTTTTGCCCGACTCCGAAAGTGAGGGTTTTTTTGACCATGTAAAGCAAATCCGTGAGGAAGCAAAGGAACTGGGTTATGATCTCTGGGTTACCCTTGTAGCCGACACCATTACGGAAGAGGCATTGCCAACCTATGAATCCTGGTTGATGGACGTGGAAGGCATAGACCAGCATTCTGAAAATAAGAATGGGTGGTCTAAATGGGTTCGCGCCTGGACTGCGGAAGAAAACCGCCATGGTGATGTGCTGAATAAGTACCTCTACATTTCCGGCAGGGTGAACATGCGGGAAATGGAAATGACCACACAGCACCTGATAGCTGATGGTTTTGATATCGGGACAGACAGGGATCCTTATAAGAATTTTGTGTATACCACCTTTCAGGAACTTGCCACCAATATATCCCATAAACGGGTGGGGCAGCTTGCCAAGAAAAAGGGGAATGGCCTGTTGAGTAAAATGTGCATCATTATTGCGGGGGATGAAATGCGGCACCATCTTGCATACAGGGAGTTTGTAAAAACTATACTGGACCACGACCCCAATGGTATGGTATTGGCTTTTGCCGACATGATGAAGAAAAAAATCGTTATGCCCGCCCATTTCCTTCGGGAATCCGGGGGTGCCATAGGACAAGCCTTTGAAACCTTTTCCAACTGCGCCCAACGCCTGGGGGTCTATACCGCTGAGGATTATGTTGAAATTTTGCGCAAATTAAATGGCTATTGGGAGATAGATGCCCTGAGAAGCCTATCCGACGAGGCAGAAAAAGCCCGTGATTACCTGATGAAGCTTCCGGACAGGTTGCAGCGTATTTCAGAGCGTATGAAGTTTCCGGAGCAGAATTACCACTTCAAGTGGGTGGAAGCCAACGGCATGTTATAGGGTTATAATTTTCCCCTTTTATGTTCTTCCTGCCACCTATATAATTCCTTCCATTTATTCCGATAACATAATTTGGCCTGGAGCGGCCAGGACGCCGGGTCATGGACTTTATATCTGTCGCCACCAGAATCGAGGACTTCCTGGCATTTCGATACCGTAGTTTCCGAAAGTGCCCTCCAGGTTTTGATATCAAAATTATGGAACAAACCTTCGATCTTGGGCCCGATCCCTTCCACAATTTTAAGGTCGTCCTGTTTTACCGACCTTCCAAAAGCAGCCCTGGCCGCTTTCCTGTCAAACGATCCCAGGGGATCCGGTACGGAATGGGAATATCCCGACAATTTATGGCGGCAGGCCGCAAGTTCTGATTCCAATTGGGTATTCTTCTCCCGCAGGGGTTTCAAATCCGCTTGATGGTCATTGGATTTATGGCTGCTTTTCCCTATGAGATACCCCAGAAACCCGCAGGTTACCCCGACAATAATGGGGACAAGCCAATACCAGATATTTATATTTTCCACATTCATAGGTGTCTGTTAATAATTATCGTTACTAATTTCCGGGCGTTGCCTGGCTCTTTACAACACAAACCATATACCCTCCGGCAACTTAAAACCCTTGGTTTTCCAGTGCGGGCCGGCAGTCTGATCAACCTCCCATAGCAGCCGGCAGATTAGACTCAGAACGCAACGGGTGGCAAACCAAAGAAGGATAAGCAGGCTCCGGAACTAAGTTGCCCCCCTGGTTTGCTTATATGGCCCTTCCCCGAAAGTTCAGGAATGGATGTATACATGGTGGATAAATCAAATGCTGTCTGTTCCCTTCCAACGGCATAGGCGATGCAAATGGAGCTATAAAAATAAGTGCCCGCCAGGATGGTAATAAATATCCCGCTCAGGTTGTTACCGGTCGTTGTCATGGGAATATTTCTGATACCAATGTATTAAAATTATCTTAAATTCCAGTAATCCAATGGGCTTTATATCTTACTTGTCAGTTACTTAGATGTAGTATCAATGCAATTGCGATTTTTGAAAACAACGGATAGTACTTCAAAAAATGTTAATCATACAGTTTTTTGCCCCATTCATACTTTTTCGGATTTTCAACAGCCACATTTGACAGATATTTGTAAAAAGAGATAATTTTAAGCCCTATTTCTCCCGACAAAGATCCGGCATTGAAATGGGGTTTAATTCCAAAATAAATTGTTTGAATTAGTTTAGTTTGGTTAGTTTGGAAAAACCCACCGTGATTTCATGTTCAATCACGGTGGGTTTTTTTTGAAAGGCTGGAATTTTATGTTCAGGTAACGGAACAGTATACCATTTATACAAGAAATCGTATCAGGGATACAGAATTTAGGTCGGCAGATACATTTCTATACATCCCAATGATTTTATAATGTACTTTTAGGTTCCTGAATAATTGGAATAGATACCAGTAGTGAAACAAAGTTGATCTGTAGGGTAAATTTTTTAATACCGAGGTACCGGTCTTGAATTCATAAATGGTTTAGGCACAAGAAATTGTGCTGATAAGAATTAGAAAGCCGCTGTTTTATCAGGCTTGTCTTTTTGGGGGAACGGACAAGCGCATGTTAAATCAGCGGACTTTTTATTTGTACTCCTGAAGGTTGACAGGAAAAAAACCTAGAGATCAAATTTTATTCCCTGTGCCAGGGGTAATTCAGTTGTATAATTGATAGTATTCGTTTGCCTCCTCATATATACTTTCCAGGCATCCGATCCCGATTCGCGGCCCCCGCCTGTTTCCTTCTCACCCCCAAAAGCTCCCCCTATCTCGGCCCCTGATGTCCCGATATTCACATTGGCAATGCCACAATCACTACCGTTTACGGAAAGGAAACGTTCAGCTTCCCGCAGGTTATTCGTCATAATTGCTGAGGACAAGCCCTGTACCACACCATTTTGTATGGCGATGGCGTTCGCTACATCCCCCGAGTATTTCAGGAGGTAAAGTACAGGTGCGAATGTTTCATGCTGTACGATCTCAAATGAATTTTCCGCTTCGGCAATTGCAGGTTTTACGTAACACCCGCTTTCATAACCTTCGCCAGAAAGTACCCCGCCCGGGACAAGAAGATTACCCCCCTCTTCAATGACGCGTTCCAATGCTTTCTCATAAAGGGCCACAGCCTCCTTGTCTATCAGCGGGCCAACATGGTTGTTCTCATCCAGGGGGTTTCCAATTCTAAGTTGGTTATAGGCTGCCAATACGGCGTCCTTTACCGTATCGTAAACAGATTCGTGAATGATGAGTCGCCTTGTGGAAGTGCAGCGTTGCCCTGCTGTGCCCACGGCACCAAAAACCGCGCCGATAACGGTCATTTTTATATCTGCATCCGGAGTTACAATAATGGCATTGTTGCCTCCGAGTTCCAGAAGGGATTTCCCCAGTCTTCCGGCAACAGCCTGCGCTACAATTTTGCCCATCCGGATAGAACCGGTTGCAGAAACCAATGGGACCCTTTGGTCGTGTGTCATGAATTCACCCACCTTATAATCACCGTTTATTAAGCAGGAAATGCCCTCCGGCAGCCCATTGGCGCTGAACACCCCGGCCGCGATATGCTGGCATGCAAGACCACACACAGGGGTTTTTTCGGAAGGTTTCCAGATACAAACATCCCCGCAAATCCAGGCAAGTGCTGTATTCCAGGCCCAAACTGCAACCGGAAAATTAAAGGCAGAGATGATCCCTACGACACCAAGCGGGTGGTATTGTTCATACATCCGATGCCCCGGCCTTTCGGAATGCATGGTCAGGCCATGCAATTGCCGCGACAGCCCTACGGCAAAATCACAGATGTCAATCATCTCCTGCACTTCACCCAGGCCTTCCTGATAGGATTTCCCCATTTCATAGGAAACCAATTTTCCAAGGGGTTCTTTTAATTCCCGTAATTTATCACCGAATTGCCGGACTATTTCCCCACGCTGGGGCGCAGGTTTTGTGCGCCATAACAAAAATGCCTTCCGGGCAGTATCAACCACCTTTTCATAATCTTCCCTGGTGGTGGCCCGTACTTTTCCTATCAATGCACCATCTACCGGAGAATAGGAAGCAATCAACTCTCCCGAGGCAAAATTATCAGAGCCGGTGGAACTGCCTTCATTGATGTCTTTTATCCCCAGTTTTTCCAGGGCTTCCTCTATTCCAAAATCGGTTGCTACTACTGACATATTGTTACTTTTTTTATGTGGATTGTTATATTTTTTGCAAAGATACTCCTTCCTGATGAAAAATGGGAGCTTTTGGAGCTTCTCAAAATGAAATGCGCCATACCTCGGGATGGCAGGGGGAAGCTACAGGGCTGCTGTAGCGTATTATCCCCCGGAAATCACCAGTATCATGGCGATCAGGGCAGGGAGAGCCTGTATAAAGAAGATCTTCCTATCAGCCGTTATGCTGCCAAAAATCCCGGCGATAACAATACAGCTCAGGAAGAATATTAAAATGGCATTGCGCCAATCTGCATCTGCGATAAAAAAAGTCCATATCAACCCGGCGGCAAGGAACCCATTATAGAGCCCCTGGTTAGCAGCCAATGATCTGGTAGGCTCAAAGAGTTCTGCCGGGAAGTTTTTAAAGACCTTCCGCCCCCGGGTGGTCCATGCAAACATTTCAAACCATAGAAAATATAGGTGCAGTGCAGCGATCAAACCGATCAGGATGTAGCGGATTAAGGTCATACGTTTTTCGAATAGCCGGATATTTCCGGGGCAACCCTTCCGTTATCAATAACCTTCCTTACGTGAAAGGCGGTCTATGTACGGGCTTTGTCTTATTGCTAAAGGTAATCTTAAAAACGGTTCCCGCTTCACCGGATTCATAGGTGAGTTCTGCGGCGATCTGCCTGCAAAGGGACTGTATTATTTCAAACCCGATACCATGCGCATTTTTGATGTTGAAATCAGGCGGTAATCCCCGACCATTATCGGAAATTGTAAGTACGATCCTGTCATTATCCAGGTCCCGGGCCTTGATAACCAATTCATTGTCTACCTGGGAGTTGGTATAGGCATGCTTTAAGGCATTCGTCACGAGTTCGGAGATGATCAGGGCCAGGGGTACGGCCCGGTCCAAATCAATGGAGGTATCCGGGCATTGGATGGTATATTGTACCGAAGGGGCGAGCCGTTTCTGATAGGCCATAAGGTCTGTCAGATATTCGGATAAATTAACCGCTTTGGAATCCTTGTCCTGATATATCTTTTGGTGGGTAAGGGCGATGGCCGAGATCCTGGACTGACTGTTTTCAAGGGCTGTGATGGCTTCCTGGCTGGTAAGTTTTCGCTTCTGCATGTTCATCAGGCTGGAGGTGATCTGTAAATTGTTCTTCACCCGGTGGTGGATCTCCCGCAGCAGGTTTTCCTTCATCTTATTGGATTCCTGAAGTTCGGCTGTGCGCAGGCCTACCTTTTGTTCCAGGGTAGAATTGTAATCATCCCTCTTTTTTACGATCGCAATAAGGAGAAAGGTAGCGATCAGGGTTAGTAAAAGTGCCACATAGGATTCAAAAGCATGGGGAAAGGAAGTATATCCTGGTTTAGGAATTAAGGTTATGTTCCACTTCCTGTTACCGGCGTCGATTATAGTAACCACTGAATTATCTGCTGAGCTGCCGGTCCGGTCATCCTCGATATTGGAATACAACAGCGCATTCCCGGCCGATTCATCAGAAATTCCAATTTCCAATACTTTTAATTCAGATGCCAGCGTTTTCTCTATAAACAGATCCATCCTGTATATACATAGAACAATACCCTTTGCTTCGGAGGAACCCGGATAATTCACGGATTTCATTGCCAAAAAACCGGTCCCGCCCCCTGCCTGCCTGATCAGTTCCACAGGAGGGGAAAATGAAATTGCACCGGTCCGAATAGCAGTGTTGATGACAGACCGCCTGGTGCTGTCTGAATACATATCGTACCCCATGACTTTCTCATGTGGTTCCAGCGGGTTGATAAAGGTCATGGGATAATAGGTGCTTCCGGAATCTGCAATGACCAATTGCTGGTTCTCTGTCTCTTCTTTTATGGCGGTAAAATTCTCATACTGCCGGCCTACCCTGTTGAGATATCGGATACGGGCTGAATCCGGAACCCGCGGCGCCCACCCCAAAGCCTTGATGCCATATAACTCCTTCATAAAGGGATCGGTGAATTGTTCAAACAGGACCGGGGAGGTTTCATCGGAATGTTCAAAAAAGAAAGCCATGGATTCAATCACAAGATTGATCTTGCTGATCTCCTCGACGATCCTCAGCTTGGCGCGGACGGAAGCATTTTCAACTGTGGTATTGTCCTTTTGGGTATACTTGTCATTGATTGAAAAGAAAAGGTATAAGGAAGTAACCAGGCCAAAAACGAAGATACTGAAGTACTTTAACCGCTGCATACCTGTCATACCGCAAGATACTTAATTACCCTGACAATAACGGGCGTAAAAAAGGCTTCCCATTTGCTTATTCATAGGCAACAAACCGTTCATCTGCAGCCATTACAGTACCGCAATTATCACAGGTGCGCAATTCCAGGGATCCATAAAAATGCCTGAAATGAGCCAGGAAATCCTTTTCAATATCGTTCAGCGTAAAATAAGCTTCATAGAGCTTGTTGTTGCAGTTGTCACAGAACCAGAGGAGCCCGTCATCCACTTCCATCCCCGCACGTTTCCGTTCTATCACCAAACCTATGGAACCCGCATGCCGCACCGGGGAGTGTGGGACTTTGGCAGGATGCAGGTACATATCCCCCGGTCCCAGCTTCATGGTTTTTTTCCGTCCGTCTTCCTGGATATGGATCTCTATAGTACCTTCGAGCTGGTAGAACAGTTCTTCCGTCTCGTTGTAGTGGTAGTCCTTGCGGGCATTGGGCCCTGCAACAACCATTACTATGTAATCCCCCGCATCTTTATACAAGTTTTTATTACCAACCGGGGGCTTCAAGGATTCCCGGTTTGCAGCGATCCATTTATTTAGGTTAAAAGGGGGTTGTATACCCATGGCAATATGATTTATGTTATGCAACTCTGATAACCCCACCAGGCCTCATAGCCCTGTTATGGATTGCGTCCACTCAGTCCGGGCATATCCATATCTTTCGTGGCATAGCAAAATTAAGACTTAAATGCAGGATGCATCCATCAAATTTAAGAAAACAAAACCATCTTTTGGAAAAAGGCTAGCGGTAGAATAACTGGGTAAAGTAATAATTTCCGGCAGCATCCTTTTTAACACTGACAGCGGTATGGGAAAATTCTCCTTCCATGGTTTTCCGGTGACTTGAGCCTGCCAGCCAGCTGGCTAATGCCTCCGCGGCCGAATCGTAGTTGCGGGCCACATTTTCAGCCACATATTCCGCATCAGTTCGGGAAGAAAGAGACGAAGCCCTGGCGCTGAAATTGTCATGGCTGATGGTCCCTTTCGAAATCATGTAATCGGTGTGGGTATTGGCATATTCATATGCCACAGAACTGTATTGCAACGCATTGTAACCAAGTGAGGACCGGTGGTCGTTGACCATCCCCAGAAGCTCCTGTTCTATGGCTACAGCGTTTGCACTAACCGGGATATCTGTATTTTCAACGGGCTCTTTGCTACAGGAGGACGCCACTAAGACAAATAAAACCAAGAGTGCATAAAGCAATCTTATTTTCATACAATGTTCTATCTGCTAAGTAGGCGGAGAAGTAAGAGGGGGGTTCTCGTTTCTCAATTCCGGGGAATCAAGTATGTAATATTAAAGAAAATTTGAGAACCGGTGTAGATAATACCTAATTATTCGATGAAATACACCCACGGTCAGCATATTGGAAGGGCCTTCATTTCCTGGATAAAATTTCCCTGAAACACTGCACATACAGCAGACAGATAGGGCCGGGAAGTTCTGATAGTGTTTTATATATTTACTCCTTGCTGTATCCCTTTTTCGGTAAAGCCCTTATCTTTACCAATAGGATCCAGTCCCTGCAGTTTGGGAACAAAAGTAATAGTATGCAAAAAACAATAGTGATTATAGTGTCCTGCCTGGCGTTGATATCCATTTGTCGGGCGCAGGAGGCCGGTTCGGGCAAGGATAAAGCGGAAATACTGGCGATCATGAAAGCACAGGAAAAGGCCTGGTCTGCCCAGGACCTCGAAGGTTTCATGGAAGGTTACTGGAATAATGATTCCCTTAAATTTTTTGGCAGCAGCGGAATCACCTACGGGTGGAAGAATACGTTGGACAACTACAGGAAACGGTATCCCACAAAAGCCCATACCGGCACCCTGAGCTTTACGATAAGGGATATTTCTCCCATTGAGGGGCTGTCATACGTTGTTATGGGGGAATATTACCTCACCAGGGAAGCGGGGGATGCCCGGGGGGTTTTTATGATCCTGTTTAAAAAAATTGACGGCGAATGGAAAATTGTTGCGGATATGAGCTGTTAAAGGCCGGGATTATCCCAGGGCGCTGAAACCGATTCCTCTTTCAAAACCCTGCTGAATACGAAGGCACCGATTTCCTTGATCGGTTCGTACAGGACGGATTCCGCCACGGTGTCTTTTTGTACCATTCCAAAGGAGGAATTAGTTCGGTCAAAAAATATAAGAAGGGCTCCCAGGATCACCGCAACTTTTAAAACCCCAAAAATGCCCCCTGCGATTTTGTTCAACAACCCCAACATGGCAAAATCGGCTATTTTTGTAAGGAACCTTGCTGCCAGGTGTACAACCAGCACGATTACGATGAATGTGATGAGGAAAGCGGAAAGGTTGATATACCGCTCATCCCAATCCATGTTTTGGGAAAGATATTCCCCAGCGATATAAGAAAAGTGGATAGCGCCGTAGAGTCCGGCTATGAGGGCAATAATGGAGGCAATTTCAACAAAAAGTCCATTTTTGAGGCCCTTGTATAATCCATAGAGGAGCAATAATCCCAATACGATATCCAAAAAGCCCATCCCTATTGTTTTAACAAATATAGCACATTAGATTTGTACCTTTGGGGTTCAGGATGGAAGATGGGGCGTGCGGTATATTTTATAATTATCGTACCCGGAAAACTAAAATCAGAAACCATGTCGAGGGATATACAATTAAAGGAAAGGTGGGAGGAGTTGGTCCGCAAACTTGCAGCACAGTTCTCGGATGGAGACCCACTGGAACTGGATGCCATTATCTACCTGGTAGGTGTTCAGGAGCTTGGGCAATACCACCGAAAATATAAGAAGGACGAGAAACTCAACCTCATGCATATTGCCATATGCAGGCTGCTGGAACCCTACGGATACTATGAGTTCGAATTTTTTGATGAAGAGGGATGGCCCCATTACAGGATCAGGGAGGAACTTCCTATCCTCAAGGCTGGGGAACAATCTATTTTGATGAAGGAGGCCATCGTCGGGTATTTTTTGGAAAAGGAGTATATACAATAGCCACTGCCCGGGTAGGTATGCAAGTAGTGACAATAAAATTCCTTTTTTTGGTTGGAATGCAACGCCTATCTTTGAGGATACCCGGAATCCACCGGGGCATCACAACCGGGCTCCATGAAAAAGCAACCTAAATTTTCCAATTTAAAAAGGAAGGAAATCATCGGCAGGATGACCAAAAGTCCCCTGGACCTGGTCATAATCGGTGGCGGTATTACCGGGGCAGGGATTGCCCTGGATGCGGCATCACGCGGTTTGAAGGTAGCCCTTGTGGAAAAGGATGATTTTGCTTCCGGGACCAGCAGTAAATCCACCAAATTGATCCATGGGGGCCTGCGCTACCTTAAACAATTTGACTTCTGGCTCGTTAAGGAAGTGGGTTCCGAAAGGGCCATTGTCCATAAACTCGCCCCTCATCTGGTATTGCCCGAAAAAATGCTGTTGCCGCTTATAGAAGGCGGCTCTTACGGTAAGTGGTTGACGTCCATTGGCCTGAAGGTGTATGATATCCTGGCGCAGGTGTCCGGGGAAGACAAACGCCGGATGCTTGAAAAAAAGGAAGCCCTTAAACTGGAACCCCTGCTGCCCAAAAAGATACTCAAGGGGGCCGGCTATTACGCCGAATACCGCACAGATGATGCCAGGTTAACCCTGGAGAATATCAAAACCGCCCTCCCCTATGGTGCACTGGCCCTTAATTATGCACGGGTAACGGAATTTTTTTATGAGGAAGGGATGGTTGCCGGTGTTACGGTGAAGGATGGGATCAGCGATTCCGAATTTGTGATCCGCTCCAGGTATGTAATTAATGCCACAGGCCCCTGGGTAGATGAATTGCGCAGCCTAAACCATTCCAAAAAAGGGAAACGGCTCCACCTTACCAAAGGAATACACCTGGTTTTCCCGCATCACAAATTGCCCGTAAAGCAATCGGTTTATTTTGATGTCCCGGATGGTCGCATGATCTTCGCTATCCCCCGCGGTAAAATAACGTATGTGGGTACCACCGACACTAATTTTACAAAAAATAAGGACCACGTCGATATAGATCTGGCGGATGCGCTCTATCTGTTATCTGCCGTAAACCATATGTTTCCCTCCATCGAACTTGAAATGGACGACATTGAATCGTCCTGGGCAGGGCTAAGGCCCCTTATCCATGAGGAAGGTAAATCAGCATCCGAGCTTTCCAGGAAGGATGAGATCTTCACTTCGGATACGGGGCTTATCAGTATGGCCGGGGGCAAGCTTACAGGATACCGCAAAATGGCCGAGCGGGTTGTCAACCGAATTGCGAAGAAAATGGAGGAGGAAAACGGGACCGAACTCCCGGAATGCTTCACGGATACGATTCCCTTGTGCGGCAATGCGTTTAAAAAGCACAAACACGTTAAGAAATATATTGCTGAGATCCACCAGCGGATCAAAACAGACGGGTTTTCCGAATATGATGCCTGGTATCTGGTGACCAACTATGGCATACAAACCGATATGATCCTGGATTACTATACCGATGTAAAAGCGGGTGACAATGCCATCCGTATGGCGATTGCGGAACTCCGTTTCGGAATTGATTACGAAATGGTCCGGACGCCCATGGACTTCTTTATCCGGCGTACCGGCCGGCTGTATTTTGATATCGGGAGCATTGAACCCCTGATGGATCCGATACTGGCCGAGTTTGAGAAGATATTCAAAGTTAACGGGGAACAATTGGCCTCCTGGAAGGATATTATAGAAGCCACTGTAAAGGAACATTCCAGTTTCTCCCTCGAACGGATCTGAAATAAAAAACCCTGCAGGATGAATCATACCACAGGGCTAAAATGAATGTTTGAAGGATCAGGTCTGATCCGCTTCCAAAACCTGGGTGACGCCCGGTACGGGTACGGGGTATTTTCCTTCCGCATCCGGTAGGACCGGTGGTTTGGCATCCCAGCTGTATTCCGTAGGCATGATACCCCTTCCCTTGTTAAGGGCATCCTCAAAGGTGATCAACTGGCCGGAATAGGTGGCCATCCTGCCTAAAATGGCAGACATGGTGGTTTTGGCGGCGTGTTCGGCATCATTGATCACATTGCCTGCCTTGATGGAGGCGAACAAAACATCGTGTTCCGTCTGGTATGGATTGGGGTCATCAGCTCCCTGGTGTTCAAAAATAAGACTGCCGTCGTAGCCTTTGATGATCCCCTTATTGTCCGAGTCGGTATAAATTTTCCCCTTTGTTCCGCTGAAGCTTTCAGAAACGTTGGTTACACAACCTTCCTGGTGCCGGCACTGGCTGGCAATAACAGCCCCGGACGGGTAGGTAAATTCCACAAAGTGGTGGTCAAAGATCTGTCCGTATTTTTTATCTGTCCGCACTTCCCGGCCGCCCATACCCTGGGCATGCAGGGGGTATTCCCCGATAAACCAGTTGGCCACGTCAATATTATGGATGTGCTGTTCTACGATATGGTCCCCGCACAGCCAGTTAAAATAGTACCAGTTCCGCATCTGGTATTCCATTTCGGTCTGTGACGGCTCGCGTTCTTTTACCCAAACCCCCCCGCTGTTCCAATAGACCTGCCCGGAGACGATCTGCCCCATTTTCCCATCCCGGATCTGATCCAGGCATGCCAGGTAATTCTTTTGGTAGTGCCGTTGGAGGCCCACCACCACGTTGAGTTTCTTTTGTTTGGCAACTTCAGCAGCTGCCAGCACTTTTCGGATTCCGTGGGCATCGGTTGCTACGGGTTTTTCCATAAAGATGTGCTTGTTTTTGCTAACCGCATATTCAAAATGCATTGGCCGGAATCCCGGGGTGGTCGTCAGCAAGACCACATCAGCCTGGTCAATGGCATTTTTATAGGCATCAAAGCCTACATATTTGTCGGCATCCTTCACCATCAGTTTTCCTGAATCCCCGAATTTCTTAGAAAGGATGTCATAACAGCTGTCGAGCCGGTCCTGGAATGCATCAGCCATAGCCACCAGTTTCACATTTTCCTTTGTACTGAGGGCCTGTACGGCTGCTCCTGTCCCCCTGCCGCCACAACCAACCAAAGCGATCTTTATGGCATCATCCCCGAAGACATGGGCCGAAGCGGAAATATCCAGGGGAAGGGCAAGCATCCCCCCGGCCACCAGGGCGGTGTTCTTACAAAAATTTCTTCGGGAAACATTGTTGTCTGTTTTTTTCATTTGTTTGCTGTTTTAAAAATCATCTATTGCTTCTAACCAATATTTTTCAATTTCCTCGGGCGATGGCGTAATCCTCGGCCGTACGATCCGGAAGCCGACATGTGGGGCATTGGTAAACCACCAACGGCTTTTGGGGATCTGGGGATCAATTCTTTTCCAGGCTGCTTTGGAACCCTGCCGGGCCGAAACCCGCAGGTCCAGTGCCTCATCCTGCCAGGAGCCCCCCCGTACCGCGCGGGGGTACAATTCGGTTGGCCTTACCCAGGGATCCCGGGTTACTTTGCCAGCCATACCCTCATAAGTCGTGGGGTCATACTGGTCCATGGTCCATTCCGCCACATTGCCATGCATATCATATAACCCATATGCATTCGGTTTTTTCTGACCTACCTTTTGATATTTTTTCTGACTGTTTCCCCGGTACCAGGCATACGTAGCGAGCTGGGTGGTATCATCCCCAAAATAGTAGGCTGTTTTACTGCCGGCCCTCGCAGCATATTCCCATTCCGCTTCCGTTGGCAGCCGGTAAAACCGACCTGTTTTGGCACTCAACCACTTGCAGAACATAAGCGCTGCATATTCGGTTATATTGACAACCGGGAATCCTTTCCTCCCCATCCCATGGCTCATATCAACATAAGGGGTAGTGGCCGCAGCCACGGCATCCACTTCTATCGAAACTTCATTGCCCCGGGTAGTGTCCATGGTTTTATCAATATTCCGGTCCGCAAACAGTTGGTATTGGTCCCAGGTGACCTCATAGGCACCCATCCAGAAGTCGCCCACCTCAACAAGGTGAGCGGGCGCCTCCTCGGCCGCACCCGTATCGCTGCCCATGCTAAACTCACCGCCCTGTACCGGGGCCATGGAAATGGCTTCGCTGCTTCCTGCAATGCTTTCAGAATAGGCATCGAATTCAGGGTCTTGTTGTTTTTGCCCGGCAAAGGCAGCCAGAAAAAGGCTTATAACCAGCACCGGCAGTGTAAAGCTGTATTTTCGGATCATATGTATCCTGTAAGGCTGCAATTGAAGCAACTTTCTAAAGTATTCATTTACCGGCATATTACAAAATGTGGGGGTACTTAATCCAGGAGGTCCGTAAGGTCCCGGAACGTTGATTTAGCATTCCTGTTAATATAGAGCACTTCGTATACCGCATCAATAATTGGGGTTTTTACTTTTTTCCTGAACTTGTTCTTGATCTCATAAGCGCTTTTGATGGCATAATATCCTTCTGCTACCATGTTCATTTCCATCATGGCGCTTTTAACCGTATAGCCCTTCCCGATCATGTTCCCGAACATCCGGTTGCGGCTGAAGGAGGAATAAGAAGTGACCAGCAAGTCTCCAAGATAGGCGGAGTCATTGATATTTCGGTCTATTTTATAGATCCGTTTGGTGAACCTTTTCATTTCCCGGATGGCATTGCTCATCAGTACACTCTGGAAGTTGTCCCCATAGCCAAGCCCGTGTGCTATCCCCGCCGCGATCGCATAGATATTCTTTAGCATGGCAGCATATTCCGTCCCGATTATATCCTTTGAAACATTCGTTTTTATATAGTCGCTCCGCAACTTTTCAGCCAGCATTTCAGCCTTAGCGGGATCAATACAGGCTATCGTCAGATAAGAAAGCCGTTCCAGGGCTACCTCTTCGGCATGGCACGGGCCGGTTATAACCCCGATATTTTCAAAGGGGATGTCGTATTTATCATGAAAATGTTCTCCGACGATCAAACCAGATTCCGGTACGATCCCTTTGATAGCTGAAAAAATCAACTTGTCCTTCAAGGGCACCGTGAGTTTGCTGAGCTCCACCTCCAGGAAAGCGGAAGGAATGGCAAAGATGAGCACATCTGCCTGCTTTACGGCCGTATTGATATCGTCGGTTAACCGGAGGATCTTTGTATTAAAGGTCACAGAAGTGAGATAATTCGGATTGTGCTTCCTGGCCTTTATAAAATCCACTGCCTCTGTATTGCGCATATACCAGCTGATCTGGTTCAGGTTTTCAGAGAGCATTTTTACAATAGCGGTCGCCCAACTCCCGCCGCCCAATACGGCGAATCGCAATTTTTTAGCCATGCCTTTCGATCTGTTTGGAAGCGCTAAATATAAGGCTATTTTTAATCAGTTTACCAGGTCAGTTTGCAGTAGGCAGCAGCTTTGCATTCAAGGTTCAAAGTTCCCTCCTTCGCTTAAGCTTCGGCGGGCAGGCAAAGTTCAAAGAATGACCTTCCCTGAATAGCGTTGACCATTTGGTATTTCTTTCGTTTGATGCATTACCCACCCCTTAATCCCCTCCCGGGAGGGGAGCTCACAGATTAAAACTTTTTGCTTGATCTTTATCATGTTGAACGCAAGTGAAGCATTGAACTTGAACGTGGGTTTGAACCTGGCTTCCCGGCTTTCTTATATACGGCTGATCTTTTTCCGGAATTCCGAAGGATTTTCCCCTGCTACTTTTTTAAAGGTCCTGTTGAAATAGGACAGGCTTTCAAAACCGCATTCATAACAGGTTTCGGTTATGGTATGGCCCTGCAGGAGCAACCTTTTAGCCTGACTTATCCGATATTGGTTGAGGAAGTTGATAAATGTGCTGCCGGTAGCATTCTTAAAATACCTGCAGAATGCCTCTTTTCCTAAATTGCACAGGCCGGCGATCCGAGCTACTTCAATCTTTTGCTGGTAATGGTCATCAATATAGCCATATACGCGGCGCAGCCGTTCCTGTTGCTTTTTGCTGTACTTATTGATCACAGGCCTGTCATGCAGCAGGAAGAATTCCGGGCTGCCTGAAAGGATCTCAAAGATATGCAGTACCTCCAGGAATTGCCGGAACGGGGGCAGAACGGCTAATCCTTTCATGCGTTCCCCCACTTCCAGCTTGGTTGCACCCGTGAAGGCGATCCCGTGTTGTGACCGTTCAAAAAGCTGGAATACGGGGGCCAGCTCCGGAACCTCATTGAACAACGTATTTTTAATATTCGGGTTGATCTGCAACACTTCTTTCTTATAGTGGGTCTGTACCCCGAAATCAAAGTTGAGGTGGGGGATGTTGGAGCCGATCAGTACCAGGTCACTATCCTGATAAGGGGAAATATGTTCCCCTACATGTCGCGTCCCGGTCGCACCTTCGATATAAACCAGTTCATATTCCGGATGGAAATGCCAGAAAAACAGGTCGTTAAGCTTTGGATTATGCAATAGCCGGAAGGAGCTTTGCGCATCCGTTGATATGGATTCGAGTTGTAGTTTCATGCTTAAATTTAACAAAATTGCTTTTATCGATCCATATAATTTCATATCATATCAATATACTTCAAATACTGGTCAATATCAAGGTTGAGATCCGGCAGGGTGTTGATTAGTTTTACAGTATCTTAAAAGTAATTTCTAACAATACCATACGATGGATCAGACAAATTCAAAAACGGAGATGGCCAATAAGGCGCATAAGGAGATCCCGGGGAACCCCTCTACCGCAACCAGCAGTAAGATCAAACTCAATGACCGCAGCAATGGCAAACCATTACGGGTCCTTAGCGAAGCGGACTGGGCGTTCTGGCAACATCATGGGTATATAGTCATCAAAAATGCTGTTCCGGCGGAGCAGGCCCGCGCAACCGCAGATTTTCTTTGGGAGTTTGAAGAAAAGGATCCCGATGACCCCGAAACCTGGTATGCACCCCCGAGGGCAGAAATGAAGATGAAGGAACTCACGGGCACAGGGATGGTGGAAGTCTATAACCACCAGCATTTGTGGAACAACCGGCAGGTAGAAAAGGTCCACCATGCATTCAGCGATGTTTGGGGTACTGAAAATTTATGGGTAACCATTGACCGGGCTAACCTCAATTTTCCAATGCGTCCCGGGCATGAGTACAAAGGATTCATCCATTGGGACTATGACCCGGAGACGCGTCCCCAGAATGTACAGGGTGTCCTTGCGCTGGCAGACCAGACAGACGAAGAGATGGGGGGGTTTCAGTGTATCCCCTGGCTATATCGTAACTATGATACCTGGAAACTTACCCAACCGGAAGATCGTGACAGGTTCAAACCCGATGTGTCAGGACTACAGGACAGGATAGTAAAAGTAAAGATGGAAGCTGGGGACCTGCTTATTTTTAATAGTACGGAACCCCACGGGATCAGGCCCAACCGTTCTGTGGACAAGGTGCGTATCGCCCAATATATTTCTATGATGCCGGCGGAACCGGAAAATGATGAACTCCGGAACTGGCGTATCAATTCATGGAAGAACCGGGTGGCTCCGGAAGGGTATGCCTTTCCCGGTGATCCCAGGAACTGGGAGCAGACCCGGTATGATACTGCCAGCTTGTCCCCCCTTGGAGAGAAATTATTGGGACTTACCCCCTGGTAATTTATCAGATTCGCATTTTTTCAGGGATTTACGGCCATCCGATTAAATAACCTTATTTTTGCGGCCTTAAATCCATACAGGTTTGAAGAAGTACCTTAATCTATTCGATTTCTCCCAGGAAGTCAATTACAAAACCGAAGTTTTGTCGGGTATAACAGTGGCCCTTGCCCTTGTCCCGGAGGCAATTGCATTTGCTATGATAGCAGGCTTATCCCCGCTGACCGGACTATATGCAGCCTTCGTGATGGGACTGGTGACAGCCATCCTGGGGGGGCGTCCCGGGATGATCTCCGGAGCAACCGGGGCAATAGCCGTGGTAATTGTTGCACTTGCACAGCAATACGGGGTTGAATATGTATTTGCAACCGTAATCCTGGCAGGGTTGCTGCAAATGACAGCTGGCTTCCTGCGGCTGGGGAAATTGATGAGGCTTGTGCCCCACCCCGTAATATTCGGGTTTGTAAACGGACTTGCCGTGATCATTTTTATGTCGCAATTAGCGCAGTTCAAATCAGCAGACGGCAGCTGGCTCACCGGAAGTACCCTGTATATTTTCCTGGGACTCGTATTACTGACCATGACCGTTATCTGGGGCCTCCCAAAACTTAGTAAAATAGTGCCTGCCTCCCTGGTAGCCATCCTGTTGGTATTCGGGATTGTTTTTGCCTTTCAGGTAGATACCCGCACCATTGGTGACATCGCTTCCATCGCCGGGGGTTTCCCCCCTTTCCATATCCCTCAGGTTGCCCTGAACCTGGAGACCCTTCAGATCATTTTTCCGTATGCGGCTATTGTGGCGGGGGTAGGTTTGATTGAAAGCCTGCTGACGCTCAATATTATCGATGAGATCACCGAAACCCGCGGCCGTGGCAACAAAGAAGCCGTAGCACAGGGCACTGCCAACATCCTGTCCGGATTATTTTCAGGGATGGGAGGCTGTGCCATGATCGGGCAAAGCCTTATCAACACTTCCAACGGGGCCCGTGCCCGCCTTTCGGGGATCGTGGCAGCCGTGATGTTGCTGGTCTTTATAATGTTTGGATCGGACCTGATAGAAAGGGTACCCATGGCAGCACTTACCGGTCTGATGATCATGGTTGCTTTGGGAACGTTCGAGTGGGCAAGCCTGCGGACCTTCAGGCGGATGCCAAAGTCCGATGTCCTGGTCATGGTGCTCGTTACCCTGGTAACCGTATTCCTGCACAACCTGGCGCTGGCTGTCCTTGTAGGGGTAATTATTTCAGCCCTGGTGTTCGCCTGGGACAATGCCAAGCGGATTCGTGCGCGGAAACATATCGATGATAACGGCACCAAACACTACGAAATTTATGGGCCTCTCTTCTTTGGATCGGTATCCCTGTTCAATGAAAAATTCGATGTACTGAATGATCCCGATGTGGTGGTGATCGATTTTAAGGAAAGCAGGGTGGTAGACATGTCGGCGATTGAAGCGCTGAACAAGATCACGGAACGCTACCAGAAAGTGGGGAAGAAGGTGCACCTGAAACATTTAAGCGGTGATTGCAAGCGGTTGTTGCGCAATGCGGATGATATCATTGAGGTGAATGTACTGGAAGACCCTACCTACAAAGTGGCCGTGGACAAGTTGTAGTTCCGGGAGATTTCTTTTGCTACCTGCGACTGAAGCGCTTTAAAAATCGATGAAACAGGGATACTAGAGTGAGGCCGTACATAACGAACAGGACACCGAAGATCAGGGTAATGGTTAGTAAATGGTCCGGAAATCCTGCAATTGCCGCTTTGGGATCCATGGGGATGGCCACCACAAGCCCGTAGAGCAGCAACCCGAAAAGCAAGCCGGTAAGGAGCTTTCCTGTAAAGGCATATCGGTGCACCAGTCCGAAAAAAAATCCCCACACAACCCCCAGGATCAGGCCGAAAGCCACCACTTCCAGGGAACCTCCCCAGCTTTGGCTACCGGGAAATCCGCCGACCATTGCAATAAGCCTCATGGCCAGCCGGCCGCCAATTCCCAGGATTACAGTTCCGGCAAGGGCGCCAGCTGCGAGCCCGGCTGCAATTGCTTTTAATCTTCCTTTCATATGTTTTGCCTTATATATTAGTCTTCACGGTAGATTGGCGAATCGAATCCCGGAAGTCAGTCACCAACGATAAAGGTTTTCAGCATGTTTTTTCGGATGGTTTCGGGTACTTCCGCCACCAGGGCATAGGTGCCCGGTGAAAGGGTAGCGGTAAAATAACCTGTACTACCTTCCGGCATATCGTTTACGCCCCCTAAAAATGTGAAGCCCTCCGGGGCCGGGGTAATAAGGCCTTCAGGGTCGGCCCAGTTCATCCATTTTTCCAGGGTTTGGGATTCGGCACCTTCATCAAAACGAACCAGATTCACATCATGTCCGACAAAATTCTCATGAACGATCTGATCCAGGTATTGTACGGCAAAAGTTTGTGGTCCACCGCGGATCGTGTCAGGATGGACAATCCCGTCCGTACTGGATATCGAGATATTTACGGTACTTTCAGGGGCTCGATTTTCAGACATATCCCCGGTAACGATCAGTTCTTTTACCATCCCCATGGCCGAGTGGAATACCCCATTGGGCATTTTAACATAGCATTCCATAACATAGTAGCCGGGCTCGAGTTTCAGGGTAGTTTGGCTGGTATGGCCGGGCGATACCAGTCCGGAACCCCCGCTGAATACCACTTCGAAGAACCATTCGGGGAGTTTGCCGAATTCCGCATTGGCTTCCTCGCCTTTCCCTTCATTGATGAGGTCCATCCCCTTCTGAAAGGGACCGATCACTTCCTTTTCCCCGTCGGCTATAGTCTTGCCGGTGGGATACTTATCAAGCAGGAAAAAATGGGTTTCCTCTGAAAGGTTCTGATATCGGAATGTATGCCAGCCTGCCGGGATAGAATCGACGGTCTGAAAATCCATCACTTCTGTAAGGATATCAATTTGCGTCCCCGTATCCTCTTCAGTTTCATCAGCTGTTTCTTTTTTTGGCTCGGTTTTACAGGAAAAAAGGACGATTAAAAAACAGAAGCATAAGGATAAAGCAGGCATTGGCATCGGTACGAAAAGTCTGTTTGTTTTCATAAGGTTGGTTTTTGGTTAGTAACAATTCTATACTGGGGGCCCTTACATGGTAACCGTATCGACTATTTCAGCTTTTGCAGGAGCTCCTCGAATTTCCGCCCGTCAGTTATCCGAAAATCCCCCTTGGCATCCTCTTCGTATGGGAGGCTACCCTCTACGAACCGTACAACCTGGGCTGCGTCCAGGAACAGGCTCGTGGGATAAGCTTTTAACCGGAGCGTATCATCTGTATAGGCTTTGGCATTTACGAGGATTTCAAAGTCAAACGGGTGTTTCTCCAGGAACTTTTCCACCTTCTCACGGGGTTCATAGGTGATGGCCACAAAATTGAATTGGCCTTTATGGGCTTCGGCCAGCTGGTTCAGGTACGGGATCTCTTCAATGCAGGGCGCGCAACTTGTGTACCAGAAATTGATCATGGTAGGCTTGCCTTTATATTTTTCACGGGTGGTTGTATGACCCTGCAGGTCCTCCAGGCGGAATTCGGGCAGGGTTCTGTTTGTAAGCCACTCACTGGGATCCGTGCTGCCAAGGGTAGTATGGTCCACGATTTCAAAGGTAATATGATGGATCAGGGAGTCCTGGCGTTTTTCGGTCTTTTCTGTTTTTAATGCAACCATGACGGGCTTATTCAGTACCCTGCTGAATCGGGTTGCAATGGTATCTTTTAATGCAGGCAGCTGTGATTCCGGGATCCGGTCATTCCCGTCTGTGGTATAAAAAGTGTTTTGCGCATGAACGGTGGTAAGGAACAGGAGGCAACATAAGCAGAAACTGTATTTCATCAGGTTGGTGTATTGGTTATCTCTCGCGTACCCGCGTCATGATTCAATATACCAAAAATTATAGAAATCAATGGTTCCGGGAGCTGGCAGCTTCCGATTTTTCTACAGGAGCAGGTTCTTTGGAGCATCTTCGATTCCCAATCGTGTGAAGCTGCCTCCATTGCTTTATGTTTTCCATCACCCCTCGAAGATCGGACCCATGCACAGGGAGGGAAACTTTTTTATTTCAATTTTTCAATTTTAGAAGCAGCAGCTGCATCCAGGAACAACCTGGTATTGGGATGGGACCTCAGGATAGATGCAGGGCAAGCCGGGCTTATAGTATCGTAGAGGCAATTGTACACAGCTTCCGACTTTCTTTTGTCCGGGACAACACAACTGATGACCTTGCAACCTACTATTGCCGGGATGGTTAATGTAAGGGCATGCCTGGGCACTTCATCCAAACTGGAAAACCATCCCTCCCCGAGTTGCTGGTTTCTGCACGCCTCGTCCAATTCCACTAATTTCACCAATTTCGGATCATTGAAATCGGCGACTGCGGGGTCATTGAAAGCAATGTGCCCATTTTCTCCAATCCCGATACAGGCTATGTCAATAGGATGTCTTTTTAATGTTTCTGCATACTGTTTCATTTCGAGTTCAAGGTCTTCAGCGTCCCCGTTTAAAAAATAAACGCGTTTTGGCGCAACCTTGTCCAAAATCCTTTCTTTTAAATACCTGCGAAAGCTGGCTGGGTGAGAAGCATTGATTCCTACATATTCATCCAGATGAAAAACAGTAACCAGCTGCCAGTTTAGTTGCTTTTTTTGCAATGCTGCCAAAAATGTAAACTGCGATGTACCGGTAGCCAGGATAAGATTGGCAGATCCGTTGACCCGAATGGCATTATTCAATTCTTTCTCTACAAGGTCTGCCGCAGCCATACCCATCTCAACCGCTTCTCCATATACCGAGACCAGAAGTTTTCCAATTCGCAGCGTTCTTTTCATTTTTTATACGGTTTTAAAAAAAATCTGTAAAAGCAAACCAGGAAGTGACCAGGGAAAAGATAATGACCGCAATCAGGGCCATATTCCACATGGTTCCTGCCTTATGGGTATGCATTAGTTTCTGTTTGTTGATCAACATAAAAATCGGTATCGCAACCGCTGGCAGGATACATGCCTGGAAAGCCTGGGAAAAAATCATCAAAGCCGGTGGCCTTTCATCCATAATAACGGTCCCAAAGGCAAACAACAGGGCAACAAATATGAGCACCCTGGATTGTGTTGAATGCATATTGCGTGGAGTACCCCGATAATCAGCGATCAACCAGGGAGCTATCAGCACAATGGGAAAAATTGTGGAAAGGCCAGCCCCTGTGATTCCAATGATCAGGACAAAGGCCGCCATTTTTCCCCCAAAGGGCTCAAACAGATCAATCATCTCAACTGTATTATCGAGTTTTAAACCCGATACATGGAGGGTTCCTGCGGCTACCGCCATGATGACCCCACTCAGGAGCAGCATCATGGAAGCGGATACAAAAGAATCCATTTTTTCTTTCTTCAGGTCCTTTAAATCCCACCCTTTTTCAGCTACTATCGTACTCCGCATGATGAAAACAGCAGCCGAACAGGTGGTCCCTGTAATTGCTGCAATAAGCCCAAGGGCACCCGGGGTATCTGGTATACTCGGGACAATCCCTTCAGCCAGCGCAGCGAAGCTGGGTCTGACCAAAAAGAAGACCACTAAAAAGGACAACCCCATAAGGAGGACCAGGACAGTCAGGACTTTTTCGAATACCAGATAGCGACCAAACCAGAGTAAAAGGTATAAGATGACCACAAAAAACAGGATAATCCAACCCGTATCTACATATGCCCCGTCAAAAGTCAGCCTGATCCCCTCCTGGACAAGATCAGCGACAATGCCCATAACCCCGGTTAGCGCCAGTAATTCTCCTACGATAAGGGCCAGGATGATATAGAGTGAAAGTACCCAGCCCCACTTAAATTCACTTTTAAAATTGAATAGTGCGGTACTACCGGAAACCAGCGTCACTTTCCCATAGGATACCATCAGCACATAGGTAAAAATGCAGGAGAGTGCCAGCGCCCAAAATAATTCCATACCATATTCCGCTCCGGTTTTCGCCATGGTAGTAACGCTTCCCGTTCCAATGTTATATCCAATTAGAAACAAGCCCGGCCCCACCGCACTCAATGCGACACCTATTTTTTTAAGTAACCGGCTATTTTTCATTGGAATAGACCAATTCGCCGGCAACAAAGGTTTGCTTTATGACCATTTCGTTATCTTTCATAGTAAACAGAATTAGGTCTGCACGTTTACCTGTTTTGATTTCACCAAGTTGATCCATTGAGAACATCTTTGCCGGATTGGTACTGGCCATCTTTATGGCATCTTCGAGGCTGCACCCTGTAAACCCTATAAATACGCCCAGGCATTTACTGATTGGTGATGCCGCTCCCGCCAATACGTCTTCTTCCGGTAATTTGACGACATTGGGTGTTAGCAATAAGGTTCGCTCGCCACGAATATATTCCCCGGGAGGTAACCCTGCCAAATCCAGGGCATCCGAAACCAGTATGGTATTGTCCGGACCTTTAACCTTATAAAAACTGCGAACTTCCTCTCTGGTCAAATGATACCCATCTGCAATAATACTTGGGATAAGCCGGTCTTCAGAAAGCTGTGGCCATAGCGGATTGTGATGCCGATCAATTTCATTGGCACAGCCATTCCCCAAATGAGTGGCCATCCTGGCACCTGCATCAACTGCCCGTTGAATCTCCATGGCAGTACCATTATGGTGTCCCAGTGCAACCACCACACCATTGGCAACGCAGTTGCGAATAAATGGAACAGCACCCTCCACTTCAGGCGCAAGGGTTATCAATTTGATGCCATCCTTTGCTGCCCTTTGAAGATCCTGAAACTCTTTCCAATCAGGTTTTTTAATATACTTTTCCAAATGTGCCCCCCGGAATCCCTTAACCGGGGAAATATAGGGACCTTCCAAATGAAATCCGGGGATTGATCTTCCGATTTCAGGATCTTCCCTGGCTTTGGCCAAAACGGCAAAGTTTTCTTTCATTCGGCTGATATCGCTGCTAATAATTGTTGGAAAATAGGAGGTTACACCCGCTTGCCACAGCGCCTTAGTCGCTTTCCGGATCCCCTGCAGGGTTAAATCAGGTCCGGAAAAATCTACACCTGCATATCCGTTGATCTGGACATCGATCAGGCCGGGCCCTATGAACAATTCCGGCATTTCACACCCTGATTCGGGGCGGGTGACCCCTACGATTATATCATGTTCTATCTCCAGGGCAACTGCGCCTCCATCAGAATAGAGTAAACCCGTGAGGGTCTCCGTGTTCTTTGATCCTGTCATGTTAAAAAATAGGAATAAAATGATGATTGAAACAGCACTGGTTTTCATCTTATGTATTGATTTGTTTTCCAAATTCGAACCTGTCCTCCGCCAGGCAGGTATACCGGGTCAATAATCACGTACGACCTGATTAGTATCCCGGGTTACTGCCTGGTGCATGATCATAGGTTTACAGCCACAACGTCTTCCCATTGTCCCGTGTCAACAGATTTTTCCATAGCTTCCAGCACCGCCACCCCTCTTAGGATACTTTGATGGCTTCTGGGTTCATTCCCGGTCCGGAACATACGGACCATATCCACATCATTTTTGGCAGGAGCTTTATTTTCCACCCTGGCGGTAAGTTCTTCTATACCCTGGTCTGTCTCTACAAATGTTTGCCATCCATATTTTTTTGTGGTAAAGACCAACGTAGCTGACATGCCATTACGATAAACCATACTTGCACTACTGTTCTTATCATTTTTATGGACCCGCACGCTACTGACCTCGTCACCAAAAATGTAAAGCAGAGGCTCAATCATATGCGGCCCGTAAAAAAAGACACCTCCATATTCAGAATATAGGTCCACGGGACCATATCGTACAACCTGGTTAATTTCCCCCATTTTTTCCACCTGTTCTTTTATGTCGAATGTTTCATAGCTCTGTGCAATTGAACTGAAGGAAGTAACCGGTGTGCCTTTTTTGCGCGCCAGAGCCAAAAATTCCTGTCCCTCTTCCAGCCTGTAACAAAATGGTTTGTCTATGAAGGTGGGGATGCCTTCTTCCACAAATGGAAGGGCGGCCTGAAGGTGGTATTTGCCATGCCGGTGGTCCACAATCAGGGCATCAATTTTGCCCAGCATTTCCAATGGATTGGTTACCCTATTTGGAATGCTGCCTTTGGCCATGGCAACTTCGGCAAGGGATTCGGTTTCCCCCCACACGTACTGTACTGTTACTCCCGGGAATTGTTTGTCAATATTGAACAGCTTTCCGAAACCGGCGGTATGTGAATTTTCAGCCCCAATAATTCCTATACGAATATCTTTTGCATCAGCTGCAACCCTGGAAACGAATGTATAGGCATAACCGGCAGGCGCTGCGAAAGCAAGTGTTGAAAGGGCGGTCCCTTTGCTGATTTTTTTAATAAATGATCTCCTGGACTTCATAACAGCATTACCCGTTGGTACCTAATGTAATTTCATTTCCCATCCTTTCTCATACGAACGACTCCAAAGCTTCCCGGCATCCGTATCTTTGGCGATATGACCGCTTGCAGGATCTATCTCCAAAGACCTGCCCATTCGCTGTGATATATTGCCCAGCTGCACCAGCAGTGTACTTTTATGGCCTGAATCTATATCAGCATGTAATGGAGCTCCCTTCAGGATGGCATCGAACATATTTTGTATGTGCAGCGCATCGAGTTGTTCAGACGGGTCCCGTACATTTCTTGGATCGATCTTCGTCTGATCCATGACTTCTTTAACAACTTTATTATCCAGGTCGAATATCGTATAACTGTTTCCCCCGGGGATCAACATGCTGCCGTTTTCCCCGTAAAACATAACCCCAACGGAGCTTCCTTCCATATTTTTCCCATTACAGCTCCGGCCTTCCCAGGACATGGACTTACCTTCTTTAAAGTCAAGATTTATTATTTGGGTGTCGGGGGTTTCCCAGTCATCCATGTACCGGTACCTTCCCCCGTTTGAACTGACTTTGGTAGGATAATCCAGGTCCATTCCCCACCGCAGAAGGTCTATCATGTGCGTGCCGTTGTTCAGGGCCTCGCCCGTACCCCAGTGCCAGTGCCAGTGCCAGTTATAATGTATCAGGTTATCCTTGAAATTTTTTCTCGGTGCCGGCCCCTGCCATAGGTCCCAGTCCAGCCAATCCGGGACTGCCGTTTCCTTACCAATACCAATGGAAGGGCGATTATTGGAATACCATCCTTTTCCGAAATAAACCCTGCCGATGGAGCCGCTCTTCAGGGCCTGGACACCTTCGATGACATTCGGCCAGGATCGGCGCTGGTTTCCCATCTGTACCACTTTGCCATATGTAGCCGCAGCTGCTACCAGCATTTCTCCTTCTTTCGGATTATGGCTACATGGTTTTTCAACATAAACATGTTTGCCAGCCTGCATGGCAAGCAGGGCAGCAGGTGCATGCCAATGGTCCGGTGCAGCTATAACCAGCGCATCAACATCGCTGTCTTCCAAAGATTTGCGAAAGTCGTTGCTTATTTTTGGCACCAGGTCCTGCCGATCCTTCAGGGCGGAAGTGCATTGGGCAGCTGCCCTGCTGTCCACGTCACAAACATACATAACATCACAATTATCCTGGGAAGCGAAATTTTTAGCCAGTGCCGTCCCCCTCCCATTAACACCCATCATGGATACACCAATTCTGTTATTTGCCCCCACAATGCGCGCATAACTTTTTGCACTGAATTGCGGCAATACGCCACCTGCCATGAACAAAGCCGAGACGGTTGCGGTTTTTTTAATAAATACCCTTCTTGAATTTGATTTATTTTTCATGATTTCGGCTTTGGTTTACTTATTCGTTTCAAATCCTGCAAAGTGCATAAACCCACATACCGGTCTACAGGACACAAGGGGATGATGCTGGGGGTTGGACCCGTACGCGAAAGCAACTAAATTAGCGTATTCAATTCATATTGAAAATTGGCCTACAATGGAAATTACAAAATAAAGGGCCTGCCTGCCATCTTTTTTTTGGGGTGGTATTCAATACAGAAAGGACTACAGAGGTCCATGATATACCGGGAATTGAATCAGGTGCCCGGTTCCTTTTTTGTAAAGGCGTAGGTTTTGTGGAGCAAATTGAGTTCCACATGGTAATACCCTTCTTCCACAGGGATATTTTCCCAGTAATAGATGGCGCTCCCTTCCGGGAAAGTCTTGCCTCCCCAGTTTTGCTTCCAGCTGTTCCGGGTTCGGAATTTGACGGTCCCTTTTTTCAGGTGAAGATCGGCTTCCCAAAGGCATTGTTGGGCGTCCGTCAGCGTCATGGGCGTAGAGGGCGCACCGTCATAACCGGCAATGGCCGTGCCGATGATCCCAACCTCATTGTAAAGAAGCCGTATCCCGGGTTGGTACTGGCGAATCAGTTCCATAACCGAAGCAGCATCAGCCAGGGAATTTGCAAGGTTTATAGAGGTTATCTTTTGCCGGTCTGCCTTCAGGGACCTCAAAGCAGTCCTGATCCTGTCCCCGGATAGCAGGCTGCGGACCCTTGCCCTTTCAGCCGACTTGAAAAACAGCGTATCGACCGCCTTGAAATTTTCAAAATTCGTTAACCCTTTAATGATCTGGGGGATTGGTATCCCAGCTTCAAACAGGATGGGCGTGATAAGTCCTTCCTGAGCACGGACGTTCCAGATGGTGTTATCCATAAAGGAGGCAATCTGCTTTTCGATCTGTATCTGCCCCAGGTCCCCCGGGTCCACTTCCATGATGGAATGGAAGACCTCCCGCTTGCTGAAGATGATGTCACCAGAGCTGCTTCCGGCATCTACATAAAAGAGTACAAAGGGAAGTTGGGTATCCGGGATCTTTTCCGGTTCCTCCAAAAGTAGGTTGATATACCCGATCTCTTTCATTGCCGATTCAAGGACCCAGGTAAGGCTCTGAGCCTGCACATCAATATCATTGTAGATCTGTTCCAGTGCCAGCCCGAAATTTTCGCGCTGTCTTTTTTTCTCATTCCAGGTATTGATCTGCAGGGCGATAAGGATACCCGCTACCACCAGTACAATTTCCCCCAGCGCATATATGAGGTAGCGGCCTGCGGGAGAAGTAGGTTGTGCAAACCGGAAGTCGGCTATCAACCGCTGCCGTATCTTATTGAATATCTTCATACTGCCTGTGGTAAACCGGATGCGGATCGCCCCTGTTACAGGATGGTTTATTGGTCCTGCATCCCGATCAATATTACCGGACTGCCACCCGAGGAGATACGGACCGCATCTGCTGCAACAGCCTGCATCCCGGGTGAGGCCAATGCTTCCTCCAGGGCTTCGCGCGACTCAAAGGGCATGGAGAACTGCTGGTAGAAAGGGGGTTTCCCGTCCGGGCCTTGCAGGAACTTCGTGACCGTGTAGGGAGTTACACCAGTAGGGATCCCGGTTTTTTCATGGAGCAAAGCCACATGGTCGGTATAGTCCTTTTCGAATTGCTCCATATCAGAAGGCTGGGGGTAGAGTACCATTAAATGCAACATCCTATACTATTTTAAATGGCCTACTCTGATCGGTTTTCGGCATCCCCGGTTTGGTTCGCTGATTTAAAGATAGGAATTTGTTGGATTGATATGACAGCAGTGCAACCTCGAAAACGATTCAATTCCGGTAACCCTAAAATGGGTTTCAGGCTGTTATCCTGTCCCTATTAATTAGAAACAGGAGTCATTCATCGAATGCCTCCACATCTTTAGGATTTTTAAAAGGCTTCCAGAACAAATTCCTTGTTCAGCATCATCCCGGCCAGGGTACCCGTGGCTACAGCATTTGCCACTGTCCGGATCCGGGTGGTGTTGTCCCCGCAGGCAAATACACCGGGTACCGTGGTTTTTTGCTGGGCATCTGTTTTTATATATCCTTCATCCGTTAGTTCACATCCCAGGGAAACCGGAACGGCACATTGCTGTTCAAATGGGATTTGAGCGTAGAGTGCCGTCATTGGGGATGTGGTACCATCTTTGAAATGGATGGTATGGAGGTATCCGTTTGTATGCCCCAGTTTTTCAATCCCGGTTTCTTTAATCCCGATATGGTGGCTTTTGAGCTTCACTACCTGTTCGGGGCTTAGGGATGACGCCCCGTTCGTAAAGAGTGTAAGGTCCGTAGTCCAGTTTGAAAGGAGCGCAGCAAATTCAAAGGCTGCATCCCCGTTGCCCAGGAGGCCGGTTTTCTCGCCGCGCATTTCATATCCATGGCAGTAGGGGCAGTGCAGGACGGAGATTCCCCAGCATTCGGCAAACCCGGTTATCGGGGCCAGGATGTCGCGGATACCGGTCGCAATTATTAATTTCCTGGCCTCGAATGATTCCCCGGAGGCAGTCTCTACCGTAAAACCGTTTTTGGATTTGATGCCTTGAATAGCCTTGCCATTAAAGAATTGGACCGTATCATACTGCGCTACCTGCTCCCTGGCCAGGGTGGCAATTTCCTGAGGGGGCATCCCGTCCCGGGTAAGGAAATTGTGGGAATAAGGCGTCTGCCGGTTGCAGGGCATCCCCTCGTCCAGGATTAATACCTGCCGCCGGGCCCTCCCCAGGGCCATCCCCGCCGCCAGTCCGGAGTAACTGCCTCCGATTACCAAAACGTCAAACGTTTTTGTTGTTATCATAGCTCATGATTTTTTTTATTCCCGCTTTGTCAGGGCGAGATTGAAAGCCGAAAGATCAGTACACAATACAGTTTATTTCTGCTGTGTCTTTGGTGTTAGCTGGCGGATCACGAAATCTACCAAGGGAACGCCAATAAATACGATTAGTGGAACCAGGGAAATGGTCATCAATAACGTCCGCAGGTACAAGGGTACAGCGGCCAGGGGCTCGCTGAACAGATAGAGGAAAAAGGTCAGTGCGGGATAGATGACCACCCAGATCTTTAAGGATGCGATAAGTTTTGCTTTTGTTCTCATGATGTTACTTTTTATAATTATCCAGACAAAAGTAGTTGGGAATGCCGTCAGTGGGATAGGACATACATGGAGATGAGCAGGACTTATTTAAATTTTTTTCGGAAGGCTTCAGGGGAATAACCCGTATGTTCTTTGAAGAAACGGATAAAATAAGCAACATCATCATACCCTAAAAGATAGGCTATTTCCTTTACCTGGTTGGTGGTTGCAAGCAGGTATCTTTTCGATTCCAGAATACCGTATTCCTGGATGATTTGCGAACCTGTTTTCCCTACATATGTTTTGGTGATAGCATTGAGTTGATACGCAGAAAGGTTTAGCATTTCGCTATATGCCGGGACACTTTTATGGTTGGCATAATTGGTCTCCAGAAGGGCTAAGAAGGCATCGAGTCGTTCCTGCTTATAGGAAGCGATTTTAGCAAAAGGAGCATCTTTCTGATTCGGTTGGAATCGTAACAGGAGTGTTAGGAATATGGCCAGTTGGGCTTTTAGGACTTCCAGGAAGCCTTCAGCTTTCATCCTGAATTCCTCCAGCATAGCAGCTAGGATCGAATCCATTTTTGAGAAGCCTTCTGAATGGATTTTATAGTGGTTCGTTTTCCCGGCCTTTCGCAGCAATTGTATGGACGACGACTCCTTCAGGGCATGGAAATCAAGTGTAAATTGTATCAGGTATCCGGTACTTCCCTCTTCTAAGATCAGCTCATGAACCTGGCCGGGGCGCATGAAAAATAAGGACTGTCTTCCAACTTCATAGGACTCAAAATCAATAACATGTTGCCCCTTCCCCGATGCAACAAACAATACAAAATAAAAATCGTGCCGGTGGAGCGGCTGAACCATTTCGTGCCCTTTCACGATTTCTTCAATACGGCGAATGCCAAAATTCCCAACAAGGTCTGGTTCCTCTGGTGGATGGCTAAGTTTGCGGACGGGAATGGTTTTCATAGCGCTATAATGCAGGTATTAAATCCAACCGGGTCATTTTTACCAGTACCTAATCACAACCCCCATATAAAAGGGTATCAAATGTGCTATCCACACTACTAATAAAAATCTCGAAGTCAAGATCAACCCTCGATTTCCTGAACAGTTCAAGCCATTCTTCCCTGTCCAACCGGGAGATACTGTAAAGGTTATTTAATCCTTTGGCTCTTCGAAGGCGAATCAATTCCTGAAGTAAAGGCACTTTATACTGAGTTAATTTACCCATAAATAAAATTATCAAGGACTCCTGTATTTCATTATCTGTAAATTCTGGATGTTCACCCAGGTTTTTCCAGAAATCCTCGGTTGTGCCTTCTCTGGATAACCATAGAGCTAAAAGCGTTTTTTGCTGTTCAGACCTGGGAAGACTAACATTAAACAGGCCACTTAAGCTGTAATCTGTTGTGATTTTTGGGGCGGCCTCATGCAGAAGTTCATCTTGAATTCGGGTGAGGGCGGGTTTGTTGCACCTATTCAGAATGTCGATCTGATGCTGCATCGCGGCTAGCCGGGAGCTGGAATTATCCCTCTTAACGTCCTGTGTTGCACATCCTGAAATTAGTGACAACAAAACGTACAGGCTACTGAAATGTAAGGTGTATGTTTTGGCACTAATCATGACGGATAATGCTTTTAATGATATCAACTTAGGAATTGAAATCAATTCATTTACCTGAAGGATACTCATAAATGTAGTCCATAATCAGACACTAACAGTATAGAATACAGTTTTTTAAACCAGGATTGTCAGGAAGCCCGAAATGTTTGAATCTCTTGTTGTTGGGATGGTGAATATGCACAGGTTTTATGTAAAAAAAATGCTGATATCCTGGATAAAAGCGGGTATCAGCATTCGTCATATTGTAACAGTAAGCCGGGCTCACATGGTCCTGAGGTATTCCGCTACAGCACGGGCTTCCTCTTCGCTCAGGTTCTGGTTCAGCATAATGGCGTTGTTGTGCTCCTTTAACAGGGCCTTGGCGATAGGGTCTTCCTTCAGCATCCCGTCAGGGTTCAGGATCATGTTCATCACCCACTCCGGACTCCTGCGGTCATACACCCCTTTTAAGGCAGGGCCTATCATCCGCTGCTCCGCCATGTGGCACGCCGTACAGATAGCGTTGTATTTTTCCTCCCCCTTGGCAGCCAGGGCCGTGTCTATCTCATCATCCCAGGTGACCGATGTGATGGGGCCAACCCCTTTATTGTTCAGGTCTACGGGGACACCCTCGGTGGTTACCGTCTCCGGTTTGGCCTCGGTTTTGGTTCGGTTCATCTCAAAACCACCGTCCTTCTTTTCTTCTTTCTTTTCGCCGCAGCCAACGATAAAGGCAGCCAGAGCCAGCAGGGTCAATACTTTTTTCATCTGTAGTGTATTTAGAGCTACTAATATAAGAAATAGCTGCACTTATTGGATGCCATTCACAAAATTAATGGCCCTTTTTTCACTGTAGTAGTGATCGCCACTCCCATAAAACCCTACATGCCCTCCATAATCAGGCGTTTCCAGCGTTATCAAGTCGTTCTTTCCGGCAGCCTCCCACGGGTAACATGCTGCGCCGAGGAAGGAATCGTTGCGGGCATTCAGGATCAAAACAGGGATCCTGATGCCAGCCAAAAACCGCCCACTGCTGCATTGGCGGTAATAGTCGAGTGCGTCGGCAAATCCATGTGCCCGGCTTGTATAGATGTCGTCAAAGTCCTTAAGGGTACGGATACGTCGGAGGTCACTCTCCGGGAGCAGTTCCGGGAACAGCTTTTGCTTGGCCCGCAGTTTTTGCACCAAATGGTTGCGGAACCGCCGGGCATACAGTATGTTTTTTAATTTCAATAATTCCACCAGTGAACTATGGAGATCGCATGGGACGGAGATACCCACAATGCCTTTTACCTCTTTAGGGACAACCCGACCTTCCCCTGCATATTTCAGCGCCAAGTTCCCGCCCAGGCTGAAGCCTTTTATAAAGATTTCCTGGTAGTTCCTTTGTTCCAGGATATGGTTTATGACGGCTTCCAGATCCTCCGTGGCGCCTGAGTGGTAGGAGCGGTAAAGACGGTTGGTCTCCCCGCTGCAGCCACGAAAATTCACGGCACAGGCATCATAGCCATGGCTGTTGAAAATTTTGGCGCTCCCGGTCATGTAGGGACGCTGACCGTTACCTTCGAGCCCATGGAGCAGGACCACTACTTTTCGGGTGTGGGGTCCGGAATAACTCCAGTCGAGATCCATAAAATCCCCGTCTGCAAGTTCCAGTCGTTCCCGCTGTTGCGCAAGGCCATCTATCCGACGGATAAGGCCGGACCAGATAGTGGCGATATGGCCATTGCGAAACAACCAATCGGGCCGGTAGGGTGCAGTATCTCCAGGCATGGTACGGTGGTGATAAAAATTATACAATCCGGGGGCTATTTGGGATAGGTTTGCAACAACCGGGACTGCTCTTCAACAGCCTCCCTGAATTCGGTTTTAAGGTGGGCTACCAATTCCGCCACCGGAAGAACATCATCTATTAGGGCAACACCCTGCCCTGCAGACCAGATGGTTTTCCATGCTTTGGCCTCTGTATCCAATTCCTTCCCGAAATCAATTTTGGTATCTTTTTTCAGATCCGCTTCGGAAATCCCTGCCGCTTTGAGACTGTCTGCCAGGAAATTCGCGTGGACCCCGGAAACAGCCGCGGTATATACCACATCACTGGCAGCGGCATCCATGATCATCTTGCGATATGCCTCGGGTGCCTGGCTTTCCCTTGTATTGATAAAGCGGGTGCCCATGTAGGCCAGGTCGGCCCCCATTTGCAGCGCGGAGGCAATATCACGCCCCGTACTGATGCAACCGGAAAGGATGATGGTCTTCATGTAGAATTGTTTGATTTCGGCTACAAGCGTCATGGGGTTGATCGTCCCGGCGTGCCCCCCGGCGCCGGCAGCGACCAGGATCAGGCCATCCACCCCGGCACCGGCAGCTTTCTGAGCATGCCTTTTTTAATAACATCATGGAAAACAAGCCCGCCGTAACTGTGGATGGCATCCACAACCTGGGATACAGCCCCCAGGGAGGTGATGACCAGCGGTACCTTGTGTTTGATGCAAAGCTGCAGGTCTGCATGCAGGCGGGGATTGGTCTGGTGCACGATCAGGTTTACCCCGAAAGGCGCCGGTTTTTTCCCCGTTTCCGCTTCGAATTTTTGCAGTTCCGATTGTATCAGGATCAGCCATTCTTCAAAGCCTTCACTGCTGCGCTGGTTAAGTGCCGGGAAGGTACCCACAATCCCGTTTTTGCAACATTCAATGACCAGTTCCGGGCCGGAGATCAGGAACATGGGTGCAGCTATTGCCGGTAGGGAGAGGTCTTTGATAAAGGGTGCTTTGGTGCGCATTCCAGGATTTTACTGCCTAAAAATAGGGATTAATTAACCGGACAACTACCGGGTTTTGCCAAAACTATGGTATTTTTGTGAGTATTATGCATGCATAGTAAAAAAATATAGCACCATGTTTACCAAAGAATTTGAGGTCAGGTGGAGCGATCTGGATGCCAACCGGCACCTGGCAAACAGCGCTTACGTTAATTTTATGAGCCATACCCGGATGGCGTATTTCATGTACCTCGGAATTGATCATAAGACCCTGGTAGCGCAGCAGCTGGGCCCGGTCGTTTTCTATGAACATATTTATTATTTCAAGGAGGTCCTGCCCGGGGAGCAGGTCTCAGTAACCCTTGAGGTTACAGGGCTCAGTGCAGACGGCATGTTCTTTGAATACCATCACAATATGTATGACATCGACGGGAAGCATGTGGCGCATGCGGAGATCATGGGGGCCTGGATTAGTCTCGAGAGCCGCTCGCTCACCACCTTGCAGGACGACTTGCTGGCGCGGTTTAACAAGGTGGAAGTATCGGGCAGTTTCCGCACCCTTACAAAAGCGGATACCCGGAAATATGCCAAAACCCCCCATGACCGGAAACCCCGCAGTTAGCCTGAACGGACGCCGATTCATCCAAAGAAACTTAAAAAATAGAGGTTAGGGTGCCTTCTTCGGCACCGGCTTCCGACTCGCCAGGTAAACCCCCAATAACACCAGCGTGGCAGCCAGTATCTTTACGGTTGTCAGCGTGTCCTTCCCCATGGCCACGGCATAGAGTATCCCGATAAGGGGCTGTACATACACAAAGGCGCTCAGGGTGGATGCACGGAGTTGTCTCAGTGCAAAAATATTGAAGAGGTACGTGCAAAAAGTAGTGCCCACCACCACAAATGTAATCCGCCACAAGGCCGCAAAAGGCAATTCCTCCCAATTGATCGCCTGCATTTCGGTGATCCCGAATGGCAGGCAGATAAAAATTCCAATGGTAAAAAGCCATTTCATAAAGGTTAAGGGATGGTATTTTTGGATCAGTGTCTTGGCTACGATAAGGTAGGAGCCATATAATACGGAGTTAAGCATGATCAGCGCATTGCCCAGGGGGATATTGGGGGCATCCTGCCGGACCTCCGCGCCGAAAAGCAACAGCCCCAATGCCCCTACCAGCCCAATAAAGATACCCCCTATCTTTATCCTCGTGATCTTTTCACGGATGAGCAGGGCAGAGAGCACCAATACGATGATAGGGGTTAGGGTGATCAGTACGCTGCTGTTGATGGGGGTCGACATAGACAGCCCTTTAAAAAAGGCCAGCATGTTAAAGCCCATCCCCAGGAAAGCGCACAGCAGCAGCCGGAGGAAATCTTTTTTCTCAAGCCGCTCTGCCGGTCCCCAGATGGAGATAATCCAGAACAGGACAGCCGCCCCGGTTACACGTAGCATGATAAAGCCAAAGGGTTCCACAAAATGGGGCATTACCCCTTTGGCAATCGTGTGGTTCAGGCCATAAATGGTGGTGGCCCCCAGGGCAGCGAATATGGCCAGGGTCCGTTTGCTCAAGGATGCAGTGCTTCTCTGGCGGCAGCTACAACTTTTTTGCTGTTTCCTATAAAAATGGCATCATCCACGACAACCACCGGCCTTTTCAGGAAGGTATAATGCTCCAGCAGCAATTTTTTATAATCCGCTTCGGTAAGGTCCTGGTCTTTTAATTTTCGCTGCGTAAACAGCTGGGCACGCCGGCTGAAAAGCGCCTCATAACTCCCTGCAAGCGCCTTCATGCTTTCCAGTTGAGCCCTGGTAACCGAACCCGCCTTGATATCATGCATTTCAATCCCGGTCAGGGGCTCCAGTTCTTTCAGGATGCGCATACAGGTATTACAGGTGCTGAGGTAGTATATTTTCTTCATAAACTTAGGATAGACTGAATTTTGGGTTGCGTATCATCAGTTGTTGCTCAGCAACAGGATTGGTTTAAAATATGGATCCGGGATCTCACAAAACTATACTTTCTTTGAGAAACATATTTTAATTTAATGTGCTATTTTTAACATCCCCTGCCCGGAGAGGTTCAGGGCGGGGCTTAAAATGTATAAAATTTGGAAAAAATATTTGCCATTACGCTTCAGAACAGAAAGATCCTGTACAACATCCTCCGGCAAACCCCCAGGGAACAATTATTGTGTATCCCTGAAGGTTTCCGCAACAATATCTGGTGGAACATTGCCCATGTAGTGGTCACCCAGCAATCCCTGGTATATGGTTTAAGCGGGGTGCCGCTCCGGATCAGCGAGGAACTTGTACAGCAATTCCGCCGGGGTACGGTCCCGGATGGTACCGCCAGCGAAGAGGAAATAGACCATATTGCCGGTTTTTTATTTTCCACCGTCGAATGGACCCAGCAGGATTATGACAATAGGGTATTTAAAAATTACCGGGAATTCACCACATCGAATAAAGTGACATTGCATTCTGTTGAGGATGCCATGGCGTTCAATGTCTACCATGAAGGCTTGCACCTGGGGGTTATCCTCTCTCTTGAAAAGGCGATATTATCTGCAATCCCTAAGACCTGATCTTGCCTGACAGGTATTTGGCAACCTCTTTGTAGGGAAGCACCAGCTCCACGGTACCGTCCGCATAGGAGGCCACTTCGTACTGGTTGTAGAGCAGTTTGACACCTTCGGCTGTAAAACCGATATTTTCCGGCAGGTAGAAGATATCGCGTTCAAACATATATCCGGTGCTGTTGATCGGCATGTCTTCGGGGATGTGCTCCTGCTTCCGGAATTTGAGTTCGGCATACCGTAAAAAATCCTTCCGGTCCGCAAACAATTCCCAATCCTGCAGTTCAGTTCCATTCCGCTTATTGAAATTTAAAAAGCGGGTGGCCTCATAGCCATGAGCCCCCCCGGTATATAAATAGGAATCCAATTTAATGGTCAACATCAGCGCGTCTTCATAGCTTACCTCTCCTTTAATCCGTGCTTCCCATCTGTCCTGTTCATCCAGGAACAATGGGCTGATATCACTGTAATCCCGGGAAAATCCTGAAATAGCTTCGGTAATGGTTGTGGCATCTGCATGTTCATTGAAATTAAGCAGGTAAATGATCTCCTCCCGGAGGGCCGTATTCACAGCAACACTGATACGGTCTTTCTTTACAGCTTTGGGAATATCCACCCGTACATCCGGACATGATTTACAGTTGTCTCCCAGAATGAGCAGCGGCTCCAGGGCAAGGTTGGTGTCTTTTTTGCAGCCCAGGCAGATCAATATCAAAAAGAGGCAGCAGTATATAGGGGACTTCATACGGTTTCGTTTGGGGATGAATGCAAAACTACGGATTCAATCATTGTAATCTCTAAAAGATAACGATACATTTGTGCTTCAAATTATAATCCATGAGCGAAAAAAAATTGCGGTTCAACAGTAAGACCATCCACGGGGGCCAGAAGCCAGACAAGGCCTACGGTGCCGTCATGCCTCCCATTTACCAGACATCCACCTATGCACAGACCACCCCGGGCGGACACCAGGGGTATGAATACTCCCGGAGTGCCAACCCTACACGGACGGCACTTGAGAATGCACTTGCCAGTATTGAAAACGGGAATTTCGGGCTTGCATTTGCCAGTGGCCTCGCCGCTATGGATGCCGTGATCAAACTACTGCAACCGGGGGATGAGGTAGTTTCAACCAACGATCTGTATGGGGGGAGTTACCGGCTTTTTAAACAGGTATTTGAAAAATTCGGGATCAAATTCCATTTTGTTGGGATGCAGGACCTAAATGCCATTGCAGCACTTATTACAGATAAAACCAGGCTCATCTGGGTGGAAACCCCTACCAACCCCATGATGAATATCATTGACCTGAAAGGCGTATCCCAATTGGCCAAAAAGCACAAAGTGCTGATGGCTGTAGACAATACCTTCGCCACACCTTACCTCCAACAACCTCTGGACCTTGGGGCAGATATCGTAATGCACTCTGCCACAAAATACCTTGGCGGCCACAGCGATGTCGTGGTGGGGGCCCTGGTGGTAAGGGATAAATCCCTTGCCGAAAAACTGTACTTTATCCAGAATGCGAGTGGTGCTGTCTGTGGCCCTATGGACAGTTTTCTTGTACTCCGGGGGATCAAAACCCTGCATGTAAGGATGCAGCGGCATTGTGAAAACGGGGCGGCCATCGCCCACTACCTTGCATCTCATCCCAGGATAGACAAAGTTTACTGGCCCGGTTTTAAGGACCATCCCAACCATGCTATAGCCAAAAGGCAAATGAAGGATTTTGGGGGGATGATCTCTTTTGTGCCTAAAGGCGGAACTTATGAGGCTGCCATCAAGATTGTGGAACGGTTACAACTGTTCACACTCGCAGAATCCCTGGGGGGCGTGGAAAGCCTGGCGGGACACCCCGCCAGTATGACACATGCCAGTATCCCGAAAGCGGAACGCGAGAAGAGTGGGGTGGTCGATTCCCTGATCCGTCTCAGCGTGGGGATTGAAGACGAAACTGACCTCATTGCTGACCTGGAGCAGGCAATAGGTTGACCAGCGGGTATTTGCAGGCGAGGTTACCGTCCTTCATAAAATTCTTTCCGATCCTCAACCGGAAGCGCTCCCGATTGTGATATTTTTAAAAAAAGAAGCCGTAAATTATAGAAATACCATATTTTTGGGCCTATATTTTCAAATCGATAAAACCATACCCTAATAAACAGTACACATGGAGGACAAGATCAACTCATTTATGGATGAGGTAAAGACCCGGAACGGGCATGAACCGGAATTTATCCAGGCGGTGCAGGAGGTAGCAGAAACTGTTATCCCATACATTGCCCAACATAAAATTTATAATGGCAAGAATATCCTGCTGCGCATGGTAGAGCCGGAGCGACTTATCTCCTTCAGGGTGGCTTGGGTAGACGATAATGGCGATATTCATGTTAACCGGGGGTACAGGATCCAGATGAATTCGGCCATTGGCCCGTACAAAGGCGGCCTGCGTTTCCACCCCACTGTAAATGCCAGTATCCTTAAATTCCTGGCCTTTGAACAGGTATTCAAAAACAGCCTGACCACCTTGCCGATGGGCGGGGGCAAGGGCGGCTCGGATTTTGATCCCAAAGGTAAATCGGACGATGAGGTGATGCGTTTTTGCCATGCTTTTATGACCGAACTTTGCCGGCATATCGGTCCCAATACGGATGTGCCCGCCGGGGATATCGGCGTAGGTGCCCGGGAGATCGGCTTCCTATTTGGGATGTATAAAAAAATCCGGAATGAATTTACCGGGGTGCTTACGGGCAAAGGCCTTTCATGGGGTGGATCCAAGATCCGGCCGGAAGCAACCGGATACGGCACGGTCTATTTCGCACAAAGCATGCTGAAAACGCGCGGGGAAGATATTAAAGGAAAGGACGTGGTTATTTCAGGATCCGGGAATGTAGCCCAGTTTGCGGCAGAGAAGGTGATCCAATTGGGGGGCAACGTGCTGACCTTGTCCGACTCTTCCGGTTATATCCATGATCCCGATGGGATCGACACCAAAAAACTGGAATATGTTATGGAACTCAAAAACCATAAAAGGGAGCGGATCTCGGAATACACCAAAAAATATAAGAATGCCACGTTCCATAACGGGAAGACACCCTGGGAAATAAAATGCCAGATTGCGCTGCCCTGTGCCACGCAGAATGAACTGGACGGTGACAGTGCCAAGACCCTTATCAAAAATGGCTGCATATGTGTCGCGGAAGGGGCCAATATGCCTTCAACACCGGATGCTATCCATGAATTCCACAATGCACGGATATTATTTGCACCCGGAAAGGCTTCCAATGCAGGGGGTGTTGCCACTTCCGGCCTGGAGATGTCCCAAAATTCGTTGCGTATCAGCTGGACACGCGAGGAAGTAGATGAACGGCTGAAGGGCATCATGGAAGATATCCACGATTCCTGTATTGAATATGGAAAGGAAAAAGACGGGTACTGTAACTATGTAAAAGGTGCCAATATCGCCGGCTTTGTCAAGGTAGCCGATGCCATGCTTGCGCAAGGCGTCATTTAAAAGCAACTTTTCTGAATAGCCGGGAAATTGCGGGGTCAACCCAGTGGTTTCCCGGCTATTTTATATCCTGGGGTCCCTTCCCCGGAAGGACCGGGCCATTCCGGGAATGAATGAAAATCGGGTTATCTTTGCAGCATCAATCAGGCCAGCTATGCGGATCACAACCAAGGCTATTATCTTATCCTGTCTGAAATACGGGGATTCAAGCCTGATCGTAAAAGCGTTTACGGAATCCGACGGATTAAAGACCTACCTCCTGAAAGGCGTGCTCGCCTCCCGGAAAGGAAAGCTGAAATCAGCCTATTTCCAGCCCCTCATGCAATTGGAACTGGTTGCCTCACACCGCAATAAAGGGACGTTGGAGCGTATCACAGAGGCCCGCATCAGTTTCCCCTATAGCAGTATGCATACAGACATTTCCAAAAATGCACTGACCATGTTCCTGGCAGAAATGCTGGGGAATTCCATTCGGGAGGAGGAGCGGAATGCCCCTCTTTTTAATTTTATGGAGGCTGCACTTCAATGGCTGGACACCCATGACAGGATTGCCAATTTTCACCTTTTCTTTTTGCTTGAATTGACCAAATATTTAGGTTTCTACCCGGATACTCACTTTAAGGATGCTCCCTATTTTGACCTGGTTGAAGGGGAATTCACCCAACACGCTACCCTACACCCCACACTGTCCGGTAAAAAATTAGACGACTTCAGGGCCTTCTTAGGCATAAATTTTGATGCTATTCACACAATCAAATTGGGAAAAAATGACCGTCTTGAACTTGTGCAAAACCTTATCCTTTATTTTGAGGTACATTTGCACGGTTTTAGAAAACCCCGATCCCTTGCCATTCTAAATGAAGTTTTCAATTAATATGTACCGAGTTGCGTTTGCTGCATTACTGCTATGGAGTCCATTATCTGTAGCCGCCCAGGAAGTCATTATTTATGAATCGGAAACCCGGGTCCCTGTTCCCAATGTTGCCATATACAACAACGACAGGTCAAAAACTGTCCTCTCAGATTTTGACGGGAAGGCAGATCTATCGGAATTTGACCGGGAAGAACGCCTCACCTTTAAACATATCGGCTATCATACCAGGCGGGGGACCAAGACCCATTTCCTGAGGAGGGGCACACGGGTTTTCTTAATGACTGCTCCCGAGCAATTGGATGAAGTGGTGCTTTCTATTTCAAAATGGGAACAGCAGAAACGGAATATCCCGCAAAAGATCACGGCGATCACCGCCAGGGATATCGAATTCAGCAACCCCCAGACCGCTGCAGATCTGCTCCAGGGCAGTGGACAGGTATTTGTCCAGAAAAGCCAGCTGGGAGGAGGTAGCCCTATGATCCGGGGTTTTGCTACCAACAGGTTGTTGCTCTCCGTAGATGGGGTTCGGATGAACAATGCCATCTTCCGGGGTGGTAACCTGCAGAATGTGATCTCCATTGACCCCTTTACCATCAAAAGGACGGAGGTTATTTTCGGTCCCGGATCTGTCATTTATGGAAGCGATGCCATCGGGGGGGTGATGAACTTCCTGACGGATGAGGCCCGGTTCTCGGACCATGACAGCCTTGCCATTTCCGGACAAGCCAATTACCGCTATGCAACAGCTAATTCGGAAAACACGGGACATCTCGATATAAATTTCGGGAAAAAGCGGTGGGCGTTTTTATCCAGTATTTCCTATAATAATTTCGGAGACCTTAGAATGGGATCGCACGGACCGGATTCCTACCTGCGTAATTCCTATGTCATTACCAGGGATGGGGAAGATATCCTTGTGGAAAATACCACCCCCCGAAAACAGGTGCCTACCGGTTATGACCAGTTGAGCCTGATGCAAAAAATAAGTCATAAACCCACCAATAACCTGGAATATGACCTGGGGTTGTATTATTCTGAGACATCGGATTACAGCCGCTATGACCGGCTGATTAGGCCTGACAGTGACGGAGATGGCCTCCGCTCCGCCGAATGGTACTACGGCCCCCAAAAGTGGTTTATGGGAAATTTCGTGGTGACCAAGAAAGGGAGGGGAAAATTCTATGACGGGGTTAAACTTACCACTGCCTACCAGCATTTTGAAGAAAGCAGGAATGAGCGGGATTTTCAGGAACCGGTTCGCTTTTCCACCATGGAAAAGGTAGATGCCTTCTCAACCAATATTGACCTGGAAAACAAAAAGATCGGGGATCTGCGGTTGTATTATGGGGCGGAGTATATATTTAACAGGGTGGGATCCCAGGGGAGCCAGCAGCAAATCCTTACAGGCACCAGGACCGCCACCGCTTCCAGGTACCCGGATGGCTCCCGGTGGCAGACCCTGGCTGGCTATCTGAACGCAGAGTATAAGGCCCGCCCAAATTTCACCTTCCTTTCAGGCCTTCGTTACAGCCATGTATGGCTGGATGCAGAATTCGACAAAACATTCTACCCTTTTCCTTTTGACAGTGCCAAACTGAGCAATGGTGCCCTGACAGGAAGTTTGGGGATCAGCTGGTTTCCAAAGGCAGACCTGAATGTGACGGTCAATGGTTCAACAGGTTTCAGGTCACCCAACATGGATGATGTGGGGAAGGTTTTTGATTCCGAACCAGGGGCTGTCGTAGTGCCGAACCCCGATCTGCTGCCCGAATATGCCTATAATGTGGAAGCAGGGTTAAAAAAGAATTTCAAAGATAAACTGGTCCTCAAAGGAGCCGCGTTTTACACCTATTTGATGGATGCACTGGTACGAAGGGATTTCGAGTTTAACGGGCAAAATGAGATCCTCTACAATGGGGAACTGAGCCGGGTACAGGCAATTCAGAACGCAGCACGGGCATATGTGTACGGGTTTGAATTAGGGGCAGAAGCCTTTGTTACGGATCGCTTGTCAGTGGCAACCAACATTACCCTAACCGAAGGGACCGAAGAAGATGACGATGGTACTGACACGCCTGCAAGGCACGCCGCCCCGACCTTTGGCGACTTCCATGTAACATGGTCTGACCAGAAATGGAAAGCCGATATTTTTCTGAACTATAACGGGGAGATTGCTTTTGAAGACCTTACACTCTCTGAAAGGAGTAAGGATTACATATACGCAGTAGATGCCAATGGCAATCCTTTTACGCCGGCATGGTATACCCTTAATTTCAGGTCCCACTATATTTTCAGCAACGCCTTCAAAGCCACAATGGCGGTGGAAAATATTACGGACCAACGCTATCGTTCCTACTCTTCCGGGATAGTAGCTGCCGGTACCAACCTCATCCTGGGAGTGGGTTATACTTTCTGATAGGGGCTTTAATGCCGGTTCGACCTGCTAGTGGTCTCCGTTGCCGGCCTTATCCATTGCCGGATTCCCGGGGATCCTGCCCGTCGTCATCAGTGGCATCATGGATTTCTTCTTTCACATCATCAACAGCCTCTTCAATATCGTTGGCAGTTTCATCTGCAGCTTCTTCAATATCATCACCTACTTCTTCCATCTTTTCTCCTGCCCTTTCGGCATTCTCAGCACAACCGTCACATGAGATCAGGGAAAAGTTAAAAAGAAACAATGCCAGAATTAACAAATATGCTTTTTTCATTTTGAAGGTGTTTTACCATACATACGGATGAATCCAGTGGCCGGATGATAAGAGCAGAAAGGTAGTTCGCTGATAATCAGGAAACAGCTCAAATGTGGGTTTGCCGTTCGTCGAAAAGCATCATTTTTTAACAAATTTTTAGGAGGGTAAACACACGCTGAGGTGTTTAGGCACTGAATATTTTTTTTAATCTAAAATCAAAATTTTATGAGAATTGATGTAAAAAAATCCATGATGATCGTAGGTTCCCTGTTGCTGGCCGCTGCCTGCAGTAAAGATGATGGAAACCCGGAACCCGCTGGGGAGTCCTATAACACTACGTTCAGGATTACCGATGCACCTATAGATAATGCTGCTGTTAAAGCAGTTTACGTAACCGTAACAGATGTTCGCGTGAACGGGACCTCGCTGGAAGGTTTCAGCAAAACAACGATCAACCTTGCGGCCCTTGTGAACGGGCAGACGCAGACCCTGGGTAACATGGACCTGCAGGCAGGATCTTACTCAGATATAGTTTTGGAGCTGGATTATGATACCGATGTAGCCGGAAATTCCCCTGGATGTTATGTAGAACTGGCAGACGGGGTAAAGGATAAACTGGAAGCGGCTGCCGCAGAAGTTTCCGTGAATCACGGATATGAGATACTGGCCGGTGCTTCCAATGAAGTCATAATCGATTTTGATCTCAGGAAGACCATCAGGGAGGAACAAGGGACGGTCAGTTCGGATTTTGAATTTGTATCCATGTCCGAATTATCAGCAGGGATCAGGACGGTTAATGAGGAAGTTTCCGGGGAAATCTCAGGTACAGCCAGCGATTCTGTTAACACTTCGGATGCGATCGTAGTATATGCCTATGAAAAAGGGACTTTCAACGCCGAAACCGAAACCAATGGCCAGGGGGAAAGCAATGTCACATTTGCCCATGCGGTAACCAGTTCCGAAGTAGATGCCACTACCGGCGCTTATAGCCTTAATTTCCTGAAAGAAGGGGAATATGAACTGGTATTCGTTTCCTATGCCCGGGACGGGGACGCTTTTTACTTTAACTCCCTGCTCAAGGCAGAATCTACCACCGGGTTGGATCTTGGTGCGATTGCTGTCAGCTCCTCCCTTAAGATCAGTGCCCATGTAATGATTACAGGCACAAAATAAAAATCTCGACTACTCATTCGGGATAGCCCCTGTCGACTACTTGCGGCAGGGGCTTTTTTTGGGCTGTGGCCAGGCCGTTTTTTGGTTTAAATTGATTAGTTTTGCGGTCTTAAATTAAAGCGCCTGAATTTGTTACTATGAAGTTTGCAGAATACAAGGGCCTCGATCTGCCGGGAGTTGCAAATGATATCCTGGAATTTTGGGAAAGAGGACATATTTTTGAGAAGAGCATTACCAGCCGCGAAGGCGGGAAGCCCTTCGTATTCTATGAGGGGCCTCCATCTGCCAATGGCATGCCAGGGATACATCATGTGATGGCCCGTACCATAAAAGATATTTTCCCAAGGTATAAAACCATGAAAGGTTTCCAGGTCAAACGCAAGGCCGGATGGGATACCCACGGTTTGCCTATAGAACTGGGGGTGGAAAAGGAGCTGGGGATCACAAAGGAAGATATCGGCACAAAAATATCCATCGAGGAATATAATGAAGCGTGCAGGAAAGCCGTCATGCGCTATACGGACGTCTGGAACAGCATGACGGAAAAGGTTGGGTATTGGGTGGATATGGACAATGCCTATATAACCTACAAGTCCAAATACATGGAATCTGTCTGGTGGTTATTGAAGCAGATCTACGATAAAGGCCTTATCTATAAGGGCTATACCATACAGCCTTACTCCCCGAAAGCCGGCACGGGACTCAGTTCCCACGAACTGAACCAGCCCGGCACATACCAGGACGTAACAGACACCACTGTGGTGGCTCAATTCAGGAGCCTGGCTTCCGGGTCATCAGGCCATACGGTTTGGGACGCTTTTGGTCTTGCCCAGCCTGTTGGGGTTCCGGCGGAAGTATATTTTCTCGCGTGGACCACCACCCCCTGGACTTTACCGTCCAATACAGCCCTTACGGTGGGTACGGGCATTCAGTATGCGCTGGTCGAAACGTTCAACCAATACACCCATAGCCACGGGTATGTTGTAGTGGCGAAGAATCTCGTAGGCATGCAGTTCAGCGGAAAATTTTACGAATCGGATGCCGATTCAGATTTTAATGGCTATTCCGCTGAAAGCAAGAAGATCCCGTACCGGGTGCTGGCAGAGACACAGGGTAAGAACCTGGTTGGGCTATCCTATGAGCAATTGCTGGATTATGCATTGCCATACGAAAATGCGGAAAATGCGTTCCGTATCATTGCAGGGGATTTCGTGACTACTGAGGACGGTACAGGAATTGTGCATACGGCACCCACTTTTGGGGCAGATGATATGCTGGTGGCCCAGAAGGCAATACCCCCTGTACCGCCTATGTTGGTGCTGGATGACGATCACAACCCGGTTCCGCTGGTGGACCTTCAGGGGAAATTCCGGCCCGAAATGAAGGAACTTGCCGGGAAATATGTGAAGAGTGAATATTATGAGGAGGGTGAGGCGCCGGAAAGGTCCGTCGATGTGGAGATTGCGATAAAGCTCAAGGAGGAGAACAAGGCTTTTAAAGTAGAAAAATATACGCACAGCTATCCCAATTGCTGGCGCACGGATAAACCCATCCTCTATTATCCGATGGATTCCTGGTTTATAAAGATTACGGATGTCCGTGAAAGGATGTTCGAACTAAACCAAACCATCAACTGGAAACCCAGGGCTACCGGGGATGGCAGGTTTGGCAACTGGCTTGCCAATGCGAATGACTGGAACCTTTCGAGGTCTCGTTATTGGGGTATACCCTTGCCGATTTGGCGTACCGCGGACGGCAGGGAAGAAATTCTGATCGGATCGGTGGCCCAACTAAAATCCGAAATGGCCAGGGCGATGGAAGCCGGGGTTCTGGAGAAAGACATCTTCCCCGATTTTGTAATAGGGGATATGAGTGAGGAGAACTATGATACGATAGACCTACATAAAAATGTCGTGGACCAGATCATATTGGTTTCCCCTTCCGGGAAACCCATGTACAGGGAAACTGACCTGATCGATGTCTGGTTTGACAGCGGATCCATGCCCTATGCCCAATGGCACTATCCCTTTGAAGGAGAAGCCGGAGGAGTGCAGACCATCCCGTTCCCGGCTGATTTTATAGCGGAAGGGGTAGACCAGACGCGGGGATGGTTCTATACACTCCATGCCATAGCAACGATGGTTTTTGATTCAGTCGCTTATAAAAATGTGCTTTCCAACGGCCTGGTACTCGATAAGGACGGCAAAAAAATGTCGAAGCGCCTTGGCAATGCCGTGGATCCCTTTGAGACCATGGACCAGCACGGGGCGGATGCCACCCGCTGGTACCTGATATCCAATGCCAATCCATGGGATAACCTGAAATTTGACATGGATGGGATTGTGGAAGTGAAACGTAAATTTTTTGGTACGCTGTACAACACCTATTCCTTTTTTGCACTCTATGCAAACATTGATAATTTTACCTATGTTGAAAAGGATATCCCTTTGCAGGACCGTCCGGAAATAGATCAGTGGATCCTTTCAGAATTACATACGCTCATCCGGAAGACAGACGAGGCATATGATGACTATGAACCTACCAGGGCCACCCGGGCTATCTCCGATTTTGTGCAGGAGAACCTGAGCAACTGGTACGTCCGGTTATGCAGGAGGCGATTCTGGAAAGGGGACTATCAACCCGATAAGATAGCGGCTTACCAGACATTGTATACCTGCCTTGAAACCATTGCCAAACTGTCGGCCCCTGTGGCTCCCTTTTTTATGGATCAGCTTTACCGCGACCTTACCGGGACTACCGGGAGGGAGGCCTTTGAGAGTGTCCATTTATCGACCTTTCCAACCTATGACCCCGCCATGGTAAATGTAGCGCTTGAAAGCAAAATGCAAAAAGCTCAGACCATCGCTTCCCTGGTGCTGTCCATCCGGCAGAAAGAAAAAATAAAAGTGCGACAGCCGCTAAAAAGAATCATGATCCCTGTACTGGATGAACAGCAGCGCCGGGAGATAGAGGCGGTTGCGGAATTGATCAAATCTGAGGTGAATGTAAAGGAGATCGAGTTGCTTGATGATGCTTCGGGTATTCTTGTAAAACGGATCAAACCCAACTTCAAGGCATTGGGACCTGTTTACGGGAATGATATGAAACAGATAACCCGGGCGATCGGTAAATTTCAACAGGCTGATATCCAAAAAATTGAGCAGGAGGGCGAAATATCACTTGATTTAGATAATAAAAGTATTATCTTACAGTTACAGGATGTGGAGATAACTTCCCAGGATATTGAAGGCTGGTTAGTGGCAACATCAGGGGGGCTTACCGTTGCGTTGGACATCACAATCAATGAAGACCTTCGGCAGGAGGGGATTGCGAGGGAACTGGTCAACAGGATTCAAAACCTACGAAAGGAATCGGGTTTTGAGGTTACCGATAAAATCGATATAAAAATATTAAAGGACGGTTTTGTAGAAAAGGCGGTTGTCCGTAATATGAAATATATTAAAACCGAAACATTGACCGCAGATCTGGATTTTGAAGAAAAGATGGAAGAAGGAACCACTATTTCCTTTGATGACGTTAATACCAAATTGCACATACAAAAACATTAAATTATGGGAGAAGATTTAAAAGTAAGGTACTCGGATAAGGAACTTGAGGAATTCCGTGTGCTGATCGAAGAGAAGATAGTAAAGGCCAAGAGTCATCTCGAATTGCTGCGCAGTTCGTATATGAATGACGGGAATAATGGTACAGATGACACCTCCCCAACTTTTAAGGCATTTGAGGAAGGCTCTGAAACAATGAGCAAAGAAGCCAACACCCAACTGGCCATCCGGCAGGAAAAATTTATCCGTGACCTCAAGAACGCATTGCTGCGCATAGAAAATAAAACCTATGGAATTTGCAGGGTTACCGGGAAACTCATCAATAAGGAACGCCTGAAACTGGTGCCGCACGCTACGCTGAGCATTGAGGCTAAGAATATGCAAAAATAAAACAGGCGCCCCCACGGGGCGCTTTTTTATAGGCAGCATGAAAGAGTTCCGGCTATTCCTCATTATCCTGTTTGCGCTACAGGGGGTCTATTCCCAGAAGGTGATCCGCAAGGATTTCATCAACCCCGGTATTTCCTATTTTGAATTCGACACAGAAAATTGTTACCGGGTAGCCATCACTACTTCGGATGGCGAGGAACTCATTGTAGCGGCCGCCCGTGATGGGGAATATGGAAAGGATCTTATAGTGCAGGTAGAGCAGGAAGGTTCCACGGCCCGGGTAAGTGCCGGTTTTCAACCCAATTTTGTAGCGCCGAACGATAAGCTTAGCGCCCACAAGTTGTTGTCGATATCCCTCACAATAAGCCTGCCGGCCCGGCGTCGGGTCCTGGTCACCGGCAACAGCTCGGAAGTGAATATTACAGGGTCCTATTCAGATCTGGAAGTTATCCTGAATGATGGCCCTTGTCTTCTGGATGTGGTGGGGGACAAAGTAGCGGTCCGGACCCGTAGCGGGGACATCGTGCTAACCCATGCCCGGGGGACGGTCACCGCCCGGAGTAAATATGGGAAAGTCCGCAGGGACACTATTCCGGAGGGCGATTCTGTTTATATATTGGACTCGGTGACAGGCGATATTGAACTCAGAAAATCTGATTAATAGCAATTATAGTCCCCGGGGTCGGGTTTCTTGGATTGCATTGGGTATTTATCCCTATTTTTGCGCAATCTATTTTTGAAATAATGCATTTTAAGAAACCCCTGCTACTCATCCTTATTATTTTACTTGTTGATCAACTGAGCAAGATCTACGTAAAAACCCATTTTGTACTGGGGGAACCGCTGGAAGTTTTCAGTTGGTTTAAAATCCTGTTCATTGAGAATGAAGGGGCAGCATGGGGCACCAAGCTTAGTGATCTGCTACCGGTTTCCGAAGAAGTAGGGAAGCTTATCCTGACCATCTTCAGGCTTTTCGCAATTGTCGGCATCGGCTACTGGTTATATGATATCCTGCGCAAAAAGTCTTCACGGACGTTAATTGTTGCTGTATCCCTTATCTTTGCAGGGGCCATGGGCAATATCATCGATTCTGTTTTTTACGGACTTATATTCAATGACAGTATTCACCAGGTGGCGACATTGTTCTCCGATGAGCCTTATGGCAGCCTGTTCCATGGCAAGGTAGTTGATATGCTCTATTTTCCGATAATTGACACAACCTGGCCCCAATGGGTACCTGTCCTTGGCGGGAATAGTTTCCGCTTTTTTGAACCCGTTTTCAATATCGCTGATACGGCCATCAGTACAGGAGTTGGTATCCTTATCGTTTTTAATAAACGGGCTTTTGGAAAAGGGGCAGATCAGAATTCATAGACCTTTTCCGGCGTCACACAATAGTCCAGCGGGATATCACCGCTATGTATATCTGTTATATCCGGACCTGCTTCAAAAAGGGAAAGCCCGATCTTAACCATGTCCGGGCGGCACCTGGCAATGAAATTATCGTAGAAACCTTTCCCGTAACCCACCCTGTGCCCCTGTCGGTCAAAAGTCAGCAAGGGAACAAATGTTATATCTATCTTTTCAGGGGGCACTTCAATACCCTCTACAGGTTCAGGGATGTTCCAGCGGTTTTTTTGAAAAAGGGTGCTATCGGTAAGCAAATAGTTTATCAGGGTGGATCCGTCAGCTGTTTTGGGGATCACAACCTGTTTGTCCTTTCCCTGTAAAACGGAAAGTATATAACTGGTATCCACCTCGTTTTTTTCGGTTATGGACAAGAAAATATGGTAATACATAAAGGACCAAATGGGCAATGGAAGGAGGTTATTGGCAATCGCTAAACTTAACTGTTGAAGTTTTTCCGGAGTGACCTTGGATCTGCGCAATAAATAATTCAACCGCAACTCTTGTTTCAACATAGTTGTCGATTCGTAGGAATGGGGAACTATCAGACAAAATTAATCTTTTGCAACTGCAAAGTAAATTTTGAAAAACAGCATCAAGATAAGGTACATACCAATTGTAATAAAATAGTTGTCCATGTGAATGCCTGGTTTTGACTTTCTAAATGTAAATAAAAAATAAATAGCTTCCCCCCTTAAGTGCACAAATTCATCGATGAAATGCAAAATTGTGTCTTACATGTTAACAACTTATGTAGGAATATACGTGTTTAACAAAAATACGGGATAATTTAAATAACTGAAAATCAAATAAATACAACATTGTATTTTTTAATTTTCAAATAAAAGTTAAAATTGAAAAAATTATTAACAGTGCTAAAATATTTTTAAAAAAAACACATTTTATTTAAAAATATATGTATTTGGGGCCTGCAACGAAAATCAGTGTTGAAACTCGCATATTTCAAAGCCGGTATCCCGGCTTTCAAAGGCATTGTAACCTTTAAATAATCTTTTCACCATCAAAAAAGCATCGGGTATTCTATCTTTGCCAGTGAAAAGTAATTGCTTCATACAGTTCCATGCCCGATCTGCCAATTAAAATACAACTAGGCGCTTTGCCGGATACCCCAGGGGTTTACCAGTTTTACGATTCCGTCGGGAAGATCCTGTATGTTGGAAAAGCGAAGAACCTCAAAAAAAGGGTGGGGTCTTATTTTGTAAAGGCCCATGTCCAGGGGAAGACCAGGGTGATGGTCAGCAAGGTGAGCGCCATTCGGCATATCGTAGTTCCCACGGAATCTGATGCGCTTCTTTTGGAAAATAACCTGATAAAAATGTACCAGCCCCGGTACAATGTTCTGATGAAGGATGATAAGTCCTACCCCTGGATTTGCATCAAAAAGGAACGTTTTCCGAGGATTTTTCCCACCCGCAAGCTTATTCGGGACGGATCTGAATATTTCGGGCCTTATACCAGCATGCGGACCGTCCAAACCTTGCTCGACCTTATTAAGAGTGTTTACCCGTTGCGTACCTGTAATTATGAACTCTCCGAGGAAAAAATCAATGCCGGGAAGTACAAAGTTTGCCTGGAATACCATCTTGGAAATTGCAAAGGCCCCTGCGAGGGGCTGCAGGGTGTGGAAGAATACAATCGTCAGATCGATGATATCCGGGAGATACTGAAAGGCAATTTTAAATCGAGTCTGCAGTATTTCAAAGCCCAGATGAGACGGCTGGCCCATGATATGAAGTTTGAGGAGGCCCAGCGCATCAAGGATAAAATCGAGGTGCTTGAAAATTACCAGGCAAAGTCTACCATAGTAAACCCCCGGATCAACAATGTGGATGTTTTCAGCATCGTTTCGGATCAGGCGTTTGCCTATGTAAACTTCCTACAGCTCTCCCATGGATCTATTGTGAGGTCCCATACGATGGAGATCAAAAAGAAACTGGATGAACATGATCGCGAACTCCTGCAACTGGCCATCATCGATATCCGGGAACGGTTTAGCTCACAGTCGGGCGAATTGTATGTCCCCTTTCAGGTAATGGTAAGCCCCAAGCTGAAGGTGACCGTCCCCAAATTAGGTGACAAAAAGAAAATTCTGGAGCTTTCCGAGCGGAATGCGAAATTCTTCAGGCAGGAACGCTTCAAGCAGATCAAGATTATAGATCCTGACCGCCATTCTGCCAGGATTATGGGCCAGCTGCAGAAAGACCTGCGCCTATCTGCAGAACCGGTCCATATAGAATGTTTTGATAATTCGAATATACAGGGCAGTAACCCGGTAGCTGCCTGCGTGGTTTTCAGGAATGGAAAACCGTCCAAAAAAGAATACCGCCATTACAACATTAAAACCGTTTCCGGCCCTGATGATTTCGCGTCCATGGAAGAGGTGGTTTTCAGGAGGTATAAGCGTCTGTTGAACGAAGGGTCCGATTTACCGCAACTGGTAGTGATTGACGGTGGCAAAGGCCAGTTATCTGCAGCCTTAAAAAGCCTTGAATTACTGGGTCTCCGCGGGAAAATTGCCATCATCGGGATTGCGAAGCGCCTGGAGGAGATCTATTTTCCGAATGACCCCATTCCCCTCTACCTGGATAAGAAGTCGGAATCCCTGAAGGTCATACAGCAATTACGGAATGAGGCCCACCGGTTCGGGATTGCGTTCCACCGGAATAAACGGAGCAAGGCCGCCATCAATTCAGAGCTTGAGGGTATTGAAGGCATTGGGCAAAAGACGGCTGAAGTATTGCTGAAAAATTTTAAATCCGTTAAACGTATAAAGGAAGCTTCCGTAGATGAGCTCGCACGGATTGTAGGGAAGACAAAAGCAGCGAAAATCTATAAAAGCTTCCATTAAACCAGTATCTTTTACCAATGCAAAAATCAGTATTGATACTCTTATTCCTGGCTTCTGCGTGTAGCTGCCTTTTACAGGGCCAGACTCAGTCAGCACCGGTAAAGGTTGGGTTGGTTCTGAGTGGCGGCGGGGCAAAGGGACTGGCCCATATCGGAGCCCTTAAGGTCATTGAAGAAGCGGGGGTACATATCGATTACATTGGCGGCACAAGTATGGGTGCCATCGTGGGAGCGTTATACGCCGCTGGGTATTCATCCCAGGAACTCGATTCGATTTTCCGGACCACCGATTTTACGAGCCTGATCCAGGATAACCTGCCAAGGAGCGCCAAAACGTTTTATGAAAAGGAGGATTCTGAACGGTATGCGCTGACGTTGCCGTTCAATAATTTCAGGATATCCTTTCCCCCTGCAATTTCCGGCGGCCAGAATATCTATAACGAATTGGTCCGGCTTTTATACCATGTAAAGGATATCCAGGATTTCAATAAACTGCCAATCCCGTTCTTTTGTATTGCGACAGATGTGGAAACAGGCACGGAGGTGCTCCTGAATAAAGGGTATCTACCGGAAGCCATCCTGGCCAGCGGAACCTTCCCCTCTTTATTTGAGCCGGCAGAGGTAGACGGTAAAATTTTGATAGACGGGGGGGTTTTAAACAACTACCCTGTAGAGGAGGTCATTGAAATGGGCGCCGATTATATCATAGGGGTGGATGTGCAACACGGCCTGCGCGACCGGGAATCCCTGCTTTCTGCTACCGAAGTATTATTGCAGATCAACAATTACAGAACGGTTGGGATGATGAAGGAAAAGAGCAAGCTCACCGATATTTATATAAAACCCAACATGGATTCCTTCTCCGTGATCGATTTTAATCTGAAGGAAAAAATCGTGCAAAACGGTGAAGATGCAGCAAGGGAGCATCTTGGGGAATTAAAGACCCTGGCAGCAAGGCAGGGGGTGATCCGGCGCGAGCCGGTACAGATCAAACCCCGCGAGAATATCCTGATTAACAGGTTGGTGATCTCGGGCAATAACAATTACACCCGTGGCTATGTCAAGGGTAAATTACGGTTCAACCTGGCAGAGGAAATAAGTTTTAACAAATTGCAACAAGGTATCAGTAACCTGGCGGCAACCGGAAATTTCCAGACAATCCGTTATAAATTGATCTCCAATGGCCTGGGGGAGGATTTGCTCCTCAACCTCTCGGAAAACCCCAGTAAAACATTTATTCGGATGGGAGCCCATTATGATGATCTCTATAAGAGTGCCGCCCTGATCAACCTAACCCATAAAAATTTCCTGATCAAGGACGATGTGGCTTCCCTTGATTTTATCCTGGGAGATAACCTCCGGTACAATTTTGAATATTATGTAGATAAAGGATTTTATTGGAGTTTTGGCCTCAACTCCCGGATCAATGAATTTAACGATGCGATCGATTACAGCGTCATTCAATCCAATTTTGACGTGCCTTCCAATATCAACGTCAACAAGATTAATCTGGAGGTTTCCGATTTTACCAGCCAGGTTTACCTGCAAACCGTTCTAAAGGAGGAATTTGCATTCTTGCTGGGCCTGGAGCACAAATCCTTGAAATACAGCACTACTACGCTAAACGAAGTCACCAATATGGCACCTGCCGCCCCCCGTACCGTTTTTGAGAAAAGCAACTATGTCAGCACCTATGGTCAATTGCTGCTTGATACGTATGATGATAAATATTTTCCCAGCAAAGGCCTGTTTTTCAGCGGGGATTTTCATTTATACCTCCTATCATCGGACTATAATAATAATTTCAGGAAATTCTCCATCGCGAAAGCCCGGATGGGTGCTGCATTCCCCCTGATGGACAAAGTCTCGCTGAATATTGAGACCGAAGGGGGGTTCAAACTCGGCATCTCCAGCGTAGCAGCGCTTGATTTTATCCTGGGAGGGTATGGGAACAACCTCATCAACAACTTTGTTCCCTTTCTGGGATATGACTTCCTAAGCCTGCCCGGAAATAGCTATGTGAAAGCACTTGGACAAATCGATTATGAATTTGCGGCCAAAAACCACCTGATGTTTGCTGCCAATTTCAGCAACGTGGAAGACGATCTTTTCCGGACCGGGGAATGGTTTACAGCCCCCAATTTTTCGGGTTATGGACTGGGTTATGGGTGGGATTCTTTTTTTGGCCCCGTGGAGATCAGGTATTCCTGGTCTCCTGAAGTCAGGAATGGCATCGTTTTTATCACCCTGGGATACTGGTTTTAGGTTTGCCAGGGTCCGGAAAAACTGTATGTACAGCTTGCCGTATCTGGTAGTGAAAGCCAGCGAAAAGGCAGGGATATATTAAAAAGTATGCTTGTTTTTTCCGATATTTGCAGGAAGAATTCACCGTATGTTACTAAACAGGATTGATAGTAAGGCCCATCTCAGGGCTATGTGGTAGCTGCAGTGACTGTTATCAGGGACCTATTTCCGGTATATAATTCATCCAATTCCATAACATATCATGTCAACTACAGATAAAACATCACTCCAATTAGCAAAAGAAAACCAGGAAGCAGCCGATTTTCTCCCCCTCCTGGGTACGGATCATGTAGAGCTTTATGTGGGCAACGCCAAGCAGGCGGCCTATTATTATATGTCTGCCTGGGGATTTCAGCCGCTGGCCTATGCCGGCCTTGAAACCGGGTTGAAGGACCGGGTATCCTATGTAGTGCAACAAGACAAAATACGGTTGGTACTGACTTCCCCCCTGCGTGCCGGCGGGGAAATCAACCGGCACATTGAATCACATGGGGATGGGGTTAAAGCCATCGCCTTATGGGTAGACGATGCGGCCAAAAGCTATGAAGAAACCACGAAAAGGGGGGCGGAAAGTTATTTCGAACCCAGGACACTTACGGACCCCGACGGGTCGGGAGAGGTAGTACTCTCAGGAATCCGGACCTATGGCGAAACGGTACACGTATTTGTAGAGCGTGGGAACTATACAGGCCCGTTTATGCCAGGATACCGGAAATGGGAACCTTTTTATCAACCTACCGGGGTCGGCTTAAAATATATCGATCACATGGTTGGGAATGTCGGGTGGAATGAAATGAACAAGTGGTGTGAATTCTATGCAAGGGTAATGGGATTTGCCCAATTGGTCTCCTTTGATGACAAGGATATCTCCACCGAATATACAGCGCTTATGAGCAAGGTGATGAGCAATGGTAACGGGCGTATAAAATTCCCTATCAACGAACCCGCTGACGGCCGGAAAAAATCCCAGATTGAAGAATATATTGAATTTTATAATGGGGCAGGGGTACAGCATATGGCCCTTGCTACAGACAATATCATCGAGACAGTGACGGCATTGCGGGATCGCGGGGTTGAATTTTTAAAAGTCCCCGCCTCCTATTATGAGGATGTGCTGGACAGGGTTGGGCAAATTGATGAAGAACTGGCACCGCTGAGTGAGCTAGGGATCCTGATCGACCGGGATGATGAGGGATATCTGCTTCAAATTTTCACCAAACCGGTTTTGGACAGACCTACCATGTTTATAGAGATCATTCAGCGAAAAGGTGCTAAATCTTTTGGCAAAGGCAATTTTAAAGCACTCTTTGAAGCGATAGAACGGGAACAGGAATCCCGGGGTACTTTATAGCCTTTTTCTTAACGAATTGTAAAATTTCAAACAGGAAGTATAAAGTATTGTTAAGACACACGTTAAAGTACGTTAAAAGCCATTGACCAATCTGATTCCTATAGTAAATTTGTATCAAATAAGGGGTGGTTCCCTTATTACTTTAAGTATTGGTTTTTCATAATTTAAAGTTTGGTTGGTTATTTAGGAAAAGCCCTGGCATCTTGTTCAGGGCTTTTTTTATGGAATGAGGGTCCTTATGCCATGTCAGTTCTACGCCTTTCAGTTTGAGTGCCACTACTTTTAAAGTCCTATAGGTCCGGCAGGGATCGCCAGGAAGCACCGCATACAATACTTTGGAACAAAAATTGTTTAAGTAAGGGTAATACCCAGGTATTACCTAATGTTTTGATATTTTTGAATTGAAAATGTAAAGCGATGAGAAAGATTGCTGTATTGTTTTTTATGCTTCTGAATGTTTCCCTATTTGCTCAAAAGGCCCTGAATCACAGTTATCCTGATTCTGCTTTCAAACCCGGGGAATGGCTGAAGTTTCGATTGCATTACGGGCTTTTGAATGCCAGCTATGCCACGCTGCAGGTACGGTCAGCCAGAATTGATGGTGTCCCGGTATACCATGTGGTGGGAAAAGGGAAAACCTCGGGCTTTGCCAGCATTTTTTTTAAAGTGGATGATACCTATGAGAGCTATTTTGGGAAGGAAGACGGCAAACCTTATAAATTCATTCGCAAAATAGATGAAGGAGGATATACGAAGGATATCGAAATCAACTTTGACCACAAAAAGGATGTAGCGGTACTCAATGACAAAAAGCACAATAAAAAGTTTAAATTTACACTACAGGACAGCATTCAGGACCTTCTTTCAGCTTTTTATTTCTTGAGGAATAATTATAAATCAGAAGATTTGGTTGAAGGAAATTCTATTGAGTTGAAGATGTTGTATGATGATGATGGTATCTTTGTTTTCAAACTCAAGTACCTTGGCAAGGAGATTTTAAGGACCAAATACGGTAAAGTGGAATGCCTGAAATTCAGACCGTATGTACAATCCGGAAGGGTGTTTAAAGAACAGGAAAGCCTGTCTTTATGGGTGTCAAATGATTTGAACAAGATCCCCATACGGATCAAGGCAGACCTCACCGTCGGGTCTATCAAGGCAGACCTGGATGGATACAATGGCCTGAAAAACCAATTCAAGATCATAATGGATTAAACCGGGATGAAAAATAAAGAGCATATAGAAGCCCAGATCCGGAAGCTAGAGGAAAAATATAAGGATTCCGGGCAGGACCTGAGCTCCTATTTAGACGGCCTCCTTCACCAACGATACCTTACCTACTGGGATTATATCCATTTGGACACCCTGCTGAGCCTTCAGGTGCCGAGGACCCATTTTCCGGATGAGCAGATCTTTATCATGTACCACCAGATCACCGAGCTCTACTTTAAGCTTATCCTGCACGAGCAACAACAAATCGTTGACGACAAGTCGCAAAACGTTGAATTTTTTACAGAGAAACTCGTACGCATCAATAATTACTATAAGGCCCTTATATCGTCCTTCAGCATTATGATACGCGGGATGGAACGGGAACAGTTCCTGCAGTACCGTATGGCCCTGTTACCGGCCAGTGGCTTTCAGTCTGCGCAATACAGGATGATCGAGATCTATGCCACCCCCCTGGAGCATTTGGTGCATCCCAGCGAGCGGGACCAGTTTTCTGCCACGGACCCCATAGAAGAATTATACGAGCATATTTACTGGAAAAAGGGAGCAACCGACCTCAGTACCGGTGAGAAGACGCTAACCTTAAAACAATTTGAATACCGCTATACCCCCAGGTTTATCAGGCTGGCCAAACAGGTGCAGGGACAGACTATATACCATAAATACCTGCAACTCCCGGAAAATGGCAAACATAATAAAGCACTTATAGATGCGTTAAAGAGAATGGATATCAATGCGAATGTGAACTGGCCTTTAATGCATATGGGCTCGGCCCACCGATACCTGAACAAGGAAAATGCACCCATCGAAGCTACCGGGGGAACCAACTGGAAAGATTATTTGCCGCCAAGTTTCCAAAATGTGGTTTTCTATCCGGATATACATTCAAATGAAGCGTTAAATAATTGGGGAAAACAATGGGTAGACCATATCTTTAACCCGGAAAAAATCAAGGATTGAACATGCAAAAATACTGGGGCGCCCTTCTGGCAATCATTTTCTTAGCCTCCTGTAACGAGGAAAAACCCCTGCCGGCAGAGCGGGAAGTAGCTGATATCCAGATTGTCGAAGAACTTCCGGATACCAGGTATTACGGTTTTGACCTCAATGATTTTGATGTTATTCAGGATACCATAAAAAATGGCGATAGTTTCGGGGAGCTTATGTTGCAAAATAAAGTGGACTATCCCAAGATCGCAAAAATTGCCGAGGTGTTCCGGGATACTTTTGATGTACGGAAGATCCGCGTGGGTAAACCTTACCTCATCTTAAAATCGAAAGATTCCATTGCCACGACACAAATTTTCATCTATGAAAATGATGCCATCAATTATACCGTTATAGATTTTCGGGATACCGTAGTGGCCTACCGGGATCAAAAGCAGGTGAGGTATGTGGAGCGCGAAGCTTCCGGGGTTATCGAGACAACGTTGTCAGATGCCATCCTGGCACAGAACATAGATTATTATGTTACCCATGAATTATCTGAAATATATGCATGGACCATTGATTTTTTCAGACTCCAAAAAGGGGACAAGTTCAAGGTAATTTACAAGGAAAAGTATATCAATGATTCCGTTTATGCAGGGTCAGAACCTATTGAGGCCGCTTATTTTGAACACAATGGAACCCCGCTGTACGCTTTTGCCTATGAAAATGACTCCCTCAAAAATGTCATTGACTACTTTGATGACGAAGCCAATAACCTGCGGCGTACCTTTCTAAGGGCACCTGTTAAATTCAGCAGGATATCCTCAAAGTATAACCTGAAGAGGAGGATCCGTTACTATGGCTACAAGGTAAGGCCCCATAAGGGGACGGATTATGCCGCCCCGATAGGCACCCCTATAATGGCTACGGCCGATGGTGTTGTCACGGAATCCACGCGCAAGGGAGGCAATGGCAAATATGTCAAGATCAGGCATAATGGTACCTACAGCACCCAATACCTTCATATGCGGCAGCAGAATGTAAAAAGAGGCGAGTTTGTGAGACAGGGAGACGTTATCGGGTGGATAGGAATGACCGGCAATACGGGTGGCCCCCATGTTTGCTACCGTTTCTGGAGGAATGGACGACAGGTAGACCCTTTGCGGGAAAAACTGCCGGAAGCCGAACCGTTGCCCGAACCACTCAGGCCGGCCTATTATGAATTTATAAACCCCAAAAAAGCACAGCTGGATTGCATTGAATACCATGTTCATCCGGAAGACGAAATTGTAACGCTCAACTGATAGCTTGCCCTTAGCGAACACGTATCCCACTATCACAACAACATCCTGGAAAAAACTGCAAGACCATTACAGGGCATCGCATTCACTGTAATTAAAGGATCTTTTTTAAAGTGGACCCGGGAAGGGCCCGCCGGTTCACCTTGCAACGAGATGGCTTTTTAAGGATTATTCCAAAAACAGGATAACTGATTCAGCCCGCGACCTCCTTTTAGGATCCCGCCAGCGAAATGCGACGCTGAAGGATATACACGGGACCGGAATTTCCGACTATGGTGCTTCCACACTTCAATTATTGCAGTTTTTAAGGCTTCCAGCAAGCACGTATCCGATTCTTAATAACCTCTGAAAACTTCTTTTCACCGGCTGATGGTTTAGCCAATAAATTGTTAATTTAGCCCCGACTAATTTAACAATGCCTTAATGTTCAAGCGCCAGAATATTAGCATTATTGCATCAGGAAATCATAAACTAATTAACACGTACGCATGAAAAATATTTACTTACGGGTAGTCGTATTCCTCTTCGCGGTTGCGGCCTACTCACAGGGAACAGTTACAGGGACCATTATGGATGGGGACGAGGGCGGCCCACTTCCCGGAGCCAGCATTGTGGTACAGGGAACTACCAATGGTGTATCCAGTGATTTTGACGGGAATTTTTCTATCGATGTTACCCGGAATTCGGGAATCCTTGTGGTATCGTATATAGGGTATATTACCCGGAGGATCAATTTTACGTCAGCTGGCGCCTTGGGAACTATCACCCTGGAGCCTGATATGCAGGAACTCGAAGGCGTCATTGTAACAGGGATACTCGATATTGCAAAAGACCGTGAAACCCCAGTGGCGGTATCCACTATCAGGGCATCAGAAATACAGGAAAAACTTGGTTCCCAGGAATTTCCTGAGATCCTGAAGACTACCCCCTCGGTTTATGCTACCAAAACAGGTGGCGGTTTTGGTGACGGAAGGATCAACATCCGCGGATTTGATTCCCAGAACACAGCCGTCATGATCAACGGAATACCCGTAAACGACATGGAGAACGGGCAGGTATATTGGAGCAACTGGGCTGGCCTCAGCGATGTAACCACTGCCATGCAGGTGCAACGGGGACTCGGATCTTCCAAGCTGGCGATCTCATCTGTAGGAGGCACTATCAATATCATAACAAAATCAACGGAATTGGATGAAGGTGGGAACCTTACCGTTTCGGGAGGTAACGACGGTTACCTGAAAACCAATGTTGCTTACAATACCGGCAAAATGGAGAATGGATTTGCCGCTTCAATTTTACTGGGTCGAACTTCAGGTGACGGGTATATACCGGGTACTGAATTTGAAGGTTACAATTATTTCATAGGGCTGGGCTATGAACCGAATGACCGGCACAATTTTCAGTTTATGCTTACAGGGGCTCCACAGGTGCATAACCAACGGACCTCCAGTTTCTTCAATACAGCTACACTTGGAGACTACCTGGAATTCGGCACCAAGTACAATTACAACTACGGGACACTGAATGGAAACGAATTCGTTATGCAACGGAATTTCTATCACAAACCTGTAGCTTCCCTGAACTGGGAATGGAAAGTTAGTGATAGATCAACCTTGTCTTCCTCCTTGTACGCTTCGTACGGAAGGGGTGGTGGTACCGGTGATATAGGCAGACTCGACGGCAATTTTTTCAGCGACAGCCGGTTCCGGGATGACAACGGCCAGGTATTATATGATGCTATCTCGGCTTCAAATTCGGGCACTTTTACAGATTTTAATGGCTTTTCGTATGGGAATTCCCTGGACCCTGTGACCAATTCCTATATTGTAAATGATGACAGCCTGGGGGATTTTGGGGACCCAAGCGACCCCAATAACCTGCCAGGGGTTGCCAGGCGGAACGGAATTGTAAGAAGGGCTTCCATTAATTCGCACAACTGGTTCGGCGCAATTGCCAACTTTCATACCGACGTCAGCGAAAATTTCAGTTATGATTTTGGAATAGACCTGAGGAGTTACAAAGGGATCCACTATCGAAGGATTGATGATTTGCTGGGAGCTGACGGGTATCGCGACAATGATGACATCAATAATCGCTTTAATGTAGTCACACAGGAAAACCCTTCAGAACTAAGCAGGCTTTGGAATGTTTTCAGAAGTATAGACAAGGATGAGAAAATAGATTATTACAATGATGGCCTGGTGCGTTGGTTTGGGGCTTTTGGACAGGTTGAATACACCAATGAAGTATTCTCTGCCTTCCTGCAGGGTGGTGTTTCCCAGCAGGGATTTAAACGAATCGATTATTTTACCTATCTGAACTCAGATCCGCAACGGGAAACCGATTGGGAAAATATCCTGGGGGGAAATATCAAAGGGGGGCTTAATGTAAATATCAATCAAGCCAACAACGTTTTCGTTAATGCAGGCTACTATTCCAAGCAACCCTTGTTTGATGCAGTCTACGTTAATTTCGTAAACGATTTGAACCCGGATCTGGCCAATGAAAAAATATTGGGCTTTGAAGCGGGTTATGGTTTGAACCTGGGTGATTTCAGGACTAAGATCAATGTCTACAGAACTTCATGGAAGGACCGATTTATCGATGTTAGTATCGAAGATAACGGAGTGGCCAATATCAGCGGGGTAGAGCAAATCCATAAAGGAATTGAAATTGAAACGGATTACAGGGCTTCGGATTTTGTAAGTCTTCGTGGGATGCTGTCCCTTGGCGATTGGGAGTATGCCGGAAATGTTACCGGGAAGGCTTTTGATGACAGCCAGAACTTTATCAGGGATGTTACCCTGTTCCTGGACAATGTAAAGGTGGGGGATGCTGCTCAGTTTACTTCCAACGTTGAAATGGTTGTCCGTCCGGTAGAAAGCCTCAAGCTTAGTGCCAATTGGTTCACAGCTTCAAGGCTTTATGCCTTCCTGCAGGTGGAGGATTTTGACAGCCCGGATAACGACGGGTCCTTAAGACTTCCCACCTATAACCTTTTTGATGTTGGCGCCTATTATAAATTCAAATTCGGAGGCAGTAATACCATTAACCTGGCAGTCAATGTAAACAACGTTTTTGATACAGAATATATCGCGGAATCACTCAGTAATACCTTTGCAGACGGGTCTAACCCCACCTACAATGGCATAGACGTGAGCAATAAGGTCTTCTTTGGCTTTGGAAGGACCTGGAACGCCAGCATTCGATATAATTTTTAAGAGATCACATTCAGGGAAAACCCATGGTGGCAACATCATGGGTTTATTATTCCCAAAAAGTGTTACATTTAAAAAATGAAACAGCCAACATAGCGCAAATGATATACGAGTATTCTCTCATTTTACATTCCTACCTGGCTTATGTCGTGCTGGCAATTTTGTTTATTGCCGTTGCCAATGCCATAATGGGAATGGTATCCAACCAGGTATTCACTTTACAGAAAGATTTTAGGATCTGCCTTTTTGCACTGATCCTGACCCATATGCAACTGGTGCTGGGCCTTTTGCTTTACTTTGTTTCGCCAATGGGCTTCCAGGCCGTAAGCGAATATGGCATGGGTGGCCTGGAGGCGGCAACACGGCTGCTGGCGGTTGAACATCCATTTATCAATATTGTGGCTGTGGTTCTCATTACAATAGGCTGGTCCCGGCACAAAAAGTTCATGGAGGCCAATAAAAAATTCAGGGCCATCTCCATATTTTATGGCTTGGGATTACTACTGATCATGAGCCGCATCCCGTGGGGGCAGTGGTTCGGATAATCAGGAAAACCGGAGGCATTGATAGTTGCACAAAGGGGATAAGACCCAAAAAATAGTTACGTTAAATTGAAATAACCTATAATGAAGAATTTACTGATTTGTACCCTTCTGTTTTTCACCGGATTTGTGCCAGCCCAGGAAATTTCCCTGTTCAATGGGAAGGACCTTAGTGGCTGGACCATCTATGGTACCGAAAAATGGTATGTTGAAAACGGAGAGCTGATTTCTGAAAGCGGGCCGGACAAACAATATGGATACCTTGCAACCGATAAGCATTATAAGGATTTTGAACTTACCCTGGAATTTTTCCAGGAGGCTGATGGGAATAGCGGGGTCTTTATAAGGTCTACCGTTGAAGGCACGAAAGTCAGTGGGTGGCAGGTTGAAGTTGCTCCACCCGGGATGCATACTGGCGGTGTCTATGAATCCTATGGCAGGGGCTGGCTGATTCAACCAGAACCCGAAAAGGAAAAAGTGCTCAAGGAAGGGGAGTGGAACACCCTGAAGATAAGGGTAAGTGGCGACCAGCTGACATCCTGGCTCAATGGGGTTGAAATGGTTTCCATCTCCGATGAGAAAATCGGGGAGGGCGAAGGCTCCATTGCGCTGCAGATCCACGATGGTGGTGGCATTAAAGTTAAATGGCGCAATATCAAGTTGTCCCTTCCCCAATAAACAGGATTAAATACTGGAATCAGGTGTCATTCTGCTTTCCCGAGGTTACCTCCGGTAGGAATCTTCCTGCTAGTCAGGCTGTCCTTTTGCCCGCGCCGTTAGTAGTGGCCCGGCTTTCAGGAAAAAAGCATAGACAGGGAAATGATCACTATAACCGGCTGTGTAATTGCCATTTGCGTAGGTGCGGAAAGGATACCCCCTATACCTGCCTGTGCGGGTAATCAAATAAGAGGGCCTGAAAACGCCTGCCTTCCAAAAAATGTAACCCCCACCCTTTTTATCCAGGAAATTTGCTGTAAAAAAGATCTGGTCAAATAAACTCCATTGATCCCGGTAGGCCAGGGAACCAACCCCTTTTTTATATAAAAATTCCATGGGATTGTATAAATCTGCCGTGGACAAGCTATCCCCTGAGCCTCTTACATGAAGCACTTTCCTGAGACTGGCATCCGTAGGATTATCGTTAAAATCCCCCAGGCTGATCAGCCTGGGTGAGGGGTGTAACCGTCTTATGGAATCTATGATTTTGAGGTTTAACCTCGCTGCAGCGAAACGGTAGGGCCTGCTCCTCATTTCCCCCCCGCTGCGGGAAGGCCAGTGGTTGACGATCAGAAAAATTTCTTCATTATCCAGCAATCCCTGTACTACCAGTTGGTCGCGGGTATGATCCCTTTCGTTGTCTTCTGTCCACAATAACAATCTCCGGCTTGAAAAGGAAATTGGTAAGAAAGCATCTTTTTTATATAGCAGGGCCACATCTATACCCCGTTCGTCGGGGGAATCATAATGGATGATACCATAATTCTCCTTGCGTAGATGGGGATGGCGCACCAGGTCTTCCAGGACCCTTTTATTCTCTATTTCGCATAACCCCACCAGATCAGGGGTATTGCCCGTTGTTTCGGCGCCTATCTGTGATATCGTCTTGGAGACAGCCGCAATTTTTTGATTGTAACGGTCCGGGGTCCAATGGTCTTTTCCTTCGGGCGTGCGGTCTGCGTCCCAGATTAGGGAATCGCGTACGGTATCAAACAGGTTCTCCACATTATAGAAGGCTACTGTCCGGATCTTATAGCGCTGCAGGCCCTGCGACAGAACAGTACCGCACAGGATGCTCATCCACAAAACAAGAACTTTTCGAAAAAGGGGCACTGCTGGGCGCATTACAAGAGGTGGTTCGGTAATGCCCCGAATATACATCCCGATCCCGCAAGGAACTTGCAGAAACCCTCGGTATTTTCGGCTTATCCAGTCCGGGTTCAATGAGCCTGTTTGATACGATTATAATTTGTAATGAAATTCAGATTTAAATATGTGGGATTCTTGTTGGCAACGCATTGTGTTGTGGCACAAGGCACCCGTATTATAGGTGAGATCAGGGATCAGGGAAGCGGCGAACCCCTGACCCAAGCCCTAGTTCAACTGGAGGGAGATGCCTCCGCGACTGCCAGCCGGGAAGGAAGGTTTGAGCTCCTGAGCAGGCTGAAAGGTGACCTTATACTCCGGATTGAAGCCCGGGATTACCGGGTCAGGAGGTTACCCGTTACCCTTGGGGCTGCACTTCTTGATTTGGGTATGCTTTATCTGGAACGGGAAGAGGCCGGTGCAAAGTCCGATCCTTACATCACCCTCGCTTCCGATGATTTATCGGGTGAGGTAGAGATCATCGGTAGCGCCGAGCTTTTACAGGCTACACGCGATGTTTTTTTGAATCGGGCCGCATTTGACTTCGGGCAGGCATTTTTTAAAGTGCGGGGATACGATTCCAAATATGGAACGGTGTTGTTAAATGGGGTTCCCATGAATAAATTGATCGATGGCAGGCCCCAATGGAACAATTGGGGGGGACTCAATGATGTTACCCGAAACCAGGAGTTCTCATATGGTTTAGACGCCTCCTCACGCTGCTTTGGGGGAATACTGGGCAGTACTTATATAGATACAAGCCCTTCCGCCCAACGACCTGGAATCCGGGTCTCGGGCTCTTTGTCCAACAGGTCCTATGCGGGCAGGATTATGGCCACCCTGAATTCAGGAATGAGCAACAGCGGCCTGTCCTATGCCTTATCGGCCTCCCGCAGATGGGCGAAGGAAGGTTACAGGGAGGGTTCTCTATACGATGCGTATGCGGTTTACGGCGCATTGGAATATCGCTATGACCCAAAATCAGTCCTCATGCTTACAGGAATATTTTCCACTACCCGCCGCGGTTTATCAGCAGCCATTACAGAGGAAGTACATGAAATGGGTGGTCACAGATATAATCCTTACTGGGGATTGCAAGGGAGGGAAATACGAAATTCCAGGGAACGGCATATCGCCGAACCAATACTGATGCTGAACCACGCGTATGCGTCGGGCAGACTCCGGCTCAATACCGTACTTGCATATCAGTTTGGCAGCCAGGGTAAGTCCAGGCTTGGGTATTTCAACGCTCCGAACCCGGATCCATCGTATTACAGGTACCTGCCCAGTTATTATATTAATAGTCCGATAGGGGCCAATTTCATTGGTGCCTCCCTGGCGAGGGAGGGTTTTTTCAGGAATCCCCAACTCAAGTGGGAAAAGCTCTACCAGGCGAATACCATCGGTAATTCCGATGGGAAGGCGGCGTACGTGCTCTATGCGGATACCAACGAGGATAAGGTACTCAGCTTTCACCAGATGGCCAATTTTGAAACGATGAATAGTCTGGCTATAACAGTCGGGGCCGGCTTTCAAAAAACGGGATCCCATAATTTTGCCCGGATCAGGGACCTGTTGGGGGCCCAATTCCATGAAGATGTGGATCCATTTACCGATACGCGGAATGATCAGGAAGGCGAGCTCAGAAAACAGGATGGCGATATTTTTAACTATAATTATAGGCTGCAGGGGCAGGTATGGGATATCTATGCACAATTAAGTGTCCACAGGGATAAGTGGAACGCATTCCTGTCCGGCAATTACAACAGCACAACCTACTCCCGCGAAGGCCTGTTCCTGAATGAGCGGTTTCCGGAGCATTCTGCCGGCAAGGGGATGGGGATACCGTTAAGGAGCCCGGGCGGAAAAGTTGGGTTTACCTATAAAATTTCGGGAAGGCACTGGATCAGCCTGAATGGTGCATTTGTACACAGGGCTCCGGTATTGCAGGATGTTTTTATCAACCCCCGGGAGCAAAATGGAATTGTACCCGGGATTCAGAATGAGCATATAACCACGGCAGATTTAAACTACAATGTAAGGCTGCCCCATCTGATAGGGCGGATATCCGGATATTATACCCGATTTCAGCATGCCGCTGATGTCAATTTCTTTTATGTGGAGTCGGGCCTGGGGGCCGATTTTGTACAGGAGAGCACTACAGGGCTGGACCGGTTGCATATGGGCCTGGAAGCAGGACTGGAATATGAGGCTTCTGCCACCGTAAAGGTATCGGTTGTGGCTGCCGTAGGAAAGCAGCTTTATGCCAGTGACCCGGAGGTCACCCTAAATTTTGTGCCGGGCAATGATCCGGATACGGGACTACAATCTGCAGCTGGGAGCTTACCCATAGGCATTGCCGGGATGAAGGGTTACAGATTGGCCCAGGGGCCACAGCAGGCATATTCAATAGGGATATCTTACCGTGATCCCAACTACTGGTGGGCCGGGGTAACGGCGAATTTCCTGACCGAGAACTATGCCTCCATTGCTACTGTCCCGAGGACACAGAGTTTTATTCTCAATCCCGAAACCGGTAATCCATTCCCCGAAGCTACCCCGGAGATAGTAGCCCGTATATTGAAGCAAAACCCCTTAGATGATAGTTACTTCCTGAACGTTGTGGGGGGCAAATCCTGGTTGAACAAAAAGACCTACATCAGCTTGTTTGCCAGTATCAATAACGTCTTTGATGCTGTATACCGAACGGGAGGCTATGAGCAAAGCCGAAACGGGAATTACGGTCAATGGGTTGCGGACAACCAGGGGGGAACTCCTTCTTTTGGGGCTAAATACTGGTATGGGGCCGGACGTACCTTTTTTTTGAACCTGGCGATCAGTTTTTAAATACCTATAAAATGAAAAAAACCATTTTGATTAGAGACTATGTAGTTTTCGTGAAGTGCCTGGCAATTATGACCGGCTGCGTCAAAGACGGAAACTTTAATCCCCCGGATCCACTATGTAACCAGGATATTGAAGCAACTATCACCCTTACAGATCTGGTTGCTCAGTATAACAGCGAAACCACCCAGATCCAGGATGATTGGATAGCAGCGGGATATGTTATTTCTTCGGACAAGGCGGGAAATTTTTTCTCCACCCTGCATTTTCAGGATAGTCCCGCAACTCCGTCCCGCGGTTTACAGGTAGATATAGAACTCCGGGATTCCCATTTGTTTTATGAAATTGGTAAGAAAATATATATCCGGCTCAGGGGACTGTACCTGGGTAAAAGCAAAGGGGTATATAAGCTGGGTGGTGCCTTTCCTTCCTTCGGGAATCTTGGGGTGGGACGCTTACCGGCCAGCATGGTGGAGGAGCACCTTTTTCCTGCCTGTGAACCTCCCGTAACACTACTTCCGCAGCAAGCCACGCTCAGCACACTGGGGGACTTTGGTGTCAACACCCTGATACAACTGGCCGATGTTGAGGTGGTACCCGAAGAACTGGGACTACCCTACGCACTTGCCGGGGAGGTCTCCGAGAGAACGTTGCAGGATTGTGAAGGGCAGCAGGTATTGATCAGGAACAGTGGCTTTTCCGATTTTCATTCACAATTGCTTCCGGAAGGGAATGGCACGGTGACAGCAGTTCTGTATCGGGAAAATACTACCTACCAGTTGCTCCTCCGGGACCCGGGCGACCTGGACCTGTCGGGGGGCAGGTGCACAGGAACCGGCAGCGGAGGCACGTCAGACGCGGTATTCATTTCAGAACTGGCAGATCCGGACAATGAAAGCGGGGCGCGGTTTGTGGAGTTATATAACGCCGGGGATACACCAATAGAATTGGGTGGGTGGACCCTCAGACGTTACACAAATGGCAATACCGAAATAGGTTCGGTGCTCGACTTATCCGGCATCAGTATTGAAAGCAGGTCTGCTATCGCAATTGCTGCAGACCCTCTGGTATTTGAAACTGTTTACGGGTTTGCCCCCCAGTTGGGTGCAGGCGCCAACAGCCCTGCCGATTCCAATGGGGATGATAATTTGGAGCTGGTAGACAGCCATGGGATGGTTATGGATACCTTTGGTATTATCGGGGAAGACGGGTCCGGGACCAACCATGAATTTGAAGACGGGCGGGCGCTGCGGAATCCGGAAATACGCAAAGCCAATCCGGTTTATACCTTTTCAGAATGGGTGATCTTTAATGATACGGGCGCTGCAGGGACTATCAATCTACCGCAGACCGCTCCCGGGGATTTCACCCCAGGGATCCGGTAAGTCAGACCGGGTTGAGTGCTTCAAGGACCAGTTCGAGGTCCTGGGGCGTAACAGGTTTTAAGATATACTTGCTTACCGATTTGTAGCTATTTACTTTTTCCAGTTCTCTCGGGTCAATGGATGAGCTTATGATATAAATATGGATCTGTTGCGCTACCAGTTTTTCATATTTCATAAATTCATCCAGGAAATCCCAGCCATTCATGATGGGCATATCCAGGTCCAGGAAAATTACAGAAGGCATTTCTTCTCCGGTCTGCTGTCGCCTGATTAAATTCTCCAGCGCTTCCTCACCGTTGTGATACTCCAGGATGGTTTCGCAGGAGAATGATTCTTTCATCATCCGCCGGGTGCCATAAATAAAAATTGGATCGTTATCGATGATACAACTTGTTGGGATCTTTCGGTTCATGGGTTTCATTATTTGAATGGTTACTGTTTTTAAACTTTAAAATAAAGGTGGAGCCCACATCAACCTCACTGAAAACATCAATACTCCCCTGCATGGCTTCGATCTGGTTTTTGGTTATAAATAATCCTATCCCTTTGGCCTGCTTGTGTTTATGAAATGTCTTGTACATGCCGAACATATTTTCCCGGTGGCGGTTAAGATCAATACCCTGTCCATTATCCCTGAATTTGAGAATGATATCTTCGTTTGACTGTTGCGAAGAAATATCCAGGACCAGATCCCTGTCAGGAGACTTGTATTTTATGGCATTGGTGTATAAATTCAGAAGGATGCTGTCTAGATAAGCCGGCACCACGCGGACATGGTGCGCCTCGGGTATATCCATGTTGCATACCACTCTATGTTTATTCAATAAGGCATTTATATTGCGTTCTACGATGCTCAGTGTATGCAGCAGGTTAACGCTTTTCTGTTTCTCCAGGATATTGGATTTCACCTGCACTACCTCGTTCAGGTGCTCCACCGTTTCGTTAAGGCTTTCCGAGGCACTGAGGAGCATGTTGGTAATATGTTCCCGTTCCCCAACATCTTCCTCCTTCTGGAGGAAATTAACAAGCATGGAAAGGTTGGTGGCGTGCGACCTGAGGTTGTGGGAAACAATATGGGCAAAATTCATAAGGCTTTCGTTCTGGCCCTTTGTCACATCTACCAGCGTCACCATTTTTTTATCAGCTTCTATCCGCGGGGTAATATCGATGATCTGTGAAATAAAATGGGACAATTCCCCGTAGAGATCCTTCACAGCTGTTACGGTAAGTATCACGTATACCAGGTTTCCGTTCTTATGGAAATACCGTTTGTCTATCTGATAGGAATCCCGTTGGTTCCGCAAAGTCTCATTCAATAATTTCAGGTCCTTGTCCAGGTCCTCGGGGTGTGTTATCTCCTGAAATGTAAGAGCCATTAATTCTTCGGGTGTATAGCCTAAGCTTTCACAGATACTGCCGTTTACCTTCATGTATTGGCCGTTCAGGTCAACAAGAGACATGCCTATCGCAGAGTTTTCAAAGGCACCCATAAAGGACTCTTCATTCCGCTGCAGCCCCATTTGGGCGTTCTTCAACTCTGTAATATCCAGGCAGGTCCCTGTCATCCGGACAGCCCTATTGGCATCGTTGCGCTCAAAGACCCCGGTGATCATCAGGAAACGCACCGGTTGATCAGGCAGCCTGAGACGCACTTCAAAACGGGCATCCCGGGCTTCCTTAATGGCAAGTTTCATCTCCTGGAAGACATGAAAGAGATCCTCAGGGTAAACTACCGATTTGCAATAGGTGTCCAGGTCGTGGCCCTGGCCTTCAACCAGGCCAAAATGTTGGTAGGTTATGGCATCCCAATATATGGCTTTGGATTCGAAATTGTATTCCCATATCCCTATACTGCCGGCGTTTGTGGCAATTGATAACCTTTCTGAAACCCTGTGGTAATCAGATTCGGCTTCTTTTCTTTCCGAAATATTGCGGATAGCCAGGCTATACAATATGCCATCTTCTGTAAGCAGCGGGCTTAATGAGAGTTCCGTCGGGAAGGCAAGCCCGTTTTTCCGGAACCCATCATATTCCTTTACGGAACGCAGGTTCAGGATAGCTTGACTCCCATATTCAGTTGTTATGAACGTACGGAAGTCACTGAAGTCCTCAGGAAACAACAGAGAAACCTCCCTGTCTATAAGTTCTTCGCTGGAATAACCGAAAGTGAGTTCTGCCTGCGCATTGATGAATTGGATCTTCCCCTGGTCGGTTACGATTACCATGGCATCCGGTGCACTTTCCAGTAATCCCTGAAATTTAGTGTTATCCTTTTCCAGCATGATTGGCCGGGCATCAAAGGCGATAAGCTTTTCCTTTAAATGCAGGGTTCGCTTTTTATCCTGTTTCTCAAGGGAAAATTTCGCATGCTCTAACTCCCGATATGCCCGCTTAGCCATCGACACCAGGTAGGTGCTCACCCATATAGCAATCAACCCGATCAGTACATTGACACCTGAAATCCCGGATAGACCGGGGGGTTGCACAGCTAATACAAAAGCGGTGATGACCAGGACCGAACTGACAGACGCCACATAGAATTCCGGATACTTCCCGGGCAGTAGCCGGCTGTATGCTATAACAACACAGTATACCCCCCCAATGGCCACATTCATCGGTGCCTGCAGGTTGATCACAAATAGGGTGGCCATAATGATCGCGGCAAACAACAGTGAGACCACGTTAGGGCCAGAGTAGATGTTAAAGCTTTTATCGGATTCCAATTGTTACTTATAGTTAGTTGTGCTAATCTGGCTTCCAGTCGAGCGATGAGCAATCTTTATTCTTCCGGTTTTCATCCTGGGATCGCATTCTTTTTTTGCATCCCCTTGGAGGTATAATCACGATACTTTAGGAAGCGGTCTGCGCAGAACTGATCCGTATTGACATCCTGCCAAGCAATTTTAAACCCCGTTTGTATTGATTATCAATGTATTTTGAGATTCTCAAGGACAGCCTGCAGATCCCTCGATTTAAGGGGTTTGAGTATATAATCATTTACTACCTTATAATCCTTAACGCGCTTAAGGTCCATAGGATCAATGGAAGAACTGATAATATAAACTGAAACGGTATCGATAATTTCACAGGGCATCTTTATAAAATTTTCGAGAAAATCCCAGCCATTCATCACAGGCATATTCAGGTCGAGCAAGATGATTTCCGGAAACTTCCGGTCGTCCTCCAGCATAGCTGAAAAGGCATCAATAGCCTCTTTGCCATTGTTAAAAACAAGGATGTCCGTAGTGACACCCAATTCCTTCATCAGTCGCTTGGAGCCATAAATAATGATGGGATCATCGTCGATAATACATACATTTGAGATCTTATCCATAATTCAGACGGGTTTGTAGAGGGGGATTTATGGGTTATAAACCGGATTGTATACCAATACGCATATGCTGTTTCTAGCTGGCTTGTTTCATTGCTGCAATTCTTTCGCCTTTAATTTCAGGTACCTTCTTAATCATAGGGATACCACTGCAAAGTCGGGAAGCACTGCATTCATTTGAACGGGTAAATCCCGTTATTATTGTAAGTAATTACCTTCAGACCCTATCCTGTGGGCTATAGGAAGCATTTCATGTCAAAAGTGGGCCGCAGTTACCGGAAAGTTTGAACCGGTAACCATCCCGACGTCGATGTGCGGCTATCTGGCGCATGGTTACCTTGGGGTCCCTGCGGGATATGTTTGTGTATTACGAGATAGCGAAAGAACTGGATATTCCACACTTTACCAATTTCGAAGCGGTAAAGCATAGCGGAAAAGGCAGGAACATACCTGATCCCTCCGATTCCTGTAGCTTGAATAAACTGTACAGAACACGCGATGATCTATGGCAGTTTTTTTATACTTTTAAGATGATGGATAAAGATATAAATCGGTACTATAATGCTATACGGGATGGGGACCTTCCGGTTGTACAGGCGTTTATCGGGAAAAACCCAAAACTGGTACATTCCCGCGACTCTCGGGGGTCTTCCCCCCTTATACTGGCCACGTATTACAACCATGTTGATATTGCCGGCTTTCTCCTGGAAAACGGGGCGGCAGTGGATGCTGGGGATGCCTCAGGAAATACAGCGCTTATGGGTGTCTGTTTTAAGGGTTATGATGCCCTGGCCAAATTACTGATAGCCTCAGGTGCCAATGTAAATGCCATAAATACCATGGGGGCGAGCTGCCTGATATTTGCAACTTCCTTTAACCGTGAATATATTGTAAAACTGCTCCTTGCGCATGGAGCCGATAGCGAAGCCAGGGATGCACGGGGAAAGACGGCTCTGGATCATGCCCGCATGCAGGGGTTAACGGCCCTGACCACCTTGTTGGAGAACCATAACCAGATAAAGGGTTAGAGATGAACGAAGACAGGATCCTTAAACTTGCCCTGGTACAGGCACCGTTAGTTTGGCAGGAACCCGGGCAGAATCGGCGGAATCTGGAGCAGATGATCGTCAAGGGCGCGGAAGATTGTGATCTGGTTGTATTACCGGAAATGTTCAGCACCGGGTTTACCATGACGCCAAAAGAAATAAATGAGCAGGAAGGCGCTGCAACCCTTGAATGGATGCAGCAACTTGCACGGAAATACGAAATTGCCATCACGGGCAGTATTGCCTACATGGAAAACCGAATATATACCAATCGGTTGTTTTTTGTTTTCCCTTCGGGCACCTATGAATACTATGATAAGCGGCATACTTTTACACTAGCTGGCGAAAATGCCGTGTATGCTTCAGGGTCAAAAAAATTGGTTTTGGATTATCGAGGTTTCCGGATATGCCCGATGATTTGCTATGACCTTCGCTTTCCTGTTTGGGCAAGAAATACCGATCAGTATGATATTTTGATCTTTGTGGCAAACTGGCCAAAACCCAGGATCCATGCCTGGGATACGCTATTATGTGCCCGGGCTATAGAAAACCAATCTTATTGTGTTGGGGTCAACCGCATTGGTCATGATCCCAATGGCCACGAATACCCGGGCCATTCGGCTGTATATGACTGTCTGGGGGAACGCCTCGCCTTTTCAGGCAAAGAGGGCATCCTGTTAAGCACACTTCACGAATCCCACCTACGGGAAACCCGCGAAAAATTACGTTTCCTGGACGACAGGGACTATTTTACCCTCCGATACTAAAATTTTCCTCCAATTCCCAATTTGCCCGCACCTCCAATTGTTTGAGGAAATAGATAACCTCTTCGGGCTGGATTTTTTTGAGATAATTGCCGGTGTCCCATTTTCCGTTTTTGTTATCATCAAACAGCACCCGGATCCAGTATTTCGCAGGATCAATATTATTGAATTCTACGATACGCTGCTCTGTTAGATAGACCTCACGGACCATGATCCCCTTTTCATCTGTGAGTTGCACGATGGCCGGAAACCGGATATCCCCGCCAAGATTCAGGCGCAGGTTGCCAAGGTCAGCATAACTGCTTGTTCCCAGCATGAGAGAGAGGGTGTCATTTGTTTCTTCAAAAAAATCGATTACTGCCCCGGGTACCATTTTAATGCTATAATTCTCACGGGGCCCCTTATCAAAATCAAATAAAACCCGGTTTTCGAGGCTATCCAACTTCAGGCTGACCGGCTTGGGGATGGAATCGGATTGCATCATCGATATCTTCGAAGTGTCGAGTTTTACCAGTGGAATATTGGCAGCGATGTAAAAATCCTCTTCAAAATTCAGGGTACCGCGGTGGCTGGGGTTCAGCACCAGGGAATCGGCTTTCAATTTCCTGGATTTCACGGTAAAAGTATCGTTTTGTGCCTGGGACTCATTATAGACTTTAAACACCAGGGAATCCAATTGAAAAGGTGTAAACCAGAAATTCAACGTGTCTTTTAACCGCTCTTTGGCGACCAGCGTACGGATACTGTCCGGGATAGCTGTCAGTAATTCGATGGAGGGTTTTACACTCTTACCGGTATACCCGAATAGTATCTTGTTTGCGGCCGCAAAACTCGGGGGCAGCACACTATAATTTGGTATTTCCCTGAACATTTTTAACAGGAATACTGAATCTGTCGGCAACGTTATGGTATCCTGGATAAAACCAATCTTGTCCGTTTTCTGGTCAAAAACGTTGTTTTTTGCTTCATCCTTCATGGCCACCATCGCGTAGTTGCCGGGCTTTAAATTCTGCAGCTTAAAAATATTGGTGCTATCCTGCGTATTGCTGATATAATTCGGGAGGCTTTTGAAGATGGTGGAATCGGTAAATGCCGTATCGATCTCATAGAGCATAACACTTATAAAATCATCGGTCTCTTTGTTAAATGCATCTTTTATAACTCCTGATACGGTCAGGGAATCGATATAGTTTCCGGTAGAAAAAACATAGGTCAGGAACCTGTTTGGGTTGCCTTCATTATTATCCAGGATACTCTGTCCAAAATTGATGGTGTAGGTGGTGTTTTCCCTCAGGGTATCCTTTATAATGATCTCTACTACTTTGCTGGCTCCTCCCTGCGGGCTTATCTGGGGTGCATATTTTAAAGGAGGTGATACAATGAGTTGGTTTTGTATATCCTCCAATTTAATATATTCATCAAAGTAAAGGCGTATTTTTTTTGCCGTGAATTCCGTTGTAAGGTTTGCCGGGTCTGCACGTATGAGTTCGGGGGGTTTGATATCCTTTGGCCCGCCGGTCGGAGTTCCCCTCTTGGCACATTGAAGCAGGGCCAGTACCATGAAACATACGAATACCAACGATATTGTTCGGCTTATCAGGGACATTTTCAGATTATATTGCGCAAAGAAACGACTATTTTGCTGATAAGTAAAATCAGGGAACAACTGCCATGGCACCGATATAAATCGTGATCCCCGGACATTCATGGAGCGCCCGTGCACATGCCTCCATCGTAGAGCCGGTGGTGATGACATCGTCTACCAGGAGCACGGATGCTCCCTGTAACATGGATGTATCTGCAACCGCAAATAATTCCTGATTTGCCTGCCAACGGTGGAACCGCTTTTTCCTTGTCTGGGTTTTGGTGTTGGCAGTTTTATAAAGTGCGGTTTCCAGAAAGGCAGCTCCCAGATGGAAAGCCAGCCGTTTGCCAAATTCTGATACCTGGTTGTATCCTCGTTTTCGCAACTTTTTTTTATGTAATGGCACCGGTACCACAAAATCTACCTGGAGGTCACCGGAATCTTTGAGCAATTCGCCATGCCAATCGCCCAGGAATACCCCGATTTGTTGCTGGTTCTTATACTTCAGATAGTGGATCAGGTTTTTGACGATACCATTTTCAGCATACAGCAAAAAAGCAGCAGCCTTGGCAACCTGTACCCGGCCATAAAAAATCCGGTCAACCGCATTTTCCTCCGAATAACTGTAATCGGTAAGTGGTAATTGGTTCCGACAACGGGTACAAACGAGCTGTTCTCCCCGATATAATCGAGCATTACATCCAAAACACAAGTGCGGCAACATAAGGTTGTTGATATCATTTAGTATATTTGATAGCCTGGAATACCTCAAATCTTACGTTTATAATCCTACTTATAACTTAGCCCTAATTGCATGGATATTCAAGATAACAAATTCAATTATAAAATTATTCTTGCTGCTTTGGTCGCCGTGATAATTGGAGTTTTAATCGCCTTTTATTATAGCTATGCCCAATCCAGGACCCAGATAAGCTATTTAGAGGAGGAAAAAGGGCTCCTGGTAAAGGACCTGACCATGATGAAAACGGAGGTAGACCGCCTTTCGGCCCTTAATGAGGTCAATGAAATAGAACTTCAGGATTCCCGGTACCGCGTTCAGGAATTGCTGGATTCTGTTGGGCGACTCAATTTTACAGTTGGTAAATTAACGCAATACAAAAAAGCATTAAGGCAACTGGAAGCGCAGCATGACAGCCTTAAATTAAAGAATAACTTCCTCAAATACAATAATATGCTGCTTTCCGATAAATATGAGGAGACCCGTAAAATGATCGATGAACTTCGGGGAAAAAGCAGTTCACTTGCTGAAACAGAGGCTTTGCTGCGGCAAAAGAACAGGGAACTAAGCGAAGAACTCAAGACCAAGAGTTATCTTAAGCTTCAGAATCCGGAAGGAAGTGGTTTCAGGCTGAGAAGCGAGAGGCCTATAAAAACGAACAAAGCATCAACCATTGAAAAACTACGCGGCTGCGTGACCATTTTGGGGAACCCCAATGCCCGGAGCGAAGAACGGGTAATCTATTTTCAGTTCCTTAATCCCAATATGGGCGTAATCGAAGACAATGCCAATACAATTTCCGTAAACGGAAATATCTATAGCAAGCGGTTGGAGGTCCTTTTCATGGGTGAAGAAGTCTATGTTTGTGATTATATAACCATCCCGGAGGGATCCCTGGAAGAAGGGATGTATACCCTGAACGTGTTCGAAGATGAAAAGCTGCTGATTTCGACCGAATTTCAATTGAAATAAATTACATTCCTTCTTCCTAAAATTCTATTTTTGCCGCATGGCAAATCAAGAAGATGTTTTCAGGAAGGTCATATCCCATGCCAAAGAGTATGGTTATGTTGTGCAGTCCAGTGAAATTTATGACGGGCTAAGTGCGGTTTATGACTATACCCAAAACGGGGCTGAGTTAAAGAGGAATATCCGGGAATACTGGTGGATGGCGATGGTGCAACTGAATGAGAATATCGTTGGTCTGGATGCCGCGATCTTTATGCATCCCACAACCTGGAAGGCTTCCGGCCATGTTGATGCATTCAATGACCCCCTGATAGATAACAAAGATTCCAAAAAAAGATACCGTGCCGATGTACTTGTAGAGGAGTATGTTGCCAAAATTGAGGATAAGATCGATAAGGAGGTGGAAAAGGCTTCCAAAAGATTCGGAGAAGCCTTCAACAAGCAGCAGTTCCTGGATACCAACACCCGCGTCACAGAGTACAGGGAGAAAGCGAATTCCATTTTAAAAAGACTGGGCAAATCCCTGGAAAAGGAAGATCTTACAGATGTGCGGAACCTGATTGAGGAATTGGAGATTGCCTGCCCGGTATCGGGATCGCGGAACTGGACTGATGTGAAACAGTTCAACCTTATGTTCGGGACCAAACTGGGCGCTTCAGCGGACAGCGCCATGGATCTATTCCTGCGCCCGGAAACCGCCCAGGGAATTTTTGTCAACTTCCTGAACGTACAGAAATCAGGTCGCCTAAAAATCCCGTTTGGGATTGCCCAAACCGGCAAGGCGTTCCGGAATGAAATCGTAGCCCGGCAATTTATTTTTCGGATGCGCGAGTTCGAACAAATGGAGATGCAATTCTTTATCAGACCCGGTTCCCAAAAGGAATGGTATGAAAAATGGAAGGAATTGCGAATGAAGTGGCACTTGTCCCTGGGGCTGGGGGAAGAAAATTACCGGTTTCACGACCATGAAAAACTCGCCCATTACGCAGACGCTGCTGCGGATATTGAATTCAGGTTTCCCTTTGGATTTAAGGAGTTGGAGGGAATTCATTCCAGGACCGACTTTGACCTGGGGAACCATGAAAAATTTTCCGGAAAGAAATTACAGTACTTTGACCCGGAACTAAACGAAAGCTACGTTCCCTATGTCGTGGAAACCTCTATAGGATTGGACAGGATGTTCCTGGCGGTGCTATCCAATTCCTATATGGAAGAGGAGCTCGAAAATGGTACTACCCGGGTTGTTCTCAAGATCCCACCTGTTTTGGCACCCACCAAGGCTGCTGTACTTCCCCTCGTCAAAAAAGATGGATTGCCCGAAGTGGCCCATGCTGTCATTGAGGCACTGAGATGGGATTTTAACGTGGTTTATGATGAAAAAGATGCTGTCGGAAGGCGGTATAGGAGGCAGGATGCAGCCGGTACCCCGTTTTGCATAACCGTAGACCACCAGACTTTGGAAGATAATACAGTGACCTTACGGCACCGGGATACCATGGAACAGCAACGAGTGGTCATCGAAAACCTGCCGGAAATTATCCACAAAGCAGTGGACATGAAGAACTGGCTGAAAAAAGCCCTCTGATCCTTACAGCAACTTGTTGGCGATATCCTGCCAAGTGTCAGCGCGTTCATAACCCGCGGCATGTATATTATGGGGGGAGGTGAACAATATACTCCTTCCCGCAAAGCAGTCCAGGTTATAGCTTCTGTCATCGATCAGGATATCGCCCCGTAGGATGTGCTTATCCCCACAGAGGATCCTGTTCTTCCAGGGGATAAATGGAAAATGTTCATCGAGCCAATCCGACTTTTCTATAAGCGAATTGGGGAATTGCATGGCAGCAGAAGCGATAAAAACCTGGTACTTTCCTGCCAGTTCCTTTACTATTTCCCGACTATCTTCAATAGGGACAAGGTCCCTGAAAAAGCCGTGGGTACTCGCATGTTTCCGCACACTCCACTGCCTGTCTGCCGGCACTTTCTGCCATACTTCACTGCCCAGGCATTCGGTGATGGACAGCGATTCCTCATAATCCTGGTTATAGCGGCTGATATGCGCACTATAGGTGTCGGCCAGGACTTCGTCCATATCTATAAAAAGGGTCATATTTATACTAAAATTTATACGAAATAATAAAAATTGACTGGAATATACCAAAACTAGCCAGAAAACCAAGCCGGAGTTACTTCCTAAACGTCAACCTTAAAAGGCATACTGCACTTGCAGGCCGCCGTAAAAATTCCGGTTATTACCCGGGTAGTAATACCGGGGTTCTGCCCCCCCAAAACCAACCGCATTGATCAGGACAGATTGTGCATACAGGACATTGAATATGTTGTTGGCCCCGAGGTCTATTCCGGCTGAAACCCGTTCCGAAACCTTATAGGTATAGCCAAGCCTGGAATTCAATAATCCAAAGGCCTCGCTCTGCAGGGTATTGGCGTCGGTCAGCGGTATGCCCCCAACGTACTGGTAAGTATTGCTCCAGTAAAACGACTTGCCATAGTCGAGCCGCACCCCCATCTGAAGCCGGTGACCGGGAACCCCGGTGAGTGGATTTCCTGAATAGTCGGCATCCCCGTCTACAAAAGACACGAAGGAATGATCGCTATATGTGTAGCCAACAAAGGGGGATAGCCTGAAGTTGGAGGTGATATTGACGTAGTGATCCAGCTGGAATTCTACGCCCTGATGCCGGGTCTGCCCGGCATTCTTCCCTATGTACTGGTCCTGGCCTACCCGCTGGGATACCAAAAGGTTTTTTATATCCATCCGGTAGACGGTAATATCCATCCACAAGTGGATTTCCGGCCACAGCAATTTGGAACCAACTTCATAACTGGTGCCGGTTTCCTGTGCGATATCGGGGTTGATCACACCGGTAGGAGTCAGCGTTTCTTCCAGGTTCGGGTTGGAGAAACCACGGCTGATATTCGCATAGACCCTGCTTCCACCCCCCAGGGAATACTCAACCCCCAGGCTTGGGAGTACTATCGGATCGAAATTTCGGCGGGCATTTTTATTAGTTGCCCCGGTAGTGAACATATCCCGGAAATCATAATGGGTTTTGTTGATACCTAAGCCAAACTGTGCGTTCAAACGGTTGGTAAACGGCATTGTCAGGGTTCCGAACCCATTGAACTGCCGCCGGTATTCTTTGTTAGCACTCAGCCTTTCCCCGGCCAAACTGCCCTGCCCGTTTGTTTGTTCATACAGGTTTTCAAAGGTGCCCCAGTTGTATTCATCTTTATAGAGTTCCCCACCAAAAGTGAATTCCGCCTCCCGCCCTCCATAGTTAAACTGCCCGCTTAGACGTCCCCGGAATCCGTAGCCATTTGTAAATTCATCCAAAATATTGAACGGCCGGGGTTCATAATGGTCCAGATAGGTATAGAACATACTGCCCGTAGCGGTAAGTGAGGTGCCGAGGTGGTGGGTATAGGATAACCCCAGCAAGGTAGAGCGGTTGTCCTCATATCCTTTCGCAGCTTTCCAGGTGAAAGCAGCCTGCCTGGGGTTCGCTTCATAGGCTGATTTGGAGAGTGAACTTGCGATCTGAGCATTATAGCTGATCTGGTTTACCAGGAGGGACACCACATGGTCTCCCTTTAATGTATAGTCGGCATTCAACAATAGCCCATTGCGGTTAAAAGCACTGTTTTCCCTGTACCCGTCAATATCCATAGTGCCATATTGAACACCGAGGTAAAAGGTTTTACCTGCATGGTTAAACCGCAAATTATTTTTTACCAAACCATAAGACCCCACTGTAAAACTGTTGGCAAGCCGGGTTCCGGTAGCTGTCTCCTCGCGGGTTTTCAGGAGCATGGCTCCTCCCAGATTCGCCCCAAAATCCGTACCCTTGGGCCCCTTGATGATCTCGATAGCCTCCAGGCTTTCCAGGTCATAGGCTTCCAGCGTGGAAAAACCAGTTCCGTTCGTTACCGGAATGTCGTTAAAGTACAGCCGGAGTTTATCAGTACCGAAAGGGGTCCTTGCACCAACGCCGCGTATGGTAACCCTATTCGTATTCAGAGCGCCGGAGAGCATGTATACGCCGGAAATCTGGTTGATGGATGATGCCAGATCTACCGGGCTCTGGTTCTGAAAAAATTTACCCCGGATCACATTGGAAGGCGTAATGCCCGTGGCGGCCTTATTTTGGGATGGGTCCGAGATAATTACCTCCTGCAGGTATATGATGGAATCTTTGGGGGTATCCTGTCCTGAAGCCATAAAAAGACAGCCATTGAGGACCAAGGCGATATAGAGGTGTTTCATGCTCATTTTAATGGGGCTAAAAGTAAGGATTAATCGCTAATTCAACTAGTTTGGCTTACTCCTTTACGCGTTAAATTCCAGCCATTTCAGTCCCATCAGGATCAGGCTGTTTATGGAGGCCATCAGGAACCGACATTTAGGTCGCTGATCAGGTATTGCCGCAACATTTCTTATTTTTGCGTAAAATTCAGGAGGTTTGAAGATAGTATCCTACAATGTAAATGGAATACGTGCAGCCCTGAAAAAGGGCATTTTAAATTGGCTGGAAACGGTTGATGCCGATGTGGTCTGCCTGCAGGAAATAAAAGCAATGGAAGCCCAATTGGAACTTTCTGTCTTTGAAAAAGCCGGGTATCGCTATAATTATTGGTATAGCGCACAAAAAAAAGGGTATAGTGGGGTTGCCATCTTATCAAAAGAACGACCGGAGCAGGTGACCTTAGGCACCGGGATACCGTACATGGATTTTGAAGGGAGGAATATACGGGCAGATTTCCAGGGGATATCTGTTATGAGTTTATATCTGCCATCCGGGACCAATATTGCCCGTTTAGGGCATAAGCTCCAGTATATGGCGGATTTTCAGGACTATGTAGATAACCTGAAAGCATCTTATCCCAACCTGGTCATTTGTGGGGACTATAATATCTGTCATAAGGCAATCGATATCCACGACCCTGTCCGCAATAAGAATGTTTCCGGATTTTTACCGGTTGAACGGGAGTGGATCAAAGGCTTTATCAACAATGGTTTCATCGACAGCTTCCGGCATTTTAACAAGGACCCCCATAATTATACCTGGTGGAGTTACCGGGCGAACGCACGCAACAATAACAAAGGGTGGCGCCTTGATTATGGAATGGTCAACCACCCACTGGAACGCAGCCTGAAACGTTCCGTTATCCTATCCGGGGCACGGCATAGTGACCACTGCCCCATACTTCTTGAGTTTCAATAGGGATAGGGGAATTTAAAATGTAAGAAAAATAGTATTAAATTTGCCATCCATAATCCTAAATACTGGCCATGATTTACACAATGTTGCCCCATACCAAACTTGAAGTAAGCAAACTATGCCTGGGAACCATGACCTGGGGTCGCCAGAATACCGAAGCGGAAGGCCACCAGCAAATGGATTATGCATTTGAAAAGGGTATTAATTTTTTTGATACTGCCGAGTTGTATCCCATCCCTGCACATCCGGACCGCTACGCGGACACGGAAAAGATCATAGGAAACTGGTTTAAAAAGACCGGTAACAGGGATAAGGTGATTTTGGCTTCCAAAATTGCCGGGAAAGCAGATTTTACCAGGTTTATCCGAACAACAGGATTCAGCCGGGAATCCATCATCCAGGCCGTTGAAGGGAGCCTTGAAAGATTGCAATCCGATTATATAGACCTTTACCAGTTACACTGGCCGGAACGCGCTACGAATTACTTCGGGAAGCGCGGCTATTCCCATGACGCCTCCGATCACTGGGAAGATAATATTCACCAGGTACTGGAAACGCTGCGCGACCTTATGGTGGAAGGGAAAATTAGACATGTGGGCCTTTCCAATGAAACCCCCTGGGGAACCATGCGCTTTTTAGAAGAAGCTAAGGTACATGCAAGCCTACCCCGGATGATAACCATACAAAATCCCTATAATCTGCTCAACCGGCTCTATGAAGTTGGCCTGTCTGAAATTTCCATCCGATCCAAAATCGGGCTCCTTGCATATTCCCCACTTGGTTTTGGGGTGCTTAGCGGGAAATTTATGGGTGGGATGAAACCGGCAAATTCAAGGATCATCCTGTTCCCCGGATATAAACGGTATAGCAGCGCCAATGCCTCCCGTGCTACCGGTCAATATTACGATCTGGCGCAGGCAAATGGACTGTCCCTGACCCAAATGTCCCTTGCTTTTGTAAATTCCCGGCCTTTCGTAACCAGTACGCTGATAGGTGCAACGAGTATGGCACAATTAAAGGAAAATATAGGCAGTATCGATATTGTACTGGAGGAAGAAGTACTACAGGGGATAGATGCTATCCATAATGAAATCCCAAACCCTTCCCCCTGACATTTCAGAATTTTTGGGAATCCACGTCCAGGATAAATTGTATAACGCCATTAAAATAGGTTTCCTGGTCATCATACTGGGATAAATGGCTGCCATTTGCACAGAAAAGGTACCGCCCGTTCATTACTTCTTTGGACATCCATTCCATATGAGCCGGATCCATGGTATCATGCCCCGCACCTATTACAAGCGTTGGGACTGACAGTTCTTTTAAGCGGCCACTGATGTCCCAGTCCTTCAGGGTAGCGTCACCTGTTATCCCGAATTCGCTATAGCCCTGCATATGTACATATACCTGGTTATTGGCGTGTTTTAGTGTGCGCATTACCGATTCAGGCCATTGGTCAACAGGACGTCTTAGAAAATGTTGGGTGTAATAATATTCAAAAAGCAATTCCCCATATCTCGGATTCCGGAAATCCCCTGCTTCTTCCAAATCCTTTACCTCCTTATAGACATCCGGGTCCAGTTGGGGGCCAAGTATTTCCTGTGCATAGCGATTGTATTCCGGAATACTGCTCATCATATTCGAAATGATTAGGCCTTTCAGGTTCTTTTGATATTTTAAAGCGTATTCCATGGCCAGGATACCTCCCCATGACTGCCCAAGCAGGAAAAAGTTGGATTTATCCAAACCCAGGGCCTTGCGAACTTGTTCCACTTCTTCGACAAACCTTGCTGTATCCCATAAACTGAGATCATCGGGTTGGTCACTGTAATAGGAACCCAGCTGGTCATAATAAATATATTCAATGGATTCCTGTGGGAAATACCCGTCTGCACATTCATACAATTCATGTGTCATGCCCGGGCCACCATGCAGGAGCAATACCTTTTTAGTGGGGTTATTCCCTACTTGTTTGGTCCAGACCTTAAAATTGCCTTTTGGGGTGGTGATGGGCACCATTTTTATGCCTCCGGTCCACTGGTCGTCCCTGTCCTTAAAACTTAGGTATTCCTCCGATGGATCCGGAACCTGCACCGGAGCTTTGGAGGGAGATTGCTTACAGCCACCAAGGCATACAGCAAACAGGAGTAGGACAAAGCTTTTCATCTCGAATATTTTAGGAAGGATTAAAGTACGCATTTATACAAAAAGGGTGCTGACTACCTCTTCTATCCGGGATACCAGTTCAATGCTGATCCGGGAATTTCTGCGGGTAATTTTATTGTTCTTTGAAATATAAATGGAAGTAAACCCCAGTTTTTCTGCCTCCAGGATACGCTGTTCTACCCTTTGTACCGGCCTGATTTCGCCGGCCAGCCCAATTTCAGCAGCAAAACATGTACCTTTTGGGATGGATATATCAGCATTACTGGAAAGGATGGATGCTACCACGGCCAGGTCGATCGCCGGATCGTCAACAGTGATGCCACCTGTGATATTGAGAAATACATCTTTGGCTGCCAGCTTAAAACCGGCCCGCTTTTCGAGTACGGCCAACAGCATGTTCAGGCGTTTGGCATTATAACCCGTGGCAGACCGCTGCGGGGTGCCATATACGGCCGTACTAACGAGCGCCTGTATCTCTATCATCAATGGACGCATGCCTTCCACCGTAGCGGCGATGGCCGTCCCGCTTAATCCCTCATCGTTTTTGGAGATCAACACCTCGGATGGGTTATTCACTTCCCGGAGCCCATTTCCCTGCATTTCATAGATGCCTAGTTCAGCGGTGGATCCAAACCTGTTTTTCAGGGCCCTGAGGATACGGTATACATAATTGCGGTCCCCTTCAAATTGCAGAACCGTATCCACCATATGCTCTAATATTTTCGGGCCCGCAATGTTGCCTTCTTTAGTTATATGGCCGATCAGGATCACCGGGGTGTTCGTTTCCTTGGCAAATTTGATCAGTTCTGCGGTGCATTCCCGGATTTGAGAAATACTCCCGGCTCCGGAATCGATATAGTCAGAATGCAGCGTTTGTATGGAATCGATCACTACCAGGTCTGGTTCCAGGCTTTCGATCTGTTGAAAGATATGCTGGGTTTTAGTCTCCGTAAGTATAAAACAGGTATCGTTGTCAGGGTGAATGCGATCAGCCCGCATTTTAATCTGCTTCTGGCTTTCTTCCCCGGAAACATAGAGCGTTTTATAGGGGAGTTTCAGGGCTATTTGTAACATCAGGGTACTTTTACCGATGCCTGGTTCTCCTCCGATAAGGACCAACGACCCGGGTACAAGGCCGCCACCGAGTACCCTGTTGAATTCAAGGTCGTTACAGTCCAGCCGGAGTTCCTTTTCCGTGCTGATCTCCCGGACCCTCAGGGGTTTTGCAATTTTCCGGGAACCGGGTGCAGAAGTTTGCCAGGATGCCTTTTCATCCTTTTGGATCACCTCTTCCACCACCGTATTCCATTCTTTGCATGCGCTGCACTGACCTACCCACTTGGCATACTGGGTGCCGCAGTTCTGACAAAAAAAAGCTGTTTTGGTTTTGGCCATAACCCGGGATTTAGGGTATGGCGAAGATAAAATAAGTTTAGAAGATACGGGCTATTGATGAGATATTGTACTATTTGAGCGTTTTTGAGGTGTCCGGAAGCCGGTCCCGGCTTTGGTCAAAGCGAATCAGAAACCAAAATCGGCCTTGAGGGCGTCCATTTTCTCCAGCGCCATTTCTTTGGTGAGAAAATCGATCTCTTCCATTCCAAAGGCTTTTTCAAATGTCCTCAGGGCTTTTTTGGGTTCCCCCAGTTCTTCATAGTATTCACCTTCGAAGTAAAATCCGAGCATGGTGTTTGGAAATTCCCGTTTGCACAAATCTGACAATGGTTTTAGGGATTCAAAATCCTCTTTTTTCTTACATCCCGCATATATCGCCATGATGTCATTGAGTTCCACCCTTTTCTCGAAACCGAAAAGGTTTTCGATCATGGTGTATTTATCTTCCAGGTATTTATAAACCGGTTCCTCGGATGTGAGGATCTTTTCCTTATACTCCCTGGGACTGATTGGTTTGAACATTTCAAACGTCCGGTCCCAGGCCTTTCCTATGCCAAATGTGGCCACAGAAATTTCATTGGCCTCCTGATATTCATCAAAAAAATAATGCAGGGATTCATTGTCGATTGCCTTCAGGGCCTTGTCTAATGCCAGAATTTGGCTTTTAGACCTGCTGTTTTCACCTTCTACGATCAGATGGTAAAATATCTGCTGATCCATTGCAGAAAGTCGGGCCGGGACACGGCTTTCCATTTCAGGGGCCAGCAAAGGGGAAATATTGATAAAGGCGTTAAAGAGGGATTTATCTTTGAACAGGTAGTAGTTGCCAAAGTTAGCGGTGATATCATAACCTATAAAAATCTTAAAAGGAGCCGCGCTGAAAGTGGTGGCCAGATAAGGAATGATCTCCATTCCCAGGAATTCGAAAAAGAGTTTTCCTTTTTCCGTTGGTAATCCGGTATCCTCCTCATAGGCGCAATCTTCCCATCGCAAATCGTCCCTGCTTTGGAATATGCCCACGATAATCGCTTCGGGCATCCCCTGGAAGGCACTATAAAATTTGGAGGTTGCCACCACCTGGTCAAAGAGGTATTCCCCATCGAGGACCACCACGAGAGGGTATTTTTTATCCGCTGTGTATGCTTCCGGAAAATAATATTTAACATCCCTTCTCTCCTGTAATTTAAAAGATTCAAAAATCTCCTGTTTTACTTGGGAGAAGAGGCCTGAACAGAAAAGGAGCGTACAGGTGAGGGTGGCAATATGCTTCATGAATAGGTATTTTGGCTAGGAGTTCCTGTTCAATAACGGCAAGACCAGAAAAGATATTGCACCGAACACCATGACCATGAGGGTTTGTGAGATCCACATAATCCAGCCAAAAGCATCCCCGGAGACAGCCGAAATCCCGAAAATACCCAGGGAACTGCTGACAACGATAGGATAGAGACCCACACCCCCGTTGGTTGTGGACATGGCAAAGGCCCCTGCCACAAAAGGCACCAGCAACTGCCCCAGAGAAAGATTCATCGTTTCCGGAACAGTAAATTTTATGACCCAGAACATGGCAATATAGGCAAACCAAATGAAGAGCGAATGGAAGGCAAACGCCCATTTATTTTTCATTTTTAGGATACTGAGCACCCCGTCCAGCATGCCCCTCAGGAAACGCTTCAGTTTAAGGGCTACCCCGGAGGTGGACCTTTTTAAGAATGCCAGGAAGACAAACAAACAGAGGATCCCACTGCCCAGTAACAAAAAGCCCAGGCTCAGGCTCAGGCCATTCGCTTTCAGTATCTCCAGGATTATGTCGGTTTGTAAAAACAGGGCCACTATTATTATGAACAGCAGCATCAGGAGATCGATGATGCGTTCGGTTACGATCGTACCGAATCCCTTTTCAAATGGCACCTCTTCATACGTTGCCAATGCCGTAGCCCGTAAAACCTCACCTGACCGTGGAATGCCCAGGTTCGCCAGGTAGGCGATTAGGATGATGAAGATATTATTGGTGACCCTTGGTCTGTAGCCCATAGGTTTCAACAGGTAATTCCAGCGGATTGCCCGGGAAATGTGGCTGAGGATACCCAGGCTTATGGATATTGCTACCCAAAACAAATCAGCATCCTGTATATAGCGGAGAATTTGTTTTCGGGCTTCAGGGGTGGTAAAGTTATAGGAATACCATACTAAAAAAGCCCCCAGGACAATTGGGAGAACTATTTTCAGTGTTTTTTTTACGTTTTTCGTCAAAATCAGTGCAGGAGATTTGTGGTTTCATCCGGAAAAACCAGTGCCGGATTGAATTTTCTGGCAGCATCTATATCCATTCGGGCATAGGTTATCAGGATCAGGATATCCCCCACAGCTACCTTCCTGGCTGCAGCGCCATTTAAGGTTATTTCCCCGCTTTCCCGGGGTCCCGGGATAGCATAGGTCTCCAGGCGTTCGCCATTCGTATTGTTAACGACCTGTATTTTTTCCCCCTGTATAATATTCGCCGCCTCCATCAGGGCCTCGTCTATCGTAATACTTCCAATGTAATTAAGGTCGGCACCTGTGACCTTAACCCTGTGAATTTTGGATTTTAGAACTTCTATCTGCATCGGGCAAAATTAAGTAATTAGGGCTACAAGGTGTTTAAATTTGCGTTAAAGGGCTAAATTGTCAATTAGCCGTACCCCTTCGGCATATACCGCTATAAACGCCCTATAGGACCCGTCTTTCCGTTTTCTTTTAACGGGCGATAACGTATTGGTGTTCACGATCTCAAAATATTCGAGCCGGAGGAGGGGATGCTCTCTTATACGCCGGGAGACCCATCCGGTTACACGGGAAACGCTTTCTTTTGCAAACTTTTCTTTTGCCAGCAGGAGTGTTTTATAAATGGTGGCTGCTTCCTTCCTTCCGGCTGGGCTCAGGCGTTCATTGCGGGAGCTCATCGCAAGGCCATTCGGTTCCCTGACAATCGGGCAACCGATAATTTCCACCGGGAGTTGTAATTTCTGTACCAGGTTCCGGATGATCTGTAACTGCTGAAAATCCTTTTCGCCAAAATAGGCTTTCTCCGGCTCCACAATCCGGAAGAGTTTTTCCACGACGGTTGCGACACCGTCAAAGTGCCCTTCCCGGTACTTGCCTTCCATGGAGGCCTCCATACCATCAAAATGATACGTGCCCGAAGCAACATCATCCGGATACATTTCCTCCACGCTGGGAGCAAATACCACGATCTGCCCCGGTATCGATTCCAGGAGCACCAGGTCTGATTGTAGCGTTTTAGGGTATTTTCTAAGGTCTTCCGGATTATTGAACTGTGTAGGGTTTACAAAAATGCTCACCACGATCAGGCAATTTTCCAATACTGCCTGTCTGACCAGGGTAACATGTCCCGGGTGCAGGGCTCCCATTGTAGGTACCAATCCGATACTGCATTTTCCGGGTTCCATTTCCCCTAAATGTTCTCTCAGTTTGCTTTTTGAATGAAATACCCGCATTGTAGTTCTTAAAGGCGAGCAAACTTACTATAATTACAGCTATTCTGCATAATTTTTGTAATTTTGCAGCTACGTTTTCCCGATAAAAAAAAAGATCCTTTATGAATGGTAAAAAGATATTGTTTGTATCTTCTGAATTAGTGCCGTACCTACCCGAGAATGAAGTTTCCTTAATGTCTTATGAAGCGCCTAGAATGGTCAACAGCAATGGGGGCCAGATTCGCATATTTATGCCACGGTATGGAAATATCAATGAGCGCCGACATCAATTGCATGAGGTAATTCGCTTATCAGGCATGAATTTGGTTATCAATGACATGGATATGCCGCTGATCATTAAGGTTGCATCTATACCCAGAGAAAGGATTCAGGTATATTTCATTGATAATGATGAGTATTTCAAACGAAAGGCAACGTTTACCGATGAAAATGGCGAATTATTCCCGGATAATGATGAAAGGGCCATTTTCTTTGCGAAAGGGGTTGTGGAAACGGTCAAGAAATTGAACTGGTCCCCGGACATCATCCATGTACAGGGGTGGATGGCATCCTTATTACCGCTATATCTTAGGCGATATTATGCAGATGAACCCCTTTTTGCAGACAGCAAAATAGTTACATCGGTCTATGGTAAGAGTTTCGAAGGAAATTTGGATACCAACCTGAAGAACAAGATCGCATTCGATGGGATCGATGAAACAAGCATTGCGCATATCAGCACACCTACCTATAATAATTTGTTAAAAGTCGCGGTAGATTTTTCCGATGCGGTTATTTTAGCCGCGGAAGATATTCCAAAAGATTTACAGGATTATATTGCCAACCTTCAAATCCCTGTATTGCCCTATGTTTCCATTCAAGAATTTGAGGAAGCATATGCAAATTTTTATAACACCGAAGTTTTAAATTAATCCGGATGAATTTTTTGATTAGACCACTGTATGCTGGTGTGTCAGCTTGTATCGTATTGCTGGGTGCCTTATCCTGCCAGGAAGATTTGACAACGATCGGGGATTCCGTAATAGGGGGTGAGCCATTTACCACCGGTAAAGCAACTTACGACGTCTTCGCCTACAATAAGAAAATCACAGCTGTCCAGACCAATAAACTACCGATATACCAATTGGGGGTTTTTAATGACCCTGTCTATGGCAGGACTACAGCCAGCATCACTTCGCAGGTCAGAATGCAATCCGCTACAGGTACCAACCCGGGGAACCCTTCCTTTGGGCTGTATTCCCAGGTAACTGAAGATGGTTCTGCATCGGATGACTCGGATGCTACCATTGAAGAAAATGAAACCGTAAAGGAAGTTACGCTGTATATTCCTTACCTGCGGAATAGTAAAGGCGACAGCGACCTGGATGGGGTGGCGGATGAATTTGATGCCGACCCCAATGACGTCAACAGTGACAGTGATGGTGACGGTCTTACCGACAATGAAGAGCGGCTGGCAGGATCCGATCCCCTGAATGAAGACACTGATGGGGACGGTATCAATGATGCAGAGGACACGGATACCCCATCCAACCGGTATCCCGTACGACGCGACCTGGACAGTATTTACGGTAACCGGGAGCAACCCTTTAACCTGAAGGTGGCACGGTCTGATTTCTTCCTGAGGGATCTGGATCCGAACACAAATTTTCAGGAAGCCCAGGAATATTATTCAACACAGGAATTCTCACCTGCATCAGAAATATTGTTTGATGGGCCGGTCACCATTACCGATGAACAAACACTTATATTCAAGGAAGATGACCCGGCAACAGAAGAAGATGAATCCCTGGAAAGCCCCCAGATCATTGAACCGGGTATCCGGGTTACACTTGATCCCGGGTTTTTTCAGGCAAATATCCTGGACAAGGAAGGGGAACCCGAATTACTGAGCATTACCAATTTCAATGAATTTTTCCGGGGGATACATTTGTCCGTTTCCCCTTTGACGGATGATATCCTGTTATTGCTGGATATTACGAAATCAGAGATCGCCATTGATTATGAGTTCGATAAAGTAACAGACGGGGAAGTTGTAAAAGAAGACGGGAAGTATGTCCTGAACCTCATTACGGGGGGCGGCAGTGCCGCTATTGCCGGGAATGCGGTCAATACACTTATCAATGAGGCCTACCCGGCAGAGATCACCGATGCCATGGATACCGGTGCAAATGCATCACGGATCTACCTGAAAGGTGGTGCCGGCTCCTACGCTGAAGTAAAATTATTTGATGAGGTTAATGGGGAAGATATCCTGAACCAGATCAAAGCCAACAACTGGATCATCAATGAAGCCAACCTGGTTTTTTATATAGACCGGAGCGCACTGGACAATGCGGGTGCAGCGATTGAACCTCCGAGATTGTACCTGTATAATGCCGAAACCAATCAACCGCTATATAATCAGGCAACAGAAAATTCTGTTGCGGAGACGGCCTATGGCCTCTATCTAAATTATGATGGCTTTTTGGAAGAAGCGGATGGCAAAGGGACCAAATACACCGTACGTATCACGGACTATATGAACAATATGGTGGTCAGGGATTCCGCAAATGCCACGCTGGGCCTGATGCTTACACCCGATATCCGTATTGGCGGGGCATCCAATACCATGCTTGCTGGGAATATCGAAGAAGATATTCCCGTTAGCGCGACCATCACCCCGCTGAGTACAATCCTGTATGGAAGCAACGTGGCGGAAGCGGATAAAAAGCTCAAACTTGAGATTTTCTATACCGAGACCAACTAATGCAAACTAATTTTATACCACTTAAATAAATATTTCGTTATAGCTTTGACATAACGGAACAGGGGAAAGGTCATTTCAGTGGGGCCCTCAGGAATACATAATTTTCGAAATATATGTGTGGAATAGTAGGATATATTGGTTTCAGGGAAGCTTATCCCATAATCATGAAAGGACTGCAGCGCCTGGAGTACCGCGGCTATGACAGTGCCGGTATCGCTTTGTATGACGGCGAGGTCATCAACCTGGCTAAAACAAAAGGAAAGGTTGAAGAATTAAAAAGTAAAGCTGATACCACCATACCCCTTAATGGCAGCCTTGGGGTAGGTCATACCCGTTGGGCTACCCATGGGGTACCGAATGATGTAAACTCGCACCCACATTACTCCAATTCCGGTGACCTGGTAATTATCCATAACGGCATTATAGAAAATTATGAGTCTATTAAAAAGGCGTTGACCAACCGCGGGTATGTTTTCCAGTCGGATACCGATACGGAGGTTCTGGTAAACCTGATAGAGGAAGTTCAGCTAAAGGAGAACGTTAAGCTTGGCAAAGCGGTCCAGCTTGCCTTGAACCAGGTCGTTGGGGCCTATGCCATAGCAGTATTTGATAAGAAAAAACCGAATGAGATCGTTGTCGCCAAACTGGGCAGCCCTTTAGCCATCGGGATCGGCGAGGGCGAATTTTTTATCGCTTCCGATGCTACCCCTTTTATTGAATATACCCAGAATGCCGTATATCTCGAAGACGAGGAAATGGCTATTATACGGCTGGGGAAGGAATTGAGGTTACGCACTATAAAAGACGATGCTATTTCCAACCCCATGGTCCAGGAATTGAAGATGAACCTGGAGGAAATTGAAAAGGGCGGATATGAGCATTTTATGCTCAAGGAGATATACGAGCAGCCAAGGGCTATCCGGGACACGTACCGGGGCAGGCTGCGGGTAGAGCAGGGGATCATCAAAATGGCGGGGGTAGACCAAAACCTTGGGCGGTTCCTGAATGCAAACAGGTTTATAATAGTGGCATGTGGTACATCCTGGCATGCCGGGCTGGTTGCTGAATATATATTTGAAGATCTGATACGGATACCGGTTGAGGTTGAATATGCCTCTGAATTCCGCTATCGGAATCCTGTAATATCCGAGAAGGATGTGGTCATTGCCATATCGCAGTCGGGCGAAACAGCCGATACCCTGGCTGCTATCAAACTGGCAAAGGAGAGGGGTGCTTTTGTGTTTGGCGTTTGTAATGTTGTAGGCTCATCAATTGCGCGGGAAACGGATGCGGGTGCCTATACCCACGCCGGCCCGGAAATAGGGGTCGCATCCACCAAAGCATTTACAACACAGATCACAGTCCTTACATTGCTGGCTTTAAAACTGGCACAGGAGAAAGGGCTGCTTCCAGCATCTAAGTTCCATGAATTTCTTACGGAACTGGAAAGCATCCCAGCCAAGGTCCAGCAGGCACTCGCATCAAACCCCTTGGTGGAAAAGGTTGCCACAGCTTATAAAAACTCAGAAAATTGCCTGTATCTGGGGAGGGGTTACAATTTTCCGGTAGCCCTGGAGGGTGCGCTGAAATTAAAAGAGATCAGTTATATTCATGCTGAAGGATATCCCGCAGCCGAAATGAAACACGGGCCGATTGCCCTTATCGATGAGCAAATGCCGGTGATCGTAATTGCGACCAAGAGGGGGCATTATGAGAAGGTGGTGAGCAATATCCAGGAAATAAAGTCCAGAAAGGGAAAAATAATCGCCATTGTCACCGAAGGGGATACCCAGGTACGGGAATTGGCCGATCATGTCATAGAAGTACCGGAAACCCTCGAGAGTCTTACCCCTTTACTGACCACCATTCCCTTACAACTTTTATCCTATCATATCGCTGTTATGAGGGGTTGCAATGTGGATCAGCCAAGGAACCTTGCAAAATCTGTAACGGTGGAATAATCCATTTGAAATACACATCCTGTTAAAGGCAATCATTCCCGTGATTGCCTTTTTTTATGGAACGAATGCACCCAGCCGTATCAGGGTTGGCGGGGGATGCCAGTAGATACTATGCATGCATAATTTTTCTGAATTTTGCACTTTTGATACAAAAAAAGCGGTATCTTGCTATTGACTGAGAACTAACTTAATCCTAAAAACAATGAGAACTTTACTATTTTTATCCTTCCTGCTGGTAGGAATGGGACTGCATGCGCAGACGGTGGTCAAAGGCAATGTGTCTGATGAAAATGGAGAGGCCATCCCTGGTGCAAATATTGTGATCATTGGAAAGGCAATAGGAACAACCACCGATTTTGACGGTAATTTTACGCTTGAGACTTCAGAAACACCCCCTTTTCAGTTGCGTATTACCAGTTTGGGCTATTCAGACGCAACCGCGGAGGTGACTACGGATAACCCAACCCTGGCGGTCATCCTGCTCGAGGCACAAACCCTCCTGGATGAAATTGTAGTATCCGCCTCCAGGACCCCGGAACGCATATTTGAATCCCCGGTAACGGTGGAAAGGATGGATATCAAGACCATGCAGGCTGCAGCGGCCCCTTCCTATTATGATGCCCTGGAAAACCTGAAAGGCATCGATCTGAATACGAACAGCCTCACGTTTAAGTCAGTTAACACAAGGGGTTTTGCAACGTTTGCCAATAACCGGTTTATGCAACTGGTGGACGGGATGGATAATTCTTCGCCGGCCCTGAACTTTCCTTTGGGGAATTTATTGGGGATGTCCGAACTCGATGTCAATACTGTGGAATTGCTGCCAGGGGCATCATCCGCCTTATACGGAGCAAATGCTTTCAACGGGATTATGTTTATGACCAGTAAAAACCCCTTCGATTTCCGGGGGATCAGTTTTTATGGTAAAACAGGCATTACCTCCAGTACCAATGCCGGTGATAATAATTTCGTGGATGTTGGTATCCGTGCGGCCCACGCCTTTACCGAAACCTTTGCGGTGAAGGCCTCCCTCTCCTTCCTGAAGGGAACAGAATGGTTTTCAACGGACTATACCGACTTTGATATGCCGGGCAGGACGCGTTCAGACCCGGCATACAATGGGCTCAATATTTATGGCGATGAGGTGGGAACCACCCTTGATTTTGACCAGATAGCGGCAGAAAACCTTCCCATCCCGGTTGCAACCGACTTTGGTTCTGCCAGGGTGACACGTACAGGATACGAAGAGCGGGACCTTATGGATTACGATGCAGAAAGCCTGAAAGCCGATTTTGGCGTTCATTTCAAGCCCTGGGCTGATGACTTTGAGATCTTATGGAACACGAAGCTCGGCCGTGGCAACACCATTTACCAGGGAGCTAACCGGTATTCCATAAAGGATTTCTTTATGCAACAACACAAACTGGAGATCCGGAATGATAACTTCTTTGTGCGGGGTTACACTACTGCGGAAAAGGCTGGCAATTCCTACGATACCCGCTTTACGGCAATCAATATCAACAGGGAATGGAAAGGCGACCGGCAGTGGTTCACCGATTATGCCGGGGCCTATCTGGCAGCACGGTTCCTGAATCCTGCGGTAAGCGATGAGCAGGGGCATGCGATTGCCCGCCAGGCAGCTGATACGGGCAGGTATGTGCCTGGAACTCCTGAATTTAACAGTGCCCTGGAAAAAATAACCTCAGATGGAGACCTTACTACCGGGTCTAAGTTTATAGACAATTCCAAGATATACCATGTGGATGCCAACTATAACCTGGCACACCTTACGTCCGATTTTGCCGATATCATGATAGGAGGATCCTGGAGGCAATATTCGCTTAATTCAGGCGGCACCATCTATACTGATGCTGATGGTCCCATTAATTACAACGAATACGGGGCCTATCTGCAACTACAAAAACAATTGCTGGGGGAACAATTGAAATTTACCGGTTCCGTACGGTATGACAAATCCGAATTGTTTGACGGATTTGTTTCACCGCGTATATCGCTGGTATACGCCCTCGATGAAGCCAAGCGGCACAACCTCAGGGCTTCCTATCAAACGGGGTTCCGTAATCCCACCACCCAGGACTTGTTTATAGGATTGGATGCGGGGGCGGCTATTTTGGTGGGCTCTGCGCCGGATAACCTGAACCGGTTTACCTCTTCAGACCTGTTGTTGAGCACCAATGGACAAAACATTGTCGGTGCCCCTTCCGTTCAACTTTCAGGGGGCCTGGCCTACACCAATGCCTTTAGCCTGGAATCGGTGAATGCAGGTGCCCCGCAACCCATTAATGTTGGGCTTGTACAACCGGAGAAGATAACGGCGTATGAAGTAGGGTACAGGGGGATCATCGGGCAGTTTACTATAGACCTTAATGGCTATTATAATTCGTATCAGGATTTTATTTCCAATAAAACAGTCCTTGTACCGCTCTACGGGCAGGTAGGTGACAACAGCCTCTCACTGCTTGCCCTTCAGAACGGGGATTTCCAACCTTTTCAAACCTACACCAATTCTACAGCAGACATCAATTCCTATGGTGGCGGGATAGGGGTTAACACGAAAGTTCTGGGCGATTTTGACCTGGGGTTGAACTATACCTATGCCAAACTCGATTTCGTAGAAGGAAGCGACCCGGGATTCCAGCCTAATTTTAATACCCCGGAACACAAGGTGAAAGCTTCCTTTGGGCATACTGACCTTTTCAACAATTTTGGCTTTAACGTCAATTGGAGGTGGAACGACTGGTATTTATGGCAATCTTCCTTCGCGGATGGGTATATCCCTTCCAGGAATATTGTGGATGCCCAGATCAATCTTGCAGTTCCCGGCATACAATCCGTATTCAAGATCGGGGGAGCCAACATTTTCGGAGAGGAGTATGTGAGTGCACCCGGAGCAGGTACTATAGGTGCCCAGTACTATGTCTCCTGGACGATTAACCAATAATACATAAGAAAATCAGCGTTATGAAAACTCTATACATAAAAATAGTCCTCGTTGCATTGGTAGGATGTATCACTGCTTGTTCCACTGATGATACCAATATCCTGGCCATTCCGGCTGTTCCGGAATCTACCGGGGGTGGCGGGGTGACACCACCTGTATATACCAGTGGATCTGCAGATTTTTCAACCTATGTGGCAATCGGGAATTCCCTGACGGCAGGGTTCGCAGATGGTGCACTTTATATGACAGGCCAGGATAATTCATTTCCCAACATCCTGGCCAAGCAGTTTGCCCTGGCAGGAGGCGGTGTCTTCACGCAGCCGCTGACAAGCGACAACCTGGGGGGCCTTTTGCTCGGTGGTAATGTGATAGCCCCGAACCGGTTGGTCTTTGACCCGGTAAACCAGGTTCCCTACAATGTAGGCGGTACGCCAACAACGGAGATTTCAGCGGTGGTCGCCGGGCCATTTAATAATATGGGGGTACCCGGTGCCAAAAGCTTCCACCTGCTGGCAAATGGGTATGGTAATGTTGCCGGCGTACAAACGGGGCAGGCCAATCCCTTTTATGCCCGGATGGCATCCAGCCCCAATGCATCTATCCTGGAAGATGCACTTGCACAGAATCCTACATTTTTTACGCTCTGGATTGGGGCGAATGATGTTCTCTCCTATGCAACATCCGGGGGATCCGGTGAAGATCATAATAGTACCGGCAATATTGATCCGGCGACTTATGGCGGGAATGATATCACCAACGCTAATGTATTCGCCCAGGTATATGGCGGGATCCTCCAGGCCTTATCGCAAACCGGTGCCGATGGTGTTGTAGCGAGCCTTCCAAGCGTTACGGACGCACCATTTTTTACAACGGTCCCCTATAATCCAATCCCGATGGATGCCCCTACTGCTGGCTTTGTAAATGATGCCTATTCGGATTATAACAACGGGCTGTTGCTGGCAGAAGCCGGGACACTGATCTCTGCTGAAGAAAGGGCCGCCCGTACGATAAATTTCCAGGCAAGTGCCAACAATGCCGTGGTCCTCGAGGATGAAGACCTGACAGATTTGTCCGCTTTAGGGTTGCCTTCACTCAGGCAAGCCACTGCTGATGACCTGCTCGTCTTGACTTCCCGAAGCTTTATCGGAACCCTGGCAGACCCCAATAACCCTTCCAGCGTCAACGGGGTAGGGGTAGCGCTTGCAGATAATTGGGTGCTCACGCCGCAGGAACAGGAATCTGTTGCCAGTGCAACCGCCGCGTTCAATACTACAATACAAATGTTGGCCGAGCAGTTCGACCTCGGGTTTTTTGATGCGAATGCGCTCTTGAACGAGATAGCTACCAATGGGCTTAACATTGGCGGGGAGGCTGTAATTACAGGTGCTTATGTCACCGGGGGTGCCTTCTCCCTGGACGGGATCCATCCTTCACCAAGGGGCTACGCAGTTGCGGCCAATGCGATCCTTGATGTGATCAATACAAAATACGGTGCCAACATTCCCAAGGTTGATCCGATAGAATTTACAGGCCTGTACGTGCAGTAACGAAAATAGCACCCGGAATACCCGTTAAAAAAAGCACTTCCAGACAGGGGGTGCTTTTCGTATAAATAAATAGGAACAAATGTGAATTTTTAAAAGAGTATATCTTATATTTGCAGCCGGAAAAAACACCCGCGCTGCGTAACTTTCGGTATCTTTTCCGCTAATGTAAATCTTAAAATAATACTTGAGCAATGGCTAAGAGTACAGGTAAAATTTCTCAAATCATCGGACCGGTTGTTGATGTTGAATTCAAATCCGGGGATGACCTTCCCAGGATATATGATTCGCTGGAAGTAACCCGGGAAGATGGTACCCCGCTGATTCTGGAAGTCCAGTCGCATGTTGGTGAAAATACAGTGCGCTCCATTTCCATGGATTCTACGGATGGTATGAGCAGGGGGATGGAAGTTCACGCTACCGGAAGTTCCATTCAAATGCCCATTGGAGAAGCTGTTTATGGACGCCTTTTCAATGTTATCGGGGATGCTATCGACGGGATTGGAAATCTGCCCAAAGGCGGAAAGGACGGTCTTCCCATCCACAGGGAAGCGCCCAAGTTTGAAGACCTTTCTACCTCCACTGAAGTGCTTTTTACCGGGATCAAGGTAATCGACCTGATTGAACCTTATGCCAAGGGTGGTAAGATCGGATTGTTTGGTGGTGCCGGGGTAGGTAAAACCGTATTGATCCAGGAACTGATCAACAATATCGCAAAGGGTCATGGTGGCCTATCCGTATTTGCCGGGGTTGGGGAACGTACCCGTGAAGGAAATGATTTATTGCGGGAAATGCTCGAATCAGGGATTATAAAATACGGGGACGAATTTTTACATTCCATGGAAAACGGAGGCTGGGACCTGAGCAAGGTAGATAAAAAAGCCCTTAAGGAATCCAAGGCAACCTTTGTTTTCGGACAAATGAATGAACCTCCCGGGGCCCGTGCCCGGGTAGCGCTTTCCGGCTTAACCATTGCAGAATATTTCAGGGATGGTTCCGGTGAAGGACAGGGAAAGGACGTACTGTTTTTCGTTGACAATATATTCCGTTTTACACAGGCCGGCTCGGAAGTATCCGCCCTTCTTGGAAGGATGCCATCCGCTGTGGGCTATCAGCCTACCCTGGCTACCGAGATGGGTGCCATGCAGGAACGGATCACTTCAACCAAAAGGGGTTCCATTACCTCTGTACAGGCTGTTTATGTCCCCGCGGATGACTTGACGGATCCGGCACCGGCAACAACATTTGCCCACCTGGATGCAACTACGGTACTATCCCGGAAAATAGCCGAACTTGGTATTTACCCGGCGGTTGACCCACTGGACTCTACTTCCAGGATCCTGACGGCCGATATCCTCGGCAAGGAACACTATGACTGTGCCCAGAGGGTTAAGGAATTGCTGCAGCGCTATAAGGAATTACAGGATATTATTGCCATCCTTGGGATGGAAGAATTGTCTGAAGAAGATAAGCTGGCTGTAGGAAGGGCAAGGCGCGTTCAGCGTTTCCTGTCCCAACCATTCCATGTGGCAGAGCAATTTACCGGGATCCCAGGGGTACTGGTGGATATCAAGGAAACTATCAAAGGTTTTAACATGATCATGGACGGGGAATTGGATCGTCTTCCGGAATCTGCTTTTAACCTGAAGGGGACCATCGAGGAGGCGATTGAAGCTGGGGAAAAGATGCTGGCTGAAGCCTGATAACAGACCGTATAACAGTTTAGTACTGTAATACCGCAATACAAATAATAACGAACCCTATGTATTTAGAAATAGTTACACCCGAAGCAACCTTATTCTCCGGAGAGGTCAATTCAGTAACCGTCCCGGGTGTTGAAGGCGAATTTCAAATGCTGAATAATCACGCTGCTATTGTCTCCTTGCTGCAGGAAGGAAAAGTTAAGTTTGACGGGCCTGTATCCATCGAGGAAGAACATGAATCGAGGTTTACAAGGGATGAAAAAGGGAAAACTGTATTGCATATCAGCAGTGGTACCGTCGAAATGAAAGATAATAAGGTAATAGTTTTGGCAGATTGACCGATGCTGCTTCTTAGAAACAGGGCCTTCCTTCCGGAAGGCTTTTTTTGTGCCTTATTCCAGCAAGATCACATGCCAGTCGTGCCCGTCAGAATGGTATCTTTTCAATTCCCGGAAGCCTACCGCATAATGTGCCTGCAGGGACCGGACATTGGCTGCGTCAACCTCCGTAATGATACAGTCAAATCGCGGCTTGATAACCTGTAGCATCGTTTGATACAAATTTCTGAAGATGCCTTTTTTTCGGTATTCCTTGTCTATACAAACCTGCCCCATCACCATAAATTCCCTGGTCCGGGCGTCTGACCTTTCAATCTCAGAAAACATGGGTTTTAAAACTTCTATTTCCCCGGCGAACTTTGGATGCATGCAGAGCGTATACCCCACTACTTTTTTGCCATCTCTGGCAATGACATGTGGAAATTTCGCGTTCATGCGGGTAAGCAGTTCCAGCGTATGGACAACCGTCACAAACCCTTCTTTTCCTTTTTCTTCCCCGCTGAGGTTCTGGGCCAGGTTAGACTTTTGGAGTTCCAGGATCTGCTGCAATTCAGACTCCCTGCGTACCGTTCCGAAGTGTAAGTCCATTTAATTAAGATTTAACCATGCATTTCTCCTGGCAAGTACTTCCTTTGCCGGCTTTAGTCCATCCGTCGCCTCCAGGAGTTCAATCACATATTCCGGATTATCCTGCAACAGCAGGGACGTAGTTTGTTCCTTTCCATTTCTTTCAAACTGTATTTCCACCTGGTCACCCGCCTGAAAGGCATTAAATAATTTTGAATCATCAGGACTTTCAGGGACCGGCTTGCCATTAAAAGCCTGTAGTACATCACCCTTATCCAAACCAGCCAGATATGACGGACTCCCGATAAGCGGAGTAGATTCAATCGATAGCCCCCCCTCATTATTGGTTTTGAGGGCAGCTCCAAAGTAGGGGCTTTTGTCAGCTTTTTTCAAGACCACACCCACACTTTTAAACAGGGCATCATAATCCGGCATTTGGCTGCTGTAAATAAAGTCATTGAAAAATGACTTCCCTAACTCCTCCCCTGCATAGGCTGTCAGGGTGGCCTCGAGGTCCTTTAGTGTATATGCCACCTCGTTCCTTCCATATTTTTCCCACATTTTTCTCATGAATCCGTCCAGGCTCAGGTCAAGGTTGCGCAGGTACAGGTCCAGCGCCAGTCCCAGTACGCTCCCGTAAGAGTAATAGGAAATAAACGTGTTATCTGTATTGACCGGATCCACAGACGTAGCTGCATCAACGAAGGGTGCCTGGTAACTCATTTCTATGGGGTTGAAAAATTGCCTTCCGGGGGAATTCCATACATAATTGAAGGTTCCCGCCAGGTCCTTCACATAGGTTTCGGCTGACTGCAGCCCGGCCCGGCAAAGTATGAGTCCGGTGTAATAGCTGGTAAACCCTTCTGCGAACCAAAGTTCCCCACTCATATTTGTTTCTGTATAACTGAAAGGTTGTAAGGATCCGGGTCTGAGCCTTTCCACATTCCAGCAATGAAAGAACTCGTGGGAGACGGTTCCAATATTACCCTCCATACCGCCTCCGGAAAGACTTCGGGTACTGGTCAGCACAGTGGAATTCCGGTGCTCCATGCCATCCCCTGATGCATTCGGTATATAGCATGCCAGGAACGTATACCTCCCAAAGTCGAAATGAGGGAATTCACCAAAAACTTCCTTTTCAGCCAACACGACCCTTTTCACCTTTTCAAAATATTCATCGAGTTCCTCTTCAGTCCCCGTATGGTGTAATGCCAATTGAATGGTATATTTTTTCTCACCGGACTCAACTTCAAATTCCCGGAGGCCAAAATTGCTGATCTCTACCGGGCTGTCCATAAAGTAATCCAGATCAGGTGCCGAATACGTAGTGCCGGAAACATGTGGTAATTGGGTGGCTATTTTCCAGTCCAGGTCTTCCCTGACCTCAAAGGTAACTTTAACAGACCGCTCCTGTAAGGCAGGGACGTACATAAAGGTAGCGGGGATATTGAGATGGGCATGGGTTTCATCTACCTGGGAATACGTGCCGTCGCCCCTGTTGGCAAACAGCGTATAATTGATTTTTACTGTTCCGTCATGCCCCCGAACCTGCCACTGATACGGATCAGGACGTATTACCTCCAAAGTATCCCCCCTGGAATTTGTTGCTGTGAATCCGTATACGTTCTTTGCAAATTCATGGAGGGCATAACGCCCGGGGGAGGTACGGCTCATGCGCAGGGAAAGCGTACCGGGCCCAATATCCGGAAACGTCGCAGACACGCTGGCTTCATGGTGTACCGCATTGTCAAAGGAAATGGAATAGGTATTGGATTGGGCTGAAAACAAACCCGGCATCAGTACCAAAAGGAATTCAACCAATCTGCATTTCATTCGGGAAGGTATTATACGAACGAATATACTATATAAAAACAGGAAATACTACATTTGTGGCATGGTGGAAATACCGGAAAAATTACGGCAGTTATTAGAGGAGCGAAGCACTAAAAATGCATTGAGGCACTTAACTGTACCTGGTGCCATGGCTGATTTCTCCTCCAATGATTACCTTGGATTGGGAAGGGACCCCGATATTTTTAAAAGGGCCATCCAACTGCTGGAGGAAAGGAATTTATTTCAGAATGGGGCAACCGGTTCACGGTTGTTGACAGGAAACCATAGGTTGTATGCGGAGGCAGAAGACTTGTTGTGTAACCTGCATGGATCTAAGGCAGCACTTATCTTTAATTCCGGTTATGATGCCAATATCGGATTCCTTTCAGCTGTTCCCCAACGTACAGATCTGGTATTTTATGATGAACTGGTCCATGCCAGCATCAGGGACGGCATGGCATTGAGCAGGGCGAAAACCTATAAGTTCAGGCATAATGACCCGGATAATCTGCAGGAGCAGATAACCGCAGCCCTTCGGCGGTCCCCGGCGTATTCGGACGGAGTCATCTACGTGGTCACTGAATCTGTTTTTTCCATGGATGGCGATAGTCCTGATCTGAAGGCATTGGCCACCTTATGTTGGGACAAGGGGTACCGCCTTATTGTGGATGAAGCACATGCAGCGGGTATTTTTGGAACCTGGGGAGCCGGACTCATAGAAGAACAGGGCCTGGCCCAAAAAACATTTGCCCGTATCATAACGTTCGGAAAGGCCATCGGATGCCATGGTGCGGCTGTCCTGGGAAGCGAAGCATTGAAAAGTTACCTGGTCAATTACTCCCGGAGCTTTATCTATTCCACCGGGTTACCACCCCACAGTATTGCCACCCTTATCGCCGCTTACCAGGCCAATAAGAGCGCTGAGGGAAATGCCTTGAGGCAGCAATTAGGAGGTAACATCAATTTCTTTAAATATCAATTGGAAATCCTTGGCATGGACAACTGGTTTACCCCGGGGAATGCCGCCATACATTGCTGTATCATAAAAGGGAATACGGCAGCAAAGCAAGTTTCCCGGGAGCTCAGGAGTAACAATTTTGACGTACGCCCCATCTTATCCCCTACCGTGCCAGAAGGCAAAGAACGATTGCGTTTTTGCCTTCATGCATACAATACCAGGGAGGAGATAACGGAAGTGCTTACAGCATTGAAAAACGGGATCCTGAATTTGTCCATCCCGGACGAATAAGTAAAAGCAGATTATATGGAGAATGAATTTTATACCATCGGGTCCTTCGAATATGTTGCCGATGTACAGGTATTGAAGGGAAAACTGGAATCGGAGGGAATCCCGGTGTTCCTGCGGGATGAAAATACGCTCAACACCGATCCATTGATCAGCAGTGCCATTGGGGGTGTAAAGTTGCAGGTGAACAAGAGAGACCGGCAAAAGGCAATGGAAATTTACAATGAGATCCGAAATTATGCCATGGATGAGCAGGGCAATCCGGTGGTTTGCCCCAATTGCAAATCACAGAGATCAGAAGCCTATTACAGCCGCCGGGGTTTGCTGAACAAACTTTTCCCTTTTTTCGAAAAAAGGAAGTATAAATGCACCAACTGTAATATGATTACGAAAGCGCCAGTGTGATGAAGCGAATATTTATAACAGGGATCTCCACAGGGGTAGGGAAAACAGTTGCCTCCGCCATCCTGGTTGAAGCACTTGGGGCTGATTACTGGAAGCCGGTCCAGGCAGGGGATTTGGATAACTCAGACAGTCATCAGGTTGCCCGGCTGATCAGCAACCGAAAAAGCCTCATCCATCAAAACAGCTATTCCCTTACAACCCCCATGAGCCCGCATGCAGCAGCAGCGATCGATGGGATACATATTCAGACAACCCATATCACCGAGCCTAAAACCAATAACCACCTGGTTATAGAGGGGGCCGGCGGCCTGCTCGTACCCTTAAATGACCAGGAAACAATCCTGGATATTATTCAGCCACATTATAAGGTCGTTGTAGTGTCCAGGCATTACCTGGGGAGCATCAACCATTCTCTTTTAACCATTGGATGGCTGCAGGAGCGGGGATTTGATATTTCCATACTCTTCAGCGGAGCGTCTAATCCGGCTACTGAAAGTATCATCCTTGAAAAAACAGGGGTGCGATGCCTGGGGAGGATTCAGGAAGAGCCATCCTTTGACAGGCCTGTAATCCTCCGGTATGCCCGGCAGTTCAGGGATGCCCTTGAATTACTTTAAACGCTGGTAGATCAAAGCCTGATCAACGGTATCCAAAACCTTGTAATGTTCTTCCAGATATTTGGTTACATATAAATTTTCTTCAATTTCCCCGGGATCAAAGACAGAACGATTCAGACGGGTAACCACAACTACCGGTCGCAGATCATGCATGATATAGGACAATTCTTCGATCGATGAATTCCGCGTATTGCCATAGAAAGGGTATATCTCATCGCGACAAATATTACTGGGGTGGGTGGCAGCCTTGGTCGGCGGGGTTGTGCCCAATAACCAATATCCTATATGGTATTCGAAAAAAATTATATGGGTTGTATCTACCCCATTTGATATAAGGTATTGCGGAACCGTGATCCCTTCTCCATTGAAATAGGTTCCCCTTTCTATTTTGTGTTTTATAATTGAATAGTATTCCCTATAGCTTTCAACAGGAAGCATCAGGGACAGGATCAAAAGGTAAGGAAGGTATTTCCCGGAAGCCAAAGGTCGGATGCGGGAAAGTGCAATCCCCGCCAGTATAATAAACAGGGGATGCAGCTGTATCAGGTAATGCCCGTTGACCCTTCCCCCCTTGGCAAAGGAGAGTAAAACGCCTGCCATGGCGAGCACAAGCAGCTGGACTTTCCGGTTGCTGAAATCCAATTTTTTATACCGCCAGCAATACACCAAAAAACCTCCTGTAAGGATAAAGATGGGCGACAGGGCTAAAACAGATTGTCTTCGGGAGGCTGAGTATTCCAGGGAGGCCAGGATCACAGATCTCCACCACATATCGGCTTTTCCGGTAAAATAGTACGGTGCCCATGTTAATACTATTATGGCCAGGATGCCCAAGCCGAACAGGAAGGGGCGGCTCAGGTGAATGCGTTCCCTGCGATCTTTGAAACTATCATATAGCATGTAGCAACCCATAAGAAGGGCGGGATAGGCCATGTTCAGTTTGGTCATTACAGAGAGTCCTATCAACAATCCCGCCCCAAAAACAGCATAATGACCGGTTTTGGCGACCAGGAGATAGATTGCCGGCATAAAGAAAAGCATGCAAATGTGTTCGGACATCACCCCCTGCAGGCTCCCAAAAAGGCTTAGTAACATAACACAGGCCACAGACGACCGGAAGGCTACCTGCTTTGTGGTAAGTTGCAGGCTGATCCTGAAACAGAAAAAGGCAGTAATCGCAACCGCCAGGACGCCTGCGATGCGGATGGCTATAAAACTCTTTCCAAAAATGTATATGATCGATGCGAAGAAAAAATAAATAAAAGGGGGTTTCAGGTCCCAAAGCTGGGTATAGGGCAGATGGCCATCCACGAGGGACTGTCCCATCAGTATAAAGGTGCTTTCGTCTCGGTCTATATAATCCCTGAAAAAAAAGGGAAGCCTGATGAGAAAAGTGATGGCCAGGAGTACCATAAACACCATTTTGCCGGAAAGTTTGTCGAATTTTGCACCAAGAGATGTTATAACTTTGTTGGGCATAACTGTGAAAGATTTTCCCATTCATGCAAGATAGATAAATTGATGGCCCGGTTAAATACAGCTGCTTGAAAAATATTTCAGAAAGAGACAGGAAACATTTGTGGCATCCGCTGACGCAACATAAACTACATCCTGGCATGTTGGGTATTGTGAAGGCAGAAGGGGCCCTACTGTATGATGAGGATGGGAAGGAATACATTGACGGCATCGCATCCTGGTACACTTCTATGTATGGCCACTGCAATCCGTATATCCTGAAAAAGGTGGGGGAACAAATGCAGCAATTGGACCAGGTGGTTTTCAGCGGGTTTACCCACGAACCGGCGGTGGCCTTATCCGAAGCGCTTATCAAAATACTACCCGGGAACCAGCAAAAGCTTTTTTTTTCCGATAACGGCTCTACCGCTGTGGAGGTGGGCATTAAAATGGCGTTGCAATTTCATTTTAATCAGGGTATCAATCGAAATGTCATGCTGGCCTTTGAAGAAGGGTTTCATGGGGACACGTTCGGGGCGATGGCCGTTTCGGGCCTTTCTGTATACAATGGGCCATTTGCGGAATTTTTTATGACGGTAGAGCGCCTGCCCGTGCCAACCGCGGACACTATTTCTGAATTGCTCCCCTGGCTGGAATCCAGATTAAAAAAAGGCGATATCGCTGGTTTTATATATGAACCCCTGGTGCAAGGGGCTGCCGGCATGAAAATATACGGGGCAGCAGAATTGGATTCGATACTTCGGCTAACCCGGCAATATGGCGTACTGAACATCGCCGATGAGGTTATGACCGGGCTGGGAAAAACCGGGAAGCATTTTGCCTCCGACCATGTGCCGACCAAGCCGGATATCATGTGCCTTTCAAAATCCTTTACCGCGGGCTTACTGCCAATGGCAGTCACTACCTGTACACAGGCGGTTTTTGATGCGTTTTACAGTGACGACCTTGCCAAAGGGCTGTTTCACGGGCATACGTATACTGCAAACCCCCTGGCGTGTGCGGCGGCGCTGGCAGGACTGGAATTATTACAATCCGAGGAGATACAGCTTGCTATTGAACGCATAACCCATTCTCACAGGCAGTTTGACACCCGTATACGCAATCACTCCGGAGTGGCCAGAACCCGGCAACTGGGCGTCATCTATGCTCTTGATATGGCTATTGAAATGGACAGGTATGGCCGCCTTAGGGATACGATCTTCACTTATTTTATGGAACGGGGGATATTTTTAAGGCCTTTGGGAAATACGATTTACATATTGGCACCCTATGTTACAAGCGGGGTTCAGTTAGAAAGGATTTACGAAGCGATAAGCGGTGCCCTGAACCGGTTCCCGGGCAACAGTTCATAGCATCTGTCATTGTTTTCACTATTAATAGGGAAGAAGAGCGGAAGAACTTTTATTTTTGCCCGAAAGAGACAGCCCGTCATGGTACCCATATCCATCACATCTTTAGCCTCCATTTCGCCGGTCGGTAGTACCCCGGGGGAAATATGGGAAAATTATCTCAGTCCCGCGCATCACCTGATGAAGCTTTCAATTGGCCATCAAAAGGATTGGGTAGCGGAAATACCGCCGGCGGCAAAGGCATTGGTTGAAGCTATTGCCCTGTCCGAACCTAAATATAAAGTCCTGGACAAAAGTGTCCTCTATGCGATGTATGCCTCCAGGAAGGCCGTTGAGACTGCCGGGTGGAAAGCTTCTGATAATTTTGGTATAAATATGGGGTCTTCCCGGGGGGCTACGGCCCTTTTTGAAAAGTACCACGAAGAATTTGTTATTCAAAAAAAGGTATCCACTTTATCCTCCCCCACCACCACGCTGGGGAACCTCTCCTCCTGGGTAGCCCATGACCTGGGGACCAAAGGTCCGGATATATCCCATTCCATAACCTGTTCAACCGCTTTACACGCATTGCTGAACGGCATCGCCTGGATTCAAAGTGGGATGGCAGATAAATTCCTGGTAGGTGGGAGTGAAGCCCCACTGACACCCTTTACCATCGCCCAGATGAAAGCTTTAAAAATTTATTCCATGGATGAGGGGCAGTCTCAGAAGGACCCGCACTACCCGTGCAGGGCATTGGATTTTGATAAAAGTGCCAATTCCATGGTACTCGGGGAGGCGGCCTCGGTAGCCTGCCTTGAAAATGGGGAAGTCCCCGGTGCCCAAGTCTTGATAGAAGGTGTGGGATATGCCACAGAACCGCTCGAACATAGTGTGTCCCTATCCACAGAGGCAGTTTGTTTTCAGCGTTCCATGCAAATGGCCCTGGGATCTGTTGCACCCGCTGAGATAGATATCATTGTGATGCATGCGCCCGGAACTATTAAGGGCGACAGGGCAGAATGGAATGCGATCCGGAATGTGTTCGGAAGTCAGATGCCCACCTTAACCGGCAACAAATGGAAAATCGGACATACGTTTGCTGCCTCCGGGATGTTGAGCGTGGAACTGGCGGCAGGGATGCTGCAACATCAAAAATTTATCCCCGTACCCTTCGTTCATTATCCGGCTGTGCCTAAAAGCATTGAGCGGGTGATGGTAAATGCCGTTGGCTTTGGGGGAAATGCGGTGAGCATCCTGTTACGTGCTGCAAGTGGCACTCAAGGATAATTATTCCCCTGTCTCAACCTGATTGGGAAAAAAGGATCACATATTTAATCCGCTGGTTTCTTGGAATTTCATCGGAATAAGGGCTATTTTTGAAGATGCAATATGGCAAATCTATGATCGAGGAAAGACATAACTGGACCCGGGCGGAGATCCTGGAAATTTATAACAAGCCACTGATGGAACTGCTTTATGAAGCCGCCACCACGCACCGGGTATATCACGACCCCAATACGGTTCAGGTCTCCACGCTGCTGTCCATTAAAACAGGAGGCTGCCCGGAAGACTGTGGGTATTGCCCACAGGCAGCGCGTTACCATACCAATGTAGAAGGGAATGAGCTGATGTCTGTTCAGCAGGTAAAAGCACAGGCCCTGAGGGCGAAGGCCAGTGGAAGCTCCAGGGTATGTATGGGGGCCGCCTGGCGGAATGTAAAGGACGGGCCGGAATTTGATCAGGTATTGGAAATGGTCCGGACGATCAACAAACTGGATATGGAAGTTTGCTGCACACTCGGGATGGTTACGGAAAACCAGGCCAGGAGGCTCGCTGAAGCCGGACTCTACGCATACAACCACAACCTGGATACTTCAGAGGACTATTATAAGGACGTCATTTCTACCCGGGCCTACAAGGACAGGCTCGATACAATTGAAAATGTACGTAAAAGCAATGTTACCGTGTGCAGCGGCGGGATTATTGGCATGGGCGAAAGCCTGGAGGATCGGGCCGGAATGCTGGTAGCACTCTCCACCCTCAATCCCCAGCCGGAGTCCGTTCCCATAAATGCGTTGGTTGCCGTGAAAGGCACGCCCATGGAAGACATGGAGCCTATCCCTATCTGGGAAATGGTCCGTATGGTGGCAACCACCCGGATCGTAATCCCCGGGACGCAGGTGAGGCTTTCAGCAGGTAGGACACAAATGTCCAGGGAGGGTCAGGCACTTTGTTTTTTTGCGGGTGCCAACTCTATATTTGCAGGGGATAAATTACTGACCACCCCCAATCCCGATGTGGCGGATGATATGGAAATGTTTAAAATTCTTGGCCTTATCCCACAAGCACCTTTTATAAAACTCCCCCAGCCAAAAACAATAGAAGCTTTGGAATCGCAATTGACCTCCCTGGGAGAAAAACCCAGATGGACCAGGCCGGAGCATACCATTGAGCGGAATGAAACCGCGAAAACAGCCTCCAAGGTCCCGAAGCCTTCTTAACCAAAGGTTAATTTTTCGCAAGATTTTTGGCGGATTTATAATTTTGCGGTGGTTTTAAAACAACTGAATTTGAAATTACAGGAGATCCAGAGAGTGCCGCGCATTACTAAAGAGGAGTTCCTAAGGGACTATTTCAAGCCTCAGAAACCTGTTGTTATTGAACGGTTTGCGGAGGACTGGCCGGCGCATGACAAATGGAGCCTGAACTATATGAAGGATGTGGCAGGGGATAAAATAGTCCCTTTATATGATAACCGTCCGGTAGACTACAAAGACGGATTCAATGAACCGCATGCCCGCATGAAGATGCGCGAGTATATCGATCTCCTAAAACGGGAACCAACCAAGTACCGCATTTTTCTCTGGAATATATTAAAGGAGGTCCCGGAGCTCCGAAACGATTTTTATTACCCTGATTTTGGGCTGAAATTAATGAAAGGGCTGCCAATGCTCTTTTTTGGAGGGATGGATTCCTATACCTTCATGCATTACGATATCGACCTGGCCAATATCTTCCATTTTCATTTTGAGGGAGAGAAGGAATGTATCCTGTTTCCCCAGGACGAGAACGACAGGTTATACAAAATACCCCATTCCCTCATCACCCATGAAAGTATAGACTTTTCTGATCCCGACTTTGAAAAATGGCCGGCATTGCGGCAGGTTTCGGGTTATAAAACGCGTTTGCGACATGGGGAAGTTCTCTATATCCCGGAAGGATTCTGGCATCATATGAAATATATTACCCCGGGTTTCTCCATGAGCCTGCGGGCCATTGCACGGAACCCGAAGAACCTGGGCAAGGCCGTCTACAATATATGCATTATGAGGCATTATGATAACATGATGCGCAAGCTCCGGGGCCAGAGTTGGATCGACTGGAAGAATGAGCAGGCTATCCTGAGGACAGAGCGCCTCCTGAAAAGTGTCTGATTGTAAACAGCAATACCATTCACAAAAAAAGCCTGTAATCTGCTGTTTACCCCTACAGGGAATTGAGCATCGCGTATACCAGCTCCGTTTCCCACCCGCGGTATATGAGGTATGAGGCTAATTTTCGCTTCTTTTTCAGGAGGTCTTTTTCTTTGATTTGTGACCATCTTTTTTTGGCCAGCACTTCAAAGCTTTGCCGGTAGGTTTCTTCATCAATTGAACTAATGGCCTTTTCAATCAGCCTGGATGTAATACCACGGGCTTTGAGCTCTGCGCTGATCCTTTGGCGTCCCCATTTCCTGATATTGAATTTTCCACTGGCAAAGGTGCAGGCAAACCTGCCTTCATCCAGGTAATTTTCCATTTTCAAGTGGGCTATAACGGCGTGAAATGATCCGGGTGGAAGGCCGGTTGCCTTCAGTTTTTGCAGCACTTCCTGTTCACAGCGCTCCTGGTAGGCGCAGTAATATTCCAGTTTTGAAATAGCTTCCGGGATTGTAATCGTGGTTTGCGATGAGGACATAACACCTGGCTTAATTCAAAGGGCGCTGCAGAAAAAGGATGCGTGCACCGGATCTCAAAAGTACTAAAACAAAAAAAGCGACCTCGTATGGAGGTCGCTTTAATTAGGTAATACTCTTGCCTTCTTTATCTATAAAACGGTATTCAAGATAGGTGTAGGCATCCCTGGGTTGAATTTTCACCCATTTTTTGTACTCAAGGAACCACTTGGTTCGAATGGATGGGAAACCTTTGGTCAAATACGCCGCTATAAACGGATGCGTATTTAAGACGAGGCCTTTGTCCTTCTCTGGACCTTTAATAATTCTTTCAAGGGCCTCATTGATCTTGTCTATCAGGCCTATCGGGGCTTCCACTTCCTGGCCATTGCCACTGGGATTTACCTCCGTAGTTTTGATATTGACTTCGGGTCTTACCCTTTGTCGTGTAATTTGAATGAGCCCGAATTTACTCGGTGGCAAAATTTTATGTTTGGCCCTGTCATCCTTCATCTCATCGCGAAGATGTTCAAACAGTTTTCTTCTGTGATTGGATTTGACCATATCTATAAAGTCAACCACAATGATACCGCCCATATCCCGCAATCGCAATTGCCTGGCAATTTCCGAGGCAGCAAGGAGATTTACCTCCAATGCCGTGTCCTCCTGGTTTTTAGCCTTATTGGAACGGTTTCCGCTGTTCACGTCTATTACGTGAAGGGCCTCTGTGTGGTCAATGATAAGATAGGCGCCTTTACTCATGGACGCTGTACGTCCGAATGAGGTTTTAATCTGCCTGTCTATCCCGAATTTTTCAAAAATCGGGACACCCGAGGTATACAACTTTACAATGGATTCTTTTTCAGGAGCGATCTCCTGAACGTAATCTTTGATTTGGTTATAAAGCGTTTCGTCGTCCACATGAATGCCTGTAAAGCTATCATTGAACACATCCCTTAGTATTGAAGAAGCTCTGTTGAGTTCGATCAACACCTTGGATGGTGCCGGTGCTTTATACAATTTCTTGCACATAGCTGTCCACTTGGACAGCAAATTTTGAAGATCCTTGTCTAGTTCCGCTACTTTTTTGCCTTCTGCGACTGTCCTAATAATGACCCCAAATCCTTTGGGTTTGATACTGCTTACTAATCTTTTAAGCCTTTCCTTTTCTTCCCTGCTCCCAATTTTCTGCGAAACGGAAACACGGTCAGAGAAGGGGACCATAACAAGGTACCTCCCTGCCAGGGAAAGTTCCGAGCTTATCCTTGGACCCTTTGTGGATATGGGCTCTTTAACAATCTGCACTAATAAAGACTGATTTGCTTTGATAACATTGTTAATGGTACCATTCTTATCTATGTCTTTTTCAAATGGAAAATTTTTCAGGCTATACTCTTTCAAATGCCCTGAACTCACTTTTTTAATAAATTTCAACATGGTGGCCAATTGCGGCCCCAGATCGTGATAATGTAAAAAGGCATCTTTTTCGTACCCCACATTAACAAATGCTGCATTCAGGCCGGTAACGGGCTTGCGTACTTTGGCGATTAGAATATCACCAACATTGAAATGGTTGGTGTCTTCATCTTTGTGAAACTCTATGAGTTTTCCATCTTTTAATAAGGCAAAATCGACGGTATCGGAATTGGATCTTACGATTAATTCTCTATTCACCTGAATCAATTTTTATCCCGCGTCAGGCGGGATGGATTAAACAATACTTGTAACAGGTTGTATTAACCCGTCGAAATCCTTTTTTGGAATTTCTATGTCAAGGAACGTATAAAATGAAAAAGTAGTTATGAAAACTACTTTTTCTTGTGACGGTTAGCTCTCCTGCGTTTTTTACGCTTATGGGTAGCTACCTTATGTCTCTTTCTTTTTTTACCACTCGGCATAAAATTCTGCTTTTTTGCTGTTATTACTGTACTTGTACATTGCTTTTTACTCCTTCAACAAAAACCTTAGCAGGCTTAAATGCCGGAATGTTGTGGGCGGGGATTTTTATGGTAGTATTCTTGGATATATTCCTACCTGTTTTTTCGGCCCTAGTCTTAATGATAAAACTGCCAAAACCACGCAGGTATACATTATCTCCATTTTCCAATGAAGATTTTACCTCTTCCATAAAAGTTTCCACAGTAGCCTGTACGTCTCCTTTTTCTATTCCCAGTTTTTCTGAGATTTTAGTTACGATATCCGCTTTCGTCATTTTTTAATTTTAATTATTCTGTAAGTTTTTCAGGCTTGCAAATATATAAATATTATTCATTCTTTTGGCTCAAAGAGCTAATTTTAAGTATACAAACAATTACTTTTACCACTTAGTATGCGCCCCATGTTTTTTTCCGAAATAATTCTGCTATGGTATTCCGAAAACAAGAGGTCCCTCCCATGGCGCAATACCACGGATCCTTACAAAATATGGCTTTCCGAAATAATCTTACAACAGACCCGTGTAGCACAGGGATTGCCCTATTACTATAAATTTATCACGGCATTCCCCGGCATCGAAGACCTGGCCAATGCACAGGAGACCGAGGTATTAAAGCAATGGCAAGGGCTTGGGTACTATACCCGGGCCAGGAACATGCACAAAACGGCCATTTACATTTGCCGGGAAATGGGAGGGAAGTTCCCGGATAGCTACGATGGCCTGTTAAAGCTGAAGGGGGTTGGGGACTATACAGCCAGTGCCATAGCTTCCTGTAGCTTCAATCTGCCTGAACCGGTATTAGACGGTAATGTATACCGGGTGCTGGCCCGGTATTTTGGTGTTGATATCCCCATAAACAATGGGAAAGGAAAAAAATATTTCAAAGAACTGGCACGCGAGGTTATGGATGCCGGGCGCATAGCTGACTATAACCAGGGCATCATGGAGTTTGGGGCCATGCAGTGCGTCCCGCAGAATCCGGATTGCGGACAGTGTCCTCTGAGTACGGGCTGTGTTGCCCTGCGGGATGGGATGGTTGGAAAACTCCCTGTGAAATTGAACAAAACAAAAGTCAAAAAAAGATATTTCAACTACCTCGTGCTCCAGGACCCTGACAATAAAACCCGTTTGAGGCAACGGGAAGGAAAGGGCATCTGGGAAAATCTTTTTGAGTTCCCCCTGATGGAAACCGAAAAGGAATTGGATCAATCAGAATTTGTTCGCCGGCTGCCCCGGTTTCTCGGATCCCACGAAATAAGCAATGTCCAATTGGCAAATTCAGGGAAGATCATCCATAAATTGTCGCATCAGCACCTCGATACCCGATTTTGGATAATCAAAACCGAAGACAAACTCCGGGACGGCCTGAGCATAGAACAACTACAGGATTATCCGGTACCGGTATTGCTTGCTGAATTCATTAAAACACTTTAAATTTTGTATTTTTGACCCAAGAAATAAATTATGAGCGGTACATTAAATAAAGTGATGCTGATAGGGCATCTGGGAGATGAAGTCAAAATGCATTATTTTGAGGGTGGTAATTGTATTGGGCGTTTTCCTGTCGCAACCAATGAAACGTATACCAGCAAGCAAACCGGTGAAAAAGTAACCAACACCGAGTGGCATAATGTTGTTGTACGCAACAAGGCGGCGGAGATTTGCGAAAAATACCTTAGCAAAGGAGATAAGATCTATGTGGAGGGGCGTTTGAAGACCCGGCAATGGCAGGGGGAGGATGGCAACAACCGCTATACTACAGAGATTCACGTTCAGGATTTTACATTTTTGTCCACCAATAAAGATGGTATGGCGAACTCAGGGCCAGGTAATTATGAGTCCCAGCCATCATCAGGATCGGCATCCCGGGCAAATAAGGTTAGCGAACCGCAACCTTTATCGGAGCCGGAACAGGATGATGATCTGCCATTCTAGACTAATAGCAACTAAACTGTAATACTTGGATCCTGACCCCGTTGGCTTATTGTTGAATTTTGTTGTTGCTGACACTGCCATTGTCCTTCAATTCGTCATGTTGGTGTTACTACTGGCCTGTTCCGCACTGATCTCGGGGGCGGAAGTTGCATTTTTTGGCCTTTCACCAACCTATGTCAATGAAATTGAGGAAGAAGGAACTTCCCGGGCACTCATTGTTACCAGCCTGTTGCAACGTCCCAAGAAATTATTGGCGACAATCCTCATTGCAAACAATTCCATCAATATTGGAATTGTGCTGCTCTTCAGTTCCATTGGGGATACCATTTTTGCCAATATTACCTATACCCTGTTTGGGATTGTATCCATCAGGTTTTTGCTGGAAGTGGTTGTGGCCACATTCCTGATATTGATGTTTGGTGAGATTCTCCCTAAAGTCTACGCCAACAGGAATCAAAGGCAATTTGCCTTTCTGATGGCCTACCCATTAAAAGTCCTCGATTTCCTGTTATCCCCCCTAAGCCTGCCCATGCGGGCCGGCACCATTTATCTGTACAATAAACTGGGAAAACAAAAATCGAGCCTGAGCGTGGATCATCTTTCCCAGGCCCTTGAACTGACTTCCGAAGGGGATACTACCCGGGAAGAACAAAAAATTCTTGAGGGGATCGTTTCCTTTGGGAATACGGATACCAAGCAAGTCATGAGGCCGAGAATCGATATTTTTGCCCTCAGCGAAAATATGAAATTTGCAGAGGTCATTGAGGAGATACAAAAGCATGGCTATTCCCGTATCCCCGTGTTTGCGGAGAATATGGATAACGTCCTTGGGGTTTTATATGTTAAAGACCTCCTGCCCTACATTGACAGGAAAACCTTTAACTGGCTGACGCTGATCCGGGAACCCTTTTTTGTGCCGGAGAACAAAAAGCTCGATGACCTGTTGTTGGAATTTCAGGATAAAAAGATCCATCTGGCTGTGGTCGTTGATGAGTATGGTGGAACTTCCGGGATTGTAACACTTGAGGACATAATAGAAGAGATCGTTGGGGATATAAGCGACGAATTTGATGACGAGGACCTGATATTTTCCAGGATAGACGATTATAATTTTGTGTTTGATGGAAAAACTACCCTAAAAGATTTCTACAGGGTGGCAAAAATAGAAGACGAGGCTGATTTTGAAGAACAAAAGGGCGAATCCGAGACCATTGCAGGCTTCGTGCTGGAGATAGCCGGTAACTTTCCCAAAAGGGGAGAAGTACTGCATTTTAAGGAGTATAGTTTCCTTGTTGAAAGCCTGGATAAAAAAAGGTTGAAACAGATAAAGATAACATTGCCACATGGGAATTAGACAGATAGTAATCCTTGGACTGCTCCTCTGTCTGTGGGGATGTAAAGAGGTTACCATACCCAAACCAAAGGCAATGCTGCGCCTGGAATATCCGGCCGCAGCGGAAAAATACCTGGAAACCCCCTATTTCAGCTTCGAGTATAATTCCCTTGCCCAGGTTAAAACCAGGAATGATGCATCTTTAACATTGGATTATCCCGGGATGAAAGGTTCTGTTTTTATAACCTACAAGCCGGTCAAAGGTAACCTGGTTAAATTGCTTACAGATGCCCAAAGATTGTCGCTTGAACATGTTTCCAAAGCAGATGCCATTGAACCCACGGAATTTGTAAACGACGCTGAAAAGGTCTATGGAATGTTTTATGAAGTAAGGGGGGATGCGGCTTCCCAGGCACAGTTCTATGCGACGGACAGCATCCGCCATTTTGTAACCGGATCCCTTTATTTCTATGCCCGGCCTAACTATGATTCCCTCTACCCGGCGGCTATCTACCTGCAAAAGGACATTCGAAGGATCATGGAAACCCTGCGATGGAAATAGGATGCTATCTGCAAAGCTGCACGCAATGCCGGCCCCGGTTTGAAACAGTATCTTTTCACAGCATTTATAAGTACCTTTAGGGGGCTCTTGCGGCCCGCATCAGAAACTCCCCTATGCAAAAACAACAACTTCTGAACTGCCAAAAAAGGATCAGCTCCTACATTCACCATACGCCTGTCCTGACATCACGCCTCCTGAATGAAATAACAGGGGCACAACTGTTTTTTAAATGTGAAAATTTCCAGCGGATGGGGGCCTATAAGATGCGTGGTGCAACGAATGCCATTTTACAACTCAGTGCAAAACAGCGTGCATTTGGGGTTGTGACCCATTCCTCCGGTAATTTTGCCCAGGCCCTTGCGCTGGCAGCCAGTTCGCTTGGGGTTAAGGCCTATATCGTTATGCCTTCGAATGCCCCGCAGGTAAAGAAGGATGCGGTTTTGACCTATGGGGGCATTCTTTCAGAATGTGCGCCTACCCTGGAAGCCCGCAATAATGCTGCTATCCGCGTAGGATCCGAAACCGGGGCTACCTTTATACATCCTTCCAATGACCCGGAAGTCATCATAGGCCAGGGAACGGCCTGCCTGGAACTGCTGCAGGAATACCCTGGACTCAATTCCGTCATTGCACCCGTTGGAGGGGGAGGCCTTATTGCGGGAACGGCCCTGGCTGCATACTACTTTGGTACGGATTGTAAAGTGTTTGGCGGGGAACCTTTTGAAGCTGACGATGCCTATCGTTCTTTGCAAAGCGGCAGAATCGAAGGAAACCTTACCACTCATACGATTGCGGATGGACTGAAAACTGTTTTGGGGGAGCATAATTTTCCCATTATCAGATCCTATGTCGAAACCATCATCCGGGTAACCGAACAGGAGATCATCTATGCTATGAAGTTGATCTGGGAACGGATGAAAATCATAGTGGAACCATCCAGCGCCGTTGCCCTTGCCGCCCTTATACGGGAACGGGAAAGGTTTAGCGGGGAAAAGGTGGGGATCATTATTTCCGGGGGCAATGTGGAACTCGACAAATTGCCGTTTTAAGCCTCCTACTTATCGCCTTCCGCAGCCAATAAGGATTCTGCATTGGAAATACTCGAATTGATCCTCACCGTCAGGGCCTCCATTTTTTTTGCTTCTTCCCGGAGCCATTCCTGCTTCTGCTCGTTCAGTTCCTTCCCGTTCAGGATCTCATCGGGTTCAAACCTAGCACCGAAACCCTGCATCCATGACATCATGGACTCATTGGCTTCCTGGAGGTCTGCCAATGCACGGGCATATTTTTGACCCTGCTTCGTACTGTCAACCCTGGGTTTTATTTCCGTGGCCAATTTGCCTATTGTTCCCATTTTAAGCATCATGGCATCATGCTGTGCCATAACAGCTGACATCTGTGGGTTCTCACCGGATTCATTTTTTGATTCCCTGCAACTGCCGCAAAAAAGAAACACGGCTATTATAACAATCCATTTCGTAAAGGTCATACTGCTTTATCTGGCTCTAAAAATACAAATTACCGGTTAGAAGTCATTTAAAATTGGCACTTTTGCCTGGATCTTTTGTAAAACGGGTAGATTGACAAAAAAGTGGCTTTATCTTCTTACCCTGGCCCTGATATGGGGATCCTCCTTTATCCTTATAAAGAAGGCACTTTTGGGCTTTTCGGCTGTACAGCTGGGAGGTTTCCGAATCCTGATTGCCTCCCTTTTCCTGTTCATACTGGGTTTCAGTAGTTTACGAACCATTCAGCGGAAGGATTGGAAGTGGCTTTTTATTGCAGGGATTCTGAGTTCCTGCCTTCCCCCCTTTTTGTTTGCATTGGCCCAGACAGAGCTCGATAGTGGCGTGACTGCCATTTTCAATTCCCTTACCCCGCTGTTAACTGCCCTTGTAGGAGCGATACTTTTTGGTGCCTATGTCAGTATGCGACAGGTAGCAGGCGTTATTGTCGGGCTTTTGGGGACTACCTTGCTTATGCTCGCAGGTTCACACCTGCATCCTGACCAGAATTATGGGTACACATTTTTCATATTTATATCAGCGCTGGGCTATGCGTTCAACATCAACATAATAAAGCGGCATCTTTTCCACCTGAGCCCCGTTGCCATTACCACAGCTAGTTTCGGGGCGGCGATCCTCCCAACCTTACTTTTATTGATGACATCTGATATAAGTAGCATTGAATGGTCCCGGGAACAGCTGCTCATCCCAACAGCCTGTTTGTTCATCCTCGCCATTTTAGGAACCGGTATCGCCAATATCCTCTTCAATAAACTGATCAAAATATCAAGTCCCGTCTATGCAGCGTCTGTAACGTATCTGATACCCCTGGTTGCCGTCCTGTGGGGCCTGGGCGATGGGGAAGTTATCAGTTTACTCCAGCTTTTAGGGGGTTTGATCATCCTTTTCGGGGTATATCTGGTAAACAGGAAAAACAAAAAAGCCGAAAATGGAAGGCCTTAAGCAGGGATAACGGGCAGGCTACTCACTGGCGAGCCGTAAAAAATCAAACAACTGTACTGGGTTGCGGGGTTGCTTTAACACGAAATTTATGGGATTATTCATCAGGATTGAGTATTTTCAGGGGTAGAAAGTAAAATAATACTAAATGAAACAATTTGCACTTCCCATCCGGTTTGGAATTGCGACCAGCGGATCCCTGATCGCATATTTTCTGATCCTATCTTTATTTGGCTTGCATACGAACGTATTTTATAGCCTTTTTAATGGGGTGATCACCGGTTTCGGGATTTATGAAGCCATAAAATATTTCCGCCTCCAGGCAGGCGAAAACTTCAATTATGGTATGGGATTTACGGCTGGGATGGTTACTGGTTTTATCGCCACTTTGATTTTTACCCTCTTCTTCGCATTTTATTCCACTGAACTCAATACGGGGTTTCTGGAGGAATTGTCAACCGTATTTTTTAAGGATTTTGAGAACTTCGTTGGTATCGTGTTCTTCACTGTTGCCATTATGGGTTTTGCAACAACGCTGGTGCTTACCTTGTCCTTTATGCAACTTTTTAAAAGCTCCAAGAACCTCAAGAAAAAATCGGCCCAAAATCTTTAATTTCACTTGCGGATTCCCATTTTAGCAGTATATTTGCACCCTCCTATGCGATACCTTGTGTATGACATAGGAGCAAATACCCGATAGACGGGCACTAAAAAACATAAATATACAAGCTATGTATGCAATTGTAGAGATAGCAGGGCAGCAATTTAAAGTTGCGAAAGACCAGAAAGTGTATGTTCACCGGTTACAGGAAGACGAAGGGAAAAAGGTAACTTTTGACAGCGTCCTTTTGATCGAAGACGGTTCGGACATCACCATCGGCGCCCCGGCTATAGACGGCGCGGCAGTTGAAGCCAAAGTCGTGCAGCATCTAAAGGGCGACAAGGTAATCGTCTTTAAGAAAAAGAGGCGAAAAGGTTACCGAAAGAAAAACGGACACCGTCAGTACCTTACAGAATTGGTCATCGACAGTATTATTGCTTCAGGTGCCAAAAAAGCGACGAAAAAAGAGGAGCCCAAAAAGGCGTCTCCTAAAGCCGCGGAACCCAAAACCAAACAGGCTCCTGTTGAAGTTTCTGCAGCGTCCAAACCCAAAGCAGAAAAGGAAGCTGTTAAAAAAGCAATTTCAAAAGATGTTTCCAAGGAAGCAGCACCGAAAAAACCTGTAGCTGAGACACGGATAACCGGGAATGAGGTTGAGGTGAGTGAAAATTTGGTGACCCGTGCCGAACACCGGGCTGAAGATCAGCACATAGAAATCAATGTGGATAAATTGCTCCACAGCATCGGAACAGCAACAAAAGCTGAAGCCGATGACCTGAAGGAGATAAACGGTATCGGACCGGCTTATGAAAAGAAGCTGAACGATATCGGAATCTATACATATGAACAGATCAGTAAATTGAAAGCCGCTGACAAAGATGAATTATCCGCTTTGGAAGGTATTACCCGGGAGAAGATCGAATCTGAAGAGTGGGTAAAACAGGCCAAGGATTTACTAAAGAAAAAATAAGATTAACACTTTTTAAATTATAAACCCATGGCGCATAAAAAAGGAGTAGGTAGTTCCAAAAACGGCAGGGAGTCAGAATCCAAACGCTTGGGAGTTAAGATCTTTGGAGGTCAGGCTGCCACAGCTGGTAACATCATTGTAAGACAACGTGGAACGAAACACAATCCGGGTGAAAATGTTTACCTGGGGAAAGACCATACATTGCATGCCAAAGTAGACGGCCTCGTAAAGTTTCAAAAAAAGCTGGCGGGAAATCATTTGTTTCCATTGAACCTTTTGATGCCTGAAGAATCCGGTAACACTTAATTAAAAAACCCGTTCTTTTTACAGAACGGGTTTTTTAATTTTAATACCTATGGCTACAGCGATTGCTAATACCTGTAATACTCCGGCTTAAAAGGTCCTTTTTGCGGCACCCCGATATAATCAGCTTGTTCAGCATTAAGCTCAGTTAGTTCCGCACTAAGTCGGGATAAGTGTAACCGGGCTACTTTTTCATCCAGGTGCTTCGGTAACATATATACCTCGTTCTCATACCGGTCATGGTTTTTCCATAACTCAATTTGCGCCAGTGTCTGATTGGTAAATGAATTGCTCATTACAAAACTGGGGTGCCCTGTTGCACAACCCAGATTCACCAGTCGACCTTCCGCCAGGACAATGAGATCCTTGCCATCAAGGGTGTATTTGTCTACCTGTGGTTTGATCTCATCCTTGGATTGGCCGTGGTGTTCGTTTAACCAGGCCATATCGATCTCATTGTCGAAATGTCCGATATTGCAAAGGATGGCTTTATCGCGCATGGCCTTAAAATGTTCCGCCCGGATGATGTCCTTGTTCCCGGTGGCGGTGATCACGATATCGGCGTTCTGGATCACGGTTTCCAGCTTTTTAACTTCAAAACCGTCCATGCAGGCCTGCAGGGCACAGATGGGGTCTATTTCCGTAACGGTAACAATTGCCCCGGCTCCCCGGAAGGACGCAGCCGTGCCTTTGCCTACATCCCCGTAACCAGCAACCACTACCCTTTTTCCCGCCAGCATGGTATCTGTAGCACGCCGTATGGCATCAACAGCACTTTCCCGGCAACCATATTTGTTGTCGAATTTTGATTTGGTGACGGAATCATTTACATTGATCACCGGCATCGGTAAGGTTCCTTTCTTCACCCTGTCATACAGGCGGTGAACCCCGGTTGTTGTTTCTTCTGAAATCCCTTTAATTCCTGCTGCCAATTCGGAATACCTGTCCAGTACCATATTCGTAAGGTCGCCTCCGTCATCCAGGATCATATTTAAAGGCTGCCGATTCTCCCCAAAGAACAGGGTCTGCTCTATACACCAGTCGAATTCCTTTTCAGTCATTCCTTTCCATGCGTAAACCGGAATACCGGCAGCTGCTATTGCTGCCGCGGCATGATCTTGTGTGGAAAAAATATTACAGGAACTCCAGGTTACCTCCGCACCAAGGGCTACGAGTGTTTCGATTAACACCGCAGTCTGAATCGTCATGTGGAGGCATCCGGCAATCCGTGCCCCTTTTAGGGGTAATTCTTTACCAAATTCTTCCCGTAAAGCCATCAGGCCAGGCATTTCAGCTTCCGCTAAAGAAATTTCCTTTCTCCCCCAGGCTGCAAGGGAAATATCTTTCACTTTATAGGGGACATATGCCATTGTTTTCGTATTCATATCTTTTTTTATTTTACTTTCGTTTTACTATAGTAATGCTGCTTTAACCGGCTGTAAAGATAGTAATAACTTAAATAATGACGTGGCTCTTTATAAAACCATAACAGTCTCACCATTCACAAGGGTCTATATCTGGAAGGTTACTGAATCGGAATCCAATCTTTCCAGTGGCATAGATCTTACACCCAACTGCGCAGCACGATTAAAGGGCATGAAATCTGAATTACACCGCAGGGCTTTTTTGAGTATCCGCCATCTGATGGCAGAAGCGGGATACCAGGACCGGGATCTGTATTATGATGAGGCTGGAAAGCCCCATCTGACAGACGGGGCACACATTTCCATAACGCACTCTAACCATTTTACGGGGATAATAATCAGCGCTTCACAGGAAGTAGGTATCGACATTGAAAAACAGCGGGATAAAATATTGCGGATAGCACATAAATTTACGCCGATTGAAGAATACAGTACTATAGCCAACCGGGAAGCCCTTGTACGGAAACTGACAATTGTTTGGGGAGCGAAAGAAGCCCTGTATAAAATTTATACTACCCATGGCTTAAGCTTCCTGCACCATATTGTGATAGAAGATTTTGAGATGAACAATACAACAAATACAACCGGGGAGATCATTTACCACGGGAGGTCCACAACCTATAGCATTTCTTTCCTGGAGTTTGATGATTTTACGTGTGTCTATGCTATTAAGAATGCCTAGAAGCGGACATGGTTCCAAGCTATCCCGGTACGAACAAGATAATCCATAACATGAATATTTCAGTAGAACTAACACTTACCCCTTTGCAGGATTCCTATGAAGGGCATGTAATTGAATTTATAAAGAAACTCCGTGATTCGGGTCTTAAAGTCCGGGAAAATCCTTTGAGCACCCAGGTATATGGGGATTTTGATATAGTGATGCCGATACTCGAGGCAGAAATTAGAACTGCATTCTTACTGATGGACCGTGGGTTGCTGTACCTTAAAATTGTAAAGGGTGACCGTAGTGCCTATGAACCCGATTTTTGATTTTTTCCTGGATCCGTACATTGACCGCAGCGCATACCTGATCGTTCTGGAGGCCGTTGCTCTCTTTACCGGGATTGCCAGTGTAATCTATGCCAAAAAGGAAAATATTCTGGTTTATCCTACCGGGCTGGTCGCTACCCTCATCACAATGTATATATTCCTGGTGGACCAGCTACTGGGAGATATGATGATCAACCTGTATTATTCCATAATGAGCATCTATGGGTGGTGGAATTGGGCGCGGGTAAATAACGATAAAAAGGTAGTGCAGATTTCCAGGACCAACGGAAGGGAAAAAATAATCGGGGTTGGATTGTTTGTGCTTACCGTCCTGATTACCTATTCGGTTTACAGGATATTTGGCAAGCAAATCAACCTGTCCAATTATATTGATATGTTAACGTCCGGTTTGTTTTTTACAGCCATGTGGTACATGGCGAATAAAAAACTGGAGAATTGGACCTTATGGATCATTGCCGACATCATTACGGTTCCGTTATACGCCTACAGGGGCTGGGGGATGCTTTCCCTTCAATACCTTATCTTTACGGTTCTGGCAATACAGGGTTATATCGCATGGAAAAAGAACTTGAACAACATCCCTCAGATATCCTGAAAATAGTCGTATTTGGCCCGGAATCTACTGGCAAGACCACCTTGTCACAACAATTGGCTCGACATTATAATACGGTCTGGGTACCGGAATACGCCCGTCAGTACCTGCAGGAGAAATGGAACAATGAACGGAAGCCCTGTGAACCCAAGGACCTGCTGCCGATTGCCAAAGGGCAGATGAGGATGGAAAATGAACTGACTACAAAAGCTGGTGACATCCTTATTTGTGATACGGACCTGCTCGAAACAAAGGTGTATTCAGAGGCCTATTATCTCGGATTTTGTGATCCGCTTCTTGAGAAATATGCAATACAAAATTCGTATGACCTCTACCTCCTGACTTATATCGATGTCCCCTGGGAAAAGGATGATCTCCGCGATAAACCCCGGGAGCGTGAGCTTATGTTTGGGTATTTTAAGGAAACACTTGAAAAATATAACAGGAATTTTGTTACTTTAAAAGGAAGCAAACAGGCACGCCTGGAACAGGCAATTAATACGATAGATAATTTGGAAAAAAATGGGTGATTTTTACGAAAACGACTTGAAACAGTTATCCCGTTTGGGTATTTCAAGAGAGAAGGTCCTGGATCAGATTGAGACCTTCCGGGAAGGCATACCCTATGCGAACCTGGAAAAGGCTGCTGTCGTTTCTTCCGGCATCATAAAGCTCTCTGCAGAAGAAGAATCCGAACTGGTCGCGCACTATGAAAAAGTCAGGAATGAGTTGGCATTATTGAAATTTATACCGGCATCAGGAGCAGCATCCAGGATGTTTAAGATGTTGTTCAATTTTCTGGATACCTATAATCCGGAAGATGAATCGATAGCTGCTTATCTGGAGCGTAGCGGTAACCGTGAACTGGCTACTTTTTTTGAACGGCAAAGGGAACTGCCTTTTTTTGATATCATCAATCATCGTATAAAAGGAAGAGCATCCTCAATAGATGAGGAAAGGCTGGAATTTGTACGGGAGATGTTACTCAGCGAGGGATGTAATTACGGATTTTATCCAAAAGGCTTACTGCCCTTCCATAATTACGGGGAATTTGTGGCAACTCCTTTTGAAGAACACTTAAAAGAAGCAGCAGACTATGCCAGTGTGGAAAATGAAGCCCAGTTGCATTTTACTATTTCTGAACAGCATGGTGACCTGTTCAATAAGGAGTTCAATGCTACAAAAGAAAGGGTATCATATGCCACGAAGAATTCCTTCCATATCAGTTATTCGTATCAGAAATCGTCAACCGATACGCTCGCAGTTACACTGGAAGACAAACCATTCAGGAATGATGACGGAACGCTGCTGTTCAGGCCCGGGGGCCATGGAGCTCTTATAGAAAACCTCAATGAACAGGATGCTGATATTATTTTCATAAAGAATATCGACAATGTGGCTGTGCCGGAAATAGCCCGGAAGTTGGGATACAGCAAAAAAGTCCTGGCCGGGTTCCTGCTGCAGGTACAGGAAAAAACATTTGAATATGCGTCCATGCTGGAAGAAGGCAAACTGAACGGGGAACAGCTAAATGAAATCACCTCCTTTCTTGAAGGGCAATTGAATGTGCGGTTTTCTGATAATTTTTCAGGGTTTAACCTTTCGCAGCAAATTGAAGTGCTAAAGGATAAGGTAAACAGGCCCATTCGAATTTGCGGCATGGTGGAAAATGTAGGGGAACCCGGGGGTGGTCCGTTTTGGGTCCGGGACGCCAGGGGCCATGTATCCCTTCAGATCATTGAAGCAGCCCAGGTTGATCCCTCCGATCCTGCCCAGCAGTCCATATTGCGCAATGCAACGCATTTCAATCCCGTAGACCTGGTATGCGGTATCCGCAATTACCGTGGCGAAAAATTCAACCTCCTGAACTTTGTGGATAAGAAACAGGGGTTTATCACACAAAAGACGAGCGATGGTAAAAGTTTAAAAGCACTGGAACTTCCTGGGCTCTGGAATGGAGCAATGGCATTCTGGAACACCATATTCATTGAAGTACCATTGTTTACCTTCAATCCTGTTAAAACAGTTAATGATCTTTTAAAACCCGCACACCAGGTAACCTAAGGGCTGTGCCGCTGTGGTGGACCCTAAGAGTGTGTAAGCATTACACACTTTCAAAATAAATTACCCACCATTATACAGTCCCTGAAATATGGCATAATTCATAACTAATTGAAAAACAATACTTTAAGCAGATTTTAGGCCAATTTCAATCATGGCATCATTATTTCTATATATGTAGCAGTACAAAACACATGAGTTTAATTTAAAACACAGAAAAATGAAAAATCTATTATTAGTAGCAGCATTAGCATTAGGAGGTTTAACCGCAACTTTTGCGCAAGATACCGAAACTGAAGACGTTCAAGTTGAAGGAACTGAGCAAACAGAACAAATGGAAGCTCAGGCTGACGTTCAGGACGAATTCACAGCAGTAGAAGTTAGTGAGTTGCCAGCAGCTATCACTGAAGCTCTTGCAAAAGATCATCCTAATGCCACAATTACTCAGGCTTTCGTAAATGCAGAGTCTAACTATAAATTAGAAGTTGCCCAGGAAGATGGTACAGCAGTAACTCTTTACGCTGATGCCGAAGGTAACTGGATTGAAATGTAATTATCATTTCTTGAATTGAATTAATTAGTTTTTGGTTAGTTTGGTTATATAGAATGCCCCTGGCAATAAAGCCAGGGGCATTTTTATTTTTATGTATTCTCTTTGAGTACAGCCGCAGTTCACGTGGCCATGTAATGGCCCCGGACCTACCCATATAAATTCCCATTGCTGTTTATTAAGGAAGTTCCTCCTCCTTGCAAACACCGGGATACTACAGGAACGTATATAAATTACACATAATTCCCGGCGACTACCCATATTTACACACTTGCCTTATAAAGCTGTATTGTTGTAAAACACTGATAAACAGACAATTAAGCTCATTAATGGGCCATTTGCAAAAGTGGTACTATATTTTCTATAAGTAAGTAGAGTTTAATTATAACACTAAAAATCAAAATCATGAAAAAATTATTTTTTGCAGCCGCATTGTCACTAGGAAGTTTAGCCGCATTTGCGCAGGATACAGAAGTAGAGCCACAACAAGAAGAAGCAACTGAAGTTGTAGCACCTGCCCAGGACAATTTTTCTGAAATAGCTATTGAAGAGTTACCTGAAGCGGTTACTGCCGCAGTAGAGAAAAATTACCCTACTGCAACTATCAACAAGGCTTATGTTAACGAAGGAAAACAATTTAAATTGGAAGTTTCCCTAGAAGACGGAACTGCCGGTACTTTGTATTCTGATGAGAACGGTAATTGGATTGAACAATAAATAAGACCATAACATCTAACTAATAACTTGAGTTATTTGTTTTGTATCAAGTTGGTTTGGTCGGAACGGGATCCTTTGGGATCCCGTTCTTTTTTATGATAATTTTTAAAGGGTACTGACTATCTTGTGTTATTTTTACGTAGATACAAAACAAGAAAGTTCATATGCCAAACATCTTGATAATTGAAGACGATGCCGCCTTCTGCCAGATGCTCCAAAAGTTTTTGACCAAACAGGGCTACGAGGTACAGGGGAGCTACAGCGCCAACGATGCAAAGGAAAAATATGCGAATACCCATTTTGACCTGGTCCTTACAGATTTACGCCTGCCAGATTATGATGGCATCCAGTTGCTTTCCCATATAAAAAAAACTTCCCCGGGTACTTCCGTTATTGTTATGACCGGCTACGCAGAAGTGGGTACAGCCGTTACTGCCATGAAAAAAGGGGCATTTGATTATATTTCCAAACCCTTTACCCCGGAGGAGATGTTAATGGTGGTCTCCAACGCCCTTAACAACAAGGAACAAGTTGAAAAGGAGCGGTCGGTTTCACCGTCCGCCAAATCGGAGACCAGGCAGCCCGTGTTGCAGGTCGTACAGGGCATTAGCGATGCCTCCAAAAAACTACATGAATACGTTAAACTTGTTTCTCCTACCAATATGTCAGTGCTGATCACCGGAGAAAGCGGAACGGGCAAAGAAGTTACCGCCAGGGCAATACATGACAACAGTTCCAGGAAGGCTTTTGAATTTGTAGCGGTAGATTGTGGTGCCATTCCCAAGGAACTGGCTACGAGTGAATTTTTTGGCCATTTAAAAGGTAGTTTTACAGGTGCCATTGCCGATAAGATGGGCCATTTTGAAGCAGCCAATAAAGGCACACTGTTTTTAGATGAAGTAGGAAATTTATCCTATGAGAACCAGATCCAACTACTGAGGGCCCTGCAGGAACGTAAAATCAAAAGGGTTGGCAGTACGGTTGAGATCACGGTAGACCTTCGCATCATCACTGCTACCAATGAGGACCTTACGGAAGCGGTTGAGAAAGGCACTTTCCGGGAGGACCTCTACCACCGCCTTAACGAATTCTCTATTGCCATTCCTTCCCTGGAGGAACGGTTTGAAGACCTGCCCATATTTGCCGATTTCTTTTTAAACAAGGCAAACGATAGCCTGGAGAAGAATGTCCAGGGTTTTTCACCGGAAGTATATGAAGCTTTTCAAAATTATCATTGGCCTGGTAACCTCCGCGAATTGCAAAACGTCATCAAACGTGCTGTGCTGCTCACGGTGGGAGATGAGATTGAAATTGAATCCCTTCCGAAGGAAGTATTGGATACCAAACTAGAGCCGGTAGCGGTGGAAAATTTCTCCAAGGCCGAATATGAAAAGGAACAGATACTGAAAGCCCTTAAACAAACAAATTTCAATAAATCCAAGGCTGCCAAACTATTGCAGGTTACGCGTAAAACGCTCTATAACAAGATCAACCAGTATAACTTGGACTTTTAGACAGGTATTCCCGGAGTGCTGCCATGAGTTCCAGCGCCTCTCTATTCAGGTTTTCAACCCGCTTTTTCAGTTCGTCGGACGTGTGCATATGTGGCTTCAGGGTCTCCAGGTATTCAAGGTCTGGCAGTGCAGCCTTGGCGCTCAGTTGCCTGAACATAGGGAGCATTTTATGACAAGTGTCGTTCAGCTCCTTATAATCCATTGTTTTTAGTGCCCGCGACAACCGTTTCAGGTTGGTTTCCGTATCCTGAAGAAAAGTTAGTAAGACTTCATCCACTATTTCCCTGTTTTCACCTAAAAACGAATGAATGATCTCCAGATTGAACAAATTTGAGTCGATTTTGGCAATTTTTGGCTCCGTTTGGACCTTTTTCTGAAATACATGCTCAGGAAATAGCTTTTCCAGTACGGCTACCAGATCCGATTTTGTAAAGGGTTTTTGTAAAATTTCGGTAAAACCTGCTTTCCGGTAGATCGGAGTCCCCAAATCCCGTCTGCCCGTCATGGCAATGACAGGTTGTTGCCCGTAATGCAGATATTCTTCAGAACGAAGCTTCTGCAAAACCCCAAATCCATCGGTGGTAGGCATCTGGATATCGGTTAAAACCGCATCATAGTGTAATTCCTTTAGTTTATCTATATCCGTAAAATCGGAAAATGCATGGGTTTTGATCCCCATACTTGCACACACTTCCTCCAACAGCTGCAACATGGATGCATCATCATCAAATATGAGAAGCTCCAAATTTGAAGTTTTGCTTACCGGTGCTGCATGGGTTTCGGGGAAGGACCCTTTATAAACTTCAAGAGGTAGGACGACCGTAAAAATACTTCCCTTGCCTTCCTCACTTTTTACCTGTATGCTACCCCCCAGGAGTTCCGTGAGCTTTTTTGAGATGGTAAGCCCCAGGCCATATCCCCCGTATTTCTTTTCCGTATGATCATCGGCCTGCGTAAATTCTTTGAAGATCAGCATTTGCTTTTCCCGTTTGATGCCTATCCCACTGTCCGCCACGCTAAGCTGGATAGTGTAAAGCCCATCCACTTCCTTTTTTACGGTTGCCGTCACTTTGATAAACCCTTCAGGGGTAAATTTGAAGGCGTTGCTTACCAGGTTGGTCAGGATTTGCCTGATCCGGAACGGGTCGCCGAGGACAGCTGCATAAAGCTTATCCTCAATGTCAAGTATCAGTTCAATGGGTTTGTTTTTATGGGGGGCCTGCATGCTTTCAACTGTCTCCCGGATCAATTCCGAGAAAATAAAGGGGATTTTCTCTATTTTGATCTTTCCTGCTTCAAGCCTGGAAAAATCGAGGAGGTCATTCACGAGGCTGTCCACATAGTGGGAAGCGGATTTTACATTCTTTAAATAGGACCGCTGCTGCGCGGTGAGTTGTGTATTCTCTATGAGTTCGGAATATCCGGTTATCGTATTGAGAGGGGTGCGCAGGTCATGGCTTACCGTTGAAATAAGCTGCTCCCGGCTTTTTAATAAGGATTCGGAGAACTTCTTCTCCTTTTCCAGTTTCTGGCGGTAGGTTTGTATTTTCCAAAAATCCCTGTTGATAAGGAACGTAAAAATCCCGACAATAATAAAACCCAGAAGGGCTGCAAAACCAGCCAGCCTGATACTCCTTCTCACAGCGGCTTTTTTCTTAAGATTGTCGTTATAGGTGTTTACGATCACCTCCTTTTCGAAAGCTGAAATTATGCTGCGCAACTGCTGGGAAAGCTCGAGGTCATTCTGGCTTATCTCAATCTCTTTTTTTGCCAGGGAACGCTGGGTCCTAGAATCCTGCAGCTTTGCCTTTGTCAAGAGCGATTTAGAAACGCTCAGTATGGAATCTATGTATCTTTTTTCAGCAGTGCCGTCGGAGTTGGTAGGCGTGTTTTTACTGATCAGATCGGCATATTCCCGTAATGAATTCTGGACTTTGGGTGAAAATTGCTCGAAATTGGGAAAGAGGTTCTCAGCTGAAAACTTCCCGATGGATTCTTCGATCTTATCAAATTCCTTCAGCGCATTTTCTATAGAATAGTTATTGCTGTTGTTTTTTACTTTCAGGTTATGCAATATATTGCTATTGGCCACCTTTTTACTCAATAGTTGCCGAACACTGTCTAATAGCCCCTGTTGGTACGGGCTGTCCGTTAATTGTTGCAAGGAATCAATTTCAACGTATATCGTATCGATCTTGGAAGCATAGGCATTGAAGTTATCTTTGGTCTTGGTTTGCAAGGCCCTTTTGGAAAGGCTTTCTGCTTCGTATAACTGGGTGAGCAGCGAATTGGTCTTTAAAAGTTTGGCATCGTTCTTATCAACAATATCCTGCGAGAGGTATACCCTTATTTCGGACAAAATAAAATAACCAGCCACCAATGCAAGTATGGCCAGGACCGCATAGCTAAGGACAATTTTCAGCGTGAACTTATTTTTGGGTTCATTCCCCATGTATTCTGCCTTTTAGGTCTTGTATAGATACGTATTTTTCACCAAAAAAGAATATAACCAAAAGTTAATTAATCATCCCTATCGCTATGAATACCAAAAACTCTGTACTATCTTTGCATTATCTCATAGGGGTGCGACCTCCGGAAATATTGTAAAATAGCAACATCCGGATTAGCTGAGATCATACCCAAAGAACCTGGGCGGGTAATGCTGCCAAGGGACCGAGCGTTGTTAAAATGTCCGGTAATTTTTGACTCTATATCCTGGTGGCATTTTAGCAATTCACTTTCCATCAGTGTCAAGGATGCCGTTACCGCTCCTGAAAATCATATAAACACCGAATAGAAACCCCTTTTATTCGTAAGCTGCTTACGGATGAATAAAAGATGCTCATATCTAGTGCTTCTTGCATTTTCGCAAATAGTATGGGGACAGGTGCAACCTGCAGATACCCTGGAAGGAAAAAAGATCATCCTGGATGAGGTCCTGGTCTCTGCTATTAGGGTTAACAGTGATTCCCCGGTGACCTTTTCCAATCTGGACAAAGATCAGTTAGGGCCCCGTAACCTGGGACAGGATATTCCCATTCTTCTCAATATACTGCCTTCAGTGGTAACAACTTCCGATGCCGGGGCCGGGGTGGGCTATACCGGGATCAGGGTTCGCGGAAGCGATGCCACCCGGGTCAATGTTACATTGAATGGCATTCCTTACAACGATTCGGAATCCCATGGTACATTTTGGGTGAATATGCCAGATTTTGCATCTTCAACCGAAAATCTCCAGCTGCAGCGTGGGGTGGGAACCTCCACCAATGGATCCGGCGCCTTTGGTGCCAGCCTGAATATTTTGACTGAAGGGATTTCGGAGCAGGCATACGGCCAGGTTGCAACTTCTTTCGGGAGTTATAACACGCTGCGTAACAACATCAAATTCAGTACGGGGCTGCTGCATGACCGAATAGAATTTTCCGGAAGGCTGTCCAGGATCAATTCAGATGGCTATATAGACAGGGCCGCCTCCAAACTCAATTCGTATTTCCTGCAAGGAGCTTACAGCAGTGGTTCCTCCCTGGTAAAAGCACTGTTGTTCGGCGGACACGAGGTTACCTACCAATCCTGGTTTGGCATTGACGCGGAAACCCTGGCCACTGACAGGACGTATAACCCGGCAGGCATGTACACCGACGAAGACGGTCAGGTCAGATTTTATGATAATGAGGTGGACAATTATAAACAGGATCACGCACAACTTCATTGGAACGAAAAGGTCTCTGAACAGTGGAGCACGAATATTGCTTTTCACTATACAAGGGGAAGGGGTTATTTTGAACAATTCCGGGAGGATGATACATTTGAAACATACGGCTTTGAACCGATAACGGTAAACGGTGAAACTATTACCACAACAGACCTGATTCGGAGGCGGTGGCTTGACAACGATTTTTACGGGACGGTATTTTCTGCAATCCTGACAAGACCCCAATTAAACCTTACGCTGGGAGGCGCATACAACCGGTATTTTGGGGATCATTTTGGGGAAGTCATCTGGGCCCGAATGGCCGCCACGGAAAATAACAGGGACCGCTATTACGAAGATGATTCCAGAAAATCGGATTTTAATTATTTTACCAAAGCGAACTTTGATCTGGATTCCCAATGGAAGATATACGGGGACCTGCAGTTCAGGGCCATAGGATATCAGGCTAACGGGGAGGAAACCGGCGTGGTGGATGATTCCTTCCTTTTTTTTAACCCCAAAGCAGGGATCACCTACCTGCTGGACCCATACCAGCATTTTTATTTTTCCTATGCACGTGCCAACAGGGAGCCCAACAGGAATGACTATGAAAATGGGAACCCAAGACCTGAGAAACTCAACGACTTTGAATTGGGGTGGCGATATGGCACTACAGATTTCCGCATAAATTCGAATATATATTATATGGGGTATAAGGACCAGTTGGTCCTCACCGGGGAACTAAACGACGTGGGGGCACCCTTAAGGGCCAATGTTGGGGACAGTTACCGGCTGGGGATCGAACTCGATGCATACCTTAAAATCGGAAGCCGTTTTTCATGGCAACCCAATATTGCGGTAAGCAGTAACAGGAATGTGGATTTTATCTTTCAGAGGGACGGTGTGGTTGAAGCCCTGGGCAATACAAATATTGCCTACTCACCCGGGATCATCATGGGCAATATCATTACATACGAACCGGTAAGGGACCTGCAGGTTTCCCTGCTTACCAAACATGTAGGCAGGCAGTACATGGGTAATATCGATTCAGAATCCTCTGTCCTCAAACCATATAGCCAGACAGATCTCAATATCCGGTATGAGCTGGGGCCCCTTTCTTTCATGAAGCAGGTGATGATCACCGGCCTGGTCAACAATATTTTCAATGCTGAATATATCTCAAATGGTTACTTTTATACGTATGATGACGACTTCACCAACCCGGGTAGCATTATAACCCGGGAGGGAGCAGGTTATTATCCCCAGGCCGGTATCAATTTCCTGTTGGGGGCTACCCTGAAATTTTAAACCATGCGCTTCAGGATGTAATCCGGGGCGTTGGTTTATTTTGGTATAAGATTAAAGAGAAACACGATCGGTAATGAAGGCAATACCCACTTTTGGCAGCAGGTTGCGGAAATCTATCGTAACAGTTCCGGAAATAATTGATGAATGCTCGGGGATCCGGGTATTTGGCCAATTGATCCGTTCCTTTCTTTTCAGTACAGATGTGGCCATCATCCGGAATACCAATGCAAATGCCATTATTGCAGTATATCCGTTTACTCCGCAACCCACCATCTCCAATGCGTTGATCCTGGCAGCCGACAAACCCATTTTCTGTGGTGTGGGAGGCGGGGTTACCTCCGGGGAACGTTCCGTTGAGCTGGCCATCCATGCTGAATTTCAAGGCGCCCTGGGTGTGGTATTGAATAAACCTACACCCAACAGCCTGATCATCAGGTTAAAGGAGAAGATCGATATTCCGGTGACGATCACAATCGTCTCGGGGAAGGATGACATAAAAGGCCGCATTGCTGCCGGTATTGATATTTTCAATGTATCTGGAGCCGATAAAACTACAGATATCATAAGGCAGATCAGGGATATTGATGAAAATGTGGCCATTATAGCTACCGGCGGAAAAACGGAGGAAACCATCCGGGAAGCGATTGAAGCCGGGGCCAATGCCATTTCATACACCCCGCCCAGCACAGGAGAATTGTTCAAGAAGATAATGACCCAGTACCGTAACGAACCCTAATCTATGCTCAGGTTGCTAATTGGAGATCACAACCACATTGCCACTTTGTGAGGCACGGTATTCCAGCATGTCGTAATACCGGGAATCCCCTTCCGGCCTGTTTAACAACTGCCCGGTAAAGAGACTGTATTCATACTCCTCACAGGAACACAGGGCGGTCTGTCCGCTGAGGTCCATGGTTGAACAGCCATTGGGGGCATGATTGGGGCAGCTGGCCTCAAAGGCCCTGAAAACATTGAACCCGGTATTGATGACGAATACCCCCCGGGTACCTACCCCCGGATTGTCCACATAAATAGTATTCCCCGGATTGGTCAGGGGGCTGTAAAGGGGGAGGTTAAGATTGATGTCAAACCGAAATCCGATTTCCTGTAAATACGGATTGCGCAAAGTCCTGTCTTTGCTACAGCCCAGTAATATCATTGAAAAAAAAACAAGCCAGTACCGATACATTTTGGAGGGGGAATTAGGAAATCTTAAACAAAATTGAGCAAAATTTCTGTATATTTGCGTTAAATCCTCTTTAAAAAACCTAGGCTTAAATAGGTAAAGTAGAGGATTTTCCTGTTTAGTTAATCAAGAAGTTATGGGCAATGTATCTTATTATACCGCTGAGGGCCTGAAGAATCTTAGGAATGAACTCAACCAGCTTAAGGATGTGGCGCGGCCAAAAGCCTCACAGGCAATTGCTGATGCAAGGGATAAGGGAGACCTGTCTGAAAATGCAGAATACGACGCAGCCAAGGAAGCCCAGGCTCTACTGGAGCTCAAGATAGCCAAACTGGAAGAGGTTTTGTCTAATGCACGGCTGATTGATGAATCCCAGCTCGATACTTCCAAAGTCCTTGTTTTGTCTACCGTTAAGCTCAAAAACAGACAGAATGGCATGGAGACGAAATACACGCTGGTAGCCGAGAGCGAAGCCGACCTGAAAACCGGTAAAATATCAGTTACTTCCCCCATCGGGAAAGGCCTGCTGGGAAAAAAAGTAGGTGAAACAGCTGAAATTAAAGTACCCAATGGCATGCTGAAATTTGATATCCTGGAAATTACAAGGCAGTAACTACCGTACATCATAATCCAACCCCTGTGTTTTTCACCGGGGTTTTTTGTGTATTTCAGTTATTATTTAGATATTTATCTAAATATAAAAATCTATTGAATTCAATATTCAAAGCGCTCAATGACCAAACGCGCCGGGAGATACTGTCTCACCTGAAAAAAAGCGACCTGACGGCCGGACAAATTGCAGATCATTTTCACATTTCCAAACCTAGTATTTCGCACCATCTCGATATTTTAAAAAGGGCCGGGTTGGTCACAAGCGAGCGAAAGGGACAGTTTATTTCCTACTCCATCAATACCACTATAATCGAAGATGTGCTGCAGTACATTACGAAACTTAAAAAGTAAGGTATGAAAACATCATTACAGCGTGAGATTCCGTTTTTCCTCCTTATTGCTGCCCCTTCGCTGTACCTTGCAGCCATCTGGAATGAGATGCCGGATATCGTACCCCTTCATTGGAACATCGAGGGGGAAGCAGATTCCTGGGGCGATAAAAACACACTTTGGATCGTGACGTTTTTACTCCCCTTATGTATCTATGGGATTTTTAGGATAGTGCCAAAGATTGATCCCAGGCGGCAAATAGCCAAAATGGGCGCGAAATACAGGCAACTGAAGTTTATCCTCGTGGGATTCAGCAGCACCATCGCTGTCTTTATAATTTACTCCAGTGCCAACCCTGCTGATAACACTATGCCCCTGATATTTATAATTACCGGTGTGCTGTTCGCTGCCATGGGTAACTACATGCAGACCATCAGGCCCAATTACTTTATCGGTATCCGGACGCCCTGGACCCTGGAAAATGAAAGTATCTGGAAAAAGACACATGTTCTTGCCGGTAAATTATGGTTCGCAGGAGGTATCTTGATTGCATTAGCTGCCCTGGCACTAAACGGACAGGTTTATTTTATTTTATTTATGGTACTGGTCGCAATTATGGTAGCCGTTCCGGTAGTGTACTCATTTCTCCAATACAAACTTCCAAAAGATTGAGGGACACCAATACCTCCCTTTCTTTTTCGTTATATTTAGCTTTTAATCCTGATATTATGCCAAGCATATTTACCAAAATAATAAGGGGGGAGATCCCCTGCTATAAAATAGCGGAAGACGCTGATTTTATTGCCTTTCTGGACATCAATCCGAACGCAGTGGGACACACGCTGTGCGTGCCGAAGAAAGAGGTGGATAAATTGATGGATTTGGATGAAGAAACCTATCTGGGGCTCATGGCCTTCGCCCGGAAAATAGGCCTGGCTATCGGGGAGGCGATCAGCTGCAACCGGGTTGGCCTTACCGTCATCGGATTGGAAGTACCGCATGTCCACGTACACCTGATCCCCCTGAATGCGATGAAGGACGCCACATTTCAACATAAAGTATCTTTATCTGGAACCCAATTTGAGGAGATTGCGAAAAAGATCCAGGCTAAGATCAAATGAGCCTGTTAAAAAGTATATAAACCACTGCGCCTGCTAATACCACCAATAACAGCATGAGGATAAAGAAGAAAGAGGTGAACCGCGTGGATGAGGGCCGGGGCTGAACCATTTTCTGGTAGTATCCGAATATCCGCTCTATATCGGTGGTCCAGTTAACCGGATAGATCACCGAGTCACAGGTCTTACACCGGATCTCATGTGTTATTTCAGGGGTGGTCCTGTGGAACAGCCGGCCGAGGGTTTGCTTTTGGTAAAAAGTAATTTTCATATTCTGATTGAAGCACTCCGGGCAATTATTGGTAATATCCGCCTCTTTGATCACAATCAATTTCTCTGTAGCCATATCTAAGTAATTGCCTTTAGGGTGATTTGCATTATGGTTCCCTCCTTACTGGAGGATAACACTTTTATTTTGCCTTTATGGTATTCTTCAACAATCCTTTTAACAAGGGATAAACCCAGGCCCCATCCCCTTTTTTTGGAGGTGAACCCCGGGTGGAAAATCACATTGAAATCACTCTTGGATATCCCGTGGCCTGTATCGCTCACAAGGATGCGTACATATTTTCCCTCCGGGATGATCTCTATCGCGATACTGCCTTTGCCTTTCATGGCATCGATTCCATTTTTCACCAGATTCTCAATTGTCCAGTTGTACAGGGATTGGTTCAGCAATACCGGCAATTTTTCAACTTTGGAGTTGAAGGAAAAATGGACCAGCCTGGAACTCCTTAATTTGAGATATTCAAAAGCATTTTTGGTTTCTGCTACAATATCATATTCCTTTAACCGAGGCAGGGACCCGATTTTGGAAAACCTGTCCGTAATAGTCTGCAATCTGCCAATGTCCTTTTCAATTTCCGTGGTGATTTCCGGATTTATTTTTTCGGTTTTCAGGATTTCATTCCATCCCAGCAGCGAGGTCAATGGAGTTCCTATCTGATGTGCCGTTTCCTTCGCCATCCCGGCCCATAATTTATTCTGTTCAGAGGCCTTGTTGGTCTTGAAAAAGAAAAAAATAACAGCGCCGAAAAGGAAGATGATCAGCAAGAGTGCTATCGGATAATACTTCAATTTGTTTAACACTTCTGAATTGCCGTAATAAAGTGTCGCCAGGTGCTCCTCCTTATCTTTCATGATAATAGGGATGTTCTCATTTTTAAATTGTTCCATTTTTTGCCGGAGGTATGTGGTATCCCCGGCAAATTCCGGCGGGATATTGTTGGTTTTCATCGAACCATCCCGGTTTACCAGTATCATGGGCGTTGAGGTATTGTTCTGAAAGACTTTCAGCGGGAGGTTGCCGGGATCTGCATCTGCTGGAAGGGACAGGAATTCGGATTGCGCAGTCGCCCAAATCTCCATTTTAAAGCGTTCTTCTTCCTTGAATTTCTTAAAAAAAGTATTGGTGTTCCAAAGGATCAGGCTTACGATAACAAAGGATGCTATCAATAATATGATGTTGGAGGCTTTACGTTTCGGATTAAAGTTCATCCAATGTTTTAATTGACTTTAAAGATAACTCAATTTGGCCTAAAATGTTGTGCCAGGCATAGCTCCCGGGGTTTCAATTCGGGGACATTTTATGTACCTTTGCACACTATGGCAAAATCGGTTTCCTTCCTCCCTTCTGAGCTTACTACTGGTAAATTGCACAGCTATTTACTGGGTGCCGTGGGTCCCCGGCCAATAGCCTTTGCCAGCACGGTCGATGAGGCCGGAAAGCCTAACCTGGCGCCTTTTAGTTTCTTCAATGTTTTCAGTGCCAACCCCCCCGTACTCATTTTTTCTCCTGCCCGGAGGGTACGGGATAACACGACCAAGCACACCCTGGAAAATGTTTTGAAAACCCGGGAAGTGGTGATCAACATTGTAAATTTTAAAATGGTGCAACAAATGTCGCTCGCCAGTACCGAATATGCCAAAGGGGTAAACGAGTTCGAGAAAGCAGGTTTTACGATGGTGAAATCTGATCTGGTGCAACCTTATCGTGTCGGTGAGTCCCCGGTACAGTTTGAATGTACGGTGACAAAGGTTGAACAGTTGGGGCCTGACGGGGGCGCCGGAAACCTGATCTTCTCAGAGGTGGTGAAATTACACATACACCAATCGATATTACTGGATGATGGGACCATTGACCAGCACAAAATTGACCAGGTTGCCCGGATGGGAGGCAATTGGTACAGCAGGGCCAGCCTGGGATTGTTTGAAGTACCCAAACCCTTGTCTACCCGGGGCATCGGGGTGGACCATATACCGAAACATATCAGGCTCAGCAAAGTACTTACGGGTAATGACCTTGGAAAATTGGGCAATGTGGAAAGGATCCCTACCGCGGAAGAAGTAGCATCCTTTTTGCACGCCAATTTTGAGATAAAATCCATCATCAGTGCAGATGATGAAGAATTGTTGCATAAAAGAGCACAGGATTACTTAATTAATAATGATGTACTTTCCGCATGGAAAGTACTTATCGCAAACACGAAATGAAATGGAAGTACAAGGAACAATTAAAATGATCGATGAAACCAAAACCTTTGGTAACAATGGTTTCAGGAAAAGGGAGGTGGTGATCACAACTGACGAGCAATACCCGCAGCATATTCTGGTGGAATTTGTCCAGGACAAAACCGATCTGCTGAATAGTTACAAAGCAGGTCAACCCGTAAAGATCAGTATCAACATCCGGGGCAGGGAATGGACCAATCCACAAGGGGAAACCAAATATTTTAACTCCCTTCAGGGCTGGAGGATAGAAAGCCTGGCAGATTCCGGAGAGACTGGAGGCCGACCACCGGTACCTCCCATGGATACCTTTGAACCGGCAGACAACCTGAATGAGGAAGACCATGACGATCTGCCTTTTTAGGGAGGCCGTTTTGAGGGTGGCTTTATAACCAAAAGCTCGTTGAAAGGGGAAGTTTTCAATACAGCACACTTCAGGGATTTCAGTTTTGCACTATCAAAAAGCCCCGGCGTAATTTTAAACCCCATGCCGTGAAAAAGAAGCAGGCCAGCATAGCCTACCTTTCGGATGATCTGGTATTTCCCCCTGTGGAGAACGCCACTTCTGACGGTCTTCTGGCCGTTGGCGGGGATCTTTCCCCGGATAGACTCCTGATGGCGTACCGCAATGGTATATTCCCGTGGTTTAACGAAGATGCATTGATCCTTTGGTGGAGTCCGGATCCCCGGATGGTGCTGTTCCCGGAAAATATTAAGATTTCCAAAAGCATGAAAAAAGTGCTGGGTTCTGGGCGCTTTGAACATACCCAAAACCAGTGTTTTGCCGAAGTGATGAGGCAATGTGCCAGCATCAGGCGAAAAGGCCAGGGCGGCACCTGGATTACCCCCGGCATGCAGGAATCGTACCTGCAATTACATCAGAGGGGGGTAGCGAAATCCTATGAGGTCTGGGAGAACAGGAAGCTGGTAGGAGGATTGTACGGGATCGACCTTGGCCATGTATTCTGTGGGGAAAGTATGTTCAGCCTCCGGAGTGATGCTTCAAAATATGCCTTTATCCAATTGGCCGCCGATACGGCTGACAGGGGGTATCACCTGATAGACTGCCAGGTCTATACCCCCCACCTTGAAACTTTGGGGGCTGAGAAAATGGCACGTAACGATTTTATAAACATCCTGAAAAAGCGTTAACGGCTCAATACAGAACGTGGTCGTGGTTGGCAGGAAGCTGCCTCCTCTTCCAGCGTAGCGTACCTGAGGCATCGAACAGCAGGACATACCCTTCCCGGTGTTTCCCCATTTTGCCGATCAGTGTGATTTCATAATCCACCGTAGGCAAAATGAGGTTTTGCAGTGCCTGCCTCAGGGTACCTTCCGGCGTACCTTCCGGGGAAACCGTATACCGCTGCTGTATCGTCCGGATCCGGTACTTTGTAAAAGATTCCGAGAGGAAGGCGGTGATGGCATCCCAGCTCTCCCCCGGAAGATCTACCTGCCGTACCCTGAATGCAATATGCCGGATTTCCCCTTTGGGATCGAATTCGATGTCATAATACAGACGGTCCTTTTTAAACCTTGCCGTAAAATTGGCTCCCGTGCTATCCACTTCCTTGTAGAACCTGGTTTTCCGAATGCCCGAGAGGTTATCGGTAAGGTATTCACGGGCATTTTGGGGAAATTGGGTTCGCAAAATCCGGTGTTCCCTTTCAACGCCGTCCTGGGAGAAACCCAGGAACATCCCGGCCAGCCCTGCGAACACTGCATATTTATACCTCATCATAACGGAAACAAGAAATTTCATGGTCGTTTACCATCCCGGTAGCCTGCATATGGGCGTAGACCACCGTGCTACCCACAAATTTGAACCCCCTTTTCTTAAGGTCCTTGCTTATGGCATCGGAAAGGGGGGTAGTGGCCGGGGCCAGTTTATGGTTTTCAATGGCATTCCTGATGGGCGAACCGTCAACGAATCCCCATATATAATCGCTGAAACTCCCGAATTCTTCCTGGACTTTGAGAAATGCCCGGGCATTGGTTACAGTGGAATTAACCTTTAATTTGTTTCGGATGATTCCCGGATCCTGCAGCAGGGTATGTATCCGGGCTTCATCATATGCAGCTATTTTTCTATAATCGAACTGGTCAAAGGCCTTTCGGAAATTTTCCCGTTTGCGCAGGATAGTGATCCAGCTCAGGCCTGCCTGGAAAGTTTCAAGGATCAGGAATTCAAAAAGTGAAGCATCGTCCTTTACCGGAACGCCCCATTCCAGATCATGATAGGCCTCATACAGGTCATCCCCCATACACCAACCGCATCTGTGCTGTACCATATGTTTTTTTTACTATATAAAGATATCAGAATATTTTCATAAAGGAGTCCTGCCGTTTGTAGAAGCTGCAGTAATTCGGTGACACGGACTTACTTGCTTTGGAACAAATAGGTAATGGTACCCTTCTGGGAGGACTTTGATGAAGGATTGAATTTGGCCCTGTAGGCATACGCAATGGCATTATCTACAAGGCAGCCATTGGAAGTCCTGGAGCTGTGGCTGTTAAAGCCTGCTGCCGTTACATTCCCCTGGCCGTCCACCACGATATTGATCACCACCTTACCTCCCTCGATACAGGTATATATGGGGGGAGGCAATCTGTAATTGCTCCGGTCAACCAGGGAATAGGAGACGGATGTCTTTCGTTTTGCAAGGTTGTTGGTCGGCTGCTTTTTCTGCGCTTCCTTTTCCCCAAGGAGTTGTTTTTGTTCTTCCCGTTTTTGTGCCAGTTCCTTGAGGGAAGCATCATAACCTGTTTCTGAGCTCAGCGGATCTGTAGATTCCTCGCCTTCGGAAGCGGCCTTTTCCTCTAAAATTTCATCCAGTGTCTTCAGCGGTTCCGGATTACCAAAACTGGGTTTGGCTGCCTCATTGTATGCCATATGGCTTTTAATAGGATCGGCATTGGCTAATTGCTGCAGGGTTTTATCCTGCTCCTCCAGCATGGCCTCCAGGTCATCGTCTGCCAGGCTCATTTCAATAACATACTCCTCCTGTTCCTCTGACCCTAAATGGATATTGTACAAGAGCAATACCAATGTGGCCAGGGAAAGGCATGTTATTAAGAACGATAACTGGTTCCTATTCAGATTCATAATAAACTAACCTAATTTTCAGGAAATTATTTTACTTAGACGATTAACGGCACATCCCTTCTTTTCAAAATCATGTTTTTGGGTCTTCTGAAATCATGATTTCCTGAAATATACGGGGGGCCAGTGCATTATTTACGTTAAAATCGCCTATTTTGGTTCTTCTGAGGGCCGATAAATAGGCCCCCGAGTGCAAAGCCCTGCCGAAATCATGTGCAAGGGAACGGATATAGGTACCTTTACTGCAAACTACCCGGAACTTCACTACGGGCATGGCTATTTTCACGATCTCGAATTCCTCTATTTCGATAAGCCTCGCTTCAATCTCCACGTTATGGCCCTCCCGGGCATATTCATACAACCGTTTGCCATCCTTTTTGATCGCTGAAAAAACAGGGGGCTTTTGTTGAATCTTCCCGGTTAGACCAATGGCTGCATCCCGGATCTCCTGTTCACTGATATGGGATACCGGGTATTCCCGATCTATACCGGTTTCCAGATCATAGGATGCAGTGGTGGCACCAAGGGTAAAACTCCCGGTGTACTCTTTTGACTGCCCCTGGTATTCATGGATGTTCTTCGTAAATTTTCCGGTACATATCAACAGTAGCCCGGATGCAAGAGGGTCCAGGGTCCCGGCATGGCCCACCTTGATTTTTTTTAGGTTGAATTTCCGCCTGATGGCCCATCGGACCGCGTTGACGGCCTGGAAAGAAGACCACCCCACGGGTTTGTCAATGAGGAGCACTTCTCCATTCAAAAAATCTTCTTTGTTTTTTGATTCCATTGGTTTCGGCGTTGATCTGCTACCCTACTATCCCCAAAAACTATACCCAATTGCAATTGCCCCGATAACGATGCAATAGATGGCGAAATACGTAAGCTTGCTTTTGCGGACCAGCTGGATCATCCAGGTACAGGCGGCAAGGCCGGCGATGAATGCGGCCAAAAAACCCGCTCCCATTGCCATGTTGTTCTCCCCCTGCAGGTTTAGCTCCCCACTGAGGACATCCTTTGCAATTTTTCCAAAGATCAGCGGGACGACCATCAAAAACGAAAAACGGGCTGCTTTGGTTTTATCAACCCCCAGCAGGACACAGGTGGAAATGGTGGCCCCACTCCGGGATATCCCCGGCAGCATAGCGATTGCCTGGGCAATGCCTACAAGGATGGCATTTGTAAAACTGACTTTTTTATCGGTGTCCCGGGCTTTGTCTGCCAGATAAAGCAAAAGGGCCGTAATCCATAACATAAACCCAACAAAACGAATCCCGCCGCCAAAAAAAGAAGCGAGTTGTTCTTCGAAAAAAAGTCCTATGAAGGCAGCCGGTATCATCGATACTATAATCTTGACAACAAAACGGGTTTCTTCATTCCATGTGAACCGGAACAGGCCCCTTAAGATTTCCCACACATCTTTCCGAAAGACTACCAGGGTACTGAGGGCCGTGGCGAAATGCACCACCACCGTAAATAATAAGCTATCCTCCGGAACGGAAGTGTCACCCAATACCGCCTTCCCGATTTCAAGGTGCCCACTCGAGGAGACCGGCAGGAATTCTGTCAAACCCTGAACTATGCCCAGGATAATGGCATCTATTATATCCAATTAGCTGGATTTATGGGGATTTAATAAAATGGCATAGACCTCAATTCCAAGACCTATCAGGACAAGGGTGGGAGCCAGGCGGATCCTCCTGAAGTTGTAAATATCCGGATTAAAGACATTGGGATCGTCACTTCCCCCGCCGCTCATCAGGATAAACCCCAAAGCCATACAGCCCAGGCCGATAAACATCCATATATAATTTTTCCGCTGAAAAATAAATTCGGATCTCGGTTTTTGATCGGTTTGCTGTTTTTGTTTTTTGCTCATGTTGCAAATTTAATAATATAAATCGTCTGTTCTAAGATTCAGGAAGCGCTGGGTTGCAAAATAGGTACTGATCAGGGAGATCAGCACGCCGAGGACAAAGATCCCTGTAAATATGATCCCAAGGACCAGAGGGTCCTGCAGGAGGTTGAGTTCGGGGAAATTCTCATTTACATAATACAATACCACCCCGAGTGCCAGCATTGCCAGCAGCGAACCCAACATGCCCAATTTGATATTTGTCCAGATAAAAGGGCGCCGGATAAATGTTTTGGTGGCCCCAACCATTTGCATGGTTTTGATGATAAACCGTTTGGAATAAATGGAGAGCCTTATGGAACTGTTTATAAGCAAAACCGCTATAAAGGTGAAGATAGCGCTCGCTACCAATATCCAAAAGCTCAATTTCTTTACGTTATCGGTCAGCAGGGTGATCAGGGGCTTGTCATAACTCACTTCATCAACATAGTCCTTTGCAGCCAGGTCTGCGGCAATCTCTTCAATTTGCTCCGTTGAAACAAAATCGGCCTTCAGTTTAACATCAATAGAATTTTTTAAAGGATTATAGCCCAGGAAGTCCATAAAATTTTCCCCTATTTCCTCACTGTGTTGTTCAGCTGCCTCTTCTTTGGAAACATAGGTTGCCGATTTGGTATAATCCGCCATGGCAAGGCTTTTTTGTAACTGGTCAACTTCCACCTGTTTGGCATTGTCCTTCAAAAAGACGGAAATGGCGATCTGCTCCTTAAAATGATCGGCCAGCTTTTTGGTGTTCAGTACCAGCATCCCCAGGATACCCATTAAAAAAAGTACAAGTCCAATACTCAGTACGACAGAGAAATAGGATGAAATTAATTTGCGTTTTTGGAAATTTTCAAAAGATTTGCTCATAGCAGGTAAACAATGGGTAAAAATAGGAAAGTAAATCGAATAAACTTATTTTTGTGACTTCATGAGGCCTGCAGGGTTTTTATTTCCCTGTAGGTCTTCTCAATACTATTTACATGAGTTACCATTTCAGGGAAATCGAGGCCAAATGGCAAAAGTATTGGGCCGAGAATGGCACCTTTAGAGCATCTAATGATTCTGAGAAGGAAAAATACTATGTCCTGGATATGTTTCCGTATCCATCGGGTGCCGGACTACATGTAGGGCATCCCCTGGGATATATCGCCAGCGATATTTATGCACGGTACAAAAGGCATAAAGGATTTAATGTGCTGCACCCCATGGGTTTTGATTCTTTTGGGCTTCCCGCCGAGCAATATGCAATCCAGACCGGACAACATCCGGCAATAACTACAGAGACCAATATCAACCGGTATCGGGAGCAATTAGACAGGCTGGGATTTTCATTCGACTGGAACCGTGAGGTACGTACTTCAGACCCCGGCTATTATAAATGGACGCAGTGGATCTTCATTCAGTTGTTCAATTCCTGGTATAACAGGGCTACCGATAAGGCAGCCCCGATCAGCGAGTTGGTTGCCTTATTCGAGGAGGGCGGGAATGCAGCTGTTCAAGCTGCATGTGATGATGATACACCGCAATTCACCTCCCGGGAGTGGAATAATTATACATCCATCGAACAGCAGGAGGTATTGCTGAAATACCGGCTCACCTACCTGGCAGATTCGGAAGTAAACTGGTGCCCGTCCCTGGGTACCGTGCTGGCCAATGATGAGATTGTAAACGGTGTTTCGGAAAGAGGCGGCCATCCCGTTATCCGAAAAAAGATGACCCAGTGGAGCATGCGCATCACGGCATACGCCCAGCGTTTGCTTGAGGGACTTGAAACCATAGACTGGCCGCAGCCATTGAAGGATGCACAAACCAACTGGATTGGCCGTTCGGTAGGGGCAGAAGTGACCTTTCCGATCCTCCCCGCTAACCCCCCTTCCCCTGAAGCGAACGGGAGATTGGATATCAAGGTGTTTACAACACGGCCGGATACTATTTTTGGCGTTAGCTTTATGACACTGGCACCCGAGCACCAGTTGGTACCTCATATTACAACGGCTGCCCAACGAGAAGCCGTAGAGGCGTATATAGCAGCTGCTGCCAAACGGTCAGAAAGGGACAGGCTGGCAGACGTAAACCAGATTACCGGTGTATTTACCGGGGCATACGCCGAACACCCGTTTACAAAGAAAGCGATTCCGGTGTGGGTCGGGGATTATGTGCTGGCTGGTTACGGAACCGGGGCCGTGATGTCTGTTCCCTGCGGAGACCAGCGTGATCACGACTTTGCGACGCATTTTAAAATCCCCATCCCCAATATTTTTGAAGGGGTGGATATCTCAGTAGAAGCGTTTACCGATAAGGAAAACACCCTCATTGCAAATTCCGATTTTATAAATGGGCTCAGCTATGAAGCTGCCACCAAAAAAGTGATTGACGCCCTTGAAAAACAGGGGATGGGAAAAGGGAAGGTCAACTATCGCCTGCGGGATGCCGTGTTCAGCAGGCAACGCTATTGGGGCGAACCCTTTCCCGTATATTATGTTGATGGCCTTCCGCAAATGATCCCTGAATCAAAATTACCCCTGGTATTGCCTGAAGTTGAGAAGTACCTCCCTACAGAAACGGGAGATCCCCCATTGGGGAATGCCACCCGATGGGCCTGGGACACCGAAAACCTTGAGGTAGTGTCTATTTCACTGATAGACGATAAAATTGTTTTCCCCCTGGAACTGAATACCATGCCGGGATGGGCAGGCAGTTCCCAGTATTTTAACCGGTATATGGACCCAAACAACAGTGAAGCGATCTTTTCTGATGAAGCTGTGCAATACTGGCAACAGGTAGATCTTTATATTGGCGGTATTGAGCATGCCACGGGACACTTGCTCTATTCCCGATTCTGGCAGAAATTTATGTTTGACAAGGACCTTGTACCGGTGGATGAATATGCGAAGAAATTGATCAACCAGGGCATGATCCTCGGGACCAGTGCCTTTGTGTACCGGCAGGAAGGCACCAACAGGCTGCTTTCCAAGGGGATGGTTGGAACCCTCCTGGTTGACCCTATACATGCTGATGTTTCGATGATCAACGCTTCAGATGAGCTGGATATAGATTCCTTCAGAGCCTGGCGGCCCGAATTTAACGATGCTGAGTTTATTAAGGAGGGGCAGAAATTTATCACAGGGCGGGAGGTGGAAAAAATGTCGAAATCCAAATACAATGTGGTAAGTCCGGATGCAATTTGTGAGGACTACGGTGCAGATTCGCTCCGGATGTACGAGATGTTTTTAGGCCCCCTGGAGCAGGCAAAACCCTGGAATACCGCTGGCATTACCGGGGTACATTCCTTCCTGAAAAAACTTTGGAAGCTGTTTCATTCCGGGCCGGACAATTCCTTCCATGTAAGCGGGCGTGCCTCCGGGGGATCCTCCCCGGAATCGTTGAAAACGCTACATCATACCATCCGAAAAGTAGAGGAGGATATCATGAGTTTTTCCTTTAATACCACAGTATCCACCTTTATGATTTGTGTCAATGAACTGACGGCCCAGAAATGTTCAGACAGGGAGATATTGGAACCGCTTGCAGTTCTTATTTCGCCTTATGCACCCCATATAGCGGAAGAACTGTGGCAAAAATTAGGTCATGACCATTCTATTGCTACGGCCTTGTTCCCTGTTTTTGAACCGAAATACCTGGTGGAAGACAGCAAGGAATACCCAATCTCTTTCAATGGGAAGATGCGCTTTACGATAGAGCTTCCATTAGACCTGAGCAGGGAAGAGATCGAAGCGGCCGTTATGGCCCACGAAAAAACGCAGCAACAATTGCAGGGGAGGACCCCAAAAAAGGTGATCGTGGTTCCCGGAAAAATAGTAAATATCGTAGGATAACAGGCATACCGGCATAAGCCGGTTGCTAATAAGTGGATACTACCGTTACTGCAATCACGCTCCCCGATTGCGATACAGGATAAGCAATACGTTCATCACCCAATGGAAAACATAGAGATATTAGGTCTTATTGCAGCAACATTTACCACCTCAGCCTTTGTGCCACAGGTTTATAAGGCGTGGGTTCAAAGATCAACCCGCGATATCTCCCTGGTCATGTATATGGTCCTCGTTGCAGGAACCCTGTTGTGGTTGGTGTATGGAATATACCATGAGAGCCTTGCAATTGTCCTTGCGAACGCCATCACTGCCTTGCTGGCCATGCTGATGATCGCACTTAAATTGAAATTCGACTGACGGGTCAGTACATTTTGTCAGGATTTCAGGATACCTTTTGCCCTTTGGCATACCGAAATGGTTTTGGCCGGATTTTTGCTTTAAAAATTGTAATTTTATAATTGCAAAATTGCATACATTATGATGGGATATTATATATTGATCGGGGCCATTGCCCTTATCAGCTGGTTGGTGAGCAACAAGCTTAAAAGCAAGTTCAGATACTACTCCAAGGTCCACTTGCGCAATGGGATGAGTGGAGCGGAAATAGCCACGAAAATGTTGGCAGACCATGGCATCAGGGATGTAAAAGTGGTCTCGGTGTCAGGGATGCTGTCCGATCACTACAACCCTAAGAATAAGACCGTGAACCTCAGTGAAGGGGTCTATAACCAGCGGAATGCTGCCGCAGCTGCCGTCGCCGCGCATGAATGCGGCCATGCGGTACAGCACGCCCAGGCCTATGAATGGCTAACCCTGCGTTCCAAACTGGTTCCGGTGGTCAGTATCACTTCCGGCATGTCTATGTGGGTGGTGTTCGGCGGATTGATGCTAGGTGCGGCAGCAGGGATAGGTCTGGGGTTTTATATCGCCGTGGCAGGTTTGGTGATGATGGGCCTTGCTACCTTGTTCAGCTTTATTACCCTCCCTGTGGAATATGATGCGAGCAACCGTGCCCTGGCATGGTTACGGCAAAAGAATATGGTGAACCAGGAGGAATACAAAGGGTCTGAGGATGCTTTGAAATGGGCTGCCCGTACGTATCTGGTAGCAGCTATTGGCTCGCTCGCAACCTTGTTTTATTTTGCGATGCAGGTTTTCGGCGGAAGGGATTAAATAAAGCGACTTAAAATGGATGTATAACCAGTTTGCCCCGGCAGGCTGGTTTCTTTTTTGTGAGAAAGTGACCTGATATTGGGACAACCAACCTCTGGAGGGTCTAAATACTGATCTGGCGGTCTATCTGCTGGTCGAGGGAGATAAAGGTTTCCGTGCGGGATACCCCTTCAATCTGTTGTATCTTTTTGTTGAGCACATGCATGAGGTGTTCATTGTCGCGGCATAAAACCTTGATAAGTATAGACCAATTGCCGGTGGTATAGTGGCATTCCAAAACTTCCGGGATAGTTTCCAGTTCTTTGACAGCTTTGGGGTTGCTCATGGCTTTATCCAGGAATATCCCCACATAGGCCATGGTGGTATATCCCAGTTTCTTGGGATTGATAATAAACTTGGAGCCTGCCAGGAGGCCCGATTTTTCCAGTTTCCGGAGGCGCTGATGGATAGCGGCACCTGAAATCCCAATATTCCTGGCAATCTCAAGGATAGGCCTGCGGGCATCTTCCATCAGGAATCTGAGTATTTTTTTATCTATCCCATCGATATTCAGGGAGCCGTCTGCTGATTTCATACGCTCATGTCAGTAGCCCATAAAGATACCAAATTCTCCCCAGGTATTATCCGGCGACAGAATGAGGATTGTATCCCAGGTAGGGGACACTGTACTCCTTGAAATGAACCCCGTATTCCTGTAATTCTGCGAGAATTGGTTCGTAAATTTCCTTTTTTATCGGTATCTGTACCCCAGGGGTGGTTATCTTTCCATTAAGGATAAGCAGTGTAGCCATTGCTACCGGTAGTCCCACGGTTTTAGCCATTGCGGTATGGGTTCGGTTTTCACCCAGCACCACCATATTGGCATCTATCTGCTTTTTTTGGCCGCCCACTTCGTATCCGAATTTATGGTACATGACAATCATATCTTTATCGTCCTCATTGAGGGTCCAGCTATCTTCCAATATATACTGGAGGATCTGGGCCGGTGTGGCATTTTTCAGAGGGATTACCTTTTGTGTATCAAATAATTTGAGCTCCAACAACTTGTCCCACATAATATCATCCTGATCTATTTTCAGATAATGTCGCAGTTTAAGTTCCACCGAATCTGTCGGGGAATAGGGGAGGAAGAGGTTCGTGAATTCGCGATACGACATACCTTCAGAGTCCTGGACCTGGTAACTGTCCTCCGTCATGCCTAACTGAACAAACATATTCCAGGCCTTGGAAAACCCTACCCGCCGCATGGTTCCCCTATAGAGGGTAAGCACATCTGTAAGACCGTATGCTTCCCTGTATTTTAAAGAATCCCTGTTGGCATAGGCTTCAAAGGTTCCGTACCCTTCAACCTCCATAAACTCCGTCCTCCTGAAAAGCCGGTGGTAGGGTATATATTTATAGGTCCCTTCCTGTATGAACTTGGCGGTGCCCCCTTGTCCGGCTATCACCACATTCCTCGGATTCCAAGTAAATTTATAGTTCCAGAGGTTTGTGTCGCTTTCAGGGGCTACCAACCCCCCGGTAAAGGATTCAAACAACAGCATTTTTCCGCCTTCATCGCGTATCTTATCTATAAACTGCATAGCACTCATATGGTCTATTCCCGGATCCAGCCCCACTTCGTTCATAAAGATCAAGCCTTTCTCCCTGGCGGCGCTGTCCAGGGCTTTAAGTTCATCACTGACGTAGGAAGCCGTAACAAGGTGTTTGTCAAAGGCAATACAGTCCACCGCCAGCTTACTGTGAAGGTGGGCTGGCAGCATAGAGACTACAATGCTTGCCACTGAGACGGCCTCTTTCCGGTCGCTATCGTTAAATATATCGAGTTTGAAGACGGTACAATGGGCATTCTCCCGAACAGATGGCGGAAGGGCATCAGGATTGAGGTCGCCAATATTCAGATGCAGCTCTTCTGAGGCTGCTTTCTCCAGAAAATAATCGAGCAGGTAGGATGTGGATTTACCAGCGCCAACCACAAGGATATTTCGTGACATGGTGGAAATTTGTTAGAACAATTACAATTGGCTAAGGTATCAAATTGTTACATTTGCAAAAAAAATAGCCATCTAAGTTATGAACAAAACAATTGTGGGGACCGGAATTTTTCTGGGTATGATGGCCATTATACTGGGAGCTTTTGGTGCCCATGGGCTCAAGGAGGTCATCGCTCCCGCAGACCTGGCGGTGTTTGAAACCGGGGTAGACTATCAGATGTACCATGCCTTGCTGCTGCTGCTCGTTGGGGGTATGGTGCCCCTGAAGGAAGCCCACAAAAAATGGGTGTATTACCTTATTACGGCCGGGGTTGTTTGTTTTTCGTTTTCGCTTTATGTCATCGCAACAAGGGAAGTTACCGGCATGTCCCTGCAATTCATCGGGATCCTGACGCCGATCGGTGGCTTATTGTTCCTTTTGGGCTGGGGTTTGTTAGGTTATCGGGTTTTTAAACCGATGGACTAATCTAATAGGTATATGAACTTAAAAAGGTTATTATTTTCTTAATTTTGCAGAACTAAAAATCGTACTATGAATACTTCCACACCTTTTACGAAAACGATTTCGTTACAGGATTATGGCATACACAGTGACTCCATCCATTACCAGTTATCACCTTCAGAATTGCAGGATATCACGGTTAAGAAAGGCATGGGTAAAACGGCTTCCTCAGGGGCCCTTGCCGTACATACCGGCGAATTTACCGGGCGGTCGCCCTTAGACCGGTTTATTGTCAGGGATAAGATCACTGAGGACAAGGTTTGGTGGGGGAAGGTCAATATTCCGTTTGAGAGTGATCAATTTGCTGCGCTATATGAGAAGGTGGTGGCATACTTAACAGACAAGGAACTCTTTGTGAGGGATTGCTACGCATGCGCCGATGAGGACTATCGCATGAATATCAGGGTAATCACCGAATATCCCTGGTCGAATATGTTTGCCTATAATATGTTTTTGCGGCCAACAAAGGAGGAACTTTCGCAATTCGACCCTGAATGGACCGTGATCAACGCTCCGGGATTCAAAGCAGACGCTGAGATAGATGGTACCCGACAGCATAATTTTGCCATCCTGGATTTCAGCCGCAAAATTGCGTTGATAGGGGGCACCGGATATACAGGTGAGATAAAGAAAGGCATCTTTTCAGCATTGAATTTCCTGTTACCCGTCTATAAGGAAACCCTCCCCATGCATTGTTCAGCAAATGTTGGTGACGAGGGGGACACCGCTATCTTTTTTGGCCTTTCCGGAACTGGGAAAACAACACTATCGACTGATCCTACACGCAGGCTTGTAGGGGATGATGAACATGGCTGGACCCCCGAAAACACTGTATTTAATTTTGAAGGTGGCTGTTATGCCAAGGTGATCAACCTTTCTGCAGAGAATGAACCTGAGATTTATAACGCTATAAAAAAAGGAGCCATCCTGGAAAATGTGGTGATGGACCCCAAGGGGGTAGTGGATTATATGGATACCTCTATCACAGAAAATACACGGGTAAGTTACCCCATTTACCATATTGAAAATATTCAGGAGCCCTCCATAGGCAAAAACCCGACAAACATCTTTTTCCTTACTGCGGATGCGTTTGGTGTCCTGCCCCCCATTTCCAAATTAACCCCGAGTCAGGCTGCCTATCACTTTATATCGGGATATACTGCCAAGGTAGCCGGTACGGAGGCCGGGGTGGTAGAACCCATCCCTTCCTTTTCCGCTTGTTTCGGTGCTCCCTTTATGCCCCTCCACCCTACCCAATATGCTGAAATGCTCAGTCAGAAGATGAAGGAATCAGGCGTAAATGTCTGGCTGGTCAATACAGGCTGGACCGGAGGGCCGTATGGGGTTGGTACCCGGATGAAGCTAAAATATACCCGTGCGATGATCCATGCAGCCCTGAACGGGGACCTTGGATTATATTCCTATGACAAATACCATATCCATTCCGTATTCGGAGTGGCTCAACCCCGGGAATGTCCTGGCGTTCCCACAAGTGTATTGAGCCCCAGGGCAACCTGGAACAATGATGAGGCCTATTATACAACAGCCTTTAAGCTTACCAATGCTTTCCGGGAAAATTTCAAGAAGTTTGAATCCTATGCCAACGAGGAAATTCGTCGGGGCGGCCCGCAGCGGTACGCATTTTAATTTAAAAAAGGCCCCCGCAGGAGGCCTTTTTTTATTTTTTGTTTACGCTGGTGATATATTTCTGAAGCGCCATAGTCATCGAAGGCGTGTCCGGCGTAGGGGCCTTTATATCTATCCGTAGCCCGGCCTCGGTGGCTGCCGAGATGGTTGAATCCCCGAAAACCGCAATCCGGGTATCATTTTGCTGAAAATCCGGAAAATTCTTTAAGAGGGATTCAATCCCGGAGGGGCTGAAAAATACGAGGATATCGTAGTATACATTCCGCAGATCAGAAAGATCACTGATTACCGTCTTGTAAAATATCCCCCGCGTCCATTTGATATTGGCCTTGTCCAGTGTTTCAGGGATCTCAGCCTTCAGGGCATCAGAGGAGGGAAGCAGGAACGCCTCCTCTCTGTATTTTTTAAACAAAGGCAGCAATTCAGTAAAATTCCGTTTACCCACATAGATCTTCCGCTTTCTGTAAATGACATATTTCTGAAGGTAGAAGGCCACTGCCTCGGACTGACAGAAATATTTCATCGTATCAGGCACTTTAAACCGCATTTCTTCTGCAATTCTGAAAAAATGGTCTACAGAATTCCTGCTTGTAAGAATTATCGCACTGTAGTGGTGTAGATCGATTTTCTGCTGCCGGACACTTTTTGCATTTACCCCTTCAACATGGATAAAGGGCCGGAAATCTACCTTAACCTTCTCTTTTTCAATAAGTCGCAGGTAGGGAGAATTTTCCATTTTTGGTTCAGGCTGCGAAACCAAAATAGTCTTTACCTTCATAGTCCTCAGGGTTTAAAATAGTTCGCAATTATCACAAAGGGTGCAATTTCGAGAGCGCAAAGGTACAAAATAAAATAGAAAAAGTGGCCGGTGATGAATTTTTGATGGTTCTTTATTATTGTAAACCAGCCGATAACATTTATGAGGATAATAAGGATAATACTGAGGAATATCACCGTACGGGAACCTTTTAATACGTATGTCAGGATTACATTGGCCAAAAACATGACCAGGCTGCTGTAATTCAGGTATGACAATTTTTTGAAGATGAATTCCGATATCACCTTCATATTGTTGAACACAAATCCGTTGCTTACCTGCAGGAAGATTTTAGCAAGCAGGAACAGGATCAGGAGGCCCAGGATGATCAGATAAACAATCGGATACGACACCCCTTTGGATGGCCATAAGGTAGTCCTGGAAATATAAAGGAAGAGGGATAAATTAAGGAGTTGAAAAAGCGTGAAGAAAACATGGAACCAATTCAGCAGTTTATCCTTCTTGTTGTACATAAAAATATACTTGTTATTGAACGGCAGGATGATGAAATTCATGAACCTGTTGTAAAATAATCCCTTGGCGATAACAATACATAGTACGCTGGAAAACAGGATGATCGTTATCCAATCTATGGTGGGTAGTGTTTTGTAGACCGGTTCCATCATTCGAGTGCTGTATTAGTCCCGTTGAGGCCCCAAAACAGGCCATTCTCGGAAATGGTTAACTTAAAGTACCGGGGATCCCCCATCCCAGGTTCAGGTAATTTAAAGGAAAACCGGGTACTGTCCCCTGCCTTTAAAAGTCTGGAATCCCCGTACAGCGGGACAGCGCTGATGTCCTGAACTTCCTCAACCTGCCTGTAATCATTCATGTAGGCGATCCCAAACCGCAATTTTTGCAGCTCAATATCAAAGTCATAGGGATTGAACACGGTAAAATCCAGATCAGTGCCATATCCGGGTATAGGGCGGTCTTCCGTAAAACATTGAAGCTTGCGAAAGGACACAAAATCAGTGACATAGGTCCCATATAACTTATCATCACCCGGCCAGTCGAACTCCAGGGCACCCTCCCTTGGATATTCCGTGATGTATAAAATTTTCCTGTGTTGAACTTTTGCTTCCGAGTCATCGATGGAATATTGGTTCTGCCGGTACTTCAGGTTATTCAGGGAATAAGCCGTATGGCCCGAGTAAAAGGAATACATGGGTGCATTCCGGTATGAGTTTTCGAAGACTACCGGGGTGTCGCCGGCTGCTTTGGAGATGGAAGAAACCCACATATTATTGCCATGGGTTTCATAGATCACCGGGAACAGGGGTTCATATATCAGTCCTATCCGAAGGTATGCCAGGATGATGAGGTTGACCACCCCGGCACGTACGATCCATTTGCGGTTGCCGGGATGTTGGAGCATATACTGAAATACAATGATAACCAGGGGGATACAGACCACGATCAGCCATTGGGTTTGTATTCGGCGGTTAAAACTTGAAACAAAGAAAAACAGCAGTATCCCATAGGTTATGTACAATAGTGCCCTGGTGAATGTATCCGTCGGCTTTGTGCGAAAGAGAGCCTGGTATATCCAGGGGAACGTAAAGCCAAAAAGCGTTATGAGATTGAGGAAGTAGCCCAGCGTGTATTTCTCAAAATCATAAGGTCCGTTTGGCCTTTCGAACAGATGGTATTTAATGGAGATAAAATTGTTCTGGTACAGCCAGATCAGATGGGGGATATAGCATACCAGTGCAACCATCACCGCAAGCCAGGCATATTTATTCCTTAAAAGCCTGCTATTGGAGATCAGGACAAAAATTATAACCAGGATTGCATGGTATTTGCTATACATCAGGGCCGCCATCACCACCCCAAGCCCAATCCCCAGGATCGCACCAGGGGCCTGGAGGAATTTTTTATAGAGCAGGAGGAACAGTGCCGTAAAAAACAGTAAGGGGGTATCCGGGAGGGTCAAAAAACCATAGGCATGCAACAGGGTCATGGATAGGACCAGCACAAAAAAATGCGCTACATAGTTGTTCTTCATGGGGTGGTCCACCACCTTCCAAAGCACCACTAAGGTTCCGGCCGACAACACACTGCTCATAAACCGGACCCCCAGCTCCTCCCCGAAGAGATAACTGCTTATTTTTATGAGCAGGGCCACCATGGGGGGATGGTCAAAGTAACCCCAGGCCATTTGCTGTGCATAGTACCAGTAATATGCCTCATCAAATATAAGCTCCGTAAAATGACCCTGCAGGAGGTTTATACAGAAAATAATGCCGAGAAGATATAGAAATAGAGAAGGTAGTTTCAGTTTCATTCCCTGTTTTGGATTCGCTGTAAAATTACAAATTATAGCCGTTGGGTATTCCATTTAGGAAACGATAAAAATCGGATGGTATTTCCTTCCGGAATTTATTAATAGTATTTTTGTCAAAATTGAAGCATGTCTATGGCGGATGGCTTGGTGATTATCCCGACGTATAACGAGATTGAGAATATTGAAGCGATCATCCGGGCGGTATTCGACCTGCAAAAAAAATTTGACGTTCTTATTGTCGATGACAATTCCCCCGATGGCACAGCTGCGGCGGTTACCCAACTACAGGGAGAGTTTCCAAATACCCTGTTCCTGGAAGTGCGAAAAGAGAAGTCGGGCCTGGGAACGGCATATATCCATGGTTTCAAATGGGCTTTGGATCGGAAATACGATTATATCTTTGAAATGGATGCCGATTTTTCCCACCGCCCTTCGGACCTTCAGAGACTATACAGGGCTTGCCTGAATGGAGCGGATGTTGCCATTGGATCCAGGTATAAGAAAGGCGTCAATGTGGTAAACTGGCCATTATTCCGGATCCTACTTTCCTATGGGGCCTCATTCTATGTAAAAATTATGACCGGGATGCAGATTCATGACCCTACAGCCGGGTTCGTGTGCTATAAACGGGAAGTACTGGAAGCAATAGACCTGGATGCCGTAAAATTTATTGGATATGCCTTCCAGATCGAGATGAAATTCAGGGCCCATTTAAAAAAATTCAGGATCGAAGAGGTCTCGATTATTTTTACGGACAGGGAAAAAGGAAAATCAAAAATGAGTTCTTCAATTGTTTGGGAGGCAATTTTTGGAGTGGTTAGCATGAAACTGAGGAGTATCATTAAAACAAATGGATTTTAAGCATGGGCAGGATATTGATAAAAAATGCCAAAATCATCAATGAAGGGCAGATCGTGCCCGGTGATATTCTCCTGGAAGACTCGCTCATCCTCAAGGTCGGTGCAGCTATTTCTGCCGGTGATGCACAGGTTATAGATGTGGCCGGCAGGTATGTGTTACCCGGTGTCATCGATGACCAGGTCCATTTCAGGGAACCAGGTTTAACACATAAAGGGGATATAGCTTCGGAAAGCAAAGCGGCCCTGGCCGGCGGGATCACAAGCTATATGGAACAACCCAATACCCAACCGCAAACCACAACAATTGAAAACCTCGAGGCGAAGTTTACACGCGCAGCAAACAGTTCCTATGCCAATTATTCATTTCTATTCGGGTGTACCAATGATAATCTGGAGGAACTAAAAAGACTGGACAGCAATGCCTGTTCCGGGGTGAAATTATTCCTGGGCTCCTCAACAGGGAATATGCTGGTAGATAACGAGGAAGTCATAGAAAAGATTTTCCTCAATACGGAAATGGTGATATCGGCACATTGTGAGGATGAAACAACCATCAGGTCTAATCTACAGCATTTTAAAGAGCGGTTCGGGGAGGATATCCCCATCAACTTCCACCCGCTCATTCGCAGTGAGGAGGCGTGTTACCTGTCTTCTTCCAAAGCAGTGTCCCTGGCCCGGAAGACCGGCGCACGACTCCATGTTTTCCACGTATCCACGGGTCGGGAGACTGATTTATTCCGGAATGACATACCCCTCCATAAGAAGCGGATTACGGCCGAGGTCTGCATCCATCACTTGTGGTTTTCCGATGCGGATTATGCCAAAAAACAAGCCCTGATCAAATGGAACCCTGCCGTAAAGACCGAAGTGGACAGGGCAGCCCTCTGGGAGGCTCTCCTGGATGACAGGATCGACATAGTGGCAACAGACCATGCGCCCCATACCCTGGAAGAAAAGAGCGGGGTATATACCAGGGTGGCTTCCGGCGGACCCCTGGTACAGCATGCCCTACCTGCCATGCTCAATAAGGCCGATTCCGGTGCTATAAAACTGGAAACAATCGTACAGAAAATGTGTCATAATCCGGCCATCTTGTTTGAGGTGGAAAAACGGGGCTTTATTCGGGAAGGATATTTTGCCGATCTCGTTGTGGCAGACCCCACCGCAACATGGATGGTCACAAAGGACAATATCCTTTATAAGTGCGGATGGTCTCCTTTTGAAGGTACTACATTCAACTGGGGGATTACCCATACGTTTGTAAATGGGTACCTTGCCTATGAAAACGGGAAGTTTTCTGAAACAAGGAATGCAAGGAGGTTAACTTTTACACGTGGCGTATGAAGTTATTGCTGTATATAGTATGTTTTGCACTATGCCTGTCATGTAATGAAGAGGTTATAAAAAAACCCGAAAACCTCATCCCTAAAGATACAATGGCCTCTATTTTATACGAATTGGCCATCATCCAGGCGGCCAAGACTACCAATCCAAGGATCCTGGAGGAGCATCAAATCGAACCGATGCAATATCTGTATGAAAAGTACAGGATTGACAGTGCGCAGTTCGTGCAAAGCGATACGTACTATGCTTCCAGGCCCCTGGAATATGAAGCGTTGTTTAAAATAGTGGAATCACGGTTGGAGCGTGAAAAAGAGGTCCTGGAGGAAGCCCGTAAACAGAGAAATGACAGTGCCAGGCAGGAAATGGAGAAAAAAAGGCAGGATAATGCCACGGAAATCAGGGAAAAAGCCCAGGATTCGATTCCTTGAACCGGTTGCAGCTGAAATATATTGCTTCAGCCATCAATTCAAATTCATAATCCAGAATACCCACCACTTTTTTGTTGCTGTAATGTTGCTGTTGTTTCATCGCTTTTACGCCTTTTTTGGTTAGCAACCTGTCCCTGCCTGTAACCCGGCTTATCAACCAGTCCAATCTCCACATCAGGTTTAATTGCCAGTATTTCAATTGTTTCTTTGGGGTATTCTTGCCAAATTCGCGGGCTACGTTAGAAAGGATTTCTTTAAAGGTCAGGTTTTTATCTATCAGAATAAACCGCTCATCGCGTATGTCAGATTCCATCAGGCTGACCATTATCTTCACCACATCGTTTACCGTGATAAACCCCGATCCCCCAGGCGGGTAATATGTGCGGCCGCGTGCCGATATACGGAACAGCCTGCCACTGCCACGGTCCCAGTAGCCGGGGCCTATGATCAGTCCCGGGTTCACAATTACCACCTGGAGTCCTTCCTGGGCACCCCTCCATACTTCCATTTCCGCCTGATGTTTCGAAAGCGCGTATACATTGGGGTCATTGGAATTCCATCCGGAAAGTTCCGTTACAGGGGAGGAACCGGTACTTTTCCCGATCGTCGCAATGGAACTCACATAACATAACTTGGTGATATCGCAGGCGAGGCATAGGTTTACAATATTGGCGGTTCCCTCCACATTGATTTTCTGTAAGGATTTGAAATCCCTGGGATCAAAGGAAATTAAGGCCGCACAATGGTAGACAGAGGTGATGCCGCTGAAGGCTACCTCCATTGAAGGAATATCTGTTATGTCAGCTTCAACCCATCTTATAGTGTTGAACAATTCCTGTGGTGTATCAGTATAATAAGAAAAGACGCCTTTAACTTTGTCGAGATCGCTGCCCTGACGATATATTGCAGCTACGGAATTGCCTTTGCTTACCAGGTGGAATAAAAGGTGTGAGCCAACAAGGCCGGTGCCGCCAACTACTAAAATCATGTCCCTAATTTACTCATTTACCCCGGATATATTCAATCCACGGAAAGCGCTCCGTCCTATTTATTTTATATTTGCAGCAATTACATATAAATTCAGCATGGGTTCAAATTTTGTGGCAGAATTAAAATGGAGGGGGATGTTGCATGATGTCATGCCCGGCACCGAAGAACATTTGCTCCAGGGACGGCAATCGGCCTACCTCGGAATAGATCCAACGGCAGATTCGTTGCATATCGGGCATTTGGTAGGGGTAATGATGCTGCGTCATTTCCAGGAAGCAGGGCATAAGCCGTATGCCCTGCTGGGAGGTGCTACGGGGATGATAGGAGATCCTTCGGGAAAATCCACGGAACGGAACCTGCTGGAAGAAACCACCCTTCGTGCAAATCAGGAAGCGCTTAAAAACCAATTGGCCCGCTTTCTCGACTTTGACAGCAACGTGGAGAATGGCGCGGTATTGGTGAATAATTACGACTGGATGAAAGACTTTTCATTTATCGACTTTATCCGGGAAGTGGGTAAACACATCACCGTGAACTACATGATGGCCAAGGATTCGGTTAAAAAGAGGCTATCCTCAGACGCCAAAGAAGGGATGTCCTTTACGGAATTTACCTATCAATTGGTACAGGGGTATGACTTTTTATACCTTTTCAGAACTTATGGTTGCACCCTTCAAATGGGAGGGAGCGACCAATGGGGAAATATCACCACAGGAACGGAGCTGATCAGGAGGATGGAGGGGGGAAAAGGGTATGCCATTACCTGCCCGCTCATTACCAAAGCGGACGGTACAAAATTCGGGAAAACGGAGGAAGGCAATGTATGGCTCGACCCCAAAAGGACTTCCCCCTATAAATTCTATCAATACTGGCTGAATACCTCCGATACGGATGCTGAAAAGTATATCAGGATCTTCACGTTGCTTCCGCAGGAAACAGTGATGGAGTTGGTGGAGGAGCACCGGGAAGCGCCTCATAACAGAGTCCTCCAGAAACGACTGGCAGAAGAGATAACAATCCTGGTACATTCCAAAGAGGAATTGGATAATGCAATCAGTGCCAGCACCATCCTTTTTGGCAATTCAACTTCTGACGATCTCCGAAAACTGGATACGACCACCTTTTTCGAACTTTTTGAAGGTGTACCCCAGGCCACTGTTTCAAGGGGCTTGATAGAGGAAGGCATGGATATGATTGCTGCATTATCTGCACAAACCAGGTTTTTGGGATCCAATGGGGAAGCAAGGCGCGAATTGCAGCAGAATGCTATTTCCGTCAATAAGGAAAAAGTAAATGATACGTTTAAGATAACGAGCAGGGAACTCATCAATGACAAATATGTGCTGCTCCAAAAAGGCAAAAGAAATTACTTTGTGCTGGTCGTTGACTGATCCCTCACAGCAGGCAATAAGCCTTTTTGTAAGATCAACCTATGAAAATCTATAAACCATCCACCGTTGCGGACCTGCAGCAATTTTACGGGGACCTCCTGCTGGAAATGGGACGGTTTCCAACCATTTATGAACATCTGAAAGCGTTATCTGCCAGGATGTGGGAAGGGGTTCAAGCCAACAAGGAGGCTGTGCTTCAGGAAATCAGCAACTATCACTGGTCCTATTTGGGCCGGCCTACCTCTGATCTTTCCCGGATTGGATTAACTGAGGCGGATTGCAGGCAAACCATTGCCAATGAATACGGATTCAGGCGATGGACGGAGGTTGCCCACATGTCAATACCCTATGATCAGAAATTTGAATCACTGGTAAACGCTGTCCTTGAAGGTTCCCTGAACGCGGTGCGGAATTACATCACAGAAAACGCTGAACTACTAAACCAAAAATCCGCCTATGGGCACAAGGCTTCCCTTCTGCATTACACCGTTAGCAATGGTGTAGAATTTTGGCGGCAGCAGGTGCCCGAAAATTTACCCGAAATCGCACGTTTCCTGGTCGACAGTGGTGCCAATAAAAACGCAAAGATGTTGGTTTATGGCGGGGAATATACCGCCTCTGAATTGCTTTTGTCCAGTGCTCACCCCCAAAATGCAGGCGTTTTGGAGGCCCTTCGGAAAATCGTGTGACAGCATCCCGGACTATTACAACAGGCGTGTAAGGTCAGGATTCCGGGAACTCACAGAGCCATGAGGTTGCAGCCCCGGATATCGGAATTGTCGAAACGGCCGATTACCTCAAATCTTCCATCTTCATAGACACGGCCAAGGTCCTGGGTGGCAATAAATGCACAGGAATAGCGGTTGGCCAGATCCACCACATTGATACCCCCCGTTTTGCCTACTGGCTGAACCGCCAGGGGATCCTCGGGATCCCGGATTAAAATTTTCATCCACGGCGGTGGTTCAAATATACCATTCCCTTTGGAGTAAGCCTGTGAGAGCAATTCCGTCATCCCATATTCAGAATGGATCTCCATCACACCAAATGCTTCCCGCAATTTCAGATGGAGTTGTTCCCGGATCATTTCCTCACGCCTTCCTTTCATCCCACCTGTTTCCATAATTACGGTGTTTTTCAGGCTCATCCGGTACCTTTCTGCCATATCCAACAAGGCAAATGAAACTCCGATAAGGAGCACCTTCTGGCCATCATGTTCCAGCTCCAATAGTTTTTTATGTAGTTTTTTAAGGTCATGAAGGTAAAAACCACTATCGGGATGGCTGCTTTTTGCTATCAGGTCCTGTACCATATATACCAGGGAAGACCCTTGTCGTTCGAGGTAGGAAGGTAATAGAGCCAGAATACAGTAGTCAGAAATGGGGCCATAGAAATAGTCAAATGCCGTGAGGTAACTCTGCTCATAGCGTTTCAAATCCAGGACATAGTGCTTGCTTACCGATGCCGCTGTGGTTCCGCTGCTTGTAAAAATTATTTCCTCCCCCCTCGGTTTCCCTGAAACTATAGCCCGGGATTTAAAGAATTCAATGGGCAGGTAAGGGATTTCACCCCAGTGAGAAACACGGCTATCCGTCCTGCCGATGAATTCGCAAAATTCCCTGTAAACGGGATTGGAATGGTATTGGAACTGAAATGTTTCCATGGCCAGCGCTGTGAAGTCAACTTCTCTGGAAATCTCAAAAATGTCGTGGTTGTTCATGGGCTCCCTGGCTGCTGTAAAAATAGCCAAAAAAAAGCCCCTTACCTCAGTTTGTTATCCGGAGGGGGGCTTGGGGGTCCAGGTTGGTCAGGGGATTTACTTTACTACCAGTTTCCGGGTCATAGTCTTTTCTCTTTCCTGTACCTGCAACATATAAACGCCAGGCACTAATTTGGAAATATTAAGGGCGGTGGAGGTGATCCGGTCCTGCAATACTACTTTCCCAAATACATCGTATATCGTGATTTTTTTGGTGTCGTTTGCAGGGGTGGTAATATAAACAACATCGTTGACGGCCGGATTGGGGTAAAGTTTAAAACCAGCTGCCTGTGAAGTAGCGGCAGATGTTTGCATTTGCTGGGCGGAAAGCATCAATGTGCATACCATCGCGAGTGTTAAGTAGATTAGCTTCATTGACATTGATTTGGGATCAATACTGTAAATATAACAGAAAGGGCGTAGTGGAATCTGAATTTGTTGTGAAACCAAAATTATTGTAGGTAAAATCGTAGCCGGCTGCCTTTCATCGATGATTTCAACGACATACCGGCTTTAGCAGAGTTCAAAGCCAGGGGGGTTGGAGTTCAAAAATGGCGTGTTATTTTTATTTAACGATGAGTTTACGGGTGGCAACCTTATCCTTCTCAAAAACACGAATGACATAGACACCGGCATCAAGGTCGGAAAGGTTGAGTTCTTTGCCCAGGATAGTGGTTTCAAGTACCTGGGTACCCAATACATCATAAATCAGGATCTTCTTAGGTGCATTGAGGAATGTCTGGACAAAAACTTTGCCGTTGGTAACCGGGTTAGGATAGAGCTTAAACCCTGTAATATCCCCATTTCCGGGGGTTTCCTGACCCTGGGCAGCGGTAATAAATAAGACTAAAAAGATCAGGTAAAAGTGCTTCATACAATATCCGCAACTATTTATATATCACAAATATACTCATTTTAACTAATGGGAAGGCACGGTAGCTTTCAAGTGCCTGTAAATTCGATGAGATACTTTTTTTGCTGCCGTGCCTGTTATGAGATGGAAGCCTTCAGCCGGGATCAGGTTGATGTACATTTATCATTGCTATCCTGTGACAGCCGGCCATCGCAATGTTATAATATTGTTATCATATTAAATGTATGTTAAATCATTAAGGTCAATAATAGTATCTTTGAAAATATCCTAACAACCAAGCTGATAGTGGCATGAAAAAGAATGAAATAAGAATTCTTTTGGTAGATGACGAGCCAGACGTCCTGGAAATCCTGAGTTACAACCTGTCTGCTGAAGGCTACCAGGTATTCACTGCAAAAAATGGGGCAGAGGGTGTCGCCAGGGCTATAAAAAAGATCCCTCATCTGATCGTTCTCGATGTTATGATGCCTGAAATGGACGGAATTGAAGCCTGTTCCATTTTGCGGTCCACCAAAGGGCTGGAAAATACCATCATCACCCTGCTCACAGCACGTGGTGAGGATTATTCCCAAATGGCCGGATTTGATGCGGGTGCGGATGATTATATCACCAAACCCATCAAGCCAAAGGTTTTTGTAAGCAAGGTAAAAGCCCTGCTGCGCAGGTTCAAGGAGGATGGCACTAGTTCTGAAGAGATTATGAATATTGGGAACCTGCAGATCAACAGGGAAGAATATAAGGTGGTCAACAACGGGAAAGAAATTACGTTACCCCGGAAAGAGTTTGAATTGCTGGCCCTTCTGGCTTCCAAACCGGACAAGGTTTTTAAACGGGAATCTATACTGGATAAAGTATGGGGGCAGGAAGTTGTGGTTGGAGGCCGCACCATTGATGTCCATATCCGGAAACTACGGGAAAAGATCGGAGATGATCATTTCAAGACAGTGAAAGGGGTAGGTTATAAGTTTGTACTATAATGGCCCTCCGGTTAAAAAAATCCTATAAGTTTGCCCTTCGCTCCACTCTTATTATTACGCTTGCCATTGCCCTTGGACTGATCTTTTTAGCAGTAATCCTTAACATCCTTCCGGATGTATGGCCTTACCTTCTTGGATTTATCCCATTTGTCTTTTTCATGTCCTTCCTTATCCTGCAGGCGCGGGTGGAAAAGTTCATCTACCGGAGGATCAACAAGATCTACGATGATGTCTCGCTCCTGGAGTCCTCATCTTTTAGTTCCCGGCCTATCACAACCGATATGAAAACCCTCACCGAGGAAATTGAAAAGTTTACAAAGGATAAGAAGATTGAGATCGATACGCTGAAGATCCGGGAAGAATACCGGAAAGATTTTTTGGGGAATATTTCCCATGAACTAAAAACCCCGCTGTTCACAGTACAAGGTTATATCCTCACACTTCTGGATGGGGCAATGGACGACAAATCCGTACGGAAGAAGTATCTGCACCGCGCTAATAAAGGTGTGGAGCGGCTCATTTACATCGTGAAGGACCTGGACCTCATTACCAAATTTGAGGCGGGGGACCTGCGTCTGGATCGCCAAACCTTCGATATCATCGAGCTGATCCAGAATGTATTCGACCTCCTTGAAATGAAGGCCTCCAAAAGAGGGATCACCCTTACCTTCGATATGGATTACACGTCGCCAGTCTATGTATATGCCGACCATGAAAAAATCCAGCAGGTATTGACCAACCTGATCGTTAATTCTATTAAATACGGCAATACGAAGGGCATAACCGAGGTCAGTGTGGAAAACCTTATCAAGAACAAGGTTATCGTGAGGGTAACCGATAATGGCGAAGGTATATCAGCAGAACACCTGCCGAGGATCTTTGAACGGTTCTACCGCGTGGATAAAAGCGGTAGCCGAAAAGAAGGAGGATCCGGCCTGGGATTGTCTATTGTGAAACATGTCATTGAGGCACATAAGGAAAAAATATATGTGGAAAGCACCCATGGAATTGGTTCGGAATTTTCATTTACGCTTGAGAAGGCAAAACCATCCTGAATTAAATCCTAATCCCGAGGAAAGATTTCCTTAGTTTTGCCTGAATACAAAATCCATCCCTTGTGGGAAGCAAAAACAAGCTCAAACGTTTTCGGGACAACGAATCCTTCAGCAATGTTATACAGCCTGGCAGGCTGACAATCCTTAACGGGGAATTCCCTTTAAAAGGCAACTGGAACCGCCATTTCGGGAATGAAAATCCCATCATACTGGAACTTGGCTGTGGAAAAGGGGAATATACCATCGGGCTGGCACGGGAACACAGTGACAGGAATTTTATCGGGATAGACATAAAAGGAGCACGTTTCTGGAAGGGAGCCAAATTCGCGCTGGAGGAAAAAATAGGGAATGTTGCATTTCTCAGGACCCAGATAGAACTGATAGATCAGCTATTTAACCCACAGGAGGTTGCAGAGATCTGGATCACTTTTCCCGACCCGCAGATCAAATATAAACGGACGAAACACCGGCTTACGAATGCGGTATTCCTGGAGAAATACAGAAAGATCCTTGTTCATGGGGGGTACATCCACCTTAAAACCGATAGCGAATTTATGCACGGGTATACCCTGGGGTTGTTGCACGGGCTGGGGCATGAGATAGTGTATGCAAACCATGACATATACCGGAATGAAGGCAGTCCGGTTGATGTTGTGCGCATACAAACATTCTACGAAAAACAGTACCTTCAAAAGGACAAACCGATCACTTATATAAAGTTTAGGGTCAGCTAGCCAATGGAACACCTGATTATATTGTATTTCGCAACCTTTTCCGCTGCCTTTATGGCCACTGTTCCGCCGGGCCTGTTGAATATGAATGCGGCAAAGACCAGTGTGGAGAAAGGGAAACTCAACGGGATCATGTTCAGTATAGGCGTTTCTGTTATGATTATGATGCAGGCTTATATAGCGGTCCTGATATCCAAGTTTTTATTCCGGAACCCGGAAGTCATCGACCTCCTGCTAAAAATTGCGATTGGTGTCTTCGCTTTTTTTGCCATTTATTTTTATGTATCGGCCAAGCGGGAAGATTCGCACCAGATGAAGATGGTAAAAACCAGCAAGAAAAACAGTTTTTTTAAAGGAATGTTACTGGCTGCCTTAAATTTATTGTCCATCCCTTACTACAGCGGCCTCAATGCGATGTGGAATGCCTCAGGATGGATAAAATTTCAAGTGTGGGATATTGCGACATTTATCCTTGCCGCCGGATGTGGAACCTTTTCAGTGCTCTATCTGTATACAGTGTATTTCAACAAACTTGAAACGAAGACGCACCGCTTTTCCAAAAATTCCAATTATGTCCTGAGTGCATTAATGCTGATATTGTTGGTGATAACCATCATCCGAATCGTTTACAAATAACCGTGAAGCCCGAAAACGAAAACTTTTTTCTGAAGGTCTATGATGTGGCCAGGCAGATCCCGTACGGCCGGGTGACCTCTTACGGGGCCATTGCCAGATACCTTGGGTCAACCCGGGGGGCCCGGATGGTGGGATGGGCCATGAACGGCTGCCATCATCTCGATGTTCCGGCCCACAGGGTGGTCAACAGGGTAGGATTGTTAAGTGGGAAGCACCATTTCGGTGGCAGCAACCTGATGCAGCAACTTTTGGAAAACGAAGGTATAGCGATCCGGGATAATAAAATCATCGAATTCGAAAAACACTTTTGGGACCCTGCCCGGGAATTGGGAGAAGTTCCCTGATTGCTGACTTTCAGCATAATCCGCTATGCAAAGCTGAGGGTAAATGTTGTATGGTCATTGGATTCCACCGTAATATTCCCGCCATGGAGCTGCATGATCTGTCTGGAAAGGCTTAGTCCGATCCCAGTGCCGGAACTTTTGGTAGTAAAGAAGGGGACAAAGATTTCGTCGAGCAGTTCCGGTTGTATCCCGGGGCCGTTATCATATACTTTGATAAATTTTCCCTCTTTTCCACCCATCCCCGCGGTAATTCTGATGATCCCCTTTTCCTGTCCGGCCAACGACTGTAATGCGTTTTTGCTTAGGTTGATCAAAACCTGCGATATTTGTTTCTCATCAATAAACAGTTCCAGGTCCAGCGGGTTAGCAGAAGCTTCGAATTGGATATTGGCAGGTTGGTTTTCCTGTGCCATCAGTATTTTGACACGCTCCAGCAGGCGTTGCACAGGAACCAGCGCCTTATCCGGTACCGGAACGTTCAGAAAACTCCGGTAAGACTGCACAAATTCCATGAGGTCGTTACCCTGGTTCCTGATCACTTCCAAACCCTTGATCGTATTTCCTATCTGCACTTCCGTAAGGGCAGCTGGTGGTTTGCCACCACTGGAGTCCTGGTAATATTTAAGGATCGATTCAGAGATAGAAGTAATGGGTGTGATGGTATTCATGATCTCATGGGTGAGCACCCGGATCAACCTCACCCAGGAATCCGTTTCCTTCTGATCCAGTTCCTTGTGGATATCCTGTGCCACCACTAAAAGCAACTCTTCTGTATTCAGCGTAATAGATGTCGATTTGAGGGCTATTTGTTTTCGTTCCCTTTCATTGGTGAGTTGTACCAGTTTCCGCTCAAATGGTTTAAGTTCCCTGAATAATCCATATAACTTGTGGTCTACCTGGGTTAATTGTCTAATATGGTTTAAGGGCCGGTGTCCCAATAATTCCTCGATACGGGGATTAGCATACAGGATATGGCCCTTGGTATTGACCGTGAGGATTCCGATGTCTGCCTGTTTCAGTATTTCCTGGTAATATTGCTCCTGGGCCAGTTTCTTAACATGGATCTCCTGTATCATCGTATTCAGCATGTTAAGGCTGTGATTGAGTTCTTCCATCGATTTAAGGCTGAGTTTTTCGGGAAAACGCAGGGTGAAATCCTCATTTTTTACAGCTTCAAAAAAGTAGGCTATTTTCCGGTTGGTATGATTGACGTAGCGGATCAGTAAAATGGTTTGTAGTACCAGGAGGAGGATGAGGATCAGGGAAACGAAATACTGTTCAAGGATAAAGAAACAGGAGGCAAGGAGAGCAGTCATCGCAAGTAACAGGATACGGAACACCAACTGCAAATATATATGCCTGCTAACCATCACCGTTTCATTTTTTTCAGTTTGTTGTAGAGTGTTTGCCGCGAGATCCCCAATTGTTCAGCTGCAGCACTGTAGTTACCATCATTTTGGTTAAGGGCTTCCGTAATCATTAGTAATTCCATTTCTTCCAGGGTACCCGGTCCGGTCTCGGGGAGCCTCCCGGTTTTGGAATCAAATGGGAAATCTGCTGGTTTTATTACACTGCCATCGGCGAGGATTACCGCCCGCTCAACGGTATGAAGGAGCTCCCTGATATTCCCCGGCCAGGGATACGCCATCAACTTATCCCGGGCCGCCTGGTTGATCCGAAGCCCGTGTTTCCCGTATTTGATCGTAAATTTGTTTAAATAGAAGTCAGAAAGTATCAAAATATCATCTTCCCGGTCCCGCAACGGGGGGACTTCAATCCGGATGGTGTTGATCCGGTACAGGAGGTCTTCCCTGAAAAGTCCATCCGCAACCATCCGGTCCAAATTGCAGTTCGTGGCACAGATAAGCCGGATATCAACGGGGATGGCTTTGTTAGAGCCAACCCGTACGATGGTTTTGTTCTGTATAGCTGACAACAATTTAGCCTGTGACTGAAGGGAGAGGTTGCCAATTTCGTCAAGGAATAAGGTGCCCCCGCTGGCGGCTTCAAACTTTCCAGCCCGGTCGTCCTTGGCATCCGTAAAGGAACCTTTCAAATGGCCAAACAACTCACTTTCAAAGAGGTTTTCGGAAATAGAGCCCATATCTACGCCAATAAATACTTCCCCCCTCCTTGCAGATAACTTATGCAGCTCTCTGGCTATCAGTTCCTTGCCGGTTCCATTTTCCCCCGTTACCAGCACATTGACATCTGTTTTAGCCACCTTTTGGACCAGGTTCAGGACGGAATTGAGAGCCCTGGAATTCCCGATAATGTAATTCTTGTTCTGGTTGATGACCTGTTTTAGATTGCTTTCCTTTTCCTGTAGCTTCCTGACTTCTTTTTCAGATTTTCGAAGCGAATACGCCGCTTTCACAGTAGCCAGCAATTTGTCGTTGTTCCAGGGTTTTAATACAAAATCCGTTGCTCCCTCCTTAAGGGCTTTAACAGCAAGGTCTATGGCGCCATATGCTGTCATCATGATTACAGGTATATGGGGTGCCTTTTTTTTGATCTCCCGTAACCAGAACAGCCCTTCATTGCCCGAATTAACCCCGGCAGAAAAATTCATGTCCAGCAAAACAATATCGTATTCCGCCAGATCAGGAAAGGAAGAGAGCTGATTTGGATTGGAAAGGGTGACTACCTTTCTGTATTCAAACTGCAACAGAATTTCCAGGGCGCTTAGAACGCTCCTGTTATCATCTATTACCAGGATTTTTGCCTCTGTCATAGTAACTGCTTAAGGTGGTTTAAAGCTACGATTTGAATAAACATAATAAACAATAGTGTCAAATAATTAGACAAATTGTGTACAAGTATTTTACACAACTATAGTGAACGCAAACTTTACAGGACATTAAACGTCTGATTATCAATACACTGAATTCATGGCACAACAATCGCATAGTAAATAGCATAGCTTTAGAATATGATCTGGAAATTTTGCCTATTTATAGCATGCAGTGTTATGGCCCTACAGGCACAGGAGACCTGGACTTTGGATGCTTGTGTTGCCTATGCCCTGGATCACAACCTGCAGGTACGCGACTTTAAGTACAGCGGGGATTCAGACAGGGAAACCTACCGGCAATCAGTCCGCGATCTATTGCCGAACGTCAATGCATTTTCTGAATACAACATTCGCTTTGGCCGGTCGGTTGACCCTAATGACAATTCCATTGTCAATACGGATTTCTTCTCCAATAATTACTCACTTCAGGCCAATATGGACCTGTTCCAGGGTTTTCAGAAGTTAAACAGTATCAAAGCTGCATCTTTTCTCTACAAAGCCGCTCAGGAAGACTATCTGCAACAGGAGTACCTGCTCGCTTTCCGGGTGATGCAGGCCTTTTATGATATCCGGTTCTATGAAGGGCTGGTAGCCATTTCCGAGGAGCAGCTCGCTGTATCCCAGGGGAATTACGACCTTGTGCAAAGACAGATCGATCTGGGCCTGAAGGCGGGTGCAGACCTGTACGAAGCCCGTTCCCTGCTGTTGACGGACAAGTTGAATGTGACCCAGAGCAAGAACCAACTGGTTACTGCAAAGCTTAAACTGATACAGGAAATGAACCTGGAGGGGGTCCATGATATTGCCATACAATCAGAAATTGCAGATAATTCCGCTACCATTCTTTCGGCCACAATAGATTCGGATTCTATTTTTCAGGAGGCCCGGGGCTTTTTACCCTTGCTGAAGGCCCAGGAATTACGGGCCAGGGCGGCGAAAAAGCAAATAGCGGTGGCGCGTGGCGAACTATACCCCTCCCTTTCTTTATTCGGTGGCTACGGGACCGGATATTATGAAACGACCCGGGATAGCCTGGGGACCACCATACCGTTCCGCGATCAGTTCCGGGACAATACTTTTCAGTTCGTAGGGGTTTCGCTCAATATACCTATCAGCAATGGGTGGTCTGCCAGGTCCCGGATCAAACAACAAAAAATTGCCCATTTAAGGGCCCGGAATGATTATGACATACAGGAACAGGAATTATTCAGGACGATCCAACTGCTGGTGCAGGAGTATGAGTCGCTGGTAGTAGAGTACGAGCAAAGCACACAGAAGATGGAAGCACAGAGCCTTGCTTTTACCATTGCACAGAAACGCTATGAAAAAGGGCTGATCAATGCCCTTGAGCTTTTTACGGCCAAAAACCTGTTGGCAAGTGCCCAGAACGAGAATTTGCAGGTTCGGCTGCGGTCAGAGGTCAACAAAAGCACGATCAATTTTTACAAGGGTCTGCCGGTATTTGCTATAGAATGAGTGCTGCATCCGATTTGGGGTCTGAGAAAATAGTGGTAAAACCTGAACAGGTATAAGTTTAAGAAATAAGCGAGATGGATATACAACTGGAAAAGAAAAAAGGATTACGCCCGAAACATTACGGCTATATTGCCCTTGGGCTGTTATTGCTGTTTGCGGGATGGAAAATGATCTTTGGAAGTTCGGTGGCAACCTTCCGGACGGAAAAGGATAAACTGTCGATTGCAGAAGTAGTTGCGGGTAAGTTTGATGATTACATCACCATCAACGGGAATGTAGCACCTATCGCCACTATTTATATGGATGCATATGAAGGGGGCCGGGTTAAGGAAAAATTAATTGAAGAAGGGGCTACAGTCAAGGAAGGCGATATCATCCTGAAACTGGAAAACCGGGGTTTGTACGAACAGATCCTGGCCAGTGAAAGCAATCTCGCGCTCAAACAAAACGACCTCCGCTCCACCAAACTTGCATTTGATTCGAGGCAGGTGGAAGGGAAAAAATCGCTTGCAACTGCAGAATACGAACTCCAGCGCCTCAAAAGGAATTTCGAACAGCAGGAAGCACTGTTCAAGGATGAATTGATATCCAGGGAAGTTTACCTGACTGCCAAGGAAAATTACGAACTCTCCCGGAAACAGTTCGAGATCGTCAAATTACAGACAGAGCAGGACGATGAGTTGCGCGAAACCTCCCTTTCCGGGCTCGATTCGGATTTAGCGCGGATGCAAACTACCTTATCTATGGTTTATGAACGAATCGACCAGCTCAATGTCCGGGCTCCTGCGGACGGGCAGCTGGGATTCCTGGATGCCGAAATTGGCCAGAGCATAGCCCAGGGGGAACGTATCGGGCAGATCAATGTCCTTACCGATTACAAAATTGAAGCCACCATTGATGAGCATTATATTGACCGCGTAATCAGGGACCTTACAGCGGTCCTGGAAAGGGGCGGGAAGGAATACCCCCTGAGGTTGCGGAAAGTATACCCGGAAGTGCGCAATGGCAAATTTAAGGTTGATCTTGTCTTTACCGGCGAAAAACCGGAAACCATAAGGACCGGCCAGAGCTACAATATCAAACTGCAATTAGGGGAATCGAGCGATGCCCTGTTGCTTCCCAAAGGGAGTTTCTTCCAAAGCACGGGTGGGCAATGGATATTCGTCGTAAACCCGGATGGGGAGGAGGCCATGAAACGGGAGATCCGGATTGGCAAACAGAACTCCCGTTATTATGAGGTCCTGGAGGGCCTCCAACCCGGAGAACGCGTGATCACAAGCAATTATGACAGTTTTGGGGATGCCGATAAAATCGTATTGAAATAGCCCGGAGAAAAAGAATGTTAAAAATTGTCACAAAACCACTAGAAGAGAAGTCTTTATATTAATTACTAACCCCATGAGGAAATGATACAAATTAAAAATTTAAAAAAGAGTTTCAGGACAGAGGAAGTAGAAACCCTCGCGCTCAACAATGTGAACATGAACATTGCAGAGGGCGAATTTGCGGCCATAATGGGCCCTTCCGGATGTGGCAAATCCACTTTGCTGAACATCATTGGAATGCTCGACAATCCTACGGAAGGGAGTTACCGCTTCGCGGGCCATGAGGTAGGCGGTTTAAAGGAGCGACAGCGGACTGAATTGAGAAAGGGGAACCTTGGCTTTGTGTTCCAGAGCTTTAATCTCATTGATGAACTGACTGTTTTTGAAAATGTCGAATTACCGCTCATCTATCTCAAAATGAGTAAAAATGAGCGCAGGGAAAAGGTAACCAAGGTGCTGGAACGCATGAAAATCGCACACAGGGCCAAGCATTTTCCCCATCAGCTTTCGGGCGGGCAGCAACAAAGGGTGGCCATTGCCCGGGCGGTTGTCACCAACCCCAAACTGATCCTGGCCGATGAACCTACTGGAAACCTTGATTCCAAAAACGGAACAGAGGTCATGAACCTGCTAACTGAACTGAACCAGGAAGGAACCACGATCGTCATGGTGACACATTCTGACCATGACTCCAATTATGCCCATAGGGTAATCAACCTGTTCGACGGCCAGATCGTTACGGAAAGCCAGAACAGGGCTATGGGTGCAATGGTTTAGGAAAAACAAATCCCGTACATCGGGTAAACCTGCTCCAGGTTTAAAAAAGGGAGTTTATTCATCTACCGATAGCTATCGGGACAAAATCAATCGGTCATGGTAAGAAACTATCTGAAAATAGCCTGGCGGAACCTCTGGAAACACAAAGGTTTCTCCTTCATCAACATCGGTGGCCTGGCACTGGGCCTTTCCTGTTTCATATTGATTGCGCTGTATGTTGCGGATGAGGTCAGCTATGACCGCTATAATGAAAAGGCTGAAAGGATATTCCGTATCAATTCCGATATCAGATTCGGGGGTACGGACCTGATTATGGCTGTATCCGCAGATCCCATGGGAGCTACCTTAAAAAAGGACTACCCCCAGGTAGAGCAGTATACACGCTTTTACAATTCCGATGGTGCCAAACTTATCAAACACGGAGATGAGTTTATCACCGAAGAAAGGGTAACCCATGCAGATTCCACCCTTTTCAAAGTATTTACGCTTCCGGCCATAGCAGGGGATACCGATACTGCCTTAAATGATCCCAATACCGTTGTGATTACGGAATCAACCGCAAAAAAATATTTTGGTTCTGTAAGCGCGGCACTCGGGAATACCATTGAAACGGATGCGGATAACGGGGTCTACAAGGTTACCGCGATCATTGAAGATGTCCCCCGGAACTCACATTTCAATTATGATTTTTTCTTTTCCATGGACAATGTGGACTATACCTTCGGTAATTTCCTAAGCCATAATTTCCATACCTATATTGTATTAAAGCCGGGTGAGGATTACCGGGAGTTCAACAAGAAATTTCCCGAGGTAATAGACCGGTACGTAATGCCGCAGGCCCGGGAGTACATGAATATCGCCAGCATGGCGGAATTTGAAAAGGGCGGAAACAGGTTGGAATATTCCCTTATTCCCCTTACCGATATCCACCTGCATTCCTCCCGGGGGATAGAAATGGGTGTGAATGGCAATATTCAATATGTCTATATTTTTACAGCGGCTGCCCTGTTTATATTACTTATCGCCTGTATCAATTTCATGAACCTCTCCACAGCGCGCTCTGCGGGCCGGGCCAAGGAAGTTGGGATGCGGAAGGTCCTGGGGACCGAACGGAACGCCCTGATAGGCCAGTTTCTCCTGGAATCAACGGTAATGGTATATTTTGCACTGATCGCCGCCCTTGGCCTGACCTGGTTGTCGCTGCCCTGGTTCAACACCATTGCAGGAAAGGAGATGGTTATGACTACCCTGGCAGAACCCCATTATCTTGTGGTATTGCTGCTGTTTCCTATTTTAGTAGGGGGATTAGCCGGGATTTATCCTGCGTTCTTTCTTTCTTCGTTTCAGCCTGTTACCGTATTAAAGGGGAAACAGAATGCTACAGTCAAGAAAAGCAATTTCAGAAATTTTTTGGTGATCTTCCAATTCACTACCTCGATCATACTGGTTATAGGAACCATCGTAATCTATCAGCAACTGAACCATATACAAAATTCCAAAATCGGTTTTGACAAGGACCAGGTAATCGTGGTCAACAATCCCGGACTGACAGGGGAGAACAGGGAAACATTCAGGAATGAGATCGAAAAGCTCAGCGGGGTAAAATCCGCATCCTTCGGAGGCTTCCTTCCCGTGGCGAATTCGTCGCGGACAGACAATACCTTTGCAACCGAGGCTGTGATGAACTCGGATAACGCATTCAATATGCAAGCCTGGAGAATAGATTACAACTACATTCCCACATTGGGAATGGAAATTGTCAAAGGCAGGAATTTCTCACCGGACTTTGGTGCTGATTCAACGGCTATTATTATCAATGAAACTACCGCAAATCTCCTGGATGGCGCTGATCCTATCGGAAGAAAGCTGTATTCCAAAGATGAACAAGGTGTCAATGTTGAGTATACTATCATAGGGGTGGTAAAGAATTTCAATTTTGAATCGCTCCGAAAGAATATTGGCCCGCTTTCCCTGCGACTTGGTAATAACAGTTGGGTATCTGCATTCCGGATAAATACCCCTAATGTCCAAAGCCTGCTCAATACGATTGAAACCACATACAAGGATTTCGCCCCGGGTATGCCATTTAGTTATCAATTTTTGGATGAAGCCTTTGACAACATGTACCGGCAGGAACAGCGTATTGGGAAAGTAGCCATTAGTTTTGCCATCCTGGCAATTGCAATTGCCTGCCTTGGATTATTCGGACTCGCAACCTATATGGCGGAACAACGAACCAAAGAAATTGGGATCCGGAAAGTTTTGGGGGCATCGGCTTCCAACGTTGTCTCCATGCTTTCAGTTGATTTTTTACGACTGGTATTCATTTCATTTATGATTGCGGCGCCGGTATCATGGTGGGTAATGCACAAATGGCTGGAGGATTTTGCTTTCAGGATAAGCCTGGGCTGGTGGATATTTACGGTAACTGGTGCCTTTGCGCTGATCCTTGCATTGCTTACGGTAAGCTACCAGGCGCTCAAGGCAGCTAATGCCAATCCTGTCAAAAGTTTACGAACAGAATGATTTGAACGGCATGGATAGGGAAAAACCCATGCATTAAACGCACTATAAAAACTACAAACCGGAATCATGTTTAGAAACTATCTTAAAATTGCCTGGCGAAATATCACCCGTGATAAAGCAAGCAGTTTTATCAATATTGCCGGTTTATCATTTGGTATTGCCAGTGTACTGTTTATAGTACTATATGTTCAGGATGAGCTTCAGTATGATAAGTTCCTAAAAGACGCAGGCCTCATTTATCAGGTCAATGTGAATGGTAACATAGGTGGACAGGAATTTATCGCCGGTGCCACCCCACCCCCTGCCGGTGCCGCATTGGTTGCTGCATTTCCTGAAATAGAAACCTTCACCAGGATTTTTGACCCGGGCAATACGGTGGTTGGATTTGAGAATAACAATGGAGGAGAAAGCTATTTCCCCGAAACGGGTATCCGGGCAGTTGACGCTAACTTTTTGGAAGTTTTTTCATTTAAACTCAAAGAAGGTACTGCTTCGACCTGCCTGCAAGAAATTAATGCTGTCGTACTCACCGAAAAAGCTGCAAAGAAATATTTTGAGAATTCATCCGCCATAGGTAAAACATTACGAATTGGTGATGATAAAAATCCTTTTACAGTAACTGGAATATTATATGATTTACCCTCCCAATCTTCCCTTCAGTTTGACATGCTGGTACCCGTGGACGCATACCCGGTTGTAAAGCGGTTTAGCTGGAGCTGGGTATGGCTTCAGATGATCACCTATGTAAAGTTGAAAGGAAACATTTCAAACGCTGATGCTGTTGTCACGGATTTGGAATCAAAATTCCCAGGGATGGTAGAAGTACAGGCATCCAACGCATTTGACCGAATTGGGCAGCCCTGGGATGAATTCAGAAAAAATGGGGGGAAATGGGATCTGCAGTTGCAACCGCTTACAGCTATCCATTTATATTCCGGGGGGATTGAATCAAGACTCACAACCCTAAGCGACATTAAATATGTGTACATATTTTCAATCATTGCTTTGTTCATAATTATCCTGGCATGCGTAAACTTCATGAATTTGTCAACGGCACAATCTGCAAAAAGGGCAAAAGAGGTAGGCATACGAAAAGTGCTCGGTTCCACCCGAAACCGGCTGATAAAACAATTCCTTACAGAAGCAATGCTCTTTACCCTCCTATCCGCCCTTACGGCAATCATCCTTGTGGCAGCCCTGTTGCAACCCTTTAACCTGTTAATCGAAAAATCACTTGAACTGCACTCAATTTTCACAAATTTTATATGGCTGTTCTTACTAGCTGTTATCCTTGTTACGGGTCTCCTTGCCGGAAGTTATCCGGCATTTTATCTCACCTCTTTTAAACCCTCCAATACATTAAAGGGGACTCTCACATTAAAAAACGGTATTGGTGACCTTTTCATTCGCAACGGACTCGTAATTTTTCAATTCACTGTTTCAACCATCTTGATCATATGTACGATAATTGTATTTCAGCAATTGCATTTTATGCAGGATAAGGACCTGGGCTTACAAAAAGAAAATGTTATAATAATTCCCAATACCAACCGGCTTGCAGCTGGTGAAAAAACATTCCGTGATGAAGTAATGGAATTGCCTGAAGTGGCTGAAGCAAGCATAGCTACCAGCATCCCTACCGGAAATAATTTCACGGATGGGTACGTTCCTGAGCCTTCATCCGCTAAGGAGCAATTAGCAAAAGACATTTCCCTTACTTCTTTTATCGTGGATCATAATTTTGTTCCCGCTTTGCGACTACAGGTGTTAAAAGGGAGAAACTTTTCCAGTCAGTTTGCAGATTCAGCTTCCGTAATATTAAATGAAACGGCCGTAAAACAAATTGGCTGGCAGGATCCTGTGGGCCAGTTTTTATACTATCCCGGTAATGGTAACCAACGGTTCAAAGTGATAGGTGTGGTAAGGGATTTCAATATTCAGTCCCTGCACAACATCGTTGTGCCATTTGCACTGTTTGACACATCCTCCAAAACCTATGACATAGGAACCTCCTACATCATAACCAGCGTAAAGCCTGGCAGTATTGTTCCTGCAATCCAAAAATTGCACAATAAGTGGAACAGCTTCGCCCCGTCAATGCCATTTGAATATAGTTTCCTTGACGATGAATACAATGCACTATACCGTAAAGAGGAGCGGATGGGTGTCGTGTTTACACTATTCACAACATTGTCCATTATAGTAGGGGCCATGGGCTTATTTGGTTTGACCGCGTATACTGCGGAAAGGCGAACCAAGGAAATCGGGATTCGGAAAGTATTGGGCGCTTCAGGATATGGTATTGTTGTAATGCTGTCTAAGGATTTTGTAAAAATGGTTCTGATCGCCTCTGTAATTGCGTTTCCCATTGCCTGGTGGGGGATGGATAAATGGCTTCAGGATTTTGCCTATAGAATGGGAATAGACTGGTGGATATTTTTGATCTCCGCTATGGCAGCTTTATTAATAGCCTTACTCACAACGGGTTACAAGGCACTAAAAACAGCTAATGTCAACCCAGCAAAGAGTTTGCACATGGAATAGATGCCGATATATTATGAGGTATACTACATTATAAGGGGAAAGCGTGACAGCACAATAAAACCAATCGAAATGTTCAAAAACTATCTTAAAATCGCCTGGAGGAACCTGTTGAAAAACAAGGGGTATACAACTATTAATATCCTGGGCCTGGCTGTTGGGGTCTGTAGTTTTATGCTCATCTCCCTATTTGTAATAAACGAATTCAGCTACGACACGTTTCATACAAAGGCAGACAGGATCTACAGGATCTGGCAGCACGAAAATTACGGTCCTAAGGAGGACTTTGTAAGTACCACCACCCCCGTTTCCATGGTTGGGGTGCTCCGGGAAAATTTCCCGGAGATCGAAGCAGGAGCCAGGATATACCGCTTCAACAGCCTGGTGAAAAAAGACAACAATGAATTCAATGAAGCTGTACGTGCAGTAGACCCTTCCTTTTTCAAAATATTTGATTTTACCCTGCTTGAAGGCAATCGGGAAGCGCCTTTTACGGATGCCAGCTCCGTAATCCTCAGTGAGTCGGCAGCTAAGAAATACTTTGGGGATACACAGGCCGTAGGTCAGTCCCTTGAATTAAAATTTAGCGAGGAAACCAGGATCTATACGGTTTCCGGAGTTGTTGAAGATCCTCCGGAAGAGAGCAGCATTCAATACGGGCTGCTGGTATCACTTGAAAATGAACCCCTGTTTTTCAACGACCGCGCCAGAAGGAGTTGGTTTAATGTAGTATTGGAATCCTATATTATGTTAAATCCCGGGCAGTCGCCGACACAACTGGAAGCCAAATTCCCGGAAGTCATCCGGCAGTATTTGGGGGATAATTTTGAGGAAAACACCTTTTTCCTTCAGTTGCAACCCCTGAGAGAAATCCATCTCGATACGTCCCTCCCTGCCGGGCTTGAACCAATCTCCAATCCCAAATATTCCTACATAATGGCAACGATAGGTTTCCTGGTCCTGCTGCTGGCCTGTATCAATTTTGTGACCCTTGCCGTGGGAAGGTCTTTTTCAAGGGCAATTGAAGTGGGGGTACGGAAAGCATTGGGTGCTTTTCGCCAACAGATCATTTACCAATTCTGGGGGGAGGCCCTGTTGATTACATTCTTTGCCGTTGTTTTCGGGATCCTGCTGGCCTATGTTTTCCTGGGGACCTTCAATGAGCTGACCGGAAAAAACCTGCTGTTGACCTTAAATCTTCCATTTATGCTCATTACCATTGGGATGATAGCTTTTATTTCCCTGGTGTCCGGTATATACCCCTCCCTTATTTTATCCAGGTTCAATCCTGTTGAGGTTTTGAGAAGAAAACAAAGCAAAGGCACATCGATGGGATTATTCGGCAAAAGCCTGATCGTAGTACAATTTGTTGCATCCATTGTCATGATCATCAGCACGCTGGTGATAAGCCGCCAGATCAATTACCTTGTCAATAAGGACCTCGGGTATCAAAAGGATGCCATTGTGGTGGTTTCTACCAACAAGGACGGGGAGGAAGCGGATAAATTGGCTGACCTGTATGTGGATGAACTTAAGAATAACCCCCAGGTTTCGAATGCCAGCGCTTCCCTATTCAGTTTAATTCAAAACAGCTGGTTTACTATTGGGTTTACCGATAATAAGGATAGCTACCGGGAATTCTTTTATAACAAAGTAGACCCACAGTTTTTGAAAACCCATTCCATACAGATGGTTGCCGGAAGGGATTTCCAGGAAGGAAATGCCAGTGACGCCGAAAATGGGGTATTGGTGAATGAAGCATTTGTTAAAAAATTTGGACTAAGCGATCCAGTAGGCACGCTATATGATAAATTTGAAGTGCGGATATTGGGTATCGTAAAGGATTTTAACTACCAGCCCCTTAAGTACGAAATAGAGCCGCTGATGCTTTCGATAAACCCTGACCCTGTATTCCGAAGTGCGGAAAATGTCTCATCACAGTTCAATTCCCAGCCGCGGGTATCGGCAAGAATTGATGCTTCCAATATAAGTGCCGGTATTGAAGTTCTACGAAGTGCCTGGACAAAGGTCAATCCTACACAGGAATTTGAATACGCTTTCCTGGATGAAGCCCTGACGGCACAGTATCAAACTGAATTGCGCTCCAAAACCATTGTCAACATAGCCTCCATCCTGGCCATTTTTATCGCCTGTATGGGGCTGTTCGGGCAGGCCACGCTCGATGTTGCACGGCGCACATCTGAAATTGGAATCCGAAAGGTGATGGGGGCCAGTGTCCTGAATATTGTAAGCATGATCTCCCGGGATTTTATCAAACTGGTATTGCTTGCAGCGCTTCTGGCATTCCCAATCGCGTGGTGGGGAATGAACAAATGGCTTCAGGATTTTGCTTATAGCATGCCTGTCAGTTGGTGGATTTTTGCGTTGTCAGCCGTTGTGGTGGTAGGGATTACCCTGCTAACGGTAAGTTTTCAATCTATCAAAGCGTCACTTGCCAATCCGGTGGAAAGTCTGCGGACTGAATAATATAGTATCCCGGGGTTCTGCGTGTCTGCCGGAACTTTTTACAACAGGTTGAACGCCGGGGATAATTTAAACAAAATAGGATGTTTGGAAATTATTTTAAAATCGCATGGCGAAACCTGTTAAAGAACAAAGGTTATTCCGCCATAAACATTGGTGGCCTGGCCCTGGGCATGGCCGTTACACTTATCATCGGTCTCTGGATACAGGATGAACTCACCTATAATAGTTATTTTACGGACAGGGACCAGATTGCCCAGGTATACCAGTCGCAGACCTTCAATGGTATAACAGGTACGGGGCCTTCTATACCACGCCCGTTGGAAATGGCTTTACGGGATGGATACAAAGACAATTTCCAACACCTCATGATGTCCTCGTGGACGACCCCGCTTTATCTCAAATATAAGGAGGTGAGCATTTCAAGGGATGGCAATTTTATGCAGTCCCCGGCACCGGAAATGCTTAACCTGAAGATCCTGAAAGGGGAGAAGGACGGGCTGCGTGAAATCAATGCCATTATGCTGAATGCTACTACCTCCCAAGCCCTTTTTGGTTCAGAGGATCCCATCGGGAAAGTCGTGAGGGTGAATAATGAATATGATATGATGGTGACGGGTGTTTACGAGGATATCCCCTTTAACAATACGTTTAACGACATGCATTATATAATCCCCTGGGAGCACTATATAACCACACAGGAGTGGATTAAAAATGCGGCGGACAGCTGGGGCAACAATTCCTTCCAGCTTTTTGTACAGATTGCCGGGAATACGACCATGGAAGCGGTGACAGGGAAAATTAAGGATGTGAAGAAGGATTTGAACGAAGATGAAAAGGAATTCAACCCGCAATTATTTTTATTCCCGATGGAAGACTGGCATTTGCGCGCTAATTTTGAAGATGGGAAACAGGTTGGGGGAAGGATCCAATATGTCTGGCTATTTGGAATAATAGGGGCATTTGTACTTCTGCTGGCCTGCATCAATTTTATGAACCTGAGTACGGCCAGGTCCGAAAAGCGCTCCAAGGAGGTAGGGATACGGAAGTCGATTGGGTCACAGCGTAGCCAGCTGATCAACCAATTCCTCAGTGAATCATTTTTGGTGGTGATTTTCGCATACATTGTGGCCATTCTCATGGTAATGCTGTTCCTGAACGGCTTCAACGATCTTGCCAAAAAGGAAATAGCCTTTCCATGGGACAGCCTTGCCTTCTGGATTATTTCGGCCCTGTTCATCATTTTTACCGCCCTGCTTGCCGGCAGCTATCCGGCATTGTATCTTTCTTCCTTCAGGCCGGTGGAGGTCTTGAAAGGAACTTTTCGTGCTGGTAAATTCGCAGGGACACCCCGGAAGATCCTGGTGGTACTTCAGTTTACCGTATCCGTTGCGTTTATCATCGGTACCGTTATCGTGATGCAGCAGGTGCATTACTGCAAAAACCGTCCGGTGGGATATGACAAATCAGGCCTGGTACAGATACCCGTGATGAGCCAGGATTTTGAAGGCAAGTACGAATTGATGCGGAGTGCCTTCCTGGGATCGGGTGCTGTCATAGAAATGGCGACCTCCAGCAGCCCCACTACCCGGATCTGGTCCAACCGCAGCGGCTTTACCTGGGAAGGCAAACCGGATGGCTTCCAGGAAGATTTTGCGTGGACAGAAGTTTCCAGTGAATATGCCAAAACGCTCAATCTGAAAATTGTGGAAGGTCGCGACTTCTCCCGGGAGTTTGCCTCCGATTCCAATGCAGTGCTGCTCAACCGCACAGCTGTAAAATATATGGGCCTGGCCAATCCGGTGGGGACCTATTTAAAAGACGACGATGACGAAGACCCTGAACCGCCCAAACTTATAATCGGGGTGGTGGAAGATATGATAGCACAGTCGCCCTATGAATCGGTAAAACAGGGCTTATACGTTTTTGACAAGAACGGCAATCACAGTTACTATAACCTGCGCCTTAACCCTAAAAAGGGGGTCAGCGAAAATCTTGAAGTGATTGAAAGTGTCTTTAAGGAACACTTTCCCGCACTGCCTTTCCAGTATGATTTTGTGGACGAACAATACGCCCGCAAATTTGAATCGGAGGAACGCATCTCCAGCCTAGCAGGGATATTTACGATCCTGGCGATCCTTATCAGTTGCCTGGGACTTTTTGGCCTGACATCCTTTGTGGCGGAACAACGGACCAAGGAGATCGGGGTGCGGAAAGTTTTGGGGGCTTCCATTTTCAATGTGTGGCAAATGCTGTCCAGGGACTTTGTAACCCTTGTGCTCATCTCCTGCCTGGTAGCTATCCCTATTGCATACTATTTTATGAATGGGTGGTTGCAGGATTACGAATACAGGATGGAAATCTCCTGGTGGGTATTTGGTGTGGCAATTGGCGGTGCCTTGGTGATAACCTTAATCACCGTAAGCTTCCAGGCCCTTAAAGCGGCCAGCGTGAATCCCGTAAACAGTTTGCGGACGGAATAATTGAACTCCCTGGATCTTAATAAAGAACAGGGACCAAAGAATCAAAATAGCATGTTACGAAACCATATCAGGATCGCCTGGAGAAGTATTCAGAAGGACAAATTCTTTACTGCCATCAAAATAGGGGGATTTGCCGTCGGTATCGCTGCCTGCCTGTTGATTGCCCTGTTTATAATGAACGAACTGAGTTATGACCGGCATTACCAGAATAAGGACAGGATATACCGGGTAGTGATGCAGGGCTTTTTCGAGGGGGAGGTCATGAAAAGCGTCCATTTTCCCTTCCCATTCGCGGACGCCCTGAAAGCCGATTTTCCGGAGATCAGGAAGACCGGGAAAATTAATACGAGTGAACTTTTCGGAGCAGGAAAACGGGGGTTACGCCCGGAAGGAACCGTACAGAACAACCTGGAGGATGGATTTATTTTTGCTGACCAGGGCGCCCTGGAGATCCTAGAGATCCCCTTCTTAGAGGGTAATCCGGCGGAAGCACTGCTTCGTCCCGGAAGCCTTGTGATCTCTGCATCCAAAGCCGCCCAATATTTTCCGAACGGCAATGCCCTCGGGCAGGTGTTGGTGCTGGACAACCAGCCCTCCAAACCCTATACTGTTACGGGTGTTATGGAAAACCTCCCGAGGAACTCCCATCTCCAATTTGAATTTATCTTGCCTATAGAGGACCCCAATGCCAGCTGGACCAGCCAGAACTATTTCACCTATATACTGGTGGATGAACAAGCGAATATCCGGGAACTGGAAAAGAAAATGTTTTCGGTCGTTGAAAAATATGTGATCCCTGCCCAGCTCGACAGGGGGCGTGCGCCCGATTTTATAGAAGTGCTTAAAACCATCAATTACAAGCTCCAGCCTATAACGGATATACACCTGGGGTCAGATCTTAAAATGGGGGACGGCCTGCCGCATGGCGATATCCGATTTGTCTGGCTTTTTGCAGCCATCGCGGGGTTCATACTACTACTGGCCGCAATAAATTTTGTAAACCTCTCCACGGCCAAATCAGCCAACAGGGCCAAGGAGGTTGGGTTGCGCAAAACAGTGGGGGCATTCAGGAGCAACCTGATAACCCAATTTCTAACAGAATCCGTGTTGTATAGTTTACTGTCTTTTTTGCTCGGGGGTGGATTAGCCTGGATCCTGCTTCCCGCCTTCAATGAAATGGCCGCCAAATCAATAACCGTTCCCTGGAATGCGTGGTGGTTTATCCCGGTCATCCTGCTGGCCGCATTGCTCATCGGCCTTGTAGCCGGGTTATATCCTGCATTTTACCTTTCAGGGTTTATGCCGGTGAATGTCTTAAAGGGCAGCCTAAGCCTCGGGGGCAAGAGTGGGTCTTTGCGCAGTGGCCTGGTGATTTTTCAATTTACAACCTCCATAGTATTGATAATAGGGACCCTGGTCATATACCGCCAGATGGATTATATCCTCTCGAAAAAATTGGGCTATGAAAAGGAACAGCTGATCATTTTGCAGGGAACCGGTGTTTTAGGCAGCAATGCAGAAAACTTCAAGGAGCAGCTGCTGCAAATGCCTTCTGTGAAACAGGTTACAAAAAGTGATTACCTCCCTATTGAAGGTACCAACCGAAATGGGAATACCTTCAGGAAAGCAGGAGAGGGAAATACAGACAGGGGGATCCCGGGCCAGATTTGGAGGGTGGATTATGATTATATCCGTACCCTTGGCCTGCATCTGAGATCGGGACGTGAATTTTCCAGGGATATCGCCTCAGATTCGATTGACGCCATCATCATCAATCAAAAAATGGCTGACGAGTTAGGCCTGGCAGAAGCAGTTGGGAAAACGATCAATAATGGATCCCGGGACTGGAAGGTGGTAGGGGTAGTTGAAGATTTCCATTTTAAGTCCCTGAAGGAAGTTATATCGCCTTTATCCCTGGTTATAGGCACAGGAGCAACAGGGGCCATCTCTGTAAAAATCGCAAAGGGAACCCTGCAACAAACCCTGGCATCACTGGAGGATGCCTGGAACAAAGCTGTGCCCAACCAGGCGTTCAGTTACACCTTTCTTGACCAGGAGTTTGCGTATATGCATGCTGATGTGAGCCGTACGGGCCGGATATTTAACAGCTTTGCCCTTTTCGCCATCCTGGTGGCCTGTCTGGGGCTGTTCGCGCTATCTGCCTTTATGGTAGAACAACGCAAAAAGGAGATCAGTATACGGCTGGTGCTCGGGGCACCATTTAAAAGTATTTACCAATTGCTGACCCTTGATTTTATGAAGCTGATTCTTGTCTCCATCGTGGTGGCCATACCAATAGGATGGTATATCATGCAGCGGTGGCTCGAAGATTTTGCATACCGCATCACCATTGGCTGGGAAATCTTTGCAGCCGCCGGCTGCATCGCCGTTGCCATTGCTGTTTTGACCATCAGTTACCAGTCGGTCGGGGCGGCCCTGATAAAACCCTTAAAAAGTTTACGATCGGAATAATAGATATAGCTGGGCACAGAACAAGACGTCTTGGGCTGAATCATAATAAATATAGTTACACGATACCAAATAAAAGTCAGTTGCCATGTTAATGAACTACATGAAAATCGCATGGAGAAATCTGGTCAGGAACAGGTTGCCAAGCGCCATCAATCTTTTCGGATTAACTGCCGGGACCGTATGTTGCCTCACCATAATGGTATATGTCAATGAGCAGACCGGCTATGATGCGCATCACAGGGATGCGAATTCTCTTTATAAAATCGTGACCTTTATCGACGGAGCAAGCATCGGATCCGATGACATTAATTCCGCCACATCCTCTCCTCCGATTGCTTTTGCACTGAAGGAAGATTTCCCGGAAGTAGCTGAGGCATGCAGGCTGATAAAAATGGATGGTTTTAACGTGGACCTCTTGAAGTGGTCAGAAAGTAAGGAAGGGTATTACGAAAAGGGCGGGTATATTGCAGATTCAACAATTTTTAAGGTTTTCAACTTTAAATTTATTGAAGGTGATGGGTTGAGTGCGCTCTATGAACCCAATACAATGGTTTTATCCGCAAGCCTTGCAAAAAAACTCTTTGGCCGTACTTCAGCCCTGGATAAGATGATAGAGATCTCAGGATCCGGGGGCGTACCAAATCGTTTTTTAGTCACCGGGGTCTATGATGAAAACTACGGTAAGTCGCACCTTCGGCCCAATTATATCCTGAGTATGAATTCCCCGGGCTTGGGGACTTTTATAAGAAGCGTTGATAACTTTGCGACGCAAAACTTTGTCCATAGTTATATACGTCTAATCCCGGGAGCCAATGCTGATCTCCTGGAGGACAAATTGCCGGCTTTTCTCATGGCACATGGGCAACACCAATTGGCCGAGACAGGTATGGATAAAAAATTATCGCTTCAGAAAGTAAAAGACATCCACCTGTATTCCACGGGGATCTCGAATCAGGTCGAAATGGTTTCAAGTATAAGATATCTCTACTTTTTACTGACATTGGCAGTTTTTATTCAATTGGTGGCCTGCATTAATTTTATCAACTTAAGTACCGCCAAGGCCGGGAAACGCTCCAGGGAGATCGGAATTCGAAAAGTAATTGGGGCAGACAGGATATCCCTTGTCTATCAATTTATGGGGGAATCCTTCGTATTGGCACTATTAGCTATTCTGATCAGTATTCCTATGGTACTCTTGTTGCTGCCTTTTGTAAACGATCTAACCCAGGGGAATATTGATTTCAGGGATGTGCTGGATGTTAGGATTTTGGCGTTACTATTCCCGTTAGGCTTGCTTACAGGATTCTTTTCCGGCCTCTATCCCGCCATTATGCTCTCAGATATCAAGCCTATTCGTGCCCTTCGCGGTACCTTTAATGCTACTTCGGCAAAAGGGAATCTTCGCAAGGGTTTGGTGATTTTTCAATTCATAATTTCCATAGGCCTGATCACCTCCGTGATTGTCATCACTGAACAATATCAGTTTACCCAAAACAAAGACCTCGGGTTCAACAAAAAGAATTTGATTGGCATACGGCTTAACACCCGGGAAGCAATTGATAATAGCGAGGCTTTGAAAACTGAATTAAGCACCTTGTCCGGGATACAGCATATAGCGGAAAGCGATTATGCTCCCTCTGAAAATATCCTGACTGATATGGGCCTCTACAGGCCAGGAGGAAACCCTGAAAACCGCACTTTGGTCAAAATCAATGGGGTGAAAGAAGGGTATTTCAGTACGATGGAAATTCCTTTGAAGGCGGGCAGGGATTTAAATGACAGCGACACGGATGAGATCATAGTGAATGAGAGTTTTTTAAGGACATTTCAAATTGACGCTGACAAGGCATTGGGGTCCAGGTTTTTGAATAATAATGAGGACAAGATACAGGAATTGAAAATTGTGGGTGTGGTAGGGGATTATCATTATTCCTCCCTAAAGGAAGCGATTCAGCCGATGATGCTCTATCGTTCTGACAATCCACATTGGTTATTGCTTCGTATGGGAAATATACCAAAGGAACAGCTGTTGCCCCAAATGGAACGAATTTGGCGAGAGCATGTTAAAAATGCCCCTATGGATTATAACTTCATCGACCAGGATGTGGAACGCTTTTACGGGGAGGAAAAACGGCTGGGCCGGATTGCATCATTATTTACCGGGCTGGCGATCCTTATTAGTTGTCTTGGACTGTTCGGATTAGTTTCCTTTATAGCAGAGCAGAAGAAAAAGGAAATCGGTATCCGGAAAGTACTGGGTGCCGGTATCCGGTCCGTACTGCATCTCCTTACCTGGGATTTCATAAAACTTGTATGTATTGCCTTCGTGATCGCCTCCCCCCTGGCGTATTTCGCCATGGACAGGTGGCTCCAGGGGTTTGAGTACAAAATTGTGATAAGCGGATGGATATTCTTGGTGTCAGGTTCAGCTGCCCTTATCATCACCTTGTTTACGATTGGCTTCCAGGCCTTAAATTCAGCCCTGGCAAATCCCGTAAAAAGTTTACGTACGGAATAATGGAAAACCGGCCTGTTACCGCTTGGAAGGAGAATTTAAAAAACAGAATTGCTAATTCGTACTATCATGTTCAGGAATTATTTTAAAATAACGCTTCGAAACCTATGGAACAACAAGGTGTTTTCCCTGATCAACATCATGGGCCTGGCCATAGGGCTCAGTGCCTCCTTTGTCATCGGTTTGCTGATCTTCTATGATGTTACCTTTGACAAATTCCATCCTGATGGAGACCGGATCTACCGGATTACATCCGATTGGCAGACACCTGAAGGCGAATCGCACAACAGGGGTGTCCCCGTACCTCTGGGCAACCGGATAAAGGATATACCGGGAATAGAAAGTTCAGCCCTGTTTTTTTCAACCAATTTTCCGAAAGTTGAGAATGATATAGACGATAAGGTCTTTAAAAATATAGAGGATGCACTGTTTGCAGACGCATCTTATTTTGAGATCATCCAATATGAATGGCTGGCCGGGGAGCCTTTCCGAATTCTTGCGGATCCAGGGGAAGTGGTACTGACCCGTTCCAGGGCAGCCCGTTATTTTCCGGGGGCTAGCCCGCAGCGGATCATAGGGCAGACTCTGATATACAATGATTCCGTGCCCGTTAAGGTGGTGGGGGTTGTGGCGGATTTTAACGAACGGAGTGATTTTAATTTTCAGGAATTTGTTTCACTAAAAACAGCGGCTGCTACCCGCATGAAAAACCGGGTAGTGGATGAGACCTGGAATAATACAAACTCCGGGACCCAACTTTTTGTGAAGGTTTCCGGGCAAACAGCTCCCGGGGCCATCCAAAAGCAACTGGATGCTCTGGCAAAGGAACATACAGATGAAGAACTGCTGTCCTTCGGGCAGACGCGGAAATTCCATATGCAACCCCTGACCGACATCCACTTTAATCCTGATTATGGTTTGTTTAACCATACCGGGGGCCAGCCGAGTAAGTCCGTACTTTTCAGCCTCAGTTGTATAGCGGTTTTCCTGTTGTTGCTGGGATGCATCAATTTTATCAACCTGAATACAGCGCGGGCAACCCGGCGGGCCCGGGAAATAGGAATCCGAAAGACACTGGGCGGCTCCAGGAGGCAACTGATTATGCAGTTTTTGATCGAAGCATTGGTGCTGACCATTACGGCTGGCCTGGTTTCCATTTTATTTTCGGGCTGGCTGCTTCAGGTATTCTCTGATTTTGTGCCGGAGGGGATTGGAACCGACCTGTTCAAAGATCCGGTCGTCCTGGGCTCAATTATATTCCTTATCCTCCTGGTAGCCCTATTTTCTGGGTTCTACCCCGCCCTGATACTCTCAGGTTTTAGACCCGTGACCGTTCTTAAGAACCAGGTTTTGCCTTCAGGGGGCAAATCTGGTTTACGAAGATATCTCACCGTGTTCCAATTTGTTATTGCACAGGTATTTATCATTGCTACCTTGCTGGTGGGCAAGCAACTTAACTATATGATAAATGCAGATATGGGATTTAGGACAGAGGCTGCCGTCTTTCTAAGGGCCTGGCATGATGATGATTTCAGCAAACGCCAAAACCTCGCAACCGCATTGGCCCGGATACCACAGGTAGCTATGATAAGCCTGGGCGGAGACCCACCGGCCTCAGGCAATATTAGCAGCACAATTGCAACTTTTATTGGTAAGGATAAAGAAATACATACAGACCTTCAACTGCTTTATGGCGATTTGAATTACAGGAAGCTTTATAACATCCCCCTGGTAGCGGGCAGGGAGCGGTTGAATGATACGATACAGGAATATATCATCAATCAAAAATATGCCAGGATGCTTGGATTTGAGAACGCGGGGGAAATTATTGGAAAGGTTTTAAAGATCGGTGATGACTGGCACCCCGTTGTAGGTGTTATGAAGGATTTTAACCAGCATTCCCTCCGTTCCGAAATACAGCCGATGGCCCTGACCGGTGATGTGGAAAGGAACTTCTACTACCAATTTAACACGCTGCATTTTGAAATGCAAAGGGGGTCCAACAGCGGGAATGTGATGGACAATCTGGAGAAAGCATGGAAGGGGATCTATCCTGAAGAGGATTTCGAACTTAATTTTATGGACGATACCCTTAAACAGTTTTACAATCAGGAACAGAAAACAGCAGTTTTGTTAAAATGGGCTACCGGACTTGCCATACTTATCAGTTGCCTTGGACTTTTAGGCCTGGTGATCCATACCACGGAAAGGCGCATCAAGGAAATTGGCATCCGAAAGGTTTTAGGGGCTTCTATTGCTCAACTGAACCTTTTGCTTTGTAAGGAATTTATCCTGCTGGTGGCGATTGCTTTTGCTATAGCTGCTCCCATTGCCTGGTGGGGACTTAACAACTGGCTTGAGGCTTTTGCCTACAAAACGAAACTTAGCTGGTGGGTATTCCTGCTCAGCGGACTCATTATGCTTTTGGTGGCCCTGGCGATCATAAGCGTAAAAATCATTTCCTCAGCAAATGCAAACCCTGTAAAGAGTCTGCGCACTGAGTAAAATATACAGTATTTATCATCAAATCATCAAAAAACAAAAATCATGTGGTTCAACATCATCAAGATCGCCAGACGCAAATTGTGGCGCAAAAAAGGAAACACCTTTATCAAGATTTTTAGCCTTGCCATAGGGATAGTAAGCCTGTTTTATATCGCGATCTATATTCATCAGGAACTGGGTTTTGATTCCTTTCACACGAACAGATCACATATACAAAGGGTTAACACTACCATCATCTCCCCAACCGGCGATATCGAACTCGGTCTGAGCGCCATTCCGGTAGGGGAATATCTCAAGGACGTCGCCCCTGGAGTAACTGATTTCGTTAGGATCAACCAGGAATTCGGGAGCCATGCCATAAAGAATGGGGCGAATTTGTTCTCCGAAGCCGAAAATATCCTGTATGCCGATCCTTCCTTCCTCAACATCTTCGATTTTGAACTCCTTTACGGCAACAGGGAATCGGCATTACAGGGCCCGGACAAGATCATGATCACAGCGGGAGCTGCCTTAAAATATTTCGGCACCACCGATGCTTTGGGTAAGGTGTTGACCTATGATGGGGAACCCCTGACTGTTTCCGGGGTGTTCGAGGACCTTCCTGCGAATTCACAACTGCAGTTCAACTTCCTGTTGCCTATGGAAATATTTATGAATAGCAGGCCTCCGGATGTTGACCAGAACTGGACGTGGTTCCCCATGAACACCTATGTACTTTTGGATCGATCAGCCACTGCGGGCATGGTGAGTGCCAAATTGAAGGAAATTCCACAGTATCTGCCGGAGAATAACCCCGGGGACAACTATGAATTGTCCCTGGAGCCCCTGGAAGGGATCCATTTCAGTACGCCCAAATTAGGGGAGTTAGGTTCCAAAGGTAAGCTTGCCAACCTGTACGTCCTCTTCGCAATTGGGGTGATGATCCTGTTGCTGGCTGTTACCAACTTCATCAACCTCACCACTGCCCAGGTCTCCGTTCAGGGTAAAGAAGTGTCCATAAAAAAGACGGTAGGAGCATCGAAAGTGGATATCTTTAAGCAATTCTTCCTGGAATCCCTGTTGCTTACAACCCTTGCAACCCTGATTTCAATAGGAGGGATAGCACTGTCGTTTACCTATTTCGAACAGTTTATGGGAACCTCATATGACTTATCATTTATGTTCGATCCTGTTGCCATTATCCTGTTTCCGCTAATCCCGGTTATAATATCCCTCCTGGGAGGGATCTACCCGGCTATCAGGTTTTCCCGCATCCGAAGTATTCCTGCCTCCAGCGGGGGTGTTGGACCAAACCGGTTCTGGAACACAAGGACAGCCCTGGTGGTCCTGCAATTTACTATTACCAGTGCCCTGGTGATCGGATCATTGATAATATACACCCAACTGGATTTTATCCGTAGCCGGGACCTGGGGATGGATACGGCGCAGAAAATAGTGGTTGATTATGGCCCCAATGCAGCCATTGGCACTGCTTTTAAATCGCTTAAACAGGAATTCGCAGGGCTGCCGGGGGTAACCGGAGTTACTTTCAGCTCACACGTCCCGGGACAAATGCCAAATGGGGTAGCCACCCAGATCCGGGACCTGGAGGGTCGCTCTTCCCACGGCGAGATCAACCTAAACCTGGTTGATCCCGATTTTGTCGGGAATTACGGACTGAAAATCATTGCGGGGCGAGATTTCAGGAATGGCAGTGCCGACGAGACCGCTTCATTGATCCTGAACAAAGCGGCCGTTAAGGCTTTCGGATATACTAACCCCGAAGCTATATTGGGGGCATCTTTTGAGCAGTGGGGCGGTAACGGTACCGTCATTGGGGTGGTGGAAGACTTCAATTACATGTCACTCCACGAGGATGTAGGGCTGCTGTCACTTAAAGTCTGGCCGGAACAGTTTACTAAAATGACTCTGGAGGTAACTGCCACGGATTTTAAAGAAACCCTGGATCAGCTCCAAGGCAAATGGTCGGTGCTGTATCCCGATATACCCTTCAACTATTACTTTGTGGACGATAATTTCAGGGCACAATATAACAAGGACCAGCAATTTGCGACCATAATCAATATATTTACCCTCATCGCCATTTGCATCGGGGTTTTAGGATTGATTGCCTATGCCAACTTCTGGTGTGAGAGGCGGAGAAAGGAAATGTCCATACGAAAGGTCCTGGGGGCTGGGGAATTAAGGCTGGTGTGGAAACTTTACAAAGGATTTAGCATCCCGGTCCTGACGGGGTTTGCGGTGGCCGTGCCGGTTGCTGTTTTTTTCGGGAGAAGATGGCTCACGGAATTTGCGTACAGTTTTGAACTGAACTGGCATTTTTTTGCGGTACCCCTGCTCGTATTGCTGGTTCTGGTTTGGATAGCGGTAGGATCTCAAACCATCTCTCTGGTCCTGGCGAACCCGGTAGACCATTTAAAGGAGGAGTAGTCAGCCGGCTGTAACCAGTTCCCGCATGTTAAAAATAACGGGTTTTTACAACTATAATTTAATACGTAATTATGCTATTAGAATTAAAGAATATTTACAAGTGGGTACATCAGGGGGGGCAGCGCGTTTTTCTTTTAAAGGATATCAACCTCACTGTAAAAGAGGGGGAATTTATTTCAGTAATGGGGCCGTCAGGCTCCGGAAAATCCACGCTGTTGAACGTCATTGGCATGCTGGACAATTTTGATGAAGGCGAGTATAATTTTCTCGATGAGCCCGTGCATACCTTGAAGGAAAAGCACCGTGCCACCCTTTATAAACAATATATTGGCTTTGTTTTCCAGGCCTACCATCTTATAGATGAATTAACGGTTTACGAAAACCTTGAAATGCCGCTCCTCTACAAAAAAATGCGTTCTTCAGAACGAAAGGCATTGGTGGCAGACATGCTCGACCGTTTTAATATCGTGGGGAAAAAAGATCTGTTCCCTGCCCAACTAAGCGGCGGCCAGCAACAACTTGTAGGAGTGGCGCGTGCCCTGATCGGGAAACCAAAACTCATCCTGGCCGATGAGCCTACCGGGAACCTCAATTCTAAACAAGGAGAGGAAATTATGGAAATCTTCAGGCAACTTAACAATGAGGGTGTTACCATAATACAGGTAACGCACTCTGAAAAAAATGCGGAATATGGCTCCCGAATCATCAACCTTTTAGACGGCCGGGAAATCAAGTAGTTTGGATTATACCGTAATTTCGAAGTGAGGAACAGTGCAAAAGGCCCATAAGGCCTTGCAATAGCCTTATATTGTAATTCAATTTCAACCCTTCGGTTTCTCAGCCCTTTGCTGTATCTTTGTTGTTTAGAATGATTTTACATAACTAACACAATGTCGGTAAAGTTGGAAAAAAAAGATATCCTGAAAGCCTTGCAGACCATAACAGTCCCGGGGGAAGGCCAGGATATGGTAACAAGTGGGGCAGTAGCTAACCTTCAGGTATTCGGGGATGAGGTAGTTGTGGATATTACCATTAAGAACCCAAGTTTACAAGCCCGGAAAAAGACAGAAGTGGAAATCCTGAAGGCCATCCACCGGGAGGTTTATGAAAAGGCCAAGATTACGGTGAATATTAAGGTTGAGGCAGCAACTACTGCAAAGACCAGGGTAAATGAGATCAAGGGCAAACCCATCCCGGGCATCCAGAATATCATTGCCGTTGCTTCAGGAAAGGGAGGGGTTGGTAAATCGACCGTAGCGGCCAATCTGGCTGTGACACTTTCCAAAATGGGCTTTAAGGTGGGGATATTGGATGCTGATATTTACGGCCCTTCTATCCCCATCATGTTTGATGTTGCCCGGGAGAAACCCCGTTCGGTAACCGTTCATGGGAAGTCCAAAATGAACCCGGTTGAAAGTTATGGCGTAAAAATATTGTCGATTGGATTTTTCACCCAACCAAATCAGGCTGTCATCTGGCGGGGACCCATGGCTTCCAAGGCGCTGAACCAAATGATCTTTGATGCGCACTGGGGGGAATTGGATTTTATGATAGTTGACCTTCCCCCGGGGACCGGTGACATCCACCTGAGCATCATGCAATCCCTCCCTGTTACGGGGGCCGTAGTTGTGAGTACGCCACAGGAGGTTGCACTGGCAGATGCCCGCAAGGGAGTGGCTATGTTCCAGCAGGAAGCAATCAATGTTCCGGTTCTTGGAATCATAGAAAATATGGCATATTTCAGTCCGGTTGAGTTGCCAAACAACAAATACTATATCTTTGGAAAGGAAGGTGCCAAACATCTGGCAGCGGATCTGGAAGTCCCCTTCCTGGGAGAAGTGCCCCTGGTGCAAAGTATCCGGGAAGCCGGGGATGCCGGGAGACCGGCGGCATTGCAGATCGCAACCCCGGTTGAAGCTGCTTATGAGGAAATCACGCGGAATGTGGTACAGGAACTGGTAATCAGGAATAAGGACCTGCCCCCTACGGAAGCGATCAAAATAACAACGATGGCAGGATGTGCCGCAGTTAAAAAAATTTCCGGTTAACCGATGGAAGGCATTACATGATGGCATGGAGGTATAGCGGAACCCCATGGTACGGTAGATTACATTGGATAGTTAAAAACAGAGGATGATGACATCAGAGGAACTTAGGAGTAAGGTGGAAATAGCCCTGCAGGAGATCAGACCCTTTCTGCAAAGCGATGGAGGTGATATCTCCCTCGTGTCAATAGACAATGATACCCTCGTAAAAATAAGGCTCGAAGGCTCTTGCGTTGGCTGCAGCGTAAACCAGATGACCCTTAAAAGCGGCGTAGAAATGACCATTAAGAAGCATGCGCCCCAAATTGAACATGTCATCAACGTAAGCTGAAACTTTCCCGATCCAATTAATTTAAAGCCCTATAGCTTCGCACCTGTAATAAGCGCAAATTTTAATGATCAAAACAGACATCTTACTGATCGGAGCAGGACCTACGGGTCTTTTTGCGGTTTTTGAAGCTGGATTATTGCAATTGAGATGCCATCTTATCGATGCCCTCCCACACCCGGGTGGCCAGTGTTCAGAGATCTATCCTAAAAAACCGATCTACGATATCCCCGGATATCCGCAAATATTAGCAGGGGAACTGGTAGCGAACCTGATGGAGCAAATTAAACCATTCCAACCGGGTTTTACCCTGGGGGAACGGGCAGAGACCATTGAAAAAATGTCGGACGGAAGTTTTATGGTTACCACCAATAAGGGAACAACGCACCAGGCCCCGGTGGTTGCCATCTCTGGAGGGTTGGGAAGTTTTGAGCCGCGAAAGCCCCTGTTGACCAATCTTCCCAGGTTTGAGGACCATGGAGTTTCCTACATCATTAAAGATCCTGAAGTATACCGCAATAAAAAGGTATTGATCGCCGGAGGCGGTGATTCCGCTTTGGATTGGTCCATATTTTTGGCTGATGTAGCAGCTGAGGTCACCCTGGTGCACAGGCGAAATGAATTCAGGGGTGCATTGGATTCCGTGGAAAAGGTACAGCAGCTGAAGGATAAAGGTAAGATCAATTTGATTACACCGGCAGAAGTTATTTCCCTGAAGGGAGGGGCAAAACTGGAAGCGGTAGTAGTCGCTAAAGCCACGGATCAGGAGGAAGAATTCGAAATGGCGGTCGATGCTTTCATACCCCTTTTTGGCCTTTCCCCCAAATTAGGCCCAATTGGCGACTGGGGCCTCGAGATTGAAAAAAACGCAATTAAAGTGGACAATTCGCTCGATTATCAAACCAATATCCCAGGGATCTATGCCATTGGGGATGTAAATACCTACCCCGGGAAATTAAAATTGATACTCTGCGGTTTCCACGAAGCCACCTTGATGTGCCAAAGTGCCTACCGTCTTATCAACCCCGATAAAAAATATGTCATGAAATACACAACCGTCGGCGGTGTACATGGATTTGACGGTAGTGTGAAGGAAGCCCCTAAATCGGTTATCAAGTCAATTGAATAAGAATAGAATCAACCACTATGTCCGATATCACGATAAAGATCAAAGACCGTGAAGGTGTAACCCATGAGGTAGCTGCACCCACGGATATGAATATGAACCTGATGGAACTGGTCCGGTCCTATGAGCTGGCACCAGAGGGTACTATTGGCGTCTGCGGGGGTATGGCCATGTGTGCTTCCTGCCAGTGCTATATCCACTCCGGCCATTCGCTCCCGGAAAAATCGGATGAGGAGGAGGCCATGCTTTCTGAAGCTTTTTATGTAGCGCCTAACAGCCGCCTGGGCTGCCAGATCCGGCTTGTACTGGAACTGGACGGACTGGAGGTGGAACTCGCCCCCGAATCCTGATAGCTATAATGTTGTTTGCTTCCCTGCCTGTAAAGGAAAACAGGTTGTAATTCCTTTTGCATCTCGTTGCGTTTCCCCTGCTTGGGGATCAATCCTGTTTTGTTGACCCAACCTAATTGTTACCAGCTTTTTATTGGCCGTATTAAAGATGGGCTAAAATGTTAAATATTTTATAATTAGTAAGAAAATTATTACTACCTTTTTGGAATAACCAAAACCACCTGCATCATGAAAAACCTTTCCAGAAAAATTCTATTGTCCACCATGGTTGTTGGACTCGTTGCCGTGTCCTGTAGCAAGGATGAAATCATGGCTCCTGAGGAATCCCAGATCACAGCGGTATCGGCTAAGGCGAAATTAAAGACATTGCCAAAGGATGGCCTGGCACCCAGCCGGTTGTCCTTAGGGGACAAAGTAGTGACAATCAAAGAATTAACCGATGGATCTTCACTGGTTAATGCCGTAAACCCAAGTGAATGTGGCCCGACACGTTTTAATAAGGTACTTGCCAGGTATGACAAATGGCTTGTCAATGGCTTCCTGTCCGTTTGGGACGGAGACCCGGAGGCCTATTTTTTAATATTTGGTGATTACTTCGCGATCAATCAGATCACGGCCTATTATGGATTCAGAAATACCGATTATTTTGGTGCCCAGGGAGAGTATACCAAATACGTGAAACAAAGGACCCGGAGTTTGGAGCGGTTTTGGGATATGAGAGGGATGGTCCAGGTACAGGGCCAGCATACAGCCACACTTGAAGACCTTGAATTGATACGGTTCATTTATGAGAATTTTTCAGATCTCTCAGAATGTGAAATTGATGATATAGTGGATCTTGCTGCTGAATATAATGCCGCCAGCAAACAGATTCCCGAAAACCCGTTATTCGCTTTTGATGCTTTTGCCTCGATTGGAACTGAGGATGGAAGCCTGGCTACCAGGATAATTGGTACAGGCGTTATTGTCATTGGCGATGGGATAGTGCAGGCATTGTCGGAGGCAGGTACCCGGGACAATATGGTGTGGAATGGTGTAATGGCCCATGAATGGGGACACCAGATCCAATTCCTTAATTATGGGACTTTTGACTATCCGGTAGAACCGTTTATCGGCACCCCGGAATCCACACGGATGACCGAATTGGAAGCCGACTTCTTTACCGGGTATTTTATGACCCATAAAAAAGGAGCTACCCATGATTGGAAAAGCACCCGGGGGTTTCTCAAGCTATTTTATAATATCGGGGACTGTGGCTTCACAAGCGGTGGACATCACGGTACACCCTTGCAACGCTTGGCTGCTGCAAAAAGCGGTTACGAATTAGGGAAAGAGAATCATTCGAGAAAAAGGAATTGGAAGGATAAAAAACGTCATAGCTGGAACAATGGAAGAGATGATGTCCTTTCAGCTGCTGAGGTTCACGAGGTATTTTTGGAAGAACTTGATGATATCCTTGCCGGAAAAGGCGCTATGGATGATGATGACGATGATGGTTATTCTCACGATAATGACAGAGGAAGAAAAAAATAATTTGTCTTCCCTGCTCATGGCTATCAAAAAAGACCGCCCATCGGCGGTCTTTTTAATATGGATCTCGTGTCTGTTGTTTAAATCCTGGCCTGGTAGGTAAAGAGGTTGTAATACCGTCCTTCAGCTGCAATCAGGTCTTCATGTTTCCCCTGTTCTGCGATCCGTCCGTTCTCAATGACGAGGATCTGATCGGCTTTGCGGATCGTGCTCAACCGGTGGGCAATTATAAAGGTTGTACGGCCATGGGTAAGGGCTGCCAGGCTTTTTTGTATCAGGGCTTCGCTTTCTGTATCCAGGTTTGAAGTTGCCTCATCCAGGATAAGTATCCTGGGATCGGCCAGTACAGCACGGGCAATGGAGATCCGCTGCCGCTGCCCCCCCGATAATTTGATGCCCCTCTCCCCGATAAGGGTATCCAGGCCGTCATCGAACCGGTCTGTAAATTCATCCACATAGGCAGCCTTGACAGCTTGCAGCAACCGTTCTTCGGAAGCATCAGGACGGGGGAATAATATATTCTCCCGTATGGTCCCTTCAAACAGGAAATCATCCTGGAGGACTACGCCCAGGTGTTTGCGGTAACTGTTCAGGTTAATCCCGGAGAGATCCTTGCCGTCGATGGTTATGCGCCCTGACTGCGGGTTCAAAAAACTGGCAGCAAGTCCGGCAATGGTGCTTTTACCGGACCCTGAACTCCCGACAAGGGCGACCACCGATCCGGAAGTGACTTTAAAGCTTATGTTGTGCAACACCTCCTTGTCTTCCTCATAGGCAAAGGAGACATCTTCAAATTCCATATCGCCGGTAACCTTATCCAAAACTTCGGTACGTTTTGATTCATCCGCTTCAGGGGCCATATTCATCAGCTCCTCAGTACGGTCGAGCCCTGCCAGTGCCTCCGTGATCTGGCTTCCGATATTACTCATCTGGACGATAGGGGCAACCATGAGTCCCAGTAAAAAGGTGAAAGTCAGGAACTCGCCGACCGTGAGATCCCCCATCATGATCTTGTACCCGCCAATCCCCATGATCCCCGTGGTGGCAATCCCCAATAGGAAGGTAGAACTGCTGGTCATGAAGGCAGTTGCGGTAAGGCTTTTTTTAACATTTTGAAACAACCGTTCCACCCCGGTTTCAAAGACCTGGCTCTCCTGCAACTCGGCATTGAACCCCTTGATAACCCGGATTCCCCCAAGGGTCTCATTCAGCCGCCCGGTAACCTCGGCATTGATCTTGCCCCGGTTTCTGAATATGGGCCGGATGATTTTAAACGCCTTTAGCGCAATAATGGCAAAAATGGCCAGGGGGACCAATGTAAATAAGGTCATGCTGGGGCTGATGCCTACCAACAGGAATATGGAAACCACGGCCGTTATGGTCCCGCCAACCAACTGTACCAAACCGGTACCTATCAGGTTCCGGACGCCCTCCACATCCGTCATGATCCGGGATACCAATTCCCCGGACTTGGTATTGTCAAAGAACCGTATTGGCAAGGAAAGTATTTTGCGTTGTACCTGCGCCCGTAATTCAGAGATCATATACTGGGCCTGTACACTGAGGATCTTTGTAAGCAGGAAAGAGGTTATCGCCTGTACCAGGATGGCGGTTATAACAGCTGCTATCAGCAATTTTAGAAAACCGATGTTCTTATTCGGGATGATATCATCCATCAGGTATTTCAGGGATAAGGGCGCAACAAAACTGGCGGCCTTGCTTATAATGATCAGCACCAGGCCGATCAGGATCAGGTTGCGCCTCGGCCAGATGATAGTTTTAAAGGCTGTAAGGATACTTATTTTTTTGTCAGTCATCTGTTATTTGGCTTGCTTCCATTGAACGCGTGCAAATTACAGTAAAAATCCCACGAATTGCCCGGGCACCCCGCAGCCCACTATTTTTTAAGGTAAAATTAGCATTTCAAATCCTGTACCCTTAATTTCACTTGCTACGTGGCTTGGAAACACAAAACAGCAACAGGAACCTCAGGGCAAAAGGTGGCAGGGTTCACCTTGAACATATATCAAATTTGGACCAGGGGATATGTTGCTTCCTATCACAGGAGTTCAATTCAGAAAACCGCTGGCAAAAGAAATAATCGGGTCTAAGTAACATTAATCAATGAAACAGGCATTTAATCTCTTCGTAATCTTCTTATCAACAATCCTGAATGTCGGTTGTATGAACCAATCCCTCCCCGGAGCTGAAATGGACCGTTGGCAGCGTCATGCAGAGAATACCACCATTATCAGGGACGATTTTGGTGTCCCGCACATATATGGGAAAACAGATGCAGATGCCGTATTCGGACTGTTGTATGCCCAATGTGAGGACGACTTTAACAGGGTTGAACAAAATTATATCTGGGCAATAGGCCGACTTGCAGAAGTAGAGGGGGAGGCGGCGCTCTACAGTGATTTGCGTGCCCGCCTGTTCATGAGCCGGGATGAGGCCATTTCAAATTATCAGAACAGCCCCGAATGGTTGCAACGTCTTTGTGTTGCCTTTGCCGATGGGATTAATTATTACCTCCATACCCACCCGGAAGTAAGGCCCAGGTTGCTGACACGCTTTGAACCCTGGATGCCTATGTATTTCAGCGAAGGATCTATAGGAGGGGATATTGAACGGATCAGCACGGAGAAGATCCAGGCATATTACGAATCGGGAATGGAATTTCCGGAAGCAAAGGAAGTCCTCCTCCAAAAAAAGGAGCGGGAATTGGAACCACAGGGCTCGAATGGTATTGCGATTTCCGGGAGGCTTACGAAGTCAGGGAATACCATGTTACTGATCAATCCGCACACTTCCTTTTACTTCCGGGGGGAGGTTCATATGGTAAGCGAGGAGGGGTTGAATGCCTACGGGGCCGTTACCTGGGGGCAATTTTTTGTTTATCAGGGGTTCAATGAGAAAACCGGGTGGATGCATACATCCACCTACACCGATGTGATGGATGAGTTTAAGGAGACGATTATCGATAAAGATGGGAAATTGTTTTATGTATACGGGGAGGAATTAAGGCCGGTTGAACGATCAGAGGTCACTTTGCGCTATCGCGATGCCGATAGTCTAAAGACAAAAACCTTCCCCACTATCCGGACCCATCATGGCCCTATTACACATAAGGTTGCGGATAAAGCAGTTGCCACTGCAATGATGTGGGATCCCGTTAAGGCATTGGAACAATCCTTTGTTCGCACGAAACAGGATGGCTATAAAGGGTTCCGCGAAATGATGGATATCCGGACCAACTCCTCCAACAATACGGTATACGCTGATGCAGAAGGCAACATAGCCTATTTTCATGGGAATTTCATCCCGATCCGGGATACCCTGTACGATTTTACGCAGCCGGTGGACGGAAGCAACCCCCAAACGGATTGGAAAGGAATACACGAAGTATCGGAAACCATACAACTTTTAAATCCGGAAAATGGCTGGCTCCAGAATTGCAATTCCACCCCTTTCACTGCAGCCCTGGAATTCAGCCCGAAAAGAGGGGATTATCCAATATATATGTCCGTTGATACAGAAAACTTCCGTGGTATCCATGCCATAGAATTATTAAGGGACAGGAACGGGTATACCCTTGATAGTCTCCTGAAACTGGCATATGATCCGTATCTCCCTGCCTTTGAAAAACTGCTCCCCGGATTGGTCCGTGCCTATGACCAAACACCATCCGCCTTCCCCGGATTAAAGGCGCCGGTTGAAGTCCTCAGGAAATGGGACTATACCACTTCCCTGGAATCTGTGGCCATGACCCTCGCCCATTATTATGGAATGTTGTATGCCCGTGTGGCCCAGCCACCTGTTCCGATGAGCGACATGGAATTGATCGGATACCTGGGTACCGGATCACCCGAGGCAGAGCGACTTTCGGTTTTTGGGGAAGTATTGAGCATCCTGGAAAGGGATTTTGGAACCTGGAATATCCCCTGGGGCGATATCAACCGCTATCAGCGGATCAACGGGGCATTAGTTCAGCCATTTGATGATAACAAACCGAGTATACCCATTGGTTTGGCTTCCGGCAGGTGGGGAGCGCTTGCTGCCTACGGGGCACGGTATAGCAATGGCACCAAAAAGATGTATGGTACCCGTGGGAACAGTTTTGTGGCTGTAGTTGAATTTGGGGACCGGCTCAGCGCCAAAAGTATCCTCGCAGGAGGTCAGAGCGGGGATCCCGCTTCCCCCCATTTCAATGACCAGGCACAGCGCTATGCTGAACGGGATTTTAAAGAGGTTGCATTCTATCGGGAAGATGTTGAAAAGAGGGCGGAGCGTACCTATCATCCCGGGGAATGAGGGAAGTTCACCCTGAAAAGTGCTTCAACTGCTTTTCCAGACATAGGGATCCATGTTCCATGACTGGGATCTTAACCCTGCCCCGTTCTGAAGATAGCGGGACCTACTGCAAAGAACAAGGGGATGGGATACAGGGATTTATATTTATACGAATTTGCCTGATTCCGGGGTTGGTCGAAAAGCCTGTACTGCAACTGGGGCCTCAACCCCGCCCCATCTAACGTTAACGTGAATTACTGTAAAGTACATGCGGAGTAATTATGGAGATTTAAATTTATTGGAATTTTATCGCTGATGGGGGTTTGCTCCTGAGAGACCAGGACGTAGCCCAGTCTTAGGCCCACCCCTTACCCTTCCCTGAAGGGGAATAGTACTAGAACTGTGATCAATTAAAAAGGAAGATCCTTCCAACTGTAAAAGGTGAGGTTGTGATGCTTGTTTCTCCTGGAAAGAGGTTAAAGACTTCCCTTGGGTTCATTTTATCCCTAATTGCTTGTCCAAAAAGAAATGCAAAAAGGACACCTCCTCCGCAGGCTATTCAAGGTTCGATATTTAAAGTTCCCTCCTACGCTTCGCTGCTTCGGCCAGGTAAATTGACAATATAGGCTGAAGGGCTCCTTCGGGCAAGCTCACCCTGTTTACTGTTCACTGCTTACTATTCACTGATCCCTCCTGCTCCCATGGCTTCCTGGGGCAAGCACTGCAGACTGCGACTGCCAACATCACTAGGAATATTTCTACATATCGGTTACGATCATGGGGTATTAACCCCGCCCCACTTCTAAGTTAACGCTACATCCTGCAAAGAACATGCATTTTAGTTCCCTGGATATAAACTTATTAGATTTTGTTTGATGCCGGGGTTGCTCGCAAAGCCTGTACAGCAGCTGGGGTCTCAACCCAGCCCCACTTTGAAGTTAAGGCTACATCCTGCAAAGAACATCCATCTTAGTTCCCTGGATATTAATTTATTAGATTTTGCTAGTTGTCTGGGTTTGCTCTCCAGGAAGACTGTTGCGGCGATTAAATAGGCAACCTTATTAAAGCAAGCTCAGTAAACCCATTGCATACTGATTACTGCGAAAGAAGATTGCCAATACATGCATTACACTTCCTGATTAAAAAGTGTATACCTGTATACAGCTTTTGCTAATCCTGTATTACAATAAGGGATGCTTTGGAGCCGGTGGACAGTAGCCAGCGATTGGAATAGATCATCTGGCCTTTATCATCATAGACGTCAACCTGCGCTGTATTAGGGCCGGATGAACCCTGGTTTAGCGCTTCAAAATCCAGGCGGTTAAAGCCTTTTTCCAGGGTAAGGTTTATGCCTTTAAAAGACCCTGTCAGAAGGACGTTGTACTCAACAACCGCGTCGTTTGCATATATTTTTACCCGGTCCCCGTCTACATATTCATGGTCCCGGTAAACGATTCCAACCGTTTTGCTCCCTGTTTTTACATCTCCGAGGTACATATCCCCGAAGTGTTGGTTGGAGTTGCCTTTTTCCCGTTCACCTACTTTTGGGTCAATGACAAGGTCGTGCCCGGCCTGCTTTAATTCTTTATCCGGTAGCATTTTGATATTTCGGGTAGACATGGAATCCTTCATGTTCACATTCGGTTTCATGTCCAGTACAGAGGGCATATTCAAAGCTGTCCCCTTGTTGGGGCTATTTTTGACATCCAGTTTATTGTCCGCTTCAATTTTAAGGGGTTGGGTCTTGGGAATGTCGGATTGTGCCATTCCCCAGAACGAGATGAGGCAAAGGAAAATAAGGCTAAGGCAAAGTTTCATGGGCTGCAATATCTTGCGATAAAGTTAGCAATAACCCTGCCATATCATACTAAATCGCTGTTAAAATCGATGAGTTGCTAAGGGGCTTAACTTCTGAATTGTTCCCTGATCACGGGCTATACCGCAATTTTGTGGTCCCTTGCGGCAACTTTCCAGGAGCCCGTTACCCTTCCATCCACAACAGTAAGGAGCTGGGGATATTTGGCTACGGTAGGACAGACATGCATCGGCAGGGCATAGCGAACAGATCCCACAGGATTGGTACCACTGTTTCCGCATTCCACCACCAGATGTTCCTCGCTTTGCCCTGTTTGCCTGCAGTTTTCCATGCCAAAAATACGGACCCGGGGAAATTCCATTTCCGGTGCAACCGATTTATGGCCCAGATCCAGGCATACAAGCCCGGGCTGGGGAGCACTGATGATGCGTGTTAGCAATACGGCAGCCGGAAGGAATTCCATATCGGCAAAAGAGGTAGCATACCGCTCATCCCATAATAATGTTGTTCCCGGGCTGCATTCCACCCCTTCACGCTGTGCATGGATAGGGAAGGTGGGGGAGCCTCCTGCCACGATATGTTCCACAAACAGTCCTTGCCGGGAGAGGTTTTCCTTCAGCCGGGTGACTTTAGCGAAGGAGGCGTCGCACTCCGCTTTTCGTTCGGTGATATCGGTATTGCGGATATGGCCATCATAAACATGGAGGCCTTTAGCAACTACGTGCGGGTCATCGCACATTTTTTTAAAGAGTATAGCTGCGGCTTCGCCTGGTCCGATGCCGGTACGGTCCATCCCGGTATTTAAATCGATATAAAGCGGTACTCTCCGGCGTCGTGCTGCTGCCCGCTGCGAAATTTCTTTCAGGCTATTCTCATTATCGACCAGTGTCGCATACCGGGATCCCGGGAACTTATCCAGCAGGTCCAGGAACCGGTCTATATTGGGACCCACAGGCTGCATGGCAAGCAGAATGTCTTCAGCACCACAGGATCCTAACAGTTCCGCTTCCGCGATGGTGGCACATTTGAATTTCCGGATACCGTGATCGAGTTGCAGGTGTATGATCTCTGCCGTTTTGTGGGTTTTGATGTGCGGTCTAAGGAAAGATATATCGCGGCACATACGGATCATGGTGTGTATGTTCTTCACTATTCGGTCCGGGTAGACCAAAAGGGCCGGGCTGGGAATTAGACCGTGTTCTTTTACGGTATACCAGGGGTTCTGTTCCATGGAACGCTTATTCATTCAATTCAAAAATAGCTTCGATCTCTACAGGGATGTTTCCGGGGAGCATCATTCCCACGGCGCTACGGGCGCCTACGCCGTTGTCCGGGCCGAAAATATCAGCCATCAATTCACTGAACCCGTTTATGACCAGTGGTTGTTGCCCGAATTCCGGGGTGGAGTTCACCATTCCCAATACCTTGACCAGCCTTTTGATCCTGTTCAGGTCACCAAAATGCGTCCGGATGGTAGACAACATGGTCAATCCAACCTGCCTGGCACCGGCCTTGGCCTGTTCCAGGCTGAGGTCATCACCTGCCCTGCCCGTCATATAGGTGCCATCGGCCTGCATAGGGCCTTGCCCGGAGACATATAAAAGCGTTCCCACCACTATAACCGGCTTGTACAGCCCGGCAGGTGGCGGGGCAGGAGGCAATTCCAATCCCAGTGTCTTGATCCTTTCGGAAGGCAATTCTTTCATAGTTATAGTGTTTTGGTGGCAGCGGGTTCGCTACCCTGATAGTACATCCTTTGTAAGGTTAAATATACCGTATTTGATCCAGATGCCACAGCGCCTAATCAACCGGTATCGTCAGGGCCTCCGTCCTTTTAGAAACGGATGTCCCTTCCACATCGTTATCTACGTGCCTATTTTTTATATCTTGTCTGGAAATATCCACTCCATGAAGAAGCGCATTTTCCTCCAACGCATGGGCCAGCTTGCCGCAGTAACACCTTTTTTGTCCTTTGGATTGTCTGCGGGAGAGACCAATGATCATGGATCCTATGTGGGAGTTGGCGACGAAGGTTTTTGGGAAAGGGTCCGAAAGGATTATGACCTCAAACCGGAGTATATCAACCTGGAGAATGGATACTACAACATTGCCCCCCAACCGGTGCTGCAGAAATTCCTGGAACATGTGCAAATGGTCAATTACGAAGGCTCCTACTACATGCGTACAGTCCAATGGGACAATAAAAAAAACATCGCAGCGCGACTAGCACAACTGGTGTCCTGTGATAAGGAAGAATTGATTATCACCCGTAACACCACCGAATCACTCGACCTGGTAATTGGGGGTTATCCCTGGAAAAAAGGTGATGAGGCTATCTATGCCACTCAGGATTACGGATCCATGCAGGACCATTTTAAACTGGTAGCCAGACGGTATGGGGTAGTGAATAAGGTGGTTTCCATCCCAAACCATCCGGCCTCCGATGAGGAGATCGTTTCGCTGTATGAAAAACAGATCACGCCCAGGACGAAATTAATGATGGTCTGCCATATGATCAACATTACCGGGCAGATACTCCCTATACGGAAGATCTGTGATATGGCTCACCGCCATGGGGTAGAGGTCCTGGTTGACGGTGCCCATTGTGTGGGTCATTTTGGGGTGAATATCCGCGACCTCAATTGTGATTATTACGGATCCAGCCTGCACAAATGGCTTAGTACGCCATTGGGGGCCGGGATATTATTCGTGTCCAAAGACAGGGTCTCCGAATTATGGCCCCTGCTGGCAGATTCTATTGAGAATCCCGCGGATATCTATCGGCTCAACCATACCGGGACGCATCCGGTGCATACAGACCTGGCCATCGGTGATGCTATGGATTACCTGGAAGTTATCGGGATGGATCGTAAAGAAAGCCGTATGCGGTTCCTGCAGCGGTATTGGAGCGATCAATTGCGGGAAGTGCCCAACATAGTTGTTAATACTCCGGTTGCGAAGGAACGGAGTTGTGGTATTGGTAATGTGGGCGTACAAAACAGGAAACCGGCTGATGTAGCCAAATCCCTTATGGATGAGTTCGGGATCTTTACTGTGGCTATTGACCATGCCAATGTGCAGGGTTGCCGGATCACTCCCAATGTCTATACCACTACGGACGAACTGGACCATTTTATATCTTCAATGAAAATAGTGGCTCAAAGGACCTGAAAAGCTTGCCGGCCCGGAAGGTGTTAATTATTTGTGGTACCCCTTTATTATCTGTAACTTTAAAAGGAGGCCACAGGATGCAGAAAGATGACCAGCCACTTTCACTAATCCCTTAGCTGGCATTGCCAGTGCCATGATCATGGTCATATGCTTCGTATGCCTGTCTCATGTTAACAATCGGTTTCCTTTTAAAAATAACCAGGATGAACCCACCTATGTTTCTAGCAATCGTCATCGGCCTATTCCTTTTGGCCGGGGTCCGGATCATATTTGAATACAAAAGGGCCCTAAAATTCCGGTTCGGAAAATATATCAAGACCCTGCAGCCCGGTTTTAGATGGATCATCCCACTGGTAGAGACCATCCAGGTGGTCGATATCAGGGTAATCACCATCAATGTGGTATCCCAGGAGGTAATGACACGGGATAACGTCCCCTGCAGTATTGATGGAGTTGTATTCTTTAAGATAGAAGACCCGGAAAAAGCGGTACTCGAGGTAGAGGAATTTAAGTTTGCCATTACCCAGTTGTCCCAGGCGGCCCTGCGCGATGTCTGTGGAAAGGTTGAATTGGATACCATTTTATCTAAGCGCGAAGAAATGGGCAACAATATCAAGCAGATCGTTGAGTTGGAAACCAGGCAATGGGGGATTGAGATCATAGACGTGAAGATAAAAGATATACAGCTGCCGGAAAATATGCGGCGTATGATGGCAAACCAGGCCGAAGCAGAGCGGCATAGGAGGGCAAAGGTCATCCTGGCGTTGGCTGAGGAAGAGGCTGCCCATAAATTACTGGAAGCCGGTAAATTGATAGACCAGTCCCCTTCGGCCATCAAACTGCGGCTTTACCAAACCCTGTCCAACATTGCTGCCGAGAAAAATTCTACCATCCTCTTTCCATTTCCTGAGGAAGTATTGCCCAGAAACAATAAGAATTAAAAATAGTATAAAATATCCTGTGGTGTGAGCTGCTTACTACCAGGGAGGTTTTCACCCGGGCTATACAGCCCGCTGTGGCGACTAAAACCCGAATCCAAACCCCACTTGTACAATATTTCCTTCTACGGAATTAAAGACCCCGGCGCTTAAGGATAGGAAATTATATCCACTTACCCAAACACCGCCCCCCTGTGAGGTGTGCCAGACCACGGATGCATCACCGGGGGACCAAACCCTCCCATAATCGAAACCTCCGAAAACCCCAACCGTTATGGGTGCAAGGGCTGTAATATATTGTTTTACCCTCAGACGGATATCCGAAGTCTGATAGAAATATGTTTTGCCGGTAAACCGTTCGTCACGGAATCCCCTCAGGCCGTTCATCCCCCCAATGGAGGGCGCATGGTAAAAATAATAATTATCCCCGAAATTGGTTTTTACTTCCGCTACCGACCCAAGGACCAGGTCGCCCGATGGGATTAGTTTATGGCTAAAACCAAGTTTAAAGGCAAAGTATCCGAATTTATTCTCCGCGTCTTCAAGGTTGAATTTATAGCCGGCGGTCAACCCGAAATAAATGGCTTTGGTAGGAAAATCTTCCGCATCATCATGGCTGTAGCTAAGGGATGTTTCCGCACCCCCATAGTTTTGCAACTCAAATACCGCTGTCCCTAAATTGGCAGGTGTAAACAGTCGGTCCCCCCGTTCCAGCAACTTCATGGATTCATAAAGCAATTTGAACCGAAGCGTGTGATAGGCAATGCCCGCATTGATGTTAAGGCGTTGCAACCGGGCCCTGTAAAAATCCCTTCCCAGTTCTTCCTGAAGGTTTTGGGTCTCATTCCCGGACCCAAAATAATTATAAACGTACTTATCGGTGTTGAAATGGCCATCCAGTTCAAAATTCCAGCCCGGCATAATATTGCCAAAAATGCCATTATAATTGAGTTCCAGAGCATCAAACTGGGAATAGTATTTTGCTGCAAGGGTATGTTTTTGCCGGAACGGATTGCCGTTTATACCATTATAGGTATATGTATTTGTCGCCCCGTAGTAGAACCCATCATCGGATCGGTACCCTAAATTGGGCACTATGGTATTATTGCTTTCATTAAAAAAGCGCCAGTGGAAGGTATTGGTTTCATATATATTGGTAAGCTGTTTTGGGGGTGTAAGGTCACTGAAATCTGATTCTTCGTGTTTCCAGTCATATACTTTCAGGGAATTTTTGTTCGAGATAGTATACGTATCCTTCCCGTATCCACCAATGATGCGGATATAAATAGCCTGATTCCCTTCTCCTCCTACCTTGAAAATATCATCATCCCCCAAGCCGTAGATCCAGATTTCCCTTGTATGGTCGCGGTCAAAAGTGCGTTCATATATTTTTTCATTAGGGTCATCGCTCAATAGTCGGCGAATGACAACTTTGGTTTTTCCATCCGGTAGTCGCGTAATCTCAAACAAATCATCCTTCTCTGTCCCGTGGAGGGTTACTAATTTATCCAGGTACTGGCTGTATTTCCGGGCATATTGAGGCAAGCGTTGCAACCTCCCTTTCAGATTGCTTTTGATTTGAGCTGCACTGCTGTCCTGCACCGCTTCGGGGAGTCTTAAAAATGCTTTGTCAATAACGTCAGCCGTAATATTTTGCTGAATGGCCCTTGCTTCTTCTTCCCAGACTTCCGGTCCAAATTTGGTAAATATCGCCCGGTCTAAATTATTGCCTTCCGCATTAAACCATTTTACATTATGGAGCTTGTCATCATAAGACTGCCAAAACCGCGTATCAGGGACAAAAAGTTGAATGAGCGGGATCCCGATGCCATCAAACTTTGAAAAAGAACCGTCCCGGTCCCTGGGGATCGGCAAAAATATCTTTTCGTCGTCTTCGGTTTCGTATTCTGCCCAACGCCACTGGTCTTCGTGCCGGTCCCAATCACCAATCAGCATATCGAAAATACGGGCCCGGATATAGCTCTTCTGGTCTATTTCATAACTTTCATCACTTTTCATCTTCTCCAACACATCTGTTGTACTCTCAAAATCTTTTATTTGCCCCGCCTCATCGGGGTTGGAACGGTTGTAACCATCATATCCCGACTGTCTTTCCGAAGGACGTTCTTCGATATAGTACAAATCATTGCCATATTCCTCATTTAATTCGCCCAGGGCCTTTTGTGCAGGGACATAAAACAGGGAGGTCCGGGCATGGTTGATCCCGGCTGCCCTGGCAAGCGGGGGGATAACCAGTTGGATATACGGATGTGCGGTTGTAAAAAAGTCCGATACGAGTTCTTCCGTCCAGGTATTGTTATAGTCATTTTCGGTGAAGGCGATACCCTTTACCTTGTATTTTAAAAATTTCAGCGCATTTTTCCTTAGGGACCGCATCGCGTATTCCTTGCCTTGCTTATCCGCAAGCCGAAGTGAATAGGACTGGTGCCCGCCCCCTTCCTGCAACACCTCCAGGCCACCATATAAGGTGTCCAGATCGGCTACAGGTACCGTAACTTCCTTCCCGTAAAGGTCTCTGTAACGTTCGCCCCATATAAATTTATAGAACCCGGATTTCTTTAACTTAAATTCATCCTTTATTACCGAGGCGGTTTGTGTTTTGGCATTGATATCCGGAAATGGGCCCGATTTTTCCACGGGCGTAAATTTTGGCAATACTTCAAATTCTGCAGGTCCTTCCTTCTTCCCGGGGCTTATGAAAGTCACATCGGAGGAACCATCCTTAAAGTATTGCAGTTTGGCAAATCCGACTTCTCCATGGGTGAAGAGCCCTTCAAAATCCAGGGTACCTCCAATGGTCACCAAACGGTCATGGGATCGTTTGGTAGCGGTTTTGGCAGCCAGGGAGCCGCTGATAATTTGATGGATATCACCGCCGGACAGGTATTGGAGGCTTTCTTCATGGCCTGAAACCACGGTGATCCGGTCCGATGCTTTAGCCAATGAGCTCACCAGGACGCGGAGGTAATTATACCGCCGGGAATTGAGCCGGTCCGGGTCAAAGCCGCTGAGGTCATTAAAGGTATTCACCAGGGTACCTACAATGGGCAACGGGGTCATATGGGTTTTGAAATTCTCCTTTGCAGCATATTTACCGTTGCTGAACACGGGATGGTGCATTGCAATAACTATGTTCTTGCCTTGCCCGTCATTGATATAACCTTCCAATTCCTCTACAAACCTCCGCCGGGTAACAATATCCGTACACTTTTTATTAATATCCTCTATCCGAGACCAGTTGGCTATAAACCATTTAGAATCAATTAGGATAAGGTCTAACTGATCATTGATAACCTTGTGTTCAATAGGACAGGTATTCTTGGGAAAGAATTTAACATCTTTTGGATCGAGATCATCCAGATATTCTTCCTCCTTTTCGATCTTCTTTGTATTGTAACTTTTCCATTCGTTATTTCCCGGGATAAAAATGGTTTCACCTTTGAAACCTTTCAGGAGGTCGAGCTGTTCATCGATCAATTTCTTATCGGTATCCCAATTATCCGTCGCTGCTGTGATATTGTCCCCCGTGAAGATAAGGGTTGATGCTGCAGGCGCTTGTTCCAGTTCCCCTTTGAGCAGATCCACCACTTCCTTATCGGGGCCACTTTCCGCATCCCCATAGCCCCCGGCAAGGTAAAAGGTATAGACCGGCTCCTGATCAGTGCCGGCTTGCCCGACAGCCGTGTTTAGGTACTGCGGGGCATACGTCGCGCAGCTACTGACAAAGGTCAGGAGCAGGAATGACATCAATTTTACAGGGTTGAATTGGGATATGGACAGCGTAAATATCGTGGTTTTTATGTTCATTTGATGTACTGGTTGTGACAGGATACTACTTTCCGGCTTTCAGATAAACCGGGTTGCCATAATCAAGAAAAGATGCCATGGCAGCCCCGGTGAATCAAGTGGCAATTAACAAATTATCCAGGATATTTATACCGGAAATTACCTGAGAATCTTTCATAATTGTGGGGCTAAAAGTAGCATTTGAGGAGGATTTTCAATGACCCTAACGCTATTTTTGTTAATGCAAAAATTCGGATTTTGAGTAATTAAATAATTGAAAGTCAGCTAAAAAGCACTTTAGCCATTCGCCCTGAAATAATACCAGGAAACCCCTATTGCTGCGATAATGATGATAAGGAATACCAGGATGATGGTAAAGCCTGACCGGGTTTTGGTATTTTTTTCAAATATGTAATTATCGGTGGTATCTTTTTCTTCTTTAACGAATTCTATGTCTTCCTTTCCTTGTTTTTCAGTCATGATTGAGGTGTTTTATTTTTGGATCTTTGATTTAATTTTAGAAGATTATTCAGAAAGGGGGACCAGGCTGATATAGCTATACCGGATCTTCCCAATGTGTTCCACCTCCAATTCCCCTTCTTTCAGTGCGCTCCAGTCAAAGCTTCCATTAATCTTTTTCCGGTCATAATTGGATAATAGTTGCTCAGACAGGAGGATGTATTCATTTATATCGATATTGTTTTTCAACAACCGGTGGGCAGTGATCACATCTTCGCCGATTAGTTTGATACGTTTGCCGACAGGGACCAAACCTACTTCTTTGCCAAAGTGGAGCACTATCTTAAGGCCCAGTGTTTTCGGGATAATATCGGAGTCTTTGTCCTTGTTATAGCGGGCCCTTAATGCATGAAGTTGTTTATAGAACTCGGTGTAAAAGAATTTACATTGCGATACCAGATCCTTCAGGTCTGGCAGTTCACCATTTCGGTAGAAGAGTACCGCATCGCCTTCAATTTCAGATATTTTAAGGCCTATTTCATTTGAGTAAACTATTTTATTAAGCAGTGAGGGGATAACTTTTGAACTCAGTTCAAAATTGGTATCACTCATAAACTTTGTAAATCCACTGATATCAGGGATACAAAGTAAGGTAGGGGCAGCTTTCATATTCATATTCTTATCCTGTATTGTTACGTGTGTAATAAATTTAGAACCCGTTGTTTATCTATGTTAGTTGGGTCCTTTTTCAGGTTGTCCGAGATCAGGTTTAGCTCCAGATCTACTGCTTCCCGGCTTGGCCCTGTTATTTCGGGCGTGTTTTTTATATACTTCAGGGCGGCCACGAGTTCATATTGCACGGACATATCCTCTCTGGAGTAATGCCGTATAGGCTGTATAATGTTCCGCATGACCTCCTTTGCCGGAATTTGGTTTTCGATCAGTACTAAGTCATGCTTACGGACCTCCGTAATAATAACCGGGGGGATCCGGAACATTTTTCGAATAAGTTTTGCAATTTTCGATATGGAATCAATCGCGGTCCCCGGATCATTAATACCCGGTGATAGTGCCTTGACAGCCACCTCCATCAATTTGACCAGGCCTCCCATGGCACTATCATCTTCATGCCGGTCTGATGCGATCATAACGCTGAAAAGAAGGGATTTTTTTTCATCCTCCGTTAGGGATCCCCCGGTTCGGAAGATAGCATCGCCCTCCCAAATATGTTTATTGATATAGGCCGTTATTTCTATCTGGTTTTTATGTTTCTTCAGGGATTTGGGCAAAAGGGAATGGTCAAAACCCCTGTAAAACCCTGATCTGTTTATCGGGATAATCTGCCATTCCAGGGTGTTTTCGGAAAAGGTATTATTATTGGAGTCTTCCTGTTTTCGGATAATCTTGTCCAGGCATTGATCACTTTCATTATAAATAAGGGTGATGATATTGTGGATCTGGATGGCCCTGGAGATGCTATGGATAAAATAGACGAAAAGGCCTACACAAAGCACACTGAATAATGCTGCTACCATTGTGGAAAGGCCCAGTGACCTGGAATCCATTCCATAAGCACCAAGTGAAATAAGGGTGATGATCACATAGGTCAGCGTTCCTATATAAAACCCCAATATGATCTGATGCCGCTTATTGGATATCAGCCCTGGCAGGAGTCGGGGTGAAAAATTTGAAGATGCCTGGCCCAGCACTACCATCACCATGGTAAAACTAAATACAGTAAGCGAAAGCACCCCTCCAAAAAGGGTAGCAAGAATCGTCCTGGCAGTTTCATAATCCTCGATAAAAAGATAGGGTATCCGGGATTTCAACTGTGCGATGAAGTCCAGTTTTTCAGATGAGATAGAAACAATAGCGAGCACGCAGAAAACAAAACTGATCAATACAGGGTAAAATGCGATACTGTGCAGGATATCCCAATAGATTTTCTTGATTACCTTCTTGATGGTTTTCATTTTATTTCCAGCTAAACACTAAGAGAAACCGCGACAGCTAAAAAATACTGCGGGTTTTCGATTCCAAATATAATGGATGCTGGCCTAACTTAGGATGGAAGCATATGGCAAGTCGCCATATTGTATCATACAAGTCAATGTTAAGTTCAATATAGCACCAAATTCCAAAAAAAGCCCTGTAAATTTGTATCATATCATAAGGTTTTGTTGTAGCCATAATGATTAAACTAATAGATGCATATGTAATCATGCATTGGATCTTAGAAGAATTTATTGAGGGAATTTGTTAGCTCTCAAGTAAGCAGTTTGGTTGGTTGTTTGCAAAATGGTTCTGAGCAACTTCATGGTTCAGGACCATTTTTTTACCACTATTCCCCCCAATTTCTTAATCCCCCGATTTAATAGAAATGTGAGCACTATACTGTGCCGTTCTTTAAATGTTCCCCCATTAAGAAATTGCCGGCCATGCCGCTATACATTTAAAGCCACATTGTGAGTGTTGATATTCCCTGAAGCAGGCGGTAAATATAATGGACAGCTATCGCTTTTTAATGGTTAAATAAGTGCCATCCATCCTATCGACACATGGACAAAGGAAGGATAGGATGGGTAGTCTTGATTACAAGACATGGGCACATATTCAATACTTCGTTATAGACGTTGAAGTGCACCAAATATCCTGAGATTTTGGTTTTTGGGTGGACTTTATCCGACGTTATTTTGACGCATTTGTTTCGGCCTACGGATACCGCGCTTACGGGCTAATATTTAACTTAAAAGAACTCATATGCCTTTAAAGTGCTTGTTACTTTTGAGGACAAATACTAATTCATGGATTCATTAGATGTCTTGATTATCGGAATACTATTGGCTGTTACAGGCCTTCTGGCCCTCTTATTTATAGGCAGGATGGTTTGGTATATGCCCGCAGAATCCATAGATAGTTTTGTGCAAAATGATAGAGACCTGGCACTGGAGGGTTCGTTGAAGGATTACCGTAAAATTGATAATTCAGAGTCAAATTGTACTGATTTTGAAAAGTCTTATCAGTTATTACGCGATAAGATCAGCCTGTTTAAAGAACGAAACAGTTATTACACCAAAGAACATAGTTATTCTGAAAAGGAATATTGATACATAAAGCAACGATGTGAACTGGCGGACATCTTAGAACTCGCCTTAATTTAATACATAGAACAATGAATACATATACCGAAAAAGTTGGAGAACGATTGAATGATATCCTGGAAAAGACCTACGATGCCGAAAAGGGATTTAAGAAAGCAGCTGAGAATACAGACCATACTGCCCTGAAAGCTTACTTTGAAAGGAAGGCGCAGGAGCGTTATAGTTTTGGGCATCAGTTAAAAGAAGAAATTCGGCAATTCGGACAGGAACCGGATAAAGGAGGGAGTGCCGCCGGGGCTATGCACAGGACCTGGATGGATGTTAAGGCATTCTTCTCTGCAGACGACGCAGAATCCATGCTCGAAGAAGCCATCCGTGGCGAAAAGGCTGCTATTGATGAATACAGCGATGTATTGGAAGATACTTCGCTTCCCCCCAGTACGCAACGCGTTTTGATGGAGCAAAGGAATAAAATTGCAAACGGGCTCTCTACCATTAAAGGTCTTGAGGATCTAAGGTAATTGAGATTCACAGTACAGATTTAAAATAAGGATGTAGTGAAAACTACATCCTTTTTTTGTGGTAAATGATTTAGAATGCACCTCGCAACAGGAAAACAGCTTTGTTAAGGAGGCATTCCGATTGTGTTCAGTTCCGAATGTGATAGGGTTATAAATCTACGGCAATGGAACACAACAAACGTAGGTAAATTCCGAACTTGTGTAAAATTTATGAAGGGGATTGTATGTTTTACAGGCTATCAAATATAGCTGAGAGGGAGATGTTGGAGAATCATTTTGCAGTACCGTTTAAGTACCCCAACATCTATAAACCAGCAGCAGTAATCAACGGTTTCAATGAAGAGACCTTATCCATCATAACTTCTGAAGAACCCACCGTTATATCTTTCGGGATATGGGGTATTTTGCCCCAACAATTTCAGGAGGATTGGCAGTATTTCCAGAGCTTCACCAATACACTCCACATCAACGACGGTATGCTGCATTCAGAGGTTTGGTATAAAAATGCCTTAGAGCACAGGCGATGTCTTATCCTTGTGACAGGATTTTTTACAGCCTATCTTCGAAAAGGGATTGTTTATCCCTATTACGTAGGAAGGCCTTCCGGGGCGCCGTTTTGTATGGCGGGGATCTACAACTATACAGAGGATGGATTTATAACCTGCTCTTTTCTGACCGTTAAGAAAGACAGATTCATGAACAAGGTGCACAATATAAGTCAGGAGATGCCGCTTATCCTGTCCGGATATCTGCAACGAACATGGCTATCAGTCAACACAGAATTACAGGAAATATCCAAAATAATCCACCATCCCAACTATATCAACTTACAGGCTAATCCGCTCAGGGCAGATTTTTATAAGAACCCCAACGCCCTGTATGACCTGGATTCCTTTAAGCTTATGGAGCGGGAATATTACAAGAAGATCCCCAATAAAGGATCGCTTCGGTCCTGGGATTTCTCTAATGGAGACTCCACTTAGGCATCCACTTTTTTTTGGAGTCCGGCACGACATTTTTCATAGTATTGTTTTGGGGTAACACCGTATTTTTCTTTAAAAATTTTGGAAAAATAACTTCGGGAATTGATCCCTACTTTATAAGATATTTCGGTAATATTCAGTTCGGTTGTTTCAATCAATTTCTTCGCGAATTCTATCCGGTAGTTTCTGATAAATTCATTTACTGAAGCGTTATATAGATTTTTAAACCCTCTCTGAAGGGTTTGCTGGCTGAGTCCTACACGTTTGGCCAGTATGGGAATATTGCTGATACTTTCCAGTTCCGCTTTGATGATAACCGAAGCCGCTTCAATGCGCTTAACGGTAGACTGCCTTTCTGTTGCACTGCCATCGGGTTTGCTTAGGTCTGTGAGGTATTGCCCGAGGTGGTGGGTTAAAATCTCATAGGCCTTACCTTCCAGAAAGACAGACCGAACGAAACCTTCTTCTTTACAATTTGTAAATTCTTCAATGAAGTGCGCAATATCCAGGCTATAGTGGCCTTTGAAATAAAAAAGGTTTACCCCGTTCAGGTCCCGGAAAAGTTCTTCCAATTCTTCATTCATATCCCGGAGGAATGCAGCTATTTTTTCCTCGAAAAGCTTCCGGTTGATTTCAAGGCTAAATAAACGTACCTGTTTTTCTGCGGGCATCGTAAATACATGCCCATGTTTTCCATTGCACGAGACAATGGCACATTCAAGGTGTTTTATTTCATGATGTTCGTCCACATCCCGGAATCTGTGCTTAATGGTTGCCTCTTTATTGAAAATGAATTTCAGCGGCTGCACCACTTCATTATCCAGCGTAAATTCTACCTCTTTTTTCAATTGAAAATCGACTTCGATCACACCAATGCCATGGTCGAAGGAGGTTGCCTTTACATAACCGGTTCCTAAATCCGCGGGAATGTAAAAACGGAATTCATTATTGAATTCCTCCACCTCCACCTTGAGAATCCTGGCCATATCAAACACCACTTCCCGAACCTGCATATCCCTGATATTTAATTTTTTGTCCAATTGCCTGCCTTTTGTGCTATTTAAAGATACAGTTATATTAAAGGATTCAAAATAATTAAAGATCCAGAGGGGGGCTCTTCCTTTTTATAACGTCAAGATTTCGGTTCATACGGTCAAGTTTATCCGTAAATAATCTCCAATTTTAAAGTGTTGGCAGAAATTCCAACATAAAATTTATTCTGAATCCTTAAAAAATCATACTATGTTACGATGGACCGTTATTTTTGTGATCCTGGCGATCATTGCAGCAGTATTCGGCTTCGGTGGAATCGCCGAAGGTGCAGCCAGTATTGCAAAGATCTTATTTTTTATATTCCTTGTTTTGTTTGTAATTTCACTCATAATGGGTAACAAAAAGTTATTCTGAGGATACAGTGTTCGATCAGGTTTAAATCATCGCGCCCGATAGTAGGTGATATTTGGTATGGTTGGGAGTTCGGCAATACGTTCCCCGGGAATAAGCAGGTCTTTTGCCCTCAGGAGTACTACTTGGTCTGCTTAAAATTGTTAAATTTAAGATCCAAAAATGTTAGTGGATTCCTTTTTTCTACCCTAATTTTATAGTGCCGGTAGGGTACCGGTTTACACTAAGTCCGTATATCCAGGACAAGGGGATGTCCCAAGAATGGGGCATCCTTTTTTTATAGCTATCTGCCCAGAGAGCTTGAGGATATACCCTTTTACCGGAGGTTTTACTGCAGCTGCTTTAACACATTAAATTATAGATTACCTTTAATACCCTTACGTGGATAAACCTAAAGTCCCATCTTGCATGAAATCAATTCAGGTGAATTCGCTTCCATTAAGAGAGGTAGTTCAGGATATTGCAAATGCCCTCAAAACAGAATATTCAGAGCATTGCGGAGAGTCATTTCTGAAACTACCAGCCTGGATCGGCCAGGGCTTTGTGCGGGGTATCAATTTTGAAGGGGGGCTCGGGATCATACAGTACGATTGCACCCTCACTGAAGCCCTGGAAATTCAATACATTGTAAACAACATACATCCCTTAAAATTCCTGTATTGTATAGCAGGAACATTGGAACACCGTTTTGAAAACGATACAGGATATCATCTTTTACGGCAATACCAATCTGCTATAATTGCCAGTGAACAATGTAAGGGTCATATATTGCAATTTCCTGCTTCGGTACAGGTACATATCATTAGCCTTGAAATTGACCGGGAGGCCTTTATGCCTAAAATTGCCTGTGCACTCCCAACCATGAAAAAGGTACATCAACAACTTTTCAGGGATGTTGAGGCCAATAGCGCTTTTTATCATGATGGATTTTATAGTCTTCAGCTGGCGGACCTTTTCCGCGAGTTACAGGGATACGGGCAAGACCATTTCATGCGCAAATTATCAATGGAAGGCAACGCATACCTGATGCTGACGATGCAGATCAGATTATACCAGGACGACCTGGAAGACGCGGAGCAACGGAGCCTTCTCCGTCAATCAGAAGTGAAGCTGATAAAAAAGGCGGAATCCCTCATCCGGGAGGAGATAGCGAAGCTGGACACTATTGATGTCATTGCCGCAAGGGTGGGCCTGAATGGACGTAAATTGCAGGAAGGCTTTCAATATATGTATCATCAAACCGTGAACTCCTATATCCAGAAGGTTAGGCTACAGCTTGCCCGTGATCTGCTGCCCAATCTTGAATACAGCATATCCGAGATTGCCGAACGGATCGGGTTATCAAGCAAGAGTTACTTCTCAAAAATATTTAAGGAGGAATACGGAACAACGCCATCCGAATATCGGCAGAACTGTTTCCACATCCTGAAAAATGGCAAAAAGCCTCATTGATGGCCTGGACCCCCAGCTCAAAAAACTAACAGCTACTTTTCAGGCTATGCATTATCACGGGGCTGGTGCTGTTCCTGCCGCTGTTTTTCCTGGGGATTGACTTTTCTCCCTTCAGTTTCTTTATGATTGATTGCCTGTTCTTCCAGGCTTTGCTCTTTTTTTACCGGTTTCTTGGTGTTTTTATTCATAACATCAGATTTAAATATTAATTATTACTTTTTTTTAGGTTCTTTCTGGTCGTCTTCATTCTCTGCAAGTGGATGGTCCGTCATCTCGAGTCCAACTATCTTAATGATGTTTACCACTGTGTTAAAGAGCATTAGAACCACCACTATCAGGGCGGCGCTCAGAATACTGGTAATCGCCAGCGAAATATAGTACACAATACTGAACCAGTTGGCTGGCACATTTTCAGATTCGGTAATAGGAAGGTTCAGGATCACAAAGGAGATGAGGGAGGCGACGAATACAATGGTATCCAATTTGGCGATCTGCAGGATGTGGTGGTAGTGATCTTCCTTTAGTCTCGAATTTGAGCTGGAACTCAGCCCCAGTGCGGTAAGCAACAGGGCAAGTATGGTTGCAGATGCCAGGACTATAGTGTTGCAAAGCGTATTGATGCCCGCAAGGGAATTTTTGATAAGTACTTTGGCCTCATACCCGCTGAGTTCCCCCAGAAGGAAGGTTCCCATGCCAATTACAACAAGGGATATCACACCTCCGAATATTGCCCGTTTTGTGTATTTGCTTAGTGCCATTTTTATCTGGTTTTAGGTTTTCTTCTTATCTGCCCCCTCTTCGGCATCCTGAAAATCAATATCCCCATCCAGGATATTCTGGAAACCGTTGATCCAGGCATTTTTAAAGATGTTGAATATCGTGGGCCATACTTTGGAGGACACCTTACTGAGGTCTCCTTCAAGGGGGATCCTAGTAGCCAGGGTGTTGTTTTTATGGTTTTTAAGGATAAACTTAAAAAAACCTGCAAATCCTTCCCACAAGGTTTCTAAAAAATCATCACTCTTTCCGATAAACTTGGTATCCTTAAGGATGGGCTTGATATATCCTTTTAAATACCCGTCTGCAATGGCTACCTCACTGTACAGGTTAAAACTCCCATCTTCAAAATCGATCCCGGCATAGTGGTTTGTTACATCATTCAGGGCAGTAGCGGCGGCATTTTCCAGGGCGAACGACATGTCCATATCCGGGATTTTCTTTACAAGGTTAAGCTTTCCATCGAGGGTTACCTTACCATTTCCAATGGAAATGGCAGTTGCATGTATCGAAGACGGCAGGGTACGCTCTTTTTGTACCACATTCTGAAGGTTGGTAGCCGACAGGTGAATGCTGAACATAGAAAGGTCAATATGCGGATCGGCCGAAAGTTCCACAAAGGCCGCTTTGCCATCTATTACTTCCAAATGGTTTATATCTATTGGAACCAGATCTGTCAAGGCTTTGGTCCAATCCTCCAGGGCAGGATCTGTTGCTTCCGGGCGCTGGTCTTCAAATACGTATATAAGCGTCGGTTGGGACAATACGATTTCACTGACAACCTTACCTTTTAAAAGAGCATTCCATTCGATGGAGATATCTGTTTTCTTAAAATCCAGGAACGGAACCTGGGAGTCTGCATTTTTCTTATTGAGATATAAGCCATCTATAACATACGCTCCGCGTATCAATTCTAAATCGATGTCATTCACCTCCCCATAGTAACCCGGGATATCAGCCAGAACATTGTTTACATAATTCCTGATCACATAGGGCAGCAATATCCTGAAGAGGACCAGGATACCAATGATGGCAATAGGTACCCAGTACCGTTTTTTTCGTATGCGTGCCCTCTTTTGGTTCATGGCTTTACTGTCTCTAATTGTTGCTCCCGGCAGGCTATTCTTTTTTACCGTTTCCGGTCAGTACACTGATGATCCCACTTCGTATGTTGATCCAGATATAATTAAAGAAGGATTTGTTCATGTTGCGGTCAACCGCTATTTTGCCATGTCGGAATCCTTCGTCATCGGCTTTGGAACCGTCACTGACAAACAGGTTGCCCAATGCTGTCAGGAACTTGTTGACCCTATCGCCATCTTTGGCCATGACTTTGAATTTAAAGTCACGATAGTTCATTTTCAGGTCCCCTGTAGACTTCGTCCCGTTACCGTTAAAGGTAAAATACATTTTATCGATAATACCCTCTGCTTCAACCCCCAGCATGGGCCTCAAAAAAAGGTCTGCCTTGTCACATCGAAAATTATCCAGGCTTCCGGAAACCAAAAACGTATCATCAGGATCAAAAACATTCAATTTCCATTCGAGCTCCAGGAGGGAGGAGCCCATTAAATTGGCAGTGGCATTCACTGTTATTCCCTTTCCTTCACTGGATTCCAGTACATTGGTCAGGCCCTGGATCGAAACTGAAATGTCATCCAGGAAAATTTCACCGGGTACGGTGCCGGGGTCCAGTTTTTCCTCATATCGGACGCTCCCCTTGTTGATCCGGACCCCTTTTGTTTCAAAATCTATAGGCATTTCCCGCAGTAACTGGGTATACAGTTTTTTCTTTGTCCAATTATCGGGGAGCAATTTATCACGGTACATCTTCAAATCCGGAGCCTGGAAGGTCATGCTGTCTGTGGCAACGAAAAAGCGTTGCCCGTGGAAACCGAAATCGAGGTTTTTGATATCAACCTCCGGGACGCTCAGAAGGATATGATCGTGCTCTGTATTGACCTGTGTTGAAAGTTGCTCCCTGTCATACTTGGATTGCAATACGGTACTTTTAATTTTAATGTTTTTATCAATGATATTCAAAGCCCCAATGGAGAGCCGTTCATAAGGGCCCAGGTCCACAAAGATGTCTGAGCTGTTAAAGGAATAGGATTTATAGTGAAAGGGGATCTTTTCTCTTATAATCTCGGGGTTGGTAAGGCCCTCTTTCAAAATAAAATTTACCTGATGTGCTGCAACAAATGTGGTATCTTCAGTTGCATTCATTAGCAGGAACTGACCATTGCTAATGGCTATTTCCTTAACTTTTATGGTTTTGAGGAGTTTCACAACCCCTTTAGGGATACTGTCTGGTTTTTCCTTTGTTATCTGATCAGGATAAAACCGATATACCGGTTCAGCTACACCAACCCGGGTTGCACTGATAGTGTTGTGCCTGTAGAATTGCCAGTAATTAAAATCCTGAAGCAAAAGGCTCTTTGCTGTTATCCTGGTATGCATCCGCTGGGAAGCACTGTCGCATAGCGAAACGGTTATGTCTTTTATTTCCATGGATCCTTGCATAACATTAACAGACAGATCGCCGTAAACCAACCCTATATGGGATGGGATTTTGGCTGCCAGGAAATCGACCACAGTCTTTTTCGCATTCATTTGCAACGTTATTAAAACCACGGCAACTCCTACCACTAACAACAGGAATATTCCAAGGAGCAATTTCTTAATTCTCATAATCTTTATCCCGCTATGATCGATTTCAGCCGGGTCAGGTAGGCAATGGTACAAAATTCAACAAGCCCTCATTATCTTTTTAAAGAAAAAGAATGACCCGTTCTCCAATGGTGTGAGGCAGGTCAGTAATGGTAAGGCGGAGATAATGTCTTCAGGAGGCCGGTAGGAATAGGTTAAATAAAAATGCTATTGGGCTCCCCAATCCTGAATGACTGAATACCTTTGCAAAAATAGGTAATATGAAACTGTGGTTTTTTACCGTATGTGTCTTCCTGGCATTGAATAGTGCACGTTGCCAGTCTGCCGACAGCAGGAAGGTACCGGAAAGGGTAAGCAAGGCGTTTATTGAAAAATACCCGGGTGAAAATAAGCCAGAATGGCGGCGTGACCGGAATGGTAATTTCGAATCCCATTTCAAAAAAGACGGGACCAAATACCGGGCAGATTTCACCCCCGCCGGGAATTGGATAGAAACCGAGCGCAGTATCAAAAAGGACGACCTTCCCCACGCTGTCAAAAAACAATTAAAAAAGCTTTACGACGGATACAAGATCGTCGAAATTGAGAAGGTGGATCATCCGGCCAAGGGTCTGTTTTATGATGTGGAACTGAAAAAGGACGGGGAAAAAATGGATGTTGAATTCACGGATAACGGCGAAATCATCAATTGAGCAAACCTACATGCACACAACCTCGAAACAATCCTGCTATGATTGCATAAACATATTCCAGGCGAAGGATCTTAACTTTTTTTCTCTTTATAATCCAGAAGCTTCTGGGGTCCTTCGAGCAGCACCCTGACTACCTTTAATACCCCATCTTCAGTGGTAGCTATTTGCCATTTGATCAGCGAAATTTCCCCATTGGTAATCTCTATCCCCGTGATACTGCGGGGATGCACACAACTCCCGTCATTGAAAAATGGGATATCCCCGGGCTCCGGAAACCGCGGTCGGTGGGTATGCCCCACTACGGTGATAAGCAGGTTATTCTGTAAAATCCACTTTTTGATCTTCCTTTCCAGTTTTATCAATTCCTTGTAGTTTTTAGCCGGACTTGTTGGATCTGCAATTCCCCATATCTGCAGTGGTTTCCACAATATCCGTACTAAAAAACGGCTCCAGCGCCAAAAAGTATAGTTCCACCAGTCAGCCTGGTGGCCATGGGCCAGGAATAGTTCCTGTCCTGTTTGGGTGTGCTTCAAGAGAAGTGCTTCATGATAGACGAGACCCTCCAGTAGATCCTTATCAGTATTATCAATAGGTTCAAAATAACTCGATAGGTTTTCTTTCACATAATCCGGATCCTTATAAACCATATCGTGGTTGCCCCATACCATGAAAAGCCGATGCTGCAAATGGAAATGACGGAGCAATTCATACACATTTTTGTGGGCTTCAAAAATGGATTCGAAATGAACATTCTCCCATAACTCATCCCCGTCACCCAACTCACAATACGTAAACCCCTCCTTAAAGTAGTATTTAAGGGCGTGGTAATAAATATTCCTGTTGTTTGCAAAGTCGTCCGCAAAGCTATTGTCTCCCCGGTGGCAATCACTGAACAAAACCAATTTGGAATTGTCATCAAAAGGGATTGATCTGGCATTATTGTATGCCCGTGATAGCCTGGATTTGGATGACATAGTACGTTTTTAAAGGATCATTAAAACCGGGAGGATGAAAGTAACACTTCCTTTAACAAAAAATATACATATTCTTTTGTAATTTTAGCTGCCTAACGCAGACAATATACCAGATGTACGGGGGAAGCGACAGGGAATCACCCATGTTACAGATTATCAGTTTCAACAAGTTGTTGGAACAATATGATGTCATGGCAAAAAGCAAGGATCCATTCCTGGCAGCCAAAGCCCAACATATTTTAAAAGCACAGGAGCCCTATCCGGAGCTACGGAAAGGCTTTGATGATCCGGGGCTTTTGGAAAAACACAAAGACGTCATCCGCATCCTTATGCAGGACGTCTTTCCGGAACTTCTGACCAACAATGAGATCAAGGCTGCCTCCCTCCCCTTTGGCAATCTTGTATTCAATGCCTCCCAACGTTTCCGCAATATCCTGAAAAATGCAGGTGAGGGATTTGAGTTAACAATCAGCAACCTCCCGGAGGGTGTAGATTACATTGCGGCATCTGTGGTCATCCTCAATTTCCATTACAATTACCAGCTTGATTTTAAACGCCCGTTTTTTTATGACATCCCGGACTCCAATGGGGTAATGCGTCATTACCGGATATTATACAATGCAGATTTTCTCGAAATATTTCCTACTAAAAAAGCGAAAAAGCTTACCCGGGAAGATGTTGATGAGTTGCTCGATAATTTTGAAAATATTGAGTTGTTAAAAGAAAAAATACCACCTGAAAGTTTTGTTACAAAAGGTTTTGTGATCTCCAATATGTTCGATGTAACGGCAGAGCACTCTATCTCGGAAATAAAATCAAGTCTTATCTCCAGCAATAAAAGGGGCAGTGAAAGTTTTGTAACCGGATTACAGCAGACCTTTAAGTCACTATTTAACCTTCCCGATATTCAGGTTGGTTTTGTCACCTACAACTCCAGCGAAAACCAATTCGAAAGGGTATTTGGGGAAGGGATGGAAAGTTTTCTATTACACGATAAGGATGTGGAATTATGCAGGGAAGCCTTTTGTGAAGCCCCTTATCAAAAATTAATGGCCAAAAAAACCTATGTGGCCATTTCCAACGTCAAAAAAGCATATACAAAAAGTAAAGGCCATCAACTCTACAAACGATTGCTGGACCAGGGGATAAAGAGTTGCATTTTTGCGCCCATTGCCCAGGAGCAGACGTTACTGGGGGTATTGGAACTGGTATCCGGGAAAGAAAATGCTCTGAATACCGTCAATGCCCAGAAGCTGGTTGATGTCATGCCATATATTGTCTCCGCTGTGCTTCGGTCCAAGATCGAGGAAGAAAACCTGATAGACGCGGTCATTCAAAATGAATGTACGTCGGTGCATGCCTCCGTATACTGGCGGTTTGAGGAAGAAGCCAAAAAATTTATCCGGAAGGAACTGGAAGGCAACCAGCCCTCCTTTCAGGAAATTGTTTTTAAAGAGGTCTTTCCTTTATATGGACAGATAGATATAAAAGATTCATCCCGTGCACGGAATATGGCTGTGCAGCGCGATCTGCTCATACAACTTTCAGAGATCAGGCAGGTCCTGGAACTGGCCATGGCCAAAAATAAAATGCCCATTTATGAAGAATTGATTTTCAGGGTGGACCGGAATATTGATGATATCAAAGAAGTACTGCATACGAATAGCGAACAGGCAGTTTTTAATTTTGTTGTTGATGAGATCAATCCGGTTATCCTACACCTGAAAAAATTGGGCCATAAGGACCTTATCAATATGATTGCTGCCTACGAATCCAAGATAGATATGGGTACCGAGTCCTACTATGACCATCGCAAGAATTATGATGAAAGTGTAATGATGATCAATAAAAAGCTGGCTAAAACGATTGATAAAAAACAAAGTGAGGCACAGGGTATGTTTCCACACTATTTCGAAAGGTATAAAACAGACGGTGTGGAACACAACCTGTACATTGGAGAAAGTATTGTGGGCGATGGAAGTTATGATCCCATCTATCTGAATAACTTAAGGCTATGGCAATTACAGGTTATGTGTGATATGGAGAACATTCACTATAAACTCAAGCCAGACCTTCCCGTACCCCTCGATGTCACTTCCCTTATCCTGGTATACAATACCTCATTGGCAATACGTTTCCGTATGGATGAAAAGCGGTTTGATGTGGATGGCACCTATAATGCCAGGTATGAAATCATCAAGAAGCGGATCGATAAATCTTATATTAAAGGTTCCAGGGAAAGGCTTACCCAAACCGGCAAATTGGCTATTGTCTATTCCCAGAAAGAGGATGAACTGGAATACCTGAAATACATAGCCTTCCTAAAATCAAAAGGATATTTTACCAATAATATTGAGATTGTGGACCTCGATGGCCTGCAGGGCGTGTCAGGCCTGAAAGCTATCAGGGCGGAAATTTTGTATGCCAAAGAACGGGAACCTGAGAAAACGTTTACCTACGACGACCTGATGGAGGAACTAAAGGCTTAGGTCGGCAGCTCGATGATGCGTTCCGGGCCAAAAAATTTCAAGGCTACGAAAAATGCAATAACGGACAATATCATCCCAAACATAAAGATGGTATAGGTCCATCGCAGCAATCGATACTTTCTGTTCAGCACAACCCCCAGAAAATAAAGGTCTTTCGTAAGGCTGGTATATACGTAATCCTGGTCCTTTATCAGTTCCATAATGGCCCACTCATATTCCTTCAGTTCCATTTTGTGAAAATTCCCGAAAAACAGCAGGTTTACCTTTTTTTGTTTCACATCTTCCTTGTTGAATTCACCGCTTGTTACATTGGGTCTGGTAGCCAATACAGACATCACCATTGATGCAACACTGAAGATCACGAAGATTCCGGCAGGATAGATAAGATAGTCATTATTGGGGTCATCCAGTTTCGGAATTAGGTTGGCAAGCATCAGGGAAATGATGATGGCATTAACAGACAGCAGGATGTTCGCTTTGGTGTCCGCTATGTCACTCAGCTTTAGATGGTTCCGCATCGTAACCCGGAACATGGTCTGGATCCCCCGTTCCGGACTGGCATCCTTTAATTTGGTCTTCAATTCAGCCTTGAACCGTTCCTTACTTACCAGCTTGGCCTGTTTCTTTTTATTTTTTAATAGCTTCTTAAGGTTATTGTCCTTGCCTTCCTGCCAGTTTTCCCTGGCATAATCTGTATAAAAACGGTGTTCAGTCCGGAACATATTGATATTTTCCTTCCGCCAATCTTTTTCCCGGAATTCAGCTATTCCCAATAGGGACAATTCTTCCCGCAGCAACTCTGATGTCTCCACATAGGAATCACTGCTTAAATGTGAAGAATCAGCATCACGGAGGATTTCTTCCGCCAGATTTTCAGGCTCATGGTACCGTTTAGTGGCCATAATGAGCTTGCAGATATCCTGTATGGCGGTTTCGTCATATTTCTGGCTTTTTAAGAATTTGGAGGCTATTTTGCAACTCGCTTCTTCATGATTGTTAAAACCCTGGGTATATCCTGTATCATGAAGCCATGCTGCTAAAGTGATCGTTTCACTTTCTTTGCCTTTCAGGCCATAGTGCTCCACTAATTCTTTAGTATTTTTGACAACCCTCTGGGTGTGTCGCAGGTTGTGGTATAAAAAATCTGGATCTAATTTGTCGGTCAGCAAATCAGTGACATATTCTTCAGTTTTACCAGGTATATCAGTCATGTTGGATTCAAAATTATGGCCAAATTACAAAATTATGTATTGTAAATTTACCCCTATGAATAAACATTTTGCGCTGATCCTTATTACCCTTTCTGTTTGTTGCCTGTGCCACTTATGAAGCCAAATATGCCAAACCTGAAGAAGCTGTGGATGTGGAATCTGCCCAAGAGGTTTCCCATACCTTTTACCTCATCGGTGATGCAGGGCTTTCCCCGATGGGGGAAATGAATGCTGCCTTAAAGATCTTCAGGGAAAAACTGAACACGGCACCCAAAAACAGTACAGCTATTTTCCTTGGCGATAATATCTATCCTTCAGGACTTCCCGACCCCAAAGACTCCACCATGGCATTCAGGGTAGCCCTCAACCATTTGGATGCGCAATTAAAAACAGTGGACAACTATGAGGGAAGGGTGCTGTTCATCCCCGGCAACCATGATTATTATACGGAAGGCCTTGTTGGCTTAAAACGACAGGAGGCTTATCTGGAACGTAACTCAGACCAGAAGGATGTTTTTCTCCCGGAAAGTGGCTGCCCGATGGAAGTAGTTGAGGTAAATGCCGACATCCTGTTGATTGCCGTCGATACGGAATGGTACCTCACCAATTGGGATAAAAGGCCATCCATTAATGAGGATTGTAAAATAAAAAGCAGGGAAAAATTCCTGGAGGAACTGGAAAGCGAAATTAAAAAGAATGCCGGAAAAACGATTTTGCTGGCCATGCACCATCCCCTTTTCAGCTATGGCCCCCACGGGGGCCAGTACACGCTGAACCAACAATTTTACCCCACCTCTAAATTTGGCCCGCTGCCCCTTCTCGGAACATTGATCAACCTGTTTCGTAAGACAGCGGGGGCATCCTCGGAAGACATGCAAAATAAACGTTACCGGGAACTGATAAATAGAATAGTAACCATAGCGCAGTTCAATGAAAAGGTGATAGTAGCATCAGGCCATGAGCATTCGCTACAATTTATCATCGAGGAGAATGTACCACAAATCGTCAGCGGGGCAGGTGCAAAGACAGGCGGCACGAATTTGTTGAATGGGTCTAAATTTTCATCCGGGGGAATGGGCTATGCCACGCTGGAAGTTTATACGGATGGGTCATCACGGGTACGGTTCTATGGCGTGGACCTCCCGGGCAAGGAGAAATTCCTGTACACCTCCGGTATTTATGCACGGGATACTACCATCAATGAACAGAAATATCCCGAAACCTTTCCAAAAGATACCGTTACCTCTATATATACAAAGGAAGAAGTTAAAAAAAGCCAGTTTTTCCGGAAGATCTGGGGCGAACGATACCGAAAGTATTATGGTATCAAAGTAAAAGTTCCGATCGTTCAACTTGATACGCTTTTCGGGGGACTGACCCCTCTGAGGAAAGGAGGCGGGCATCAATCCAAATCATTGCGCCTGCATGATGGCAGTGGAAAAGAATATGTGATGCGGGCCATGCGCAAAGAGGCGGAACGATACCTTCAGGCCATCGCTTTCAAAGATCAATATATCATCGGGGAATTTGAGGATACCTTTACCGAAGGGCTGCTCGAAGATTTTTATACCGGAGCCCATCCCTACGCTGCCCTGACCATGGGGATATTATCAGATGCCGCCGGCGTATACCATACCAATCCGCGGCTGTTTTATGTACCCAGGCAAGAGGGGCTCCAGGATTTTAATTCTGAATTCGGGGACGAAATGTACCTGATCGAGGAACATGTCTCGGACGGGCATGGGGACCTGGAAAGTTTTGGGTATGCAGATAAAATTGAGAGCACTTACGACATGCTTGACAGACTTCGTCAGGATGAAAAATATACCGTGGATACGGACATGTATCTTAGGGCCCGGCTCTTCGACATGGTCATTGGCGACTGGGACCGGCATGTTGACCAATGGAGATGGGCGGAATTTAAGGACAAGGCGAATGATCGGGTTGTATACAGGCCCATACCCAGGGACCGGGACCAGGTGTTTTCCATTATGGGGGATGGTATATTGATGAATATTACTACCCGGATCATCCCTTCCCTGAAGCTGATGGAAGGCTTCCATGACCAGATCCGGAACGTGAAGACCTTCAATTCAAATCCATTCTCACTGGATATGACATTGCTTACAGGTACTGTGGAATCTGACTGGACCAAACAGGTTGCCTACCTCCGGGAACACCTGACAGAAGCGGTTATTGATTCTTCTTTGATGCAGTTCCCAGCGGAAATCCGGGATGAGACCTCCATCAAAATAAAAAAAATAGTACTGGAGCGGTTAAAGGAACTCGGGAAAACGGCTACACAATACTACAAAGCACTTAATCAATATGCTGTGGTAAAAGGTACGGATAAGGATGATTGGTTCGAGATTACCCCTTTAGAAGGTGGTAAGACCCAGGTAAAAGTCTACAGGATAATCGATGGAAAGAAGGAACGCTTGTTTTTTAATAAAATATTTGACCGGGCTGTAACCTGGGAATTATGGATCTATGGATTGGATGATACGGACTATTTTGAAACGATAGGAGATATACCAAACAGCATTCGGGTAAAGATCATCGGGGGTAATGGCGAAGATATATTTGATACCGGCAACGGGAAAAAGATCACCATTTATGATTATAAGACCAAGACGAATACTTTTAAGGATACGGACGGTGCGTTAATACGTCTTTTGGATGATTATCAGGTAAATACCTATCAACCCTTAAAACTAATATCCAACAAGAACCAACTTGTCCCCACCATGGGGATAAACCCGGATGATGGCCTGAGAGTGGGGGTAAACAACACCTATACACATTACGGTTTCCGGCAGAATCCGTTTACAGCAGAACACCGGATGGATGCCTCGTTTTATTTTGCCACCAGTGGTTTTGACCTCAACTACCGCGGGGAATTTGCCAATATACTTCAGAAATGGAACTTTGCCGTAGATGCAAAATTCACGAGCCCAAATTTCAGTGTAAACTTTTTCGGCCTGGGCAATGATACCCCTAATCCGGATGATGATCTGGGGATGGACTATAACAGGGTACGGATCAGGATCCTGGATATTGCACCATCCCTGGTATGGAGGGGCCCATTGGGTGCCAGCATGAGTATCGGGCTCTCCTATGAGGATATCAAAGTAGAAGAAACAGAAGGCCGGTTTGTGAATACGTATTATGTAACTAATAATGAAAACAGCAACGCGGCATATTTTGGTTTGGAAACCGAATACCATTATGAAAATATTGATAATCCATCTTTTCCCACGCTGGGAATGTCCTCCACACTACAAATGGGTTTCAAGACAAATGTAGCGGGGACGGGAGGGAACTTTGGCTATATTATCCCGGCCCTAAGTCTGGATCAAAAGCTCCTCCCCAATGGAATCGTGGTGCTGGCCACAAAATGGAAAGCGCAATTCAATATAGGCAATGGATACCAGTTCTACCAGGGTGCCAGTATCGGGGCAAGTGATGGTTTAAGAGGGTTCAGGAACCAGCGGTTTATCGGCAAGACCTCTTACTTCCAGAATACCGATATCCGCTTGAGGCTTCGAAAAATGAAAACCGGGCTTCTACCGGTATCACTAGGGATGTTCGGTGGGTTTGATTACGGCCGGGTATGGCATCCGGAAGACCGCTTTGACAGGTGGCATACGTCTTATGGAGGTGGCATTTTCCTCAATGGGGCCGACATCTTATCAGCCCGGGTTTCAGTATTCTTCAGTGAAGAGGACCCGCGGTTCCTGCTGGGGCTTGGATTTGGTTTTTAGGTACGGTCTCCGGATACGATTAAAGGCTACCTGAGGGTATACGAATACAGGTTCCGTCCCGTGTTGCCGCTTTCTTCATCAGAAAGTAAAAGGGTTGTTTCATCCAGGAAACATACGGACTCCAGTTGTGTCCGAGCACCCAGTTCTATGGTAGTCATCTTACCCTTTGTAAAATCATGACCTTTAAATTCACTAAACATCCAGAGTAATCCTTGCCCCAGCACTACAACGGTTTTTCCATCCGGAGATATGTCAGCGGATGTAACCATACAACTATGCGGTTGTTCGCAGGTCCGGAAGGTGCCTACCCGGGAGGCAACATAATTGCCGGCAACAGCTGGGATGCTATAGACAAAAGTTTCCCCCGTAAAAGGCCTGCTGCGGTTTTTCGTAATGATATACAGCATGTCACCGGAAAAGAAAAACCCTTCCGCATCATATCTGCGGTCGTTTTTGGGAGGCGGAAAGTCAACCTGCCCGGGATAGCTGAATTTGATCAGCTGTGCAGCTATGCGTTTCCCGGAATAATTTTTGGGATTGGGTATTTTATAGATCACCAGATCTTTTCGTTTGTTCAGGTTATTGCCAAAGTCTCCTATATAAAGATTGCCTTCCCCATCCCGGGCAAGGTCTTCCCAGTCTTTATTGGTGGCATTGACAATTCGCTTCTCTGTAAGCAACTGCCCCTTGAAATCTACTTCGTAGATAGCATTGGTATTCCCTTTATCAGAAACCAACCACACACGGTTGGAATCGAGCGCAACGATCCCGGAATTCTCTTTCAACTTCCTGGGAAGCTTGGTGATAAAAGTCAGCTTTCCATAATTGGAACAACTAACGAGAACCCAGAACACCAGTACGGTGATAATCTTATTCATCCTCAGGAATTAAAGGCATGTAGATTTCCGCTTTCCAGTTGAGTTCATTGCCTCCCATATTGGGATTGTTTTGGAAAACCTCCACAGGCAGCCCCGTTACATTGATCTCTTCTTTTCGGCCATAATCAAGTAATAGATACCACGCCCTGTCTGAAGTGATGTAGTTGCCGTTATATTCAGCTTTGACAGCAGGCCTGGATTCAAAGTCCTTATAGAAAAGGTCAGGATTTTGCGGTAGTTGCGCCTGTTTGATAATGGGATAACAAAAATTGAAATCAATGCTGTCCGTTTCCATATCCCACCGGGTTACCTCAAGAAATGGACGACCGTTCAGTTGTACTTCGTTTTCCACCAAAACGCTGCTAAGGAGTCCAAAGTTCTGCATCATTCCATTGGCTTTTCCATATTGGGAAGTCTTTACCTGCACACACGCACAATAGGTGGACTTCATCATTGCAGGACCCATAAGCTTAACGCGGAAATTGCGGATATGTTCCCGTAGTTTTTCGTCAAAATCCGTTAAAGTTTTCCGTGTCCGTTTCTCAAAATCAGTGTCGGAAAACGGGATGTTGATTTTATTCATCAGGCTGTGACCGGGATCTGAAGCAAATACCCTAACCCTGGTAAGCGAATCATTGATTGCCTTAATATCCCAGGTATATATATGCGTGGAATCCGAGAAATGGAACACCTGTGTTAGGTTCAGGATGCCCTGCTGGCTTGTTATCTGTGCATTTTCCTGGGAAAGATCCCATGTTTTTAAGCTTTGATAGACCGTTCCGGGGTTGGTAGCAACCGTAAAGGTCACCCGGTAATCATCTGCCTTAAAAAAGAGATACCAGACAAGTAAGGCCAGAACACCAACACCAGGCAACACCAACAGTCGTTTCATGATGTTATTTGGAAGCCAAATCCGAATCAGTCCGCATCTTGAGTTGGTTAACAACAAATGCCCCGAGCTCTTTACCCTGTTCCAACCCAACCTCTACGGCCGTACGGTAATGGATGCCTCCGTACATTCGACTGATGGCTGCTTCTTCTGCAGCCTGGTTAAAGGACGTAAAATTCCGTATGGGCAGGCCATAGGCAGTCTCCGTGTCATCCTCGAATTTGAAGTTATCTCCAAAAATATCAGTTAGCACCATGGCGGCTGCGCCCGAAACCACACTGTGGCCACTGGGGTATTCCGGAAAGGGCGGTGTTTGAAGCACCGGCAACCAGTTTTCATCTAAACTCTGATTGATGAGCGTTTCGGGCCGTATCAGGTTACTCCGGTACTTCTCGTCCCAACAGCTGATAAAAGCATCTGCTATGGCCATGGAGGTTTTGGTGTAAGCATAGACCGTCTCATCAAAACCACTGTTGGTTTTTTTACATGCAATTTTAGTGATCCCTATCCAATGGGCACCGGGGGTAATTTTTTTTGTGGCGAACATAAGATGGCCCCGGGTCACAGAAACATAGGGGTTACAGTCCCAAAATTTTGCTATCGCGAGTTCATCGGAGGCATCACCCTTTTTGGTGATTTCCTGACTGATATCATACACCTCTTTCACTTCCTTATAGAAATCGCTGCCTTCCTCCATGGAAAACGAAGGCGGGGGGACGGGCCTGAACTGGCTGGCGGAGTCAATTACAAAGGGTCTGATTTTATTCCAATGGGGTTCAATCCCGTCCATATAGGCAGGAGGGGTGGGCTGCCACCTGCCCGCTTCATCCGTATCTACTGTAAATTTCGGCATAGTGCGGGTTTGGTTATAATTGTCCTTGCGCATCCACTCCGCAATATGGTCGGCCACTTGTAGCCCATATTCCCGGGAAGCATTGAAAACAGGTTGATTTTTGTTTTCCCATATGTTGTAAAGGCTGTCCTGGTATTTCTCCAGGACCTTTTCTGAAAAAATCAGCCTTTTGCTTAGGTCCATGTGTGCTATCAGTGCAGCCAGTTCATAATTAACGGGTTTTGACTGATCTGCCTTTGGGATGGGGGCCAGGTCTGTAACCTGCCCTGCCAGGGAGTTGTAATCGTCATTATTGAGTGCTACGATTTCATAGGCAGCGATATTCGGATAGGAAAAGATCCTGCTGGCTACCGGGGAGAAAATATATCATGGATCATGATATCCACTATGTGATCAATGGTATTGTGAAGCTCATCGGGTGTTACGACAATGGGTTCTTCTTTCTTTTTGGAACACGCGAGAAAGAGTACAATTGCGATAAGAATTCCAATTTTTTTCATTTTCATTTATTTTTTTTTGTCAATTGATAGACCTGGGCCTTTTCATTATTCAAAGTGACGAGCAGGTAGGGATGGTTATTCAGCGAAATGATATTGAGGTTCCTGGCTGATCTTTGGGCAATATCCAGTCCGGTTTGGTGGCCCAAAATTACGTTATTTTTCTTTTTTATCATAGCCCCCGGAAAAGAACCCAACCTTCCGTGGTAAGGTTTAACACCAAAATAGTTGCCAGCGACAAGCACTTCCTCCTCGCTGTCCCCATCGAAATCATAGACCAACAGGGCAGTAATGGGAGCAACCTGCAAGTCTAAGCCGAAAGGTTTAAAAGTAAAATGGCCTTTTCTGTTTTCCAGGTATCCGGACCGCAATTCATTCACTTCAAACACTGTTGCCTTCCCAAGCGTTTCGTGGTCCAGTATCTGATCTATTGTCTTGCCAGCAAAATCCTTGTAGCTGGTAAATTTTTTACGGAGGTTTTCCATTTGCGAGGCCAATCCGCTTAAACCTTCAATGGGGTAATATTTGCCATCTTTCCGAATGGCAACAATGGTTTCTGTGCTGCCGTTTGAATCAAAATCTGCATGGTACATCCGCAGCGGCGCTTTATCGGAGGCTTTAAATTTGGTATTGGTACCCCAGTTTCCCATAACATAGTCCATATCCCCATCCCCATCCATATCAAAGGGTACCACGCTTTGCCAAAGTCCTTTTATGACCCTGTCCAGCACCTTAACCTCTGTCATTTTCCCGTCCGTGTTTTTGAAAAACCTCGGCGACATCCATTCCCCGACAACCACAAGATCTTCTTTTCCATCCCCGTCAAAATCACTCCACACTGCATCAGTTACCATACCGGCCTTTTCCAAAGCACTATTTTCAACGATTGAAAAGACACCCCCGGTATTCCGGAGAAGGTAAGATGTAGGGATTTGCCCAAAATCATTGGTAACAATCTGATTCCCGATAAAAAGGTCCTGATCTCCGTCCCTGTCAAAATCTGAAGCTTTTATTACCGAACCATTCTCAAACATAGCCGGAAGCGCTGCCCGCACAAAAACCGTATCATCCTGACGGTAAAAGCTGTCTTTTAAGGGGTTCATCCGGTTATAAAAATCGCCCCCGCCGGTTGCCACGATGATATCGTTCTTCCCATCCCCGTTAAAATCTTCAATCACCGCAGCTATGTCTTCAGTGACACTATCCTTGCGCAGGGATGGGATAATCTGTTCCCTGTAGACAGAATCCGTCTGAAGGAACACCCTGGAAGGATAAAACTTGGAGCCTCCGAAATAGACATCTGTTTTGCCATCATTATTGAGGTCACCTACGGCTGTGGCCGGGCCCCGGTCAGATAAGGCATAAGGGATCAGTTTTTGCCTGTTAAAATCGATATAGTTGTCTTCCGTATGCCTGTAGTCTATTCCAAGGTCACCGGAGACCTTTCTGAAGACCTCATTCACCGGCGGAAGTAACGATTGAATAATTAAATGGTTGGGTATTCTCCGGGCTAAGGAGCAGGGTTTGATTCGTTTTGACTTCTTTGAGCAGTTGGAAAGTCTTGTCGGGCCAGATGACCTTCAGGGAATCTACGCTGGTTGATAACCCGTAACCAAAATGGATCATAGGCTCTGAAGATGCCTGGAAGCCCCGCACCGTATACAGTTCTTTGTACTGCAGCTTGCCATGATGCCATGAATAGACCTTTGTCCCGATTCCAAAGGGATTAGCGCCTTTGTACTTAAATTTCAGTTTAAGGAAATGGGCGCGGTTCCCTGTTTTATTGATATATAAGGTTGCCGGAGCATTGCTGTTATTGGTCACAAGATCAAGGTCCCCGTCATTGTCCAGATCCCCTATGGCTGCAGCTCCCGAGATAAGCGTATCATTAATGATCCATTTTCGGGACATGTCCTCGAAAACAATACTGTCAGAACCTTCGAATATATAATTATGCACGGCTCCCGAAGGCATCATATTCAATGCCTGCTGGTCTACAAGTTTCGTATTGCTGATCTTTATTTTGATTTGTTCGTCTGAAGCAAAATTGATAAAATCCAGGTCATTGGGCCTTCTTGTAATGCCATTTGAGATAAAGAGGTCTTGTTCTCCATCCTGGTTGTAGTCACCGAATAGTGCGCTCCAGCTCCAATCCGTTGCGGCGATGCCACTCAACAGGGCAGTTTCTGTATAGGACCCTCCCGGATGGTTAAGTTGCAGCATATTCCGTGTAAACTGATAATGGTAGCCATATTGTTCAGTCCGTAGTTTTTGGGTTTGTATATTATCATCCCCTTCTGATGATTTGAGCACTATCTCATCCTCGGGGAGCATGTCCAGGGATATGATATCAGGCCATCCATCGTGATTGATATCAGTGACATCATTGCCCATGGAAAACCGGGTGGTTTGCCCGAAGTATTTTTTCAGGCATTCGGTGAACGTTCCGTCACCGTTATTGAGGTAATAATAATCATCTTCGTGAAAATCGTTTCCCACATAGATATCGGGATAGCCGTCCTGGTTAAAATCAGATACAGCCACCCCCAGACCGTAGCCGTTTATCCCCCCGTAGATACCAGCCTCTTCACTTACATCCGTGAATTTAGCTCCGTCATTACGCAGCAATTTATCTCCTGTCTGGTAGTTCCTTTCCAATCGCAGGTCTGCTCTTCCAAAGGATCCCTGTGTATGTACAGCATGGTTGAGGAGGTATATGTCCAAATCGCCGTCCAGGTCGAAATCCAGGAATGCTGCAGTAGAACTGTAGGAATCAAAATCGAGCCCATAAGCAGCTGATTCTTCAGAAAAGACCCCGCCGCCCTTGTTGATGTACAGTTCATTGTGGCCATTGAAGCCATTGATACCGACTACAGCACATACGTAGATATCGAGCAGGCCATCTCCGTTGATATCCCCCATAACAGCACCGGTATTCCAGCTGCTGTTGCCGGCCACACCTGCTTTTTCGGTAATATCTTCAAATTTAAGGCCTCCCTTGTTACGGTATAATTTATTCTTAACCTGATTGCCGGAAAAGAACAGGTCTGTAAATCCATCATTATCGATATCCCCCAGGGCTACACCGCCCCCGTTATAGAAATACAGGTAATCCAATATATTAAGATTCTCTGTAGGTGTAACCGTATTTTCAAACAGCACCCCGGTTTCCTTCGGGCTGGGATTCCGGAACAATTTGCCTTCCTCAGAACACCCGGCGACTAATAGGGCAAGGACGATAAATTGAATGGATCTTTTCATGGTTCTGTATGGTACTATCGCCTGATTAATTTGTATGTACCCGGTCTTTCGCGGGCACAAGGCGACTTTTAATTGTCATTAAGTTCGTAAATCCTGGGTTTTGCATCGTTAATAGCGGCAATGATAAAAGTTTTGCCGTTTTTGTCTTTCATCTGATTTAGATGTTTGATCTCCTCTTTTATGAAGAATCCGCTGCTGTCGTAGGGATCCCAGTCAAAACCCAATTTCCCATCTCCCAGCAATACATTCCCATAGCTGGCATCCAGTCGGGAATACTGGGGTTTGAATTCAAAATTATTACCACCCATGATAAGGTCCAGATGCCCGTCCTTATTAACATCGGCACAGGTGATCCCACATACACAGGACAACTGAACGCGGAAGGGAAGTTCCTGAATGGTAAAGCGGCCACCCCCTTCATTGACGGCGATCACAGATTGGGAGACCACTGATTTTTTCATTATAGAGTTGTCCATAACGGCATTGGGGAAGAGTTCATTGATAGTTTTTCGCGCATATTCCGAGGCTTTCAGGTTTTGTTTTTTCAAAGCCACCATCTGGGTCGTCAACTCTTTTTTCTGATGGAGCGGATAATCTTTTCCATCGGAGGTTTGGGTAACGATCTGTTCGATTGTACCGTTGTTGTCAAAATCATTCACCCACATTTTCATCGGATTTTCCCTTGAAGGCTTGTAGTGGAGGTTGCTCCCCTGGTTCCCAAGGATCAGGTCATTGTCGCCGTCCCCATCAAGATCGGCTGCCTCTGCTGTATTCCACCATCCGTCCAGGCTATCGAGGGTGGATGGAAGTCTGGATAACCGCCTTCCGGAATTCCTGTAGATCAGCGGGGTTCCCCAATCAGAGACAGTTACCAGGTCCTTCTTGCCGTCGCCATCAATATCGGTCCACAGGGCGTCGGTTACCATCCCGGCATCCTTCAGGTCATAGGCCAGCCGTTCCGTAGCTTCCTTAAAACTGCCATTTCCGGTATTCTCAAGGAAGAGATGGTCCGGGTTGGCACCATAAGTCCCCACCACACTCCGCGACCCGATAAAGACATCCATATCCCCATCGGCATCAAAATCCTGGGGGGCGATAACGGAACTATTTTTAAATGTCGCAGGTATCAATTCCGATGAGGGTGTAAAAACTCCTTTCCCGTTATTGAGGTACAACCGGGTGCGGTAGGATTGTTCCTCACCTACCTGATTACCCCCGCTCCCAACCATAAGGTCCATATCGGTATCGCCATCCGCATCAAAAAATGCAGCGGCAGTATCTTCAAGTACCGCATCTTTATCCAATGCCTTTTGGGCAGTAGCTTTAAGCCTTCCATTTCCACTATGGTGGTAGATAACCCCCGGGTAACCTTTTGCCCCTCCTATAAAAACATCTTCATTGCCATCACCATCCACATCTGCAACGGCCAGTGAAGGGCCTTCCTGTGAAAGCAATTTGTAGATCAACCCTTCGTAATCAAAATCATTGTAGTTATTTTCCCGGTGTGCCACCAGGGGTGTATTGGGGAGTTCTTTAAGATGGGTTGGCTCCGATACTTTATTTGGAACATGGTAAATGCCCTCTGCGTCTGCATGGTTTAATTTCAGGAATTGATCTGCTTTTACGCCAGTTAGTTTCTGCGTCTGGTCATCTGGCCAAATCACCCTAAGTGAATCGAGGGTCTTACGGGCTCCCAGTCCTATGGTCATGATATAATCCATGGAGGACTGAAAACCACGTGATGGCATGAGCTCCTGAAGAATAATGTCAGAGCCATAGTATAGCAGTACTGAAGCCCCGATGGCAAATTTGTTTTTTTCAGGTCCTTCCAATTGAATTTTCAGATAGTGGTTATCAGAGCGTTCATTGCTTTTATTTTCATATACAAAGGTCACCATATTCACATTATTGACCACCAAATCCAGGTCCCCGTCATTATCGAGGTCTCCGTACGCTGCGCCGTTGGAAAGACTGGGGATCTCAAAGCCCCATTCCCTGTTGGCATTCGTAAAGGTAATATCGCCATTATTGTGATAGGCGAAGTTCGGTTGTGGCTTCACGGGCATTTTGCTTATGATGGAATCAATGGATTCTTTTTTCCCCGTCAATGCCATTCTCTGAATGATATCATTGGCAAAGAAATCGACAAAATCCAGGTCTGTAAGATCATGGTTAATCCCATTGGTGATATAGATGTCGCGCAGGCCGTCATTATCCATATCAAAAAGCAATCCCGCCCAGCTCCAGTCTGTTGCATCCACACCACTGAAATAGGCTACTTCGGAAAACGATCCGTTGCCGTTATTCAGCTGCAGTGTGTTCTGGATATATTGTTGGTAGAAGTCTTTGCTCTGTTTAAGTTTAAAGACGTTATACCCTTCAAATTCCATAACGGATTTTACCCTTTCGTCCGGTTCAGGCAACATATCCGTAATAAAAATTTCGTTGTTTCCGTCATTGTTGATATCGGCCATATCGATTCCCATTGCAGAAAGGGATAAATGGGAAGTCCAGTTTTTAATTTCCTCTTTAAAGGTACCGTCCTTTTGGTTGATATAGAGATAGTCCCTTTCATAAAAATCATTTGAAACATATATATCAGGGTACAGGTCCTTGTTGAGGTCCGTCACCACAACGCCCAGCCCAAAACCTATCAGGCTGCCATAAATTCCGGCCTGTTCGCTTACATCCGTGAAATGACCATCATCGTTCCGAAGCAACATGTCACCAACGCCTTTGAAGATATCCGGGACGCCCTCCCAATCCTGGGCGCGGATCTCACGTTGTTCAGCATACCCAAGGCTGCTGACGGGAATGTTGCTATTATTGAGGATGTAGGCATCAAGATCACCATCTTTGTCATAGTCGAAAAAGGATGCATGGGTGGAAAATCCGGATTTGGCCAGGTTGTATTCGTTCGCTTTTTCTGTAAAAGTGAGATCTCCATTATTGATATAGAGGTCATTATCATGGTTATTGCCTTCCATATTTCCGGCATTGCTGACGTAGATATCCAGGAGTCCGTCGGCATTAATATCCACCATGTTTACACCGGTTGACCACGGTTTATTCCCTTCTACGCCGGCTGCCGCGGATATATCTTCGAATTTAAAGCCCCCTTTGTTAAGGTATAGTTTATTGGGTTCCATATTACCAGTAAGGTAGATATCTGCCAGGCCGTCATTGTTGATATCCCCGATAGCCACACCGCCGCCATTGTAGAAATTTCTGTATTTAAAAATATTGAAATCCTTCTGGTTGGTTATTTTATTGATAAAACCGATACCTGTATTTTCAGGGGCCAGCAGGGTGAAAAGTGTTGGTTTCACATTTTCCTCTGGCGGCTTGTTCTCTTTATCAGAAGTACAGGAGCTGATTGGAAGGATCAAAAACAGGGCCGCCACCATTCCTTTCATTCTATGATTCATCATATTTCTTACTCGTTCTTTTTCACTAAAAATACCGGATTACCGTTGTTTATGGAAACAATGTAGTATTCAGAGTCCCCACGCCTTATTTTTTGAATATGCCTGGCAGGTCCGGAAATATTTAATTGTGGTTGTTCTGCCCAATAAAACAGGCCTTTTTGGTTGTTCAGCAAAATTAAGCCATGTAGTGCATCCATCCTACCCAATTGGGTGCTTATTTCATCTTCATTCCCAACAATTAACAAATCCTTAAAGCCATCCCCATTATAATCTTCTACTGCGATGTCCCGTATTACAGAAGCCTGGGCTATAGAGGGCAATTTATGGGATGTAAAATTACCAGATCCGTCATTTTCAAAAAAAAGGCTGGCCAGCTCCACTACCTTTTTTAGTGAAGCTGCTTCTAAATTCTCCTTTCCGAATAATTCAGCAACAGAAGCTTTGGCAAAATCGGCATAGGAAAGGAAATGTTTGTTTAAAAATGGCATTTGTTTGGCCAGTTCATCTTTAGAAGCAAACGGCGTTTCAATATCCTTATGGAAATAGGTAACCAGGGATTCTGTTGTACCATTGGTGTCAAAATCCTTTCGGTACAGGGTAACCGGTTGTTGCTCAGAAGCCTGGAGCTTGCTGTTAAGGCCCCAGTTGCCGGCCACGAGATCCAGGTCGCCATCCTGGTCAAAATCATCCGCCACTACGGTATTCCACCATCCCTGGGTAGCATCCAGTCCGTTATCCGTCTGGCGTTCCAGTTTAGTGCCATCATTCAGGTAAATGGCTATGGGCATCCAATAGCCAACAGCAATAAGGTCCTTATATCCGTTGTCATCGAGGTCTACCCACAAAAAATCGGTGACATTACCCACGGTTTTAAAGTCTGGGGAAATACTTTCTGTTACATCTATAAATCTTCCGGTCCCATCATTCCGGAACAGATATTGTTGCGGGGAGTCTCCAAATTTCAAGGGAACCATGTCTGATGATATGGTGACATCCAGGTCGCCGTCATTGTCTATATCAACAGCAGATACTTTTGACGCATGGATGGGCGTATTTACAAATTGGGTAGTGTCTTTTTGAAAGCTGCCAGCCCTGTTTATATAAAGTCTGGGGAGCAATGGCTTTCCGTTTCGAAACTCATTGCCACCGCTGACGACCAACAGGTCCTGGCTCAGGTCACCATTCGCATCAAAAAAAACCTGGGAAACATCTTCACTGATGGCATCTTTGGTGAACAGCTCACCCTGTGCCGGGGTAAAGGCCCTATTCGCGTCCTGTAGATACAGGGCCGAAGCCTGCCCTTTCGCACCTCCGATGAACAGGTCATCCAGGCCATCGCCGTTGACATCACCAACTGAAACATCGGGGCCATTATTGGAATTTGCAAAAGGGACCAAAGGATCCCTGTGAAAATCAAGGGTAGCTGTCTCTTTATGGAAAAATGGTATAAAAGCAGGGGTAGGTGTAAGGTAATCTTTTATCGGGATATTGTTGTTTTGATAATAATCGCCCGAGGCGTTCTTGTTATGCAGCACCAGGCGTTGACCAGCCTTTACCCCCCGCAGGGTTTGAAACTTCCTGTTTGGCCATACAACACATACAGAATCGGCTGTGGTATGTGCTCCCAATCCAAAGACAAGGGTGTTCGGAACTGCAGAAAGATACCCCCGGGTGCTAAAATTTTCCTGGCTTATTACGTCTCCCTTGATATATACAAATACCCTGGCTCCAATTCCAAACCGATTTTCCTCTTCCCCTGTAAAACCCAATTGCAAAAAATTATTAGCGGTAATTTTGTCCTGCCTGTTTTCAAGGACAAAGGCTTCCCTGTCTAAATTATTGATCACAAGATCCAGGTCCCCGTCATTGTCAAGGTCGGCATAGGTACACCCATTGCTGAAAGAGTTTTCAGGCGTGAGCCATTGATCAGATACATTGGAAAAGGTAAGGTCTCCATTGTTCCTGAACATATAATTGGGAACCTCTTTTTGAGGCAATTCCCTGATAAAGGCCATGTCCTCGGGCTTCATGCCATTATCGATCCTTTTCTGGATATTGTCATTCGCTATAAAATTGATAAAGTCCATGTCATTGGTAGCGCCTTTTATACCATTGGTAACGAACAGGTCTTTGTAGCCATCGTTATCGAAATCAGCCAGCAGTGGCCCCCAGGACCATTCGGTTGCTGAAACACCGGCAAGTTGCCCTATTTCACTGAAATTTACCCCTCCCAAATTCAAATGCAGGGTGTTTTGCATATATTGGGGGGCGTAGCCGTTTTTAAGGTAGTATGCATAGGTAGGATATGAATATTCCTGCCCTGAGGTTTTATAGGTTACAAGGTCCTCGGGCAGCATGTCCATCGAAATGATATCATTTTTCCCGTCATTATTAATATCGGCAATATCATTCCCCATGGAATAATGGGTGGTATGGCCTAATTTCCGATCATCGGCTGAGATGATTTCCGTAAAGGTCCCGTTTGCCTGGTTGATGTAGAGGTAATCATTTTCAAAAAAGTCATTCCCCACATAAATATCCGGATAACCATCGGTATTGATATCACTGATTGTAAGGCCCAGGCCATAGCCAATCTTACCCTGGAATATCCCGGCCTCTGCAGAGACATCTTCAAACCTGCCAGAATCATTCCGGTAAAGCCTGTCGCCGGAAAGTGCATCAGTTTGCTTTCGCTGCTCCCCCTTCCCGTAAGTCCGGTTAGGGTGAACAGAATGGTTCATCAGAAACACGTCCAGATCCCCATCAAGGTCATAGTCGAAAAAAGCTGCCTGGGTTGAAAAACCTGTAAAATCAAGGTTATAGGCAGCTGCTTCTTCACGGAAGATGGGGATTCCCTGTGTGTTAATACCCTGATTGACATACAATAAGTTATGTGACCTGGAAGGACCCAAATTTCCCACCTTGCATATGTAGATATCGAGCAGGCCATCATGGTTGATATCTACGTGTGTCACCCCGGTTGTCCAATTCCCTGAGTTCCGGATACGGGACGGGACGGTAGTGTCTTCAAATTTAAAATCCCCACGATTGATGTATAATTTGTCTTCCCCCTGATTGGATGTAAAATAAAGGTCTGTAAGGCCATCATTATTGAAATCAGCGGCGGCTACCCCCGCTCCGTTATAGTAGTAGAGGTAGGTTAAAATATTCAGTTCCGGGGTATCTGTGAGTATATTCTTAAAATAGATGCCGGTAAAGGATGCGGGAAGTTGCTTAAAGTTTTTTTCCGGTTTGGTATCGCAGGCGGAAAAGAACAGTAACAGTGTGAATAAAAAACCCCAAAACCTTATCATTGCCCACTTCAGATAGGGGTACAAGATATATAATCTTTCAGGAACCTGGAGGGTCAACCGGGTTAATCTTTCCTTAAACCACAGGGCTGAGGGGCCATTCTGTTACCTGGGCGCAGGCCATTTTGTTATTATTTTTGGCACACCGGTGATTTTCACAAATAATCCAATATATTTAGGGATAATATCAACCAAATTAATCTGAAATGATTGGGATCATATCTTTTGTTGGCTTTACCTTATTGGTGGCCGTCATCGCCTATTTAGCTACACGAAAAACCGATGAATCCTCTGCCGATGGTTATTTTCTGGCCGGCCGAAGCCTTACCGCAGGAGTTATTGCAGGATCCCTTTTACTGACAAACTTATCTACCGAGCAAATAGTTGGACTCAACGGGAGCGCTTATACTGATGGGTTGTCTGTTATGGCATGGGAGACCCTTGCTGCCATAGCCATGGTTGTAACCGCCATTTTCCTGTTGCCACGCTACTTAAAGGGCGGTTTAACAACCATTCCGCAATTTTTGGCGGAACGCTTTGATCTAACTACGAAAACCATTACTTCGGCACTATTTCTTACAGGGTATGTGGTGGTACTGCTTCCGGTTATCCTGTACTCAGGATCTGTATTCATCAGTGGAACTTTTAACATTCCTGAATTACTCGATGTTTCATCGGATACTGCCTTGGTCATCTGTATCTGGGCCATAGGGATTGTAGGTTCCATCTATGCCGTCTTCGGAGGATTGAAAGCGGTGGCCGTATCGGATAGTATCAATGCCATCGGACTGATAACCGGTGGGATTTTGATCCCTGTTTTCGGGTTGATGGCCATTGGAGACGGAAACATGCTGGATGGTCTGGATAACTTAATTTCCGCCAACCCGGAACGCTTTGATTCAACAGGGGAATCCGGCCAGGAGGTTCCCTTTTCCACAATATTTACAGGAATGATGTTGGTACAACTTTTTTATTGGGGAACCAACCAACAGATTATTCAACGGGCTTTGGGTGCAAAGAACCTGGCAGAAGGTCAAAAAGGGTTGCTCCTGGCGTCATTTTTAAAGATTCTGGGGCCTATTATCCTGGTTTTGCCTGGTATGATCGCCTATCATTATTTTGAAGGCGGCCTGGCATCGAGTGACCTGGCCTACCCGGAACTGGTGCGTGCTGTACTGCCAGGCCCCCTTGTTGGGTTTTTTGCCGCGGTTATTTTTGGTGCCATCTTAAGTTCATTCAATAGTGTGCTGAACAGTTCGGTTACCTTATTCGGGATAGATATTTACAAACAACATATACGAAAGGATGCGTCTGAAAAGACCGTTGTGAAATATGGCAAAATATTCGGGGTTTGCCTGGCATTGGCATCTATGTTCATAGCACCGCTTATCAAGGATGCGGGTAGTTTATTCGCTTATCTCCAGGAGGTAAATGGGATTTATAGTATTCCCATACTTACCATAATTGTAGTTGGGTACCTCACCAAGAGAGTGCCTGCCATTGCTGCAAAGATCGCAATATTAATGGGTTCCGGCCTGTATATTATCAGTCAGTTTCTAATAGGCCCTACCAGGGTTTCAAATGCCGTGGAGGCAGCGCAAGCCTCCGGAATTACGGATGAAGCTGCATTGCGCGTAGTGGCCGCTGATGCATACCCTCATTATTTGCATATTATGGCTATCCTGTTTTTGCTGAATGCAGGGATTATGCTTCTCATTGGTAAATTTTACCCACGCGCTACCCCGTATGTACAGGAATATACAAACCAGGTGGAAATTACACCCTACAGATACGTTAGGCAGGTTGGGTTAGGCGTGGTGCTAACGGTGGTTTTTATTTACATTTATTTCGCGAAATAGTCCTTCGCTGCGCTCAGGATGACAAAGGACGCTAAGGATGACAAGGGGTGCTTGGTCCTTCGCTGCGCTCAGGATGACAAGGGGTGCTTGGTCCTTCGCTGCGCTCAGGATGACAGCGGGGCGCTCAGGATGACAAGGGGTGCTTGGTGCTTCGCTGCGCTCAGGATGACAGGGGGGCGCTCAGGATGACAAGGGACGCTTGGTCCTTCGCTGCGCTCAGGATGACAAAGGACGCTCAGGATGACAACGGGGCCAGGGAAAGGACCTAGTATCAGATATACTGGTTAATGATGTTCTCAAACAGTTCCTGTTTCCCGCTTTGAGGTTCAGGTTCCCCTTGTTCTTTGGCGATCTCATACAGATGCCCTAAATCGAGTTTACCGTTTTCAAAGTCGCGACCCTTACCCGAATCAAATGAGCTGTATCTTTTTTGCCGCAATGATTTGTAAGGGGAGGAGGTGATGATGCGGTCGGCGATCAGGAGTGCCCGTGCAAAAATATCCGCGCCACCAATGTGGGCATGGAAGATGTCTTCCATATCGGTGGAGTTCCTTCGCAATTTTGCATCAAAATTTATGCCTCCGCCTTTCAATCCGCCTGCCTGTAAAAAGCTTATCATGGCTTCCGTAACCTCGTTAATGTTATTGGGGAACTGGTCCGTATCCCAGCCGTTTTGGTAATCCCCCCTGTTTGCATCGATGCTGCCAAGCATTCCCTGGGCAGCCGCGACCTCTATTTCGTGCTGCATGGTATGGCTTGCCAGGGTGGCATGATTTACCTCAAGGTTGAGTTTAAAATCGTCCTGTAGCCCATATTGGTGAAGGAAGCCTATAACGGTGGCTGCATCAAAATCATATTGGTGTTTCATGGGTTCCATGGGTTTTGGTTCAATGAAGAAATTCCCCTTAAAACCCTGGCTGCGGGCGTAGTCCCTTGCGAGTCCCAAAAAACGGCCCATGTGGTCCAGTTCCCGTTTCAGGTCGGTGTTCAACAGGGACATATAGCCTTCCCGGCCCCCCCAGAATACATAATTCTCTCCGTCCAGGGCCATGGTGGCATCCAGTGCCAGTTTGATCTGTGCACCCGCCCGCGCCAACACCTTGAAATCAGGGTTGGTACTGGCGCCGTTCATATACCGGGGATTCGAAAAACAATTGGCGGTACCCCATAGCAATTTTACCCCCGATGCAGCCTTTTTCTCTTTGAGGTAATCCACTATAGCGCCCAGCCTTTTTTCTGATTCACCGAAGGTAGCTCCCTCCCGGACCAGGTCAAAATCATGGAAACAAAAATATTCAAAGCCCATCTTGGTAATGAATTCAAAAGCTGCATCTGCCTTTTCCCTGGCTGCGTCCATGGCATCTGAAGGCTGGTCCCACGGAAAGTTCTGGGTTCCCGGGCCAAAGGGGTCAGCCCCTACACCACAGAAGCTGTGCCAATACGCCACCGCAAATTTAAAATGTTCCTTCATGGGCCTTCCTGCCACAACCTTGTCCGGATTATAGTATTTAAAGGCCATCGGGTTGTCTGATTCCTTTCCTTCAAATTTAATTTGTCCGATTCCCTTATAATATTCCTTCTTGCCTGTAAGTACCATATCAGTTTTCTTTAAGTTTTAATTCAAGTTGTCTGTGCCATTTTTTATATGCGATCCCATACGCTTCTTTTTCAGGAGATGGGGTATACGTTTTTACATAATCGTTGGCCATTATTTGTTTTCCAAAAGCCTTAAAATCCGAATCGATCAACATACAGGCCCTGGCAGCCCCGATAGCTCCTGTGGTGTTGTATATTTCAATGTCCTGGCCTATCAAGGTGGCAACTGTCTCCGCAAATATTGCGGAGCGGAAGAGGTTGTCGTTGCCTGCCCGGATAACGGTTGCTTTAATCCCATCGGAACGCAGTATCCCCATCCCATATACAAAGGAAAATGCGATGCCTTCCAAAGCTGCCCTGCAGAGGTGGGCCTTGTGGTGGTTGTTTAAATTTACATGACTAATCTGGGTGCCCAGGTCCCGGTTGTTTAGCATTCGTTCCGCCCCGTTACCGAAGGGTAATATAGTAACCCCGTCAGAACCGATCGACACGGACGCTGCCAGGTCGTTCATCTCCTCATAGCCCGAAACAGCAAGATTGTTCAGTAGCCAGCGGTATTGGATCCCAGCTCCGTTGATGCACAGTAATTTACCAATTCGGGGATCAGAGACGGTATAGTTGACGTGAGCAAAATTATTGACCCGTGAGCTTTCCCGTACCGAAAGGTTATCGGTTACGGCATAGATCACCCCGGATGTGCCACCAGTGGCGGCCACTTCCCCGGGTTCAAAAACATTCAGGGACAAGGCATTGTTTGGCTGGTCCCCGGCCCTGTAGACTACGGGGGTGCCAACTGCCAACCCGGATTCCTCCGCTCCTTTGTCAGAAACCCTGGACTGAACAGAAAAAGTCCCCCTGATATCCGGTACATGTCGCTCTTGCAATCCATAGTGTTCCATCAGCCAGTCCGCGATCTTATTGGCCTTGAAATCCCAGAATATCCCTTCAGACAGGCCGGATACTGTTGAGTTGATCATACCGCTCAATTTAAATGCGATATAATCCCCCGGTAACATAAATTTATGGATGCGTTCAAATAGTTCGGGCTCGTTATCCTTTACCCATTTGAGTTTGGATGCTGTAAAATTTGCCGGCGAGTTTAACAGCGAATTGTTGCACCGGTCGCAGCCCAGTTCTTCAAAAGCCTTCCGGCCGATATCAACAGCCCTGCTGTCGCACCAGATAATGGCATTGCGTAGTGGCTTGCCATCGGCGTCAACCAGCACCAGTCCATGCATCTGGTAGGAGATCCCGATACCTGTTATGGCCGTGGGGCGGATGTTCTGGTCCGCCAGCAGGGATCGTGTAGCTTTGCAAACGTGTTCCCACCAGAGATCAGGATCCTGTTCTGCCCAGCCGTTTTTCAGGGCCAGCATACCCATTTCCTCAGCCGGCTCTGAAACCACTGCAACCCGCTGACCTGTGTCCGTTCTCACCAATGCGGCTTTAATGGAGGAACTGCCGATGTCGTAACCTATGGAATACATGAAATAGGATGCTAAAATTAGGAAGGATTAAGGTATTGTTTTTAATTGTATGCAACAAATATGAAAATGAAAAAAGCCCTGATGGTAACGCCATCAGGGCTTCTATTAAACACTTAAAACTTAACTTTTAGTATCCGTCGTTTTGTATAAAATTAGGATTGGTTATCAATGCGTTTCCGGGATTGGATATAAACCCTATATGGCTTCCGAAGGTTCGGGTTTTTCATCCCAAGGATCACCGAAATTTTCCAAATCGTATTAAATCAGTTCTTCTGCATATTCCATATACAATTCCCGTCCTCTCTCGTCAAGTAGGTCTTGCTCAGATAACGTTCCAAGTGGATCCGCATCCTCAACACTCTTAATTCATTGACCAGATGCCGGGCATCTGCACTCGAAGAACCTCCCCTAAAGATTGCTTCAGCTTTCATCAGGTGGGCATCCGCATACCTGAATATTAGTTGATGGTTTGTAAAGGCACCATTTTCAGGATGGTATTTGAGTATTCTAATTCCGGTAGTCTCGTTGTTTACGATCAATCCATTTGGAAAATTCTTTTGTAAATACCATGGGATTGCCTTGCCGGTCTACCCTTGCGACACCATTTCTATCATATTGCTGGCCAATTAGAAGGCCATACCCTATCCCCAGGTTGGTTTCGTCTGCATTGGTTGCATCGGGAACCCAGCCCCTTCTTTCTTCCTGACCATCCCCGATATTATTTGAGTTTGGATCACCTTCAAACAGGTCGTAGAATTCGGCCAGCGTAGCAAAACCATTCCAACCGCCTCCGGTATTGTCAGGGGCAACTTCATTATAGTGCATCCCGTTCCAGATCCTGTTACCTACAGCGGTGGGTAACCAGAATATGGTTTCATTATCGGGGGTTTCCTTAAAAATGTCGAAATAGCCGGGTACCAGTTCGAACCCATCCGCTGCAATGGCGTCAACCAGTGATACCACTTCATTCATATTCCCGGAATCCGGGGTTCCGGTATCCATCATAAACATGGGCATTCAGCAACACCCTGGCTTTCATAAAACGTGCAGATGCCTTGGTTCCCCTATTAAGTTCCTCCAGGTTGCCTGCAGTTACCGAGGGCAACCCAGCGATTGCAAATCAAGGTCGGCAAGGACAAATGCCAGGGCTTCGCCCCGGGTAAAAATAACCGGGATCAATTTCAGGGCCTTCATCGGGTTGCCGGAAAGGTACCTGGCCAAACATGTCCATAATGACCCACATGGCAAAAGCGCGGACAAAACTGGCTTGTGCCACCTGCTCTGCAGAACCGCTGCTCCTGGGATCAATGATCTCAGAAGCCAGGAATATGGTCTGGTTCCAGTCATTCCAGGTATTCAGAATATAAGCGTGCGAAGCATCCCAGGTGTGGTTATGAAGTGTCCTCCATATCCCGTTATCCCCCCAGTCAGTGCCACGGGTAGGTACCAATTGCTCATCCGTTGCTACTTCCTGCAAAGCAAAGAAGTTGGCCTGGTCTCCCAACCGGTTCATGCCGTTAAATATATTATCCAGGGAAGCGGGTACATCATCAACCCCGTTAAAAATACCTCCGGTGGCCGTTGATGTATCAATAATGGAATCCGTTTCCGATATTTCAAGATTGGTACATGCGAGGATACTTACTGCCGATAAGGCCAGCAATAAATATGATCTGTATTGTTTTCTTTTCATGATTTTTTTTATTAAAAGGTTGCGTTTAAACCAAAGGTTACTGTTCTGGGCCTTGGGAAACCTGTATAGTCAATACCGGCAGTAGGAAGTCCGTTCAGCAGGTCACCCCCAGCAGGCTGAGAACTGATTTCTGGATCCAATCCGCTATAATCCGTGATTAAGAATAAGTTTTGGCCAGTTACTGACAACCTTAAACTTTTAAAAAGACCTTCTCCTGTAAGAGGCACATTATAGCCAAGGGTTGCGTTCTGCATCCTTATAAAATCCCCTTTTTCAAGAAATCTTGTCGATACTTCCGCTGCGGCGCTTCCGGATTCTCCGGATGTCAGTACATCCGGGGTTACGTTCCGTGCGTTTGCAATGGAACCCGCTGTAAAGAAAGCGTTCCGCGTGTTGTTATACACTGAGAAACCAAACTGGCCGGTTAGGTATGCATGCCAGGTCCCAGTTCTTATACTGCGCATTTAGTGGAAAAACCACCGGTTACGTCCGGAAGTGCATCTTCCCTACAAAGGTCTGGACATCCCCGATTGGCTGCCCGTTGGCATCAAATCCACCAAACTCCCTCAGGTAGTAGGAAAATAACGGGTATCCTCCGGCTAGTATCTGTGCAAAGGCAAGTGATAATCCTTGTCCCCGGATAGTCCCGCAGGGATCTGTCCCCCAAAGTCCTGAAGCTCATTTTCGTTATATGCCACGTTAAAGGAAGCGTCCAAATTGAAATCTTCCGATTGTACCAGGTCATAAGCCAGTGCAAATTCTATCCCCTGGTTCAATACCGTGGCATCCAGGTTTTGGAAGAAGAACGGCTGTGGTGACGGTTGGGCTGCCGGAATGCTCAGCAGCAGGTCTGTTGTTTCCTTTCGGTATACATCAACAGAACCGGACAGCCTGTCATTGCCAAACCCGAAATCGATACCACGCTCGCCGGAGAGCGTTTCCTCCCATTTTAGACCGGGTTGTGAGAAGCTACCACTTCAGTTCCAGGAGGGTGATGTTGCCACCATTATCGATGCTGATTCCTGCATATCGTTTCCGTTCGTAAAATTACCATAGCCTAGACCATCCTGGTTGCCGGTTATACCATATCCCAATCTCAATTTCAAGGTAGAGAAGGAATCTCCGATGAAATCTTCTTCATTAAGCTTCCATGCAAATGCACCTGAAGGAAAGTATCCATATTGGTTGTCAGGTCCAAATCTAGAGGAGCCATCGATCCGTAGGGTAGCTGTCAATAGATATTTCTCCGCAATGGTATAATTAACCCTTCCAAAATAGGATTGCAGTTCATCTGTGAAATCAAAAGTATCACCAGAAATAGCTCTTATATTAACACCGGCTGGAGCCGATAAATTGTCGGAAACTGGTTCAGGGAATAATCTATTGACGAAAAGGCCATCCGCATCAAAGCCATATTGCTGGTAACGACCTGAAATAGCAGATTCAATAATATTTGAGGCATTTACCAAATCAGTTGCCATACGGTTTAAATTAGAACTGGAGAATCCAAAACCATTGATAATTTTGCCTGATCGGTTAAAATCCTGAAAAGAAAAACCTAGCAGGACCTCTAATCTGGAATTGTCAAAATCTTTGTTATAATCCAATGTAAGATCTAAAAGTCGATTTTTTGTTTTGATTTCATTGTAAGCCCCGCGTCCATTTCCTGGTGTTCCATTAGTAAAGCCATTAACAAGAGAGGAAAGTGATTGGTTTTTATCGGAGTTGGACTCGTCATATCCCAAATTAACCTTTGCCTTTAGGTTGTCCAAAATGGCATATTCAGCAGAACCATTCAAAAGAACTCTATTGGTTTTCGTCTCATCTTGGTAGTATGCTAGAAGTTGGAGGGAATTAAATTAGCTCCAAAGCTAAAACTTGGACTCGTAGGCCAGGTTGGATTCGCAAAATACGCGGCTCCTATTAAATCACCAGTTGATCCCGATGTATTGGTAACAAATGGTTGCTCATCATTGACCCGAGAAATGGTCGCGTTGACGTCTATGTTTAATTTATCATCAAAGAATCGCTGCGAAGCGTTAATTCTGCCGGTGATTCTTTCCTGTGACTGATTTTTCAATTATACCAAATTGTTTCCCATAACCAAATGAGGCCCCGAAATCCATTCCCGTAATTGTGGGAGTATGACAAGGTTCTGATTTTGTGAGGCTGGCGGTCACCACATCCTGCCAGTTGGTGTCGGCACCAAAATCCAGAGCGGCTGCGACACCTCCAAACTGGGCCACCGCGGCAAGGAATTGTTCTCGGTTCAAAAGGTCAAATTCATTGGCTGGGGTGGAATAGCTTAAGGAAGAGTTATACTCAAAGGTACCTCCCTGTCCTGCTTTACCGGTTTTGGTGGTAATGATCACCACCCCATTTGCACCTCGAGATCCGTAGATGGCAGTGGCTGAGGCATCCTTTAGGATACTGATGCTTTCAATGTCAGCGGGTTTAGGAAGTTCAGCGGGTTACGTGCAGAACTGGATCCAATACCAAGGTCGCCGACCAGTCGCGGCTGAGTATCGTCACCTGCCAAGGGCACTCCGTCCACAACAAACAACGGGTTGTTGTTAGAACGTACCGAATTGAGTACCACTGATCCGGAATTTAACTCCTGCACCCGGTTCACCACTGGTCTGGGTAATCTGGACCCCGGCAGTCTTGCCCTGGATCAGCTGTTCAGGGGACGAAATGACCCCCCGGTTAAAGTCTTCTGAATTGACTAGCGGCGACTGCATCCGGTGGCGTCCTTGACGGTGGTAGTTCCATACCCTATGATCACCACTTCATCCAATGCTTCCGCATCTTCTTCCAGCGTAATGCTAATCGTGGATTGCCCATTTACTGCTATTTCCGCGGTTTTATATCCTATGTAACTGAAAACTATGGTAGCATCCGCTTCCACATTGTTCAGGCTGTAGTTACCGTCGAAATCCGTTTGTGTACCATTGGTGGTACCTTTCACAACCACACTTGCTCCCGGCAAGGGACCGTTGGCATCGGTAACTGTACCGGATACCTCTTGTGCTTCAGCCAGTCCAAAGCATAAAAATGCCCCAACCAGCAGGAAGCTTTTGAGTAGCTTAATTTTCATAAATAGTCAATTTTTGAGTTTAGTTAATTTTTTTCCAAGCTTAAACATATGTAAAATAATTGTTAAAATTCAGTTTGCAGGCGGATGGTAATTTAACGAAAACGGTTTCGTGTTAATAACTTTTAGAATCTGGTAAATCAATAATCAAGTAGCGATTAATTTACAAAATTCATAGTACAGGGGTATATGCATTATCAAAATTCGAACAAATATAACCTTTTTTTAAATTGCACAACTCGAAATCCAGGAGTCTAAATGTTAATGATTGCCTTCCAAAGTGTTAACCAAAACAAAAATTTAGGATTTCTTTTTATTATACTTAAATTCACTCTTCGTTTATTAGGCGTACCCTGTTTTGAAGAAAAAAATCACTTTAAAGAATATTGCCCGTGAACTGGAGGTTTCTATTTCCACTGTATCCAAAGCCCTTAAAAACAGCGAAGAGATTAGTCGGGATACAAAGGAACGGATACAGGCCTTTGCAAAACTATACAATTACAAACCCAATAATATTGCCATCAGCCTTAAGAACAAACGCACCAAGAATATCGGGGTCATCATCCCTGATATTGTCCATCATTTTTTTACAACGGTATTCAGGGGCATTGAAATGTATGCAAATGCAAAAGGGTATAATGTAATAGTATGCATCTCGGATGAATCCTTTGACAAAGAGGTGATCAATATGGAAATGCTTGCCAACGGAAGTATTGATGGTTTCATCATGGCCCTCTCTGCAGAAACCCAGCTAAAAAATGACTTCAACCACCTGAAAGAGGTAACGGACCAGGGCATCCCCCTCGTTCTGTTTGACCGGATCACGGATGAAATCAAGTGTGACAAGGTGGTTATCAACGATAAGCAGGCGGCCTATATGGCGGTTAAAAAGCTTATCGACAACAAGAGGAAAAGGATTGCCCTCATTACAACGGAGAGCTACCTCAATGTGAGCGAGAAAAGGGCTGCCGGATATTATGAGGCCCTGAAGGACCATGGTATCCCAATAGATGAGAACCTTGTATTAAAATTACCGTATCAGTTTGAGGACGAAGCGGAAAGTTCAAAATTTTTTGACACCCGGGAGATGGATGCCGTACTTTGTGTGAATGAAATATTCGCGATCCGGTGTATGCGGCATGCCACGCGCAAAGGCCTCCGTATCCCTGAGGACATTGCTTTCATAGGATTCACTGATGGTATTTTGTCAAAATTTTCCAACCCAAGGCTCACCTCGGTTGCGCAGCACGGTGAAAAAATGGGTGCCAGGGCTGCTGAGATGTTGATCGGGAAAATTGAGAATAATCAGGAAGACGGCGAAGAAACCTACCGTACAGAGGTTATAGAAGCCACACTGATCGAAAGGGAATCCACCGTAAACTGAAACAGCATTTAATTTTTTAATTTAAGGACATCAACTAAACAACAGGAATGGGACAAACCGGATTTATATTTGATTTGGATGGAGTTATAGTAGATACGGCAGGGTACCATTATCTGGCCTGGAAAAAACTGGCCGACCAGCTGGGTATTGATTTCACGGAAGAAGACAACGAACAATTCAAAGGGGTAAGCAGGATACGCTGCCTGCAGATCCTGCTCGAAATGGGAGGATTGGAGGTGGATAAAGAGCAATTTGAAGCATGGCTTGTAGAAAAGAACAATGATTACCTTGATTATATCCGGAAGATGGATGCATCCGAGATCCTCCCGGACGTTCACAGGATATTGGATTACCTTATCAAAAAAGAGGTGCCAATGGCATTGGGTTCCGCCAGCAAAAATGCGGTTCCTATCCTTGAGAAAGTTGGATTATTGCCCTATTTTAAGGTAGTAGTTGACGGGAATTCCGTGACAAAAGCCAAGCCAGACCCGGAAGTCTTTCTCAATGCTGCCGCGGGATTGGGTTTAGCCGCAGCGAATTGTGTGGTCTTCGAAGATGCCGTAGCGGGAATAGAAGCCGCGAACGTTGCAGGAATGGTCAGCATTGGAATAGGAGATCCCGAGGTATTGGATAATGCAGTCTACAACTTCCGTGATTTTACGGAAATTGCAACAGAGTTCCTGGATGAACTCCGGGAAAGGGCTGAGGTTCGGGGTTAACCAGATCAAACAAATACACTATATTTAGAAATAACCAGGGAAAACTACAACTATGAATCAGGATTATATTAAGGCAGATGCATGGTCAATCATCGAGGAAGGATTTGACAAGGAATCGGTAAAATCCTCCGAGAGCTTATTCAGCCTGGGCAATGGCGCCATGGGCCAGCGCGCAAATTTTGAGGAAGCCTATACGGGGGAAACCTTCCAGGGCAGTTATATAGCCGGGGTTTATTACCCGGACAAGACCCGGGTGGGCTGGTGGAAAAATGGCTATCCCGAATATTTTGCAAAGGTTTTGAACGCCCCAAGCTGGATAGGCATTACTGGTACATGTCAATGATACCCCCCTGGACCTGAATACCTGTAAGAAGGTAACCGGCTACCGGAGGGAACTCAATATGAAGGAAGGGTGGTACCGCCGTAATTTCAGGGCTACTTTGCCCAATGACCTGGAGATCGAAGTGCAGGTTACCCGTTTTCTGAGCCTGGACCTGGATGAAGTAGGGGTCATAAATTATGAGGTGACCCTATTGAATGGAGACGCCACCGTCACATTCATTCCCTTCCTTGACAGCGGTATTACGAACGAAGACAGCAACTGGGATGATAAATTCTGGAACACAACCAAGGTGAGTTCTTCTGGAAATCAGGCATTTATTGAGGCCCACACCATGAAGACCAATTTTGCCACCTGCACGTTTATGGAGTCAAAGCTGTTCTACATGGGCAAAGTAGTACCGGGAAGCCGGTGGAAACCAAGAAAGAAATGTGGATCGGCCATGAATACAGCCTGAAGGCAAGTCAGGGCAAAACGGTCTCACTCCACAAGTTCGGAGGGTATACAGTTTCCAGGAACCATAAAACATCAGAACTCGTCGATGCTGCCCAAGGAGCCCTAAAGAAGGCAACCTTACTCGGGTATGAGGCCATGCTCAGCAAACAAAAGGACGCGTGGGCCGGGATATGGGAAATGAGCGACATCACAATTGAAGGGGATGTCAAGGCACAGCAAGGCATACGTTTTAATATCTTCCACCTTAACCAGACCTATCTGGGGAAGGATTCCAGGTTAAATATTGGCCCGAAAGGTTTTACAGGCGAAAAATACGGAGGCAGCACCTATTGGGATACAGAAGCATATTGCATTCCCTTTTATATGGCAACCAAAAATAAAACCGTCGCCCGGAATTTGCTCAAATACCGGTATAACCACCTCGAAAAAGCAATTGAGAACGGTGAAAAACTGGGCTTCAAAAATGGAGCTGCTCTCTATCCCATGGTCACCATGAACGGGGAAGAATGCCACAACGAATGGGAAATCACCTTTGAGGAGATACACCGCAACGGTGCCATAGCTTTTGCGATCTTCAATTATTACAGGTTTACCGGAGACTACAGCTATATCCCCGAAATGGGACTTGAAGTGCTGATCGGAATAGCACGCTTTTGGAAGCAACGGGCTACCTTTTCCAAGCAAAAGAAGAAATACGTCATCCTTGGGGTTACCGGCCCAAATGAATATGAGAACAATGTCAATAATAACTGGTATACAAATTACATCGCCAAATGGTGCCTGGAATATACGCTGGAACAATTGCCAAAGGTGAAGGATGGTTATAAAGATGACTATGATCGTATAATCGGGTACACCAAACTAACCAAGGAAGAAACGGAAGAATGGCGAAAAGTTGCCAAAAATATGTACTTCCCCTATTCTGAAGAGCACAAGATATACCTCCAACAGGATGGTTTCCTGGACAAGGAGCTCATCACGGTGGCAGAACTGGATAAATCGCAGCGACCCATTAACCAGAAATGGAGCTGGGACCGCATCCTGCGTTCCCCCTATATAAAACAGGCCGATGTCTTACAGGGGTTCTATTTGTTTGAAAACCATTTTAAGGTTGAAGAACTTGAGCGGCATTTCGATTTTTATGAACCTTTTACGGTTCATGAATCCTCCTTGTCACCATGTGTGCACAGCATACAGGCAGCAAAGCTCAACAGGATGGAAAAGGCGTATACTTTTTACCTCCGTACCTCCCGGCTGGACCTGGACGATTATAACAAGGAAGTGGAGGAAGGCCTGCACATTACGTCCATGGCCGGTACATGGATGAGCATTGTGGAAGGGTTTGGCGGCATGCGCATCGTGGAGGACAAATTATCCTTTACCCCCCGGATCCCAAAGCAATGGAAGGCATATTCCTTTAAGATCAACTTTCGGAACAGGGTCCTAAAAGTCCACGTTACCCATAAGAAAACCACCTTTACGCTGGAAGGGAAGGAACAGTTGTCCATCCGGCTCAACGGCGAGCGCCTTGTAGTGAAACCAAAGGCAAAAAGCTCCACATAATCTATAATGCAATCTACCCGGCCGGCACTCTTTATCTGCATCCTGTTGCTTGGATGTTACCCCGGAAAAAAGGAGGAAAAATCCATGTCTGATCAAACCAATAAAGCCAGGAAAGAAGTCATCTATCAGGTTTTTACGCGACTTTTCGGCAATGTCAATACAACGAATAAACCCTGGGGAACGCTGGAAGAAAACGGCGTGGGAAAATTTTCGGATTTTTCGGAGAAGGCACTGGCTGAAATAAAGGACCTTGGGGTAACCTATATCTGGTATACCGGGGTTCCGCACCATGCCCTTGTGACGGATTATACCGAATTTGGTATGCCCGGCGATGATCCGGATGTGGTCAAGGGGCGTGCCGGCTCTCCCTATGCTGTCAAGGATTATTATAATGTTAACCCTGATCTTGCAGAGCGTCCGGAAAACAGGCTGGAAGAATTTAAGGATCTGATAGACAGGACCCACCGTGCTGGCCTGAAACTGCTGATCGACATTGTTCCAAACCATGTTGCACGGAAGTATGAAGGCAAGACCACCCCTGCGGGGAAAGAACCATTTGGGGCTTCCGACGACTATAAGGTTGCCTACAAACGCGATAATAATTTCTATTACATCCCCGATGAAGCTTTTAAAGTGCCCCGATGGAAGGACGGATATTTGCCGCTGGGGGGGGAGAAACATACGCTGGCAGATGGCAGTTTCGAGGAAAACCCGGCCAAGTGGACCGGTAATGGATCCCGCCTGGCACAGCCTGGAATGAATGACTGGTATGAAACCGTAAAGATCAATTACGGTATCCGCCCGGATGGCTCCAAAGATTTCGATACCCTCCCGGATGTATATGAAGCGAAATCCATTGAAGAACACCATGAATTCTGGAAAAGCAGGGATATCCCGGATTCCTGGAAAAAATTCAGGGATATCGCACTTTACTGGCTTGATATGGGTGTAGACGGGTTCCGTTTCGATATGGCGGAAATGGTCCCGGTGGAATTCTGGAGTTATCTCAATGCCGCTATCAAAACCGCGTACCCAAAAAGCATATCCGTGGCTGAGGTCTATCAACCTGCCCTATACAGGTTGTACATCCGGAAAGGAAAAATGGATTACCTCTATGATAAGGTTGCCTTCTATGACAGCCTGAAACATATTATGCAGGGCCATGGCTGGACAGACCATATCCCGGTGGTCCAGAACCGGCTTCAGGATATTGAACACCATATGCTGCACTTCCTGGAAAACCATGATGAGCAGCGAATTGCCAGTCCGGATTTTGCCGGCGATGCCCGGAAAGGGAAACCGGCAATGGTGGTATCGGCCACCATCAGCACCTCGCCAACAATGATCTATTTTGGACAGGAAGTCGGGGAACCGGGTGCAGAAAATGCCGGTTTCGGAAAACCGACCCGGACGTCCATTTTTGATTATATCGGCGTTCCATACCACCAACGTTGGGTGAATAAAAAACAGTTTGACGGGGGACTGTTAAACAAGGGGGAAAGGGAACTGCGTGATTTCTATAAGCGGTTGCTCAATTTTACTGTTGGGAGTGAGGCACTCATGGGCGAGTATGCGGATATTCACCAGTACAACCGGGAACATACGGAATACTATAACCAACGGGTCTTGACATATGTACGGTGGACTGCCAATGAAAAATTACTGGTCATAGCCAATTTTGACAGTGAAGGGAAGTTTGGTTTTGAACTCAGGATCCCTGCTGGAATTATCACGCAATGGAAATTGAAGGATGGAAGTTATCCGATGACCGATGTTTTATATGGCAATAAAAAAGAAAACCTGGTGGTACAGCAGGGTGAAGGAAAAATGAAGTTGGAAATTGGACCCCTTGAATCCTATATTTTTCATCTAGATCCATAGTCACATGAATATGGGTGGAAACTGAACGATAACCAGACAGCATCCACCCATTCTTTATTACCAGTTAAGCATCCCGGGGTCCAGGGCCTGTTTTTTTGTAGACCAATGCAATGACAACGCCTATTATACCATAGAATATAATTTCCAGTACCGCATTTGCAATGGTACCGGACAGATCATAGATTTCAGATGTAGCATACCACAGCAAACCAATCCCAAATCCTGTAAAGATCCCGATCCAGGCACCGAACTGAAACCCTTCCATGGCGGAATGGTAGCCCCTGGCCCATTTGCCATACAGACTACTGAGGGCAAATACAGCAATCAGGTTGCTGATAGCAATAAGCAGCATGTCCGGAACTTCCTTCATAACTTCAGGGGAGGTATGGGATTCAAAGAAGGATGCCGTGGCAACCCCCCATATTCCATAACCTAAAAAAAACATGACCAGGAAGCCGGCAAGCGTGGCGAGTAAATTTTGTTTTGTGAACATAGTTTTGGTTTTAATTGGTTAATACTGTGATAAATATATAAAATGAAAACAGTGCGGCATGCTTATCAGCGCCAAATCTTTCCTGTAAGTGACGGCAAAATTCCTTCTCAAATTGTACATTTAGCCCGAAATTCTGGTTAAAATGAGAAGTATTGCTGTTGTTTTAGTGGCACTGTTTATAGTAAGTTGCGGGGATATGGATACAGTTGGGAAGACATTGGTTATCGGGCACAGGGGGGCCATGGGCCATGAAACGGAAAACTCATTGGCATCGATAGAAAAAGCTATGGAACTGGGGGTTGATATGATCGAAATTGACGTTTTTAAAATAAAAAGCGGTGAGATCGCGGTGTTTCATGACCGGGAGGTGAACAGGTTAACAAATGGCGGCGGCAACATCGAGGATTATACAATTGCTGAGCTCCGGCAGCTTCGGCTGGCAAATAATTACATGATCCCCATGCTTCAGGATGTTCTAAAAGTGATCGATAAAAAAGTACGCCTGAACATTGAGCTTAAGGGTGCGAATACAGCAGACCGCGTAAATTTTATTGTCAATTACTATATCCGGGAAAATGGATGGTCTGAGGATGATTTCCTGATCTCGAGTTTTAACTGGGATGAACTGAAGGAGATTCGAAAACTCAATCCAAACATACCGCTGGCAGTCCTTACGGAAGCAGACCCCCTCGAAGCACTGGCAATGGCCCGGGAACTCGAGGCAGAAGCAATTAACCCCAATTATCAGCAGTTGACGGCGGAGAACGTAAAGGAGATGCGTGCGCAAAATTTTAAGGTCTATACCTGGACGGTTAATGATACCACTGACATCAAGGAAATGAAGGAATTAGGCGTAGACGGAATCATCACTAATTTCCCTGAACGGGTCCATTAATGGTTCATTTTGATGTCATTGTCATCGGCGGAGGAGCCGCGGGGTTCTATGGTGCCATCCATATCGCAGCAGCAGACCCTGGATTATCCGTGGCCATCCTGGAAAGAGGGCAGAAGGTGCTTTCCAAAGTAAAAATTTCAGGTGGCGGCCGATGTAATGTCGCACACGCAGCATTTGATCCCTCGGAACTCATACTAAATTACCCAAGGGGCGAAAAAGAATTGTTAGGCCCCTTCCATTCCTATTGTACCGGGGATACGGTTGCTTTTTTTGAGGAAAGGGGAATCCCCTTGAAAACGGAGGCGGACGGAAGGATGTTCCCCGTTTCCAACTCTTCCCAGACCATCATAGATTGCTTTTTAAAGGAAACGGACCTTAACGGCATCAGGCTGCTGAAAAATACGAATGTGATTGACCTGGTGCCCTTTGCTGCGCCCGGAGGGTCATCGGATCCTAAGTGGAAGGTAGTGGCGCTGGACACGTCTTATAGTGCTGACAAGGTACTGGTAGCTACCGGCAGCAGCACCAAAATATGGCAGGTACTTCGTAGTTTAGGGCATCATATAGAATCCCCTGTGCCCTCCCTGTTTACCTTCAATATCAAGGATGACCGCATCGCAGGCATCCAGGGTATCAGCACGAAAGCCAGGATCACTGTGGTCCCGGGAAAAAATTCCCGCCCTATAGCTGCATTACGCAGTAAGGTCAGCAAGCCGGTAACTTTGGAAGCTGAAGGCCCCTTACTGATTACCCACTGGGGGATGAGCGGCCCGGCCATCTTAAAATTATCAGCATGGGGGGCCCGGGTCTTACATGAGTACCGCTATTATTTCAGGATCAGGGTGAATTGGTTGCCCGAATATTTTACAGAGGGAATGCTGTCCCACCTGATGCAGGTTAAGGAGGTGGAATCCAGGAAAACTATTTTGAGGACAAATGCAGTGGATATCCCCAGGCGTCTTTGGAGCAATCTGGTCCTTGCCTCCGATATACCCCGCGAACTGACATGGGCAGCGGCGTCTAAAATTCAGTTGGAAAACCTGGCACGCCAACTCACGGGCAGTGAATTTACAGTTGATGGAAAAAGTACGTTTAAAGAAGAATTTGTAACAGCCGGCGGGGTTGACCTTACCGAGATCAATTTCAAGACCTATGAAAGCAAACTTCACCCCAATCTTTATTTCGCGGGGGAAGTGATCAATGTAGATGCCGTTACGGGGGGGTTTAATTTTCAAAATGCCTGGACCAGTGCCTATATTGCCGCAAAGGCCATTGTAAACCGGAAGCAGTAGGAATTACATTCCTGTAAGCCAGCCCGCCAGCAAAGCCGCCACTACGGCCCCGAAAACAGGGCCGATCACCGGCACCCAGCTATAGCCCCAGTCATTGTTGCCCTTACCCCGGATGGGTAGCAAAGCATGCATTATCCGTGGTCCCAGGTCCCTTGCAGGGTTGATGGCATATCCGGTGGTTCCTCCCAATGACAGTCCAATAGACCAAACTACAAACGCTACCGGAAGTGCGCCCAGGGATCCCAACCCAATAACGGTCTTGGTATCAGTGAGGGTGGCATCCGTAAAATAGAGGACGGAAAAGACCAGGACAAATGTGCCGATCAATTCACTTAAAAGGTTAAAGGGTGCATTGCGGATGGCAGGCGCCGTACAAAAAACAGCTTTTTTAAGCTCGGCATTGTCGGTGATATCAAAGTGCTTCTTATACATCACCCAGATAAGGCTTGACCCAATCATAGCCCCTGTAAACTGGGCCAGGATATAGGAGGGCACACTGGCCCATGCAAATTTACCGGCAACCGCCAATCCTATGGACACTGCAGGGTTCAAATGCGCGCCGCTATGCGGGGAGGCTACAACTACGCCAACATATACCGCCAGTGCCCATCCGGTGGTAATTACGATCCAACCGGAGTTGTTCCCATTGGTCTGGTTGAGAAGAACGTTAGCAACAACCCCGCAACCCAGGGTGATAAGGAGCATGGTTCCCAGGATCTCCGCAATAAATGGTGTCATAATAAGTGGTTATATGGTTAGTTAGTGGTCCAATATTCCAATGCTTTAATAGCCCTGTACCATCCGGAAATGCCCTTCTCAATATCCTCGCGGTCCTGGGTTGGCTCAAAACGGACATCGGTTTGCCAAATCTTTTTGATCTCTTCCAGGCCGTCCCAGTAACCCACTGCGAGTCCGGCCAGAAATGCAGCACCCATTACCGTGGTCTCAATGATCTTTGGCCTTACAGTCTCTGTATTGAGGACATCTGCCTGAAATTGCATCAGCGTATTATTAATGGTGGCGCCTCCATCTACCCGGAGCTCCTTAATTGAAATCCCGGAATCTGCTTCCATAGCCTTTAGGATATCCATGGTCTGGTAAGCAATAGACTCCAAAGCCGCCCGGGCAAGGTGAGCATCCGTACTGCCGCGTGTTAACCCAAAAATGGTTCCTTTTGCATGCTGGTTCCAATGGGGGGCACCCAGGCCCGCAAAGGCAGGTACTACATAAACCCCATCGGAGCTTTGTACTGAGGAGGCCAATTTTTCGACTTCCGCTGAGGTTTTGATCAGTTTCAGACCATCCCGCAGCCATTGCACAACAGCACCTGCTATAAAAATACTGCCCTCCAAGACGTATTGTGTTTTGCCGTCTATCTGCCAGGCAACCGAAGTAAGGAGGTTGTTTTTGGAAACTATAGGCTTGTCCCCGATATTCATCAACATAAAGCATCCTGTTCCGTATGTATTTTTAACCATGCCCTGCCGGGTACACATCTGCCCGAACAAGGCTGCCTGCTGATCCCCTGCAATGCCGGAGATGGGGATCTTATTGGCGAAAAAATTGGGACTGGTGTACCCGTATACCTCGCTGGATTGTTTTACCTGGGGTAACATCCCGGGCGGGATATCAAACACTTCGAGGAGTTCAGGGTCCCAGGCCAGCGTATTGATGTTGAAAAGGAGTGTACGGCAGGCATTGGTTACATCGGTAACATGGAGTTCCCCGTTCGTCATATTCCATATCAGCCAGCTGTCTATTGTCCCCAATAGCAGGTCTCCCTTTTCTGCTGCTTCCCGCGCACCTGAAACAGTGTCCAGGATCCATTTGACCTTGGTGGCCGAAAAATACGAATCGATAACCAAACCAGTCTTTTCGCGTATCATCTGGGATTTCCCCTCCTTTTTTAACTGGTCGCAAAAGTCGGACGTCCGCTTGTCCTGCCATACAATGGCATTATAGACAGGTTCTCCTGTGTGGCGGTTCCATACTACCACGGTTTCACGCTGGTTGGTGATGCCAATCGCTGCAATGTCTGTCCCTTTCAAACCTTTTTTGGTCACCGCTTCAGCCGCTATGCCGGCCTGGACAGACCAGATTTCCCTGGCATCATGCTCCACCCATCCGGGTTCCGGAAAATATTGGGTAAATTCCTTCTGGGCTATGGCAATGATACTCCCCTTTCTGTCGAAGAGTACGGCACGGCAACTCGTCGTGCCCTGGTCGAGTGCTAAAATATATTGATCCATGGATGCATATTAAAGGATGTACTGCCTGGCAAGCCAGTGACTAAATGTAACAGAATTATTTTATACTGCATAATCTGTTTAGTTCCTTATGAACAGCGGTGGCGTCCTTTTGAGGATTTTATCTTTAGCAACAATGTAAAGTGCCGGATCGCCATCACCCGCACTGGTATGTATTCAACTGTTTCCGGCTGCCGGCCATTCCCGGGATCCGGTAAAAGTCTAATTCATTTCCCAGATCTTATAATTGAGCAAAGTCGCATAGCACACCCAGATAAAATAGGGGATAAGGAGGTAGGACGCCTTTTTATGGACAATATTGAACCATTTAAAAGTTAAGAGGATGAGTACCAGCAGTGCAAGGATGACAAGCAGGGCCCAGAACGGGTTTTTAAAACCAAAGAAGACAATGCTCCAGAGCGCATTAAATACCAACTGAAAGGCAAAATGATACAGGGCCGTCTTTACCCATATATGGTAAAAACCCCTTGCCCAGACAAGGCCTGCGGAAACCCCCATGAGGATATAAAGTATGGTCCACACGGGTGCAAAGACCCAGTTAGGTGGATTAAAGAAGGGCTTGTTGAGGGAAACATACCAGTCATTTACCGAAGATTGTACCACAATACCGGTGAGGAAGCCGATGAGCAGGCAAACCGCTACCGAAATAATGATATAGAGTATTTTTTTTTTCAAATGGCCATCATGTATAAAACTAATGTAGTAATAAAATTTTGTCGAAACTATCGCAAAAGCTGCTAAAAACTATCTTTGTAAAAATTGATGTTCATGACCGAAAATGACTTCATACCCTTCAGGAAGGAAAGGCCCAGGGAATCGGGTATCGTTAGCTGGACTGCCCCCAGCAATATTGCGCTGGTAAAATACTGGGGCAAACGTGCCCATCAGATCCCTGCCAATGCCTCCCTGAGCTTTACGCTTGATTCCTGTGCAACCGTAACTTCCGTATCCTACGAACCTTTAAAGGAAAGGAAGGACGACTTTTCATTTGAATTGCTTTTGGACGGAAAACGACGGGATGACTTTAAACCAAAAATCCATACGTTTTTCACCCGCGCAGCACCATACCTCACTTTCCTGCGCGACTTCCATTTTTCCATTCATACGTCCAACACCTTCCCGCACAGCAGCGGTATTGCATCCTCTGCAAGTGGCATGGCCGCCCTTGCCTCCTGCCTGATGGAAATGGAACAAAACCAAAATCAGGACATGGATCTGTTTTTTTTCACGCGGAAGGCTTCCTTCCTGGCAAGGCTGGGATCGGGAAGTGCCTGCAGGAGCATTCAGGGAGAACTTGTGGAATGGGGCGCCCATCCGGGTATTGAAGGGAGTTCCGATCTCTACGGCATACCATACCCTTACGAGGTACACCCCGTATATAAAAATTATCAGGATACTATTTTGCTGATCGATGTTGGGCAAAAACAGGTTAGCAGTTCCGTAGGCCATGACCTCATGCACAAGCATCCCTTTGCCCGGCAGCGGTTCGAAGGTGCCAATGAAAATCTGGGGAAGCTCCGGCAGATACTTGCAACCGGCAACCTCCACGGGTTTGTGCAGGTCGTGGAACAGGAAGCACTGACACTCCATGCCATGATGATGACCGGGAGCCCTAATTTTATCTTGATGAAACCCAATACATTACATGTCATCAGTGAAATCCGGTCCTTCCGGGAGCGTACAGGCACCATGGTTTGCTTTACACTGGATGCCGGTGCCAATGTTCATTTGCTTTATCCTGAAAGCGATACGGAGACCGTAAAAAAGTTTATTAAAGATAAGCTGGTTGCTTATTGTGAAAAGGGGCAGTATATTTGCGACCAATTAGGATCCGGTGCTCGGAAGTCCGTTATTATAGCATAAAAGTGCAAATAAAACGTTAACTTAATCGGATCAATTCTCAAGTTTGCATGAAAGGACCTCTGTTTTATTCTAAAATCCTCCTCTTTGGGGAATATGGGATCATTAAGGATTCCAAAGGCTTATCCATTCCCTATAATTTTTTTAAAGGAGCATTGAAATCGGGCACTAAACCGAATGCGACCACTATAAAATCCAATCAAAAGTTACTGCAGTTCCTCCAATATCTTGAAGCAATTCAGCAAGAGGACCCGGAGCTAATCTCATTTGACCTGGATGCCATGCGAGAAGATCTGGAAGGCGGAATGTATTTTGACAGTTCCATCCCGCAGGGCTATGGCATAGGTAGCAGCGGGGCACTGGTTGCAGCCATCTATGACAAGTATGCACAGGAAAAGATAACCGTCCTGGAAAACCTGACCCGGGAAAAATTATTGAGGTTAAAGGCAATCTTTGGTAAGATGGAATCTTTTTTCCACGGGAAATCTTCCGGATTGGATCCCCTGAACAGTTATTTAAGCCTTCCCATACTGATCAATTCCCAGGATAATATTGAATCTACAAGCCTTCCTTCGCAACATCAGAAAGGTAGTGGGGCAGTTTTCCTGCTCGACAGCGGAACCAGTGGGGAGACCGCCCCGATGGTACAGATCTTTATGGAAAAGATGAAACATGAAGGCTTTCGACAAATTCTTAAGGATCAGTTTATCAAACACACCGATGCCTGTGTAGAAGATTTTATCAACGGCAATGTAAAATCGCTTTTCGGGAATTTAAAGCAGCTTTCCCATGTGGTGCTTGACAATTTTAAACCCATGATCCCTAAGGAATTCCATAAACTGTGGAAAAAGGGGATAGACAGTAACGAATATTACCTCAAACTATGTGGATCCGGGGGTGGCGGTTATATACTTGGGTTCACGGAAGATATCAAAAAGGCAAAAAAGGCACTTAAGGGATATAATTTGGAAGTGGTCTACAACTTCTAATGTGGCCCTGTGATGCTTAGTCGGAAAAATAAGCTCCTCCTTTTAAAATTCCTAAGCCTGTTCTCCGTCGTCAGGGGATATAACATCCTGGTGATCGCTTTTGCACAATACCTGGCGTCCATTTTTATACTTTCCCCACACCTGCCCCTGGGAAAGGTGGTACTGGACCTTCAGCTTTTTGTGATCGTCCTTGCTTCTGCCCTGGTTATAGCCGGGGGCTATATCATCAATAGTTTTTACGATTCGGAAAAAGACCTTATCAACAAACCCAGAAAGAGTATGCTGGATCGGCTGGTGAGTCAGAATACCAAATTATCTGCCTATTTTGTCCTGAACTTTTTATCCGTTTTCCTGGCCAGCTATGTTTCCTTTCGTGCCGTGTTATTCTTTTCGGCCTATATATTTGCCATATGGCTGTATTCACACAAGCTTAAAAAAGTACCCTTTCTGGGAAATATTTACTCTGCTGTCCTTGCCATTACCCCCTTCTTTGCGGTTTTTGTCTATTACAAAAATTTTGAAAGTGTCATCTTTGTGCATGCTATTTTTCTCTTCCTCCTCATCCTGGCCAGGGAAATGATCAAGGACATGGAAAATATGGCCGGTGACCTCGCACAGAATTACAAAACAATTCCTATTTTATATGGTGCCCGCTTTGCCAAGAGCTGTATAACCATCCTGGTGCTTATTACGCTGCTTCCCGCCCTCTTGCTGATATATAAGTATGATGTGGGAAAGATGTATATTTATTTTATCGGAAGCATTGTATTGCTGATCCTGTTTCTGATCCTTTTGTGGCGATCCGATTCTAAAAGGCACTATGTCTGGCTGCATAATATCCTCAAATTTATCATTGTATCCGGTGTTCTTAGTATACTATTGATCGATATTGATCTTGTGCTCAACAGATTGTTATAAGTAGGGATCTGTTAAAAACAGTGCTTGCCGGATTGGTCCCAACCAAACAATGGACGAATGCGATGGCAACCTTTGGTGGCAACCCCGAATAAACGGTCCCATTCAGCGACTAATAATTTCCGGCAATACTTGCAAAGGCAGGTATCTGTTCTCTACCTTTGCGCAAAAGTGTAGCTATGGCCAGATCCGATTTCAATAATGATAAGAAAGCCTCCGGCAGACAAGGCGGTAACTTTAAAAAGAAAAGTTATGCCAGGGGGAATTCCCCTATAAAAAAAAGCACGGCACCGCGCCAACCTTCCAACCCGGACCTGATCCGGCTTAACCGGTACCTGGCCAACTCGGGGGTTTGCTCCAGGCGGGAGGCCGATGTTTACATTGCTGCAGGAAATGTTACGGTCAATGGTAAACCTGTCACTGAAATGGGTTTTAAGGTAGCGAAAGGAGATGTGGTAAAATTCGATGGCCGTCTCTTAAACCCTGAAAAAAAAGAATATATTCTTCTCAACAAACCCAAAAATTTCATTACAACAACAAGTGACGAAAAAGGCCGCCGCACGGTTATGGAACTCGTCTCCAATGCATCCCGGGCCCGACTGGTACCGGTGGGGAGGCTAGACAGGAATACTACAGGATTGTTATTGTTTACCAATGACGGGGACCTTACCAAAAAGCTGACCCACCCCAAACATGGTGTTCGGAAGATCTATCATGTGGAACTGAACAAAAATTTAAAAAGCGATGATCTGAGACAGATTCGTGAAGGGATTGAACTCGAGGATGGGATGGTCACCGTTGATGATGTGAGCTATATTGAGAATTCTCCTAAAAAGGAAGTAGGCATTGCAATTCACAGCGGTAAAAACCGCATAGTCCGACGGATATTTGAACATTTGGGATATGATGTCATTAAGCTGGACCGTGTGGTGTTTGCCGGACTTACCAAAAAAGACCTGCCACGGGGCCATTGGCGCCCACTTACCAAGCAGGAAGTTATCAACCTAGGCATGATCAAATAACGGGCAGGCTGCCTGTTGTCAATACTGCCGGTCAGAGCCTGAATTTAACGCTGCAGATTCTTTCCCTGCCAACAATCTTTGTATCATTTTATACCGTATATAACTAGCCGTTAAATTCAACAACAGGGGCTAATTTTAATTAAATTAGATACTGCTAAATTTTGTCCATATGAAACCTAAATCTTTTGCCGTCGTGGCTTTGGGAGCAGTGCTGCTTGGCATCTCCTGTAAGAAGGATGACGAAACAATTTTTCATGAAAACCAGAAGGCAGCCGGTGAATTTAATTCCGCGGTCATTGTAGAATGGTATGCCCTGATAAAAACACTTACAGCGGAAACGCCGGGATACACGCCCCCGGTAGCTGCCCGTGCTTTCGGGTACACAGGGGTTGCGCTTTATGAAGCTATCGTTCCGGGAATACCGGACCAGGTGTCCTTTTCGGGGAAGTTGAACGATTTGGAGATCACCACGGTTTTGGATGAAAATAAGCGCTATCACTGGCCCGCTGTAGCCAATGCAGTGCTGGCAAAAATGACCTCTTATTTTTATGCCAGTGCATCTGACGAAAGACTGGTGGCAATCGCAACGCTGGAGGCCAGATACCATGACCAATTTGTATCGGATGTGGGCGAGGAAGTGTACTCCAATTCGCAGGCCCTCGCAGCCGATGTGGCCACAAAAATTCTGGAATGGTCTACTTCAGATGGTGGAAAGGACGGAAACCAGCATAATTTTCCGACGGATTATGTACCGCCAACCGGACCGGGTTTATGGGTGCCTACACCACCTGGTTACCTCACGGCCCTGCAGCCCTATTGGGGAAACAACAGGCCTTTTTTGACTTCAGATATCGATGACACCCAACCTGTAATTCCCCCTTCCTATTCTGAGGAAGTAGACTCCCCTTTTTACCTGAGGGCCATGGAAGTTTATAGTACGGTGAACAACCTGACCCCGGAACAAGAGGTAATCGCAAGATTCTGGTCGGATGACCCGGTAACTACGGCAACGCCCCCCGGGCACTCCATCTCTATCCTGAACCAACTGATAAAGGAAAATGACCTGCCACTTGATGAGGCTGTTACGGCTTTTGCCAAATTGGGGATCGGTATTTCTGATGCCTTTATTTCCTGCTGGAAGTGCAAGTATGAGTATAATTACATGAGGCCTGTAACCTATATTCAGGCCCACATAGATCCTGATTGGATGCCATTGCTTACTACACCGCCTTTTCCTGAATATACCTCCGGACATTCTGTGCAATCCGGTGCATTGGCAGAGATAATGACCGATATATTCGGGGATAATTACAGTTTTACAGACCGCACGCATGAGTCCCGGTCAGATATTACGGGAACCCCGCGGCATTTTGACAGTTTTTATGATTTGGCCGAGGAAGCTGCCATTTCCAGGTTATATGGCGGGATTCATTATAAGGAAGCCATTGAACTGGGTCTTGAACAGGGTTACCTTATAGGAAGGAACATCAACGCCCTGGGATTGAAAAAATAGGTTCAGCCATCTACTACAGCAACTGCACGGACAGGGGAACCAGTCGCGCCTCTTATTTTGATGGGCAGTTCACTAAACCGAATGGAGGCTACTTATAGGGACGGTCCCCAGGGTTTATGGCAATTGCATGTGTCCAGGTATGTTCCCCACGCACCATTTTTAAGACAGCCCGGGTAGCTGTTTCGCTGTTTTCAATGCCCTCCCATTCCTCGTGGGTTACATGAGGGGTAATCCAGACTTCGGGGAAGCCCTCGAATACCGGCATCCCCGAATTAATTTCCTGGTTAAGGTCGATTATTTTCCGGCATAACGGTTTATATGGCAGGTTTTGTATATTCCCACTCCCAGACATCCCCGTCATCGGGGTCATTTACTATTCCCAGCAAGCGGAAATTATTCCTCTCGAGTATACGGGTGGAGTGATTTTTTTCCGGCAACGTACGGGCCGTAATTGTAACTGAAGGATCGGCATGAAGCGCAAGATCGACCAACATCCGGCATAGCTTGCCACCAATCCCCTTGCTGCGGAACTCCTCGAAGGTGCCATAAGCGATTTCTACCCTGCCACTGACGGGGGGACCTTTAAATGCTCCGGATGCTATTGGATAACCGTGATCGAAAAGATAATAGCAGATCCAGGGGGGGTGGAAGCCCACCTTTGTATAGAATTCGATACACATACCTAAACTTTCCTGTAAAATTGGGTTCTCCAGGAAACCGGGATTTTCCGCCCGGGTCTCTTTGATCGGGATCAATTCCATACTCTCATTTTTCCGTTCCTTCGGATTCTGCATGCTTTCCGGATACAAAAGGATCATAGCAGGAGTATCCGGATTAAAGATATTGATTCCGTACTAACCTTCAAGGAGGTACTCCTGCTTTTTTTGATGACAGGACTCCGTGTTCAGGGCATTCGTACCGCTACCCTCAGATCACGCCCCTTCATTTTTATAGGCTGCTTCCATTTTCTTCGTGATCTTGTCCAGGCAGAGGTTCCCGATGCTACCCTCATGGGTGTGGTTGATATCCCGCATCGGCTTAAAGGTGCCCTGTTCAATTTCCTTTCCCATTTGTTTATAGGCATCCCGGAAGGGCATACCTTCCTGAACCAACACATTTAGCGTATCCACACTAAAGAGATAATCATATTTCGGATCTGATAGGATATCTTTGTTGACGGTGACTTCCCGTAAACTGTACTGCATCATTTCCAGGCAGGCTTTCAGGTCCTGAATGGCCGGAATGATTATTTCCTTAACAACCTGGAGGTCCCTGTGATAACCGCTGGGAAGGTTATTGATGACCAGGCTGATTTGATTTGGTATGGACTGTACCTTGTTACACCGGGCGCGGATGAGTTCAAAAACATCCGGGTTCTTTTTATGGGGCATGATACTGCTGCCGGTGGTAAGGGAATCAGGAAAAGAAATAAAATTGAAATTCTGGCTCATATACAGGCAAATATCCATCGCAAGTCGGGAAATCGTGGAGGCAACGGCTGCCAAACCATAGGCCGTTGCTTTTTCTGCCTTCCCTCGCCCCATTTGAGCAGCAATTACATTGTATTTAAGGGTGCTGAATCCCATTTCTGAAGTGGTAAATTGCCGGTCAATAGGGAAGGAGCTCCCGTACCCGGCCGCGCTCCCCATCGGGTTCTGATCCGCTATACGGTATGCGGAATTGATAAAATACAGGTCATCAACCAGGCTTTCAGCATAGGCTGAAAACCATAGGCCAAAAGAGGAGGGCATTGCAACCTGCATATGGGTATACCCCGGCAATAATGTGGTCTTGTGCTTTTCAGCCAGGCCGATAAGCATTCCAAAGAGGTCATATACCTGGGTTTTTATCCCGGAGAGCTCCGCCTTTAAATAGAGTTGCATGGCCACCAGAACCTGGTCGTTCCGGGAGCGGGCCGTATGGATCTTCTTACCGGTATCACCCAGTTTCTCCGTGAGCAAATACTCGATCCGGGAATGAACGTCTTCAAAATCCGCATCAATGGTAAACTCCCCATTTTGAATGGTCTTCCCTATGTTGTTCAATTCCTTTAGTAAAGCGGTGACTTCGTCTTCTGTCAGCAAACCAATAGAACCCAGCATTTTTGCATGTGCCGCAGACGCCTGTACATCGTATGGTGCCAGGACCAGATCGAGTTGCCGGTCATCCCCCACCGTAAATTGATCAATTTTCTTTTCGGTATCATAACCTTTATCCCAGAGTTTCATATGCTTGCTTTTACTAAAAATTACTCAATTAAACTTGTTTGCCGCCTTCCAGGAGGAAACCTTCCAGGAGCTGGATATACAAGTCTACGGCTTGCCGGATCTCAGACACATATATATATTCATCTGCAGAATGGGAACGCGTGCTGTCGCCCGGCCCTAATTTAAGTGACTGGCAACTCAATGTTGCCTGGTCAGATAGGGTAGGGGACCCATACGTACTCCTGCCCAGGGCGAGGCCGGATCTGACCAGGGCATGGTCCGGACTAATAGCAGATGAATTCAGCCGCAGGGACCGGGGAATTAATTCGCAGGGGGCATCTGCCATCAGGATGTCAGCAATCTCCTTGTTTGAATAACAATCATTTACCCGGACATCTATTACCAGGTCAACCTGGGCAGGCACTACATTGTGCTGGCTCCCTCCCTGTATTTGGGTAACTGTCAGTTTTACGTCCCCGAGCAGGTCTGAAACCTTCCTGAATTTATAATCCCGGAACCACTCCAATACCGATATGGTATTATAGATCGAATTGTTCGTATTGGGATGAGCAGCATGGGAAGGGGTACCCCTTACGATCCCGTCAAATATGACCAGCCCTTTTTCAGCAATCGCGAGATCCATCAGGGTTGGTTCTCCAACAATGGCGACATCAATTGGAGGCAGCAGGGGCAGCATGCTGTTTAATCCATTGGGCCCCGAAGTCTCTTCTTCAGCTGAAGCCACTATTACAAGGTTGTGATTTAAGTTTTCTGCTTCATAGAAATACACAAATGTGGCAAGCAGGGAAACCAGGCTTCCCCCTGCATCATTGCTTCCCAAACCAAATAACTTATCGTCCTCAATCGCTGGTAGGAAGGGGTCACGGGTATAGGCAGAATTAGGTTTTACGGTATCATGGTGGGAGTTCAGCAGCAGCGTTGGTTTTGTTTCATCGAAATGTTTATTAAAGGCATAAACATTATTCATTTTCCTATGGTAGGATACGCCGCTCACTTCCAGCCAACTTTCAATGAGGTTTGCCGTACCGTTTTCTTCAGAAGAAAACGAAGGGGAAGCGATCAACTGCATCAGCAGGTCAATGGCCATTTCCGTAAGTTGCCGCTGTTCTTTTTTCATAATGTAATAGTTGTATACATTTGGTAACCGGGGGATAACATGGAGCTGTTTCCAATACAAACCCGGGCTACATTCTGATGTAGTGCATGAAAGCAGTTTTCCAGTTTTGGCAGCATACCTTCGTCGATTATTTTATCTTTAAGCAATTCCGCATAGGATTCCTGGTCGATTTTGCGGATAACAGAATCCGGCACTTCCTTATCCTGCAACACCCCTTTTTTTTCAAAACAGTAATACAGGGTTGTCTCGAACAGATCGCTCATCCCAATTGCCATTTCAGAGGCGATGGTATCTGCATTCGTGTTGAGCAACTGCCCCTTACCGTCGTGGGTCAGGGCACAGAATACCGGTGTAAAACCGGAATCCAACAGGCTGGAAACCGTATGGGCATTTATGCCGTCAACGTCGCCTACCAGGCCATAATCAATCTCCTTCACGGGTCGCTTATGTGCGTGGATGGCGTTGCCGTCTGCCCCGCTCATACCTATGGCATTACAGGCTAGCCCCTGAAGTTGTGCGACAATACCTTTATTTACCAACCCCCCATACACCATCACGGCCAGTTCCAGGCTGGCAGCATCCGTGATACGCCTTCCACCAATAAGCCGGGAGGCTATGCCGAGTTGCAAGCCCAGTTCCGTTACCCTCCTGCCACCACCGTGCACCAGGATTTTAGCCCCTTCCATGCGCGAAAAGGTAGTCAGGAAATGCGCAAGTGCCTGCTGCTCCTCGATAACATTCCCCCCTATTTTGACGATCGACAAGGGTGGTTTCATACTGTTTGTTTTGTGCCTGGGCATTGTTTTATGGGAATGATCCCGTACCTCCTATTATCCCATATTTTCCAGCAGCTCCTTCAGAACTAGCTGAGCTGCGTAGGTACGGTTGTTGGCCTGTTCCATTACCAGTGACTGGGGGCCATCCAGAACTGCATCTTCCACTACCATGTTCCTGCGAACGGGAAGGCAGTGCATAAATTTAGCTTTTCCCAATTTGGTTGCTGTCATCATCCACCCGGTATCCCTGATCAGTATCTTTCCGTACTCCCGGTAGCTGCTCCAATTCTTTACGTAAACAAAATCTGCACCTTCCAGGGCTTTGTCCTGGTCATACTCAATATGGCAATTTTTTGTGACTCTCGGATCCAATTCGTAGCCCCTGGGGTGGGTAATCGTAAAATCTGCCTTTTGAAGGCGCATCATTTCCACAAATGAATTGGGGACGGCATGCGGCAGCGCCCGTGGATGCGGGGCCCAGGATAACACAATTTTCGGCCTTACATCCCGGGCATGTTCGGCGATTGTGAGGGCATCCGCAAGTGCCTGCAGCGGATGCCCTGTGGAGCCTTCCAGGTTTAGGATGGGGATACCCGCATAGGCAGCAAAGCTATTCAGGACGATCTCGGCCTGATCCTTTAGCTTGTCCTGTAAACCCGCAAATGCCCGTATCCCGATGATATCACAATATTGCGCGACAACCCGGGCAGCCTCTTTGACATGTTCTGCAGAACCTTTGTCCATCACTGTCCCGTCTTCATATTCCAGGGCCCATCCTTCGGCACCGAAATTCATGACAATGACATCCATACCCAGGTTTATAGCTGCTTTCTGGGTGCTTAGCCGTGTCCGGAGGCTGTTGTTAAAAAATAGCAGGCCGAGGGTTTTGTTTTTACCCAGATCTTGGAAGGCCTGCGGGTGTTTTTTCAGGTTTTGGGCTGAAGCTATCCAGTTTGGAAGGGAATCTATATCCTGTACCGAGAGAAAGTGTTTCATTAGTTCAATTTCAATCTAATTCCTTTTTTAAAGCACTGAAAAAGAGGTCCAGTTCCTTTTGTGTTATGTTCAGGGCGGGAAGTATCCTCAAAACTGCAGCATCTTTGGCACCCCCTGTGAATATATGCTGCCTGGTTATCAGTCTTTTACGGAGGTCTGCCACCGGGAAATCGAATTCAAGACCGAGCATCAGTCCCCTCCCCTTAACCCGCTTAACCTGGGGGATCGTAACGGCTACGTCCCTGAAATAGGCCCCCAGGTCTGCCGCATTCCGGACCAGCCCTTCTTTATCAATAACTTCCAGTACCGCAAGGACGGCGGCACACGCAAGGTGGTTCCCTCCGAATGTTGTACCCAACAATCCGTGGGAGGCTTTTAAGGACGGGTGGATCAAAATGCCCCCCACCGGGAAGCCATTGCCCATTCCTTTGGCGATACTGATGATGTCTGGCTCAATTCCATGATGTTGGAAGGCAAAAAATTTACCGCTCCTTCCAAACCCGGACTGCACCTCATCCGCAATCAAAACCACTCCCTGTTCCCTGCAGGTACCCGCTACAAGCTGGTAAAATTCAGCATTGGGTTCATCAAGACCCCCGACCCCCTGTATCGTTTCCACGATAACGGCACAGGCATCGCCCTGGCCAATGGCTTTTTGGAACGCTACAGTATCGTTGAAGGGCAGGAAGGTTACCTGGTGCTGCCGGTTGATGGCAGCATTTATCTTTTGATTGTCCGTTGCTGCCACAGCAGCGGAAGTCCGCCCATGAAAGCTGTTTTCAAAGGCGATTACCCTGCTTTTTCCAGTATGGAAAGAGGCCATTTTAAGCGCATTTTCATTCGCTTCAGCCCCGGAGTTACACAAAAAAAGCTGATAGGCATCACAGCCCGACAAACGGCCCAGCTTCCAGGCCAGTTCTTCCTGCAGGGGATTATTTACAGAATTGCTGTAAAACCCTATTTTATCGAGTTGTTCCTTTATCCTTCGGATGTAATGGGGGTGGGAATGCCCGATGGAAATCACGGCGTGCCCCCCATAAAAGTCGAGATACTCCTCCCCCTTGTCATCTGTGACAACAATGCCTTTTGCGGCTACCGGGGTAACATCGTAAAGGGGGTATACGTCAAATAATTTCATGCTTTCAGTTCTGTCGTTGAATAGGTGCCTGTGGAGACAGGTTCTTCTGTTATTTTGCTGCTGTAACAGTTTTAAATTCGTTTATCTTTTCAAATGAGGCCACCATCCCGCGGATAAGGGAGGAGCTCAGGCCCTGGTGTTCCATTTCATTCAGGCCCTGGATAGTGCAGCCCATGGGGGTAGTCACGCGGTCTATTTCCTGCTCCGGATGGTTGCCCGATTCAATCAGCAGTTCGGCAGCACCATTGCAGGTATGGACGGCTAATTCCCGGGCTTCCTGGGCATCGAACCCCAATTGGATGGCACCCTGGGTTGTAGCCCGTATCAGGCGCATCCAGAAGGCTATACCACTGGCGCATATTACGGTGGCTGCCTGCATGCGTTCTTCCGGGATATCAAGCGTGTGCCCCATCCTGTTAAAGATGGCCTTAGCCAGGTCGATCCTTTTTTTCCCGGCTTCGTTGCTACAGATGCAGGTCATGGATTTTCCCACCGAGATAGCCGTATTGGGCATGCTTCGGATGATATACGTATCACGCCCAAGGATAGCCTCCATTTTGTCAATGCCAAATCCGGTAATGGTGGATATTACCACATGTTTTTCTGTTAACAGGTGTTTTATATCCACGAGGATCCTTTCGAAATGTCCCGGCTGTACGGCGAAGATCAGGATGTCCGACTCCTGCACTGCCTTTTGATTGTCTGTTGTTATCCTTACGTTTCCGTATTGTTCGAACTCCCGTAAACTTTCCACATGCCTTTTGGTAAGGTACATAGAGGTTGCACCGTTGGTGTGCAGTATCCCTTTGGCTATGGAAAGCCCCAGATTTCCGGTTCCTATGATGGCTATTTTCATGATGTATTTTTCGTTGATTTTTTTACTTACCGCGGGTTGGCCAGGATTTATTTTTAGATCGATCGGCACCCATATGGTTGTTCATTGCATTATTAATATACCCCGGCCTTTAAGCGCAGGCCTTCCGCCTCCTGGAATCCGAACATCAGGTTCATATTCTGGACAGCCTGACCTGAAGCCCCTTTTAACAGGTTATCGATAGCGGAGGTGACCAATAATGTGTCCTTGTGTTTGTGCAGATGGATATGGCATTGATTTGTATTCACCACCTGTTTCAGATGAATAGGCTCAGTTGCCATTTGGGTAAATACGGCATCTTTGTAAAATGCGGAATACAGGTCTATGGCGTCTGATTCCGTCCCCTGAAAATGGGTATAAGCCGTGGCCAGGATACCCCGTGTGAAATTCCCCCGATGGGGCAAAAAGTATACTTCCCCTGCATTGTCCTGCAGCGATTGGATGCTCTCAAGGATCTCTCCCAGATGTTGGTGCGTAAATGGCTTATACCAGGAAGCATTGCTGTCCCTCCAGCTGAAATGGGTGCTGTCTGAGGGTTTGACACCTGCGCCGGTGCTTCCGGTAACCGCATTTACATGTACATCGCTGGCCAGTAGATTTGCACCGGCCAGGGGCAGCAGGGCCAATTGTATGGCTGTCGCAAAACAACCCGGGTTGGCAATATGGGTGGCGGTCCTGATTTTTTCCCTGAAAAGTTCGGGCAGGCCATAGACGAATCTCATACCCTCAAATTCAGCATCTTTCCGTAACCGGAAATCATTGCTAAGGTCAATGATTCTGGTATCAGTTCCAAAATAGTGTTCCCGGAGGAAAGCAGATGAATTCCCATGCCCGAGGCACAGGAACACCACGTGGACCTCCGGATTCACGGTATCCGTAAATGCCAGCGATGTAAGGCCTAACAGGTCGGGATGCGCTGAGGAAACTTCTTTCCCGGCCCTGGTGGTACTGAAGATAAAATCGATTTCCACTTCGGGATGGTTCAGCAGCAACCGGATGAGTTCACCCCCCGTGTAGCCTGAGCCTCCTATGATGCCTGCTTTAATCATGCTTTTCATTTATGGTGTGTGCAATTTTCCCCGGATTGGAGAGGATCTTTATAAATCCTTTCGCATCTTCAGCTGTCCAGCCCTTATTGACTTCCCCATAGGTGCCAAAAGAAGCATTCATGAGGTCGTGCGGAGAGGAGATGCCTTTGAGTTCAAACCTGTAGGGATGTAAAGTGATATAGACCTCACCCGACACATTTTTCTGGGAATCGGAGAGGAATGCTTCGATATTGCGCATTACATCATCGAGGTAATTGCCTTCATGGAGCAGCATCCCGTAAAAGTTTGATAGTTGGTCTTTTTGAAACTGCTGCCATTTGCTCTGGGTATGTTTTTCGAGCAGGTGATGCGCTTTGATGATAATGAGCGAAGCCGCCGCTTCAAATCCAACCCTGCCTTTGATCCCGATGATCGTGTCGCCTACATGGATCTCCCTGCCTATGGCATACCCGGAGGCAAGTTCTTCCAGTTTGATGATCGCATCGACGGGTTTAAGGGCCTCCCCGTCTATCCCCACCAACTCACCTTTTAAGAAGGTGAGTTTGCAATCCACGGGTTTGGATTCTTTCAGCTGGCTTGGATAGGCGCTGCCAGGGAGCGGCAAATGTGAGGTAAGGGTCTCACTGCCGCCTACAGAAGTACCCCAGAGGCCTTTGTTGATTGAATACCGGGCCTTTTCCCAGGAATACGCCACTCCTTTTGATTGCAGGTAGGCAATTTCAGCCTCCCTGCTAAGCCTGTTATCGCGTATGGGCGTAATTATTTCCAGTTCCGGGGCAAGGATCTGGAAGATCATATCAAACCGGACCTGGTCGTTTCCGGCGCCTGTACTTCCATGCGCTATACTTGTGGCGCCCGTTTTCTTCGCAAAGTTGACAATTTCAATTGCCTGGATGATCCGCTCAGCACTAACGGAGAGCGGATAGGTATTATTCCGCATCACATTGCCAAAAATCAGGTATTTCACCACCTTGTCGTAAAAGGACTGAACCGCGTCTATAGAAGTATAGGATGCCGCCCCCAGGGCCAGGGCCTTTTCCTCAATCTTTGCTATCTCGGCAGTTGAAAAGCCTCCTGTATTTACACTAACAGCATGGACCTCATAGTTTTTCTCTTCGGACAAATACTTTGCACAATAGGAGGTATCCAGTCCGCCACTATATGCTAACACTAACTTGTTCATTGGTTTTTCTTTTTTAGGAAGAGTGTTTCTTTTATCCTCTTTAACCTGTCAAATGCCTTGCTGTTCAGTTTCTCCTTGTTTACTTTGGGTTTTTGTGCCGGGTCGAATAACATCCCGGTACACAGGCACATCTTTCGTTCGGTCCGGGTAAGGATATCAAAGTTCTTGCAGGTCTGGCATCCTTTCCAGAATTCAGGGTCATCTGTGAGCTCGGAAAAAGTTACCGGTTTATAGCCCAGTTCGTAGTTCATTTTCATGACAGCCAGGCCGGTTGTGATACCAAATATCTTGGCATCCGGAAATTTCTTTCTGGAAAGCTCAAAAATGGCTTGTTTGATCTTTTTGGCAAGCCCCTGATTCCGGTAATCCGGATGTACTATAAGTCCTGAATTAGCAACGAATTTTTGGTGCCCCCACACCTCAATGTAGCAAAACCCTGCAAATTTATCCCCATCAAGCGCGATGATCGCATTGCCATTCTGCAGGCGTTTTATGATATACTCCGGAGTTCTCTTGGCAATTCCTGTTCCCCTTACCTTGGCGGATTCAGCGATAGTCTCGCTTATAATTTCCGCGTATTTGATATGTGATGCATTAGCAATATTTATTTCCACTGCCAGTTATGTAATTGAATAAGATTAAAATGAAGTTTGTCGTCTCGCGGAAATGGACTCACCTATTTCCAAAAATAAGGATGCACCCTTACGGGCGGGGACGGACAGGGGCAAAAAGAACTGTTGGAACAGCTGCCCTCATAGTAATAGTGAATGTAGTATCGTTTCTCATCCTGAATCAAATGTACAAATTTAAATCAGAAACCATAAACAGCCCTCTAATTTTTACGAATTACCAATTTTTGGCCTTTGTATCTAACGATTTCATAGCATAGGAATCCGATGACAAAGAAATATTCAACAAAGAGTAAGGCCAGATCTTCTTTAAAATCCGGGTTGGCATAAGCCGTATAGCTCATGATGATTAATGCGGACCAAACAAGGGGATAGCGAAAATCCGTGTAGATTGCCAGGAGCACCAGGAAAATGACATACCAGGGATGTACGGTAGATGCAAGGAAATAGTAGGCAGATAATATCAGGAGCATGGAACCCATCAGGACACCCATATTTTGGTTTTTCCGCAGAAAGGTAGCTGCAGCCACAATTAGTATAACCAAAAAGGGGGTTATTTTCCCATAGTCTTTTATCAGTTCCCAGGGTTTTACATCAAATTGCATCGCTAGCTGCTTAATAAGGTTGTAAAGACCTGCATTGAATTCAAAATTGGAGAACCAAAGCCCGATGGTCTCAGTATAATTATGGATGAACTGCGGGGAATAAAAGGGGAAAAAACAAATAAGGAGGAATCCGCCGGTCACCCCGTAGAAGATTGCACTTTTTTTTATCCCCAAATGGCTGATAAACAGGGGCAGGAACAGCAGGGGAATTAGTTTAACCGATATGGAAATCGCAAAAGGTACGGCAGCCCAGATCCATTTAAGCCGCGATAGCAGGTACAGGCTCCAGATAAAAAATAATAGCATTACGCCTTCAAAATGGAGGTTACCGGCAAGTTCAATGAGTATAAGTGGATTGAGGAAATACCAGAAAATAAGATGGGGGGAACGGTTTACCTGCCGCAGCAACTTCCTGCCGAAATAAAATATTCCGATATCTGCAAGGATCAGCAATACACGGGTTGTCACCACGGTACCGAGGATACTTTTACCGCCCACCCAGGCCGCGAGGGCAAACAGCAGTTGGTTAACGGGCGGATAATTGCTGTAGTGGGCGGAACTTAAGCTTCCCATACCCGTATGAAGTTCCCGGGCGTTTGCTATCGCCAGGTCGGCTTGTATTATTAGTTCGTCAGGTAAAAATAAGTAGGGGTTGATACCAAGAAGCACCAATTTTCCATCCCAAATAAACCGGTAAAAGTCCTGGGAAAGGTTAGGTTCTGCCAACAGGAATACCAGGCGGAAAAGAATCCCCGCGGCGAGGAGGAACTTATAATTATATTTTTCAAACTGTATGAGTTTAAAACAAAGGAAGAACAGCGCCCCGTATAACATGAGCAGCTTAATGACGTCGGTGCGGTGGAGGTCATATGCAAAAGAGCCATAGAACAACAGGCTGGCAAGGACCATCAGGATGGGAATTTTATGAAGGTTCCAATACGATATCAAACGGTAGGTCATTGTTCTTTGGCGTGATATTGCAAAGAACAGAAAATTTGATGAATAACGGGGAAGGGACCTGTCTTAATGGAAAAATAAGATTATGGGCCGTGGCTGTATGCAGCGATCAAGTTTTCGCCCGGGGACTAGGCCCTGGCGGTAATGGATTTTATAAAGACGAACCCAAACCCGAGGAACAACATAAAATGAAACGGGAACAACCCAAAATCATTCAGGGGTATGGCACTGTACATCCCAAAAAGAAAATAGACCATCAGACCGAATTCGATGATCATATTTGGGGATAGTTTTTTAGCCAAATATTTGTTATCCTTCCAATTATCGGTAAGGCTCTGCAGGTTAAATTTGGGGGTCCTTACAAATTCGCTCCGTTTGCCAAAATGTCCTTCCAGCACGGCAATTGAATTATGCAATGAAAATCCAAGGGCCACTGAGAAAAAAGTAAAAAACAATTTTATGTAGTCTACAAATTTATCAAAACCACTGCCTTGCAGGCTTTTATAGGTAAACCAATAGCAAATGAAAAGGATAATGGTACTGACGATGAAGAAACCTGTGACCTCGAATAACCAACCGAACTGCACAAAGGCATTTTTGATGTATAGCATGGGGATGCTCAGAACGGCCACGGTAAATACGCACAGGAACATGGAACTGTTCAACAAGTGCATCACGCCGTGGAATTTGGTCTTAAAGGAAATATTCTTGGAGCTGACAACGTTCCAGACGGTCTTTCTGAAATTCTCGGCGCCTCCTTTATTCCAACGGAATTGCTGGGACCGTGCAGCACTGATGACAACGGGAAGCTCTGCGGGGGTTTCCACATCCTCGAGATATTTGAATTTCCAATTTTTTAACTGTGCCCTATAGCTGAGGTCCAGGTCTTCTGTAAGGGTATCCCCTTCCCAGTTACCGGCATCGAGGATACACTCCTTACGCCAGATTCCTGCTGTTCCGTTGAAATTTATAAAATGCCCCTTGGCATTCCTGCCTACTTGTTCGAGGGTAAAATGGGCATCCAGGGCAAAGGCCTGTATCCGGGTCAGGGTAGAATAATCCCTGTTGATATGCCCCCAGCGCGTTTGTACCACCCCTATTTCGGCATCCTTAAAATAGATTACCGTTTTCTTAAGCCAGTCACTGTCAGGCAGGAAATCGGCATCAAAGATTGCGATAAATTCACCTTTTGCTATTTTCAGCCCTTCCTTCAGGGCACCAGCTTTAAAACCTTCCCGGTTTTGCCTCCGGATATGTTGGATGTCCAATCCGGATTCCTGCAAAGCCCTGATCATATGGGCAGTTTCCAAAACGGATTCATCCGTGGAATCGTCCAGTACCTGTATTTCCAGTTTGCTTTTAGGGTATTCTATCTTCGAGATATTCTCCAGCAGACGTTCCATAACGTATTCCTCGTTATAGATCGGGAGCTGGATGGTGACCATAGGTATTTCCCTGGGATCCAGGAGGTTGAATTTGGGAGCCACTTCGATCATTTTTTTATGTCCGAGGTAATTTACCAAAAGGTTCAGTTGCGCGAGGCTATAAAAGAAAATAAGCATGAGTGCTAAACTGTAAATCACCAAGATTATGTAGACCAATATCATTCCCATTTTACTTTATGCTATATTTAAATATCCAACCCAGGATTTTAACGCCTGCAAATATACTACCTTTTACGGTACCTGATACTTTTGAAACACCAATTCTTTTTTTGTAACGTACTGGTATTTCGGTATATGTCAGTTTATTCCTTAGTGCTTTTAGTTGCATTTCCACCGTCCATCCATAGGTCTTATCTTCCATAGAGAGGAGCAGCAACTTGTCATATTTTATCGCCCTGAAAGGTCCCAGATCCGTAAACCGGGACCCGAACAGGATTTTCATAAGAAAGGTTGCCAGCCGGTTCCCGAACACCTGCTGTGGTGTCATGGCTCCCGGTTCCCTTAATTCCCGGACTCTTGCACCGATTACCAAATCTGTGTTCCCATTTACTATCGGCGCTACCAGTTGGGTAAGTTCCCCGGGATAATCCGAGTAGTCCCCATCAATAAATACGATAATGTCCGGGGGATTGGATTGTTTCCCTACATATTCCAATCCTTTGAGGCAGGCATAACCATAGCCTCTTCGATCCTCAGACAATACGGTTGCCCCCGCCTTAAGGGCCACTTCCCTCGTAGTATCGGTTGAATTATTGCTAACCACAATAACCTCCGAAACTATGTCCGGAATTTCATCAATGACCCTGCCAATGGAATCAGCCTCGTTGAAGGCGGGAATGATAACTTTGATGCAGGCCATTAAAATTATTTACGTAAAAGTAAGTCGTTTAGAATGAATAATTAGACGCTAAAAGAATACTAACTAACAAAATTAATTTTCAAACTGATAATTCGGTAAATTAGTACGGGATGATCTTTATTAGCCACATACCGGAGTCGCCACTCGATACCTGCGTGCAACAGATTGTTTATTACAGGGACTATCAGCCTGAACACGAAAAGGATAAATTTGTCCCGGATGGTACCACCAATTTGATAATTGATCTCAGGGAAAGTCCGAAATATATCTACGACAATAGCAGCCTTATTAAAAAACAGGAATGTTCCAAAACCTGGTTTTCGGGTATGCATACAGAATATCTTACGATCAGTTCCGGAGTAGATTCTGAAATGATGGTCATCACTTTTAAACCCGGAGGCGTTTTCCAGTTTGTCAATACATCGTTAGCTGCCTTTACCAATAAGGTTGTGGCTGCCAATGAAATATTCGGACAAGCTATTTTACAAGTAAGGGAAGAAATGAAATTGGAAACAGTACCGGAACAAAAAATTAAGATAGCAGAATGCTGGCTGATGAACTGTTTGGGCAAAGTTACTTTTACCGGGCAACTTGTTCAGCATTTTGTTAGCCGGATATTGGAGGAACCTGCCTGTATTGATTTGAAATCGATGGCACGGAAATCAGGGTATTCCCAGAAACAATTTATCTTCCTTTTTAAAAAACATGTGGGTCTGACTCCTAAACAATTGCATCGAATTGTTCGTTTCAATGAGATCCTTGCGGGGATACATAATAAATTGAAGGTTGACTGGCCTTCCGTTTTTACTGATTGCGGGTATTATGACCAAGCCCATTTTATCAAGGATTTTCAATCCTTCTCCGGGATTAATCCCCAAAAATACCTGGAAGAGCAGGGAGAATGGCCCCATTATATCCCGATAAGGTAAATTTTTTACAATACTTTCCATTTCTTCCTGGTGATATTTGTTTAAATCATAAAACTCAAAAAATGGAAGGAATGATCATAAACCATTGGGCTGTCTTTTCCTGTGCAGGTTTAAACCTCATGATGGGTGCACTGTGGTATTCACCAGTACTTTTTTACAAAAGTTGGAAAAAAGAGAACCATTTGGATGATAAGGATTTTGAAAAAGTCAGCATGGGGAAATTATACACCCTCAGTTTTGTATTTGCCCTGGTGATGTCCTATAATATGGCATTTTTCCTTGGTGATGCCGATACGGATTGGGTGTGGGGGGTTACCGCCGGATTTTTAACCGGTTTTGGATGGTGTGCCATGATATTTACGGTGATCGCATTGTTTGAATTACGGTCCTGGAAGTATATCATGATCAATGGTGGGTATATTATCTTATATTTTACCCTAATCGGGCTTATTCTTGGATTATGGAGATAACAAAATACAATTGGCTCAAGGTTAGAAACAGACCTGGTATACCCGGAAGCGCAACCTCTTCCCTGTTGGTGTTGCTCATGCTCCTTGCGGGCTGTAAAGAACACGTAAAGACACAAGAAAAATCCGATGAGGATCAATCAACTGCCTATGAACTGAAGATTGCATATAATGTACTTGTCGATGCTGAAAAGGATAATTATGATGTTTTCCTGATGGACCTGGATGGCAGTAACAAAACCAATATTACCAACCTGAAAGGGGTGGAATGGTGTTATTTTGCCTACGGGGATACCATTTATTATGTTTCAGACCAGGATACACTTTCCCGGAATTATTTTCTGTATCGGATGCAGGCAGATGGCAGCCAAAAAGAAAAGGTTAGTCCGATCCGACTGGCAGATAGCTGGCAAAGCGCACGAAAGAATGGTTCCGAACTGATAGTCAGGCCTCACAGCAGTATAGCCGATGCCTTTTTTATAATCGGTTCCGATGGTAGTGTGATAGATAGTGTGAAACCGGATCTTGCTTATTTTACGGACCCGCTGTTCTCCCGGTCTGGTAATGAGATCATTTTCCGGGGGGCTCATAAGAAATCCAAGCAGGAGGATGGGTTCCGGGATGAGTTGTATCAGATCGGTACAGATGGCAACAATTTAAAACAGCTGACCCATTACCCGGAAAATGACACAACAGCAGCGTGGTACGAATATAAATCGGGTCCCCCCCGATGGAACCTCCCAGAAAACTTCATTACCTACCAATCCTTTCAACATGGAAAGTACAGCCTTTTTGCGATCTCCCCGGATGGAAAAAAGAACTGGAAATTAACAGAAAATGAACTGAATGAAGGATGGCACGACTGGTCACCGGAGGGTAATTACCTGGCAATTGAACTTTTCGATCCGGGGCAAACACAATTCCATATTGGCGTGATGGACTGGGCAACAAGGGAATTAAAGGTGCTGACTGATACCACATACCAATACCAGCAGGCTCCTGTATTCATAAAGGTTTATAAATAATTGAAGGGGATCCGGAATCCTTATGGCACCTTTCACATCTTTTCATTCTGATGTACCAGGTCCATCAGGTCCACATCATTCCCAAGCAAAACCTGCCGGCTTTCTATCCGGCCTTTTACAGGACCGTTTTCCAGCTTTAATACACCCCGGGGGCAAACTGCCGAACAAATACCGCAACCCACACAGCTGGAACGTACAATATTCTCCCCTTTTTGGGCATAAGCCCGAACATCTATCCCCATCTCGCAATACGTGGAACAATTCCCGCAGGATATGCATTGTCCACCGTTGGTGGTAATCCTGAACCTTGAAAAAAGGCGTTGCTGAAAACCCAGGATGGCAGCCATGGGGCAGCCAAACCGGCACCAGACCCTGTTTCCGAAGATCGGGTAGAAACCGGTGCCAATAACCCCGGAAAAGATGCTGCCAATCAAAAATCCATACGTCCTCCTAAGGGTTTCGGGTTGGAACAGGAAAAGGTTCTTGTCGCCACCGAAAAAATGCAACCCAATGAGTGCCATGATGATCAGAAAATAACCGATCGCCCCAAATTTGGCATCCTTCCGGAATTCCTCCTTTTTAAATACCATAGCCGCGGTAAAAACCAGCGTCAGCAACAGGCCCACTCCAATAAGGAAGGTATCTCTTGTCAGCCAGTATTTACTGCTATCATTACCCAGGTAGGAGTACACTACGGCGGTTGTCATCAGGGTCACAAATACCACGACACTGTGTACAACCCACCGCTCGATCTTCCATGCAGACAAGCTTTTATCGCTTAGGTGCCGGAAGGGATCCCCGGCTGTTTCGGCAAGGCCGCCACAACCACAGACCCAGGAACAATACCACCGTTTTCCAAACCTAAAAGTGAGGATAGGTGTAATGATAAAAATAGAGAGAATGCCAAAGATCAGCATGGCGATGCCGATATCTCCCGCATCTATAAAGCTGTCCACCCGATAGCGTTCAAAATTGTAATAATTCAGCGGCCATATATTCTTTAGGTCGTAATAAGGAAGTTCCCCATTGAGTCGCGCCATGATTTCGGGGATCAGGAACGCAAATGCGGTCTGAAAGAACATAACACTTACCGTCCGGATGATCTCATAGCGGTTGTGCCGGTATTTCCAAATAAACTTGATCCCGAAAGCCAGGATTGCAACGGTATACAATGTGCCGTAAACAAACCACTGGCTCGCCGGGTTACCGCTGAGCGTTTTGCTGAGCGGGTCGAACAAAGCGATAATGCCCGTATTATCACCATCCTTTACCAGGCCCAGGTAATGCGGATAAAAATAGAGGATTATGTAAAACCCGGTGAGGGCAATCCCCAAAAGCCAGCCCCAGATCCCACGGCTCGAAATGGATTTAAACCAGACACCATCATTTTTTATGCCTTTGGTTTTGTTTGCATAGGCTTCATAGGTAAACCAACACACACCGGCAAAAATGGCGGATACGGCAATTGTCAGCCAAAGGGCCTTATTGTTAAATCCGGCGTTCAGGGTGGCCAGCAAAACGATGAACAATCCAGCCATGCCTATCACCACGGCGAGCCTTTGCATAGGGCTCAACGCTTTCGGTGGTTCCCCTGTCAAGGACATATTTTTGTCAAATGAATTCATACCAGCGTGTCAATTGTAGTGCGTTTTCTTATTGGTTCAGGCATACTTAAAAATTCTTTTCCAGCTTTTTTTACGGGGCCTGATTTGCGTGCCCGCTTCTTCATTGAATCGGGCAACGATAAGGGGTTCATAAGCCGTATAGAATTCCGGGTCAAAATTGGCATCCCTGAGATATTCCATCACATGTTCTATGATGCGCCCTTCAGTAAGCCACTGGTCAATGATTTCATGGCGCATACGGATCCCAAAGGTGTTAAGGCCTAAAAATTTCCTTGATTCTTTATGATAGGATACGGTGATACAACATTTTTCCTCTGGGTGCCTCCAGTGGAAATGTGCTTCATAGTCTTTCTTTTCCGCTGTACTGAATACCCAGCCATAGGTCTGGTATTCGATATCCAGGAATTTGGCAGAATTGAACCAATGGCCGGGTTTGTAGGCCATCCTGTTGCCACATAGGGTCTGTGCTACCACCTCCCCCATCATGCGGCCCGTATACCATACGGATTCTACGGGTCTTCTGTTGCCGATGGGTTCGCGCTGCTCGGCACAATCACCGATGGAATAGATATCCGGTATGTTGGTTTCCAGGAACCGGTTTACCAGGACCCCTTTCCCCAATTCTATATCAGAGCCCTTGAGGAAACCGATATTTGGGGAGACCCCCGGGGTAAGGCCCACCAGATCACAGGCGATGGTTTCCCCCTTATCGGTCACTACGGCCCTGGCCCTTCCGGAATCATCGGCAATTATTTCCACAAGGTTGGTCTCCAGCCGAAGGTCTATATGGTGTTCCCGGATGTGTTCATTGATCATTTGAGCGTCGCCGTCCGGGAGTACCCCGTCCCAGAAATTTTTCTCCCGGACCAGAAAGGTGACCGGGATGTCCCGGCTCCTCAGCATCTCTGCCAATTCGATCCCGATAAGGCCTCCCCCTACGATGACCGCCCTTTTGCAAATCTCCTTGTTGGGTGCATTTACCTCCAGTAAGTCGAGATCTTGTTTGGAATACAGCCCCTGGACCCCTTCCAGATCCTGCCCGGGCCATCCGAATTTATTAGGCAGGGAGCCTGTGGCTATGATCAGTTTATCAAAGGCTATGACGGAACCGTCTGCCAGTTGCACTTCCTTTTTTGACGTGTGGATTGCCTGTACAAAACCCCTCACCAGGTCCAGGTCATTCCGCTCCCAGAACCATGATTCATAGGGCTCGATTTGTTTAAAGGTCATATGGCCCATATACACGTACATCAGGGCAGTGCGCGAAAAGAAATGGTCAGTTTCGGCAGAAATGATGGTGATCTTCTTACCGGAGAGCTTGCGGATATGACGGGCCGCTGTTACGCCGGATATCCCGTTGCCAATAATAACAATGTGCTCCATGAAGTATATAAACTTACTGTGTATCTGTCGTATTTAAAGGTACTACCTTAAGGCTTCTGTTTAATTTAGAATAAATATAAATATACAGCAGGATAATGTAACCTGGACCCGGGGAAGCCCCAAATACCATTTACGAAAGCCCGGCTGATATCCCCGGAATGTCAAAAAGCCTGAAGCGGTTCTGAAAATAATCCTACCTTAGATTCAAATTAATTTCATGATCCGGGTAGCAGTCTTGATGATGTGTTTCATCCAGGGTTCCTGTTCCGGCCAGGTTTCCCCAAAAATCAATGGGGTGAGCTTTGTAGCTTCCAGGGAGGAAGTTGCCGTCGAACACATTCAGGAAGTGGTTAACCTGAATGCCAATTATGCTGCAGTGATGCCCTTTGCCTTCATTCGGGATTCCGGGTCCCCTGAGATAATTTTTGATACGGACAGGCAGTGGTTTGGGGAAACACGGAAAGGCACAGCACAGTATATACAAATGCTGCAGAAGCATGGGATCCGCGTAATGATGAAACCGCAGATCTGGATATGGCAGGGTGAATTTACAGGTAAACTGGAAATGGAATCAGAGAAAGACTGGGAAAGCCTGGAGCAGTCATATGAAAATTTTATCATGAGCTATGCAGCGATTGCCCGTGACAATGATATTGCGGTGTTTTGTATTGGAACGGAACTGGAACAATTTGTTAAGCACAGGCCCGTGTTTTGGAAAGCTTTGATACAAAAGGTGAGAGGCATCTTTAAAGGCAAAATTACCTACGCAGCCAATTGGGATGAATATCCACGCGTTTCCTTTTGGGAGGATGTTGACTATATAGGGATCGATGCTTATTTCCCGCTGTCTGAGGAAAAAACACCATCGGTAGGGCAGCTCAAAGCGGGATGGGAAAGGTACAAGAACCAGATCGCCGCGCTCTCCGAAACGGTAAACAAACCTGTACTTTTTACAGAATACGGTTATCGAAGTATGGATTATGCCGCCAAAAAACCCTGGTTGGCAGATAGCCAGGATGAAAATGTCAACCTGATTGCCCAGGTCAATGCTACCCGCGCTATCCTGGAGGAATTCTGGGGGGAAGAATGGTTTGCAGGGGGATTTGTATGGAAATGGTTTATCAGCCATAGGCAGGCTGGGGGCGAAAGAGATAACCGGTTTACTCCACAAAACAAACCGGCGCAGCTGGTGATCCGGGATTTTTACAAATATCAGTAAGGACCAGGCCCATTTTTGGAATACCCCTGTGTTTTATTCAACCCGATAGCCGTTGGCAGCAGGTAGCTCCACACGGAGGACAGGGCAATTCATCACCCCGGGGCACGGTTTTTGGAAATGGATGGTATTTTTGATAACCTTTGCAATAAATAATTCAGCGGTGCCCGCCTTACAAATTCGTTTTAGATTCCTGTTCCTGCTTTTTCCTGTGGTATCCCTGTTTTCACAGGATTCCCTTAGGACTGTTATTGCCCGGAAAGGAGACGGGATTTATTCCTTGCTGCGAAAAGAAGGCCTGGATCCTTATGAAGGCTATAATGATTTTATTGCCCTCAACCTGGAGAACCTTCGGGACAGCGTGCACCTGTATGAAGGGAAATCCTATAAGATCCCTGTTGCCATGGACACCGTGGCTAAATCCGGCCCCACCACAAAGGTCGTTGTCAAAAAGAAGCCAGCAAAAGGGGTAACCTACCCCATATTCGGGCCGGCTTACGAAGTGGTGCAACCCAAAAGTGAACGGTTGAAAGGAACGGTGTTTTACCTGATATCGGGCCATGGGGGCCCGGATCCTGGGGCTATGACTGATAATGTAGGTCAATTTATTTCTGAAGATGAATACGCCTATGACGTAACCTTGCGGCTCGCCCGGGAATTATTGTCCCATGGAGCCACGGTCTATGTAATCGTGCGGGATGAAAACGATGGTATCCGCGATGAGCGGATCCTTGAAATGGACCGGGATGAAGTGGTCTACCCCAATAATAAGATACCCCTGAACCAATTGGCAAGGCTCCGGCAAAGGGTTGATGTGGTCAATGAACTGTATCAGAAAAATAAAGGAAAATATCAACGCCTGATCGTGACCCATGTAGACAGCAGGAGCAAAGGGCAGAACATCGACGTATTTTTTTACTACCATGAAAACAGCACGAACGGGAAAAGCCTGGCGGCCAGTATTCACAAAACCTTCCAGGAGAAATACCGGAGATACCAGCCCAACAGGCTTTACACCGGAACCTTTGAGGACAGGAGCAACCTTTACCTGGTAAAAAAGACACATCCGGCCATGGCGTATATAGAAATTGGGAATATCCGGAGCCGTAAGGACCAGCGTCGTATACTGGATCCGGATAACAGGCAGGCTCTTGCAAAATGGATTGCTGAAGGCGCTATGCTCGATTATGAAAAGTAAGCGCTTTTATTTCCCTGAGGTTATAAGGCGATATTCCGCTTATAATATTCATAGAGTTTATCCGGGGGAGTCCCGAAATACTTCTTCAGATGGATCATCCCAAAATGGTATTGCAGTTTTAGCATCCCCCTTGCCCTGTAGCGCCTTGCAGAAGTGCGGACATGTTTGGGAATAATTTTGAAATGCGATGCCTTGTAAATCCTTCCGATAAATTCATTGTCTTCATAGATCATGAATCTTTCATCAAATCCACCAATACTTTCAAATAGTTCACGGTTTATAAACAGTGATTGGTCCCCACCCCTGCATATGGGCAGGTTTAACCGGCTGCACCATGAAAAGAAACGTAGGAACAGCTTGTCACTATCAAACGATAGCCGGAAACACCCTGCACCATAGCCTGAGGAGAGGGCTTTGAATATTTCAAGGTGAAAGTTAGCGGGTGGAATGGTATCTGCATGGAGGAAATAAAAAACATTCCCCCGGGCATCCCGGGCGCCGGTATTCATCTGCCGGGCCCTGCCCTTTGCCGAATGCAGCAAACGGGCCCCGCCTGATACGGTAAGTTTAGCAGTGCCATCGGTGCTGCCGCCGTCCACAACCAATACCTCCTTAACAAGATCCTTTTTAACGTAGGGATCCAGGTAAGCAAGGAGGCTTTCAATACACGCTGCTTCATTAAGTACCGGTATTATAACACTTATATGCCTACGATTATTTCGCATCATTTAAACTCCAGTCATATTCCAGATAAGTAATTTTTGCGTTGGGGGAGATGGTGGTTCCGGCGAATTTGTTCAGGTAATCGATCAGGCTGCCATCTTCCGTGAAATCCTTTTTGTACCAGTTAAAGATACGGGACAATTGCAGGGATGTTTTTGATATATGGTTCTTAGCCGAATCCCTGATAAATCCTTCGGTTGCTTCCTGCAACTGCGATTCCATCTTGTCTGCCGTAAAAGCCCGGTTCATCAGTTTGGGGCAGGAGGAAGAAGCACAATTGATCGCAAAGTGGATCCTGGGCTCCCCCATCTTACGGAGGATAGTATGTTCAATTTCACCCAGGGATACCATACGGCCGCCCATTTTTACCATTTTTTTATCCCAGGGGGAAATGATATCCTTAATGCTTTTTAATGGATAATTATCCAGGATCAATTGTACGGTTGCTGCATTGTATAAATTGATATAATAGGCCAGCCTTTCGTTTTTCCCGATGCTTTCGGGAGGCTCCTTCCCGGCAAGGTCATCGAGATAATCGTCCAGGCTACCCCTGTCACTGGAAAATGATTTATAATCCACATTCCCCAATACGTCAACATACCGGTTGAGTAGGGAATCCCAGGCCGAGTGATCTGCCCATTGCAAAGCAACCCTGATTGAGGAATTGTCCCTGTTTTCTAATCCTGCCCCCGGGCTTTCTTTCAATCCCGGGTTAGGTGCCCGCTGCAGGGCAGGCAACACCGCATGTTCCTCCACCTTAAGGGAATGGTGGCAGTTTTTTACCATATCACCCTCAGATACGAAAGTAAGGCAACCCAAAAAAATCAAAAAACAGTTCATTGTTTACAAATAAGGATTCACCTACCGGGTGTGAAGTTAGTTTTTGTATTCGCGGACAGGACTCTCCATCAGCAACATCCCCCGCCATTATAATGCCAGGTTGATTCACTGATGTGGATCTGGCCACTTACCCCTGACAATGCTGCTGCCGTTTTATCACATACGGCAAGTGGTTGGTTCTGGACAAGCACATGGCCGTTTTGATCGTCAAAATAGGGTTTCCCCCCATAATATATCGCCGTTTTCCCGGTAAAAACACAGGGCCCGTCTTTGGGCATGGGATCTTTGATAGCCGCGATTTCGATTGATTCAATGTGAACGAGTTCATCAGTGGGGTAGTGGTTGGGTGAAAGCACCCTGTACGATTTTCTTGCCCTTATCTCTATGGTGCCGAATCCGGCATCCGTCAGCACTTTGATATAGTTCTTAACAGGGATACTTCCGCTGAGGCATAATGCCCGTAACCGGTCATCATTCCGCAATGTATCGTTCATCTCCTGTTCACACACCGGATCGCTCATTACGAGTCGGCCATGAGGTTTTAACACGCGATACATCTCGGCTACCGCCTTTTTCAGGTCGTCCGATTTAAAGATATTAAAGAGGCAGTTCTGCGCAGCCACGTCCATACTTTCATCTGCAAGCGGCAGGTTCAGTGCATCGCCTTTTACCAGGTTTACAAAATCACGGCTAAACCATTCATTTTCCAGTTCCGCGATTTTAAAATTGTTCCTGGAGGCTGTCAGCATTTCATCCACGATATCAACCCCGGTGACGCCGTCCTTTTGCCGTGAGAAATAGGCAAACTGCAAGAGTTCCATCCCACCACCCACACCTACATACAATACCCGCGGGTTGTTGATCAGGTCCTGGGCGGAAACGGTGCTCCCGCAACCGTAGTTCATCTCCTGCATAATTTTTGGTATAGAGAGACCGGGGAACTGCCATACAGGGTTGGTAGTGCAGCACAGCCCAATGTCAGGGGTCAGGGCTGCTTCTTTGTATAAATCATTGGTAGCCTGTAAATAGCTCATACGTATCAATTTTTAACATCCCCGAACCAGGCCGGAAATTTATAATTCCTTTATAAGTTCCTTAAACAAGCGGATCATTTTAGGCTCCGTCTTTTCTGCGATCTCTATGATCTCCTTTATATCCAGTGCCTGCAGGTTATCCGGATCACATTCATCTGTTAAAACGGATACCGCTACAACAGGTAGTCGTAAATGATTGGCAACAATTACTTCGGGTACTGTACTCATCCCAACAGCGTCTGCACCCAGGATCTTCAACATCCTGTATTCAGCCCGGGTTTCCAGTTGGGGTCCGACCACTGAAGCGTAAACCCCGCTGTGAATCGTGATCTTTTCCCGGGCAGCGATCTCCAGAATGGTGGTACGCATTTTCAGGTCGTACGGTTCACTCATATCTACAAAACGATCCCCGAAATCGGCCACGTTCTTAAACGCGAGGGGAGACCCACCCTGTAGGTTGATGTGGTCCTCGATAAGCATGAGGTCTCCTTTTTTAAAATTCAGGTTGATGGCACCTGCTGCATTGGATATAAATAATTTTTGGATACCCAGATTGCGCATAACCCTTATGGGGTAGGTGACATCAAACAGGTCGTACCCTTCATACATGTGAAACCGTCCCTGCATCACGACGACCTTTCGACCCTGGAGAATGCCATAGATCAATTTTCCGGCGTGGAATTCCACAGTAGCCAGAGGAAAATAAGGGATGTGGTTATAATGGGCCTCTATCGGACTTTCAATTTCCTTTACCAATTGGCCAAGCCCCGTTCCCAGGACTATACCGATTTCCGGCTTGTCAAATCCTTTGTTGAGGAGATAGGCTGTCGCCTCCTCCAGTTCATTGTTTCTCATTGATTCAAATTTTTTAAGAATGGCCGGAAGACGGCCAGGTGTTTGATGTCTTCATAAACGTCTACGTCATTCCGGGGTTCAAGCAGGTGAACTTTTTTGTTGCTGAGGTCGCCGAGGGTTTCCCCCAGTACGGTTTTCTGTCCCCACGCCTTGTTTCTGAATACGGGTTTGTACAGCGCATTCATCCCCAGCAAATAGTAACCTCCATCAGTTGCAGGGCCCACAACAAAATCATGTTCCTTTAGCGAACTGAACGCAGCGTTGAGGTCAGATTCTGTAAGATCATACATATCGCTCCCTATAATGATGATATGCCTAAAACCTTCGGAGAAACCTTCGCTAAAGGCGTTCTCCATCCGCTCCCCCAGGTCGCTTCCTTGCTGCAGCTTTTTATGGTATAGCAGATTGTCCCAAATATCATCCATCCAGATCTCCTCCGAGTAATACACCGTTTTTTGCAGTGCTAAATTCCTGGTAATAAGCACCGTGTGATCCAACAGGAAACTATAGATATCCAGTGCAGTCCGGTCCCCGATGGTAGCCGCCAACCGTGTCTTGCACTTTCCAATTTCCGGATTCCGGGTAAAAATCAGGAGCAGCTTATCGGTATCCAGGGGTTGCTTGAGGTTCATGGGGTAACTTTGGGTTTATTTAATTATAAGCCGGGATTTTAAATGGAATGCAAAAGTTTACGCAGGCTATGGAAGACGGATAGATCAGCCGTGGTTCCTCGACTTACCATTTTTTCCTGATGCCGCATCATTATACACTTTAACACCCTTTTTCAACAATTTTCCCCAACGCTTACTGAAGGCATGCACCGTGTCTGTTTCCTTTCCATCCATGTTAAAAACCGGGAATCCTTTATTCTTCCATTCAAAAATACCCCCATACAGATTTTTCACATTGGAATAGCCCGCTTTCCTAAGTTTTTCACCAATATCTTCAGACCGCACGCCAACAGAACAATACACTACAATTGGGGTATTTTTATCAGTAACATAATCCGGAATATGACCTATACGGAATTCACGGTATCCTGCCCAAATAGCATCCCGCAGGTGGCTAACGGAATATTCTTCTTTTTTCCGGGTATCCAGAATGATATATTCCCTGCTGTTGGCCAGGTCCGGTACTGAAATGTAATCAACGCTTCCCCTATTCAACCTTTTTAGGGTCTTGTCCATGCTGTCCTGAGGGTACACCGAAAGGGGGATAAACGATAAAAAAAGGATGTATTTTAACACGGATATATAGTTTTGGTATCGGAAGGCAAAGATACCATTTTGGTATAACTCCTTATACTTGAAGGTGGAATAGGACCTTAATCAAAATAATAAAGTATTTTTAGGGAAAGGTATTCACTACATGAAAATTATATGGATTAGCATCCTGGCAGTTCTAACCATGGCAGGTAGTTCTTGTAAGGATAAAAAAGATACATCCGGTACTGTGAAGGAAGAATCTGTGGAAGTAGCCGTTTTCCAGGAGGAATACAGGCCTCAATACCACTTTACGCCTGCTGAAAAATGGATGAATGACCCCAATGGCCTGGTCTATAATGATGGGGTATACCATCTTTTTTACCAGTATTATCCGGGAGATATAATTTGGGGCCCTATGCACTGGGGGCATGCCGTGAGCAAGGACCTGGTATTTTGGGAACACCGGCCCATAGCCTTGTTTCCAGACAACAACGGTTATATTTTTTCCGGGAGTGCTGTGGTGGATAAAAATAATACTTCTGGTTTGGGAACAGATGATGCACCCCCGCTTGTGGCGATTTTTACCTATCACGATATCAATAAAGAGCAGGCTGGGGATTCAGACTACCAGACCCAGGGTATAGCCTATAGCACGGATAACGGGGAGATCTGGGTAAAGTACCCGGGTAACCCCGTTATCACCAATAAAGATGGTTTGAAGGATTTCCGTGATCCCAAGGTTTTCTGGAATGAAGGAACCCAAAACTGGATCCTGGTCCTGGTGGCCGGGGACCATGCGCAGCTATATCGTTCTGCCAATCTACTGGAATGGGAGTTTATGAGCGAGTTTGGAAGGGATAAGGGCGCTCATGGCGGCGTATGGGAATGTCCGGACCTTTTTCCACTTCAGGTTGAGGGGTCGGGCGAGGAAAAATGGGTGCTACTTATCAGTATCAATCCCGGGGCACCAAATGGTGGAAGTGGAACCCAATATTTTATAGGTAATTTCAATGGTACTGATTTTACAACCGATCAAACGGATACACGGTGGCTTGACTGGGGCCCTGATAATTATGCCGGGGTTACCTATAACGATGTGCCGGACGGTTCCCGAATATTTATTGGGTGGATGAGCAATTGGGCTTATGCCATGCAAACACCCACTGATACATGGCGCAGTGCCATGACGGTACCCAGGAAATTGTCCTTGCGGAATTTCGGAGATACGCTGTCCCTGGTGAACTACCCACTGGAAAACCTTGCTACCATACTGAAACCCGAAGGCGCCAAAAAAATTGAAATTCCACAGGGCGGCCTTGAAGTTATTTCAAACCCGGATTATAACCAGTCAGAGGTGCGGTTCAGGACGGCTTCCCGTAATTTTACGCTGACGTTTAGCAATGAGCAGGACGAAGATTTGGTATTGACGATGGACGGGATAGAGAATGATTTCCTTATAAACCGTTCCGCTTCAGGAAAAACGGACTTCCAGGAAGATTTTGGGAAACAACCCCTTCGGATGCCCATTCCCAATTTGCCTCCAGGACAAGTGGAGGTTCGCCTGCTGCTGGATGCTTCTTCTGTTGAATTGTTTATCAATGGAGGGCAGTACGTGATGACGGCTCAATTATTTCCAAATGCCCCGTATACAGATCTTAAAATTGAGAATAAGGGTAAAGAGCCCCTTGAATTCGATAGTTTTGAAGTAAGTGCTGCCGAATCCATTTGGTAATCCCGGTTTGGATCCGGATTTCAAGGGTCAAGGTTTCCGGCCTGTCCGGAATACACAGGTTGGGGATGGTTGCTGTGACGAAAGACTACCAACTGCAATGAAAACAGGTAGGCAAGTAGCCGGTCCACCTAGTGCACTGCCTGGGATTCCACTGGAACCAGTTTTCGGGCAAGGCCTTCCAGGTCAATTCCCAGCTGCTCCCTGTTAACCCGGAGCACCGTGGTTTTCAACTCCTCGGGCAAAGCATTAAATCCTTCCCGGGCGCCGAGTATCATCCCGGCAATGGCAGCCACCGTATCATTGTCACGTCCGTAATTGACAATAAACTGCATGGTTTTTTCAAAATCCCCTCCCCCAAACTCAAGCCCGGTGATCAGGATCTCCCAAATTTCGGCAGCGTGGAAGGGAATAGCCTGCCCGTTCGCTTCGAGAAGATTGTACAGGTACTCCTGTTCGGCATACGCTTTTCCGGACCCGGGAAAAGCCGGGGGTATCTTGATTACCATGGAATCTGCCTGGGTCCGCTCGCGCGATAGCCATACATTTTTGCGGGAAGCAGTAGCAATAGAACTGGAAATACGGCCCACCAGCCTACTATCCTGGTAACGCATGGGGTCTGTAAAAACGGTTGTGTTCAGGATGGAATCCAGACTGGCCGAATGCAATGCCATGTTGGTCATTGCTGCCACCGAAGCCGTTATATCTTTCGCATATCCAATATCAAAAAGCGCATGCCGGTAGGCGAGGGTATAGGCTGTTTCAGGATCCTTCGCAAGAAGCCCGAACACCGGGGAATACAACATGCCTGCGCATGACATTTCCCCGCCATAGAAGCGGTTCAATGCATTTTGATAGGCTTCAGGGCCTTCCTGGTAGGCAATGGCTACCCTTGCCCATTCCCGTATCCAGTCTACTTGTTCCAATTTGCCGGAAAGGACATCCGGGTCTGATACTATTGCCGGTTCTGCCAGTCCGGTTGCCACCTCTTTGTAATAATCAGAGATAAAAGTTGCAAATTTTCCGGCGTCCATAGCGTTTGGAAATTCAGCTAAGTAGGTAACCATCAGGAATTTCCAGCGCGTATCGTCTGTGGTTGCGCCCGGTCCCAGGTTGTGTTCCCAGGTACCTTCGGGTGACTGTTCACGGGTGGCAGGGGTGAGGCCGGTAATATAGCCATATTTCCGGCGGATGTCTGTCCGGTGCCACATTTCGGTAGAGGCTCCCATTGCGTCTCCAATTGCTGATCCTACAATTGCTCCCAGCACCTTGTCATAATAGGCGTCCCTGTCTAATGCGGTAGTCCCTGCCCCATACGAGGTTTTATGGGGTTCAGGGATGTGCAGTATGGATTGATTCTCCTCACAGGAAGTCCCGGCCAGGAAGATCATTGATACAAAGAGGATAACTAGATTTTTCACACGGTCAGCGGTTCAAATTTGAAGAATATGGATGTATTGCCCCGGATCATCCGTACCCGTCGGTTAAGGAAGGACCATCTTCCGGGCCAGGGTCAAAAGGTACTCTTTTTCCTGCAAATCACGCTTTACAGGTAATTGCGCCAAGCCAATGATCCGCCGGATGATCTCAGTCCCCGCCACCTGCTCTACCAGTTTGGTATCGACATCATGCCGGTATACCTCCAGGATCGATTTTATGGTATCCGCGTTCATGGTAACCATAAGGATATGGGCAGCCATAACGCCGATGTCAAATGCGGCAAATCCCATAAAACTGAATTCGGGATCGATGATAAAGACCTGCTCCTTCCCGGTCATCCAGCTTCCCGGGTAATAGTCTCCGTGCAACAGGGTATCCCCGGGGGAAAGGTACTGCCTGCCCAGGATGTCCACTGCTTTTTTAAGGTCGCTGTCTTTTTTATAAGGCATGGAGAGCTCTTGCAGGCCAGGTTGTACCTCATCCAGCGGAAACCCGTTGTCAGGGCGAAAGGGCAGGACAAAGATATGCTGGTGGTTTAATTCCCGAAGGACCCTGTTTTCAGGATATCCCTTAGGGGCAGGGGTACTGTGGATGTCGGAAAGGAGGTTGATAAGTTGTTGCAGAAAATTAGGGTGGAATTTCCGTGTGGCGTAGCTGTGCGTCATGTCATTACATTGCCCCAGGTCTTCCATCAGCAGCACATAGTGATCAGGGTCGAATCCCAGCAGGGAGGGCATATGTGGATTTTTATTACCCGGGTTGGCGGCTTTGTAAAATTCATATTCAACGGCTATACGATCAAGTGGTGCGGCGATTTCCGGATATTTCTGAACATAGGGGCGCGATTGTTTGAGGATAAAAGATTGGTGGTTTGTGACAATACGAAGAACAACGTTCATATTACCCTCCCCGGGTTTATCGATGCGTAGGATTCTTTCTGAAGTACCCAGCCAATCCCGCGACAGCAGGTAATCCCGAAGGATGGGAAGTTCGGTATGGAGATCGAAGAATTTCAAAGGGTTTATTTTGAGGACTTCCCCGGGCCGGAAACAGCCCCTCTATCCTAAAAAAATGACCAGTAGGAGGAACCGGTGGTAGGGGAACATGGTACTACTGCTAATCAACTATGAATCTAAGAAGTCATGGGCTTCCCTTTCAAGCGTTTCTCGATCTTTCGTTTTTTTTCAGTGAGCCGTTTCATAAGGTCCATCAGGTCAGCATCCCGGGTCTTCTTGTATATTTCATTTATAGCCAGAATCAGCCTTTTGGCTTCCCTGGAAGCGACGACCCGGTCACTGGTCGACATATGGCTCAGGGTGCTCTGTTCAAAGTCCAAAGCTTCTTTGATTAAATCCATATTCCTGTTTACGTTTACGTAAAGTTATCTAATTCCTTTCAACAAACCCTAAATCTACGATACGGCGTCCTTATAGGGTAATTGATATTCGTTATTTATGAAAAATTTAAGGAGGATTACCCGCTTTTTCATGGTAATTCCGGTTAGCCGAATCCTTGACAGCCCTTACAATATCCTGCATTCAGGCTAATTCAGTTATTCCGGTCGGGGCAAGTTAATTTTTTATACTTTGTATACGAAATAAATATAAAAAAATGATGAAGCATATTTCTCAATTCCCCATAGTTTTTCTCTTCATTTTTGGAGTTTCATTCACCCTCAGCAGTCAGGAGATGAAAGGCGAGCCGGATCAAGGGTGGATAGCCCTTTTTAATGGAACGGACCTGGAAGGCTGGCAAGTCGGGGAAAATGCCGATACCTTTTCCGTTGAGGATGGAATGATAAAAGTGGCAGGCCCAAAAGCGCATTTGTTTTACACAGGCGATGTAGAAGATCATCATTTTCATAATTTTGAATTCAAGGCCAGTGTTATGACCCGTCCAAAAGCAAATTCCGGGATCTATATTCATACACGGTACCAGGAGAAAGGATGGCCTGACCATGGTTATGAGGTCCAGGTAAATAATTCACATGAGGATTGGAGGAGGACCGGGAGTTTATATGCCATACAGGACGTAATTGAAAATTATGCTGCGGACGATGAGTGGTATACCGAATATATCAAAGTGGAAGGCAAACGGATCATCATTAAGATAAACGACACGGTTGTAGTGGATTATACCGAACCTGAACATCCCAAACGGGAGGGATCAGGGGATAACCGGACCCTTAAGGGCGGGACGTTTGCCCTGCAGGGCCATGATCCGGGCAGCATTGTTTTTTATAAGGATATCATGGTCAAACCCTTGAAGTAGATAGCGCAGGAAGTGCCTGCCACCGAAGCATCCGCGAAGGAGGGGGCAGTGGCAGTTAGTAGTATCTGCTGATCTTTAGTCCAGATTCATATATTCCCTTATATCCCCATTTCTGTTCGGAGCATGGAGCAACTCCTGTGGGTTTCCTGCATCTGGAAATAGAATTTAAAAATATAATCTTATGTTGCGAACCATTATTATACTTACGATCATCTTGATGAATGCTTGCCAGGACAAAAGTACTGACCCGGAAAGTGCCGTTCTGCTGAATGGTAAAAAATTACCCCAGAAATGGGAACTGGTTGCCATGAGTGGTATGGTTGCTGATGTTCCGCAGGCTACAGGAGCGGATATGGAGTGGCAGGAGTATTACCTGTTAGGAGCAGATGGTACATTCACGAAGTCACGGGAACAGGGTGGTACCATTTCCGAAGCCAGGGGTACGTATCAAATAGAGGAACTTGAGGATGGGAATTACCTGGAACTGACATATGATTCCGATAACGACCTGATCGCGAATTGTTCCGGCGAAGCTAAGGAACTATTGAAATTCGACTCAGAAGACAAGCTTATCGCAACCTGGTGGGCGTGTGACGGCCCGGGATTGTATTATGAACAGGTTGACTGAAAGTTGAAATTCAATGCTGCTCCCAGTGTTTATAATGAAATTCCTCTAACCTTGCCTTCCCACCGAATCCAAGAGAGGAGGTAGGAAATTTTAAATCTTGAATCCCGATAGTTATCGGGATTTCCTAATACAACCCTGCAGTTGAACCTTGGACTTAAACTTTGAAAGGCCAGGACTGCCTACTGTGACTGAAGACTGCTTCCTGATTGTTCACTTACAGCCTGCGTCCACAGCCTGCTATAATCGGTAGACCCGCCCCTAACCCCTCCCAGGAGGGGAATTATTCCAAAACTGTGAATAATTAAGAAGAAGATCCTGCCAACTGTTTTTGTTGTTTCTCCTGGAAAAATGAGAGAGGCATCCCTAAGTTTCTTTTTTATTCCTTTTTGCTTGTCCAAAAAGGAATGCAAAAAAGACACCTTCTCCGCAGGTATTTTTCCGCACAGCGGAAAACCGGCTCAGAAACTTCGCCGCCACGCTTTGGCGTGGCGGTACCCTTCGAAGCGTTCTTCGCCTATACTTCGGAGAAGGGCAACCTAAACCTTAACTATTTGTCCGGTCAGGCCATTGCTCATACTGAATTTGAAAAAGCAAAATTTCCGCGTAGCTCCTCCCCTGGCTTTCCAGGGCAAGCACTGCAGACTGCTACTGCCAACTTACAAGTGGATATTTCTAATACCATATACGATTATGGGGTCTCAACCCCACCCCGCTCTTAAGTTAGTGTTATTTACTGCAAAGTACATGCGGAGTGATTCCTGGGCTTTCAATATTGGAATTTTATTGCGGTCTCGAGTTTGTTCTGGACGGACCCGGACGTAGTTCTGTCTCAGACCTGCCCCGCCGGGCAAAAAGTGGCTCTCCTGTTTGCTGTAGAGCTACAAAAAGACCATTGCTTACTGAAACTGCTACTGCCAACTTTAAAAAAACGGGATTGCTTTCACTGCTGCCCCCGGGAAAGATCAAAGACATCCATAGATTAACTTTTTATCCCTTTATGCTTGTCCAAAAAGTAATGCAAAAAAGAAACCTTCTCCGCAGTCTGTTCAAGGTTCAATATTTAAAATTCCGTCCTACGCCAGCCTTCTTCGCCAAGGCTACGAAGGCCGTTGTGCTTCAGAGGACAGGTAAAGTTTTGCCCTATTAAAGAAGTTGGCAGTATACAGTGGCAGTTCGCAGTACTACAGGTTCACTGTTTCAAATTACTACATCTGTTAATCAGCCAGGGAGTTTTTTGGTTCATTTTTACTCCGTTAAAAAAGAACAAACAGAAAGTCACTAAAAGTGCACTGTTCCTTTCTTCGCTCTTGGCTACGAAGAGCGTAGTACTGTTCACTGTTTACCGCTTACTATTCACTTTCCCCCTTCGCTAAGTTGCTTATGCTAAATAAATTCGCAATATAGTCTGAAGGGCTCCGGCAGGCAAGCTCATCCTCTTTACTGTTCACTGCTTACCAATTTCTGTAATCCTCATTCGGAAAAGTGCTTTTCTACAAACCGGTATTGTGCCTGGGGTTGCAACCCCACCCCGTACTAAAGTTAGCGGGGCATACTGCAAACTACAAGCGGAATAGTTGCTAAGTTTTAAATTTATTGGAATTCGCGGAATGACGGGGTTTTCGCTGGTTTCTTTTTGGAAAAAGTGTACAGAAATCCTTGGCTTCGGTGGGCGGTTTCCTGTTTACGGGATCCTAATGAAAGCGGGCTTTCCAATACAAACCCTGCCGTTGAACCTTGAACCTTAAACTTTGAATAAAATGCACTTTACTGAAACCTGCATACGTCCACTGAGTGGCTACCTGGGATTTTACTGCTTCCTGATTGTTCACTTACAGCCTGCGTCCACAGCCTGCTATAATCGGTAGACCCACCCCTAACCCCTCCCAGGAGGTGAATCGTTAAAAAGCGTGATTAAAAGAAAAGAAGTATCTGCCAACAAGGCCAAGTGATGTTACAATTTTAAAAGTTCGAAATACTATTCAAATTAAATTTTCAGGGTATGTCTACTAAAAAAAAAGTTGAACCTTGAGCCTTAAACTTTGAATGGCCAAGCCTCCAAACTGCCACTGCCTGCTGCATACTGGCCTCACCAGGACTAACTTCCCCCCGCTGTTGGCGGGCCTCGTTGTTACTTTGGTCTTCCGCCTGAAGAAACAGGAAACCCGCTCCTGAGCGGAGCGGGTTTTTGTGCATTAAGTGGTACCTCCAGGAATCGAACCAGGGACACACGGATTTTCAGTCCGTTGCTCTACCAACTGAGCTAAGGTACCAATATTTCAATTGTATTCTTTGACACTATAATCTTCGGCCCGAAAAATTCGGTAGAACCAGGGACAAACTCCCGATCACTACCGGAATAGGCTAGATATCTGCAATCTAAAATGTTTCTCCAAAATAAAAGAGGGCCTGCGCCCTCCGAAGCACCAGCGAATGCGTTGTGCGAAGGAGGGGGCAAATATAATTTCAAATTTAGGAACTTCAAACAAAAAACGGGAAAAATGGCAATTGTTTTTTTTCTATTTTCCATCTTTGCTGTATGAACCTGATAATCGATGCCGGAAACTCATTATTGAAAGTCGCCGTTTTTGACAAAAACCGGATGGTGCATTTTCACACTGCGGAATTGACCGAATTCCGGGAACAGGTGAAGGTGACTTTCGAGAAATTCCCCGGTATCCGCCGTGCTATGGTTTCATCCGTAGGCTCCATTGCCAAACGGGACCTTAATGTGCTATCCATATTTTGCAAGGTCCACATCCTGGACCATACCTACCGTACCCCCTTTAAAAATTCCTATGCTACCCCACATACCCTTGGGGTTGACAGGATTGCCCTTGCAACCGCTGCGTTCTATTTTAATCCGAACAGGAACACGCTGGTCATCGATGCGGGGACCTGTATTACATACGATATGCTGAATGACTATGGCGAATATCTTGGTGGCGCTATCTCCCCCGGCCTCAGGATGCGCTACAGGGCCCTGCATGAGTATACATCCCGGCTTCCCCTGCTGGAGCAAAAAGAGATCCCCGATTTTATAGGCAACACCACGGAAACCAGCATACACAGCGGGGTTCTAAACGGCTTGTCCCATGAGATCGATGGAGTTATTTCCCAATACGCTAACCGTTTCGAAGATTTAACAGTTATTTTAACAGGGGGCGATGTTCAATTTTTGTCTAAACGACTAAAAAATACCATCTTTGCGCATTCTAATTTCCTCCTGGAAGGCTTGAATTATTTGCTGGAATACAACAAACGCTAGATGGTTAAAAAAATCCTAATGGCTATCCTATGCTTTACCGCATATGGTATGCATGCTCAAAACGGGACCGTATCTCCCTATTCTTACTTCGGAATCGGGGATCTCAGATCAGCCGGAACAGTGGAAAACCAGATGATGGGAGGATTAAGCCTCTATGCAGACAGTATCCATATCAACCTGAAGAACCCGGCAGCCTATGGAAAACTGAAACTCACCACCTATAGCGCCGCCCTTTCGCACCGTGAAATCAGGCTAAAGGATTATACAGAACAACAGAATAACAGCGTCACCAACCTGGAATACCTGGCCATCGGTATGCCATTGGGTGAAAAATGGGGGCTGGGTTTCGGGCTTAAACCGTTTTCATCTGTAGGGTATAGCCTGCTATCCGTAAGCACCAATTCCAATCAACGCACTGTGACCAATGAATATTCAGGCGAAGGGGGACTTAACCAGGCTTATGTTTCACTTGGGTTCCAACTCGTAAAAAACCTGAATCTTGGCGCAACGATCAATTATAATTTTGGTAAATTTGACAACCAGCGTATACAGAGCGTTGAGAATGTACAATTCGGTACCCTGGACAAGCGTACCTCCAGGGTAAATGGATTCGATTTCAATTACGGGGCTACCTATTCCCCTGTCGTGAATGACAAGTATACAATTTTTACAGGGGTCACAATCCATACACAAGCCAATTTGGTCGCAGAAAATTCCCAGAGGATTGGTTCCTTTTCCCGTTCCACCGGGCAGGAAATTGAAGTAATTGATGTAAATTTAGAAGCCCAGGGCCTCCGGAACACGGAATTGAAAATTCCGACAACCACTACCCTCGGACTCGGTTTCGGGGAAGATAAGAAGTGGTTTATGGGCGCAGAATACAGTTTTCAGGGTTTGAGTTCCTTTACCAATGAATTCAATACCATAGAAAATTTACAATATGAGGATGCAAGCAGTATGGCATTCGGGGGATATTTTGTCCCCGACTACTCTTCATTCGCGGGTTATTTTAAAAGGGTTACCTATCGTGCCGGAATCCGACTTGACAAAACCGGGATGATCGTGAATAATAAAGAGATCAACAACTTTGGCATAACTTTTGGATTCGGTTTACCGCTGGGAGTAAATTTCTCCAATCTGAACCTCGGGTTCGAACTTGGACGCAGGGGAACCACCGATGCGGATTTAATAGAGGAAAGCTACCTGAAAGTAAATATAGGACTGTCTTTGAACGATAAGTGGTTTAGAAAAAGACAAATAGATTAATAAAAATTTAGTACATTAACCCCTTTAAACGGATAAATAAAATGAAAAAGGAACTTTACTTCATGATGATCGCTGTTCTCGGCATTGTGGGCAAAAGTAGTGCCCAGGCACAAAACCCTGAATGTATGACCAATCTTTCCATATATGCGGAGCATGCCAAGGTTAAAAATTACGATGCCGCTTATACACCTTGGAAAATGGTGTACGAAAATTGCCCGGCACTCAACAAGGCAAATTTCTCCCTCGGGGAAAGGATTCTCAATTATAAGATTGAAAATAGTACAGGCGCTGACAAGGACAAGTATATTAGTGAACTGATGGCGATGTACGACAACAGTATGAAGTATTTCCCTACCAAATACAATGAAGCCGGGGTGGCAATTGACAAAGCCCTGCTGATGTATGACAATAAAATGGCCTCTGATGCAGAGATATTTGAGATGTTGGATAAAGCATTTAAGGCTGACAAGGAAAATTTCAAAAACCCGAAAGCACTTTACCTGTATTTTTCGAGTCTGGTAGACCTGCATAACGCTGGCTCCAAGGATCTGCAGGAGGTTTTTGACGTGTATGATGATGTCACAGAACAAATTGAAAACGAAAACCAAAAACTAACAGATAAGATCAGTGAACTGCTTCCCAAAGAAGAAGCCGGCACACTTACTTCCAAAGAGAAAGCCCAATTGAGGGTGGCTACCACCAATTCCGAATCCTATGGAAAAATTGCTGGAAGCGTGGATTCGAAACTGGGCGCCCTTGCTGATTGTAACAACCTGATACCCCTGTATCAAAAGAACTTCGATTCAAAGAAAGATGATGTCAACTGGGTAAAAAGGGCCGTAGGCAGGATGTTCAGCAAAGAATGCACGGATGATCCCCTGTTCAAACAACTGTTCGAAGCCCAGTTAAAACTGGAACCTTCCGCCAGTGCATATCTTTACGGAGGTACCCTGAAACAAAAAGCGGGAGACCACAAAGGGGCTATCGCAGATTTCAACAAGGCAGTGGACCTGGAAACCGATTCCTATAAAAAATCTAATATTCTTTATAAGATCGCCACAACGGTTCGGAGAAGCAGCAAATCAGAAGCACGGAACTATGCCCAGAAAGCTATCGATGTCAACTCTGCAAACGGGAAAGCTTATTTGCTGATCGCCAACCTGTATGCCGGCAGTGCCAACGATTGTGGCAGTACAACCTTTGAAAAGAGGGCTATCTACTGGAAGGCAGCAGAAATGGCCCGGAGAGCAGGGCGGGTGGATCCGTCCCTTAGCGGACACGCCAGCCAGGCAGCGGCCAGCTATGATGCCAAAGCCCCGACCAAAACAGATATATTCAATTCCGGCATGGCTGGTAAAACAGTGTCATTCAGTTGTTGGGTAGGGGGCAGCGTACAAGTGCCTAATCTCTAAAAATGAAATTTTGTTTCGGAAATAAATGTAATAGCATTGCCATGGTTTGTACCGTGGCAATGTTTTTTTTGAATTGTACAGACACCTATAAACGGGTAGGCGAGGAAGCCAAAAAAGATATCTTTCCCCAGGGTGTTGCAGAAAATTTTGTACTTACCTATACCGAAACATTGGATAAATTGGAAAGTGAAGCCCTAGACAGTACCCGTGTAATAGCCATCCTTACCAGCCCGATGAGTGAGGATTTCGATAACCTGAGTTTCCCTTACCGAACATTTCCAAAGGGACTGCGGCTTGAATATTTTGACACGGATAACAATAAAAGTACAATTACGGCAGATTATGGGATCATCTATTCCTCCACGGACCTCATAGATTTAAGGGGGGATGTTGTCCTGGAAACCCATGACGGGAAGAAACTGGAAACCCCGCAATTGTACTGGGACCGTTCCAATGAATGGATCTTTACCGAGGAGAAATTCAAATACACCAACCCGGATGACGGAACTATCATGGACGGCGCGGGTATGGACTTTAACCGGGAGTTCAGTTTACTGGAAGCTCATAAAACAACAGGGCTCATGCTCATAAAGGAGGAAGAATCATGATCAAAATATTGAAATACACTGAATACCTGTACCTGGCTGTTGCCATCGTTTCCATCTATAAAATTATCACCCTATGGAATGTAGACCCCTCAGAGACCTACCTCTTTATTTTTTTTGCATTGGTTTCCATCGGGATGTTTATTTTCAGGCGCAATTACCGGCAACGGTTTGAAAAAAGGAAACAGCAAAATAAACCTGAATAATTGGAAAGCCCCATTTTTATCATCATTCTCATGCTGCTGCTGTCAGCCTTTTTTTCCGGAATGGAGATTGCCTTTATTTCGGCCAATAAGATCCATATCGAAATAGAAAAAAAGCAACAGGGGATTCTGGCCAAGGTGCTGACCCGGCTCACGGCCAAACCTTCCAAATTCATTGCAACCATGTTGATCGGCAATAATATTGCTTTGGTAGTCTATGGATTTTTTATGGGGGATTTGCTGATGGCCTGGTTTACAGACCTGCTCCCATCCGACAATGCCATTATCCATCTTATTCTGACTGATTTCAGCCTGGTGACCCAGACTATTATTTCCACGCTGATCATCCTGCTCACCGCCGAGTTTTTACCGAAGGTACTGTTCCAGATCTATGCCAATACGCTCCTGAAAGTGCTGGCCATCCCGGCTTTCTTTTTTTACTTTCTCTTTTCCTTTATTTCGGATTTTGTGATCAAAGTATCCGATTTTATCCTTAAAACACTCTTTCAAACCGCTGGAGATGAAGTACAGCTGGCCTTCAGTAAAATGGAGTTAGGTGATTACATTACCGAACAAATGGAAACTGTTGAGGCAAAGGATGAAGTGGATTCCGAGATACAGATATTTCAGAACGCCCTGGAATTCACCACCGTAAAAGCCCGGGAGGTAATGGTTCCAAGGACTGAAATCACAGCAGTTGAATTACATGAAACCCCGAAGAACCTGGCTAAATTGTTTACGGAGACAGGATATTCCAAGATCCTGATTTATAAGGATACCATTGATAATATTATAGGATACGCCCATTCCTATGAATTGTTTAAAAAACCAAAGACCATTAAGAGTATCCTCCTGCCAGTGGAATATGTACCCGAATCAATGCTAATACATGAGATTCTCAATGTGCTGACCAAAAAAAGGAAGAGTATTGCCGTAGTGCTTGATGAATATGGCGGAACCAGCGGTATCATGACCGTGGAGGATATTGTGGAAGAACTGGTCGGGGAAATTGAAGATGAACATGACACCACGGACCTGCACGAGGAAAAAATAGACGACACTACCTATAAGTTTTCAGCCAGGCTCGAAGTGGATTATATCAATGAAAGCTATAAGATCGAATTGCCAGATAGCGAAGAATATGAAACCCTTGGAGGTTTGATCGTGAATGAAACCGGGGAGATACCAGACAAGGATTCCGAAATTAAAGTAGGTAATTTTGTATTTACAATTTTGGAGGTATCGGGTAACAAAATCGACCTGGTAACCCTGAAAATACTGGAAAAAGACTAGATCCTTACCGGAGGGATGTTATAATTTCCGCTAACAATGGGCAAACTTTTTGCCCAGCCCGGCTGGTTAGGGAATAATCCCTGCATAAAAGGTCCCGGAAGCCCTGTCCCACCCAATATTTATAAAGCAAAAGTTTTAAAGAGCCGAAAGAAAATGGTAATTTCGCGAACTGATTTTAAACATTCCATACCATGGCAATTTTAGAAAATATCCGAAAGCGTACCACTGTTTTGATCCTGATCATCGGTCTGGCCTTATTTGCTTTCGTAATATCCGGGATTTTTACAAGTCAGGATTTCTCAGGAGGAAAAGTAGGTTCTTCCGTAGCGGAAATCAACGGGGACGAAATTTCCATTGATGCTTTCAGGCAGCAGGTAGAACGCGCTTCAAGAAGGAGTGGTCCTACTACCTCTTCCATGCAGTTGGTGAACAATGTCTGGACCCAGGTTGAGCGCAATACCCTTTTCGAACAGCAGATAGAAGAACTGGGCATTGCCATAGAACAAGACCAGATCATCAATATAATCAAGGCAAGTCCGGGTTTTACCCAAAACCCCCAATTCCTGAATGAAAGTGGTGTTTTTGACGAAAACAAATTCAGGGATTTCATTGCAGAATTAAAGATTAACGCCCCTGCACAATATCAGGATTGGTTGCAGGATGAAGATGCTATCATTCAAGGCGCCAGGGAACAGGCTTACCTTAACCTCATAAAGGCAGGGACCGTAGCAACCCTGAAGGAAGGAGAGCTGGAATATAAACTTGCCAATGACAAGGTAGATATAAAGTATGTCAGAATACCCTATACCAGTATCCCGGACAGTACCATCATTGTGTCTAAAAAGGAAATTTCTAATTATATCGAAGACCATGAGAAGGATTACCAGCAAGGCAGGGCAAGGGACATCCAATATGTTTATTTTGAAGAGAAACCGTCCGAAACGGATGAAGCCGAGATCAAAAACAATATTAAGAGCCTGCTGGATGACACGGTGGAATATAATTCGGCCACCGATAGGAATGATACCATCCGGGGCTTTCGGAACACCGAAAACCTGGCCGCGTTTCTGGATAGAAATTCTGATACCAAATTCGATACCATCTACAAAACCAAAAATGAACTGCCCGCAAAGTTTGCCGATACCCTTATGGCTTTGAAAACAGGCGAAATATTCGGTCCTTACCAGGATGGGGATGTCTTCAAGATCAGCAAAATGGTCAACCGCAAACCCAACGGAACCGTAAAGGCAAGCCATATTTTAATTACCTATGAAGGTGCCGAACGGGCCAACCCGGAAATTAAGAGGACGAAGGAAGAAGCAGAAGCCAGGGCTAAAGAACTTTTAAAGGAAGCCACCAAAACAGGAACTGTCTTTGCCGAATTGGCCAGGGACAATTCAGATGGCCCGTCTGCACCACAGGGTGGCGACCTGGGCTTTTTTCAGGAAGGCGTAATGACACCTAAATTCAATGATTTTGCCTTTGGCAATAAGGTTGGCCATATAGGACTGGTAGAAACCGAATTCGGATTCCACATTGTAAAAGTCGATGAGAAACAGGATGTCGTGCAACTTGCCACCCTGTCCAGAGCTATTGAACCTTCCGAGGAAACCATCAACACACTTTTTACGGAGGCAACCAAATTTGAAATGGCCTCCACGTCTTCCAACAAGCCGTTTTCGGAAGTTGCCAAGGAAAATAACCAAATAGTGAGGCCGGTGAACAAGCTCAGCGAAATGGATGAAAACCTCCCGGGCCTGGGAGCACAACGGGCTATTGTTCAATGGGCTTTCAATGATGATACCGAATTAGCGGATATCAGGAGGTTCAATATTAACAACGGCTACGCAGTGGTACAACTAACGGGCAAATACAAAAAAGGCCTGATGGGTGTTGAAGATGCCTCTGCCACGGTACTGCCTATGATCCGCAGGGAAAAAAAGGCCGCAAAGATCATGGCGGCAAATAGCGGCAAAAGCCTTGAAGAGATAGCGTCTTCCAATAATACCAACCAGTCAACGGCCACTGCTCTGACTGTGAAGTCCCCTACCATCCCCGGCGCCGGAAGGGAGCCACTCGTAGTTGGCAATGCTTTCGCTCTGGAGCAAGGGGCAACTTCAGGGTTGATAAAAGGGGAAAGCGGCATTTTCATGGTCCAGGTGACCCGGAAGGAGGAAGCCCCGAAGCTGGATAACTATGCAACCTATGCCAATTCGTTGAAAACATCCAATGCAGCAAAGGTAAATATAGCAGTTTTCAATGCCTTAAAAGATAAAGCGACCATAGAAGACAACCGTGCTGTTTTTTATTAGTTAAAACCCTAACCTTAAAGAAGAATAATGCCCCACTGCCGGTTTCCAGGTGTGGGGTATTTTTTATAAGACCATATCTGAATAGGGTATAACTGTATGGTAGCCAAGGGCTTTAAAATAGGCGGGGATACCGGTATCCCCCGTTGCCAGGCAGAAGTCGCCGCCCCAGGCACCCAGACTTTTAAGCGCCCCGGGGAAACCGGGAAAATATTTTTCTTTCAGGGTTGGGACGCCCAGGATTCCTGACAAGGTTGCTTCATGCTTTCCGATCAATTCTTCAAATTCTGTTAGCAGTTTACAGTGTGTGATCTCCCTGGTCAGAAGTGAAATGGACTGCACTAGCGGATCCCTGTCGAATACCAGGCTGCTGTACCGGGCAACAGCCTCCCTGCTATCCTGTTTCCGGTTGAGGTATACAAAGTAAAGCGCATTTTTGAACGGGGGATCGAAGTTGATCTCCTCCACTACAGGAATCTTGTTCTCCAGGCGGTACAAAATCGGGTGATCATGTTTTGCGCAGGCAATGTCATAGCCGCTGCCCCCGAAGGTATGCCATTGCAATTGGAAAGGGTCTACCCCTGCCCATTGGGCTATATTGTTCACCAGGGTTGCCGAGGAACCCAGCCCCCAATTCCTTGGAAAATCCATGGTGCTTTTCAGTAAATACCCCCGTGAGGTTAACAGGAAGTCAGGATTAAGCTTTCTGGCGGCCTTCAGTATTTCAAGGAGTTTGTTTCGGGTAGGGTCAGCACCTGCTGGTTCTTTTTCTATGTTTCCGATGGTGAAATCAGATTCAAACCAAATATGTCCCTGGTCATCCAGGCTTTTCCAGAAAATATGTTCGGATTCAGTGTCCGAAACAGTTAATCCCTGCCCGTAGGATGTAGGTACAGCAAGGCTTAGCGCCCCGTCAATAACCACATATTCGCCCGTGATCAGCAATTTTCCGTTGGAATAATAGGTCTGTTCCATTTATTCCCCCCTTAGGCTATGAAAAGCTTCCACCACCGCGGTATGGGTGACAGTGCGTTTTTTAAAAAAGTGGATCAGGTATTCTTTCTCCGACTGCGTTGCCCCCATCTGGTTTAGAATATTAAGGAGGTGCATCTTCATATGACCTTGTTGTATACCTGTGGTAACCAACGAACGCAGGGCCGCAAAATTCTGGGCGAGCCCGGCCACGGCAACAATCTGCATCAGCTCTTTGGCTGAAGGATTCTGAAGTATTTCCAATGCCAGTTTCACCAGCGGGTGTAGCCGGGTCAGGCCCCCAACCGTGCCCAGGGCCAGGGGCAGGTCCAGCCAGAAGCGGAATTCGCCATTTTCAATTGAGGCATGGGAAAGGCTGGTATAGGATCCTGTACTAGAGGCATAGGCGTGGACCCCGGCCTCAACAGCCCGAAAATCATTCCCGGTAGCAACGACAACCGCGTCTACCCCATTCATTATTCCTTTGTTATGGGTTACGGCCCGGAAAGGATCCGACTTGGCAATGGCTACGGCCTGTACAATCCTGCGGGCAAGTTCTGGTCCGCTCAAATTCGTATCCTCCGCCATGGCGGATACCGGGCAGGAGACTTCGGCCCGGACCATGCATCCTGGAACATAATTGGAAAGGATGCTCATAATGAATTCCACATCTTTTTCCTTCGCAGTGAATTCCCCGGCCCGAACCATCTCTTCCTTAAGTGTTTTGGCAAATTGTTCCAGGCAGGAGTTGATAAAATTAGCCCCCATGGCATCCCGGGTGTCAAACGTGCAATGCAGCTGGTAATAGTGAGCCAGGGCGTCACTTTTGTTTCTGAGATCAATGTTCAGGATACCGCCACCCCGGTTTTCCATGCTCCGGGTTAGCGGGGCTGCCTGGGCGATCAGCTTGGGCTTTATCCGGTCTACAAAACGCTGTAATTTTCCGAATTCCCCCCTATAGAGGAAATGCACCTGCCCAATCTTTTCCGTCCCAAATACAGTGGCCTTAAAGCCTCCCCTGGATAGCCAGTATTTGGCAGATTTGCTTGCTGCGGCCACGACGGAGCTTTCCTCCAGAGCCATGGGAATGGCATACATTTTGTTGTTGATCAGGAAATTCGGTGCAATGCTGAAGGGGAGGTAGTAGTTGGTAATGGTATTCTCAATAAACTCATCGTGCAATTGCTGAATCTCATCATCTGAATGCCAATACCTTTCCAGCGTCGCCTTTGCCTTCTCAGGATCCGCGGTGTAATGTTCCGCGATCCAGGCAATTTTTTCATCTTTGGAGAGTTTGGAAAATCCTTTGATGGGAGCGATCATAATCGGTTGGTATCTTAGGGCAAAGATAGTGAATAGCTACTTTAGTAGGTGGGGTGTTGCCTGCAGACGACGGCCCGTAGCAGGAGGTATTATTTTGATGTATTGTACCTTTACTAACGAAAATATTAGTAAACTTGGAAGTTTTAATAAATTTTAGGCATTTATGAATAAACTGTATATCCTTTGCTTCCTGGCAATTAGTGTTACAAGCCCCCTTTTAGCACAGGAGAAGGAGATCACACTGGAAGAAATTTGGGGAGGAGCATACAGGACGGAAGACCTTGAGGTATTGCGATCCATGAACAATGGCGGGCAATACACCGTATTGAAAACAGATCCTAACTCCGGGAACACATCCGTCGATGTTTATGATTATGAGACACGCGAAAAGGTGAAGACCCTGGTCTCCTCATCAGAGTTGCCCGGAGTTCCCGGGTTTTCTTCCTATTCCCTAAGTGATGATGAGACTAAAATACTCCTTGCAACTGAAGTGGTACCCGTTTTCAGGCGTTCCACATTAGGTGTATTTTATGTTTATGACCTGGCAAAAGAGGACCTGACCAGGATTTCCGAATACAGGATCCAGGAACCCACGCTTTCTCCCAATGGAAAGCTGTTAGCATATGTCTATGAGAACAACCTTTACCTTTTCAACCTCGATGACAAGTCGACCAGGCAGTTGACAAGCGACGGGAAAAAGAATAAGATCATCAATGGGGTGACGGATTGGGTTTATGAAGAAGAATTCGCATTCGTCAGGGCCTTTGAATGGAACGCCAATGGCACTGAAATAGCATTCCTTCGATTTGATGAAACAGAAGTCCCGGAATTTTCGATGGAAGTCTATGGCAAGAACCTTTACCCGGGTCAAAATGTATTTAAATATCCCAAAGCGGGCGAAAAAAACGCAGTGGTCACCTTACAGGTTTATGACCTCGCAACGGACCATGTAACTTCAATCGACCTTGGGGAGGCATACTACATTCCCAGGATCAAATGGATGAATGATCCTTACCGTTTGAGTGTCCGTTCCCTGAACCGGCACCAGAACCAGTTAATACTCCAATCCGTCAATACCAAGGACGGTACGGTCTCCGTGCTTTTGGAGGAAACAGATGCTGCTTATGTAGACATAACGGATGATCTTACCTTCCTGGAAGATGACAGTTTTATCTGGACAAGCGAGCAGGACGGATATAACCACCTCTACCTGTATAGCCCTGAGGGGAAACTGAAAAACCAGATCACCCGTGGGGATTGGGAGGTAACAAAGTATTACGGATATGACAAACAAACCGACAGGATCTATTATCAGTCTACGGCAAACGGGTCTATAAACCGCGATGTGTACAGTGTAAAAATCAATGGGAAGGATACTAAAAGGCTTACCTCGGGAGAAGGTACCCATAACGCCGATTTCAGCACCGACTTCAGTTACTTTATCAATACCTATTCCAGTGCTACCACACCACCAGTGTATACTTTGCGAAGTGCAGCCAGCGGGAAGGAATTGAATGTCATCGAAGATAACAGCGAACTTGTTGAAAAATTATCGGGATATGAACTGAGCCCGAAAGAATTCTCGACCCTGGAGATCAATGGCAACCAGTTGAATATGTACTTGATAAAGCCACGGGATTTTGATCCATCCAAAAAATACCCCTTGCTCATGTACCAATATAGTGGCCCAGGCTCACAAAACGTGACGAATTCCTGGATGGGCACCAATGATTACTGGCATCAGATGCTGGCGTCGGAGGGCTATGTCATAGCATGTGTTGATGGCAGGGGGACTGGTTTCAAAGGGCGTGATTTCAAAAAAGTGACGCAAAAGGAATTAGGCAAATATGAAGTGGAAGACCAAATTGCAGCAGCCAAAAAATTGAGCACCCTCCCATTTATCGATGAAGGTAAAACCGGCATCTGGGGTTGGAGTTATGGCGGTTTTATGACAACAAACTGCCTTTTAAAAGGCAACGATACCTTCGAAATGGGCATTGCAGTGGCTCCTGTGACCAGCTGGCGTTTTTACGATACCATCTATACCGAGCGCTATATGCAAACCCCCCAGGAAAATGCCAGCGGCTATGATGAAAACTCCCCGCTGAATTATCCTGAATTGCTGGAAGGCGATTTCCTGTTGGTACACGGCTCCGGCGATGACAATGTGCATGTTCAGAATACCATGAGGATGATCGAAGCATTGGTACAGGCTAACAAACAATTTGACTGGGCTGTTTACCCTGATAAAAGCCATTCCATTTCGGGGGGCAATACCAGGTTGCACCTATATACGAAAATGACCAACTTTATACGGGAACACCTCGGGAATAAGGAAGAAATATCGCATAAAATGAATACCAAGGAATTGATAAAAGGGTAAATAAGACCCCTTTCAATAGCAACTAAACAACAACCAGGATGGAAACCAAACCGGAATTTATAGAAGAACAACAATACATGGGACACCCCAAAGGGCTGTTCTATTTGTTTTTTGCAGAACTGTGGGAACGGTTCAGTTTTTATGGTATGCGCGCCCTGCTCACGCTGTATATGGTCAACGTGATCTTTGAGGCACTTGTGGAAAGGGATTATGCTGCAGCTGCGGTTTACTCGGCCTATGGTTCCCTGGTTTATGCATCAACGGTCATCGGCGGAAGGATTTCAGATACCATCCTGGGGATGCGCAGATCCATATTTCTTGGGGGCATCCTAATGGCATTGGGACACTTTGTTCTCGCATTGCCAAGCAATATTGCTTTTTACACAGCACTCTCACTAATTGTGGTAGGCAACGGTTTCTTTAAGCCCAATATTTCCACTTTTGTAGGCTCGCTTTACAGACAAGGCGATCCAAGGAAGGATTCGGGTTTCGTTATTTTTTATATGGGGATCAATATCGGTGGCTTTGTGGCCCCTTTGCTTTGCGGCTGGCTGGGTAGCACCTACGGATGGCACTATGGTTTTGGTCTTGCCGGTATCGGAATGCTCACCGGCCTGTTGTTTTTCTGGAGCGGTATCCGGAAGAATGTTTTCGGCGATAAGGGGATGGCGCCCAGCGAAGCTGTGCTGGAACGAAAAGTTGCGGGGGTCAGGCAAAAAGTTCTTGTTCCTGTCCTGGCAGTTGTTGCCGTTCCCGTCATAGCACTTTTGCTATCTTCCTACAAACCCCTGGGAAGTGAAGGCTCCTTTTTTGAGGACCAGAATATTGTAAACATTATTTTTAAAATTATAGCAGTCCTTATCTTTGCCTACCTGGGGTATATTATGTACCAGTCTACGCTGGATGAACGAAAAAAACTGTTCATGGCGGTATTGATAACCCTTTTCATGACAATATTCTGGGGGTTTCACGAGCTTTCAGGCAGTGTAATTACATTGTTTGCAGACCGGAATGTAAACCTGCTCGTAGTTGATGCGGCACAGACCAATGCCCTCAATTCCATGTTTATCATCATACTTTCAATTCCTATCTCCCTTTTATTCACCTATCTGGCTAAAAAGAACCTCAATCCACGGACCCCCTATAAGTTTGGCCTCGGCCTTGCGTTTGCGGGCATCAGTTTTTATATCCTTGCCCTCAGCGGCGGAAGTGCTGATTCCAATGGAATGGTGCCTTTTTCCTACCTGTTGATCATGTATTTTTTGATTTCGGTGGGGGAACTGTTCATGTCACCCGTGGGTCTGTCCAAGATCACCGATTTATCCCCCAAGCGAATTGTTGCCTTTATGATGGGCGTATGGTTCCTATCATCAGCCTTTGCCTTTCAGGTCGTGGGTTTTATTGGCAAACAACTCGCTATTGAGAGTGAGGACAAAAATGTAGGGGGTTTTGAGACATTGACGGTCTATACGGATGGATTTGAACTGATCGCCATGTACGCCCTGGGAGCGGCAGCAATCGTTTTGGTTACGGCTCCGCTTATGAAAAGACTGATGGGCGATGTCCATTAATCGCAACTACTGAATTCATAGGCTCCCTGCTCCCCTGTGTAGTGGAAAGGGATCTTACGTTCGGCACAGGATGTTTTCCAACGCGCCACATAAGAACGGTAATTACTTCCATCAACCAGTACCCTCGCAGGGTGGATTGAATCCAGGAATCGGGCCAGGTTGATCTTCGGGGATTGGGTCAGAACCACAATGCCTGTATTATACGAATGAGGCGGGTAGAGTCCGAGGCTGTCCATGAGCAATAGGTTTTCTGCCCCCAGTACATAACTATTTTGCAACTTCTCAAATGAACAGTCCCTGATCCGCTCCGCTATCTTATAATCCGATAGGATCTTAGCCGTAACAGCCGTGTCAGAGGCCAGTACGCGGAGGGATGCGCCTTGTTGCCGTAAAATAACAGTATGGGCAGTTTGGTGCATCAGCAGTGTTTTGGTCGTATCCCGGGTTACAGAAACCTGGTAGACTCCCCAGGCCTGAAAGGAAATGACGGCCAGCAACAACAGGGCAATTTGTTTGGTGGAGCGCCGGTCCAGGGCGGGGATGAGGGCGATAATGATACCATAGGCTAGCAACAGCTGCACCCCGTCAAACGGGATATTCCGAAACAGGAAGGCTTCCTGCCGGGCTATCCAACCTACAACCGAATTCATCCAATGGATCAGGGTATTATATAGTACCACTATAAAATGGGGGAGGACACCCACTATGGAAAGGGCTATGACACCAATCCCCAGGCTCAGCAGCACGCCGAGAAAAGGGACGATCACCAGATTGGATACAAAAAATAATCCCGGAAACTGATGGAAATAATACAAGGCAAGGGGAACTACCCCCAATTGAGCAGCAAGGGAAACAGACAGTAGTTGCCAGACCTTCCGCAACAGCCTGTTGTGGGGAGACCAGAACCGTTGTAACCGGGGATAGATCCACACAATGGCAAAAACGGCCGCATAACTCATTTGAAATCCCGCCTGGAACAACAGCATGGGATTAAATAGCAGCAATATGAAGAACATGGACAATGCCAGGATATTGAATGTATTGGCAGGCCGCTCCAGGTAAAGGGCATAGGCGACAAATGAAAACATCGTGACCGCCCGTATAAGGGAGGCGGAAAGTCCCGCTATAAAAGCAAATGCCCAGAGCATGGCTACAATGGTCCCCAGCTTAATGCTATTGCCATGTGGCAGGCGTGACAAAGGTTGCAACAGAAATTGCAACAATAACAAAAGGATGCCGATATGTAATCCGGAAAGTGCCAGGATGTGGACGGCCCCTGCATCTTTGTATCGGGAATATGTTTCCGTACTGATCTCGCTGCGGTCGCCCAAAAGCAGGGCACTCATTACGCCCAGTTCTTCCTGGCCGAACGCGGCTTCCTTTAATCGGGTAAGTATGTGCTCCTTCACTTCATCTGCCAGCCCGACTACCGTGCGGGCAGGGTCTGGTCTTCGGATGAATGTATTTCCTGAAAGGCTGAGTTGGTGGTAAATGCCCATCCCGTGAAGGTATTTTTTATAGCTGAATTGATGCGGGTTTAAAGGAGGTAGGATATTTTCAGGAACGGCACGGGCTATAATTTCATCATCTGTCAATAAGGGTTGGGTCGATGAATCTTTCCGTATGTTCAGCAGTACTTTTCCAGATGCATACTGACCTCCCACCCCCCGGACCCTGGCAATATACCGATCTGCAAAGGAGCCGGTTTTCAGAACTTCCCTGATCTTAAGGTGCCAGGTTAGATTGTTGTCAAAAGATTGGCGGGAATAATGGGATGAATGATTCGCAGGCTGTGCAAGCGAATAGGCCGTGGCACCGATGCCAAGCAGGACGGCAGCCATCGTAAGTCCGAAGGCTATACTCTCCCTGTTTTTTTGATGGTGGAATAATACGCCGAGGCCTGTCCCGGCCATCCCCGTAAAAAGGATGGGGACCAGGGGTTGCAGGTCAACCATAAAACCAACCAGTATGCCACACACCAGGAGGATGGTGAATTTGATAGGTATGAATTCCAGCAATTGCATCCTACAATATCCTGGTGGCTTTTACGAATGCATAATTCCAGAATCCTTCGTGGAGTGAAGATACAATTACCCCCCGTGAAGTAGTGGAATGTATAAATTTGATATCATCCCCTTCCACCGCTACAACAAGCCCCACATGGTTAATATTTTTTCCCTTTCTGCTGGTTTTGAAGAACAGCAGGTCACCCTTGGCAACCTGTGTGATGCGAATGCGTTTTCCTTCTTCCGCCATTTGATACGAGATCCGTGGCAGCGGAATATCATGTTCTGCAAAGGCAACATACAACAGGCCTGAACAATCCATCCCCTTTCTTGTGGTACCGCCGAATTTATAGCGGACCCCCGAATAGGTCATGGCTGTACTGATTATCTGTTCCGCTTTCAGTGGCATAGCTGCTGAAGGCGCATCAGCTGCTTCCATATCAGGCTCCCGCGAGGATTCATAAGGAGATACGCGATCTTTATTACCGGCCTTCACAGCTATTTTCCGCTCCTCACTGTAGGTGGTCTTTTTCCTGACCACCCCGCAACCCGTGATACAAACCAGTATAAGAAGGGAGATGATTTTACGTGCCATTCCTGCAATTTATGCGTTAACGCTGCTAAAACTTTGCATTTTCAATAATCAATGCAGCGGTCTTTTCGCTGGCCCCGCGACCCCCCAGTTTCTGCTCCAGATCATAATAGGCTTCAAACTGGGCTTTCCTTCCGGGACCTGCCACTATTTTTTTCAACGCTTCAATTAGGTTTTTGGTATTTAAATCGCCCTGAATCAACTCCTGTACCACTTCCCGTTGCATGATCAGGTTTACCAGCGAGATGTATTCAAGTGTTATGAGCTTCTTGGCAATCTGATACGAGATCCAATTGCCCTTGTAACAGACAACTTGCGGAACTTTAAAAAGGGCGGTTTCCAGGGTAGCTGTACCACTGGTGACCAGGGCAGCGTATGAAAAACGAAGCAGGCCATAGGTTTTGTTGGAAACAAAACCCACATTGGAATTTTTCAGGAAGGGCGCATAAAAATCGGCATCAAGGCTCGGGGCACCTGCAATTACAAACTGGTATTCCGGGAAGCTACTTGTTACGGAAAGCATGACTTCCAGCATTTTTTCAACCTCCTGCCTGCGGCTTCCGGGCAAAAGTGCTATGATCGGCCTTTCAGGATGGAGGCCATTGGATACCCTGAAGGATGCTTCTTTTTGCTGAGGCATTGAACCGATGGCATCAACCAGTGGATGCCCTACGAAGTGCACGGGAAATCCGTGTTTTTTTTCATAGAATTCCTTTTCAAAAGGCAGGATTACATACATATGGTCAATATCCCTTTTGATCTTACGGATCCTTCCTTCACGGGATGCCCAGATTTGGGGGGAAATATAATAACTGGTCTGGTAATCATTTTCACGGGCCCATTGCGCGATCCTCAGGTTAAACCCGGAATAATCAATAAAGATAATGACATCAGGATGGAAGGCCGCTATATCCTCCTTGCAAAACCGGATGTTTTTGAAGATGGTACCAACATTGGCCAGCACCTCTGTAAACCCCATAAACGCCATTTCTTTATAATGCCTCACCAACTCGCCACCCGCCTGTTGCATAAGATCGCCACCCCAACACCGTACAATGGCATCGCTATCCTGTTCCCGTAAAGATTTGATTAAGTTCGAACCATGAAGGTCGCCGGAAGCCTCCCCGGCGATGATATAGTATTTCATGTCTCCGTGGATTAAATTAGGCACAAGTTAAGTAATATATGAAAGACAGACAGGGTGTAAATAATTCCTTATGGACTCTTCCAGCCTGTAACAAGGTCAGAACAATTTATAATAAAGGATCACCATCGCAGTAAGGAGCGTGGCCATCAATACACCTTTAGCCCGGGAATCGCGCTTTAGTTTCAGGAAACCAAAGAAGGCGACAAGGTTCAGGATGGCACCTAATGCCAGAAGACTTCCCACATGGCCTTGTTCCACTGCTATCGTAAAGGTCTCACTGATCCCGTATTGGGAAAACAGCAGTATATAAAGCAGGGAACCAACCGTATTTGCAATGATACCTACGATAAATCCTATGGTAATTTCCTTTTTTCTATTCATTGAGATTCCAGTTATTGATATTTTGGATGGCATGGTGGGCGGTGAGGTCAAATTGGGTGGGCACAACTGATATAAAACCATTGGAAAGCGCCCATTCATCAGTATCGTCCCCTTTGTCGAGTAACTCGAATTCTCCCGTGAGCCAGTAATATTCCTTTCCCATGGGGTTTATGCGCTTGTCAAAATTTTCTTTCCAGTTGGCCTTCGCCTGCCGGCATACCTTTATACCCTCGATCTTGCCGCCGGATGGTTTTGGTATATTGACATTCAGGACCACACCGTTGGTGAGTCCATGTTGCAGTGCCTCCCTGACGATGGTTTTGACAAAAGGTCCGGCAGGTTCAAAATCAGCCTCCCATGCATAATCACAGAGGGAAAAACCGATGGCTGGGATACCTTCTATCCCGGCCTCTATCGCGGCACTCATCGTACCGGAGTAAATTACGTTTATGGACGAATTGGACCCATGGTTGATACCACTGACGCAGATATCGGGTTTCCGCTGCAAAATTACCCGTAACGCCAGTTTTACACAATCTGCAGGGGTCCCGCTGCAACTGTACTCGGTCTCCGCCCCGTTTTCCAGATCAATGGTAACCTTTTTGGAGAACAAGGTGCTATCCAGCGTAATGGCATGGCCCATACCGGATTGGGGGCTGTCTGGTGCCACTACGACCACGTCCCCCAGCTCCTTCATATAGCGGATCAAAGCCCTGAGACCGGGTGCTGTAATTCCGTCGTCATTGGTTACCAGGATCAGGGGTTTTCGCATGCTATATACTTTATGGCGCAAAAATACGTTTTTCCCTAAGACCGCTATGGGGTGTGCTTTAACAAAAAATTAATGGGGGGCTCTATTACAGTGGCATGGTTTTTTCAGTATCTTAGGGAATTCAATGGATTTGTGCATTCCCCGGATTTGTGCATTCCCCCAAACCCTGGATGGATTATACAACAGATGGAAGGTCTGCCACCAAATTAAAATAATTTAGATGAAAAGGAATTTAGCGCTAGGATTTTTGGTATTGCTAGTAGCAGTTGCCTCGTGTAGCTTTACGAACAAAACCTTTGGGACTGAAGATAATGACAAGGATAAACTTCTGTTGGACCTTATTACCTATGTCCTGCAAAAAGGGCATTATGAACCCAAGGATATCAATGACGACTTTTCCGTACAGGTTTTTGAGGATTTTGTCAATGTGGTGGACCCAACCAAACGATACTTTTTGGAAGAAGATATCCATGAATTTGAGCAATACAAATTTCAGATAGATGAGCAGATCAAAAATACGGATATAAGTTTTTTTGACCTGGTATATAACAGGCTGATCCAACGCATGGATGAGGCAAAGAATATATACAAGGAGGTGCTTACCGAACCATTCGATTACACAGCCAATGAGAATATAGAGATTGATTATGACAAACAGGAATTTGTCAACTCCAAAGCCGAGCTGAAAGAGCGATGGAGAAAGCAGTTGAAATATGCTACAATGGGTACCTATGATTCCAAATTAAGATTGTCCGATGCTGCATCCGAAATAACTGATGACACTGAAGGAGACCTGGAAGATGCTGCTGAAAAAACAGAGCTGGCAGGGTTAAAACTAACTCCTGGAGAGGCAGAATTAGCGGCCAGGGAATCTACCCGCCAAACCCTTGATGAGTTTTTTGATTTTGTGGACGACCTGGAACGAAAAGACTGGTTTGTCCAATATATCAATACCATAGTCGACAAATTTGATCCCCATACATATTATTTCGCACCCGAAGACAAAGAAAAGTTCGATATCAGTATCCGGGGAAATTTTGAAGGAATCGGGGCGCGTTTGCAAAAGAAGCCAGAAGGGGCCAAGATCGTTGAGATCATTTCAGGAGGGCCTGTGTGGAGGAACCAGAAACTGGAAGTAGGCGATGAAATATTAAAAGTAGGACAGGATGGCGAGCCGGCAGTAGATATCGTAGGAATGCGACTTGATGATGCCATTAAGCTGATAAAGGGACCTAAAGGAACTGTCGTAGACCTGACCGTACGAAAGGTTGACGGGTCTATAGAAAGGATATCGATAACACGGGATGTGGTGCTGCTGGAAGAATCGTATGCCAAATCGGCCACTGTGATAAAGGGGGATCAAAAATTCGGATTGATCAACCTCCCGAAATTCTACGTGGATTTTGATGATTACAGCGAGCGGAATGCGGCAACTGATGTAGCCAAAGAAGTTGAACGCCTGAAACAGGCGGGAGCTGAAGGGTTGATCCTTGACCTTCGGGACAATGGGGGTGGAGCTTTGAAGACCGTTGTTGATATGGCGGGACTTTTTATCAAGGATGGCCCGATAGTTCAGGTACGCTCCTCGGGAAAAGATAAGGATATCTATGAAGATAAGGATGAACGCATCCAATGGGATGGTCCGCTGGTGATCCTGGTCAATGAACTTTCCGCCTCTGCCTCCGAGATATTGGCCGCTGCCATGCAGGATTACAAAAGAGCCATCGTTATTGGCAGCAAACAGACATTTGGGAAAGGGACAGTCCAGAATGTTATCCCCCTTGAAAATATCGTGCGAAGCAATGAACATGGAGACCTTGGGGCCATCAAGCTTACCACTCAGAAATTCTACCGGATCAATGGTGGGTCAACCCAACTGGAAGGTGTAAAGAGTGATGTGGTAATCCCGGATAAATACAGCTATATAGACCTTGGCGAAAGGGACCAGCAAAACCCATTGGGTTGGGATAAGATAACTCCCGCTGAATATAAGCCATGGGACGGGTATATCGACTATGAAGCAACTATTGAAAACAGTTCGAGGCGAATGGCATCTAACCCACAGATCAAATTGATAGAAGAAAATGCCCAGTGGCTGAAACAGCAGCAGGAAGAAACTGTGGTTTCCTTAAATTATGATGCCTATAAAAACGAGGAAAAGGAAGTAAAGGAACGCTCAGAATACTTTAAGTCCCTCTCGAATTACGATTCCAAACTCACTTTTGAATCGCTCAAATACGAGGAAGAATTGTTTACAAAAGATTCCGTTTTGCGCGAGAAGCGCGACAGGTGGCATAAGAGCCTGGCAAAGGATGTGTATGTAGAAGAAGCCATTAATGTTTTACAGGACCTTAAGATCAATAATATAAAACACGGTAAACTTGCCAGTGTTAAAGGATGATCCATCTTATATAACAAAGCAAAGCCCGGTTTCATCCGGGCTTTTTTTTTTGAAATACTCTAAATCCGCTTACCTCTGTCCATAAAATGCGGTCAATTTTCTTAGGTGCCGCTGGTGTGCAAACAAAACCTTCAGGCCCTTACTGCAGGTTAGGAAAGGCATGCCCGTATTGATATGATTCATCCTGCTTATTTCGTACATGTAGGTTATATGCCGGGCTATCACCTTCCAGGCAAAGAAAATAGAATGCTTGGGATCATAGATATGGGTGGGCTCACTCTTGGCCCCATTGAGCTCCACGATCATAAAATCTTCACCTTGCTCCAGCAGTTCAATAGAGCGAAACATAATATCCAGTCTTCCGTAATAAAACCCTTCGACCTGCAGGCATATCCTGTTGACCAATCGTGTCAGTTCCGGGGTAATAATATGAGTGCAATCCGTAAACCGGGCACCCCGGGAATGACTTCCATAGGGCATCACCACAGCCTTTTCCCCCATCTTAAGAACCCTGGAGGCAATTCCCGGATCTTCCTTCTTAAACGCTTTCAATTGCATCCGGTAACGTGGGTTCCTATTCAAAAGCACTTCCATGGTAGATTTGCCATCACCTGTCACTGAAACAAATTCCTTGGCCACTATCCCGGTAATTTTGCCAGCCGTAGAATCGGGGTACCGAACATAAAAAACCCCTATCTCCAGTGGTAGGTCAATAAAGGCTTGTATCAGGTAATTGAAATGTACCCGCATATGGTATTCCTTTAATCCTTCCAATGAAGCGATCTTCTTTACTGCGATGCCCCGTAATCCATTATCGGGCTTGGCTACTACGGGAAATGAGAGCTTCTCATTCCGGAGAATGGTTTCGAGACTGTGCATTGATTCAGTGTGCCGTATCAGGATCGTCTTTGGGCAGTAAGCTGGCGGTATCAGGTCGTAAATCTCCTTTTTGGATTCCATGACAAATCCGCCATTCTTTATGGAAGGGTTTACCGTATTAAAGAAAAATAACGACTTCAGCTTAAGGGCATAGTACAGCCACAGGCCATAGATGGGGAAATATATCAACTGAAATGGCCAATATTCCCAATGGATAAACTTATAGTATAACAGTTTTATGGCCGCAACATTCATACGAGGGGCATAGATATCAGATGTGTTTCTTCAGGCACGACCTGGAAATAGTGTACATGGACCATCCCGGGGGAAATCCTCGCCTGTGTTATACTCAATGTCCTCAACTGGTTATCCCTGTTCATTAGTAAACCATTTACCGGGTCATCGTTCCGGGTATTCCTATGAAAATACAGCATATCATCTCCGGAAAGACCTTCTTTGCCCCTTGTGAATTCGGAAAGCCATTGTGCCCTTTGTGCCCGGACTCGCGTATCATATAGGGTAGTTGAAGACCAGATATGATCTTTTTGAGTATCTTTCACCCGCTGCATTTTAACGCGGCCGTTCCAGGATAATTTATATAGTTTGTATTGCTCAAACAGGATAATTGTAAACGGTGCAATGTTCCGGAGATCGATAGTTGCCCAGTGGCTAAGTGGGGAAACCCTACCCATTAGTTCGGTAAGGATACTACCCCGGCTTTTTCTGTAGGGAGGGGAAACCTGGTGTTTTTGGTCGGAGCCATTCAGTACAATGGCACCATTACCGTGTTCATCCACTGCAAACCAGCTTCCGTTCGAAACCGGATCCTTAGGATAGATGAGCGTTTTCATAGGGAGATCGTATTTGCGGGGGGGTAGCGCAGCAGCGCGGGTTGTCTGCTCATCCCGGTTGGCGGTGAGGATGATATCATCCCGGTTTCGGATAAAGGTTACCGTGCACATAGACTTTGTATTTTGGATGCCAAGGTGGAAAAGGATACTCCTGTTTCGTAGTCGGGATGGAAATACTATGCATCCTACCCCAGGGATATTCCTCCCTTCCCTAAAATAGGGAATATTTTAAAAGCTCCGGGTACCTGGATGTAGTAATCCGATTTTGCACCGCACTGGATGGCCGGGCATATAGGGGACGCTTTAATCCCTGAACTTTGGGGAAATAAGGTAATCCGGAAATATGTTTTTAACCGACTCTATTTTAGGTTGTATATACCTTTTGCAAAAGGGTTTCCCGGGATTGTTATAATAATAACTGATGTATTTTTCCGGGGAAGGCTTAAATTCCCTGAAATCATAGATACGGGTAATGAGTGTTCCCACTGTCTGAGCTTTTAATTCCAGAAGTATTTTCCCGGCTTCGCACGATTGCTCCATGGTATACGTATATATTGCAGAAGGGTAAGCTGACCTCATGGAATGGTTGGAGGAACTTTTATGTGTCATAAGATGGATGCTGATCAGGTCCTTCAGTGTTATTCGGTCGGGGTCATATTGAACCACCACAGCTTCTGAGAAGCCACTATTTTCCTCAGTTGAGGCTATATAACCCTGCAGAACCAGTTCCACCCCATTCAGGGATTGGAAGACCGCTTCTGTACACCAATGGCAGCCTCCACCGAAACCAATTGTATACCGGGCTTTTTCAGTCATTGCATGGAATCATAGTGTTGATAAACTCCAAAACCCTTGCGCCTGACATTTCACAGGGCTTAAGGGCAGCCGATCCGCGGAGCAGGTAAAGGTTAAAACTAACCACATCCCCGCCGTTATGTGCCTTGGCGTAAAATTTGAAACTCTTTCCCCCATTAAATTCCATCAGGCTAACCCCGTATTTCTTACCTATATATAAAACTTCTGAATAACCGATAGGGAGGGAAATTATTCGTGATAAAACGGGATTCTCCGGAGGGTCTGCCATCTTATCCAATGACATTTTTCCATTTATCGCTCCGCCTTGCCACCAATCGGATAAAAGAGCAGACGGCCACGGCCTTATAGCCTTCTTCTGTCAGTTTTTCAAAGGTCCCTTCAACTAATTCCTTTCCGATCCCCCTGCCCCTCAGCGAGGGGGGGACCTCGGAATAAACAAGGTGCATTTTACCTTCTTTCAGGATATAATCCACACGTGCTACCTGGCCGGATACTTCCATGGTAAAACGGTGCTGTTCTTTATCGTGTTCTACTTTCATACGGTCATTTTCTTAATCGGGAATGAAACTCCTGCCATGGATTTTGACATGGTCTGGTTGATTTAGATGGAAACATTTTTGAGTCGGGATGCATGCATCTTCCGAAGTTTCGTCAATTTTGGAGTAATGACGGCACTGCAATACCCCTGCGACCGGTTGTTGTTGTAGTAGTCCTGGTGATAATCTTCGGCCTCATAAAAAATACCCAGGGGACTCACTTCAGTGACCACAGGATCCTCATAATAAGCGGCTATTTCCTTAACCACCTCCAGCGCATTTTTTTTCTGTTCAGCATTGTGGTAATAGATGACAGATCGATATTGCGTTCCCTGATCGGCACCCTGGCGGTTAAGGGTAGTAGGATCATGGCTGGTCATAAAGATGGATAGGAGGTCCTTATAGGGAATCAGGCTGGGGTTAAACGTAACCTGAACAACTTCCGCATGTCCTGTCAATCCGGAGCAGACTTCCCTGTAGGTTGGTTTACCAGGGGCGGTACCCCCTGTATATCCCGAAACTACTTTCTGTACACCTTTGATTTCCTGTAAAACAGCCTCTACGCACCAAAAGCATCCGCCTCCCAGTGTTGCAAGCTCCAACTTATTATTTTCCATGGGTAATTCTTTCTTTTTCAATTTTCATAGATTCTGAATTGATACAATACCGGAGGCCACCTGGCTCCGGGCCATCGGGGAATACATGCCCCAGATGGGCGTCGCACGTGTTGCACATCACTTCAACCCGCACCATTCCAAAGGAACTATCCTTGTGGTATTTAATGGCATGTGCATCAATGGGTTGTGTAAAACTAGGCCAGCCGGTACCGGATTCAAACTTAATAGTGGAATCGAACAGGGGTGATCCGCAACAGATGCAGGCATATTTACCGGCATCATGGATGCCACAGAGTTCGCCGGAATGAGGTGCTTCCGTCCCTTTTTTTCGGGTGATACGGTATTGTTCCGGGGTTAATTGTTCCCGCCATTCGGCTTCGGTTTTTTCAACCCTCCGCAGTGGGGTTGGATTGCCGTTGACTGTATAATGGATAATATCTTTCCAGGTAAGCATTTCGGTTTATATTTAGTTAATAAATGTACTAAAAATATACCCTGCCATAGATTGAAAAGTGGCAGGGTTTCCATAAATTATATGTCGCGATAAGGGATGAAACCTTACAAGGAGGATGTATATAAAACCCCTTGTTTACATTAAATTTGCCGCATGCGTCGCTCCCTTTTAAGGTTAAACAACCAAACTATTTATACCATACTGCTGGTAGTATCCATTATCGGGTTCTGGTTGTTCGAAAATTATTACACCCCCCGTTCCCGTCCGGTTGTGCCGCTCCCCGGAATGGGGATCCCTGAATATATAGAACCCTCCGCCACATCCGGGTCTGTAGTCAAACACCACTACTTCTGGCTGTCCTATCGGGAGGAATATGAACAAGCTGAATGGGTAGCCTATACCCTGCAACCGGAACACCTCACGGATGACAACCGTAAAAGGCCATTTTTTATAGAGGATCCGTACGTCCGGACCCATTCCGCCGACTGGCGTAATTACCGCGGTTCCGGCTTTGACCGTGGGCACCTGTGCCCTGCCGGCGACAGGCGTTTTACAGAAACTGCCTATGATGAAACTTTTTATACCAGTAACATTAGCCCCCAGGACAATACTTTCAATGCCGGGGTATGGAACCGGTTGGAGATACAGGTGCGCAAATGGTGCCGTGAGTACGGCACTGTTTACGTGGTAACAGGCGGGGTTTTTACAAAAGGCATGAAAAAGATTGGGGACGAGAATGTAGCCATCCCGGGGTCATTTTATAAAATAATTGCTAGGGGAGGGCCTCAAAACCTGAGCGTGGTAGCTTTTTTAATTCCCCACCGCGGGAGTACCGCCCCGTTGGAAGCGTTCCTGGTTCCGGTGGATGAGGTAGAAAGGGTTACCGGTATTGATTTTTTCCAAAGCCTGTCTTCAGGGGTGGAAGCAGCACTGGAATCTGCAGTACATAGCAGCGGATGGGATCTTTGATCACCCCCATTCGTTCAGCCTGTTGGCATCCAGTTTGAGAAAAATAAACAAAAGGGCCGTAAAACCGAGCAACCCGGATCCCCCATAACTGAAAAAAGGCAAAGGTATGCCGATCGTGGGCAAAACCCCGATGACCATTCCTATATTGATAAAATAGTGGATGAATAGAATAGATATCACCCCATAGCCATACATCCGGCTGAATGCACTCCGCTGCCGTTCTGCCAGATACACCAACCGTAGCAGGAGCAGCGTAAATAAGATGACAACAATGGAGGTGCCCACAAAACCCCATTCTTCCCCTACCGTACTAAAAATGTAATCTGTATGTTGTTCGGGCACAAAATCCCCTTTGGTCCGCGTACCCTCTAAAAAGCCCTTCCCAAAGAAACCCCCGGATTCGATAGCTTTTTCAGACTGGTAGGTGTTATAGCCAATGGTTTTCCGGATCTCTTCGAGTTTGGCCGGATCTTTTTCGAGACGCAGCCAGAGGCTGAAACGGTCTCGGTGGCGCTGTTCAAATACGTTGTTGAATACAAAATTTACAGACAAAGAAAAGGCAATGGCGATCACAAAAAAACTAAGGAGCGGCAGGGTCTGGATTTTAAATGCAGATTTTTTCATCGTCAAAACCAGGATTACCAACAACGCTATGCCAATGGCCACCCAGGTTGTGCCGAACATAAGGGTTGTGACAAAAAGTACCACCGCCAGAAAGCCCAGTCCCATATAAGAAAGCGGTAGCCCCTCCCGGAAGATCACGAAGATAAGGGCAAAAAATACGAGGGCACTGCCCGGGTCTGGCTGGGGAATGATGAGGATTGCAGGGATAAACAGGATCAGGAAGGCGTATAACTGGTCTTTGCCCCTTTTGATATCCGTTTGTATATCGCTCAGGTATTTGGCAAGCGCAAGGGCGGTAGCCACCTTGGCAATTTCCGACGGTTGGAGGTTAAAGAATCCAAGGTTGTACCACGATGTTGCCCCGGCTATGGTCTTGCCAAAGAGGAAAAGCCCCAATAGCAGGACCATCGCAATAATGTACAGCAGGCTGGAAAAACGCTCATAAAAACTGGCTTCCAGGCCAAGGATGATAATGATACTGGCAAGGCTAAGGCCTATAAAAAATAATTGTTTGCCATACAATTGGCTGAAGTCGAGTATAGAAGGGCTTGTTTCGGAAAAGGTGCTCGAGTAAATATTGATCCATCCGATCCCGATCAGAATAAGATAAAACAGCACTGTGAGCCAATCTATTCGCTTGAGTACACTCCTACCAGACATGTTCGTTTATCTTGAATTCCGTGCCCAGGTATGGTTTGGCATATTCATGTTCCAATGTCTTTTCCAGCATACGTTTTTCAAGATCTTTCCGGGTGATATCCCCTTTTATATATTTTTCGATCATCAGGGAGGCTATATGCCCTGCATACCGGGATCCGAAATAACCGTTTTCTATATAAACAGCGATTGCGATCTGAGGTTTTTGAACCGGTGCGAAGGCTACAAAAACTGAATTGTCTGTCAACTGTGTACGAACACTGTCTATAATGGTAAAATTTTCAACAGTTCCGGTTTTGCCTGCAATGTCAACACCTGGTATCCTGAGCCATTGGGCCGTACCCTTGCTATACACGTCGGCCATACCCTGAATGACAGGATCAAAATAGTGGCTGTCTATAGTGGTCCGGACCGGTTCAACAAAATTAGGGTTTGTTATATCCTTATTCTCTATTTTTTTCAGGAGGTGCGGGACGTAAAAATACCCCCTGTTCGCTATGGCTGCCGTCATATTGGCCAGCTGCAAGGGCGTCGCAGCGACCTCTCCCTGCCCGATGGAATTGGAAATAATGTAGGAGGAAGACCATCGATTGTCTCCATACCATTTGTCATAATAGGTTTTACTGGGGATCCTCCCCGGCCTGCCGGTGTAGATGTCCGAACCGAGGTATCCACCTAAACCGAAGCTTTTCACATGTTTTTCCCATACATCCATACCTTCGTCCGTGGTGGGGTATTTGTCATAGATCTTGCGAAAAACACCAGCAAAATAAGCGTTGCAGGATTTATAGATCCCCACATTCAGGTTACGGATACCGCCACCGCAATGGCATCCCCTTTTTCGCCCGCCAACATAGAAACCATGGTAACACTGAAAGGTCGTCTCGGGGTTTATGACCCCTTCCTGAAGGGCTACAAGGGCATTGATTATCTTAAAGGGAGAACCCGGGGAACCTTCAGCAGAAATTGTCCGGTCAAATAAGGGTTTGGAAATACTGTCATAATGTAGTTTGCTGTAATTGGCCGAGCGTTCCCTTCCCACCAGGAGGGATGGGTCGTAGGTAGGACCGGACACCATTGCAAGGATCTCCCCCGTACCGGGCTCAATGGCTACGATACCGCCCCTTTTGCCATGCATCAGCAATTCGCCATATTCCTGGAGCAATTTATCGAGTGTAATATGGATTTCCTTTCCCTGTTCGGGCAGTGTATCCAAAATACCATCCTTATAGGGTCCGATGTCCCGGTTAAATCGGTCTTTTTGAATATATTGAACGCCTTTTCTGCCCCGGAGAACGTCGTCATATTGCTTTTCCACGCCTGTTCTTCCCGTGAGTTCCCCCTGGGTATAATATGGGTTTTTGGCAATATCCCTTTCATTTACCTCACTGATATACCCCAATACATTGGCCGCACTGGGGGTATCATAGTATCGCAGGGAATGTTTTTGAATATAGAAGCCCTTAAAATGCCTCATTTTTTCCTGGAGCCGGGCATAATCCTCTTTCGAAAGCTGGGGAACCAGAACAGATGGCAATCTTGGGGAATAAATCCGCGCTTTTTTCAATTCCCGGTTGAATTTGTCAATGTCTATTCCCAACATACCGCATAGTTCAAGGGTATCAAAGGCTTTTACTTCCCTGGGAATGACCATCACATCATAGGCCGGGTCATTCCCCACGAGCAACTCACCATTGCGGTCATAGATGTAACCCCGTTCCGGATAGTCATAAATTGCTTTGATCGCAGGGTCTTCCAATACCTGGTCCTGGGAGAAACTGAAGATCTGCAGGTAAGACAACCTGCCGATAAACATGATCCCGATGATCACAATAATGGATGATAGCAATAGTTTTTTCATTATTCCTTTCTGACACTAAAAAGTGAGCCAAACAATAAACACAAAATCAAAGTAGCGCTCCCGGTAGCCACCACTTTCTTCAAAATTAAAAGCAAATTTGCCAAACTGAAAATTTCCAGGGTAAAGAAAATAATATGATGCGCTATTATCAATAACGCTAAAAAGGTAATTTGTTGTGCCCGGGTGGTATTGGATAGTTTAAAACTTTGAAATTCATAATTTACCCCAAAAACAAAACGCATCATGGCAGGCCTAAGGTAAGCAATTGTAGCCGTTGATGCTGCATTAAGGGCCATGGTATCCGAGAAAAAATCAATACAAAACCCCAATAGGAACCCTACACCTATAAACACAGACCTGTTCTCCTTCACAGGGTACCAATACAGGAACATAATATAAACCATGGGGTTGATGAAACCGAAAAAGTTGAGCCTGTTGAAAACAAGTACCTGCACCAATACAAGAAAGGCAAACCGGATGACATTGATAAAGTAAGAACTATTGGTCATTGGCAATTTCAGATTCCAGGTCCAATATCTCCTGCCGGTCCACATTATAAATCACATAGACATTTTTAATATTCGTCATATCGTTGAAAAGTTCAACATCTATGCGGTAAAAACTCTGGGAGATATTGAGGTCAAATTTTTTAATTGTACCTATCGGGATGTCTTCCGGGAAAATACTGGACATAGCACCCGTTACTATTGTATCGCCGATAAAAAGGGGAACCAGCCTCGGTATGTCTTCCAGCTGTACCACATTGTATTTTTCGGCATCCCACACCAGCGAGCCAAAATGGTTGGTATTCTTTATTTTGGCATTGATATTTGATTTGGTGTTCAGGATACTCTGCACGGACGCATATTTATTGGAAGTGCGCTCTACGATCCCAAGGATCCCTTTGGCCGTAATGACCCCCATATCCTGTTTTATGCTGTCCTTTTTACCCTTGTTGATGGTGATGTAATTATTTGGGTTGGCATAACTGTTTTTGATTACCTGTGCTGCCGTTACATGAAAATTCACCCCGGCAGAATCCAACTCCATGACCTCTTCTGCAGGCTGGTTCAGGATAGCGCTTCTGAGGTTGTTGTTTTCCTCCACGAGCTGCTCGTTTTCCTCCCGGAGGTGGAAATAGGAAGTGATGTTGTTGGATGTATTGTAGATACTCCCGGTGACCCAGTTGGCGGAGTTAAAGAATTTGGAACGATGGTAGGAATGCGATTGGATGGTAAAGGCGAACGCAATGATCATCAAAACCAAATACAGCAGCGTGATTTTATATCGGATGATAAATTTGATTATCTGCTGCATTCAAATCTGTATTGGATGTATACCGCCCCTTTAAAATGATAGCATCCGGATCAATCGGATAACGGGGTTTTAGAATCTATTTAATCAATATACTCTTATAGCGTTCCAGGTTTTTCAATGCTATCCCGGTTCCTCTTACAACCGCCCTTAAAGGATCTTCCGCAATGTAGACAGGCAAATCTGTTTTTTGGGACAACCGCCTGTCAAGTCCCCGCAACATGGAACCCCCACCGGCCAGGTAGATACCGGTGTTGTAAATATCTGCTGCCAGCTCCGGCGGAGTCTGGGATAAGGTTTCCATTACGGCATCTTCCACCCTTAGAATGGATTTATCGAGTGCCTTGGCAATCTCACGGTATGAGATCTGGACTTGTTTTGGTTTCCCGGTAAGGAGGTCCCTGCCCTGAACCGACATTTCGTCCGGAGGGGATTGCAGGTCTTCCGTTGCAGATCCTATCGTAATTTTAATGTTTTCAGCGGTACTTTCACCAACATACAAATTATGCTGTGTACGCATATAATAAATGATGTCATTTGTAAATACATCACCCGCGATCTTTACAGATTTGTCGCAGACGATCCCACCCAGTGCAATCACCGCGATCTCGGTAGTACCCCCGCCAATATCGACGATCATATTCCCTTTTGGCTGCATGATGTCCAATCCAATCCCGATAGCGGCAGCCATGGGTTCATGGATAAGATATACCTCTTTGCCATTGACACGTTCGGCAGATTCCTTAACGGCACGCATTTCTACCTCTGTGATACCCGAAGGGATGCATATAACCATTCGGAGTGCCGGCGGAAACCATTTTTTTTTCAGGGCAGGGATGTTCTTTATGAACATATTGATCATCTTTTCAGATGCATCAAAATCTGCTATAACACCATCTTTTAATGGCCGGATTGTCTTGATATTTTCATGGGTCTTGCCCTGCATCATACTGGCTTCCTTGCCCACTGCAATAATCTTGCCCGAAATCCTGTCCCTGGCAACAATAGAAGGGCTGTCTACCACGACCTTGTCGCCATGAATAATAAGGGTATTTGCCGTACCAAGATCAATGGCAATCTCCTCCGTTAAAAAATCAAAAAATCCCATTTTGTTAGTTTGGTTTCGATTAAAGGGTATATTTCATCGGTAAAAGTAATGAAATTAATGCTTAAAATGACGCGTGCCTGTCATCACCATTGCCATGTCGTTTTCATTACAATAATCAATGCTCAACTGGTCTTTGATGGACCCGCCCGGCTGTATAACGCAGTTAATACCATTTTTATGCGAAATTTCCACGCAATCCGGAAAAGGAAAGAAAGCATCGCTCGCCATTACGGCATTTTCCAGGTTGAAATTAAATGATTTGGCTTTATGAATAGCCTGGTTCAGCGCATCCACCCGGGAAGTCTGGCCGGTCCCACTGGCACATAACTGCTTGTTTTTGGCCAGTACAATTGTGTTCGACTTTGTATGCTTGCAGAGTTTGGAAGCAAAGATAAGATCCTGGAGTTCGGACTCGGAAGGCTTTCTTGAAGTAGCAAATTGCAATGCGCCAATACTGTCGGTTTTGGTATCCTTATCCTGTAGAAGTATCCCATTTAGGCAGGTTCGGATCAGGGTGTTCGGTAATTCCGTTTGCTTTTGGATAAGTATGATGCGGTTTTTCCTGGCCTTCAGCAACGGTAATGCCTGCTCCGTAAAGGATGGTGCAATTACCACCTCACAAAATAACTTGTTGATCTCCTCAGCTGTTTCCGCATCGATTTCCGTATTGCTGATCAGTATGCCCCCAAAAGCAGATACCGGATCCCCGGCCAGTGCATCGAGATAAGCCTGTTTTAGCGTGCTGCGGACAGCCAGGCCACAGGCATTGTTATGTTTTAAGATGGCAAAGGTAGGATCCTCTCCCTGGAATTCAGCCATCAGGTTCACGGCCGCATCAACATCCAGCAAATTGTTATAAGACAATTCTTTTCCATGAAGTTGGGTAAAGAGCCCATCAAAATCCCCGAAAAAAACGCCTTTTTGATGCGGGTTCTCACCATATCGCAGCACCTTGCCCTTTGTTTCGCTAACTTTCAGCGATACCGCTCCCATATCCTTATTGAAATAATTAAAAATGGCGGTATCATAATGTGACGAAATGTCAAAGGCGCGTGCTGCAAGTTTTTTCCGGTCTTCAAGGCGCGTCCGGCCGTTCCCGTGGGAGATCATTTCTAAAAATTCGCTATAATCCTCCCGGGAGGAAACACAACAAACATCCCGGTAATTTTTCGCCGCAGCTCTTATGAGGGAGATGCCTCCAATATCGATCTTTTCGATGATCTCCTGTTCACTGGCCCCCTCGGCCACCGTTTGTTCAAAGGGGTAGAGATCCACGATAACAATATCTATTTGCGGGATCTTGTATTCTTCCAGCTGGGCTAAATCCCCCGCATTGTCCTGGCGGTTCAGGATACCTCCAAATACTTTGGGGTGCAGGGTCTTTACCCGCCCACCCAGGATGGAAGGGTAGCTGGTAAGTTCTTCTACGGCAATTACATCGATCCCAAGCTCGCGAATGAATTTTTCAGTACCCCCTGTTGAATATATGGCAATGCCCAATTCGGATAACTTTTTAACAATAGGTTCCAGGCCATCCTTGTGAAAGACGGAAATCAGAGCTGCAGCAGCTTTCTTTTGGTTGCTCATTCTAAATTAGTATCGCTATGGGATTAGGCTGACAAATGTAATTTTTTTGAGGGTATAAACCAGCCCCTCTTATTAACAAAACAGTTAAAGTTTTAAAGAATCCCCGCCACTTCCAGGTTGACGAATTCCAGGAATCTTTCATCTTCTTCCGTAAAGGGATCCGGCGTATTGGAATCGATGTCAATCTGGCCTACATTGACACCATTTTTAAATAGGGGCACCACAATTTCGGCCTTTACAGTGATACTGCAGGCAATGTAATTATCCTGTGCCATTACATCAGGGACCACGAAATTCTGGTTGCTCAGGGCTACCTGGCCGCAAATCCCCTTGCCGAACGGGATTATGGTATGGTCTGTAGGCTCCCCGGCATAAGGCCCCAGTTTCAATTCTTCCCTCTTCCCGTTCCGGAAATAGAAGCCCACCCAATCATAATAAGGTACGGCCCTTTTCAAAAATTCACAGAGTCCCTGCAACCTGTCTTCCACAGGGGTTTCTTCATCGCTCAATAGCGCCTGTACTTTTTTGTGCAGTTCCTGTAACATACGTTGATTTTGTGCAAATATAAACAGAATGCAACTTTCGCATGGAATTGCATCAGGAATAACAGGACATAATAGGGTGAACCTTGCGGTAATTATGTAAGTTTAATTTCGGAGCCCTGCTTTTCAGGAGGGCAGGTTATTTAAAGCATTGACTCTTTTGGCATACATATGGAAAAGTTCGTCCTCAATTTGGTAAGCATCATGTTGCTCCTGGGAAATTGTGGTACCCCAGCAACCGGGCAGGAGATTCATAGTTTACAGGGAACCAACCCGCAAACCAATACCCCGGGGTGGGGTATTCCTGTTGAAGATGTTTTGGATGGGGGACCGGGGCGTGATGGGATCCCTGCCCTGGAGAACCCATCGTTCACATCCTCGGAAAATACCGGGTATATCCAGGATACCGACCTTGTACTGGGTTTTAAAAACAATGGGGATGTCCGGGCGTATCCGCATAGTGTGCTCGACTGGCATGAAATCGTCAACGATGACATAGGGGATGTGTCCCTGGCGGTTACCTATTGCCCGCTTACGGGAACAGGAATTGGATGGAGCAGGATCGTCAATGATACGAAAACCACTTTTGGGGTATCAGGACTCCTGTATAACAGCAACCTGATCCCATATGACCGCCAGACGGGCAGCAACTGGTCCCAAATGCTCAGTAAAGCGGTAAATGGCAACCTGATCGATACAGAGGCCACTGCTATCCGACTGGTGGAAACGGACTGGAAAACATGGAGGACCATGTATCCCCATACCAGGATCCTCAGCGTGGATACCGGCTATTCGCGCTCTTATGGGGAGTATCCGTACGGAGATTATCGTACCAACCATGATTTTATTGTCTTCCCTGTGCAGAAGGATGGCAGGTTACCGGCGAAGGAAAGGGTACATGCTATTACTGACCGGGGAGCGGCCCGGGTTTACCGGTTCGTCGACATGATCACACAGCAGATGGTCCGGGATACCTTCAAAGGGAAAGAATACCTGATCGTTGGCAACGAGGATTTCATTGTGTCCTTTGAATTGGATGCTGGTACATCCAACCTCAATTTTTATTATACATATTCCGGTTCCGAGGTAATCCTGACGGATGATGAAGGAAATGATTGGAACGTTTTTGGTGAGGCCACCTATGGTCCCCGAACCGGGCAGGCATTGAAATCAAGCCATTCCTTTATGGGGTATTGGTTTTCCATCCCGGCATTTTATGCCACGGAAGTGTATGGGTTATAGTCCGGGAGACAGGGCGGGGAAGGTTGCTATGGCTTCAGCCGATAATGCAGCGGCAAGGAAAGCAGCCCTTAAAACTGCGGCTAAAAAAATCAGCAGCTAAGAAAAGTAAGTCGCGTGCCACCAGGAGGCGCAGTCAAACAACCCGCTACAATAGCGACCACCTTATCCAAGGTGGTCTTTTATCTGCTAACCCTGTCCACTGGTTTTAAGATGCTCCAAAAAACAAGCCGCCCATGGTAGTTCCATGGGCGGCTTTGTATTGTCCACTGAGTGGTCTTCTTTTTCAAAGAAGTGTTCTTACATCATTCCGGGCATACCGCCTCCGCCACCCATTGGTGGGCCGGCAGGTGAATCTTCCTTAATATCGTTAAGGGCACACTCGGTTGTCAGGATCATGCCCGCTACAGACGCTGCATTTTCCAGTGCAATACGCGTTACCTTGGCAGGATCAATGATCCCTGCTTTCAGCATGTCGACATATGTTTCTGATTTGGCATCATAGCCATAATCCCCTTTGCCATCCAGTACTTTGGCGGCTACGACCGAACCTTCACCTCCTGCGTTTTCAACGATGATGCGCAATGGGGCTTCAATGGCCCTGGCCACGATCTGCACCCCGGTTTCTTCATCAGGATTGTCTGCCTTCACTTTAGAGAGGGCAGATTTGGCCCGGATAAAAGCTACACCGCCACCTGCGACGATTCCTTCTTCAACTGCGGCCCGGGTGGCATGCAATGCATCGTCTACCCTGTCCTTTTTCTCCTTCATTTCTACTTCAGATGCTGCACCTACATACAATACTGCAACACCACCGGCTAATTTGGCCAGGCGTTCCTGTAATTTCTCCTTGTCATAGTCGGAAGTAGTGGTTTCGATCTGCGATTTGATCTGGTTAACCCTTCCCTTGATTGTTTTGGCGGCACCGGATCCATTTACTAAAGTAGTATTGTCCTTATCAATGGTCACTTTTTCACAGCTGCCCAGCATGTCGAGGGTAGCATTTTCAAGAGAGAAACCTCTTTCCTCAGCGATAACGGTACCATTGGTCAGGATTGCGATATCTTCCAACATGGCTTTTCTCCTGTCTCCAAAACCTGGAGCCTTAACGGCAGCGATCTTTAATGACCCTCTTAATTTATTGACCACCAAAGTAGCAAGGGCTTCCCCGTCCACATCCTCACAGATGATCAGAAGCGGTTTTCCCGATTGGGCAACTGGTTCCAGTACCGGAAGAAGGTCCTTCATAGTCGAGATCTTCTTATCATATAAAAGGATATAAGGATTTTCCAGGTCCGCTGTCATTTTTTCTGAATCGGTCACAAAATATGGAGAGAGGTACCCTCGGTCAAATTGCATCCCTTCCACCACGTCTACATAGGTGTCCGTACCTTTGGCCTCTTCAACTGTGATAACCCCTTCCTTGCCAACTTTGCTGAAAGCCTGGGCGATAAGTTCCCCAATGGTATCATCATTATTGGAGGAGATGGCGGCCACCTGTTTGATCTTTTCCGAAGAATCACCAACTTTTTTAGCCTGCCTGGCGATATCCGCCACGATGGCTTCAACGGCTTTATCGATGCCTCTTTTAAGGTCCATCGGGTTGGCACCAGCTGCTACGTTCTTTAATCCTTCTTTTACAATTGCCTGGGCCAGCACGGTTGCAGTAGTTGTTCCGTCACCGGCCAGGTCGTTGGTTTTTGAAGCAACTTCCTTAACCATTTGGGCTCCCATATTCTCCAGTGCATCTGCCAATTCAATTTCCTTGGCTACAGTTACACCATCTTTGGTCACCATAGGTGCTCCAAATGATTTGCTGATGATCACATTCCTTCCCCTTGGCCCCAAGGTAACTTTTACGGCATTGGCCAGGGCATCCACACCCCTCTTTATGCCATCGCGTGCTTCAATATCAAACTTTATATCTTTTGCCATATTACTATATTTTTAAAATTTCAAAATTAAGTGTCCATTTCTATTTGCCCGGAATATTCAGGCTCCCTGCTCCCCTGGGGATCAACCTTCACAGGCAGGGATGGTGGTTAAATGATGGCGAGGATATCGCTTTCCCTCATCATCAGGTAATCCTTGCCGCTGAATTTCAATTCGGTACCGGAGTATTTTCCATAAAGGACCGTATCACCAACCTTCACAGTCACTTTATCATCTTTTGTTCCGGGGCCTACGGCTACCACTTTTCCTTTTTGGGGTTTTTCTTTTGCCGTGTCGGGAATGTAGATTCCAGAGGCAGTTTTGGTTTCTGCAGCCATGGGTTCAATCAGGACCCTATCCGCCAATGGTTTAATGTTTAATTTTGCCATATTGCTATCAATTTATATTAAAAATTTCATGTTTTTTCTTGGCAGAAATTATGCCATGGCATAAAAACTGACAGATTGTAAACCAAAAATGCCAGCTTGTCATTTTTGCCGGCATATTTGTTAGTGCTACACTACTTATTGAATTGAATCAGACGGGTTGCCACTTGTTGTGGGTGGAACCGCATCCGGAACCTCTTCGGGAACTGTTTCGGGAACGGTTGTTTCAATCCCATCCCCCTGAAGTAACTTAGAATCTGCATCTCCAAAATTGCCTTTTAGCGCAACATTGGACAGCAATATCAAAACAATTAACAGGGATGCCAGTGTCCAGGTACTTTTATCCAGGAAATCACCTGTTTTTTTAACTCCTCCTACAACCTGAGTTCCCCCGCCTCCGAAGGATGAAGACAATCCGCCACCTTTGGGGTTTTGCACCATAACTACCAGTACAAGTAGCAGGCAGACCGCAATGATCAGGATCAGGAATATCGAAAATGTGCTCATTTAATTCGTATTTTCTTGCTGAAGTTTTTCTACTGCTTTAATTCGGTCTGCAAAGAAACCACTTTTTTCCGGATATTTCAAACTTAAAATCCTGTATGCCTGAATGGCGTTCTGGTACTTTTTTTGTTCCAGATAAACCCTTGCAAGCGTCTCGGTCATCAGTTCGTTTCCATCCAATGTATCAGAACCTTTCAGGTCTACTTTTCCACTTTCGGAATTGCCCGGGACAATTTTGGGGTTAGCTGCTATAAATTTATCGATCAGGGCATTCTTTTTTTGCTTTTCCTGTACCTCTTCCAGTGGAAAATAGATTTCTTCCTTCCCCTTATACGTTTCCCGGCCGCCTGCCTTACCGGTATTCCTCACTGGTTTTAAGGTAGTCAGCTGCAACCACTCCCCGAAGGAATATTTTTCTTTTTTGGTAAAGGGGATGGGTTTGCCAATGTCCAGTGCAGCCTCAGCTTTTTTTTTACTCCTGGCAATATCCTTATCAACTTCAGGATCTTTGGAAGTGAACAGGGACGGGTCCAGGATAGCATCTGCATCCTTGACGGAACGGGGAAGGGGTTCGTCAGCTGATTCCTCGATCATAACAGTATCTTGTATAGGAGTGGACGGTACTTCTTCTGAAATTATCTCCCGGTCTCTAAGGGGCGTTTTTCCTGAAATGGTATCCGCGATGGAATCCTGTAAGAATTCGGGTGAAGTTATAAAATCGAACAGAATGTCCCTGTCTGTGGTATAGGCAGCAGTAATCTTCAACGCGTTGTTATACTTAAAACTGTTTAAGTTTTTAAGTCCTTTCAGGTGCAATGCACGGGCCGACTGGAAATAGGGGTACTCCTCCAGGACATCTTCCAACTGCTTGGTTTGTACAGGATCCACCACCTTATCGGGATGTTGTAAGAGGTATGTGAAATCAGATACATTCATAGTAATTACCAGTCGGCCAATGATTCATTAAAAATATCCTGATTGATGCGTTCAAAAATAACCTGGTGTGCTTCATCGCGCACAGACGCAAGTTGTGAAGCTGCCGGGTAGTCGTAGAAAAACGAGAATCGTTGTTCAAAATCCACGTCTTCCTTGGTGCGGTTAAAAAAACGAACATTCACTGAAATGGACAACCGGTTCTGAGCCGCACGTTGTTCGGCAGTTGCGGTCATAGGGGATACCCTGTATTCCACAATTTCGCCTTCAAACAGCAAATCGCCGTTAGAGGTTACCAGGTTCAGGCTGGTCTGGTTTAATATAAGGTCCTGTAGTGCCAGCGTAAATTCCCGGTCGAGGCCGGGATCAAATGTGGAACCGGGGCTCTGGGAGGCATAGTTCTGAAAATAGTTTACCTGGAAGGTTTTCGCAGTACCCACATCACCGCCTGTAAAGTTATAAACCCCGCAACCCGCAACTAAAACCGAGATGATGATCCCGAATGAAACTGGCCTTAATTTGAAGTGTATCCTTTCCAATAGTTTCCCTAAATTTAATCTTTTCAATATTGTATTTCGTACAACGAGTATCCAACTGTTAAGCGGCTTCGACTCCGCTCAGCCTGACATTGTGTTCAATGCTTCGCTTGCGTTCAGCATGACAAAGATTTCAATGTTGTATTTTCTAGAACCTTGAACAATTTAATTTTCTTTAAACCTTAAACTCATTATAGGTCATACTGTTTTATTTTGCGGTAGAGCGTGCGTTCGGAGATCCCCAGTTCCGACGCCGCTGCTTTGCGTTTCCCCTTATTCCGGTTCAGTGATTTTTTGATCAGTTCTATTTCCTTCTCCTGTAAAGATAGGGTTTCTTCTTCCTCTATTTCCTCGGCAAAATGGTATTTATCAGCCTGGCTGCTGCCTGGATGGCTGTCAGGACGGGATACCGGCAGGGGGAGCGCTTCCAGGGGAAATGCATCTTCTTCCGCTTCCTCTTCCTCCCCGTTGCGCCCATAGATCTTCCGGATAAGGTTTTCATGTTCTTCCTGCACCTTCTCCGAATCATTGGATTTTAAAAGTTCCAGGGTGAGTTTTTTCAGGTCATTAAGGTCCCCTTTCATATCGAACAAAACCTTATAAAGAATTTCCCGCTCATTGCTGAAATCGCTGCTTTTCCGATCCCGTTCAATTACTGCCGGCAGGTTGGAACCCCCTGCGTTGGGCAGGTAGCTGTTGAGGGTTTGCACAGAAATGTTCCGGCTTTCCTCCAATACGGATATTTGTTCGGCAATATTTCGGAGTTGCCGGATATTCCCGGGCCAGCGATAATCTATCAGCAGCCGGATGGCATTGTCTTCCAGGCGGATGGTGGGCATCTTGTATTTCTGGCCAAAATCCGATGCAAATTTTCGGAACAACAGGTGGATATCATCCTTCCGGTCCCGCAGGGGGGGGATGTGGATATCTACCGTACTTAGCCGGTAATACAGGTCTTCCCGGAATTTCCCTTTTTGGATCGCTTCCAGCATATTCATATTGGTGGCGGCTACGATCCGTACATTGGTTTTTTGCACCTGGGAGGAGCCCACTTTCAGGAATTCGCCGTTTTCCAGGACGCGTAATAACCGTACCTGTGTGGTAAGGGGCAACTCTCCCACCTCATCCAGGAATATGGTACCGCCGTCCGCCACTTCGAAATACCCGCTGCGGGTCTGGGTGGCCCCGGTAAAAGAGCCTTTTTCATGGCCAAAAAGTTCGCTGTCTATGGTGCCTTCAGGAATGGCCCCGCAGTTGACGGCTATATACTTTGCATGTTTCCTGTGGGAAAGGGCATGGATGATCTTGGGGACCACCTCCTTGCCTACACCACTTTCCCCCGTTACCAATACGGAAATATCAGTAGGTGCCACCTGAATGGCTTTTTCCAGGGCCCGGTTTAATTTGGGATCATTCCCAATGATCTCAAACCGTTGCTTTATGGTGTTGATCGTATCCATCAATCTATATAGGGATATTTAACAAATTTTTCTCTGTTGTCTGAATTCATACTGTTCTACTTCTTAATTTCTGCCTGCCCCGGCATGGAGTTGCTATACCCAATTGCACGGCCAATTAGCGTGGCCGAAGTGCAATCGCTGATATAGACATGTACAAATTCTCCTACCTTATAGCCCTCCTTCGGGAAAACTACGACGGTGTTCTGGGAATTTCTCCCCATCCAATCCTGATCCGACTTTTTGGAATTTCCTTCAATCAAAACTTCTTCTGTTTTCCCGATATGCTGCCGCGTGCGGATATAGCTGTGCTCCCGTTGCAATGCTATGATCTCCGCCAGGCGCCTTTTCTTGACTTCTACCGGGACATCATCCGGTAATTTTCTGGCTGCCAGGGTTCCCGGCCGTTCGGAATAGGCGAACATAAATCCGAAATCGTATTTTACATATTCCATCAGGGAAAGGGTATCCTGATGGTCTGCTTCGGTTTCCGTTGGGAAACCGCTGATGATATCCTGACTGATGGCGCAATCCGGGATGATCCTCCTGATCGTAGCGATCAGTTCAAAGTATTCTTCCCGTGTGTGCAGCCGGTTCATGGCCTGCAGGATCCGGTTGCTGCCACTCTGCACCGGTAAATGTATATAATTGCAGATATTGTGGTACCGTGCCATTACCTCAATAACATCCACTGTCATATCCTGCGGGTTGGAAGTGGAGAACCGGAATCGCATCCCCGGGTAAGTCCCTGCTGCCTTTTCCAGCAACCCGGCGAAGTTCACGGATGTAGCTTTTTGCATTTCCGAAGCTTTGGCAAAATCCTTTTTCAAGCCCCCGCCATACCATTGGTAACTATCCACATTCTGTCCCAGGAGGGTCACCTCCTTATACCCTTTTTCCCAGAGGTCCCCGATCTCCTCCAGGATAGAGCGGGGGTCCCGGCTACGTTCCCTGCCCCTGGTGAACGGCACCACACAAAATGTACACATGTTGTCGCAACCCCGGGTAATGGTTACAAAAGCTGTCACACCGTTCGAATTTAAACGAACCGGGGCTACATCGCCATAGGTCTCATCCCTGGAGAGCAGCACGTTCACGGCATCCCTTCCTTCATCTATTTCCCTGATAAGATTGGGGAGGTCCTTGTAGGCATCAGGGCCTACTACCATATCCACAATCTGTTCTTCCTCCAGCAACTGACTCTTTAACCTTTCAGCCATACAACCCAGTACGCCCACTTTCATGTGCGGCCTTGTTTTTTTGACCGCATTGAATTTCTCCAGCCTTTTGCGAACTGTTAATTCCGCTTTTTCCCGTATGGAGCATGTGTTGACCAGCACCAGGTCGGCCCCTTCCAGTTCATTCGTGGTGGAAAACCCTTCCCCTGCTAAAATGGAGGCAACGATCTCGCTGTCCGAAAAGTTCATCTGGCAGCCGTAACTTTCTATATATAATTTACGCAGGCCACCGCCATTGTTATCAATTGCCAGCGTACTGCCCTGTACCGATTCGTCTATGATTTTCTCCATTGCACTTGTGTTCTTCGACTGAGGCTAAAAAGGTCTGCAAAGATAACACATAATACAATTTTATGACAATATGACAGTTAATTATTTAAGAAAATGTACGCAACTTTGAAGGGGCGGCGGTATCTTACTTAATGTACCGATAACCTCACCGTAAATAAAGTCCTATGAAAAACTATACCTGCTTCCTACTATTATCAGTCGTGCTCGGATTTATTTCGTGCAATAAAGAGGACGACAGCAAATATGCCGATTACCTGGTTGCCAGACCCCTGACCATGACCATGGCTGAATTCAAGGGCAGCGTAGCGGTGGTTTCGCCCATTCCAATCGAGGAATCGGGCAAGATCTATGCCTATGGCGATTATATTTTTGTGAATGATAAATACAAGGGGGTGCATGTTATTGACAACAGTGATCCCTCCGCCCCTAAAAAAGTTTCCTTTATCAAGATAGCAGGAAACGTTGATATCTCTGTAAAGGATAATTACCTTTTTGCCGATAGCATTTCAGACCTTATCGTACTGGACATTTCTGATGTAAACAATATACGCATTGTCAACAGGTTGGAGAATGTCCTGGTGGACAATGTCGTATGGCCTGTCGAAGCCGATATATTTGAAGGCCAGGGATATGACTACAACACCGAGATCCTGGTGGGTTGGGAAGTGACTTCGGAACGCAGGTTGATATCCGAATACAACGGTCGGTTTGAAGGAGATGTGATCCTTGAAGCTGCCAGCAGCGATGCTTCCGTAGGACAGGGGGGATCATTGGCCCGGTTTAAGATCGTGAACAACTTCCTGTATGCTGTAGACAGTCACGCTATCAATGTTTTTGATATCAGTGACCTGGAATCCCCAAGGGACCTGGAAGATGTCTTTGCCGGTTTCGATATTGAAACTATCTTCAGCGACGGGCTGCATTTGTTTTTGGGAAGCCGCAGCGGGATGTACATCTACGACCTGGCTACCCCGGCCAGTCCGGAGTTTGTATCTGAATTCCAGCATGGCACAGCCTGTGACCCGGTAGTAGTGGATGGGGACTATGCCTACGTGACCCTCAGGGGTGGTAATAATTGCGGGGCCACTGAAAGCGGGCTTTTTATTGTGGATATTTCAGATATTAGCAATCCGGTACTGGCGAATAGTTACGGCCTGGATGAACCCTATGGCCTGGGTATAAAAGATGAAAAACTGTTTGTTTGTGACGGGGCTTCCGGTTTACGGGTATTTGATAAAACCGATATAGACAATCTTACAGAACTGAACCATTTTAAGGATATCATCACTTTTGACGTGATCCCCCTGGATAACCTGTTGCTTATGGTGGGTGATGAAATTCTGTATCAATATGAATATTTAAACGATGACATTGCCCTTATCAGTACGCTGGAGTTGAATTAAATTGTGATAAAAAAGAGTCCGGACATCCCGTATTTACGGGATGTTTTTTTATACCTATATATTAAGGTAAAGTGTGGAATAAAAAATATACGCTACTTTTGTACCTTCAAAAACCAATGAATGGCTAAAAATTTAGTAATAGTAGAGTCGCCCGCGAAGGCCAAAACCATAGAAAAATTCCTGGGGAAAGATTACAAGGTAACGTCCTGTTTCGGGCACATTGCCGATCTTCCCTCCAAAGAATTGGGCGTGGATGTGGAGAATAATTTCAAGCCAAACTATATTGTGGATAAAGATAAAAAAGCGCTCGTAAAACAATTGAAAGACCTGGCGGCTAAATCGGATACCATATGGCTGGCGAGTGATGAAGACCGGGAAGGGGAGGCCATTTCCTGGCATTTGGCCGAGACCCTGAACCTCTCGAAGGCCAAGACAAGGAGGATCGTCTTTAATTCCATTACCAAAAGCGCAATACAAAAGGCAATCGATAACCCCAGGGCCATCAATTATGACCTGGTCAATGCCCAGCAGGCAAGGCGCGTACTCGACAGGTTAGTAGGGTATGAGTTATCGCCGGTGCTGTGGAAAAAAATAAAACCGGGGCTTTCCGCCGGGAGGGTGCAGTCTGTTGCAGTCCGACTCATCGTAGAGCGGGAACGGGATATTGAGGCATTCAACCCGGTCGCGGCATTTAAAATAGCTGCGGAATTTGCCACAAAAGACGGCAGCGTGTTTATGGCCAAACTCAATGGGAGTTTTGCTACCAAGGCAGAAGCCATGGCCTTTTTGAAAAAGAATATCGGGGCAAAATTTACCATAGCAAGCCTCGATAAAAAACCGGCAAAGAAATCACCCTCCGCCCCCTTTACGACATCTACTTTACAACAGGAGGCATCCCGGAAATTATATTTTTCGGTTTCCAGGACCATGCAGGTGGCACAGCGGCTCTACGAAGCCGGGTTAATTACCTATATGAGGACAGATAGCGTGAATCTGTCAGGGGAGGCGATCAGTGCTGCCAAGGAAGCCATCCTGTCTAACTACGGTAAGGAATACAGTAAGGTCCGCAATTTTAAGGGCAAATCGAAAGGTGCCCAGGAAGCACATGAGGCTATCCGGCCCACCGATATGATGCTGCAATCCCCCACCCTTGAAAAAGACCAGTCCAAATTATATGAATTGATCTGGAAACGCACGCTGGCTTCCCAGATGAGCGATGCCGTTTTGGAACGCACCAATGTTAAGATCAATGCTGATAAACATCAGGAAGAATTCGTGGCGAACGGGGAGGTTATCAAATTTGAAGGTTTCCTGAAGGTCTACCTGGAAGGAAAGGATGAGGAGGACCTGTCAGAAGAGCAGGAAGGCATGCTGCCCGCCATGACCCGTGGTGAAACGCTCCGCAACAATTACATCACCGCAACGGAACGATTTACAAGGCCCCCCTACCGGTATACCGAAGCTACGCTGGTCAAACAACTGGAAGAACTCGGAATCGGAAGGCCTTCTACATATGCCCCAACAATTTCCACCATCCAAAACAGGGGATATGTGGAAAAAGGGAGTGTGGACGGCACCGAACGTAACTATGCACAACTGGTCCTTGAATCGGGCGAGATACAGGATAAATCACTTACCGAGACCATTGGGTCCGACAAGGGCAAACTGGTACCTACCGATATCGGCATTATAGTAAATGACTTTTTGGTGGACCATTTCGCCAATATCCTGGATTATAACTTTACCGCGAAAGTGGAAAAGGACTTTGACGAAATTGCCGCCGGGGCGGAAGATTGGCAAAAAGTGATGAAAGACTTTTATAAGGACTTTCACCCCAATGTGGTAGATGTTGAAGAGAATGCCGACCGCGCGAGCGGGGAACGCGTCCTGGGGAAGGACCCGAAATCCGGGCGACAGGTGTCTGTAAGGCTGGGCAGGTTTGGCCCAATGGTACAGATCGGTACGGTGGAGGAAGAAGAAAAGCCCTTGTTCGCCAGCCTCCTGCCCGACCAGTCTATCGGTAACATCACGTATGAAGATGCCATGGAACTGTTCAAACTACCACGAAAACTGGGCGTTTTTGAAGGGGAGGAAGTGGAGGCCAATGTTGGCCGTTACGGGCCCTATGTGCGTTATGGCAAGAAATTTGTCTCTCTTGATCCGGGAGAAAGTGCGTTTGATATTGACCTGGAACGGGCCGTGGAACTGATCAGGGCAAAGCAGAAGGCCGATGCCCCCGTTGCCACCTATAAGGGAAAAGATGTAACAAAGGGCAAAGGGCGTTTCGGGCCCTTTATTAAATGGGATGGTATGTTCATCAATGTGAACAAGAAATATGACTTTGACCGCCTGAGCGAAAAAGATATAGCCGATTTGATTGAGGCAAAACTGCAGAAGGAAGCAGAAAAACTGGTCCGGGAATGGCCCGAAGAAGGCATCCGCATTGAAAAGGCACGTTGGGGCCGGCACACCATCCTAAAAGGCAAGAGCAAGATTGAGCTTTCCAAGGACGTGGATCCGGCAAAGCTTTCCCTGAATGAAGTGACCGCCTTGCTCGACACCAAAAAGAAGGGCAAAAAAACAAAGAAATCCAAAAGTTAAGAAAGCGTTATGGCATTTGAGTTTTTAGTGCCCGTAGAGGATAAGGCATTGGCACATTGTGAGCTATTGCCACCTCAGGCACTTGGGAAGATTATCCGCAAACACACAGCCCAAAAAGGATTGCCCGAGCTAAATTCGGTATCATTCGCCCTGCTGGGGGTACACGAATCAAGAAATGCCTTTGTAAAAAAACCGGAACGACTCAATATTACGGGGATCCGGATCCAGCTCTACAAACTGATGCTGGGGAACTGGAATGCTTCCATGGCAGACCTGGGCGATGTGGAGGAAGGCAATACCGTGGAAGATACGTACTTTGTGGTCCGGGAGATTGTTGCCGAATTGCTTAAGAAAGGGATTATCCCCATCATTATCGGAGCAACCCAGGACATTACCTATTCTGCGTACCGGGCATATGATACCATTGAGGTGATGGTAAACCTGGTATCTGTTGACAGCCGGTTTGATTTCGGGGCAGATGAAGAGCTGATATCTTCCAACTCCTATATGAGCCGGATCATCACCGACAAACCCAATAACCTTTTCAACTTTTCCAATATCGGCTACCAAAGCTATTTCAATGCCCAGGAAGAGATAGACCTGATGGAACGCCTTTTCTTTGAGGCATACCGCCTGGGGGAAATCACTTCCGATATCACATTGGTGGAACCTGTGTTGCGCAATGCAAATATTGTCAGCATCGATGCCCGGGCCATCCGGGCAAGCGAAGTAGGATTATCCCCGAATTTTTCCCCCAACGGGTTTAACGGCCGGGAGATCTGTGCCATTTCCAGATATGCCGGTATCAGTGACAACGTCGGGATTTTCGGGATCTTTGAAAGTGAAAATACCATACAATCCATGCAACTTGTTGCCCAGATGGTCTGGTACTTCATGGAAGGCTACAACTACAGGGTAAAAGAATCCCCCAGTGCCCTGAATAAAGACTTCACCAAATTCAATGTACCCACGGATACAGAGCAGCTGGTATTCTTCAAAAGCCATCTGTCTGACAGGTGGTGGGTTGAGGTACCTTCAATTTTAACTTCACATACTAAATCCCAATCACCTGCGTTATTACCATGCACTGAGCAGGACTATTTTGACGCGTGCGATCAAAATATCCCGGAGCGTTGGTTTAAGGCCTATAAGAAAGGCTTAAACTGAATTATTTTTATTTTACGGATAGGCGGTACCATACAATAAATTATTCAAAAAGCAGTTTTAGTGAGTAACGATTGTCAATACTGTTTATAGTCATAATCGAAATTTAACCTAAAGTATGAAGAAGCTATTGTTATCATCTATAGCGTTTGTTTTTTTGCTGAGCAGTTGCGGCTCTAAAACAAAGGGCGAGTTAGTCGGCGTCCAGGGCAAAAAATGGTATCCTGAAAAACCTTATGGGATGGAGTTGATCCCGCGGGGTGCCTTTATCATGGGTAAGAGTGAGGAAGACCAGGCCCAGGTGCTGAATGCCCCAACCAAGACAGTGACCGTCCGTTCCTTCTATATGGATGATACGGAGATTACCAACAGTGAATACCGGCAATTTGTAGAATGGGTAAAGGACTCTATCGTGCGGACCAGGCTGGCCATTTTGGCCGATGAATTAGGATTGGGCCCTGATGACGGAGGTATTGGCGATTACGCCTTTAAGGCAGCTGATACCACGCGGATGTCTACCTATGATAAATACATGATTGACAATTATGCAGGCATGGGGGAAACCGGTTATGAAGGATGGTCCCTTAATAAGGACGAAGACCTTATCTGGGACACTTCCGAATATCCGGATGAATACTATACCGAGATAATGGACTCCATATATATCCCGGAGGAGGAATCCTATAACGGGCAGCGGACCATTGATGTCACAAAACTAAAATACAAGTACACCTGGATGGATATTGAAGAGGCGGCCCGAAGTAAGCAAAAAGGGAACCGAAAAGATTTCATTAAACATGAGGAACTGGAGATCTACCCAGACACCACGGTTTGGATCCGGGATTTTGAATACTCCTATAATGAACCCATGCACAATGATTATTTCTGGCATGATGCCTACAGCGATTACCCTGTTGTAGGGGTTTCATGGGACCAGGCGAAGGCTTTCTGCCACTGGAGGACCAAATTCAAGAATGACGACCAGAAAGAAAGGGGCAAGCAGTTTGTAAACGGTTTCAGATTACCTACGGAAGCCGAATGGGAATATGCAGCGCGTGGCGGCATTGAAGGAGGTACCTATCCCTGGGGTGGTCCGTATGTGATCAGTGACACCGGATGTTTTATGGCCAACTTTAAGCCACAGCGGGGTGACTATGCAGCAGATACCGCTTTATATACCGTAGAAGCCAAGTCTTATGAACCAAATGATTTTAACCTGTACAACATGGCCGGGAATGTTTCGGAATGGACCAGTTCCAGTTATGATCCGAATTCCTATGAATATGTATCCACTATGAACCCCAATGCGGGCGATGGGGGTAACGCCCGGAAAGTGATCCGTGGGGGATCCTGGAAAGATGTTCTTTATTTCCTGCAGGTAAGTACCAGGGATTATGAGTACAAAGATTCGGCCAGGAGTTATATCGGGTTCAGGACCGTACAGGATTATATGGGCGAAGAAGACTCAACACAATAAATCTGCGTATATAAACCATCAAACCATTAACCAAATACTTATTAATTATAGCAAACCTTAAATTAAAATTAAAATTATGGCACAGTCAAAATCAACAAAGAAATTATTTAACATGGCCTATGGCCTGGGCGCTTCGGTAGTAATTATCGGAGCATTGTTCAAGATCCTTCACTGGGAATTTGGACCCCTTACCGGTGGCTTATTACTTGCAGTTGGACTTATTACAGAAGCCCTTATTTTTGCGATCAGTGCATTTGAACCGGTAGATGACGAATATGATTGGTCTTTGGTTTATCCTGAATTGTCCGGGGGAATGTCCAACGGGAAAACAGGTGTTGCTGAAGCTAAAGAAGCCGAAGGTATGTTGTCCAGAAAGTTGGATGAACTTTTGAAGGAAGCCAATATTGATGCTGAATTGTTCGACAGCTTAGGCAGCAGCATCAGGAATTTCGAAGGTGCTGCCAAAGGGATTGCCCCAACGGCTGATGCTATTGAGCATACCAAGAAATACTCTGAAGAACTGTCTCAGGCAGCATCCCAGATGGAATCTTTAAATAGCCTGTATAAAGTTCAGTTGGAAAGCGCCAGCAGACAAGCTTCCATCAATGAGGAAGTAGTTCAGAATGCCGGAGCACTGAAAGATCAGATGGAATCCCTGGCGAGTAACCTGTCGTCATTGAATGGTGTTTACGGAGGTATGCTTTCCGCAATGAGCCGAAACTAATTAGATTTAGTAGCAAAACCCAAATCAATTAATTAATCATTATCTAATTAGAAAATATGGCATCAGGAAAAGCAACCCCACGTCAGAAGATGATCAATCTTATGTATTTGATCTTCATCGCGATGTTGGCTTTGAACATGAGCAAAGAAGTTTTGGCGGCGTTCGGTATCATGAACGAAAAGCTGGAAGCCTCTAATATAAAAACCTCGGAGAACAATGTTGCGTTCCTCTCAGGTTTAGAAACCAAGGCAGCGGAAAATACGGAGAAATTTGGTCCGTTATTGGAAGACGCCAAGAAAATTAAATCCCTGTCCCAGGAATACTACGACTACCTGGCCACCCTGAAAAAGGAAATGCTAAAGGATGTCAAGGATCCCAAGGATTACCAGGTGATGGATAAATCGGACTACCTGGACCAGATGTTCTGGCAGGGCGATAACCTCACCAAGAAAGGACAGGAGTTTTTAGACCATATCAATAACTACCGTAAAGAAGTGGATGCCATCTTGCCTGCCTCCATGACAGACGTGAAAGCCTCCCTGAGATCCCGGTTTGAAACCGGTGATGCCAACGGGAAAGTGGAGCGCCGGGACGGGGTTAAAGTCGATTGGCTGAACTACAAGTACGAAGGATTTCCGGTCGTTGCCTCTCTGGCCAATATTACCCAGTTACAGGCCGATGTAAAGGCCACGGAACAGGACGCGCTGAAAGCGATGCTGGAAGGCCAGTTGACCAGTGAAGTGTCCATGACCAATTATACTACCTTGCTGGAGCAGGAAAAATCCGCCTTCTATGCCGGGGAAAAATTTGTCGGATCCGTTGTTTTGGGCCGTAAAGATGCCACCACCAGGCCAAACGAGGTAAACCTTACACTGGACGGCAGAAAACTAAGTGAAGGAAAGGATTATGAGATCAACGAAGGGCAGGTCAAACTGCTTGTAAGTGCAGGAGCACCGGGGGATCACAAGATCTCTGGTAACCTGGTCTTTATCCAGGACGGGGGAACGCCCGAGGTGCCGGTTTCCTCAACCTTCTCTACCATTACCAAGCCAAACGCTGCCTTGATCGCAGCCGATAAAATGAATGTTGTATACCGTGGGGTAGCGAATCCGATGTCGATTTCCATTCCCGGGATTCCCAACAATAAAGTGAATGCTTCAGCTCCAGGCTTGTCCAGGAGGGATGGCAGCAGCTATGTGATGAACCCCGGCACAGGAAGAACGGTCACCATTACCGCTTCCGGTAAATTGCCCGACGGTCAAACGGTTTCTTCGAGGTCCGAATTCAGGATCAAGGATATCCCAAGACCGGCAGGTACGGTACGGGGTGAGAGCGGCAGTGTAAAAATGCCGAGGAAGAACCTTGAAATCTCAACCATAGGTGCCATTTTGGAAGATTTCGATTTCGACCTGAACCTTGCTGTCAGCGGGTTTAAATTCAAAGTACCCGGACAACCCACTGTGGATGTCAACGGCAATAAATTGGATGCCCGTGCAAAAAGTGCCCTTAAGAGGGCCGGCAGGGGAGATGCCGTGCAGATATTTGATATAGAAGCATACATCACCAATAATAAGAGTTATAAACTGAAAAAGGTTTCTAACGTCTTTATAGAACTTACAAACTAGTAAAGGTTTTTAAATAATGATTATGAATTGGAAAAATGGATTATTGATGGGTGCTGTTGCACTTCTGCCCCTCTCCATAGCGGCCCAGGCAAACATTCTGAATGCCAAGAAGCCACAGGAAATAGGGATCAAGACAGAAGCACAGATAGCGCTTGATAATGACGCTCCGCTAGAGTACGGGTATGTGGATGACAGGGATATCCTGTGGTCTAAAACCATATGGGAAGTCATTGACCTGGATGAAAGGGTCAACTTTCCATTGTATTATCCGCTGGATACCATAGACATTGGGATGGACCGCCGGTCCCTGTACGATGTTTTGATGAAGAGCATCAGGGATGGTTCGCTGACAGATATTTATGCAGATTCCTATTTCACGGAGAAGCGGGTCCTCAGCGATCTGAAAGCAACCTTGCGGAAAGTGGACACCACGGACCTGGGGTATGAGCAGATCAATGCAGGGGAGCAACTCTCCCGGGAATTTATCAATGAGCGGGAGCTAACCGCAGCTGATATTGAGGAATACCGTATCAAAGGGATGTGGTATTTTGACAAGCGACAGGGTGAATTGAAGTACCGGTTGCTTGGTATAGCCCCCGTTGCACCCGATGTCAACTTTATTGACGACGATTCGATGGATCCTTCAGATGCCAAAGTAGAATTGTTCTGGGTATGGTATCCCAGTGCCAGGCAGATCCTGCACGATGCGAAAGTATTCAACCAACGGAATTCAGCACAACCCATTTCCTTTGACATGCTGTTGAACGCAAGACGTTTCAACGCGGTCATCTATAGGGAAGACAACGTGTACGGAGACCGGGAAATTCAGAAGTATATTTCTGATAATGCCCTGTTCCAGCTACTGGAGTCAAGTCGGATCAAGGAGACGATCCGTGACAAAGAGCAGGACATGTGGGCCTACTAAAATCAATAATTTAATCCAATTCAGGCACAATAGAAAGCCGTATCGTCACGATACGGTTTTTTTTTTGAATTACCGCAGCACTAAAAGCCGGCCTGCTTTCCTAAAGCGGATTGACGGAAGATAACTAACTTTGTCGCCATGTTAGACTACCTTATTATCGGGTTGGGGTTGTCCGGTATTTCCTTTTGTGAAACCCTGGAACAGCATGGGAAAAGGTTTATGGTCGTGAGTGACCATTCACAAACTTCCTCCCTGATTGCGTCCGGGCTTTACAACCCGGTCATCCTGAACCGGTTTACCCTCGCCTGGAAGGCGCGCGAACAACTGCAGTTGGCAACGCCATTTTACAATGGACTCGAGAAGAAACTAGGGGTTAGCTTTGACCAGAAGATCGCGGTGTTCCGGCGGTTCGCATCCGTGGCTGAACAGAACCTCTGGTTCCAGGCTGCAGACAACCGGTCACTGGCAGCCTTCCTCTCCCCCCGGGTGACCCCCAGCCAAAACCCTTATATTGATGCACCATTCGGATATGGGGAAGTCCTGGGAACCGGGAGGATCAACACCCGGGTTTTGCTGAATCACTACACGGCTTACCTCATGGAATCCGGGAGGCTCCGTGTGGAAACGTTTCTGTTCAATGGGTTGGAAATGGCTGAGGGCCATTTCCGGTACCGGGGATTACAGGCCCGGAAGGTGGTTTTTGCGAGCGGCTTTGGCCTGAAGGATAACCCCTGGTTCAACTATCTGCCGCTCAACGGCACCAAAGGGGAACTCCTTATCATAAAAGCGCCGGCCCTCCAGGAAAGCAGGATAGTGAAATCATCCGTATTTTTGATTCCACTGGGGGAGGACCATTACAGTGTGGGGGCTACCTATTCCCATGGTGACACCTCCAATACCCCCACTTCGGAGGGAAGGAGTGAATTGATTTCAAAATTGGATTCATTTGTAACTTGTGACTATGAGGTGGTTTCCCACTTTGCCGGTATCCGTCCAACCGTATCGGACAGGCGGCCGCTGGTGGGGTCACACCCGGAACATCCAAACATGTATGTCCTCAATGGGATGGGTTCCCGGGGAATCCTTGTAGCACCCTTTGCCGCCCGGCAATTATATGGCCTTACGGAACAGCTGCAGCCCGTTGATGCAGAGATGGATAGTAGTCGATTTGTTAAAAAATATGCCGGGCGGAGCTAACCCCCCCCTGGTGTGTAACATCATTTGATCCCGGCTGCTTTTGCATCAAAATGGATAAAAAAATTGATCCAGATATTCCGGGAAAGCCGGATGATTAAGGGCATAAAAACAACCAGGGTTCCTACAATAGCAATAAAGGTGGTGATCAGGGAAGCGCCCAGAAACAAAAAGGAAATCACAAACGCGGCAACCGCAAAGGCAATGCCAACCCCATAACTGACATACATGGCACCGTAGAAAAAGGAAGGCTCCATTTTATATTTGGTGCCGCAATGGGAACAGCGGTCATACATGTCAAAAATGGAACCCAGGTTATACATATTGGATTCCTTGTACATACTCTCCTGTTGGCATTTTGGACAAGTTCCTGTTAAAATGCTGTAGAGTTTGTTTCCTTTTTTTAACATTTGCAAAAGTTTTTACAAAAATAGGTCTTTCGATAATTTTTTAATGTAACCACAGGCACATATAATGCTGAACATCCATAACCTATCTGTTTCCTTTGGAGGGGAATATTTATTCCAGGAAATTGCATTCCGGCTCAATTCGGGTGACCGGGTAGGCCTTATTGGCAAGAACGGGGCCGGCAAATCCACATTATTGAAATTATTATCCAGGGATATGGCGCCTGATTCGGGCGTCATTGCCTCCGAAAAGGACATCAGGATAGGATTTTTACGGCAGGATATAGATTTTGAGCAGGGCCGTACAATCCTGGACGAGGCTTATCAGGCTTTTGAGGAACTACAGGGCCTTGAAAGGCGTTTGGAAGATATCAATACACAACTGGCAGAGAGCACGGACTATGAAAGTGAGGCGTACCACCAGCTAATGGTAGACCTGAATGATGTGACCCACCACTACGAGATCCTGGGGGGGTACAATTATCAGGGGGAGACGGAAAAGATTTTGCTGGGGCTGGGTTTTAAGCGTGAGGATTTCAATAAAAAAACAGATACCTTTTCCGGGGGTTGGCGCATGCGGATAGAACTTGCCAAATTGCTGCTGCAAAGCAATGATGTACTGCTGCTGGATGAGCCTACCAACCACCTGGATATTGAATCGATCATCTGGCTGGAACAATTCCTTAAAAATTTTACAGGGGCAGTGGTCATCGTTTCGCACGATAAGATGTTCCTGGACCAGGTTACCAACCGGACCATCGAGATCTCCCTGGGCCGGATATACGATTTTAACAAGCCCTATTCCAAATACCTGAAATTACGCGAAGAACTGCTCGAGCAGCAACGCAATGCCCAGAAAAACCAGGAACGGGAGATTCAGCAGGCTGAACGGCTGATAGACAAGTTCAGGGCGAAATCATCCAAAGCCTCCATGGCACAGTCCCTTATCAAGAAATTGGATAAAATGGAACGCATCGAAGTGGATGATGATGACCACAGCGTGATGAAACTGAGGTTTCCGGTATCGGTAACCCCGGGGAAAGTGGTAACCGAGATGCACGGCCTTTCCAAGAGCTACGGCAGCAAACAGGTGTTGGAAGACATCGATCTGCTGCTGGAACGCGACAGCAAGACTGCTTTTGTTGGCCAAAACGGTCAGGGAAAGACAACGCTTGCCAAGATAATGGTTGGACAACTCGATTATGACGGGAAGCTGAAACTGGGCCACAATGTACAGATCGGCTATTTTGCCCAGAACCAGGCGGAATACCTGGACGGGAATAAAACCATACTGGATACCATGATCGATGCTGCCAATGAAACCAACAGGAGCAAGGTCAGGGATATTTTAGGATCTTTCCTTTTCAGCGGGGATGATGTGGACAAGTATGTAAAGGTGCTGTCAGGAGGGGAACGAAACCGGCTGGCATTGGCGAAGCTGTTACTGCAACCCTTCAATGTGCTGGTAATGGATGAACCCACCAACCACCTCGATATCAAATCAAAAAATGTGCTGAAGCAGGCGTTGCAACATTTTAACGGTACGCTTATATTGGTGTCACATGACAGGGATTTCCTGCAGGGTCTGACCAATAAGGTCTATGAATTCCGGGATAAAAAAATAAAGGAATACCTGGGGGATATCAATTTCTACCTGGAACAACGGAAAGTTGAAAATTTCAGGGAAATTGAAAAAAAGCAGAAAACGAAGAAGCAGCCTTCAGTTACAGGCGAAAAAGATAGGGGATACCAGGACCAGAAAAAGGTTAAATCCCTTAAAAACCAGCTGGGTTCCATTGAAAGTGATATTTCCAGGCTGGAAAAGGAACTGGCCAAATTGGATCATGACATGCTCATGAACTATGATGAGACCATCGCCAAGCCTCACTTTTTCGACACCTACCACAAAAAAAAGAAGGATCTGGAAAAATTGATGAAGAAATGGGAGAAAATGACCCTCGACCTGGAAACATTACGCTAATTTCCGACAACTTCAGTATGCCCTCGCCACCCCTGGCAAACGGTTGACCACACCACAGCCCGTTTTTACAACATTATAAGGCATCTTATCGATAAAATAGCCGATTTATAAGCTAAACGCCTTATTTTTGTAGGACGATTCCTCGTAGATTTATAGGATTCAATCCTTGACAGGCTTTATCATTTCCTAACCTTGTTTTGTATGCAAAAGACACTACTTGTTTTCTTCTTCCTGTTTGTTTCCGGCCAGTTCCTCCGTGCTGAAGTATCCGCTACGGAGAAAAAAGCGTTGCTGGATCTGTACCACAGTACAAATGGCATGCACTGGGTGCGCAAGTGGAACCTGTCTGAACCTGTAGCTAAATGGTATGGTGTACGGCTTGCAGGAGACAAAGTTGTTGAGATAAACCTCTTCCGCAATAACCTGATGGGACCTTTGCCGGAGAGTATCGGGGAATTAAAAAACCTGGTAATCCTTAACCTGGCCTTTAACAATATAACAGGTGATTTACCCCAATCCATCGCCTACCTGGGACAACTTCGGGTACTGAAACTGGAAATGAACAGGATAAAAGGGTCCCTCCCGACAGACATCGGGAATATGAAAAAGCTTACAGAACTAACAGCGTTCAATAATTTTTTAACAGGTGGGATACCCGGAAGTATCAGGGAGATTACCAACCTCAAAGTCCTAAACCTTTCAAGCAATAACCTTATAGGTGAAATCCCGGATGTCCTGGGTGACCTTAGCAAACTGGAAAGCCTCGGACTTTTTGAGAATTCATTTTACGGAGATATCCCCAAGGAACTTGGAAAACTTAGCAACCTGCGGGAGCTGGTATTGGCAAACAACCAACTGGGCGGGGATATTCCAAGCGAATTCAGCCAGCTGGCCAGCCTGGAGATCCTCCAGATACAAAATAACAAGTTCAATTCCCTGAAGAACCTGGAAATGATGGAATCCAAGGGAATGTTGGTCTTTGACTATGATAAAGATGACAAACTCGAACTGAAGGATGGTAAGTTCACCAAGACACGGGTGGCAGATACCAAATTTGAAGATGTAGATGATAATTAGTTGATTTTGACCTCGTTAATTTTGGTAAAAGGGATGCATTCTGCATCCTTTTTGCGTTACCACCTGCCTTATTTAAGATATATTTAACTACTTCAGCTTAAACTAAAGGATAGTTTTGCAATCTAACACCAAACCGGTAGTGCAACCCAACCTATGAATACACGTAAAATTATATTGTCCATCCTTGGAATCGTATTGATAATTGTTTCCATTTATGCGGCCATTGCTATCACCAACAGTAAGAATACCCCCAAACCCAGGCCGGAAAAAGTGGTGAAAACCGTATTTGTGGATACCGTCCGGAATGGTACGGTGGAGATTGTCGTTCCCGCCAACGGCAACCTAAGGGCCAAACAGCGCGTGGAACTTTATTCCGAAGTGCAGGGGGTCTTCCGGAAAGGAAGCAGGCTCTTCAAAGCCGGCCAGGAATACGGGGCTGGGGAGACCATTATAAGGATAGATGCGGATGAATATGCTGCCAGTGTACAATCTGCCAAAAGCGGCCTGTACAATTTGATCACCTCCATAATGCCCGATCTGCGGCTCGACTATCCTGAGGTATTTGACAAGTGGCAGGAATACCTCAATGGTTTCGACCTCAACCAGACCACCCCGCCCTTACCGGAAATGGCCTCCGAAAAGGAAAAATATTTTATCTCCGGGAGGGGCATCCTCACCAGTTACTACAATATTAAAAACCTGGAGCAGCGGCTGGGTAAATACCGGATAACTGCCCCCTTCCATGGCGTGCTTACTGAAGCCCTGGTGACCGAAGGTACCCTGATACGGGCCGGCCAAAAGCTGGGTGAATTTATCAATACCGATATTTATGAACTGGAAGTTGCCGTCAGCAAGGCCTACAGTGACCTGCTGCGGGTAGGGGAAACCGTAAACCTGGTGAACCTGGAGCGCACCCGGACCTATACGGGGAAGGTGGCCAGGATCAACGGGAGCGTTGACGTTGCTTCCCAGACCATCAAGGCGTTTATCGATGTGAGGAACAATGACCTCCGGGAAGGCATGTACCTCGAAGCAAACCTAAGTGCAAAAAAGGAAGAGGATGCTATTGAAATAGACCGCAGTTTGCTGCTGGACAATGAACAAATCTTTGTGGTACGCGATTCTGTACTCGATCTGATCGATGTAAAACCCGTATATTTTTCAGATAAAAAAGTGGTCCTGAAGGACGTTCCGGAAGGAATGTCAATAATCTCCAAACCGGTAGTAGGTGCTTACGCAGGGATGTTGGTTAAGATCTTTGACGAAAAAACCGTAAACAACACCCCGTAATGAGAAACATTGTAGCCTATTTTATTAAGTACCATGTTGCTGTTGATATTTTTATCCTCGCTTTCTTTATTTTCGGGATTATAGGGGCACTCTCCCTCAAATCCTCCTTTTTTCCGCTTACGGACTCCAAGAATATCGCTATCAACGTTACGTATCCCGGTGCTTCCCCCCAGGAAGTGGAAGAGGGTATTATCCTGAAGATAGAGGACAACCTCAAAGGCCTGGAAGGAATAGACCGGGTAACTTCCACGGCCCGGGAGAATAGCGGCCTTATAAATGTTGAGATCGAAAAAGGCAGGGATATCGACTTTATGTTGCTGGAGGTTAAGAATGCGGTAGATCGTGTTCCATCATTTCCCACCGGCATGGAACCCCTCATCGTGTCGAAACTGGAAGCCATCCGCCAGACCATTAGCTTTGCCATCAGCGGTAAACAGATCCCCCTGAGTACCTTAAAGCAGATCGGGAGGCAGATTGAAAATGACCTTCGGACCATCGATGGTATCTCGCAGGTAGGTATGTCCGGGTACCCGCTGGAAGAAATTGAGATCGCGGTGAATGAGAACAACCTGTTGGCCTATAACCTGTCATTCGATGACGTGGCTACTGCTGTGGCCAATGCCAATATCCTGGTAACGGGGGGAAATATCAAGACGAATGCGGAAGAATACCTTATTCGTGCCAATAACCGTTCCTATTACGGGGATGAGATCACGAACCTGATCATCCGGGCAGATGCCTCCGGCCGTACCGTTCGGTTAAAGGATGTTGCAGAAGTACGCGACCGGTTCGCTGAATCGCCCAATGCCTCTTTCTTTGACGGGGAACTGGCCGTCAGTGCCTCCATCACGAGCACCAATACGGAAGACCTTATTTCTTCCGCCGAAAAGGTAAAGGAATATGTGACCGACTTCAACCATAAACACAACAACGTCAAGCTCAGTGTCGTAAGCGACCAGTCCACAACCCTGAACCAGCGTACGGAACTGCTTACCAAGAACGCCATAATGGGTATGATCCTGGTACTTATATTCCTGTCGATCTTCCTGAACACGAGGCTGGCATTCTGGGTGGCCTTCGGCCTGCCCATTTCATTTTTGGGCATGTTTATCTTTGCAGGGTTCTTTGATGTCACCATCAATGTCCTTTCCTTATTCGGGATGATCATTGTAATCGGTATTTTAGTGGATGACGGTATTGTCATTGCCGAGAATATCTATCAGCATTATGAGAAAGGGAAATCGCCTATTCAGGCTGCCATTGACGGCACCTTGGAGGTCATACCCCCCGTGGTGTCGGCTATCATTACCACGCTGCTTGCCTTTTCTATTATTTTATTCCTGGATGGCCGCATCGGTGATTTTTTTGCGGAAGTCTCGGTAATCGTTATCCTGACGCTTGTCATATCCCTTGTGGAGGCACTCATCATCCTCCCGGCCCACCTTGCCCATTCCAAGGCGTTGCAGCCATTGGACCCCAGGCCAAAAACGGGAATCGCCCGGGTTTTTTCAAAATTACGGGGCATCAACCGCGCCGGGGACCGACTCATGGTCTGGATGCGCGATAAAATGTACAGTCCGGCCCTGCGTTTTACCCTCCGCTATAAGATCCTTACGTTTGCCTTTTTTATCATGGCACTGGCCCTCACATTCGGTTCAGTGGGGGGTGGTATCATCCGAACGGCTTTCTTTCCGAGGATCGCCAGTGACCGGGTGGAGGTATCCCTTCTGATGCCCAATGGTACAAATGAAAACGTAACGGATTCCATCATCAGTATGATAGAGGAAAAATCCCTGCAGGTGAATGATGAACTGACTGAAAAATATTTGCAGGGAACCGGAAAAGTTCTTTTTGAGAATGTCAATAAAAATTTGGGACCTGGTTCCTCAGCTGCTTCCCTGGTCATCAATTTATTGCCCGGGGAAGAACGACCCGATGCCATCGTCTCTGAAATGGTGACCAACCGTTTGCAGGAACTGGTAGGTCCTGTGATTGGGGTGGAAAGCCTGATCTACGGCTCCGGCGGGAATTTTGGCGGCAACCCGATATCCGTATCCCTTCTCGGAAATAATATCCAGGAATTAAAGGCCGCAAAGACAGAATTAAAAACCGAACTACAAAACAACGCCTTGTTAAAAGATGTGGCCGATAACGACCCTGCCGGTATCAAGGAGATTCGGCTGGACCTGAAAGAAAACGCCTATTTGCTGGGCCTTGACCTCCGGAATGTAATGAACCAGGTACGTGCAGGGTTCTTTGGGATGCAGGCCCAGCGGTTTCAGCGCGGGCAGGATGAGATCAGGGTATGGGTACGGTATGACAGGGCAAACAGGTCCTCTATTACAGACCTGGATGAAATGCGGATTACAACCCCTTCGGGTGCCAAGGTCCCCTTAAAGGAAATTGCCAGTTACGTAATTGAACGCGGTGATGTGGCCATCAACCATCTCGATGGACGGCGCGAGATACAGGTTACGGCCGATCTGAAGGACGACAAGCAAACCAGTGCTACAGATATCATGGCGGAGATCAAAACGGATATCATGCCTGAGATACAATCCAAATACCCTACAGTGACCGCCTCCTATGAGGGGCAGAACAGGGAAGCGAACAAAATGATGGATTCCTTCCGCGCAGTGGGCCTTACGGCACTGGTGCTGATATATATCACCATTGCCTTTACCTTCCGGAGCTTCAGCCAGCCGTTGCTGTTGTTGCTGTTGGTGCCTTTCAGCTATACGGCTGTGGCCTGGGGGCATTGGATCCACGATTTTCCGGTCAACATCCTTTCCGTTCTGGGCATAATTGCCCTTATCGGGATCATGGTAAATGACGGCCTGGTGCTGATCAGTAAGTTCAATATCAACCTCCGGCAGGGTATGCTGTTTGACGATGCCATCTATGAAGCAGGCCGCTCCCGGTTCCGCGCTATCTTCCTGACTTCCGTTACGACTATCGCCGGCCTCGCACCTTTATTGCTGGAAAAAAGCAGGCAGGCGCAGTTCCTGAAACCGATGGCGATCTCCATAGCTTACGGCATCGCATATGCCACATTGCTCACGCTGTTGATGTTGCCCATCTTCCTGTCCTTCAGCAACAGGGCGAAGGTTGGTACAAAATGGCTGGCCAAAGGGGGTACGGTAACAAGGGAAGAAGTGGAACGGGCCATTAAAGAGCAAAAGGAAGCACATAGAATGTCTAAAGAACCTGTCCATAACCTGAATGGCTCCCCCACAAAAATCACCAAAAGTTCTGAGCGCCATACACAAAACTAGCAAGCAACTGATACGAATGAAAAGATTTTATTTGATCCCCCTGCTATCCCTGGTAGCACTCCAATCCCTTGTTGCCCAGCAGGACCTGTTATCAAAAGATGAAGCCGTGAAACTGGCACTGGAAAATAACTTTGGCATCCAGGTCGTCACCAACCAGATTGAGGTCGCGCGAAATAATCAGAGCATCCTTAACTCGGGCTACCTTCCAAGCCTTACTGGCACAGCCGGGGCTTCGTACAACCGGGATGATTCCGTGATAGAATTCCCAGGGCAGCTAAACGCAGACGGCAATCCCCGGGAAGATGTCATCATAGACAAGGCAGAAGCCCAGCGATACAACTCCGCACTGACTTTGAATTATACTCTTTTTGACGGATTGGGCCGCTTTTACAATTACAAGCAGCTAAAGGAAGAGTACCAGTTGAGTGAATTACAGGCGCGGGAAACCATTGAAAATACGATGTTGCAGCTCTTTAGTGTGTATTTTGAGATTGCGCGACTCTCGGAAAACGCCAATGTACTGCAGCAGGCACTCGATATCTCCACGGACCGCATAACGCGGGCTGAATATTCCTTTGAATACGGGCAGAACACAAAGCTCGATATTTTAAATGCCCAGGTGGATGTGACCAATGACAGTATCAACCTGCTGAATACCCGGCTGCAGCTTTCCAATACCAAACGCGACCTGAATGTGATCATGAACCAGGACTTAAATACGGGATTCAGGGTGGATACGCTGGTACAGTTTATTCCGAGATTGCAGCTCGATGACCTTATCGCACAAGCCAATGCCAACAACGTAGCTATTTTGCAGACCGAAAGGAGCCTGGCTATCAATGCCTACGATATCAAAGTGAATAAAGCAGGATACCTTCCAACCGTAGGGTTGAACGGGGCCTATGGATGGAATTTAAACCAGAGTGCCGCCTCCGCCTTTTTCCCCGGGACCAATACAGAGACCTGGAATTTTGGATTGGGTGCCAGCCTAACGTGGAACCTTTTTGATGGAGGAAGCACCAGCATACGGGTGCGGAATTCCAAAATAGCCTATGAGAACCAGGAATTGCTGAAAGCCCAGGTCGCCCTGGAGGTAGACCGGGATATCATGAATGCCCTTGCCATTTATGAGAACCAACTGGAGATTTTCAGGATCCAGGAACAGAATGTCCTTACCAACCAGAACAATTTTGAACGGTCGCGGGAACAATTCCAGTTGGGAAGGATCACATCTCTCGAATTCCGGCAGGCACAGATCAACCTGTTGAATGCCCAAACAAATAAGAACCTCGCCAAGTATGATGCCAAATTAGCTGAATTGCAGCTGTTGCAGCTTACAGGGCAGTTGCTGAATGTGGATTTCTGATTAGTAAGCAGTTATCAGTAAAATGACCTTCCCTGATTGGGGTTGACCGTTTCTTTACTTCGTACCTTGTGTTTTACATTACCCACCCCTTAATCCCCTCCCGGGAGGGGAGCTCTCTGATTTGTACTTTTTGCTTGATCTTTGTCATGCTGAACACAAGTGAAGCATTGAACTTTGCCTGTCCGCCTAAGCTCTGCGGCCTTCGTAGCCAAGTGAAGAAGGCTAGCGAAGGAGGGAACAGTAAGCTGTATTCAGTAAAGGTTTTGATGAACAAGTAGTATTGACTGCTCACCGCATGCGTAATACCTCACAGTGGCACTCGTTTTTCTCCTTCAATAGTCTCCAAAGACCAAAAAGGTGATTAGTAAGGTATCGGCCTATTTTTAGTTGTGTAGCAAATCAAGCGGTTTTCACGCTGGGGGAAGGAAGCCGTCCATAGAGCATTTCGCGCAGCGAAGGCGGCCTGGACGGCGGGACTGTGGAAAGCGCGTAGATTTCCAGAAAAGAAAAATCAGCCAGGGAGTTTTTTGTTTCTTTTTTACTCCCTTAAAAAAGAAAGATAAAAGTCATTTGGAATATTCCTAATTCACCAAGCCCACTTACTTATGCATTTTGCCTTGATGTACATTCGTAGCATCTGAGTCTCAATATTGGTTTTCTTCATTTCTTTTGCTTGCCCAAAAGAAATGGAAGCAAAGAAAAGGGCACTTTTTCCAAGGTATTTTTGGCTTTGCCAAAACCGCCTCAGTTTTCTAAATTTTCTCCAAGGCTTCGAAAATTCTTAACGAAAACTTCGTCTATACTGCGGAAAAAGATTTTTCAACTACAATGTTATGGATTGTTAGGTCGTTCCTACAGGCGAAGGAATATTTGAAATTTTATAATGTCAATATATATCAGGAATTATGTCGCAGCTGCCGCTATTTCTGTAAATCCTTCGGAGTCATCACAGGATGAAAGTGGTGTATAGAATGCCAGGGAGTTTTTAGATTGAAAAAAGAATAAACTACTTGTAGTCGATGCTCTTTTCAGTGGGGAGATATCAGTACCAGTGTACAGTAAGTACATGTCCTCCGAAGCCCTTTTCGGGAAGCGCTTCTGAAGTAAAATTGAACTATTTGCAAAACTTTTATTTCGACTTCGCTCAATATGACAGTTTTGCAAATTTGCCAGTGGTTACAATCTACGATAATTAGTTTACAGGACAACTAATTGAATCTCGAATGTCAGGCTGAGCGCAGTCGAAGCCCTCGTCAATCACATTTCGACTGCCTACCCGTCCGGCAGACGGGCGCTCAATGTGACATTCGCTATGTCAGGCTGAGCGCCCGCCTGAACTTAACGGGCAGCCGTCTTATGTATTAAAGGTTCAATGGTCAAAGTTGGTATTTCGTATAATCAAATTGTGTGTTGAGTTGTGGGTTAGGAAACCCTTCTCCGAAGTATAGGCGAAGAAAGCTTCGAGGGGTAGCGCCACTCCTTGGCGTGGTGGCGAAGTTTCTGAGCCGGTTTTCCGCTGTGCGGAAAAATACCTGCGGAGAAGGTGTCTTTTTTGCATTCCTTTTTGGACAAGCAAAAAGGGATAAAAAAGAAATCATCTTAAGTAGCATTGACGATTTTCTATATTTCCTCCTTCGTACTACGCTTTACCCACCCCTAAATCCCCTCCCGGGAGGGGAGCTCTCTGATTCGTACTTTGTGCTTGATCTTTGTCATGCTGAACACAAGTGAAGCATTGAACTTTGCCTGTCCGCCTAAGCTCTGCGGCCTTCGTAGCCAAGTGAAGAAGGCTAGCGAAGGAGGGAACAGTAAGCTGTATTCAGTCGCTCAATATGACAGTTTTGCAAATTTGCCAGTGGTTACAATCTACGATAATTAGTTTACAGGACAACTAATTGAATCTCGAATGTCAGGCTGAGCGCAGTCGAAGCCCTCGTCAATCACATTTCGACTGCCTACCCGTCCGGCAGACGGGCGCTCAATGTGACATTCGCTATGTCAGGCTGAGCGCCCGCCTGAACTTAACGGGCAGCCGTCTTATGTATTAAAGGTTCAATGGTCAAAGTTGGTATTTCGTATAATCAAATTGTGTGTTAGGAAACCCTTCTCCGAAGTATAGGCGAAGAAAGCTTCGAAGGGTACCGCCACTCCTTGGCGTGGTGGCGAAGTTTCTGAGCCGGTTTTCCGCTGTGCGGAAAAATACCTGCGGAGAAGGTGTCTTTTTTGCATTCCTTTTTGGACAAGCAAAAAGGGATAAAAAAGAAATCATCTTAAGTAGCATTGACGATTTTCTGTACTTCCTCCTTCTTACTAAGCTTTACCCACCCCTTAATCCCCTCCCGGGAGGGGACTTCTCTTATTCGTAATTCGTATTTTTGTTTTCTAGAACGATCCCATGCTCGAACACTTTTTCCAATGCCCCTATTGCTGGGAGGAGATCTCCATGTTACTCGACACCTCGGTGCCTGCACAGACCTATGTGGAAGACTGTGAGGTATGCTGTAACCCTATAGAAGTGAGTCCGCGGTTCCGGGACAATGAGCTTGTGGCATTTGAGGCAAAGGATATTGAGCAATGAGTAGTAACAGTAGGCAGTTTTCAGTCACAGTAGGCAGCATGTTTTCCGTAGCCTTCAGCCTGTGTACCTCTTACTTTCTGCTTCATTTGTCTATGCCTTCCAGCCTTTTTTTACAATTGAGCAGGGCCCGGTAATCATGGTAGGCAGCTTTCCAGATATGGCCTTTCCGGCCTTCTTTGGAATCGGGGCGCTGATCTGTACCCCATTCATACCACCCGCCGTGGTCCGGATCCATAAGGTATGAGTGGATATAGGACCAGAGCTTATTGAAATGCCCGCGGTAATCCATCGGATCATCCGGGAAATAATAACTCAGCATCAACAGGGTGTTCAGCCCTTCTGCCTGGGTCCACCAGTTTTTATCCTTATTTACCAGGGTAAGTGTATCTGAATCCCCAAAATAATATCCGCCGTCATAGAATCCCCCCCTTTCTTCGTCCCACCCGGTTCGCAGGGCGTGGTCTACCATTTCCTTTCCTTTTGCCAGCGTTTCTTCATCTTCCGTGCCGCCCAGGGCGTGGGAAGCTTCGAGCATCAGGTAGGCAGTCTCCACATCGTGTCCAAAGGAGACATGGTCCAGATTATAGTGTTCCGCTATAACGTCCGGCGTATTGTACCGGTAGGAAACCGGTTTCCAGTCCTTTTCGAAGAACAGGTGCATATAGCCTTTATCTGTGGTGATGGTATCCCGGATGAGCACCAATAGTTCGTTGAGCCGCTGGGCCAGCAGCCCGTTGGGCCATACCTTGTACAGGGAAGTAAAGGCTTCCAGCAGGTGGATCGAACTGTTCTGGTCCTTGTAGCCTGTATCGGAAGTCGTGGGAACGGATTCGGTCCTTAAGATAGGGGTTCCGTCCGGGTCCAGGGATTGATAGTAGCCTTTTTGCAGGGGATCATGGCTGTGGGTTTCGAGCCAGTAAAATGTCTTCCGGGCCAGGTCAAGCGCTTCATAATTTCCGGATGCATCGAAGTAGGCAGCCAGGGCATAGATTGCGAAGGCGTTGCCATAGGCTGTTTTGGCCTCCCCATCCCTGGGAATGGGCTTTCCTTTTTTTGTGACCAGGGTATGGAATCCGCCCAGTTTTTTATCCCAGAGGACATCCTTTAAAAAGTCAAATCCATGGGCAGCATTTTCGAGGTATTCCGGATTATCCGGATATTCTTTTGCCGCCATGGCATTGGTCCAGAGGTGCCGGGACTGTGTTACGATCATCTTGTCCTGGTTCTCCCCGATCTTAAAATCGTAGGTGATTTCGCTGAAATATCCCCCATCCCTGCGGTCGACCGCAAGGGGGTACCACTTTTCAAGCAGTTCCTGGTTGGCCGCGGTTTCCAGAGCTGTGATCAGCACTGATTCGGTACCAGTGGCCGGGGGGTCCTGGCCATGGGCCAACAGGGTAAGGAAAAACAATGTAGGTAAGATGTAGTTTTTGTTCATGGATTTAGGAATTGACACCCGGTTTTTACCGCCGGGAAAAGGTACAAAAATTACGCTTGTCCATTGGGTTCCCCGTAATATATCAATCTTCCAGATATCCGAATTTCCCTGTATTGAAGTCGGCAAAGGCCTGTTTCAGCTCTTCCCGCGTATTCATCACGAAAGGCCCCTGGGCAGCGATTGGTTCGTTGATCGGTTCCCCGCTCAAAACCAGGACAATGCTGTCTTCCAGGGCTTCCAGAGCAAAATCCTCCCCCTGGTTTTCAAATAACCCAAAATGGTCCTGGGCTACTGATTCGGACCCGTTGATGCGTATGTTTCCCTCAATCACCAACACAGCCGTATTGTAATGAGCCGGGAATGTAAAGCCGGCTACCGCCCCTTTTCTGAGTCGGGCGTTTTGTAAATGCACCGGGGTAAAAGTGGAGGCGGAACCTTTTATATCCTTATACTGCCCGGCAACCACTTCGATCACGCCGCCGTTATCCGGGAGCTCGTATTTGTTTACATCTTTGTGGGTGATTGCCTGGTATTTGGGGGTTGCGCTTTTGAATTCCGCCGGAAGGTTTACCCACAGCTGTACCATCTGGAATTCACCGCCGGTCTTGCTGAAATTCTCCTCGTGGTATTCCTTGTGCAGGATCCCGGAAGCGGCGGTCATCCATTGTACATCCCCTTCCGCAATTATCCCACCGCCGCCACTGCTGTCGTGGTGGGCCACTTTGCCTTTATAGGCCAGGGTAACGGTCTCAAACCCTTTGTGCGGGTGGACACCTACCCCTTTTGGCTTGTCCGATGGCGGGAAATGGTATTTGGAATTGTAATCAAGCAATATAAAAGGGTCCATCCGTTTCATATCGAGGTGGTATCCGCTGGGGATAAAATTATGCACCCGGAACCCGTCACCAACAAAGTGCGGGGCCCTGGGGGCTACTACGATCTCTATATTTTTTGTGCTCATAATAGAATTGTATTTGATGAATGGACCAAATTTAGGACATGTACAGGGCCGGTCACATTGATGTAGGATAAGAAATGATATTCACAAGGGCCTGAAATTGCGTTTTGCGAGTTCCTTCCGAACCCTGCTCAGGCTTTCAGGGGTAATCCCCAGGTAGGATGCTATCATCCATAGGGGGACCCGCAGCAGCAGGTCCGGGTACAGGGTTACAAAATCGAGGTAGCGTTTTTCAGCGGAGGCGCCCAGCAGGAGGGTTACCCGTTTTTGCAGGTGGAGGATATGTTTTTGGAGGAGTTTTTCATTATAGTTCCGGAAGGAAGGGCTGATGCGGGAAGCCCGGTCTGCAAACCCCGGATCCAGGAATACCACCCGGGTTTCTTCGATGGCTTCAATAGTGAGGTCAGAAGGGGTATTGAAATACATGCTGCTGCGGTCGCTGAGGAACCAGTTTTCCGGGGCGAACTGTATCAGGTGTTCTCTTCCATTCTCGTCCCGGCTGAAGGCCCGTAAAAGTCCGGCTTCAACAAAAAATGCATGGTGGCACACATCACCTTCCCGCAGAGGTGATCCCCTTTCGGCACTGTACCGTCTTTCAGTCCGGCAGAGAAATTCAGGAACTCTTCCCCGGATACCCCGGCTTTTTCTTTTAAATAGGCTTTAAATTGATCCAAGGTGACTGTGGTTTGATCCCATCCTATTCTATTTCATAAGCCGTATAATCCCGCCTGCCACTTCCTCCAGTGTCTTCCCTGCAATTTGGGGATCTTTACCGCCTGGGTACAGGTATTTTCCCGGCCGTGAAATAAAAGCTGCCTGCAGCCCGGCTCGTTGGGCGCCGTAAATATCCCAGTCGTGCGCCGCGATCAGCACTGCCTGGGCGGCTGGTGTTTTCTGTTGCTGCAATACATAGTTGTATGTGTCTGGGTGTGGCTTGAATTTTTTTACGGAAGCAACACTGTAAACAGCATCGAAATAAGGGGTAAGCTGTGCATTTTCCAGTTGTTTTTCAACTGTTGCCTGCCCCCCGTTTGTGAGGGTGACCACCCGGAAACCTGCATCCTTCAATTTTTTAAGTGCCCCCGGGACATCCGGGTGGGCTTCCAGTTTGGTCATCCGATCCAGTATGTGTTTTATTTTATCTTCAGACAGGGTCGCCGTATTTTTTTGTGCAACCGCTTTCAGCGCAGACACCCCTATTTCCCCAAAGTCGCGGTAGCGGCCCGTAAGGGTTTCTACGAGGGAAAATTGCAACAATTTGGCAAACCAGTTCTCAAAGGCAACCGGACTGCTCAGTGCTTCGTTGATGGCACGCTTTACCGGTTCCAGGTCCAGTAACGTTTCGTTAACGTCGAAGATCAATAAAGGCCGGGTGGGTTTCATAGGTTTAGCACATTTCGCTCCAGGGACCATTTATGTAAAACCAACCACAAGGTTTTTAAAGTGATCCTGTTATACCCAAAAATACGGTATTCTGGAATACCGCTGACACCGCGGACCAGGTTGGCGCGAGCGCCTTCAGTAAAAAAGGGCAGAACGATCAATGGCAGTAAGTTGCGAGCTTACTTTTTAAGCGTGTAATATATATGCGTAACTCCGATAGAAGGGATTACCTCCTTTATTTCGAGGGTATACAGGTTGGGATTGATATTGTCCAGTAAACGGATCCCGCTGCCCAGTAACACCGGCGCTATATGGATATTTAATTCATCCACAAGGGAGGCATTGAGGTATTCCTGAATGGTATAGGCGCCACCCAGGATCCTGATGTCCTTTTGCTTTGCGGAGATCCGGGCTTTTTTCAGGGCACTATCGATACCGTCATTAACGAAATAGAACTTTGTGGACCCTTTCTGTATCCATGGCTCCCTTTTTTCATGGGTTAACACATACACATTTGCCTTATACAAATCTTCCGGCCAGTGGCGTTCGCCTTCTTCAAACATACGTTTGCCCATGATGTAGGCCCCGGTCCTGTCAAAGGTATCTTTGAGGATTTTATTGTCCGTTCCTGTTTCCCCGCCTTCCAGCCCGAGATCTTCCCGGAACACCTGCTGCTGATAGATCCATTGGTGAATGACGGTTCCATTATCCCCCAGTGGATTATCGGGGCCCCGGTTATCCCCGGCAAAATAGCCGTCGAGTGAAATCCCGCAATCAACAAAAATGGTAGACATGGCAGCTGCTTTGCCGGAAGTTAAGCATTTTCTTACAATGGTGTTTTATTATCTGCGCCACTGATGCGGGATCAGCAGCCCCATTCCGAAAAACAGGAAGGAACCTAGTGAAGTCCCGGTACGCAAGGCATGGTAAGATGCCCAGGTTTCCCGGATATCGCGCCAGTTGCCCGGAGTGGTGGCGATGGTCCAGTTCTTGATCATATTATCGATAGGAACCTCTACTAAGAGCGTGATCAATAGGGATAGGATCATCATAAACAGTGAAATCCCTATCAGGTAAGCTCCCCTCCGGTTTTCCCGGTATTCCAGAAGCATGCTAAACAATAGGAAAAGGATACAGGAGGGCATTATAAATTTCATGGGAGTGGCCACATTGGCAATAATTACCTTCCCGAGGTGAATGAATTCCACGGCCGGGAATTCCCCTATGGTACGGGTTAGCGTAAACCAGGTGCCCCAAAAAAGGCCCGTGACCAATAGCAGTAATACCAGGCTGGTCAATTTAATCACATTGATTTTCATTTCCTTATATTTATCAGATTCTCCTATCATTTCGTACTTCTTGCGATTCATCTCCTTTCCTTCCTCCCACCTGATAACCGGGAGCTGCCCTATCCTGATACGATGCAAATATCACTAGCCTGGTTGCGTTACTTGCTTTAAAATTGCACTTACACACTGGGACATCCGCTTTCCTTTGCAGGCGATCATACCTGCAATCCGGTTTAAATTAGTGTGAGGTTATGATTTTAAAAGAACTCCAGAAGTTTGCAGCGTAAAAATAAGATGATACGTTACCCTAATACAAAATTATCCGGTTTTCGGCAATTAAACAGGGTTATTACGACAATTTTAAGAGGGTAATCGTATAACAGGGGACTTTCCGGAATGGATTTTCGAAATCGCTTGGGGAATATAATGTTTGCTTACTATGGGGTGTTTAAAATTTTCAACGATCAATCCCGACTTCTATTTTCCTGTACCTTGACCACATCTGGCAATACAGTAATTTCAAAGCTCTCCTCCCTTAGTAAACGTATCAATCTATCCCTGTTTATGGTTTTCTCAGCAGTTTCAATCCGCAGTATATTGTCGCGGTCTTCCAGATCAAAGTTGGCCCGGTAGCCCGGAAATGCAGTTTGGAGTCGTTTCAAAACTACCTTTGCCTCTTTTGAGGTGCGGACATTTGTTCTAAATACTTCTACCATGATTTTATGGCTTTAGGATATATGACATTTACGGATTGACCCATTCTGAAATAAGCTTCCCATGCCTTATCTGGCATGTGACAAAGACTTTTCTTTTTTTGTTTTTAGTTTCAGGAGCTGGTTGCACAAAGGAAGTAACCCTATGGAGACGGCAATAAATAAAAATACCCGCAGGTAATTCAGGTTTTCCCATTGTGCTGCACGTTCCGGAAGATCGGTGCCGGTATAGGTGGTATTGGCGATCCTTTCAAATTCAAGGATGTTGGGCACAAAATAAAGGAGGGTCCATATCCTTATCCCCATGTGGATGGCGAACAGCAGCAACAGCCCATTTCTGACATGGGTTAATTTCCAGCAAAACAGGATCGCCAGGATAAATGTTAATTCGTGAATCGAATGCATACTGATCCAAAATACTTTAAAATCCAATCCAAAGTTTCCCTGGAACATCTTAAAAGATTCCGGTGGAAATGCTGACCACTTGGGGACTATAGCAGCTGTTTCGAAAATTTGTGCACCATTCATTACAAAATAGACCAGGGTGGTGAGCAGGAGCCAATAGGTTGCTCTAGACAGGTAACCTGAGGATATTGATTTCATTATGTAAGGGATTAAAATTAGGGGGTTTCTTTTTCGTTAAGGCTTTTGGTTGTTTCCTGCATCACGGCAACGGCTAATTGCAGGTACCTTTCAATTGTATTCAGTTCTTTTTTGGTAAATCGCGAACGGAGCATCGTCATTTTCTCCTGCAATCCGTCAAAAATACCCCCCAGAAGTTCCATGGCTTTCTGATAGTCGGGGACTATAAGTATTTTCCGCCGGTCCGATTTGTCCAGTTCCCGACGTACCAGCTTTTTTGCTTCCAGTCGGTCTACCAATCCAGTGATAGCACCGGTGGTCAATCCGGTCTTTTGAGCTAATTCCCCTGCGGTAAGGGTACCTTCCTGAATGAGGATGCCCAGGTATTTATGGTCAGAGCTGGACAAGCCTGCTTTTTTGGCAATGGCGTCATGCATTAAGATGAGTGCATCAGAAAATTGCCGTTCAAGGTCCGGGCGTGCCTTCCTGTTTTTGCCGAATGGTATTGGCTCCGTCACTTATATTTTATTAATTAAGTATCTTAGATACAAAGATAATAAGGAAAAATAATATTCAAACATAACATTCACAAAATTTTAGGATCAGGCCAGTTTAGTTTATGGCAATGTTATCTTTAGTGCCGTTAACGAGTTTGTGTTACTATGCAGTGCGAATCAATCCAATACCTAATATCAACAGGCATAAGGCAAGCAAGAGGGCACCCAGGTACAACAACCAAATAAGTTTGGTTGGTGTGCTGATTCCCCGCCCGGCGGCCGCTGCAAAAAATCCCCCGGATATCAGGAGGGCGGAGAGAGGAAATCCTATTCGGATAAACCACTCCATTCCTCCTGACAATCCTGAATGATCCGTCAGTATTTCTGCCAGCAGGGAGAGGATCACCAATACTCCGGCATGGGCATGACCGGCCCGGAACATCGATTTTTGAAAATTATTCAGATGGAGCTTATCCTGTTTTCCGGAAAGGACCTGCAGCAGGAAATAACCCCCGAATTGGATAGAGGGAATGGTTATCAGAATGATGCCGCACATAAGAATGGTCAGTTGACTCATAGCTTTTTATTTTAGGGGTAATCTGATGGGAATTTACTGTTTTTTTTGCATAATCCGGACGCTGTTACGGCCCGCCAAAAGTTTCAGTTATGAAATAACAGGCGGTTCATTTTTTATCCTTTAGTACCAAATATTACGTGGAATGAAGAATGTTCTGTGTCTGGTGAATCAACATAAATTTTAAATTTGTATGCTGGGAGCTAAGGACATGACACTTTGGAATGGATTAAACCTGGATGCCAGATGGCGCCAGTTTACTTTGTCCTATCATTGCAATAAAACTGTTTCTCCATGGCTTGCGTCCGTAAACAAACCCATAGAATTAGCGGGCAACACCCTGTGTGTTGCGGCATGGAAACTTGTTTTTAAAAAGCATTACAATCCTGAACAGTGATGGACCACAACGTTGAGATCGAAACCAACCCGCCCCCGGAGGGTCCGCCCCCCAAACGTGATCTGTGGCGGGCACTGAAAGATGCCATCAGGGGAACGGAGGCCGACTATACGCGAATCGACCTGAAAAAAGCCATATTCCTGCTGGCAGTTCCCATGATCCTGGAACTGATCATGGAATCAACCTTTGCGGTGGTCGATATCTATTTTGTGGGCAAATTAGGGGCATCTGCCGTGGCCACTGTGGGCCTTACCGAAACATACCTCTTCCTGCTGTATTCCACTGCCATGGGCCTTTCCATGGCCGTGACTGCCATCATTGCCCGCCGGATCGGGGAAAAAAAGAAGGAGGAGGCGGGCCGGTCAGCCGTACAGTCCATTTTCCTGGCGTTGCTCGCTTCGCTCCCCTTTGCGATAGGGGGTATTTTCTATGCAAAGGAATTGCTCGGCCTCATGGGTGCGGATCCCTGGGCTTTGGAACACGGGTTCCGGTACACACAGTGGATGCTGGGTTCTAATGGCGTTATTATCCTCCTGTTTGTGATCAATGCCATTTTCCGGGGTGCGGGGGATGCCGCCATCGCCATGCGGGTGTTGTGGATCGCCAACGGCCTCAATATCGTGCTGGATCCCCTGCTTATTTTTGGATGGGGGCCGGTTCCTGCCATGGGCATTGAAGGAGCCGCTGTGGCCACCACCCTGGGGCGCAGTGCAGGGGTGGCGGTACAATTATGGGTGCTGTTTAAAGGTAGTAAGCACATCCGGGCCCGATTCTCCCAGCTTTACTGGGATGCCAGGATCATGCTCAACATCGTGCGGACCTCCCTGGGAGGGGTGGGGCAAATGCTTGTGGCCATGACTTCCTGGATCTTTTTGATGCGGATATTGGCGGATATCGGGAGCGAGGCAGTGGCGGGGGCCACCATAGCCATACGCATCATGCTGTTTACCATGATGCCCGCCTGGGGGCTTTCCAATGCAGCCGCTACCCTGGTAGGACAGAACCTGGGCGCCGGACAACCGGACCGGGCCGAATCTGCCGTTTGGAAAATAGGGTTTTACAACATGATCTTCCTGGTAGCGGTATCAGTGGTCTATTTCTTCTACCACGATTCGCTGGTAGCAATTTTTACAGCAGATGAAGCGGTTCAGGCTGTGGGCGGTACATGGCTGAAGATCCTTTCCTATTCCTATTTTGTATACGGCTGGTGGATGGTCTCCACCCAGGCATTTAATGGTTCCGGGGATACCAGCACCCCTACCAAAATCAACCTGGTCTTTTTCTGGCTGATACAGATCCCCTTGTGTTATTACCTGGCCTTAAAACTGAACTGGGGGTATTCCGGTGTATTCTGGGGTGTATTTGTTTCTGAGACCAGCGTGGGCCTCTTTACGCTATGGCTCTTTACACGGGGAAAATGGAAAACGGTCCGGGTTTAAGCTGGCGATAAATGCCTTTAACTGTCCCCCAATTTTAATGACAGGAGGGCAATGTTCATTCAGACGGATATACAGCGCACCCCGGAAGCCGGGTAATAACCTGATACCGGGCGCTGCTACCGTTACTTACAGGGCAGCACATCTTAAATTCCAGCGGGGAATGGCATTAACCATACGATAAAAACATGATTTTAAAGCAGTTAAGTCCGGGGATTAAATATCTGATCATTGTGCGGGCTTCAAATTATTTCCTTAAATTTAAAAGCACCCCCCGCAGCTACACCGAAAGACATGATAAAAATACCCACGAAGAAGCCTTTGGCATATGCCACCCGTGATGAGGTGGATGTTGAACTGAACCTGCTCGAAGGTAAGCTGCCCGAAGACCTCTGCGGGTTTGTTTTCTTTAATTCCCCTTGTGGGACGGTGAATTCAGGAGGACTGCCGTTCTCCTCCACATTACCTGATAATAATCATAATCCCGAATATGGTAGCTCTCTCTTCAACGGAGATAGCATGATGCTCCGCTATGACCTTAGTCAACCAGGGGCTATACGCTACAAGACCAAAATGCTCAAACCTCCTTGTTGGTATGTGGATGAGGCTACCAAAATAGGTAATACGGATTACCCTCCCCAGTGGGGTTTTAAAATGCTTGGCATTGCGCGTACTTCCTTTAAGTTCGGATCTAGGAATGAACTCAATACAGCTATCAATCCCTTTAAATTTACAGGGGACACCAACGTGCGCATGACCGCCAACTTCGATATGGGAAGGCCATGGGAAATGGATACAGATACCATGGAATTAAAAACAGCCATAGGAACCACCAGGGAATGGGTTGGAGAAATCCCATCCATTGCCAATTATCCTTTCCCTTTGTACCAATCTACGGCCCACCCCTGTTTTGACCCGGTAACCAAGGAGTTCTATACGGTTTGTTTTACCAAGACCTTTGAGACCATGTTCTACTATCGGAAGTTCAGCCAACGGATGCTGACCCACCACGAGGAAATAGAGGAAAAGTTACATAACCATGTCTCGGAGATACATGCCATGGCGCGCAAAAGTGACGCCCCGGATAGAAACCATTCAAAGGAGATCAATGCCTTTTACAAGAACATTGATGTACATCTGGACCACAACGAGGGTTTAGCTGAGCAAACCAAAAAGCCATTCCTCTGGCTTTTCAGTAAAATTATGGAATTTATATTCTGGCTGATGGATTTGTTTATCGGGATGAAAAACCGCATTTATGTACTCAGGTGGGATGGCAGTACCGTCCACAAGTGGACAGTGGTAGATGAGGCAACCGGAAAGCCTCTTGCGATCAACCAGTGTATGCACCAGAATAACCTGAGCAGGGACTACCTGATACTGAGTGATTCGGCCTTTAAATTTTCAGCGGATATTATGATGTCCAATCCCTTCCCGCATAATAAAGAACTGGATGAAAAACTGAGGGACCTTACCGCCATAGCTCAGGAGCCTTTTACACCTATCTTCCTTATAAAAAGATCAGACCTCAACCTGAATAGAAAGAAGGTAAAGGCAAAAAAGGTCGTTATAGATCTCGAGACGGTACATTTCTCAATTGATTATGAGAACCCGAATGACCGCATCACCCTGCATACAGCCCACAATGCGGCTTCCTGCGCCTCTGAATGGATACGGTCTTATGATCGGCTTACCACTGATAATTCCCCCGCCATGGAGAATACCGTTGGGGTAATGACCTGCGGGGAAATGGATATCGGCAGGATCGGGAAATTTGTCATTGAGGGCTCTACTGGTTTAATCCTCGAGGACCCCAAAATCTGCCTCGAGGGGGATGAGCAGAAAAACGGTCAATTAGGCGCCCATACCTGGGCCATTGCCCTGCACACTTATCGCGACATTATTTCGGCCACGGAGACCGTAGAAAAAATTCGCCATATTTACTGGCAAAGCTATGGGACAGACCCCCGCTACCTGACCAACTTTATCAGAGGGCTTTACACCGACTACAAACACAGGATTGTCCCGGTAGATAAGATTGTGGAGAAGAACAGGGAATGGCTTCCCTTTTGCCTGTCGCGGCAGAATACGGAAAAAATGGAACTGGAGGACTGTTATATTTTTGAAAAGAACGAAAACCTCCGGTCTATGCAGTTCATCCCCAGAGCGGACAGCAATGGCGATATAGACCCTCAAATGGATGGGTACATTTTCTGCACTATGATTGTAGGTACTGATAATGCGGAGCTTGATGAATATTCCAGGGAAATCTGGTTTTTTGATGCTGCCGATCTAAAAGCCGGACCGCTGTGTAAACTTAGTCATCCTGAAATGAATTACGCCTTCACCATCCATTCCGCATGGATAGCAGAATGCGTATCCCAGGAAACAAATTACAAAGTAGATGTCAAAGAAGACCTTCAATACCTGATCAATAAAATGCGAGGCAAAAACAAAAAATTCCTTACCGAATTCATGTCAAGACACGTGTACCCAAATTTCAATTAAAATATGGCAGCTACCCTTGTACATTCAGAATTGAATTATGAGAATAAATGGATCAGCTTTAGGGAAACAGCGGCGGATTCCGGTTCCCACAGGGTACTTCACAAGGAGGTCAGGCATGAGTTCATCCGAAGTGCTGAATCCTGGAAAAAAGAACGGTATCTGAAAAACCTTCTGGATACCATGCTTCATTTGGAAGAGTTGCCTTTGGACCAAACCGGGTTAAGCCATAAGGATTATAAACTCCCGGGCGGAAGCTCATTGATGCATCTTATTCTGGAAAACCAGATGACCATGCCGGAGCGGTTAAAAATTGCCACCGACATCCTCCAGATAACGCTGGAATTACATAATAAAGGACACCTTTTTTGCGACCTCAACCCATATTTGTTCTGGTGTGACCTGATCGAAGAAAAGACCTACCTGGTGGATACCATCATGACGGTCCATGCCAAGGACGTGGAGGAATTCTACAGCACCATAATGGGCATTGATCCCCATATGCTGTGTTTATCCCCGGACCAGAGCATTCAGACTACCTCCATCCCCGATTTCAGGTCCAATTACTATTCCCTTGGGATTATTTTGTACGCCTTGTTTACCGGACGCTTTCCCCTGGAAAGCAGTGATCGGATCTCAACAATTCATAAGCATTTATCGCAGCTGCCCCCGGATCCAAGGTCGGTAAATATGCAAATATCACGTTCTATGGGGTCATTTATCCTAAAATTGCTCTCCAAAGATCCCAAGGACAGGTACCAGTCCCCTGCAGGATTGCTTTTTGATTTTAGAAAATGTAAATCCCTGCAACTCAAAAATGATATTGAGGGTGTCTTTGAGCTGGCAACCAAGGATTTTCCAACGCAATTCAATATTCCCGATAGTGTATTCCTAAGGAAAGAAGCACACGAAACACTACTGGCATTATCGAACCGGGTAGCCAATGGAGAAAAACACCTTGCAGTTCTTAAAGGGGAAGAGGGTTCGGGGGCATCTTTTTTGGTCAATGCTTTTTTCAAGGATCTTAATTACGACCAGTTCTTTATTGGTTCGGGGGTCTATTCTCCCAGGGATTCTATCCCCTTTAAGGGATTGAAAGACCTTACTTCGGACCTGCTTCACCAGATCCTGATGGAAGATCCCGTTTTTATCAGTGAGCTCAAGGCCAGCATGGAAAAGAGCATCGCTAACCTTTCCGGGGTGCTGATCGAATTTGAGAAGGATTTCCGGCATTTATTCGATAGCAGGGAAGTCCCTGATGACCTCATCGGTATTGCTGCTATCAACCGGTTTATATATGCCTATAGTGAGTTCCTGAGGTTGCTTGGATTAAGGGGTAAATACCTCATCATCTCCCTGGAGCGCTTTGAACTGGCCGATATCGGTACCACAAGGTTGATTGCCCAACTGCTGAAGAGTTCTGTTATCCAAAATATCCTAATCCTCATCGCAGTAAATAAGGATGAAAACACCTACAACTCCAGTTGCATAGAATTTTTGGAAGGCCTCCCGCGCAATTTCGACGGGCCGGAACCGGTTGCCATCAGTGCGATCGCCCTGGACAACTATGACCATCCGCGGATCAACCATATCCTGGAATCCCTGAAAATAGAACCTCTGAAGGCTTTTGGGAAAATGGTGTTTGAGAAGACAAGGGGGAATTTATCGTTTATCAAGCAGTTATTTGAAGAGCTGATCGCACAGGATTATATCAAGGCGAATAGCGGAAAGAAGATCTGGGAGGTAGATATCCACGCAGTGCAAAATATAGACCTATCGGATAATGTGCGTGATTTTTTAAAAAACCGGGTAACCCAGCTCAGTTCTGAAGAGCTGCATGTTCTAAAAGGGGCTGTAACCATGGGGCAACATATTGATGTCCGCCAGTTGCATCATATTTTGTCCTTTGATAAGGAAGAAGTAGATACTTATATCAATAACCTGCGCCATAAGGGATTCCTGTTACCTGTGGAATACGAAAACGCCCGGTTATCAAAGGTAAAGTTTTCCCATTCCGGATTCTCGGAGATACTTCTGGATGCGATAGAACCCGAGGAATTGGAGCGCTTTAAACTCGACCAGGTAAAGGTGCTTATTACGGAACTCAATGAAGATCAGGTGACCTCCCGGATCTATGAATTGACCGCTCACCTCATGCCCCTCCGCCCTGAAAGCTGCGTGGATTACATCCCTTATCTGGAGAAAGCTGCCTATAAAGCCAAGAGTGAGGCCGCCTTTGATAATGCATCCCAATACTTTACCAAACTTTTCGCTATTGAAAAGGTCCACGGTACGGACCAGGAATTGATTTTTACTCATGTATATGAAGCTACGCTCTGTGCCCTGTATGCCATGAAGTATACGACCTATCAATCCCTGCTTCGGCAATTAGAGCGTGTAGTTGGCACCAAAAACCAGGGATATCGTATTTATCATATTAAGTCGATGGAGACCCTGCAGCGTGGTAACCACAGCGCAACACTCCAGGTATTGGAAGAAGGTTTACGGGCTATGGGGGTTTCCTTCAATCTAACCATCGGAAAAGCCGAAATGATCAAATTGTTCCTCCTGAATCTATGGAATTCCAGGAAGCTGAATTCCGGAAACGTGGAAGATCTGCCATATAACCGGGACGAAAAGCAGGCCATTTATCACGAACTGATCAATATCTCTGCCCCTGCAGTTTATTTTTTAAAACCGGAGCTTGTTGCCCGAATGACTTACCTGGGGATCCGGGATACTATGAAGAATGGATTGATCGGACAATCCCCCTATAACTTAATTGCCCTGGGGTTTACATTAAATAGCTTCAGTAATATGGTTGCCAGGTCCCACGAGATCTGCCGGGCAGGATTTAAATTACTAGAGCAAAAGGTTTCCAGTAAGGAGGTGGCCATCCCGGCTAATTTTTTGTACAGTGCCTTTGTGCAACATACGGAGTTCCCCCTTAAAGTGTGCATTGCATCCCTGGAGGAATACTACAAAAGGGGAAGGGAGTTAGGAAATATAAATATTGCCTATTACTGCCTGGGGATGAACCGCTGGTATTTATTATTTTCCGGACACCCCTTGCCCAGGCTTGCCGAATTGGTAGATGCTTCCCATAAACTTTGCCTCAATGACAACCAGAAACTAATCGATGGGTTTCACATTCTTATCAAGACCCTGGTACAGGAATTAACCAGGGGATACTTTTTTAAGGAGGCGCTGGAGGATCCGGATCTGCCATTAGGCAGAGACGCGTTCAGTGATGAGGAGATCATAGGAGACAGAATCCTCCTCGCCAATTTGCAATTAGTAAAGCTAATAGTGGATTCCGGGAATAACAAGGTTTGTGAGGACCAGGCATTTCTTGGCTCCCTTTTAACGAGTGTAAAAGAAGGAGGCCACGGTTCCCTGAATGCCATTTATCATATTTTCTACGGGCTTATGCACTTATTTAGGGGAAAATTACGGCTTGCTGGGATCACAAAGTCACAGATCAATAAGTTATTGGGAATAGTGAGGGTACGATCAGAGATTGCCCCATTTACCTACAAGGTAAAATACCTGCTACTCTTAGGCCTTAAAGCGGAGATGAAAGGAAAATCAGCTATCGCAAAAAATCAATTTGCAGAGGCCTATTCCTTCGCTTTGGAATTCCATAACCCATGGGATAAGGCCTTATGCTGTGAACTGTATGGAGCGCATTTGATCGCACATGGATTAAAACGGGCAGGTCTACAGAAAATGGCGGAAGCGGTTGAGGCCTATACCGACTGGGGTGCAAGCAGCATTGTCCACCGGATCCTTCACCAATTCCCGGAATTATCTGAAATGACCAATGCAGGCGCCGGGGATTCCATAACGACCCAGTCAGCGGAGCAGGTGGGTTCAAACCTCCAACAATTGATACGCCTTGGCAGCTCAGTTTATGGAGAGGATGATCTCAGGACACTGGTCAAGACCTTAGTCGATGCGATCTCAGCTGAGGCGAGTGTTGAAAAGGCGGTATTTATCATCAAAAATGAGCTTCATTTTACCATATATGCATCCTGGGAACCCGGCCAGGAGATGCGGATTTTAAACAGCAACGCCGATGCTTCCTCCCTTCCCCTGACTGTATTACGCCTGGTTGAACGAAGAAAGACCCTGCTGGTCCTCGGGGATGCCTGCCAGAATCCCCAATACCGGAGTGATCCATACATCAGGGAAAACGAAACCAAATCCCTTTTGTGTATTCCTTTTGTCAGGGGCCACCAAACGAAAAGCCTTATTTATTTGGAGAACAGCCAGCACGCCAATGTATTCGAAGCTGCCAATATAGACCTGATCAACCTGATGTATGCACAGGTAGCGGTAGCAATGGATAATTTCACCCTAACAGAATCGTTGGAAGATACCCTGAAACACAGGTCCCTGCAAATCACCCTTGAAAAAGACAAAGCGGATAACCTGATCAAGAATATTCTCCCAGCCCATGTTGCGGAAGAATTAAAGGTATCGGGGAAAGTGAAGGCACGGAAGTACGATAATGTTTCTGTGCTCTTTACAGACTTTAAGGATTTCTCCCTTTTTTCTGAAAAGCTCACTGCCGACCAGATCATCGATGAGTTGGATCGCTGTTTTAAAGCTTTTGACACAATCACGGAAGAGTTCGGGCTGGAGAAAATAAAGACTATAGGGGATGCCTATATGTGTGCAGGCGGTATATCCGATGATCATCCATCGCACGAGTACGATATTGTAAATGCCGGATTGAAAATGCTGGCTTATATTGAAGAATCCAATAAGGACCGGGTAAGTCGGGGAATCCCCGCCCTGCACCTCCGTGAGGGGATACATACCGGACCCTTAATTGCCGGGGTAGTGGGAAGCAAGAAATATGCCTTTGATATCTGGGGCCCTACGGTGAATATCGCTTCGCGGATGGAATCGTCAGGGGAACCCGGAATGTTGAATATTTCCGGAACGTTGTACCTGAAGGTAAAGGACCAGTTTTCCTGTAAGTACAGGGGAAAGATCTTCGCGAAAAACGTAGGTGAAATAGATATGTATTTCGTGGAAAAAAAACGATAGCGCTTTGTTTTTTATTTATTTTTATTACCCCCCCCCTGACAGGCAATTGATTTCCCCTCCTTGTAGTCGGCAATGGTGATTTTCAGGAATTATACAATTCAGGACCAACCAAAAGAGCGATATGAAATCAATAGTTGCACATTCCACTCTCAGCAGACCCACGATCTTTTTACTCCTTTTTTTTCTTTGCCTGCAGCTGTCTGTGGCACAGTCGGTCATTTCCGGGCGGGTAACCGGGGAGGACAATGCCGCCCTTCCGGGCGCCAATATCCTTGTTATGGGTGCTACCGAAGGCGCGTATACAAATGAGAATGGAGATTTTGAACTGAATACAACCATACCCTTTCCTTTTGAAATTGAGGTATCTTTTGTGGGGTATCGATCCAGGACACTGACGATAGAGAAATCGGTCACCGACCTCCTTATATTCCTGGAAACCCTGCCCGGTAATGAAGTCGTTGTCTCGGTATCAAGGAAACAGGAAATGGTGCAGGTTGCGCCCGCTTCTGTAAGTCTGCTTACGGAGCGGAAATTGCGCAGCGACGCGGTAGTGGATCCGATGCTCTCCCTGAGGAACCTTCCCGGGGTAGATATTGCCCAGTACAGTGTGGGCGGCGGCCAGATTACCTTAAGGGGCCGGTCTGAAGTCTTCCAGACTGAGACTTTTATTATTGCTGATTACCGCAATATTGTGATCCCCAGCCTTGGTTTCCTGGCCTTTGGGCAACACCCGATCGATATGCTCGACCTGGAGCGGATAGAGGTCATAAAGGGCCCGGCGTCCGCCTTGTATGGCCCCGGTGTGGAAGCGGGCATTGTACATTTTATTTCCAAGGACCCATTCCGGCATCCGGGGACTTCCATCAGCGTGGGAGCGGGAAACCGAAACCAGTTCGTTTCTTCCTTCCGGCATGCGGATACGGTTTCGGATAAATTCGCCTATAAGATCACAGGGCAGTTCCGGACGGCAAGGGATTTTGAGCTCGATCCCAATGACACGGTTCATGCCGGGAGGATCGCTGCCTATATAACACCCATCAGGAGTGCCATTACCGGCGAACCTATAGATGCCGTCGTGCCGGATTACAACCAGAATTCGTATGGGGTTACCGGAACGCTGGCTTATAAACCCAATGAAAATACCACCTTGTATGCCGTAGGGGGTTATGGGGTATACGAAGGATTATTCCGGACTTCCCAGGGGGAAGCCTACGTGGCCTCCGGACGGCCTTTTGCCCAACTCCGGCTGAATTCCGGTAATCTCTTCGCCCAGGCTTTCTGGTCGAAGACCAACAGCAAGGATGGGAAAGCTTTTTTGTATAATACAGGGTTGACGACTATTACCATTTCGGATCAGTTTGAATCCCAGGTACAATACAATTTCGATTTGGGAAATGAAAAACTGGACCTTACCCTGGGTGGCGATTTCCGCATGGTGAGTATAGATACTAAGAACACCATACACGGGCGGTTTGAAGGGGAAGATAATTATACCATTTCAGGGATTTACGCCCAGGGCAAATACGGCATATCTGACAAATTGGATGCTATCGCTGCCGCCAGGGTGGATCACTTTTCGGCCCTGGATGAGACTTCGTTTGCCCCGCGCCTGGGACTTGTGTATAAACCTTCCGTATCCAATACCTTTCGACTAACCTGGAACAAGGCTTTTGGGGCACCCACTTCGCTGAACCTCTTTGCCGATACCCCCATTGCGGATACCGGCGCTTTCCAGATCTACCTGCTTAACGGAAAGGAAACACTTAGCTTTAACAATGGCCTTGGGTATAATTTTATCACGCAATCTATTACGCCGGGGGGCAATATGCCCCTGGGCGCACTGTTTGGCCTGGTGACTTCCGGACTGGCATCATCAGGGCAGTTCCCACAGGGATTGACCGATTACCTTTTTTCCGTTACCCCTGCAATTAATGGTAGTACCAATGCCATACCCACGGGGCCATCCGTCACCAGATCCCCTTTATCCCTTTCTGAATCTGATATGTTTGAACTGGGTTATAAGGGGGTGATAAACGGTAAGTGGGCCATCAATGCAGATGTGTATTATTTCAACCGGAAGAAGATACTCAGTGCACCCATCCCCATAGCCCCTTTCCTGGTTTACCCGTTGGCAGGGAATGACCTGGGGGCTTCTGTGATAGCCAATACAGACCCCAACGTGCTGGCCCAATACGGGTTTACCCCCGAATCTTTGGCTGCTATCTACTCCGGTACGATTGAAGGTTTTACCCTGGACGAAAATGGCGCACCTGCGGCATTAGGATTGCTCAAATCGGATAATTCCCCGGCGGGGCTGGGCACCTATGATTTCGCGTATCTGAATTTTGACGAAATCGATTACTGGGGTGTGGAACTGGGGGTGGAGTATTTTGTAAATGACGCGCTGAGCTTTTTTGGCAACATTACCTGGTTGAGCAGGATCTATTGGGAACAGCTCGCCATTTCCAATTCGGAGTTAACTGCGCCATTGTCCCTGAACACCCCTGATACAAGGGTAAAATTAGGGCTAAACTATTATCCGGATAAAGGATTTTATTACAATGCGGCGCTTAGGTTGACTTCTGCCTGGGAAAGCGTGAACGGGTTTTCATTTTCGGGTCCGGTAGATGCCTACACGGTGGCCGATGCGGGGCTCGGTTATAAATTTACCAAACTACAGCTGGGGGTTACCGTTACGAATGTTTTCGACGAAAAGTACCGGGCCATTTACGGCGCACCCGATATCCGGAGGTTGGTTTTGGCCCGGGCAGTCTATGAATTTTGATTTTGGAAAAGTAATACCAAGCAGCCAGTGATGTCCTAATTACAGTGCCGCGGCGAGTAAACAGGAATCAGCAAACAGTAAAATCCCGGCCGCGGGGAAAGGAGAATCCACCCCTGGGGCCGGCAGTTCAATTGGGTTAAAAATTGGATTGTTTTCAATCCATAAAATGCAATTCGGGTAGTATTTTTACACTTAACCCTAAAACATACTATAATGAAATCAAATTCAAATGAATTTTTGGCCCTTATTACAGGTGCCGCTATAGGAACTATTGTTGCCATGTTATATGCTCCGGAAAGGGGAGCTGATGTCAGGCGCAAAATTGCAGATTCGGCCAATACAGCCCTTGATGCCGTTTCCAGGGCCGCCGAAGAACTGAAAGGGAAGGCCGAAGTGGCTATCGAGGAAGGAAAAGGAACCCTTGAATCCCGTTTGAATTCCCTGATAGACAACGCCCAGCATAAGCCGGTGGAACTCATTGAATTGCTTGAAGGTAAACTGGCGGTGCTTAAAAAGAAGGCGGAACTCAAGGAAAAAAACTTAAAGCAAAACAATAAACCGACCTCCGTAAATGTGAACTAAACCTTCATACCTTGGGTGGTCCGAAACAATCAGGGCGGCCAAAAAGCTTAACCACTGTATCGGCCCACACAGGGGATTTTGCATATGCTGCATTGGCAAAAACGTATCCCCACCCCGGGATACGTTTTTGGTTAGAGGAAGCGCAACCGAAGTGCTGGCCAACAGATGCCTTTTATTTCAGCAAAGGGTCGTTGGTATGGCGGGATCAACCCCCGGGAGCGTCGTATTTACACCGCTGTTACCTGTAAAATAATTTACAAATTTGTGGTATAGCAAATTTAAAATCATGACAGCATGGAACAGATAACCGTAAAGACCACCGTAAAAGCACCGGCGAACAAGGTTTGGGAATTGTGGACCCGCCCGGAACACATTGTTAAATGGAACAGCCCCTCGCCCGACTGGCATACGCCCAGGGCAACAAATGACCTGAGGCCCGGCGGTAAATTCACCTCCCGGATGGAAGCTAAGGACGGGAGTATGGGTTTTGATTTCGCTGGCACTTATGACAAAGTGGTACCACAAAATGAGATCGCTTTTACGATGGGTGACGGCCGGAAGGTAAATGTGCGCTTCGAAGAAGCAGATGGCACAACGGAAATTTCAGAAAGCTTTGATCCGGAAACCTCCAACCCGCCCGAACAACAGCGACAGGGGTGGCAGGCGATCATGGATAATTTTAAAGCCTACGCTGAAGCAGTAAACAGTGCTACGCCCTTCGTAGCCAAAGGCGAAGAAGGGAACAGTAGGCCGTAAGCAGTTACACGCCCTCCGAAGCCCAAAGGGCGAAGGAGGGAACTGTAAGCAGTACCACGCCCTCTTAACCCAAAGAACCTTATTTCCCATGGACAAACACCTGTCATTAAAATACCATGTACTGGATGTATTTTCCTCCCAACGATATAGCGGCAACCCACTGGCTGTGGTACATGTTGACCAGGAGCTGCCAGTTGGAGTGTATGCGGATATCGCGAAGGAATTTAACTATTCTGAGACTTCCTTTGTGACCTATACGGAATATGAGAATGTACTGAAGGTACGTTCCTTTACCCCTGCGGGCATCGAGGTAGGTGGTGCCGGCCATAACTTGCTGGGTGCTGTCGCCCTTATTGTACAGACACAGGCAGCCAACTTTTCAGGTGCCGCTGCACCGATTGTGATCATGCAGGATTCCCCGATGCGTATTGTGCTGGATGGAAACACGGTGGGAATGGTACAGCAAAAGGCCATAATTGGTGCCCATGTACCCAGAAAACCGCTGGCAGAGGCGTTGGGACTTTCTAAGGATGACCTGTACCCTGGGGAACTGGAACCCGTGATGGTGGCTACGGAGGTGAACCACCTGATGGTGCCACTCCGTGATTCAGATGCCCTGGATCGGGCTGCGGCAGACAAAGGATTGCTGGCCGGTTTATCGGCCGAATTTGGTTTTGAGGGGGTGTATTGTTTTGTGCTTTCGGAAAAGGGCGCGCCCTATGTTGCCCATTCCCGGTTTTTTAATCCCGGGATCGGAATCATTGAGGATCCGGCAACCGGGAGCGCAGCGGGGCCCCTCACAGGGTTTTTACATCACCATGGGATTATCCGCATGGATACGGAATACGAGGTATTGCAGGGGGAACAGATGGGCAGGCCATCGGTACTGAGGTGCAAGGTAACCGATGAGGGTATCGTGATCAGCGGTACGGCTATCATCGTGATGGAAGGCACCCTTTATTATGATAGGGGAGATTTGGAATAAGTAAGAAGTTAGTCTATGAGAAAAAAAAGATTGCTGTTTGGTATGACTACATTATTTTTCTTGTGTGCAGGGATGTCCTGTGGCGTTAGTAAAAGTACAGGGTGTATTGAAGAGGGCCGGATAAGCAATGACCCCTGTACCCTGGAATATAACCCCGTGTGCGGGTGTGACGGGAAAACCTATGGCAATCCCTGCCAGGCTGATCACGCCGGACTCATCTCCTGGACAAAAGGGGAATGCCCGGGGACATCACAATAACCGCATCAGAACAATTGCCGCGATGTAGCAGAGCGCCAGGATGAAGGTTATTATTTCAGGCCGGTTGGGTGATATGAAGGGGAAATTGATATTTTTCATAGTCTTGGATTTTTGTTTCCTATTTAAAATGGCATGCGGAGCGATCCTTCTGCCGTATCAAAGATTGATAAAATCCTTCCGGCTCCGTTTAACCTAACGTCAACATTGCATTACTTCTAGGTTATGATACGGATTTCGTGGAAAAATGGATCGCCGCGAGAAAACGATTATTGGGATGCGTGATTACCATCATCTTTTGTTAAAACCCTGCTAAACAGGAGCCCGTCCATACGATCCGGCTCCCCCTTTACCACTGCACATACCGTCAATGGGCTAAAAATTGCCTTAATAAGCGACAAAACTTTAACAGCAATTCCTACTTTTATTTTTTACATGACGTGACCTCCATTTTTAATCCCCCAAATAATGGCTAAAAAGACAATTCCTGCTCCCGTGGCATCAGTTGCCGATACATCAACCGCTAAATCCATACATTCGAAGCGCCCGGGTGCCAAAAGAAACTCCCCGGAAACCCCTTCCACGCCGGATGAGGTAACCCGTAAGCCACTGAAACGTAAAGCCCGTAGGGTACCCCATGATGAAATGTTCCAGGACAGCGAATATATGCACGGGCAGCTTGACCGGCTGATCTTTGCGCTCGAAGCCTTCCGGGAAGGGGATATTTCAGTGCGACTCTCCAAAGAGCGGAATGACAAATTCGCTGACCTGGCTGAAGCATACAATACCATGGTAGAAATGATCGGGGGGGTAAGTACAGAGGTATCCCGGATCTCGCGGGTAGGTGGGATTGAAGGGAACCTGGATGCCCGGGCCGAATTCATGGCCGCTACGGGTGTCTGGAAAGATATGATCGATAACATCAACATCCTGATCGAGGCTATCGCCAAACCGGTACTGGAGGTAAGCCGAATCCTGAACAGTATAGCCGGGGGGAAACTGGAAGATAAATTCAGTCTTACCGTTACCGGGGATTTCAGGGCCATGGCCGATGTGATCAACCGCACACTGGGCAGCCTCAACATTTTTGCCGAACAGGTAACCCAGGTAGCCCGGGAAGTAGGGGTGGAAGGAAAGCTGGGCGGGCAGGCCAGTGTGCCAAACGTTTCAGGGACCTGGAAGGACCTTACGGATAATGTGAACCAAATGGCCAGCAACCTGACGGAACAGGTACGGGAAATCGCCCGCGTGACAACTGCGGTCGCAGATGGCGACCTATCCCGGAAAATTACAGAGGAAGGCAAAGGCGGGGAAGTACTGGGGCTCTCCACTACCATCAACCGGATGGTGGATTCCCTGAACATCTTCGCAGCAGAGGTGACAAATGTGGCGCGTGAAGTGGGGGTGGAAGGAAAACTGGGCGGGCAGGCCAAAGTACCTGATGTGGCCGGAACCTGGAAAGACCTTACCGAAAACGTAAATACCATGGCCGCAAACCTTACCGTACAGGTACGTGAAATTGCCGGTGTGGCGACTTCCGTGGCAAACGGGGATCTTTCCAAAAAGATCACCATCGATGTAAAAGGCGAGATCGCTGAACTGAAAGATACCATCAACCAGATGGTGGATTCCCTCAATATCTTTTCCGATGAGGTAACCCGGGTGGCCCGGGAAGTGGGTACTGAAGGGAAGCTGGGTGGACAGGCCGATGTGCCCGATGTGGCAGGGACCTGGAAAGACCTTACGGACAATGTGAACACGATGGCCACCAACCTTACCAACCAGGTCCGGGAGATCGCTTCCGTTACCACGGCAGTTGCCCAGGGAGACCTGACACAAAAAATTACGGAAGATGGGAAGGGCGGCGAAGTACTGGTACTTTCCAATACGATCAATAGCATGGTGGATTCCCTCACCCTTTTTGCCGCTGAGGTAACCAGGGTGGCCCGGGAAGTGGGCACCGAAGGGAAGCTGGGGGGCCAGGCTACAGTGCCCAGTGCTGCCGGTACCTGGAAGGACCTTACAGACAATGTGAACATTATGGCCTCCAACCTTACTACACAGGTGCGGGAGATTGCGAATGTGGCAACCGCAGTGGCAGATGGTGACCTGTCGCAGAAGATCACTATTGACGTAAAAGGGGAGATCGCCGAACTGAAGGATACTATTAACAAGATGGTGGATTCCCTCAATATCTTTTCAGACGAGGTTACCCGGGTGGCCCGGGAAGTGGGTACGGAAGGGATCCTAGGAGGGCAGGCGAAGGTTCCTGATGTGGCCGGAACTTGGAAGGACCTAACGGACAACGTAAACTACATGGCCTCCAACCTCACCACCCAGGTGCGCGAGATCGCAAATGTAGCAACTGCGGTGGCCAAAGGCGACCTGGCCCAGAAGATCGCCATTGAGGCAAAAGGGGAAATTGCAGAACTAAAGGAAACCATCAATACCATGGTGGACTCCCTGAATATCTTTTCCGATGAGGTAACCCGGGTAGCGCGGGAGGTGGGCACCGAAGGGATCCTCGGCGGGCAGGCAAGGGTGCCCAATGTTGGGGGCGCCTGGCTGGAACTTACAGAAAACGTGAATACGATGGCCTTTAACCTTACCACCCAGGTGCGGGAAATAGCTTCTGTTACAAAGGCCGTCGCCAATGGCGACCTTAGTCAAAAGATATCTGAAGAGGAAAAAGGGGGCGAGGTGCTGGAACTCTCCACGATCATCAATACCATGGTGGATTCCCTGAACATCCTCTCCAACGAAGTAACCCGGGTGGCCCGGGAAGTGGGCACAGAGGGGATGCTGGGCGGGCAGGCCGAAGTGCCTAATGTGGCCGGGGCCTGGTTAGACCTTACCGGAAATGTGAATACCATGGCGAGCAACCTTACCAGCCAGGTGCGGGAGATCGCCAATGTGGCCACCGCGGTGGCGAACGGTGACCTTTCGCGAAAGATATCCATCGATGTAAAAGGCGAGATTGCAGAACTGAAGGATACTATCAACCAGATGGTGGATTCCCTGAACATCTTTGCTGCTGAAGTAACAAGGGTTGCCCGGGAAGTAGGCACAGAAGGGATGCTGGGCGGGCAGGCCGAGGTACCGGATGTGGCCGGAACCTGGAAAGGGCTGACGGATAATGTAAATACCATGGCCAGCAACCTTACCACCCAGGTACGGGAGATCGCTTCAGTTACCACGGCCGTAGCAAATGGCGACCTTAGCCAAAAGATTTCGGAAGAGGGCAAAGGGGGGGAGGTACTGGAGCTATCCACGACCATCAACCGGATGGTGGATGCCCTCAATATATTTGCCGATGAGGTGACCAACGTGGCCCGGGAAGTGGGCACCGAAGGGATACTCGGAGGGCAGGCAGAAGTGCCGAATGTGGCAGGTGCGTGGAAGGACCTGACGGAAAATGTAAACCAGATGGCCAGCAACCTGACCTCCCAGGTACGCGACATCGCGGGGGTCTCCACGGCATTGGCACGGGGCGATTTCTCACGAAAGATCGATGTGGAGGTGAAAGGCGAAGTACAGGAACTTAAAAATAACATCAACGCGATGGTGGACAGTTTCACCACCATCGTAAAAGCTGCCAATACCATCGCAGAAGGAAACTTTGCCATTGAAATGCCACTGCGAAGTGAGGCAGACCAGTTGGGGATTGCACTCAATACGATGACAGAGAACCTGAAGCGGATATCCGAGGAGAATGAAAATGAAGCCTGGATCAAAACGGGGCAGGCAGGCCTGAACGACCGGATGCGGGGTGAACAGGACCTGTTGACGCTCTCTAAGAACATCATATCCTATCTCACCAAATACCTGGGGGCCCAGGTGGGGGTCATTTACCTTACCGAAAGGAACAAGGACAAGAAACTGCTCCGGATGACAGGTTCCTACGCCTTTACTCAACGGCAGTCCCTTAAGACCACCTTTGAGTTCGGGGAAAGCCTGGTTGGGCAGGCAGCAGTGGAAAAGGAGACAATTGTTCTCTCCAGCATCCCCAGGGATTATATCTCTGTGACCTCCGGTTTAGGGCAGACCAGGCCCAGGAACATTTTGGTTCAGCCGTTTATCATAGACGGCGAGGTAAAGGGGGTAGTGGAAATAGGCTCATTCCGCTCCTTTAATGACAACCAGCTCGAGCTTGTCAGGCTGGTGGCCGAGAATATCGCCATTGCCACCAGTTCCGCGCTCGACAGGGAGAAAATGAAAGTGCTGCTGGAAGAGTCACAACGGCAGTCGGAAGAACTTTTGAAACAACAGGAGAAACTCCAAAACCAAAGTGAGGCGCTGCAGATGGCCAATGAGGACCTGGAATCCAAGACCCAGGATCTGGAGCAGCAGAAGGAAGACCTGCAACAGAGCCGGGTTGAAGTGGAACGGAAAGCCCGGGAACTGGAACTGGCCAGTAAGTATAAATCCGAATTTTTGGCAAATATGTCGCATGAACTCAGGACACCCCTGAACAGTTTACTCATCCTCTCCAAGGACCTAAGCACGAACGAGAAGGGCAACCTGACCCGGGAACAGCGGAAGGATGCCAGTATTATCTACGAGGGCGGAATAGACCTGCTCAACTTGATCAATGACATCCTCGATTTATCCAAAGTGGAAGCCGGGAAATTGCAGATCCAACCGGAAGAAGTGCGGTTCAGCAGCTTGATCAATAACCTGAAGAACCAGTTTGGCCCCCTGGCTAAGGCAAAAAGATTGCGATTCATAGTGTCCCAGGATAAAGTAGCCCCGGAAATCATCACCACGGACGGGCAGCGCTTGGAGCAAATCATAAAAAACCTGCTCAGCAATGCCATCAAGTTTACAGAAAATGGTACTGTTGACCTCTCCATCAGCGAACCCGGAGCCAATGTAAAGTTCAGGGAAATTACGCTGCCCGGATCCGAAGTAGTGGCCATCTCCGTCAGGGACACGGGGATCGGCATTCCGGAAGAAAAACGAATGATGATCTTTGAGGCTTTTCAACAGGCGGAAGGCGGTACGAGCCGGCAATATGGCGGTACCGGGCTGGGACTGACTATCTCCCGCGAACTCTCCCGCTTGCTCGGAGGCGAAATCCACATAGAAAGTGTGGAAGGAGAGGGCAGCACGTTCACCGTCTATATCCCCAAGGACCTTAACAGTGCACCGATCAAGGAGCGGGAAGATGCCATATCCCGGGACCCTGCACCAGTGTCCAATACCAAATTGGCTCACAATGTCACTTTTGAACGCACGGAGCGAAAGCCACCCGTACCGGAGGAGGAGTTTGTCCCGGATGACCGGGATGGGTTGGGGGCATCCGAAAATTCTTTTTTGTTGATCGAAGGGGACCGGAAGTTTGCGGAACAGCTGAAACGAACGGTTCAGCAGGAAGGCTATAAGGTCCTGGTAGCACGGGAGGGGAAGGAAGGTCTCGACCTGGCCGTAAAATACCATCCCAATGGTATACTACTGGCGGTGCAATTACCGGATATCAATGGGCTTATCATCCTGGACCACCTGAAATTCAATTTAAAAACACGTCATATCCCGGTATATATATTATCTGAGGAGGGCCAGGGTCGTCTGGCAATGAAAAGAGGAGCGGTGGGCTTTGCTACCCGCCCCGTTTCCCGCAAAAGTATCCGGGAGATCGTCCGGAAACTGGATGAGGTGCAGGATGCTGCGGTGAAGCAGGTTTTGGTGATCGAAGACAGCCGGATCGCTCAGATGGCAATTGAAAAAATGCTTAAAAACAGGCATATCACCCTCACCCAGGCAACCACCGGAAAAGAAGCATTGGCGGAGATATCATCCAAAAAATTCGATTGTATCATCCTGGACCTTACCCTCCCGGATACGTCTGGTTTTGAACTTTTAAAAGCGCTGAAGTCAGACAAGGCCGCCACCAACGTCCCGATAGTGATCTATACCGGAAAGGACCTGACGAAGAAAGAGATGAAGGAGTTGCACCAGTATACGGACAGTATCGTTATCAAAGGGGCCTCGTCCCCAGAACGGTTGCTGGATGAAGTTTCACTCTTTATACATAGCAGGGAAAGCAGACTCTCGCCCCCGCAGAAAAAGATTATGGCCGCCCTGCACAACCCGGAACGGGTATTGGCCGGCAGCAGGATCCTGGTGGTAGATGACGATATGCGGAATACCTATGCGCTATCCAAGGCGCTGACGGATGCCGGGATGCAGGTAGTGATGGCCGAGAATGGCAAAATGGCGCTGGACAAACTGGAGGAAGACGGTGCAATTGACCTGGTGCTGATGGATGTGATGATGCCGATCATGGATGGGTACGAGGCCACCCGGGCGATTCGCCAAAAGCCGGAGTTCGAGCAATTGCCTATCATTTCACTTACAGCCAAGGCGATGCCGGAAGACCGGGCAAAAAGCCTGGCAGCCGGTGCCAATGACTACCTGACCAAACCGGTTGACATCGAAAAACTGCTGCGCATCATCCATGTGTGGTTGTACAAGCAGCACCAGGTAGCGGAACTATAAAAAAGGAGTATCTGTAAAGGCAGAATGTAAAGTTAGAAATACGACGCACGCGGTAAATTGGCCATTTTTCGTGTTCTAACTTCGAACTTTGTACATAAATCTGATTTCAGTTCCTATACCCGGATAGCCCTATCCTTAAGGGAATACAGTATGGAAAGGACATTCTTTTTATTTGATCCACATCGCCATTGGCCCCATGACACTGAGGATATCATCTACGACTGCCAAAAACTTCTGTTCGGAGATATTCATCCCGGTATGGGTTGTAAGCATATCCCGCCCTTTCTAATCCTGGGGTCCTCCGGCGCTGGTACAGAAAAAGTGTACCGTATGTTCTTTGATGGTCATTAATTGCTGCGGCCGGTCTTTGTAAAGAAGAAACTTTGGGCTTACCATGGGGTTTGCTATGTGAAGGTTTACAGCATCATCTAAAAGTTTGGTGATGCCTTTTTCGGCCCCCAGCCGATCATAAAGTGTTGGTGTCATAGTGTTTCTTATTTATTGATTCCTCAAGGTTACTGTTTTTTGGGTGATCCAATTGTTCAATTCATCCAAATGGGTAGACATTTGTTCAAACCAGCTTTGTTTTCCTGTTAAGGTATCAAGCTTCCTACAAGCAACGGGAACATTTGTTATCAAACTATTACGTACTGGGTGCGGTGGATGGAAGGCAGTTAAGTTGCAGCGGTTGATCAAAAATGGTAAATTCCTTAGAAGTGGTGGGGCATTAGCGATCCGTTAAACCCTTTCCATTCAGGATCCTTTGCAGGCATTTCCCAATCCGGGCCTCCCGGGTTTGCGATTGTTTGGCGCCGGAAAAGTATAAGTTGTACGCCCGCTGCCGACCCGGCGTCAAGGCCTCAAAAGCGGTTTTCAGTTCCGGGTTATCCCGTAATTTATTTTGAAATTCGGGTGGGAAAACAAGATCCGATTTCTCTTTAAATTCCACTGTCAGACCAGCTTTTTCAACCTCGATGGCTTCCCTGATATAAGTCCTCAGGAGGGGTTCCATCTCCGCTATATCCTTTACACTGGTGAACCGTACCATACGGGCTGCCTGCGTATTTTCTCCCGGTTTTTTCAGGATCCCTTCGGGGTCCAGTAACAAGGACCCTTTGAAAAAGCCCAGCACGCAATACGCTTTTAATTCCCCCAGAATAGCCACATTCTTGTTTTCAAAGGTATAACAGGGTGCACGCCACTTAAACGATTCCGTAAGCGGGCAGGCGAGAAGGATCCTCCTTAATTCGGTTAGTTCCGATTGCCACTTTTTGGACTGGCGTATGTATTTATCAACCTGGGGATTCATGTCGCGGGTTTTCTGTAACAGTAAAATTACAAAACGAAATAAAACAGCTTATCAGGATTCAAATAAACGTCCTGTTCTCAATGAAACTTTAAAGGCTGGTTTCCCTGTCTTTGGGCTATCTTTATGAGGCAGATAAACACATAGCTATGGACAGGTCAACAGAAAAGGAACTGGCGGCAGCCGAATCCGTCAAATTGGTAAAGGCGGGGATGGTCGTTGGCCTGGGATCCGGGTCCACCGCCGCCCATATGATCCGGAAACTGGGGTCTGCAGTGGGCAAAGGGCTTGTTGTAAAAGGGGTGCCGTCATCTGAAGCCACAGCCAAACTGGCTGTGGAATGTGGCATTCCTTTACTATCATTGGAAGAGGCCGGCATGCTGGACATCAACATAGACGGGGCTGATGAATTTGATCCCCAACTAAGGTTGATAAAAGGGGGAGGGGGTGCCCTGTTGCGGGAAAAGGTCCTGGCACACAATGCCCGATTCAATGTCATCATCGCCGATTCCAGCAAGTCGGTCGAAAAACTAGGCACCTTCAAACTCCCAATTGAAACCATCCCTTTTGCAACCCAAAACATCATCACAGAGTTGCAGAACCTGGGGCTGTCGCCACAACTCCGGATGGCAGGGGCAGCAGCATACAAAACGGATGAAAACAATTGTATTGTAGACCTCGATAGCTATAAGTGGGACAATCTGACGGATTTGGAAAACCTCTTGCTGCACATACCGGGGGTCGTCGAAACAGGCTTGTTTTTGGATACGACGGATCAAATAATTGTCGTGAAGGATGGGGAGGTACGGGTTTTGAGGAAACAGTGAATAGTAAGCAGTAAACAGTGAACAGTACAACGCCCTTCGTAGCCAAGAGCGAAGAAGCGAACAGTCCACTTTTAGGGACTTTCTGTTATGTTCTTTTTTAACGGAGTAAAAAAGAACCAAAAAACTCCCTGGCTGATTTTGATTTTCTGGAAATCTACGCGCTTTCCACCGCCGCACCGTCGTCATTGGCTACAGCAGGCAGTGTCCCCTACTGTTAACCTTGACCATTGAACAGTATATATTCACCGAAACGTAGCGAAGGTGGATTGTCCTCCGTAGCAAAGCGTAGGAGGAATCCAGGCCCCATTTCTCAACCGAAGCCCAGTGTAGGCGGGCCCTCTACATCCACCGAAACGTAGTGAAGGTGGAAGACCGCTTTCGCTCCGCAAAATACGCTTTGGACGGCTTCCTGTGAGCAGCGTGAAAACCGCTTGATTTCCTGCAAAAATAAAAATAGGCCGAAAAGCTTCTAATTAACGGATGTAGGCCATTGAAATATTGAACCTGTAATACTGCGAACTGCCAGTGTATAATGCCAACTTCTTTAATAGGGCAAAACTTTGCCTGTCCTCTGAAGCACTACGGCCTTCCTAGCCTTGGCGAAGAAGGCTGGCGTAGGAGTGAACTTTAAATATTGAACCTTGAATTGTAAGTCTTCCGAAACATTTCAGCTACGATAACAGATCTTTCAGGCGCCTATTATAAAGGCGAAGGATGAGTCCAGGTATGCAGTAACTGCCCACCGAACTTCTTCCGTTTTAGAAACCCGACCGAAGCAGGCTGAAAAGTGGAGGCACCAGCAGGGTACCGTAGGAAGGATCTAATCCGCTTGTTGTTTGCAGGATGCAGCCCTAACTTAAAAACGGGGCGGGGTTGAGACCCCGGGTCACGTAGCGGATTGAAGAAACACACTTTTTTGGGCTTGTATCAGCAGGAATTGGTTGGTTAGCCGGGTATCAGGCGCTTCATTCAAGGTTTACTGTTCAACGTTTCCGGATAAAGCTACTTTGAAGCTTAAACAATAAATTAGTAACTTTTTCCAAATATGGAGCCATCGCGGACCCTATGATCACCATAATTATGCATAAGTATTCGTAAATTTATTACAGGAATCCCTAAAGAATAGATACGATGAACACAACACAGCAACACAAAACCGGAACCCGTGAAGAATGGCGCGCAGCACGACTGCAATTGCTCAAGGAAGAAAAGGAGCTGACCCGCCGCAGCGATGAACTGGCACAAAAACGGCAGGAGCTGCCCTGGGTTACGGTTAAAAAGGATTATCAATTCCAGACAGAGGAGGGGAAAACCTCCCTGGCCGGACTTTTTAAAGGCCGGTCGCAGTTGATGGTCTACCACTTTATGTTCGGGCCCGACTATACTGCGGGCTGTCCGGCCTGCTCTTCCATTGCGGACGGGTTTAACGGCATCGCCATCCACCTGATGAACCACGATGTGATGTTCCAGGCCATCTCCCAGGCACCGCTGGAAAAACTTCAGGCCTATAAAAAAAGGATGGGTTGGACCTTCCCCTGGGCGTCCTCTTTTGGGAGCGATTTTAACAAGGACTTCAACGTCTCCCTCACAGAAGAACAGCAGCAGAGTACCGACACTGAATACAATTATAAGAAAAGCAAACCCATTAAGGATCCTGCAGAGGTCCCCGGACCCGTTGCAGAGTTTGCCGCCGGCTGCGGAACCGACGGCCTTGGGTTTATGCGGCAGCAACCGGGGATGAGCACCTTTGTCCTGCAGGATGGGGTAGTCTACCACACCTATTCCGCCTATGCCCGCGGCCTGGACGGCCTGTGGAATATGTACCAGTGGCTGGACCGGGCCCCTAAAGGCCGGAATGAAAAAGGGCCCTGGTTTTTACGGCATGATGAATATTCCCCCCAGGTGAATGGCAATTAAGGCATGGTCGCAGATCGCTTGTCCCATCGCGGGTTATATGGGGTGGTAGCCTTGCTGTTTACCGCCAGTGCAGCCATTACTATCGTATGGTGCAACTCCATGAGCGGCATGGGGGATATGCCCATGCCCGGCGGCTGGAACATGTCCATGGCCTGGATGCGCATGCCCGGCCAAACCTGGGCAGGAGCTGCCTTGATATTCATGGGCATGTGGGGGGTGATGATGCTTGCCATGATGCTACCCTCCCTGGCCCCCATGTTACGGCGGTACCGGCAGGCGGTAGAACCACCACGGTCCTCGCGCATAGGATGGCTCACTACCCTTGTGGGCGCAGGGTATTTTGGCGTCTGGACACTCTTCGGGATAGCGGTATACCCATTGGGGATAGCACTGGCGGCTATTGAAATGCGCTATCCCGTTATTTCCCAATCGGTACCCTTGGTGGTGGGTTTGCTCGTAATCCTGGCAGGCCTGCTGCAATTCACACCCTGGAAACTGCGCCACCTCGGTTGCTGCCGGCAGATGCCCGGTGCAGGACAGAGGCTGGCAGCTGATACCAGTACCGCCTGGCGGCACGGCCTGCAGCTCGGTCTCCATTGCAGCCGCTGCTGCGCGGGACTGATGCTTGTACTTTTGGTCCTGGGGGTCATGGACCTGCTCGCTATGGCTTTTGTAGCTGCCGGTATCACTGCGGAGCGACTCGCGCCTTCGGGTTCACAGACGGCTCGTGGGATCGGGGTTTTATTGATAGGGATGGGGCTCTTCCTGCTGATCCGCGCAACCGGTTTCCTGTAAAATGGCCAAAGGTAAGTTAAACATTTACCATTAAAACTGCTGCGATATGCTACCCGAATTTACCTCGTGTCTTTACCCTTATTAAATTCCACCTCAGTTTTTAATGATCCTGGACGCGGAGGATAGATCCTGGTGAATTATGCGCGCATCGCCTTTGTAGAATAGCATACTGTTTCCTTTCGCTGTTATATCAATTGAATGGGTCACGCTAAGGTATGCATTGCTGTTCCCGCTAAGATCCAGTTTCAGGTCCTGAACAGAAAGCGCATAGTCAGACAATTCGCAGTTTCCCGTTAGCCTGGCATCCAGGATCCCGGTATCTCCGGACAGGTGGATCATACAGTTTCCCGTGGAAACAACCGCCAGGCGGTCTGATGCCACCGTACCGCTAAACCAACTGTTGCCTGCCAGGTCGATTTTTACAGTTGGCGAGATCAGTGGATTCTCAAGGACAACTTTTGAATTTCCGTTCACCCTGAAATCCAATATATGCCGGGTGGTAATGAAAACGTTCAGGGTCTCTGAACCTTTTATTTCGCGGACGCCCTCCAGCTTAATCGTCAGCTTATCGCCAGGCTGATCAACCCGGATATACCCGTGCAGGTTGTCATTCGCCTCGATTTCCACTTTTTCCGTTGTTTCGGAAAAGGTAATGTGCACAGTAAAGTTGTCGGAGACATCCAAACCGGAATAACCGGAAAAGGCATACGCCCTGGTAGTGACCTCATGGGAGGCGGTGACCGTATCCTTATCGCAGGAATTTATAAGGAGGGATAAAAAGACGATGGTAAGAATTGTTGATATTGTTTTCATTTTTTGATTTGATGAATTGATGAATTGATGAATTGATGAATTGCTGTTCACTATACAAAATTAATGCATGCGGCATTTGCGATCAGCATAAAATCTGGCGAAGTATTTTCTCAACTTTCCGGGACATGCTGAATTCGGTGAAGTATATTTTTGGTACGCTGAAGTATATCGATATATGTCCAAACAAGCATGGATTTTTAACGCCGGACTGAAATCCATTTGCGGAATTCTTTTGCCTTTTTTTGGCTGACTACGACCTTTTGAAGTAATTCCGGAACCAGGGCAACCTCGATCTTGCCGTTCTCAATGGTTTCGTAGGATGTGCAGGCTTTCCGATTGATAATAACCTGTCGGTTGGCACGAAAGAACTGGTCATGGTCCAGCTGTTGCAGAAATTCGTCCAGTGAATCGGTGGATACGAACTCGGCTGCCTCGAATGTCTGCAGGTAGGTATACCCGTTTAATAGATGGATATGCGCAACTGCCGTTGGTGGCAGTAAGATAGTTTTTCCCCCTTTGGTAACGGGAATTGACGTGGATTCATGCCTGTCCGGCAGGGTACCGTCCAACTGGGGATAAGCCGGCACTACAATCATATTCCCCATATTTTTCAGGTATAGCCACCAGCTGAAATAGATGAAATTGATGAGGAGAAGGATGAAGATTACCATATACATTTCAGTATACAGCCATTCCGTAACAAATATATCCTGGTCCCAGAGCAGGCGCATGTAAATAAGGGTAATCCCAAAACTCAGGAGGACGGGGACCACCACCCCCAGGACAAATTGCAACAGAAAACGCTCCAACGGCTGTTCCAGCCAACCGTACTTTTTATCGAGCCATACTGTAAGTCTTTTGATCCCTTCCCACAGTAACAAGGTAATGAGGAACCCTGCCAGGATATCTATATAAAAAGATCCTGCTGTCAACCGTTCAAAGATAGAATTGGGCCTCCCAATTGAATCTACGGTGAGGGAAGCAAGCAGGCTTCCGATAATTTTAACCCAATGATCTTTATAAACGGGCTGCATAGGGAATACTATCAGGGACATGCGGGCATGGTTGTAAATTCGTTCCGCAATTAATACACTGCTATAAATGTACGAGGTTCCCGTAATTCATTGTAAAAAAAAATCCTTTGTGATAAACAGGTTTAACCGTATGGTGCTGATCTGTGATTTTTGGCGTTTCGCTATTTTCCAACTTATGATGGGCCTGTTTACCGCTTTGCTATCCAATCAAGCAGGCCTTTTACAAATTCCTGCCGGAGTACCGCTTTTTCGTCCTCATATATGGCATGGCCCGCTTCGTACACCTCTAGTGTAAAATTTTCTTTTCCATGGGCGTGGAACCCTTTTTGAAGCCGGTAGATGCTTTGGTAAACCGGGACATTGTCATCCTGGTCTTTGGAGCCATAGGCTATAAAAACATCCTGCTGGAGTTTAGGCCAGTAGTCCATGGCATTAAACCCGATATTCAATTGTACCCAATCCCAGAGCCAGCTGTCGGGACTATGGGGAAAGGAACCGGCAAATTCCGACCAGCCGGAAGATCGCAGTTCGGTATACCGTTTTTCCAGGGGAGCCCAATCGCGGTTCAGGGCGTATTCCTTAAGGAGGATGTGCAGGTCCAGCATTTCTTTGATCTCATTCGGGTTCAGCCCTTCTTTGCGTGCGGTATTGGACATCTCATGGATGATCTGCTCCTCCAGGGTCACAGCGGCACTGGATACAGCAATCACAAACGTAATATCAGGATCCCTGCCGGCGGCTATGGGAGCAACGGAGCCGCCCTGGCTCAATCCCATTATACCCACCTTTTCCAGATGAAGTTTTTCCTTAAAAAAGGAGACGGAAGCTATGGCATCACCGGCCAGGTCCTGGAAAGAGGCGTTTTTCCAATCGCCTTCGGATTTGCCACAACCCCTCTTATCAGGGAGCAGCACGTAATAACCATTTTCGGCCAGCATTTCCGCAAAGGCACGGGACCACAAGTTGGTCCGGTCGCTGTCGCCCGATCCCTGTATCAGGGCAATGCCGGTTTTACCGGCAGGATCCTGTGGGCTAAAGATGTCCGCATAGAGGGTGAGAGCTCCATGTTTAAAACTCACCTCTTCCAATGCAAGGTATTGGCCAAAAGTGGAGGAATATGTAAGCAAACATATCAGGAGCGGAATCAGCAGTGTATTTCTCATGGTCCTATACAATTACAATCTGGCGGATAAATAATGCAAAACCCGGCCTCCGTTGCCGGGGTATGACATACTATATATTTTTGACGATTGAGTTTAAATAATGTTACAAGACATTGCTTGCCTGTAAGATATAGTACTGCTGAAGTGAGGTACGAGCGTGACGCTCGCACCGGCATTTTATTGGGGGATATAGTATCCGGTTCCTACCGGGTAATTACATACCAAACAGCCCCTTTAAATTTAACTTGCTGAATAATTTTCTGGGATTATCCTTCAACGGAATATCATTTATGATCAAATGGGTCTTGGCCCTGTTCCTGTATGCCTGATCCAACTTAGTATCCAGTAGCGTATCCAATTGTTCCCAATATATCTTTTCAGCATAGCCGGAATCCAGGTTGGCCTGGAATCGGGGTGGTACATTGTGCCTTTTCACCGGAAGATAGAGGGCAAGCAATCCTTTAGGCTTATAGCTTCTTCTGGATATATTTGAATCCTTTAATTTTTGCAGGGAATACCAGATTTCCCAATCGATCCAGGCGCTGTCCCCTGTTTTTTCGCCAATTAAAAGTATCGTTACAGAGCTGCTCCACAGGCGGTATTGAATTTTATCGGAGATAAACCGTTTAGAGGATTCAGCCAGGTTTTCATCTTTAAACCCGTAGTCAGCGAATGTTCGGTTCGTAAATTTTTTCCGAAGTTCCTGTAAGTAAACAAGATCGGAGTTATGGTGATAACTTATAAAATAGTTCCTTTTTTTCAATTTCCCGGCCTTGTTTTTATGGTATGCTCCATGCATCTGGCAGTGTGGATGTCCACCGATATCGATGCATTGTGATAAGGACATGATCCGTGGATGTTCAAATTTAACAAAAATAGCAGGAAAAAAATGCCTGACCTGTATGGTGGCAATGTAGCAAGAAGCGGGTTTGGGAGGTGCATAGAACCCGCTACATTTATTAGATGGAATTAAAGGCAAAAACCATGGAAACAACAAAAAATAAGATGCCGGGTGTAAAGCAACACCAGGACCATGCTACGATAAGATCACTGGACTGGCAGTCCATTTCCGGGTCCCTCCACCAGCGCGGGTTTACGCTGATACCCCGGTTCCTGGGGGAGGAATCGGGCCGGGACCTGGTAAGCTTATATGACCGGCCTGGTATATACCGGAAAACGGTGGTCATGGAACGGCACCGGTTCGGGCTGGGGGAATACAAGTATTTTCAATATCCCCTGCCGGAATTACTGCAAAACCTCCGGACCGAACTGTATCCCTATCTCGTACCTGTTGCCAACCAGTGGATGGAAGTCCCTGAAAATGGGAAAAACATTTCCGGGAACCCATAGCGCTATGCTGGAGGAATGCGCAGTGCATGGCCAGCTGAAGCCTACTCCCCTGATCCTTAAGTATGGAACGGGCGGGTTCAATACGCTGCACCAGGACCTGTATGGGGAAGTGTATTTTCCGTTTCAATGTGTCCTTTTCCTGAACGAGCCTGGGGCCGACTACACTGGTGGCGAATTCGTATTGACACAACAAACCCCCAGGGCACAGTCGCGTGCAATCGTCCTCACCCCAAAAAGAGGGGACATGCTCATTTTTACCACCAACTACAGGCCGGTACAGGGTAGCAGGGGATATTATCGGGCCACTATGAAACATGGGGTGAGTGAAGTGCTAAGTGGAGAGCGGCATACTTTGGGTATCATTTTCCATGACGCGGTGAGTTGAAGTATGGAACAGGCATCCGGTAAATCCCCGGATACCACTTTAATGCACTGTTCCTTGTTGCCCCATTCCTGTCTATTCCAATACTTCGTAGATGATGATGGATTTTGCTTTGTTCTTTACGAAAATTCCGCCTATTTTTTTAAACTGAAAAGCTTCTTTCACCTGGTTATAGCAGGACTCGCATATGATTATCTGGTTTTCGCCGGCAGCCTCCGCCAGGCGGGAGGCGATATTGACCGTATCCCCAATGACGGTATAATCCAATCGTTTCAGGCTGGAGGAACCAATGTTCCCTGATACCATTTCCCCACTTTTAATGCCAATGGAAACTTTCGGTTTAAAATGGAAATCTCCTTCCATTATAGGCAGTTTATTTATCCGCTCCCGCACGGCCAAAGCCGCATCAATGGCCCGGTCCAAATGAAACTTGTCCTGGAACACCGCCATGACGGCATCCCCGATAAACTTGTCTACATACCCTTTCTGGGCGATGATCTCTTCTACCATCACATCAAAATAAGTATTCAGCATGTCCACCACCTTGTCTGGCCGGGCACTTTCGCTGATGGCCGTAAAACCACATACATCTATGAACATGACGGTGGCCTCAATAGTATCACTGGCCATGATGGAAGTTTCATAATCTTTTCGTCCCATGAAATTCAGGACGTTTACGTCCACATACATCCTGAGAATGTTATTTTCCTTAATTGCCTTTAGGGTATCCTTTATTCGGTGAGCGTGTTTCAAGGTCTTTTCCATGGTAATGTTAAGGTCCTCAAAATTGATGGGTTTGGTTATAAAATCAAAGGCACCGCGGTTCATGGCCGTCCGGATATTGTCCATATCCCCATAGGCTGAAACCATAACCGATTGGATTAACGGGTTGAATGCGTTGATTTCTGTCAGCAAGGTCAGGCCATCCATTTCCGGCATATTGATGTCGCTCAATACAAGATCCATATCAGGTTCTGTTCGTAGTTTCTCCAGGGCATCCTTACCATTGATGGCAAAGACAAATTCGTATTCATTTTGCCTTATTTGCTTCCGGAACTTCTGTTTGATAAGCACTTCCAGGTCCGTTTCATCATCTACAACTAATATTCTTGCCATTATATTAGTGTTAAAAGTTTATTCTTTAAGAGGCTAAAATCCAGTGGTTTGGTCAGAAAATCGTTGGCCCCCAGTCGTTTGGCCACATTGCGGTTTTCCTCGTCCCCATAGGCTGTGATCATCATTACGACCGGTGGAGGTTGTTCATAATTTGAACGGATATGCTTAAGAAGTTCCAAACCGCTCATCCCCGGCATATTGATATCGGAAAGAATCAATAGGGCCTCATGCCTCATTTTTTGGAGGAGATCCACGGCCTCCTCGCCGGAAAGTGCAAATACAAAATTCAAATCCCCACTCCGGATTTCTTTCCTGAATCGTTGCTGAAAAAGGGACTGTATGTCCTTTTCGTCATCTACTGCCAGTATTTTCATTGGCGGTTTCTTTTTTTAATATACTACTAATCCTACTTCCTTACGGGAAGAATAATTTGGAGAGGTACCCTTCCCTTGGTCGGCACCAAGCTTTAGCTCCCCCCATGAGCTTTTACAGTCTCCTAACTTAAAGATAATCCTAATCCCGTTCCTACCCGGCGGTTTAATAGGGAAAAAGGAATTATTGATTTTCCATTTTCAATTTTTAAGATCCACATCTTATAACAACGGATTTTAATCCGTTGGATAATGTCCAACCTAAGTCAGAGTGTCGTAGACACGAAACATATCTATAACAATAGAGAAACTCATCCATGAATGTTCTGCTATTATGATTAAAATCCGTTGTTATCGTATCTGCCGAGGCTATGCCTCTGTATCTTAAAACAACATTCTCCATTATTAAATCATATTGGTAAGTATATAAGAAATTCGCTTCCTGTTCCCTCCTCAGACAGCACCTTCAACTCCCCCCCATGCGCTTTTACAATATCATAACTTAGAGAAAGGCCCAATCCTGTGCCTTCCCCGGTTGGTTTGGTAGTAAAGAAGGGTTGGAATATCTTGTCAATTACCTTTTTCGAAATGCCGTTGCCGTTGTCCTTAACTGAGATGGTTATTGCCTCTTGATTGTCTCCTGCCCCTGAAAGGGTAACCATTCGTTTTGTGGTGACCGTCACATTGGCTTCGTAGCCCTTTTGATCAAGTTTCTGGCCTTCACTGACCGCACTGCGGTTGCGTTCAGCACAGGCATAGAAAGCGTTGGTGACTAAATTTAAAATAACCCTTCCTATTTCTTGGGGAACAACATTGATTTTCCCGATACTTTCATCAAAATCCGTTTTCATGGTGGCATTGAATGTTTTGTCTTTGGCCCGTAAACCGTGGTAAGCCAATCGCAAATACTCATCCGTGAGCGCGTTGATATCGGTGTGGTTCTTTTTGTCCGCCGCTGCTTCGGCTATGCTGCAACATACCTTTTACAATGCTATCGGCCCGTTTTCCATGATGCAGGATTTTTTGCTGGTTGTCAATGGCATCATTGGCAATGGATCTCGCTTCCTCAATATTTCCCATGTCAAGTGCGTCCTTCATTTCGGCGAGTAATTCTTCATTGACTTCCGAAAAATTGTTCACGAAATTCAAAGGGTTTTTTATTTCATGGGCGATGCCGGCTGTAAGTTCACCAAGGCTGGCCATTTTTTCGGATTGGATGAGTTGTGCCTGGGTTGTTTTAAGTTCCGCATAGGCCTTTTCAATCTCCTTTGCCTGGGCAAGTTCTTTCTTTTGTGATTTTACCCGTTCCAGCCGAAGCACCCTTTTTTTCTGATATTGGTGTACTATCCTTAAAACAGCAACAAATAAAAGTCCATAAATTGCATAAGCCCACCAGCTAAACCAATATGGAGGTCGGATCACAAATGGATAACTCAGTTCTTCGCTCCAGTAGCCGTCACTGTTCATCGCTTTTGCCTTAAAGGTATAGTTGCCAAAGGACAGATTCGTATAGGTGGCCAAGGGGGTAGTCATTAGCGTGCCCCAGTTGTCATCCAAGCCTTCAAGCATATATTGATATTTGACGCGTTCGGGCTTATTGGTGGTTATTCCTGTGAACTTAAAACTCAGCGCATTGTTGTTATAGGCCAGTTCCAATACCTCCGGGGTATAACTCCAATTTGAAACAGTACTGAAATTAAAATCTTTTAGCGTACGGCCATTATTTAATAACAAAGCTGTATCCTTCTTATTCTCAATCTCCAGCCAGTTGATCTCCTGGTCGAACAACAGTACCGCATTCATTTGCATGTATGGTGGAATAGTATCCGTCTTGTCCTTCCCGGGGTCAAAAGCCGTTAGCCTGTCCGGATTGCCTGACCAGATGATCCCATTAGTATCCTGCACCAAAGTATTGACAAAGTTTCCGCCACCCCGGAAGCCATCTGTATACAAATAGTTTTTAAATACCCCATCAGCTGTTCCCACCTTGGTATTGTCAGCCCTGTCAGCCATTGATGAATGTAACCTGCTTAATCCATTATTGGTTGCAAGCCAGATGTGGCCTTCAGTATCCTCAAGGATACCATAAATATTATTGCTTGACAATCCCTGTTCCATCGTATATTGCGTAAATGTTTCTCCATTGTATTTAAACACACCACCATTGCCGGTACCCACCCAAATTTGGCCATAGCTGTCTTCCAGTAAACTTCTTATATCATTTAAGCCACTCCCCATGCCAAATTGCGTGAAAACTGTCCCGTCATATTTGGTAAGTCCGTTATACCGACTTGCGAACCACAGATTCTTATTCTTGTCCTCTATAATTTTTATTATTTGCCTTCCACTCAATCCTTGCGCTGTTGAATAATAGTAGGAAGAGGTGCCGTCATACTCAATAACCCCATCATCGGTTCCAAACCAGATGTGCCCCTTACTATCTTCCATAATGCACCACATCCCCCCACCCTTCGGTTGGGGATAGTGGGTAAAGGACGCTCCGTTAAATTTAATTGCGCCATAATCCCATTTAGCAAGCCAGAGATTACCCTTTTGATCCTCAGATATTGCTGTTATCCAATTTATTTTTCCATCATCATCGTTAAATTGGGAGACCTTGTTCCGGGTTATTTGATGGAATCCTTCCAGGGTACCCACCCATAGTGTACCATCCTTACTAAGGAAGACAGACCTTATACTATTATCTGACAATCCCTGCTCTATTTGTAAATGAGAGAAGAGGGCTCTATGGATTTTTGATAATCCATAATTAGTGTTAAGCCACAAATTGCCGTTTTTGTCTTCTGTTATAGCAACAGCATTAGGAACCATCCCCTCTGGGTTTATATGTGCACCGTCAAAATAATAAAGGGCCATTGCCTGGGGGTCTGTCGAAGAAGGGTATGCTAGCCATATATGGGTTCCGTCTTTAGAATATACAATATTGGGCAATTTAGATTCAGAGTCACGGATGGCAGAATATTTTAAATAGGACGCTCCATCAAAGGTTCCGGCCAGTAGGTTGGTACTGAAGTCTGACCATTTTAAATTATTCGGTTGTCCTGGATGGTTGACCACATATTTTGTAAAAGTGGTACCATCATATTTTATGAGTTGCCCTTCTAAAGTTAACATCCAAATATTACCGGATGTATCTTCCATTAGCTTTTCTATCCAATGGTCCAAACCCTGTTCAGCAGTGAAATTTGTAAAGGAACTACCATCATATTTAGTTATTCCTTTTCTGCTGCAGAACCAAAGGTTCCCTTTCCGGTCTTCAATCATGTCGAGCATGGCCCTGTCTGGCAGTCCCAGGTCTGTACTGAAATTAGTAAAATACTTTCCATCAAATTTACTCAGACCAAACTAGGTACAGAACCACATATTGCCCTTGCGGTCTTCAAAGATTTTGGTGACAGTATTTGAGATCAACCCTTGTGCAATAGTATACCGGGTAATGGATCTCCCGTCGTATTTATCAACTCCGTTCATAAAGTCCCCCAGCCAAAAGTTTCCTTTACTATCCTGATAAGGTAAAAGGCCAATCGTCGAAAGGCCGTTGGTTATATTATAGGTGCTATAGCTTGTTGCCCCTGAATAATTTACCTGAGGTGGCATTACTGCTACCATATTTGGAAGGCGTGAAATCACGGGTACGACCGATACCGGCACAATCATGGGCTTTTTATAGAGACCCTCCCCAGGGGTTGCAATACTGGACACTTCCAATTGAACTACCTCAGGCGTTCTTGCCAGTCTGCTTTCAGATTCCAACAGAAATACTTGAGGCTTCCCTACGGGTATGACTAAACTATCCGGAACACCAATTAATTCAGGAGGTTCAATTTCGTCAGGGGGCACCGCATGGCCCTTAGCCCGGACTAATTTAGGACTATAGATATTGGGGGTGCCCGATGGTTTTTCCTCGGCACAACTCAGAGGTATGAGCAAGATTGCCATAAGGGCCATACCACCATTGCTAAAGAGCTCCATGATAGTTTTAATTAATTTTAAGGATTCCATTTGCTCTGATAACTGAAACCCGCAAAATTTGAAACCCCCACGATCTATCAATTACAGTTTTTCTATATTTCAAAGTGATTACCGTTAGAAAATATTTGATGATAAGTGTTTGCACCTATTATTCCATTTCGTTTTATTCCAATTGTAAATGGAGGAGTAAACATAGCCATCGTAGCGGTGGACCTCCAAGGATTCAAACCACATATAACCCTTCTGATCCTGTGTGCCAAAAATACTATAACCTGATGATCCCGGTGGTGGAGGTACCGCAGCAAAGCCGGTTTGCGAAAAGCCACCAAAGCCTGCAAGGAGAAAAAGGACACTAAACAGCAGGCCACAAAGAGGTTGCATTTTCATGGGTGCGCATTTACATAAATTTACTCATTTTTATAATAGCTGAAAGTATTAGTTATGTTATTATTATTACTGGTTGCAGCCACTTATCATATTCCATTTCCGCACTTTTTTGTACATGCAGTATTACAGGACCTGGTAAGTTAATTATGATAAAACATTCCGATATCAGCGCCGCTCATCTAAGAAAAGGGATTCGGCAAGGAGCTATCCGGCTGGCCGGCAACAGGAAATTAAAGATTTTCGGGACCTTACAGTGTGCATCCGGAAAAAGAATGAAGCGGGAGAACCGGGTGTTTTTTGTATCGGAAGAAGAAGCCCGTCAATTGGGGTTCCGACCCTGTGGGCACTGTATGAAAGCCGCCTACCATACATGGAGATCAAGACCTGAAAAAATTGATGTCAAAACAACATAATTGCGATACATATTATGTAGCTTTGCTACAAATAGTGTAGTATGCGATTTCCAAAACCCGGACAACCCGTCCGGGGTTCCAAATCAGGGCAGCCCATCATGGCGCTGTTCGACCTGCTGGGCCGCAGCTGGGCCATGGGCATAATCTGGCACCTCGCTGCCGGCCCGGGCACCTTCCGGAAATTACAGGAATATTGCGAGACGATCTCGCCTACCACGCTCAACAAACGGCTGAAGGAACTTACCCTTGCCGGAATTATTGAACGGACACTGGACGGATATGCGCTTACCGGCAAGGGGCAGGAGCTTTTTCAAGGCCTGGAACCCCTCGGACTTTGGGCAAAGGAATGGGCTAAAAAATTTAAAGACTCTTAAGATGGCATCGCAATTTTACAGTGACCGCAGCCTTGACCGGGCTTCCCTGCTCCGGGAATCAGCAGGAGATACTGAAGGGAATACCAACCGGAAACAGCGGCTGATCCCGATCCGGCAGGGTCAATTCTTCTTTGAATATATAAATGGCAGTCTACACCTCCTGACCACCATCCCGGAAGTGCTGATGCCTGCTGCATCCGATTTTATTTTTCTGGGGATCCATACAGAGGAAGAGATCTACTGTGTAGAAGTATCCCCCGCTGACCAAAATGACCTCGGAAGTGTAACGCTGCTCGATATACGCAAGGCTTTTCCGCTTCTGGAACCCCGGGAAGCCGCCCTCCTTGCCTATGCCCAGGGGATCACCGCCTGGAACCAGGCACATTTGTATTGCGGCAAATGCGGCAGCACTACCCTGAGCCAGCAGAAAGGACACAGTCGAATCTGCAGCAACGCGGCATGTAAAAATAGATGTTATCCCCGGATCGACCCCGCCGTAATCGTGCTGATCGAATACCGGCCTGAAAATGGGCCCGCCCTATGCCTGCTGAACAAGCGGGAAACCCCCACCGGGATCCGCTGTTCCGCCTTTGCCGGGTTTGTGGAGATCGGTGAAAGTCTGGAAGATGCCATCCACCGAGAACTACAGGAGGAAGTAGGGCTGGAAGTAGATCATATCCGGTACATGAGTTCCCAGCCATGGCCATTTCCGTCTGCCCTGATGCTGGGGTTTACGGCAGAAGCCATCACGATGGATTTCACCCCGGACGGAAGGGAAGTAAAAGATGCCCAGTGGTACTCCGCCCTGGAAATTGAAAAATTAAGGGACTCCGGTCAGCTGGAACTTTCCCGGGAAGATTCCATAGCCCGGTTCCTGATAGAGGATTGGGTACTTCATAATTGAAAATCTTAATAAACCATGAGAATCATCCACAAAGCCCCGAAAGGTGACTATCCGGAATATGCCGAAATGTATATGAAGTTGTCACCAGACGATGGCCGGATCCTGGAACACCTGGAAGTTAATTTCAAAAAAGTAAAATCCTTTATCCAGGCATTGCCGGAAGAAAAATTGCTTCACCAGTACCAACCTGATAAATGGACGATCAAGGAATTGCTGGTACACATTATAGACGACGAACGCATCTTTGCCTACCGCGCACTCCGGTTTGCCCGCAACGAGCAGCACAACCTGATCGGTTTTGACCAGGATGCCTATGCCAAGTACTCCGAAGCAAATACCCGGAGCATGGAAAGTATCTGGGAGGAATATGAATCGGTTCGGATGGCCACCATAACCTTGTTGAGGTACCTCCCTGAAAATTCAATGGACAGGATGGGCAAGGGTACCGGCACGTTTAACAATGCAACGGTCAGGGCACTGGCCTACCATATTGCCGGACATGAATTGCACCACTTCAATATCATAAAAGAGCGGTATTCGTAAAGAAATGCCTGTTGCTTTTGGACAGGATTTCATCGCTTCTTGCGTAAGGATGCAGTAAGAGGTCTCCCTGTTGACTCCTGATCCATCTGCGAAACAATAAATGGGATTCGGGGCGCCAAAAAGTAACCGGTAAGGCTGGCAAATAAAATAGGGATAAAATAGGAGAACCCAGTCAGGGACGCCAGTAAAATTGTAGTGCTCATAGGTGTTCGGGTAACACAGGCATTGACACCAGCCATGCAGCTGATGATCGCAAGAGTAAGGTTTGTGCCGGGGAAAACATGGTGTATCAGCAACCCGAGGGTAGTTCCCACAAAGAAGAGGGGGATGATAAATCCTCCCCGCCATCCGGAAGTTACGGTAATCGAAATCGCGAGGATCTTAAAAACCAGTACCAGGATCAGGAAGTGTACGGGAAAATCACCAGCCAGTAATTCATTGATCTCATGATGGCCGAAAAAGCGGGTTATCGGTAAAAAATAAGCAATGCCACCCAACAGTATCCCGCCGAGCAGGGTTTTAACATATATGGGAACAGGCTGTTTTTCAAAGAAGGCTTTTAAGTACCGGGTGCAATAGATAAAAATCCATCCCATACCTGTTGCCGCCAGGGCAAACAGCACGGCCATCCCAAAATCGTATACCCCGGAATATTCATAGGAAGAAAGGTCCCAGACGGCTCCCAATCCGAGATGGATGATCAGTGCGAAAACCACATAGCTGAAACAGCTTGCAACCAAGGCCGGGATTATTGCCTTGTAATATTCCACAGCATGTTCGTGATGCAGTATTTCCAATGAAAACAAACTCCCGCCCAAAGGGGATCCAAATAAGGCGGTAAAGCCAGATGCCATCCCGGCAATACTCAAAGACCGCAATGCTTCTCCCTTGAGCCGGAAAATTTTACCCAGCCAGGTGCCGGTAGACCCGGTAACCTGCACCAGGGGTGCCTCGGGCCCAAGGCTGCCACCAGACGCCACACACAACAGGGAAGATACGATCATGGAAGGGTTTTGCCGGGGATCGAGTTTTCCTTTTTTGAATCGGATGTTGTTCACGATCAATTGGATTTCCCCTGGGTCCCCGAAATTATGGATCACCAATCCAGCCAGGAACCCGGCTGTGGCCATTACGGGTATTACCATCCATCCATCCAATAAGGAGATTTTCAGTGTCAGAACTTCAAGGACGGTCCAGTAGATCCCCGCTGACAATCCGCCAAGCAGTCCCAGCAGGGCCCATACTAAAAACAGCCTGCTGAAGACAAAAGGGTTAAACCGGATAGGTTGGTCTAGGATATTTAAATAGGTAATTAATTTCCTTCTTTTCCTAAGCTTCAAGATCACATCATTTTATTCGGCAGGGGCGGGGTGGCTTCCGAAAGTATGAGCAGGATGTGGTTTACAATTCCTTCGGGTTGCAGAATGCCATTTTATTTTCGATTTTAATTTTCCTTGTTTGGAAATGACCACAAAAGTAAGGGGAGAAGGTCAAAATGCCTTTAAAATTGCGTTAAAAGTTCTATTATAGGGCGTATAATAAATAACATTAATTCAACCGGTCGCCGGTCTTTTTGCCTAATTTTTGCTTCAATAAAACACGCTTTTTTGGCTACTTTCACAAAATCCGGATTCCGGGAAGGTCGCGTTGCCGGACGGGAGGATCGTAATGGTTTTCCGGAAGATAAAAATGTAAACCGAATGCGGAAAGTGGAAAAAGGGCAGGATACTACTTCAGAGGACAGCGCCAAAAGCAAGGTGCCGTTATATGTTTCAATCGGAATCCTGGCTGCTGTGGTTTCAAGCTACTTTTTTGTCCCGGATGTTAAGGAATTCCTGGATACCGCGTGGGACGTTTTGACTAGTGATGACGAAGCGCGGATCAAAGCCTGGGTGGATGGCTTCGGGTGGTACGGACCCTTTATAATTGTGATCGCGATGGTGGTGCAGATGTTCCTGTTGGTCATCCCTACCATCCTGCTCATGGTGGTCTCCATCCTGGCATACGGTCCTGTCTGGGGTGGGCTGATCATCCTGACAGCTGTCTTTTCCGCTTCCTCTGTCGGGTATGTTATAGGAAGGTACCTGGGAAAGCTGGCCGTCATGAAACTGATCGGCCAGACAACTGCCCGCAAGATGACTTCCTTTATTGAAGATTATGGCTTCTGGGCCATTGTGGTTACCCGTATAAACCCTTTTTTGTCCAACGATGCCATCAGTTTTGTAGCGGGGATCTTACGGATGGGATACTGGCGGTTTGTTGCCGCGACACTGGTAGGTATCACCCCACTTATTATCTATATTGCCATTATCGGCCAGGACACCGAACAGCTGCAGTGGGGACTCCTATGGGGATCTGTTATCAGCCTGGTACTGTTCCTGCTCTATGTATGGTGGGATAAGCGGAGGAGGAAATAAAATGATATTCCTGGTATATCCATCACTTTTCATAGGGTGCAGTTACCCACCCGTTATGCTTCGGCACTGCTATACAATTACGCCAATTAAAAAAGTCTAAAATCAATGGTGTTTGGAAACAAATTCCTACATTTAAGTGTCCCCTTCTATATAATTGCAGTCGTTAAAACCCCCCAAAAGAAAAGCCGGGACATACTACCTGATTATGGTATCTCTCCATAATTGAAAGCGCGTTGTTCCTGAGTCTGATGCAGCATATGCAGATTATTAGTACTGGTTTTGATGAATGGGATTCTTGGTAATGGAATTTTTATTGTCCGGGGGAATACATTTAAATAAAACACCGATACGACAGCATTACTGTGTTAACTGAAATCTGCAGGTTTAGTGAAGCAAATTAGTATGCAGCAAAAATTTAAAATTCCTAGGAAATGATCAATGGCAACGTACTATCCCAGATAGATGCTACGGCTAAGGGTATTCATCTTTTCTGGACAGGCCCTTTCAGCTGGGTATACGCACCAGGCGGGTGGAGCATTCAGCGGAGGGAATTTTCCCGGCGTAAGCAATTCCTTTGTGAAACAATTGCAGGAACCTTGATCACCCGGCTAAAGAACGAAGCAGAACTCCGGCTGCCATTTGGCTGGCTGAGCTACCGTACAGGGAAATTTGATGAAAATACGCCGGCCGAGATCTACCGGCTCGACCTGGATGAACCCTCCACGATGATCCGGATGACCGTAACCGCAAAACTGGGATTCAGCTTTGCACTGCACCGCGGGAAGGTTGTCGCTGCTATAAGTCCAAAAAATAGTGGCTCGTTCACTATTAATTTTTCAGCCGGAGCCATTGACGCGGTCGTATCTTATTTTTTAGGTCTGCAAAGCATACAGTACTGTGTCCTGGTTCCGGAGGATGAAGGCCACGACAGTTGGAATGAAATCCCCTACCTGGTAAAAAACCTCCAACTTCCTATTGTAGAACTCGATCCTTCACTCCATAACCCCGATGAGGAATTTGAAAAAGCAAAATCGCGCCTGCTGCCCGGTGAAGATATTGACAGGGATGAATTTACTCAGCTGACTGATATCCTGCGCAATTCGGTTAAGACCGGCGGCTACCCCAGGCACATTGATAAAATAATATTGTTACGTGAAGATGAAACGGCTGGTTTTGAAGAATTGAATGCCACTGCCCCGCTACTTTCTATCATTAGCCATCCTAAATGGAGAAGGGTTATGGGCTTCGGATGGTTCGACCACGATACTGCATTGCAACCGGACCTATTATACGAATACCGGGTTACGGGGTTTTTCCCGGCAGAAGATCTTTATGATAAAGTGTATGGATTCCATACCTTATCATCCAGCACCTTGCTTCCCTCCAGTTTTTTACTCGGAAACCTGATGCTTCGTTTTTCACAACCACCCCATATTGAACTGGCACCTGAGACCATTGTGAACGGAAAAATACGGCAGAGCCGTCGGGGCATTGTGTTGCAGGACCCTCATCAAACTTTTTGGACCTTTCCTGTATTGCAAAACTGGAGCCTCGTAATAGATTTCCCCACCCCTGCCAATACTATACAGTTGGAATTATTGCAGGGCCACAGCCTTGAATATGAGGCACGTAATTCAGCCAACGCCCTTGTGTCCCCATTGCAAAGTCTTCCCACAGGAGAAATCGTGCAGCTCGTTTTTACTTCAGCTGTCAGTCAGCTGAGGTTAAAGGGGATGGGGTTATTATACACAATACGGACTACACAACCTTTAAATGGCATTCAGCCATTTTATCTTTTGATGCCCCCGGTGCTATTCGCTAAAACGGAGCCACCGGCTTTGCCCGGACTTTTCGAGGCGCGGAATTTACAGGAGATAGCGGCAGAAAATACGCAGGAAGATGGCATTCATACGACAGCTGCGAGATCGGCACTGGGATTTCAGTTGCAATGGGAAGCAAGCCTGCAGCACGCAATTACCTATTGGCCGGATGATGAAATGACACCGCCACCTGTGGAAAGCACTATCTACCAGATAGAACACAAACAGCTTCCCGATACAGAATGGCAACCGATCTTGCCTGAAGAGAACTGGGTTTTGGGAAACAGGCGCAAGAATGAAACCGCGGCTGCAATCAACCAGGGTACGGACCTGATGCAGCTTTTTCCCGAAGCTGCGGTTACAACAATATCCAGTGACCTGCATATGTACTGGGATGACATATTTGACTTTTTCGCAGATGATGCCCCCGTGATAAGGCCGGTTCCCCCCCTGGGCACCACCCATCAGTACCGGATCCGGGCGGTTGACGTCATCGGACGGCCATCCGAGGACTGGTTGGAATCCAACCAGGTGGAACTCCGCAAATTAATTCCGCCACCTGTGCCGGTGGGGCCGGTTCCGGTAGTAAATGATGAACCAGATTTTGCCAGCCCCAACGGAGTACATGCAAGACTGTTAGTGAAAGACGCACCCGATCTTACCCCTGCAGAGGAAACTATTTTGGGAAATGACATGGATGTCATACAGCTGCGATGGGGATGGCATAAAGAACAGCGGGACCTTGATCCATTGGTGACAGAATTCAGGATTTATATACATGATAAGTCCCTGGACGTTATAGAAGGGGAATTGCTTTCTGTAACACCATTGGGGCCAGGCCGCTTTGAAGCAAGTTTTCAGATGGAGCGTTTGCTGAAAAACAATGTCCTGCGCGAATCTTTCATCCAGTTGGGTGGCTATCCCTTTTACGTGGAGTCTCACGATGCGGGCACAACAGGCAAGATGATCCTGCATCGGAGACTCCCGGATGAGAATGGCGTATTAAGCGGGCCCGCCCCCGGCCATGTGACCATCAACCTGATGATTGGGTCTGATCGGTTACAGCCCAATGCCTGGTCCGGCCGTATTGCTGTCGTTCCACTCACACAAGCCACATCTTATAATTTCGAACTCCGCAATGCGCTTGCACTTTCAGCTGAGCAGCGCCGGGCCGAACTGTGGCTTGGTGTCAGCGCAAATGATAATCAACCCTATGTGGAAGATAAACTTGCACCATTGGAGAACCGAAAAGGAAATGAAAGTCCCATTGTACCTGTTAAAATTCAGGCCCGTTTTTGGGGCAGACCGGCCTTTGATGTGCCTCCGCCACTGGAAGCTGTCCCCCGGCTCATCACTCGGGAACCTGCCGGCACGCCTGTGAGGCTCAACCTGGATATCACCGCCTTCCTCGATCCAGGCAAATTGGGCAGTGCGACCCATATCAGGCTCGAGCGTGTGCATGCAGGAATTGTTTTCAACCACTATAAAGTCATGGCAAATAATAGCATCGCGGCCATTTCACCCCAGCAGGGGCAACCGGATGTGGAAATACCTGTTCCCAACCCCGACGACAAGGAAAATATCCTCGCTGCTCTACGGCAACCCGATGCCGGAAAACTCGAAGACCAATACCTGGTGTACCTTGCGGGTTCCCATCCATACCGCGCTGCCTTCTTTGAACCGGTAACTCCTGATCCGGTACTCCTGGGGAGTGTGACAGATACCTACCTCCCACAAACCAACCGCTATGTGTACCGTGTACGTACCGGGAATGCCGCGGGTTTGATCTCTTCCGGTGACGCGATGTTAAAAATGGTGGTAAGAATCCCCTCTGTCAGACCAGGACCCATTCCAGAGCTGGTAACGGCTGATAAAAGTATCGGGGCCGGGATGTTACAACTGCGGGTACGGCCAGACGATTCCGTTACACATATAATACTGTTTTACAGCCCTGCAATAGCCGGTGGGCGAGGTCCTGGCACGAAGGGTGCCTTATTGAGGATTGCCAACCGACCCGATTTGTACCCTGACCGCATGCTGAAATTCAGGAACCCACAGGGAGATTTTGCTGAGCAACTGGTAAAGGATATCAATGATCCAACCATAGAAACGGAGGAAGATGGAGCACGACTCGTTACATTTTCGATTGACGAAGAAACAGACGGTGAATGGACTGCGTTGGCCTGTACGCTTACCCGTGACGGGACGGCCAGCGACCCGGGCGGACCCTGGCGCATCCAAGCGACGGTGCCCCAACCGTAAGTTTATTATTAACAAACAGGGGCAAGGACGGGTAAAACTAATTTTTTCCCGGTCAAAAATAAAGAATCAGTATGATGACAGGTCTACTACCACCTTTCGATACGGCTACAGTACAAAGCATTCAGTCAGCGATGGTAACATTGCCCGACACGGATGTTGTAGGGGACCAGGTAATGGTACGCCCCCATATTGCACGTTATGCCGATAGCGTTTTGCCCTTTACAAGGATTGGTTTCACCATCCCCTCTTCTGTCCTGGCACCCGGTATTTGCAGCATTAGAAAAATTCCACTGGATCCCGGTTTACCGGATAACAGTCCCCTGCTGGCGGAAGGTATCCAGGAGCTGCTGGAAATTTCGCCGCTGCCTTTTTTTATAGAACCCATATTACGTGGCATTCCAGGTGGCACCCCGGTTTTTTATTTCGGTATTCCTGCCGCTGCCCAAAACGCTTTCGAAGAAAACGATACCCTTGACCAGGGGCAGCTGTTGGGCTCAACTTCACTTTTTTATTTCGCTGTTATTTTCCAGGATCGCGTATGTCTCGAACCCTGGGGATGGGGCGGTATCATTGAAAAAGCACTGGATGCCGCCGGTGAAGATGCATCCGCTTGGATAAACTTCCTTGGGGCGCTGTTTCCCGCCAACGGGACCCGGATACTAAAAGTATTGGACCATGCTGGCCGACCCCTTTCACCCACACAGTTTACGATTTCGGTAAACGGACTGCCACAATCGGTAACTTCAGGTCCCGGTGGCATACTTGACCTTTCCTTTTCTGCAGGTTCTGCCGCTACGATCAACTGGTCAGGAAATACCAGGCCCGGCGAAAATATATCCCTCCCCGTAATGACCTTCTACGAAACCGGCCTCAGTGCGAACCCGGATACCCTGTTGCAGGTTGAGGCCACTTTCAATCGCGGTCATTTACAGGTGTTTGAATTGGCCAATTGGTTCTGTGAACCCCCAGGTGGATCCGCTATGAAACGCTATCATACTGCCAGCAGTCTGCTGCCCCTTTTCGATGGCTACAAGACATTCCGGATGATTGGCAGCGATATGATCAATTGTGTACCGGCAGCCAATAACCCGCCTCCGGCAGGCGACATGCCGGGCGCGCATTTTGCGGGATGGGGCTTCAAGGAATTTGTGCTGGATGATAAATTGTTGGACTCGGAGGGGAAGCCCTATACCTATGCCGGACTTGTCAGGCATTTAGTGGACAATAACAGCGAAGTATGCGCATTGGTGAACAAATTATTTTCTGTCCCGGGTGAGTTGGATAATGAAGTCCAGATCAATGCACTGCTAATGGTAATTCTGTTGACTGATGTGGTGCTGATTGCATCCGTTACCGGGGTGGTTGAATCCAATGCTGTCGGCAAAATAATCCTTGTAGGGTCACAGATACTGGCACCTTTTGGCATTATGCAGTTAACAGATATAAATACGCTGCTCGAGGATGCAATGGACCAGAGTAGTGAGATGTTTCCCCTATTCAATGAGATAAAGGACGGCATCGCGATCCGATCCATTTATCCGGCATCCCTGGCGGATAATCCTTTATCTACCTCCATAACCATACCCACACCATCTCCAATCACCATAACGGATTTTTTAACAGGCACGGGCACCTGGCACCAGAAGATCCAGTTGTTCAAACGAGCACAGGGGAAATTTGATGAGGACGGGAACCAGTTTATCGGTTATGTGGGCGGCATGGATATGAATGGCAACAGGCTGGATAATTTCGGGCGCCAGGGCAGATCAGCCTATCATGATGTACACTGCCGGGTCACCGGACCTGCAGTAGGCGATATATTCAAATCATGGGATGAACGATTCCAGTATGAATCAACATTGGCTGCAAATGCAGACGTGATAGCTACCGTTTTTGATCCCCCTACGCCGGCACAATTGCCGGAGAACAATGATGCACGGCATATTATCCAGATCGGAAGGACGTTGTTCAAACCCACTGCACCTGGCAGCGCGCATTCGCTCCCTTTTGCACTGCAGGGGGACAATACTATAAACCAAAACATCATCAGGGCCCTGCGGGAAGCCCGGGAATATATTTATATAGAAGACCAGTATTTTGTCCCGAATGAAACGACGATCAATGCAGCCTACCTTGATGCCCTGTTGGAGGCGGCAGACCATTGCAAGCGCCTGGTCGTGATCACTCCCGGCATTATGACACTTGCCGATATTCCCTTTGGACATGAACGCAGGGCAGATGTAACCAGCCGATTGCTGACCCGGTGGGGCCGCCGTGCCCTGATCGGAGCTCCCATGCGCCGGCCCATCCTGCCAAGCCCCGGTGGAGTGACCCATGAAGGAAGATGTATTTTGTATGAAGCCATCACGGGGCTTTCCGCCGATATTAAAATTGGCCCAAAAGCCCGCTTACCGAAGTCCTTGCCCTTCTGGATCTGGATCAATGGCGAATTGATGTTGGCTACAGCGCTAATCAACGAGAATGAAGTAATAGATGGTCATCCGGTGATCAAATTGAAAGTGATCCGTGGAGCTGAAGGCGTGAATGCACGCTGGGGTGCTTTCACAAGGGAACATCCAAAGGGAAGCGCCGTAACCGCATCGCAATTGCGGGGCATTTTCGTACATGCCAAAACTATGATGGTGGATGATCTGCACGTATATATCGGATCCGCCAATATTAACCGTCGCGGTTTATTTTATGACGGGGAGATCGGCGCTTTTGCTGTCCCGGAACAATTGAAAGCAGCACCCGATAACCCTGCAAGGATCCTGCGGACAGGCTTATGGGCTGAACAGCTGGGATTGCCTCCTTCCATGGGGGCTGCATTGCTGCACGATCCCATAGCTGCATTTGAATTATTCCGCCGCCATTTCCTGGGGGGCAACCGGTTTGTACCCCTTAAGATGTTTGATTTCAATGACGATCCTGATCTTAAATTTTCTATCAACCCGAACCTGCTGGTAAATGCTTTGTCCAACCTGGGAATGGGCTGGTTGGTGTCAGAACGCGATAAATTGTACAATACTATTACGGACCCTACGACTTTTGACGATCCCCAGCCGACACCGGGACCCTGATGATTAAACATGCAGTATGAGTGTAACTTTTTTTGACATATTAGGGATTGACAGGAGCCTGAACAACCTGGACCGCCAGCAGCGGGCTGGCGCTATCTGGCCTGCCCGGCGTATACATTTTTTGCCGGGCGATTTCGATACCTCTGCCAGCGTGGATACGCTGATGGAATACCTGCAGAATACACTTGTTTTTAAATCCATCAGCCCCGGCGCTACGGCTGACATGGTTGGTTTTTATGCCGAGGTAGCGGTAAAAAACCTTGCGGCGCCACCACCGGTTCCTCTGGTGATCCGTACCATGCCCGACGTGTCTTTTTTCCTGCAGGACACCGGTGATAACAAGCCTGCCAGGTGCTATGTTACCAAATCGGATACTGGCATGGAGATCATTGTGGAGGCATTGCCTGTGGAGATCCGTTTGCCCGGGGGATTATTGGAACCCCTAACTGAAACAGGAGGGGAAGAGCCGCCCGCGCCATTACTTAATGCATTTGTTGCCGGAATATACGATAGCTACGCTATCACCCTTAAGACATCGGAGCCTTCCTCCATCTTTGTGCATATCAAGGTGAGGATTACACAGGAATTTGATTTCATCCTGGAGCCCTCAGTGGTGCTTTCTGTTGGCCCCTGCCTTTTTTCCGGGCTGCCGTGCTTCGGCCTTCATGATATTTCCCTTATCGCTTCACCCACACTGGAAGGAGATCACGAAAAAGTGGAACAAGCCATTGAATGGACCAGGCATACCATAGAGCCATCGGAATCCCTTATACCGGGAGATAGCAACTTCAGGGGTGTGCTGGCGGTGAGAACGATCGACCTGGATAGCAAACAGACCCCCTTAAGGGAACTGCATGAATTTATCAACTCGGGCCAGGCCCAGCCAGACCAGGTACAGTTTGTGTTGCAGGATGTGGTATTCCCGTTTTTCAATGTGCTGCTACTCCCCGTACCCATACATGCTACCTTAGGAATCAGGAGGAATATCGAATTTGGAGACCGGTTTGAAGAGGCTTATTCATTTGCCGGCGCCCCTATTAAGATCGACATTGCAGGCTTCCTGATTTTGATCGAAGAATTTATTGTTGAGACCATTGATCCGGATGCACCCGAACAGGGTCAGATCGCCAAAGTAAATATTACAATTACCCGGGGTGAATTGCCGAAAGTAACAACGATCAATACAGCGATCAGTGCTTCAGATAACAGCATTACCATTGAAGATTTCTCAGTTTTCGATGATGTACCGCTTCCCACCGCATTTATTATAGACCGCACCACTCCATCCACGAGGGAGATCGTGATTGTAACTGCACGGAACGGTAGCAGGCTCGATGTCGTAAGGGGACAACACAATACAGATCCTGTACCCCATGCCACGGGCACTTCCATTGAGCTGGACAGGTTTGCGGAAAATGCCGTAACCATTGGATTTACGGATGAGTGGACAGCACAGGCAGGGTGGCGAAGAAACAAAGGCATAAAATTATTCACCCTGGGGGATAACACGGTGAAGCTTATGGGCGCCAAAACCGGGTTTTCCTTTAAGCGATTGTATGAGCAGCAGCATGGCCTTGCCGATTATAAATGGTATGAATTCCTGCAGCTCCTTGTAGATCTCAACCTTGAAATAAAGCCATCCACCAGCAGTACTTTCCGTATAGAAGTATTATCCAACACCTTTAATAGCAGTGGTAAATCCAGTGCACTCACAACAGCGATTGGTCCGGCAGACACTACCATAACGGTAACCGATGGCAGTGTTTTTGAGGGTGCCACCCTGCCGGCAACCCTGATACTTGAGCGGTCCAATGCTTCCAAAAGGGAAGCGGTAACGTTGACTACCCGCAGCGGTAACCAACTTCAGGTAGTGCGCGGCCAATTTGGAACAATTGCTGTCGGGCATGAGCGATCCGCTGCGGTTGAAACGGACCAGGATGCAGCAAACCAGGGTACGGTAAATATCATCTGGAAAGATATAGGGTTCAGTCTGGGCTCAGCAGCCCTGGGTGGCGTACAACTACCCGAAGGCACACAAGTGGTGCTGTTCAACTTTTTAAAGATCATCATCCAGGATATTTCGGTACAGACCGATAAAAACGGTGGCACCTATTTTTCCATAACGGGCGGGTTGGGTGTCAGTTCAGAAAAATACGCCGCATCTATAATTGTGTACCGCTTCCGATGGCGTATTGCGGGCAATGAGAATGCTGCAAAATGGCTCCTGGACGGTATCAGCTTCGCCCTGAAAATAAACACGTTTGAAATTTCAGGTACTGGCATGGCCGGGGAGTTTACGTTGAACGACCACCTGTACAAAGAGATGCAGTTTGCGCTCGATCTTAAATTCAGGGCGTTTGCCAAAAATTTTGAATTGGGGCTGTTCCTGTATAAAGGTGAAGTCAGCGGACCGGTTGATAATTTCAAATACTGGATGTTTGGCTTTAAACTCGCCTTTATTCCCTTATCCGGTTTTGACCTCTACAATATCCGGTTGCTCGCGGCCAATAACCTTGCGCCCAACCTCCCTCCGCCGGATGCAAGTGAACAACACCTGCGGGTCTATAAATGGTATAAAAATGCAGTTTCCCCTTTATCGGTATCAACAGACCGGAAGATGAGCGCATGGATCCCACAGGAGGATAGTTTTGCCTTTGGTGTGGGGACCGCAGGTGCAGTCGGAGGCACGAAGGCAGTGTTGCTGGATATGTTTGTGTTTGGACACCACAGCCCTAAGGAAAATGAATTTATGGTTGCCATGGAGGTGTACCTGCTTAAAAGCCAGAAGCCCGTTGGGTTTGGCGTACTGGAGGTAGACCTGGAAAGGGGTCAATGGGCCTTCTTTGTGGGAATCAGCCTTTCTTTCAGCAACGTACTGCCACAGGGGGCTGTAGTGCCCGGTTTGGATAATGTGGCGGCCTTGAGTGGCAACCTTTACCTGGGCAACCAGCCCGGTACTTTTGCATTGGGGCAACTCAGTGATCAGAATACCTGGCTCGCGTTCCGTATGAAGGAAGACCGATTCTTTAAAATGGAATTGATCCTCGGTATGTGCATGCAATTTGTTGATAAAGAGGAAGGCCCTAAAGGATTCGGTGCACTGATCAGTGCCAAGGGTGGCGTAAAATTCGGTGTCGGCAAGGCTGAGTTCTACCTAAACTTTTTGCTCATCGCCGGCATCTGGAAGAATGAATCCTCCGCTTCCGGCCTGGTGATCTTGTTTGAAGCCGGCTTCCGGATCAAGCTCTTCCGGGTATTCCGGTTTGGCGCCAGCATCAAAGTGCAATTGGACTTCCTCGGGCCCAACCCCGAGTACAAAAGGCTCGCATTTGAAATTCGTATCGACACCCCCTGGTACCTGCCTGATGTTACCATCCGTTTTGAAAAAATATACCGTGCACCGCAACCCGAAAAGCAAATGCTGGTTTCTATCCCGGTTATAAGCGCAGAAGCTTTTGCAGCAGGTGTAAAACAATCCGGACCTGTATTGCTAACCGCCCTGGATAGTACAACAGTAGATGAAAAACAACTGTACCATCTGGATAGGCTACGGAGCCTCAACCCCATGGATGCCACCCAGGCAAACCTTAACGGCATGGCTGCCATTGGGGTGGACAGCACCATCGTATTAAATTTCAAACCGCCTGTCGACGACAAACTCACGATAGGAGAAAACACGCCCGCCGGCGCTGGCACACAGGGGCCGGTAGCCCCGGCAAGCAGTGAACTCAGTATCACCTACCAACTCACTGCCCTTAGCATCCGCAGGCAACCACGCTACGGTCCCAACGCCAACCAATGGACGACATTACTGGCCCCGGAAAATACGCAAATGCCTGCATTGGACGAATGGCCTTCCGATGCGGACCTTGAAGCCTTATTCTCTTCCGAAATAAAAGTATTGTGGGACCGGGACGTCCAAAGCCAGGGCAAGTATGACCCCCGCAGGTTATTGATCAACGCGGATACGCCTTTTACCTTGCTCACGCAGAACGCGCAAGCAGATGAAAGCATTCTGATTTACCAGCCGGGATGGCCTTGCTGCAACGGACGCATAAAACAAACCTGGCACCAGGTCAATTTTGCTGCATTTGCCAGCGGGGAACGCGTTCCGGGTTTCCAGTTATTCAGCAACAGCGACAGCACCCTGCATTGGTTATTTGCGTTAAAGCCTCTCGTAGCGCCATCTCTCAGTGCACCTGGCAATCCACAGGCAGCAAGGATAAATATCACAGGGACACAGGATTTTAGTTTTGCAGTGATCAACTTTGACCAACCCGCTTTTCATTTCCGGATGGAATGTTATTGGTTCGGGATGGCGCGTAATGCTTCCTTCGTGCTGGAGGGTTACAATGGTGTTGACCTGCTATCACAACAAGCATTCCCCCTGTCTGTAGCACAGAGCGGCCTGTTGGGAATGAATGACCCCCGGGGATTTACCTGGGCACTTCTCCGCTACGTGCCGGAACAGTCCGGGATCCCGCCAGGCGGAAACAGTGCCATAATCGTGCAACCCAGACCACAAGCACTCGAAATAGTAAGGCTGGAATATCGTACCGTGTTGGAACAGCGGGATGCTATAGCCGAGCCTTTACGATGCCAGGGCGGGGAACAAACTACAATTAGCGGGAAAGGAAAACTTGCCTGGTTGCCCAATCATAACTACGAGGTAACCGTAACGACCCAGGTGATTCTGCAACATAATCAATCGGGTGCGCAACAGGCGGATATGGTGCAACGGGCCTACTTCCGCACAAAAGGTATGATAGGGCTGAACTATGCGGAGCATACCGGAAAAGAAATTGCACCCTACCTGCAAAATACCTACCCAACTTCGGGTAACCCTATTATCTATCGGGAAGAACCGGTTGCCATGGCATTCACAGAAAAGTTTAATATACTGTTGCCGGTAGACCGCACTATAGATCCATCCAACTCCGCAGAGCTCAACCAGGTGTTGGAATGGGATCTGACTGTTGATAAACAGGGCGACCCTTCCCAGCATAACCGCATTTCCAAATCAAGTCCCGACTGGATCGTTTCCAACCGTGGTACGGGTAATACCAATCCGCATGATTTTACCATATTGATATCGGAAGTATTGTTATATACCCAACGCAAATTTGCGAGTACCCACCCACTACAGCTGCGCCTGGATTCTATCCTTGCATCCCCGTATAGTTGCGATAACGGAACGCCTCCTGTTCCGCCACGCTCCCAGGTTTTAATACACAAGGCTGTGGACCCTTCCACGGCAGAAGCAGTACCGCTATGGGAGGCGAATACGGGCTTCATTGCGAACCTGAAGGTGAAAGGCGGTCCCTGCATTCACCGAAACCCTTTTGAGGCAGATGATGTAACGGCTTTCAGGCCATTCAGTGAGCAGGGTTTTGAGCCCGGTACCTGGATCTTTGAAGATGGCGAAATCCGTCTTGCTGCATCGGTTACCGCTGGAACCAGGCTGTATGCTGTTTTTGGTGAGACTGACTGGGATCATGTCCACGCCCTTTTACAGCTGATCCCCGATGGAGGGGCCACAGGCTTTGCCATAGGTGTAGCCACATCCGCATCGGGTGTTGGCAGGGCCCTGCTGGCACTGATCGATGAATCCGAGGGCGTAATGAAAGCTTTGTTATGGAACAACGGACAATTGCAGGAATTGCAGCAGGCGCCCATTCCCGTTAATCTCTCCGCACCATACCAACTGGAACTTACCGCCTATGATGACCAATTGGAAATAAAGCTGGATGATGCAATGCTGATCATTGACAGGGGCGAGATCCGGTCAGGGCAACTGGCACTTGTGGGCACGCCCGGCTGTGCTTTTACCCGGCTGACCGTGGAAGCCCTCGATGCCTACCGGTTCCATTTTCAATCCAGTCGATTTGAAAGCTTTGAACAGCATATTGAATCTGCGGGTGACAACATCCAGGTTCTTCCGGCAGGTACCGCAGGACAGGACGAGGTACAGCTCATAGCGGACCTATATATGGCTACGGCCGGCCAAATGACCGCACTGATGCAGCCTGGCGGTGATCCGGTAGGGCGCACGGACTTGTTTATGCAATGGGCTGATACCCTGGCGTTGCCACTGCAACAGAAACCACCAGCGCTCTCCATCACAAGATTGCAGCAGGAGGATGATACTTTGTTAGTGTTATTTGAGAGTCCGGAGCCATTAAAGTTTTCAACGGAACTGGAACTCACCGTTGAAAAGGAGATAGCACAGCAAGATCCACCGGTGCAGCCCGGGCTCGGTAACCTGGAACAGGCTATCCCTGCTGAATTTGAATTTTTTGAACAAAACCTCCCTCCGCTGGTTGAAGGACTAAGGGCTTTGCAAATAGATACGCAAACCGTACACTTCATTATTTTGAAAACCCTTAGGGATAACTTGACGGAACAGCCGCAATTTGCCCTCACGGCATTGAACCACTCAGGAAATTTAAAGTACTTTTTATTTGAACTCAATTTTAGTTTGACCAACAGGTTCTTTACGCGGGTTACTGCCACGCTGAAAGACCGGGGCAGTTTCAACAGGATCATCGCCCGTTTTTTCCTTCAGGCAGTGTCCTCGCGAATCGGAGAAATACATCGGAACGAAGTGTATTTACTTAACAATGGTGGTGAGTTGCTGCAGTCTTTTACCCTGCCCGACATTTCCATGCCGAATTATGCCCCGCAACATTTCAGGGTTTTGAGCAATGGTGAAGAAACAGCGGCAGTACTCATCCCATGGTCCCCCGCTGATGTCCCTGACATATGGAAACCAGGCAATTACCGCTTTCATTTTAAACTCAGCCGCAAGCGGTATGAGCAGGAACTACCGGACGATAATGCGTCCTATGATCGGGTGAAAGAACTAAGCTTTGAGTGGTGATAAGGGTTTTTGAAGCATGGAGGCGAAAAAATATAGATTCGACCCCGGTGCGTAAAGGTAGTGGGCAAGCAGTAAGGGTCAGCACTTCAGGAATGCCTGGGCAGAAGACAGGGCTGTTGGTTCCGTTATTACAGGTTATGGCGCTATACCCCGTTTGCAGCCCACTACCCTGTAGATTTTGCCATCTGTCTTGGTGAAAATAAACAACTCCCCTTCACTGTCCTGTCCAAAGCGGAGATCTACCCGTTGATCCCCTGCAATAGCACCCAGGCTGGTCGGCTTCCCGTCCACCTCGAGCCCCATCCTGTATATGGGAGCGGGTTTTCCTTCCCGCATCCGGGATACTTCCGAATAGAACAGCGTACCCCTTGGGATATCCCCAAAAACATATTTTCCCTTTAACAGCGGCACCCTGGAACCAGCATATGCAAACCCCCCCGATACCGCATTTCCTTCATCATGGTCATATTGGATCACCGGACCGGTATAGGCGGTATCAGGCTCTGATAGCGGATACACCACCTCCGTATTCGCGTCCGCATCAAAAAGAAAGGTACCTTCCCGGTATGGCCAGCCATAATCAGCCCCTGCTTTACCCACATTGACCTCTTCCACACTGTGCTGCCCGATATTTGTGATGTACATCTGCCCGCTGCCTGTGGCATCCCATGATATCCGGTGTGGGTTCCTGAAACCCCGGCACCAGATCTCTCCCAGCTTATTGGGTTGCTGTACAAAAGGATTATCCCTGGGAATGCCGTATTGGCCATTGAGGCTGTTGCTTCCGTGGGGATCGATCCGGATGACGCTGCCCCATATTTTGCTGTCATTATCGCACAGGAAAGGATAACCGTACAAAGCGGCACTTCCATCGCCGATCCCGAGGTAAAGGAGGGCGTAATCCCGATCTCCCTTGGTGGCGAGTGGATTAAAGGTCAGGTCCTGGAATCCGTGTGCCCCATCTACCATATCGGCCCGTAACAATTCGCGTTTTTCGCCAGTGAATTTGTTTGCACGGGGATCCCTGGCCTTCCATTCCGTCAATACCCATTGCAGGGTTGTCCTTATGCTGTCAGGGATTGCGAAATCAGCCCTGGCCGTTTTTGGAGGCTCTGTATGGGTGGTATACAGGAGCCCATTGCGTTCAAATTCGGGATGAAAAGCGAAGCTCCCGAAGCCACTGGCGCGGCCCGGATTATCAATGAAATTTTTCAGCTCCTCTTTTATATCCATATAAACAGGAGCATTGAGATCGCTGATTTCTGTCAATTTTCCACGAAGATCCGCCACGAATACACGTTCTCCATCCGTGGTTTTAATGGCCAGGACTTTATTGATCCGCGTTAGGGGATTCTGCTCTGAGCTTGGGGGAATTGTCACCCATTCTTCTATCAGCATGGACAGGTCCGATTCCGGTATTTTTGGGGATATAGGGTTGAGCAATGCCCCGGCCCGCTGCGTGCGGCTCTTCTTTTCGGCTTCCGAAAATTTATGTATAAACCCTAACAGGTCTTCCATGTCCCTGTCCTTTATAAATGGGAAGGAGGGCATGTATAGCTTGTATTTATCGAATAAGGAAACTGCCCTTTTATCTCCTCCTTTAATGGCAGCACGTGGGTCATGGATAAAATCCTCCAACCATTCTTTACCGACCTCAGAGGTAACCCCACTTAGATTGGGCCCGATTTCACTTTGGTTAAAATTATGGCAACTGGCACAGTGTTCGTTGAACAATGCCATACCGTGTTGTACAGAAAGTTCATCACCCCTGAACATGCTTTTTGAACCGGGTACCCCAGCCATTTTTTTAGCGGTGGCATCTATATTACTATCGCTTACAGTTGTAGTTGTACCTGCTTTTTCGGTACCGGCTTGCCGGCAGCCCATCAGGGAAACCAAAAGGAGCAGGGCCGGGAAATATCGGGATATCATAGGCAGTTACTTAGGTATTCCAATTTATAACCTTTCCAAAAAAGACGCATGCTTTTGTTTTTTTAGAGGAATAGTAAAGTAAGAAAATTTTCCTTGTTTCGGTAGCATCTCATCTATCTCCCCGAATCGGATTCTTTCAGTGCTGTCCCTGCAGAAAGTATAAAAGGTGGCCGTGGCCCAAACCATAAATCCTTTAATTCCACAATTAGTAATATATAGTGACCCCATTGCTACGAGGGATCCTGTCTCAAAATTACGGTGAAAGTTATTGTTACCGGTTCCATCCACCAACAGCGCGGTTACTGGAAGGTATTGAGGGGTATAATCAAACTGCCTTATTGTATGGAACAATTCGAATGTATAAATAAGAATATGGATGCGCAGCGGTTAACCGTACGTTTGGTTTTAACAGGTATGTGCTGGCTTCCGGTCCAACAGTGATCGGGAGCGATATCGAGATACGCCGGTCGGTGCCAATTGTAACATCCTGCCTGGAGGCAAGCGGATTTTATTTTAATTGGGCTTCTAATGATGCACCTCTTTGTAGCGCTCACGAATGTTGCAGGGACATGATGGTACAGGTATGGCAAAGGAAGTCCAACTCAGAGTCCGATCAGGATAGACATCCGGTTATTGGAAGCTTCCAGCAACTTATAGAAAATAAGTGTGCCGGAGCATTCTTCAGCCGGTGTAAATTCCAAAGCATCACAAACGCATCTTTGAATATGATACTCCGCTTCCATCAAATATTGCAGTAATGCCCTTTTTGTAAGGCATTTGGAAACGGAATCGGCATTCAGCCAGGGGATCTGTAAGGGCTCAAATAATACATCATCCCATATTTCAGGGATGGGGGAAAGCCATAAACTTACATCCAGCTCCTCCAGCAATTCGCCTTTTTCCTGGAAGATTTCCGATGCCAACCCAATTCCCAGGTATTTACATATTTTATCCTCGTTGTATTCAAATACATCCAAATATCCGTGAAGTTGTTCCCTTAGGTGGAATAGATAAGGAAACGCTATATCCATTTGATGAAACCGTGCCATAGCCAATAGTTTTACAGCATGAAAGTAAGAAACGGAGGCTTTATTTTTTGGCCGGTTTGCATCAATGATTAACACAATTAAAAGAAATATAGCGTGCGGGTGACGCTACCATCTATTCGGGAGGATATCCTGTATACTTTTTCCTACAGGTATATGGGTAAGCTGGCAACCAGGCCTTTACAGTTCCTTCATGATCTCTGAAAAAATCCGAAAGGACGCAATCCGGGCCTCGGGATCGTATATATGTGAAGCTACCATTATCTCGTCAACCCCCGTATCTTTAATAAACGCTTTGGTTTTTTCCCGTACATTTTCTGTGCTGCCCACAAAGGCAAAGCGCAGCATCCTTTGAAAGGCAGGATCCTCCGAAATTTGCTTCAGTTCCGGGGTCATTTCCGTAGGAGCCTTTAAATAGTCGATTTGCCCTGTCATGACCCCAAGAAAGAGCCGGATGAGGGATGTGGACAGTTTTTCCGCTTCGGAATCCGACCGGGCGGCAATAACATTGACACAGGCGATGGTATAAGGCTCTTTTAGGAAACGGGAAGGCTGAAAATTGTTATAATATATCCTAAGGGCCTCGAACAGCTGTGCCGGTGCAAAATGGCTGGCAAACACGTAGGGCAGCCCTTCCTGTGCCGCCAGATGTGCGCTGTCCGTGCTGGATCCCAGGATGTAGATGGGTACTTTTACCCCTTCTGCAATGGGCACCCTGACTTTGGCCTGTTTGTTATCCTGTGAAAAATATTGTTGGATGTTGCGCATTTCTTCCGGGAACCGGTATACCGCCTGCATCCTGTCCGGCCGGATGGCATTTGCAGTCACCTGGTCCGTGCCGGGGGCCCTGCCCAGGCCCAGGTCGATTCGTTCGGGATACAAGGAGGCCAGGGTTGCGAATTGTTCCGCGATCAGCAGGGAGGAATGGTTGGGCAGCATGATTCCCCCGGATCCTACCCGTATCGTTTGGGTGCCCCCCGCTATATGCCCGATCAGGACCGAGGTAGCGGAACTGGCGATGCTCACCATGTTGTGGTGCTCAGCCAGCCAGAACCGGGAATAACCGAACTCCTCCGCCTTTCGGGCCAGTGCCAGGCTATTGCGGAAAACCTGTCCCGGTGTAAATCCCACCCCTACTGTAGCCAGCTCCAAAATGGAATAGGGGGTATCTTTAAGTGTTTTTTCCTTCATAAATTATCCTGAATGACTGCTCAAATCTAGGGAATATCAGGGAGGGGTAAACAGTAAACAGTAAGCAGTAAACAGTAAACTGAAAACAGTAAACAGTAATCAGTACCATAACCTTTGTCGCCAAAGGATGAGGATGTACTGTGGACTACCATCCCGGACTAACTTTGCATGCCAGCTAGTTCCGTTCAGGCGGGCGCTTAGCCTGACATACAGGGTCAAATGTTGTCCTGTAAACTAATTTTCGTGGATTGTAACCACTAGCAAATTTGCAAAACTGTCATATTGAGTGGACCTGTCCTGCGAAGCCGCAGGCGTAGCAGGAGTCGAAATAAAAGTTTTGCAAATTGTTCAATATTACTTTAGAAGTGCTTACTGTAAAGAGCTGGACTACAAATAGCTTATTCTTTTTTCAAATAAAAAACTCCCTGGCTGATTTTTATTTTCTGGAAATCTACGCGCTTTCCACTGCCACACCGTCATTGGCTACAGCCGCGGTAGTAACTTTTAATGTTAATCATTGAACAGTACATATCCACCGAAACGTAGTGAAGGTGGAAGACTGCTTTCGATCCGCGAAATGCTCTTTGGACGGCTTCCTAGGGCCATCGTGAAAACCGCTTGATCTCTTACACAACTAAAAATAGGCCGTTACTTTTCTAATAAAATTTTTGGTCTTTGGAGACTATTGAGATATTTTCAAAAATAGCAGTGTCAATGTGAGGTATGAAGGATGCAGTGAGCGGTCCGTAGTACGCAATCTCCGAAACCTGTTTACAGGACTAACTTTGCATGCCGGTTGGTTCCGTTCAGTCGGGCACGCACCTGACATACTGCCAAATTCTGTTAGCGTCAACAATTCTTGGGATTAAGACTCCCTGAAAAAGTTTTCAGGAATACTTTTAGTCAAATTAAAAACAGGAATCATATGGAAACGCAACGAGAGGAACTGGTCGACAAACTGCGCGACATTTTCAAAAAAAATGTGGATGCCCAAAAAGGATATGAGAATGCCGCCGAAAATGCGGAGAGCCATATTCTAAAGGAATATTTTACAAAGAAGGCATCGGAACGTCGTATCTTCAAAGAAGATCTGGAACAGGAGATCACCGCAGGCTACGGTACCATCACCGAGGAGGGCAGTACGGAAGGGGCCCTGCACAGGACCTGGATGGATATCAAGGCATTCCTTATGGGCAACAGTGATGAAGCCATGGTGGAGGAATGCCACCGGGGCGACATGGCTGCCATTGCTGATTATGAAGACATTTTAAAGGAAGAAGCGTTGCCTATTGAAATCGCCGCCATCATACGGGACCAAGCCGTGAAACTCCGGACAGACCTCAATAAGCTGGAATCACTGGAAGATAGTTACTAAATCCCCCATCTGTTACGGATTTTTTCCGGTCCCCGACGGGTTGCCAACCAGCTACCCATACCCTCCCGGATCCGGTAACCGTAACCTGACTACACCATCAACCTATGGCTTCACAGAAGATCCTATTAGAACCGCCTAATATCCTACGGGCCCGCTGGAATGCTATCTTTGCCAAAGGATATACGAAATCCCCCGAAGTTTTTCCGGAACAGGGGCTGGCTGTATTACAATTATCGGGCGCCATGCAGGCAGCTATCCCCAAAAAATATGGAGGGGCCGGGCTCGGGCATACTTCGGGAAATTTTGCCCTGCTCGACCTGCTGAGACAAGTAGGGGCCTATGATCTTTCCCTCGGGAGGATTTATGAGGGGCACCTGAATGCCCTGCTGCTCATTGAACTGTTTGGCACCAGGGAACAACAGCAAACCTTCTTTCAAGGGGCTTCTCAGGGTATGTTGTTCGGTGTCTGGAATTCTGAACTACCTATGGAGGCAATGGCCATCAAAAATACGGGGACATCCTGTTTCCTGACAGGGGCCAAGATCTTTTGTTCAGGCGCCAACTATGTGCAGCGGCCCCTTATAACGGCCGAGGGTCCCTCCGGAAAGCAGATGGTTATCCTGCACCTTGACGAACTGGATCTGGAGGAGGATTATTCCTATTGGAATCCCATGGGGATGAAAGGCTCCGTTAGCTGTAGGTTTGATTTTACAGGTGTTTCGGTACATAACTCCCAGGTTTTAGGGGAGGCCGGTGATTATGAACGGGAACCCGATTTTTCCGGAGGGGCCATCCGGTTCGCAGCTGTACAGTTGGGTGGGGCGCAGGCTGCCATCCGTGCTGCGATGACCCACTTGCAGCAATTGGGGCGTGCAGACCATCCGGACCAGCTGCGACGGGTATCCCAACTGGCCATTTTACAGGAACGCGGGATGGCATGGCTGCAGCGGGTTGCCGCTGTGGCCGACAATAAACAGAAGCACCCGGACGAATATGTCTATTTTGCCAATATATGCCGTACGGAAATCCGGCACCTTTGCGAAGAGATACTCCATCTGTGTGAGTTGTGTGTCGGCCTCCAGGGCATGATGTCCCCGCATCCGCTGGAACGCATCCACCGCGATCTCTCGGTGTATCTAAAACAACCCGGCCCAGACAGGGTATTGGCCCAAATAGGCAGCCATTTTTCAACGCAAAACGAGGGACTTTGAACCAGTTGGATATACATCCCTTTGTCGTCCATGCTCCCTACTTAAATGTGGACGGACTTTCCCGTGATATTGGCAACCTGATGGTCCTGGCACCACACCCCGATGATGAAAGCCTGGGATGTGGCGGGCTTATCTCCTTATTGTGCAAAGCAAGCACCCATGTAAGGATAATCTTTATGACGAGCGGGTCCGCGTCCCATCCCGGTTCAAAGGATTATCCGCCCGGGAAGCTGGCCGCTGTCCGCGAACAGGAGGCGGTTACAGCCTGCGGGATATTAGGGGTGGAACAGGAAAATATCGACTTCTTACGCCTGGCTGATTCCGGGATGAACCAGTTGGATGGGGCTCAAATAGCAACTGTCAGCAAACAGCTTGCAGCGGTGTTTCAATCCGGGGAGTTTGCCGCACTGGCGCTGCCCTGGCGCAGGGACCCCCATGCTGACCATGTTGTTACCTACCGGATAGGGGATAGGGTGCTTGGGCTGGTAGGGGATCACGCCACTAAAATCGAATACCCGGTGTGGCTCTGGAAGAACGGCAGTACCACAGATTGGCCTTTAAGGCATGAGGTACTTCCATTCCGACTAAAAATCGATACGGTATCTGCCAGGAAGCAGGAGGCGATAGCGGCCCATCAATCCCAATTGGGGAACGTTGTCCGGGATGATGCCGGTGGATTCGTGCTGACGGAAACCATCCTGGAACCTTTCAGGTCAGTAACTGAATATTTCTTCCTGACGAACTGCCGCAAACCCGGTACCTTAAAGGGAGATTATTTTGAAGGGATGTATACTGACAACGCCGATCCCTGGGATTTTAAGAACAGCTACTATGAGCATGAAAAATATGACCTCTCCCTTGCTGCCCTGGGGGATTCCAGGTTTCACCAGGGCCTTGAAATAGGATGTTCCATCGGTATCCAAACCAAATTATTGAGCAAAATCTGCCGGGATCTCCTGGCTGTAGATGTCAGTGAAACGGCTATAGCGGAAGCAAAGCAGGTTTGTGCCGGTATCCCGGGTATCCGTTTTAAAGCCCTGGATGTATCCCGGCAGTTTCCCATGGGGGATTTTGACCTTATTACCCTTTGTGAAGTAGGGTATTACTTTGACCGGGAAACGCTGGAACAACTCTTCCATTCCATCGATACGCATTTGCAGGAAGGCGGAAAGCTGTTATTGGTCCATTGGACCAGCTATGTGCCGGTGTACCCGTTGACAGGAGAACAGGTTCATGGTTTCTTTGGGGAATTTGCGGAACGTTCCGGACGGTATATCGAAATACACAACACCCCCTATGAACTTTTCCGGATTCAGGTATGGTTGAAATCGGCGGTGTCTACGCCCAGGTAATCCTGCAGCTCCTTTTCGGCTAACGATACCAGTTTGAGCGGATATTTTCGTTGCCAGCTTCCCAGTTTATCCAGTTCCCTGTCTATCTTGTTGATCACAGGCCGGGCACAGGAATAGAACGTCAGGTACTTTTGGATTTTGGAAGCAGCCAACCCTGAACCCCTGCATATCCGTTCGAAGCTATCAGGGGATGGATTTTTATAATAGGTGCGCACCTGCTCAAAGATGCGGAATTTGGCCAGCAACCGGTCCAACCCTTCCACCTCAAAAAATAGGGTGGGTGCCTGGTCCCAGTCGCGCAGTTCCGATCCAAAGCCCCAGGGCGCCCGCGGGGTCATCCGGCCGGAGGTAGTGACCACCGTAAAGGGGCAATGCCGTATCGTATGGCCTTTTTCACAAACCGCATCGTAAAGGGCAATATCCTCTAAAAAGCCTTTGGGGGGCATCCCTCCGATTTCCGCATAAACATCTTTTCGGACCGCCAGGTTGGGCCCGGAATTATGTGCGTGGCGGGGCCAGGGATTCGTAAGGTCAGGGCTGATGAGGTACTCCAGGCGTGCCCTTAACTGGAAGTAATTCTGTTTATGTTCCAGGGTCTTCCTGGCATTCCCCGAGATGCCCGATGTATCGATAGCAATCCTGCCGCAGATGAGGCCGTACCCGCTGTTTATATAACCCATCAGGTTGGCGATCCAGAACGGGTCAACGATAGTATCGGCATCCGTGGAAACAATATAACCGCTATCCAGGGCAACTCTCCGGGAGGCTATGCGCATCAACACACGCCTTGCGGCCCCAACATTGTTTACTTCCGGCCTGGCCACCTCCAGGAGATGGAGGTTCAGAAAGGGGTATGTATGCTGGATTTTCCGGCCCGCCTGGAAAGTGTGGTCCGTACAGTTATGGCACAGCACCAAAACCTCGAAATCCCCATATTCTACAGGGACACCTTTCATAGCATATTGAGCTGCCATGGCATCAAGACAGGATGGAAGGGAATCTTCTTCATTGTGGGCCGGGATGATAACGATGATCTTTGCCTGCTTATCCGAAGCCGGGATATCCCTGGCCATTTTATCGGCAATGGTATCCAGCTGAACACAATCCGATTCTGCCTGGTAGGTCAGGATATCCTGTTCGCCTTCCGGAATCCCGCCACTTTCCCCGAGTACCTTTCGAACCATATATATCGCAATTGGAATTTAGGCTAAAGCTAGCAGTGACCGGGCAGATACATAGCAAGGATTGCTTTAATTTTTAACCTTAAAGCACGGATGCACTATGCCTTAAGAGATACAGTATGGCTACAATTCGGATGTAGTGGAAAACGTGTCCCCTTCCTGTTGTGAGTTAGGAAGGGAAAACGGTCCATTTCCTTCAAATAGTGGTCTTAAAAGGACTATAATTAATGCAAAAAGACAGGGTTTGTTGTAACATGGGAGAAGATTGTTACTTTAATACTGTCCTATTTCAATCTTAAAGTAATGAACGCACATGTAGAACCGATCGAAAAGACCCTGAGGGAATATGGTAGGGGGATAGCAGGCGGACTCCTGTTCAGCCTGCCGATGCTGTTTACGATGGAATTATGGTGGACCGGCTTTTTGGCGGAATCCCCCCGCCTGATCATTTACCTTTTGGTGGGTCTTCTGTTATTGGGGGGATATAATTATTTCCTGGGTCTCCGAAGTGATCGAAGCTTTTCCGAGAGCGTGCTGGAATCCCTTGAAGAAATGGGCCTGGCATGGCTCATCACGATCCTGGTGCTTTGGCTGATCGGGCAGGTGAAGCCGGGGATGTCCCTGGACGAAATTTTAGGTAAAATGGTGGTGGAGTCATTAACAGTGGCCATCGGGATATCGATCGGGAAGGCACAACTGGGGAGCAACGGAGAGGATGAGGAGAACGGTGAAGATGACCACCCCATCAACTTTGGGGCCCAGCTGTCGATGGCGTTTTGCGGGGCGGTAATTGTCGCTGCCAATGTGGCGCCCACGGACGAAGTGGTGGTGATCGCACTGATGTCCAGCAATATCAAGCTTCTTATCATTGCGCTGATATCCATGGCGATCGGGGGCGCCATCCTGTATTACAGTGATTTTAAGGGATCGCACCGATCGGTGGCGGAGCCGGACAGCAAGACGGATGTGGTGGCTGGAGTTGTAATCATGTATGCCGTTTCCCTGGCCACATCGGCATTTATGCTATGGTTTTTCGGGCGGTTCGAACACCTTTCTCTGCATGCGATAGCGGCAGAAATGGTTGTTTTGGGTTTTCCTGCCGCCCTGGGGGCCTCCGCGGGGCGGTTATTGCTGCAAAGTTAGGTACACATGGAACAGAAACATAAAAGGAACTGGCTGGAACAACTGGTATTACTCCTGGGGGTGCTCCTGGTCTTTACAACCCTGGGGGTTTTGGTGTATGATGCCCTTACCAGGGAGAACATCCCGGCAGAAATTGTCCTCTCTTATGATAGTATCCAGCGCAAGCAGGAGCATTATACTGTGCATATTATTGCAAAAAACCAGGGGGGCATCACGGCCCAGGACGTCCTCGTAGAAGTTACACTCGGAGAAGGCCGGTCTATGGAAACAGCCCAACTCCAATTCCCCTATATCCCGGGAAAGTCCAGCGTCAATGGATGGGCCGTATTCTCGGGCGACCCTTCAAAGGCACCGCTGAATTTGAAAATCCTGGGTTATAGTGTTCCGTGAACCCTGGGGGAGAATGCTCATAAGCAAACTGCAGCGCGTATAGCGCGTTCTGGCAGCACTTAGGAAGGCATACCTGCATACCATTGCTTTGAAAAGTTCCCGGTAGTTATCATCCAGATACAGCTGTTATGTGGAAGTTTATTTTAAAAGCAGGACATATTTTAATTGTTTTCGCATGCACGGTTACCTACTTCCTGTTGTATCCAAAAATTAACATGCTGCAAAAGTATCTGGTTAGCTGCTGGACTTATAGCTGTGGGCACCTGGGTGGTCACAACCCGGTTGATTATCCCCTTGAGTATGATTGAGACCCCTCCTTTCGATTTTGCAAAAGCCATCATTGCCCATGCGATCCTCTATGGTTGTATTGGATTCCCCATTGCCTGGTTTGCGGCAAAATATTTCAAAGGAAGCGCAACAGTCTGAAAGTAAGGTATATAACGTTGACAATGCCAGGTATCAGGGAGTCAATACATCGAATAAGTAGTATAAAAGCTTTCAAAACAGGAAAATTAGCGTAAGTTGGCAGAAAATTCCTACTTATGATCAGTTATATTACTTTGTTCTGCTATTTTGCGATATGTGGTGTAATTGGGTGTCTATGGGTGCTCCTCACAACCAAGGACAAAGGGTAACATTCCGATAGCATAGTACGATACCTGTTCATCACTCCTGTTTGGAGGGGTAAATGGGAACGGGTAACTCGTTGAAAACGCTCCGTGGAATACCGTTCGTATCTGGCAAATAGTAACATCGGAAATAAACCTTTGGTACTGATTTCGTTTCATGCTCTTTTTCGGTTACGCGAAACGCACTTCCGCTTGCGGCCCTGCTGTTTCTGAAAATCATTTGGAGTGATCACAGTATGAAAATGGTGTTTAGAAAGCCATTAGACAAGGAGTTTTTTGATTCTTTTTTACTCCCTTAAAAAAGAACAAATAAGAACAGATCTTGCGGAATATCCAGATCCCAATTTACATCTTTATCAAAACCGCAGCTGTGGATAACGCTGCTTACTCTTTTTAACTTCTGCAGTTTTCTTCATCCATTTTGTCTTGATACAAATGCACAGCATTCATGAATACCTTTAAAAGGAAATAATATTTCCATGTTCATTTTGTCTTGATACAAATGTGTAACATTCATGAATACCTTTAAAAAGGAATAAAAACCACATGAATAAAACGAACCAAAAAATCAAGAAGGATTTAAGGAAATTTTTGATCCCTCTATATATCGGGATCAAAATCACAGCTGCCGCTATCGCTCCATGCTCTTTTTCGCTTACGCGAAACGCACTTCCGCTCGCGGCCCTGCTATTTCTGAAAATCCTTCAGGTGTCTTACTTACGAATGAGTTGAATAGAAAGTTTCGGCCTATTTTTATTTTGGTAAGAAATCAAACGGTTTTCACGAAGCCCTTTTCAGGAAGCGCTTCTAAAGTATAATTGAACTATTTGCAAAACTTTTATTTCGACTCCTGCTACGCCTGCGGCTTCGCAGGACAGGTCCGCTCAATATGACAGTTTTGCAAATTTGCTAGTGGTTCCAATCCACGATAATTAGTTTCCAGGACAACAAATTGAATCTCGAATGTCAGGCTGAGCGCCTGCCTGTCCGGCAGGCAGGGCAGTCGAAGCCCTTCTCAGTAAGCATTTCTACAGTATCATTGAACAATTTGCAAAACTTTTATTTCGACTCCTGCTACGCCTGCGGCTTCGCAGGACAGGTCCGCTCAATATGACAGTTTTGCAAATTTGCCAGTGGTTCACAGTCTACGATAGTTAGTTTATAGCACAACTTTAAATCTCGGATGTCAGGCTGAGTGCCCGCCTGAACTCAACGCGCAGGCAGTCTTTTGTATTCAAAGTTTAATGGTTAAAGTTGGTATTTCGTATAATCAAATTGCGTGCTGGTATTAGCCTGGCCTGACCAATAGTTGTGGGTTAGGAAACCCTTCTCCGAAGTATAGGCGAAGAAAGCTTCGAGGGGTACCGCCACGCCCTGGCGTGGTGGCGAAGTTTCTGAGCCGGTTTTCCGCTGTGCGGAAAAATACCTGCGGAGAAGGTGTCTTTTTTGCATTCCTTTTTGGACAAGCAAAAAGGGATAAAGAAGAAACCCCTGGGGGTCTGTACTCTTCTTCCATGAGAAACACGGATTTCAATCCCGTTGTGGTATAGTTGGCAGTCGCAGTCTGCAGTTGGCAGATGTCTTTTAATGTCGCTTATGCAAGGTCAGATTTCTTATGGGTTGATGCATTTACCAGAGTTTGTATTTGCGCCTGGGTTTTAGGTCCTTAAAAAACAGCCCAAAAGTTCAGGGTTGGGATTCCCTTATCCGAAGTATAGGCGAAGAAAGCTTCGAGAGGTACCGCCACGCATTGGCGTGGTGGCGAAGTTTCTGAGCCGGTTTTCCGCTGTGCGGAAAAATACCTGCGGAGAAGGTGTCTTTTTTGCATTCCTTTTTGGACAAGCAAAAAGGGATAAAAAAGAAATCATCTTAAGTAGCATTAACGATTTTCTGTACTTCCTCCTTATTACGAAGCTTTACCCACCCCTTAATCCCCTCCAGGGAGGGGACCGCTCTGTTCGTACTTTTTGCTTGATCTTTGTCATGCTGAACGCAGGTGAAGCATTGAATTTGACGTCGACTAGCTGTAGTTTTTCTTAATTCATTTTGTCTTGATACAAATGCACAACATTCATAAATACCTTTAAAATGGAATAAAAACCAAATGAATAAAATAAATCAAAAAATCAAGAAGGATTTAAGGTAATTTTTGATCCCTTATTACTTCGGGATCTAGCTGCCGCTATCGCTGCATGCTCTTTTTCGCTTGCGCGAAACGCACTTCTGCTTGCGGCTCTACTATTTCTGAAAATCCTTAGGAGTTAACCGAGCATGAAAGTAGTGTTGAGAAAGCCAGTGAGTTTTTTGGTTATTTTATTCGCTATTAGTGAAGCACCCCCCGTCTTTTCAGGAAAAACTATGTTCAAAAATTTGGAAGCGGTAAAAAAAATGCCCGATCCTCGGTGTACGGAAAGATACCAAGCTCATTGGATTCGCTACGGACTTCAAATATTCCTACAATCCATACAATTGTTCCTACAATGTATACAATACCCTTAGTAATTTCCTTAAATATTATTATTTTTAAAGTAATGATTATTAACATATTAAATTAAAATTATGGCTACAATCGAATTTGAACCCGGTGTAAGCCCCCCGACATTAACCGCCCGATCACGAAAACTTCTGAAAGATATTTTACAGGCTCAGGAACTGGCAAAATTCATCAGATGGAATGATTTAGTTGGCTATACGCCAAATCCGGACGATCCTGACCGACCCTGGCCGTGGCCCTGGCCCGGACCGCCACCCTGGTGGAGCCGTGCTTTTGTACAGCCGCAGCCGCAGCCAAGTCTGCCCGCTGTAATTCAGGGCGAACTATTTATGGATGCGATCATCCGATCTGAAGGCAACCGCGAAAGCAATTCTGTAATTGATGCCATCAAAAGGGATGGTATTGCCCAGGAAGCCCTGAAGGAACTCTCTGTTGACCTCGCAGCAGCCCAGAAATCAATTGAACACAAAATGCAGGCTTTGGGATAAGAAATTGGTCTTATTAGTTATAGAACGGCTCATTGGATTGGGCCGTTTTTTTTACCACCTTCCTTCGCTATGCTACGAATGCACGCGGATTGAGGAAGCAGCCTGATGGCACAGAAACATACGGGATTATGGAGCAAACAACGATGCTTTTTTTAATACCTCGAGGTCTGGTTTGTATTCAATAGCCAGTTCCGCCCTGTTATATGCCTCCCTGGAATATTGCTTTGCCATTTTTTTCACGCCCGGGTGATCGATCGTTTCTATGGAATTAAATACCTTTTGCAATCGCAGCATCACTTCAATGTTATCAGCGCCATCCCTGGAAATGGGCCTGAAGGCATCATCAAAAAAATCTGCCATCGAAATTTGGGGTACCTCAATACGGTCATACTGGATGGTGGTTTCCGGGCCCTTTTCAATGGGGTTATTCCATAAAAAAAACAGTCGTTCATGACTCCCGAGAATCTGGATGGCCGTGCCAGGATCATTGATTCCCGGGGAAAGTGCCCTGCTGGCTATTTCTGTCAATGCAATCAACCCAAACCGGGGATCTTCGTCAAATAACCTCGTTTCACCGACATGAATGGCATCATTGATTTTTTGGGCTAATTCCCCCTTGTCTGCAACAGTACCAGCGGTAGCTGCAATGGCAAAATTTTTATGTATGAATTTACCCGGAAGACAATTTAGCTGAATATTTAATCCCTTGTCTTTAGCCAGATCCTGCAAGGATTCCATATTGATATGTTGGACATATCCGACAGCATTACTAAGAACCGGTTGTCCGTCAGGGTTGGGGCTCTCTAAAGGCATTCCACGCAGGTAGGGATGGTTGATGTATCTCGATAACGATTTAGCGGCAATTGTTTCAACCTGCGCAATGGTATGTTCTAATCTTCCCAATCTTGAAATTCTGTCTACCCACCTCAGGAAGGTAAGTATGACCACCGCAAAAAGGACTAAGGTGAATAAAAAAAGAAGGAATTTGCCCGACTTCCCATAATAGCCATTATTGAGTGCTACAGTAGCAACGATACTAAAAATGAAGGCTCCAATAAAAACAGACAGCGCATTTTGCGATACATCGTCTGTCACTACTATCTTGAAAGACCTTGGGGTAGCTGTACTACTGGCGGCAGAGAATGCGGATAACATAGATGCAACAGCAAATATTGAGATTACCAGCATGCTGGCAGATAAGGTATCCAGGAAACCCTCAATCGATTCCAGTTTTATGCTGGGGACCAGCGAGTCTAAGCGGGTGCCGTCTGCCTGGTGGGCAATTAAAGCACCGACAATCGAGACCAAACAAAACAACAACGGTCTAAACCATAATTGTCCCCGCATCCGGTTGATATAAATAGAGAGGGTTTTTTTCATAGCGTTTACTATAGGATTTAAAAATGGTGCGCACTTTGCAAAACGGTACTAAAATAAACTGTGCTGGGCAGAGTTTCCGTAAAAACCGTGTTTTACTGACGGAAAAGGGTACTACTTCTCAAACAACAGGGAATATACAGAAAGCGATCCATCGGCAATTCAATATACTATATATCAGGAACAAAATCCTTCTTTTATTGCAACTTCGAAATATCCCGCAACAAAATCACCCTCCACCTCACAAAAACCGTTGGCCGTGTGTTATATTTAAATTCTTGAAGTTTTAAAAAAATTGAAGAATAATATAGTAAAACGGTCGTATGACGTGCTGCAACGATCAGCCCGCGGAGTATAATTAATCCTGGATTCCGGGAATTTTTGGCATACCCGGCAGGATCAATACGCAAAATGGAATGGAAGAAGCGCACCAGTATATCTTTTTGCTACAGCACTGATGCGCTGCCCGGTTTGTGCTAAACGGGCTCACGGATCGATTTCTTAAATTGTAACGGAGCAAGGCCATAGGTCTCCTTAAATACCCGGATAAAGTGTGAAGCATTTTCGAAACCGGTTTCAAACACAAGCTCATTAATATTTTTATCGGTTATTTCCAAAAGGTATTTTGCGTGTTCCAACCTTCGTTTCCGAAGCCATTTGCCGGGAGTGCAGTTGAATGTATTGATAAATTCCCTTTTAAATGCGGTAACGCTTTTACCGCTCAGATATGCAAATTCGGCCAGTTTCAAATTATAGATAAAATTCGATTCCATGATCTCACGTATGGAGGTTTTACTTTTTACACATAAGGATCGGAAATAGTTGCAGAGGGGTTCATTATGGGAGGATAACAAAATATTCAGGATGAGTTCTTTGAATTTTATCTCCAGTAAATTCCCAGGCGGTTGTTCCTCTTTAGCGAAATAAGACAATACGGAAAGAAAATAAGCAGACAGTACCTCATCCACGTGGAGCTTGATTACTGTATCTGTGTTTTCTGCAGGGTTTTTTGGGATCGGAACCGGAACTTCCTTAATTACAGTACTGATAAAATCATCGGGGACAAATATCATCAACGAACAAAACCCTTCCTCGAAGAACTGGTGGATCACATTGGCACCTTTTTTAACAAAAATTGCCTCCCCTTCCCCGACACAGTATTTTGCACGGGCGCTCTGCCACATTTTCCGGCCACGCACTACAAACAAAAAATAGTTATACTTTGACCATACTTTTACCGCAGGTTGATCTGCCACACATTTGTATTCCAGGAACAGAAGGTCGTGTACTTTATATTGTTTAAATATGCTGTTGGCGCTAACAAATTCCAGCAAGTTGAACATGGGTACAACTTTTAAGAAAGATACGTATTTCTGTATCCATTACCTATAGATTTCGCTGCTTCGCTCTCGTTCCTGCATTCAGGACGCCAATTCCTGGGTAGCTGCTGACTTCATCCCTTTTACAAGCGGGGTGTCATTGATAAATTGGATCAGCTCCTTATTGAATTTTATCCGTTCCTCCAGGAATAATGCATGCCCGCTGTTTTCAAAGGGAACGAGTATAGAATTCCTGATTCCCAGATGGAGTTGCTCTGCCAGTTCAAATGGGCACAGTTTATCAAGTTTTCCATGGAAAATAGCTGTAGGGATTGTTATTTTCTCCAGATCCATCCTGAGATCAGAATCACGGATCATATAGAGTCCCTGTTCCATGGCATATTGAGAGGATTGGAATTGGATCTTGGCAAGCCATTCCATAATGCCTTTCGGCAATGCTGTCTCTGAAGCCGCAAACAATTTCCCAAATTCTTCTATCAGCTGAGGGCGATTGGCAGCATTCAGCTCAATAAGGTAATTCAGAACATCAACCGGCAGCCCGTACGGAAAATCATCCCTGCGTACTTCACAGGGTGCGGCTGCCCCGAAGAGTGCCAGTTTGCTGAGGTGCTCATTCCTGTATTTTGAGGCAAATCGGATCACCGTTGCACCTCCGAATGAAAATCCACCCAGAACGGCGTTGTCTATTTGCAATTCCTCGAGGATAACTTTGATGTCCTCTGCAAAAACGTCATAGTCGTATTTTCCATAGGGTTTGTCTGACTGACCGAATCCCCTAAGGGTAATACCAATAACCCGATGGCCGTTTTTTACTAAATCAGCAAACTGGTATTCAAACATGGCATGGCTCAGGGGCCAGCCATGGATCAGGATAACGGGTGTACCTTCACCCAAATCGCTAACATGAAGCCTGACATTTTTTTCAACTTCGATAAATTCGCGGCGCCCGAAAGCAGCTCTGACATTTGAAATTTTCATATCCGTTGTTTTTAGAAATTGTGGTACATATTGTTTCATATAAAGCTACTTAGCAATTTTCCAACAGCATGTTCTGTGAAGACTCAATAATGTTCTGTGGAGGCTAAAAAGGCAGTCGAACCCAACAAAACCCTATGGCTGGAACACCAAATTTCCCCAGGCCCCGACCCTCATCGTATTCTCTTTTCACGTGGGTTACTTTTAAGCATACTTTTTTGGATGACCGATTTAATTTTATCTTTAACAGGTTGTCTCCCCCGGCAGGACTCCTTTCCTTTAGGCAGAAACAAAAAAAGATACGCAGCATGCAGGTAACGGCTACATTGTCAAGAGTGATATTTGGCATATTCAGGAATCTCCAGGGCATCTTTTTAATGCTGTTACTTTTCGCAGTTACAAGTTGTTCGGACCCGAAATTCGAGGGATCCTGGGACTTTGAATTCGCGATAGGCGAGGAACCGATCACCGGGATTTTAAAACTGGAAAGTGCTAACGGAGCCTACCAGGGGCCGTATCAATTCCTTCCAGCTGGGAAAGATCGAACTTCAGAATCTAACGGTTGCCCATAATGAGCTGTCAGCGGAATTTGAAAAATGGGAGATCCCCATGCTGCTGGAAGGTTCTTTTGGGGATGCGGAATTTAGCGGTACCCTGTTATTCGAAGATAAAGTTGCTGCCTTTTAAAGCGGTAAAGCAATCTACGGATCCCGTTGAAATTGACCGGTCCCGTGTAGCGTATCTCCTCTCCGACAATGATGTCCGGGAAAAGGAAAGCGACATCGACCATGCCGCTATAATTGAAGAATTGGGTGAGGATTCGGTTGAGCGCGGCCGCCGGATCTACAACTCCAATTGTATCAACTGCCATGGGAATCCTGAAATTGAAGGGTCTATCCCCTCCTCCCTGAAGTTTTGGGAACAGCCGTTCAAAGCGGGTTCAGATCCCTTTTCCCTATACCAGACCGTTACAAAGGGGATTGGTTCCATGCCTCCCCAATTAACGCTTACCCCGCAGGAGAAATATGACGTAATAGCCTTCATACGCGAGGAATTTGTAAAAGACAGCAACCCGGAGCAGTACTTCAAAGTATCGCAGGGGTACCTTGCGGGACTTCCCAAAGGCAGTTCGCGGGGGCCCGAACCGAAACCCTACCATCCGTGGCAGGATCAGGATTACGGGGATTTCTTTATCAACACCTATGAGCTGGCAGATGCTGAAACCGGGCCGGAGCGGTATCATTCCCCAGGCCCGACGCCGTTCCCCGATGAAGATTATACCAGGAACAATTTTGCGTATAAGGGAATTGCCATCCGCCTGGATACAGGCGAAGGAGGGATTGCCAAAGGGAAGGCATGGATGATCTTTGACCATGATGTCATGCGGGTCGCCGGGGGGTGGACTGGTGATGGGTTTATCGATTGGGATGGCATCCTGCTCAATGACCGGCATGAGACCTACCCCAGGACCATTGGCAAGCTGCACTTTGAAACCCCTACGGGCCCCGGGTGGGCACATCCGGTTGACGGGACTTTTAAGGACCCGAGGTTTACAGCCAGGGATGGAAGGCAATTTGGACCGCTGCCCAAAACCTGGGCCGACTATAAAGGCCTCTATGTTGACGGGGATCATATCATTATTTCGTATACAGTAGGTTCGGCCCAAATTTTGGAAGAATTGGGGATGGAGGAAAAAGGCGGCCAAACCATCTTTACCAGGACCTTGAACAGTTCCCCATCGGGCTCCCTGCTGAAACTTCGGGTCGCTCCAATAAGTTCCTTGGTACGCATGGCGGGAAGTGGGGCATCCCTTTCGCAGGAAGATGGCTACCACATGATGACGGTAAACAAAACGCAGGCAGCCCGGGTAAAATTGTTTATTGGCAGTGGGGACGGTACGGCTATGGATGCTGTTGTTGGTTCATCCAATCCTCCCGAATCCCTTGCCAGGCATACCAGGGGTGGACCTGCGCGTTACCCGGAGGAAGTGAGCAGTACCATTACCAGTGGATCTGACGAGGGTATCTTCGCTGTGGATCAATTGAGCCCCCCGTATGAGAACCCCTGGAATTGCCGGATGAAGCTCAGCGGGATCGATTTCCTGGAAGATGGGAATACCGCGGTGGCCTGTACCACCGATGGGGATATTTGGCTGATCACGGGTCTTACGGACGGGGGTACAAACTTAAAATGGAAACGTATAGGGGCCGGACTTTTCCAACCGCTCGGCATCAAGGTAATCGATGAGCAAATCTTTGTTACCTGCCGCGACCAGATCGTACGGCTCCGGGATTTAAACGGGGACGGGGAGACTGATTTTTATGAGAGCTTTAACCATGACCACCAGGTTACGGATCACTTTCATGAATTCGCGATGGGGTTGCAGGCCGATAAAGCGCGCAACCTGTATTACGCAAAAAGCGGCAGGCATGCCCGTGAGGCGCTGATCCCCCAACATGGTACCCTGATCAAGGTGAGTTCCGATGGATCGCATTCGGAGATCATTGCAACGGGGTTTCGTGCGGCCAATGGGGTATGCATCAATCCGGATGGGAGTTTCCTGGTAACCGACCAGCAAGGGTACTGGAACCCGATGAATCGCATCAACTGGATAAAAACCGGTTCAAAAAAGGGATTTTATGGCAATATGTGGGGATATGATCCGCCGAAGGATAGCACCCGGGCTGCCATGGAACAACCCATGGTATGGGTAGACATGGAGTTCGACCGTTCCCCGTCGGAACTGCTTTGGGTGGACAGCAAAAAGTGGGGCCCCCTGGACGGGGGGCTTTTGAGTTTTTCGTATGGCTTTGGGAAGGTGCAGCTGGTGCTGCAGGAAGAAGTGGCGGGGCAGCGGCAAGGGGGTGTCATCGATATCCCGGGGATGCAATTTTACACCGGCGTGATGCGGGGCCGTTTCAACCCGGATGACCAGCAGCTGTACCTGTGTGGTATGGAAGCCTGGGGCACCAACCAGAATATGCGGACCGGCGATCTGTACCGAATCCGCTATACAGGCAAAAGCATCCCCCTGCCGGTCGGTTTGAATGCCAGGAGTGACGGGATGAACCTGACATTTGCCACCCGGTTGGATGCCAGGATTGCCACTGATGTATCCAGGTACACCGTAAAAACCTGGGACCTGGTCAGGAGCAGCCAGTATGGTTCCGATCGCCACAACATTCAAACCCTGTCTATAACGGAAGCACGGTTGACACCGGACGGAAAAGGGGTAGCACTGATTATAGATGAAATAGCCCCTGTAGATGTGATGACCATAACGTATGATATACTTGATGAAGCAGGCAGCCCGTTACAGGGAACCCTCCAGAATACGATCCATGTGTTGCCCGGTGAGGGTAAAAGCAAGGCACAAGACGCCAGATAGTTGATTCGGTCCAAATCAGCGTAATCGTACAATGTAGCGTTTATCATTCTTGCCTCGAACCAGTTCAGGTGGCCAGGGTTGCACGACTATTCTTCGGTTTCGGTATCAAAATTAATAGCCCAGAGACCCCGGACTTCATTTGCATCATACCCGATCGCCTTATCGGCGGGGTACAGGTTATTCAGGACCCTGAAGGTTTCCGGTTGGATCTGTTCGTTGGGTTTTCCGTGGCATTGGAGGCACATGGCATTTGTGGTAATGGGAAAATAAAAATCCACCTCCCCCTTTTCGGTTTTTACAATGGGCTTTGGTTGTTTTCCGGAGGCAGTTAGTTTCTTGTAATACCGGATATACCCCAACTCCTCTTCATTGGCCAGGTTATCAGGGTTCCTGGGTTTGTCTGACACCCTTTTTATGACTGCGTTCTTCATGACCGAGATACTATCCGTCAGGCGCAGTGCGTTCACATTGCAGAAACCAACAGCTCCAACAGGGCCGTTTTGCCGGATGGCTTTCAGCAGGTTTTTGCCCAAAGCTTCTTTGGATGCCTGGGCATATTCCATCCCGATCCTGGCATACCTTTCCCGGGGCGTTTCAGAGGGCTGGGTTGTGGGTTTTCCAGGCAGATCCCCTTTACCGTGTTCGGCCTCATAATGCGCATCGAACCAGCCCGGTTTTTCCACTTCATAATCGTACAGATAATCCGCTACCTGTTCAATGGCATCATCCGGGTAGGGTATGTACGGCATCGGACCAAAGCGTTTATGGGCCGCTGGGATCTTCGATTCCGTCTCCGGGTCGTTAATCCATTTAATAAGGTCGTCCCTGAATTGCTCTTTGGTCGTATTCCCGTCGATATAGTGCATTTTAATGGCAATCATGGGTGGGGCGATCATGTTTTCTTCGGTTGCCCGGGGATTATGGCAGATGTAGCATTCTGTTTCCAGGATCCGCCTGCCGGGATGGTTTTCGCCCGATTGGGCAACCGCATTTGGGGAACGCTTATTTACTTCAACGGATTTCGGTACGTCTTTGCAACTGAAGATAATCAGGAATGCAAACAAGGGCAATACATTTTTCATAACAGAAAATTTAGGATTCCTTTACGGCCCCAGGGCCTTACTCCTCGCTATTGGTTTCAGGGTTGTCCGATTTCGGACAACGGTCCTGGTATCCGCTTCCCGGATTGCAACCCTTCCTTATTACAGGTGATGGTCCAGAATCTGGTGCGCATCTATGAGGGGCGCCCCGTGCATGATCTCATCGGAGGATTCGTTGATAAACTTGTCAAAATTCAGGTGGAACGAATGTGCCAGTTGAATGGCCTTGCTCACATACGCCCCTTTTTGCAGCCAGGTGTTCATTGGATCCAGCATCTCGGTGGGCACCCCTTTGCAATATTTGGGCATGTGCAGCCCGAAAATGGGATGCTGTTCGTAATCCACTTTTTCCAGATCGCCTGCCAGGATCGAGGCAATCATGGCCCTGGTATATTTTAGTTTGATCCGCGACCCGACTCCGTAAGGCCCACCGGTCCAACCCGTGTTGACCAGCCACACATTAACCCCTGCGGCTTTCATTTTCTTGCTGAGCATTTCTGCATATACCGTAGGGTGTAAAGGCATAAAAGGTTCGCCGAAACACGCGGAGAACGAGGGAACCGGTTCATGGATACCGGCTTCCGTCCCGGCGACTTTGGCCGTATAGCCCGAAATAAAATGATAGGCCGCCTGTCCGGGCGTAAGTTTCGATACCGGGGGCAATACACCAAAGGCATCACAGGTAAGAAAGAAAATATGCTTCGGATTTTTTGCGAAGGAAGGAACCTGTATGTTATCGATGTGATCGATGGGGTAGCTTACACGGGTGTTCTGGGTAATGGAACTATCCGCATAATCCACCTCCTTTGTACCTTTCTTAAAAACGACATTTTCCAGGAGTGCCCCGGGGCGTATAGCCCGGTAGATGTCGGGCTCGTTCTCCTCGCTAAGATCGATTACCTTGGCATAGCAACCTCCCTCGAAATTAAATATGGTGTTATCAGCTGTCCAGCCGTGTTCGTCATCGCCGATCAGTTTACGGTTGGGGTCTGCGGACAGGGTGGTTTTGCCCGTGCCTGAAAGTCCGAAGAAAATCGCGGTATCCCCAGCTTCCCCGACATTTACCGAGCAATGCATCGGCAGCACGTTCTTCTCCGTTGGAAGGATGAGGTTCAGGGCTGAAAAGATTCCTTTTTTTATTTCTCCTGTATAGGCAGACCCTGCCACCAGGGCAATTTTCTTTGTAAAATTGAGAATGGAAAAGTTAGCCGCCCGGATGCCGAAATCTTCCGGATCCTTTGCTGTATAGCCCGGCGCGCAGATCACCAGCCAATCTTCCTGGAAATTCTCCAGTTCATCTCCCTCCAAACGAAGGAACATATTTTTGACAAAAAAGCTGGACCATGGATATTCGGTAATAGTACGGACGTTTAACCTGTATTCCGGATCAGCACATACAGCTGCATCCCGAATATAGACGTCTTTACCCGATAAATAGTTTGCTACTTCGGAATATAATCTGTCGAAGTTTTCAGGGTCCAGCGGTTTGTTGGTTCTTCCCCACCAAACGATATCTTTGGTGTACGCGTCCCTGACCAGAAAACGGTCTTTGGGCGATCTTCCCGTAAATTTTCCGGTGTTGACACAGAGTGTACCATTCGCGGTCTCCGTTCCCATGTCCTGCTCTACCGTCAATTTTTGAAGGGTTTCCCCATCCAGGTTCCAATGGGCGGAAACGTTTTTTATTCCGTACTTTTTCAGGCCCTTGTTTTTTGCTATTGTTTTTTCCATTATTCTTTATCTTTTTTTCCCCGGGTCGCCGGACGCAGCCAGAGCGACTTCGGGTTTTATTTACATGAGGTTACTGGTTTTTAATCAATGGCCAATACGGGTATTTTTGACTCCAGCGTCAGCAATTGTGTCAACTGCCCTTCGGAGGGGTCACTGTGCCTGGTATGATTTCTTGGAAGTATGGCGATAAGGTCCATGTTCTTTTTGGAGGCATATGAAAGTATGCCATCTACGATGTCTGTATTTTTGATAAAAACACGATCCGCGTAAAAATTTTCGAGGTAATAGGCTATGGTATTCTCGTTCTTTTCATCTTCTTTTGAATAACCGTAACTACCGGGTTTGTTCGCTATTGTTACGACATGTACTTTCGCGTTGAACCTTCGGGCTACTTCCAACAGGATCCCCAAGTCTCCAGGTTCGTCTATCTCCTCCTTTCCAAGTACCAGGGCGATGCGCTTTAATTGAAAATCCTTGATAATCCACAGGTATTACCAGCACCGGGCATTCGGCTGCCATTACAAGCTTCGAGGTATTGGTCTCTTCTCTATGGGTACCATGGGTGCCCATGATCACAAGGTCTATCTCTTTGGTTTTCCGGATATCCAACAAGGCGTCGGTCAGCGTTCCGTCCCGGGTTACCCATTCCAGTTTGTTTTTGAGGACAGCATGATACTTTTCCTCCAGTTCCTTTATACGTTCCGGGGGTGTTTTAAAATTTCCATCTTTGGAAATATGGGCCAATACAATTTGTATATCATCATTGCGCCCTGTGAATTCGGCCACGTACCCTAAAGCTTTTTGAGCAGTTTCCGAAAAATCAAAAGGCACCAATATTGTCGAAATTTTGTCCATAACACGAAATTTTTGGTCGTTGTGAGCAAATTTAAGTATCAGGTTTACGTCAAAATATGACAAACATCATTCCCGATTTAAAAATGCCATCATATCATTGGTGTTTAAATAAGATAATCCTATGCAAAATATCCTGGTGCCGACTGATTTTTCGAATAACGCATTCCATGCCCTTCGTTACGCGACCGGGCTTTTTAAGAACAAGTCGTGTACCTTCTTTCTGTTAAATGTATATGGAGGCGCAAAAGGTTTTAAAAAAAACTCCATCCATACGGGCCGGGAAATCCCGGATGAAGTAAAGGATGCGGCAATAGCCCGTCTGAACAATACCGTACGGAAGATCAGGAAGGAAAATACCAATCCCGAACATAGCTACCAGGTAATTTCCAGGCCTGGTGACCTGGTTCCCGCTATGAATGCGCTCATTGATGAATTAAAAATCGATTTGATCGTATTGGGGAACAAAGGAAAAAGGAGCAGCATCCCGGTTTTTTTAGGAAGCAATACGACCAAAACATTGGAATCGGTAAAAAAATGCCCGATCCTCACGGTACCAAAAGGAGCCCAACTCATGATTCCCATGGAAATAGGGTTCGCTACGGACTTTAAAAAACCTTTCGATTTCACAATTCTGGATCCCCTGCGTTCAATGGCCCTGCTTTCGGGGGCGGCTATCCGAATAATACATATGGATGAAAAGGAAAAGCTGGATACATCCCAGAAAAAGAACCTGGATTCCCTTCTGTCCTATCTTTCACCTTTATCGAATTCGGTTGAAAGGATACCTAAATTTATAAGCAAAACAACGATCCTGCAGCTGTTTTTAGCGAATTCGGAGCTGGACATGCTCTATATGGTGAACAACGAACACGGTGTATTGGAAAAAATGCTGCGGGAACCCGTGATCGAAAAAATGGTTTTAAAGATCGATATTCCTTTTATGGTTATTTCGGAATCGGCCCCACAGCCTTAGGGGGAAGCACCTGTTAAGGGATCGTCCATCCCCGGCAAAAACTTCCTTCGGCACGCACCCGTCCGAACTGTATGGGAAGCTTCCGCCAATTACCCTTACAGTCATACTAATTTTTAGGGGAAGTGTTTATCCTGCTCAGTAATACCCCAAGCTGCCACCGGGTCAGCACATCCGTAGCTTTACAGTTCTCCAAATGACAGTCCGACCATATCCTTTCTGGTAATTATCCCGATCAGTGTCTTGTTTTGTACCACGGGCAGGCATCCAATTTGATGCTTTTTCATCAACCGGACCACATTCCCGATATTCGTATCGGGCGTGATGGTGATGACCTTGTGAACCATTATATCCGATACCGTGGTCCCGCTTTGGCCCGGACCTTCCTTTACATATTCTTTCATATGGTTCCAGGTAAGCAATCCGCACAGTTCGCCTGCATCATCCGTTACGGGGACATGATGTATGTTTTTCCATTGCATGATGCTGGTGGCCATGTCTGCCAAATCCTGTTTGTTGACCGTAAAAAGTTGTGTGGACATGATATGTTCCGCCAGGTAGGCATTTGCAAGGATTTTGGAACCGGTGTCACATTCGGGCCACTCGCTTACCGGCAGCAGTGTCTGTTGGTTTTCATAGATGTCTTTGGTCAAGGTGACAAGGGCGTCATCCTGTTTCATATGCTTTTTGAGCTTGCGATAGTTCCTGACATTCCATTGGTCCCCGGTCATACCCTTTGCCCGTTTTTCAATGATACTGAGTAAGCGTTCGATATCGTTTTTATCGACACGTGCTTTTTCCAGGCCTGAATAGGCTATTGGAAGTAATTCCCGGATCATCAAATCCCGTACGGAGACCTGCTCATGCATCCAGGACAGGATGCTGCTGCTGCCCGTCCTTGCCGCTTTTATAAAATTGGATTTAGCATCACGAAAATCCATACAAGCGGACATATCGTCAAATTTTCCAGGCCTTCCCATCATCAACCCTGCCCACAGTGCAAAATTGGCCATTTCATCCAACACGGTAGGCCCGGCAGGGATATACCGGCATTCGATCCGGATGTGGGCCTGGTCTTTACCATGCCCATAGCATGGGCGGTTCCAGCGATAAATTGTGCCGTTATGCAGTGCAAGGGCTTTAAGCCGGGGTATATTTCCCTTTTGAAGTTCATCCAGCGAATTGGTTTCAATGTCCGCTGCCAGCATGATCTCAAACCGGGCTATATCGTCCTTAAAAATGTCGACAATAGAACCGGAGGCCCAGTGATTACCAAAGGTGACCCGTGCCTCTTTGTCGAGCAGGGAATAGGAAGAACTTCGCGTATCGATACTCTGTTCAAAAAGGGCGATCCGCGTTTCGCTCCATAGCTCCCGCCCTAACAGCAGCGGGGAATTGGCACAAATGCCGAGGATGGGCCCGGATATAGCCTGGGCCCAGTTGTAGCTCGGGATAAAGTTGTCAGGGGCAATTTGCAGGTGGGTCTGGAAACTCGTATTGCAGGCTTCGAAAAGGACCGAATCGTGTGTAATCGATAATTCATCCACCCCCCGAATGTGCAGTGTCAGGTCGCTTTTCCGCATTTGCCGTACTATTTCATTTAGCAAACGGTATCTCGGGCTTGGCGTCATAAACTCCAGTAACAACTCATTTTTGCTGATGGTGGGCAGGATACCTGCGAGCACGATCCGGGTATTGAATTTTTGTGAAACATGGGATGCTTTTGCAAGCAGGGACCTCAATTGATCTTCAACCTTCGTAAAGCAATTGAGCTTAAGCTCTTCCGGGTCCAGGTTGATCTCAAGGTTATAACGGGCCAGTTCGGTGGTAAAATGAGGATCCTGGAGCGCCTCAAGGATGTCAACGGCATTTTTTGAAGGACGCCAGTTGGTATTGACGAGACAAAATTCCTGTTCGCAGCCGATCCGGACAATATCGCTCTCCACCAGGTTTTTTTCCAGCATGATTTCCAGGGCTTGTATGTCGCTCAGCAGATGTCGAACGAATCCGGCCCGCCTGGCGGTGTCAATTTTATTGACTTTATGTGATCCCATTGAGCATTATGGTTGGATGTTTACTGGCAGAACTTACTTTTTTTGTGCGTATGATTCGTGTTACCAGGATTTTGAATATACACATTTTGCTCTGGGAGGAGCCGGGAAGCTGGCAGAAATCTTCCAAATTCCTGTTCATTTCGAAATTCTTTAGCCATGCATAAGCATTACTCAGGCATAACTTCAACTATGCGAACCAGAGATAGTTATTCCTGGAAACAGGTTTAGATAAACAAGTATATTAACCAGCTCACTGCATTCTTCATACCTCACATTGACCCTGCTATTTCTAATAATCCTTCCGGCGTCTCAATTACCAATGAGTTAAATAGAAAGGTTTCGGCCTATTTTTATTTTTGTAGCAAATCAAGCGGTTTTCACGAAGCCCTTTTCATGAAGCGCTTCTGAAGTAGAATTGAACAATTTGCAAAACTTTTATTTGGACTCCTCCTACGCCTGCGGCTTCGCAGGACAGGTCCGCTCAATATGACAGTTTTGCAAATTTGTTAGTGGTTCGCAATCCATGATAATTAGTTTACAGGACAACATTTGAATCTGTATGTCAGGCTGAGCGCACCAGTCCTCCGTGCATTTTGCGAAGGAGGGGAAGCCCTCGTCAATAACATTTCGACTGCCTACCCGCCTGAACTCAACGGGCAGCCGTCGTCTGTTTTAATAGTTCAATGGTCAAAGATGGTATTCCGTATATTCAAATTGTGTGGGTAATGGCCTGGCCCGACCAATAGTTGTCGGTTAGGATACCCTTCTCCGAAGTATAGGCGAAGAAAGCTTCGAGGGGTACCGCCACGCATGGGCGTGGTGGCGAAGTTTCTGAGCCGGTTTTCCACTGTGCGGAAAAATGCCTGCGGAGAAGGTGTCCTTTTTGCACTCCTTTTTGGACAAGCAAAAAGGGATAAAAAAGAAATCATCTTAAGTAGCATTGACGATTTTCTGTACTTCCTCCTTCGAAAGAAAAAGCCGGTATGCTTAATCGAGATAAATCTTCTGAGCCATAGAAACAGCACCTAATGAAAGAGTTTGCCAAAATCCCGAACGGTGAATATGCCTTCCTCCCTGACATCGTCCTGGGCAAGGAATAAAAAAAACTTCATCGCCTACTTTTTTATTACCATAAGGGCTGAGAATCCATTGGCAATATTTGTACCTTAAGGAAAAATTTGAAACGGGTTAGCTAATAACCACACCGGGTTTTTATAATACCTAATCGTATCAACTACTAGCACTATACAATCATGAAAACAAAGGATATAACCCTTGAAAGTATCAATACCGTGCGAATCCTATCAGCGGATGCCGTCCAAAAGGCAGAATCAGGGCATCCAGGAACCCCCATGGCCCTGGCCCCGATAGGTCATGTCCTTTGGACAGAGTCCATGCACTATAATCCCAAAAATACTGAATGGGCCAATCGCGACCGATTTATCCTCTCCTGTGGACATGCCTGTATGTTGCAATACTGTTTTTTGTATCTCACGGGATACGACGTCACTATGGAGGACCTGAAAAATTTTAGGCAATTGCATAGCATAACCGCGGGGCATCCCGAATACGACCTGATGCCGGGCATCGAAGTCACTACCGGTCCTTTGGGCCAGGGTTTTGCAAATGGCGTGGGTTTTGCCATTGCACAGCAGTATATGGCCGCACGCTACAATAAGCCCGACTTTCCCATTTTTGATTATAAAATTTATGCCATCTGCAGCGACGGCGATATTATGGAAGGCGTTTCGGCAGAAGCCGCATCCATGGCAGGGCACCTTAAATTGGGCAATATCATCTACCTATATGATAGCAACCATATTACAATAGAAGGCGATACCGACCTGGCCTTCGATGAGGATGTGGCCAAACGGTTCGAGGCCTATGGATGGCATGTTCAAAGTGTTTCGGATGGCAACGATCTTGGTGCCATTTCGGACGCAATAAAATCGGCGCAAAACGAAACCCAGCGTCCCTCGCTGATCAAGGTACGAACCCATATCGGGTATGGCAGCCCCAATAAACAGGATACCGCGGCGGCACATGGTGCTCCGTTGGGTGCGGATGAAGTACGCCTTGTCAAAGAGAACTTCGGTTTTGACCCGGACAAAAATTTTGTGGTTCCCGATGAAGTCCGCAATGCCTACCTGAAAGCCGGTAAGAAAGGAACGCAACAGGAAGCGGAATGGAACGAACTTTTCAAAAATTACAAAGCAAAGCATCCTGACCTGGCCCGGGAATATGAACGAATACGCGATGGAAAACTGCCCGATGGTTGGGAAAAACAGCTGCCGGTGTTTGCGCCGGGCGAAAAAATTGCTACCCGCAAGGCCTCCGGCAAAACCCTGAATGCAATAGCCGACCATTTTCCCCAATTGATCGGTGGATCAGCCGACCTGGCCCCATCGACCGATACCCTGCTTGAGAATTACCAATCCTTTTCATCAACACAGCGGGATGGGCGCAACTTTCACTTTGGCATACGGGAGCATGCCATGGGTTCCGTGCTGAATGGGATGGCGCTTAGCCACTATCTGATACCGTATGGCGCCACCTTTCTGATATTTTCAGATTATATGCGGCCACCGATCCGGTTGGCGGCTATTATGAAAATACGCCTGGTTCTCGTCTTTACCCATGACAGCATTGGCCTGGGGGAAGACGGTACCACCCACCAACCCGTCGAACAATTGATAGGGCTGCGTTCGGTTCCCAATGTAACCGTCGTCCGCCCGGCTGACGCCAACGAGACGGCACAGGCCTGGCGTGTAGCCATACAACATACAGCTGGCCCTGTAGCCCTGCTGTTGACCCGTCAGGGAATTCCGGTCATCGATCAAAACAAATTTACCAAAGCCAACGCCCTTGAGAAAGGAGCCTATATCCTCTCGGAACCGGAAGGAAAGCCCGACGTAATATTAATTGCATCCGGGTCGGAGGTGCATTTGGTATTGGCAGCCCAGGAAAAACTGAAAGAGAAAAACATCCACGCGCGCGTGGTGAGTATGCCTTCCTGGAACCTCTTTGAAAAACAGTCCGCAGACTACAAGGAAAAGGTGTTACCGAAGGCTTTGCGAAAACGGCTGTCGGTGGAAGCAGGATCTACGATCGGTTGGCGGAAATACGTGACCGATGAAGGCGATAGTATCGGGGTAGATACCTTTGGGGAATCGGGTCCTGGCGGGGAGGTCATGAAGGAATATGGCTTCTCGGTAGCCAACGTGGTGAAAAGAGCCGAGGCACTGCTTTCAAAAAAAGGGTAAGGATTGCTTAACTGAATACTATATACCGTGAAATACAAAATTTGGAATTTGCTCATCCGCAAAGAAACCAAACCAAGCAAGACCCTTTGAATATAACGGTGACTATGTTCACGCTTTAGGGGCAGTAAAATATGTATTAGGCCTCAATTTTCGGCTTTTAGTTGGTCAACTTGTGGTACCCTTTTTTGAATATAACTTTTAAAAACAAAGATTATGAACCCATTGAATCAAATACGCAACCTCGATCAAAGCATTTGGCTGGACCTGCTCGACCGCCAGATCATGGATTCGGGCAAACTACAAAGCCTGATCACCGATGACGACCTGCGCGGACTAACCTCCAACCCGGCAATTTTTGAAAAAGCCATCAGCGGAAGCGATGACTATGATACGGATATCGCCTCCCTGGCGGAAAATGAAGATGACGATGCCTCCATTTTTTTCGATTTGGCCATCAAGGATATCAAACGGGCCGCAGATCTATTCAGGCCGGTCTATGACAAGACCCACGGGAAGGACGGCTTTGTGAGTTTGGAGGTCTCTCCTCATCTGGCACGTGATACGGAAGGCACGGTGAGGCAGGCACAGGAACTATGGCAAAAGGTAGACCGCAAAAATGTTATGATCAAGATCCCCGGCACCAGGGAAGGTTTGCCTGCTATTCGAAAATGCATAAGTGACGGTATCAATATCAATGTTACCTTGCTATTCGGGCTTCCCCGCTATCGCGAAGTAACCCAGGCCTATATGGGCGGCCTCGAAGACCGGCTCAAGGCCAATAAACCACTGGATACTGTGGCCTCGGTAGCCAGTTTTTTCCTCAGCCGCATCGACGTGATGGTCGATCCCCTGCTCGAGAAAAAAGGTGCGGACCAACTGAAAGGAAAAATCGCCATTGCTTCCGCCAAAAAAGCCTATCAAATTTATCTTGAAATGTTTTCGGGGGATCGTTTTAAAAAGCTTGAATCCAAAGGAGCACAACGCCAAAGGGTACTCTGGGCAAGTACCAGTGTTAAAGATCCCTCGTACAGCGATGTCAAATATGTTGAGGCTTTGATTGGAAAAGAGACCATCAATACCCTTCCAATGGAAACCCTTGACGCCTTTCGCGATCACGGTAAGGCGGCCGATACCCTTACCGGGGGACTGGATCAGGCCGATAAGGCCTTAATGGAATTAAAGGAACAGGGTATTGACATCGATAAGATTACCCAAAAGCTGGAAGACGAAGGAATAGAAAAATTCAATGCCCCATACGATAAATTGCTGAAAAGTATCAATGCCCAGAAACAAAAGTTGACAAATTGAAAGATATGGGACGTTTGCAATAGCAAGGTCGACTATATAAACATAGGCGGCGTACACCCTGGCAATGGCTGGAGGTATGAATCAACTGAATAAGCCACTGAAATTTTTGGCTTTGACACAGTATGCTTCCGTCTCAACGATTTTTTTGACGGGTTCTTATCATCCTGCCATGCGGGCAACTGCCAACCGGCTCCTGATACACGTAATGCGTATGGGTTCAACCTCCAGGAAATAAATGGTACTGGCACCTGCTCAAACTTTTCAATGGAAATCGATGAGCGGGATTAGCGCACTGAAGAAAATCACCCTAAAGGCTGACCAAAAAGCGATCGCCGTCAGGGGTCTTGCCAATTTTGTATCTTCGGGTTTCCGATGCATGCCGTTCTGATTCCTACAAAATATATTCAAAAAATCCTTTCATAAAAATAGTGTAACCCTTTAATAACCGTGAATATGTTACCTAAGATAAATCCTGCAGAAACCCCGTCCTGGAAAGCTTTACAGGCACACTACCTTCATATGAAAAAAGTTCAGATGAAAGACCTTTTTCAGCAAGATCCAGACCGGTACAGGGCGATGTCAATACAATTCAGCGATATCCTTTTTGATTATTCAAAAAATATCATCACCGGTGAAACCATCGATAAGCTCTTGCAGTTGGCGGCCGACTGTAAGTTAAAACCGGCCATAGAGGCCATGTTTGCGGGCGAAAAAATCAATGAAACCGAAGATCGGGCGGTGATGCATACAGCACTCAGAAGCTTTTCAAAGGAACCCACAATCGTAGAAGGTGCAGATATCATGCCCGACATACGGGAAGCACGGCAAAAGATAAAATCATTTTGTGACAAGGTCCACAATGGGGATTGGAAAGGATACACCGGGAAAAAAATAAAGAACATCGTTAACATTGGTATTGGCGGCAGTGACCTCGGTCCGGTTATGGTAACCGAAGCTTTGAGACCGTATTGGATTGCCGGTATACAGGCGTATTTCATTTCAAATGTAGATGGCACCCACATCGCGGAAACATTGAAAGGCTTGAATCCTGAAGAAACGCTTTTCCTGATCGCCTCGAAAACCTTTACCACGCAAGAGACGATGACCAACGCACGCACGGCGCGGGATTGGTTTTTAAAATCGGCCCATGAAAAGAAATCCGTTGCCCTTCATTTTGTAGCGCTGTCAACCAATGAAAAAGACGTGAAGGAATTTGGTATAGCCCCTGAAAACATGTTTGTTTTTTGGGACTGGGTGGGCGGACGCTATAGTCTCTGGAGCAGTATTGGACTTTCGATAGCCCTTACGGTAGGCTATGACAATTTTGAGCAATTATTGAAAGGAGCAGCGGCATCCGATGACCATTTCAGAACATCCGAATTCAAGGTAAACGTTCCGGTTATTATGGCCTTGGTGGGCATATGGTACACCAATTTTTTCGGCTCGGAAACAGAAGCAATCTTGCCGTACGATCAGTATATGCATCGGTTCCCGGCGTATTTTCAACAGGGGAATATGGAGAGCAATGGCAAGCACACCGATAGAAATGGCAAAGAAGTTACCTACAGCACCGGGCCTGTGGTATGGGGGGAACCCGGTACAAACGGCCAGCATGCCTTTTACCAGCTGATCCATCAGGGCACCCATTTAATTCCCTGTGATTTTATCGCCCCTGCCATCAGTCACAACCCCATTGGCGACCATCATCCCAAACTGATCGCTAATTTTTTCGCGCAGACGGAAGCCTTGATGAACGGGAAGGATGCAGAGGAAGTCGCACTCGAACTGAAAGATGCTTCCATGGATAAAATAAAAATGGAACAATTGATTCCGTTTAAGGTTTTTGAAGGCAACAAGCCAACCAATTCATTCCTGCTCAGGAAGGTTACCCCATTTACACTCGGTCAGCTCATAGCACTTTACGAACATAAGATATTTGTACAGGGCGTACTTTGGAATATTTTCAGCTTTGATCAATGGGGGGTGGAATTGGGCAAACAATTGGCTCAAAAAGTACTGCCCGAACTCAAAAATGACGAGAAAATAGCATCGCATGATGCCTCCACCAACGGATTGATCAATGCGTATAAAAAATGGCGGGAATAGCCTGGAAAGCGGCCTTCCACCTTCACTACGTTTCGGTGGATGTAGAGGGCCCACCTACACTGGGTTTCGGTGGATATATTCTGTTCAATGATCAAGGTTAACAGTAGGGGACACTGCCTATTGTAGCCAATGACGGCGCGGCGGTGGAAAATGCGTAGATTTCCGGAAAAGAAAAATCAGCCAGGGAGTTTTTTGTTTGTAAAAAAGAACAAATAAGAACAGATCTTGCGGAATATCCAGATCCCAATTTGGCCATAATCTCATCCAACCGGGAATCCTATTGTAACCCGGGGAGTACTTTGAATTTTTGTTTGAGGAATAACAATAGACCATCGTGTTGCCCGATCCCGATGTTAAACCAATCAAAGGCTTCATCATGTTTCCCCTTTCCCAGGTAAAACAAGCCTGTATTGCAGGCGCACACATATTGGTGATTACCCGGTTCCTTTGTCCACCTGCCATAGATTTTAACTATTAATAGTTGAGAAGTATATTTCATTGTACATTAAATAGCTTATAGACAGCATATTATGTATAAGGTATAGTTTTAGACGGTGGTACCTGTTGTTGCTGCTGCTAAAAATGTTGGAAATGTTTTGGGCATACGTACCCATTTATTCTGATCTTTAAAGACTATGAGCCATCGGTACAACGCCTTTATTTCCTATTCCCATGCAACAGATAGTAAGTTAGCGCAGGCCCTTCAGCATGCGTTGCACAAATTTGCAAAACCCTGGTATAAGAAACGGAACCTGGAACTATTCCGGGATGAATCCAACCTTTCGGCCTCCCCGCATTTGTGGAATAATATCGTAAAAGCGTTAGACGAGTCGGAATACTTTATCCTGTTGGGATCTCCGCTATCTGCTCATTCGGATTGGGTCAATAAAGAGATCAGTTACTGGCTGGAAAGCCACACATCAGACACCATCCTGATCGTGTTGACCGGGGGCGTGATAGAGTGGGATGCAGAAAATAAGCGGTTCCGCACTGAAAATAATGCCTTGCCAACGGCATTGTTTGAAGAATTCAAAGAGACCCCCTTTTATGTTGACCTGCGGCAGTCAAAGTCGGAACAGGACCTTACGCTGGACAACCCCATATTTAAAAAGGAGGTATTAAAGGTAGCAGCCAAACTGCATGGGATGTCGCCCATTGACCTGGCCAGTGAGGAGGTTACAGTACATCGAAAAATGATGCGAATCAGAAATTATGCAATTGGGACACTGGCCTTTCTGTTTGTCGGGGCCCTGGTAGCCTGCGGCTTTTTGCTGGAGGCAGAGATAAAGGCCCGGAACACCTCAAAACTCGTAGTGGAGAAAAATCGTGAAAACTTAGCAAAGTTTGCCAGAATAAGGAATCATATAGCTACTATGGACAGTCTAAATTGGCATGAGAAGCAGGACAGCATAAAAAATGAACTTGATTCCCTTATTGTCTTTCGGACCCGGAAGGAAATGGACTCCATTAAAAAATTAAGAAAACCATAGCAGGTTGGAATTTCAAAAAAAATTTGCGGACGCGTAACGGATAAATCGGAAAAACTTATTTTTTTGCAGCAGTATAAACGCGGGTTTCATCGAACCTTTGAATCCACCTGACAGCCTTATGGAAACATTTGCGGAAAAAGTAATCCAATTTAACCGGGAACTACGGTTCCCGGGAGAATTACCGGAGGGCATCCGGGTGATGAACCCGTTCGGGAGCCCCGAAATAGCGGAGGTTACGGAACAATTTTACAGGAAGTTTTATGATGATACGCATCCGCGAAAAATGATCCTGGGAATCAATCCCGGGCGGTTGGGGGCCGGTGCCACGGGTGTCCCCTTTACGGATACCAAACGCTTGCGGGAGATCTGTGACATTGAAATCAATTCGTTCCGGACTCATGAACCGTCCTCGGTATTTATCTACGACCTGATTGAGCGCTATGGGGGAGCGGATGCGTTTTATCAACATTTTTATATCAATTCGGCTTCACCGCTGGGTTTTATCGTACAGAGTCCCCGGGGGAACTGGATCAATTGTAATTATTATGATTATCCCGAGCTTTTTGCTGCCGTGCGGGAATTTATTGTATCAAGCCTGCGGAAGCAAATCAATTTTGGTATCGATACCACCACCTGTTTTGTCCTGGGAAAGAAGAACGCAAAGTTCCTGAGCAGTATCAATGAAAAGGAAGGGCTTTTTGATCGGATCGTGGCCTTTGATCACCCCCGGTATATCATGCAGTATAAAAGCAAAAACAAAGCTGCCTACATCTCGGGCTATATGGAGGCGTTGCGCCGTACTGATTAAAATCATCCGAGAAACAAAGGAATGGGGGATAGTGCGGGAGTAGGGCTGGGGTTCTTTTCGCGTTTGTGATCCTCGGGTTATGAGTTCGTAAAGGTCCTTGTGCGTACCGCTAGCTAAGCTAGTTTCTAAAAATGCCGTATACACATCGTATCGGCGGACTATGGATTCTGGTTAAACTTTATTTTGATCTAAAGATATATAAATCAATAAATTAATGTTGTAGAAAAGAGCGAAAACTATATTGGACGGCCTTATTAATTGGGGTCACAATTGTTAAAGTTCGGTTTGGGCAATGTCCATGAAATATTCCCTTCATTAAATCCGCCGCACTGAGTGACATTATCCACCTCCCAACTTCCCAAATCCTGATTGAATATTGAGCTTATATTGGAATCCCAATCAACACCGAACATATTAGACATACTTTCCACTTGGTTTACATCCCAATTAGATATATCTTGATTGAATTTGCTTCCACCGAACATAGAACCCATATTGGTTACAGTACTAACGTCCCATGTAGAAAGGTCTTGATTGAAATCACAACCCATAAACATACCCGACATATTCCTTACCTGACTAACATCCCAGGATGAGATATCCTGGTTAAAAGGATTTCTTCGATAGGGATCTGATAATCCAATATAATAATAACCTCCTGCGAACATTTCGGACATGTCAGTACATTACTTACATCCCAATTTGATATATCCATACTAAAAGTGGTTCCTCTAAACATACCTGACATATCCGCTATGTTACTTACATCCCAATTTTTAAAAGATTCATTAGAAACAAACATAGTAGAATTTGCAAACATATTTTTTAAAGTTGTACATTTACTTAAGTTGGGAACATCTGTAGCTGTTATAATAAGTGTTTCTACCGAACATCCTTCCTCCATACTCTCCCATTCGATATCACCCCACTGTTTAATTTCGGTATCCCTTCTTCGTGAAAAGCCATAATCCCTTCCAAGAAACAATCTTGGAAATATTCCGGTTATTTTGATATAATAGACATCCTCCCTATTCTCATAAGGATGAGATATGTCCCCGGTTACATTTGTATCAATATGCCCATCCCCCCAATCTACTGTATAATTGTATGTGAAATTAGGATCGGTTGGAATATATCCTCCTCCACTACCAAAGGCAGAGTCAGATCCCTCATCCCAGTTAGCAAAAATAAAAGGTCTTTGACCACTTTCGTTTAAAGTTGTAACAGCGAATTCAGACGAAAAACCGGAGTTTCCATATTGATCTTCCGTATAAATTTGCCAATAGTATGTTGTTGCGGGTTGTCGGTCGAAAGGATTGTTCCCGCCTACGGTTTGAATATGATGCGTGAGGTAGTTATTAGCGATATTGGTAGTGCCGATATAGACTCCAGGGGAAGTCCCGAACCGGATATACCCTTTACTTCCTTCATTCAATGTCCAGTCAACCCTGAAGGAGGTGGTGGTAATATTTGGTTATGTCCACATTGGTAATTACGGGAGCCTCCTCATCACTTTGACCTTCTGAGCATCCCTGGGCGTCTACCACTTCCCCGGAAGGGGTTTCGGGGCACTGGTCCAGTTCATCGCTTACACCATCCTCATCGCTATCTTTCTGGCTATCGGAGCATCCATTGAGATCCACAGATTCCCCGGAAGGGGTACCAATGCATTGATCCTTTTCATCGGTCACTCCATCCCCATCCTCGTCATTCTGCGTGACGGAACATCCTTTTTCATCCACAACTTCCCCGGAAGGGGTATTGGGGCATTCATCAACCTCATTGCTAACCCCGTCACCATCTCCATCGGTTTCACCTTCTAAACATCCAAAATCATTCACTGTAGCGCCCTGTGGGGTATCAGCACATTGATCGGTGGCATCACTCACCCCATCGCCGTCGCTGTCCTTTTGGCTTGGGGAACACCCATTGGAGTCAGCCTGTTCCCCGGCAGGGGTATTATCGCACTGATCGAGATCATCTTCCACACCATCACCGTCCGCATCGGGTTGATCGGAGGGACAGCCCACCGAATTGACCTGCTCCCCACTGGGCGAATCGGGACACTGGTCCAAGGCATCATTGACCCCATCGTTATCGGAATCCGATTGTTCAGGAGAACAACCATCCTCATTCACCTGTGCTCCGTCAGCTGTATCCGGACATTTGTCCACCTCATCCGGCACCCCGTCTTTATCCTGATCCAACTCTAAAAAGACCGCGGTCAGTTCGGTATCGGATTTAATGGTAAACGTCAGGGGATCGAGGTGCCTTTAATATCTCCCTGCCATTGGTCAAAATAATATCCCTTGGAAGGAATGGCGGAGATGGTCACCTCTTCATTCGATTCAAAGGTAGCGGCAGCCGGACTGGTAGTACCTCCCTCCTTAGGAGATGCGGATGTTTTTACTTCGTAGTGGACCGGGGTGTCTTTGGAACAGCCAATAATCAATAAAAATATTGATAAGTAGATTGTTATAATGCTTTGTCCTAACATCCTCATATTTATTATAGTTAATATAGCCGGTATAATTTTTTATCAATTATTTCGGTGATTAATTTAACCGTCGCCAACGCCTTATTTATTTCAGATAAAATAGTTTCTTATTTTTAAATTACTAGTTAAACTATAAAAGTGAATATATTTCTGATATTCTAATCTCTCACTTTATTTAATTAGGATTACAGCTTAAAAATATAGGTTTGGGTGGTTTCCATCCCGAGGTTGGAGATCTGAACCAACCACATTGAACAACATTACTAACATCCCATTCACTGAGATCCTGATTATAACCAAACGCTTGATAGAACATCCCTGACATATCCGTAACATTGTGTACGTCCCAATCTCCCAAAGGTTGATTATATTCTGCGGACCGAAACATGTGACATCTTGGTGACATTACTAACATTCAAATTTTCCAAAGGTTGATTGTATCTTGAAGAGTAAAACATCCCCGACATATCCCTAAGACTTGCAATATTCCACGACGTAATATCCTGATTAAAATCGCCTATTAGCGTACCATAATATTCTTGACTGCCAAACATATAGGACATATCCTCAACATTACTTACATTCCATGAAGAGATATCCTGATTAAACCTACTCCCATAAAACATCCATGACATATCCGTGACTTTACTAACATCCCAAGTTGAGATAGTCTTATTAAAATCACAACCAATAAACATACCTGACATATCTGTCACACTACTTACATTCCACAAAGAAAGATTCTGGTTAAAGCTACCCCTTACATACGTTGTTGAACTACTGCTATATTGTTCTCCATCGGCGAACATATAGGACATATCGGTCACATTACTTACATTCCAAGAAGAGATATCCCGATTAAACCTGCTTCCACGGAACATACCTTTCATATCCGTAATATTACTCACATTCCAATTTCTAATGGACTCATTGATACTTAAGTTGGTGTTTTGAAACATGTTACGCAGGCTTGTGCATTTACTTAAATTTGGAATATCTGTGGCCGTGACCGATACTGATTCAACAGATAACGCATCTTCCATGGTTACCCATTCCTGATCACCCCATTGTTTAATAGTAGTATAGGTTCTTCTTGAAAAACTATCAAACTCACCAAAATAAATTCTTGGAAAAGATCCTGTTATTTTCACGTCATAGATTTTATCCGCATTCTCATAAATATGATATGCGTCTGTGGTAAAGTTTGATTCTATATGACCATCTCCCCAATCCACTGTGTAGTTGTAATTCAAGCTAGGATCAGTCGGAATCCAAACTGTATAGGTGCTTGACCATTCAACACTGACGTGATTAAAAATAAAAGGTCTTTGACCACTTTCGTTTAAAGTTGTAACAGTGAATTCAGACGAAAAACCGGAGTTTCCATATTGATCTTCCGTATAAATTTGCCGATCGTCTGTTGTTGCGGGTTGTAGATCGAAAGGATTGTTCCCGCCTACGGTTTGAATATGATGCGTGAGGTAGTTATTAGCGATATTGGTCGTGCCGATATAGACTCCAGGGGAAGTCCCGAACCGGATATACCCTTTACTTCCTTCATTCAATGTCCAGTCAACCCTGAAGGAGGTGGTGGTAATATTGGTTATGTCCACATTGGTAATTACGGGAGCCTCCTCATCACTTTGACCTTCTGAGCATCCCTGGGCGTCTACCACTTCCCCGGAAGGGGTTTCGGGGCACTGGTCCAGTTCATCGCTTACACCATCCTCATCGCTATCTTTCTGGCTATCGGAGCATCCATTGAGATCCACAGATTCCCCGGAAGGGGTACCAATGCATTGATCCTTTTCATCGGTCACTCCATCCCCATCCTCGTCATTCTGCGTGACGGAACATCCTTTTTCATCCACAACTTCCCCGGAAGGGGTATTGGGGCATTCATCAACCTCATTGCTAACCCCGTCACCATCTCCATCGGTTTCACCTTCTAAACATCCAAAATCATTCACTGTAGCGCCCTGTGGGGTATCCGTACATTGATCGGTGGCATCACTCACCCCATCGCCGTCGCTGTCCTTTTGGCTTGGGGAACACCATTGAGAGTCAGCCTGTTCCCCGGCAGGGGTATTATCGCACTGATCGAGATCATCTTCCACACCATCACCGTCCGCATCGGGTTGATCGGAGGGACAGCCCACCGAATTGACCTGCTCCCCACTGGGCGAATCGGGACACTGGTCCAATGCATCATTGACCCCATCGTTATCGGAATCCGATTGTTCAGGAGAACAACCATCCTCATTGACCTGTGCTCCGTCAGCTGTATCCGGACATTTGTCCACCTCATCCGGCACCCCGTCTTTATCCTGATCCAACTCTAAAAAGACCGCGGTCAGTTCGGTATCGGATTTAATGGTAAACGTCAGGGGATTCGAGGTGCCTTTAATATCTCCCTGCCATTGGTCAAAATAATATCCCTTGGAAGGAATGGCGGAGATGGTCACCTCTTCGTTCGATTCAAAGGTAGCGGCAGCAGGGCTGGTAGTTCCTCCCTCTTTGGGGGATGCCGATGTTTTTACTTCGTAATGGACCGGGGTGTCTTTGGAGCACCCTAAAAGGATTGAAATAATAAACAAGAGAATAAGGGCGCCCCGTTTTTCTGACATGAGAATGGTAATTCAGGCCTATGAATAGGCCAATTAATTATTTTCTATTTTGATAAAAAATGGGGAGGGGGTAAGTTGGATACAATTTATACTTTTTTCACAATAAATAGCCTTTTGTGTTTAAATATTTTTAGTAAAGGGCCAACATAAGTGTCACCTTGAAAGTGCAATTCGGTTTTACTTTACACTACAAAATGACGGTAAATGCATCCTATCAAACCTACTTAGATTCATAGGTAATTCCTTACGGGAATCCATAATGCATAAAAAAGCGCTTTCAAATAAAATCAAAGTTTTGGATTGATTCAAACATTGTATCCATTATAGTATGATGAGGATCACAGATTTACTCGGACAGTTTCAATTGTCGTATTGAAAAGTGATGGAGAAAGTTCCAGTGCTATTATTCAGTGGTGAAACGGCAACCGCAGTGCCACTGGTCGGATGATCCCCGTCATAGACATAATCGAAGTTGATAACATGGACAATTTCACCCATTTCGTTTTTATAGACCATTTGGGAAGGGTTGTTGTTTGGAAATAGTGTTTTAGCCTTTACCAATCGAGGGGCCTGGGGCGACATGCTAAAGTTAAATTTTACTCCGTCCAACACATCGATAATCCCCCCGAATCCAGGGTATAGTAAAAAGGGTTTGGCTTATCGTCATATGAAATTTCCAAAATATACTGATAGATCTCGTTGAGCCCTGTGTTATAATTGTATTCCTCTTCAAAAAACAAGATTTTAGATGGGTTCCCATTCGAATCATATACCTCGACCTGCCCGGTATCAAAAGCATCGTAGGGGGAAGCGTATAATTCCTCAATAGTCAGGGTTCCATCTTGTCCGGCTGCGGTGGATAGTTTGCCGTTGCTATAAGCAAATATGAAAGTTTCCAGGCCATCGGTAACTGATGTAAGCCTGTCATTACCATCATAAGTAAACAAAACGGTTTTACTGTCTGCAGGATCCTTAGCAGGTACTACAGAAACAGATTTTATGCGTTTCTTCTCAGTTTTGCCATTAACTGCTTCAAATTCGTCTGAGGTTGATTTGTTGCAGCTGGAAATAATGCCCACGGATAAGATGACAAAAGTTAAGAATTTAATTTTAGGATTTATATTTTTCATCAGGTTTGGTTTGGATTATACTTAAAGAGCACCCTTGGGAGCAAATCACAGATATAAAAATATGAATTTTATGCTGATTATTTTACGTTTTTCCGCATGACACTCTGAGCGCAGTACTAAGCTGTATGTTAACCTCCATTCGGGTTATTTATCTCTTAAATAATGCAGTCAGTCGTACTAATATCTAAAATCATTGGTGGTGCTTTATGTTTAGGACTCTTGTGGAGCTTCGTCTTAAATTGCAAAGCTTTAATGTAGCAAAAGGTCTAAAGAATGGTAGACTACCGAATATTACTCATAGAACTCAATATCAAAATCAACTACATCGTTAAAAATTTCCGGAGCTACATAATATTTAAAACTAGCAGCTTGTCCATGTGCGAATTAATCACCATCATCCAAACGGGCTCTGTTTGAGTGTAAGTATCATCGGAGGAATTAATAAATTTAATTTACACAGCGCTTTAAGATGGTTGGACGAGTTATTTCTTATTAACTCTATTACACGACATTTGTAGGGTACCTCTCTTTTAGAATTACCTAATTATTCTATTTACTCCTATTTCCTTCCACGACTATATACCTCAAGATGCCATGCTTTCATTCTCTTTTGGTGAGAGTATTTCATAGGAGTCTTAATGTCGGAATAATGAATCCCAACATTATCTCCTATATTTGATTTTTACAATTATATTGTCAGGCAAATCACTTTTTATCGGAAAGCTGTAGTATGGAAAATATAATTCAGGCATTACTTAAATTCAGAAACGACCGGGATTGGGAACAATTTCATAATCCTAAGGATCTGGCTCTTGCAATTAATGTGGAGGCTGGCGAATTGCTGGAATTGTTCCTTTGGAAAGGATCCAGCAGATGCTGATTTAGAAAAAATCAAAGAAGAACTGGCAGACGTATTTGCCTTTGCCTTTCTGCTTGCTGACAAGTACGATTTGGATGTTGAAGAAATTGTGTTGGATAAGATCCGGAAGAATGGCGAAAAGTATCCCGTTAGTAAATCCAAAGGAACCGCCAGGAAGTATGACGAACTATGAAATCAAAAACTCAGTTTGTCTTAACGGAATATGAATTTACTTCCGGAATATTCGAGGAATTTAACACCAATCATTTTGCGAAGGATCTGTGGCCTGTCGTCTATATTATCCGGGATGAGGAGATAATGGAGGCATACATCGGGGAGACTACCGATGTATATGCCAGAATGAGTGCACACTTAAAAAATAACAGGAAGCAACGACTAACTTCAGTTCATTTAATCACCAGTGAAAAATTCAATAAATCTGCCACTTTAGATATTGAATCGAATCTTATAAAGTATATTTCCGGGGATGGTGTATACAAATTACAAAATGGCAATTTGGGTTTGGCCAATCATAACTATTACCAGAAGAAGGAATTCTACTGGGAGATGTTTATTTCCATTTGGAATTCATTACGTGCTGCCGGACTTACACGGCATTCTGTTGAATATATTAACAATTCTGACCTGTTTAAGTATTCTCCCTATAAAAGTCTTACAAAAGAACAAAGTGCCGGATTGCTTACAATCCTTAAATGTCTGCTGGACAAGGATTACAAAAATATATTGATTGAAGGAGGCGCAGGTACCGGCAAGACTATTCTGGCCATTTTTTTATTTAAAATGCTTTATACGGACCATTCCGATTTTAATTTTAATGAATTCGGTGACGATGAGGCAGAATACGATTATCTGATTACCTCCCTTAAATTTCAGCTTCCGAATCTTAAAATGGCTTTGGTTGTCCCGATGGCATCGTTCAGAGGCACTTTAAAAAAGGTTTTTAAGAATATTAAAG